>JAHDWB010000029.1 GCA_023382595.1 Anaerolineales bacterium | reverse complement strand
AGGTGGATTCACATCCGAAGTGCAACAGCTGGGCGAGAAAGATCTCGGCCGGGGTTTGGAAGTCAAGGCACTTTCTGGGGGTGGAGTTGTAGGCCCGGAGGAGCTTGGCGAACCGCTGGTGGGAGAGGGTCGCCAGATCGGTTTTGCGCGGCAGCGTTCGGCGGAGGCGGCCGATGGCGTTTTCGATGCCGCCCTTCTGCCAGGGTGCATGCGGGTCACAGAAGTAGGTTTTGAAGCCGAGGTCGTGCAGCCGGTAATGGCGGGCGAACTCGGTGCCGTTGTCGAAGGTGACGGTGCGGCGCAAGGCCTCCGGCAACGGCTCGAGGAGGGTGCGCATGATCTCGGCGATGAGGTCGGCGGTTTTGTTGGCGGGGCGTGTTGCGAGCACGATGCGCGAGGTGCGCTCATGCAGGGTGAGGAGGGCCTGGCCGTATTTCGCGAACATGACGAGGTCTGCCTCCCAGTGCCCCGGCACGGTTCGCGCCTGCACCTCGGGATCGCGCAAGTCTATGGCAACACGCTGTTGTATGAAGCTTGCCGGGCTTCCGCCGCGGACGCCGCGGATCCCCCGGCGGCTCTTGGCACGCGGGAGATAGAGCCGCCAGCTGTAGTCCTGGGTTCTGCGGATCTGGTCATAGATGAAGCGGTAGATGGTCTCGTATGAGACGCGTTCCGGGGCGGCCTCGCGCGCAATGCGGCCGGCGACCTGTTCCGGGGACCAGCCTTGCGCGAGCCGATCGAGAACGACCTTCTGCAGCTCGGGCCTGCGCGAGAGCCGCGAGCCCGTCCAGCGCCGGGCCCTGGTCTGCGCGTTGGCGTAGGCGGGCTGATAGCCGACCTTGCGTCCGGTGTTGCGCTTCAGCTCCCGAGCAATCGACGATGGCGCGCGATCCAAAGCTGCCGCGATTTGTCGGATCGATTGGCCCTCGGCGCGACGCCTGGCAATTTCGCACCGGTCCTCAAGTGACAGTTGGACGTAGGCTTTTCCCATCGCAACACCCCCC
>JAHDWB010000028.1 GCA_023382595.1 Anaerolineales bacterium | reverse complement strand
CCGCAGGGGGTACGATCATGACCGCCATCACGCCGCATCTTTCCTCTTCGGAGCTTGAGCATCGCTACGAGACGGCAGCGGAGCCGATCGCCAAGAGCCACTTCCATGCGCTGTGGCTCCTGTCGCGCGGCTACGACCTCGACGAGGTGGCCGATCTGTTGTCGTTCTCGACGCGTTGGGTGCGCAGTCTCATCAAGCGCTACAACGCGGGCGGGCCCGAGCAACTTGGAGACCAGCGCGTCAACAACGGCACCGAAGCGACCATTCTGACGGCGGACGCGCTGGCTGCGCTGAAGGAGTGCCTGCAAACGCCTCCTGACGACGGCGGCCAGTGGACGGGGCCGAAAATTGCGCGATGGCTTGCCCGGTTCCACGGGTTGAAGTCCGTCCACAATCAGCGCGGCTGGGATGCGCTGACGGCCATCGGCTGGTCGATCCAGCAGCCGCGGCCCCGGCATCCCGCGGCAGCCGACGCGGCGGACCGCGCGGGTCTAAAAAAAACTGCAACGGGCCGTCGCCGACGAGAAGCGCCGGCATCCTGACGCCGAAATCGAGATCTGGGCGACGGACGAGCATCGCATCGGCCTGAAGCCGATCACGCGCGGCGTATGGGCGCCGCGGGGCGAGCGTCCAATCGCGCTCGGCCATCATCGCTTCGAGTGGCTCTACGTGACGGGCTTCGTCGAGCCGGCCACCGGCCGCACGGAGTGGAACATCTCGAACGCGATCTGCAAGGAGATGTTCGAGGCGATCCTGCTCGACTTCGCCAAATCCACAGGAGCCGGCAGGAAGAAGCGGATCGTGCTTCAGCTCGACAACGCCGGCTGGCATCGGCCAGAGAACCTCGCCGTGCCCGAGGGTATCCGCCTCGTCTTTCAGCCGCCGCACAGCCCTGAGCTGCAACCCGCCGAGCATCTGTGGGCGTTCGTCGACGAGCCGCTGGTCAACACCCACTTCGCCACCATCGCGGACCTCGACCGCGTGGTCGCCGAGCGATGCGTCGCCCTCATGCAGCAGCGCCACATGATCCGTGCAAGCACGCTGTTCCACTGGTGGCCGCATCAGAGCAAAATGAAGTAATCACGCGGAGACGGTAT
>JAHDWB010000027.1 GCA_023382595.1 Anaerolineales bacterium | reverse complement strand
GCTACACGTGGACCAAGACGCAGCTGCACGCGGCGGGGCTGCTGGCGCGGGCGCCGCGGCGGGGCGCGCACCGCAGGAAGCGCGAGCGCAAGCCGTGCGAAGGCATGATGCTGCACCAGGACGGCTCGCGCCATGCCTGGCTTTCCGATCAGCCGCCCTTGGACCTGGTCGTGACCATGGACGATGCCACGAGCACGATCTACTCGGCCTTCCTGGTCGCTGAGGAGGGCACCATGTCGACCTTCCGCGGGCTATTCGAGACGTTCGCGGCCCATGGCCTGCCGTGCACGCTGTACACCGACCGTGGCAGCCATTACTTCCATACGGCCGCGGCCGGCGGCAAGGTCGACAAGGCCCATCGGACGCAGGTCGGGCGGGCCCTGGACCGGCTCGGCGTCGCGCACATCCCCGCCTACTCGCCGGAGGCCCGCGGGCGCTCGGAGCGCATGTTCGGCACGCTGCAGGACCGGCTGGTGAAGGAGCTGTCGCTGGCCGGCATCGGCGACGTGGCAGCGGCCAACGCCTGGATCGAGGCCGTGTTCCTGCCCGAGCACAACCGGCAATTCGCGCGGCCTGCGACGCTGCCCGAGCGGGCGTTCGTGGCGGTCGAGCGGGCGGTTCTGGTCGAGATGCTGTGCACCGAGGAGGAGCGCACGGTCGCCCGGGACAACACCGTGAGCTGGCAAGGACTGCGGCTGCAGATCCCGGCCGGTCCGCTGCGCGCCCATTACGTGCGGGCGACGGTGAAGGTGCGCCAGTACCCGGACGGCAGCCTTGCCATCTTCCACGGGCCGCGCTGCCTTGCCCGCTTCGACGGCTCGGGCGTGGCGTTGGTCGACGCCCCGGCCGCCGCCAGCCTGGCGCCGCGCTCGGCCCCCTCGAGGCGCGGCCCGGCGGCACCTGCGCCAGCGGCTGCGGAAGCGCGACGGCCGACCTCGACCGGCCCTGCGCGCGACGCCGATTTCCGAGCGCGGGTCGGGACGAAGAGACGGGCTTCGCGGTCGAACCAAGAGACTGGACAGGACGCGGGCCTGACCGCACCCTGACCGCCACGGCGCCCGCGGCCACCGCTCGCCGCGGATCGTCCGTTCACCCAAGCAGCGGACAA
>JAHDWB010000026.1 GCA_023382595.1 Anaerolineales bacterium | reverse complement strand
CAGGGCCATTCAAAGATTCTGTCCGGTGACGACGGCGAGGGCGTCGGCACGGTCCTCGCGGAAGTTCTCGCGGGCCTCCGGCACCGAGAGGCCGCGCGAGCGGATCAGCCATAGCACGAGGTTGCGCAGGGCTGCGAGGGCACGGGCTCCGGCCCGGACGCGGCAGCGATCCTCGTTCATCGACACGTCCCGAACCCAGTGCAGCTTGTTCTCGATGCCCCAATGGCCGCGCGACAGCTGCAAGAGCCGCTCCGGCCCGGCAACGGCTGCCGGCAGGCTGGTGACGATATAGGCGACCTCGACGCTGCGCTTGTCGCCGATCTGGCGCGTGCGCTCGATCCGGGCCACCTGGGCGGCACCCGGCCATTGCAGATGCGGCACGACCTCCGCGCTCACCTGGATGGCGCGCGTTTCGAGCCGGCCGTGCTCCTTGTCGACGGTCGCGGCCTTGGTCAGGTCAGGCGGCGCGCCCGCCCCGCCCCCCAACCCGTTCCCGGGCGCCGCCCCGTCGTGACCTGAGGGGGGGAAGATCGCCGAAGCTCTCGGCGATGCTGGCCTTCAACTGGGGCTGGTTGTCTTTGACGACGAACAGGTAATGCCCGCTGGCGTCGCGGATGTGCCGGCAGATCTCGCGCTGGCAGAAGATCGCATCGCCGGTGATGACAGCGCCGTCGAGCGGCAGCTCCTTGAGGAGCGCCATCGCTGCCGTGATCTCGTTCTGGTCGGGCTCGACCACCAGATCCCCGACCACGGCACCAAGGTCGGCCGCGAACGCCGACAACACGTGCAGCGGCTTGGCATCGAGACGCCGGCTGCCTTTGAGCGTCTTGCCGTCGATGGCGATGTGGCGTGCGCGCCCCTCGCCCACAGCGAGCCTGCCGAGCCTGGCCGCCAGGGCGTCGGCATCGAGCGACTTGAAAACGTAGTGATAGGTCGCGTGGCAAGGAGCCTTGCCGTCCTCGATACCGAGCAGGCGCAGGGCCTCCGGCTTCAAGCGCCGGCCCCAGCGGAAGATCGCCCTGAGATCATTGGCACCGGCCAGCATGGCTCCGATCGAGATGCCCAGCAGCGACTGCAGCCTGTATTGCTGGCCCTGCAAACCACGCCTGTCCGGCACCTCGCCGAGCGCCACCCACAATGTCCTGCTCATCGCCGTCACCTCCATCTGGTGACCGTGCGATAGAATCCGATTTGCCGGACCTGTCAGCCCCCAGGGGGTGCGGTTCTTTGAATCACCCTG
>JAHDWB010000025.1 GCA_023382595.1 Anaerolineales bacterium | reverse complement strand
GTGATCGTTCAGTCATTGGTAGGAATTGGGGTAAAATAAGAGAAACATTGATCCCCGAGGGATAGAAAGATGCGTTTACAGATAATACTGCCCCAAGTAAAAGCGGCTGAACTGAAAGCCCCCGAGCTTTGTTCCTGTAAAAATTGTCAGGGGAAGCATTTTCAATTTCTACAGGCGGTGAAAAAACCGGTGCGGGACACGGTATATGAAGCGGTCGTGGCGCACCGGTATCGCTGCCTGCGTTGTGGGAAAACGTTCCGGGTGTATCCGATGGGGGTCAGCCGGGGTCAGGTATCGCAGCGGGTGAAGGGGTTGGGGGTGATGTTGTACTTGTTGGGGTTGAGTTATGGAGCGGTGTCGTTAGCGTTGGAAGCCTTGGGGGTCTACTTGGCCAAAAGCAGCGTTTATGAAGCGGTGCAGGCGCTGGCTGCCCGGGTGCCGGGCTTGAAGCAAAGGCAAGTCTTCAATGGGCTAAAGACGCCGGCTCTGGGCGCGGATGTGACCAGCGTCAAATGTCAGGGGCAATGGTTACAATTGGGACTGAGTGTGGATGATGTGACCGGGTTAGTGTTGACGGTCGACGATTTATCTGCCGCAGATGCGGTCACCCTCAAAAGCTGGTTGGAGCCGATAGCCCAGGCCGTTGAAGCAGAGGTTCTGGTGACAGATGATGCTGATGGGTTCAAGACGGTAGCGGATGAATTGGGGCTGGACCAGCAGGTGTGCAAAAGTCATGTCAAACGCAACACCGAAGCCCTGCTCGCTGAACTGAAACCTCTGGCCGAACAAGATGCTGATGGCTCTCTGGCCAGGCTGGGGGTGGTTCCTCAGCAAGCGGTGGCTGATTTGGATAAATTGGGACAACTCATTCAGAGCCGCCAACCCGAGGAGGTCGTCGAACTGGAACAGTTACATCAGCGTTACCTGGCCGCCAGCCCACCTCAGCCAGGTCAGAAAGCCAGCCTGGCTTATCGCTTGCGCTTGTTGTTTTTGGACCGTTGGAACTTGTGGCCTCGTTTGACCTTTTACCGCACCTGGCAAGGCCCCCAAGGTCAAACGCTGGATGGGACCAACAATGGCTCGGAACGGGCCATCGGCTGGTGGATCAAGGAGCGGTATCGGACTATGCGTGGTTACAAACGTCCCCAGTCAGCCCTAAATGTCAGTCGCCTCTTGGCCTGGACGGGCAACCACTTGGGGCGGGGTGGGGCTGATTTCGGTCTGCTCCTCGCCTAAAAACCAAGGGGGGGGTAGGCGAATTTTTCGCTTTTATTCCCTCTTACCAAACTCCGAACGATCACT
>JAHDWB010000024.1 GCA_023382595.1 Anaerolineales bacterium | reverse complement strand
CTAGTCTTACTGTGTCATTAAATTCGGCGGGGCTGGTGACGCGATCTCAGGCAGCATGGACATCGCGGCAGACGATTGGCAAGCGCGGTCGCGATCAAGCGGCGGATGGTCGAGATGGAGTTGGGCGTGTGCCGCTCAGGTCTGAGCGGCACCGCGCGGACGGAAGCCTTTGTGCAGCGGCGGGATCTGTCGGGAGAGCGCGCGGGTGATTTTGGCTGAGGGGGGAATCGGACTCCTCTCGGTGATGAGGAATCCGTAGGCCGCGATCGAGAGTGCGGCGTGATGGTGGAAGCCTCGCCAACCTCGGCCCTCGTAGTGGTCGAGGCCGATTTCCTGCTTCAGGTCCTGGAAGTCGCGCTCGATCCGCCACCTGAGCTTGGCGAGGTCGACGAGTTCGACGAGTGGCGTTTCGGCCTTCATCGTCGAAAGCCAGTATTTCGCCGGCTCCTTCTCGCCCTCAGGCCATTCGATCAACAGCCATTCTTCCGGCCACGGCTCAGCGCGCCAATAGTCGCGATGCGATGGGCGGATGCGCACCGCTGCAAAGCGCCCGACGAGATCACCGGCGCTGCCCTCGCGCCAGCGTATGGTTTTCCAGGCCTTGCGCGGCAAAGCCTTGGCAAGCTCGCTGACCTTGACCGGCTTCGCCTTGTCGTCGCGTCGGAGCAGCCTCGTCGGCCGCCCTTGCCCGGACCACGGCCTTGCCGGCAAGGGCGCTGTCCCCGGTGCCCAGACGGCTGTCGATCCCTGCACGCCGACGACATAGGCCAGGCCGGGCGCGCTGAGGCCGCTTCGAAACGACGTGTCGTTGCCGTAGCCCGCATCGGCCAGCACGACGCCTTGCGGCACGCCATCGACAATTGCCTGTTTGATTTGATCGAGCGCGATCTGTGGCTTGGTTTGAAATTTGATAGTGTCGGGGATGCCGGCCTTGTTGCGACGCTCGTTGTCGTTGGCCCAGGTCTCGGGAAGATAGAGACGCAGCGCGATTGGAAGGCTGGCGTGATCGCTGGCCAACGACACCGTGACCGCGACCTGACAGTTATCCTGCTTTCCGAGCTCGCCGCAGTATTGGCGCGCGACGCCGACGGAGTGCTTGCCTTTCTTCGGCATCCCGGTGTCGTCGACAATCCAGGCGCGGATCGGCGCCGTCTTCTCCATGATCGGCAGCACGAAGCTGCGCACCGATGTGATCAGCTTCGTCTCGTCCCACGGCGCCTTGGCCACAAAGTGATGCAGCGATTGATGCTTCGCCCCGACGCGCGCCGGCGCCACGCGCGCGGCTATCGGCTCCACGCTCTTTCTCTCGCCCGGCAACAGCAGACCGGTGCAATACTCGGCGAACGGCCCGTGCCGATCGGCATGGCCGATTGCGCCGCTCAGATGCTCGATATACTTGTGAAAACGCGACGCCACGCCGTGTGTGGCCCGCAGATCCATGACTCCCTCGTCCGAAACGAATCAGGAATCTGCTGTTTACCACAGTTCTGTTTTTTATGACACAGTAAGACTAG
>JAHDWB010000023.1 GCA_023382595.1 Anaerolineales bacterium | reverse complement strand
ATCGTTTCGCTATGGTTTAATAGATACATCAGCAAAAAGGAGGGTGTATCTATCAGCTATGAGCGAATTACAGGCAGAGCGAGAAAAAGCAGTGCATTTACGTCGGCTGGGCTGTAGCACGGCGGAAGTCGCTGCCGAGTTAAACCGCAGTCCGCAGTGGGTGCGCAAATGTTGGCGTCGGTATCAACGTACCGGCTGGGCTGGGTTGGCCGAGAGCAATCGGGCCCCGCACCAGCATGGGCGACGTTTAAGCCCAGAGACCCGGCAACTGGTTCGCCGAGCGCGCAGTGAATTGGAAGCCGAAGCCGCCCGAGGGCAAGGATTGAAGTATATCGGGGGGCGGGCCATCCGCACCCGGCTCAAACAGTGGGGTCTCCAGCCCTTACCCAGTGTGCGCACGATTGAGCGGATCGTGGAAGTCGCCCAGATGACCCGGCCCAAAGAGACCCAGCCCGTCGTTGAATACCCCCGCCTGAACCCAGCCCAAGCCCATCAAGTCTGCCAGATTGACCACATGCCCCATTACCTGCAAGGCGGACAAAAAGTCTTCTGCTTCAATGCCATTGATGTGGTCTCCCGTTATCCGACCGGGCAGGTCTCCGAGCATCGCCGGGCGACCGATGCCCAGAGGTTTCTGATCCACGTCTGGCAGACGATCGGTCTGCCCCAGTACACCCAGGTCGACAATGAAGGCTGCTTTAGCGGGGGCTTCACCCATCCTTATGTGTTAGGCCAATGTGTCCGGCTGGCTTTGCTGGTGGGAACTGAACTGCTGTTTTCGCCCATCCATCACCCTCAGAGCAATGGCAGTGTGGAACGGTTCCATCAAGATTACCAACTGCACGTCTGGCAAGACACCTACTTGGCTGATGTTCACGCCGTCCAGGTTCAGGCCGACCCTTTCTTTGACCAGTACCGCCACAGTGACCATCACGTGGCCTTACACCCACAAACCCCGGCCCTGGTTCATCAGCACCCGGTTCAGCCCCGTCTCCTGGAGCCAACCTTTACCCTGCCCGAAGGCAAATTGCCCTTGTATGCCGGACACGTTCATTTCATGCGGCGCATTCAGCCGGACGGGACCGTGTCTGTCTTGAACGTCAACTGGGCCGTGCCTGACCCTGATCCCCACAAGGGCGTGTGGGTCACCTTGGACCTCACTCCCCAGGCCGCGACGCTGTCTATCTACGACGCCGCCCCGGATGCCCCGACCAGAACTTGTCTCGTTGCTTATCCTTTTCCCCTTAAAGAACCCGTCTTACCTCGCCCAAAAACGTTGACCAGTAACACTAAGCTCCCGGCCCCTCCCGCTCTTGATGACCCGTCTCTGACCTCCTCTGGCTCCTTGGCTTTTTGGCAGTGGCTTCCTCCTCATCTACCTCAGCCTTCGCAACGCTTTATCCAGACTGTTCTTAAACGCGCCATCGCGTTTGTCCAATCTATTGCCGAAACGATCTATTGACGGTTATATGGTTGTTAATGTTCGATCTTTGCGAAACGATCTATTGACGTATGACA
>JAHDWB010000022.1 GCA_023382595.1 Anaerolineales bacterium | reverse complement strand
GTAACTACTCAGGCTGGTCTACTTGCCTGAGGATAAAGGAACTCAGGGCAATAGGGTGAACCGAGTAAGGCCAACCGTAAGGCTTCAAGTATGTTTTGACCGTTTTTACGGGCAGTCGAGATGTAACTGCGGATTTGGCAGAACACCTGTGCCCCGTCTTCCGAACGGAAACAGCCAGACATTTTCTGTTTCAGTTTGACCATACGTAGGTCCCGTTCAGCCTGGTTGTTATCAAACGGCACCTTAAAATCGTACATAAAGGCCAGCACCGTCGCTTTGTGGCTTTGCAACCGATCCAGGAGATTCTTAGCTGGGCTCTGTTTGGGCCGTCCCCGCTTTTTGGGGCGAGGCTCAGCCGGCTCTGGCGGGGGATTAGCAGCCAAGCCCTGGGCGATCAGGTCATCATAACGTCGGTCGAATGTGCGCAGTTGGTCGTCAGTCAGATAACTTAAACCTTGCTGCTTGGCTGCGTCCACTGTGGTCTTGATCTCAACTAGCAGCTGACCCAGTGCCTCAGCCCAGGGTTGCTGATAGCGCTCGTGGATGAAGATCAACCGGCGGAGGTGGTGGGCATTACACAAACCGTGGTTGCTGTCCGGGTATTGGAAGTAGGAGGGGTAATCATCATGGATGGATTTACCCCGCCGGTCGGGCAAAATTCCGATCTCATCTAGCGCCTGCCGACCTCGTTTGGCATGTCCCGCCAGGTAGGTCACCCAACTGGTACTGGCCACATGCACCCACTGCAACCGCCCCGTCACCGCCGTGCCAGTTTCGTCAAAATGGACTGGTTCGTCGGTGGCGATTAAGTAGGCTTTGACCCGGCTGTTAATCGGAGCCACCTGCTGGGCTATCATCTCCCCAGCCGTGATAATCGTGTTGTCCGCCACCGGTTGCCCATACAGGTCGGCCAAGATCTCACCCGTCCGTTCCAGGGGAATGAAATGGTATTGGTTGAAGTAGACCGCCTGGCTTTTGAGCACCGGCCCATACTGCACCGGCTGGCTCACCTCGGCTGGAAAGTCAGCCCGGCTCACCTGACCACATCCTGGACAGGCTTTGATTTCGGCCCGATATTCCGTCACTTCCAGCCGAACCGGAGGTAAGTCAAAGACCTGTCGCTTTTCGTAGTCGGGGGCGCAAACATCCACCAACGACCTGTGGCAATGCTGGCACTGGGTCACCGGATGGACCTCGATGTGGTCTGGTTCGGCCACGGCTTTCAAGGTGTGCCCCTGATGACCTGGTTGCCCCCCACTTTTCTTGCCACTGGACTTCCTTAAACTGCGAGGCCGCGGTTTCTTGAGCCCATCGCTCGAGGGTGGTTTACCACTGTTGCGGCTATTTTTCGCCAGTTGGTCTTCTAACACTTGCACCCGCTCGGCTAGGCCGGCAATGATCTTGATCAGGCCATTGACCAACTCAACCACGGCTTCTTCGCCCTGCTGGTAGGCTGCCCGGACTTCGTCACGATTAGGCAAATGGGGCTCGGTCATGCCCCTATTTTGGCTGCTTTGTACGATTCTAGCAATTTTAATGTGCCACTGGCTTATATGCCTGAGTAGTTAC
>JAHDWB010000021.1 GCA_023382595.1 Anaerolineales bacterium | reverse complement strand
AGGTGTCGGCTTCAACGATTTGTTCGGGGGAACATCCGCTTATGGGCTTTGCTCGCCTTTTCCCCGGCTCTGTTTTTAGCTGCGCCTCAGGTTATCTCCGCTAACTTTCCTTTTTTAGGTTCAACGTCACCCGGTTGGGCCAGGCTTTTGGTGCTCAAACAGCCTGCTTTCAGCCAGCAGACGCACTTCACCCCTCCCGATCACCGGGCCGCCTGCTGACCTGGCCTCAGCGGCAGACCCCCTGGCGGGTCGGCTGGCTGACCAGGCTCAGGAGCAAGGCCACCAGCCAGGGCAGCCGCTCGAACTCGGCCCGTTTATACAAACTACCCTGTGCCCCACAATACGGACACAGGTCTACCGCTGCCTCCCCCAAGACCTGTTCCAACCAGGCCAAAAGGCTCAACGGCGGGATGACCGGCAAAGCCGCGGGCAAGCCCAACAAGCTCCGGCAGCGGGGCAGCTTCTCTTTCCGGGCGCTGGAGTGATGCAGCCCGTAATAGCGAATGCGGACAAAACCGGCCGGCAAAATGTGTAACAAAAAACGGCGGATGAACTCCTCCCCCGTCACCGTCAATACCTTCTCTTTCCCCTTTTCACCTACCTCCGCCCGTTCCCGGTTATCAAAATAACGAAACCTGACCCGTCCCTGCTCGATGCTTTCCAGCCGGTAATTGGAGATGGCGACCTGATGGACATAGCGGCTCAAATACTCCGTCACTGCCTCCGGCCCGGCAAACGGCTTGATGAACACCTCCCACTTCTTGGCTCGCAGCTCGGCCAGCATCCCGCTTAAGGCTGCCGCCGCTGCCTCATCGGCCAGGACGATTTCCTGCCGCTGCACCAACCGTTCGATCCCGCTTAACAGCTTGTCCCGATACGCCGCCGATAACTCGACCACATTGAACAGATAGCGGCTGCTTTTGGGTTTGACCCATTTGTTTCCATCCAGCCGCAGCCCGCCCCCGCTCACAATGCAGTGCAGATGAAAGTGCTCTTCGATCTGCTGGCCCCAGGTGTGCAGCACCGCCGTGATCCCCAACTCACAGCCCAACTCCGCCTTGGCTTGGGCCTGTAACACCGCGCTCGCCGTCTGGAACAACAAATCATACATCGCCCGTTTGTTGTCTCGAAATAAGGAATTGAGGGCGTGGTCGGTGGTGAAGACGATGTGAAAGTAGGGGATGGGGAGCTGCATCACTTGCTGCTGCTCGACCCACCTGGCCCGCTCGTACTTCTGGCACTGATTGCAGTGCCGGTCCCGGCAGCTATTGTAGCGAAACACCAGCGCCCCACATTCGCTGCACTGATCTATCCGTCCCCCCAACGCCGGCGTCCGGCAGGCCAGCATCGCCCCGACTACTTTGGCCTGCTGCGGACTGACCCGGTGCTTCCGGCGGTACTCAGCCCAATGTTCGCGGAAAACGTCGGCTACAGTCAGAGTAGTGCTGCTGCGGTGGGTGATATACTGGTTCGGAACGAACATCGAAGGGTGAACAAGTCCAGG
The DNA here is from genome assembly GCA_023382595.1 of Anaerolineales bacterium. Lineage (GTDB taxonomy): Bacteria > Chloroflexota > Anaerolineae > Anaerolineales > Villigracilaceae > Villigracilis. The sequence continues at coordinate 98 of JAHDWB010000021.1, read as the reverse complement.
AATGAGATCGGTTTCAGGCTTTTACTTTACCCCTTTAGCCTCCTTTGGGCAAATTCTCCCCCCTCGATAGAACGGATGTTTCCTCGAACAATTTGTAG
>JAHDWB010000020.1 GCA_023382595.1 Anaerolineales bacterium | reverse complement strand
TACTGGACTTGGTGTACCGAAATGAAGCTTGACTGGAGTAGAGTCAAAAAGCAGACGCTCTGGAGCTACGAAGATTTGATTAAGAAGCTTCAGGGGGTCTTGGCCTACGAGTTCGTACAGGAACATTACGATCATACGATGAAGCAGGCCCAGCGCTACGCGAGAAAAGTACGCGGTGGGTATTTGCAAAATCAGGGAAACACAACGGCCTATATCGACGCCATGATGGCCAATCTCGAAAAACTGGAAACGTTGCGGCATGGCAGGTACTCCCACCTTATCGCTCAGGTCGCAACACGTGAGCAGTGTTTGGCATTTATCCAGCGAACAGGCTTTGATTTTGACAGTCTGATACAGACGCTCAATTATCTCATGCGCTGGGTGTTGCCCTTCAAAACGCCGGTACGCGAGTTTGTGGATGTGGATTGTGTCGCGGAGTTGAAAACTCTGGAAGTGCTAAAACAGCACAAGGTTGGATCGAATTTGGATCTCTTGGCGGTCGGCCAGACGAAAGCGGCACGGCTTCGATTCTCACGCCTGACGGGTATTTCAGTTGCCTATGTCACCGCGTTGGTGCATAAAGCGGATATTTCGCGTTTGGCGTATGTACGGGGTAAAACGGTCAAGCATCTTTGCGGCGGCGGATATGACACGTTAGCCAAAATCGCCGGAGCCAATCTGGTCGAGATGGAAAAGCGGATGGATGTTTATTATCGGACAATGGGCAAGAGCGTGGCCGACTTTCGAGCCGTGATTCCATTAGCTTGGATGGTAGGGGGCGCACAAATACTGCCGCGCGTGGTGCGGGAATAGGAGTGGCTAATTGAAAAGATGCCCAACAAGCGCGTGCACCCGACGCGCACGTTGGGCGGCTCAAGCCAAAGTCGAATGTTGATAAAATAACTTATGTCAAATCTGCAACCCTTTATTACGAATAAAAAAGGAACTCGCCGTTTCGCTTGTTCTGCCGTTGCTCTCCAAGCCGTCGTGGTGAATCCAGAAGAAAAGACTCTCTTACTGTCCTCTCCTACTCGTAACCCAAACGGTGCCTGGCAAGTCGTGAGCGGCGCATTAGAAGCGGGCGAAACAGTTTTAGAAGGCACTTTGCGTGAAGCCCGTGAAGAACTCGGTAACATTCGTGTTCGTCCGCTTGGAACAATCCATGTCCAAACTTTTCATTATGACGAAAATGTTCAATACATGATCGCCATCTATTATTTACTTGCTTACGAAGGTGGAGAAGTTCAACCTGGCGATGATATGCAAGGCAGTCAATATCGTTGGTGGAGTTTGGCTGAACTGAATGATGAAAAAGTAAACATTGTTGTACCACCCGGTCAAAAATGGATCTTGGAAAGGGCGATAGAATTGTACCGATTATGGAAGGGACAGCCCCGGGAGCTGCAATTGTCCAAGCTCTGAGGAGGATTGTGAAGCCGCCCACCGATAAATAGGAGTATCAAGGGTGGAAGGTCACGAAGTTGAAAAATGATCTCAATCTGAAAAACGGTTCTGAATGGAAACCATTTGGAGCTGTTTTTTTGTCTCCGGTTGCCAGATGCCCCACACACAGACAGCCTTCACCGCCCCCGCCCTTTTCTCTCAGAGTGGGGTTGGTGCGGTCGAACGGGAAGAC
>JAHDWB010000019.1 GCA_023382595.1 Anaerolineales bacterium | reverse complement strand
TCAACTACACCCTGCCAGGGTTAAGGTAAAATAGGGCCGAAAAAACGAGGTGAGGTCAAGAGGGGCAACAGGCGATTATGACTCGGAACCCTGAGAAGCGGTGCCGGTCAAGGGCTGTTTCTTACGGCGAACCCGCTGGAGGGCGCGCAGGTTCAGCAGGATATAAATGAGGGTGTTGGTATTGGTGATCGAGCCGCGGTTGCGGAACTTAGGCCGCTCGATGCCGAGTTCAACGGCCAGGGCGTTAATCCGCTCAGTGGCGGAGCGCTGGTTGTAAATGAGTTTGTAGATTTCACTCTGACGGTCGAGTTGGTGACGGAGACGGGCGCCTGGAGAGTCGACCAGGCAGGTAACACAGCCGCCTTTAGCATGGTGTTTATGGTTGATGGGACAGGGCTGGTCGGTGGGCTGAGGGTGAAATAAGGGACAGACGTAGCGAACCTGGCGGTGAGGGACCAAGCCTTTACGGTTCATGAAGGCGTGTTTAGGGAACATGGCCAGCCCCGCATGACACAAGGGGCAGCCAGTGGGGTCAAAACGGCGGGGTTCAGTCCCGCCGCGATGGGAAAAAGGAACCGCGGCAAAGCTACCGGGCTGATTAAAGTAATCGTAGACGTAGTGTGTATCAAAAGCGGCGTCCAAGGCGGCATACTTGGGTCGAAAGCCGAGCCGGCGTTCCGTGGCGGCCATCAGCGGAAAGAAGTAAGCCACGTCGGCCTGATTGAAAGGCAAGGTCAGTTCGGCCAGCACAAACTCGCCCCAATCGGGGACTTTGGTGGCCACGACCCCAGAGCCATAGCCCCAGTAGATTTCGACGACGGCCGTTTTGCCGGCCGGTTGAGCCAGGCAAGTAGGGGTAGGGACGGATGACTTGGCCTCTTGTTTGGTTTTTTGATTGCGCCGTTTCTTGACCCCTAGCCGGCAATCGGGGTCGGCGGCCGGTTGACGGGTCTTGTCGTAACGCCCTTCTTTAATGAAGGTTTTGGGATTGTTTTCCTTGATCCAAGCAATGATATGCTTGGTATCCAGGGAAATGGTCTGACCCAAGGCGCAGTCGGGGGGCAATTCCTGGCGGAGGAGCTGAACCGTACTATCCAGGAGGAACTGGAGCACGGCATTATCCAGGGTCCGCAAGACGGTCAGAAACAGGCGCTGATCAGGCACACTGACCGCCGGATCAAAGCCCCACGGGAAGGCTGAAGAAGGATGAAGCGAGAAGCCCAAAATCCAGATTAAGGCGGGGTGCTCGACCAGATAGGTGCATAGATCACTCATATAGCGCTTCTGCTGATCGAGTTTGACCAAGTAAGCCGCCACAAACGGGGCCCGGGGCAGGGGCGGTGAACCAGGCCAGGGATGTTGAGTATCCCGTTCGGGAAAATGATCCCAATCAAGGGGACCCAGCAGCTTCAGGTAGCGTTGAGCCACCGCACAGTCAGTGACCAGACGCGGCAAGCGGTTGGGGTCACGGGCTAACTGAGCCAAATTAGGCCGTTCCAGGAGCAAAGCCGACATGGCCGAGCGCAGTCGCTGCCACGTGTGCTGACCTCGGGCCAGCCAATTGTACAGAGGATTAATTTTGGTTATCATGAAAGCAGTCTCCTTTTGTGTGGTAGGGTGTAGTTGACGCTTTCATGCTACCCCAAAAGGGGACTTTTTTATACTCTGGTTGTCCAACCTGGACGGTCTCAATTTTATGTTAGCAACCGTTGCGGGTTGTTTGCTGACCGGTTAAGATCGGCGGACCAGAGCCAAGCGGTTACCATCTTATGTTAGGCAACGACCAACGTCTTTTGAAGACCGTTGAGGTTTTATCATCAACTTGCTGCCGGTCGCCATTTTATGTTACGAAAGGTCTGCCGGTATACGAGGAACGAAGCCAGATCATTTAATTAATGTTGGACAGTTATTGTCTTATGTTATGTAACACTTTGCAGACATTAAAAACCGCTTGCCTTAAAATGCGTACCGTTTAGCGTTACATACTTTATGTTGATTCTTTCCCTC
>JAHDWB010000018.1 GCA_023382595.1 Anaerolineales bacterium | reverse complement strand
GGGGCGTACACAACACAATACCCCTAAAGAAGACCCGGATCTGCGATATGTTCGCGTGATCCACCCCCACCATCCCCTGGTGGGCCAAGTTGTCCGGGTAGTTCGCCAGGCCGGACACCCTGCTTTCTCCGAACGACTCTGGATAATCGAATTAGCTAACCAAAGTCGGATCAGTCTACCCCTGTCCTGGGCGGTTCCAGCCAGCTCATCTCCAACGGAGCTGGGCAGAACCAAACCTGAACCGCCCTCACTGTGGGTTGACGTATCCACGCTCCTGAAGCTGGCTAGAATGGTGCTTAATCTAAACACCCAGCTAGCAGAGAAAGGAGCGGCTCATGTCCAACGGATCGAACTTGACCAACCGGTCAGAGGCAGCCCGGCCCTCAATAATCCGATCAGACCCCTTGCCTCGGTGGGAGCAACTGACCCCGGAACGGCAGCGGGAACTGGTCCTACTTTTGGCGACGCTGCTGCTCAAGCGGCTCCCCGGCTCAGCCCAGAGCCGGGAGGCGGTGACCGATGAGTAACCAGCCCAAAATCCAGCCACAACACCTGGAGCGACAGGCTTATGTCTACATTCGGCAATCCACCCCTCACCAGGTCGAGCAGCACCTGGAGAGCCAGGACTTGCAGTATCAACTGGGGCAGCTCGCCCAACGCTTGGGTTGGGCGGCTGAACAAGTCGTCGTCATTGATGATGACCTGGGCAAGTCGGCCATCTCGACGCTGGATCGACCTGGGTTTCAGGCGTTGGTGGCGGCCGTCGGACTGTCTCAGGTGGGGATCATCCTGGTGACCGACGTCTCACGGCTGGCCCGCAATTGCTCCGATTGGTACCATCTGCTCGACCTGGCCTCACTATGTAGCACCCTCATGGGCGACAATGGCGCGATCTATGATCCCCGAGATTACAATGATCGCCTGTTATTGGGCCTGAAGGGCACCTTTTCGGAAGCGCAGTGGTATACGATGCGGACCCAGCTTTACCAGGCGCTGCTGAACAAGGCCAGTCGGGGTGAGCTGACCACCCGATTGCCGGTAGGGTATGAGCGCTTAGAAGACGGCCAGGTTATCTTTACGCCCGACCAGGAAGTCCAAACGGCCATCCGCCTGATCTTTGAACAGTTTGAACGGCTGGGCAGTGCCCGGGCGGTCTTGCTGTACTGCTGTCAACAGCAGTTAGAGCTACCTCGTAAAATCCAGAGCGGGCCAGCCCGGGGCGAGATCGAATGGGTCAAGCCCAGCTACCAGGCCATCTACCGCATCCTGACTCACCCGGCCTATGCCGGGGCCTATACTTTCGGCAAGAAGCACAATGTACGCTTGCCCGGCCATGAACGCAAAGTGGTCAGCCGCAAACGAGCCCTGGCGGACTGGCCGGTCTTAATCCAGGCGGCGTTTCCGGGTTACATTACCTGGAACCAATATCTCCAGCATCAGGACCAGCTGCATCAAAATAGTCAGCAGGCCAAATGGGGCCACGGTACACCTGGCTCGGGCCTGGGCTTACTGCAAGGGATCGCCTTCTGTGGCCGGTGTGGCCGCCGCTTGCATCCTCGCTACAGCAGCCACCCCGCTTACGTGTGTGAGGTGGCCAACAGCCAGTATGGGGAGCCGCGCTGTCAACACTTTACGGTGCCCCATATTGATGCGGCCGTGACCCAGATTTTCCTGGAAGCGGTGCAGCCAGTTCACCTGGAAGCGGCGCTCGCCGTCCTGGACCAGGTCGAAACCCAACGCCAGCAGGTGCGGCGCCACTGGCAACAGCGGCTCGAACGCGCCCGCTACGAAGCCGAGTTGGCCCGTCGTCGCTATGAGCGGGTTGACCCAGACCACCGCCTGGTGGCCACCGAACTGGAGCGGCACTGGGAAGAGAAACTCCAGGCCTGGCAGCGTCTGGAGCGGGAGTGGCAACAGGTCCAGCTCCGGGAGGCAGCGCCGCTGAGTGAGGCCGACCGCGCCCTCATCCACCAGTTGGCGGCCGACCTGCCGGCCCTCTGGCAGGCCGAAACCACCACCATGGCCGAACGCAAGCGCCTGCTGCGCTGTCTGATCCAGGATGTGACCCTGGATGCCGACACCCAGCCGGGCTTCAGTCTGATCCAGATCCGCTGGCACACCGGCGCAACCACGGTGCTAGCCGCCGAGCGGCCCAAGCTAGGCTGTCGAACCTCGGCCCCGGTCATCGAGCAAATTAGAGCCCTGGCCCCGCATCATCCGGACGATGAGATTGCTCGGTTGTTGAATCAAGCCGGACTCCTCACTGCCACCCACCAAACCTGGACCCAGGAGCGGGTAACCCACGTCCGCAAGCAGGCAGGCATTCCCACCGGCTGCCCTTACTTTACCCACGTCCCCGGTCCCCGTGGGGATGGCCTCCTCTCGGCCCGGGAAGCCGCCGCCCGGCTCGGCACCACCGCCTCGATGGTCGCCTACTGGTTCCGCCAGGGTTTGCTGGTCGGCCATCACCGCCGCCAGCAAACAGCCTTGTGGGTTCGCCTGACCGACGAGGAGGTCTCCCGCTTGGATGGTTCAAGCCAGTTGCAGCCCCAGATGGAACCTCTGCCGGAGGTGCTGGCGGCCTTACACCTGACCCCGGAACAACTGCGCGTCGAAATCCAGGCCGGCCATTGGCTGCCCTATCGCTTGCGGGTCAACAACCGCTGGCGCTGGTATCTGCTCAGCAGGTCCACCGATGCCTAGACCCACCCAAGGTGACAAACTCGTTGGCCCCTATGCCAAACCCAAAGTCCGCGGCTCCGGCTGGGCTTATCAGCCGGGTACGCTCCAACTCAGTCAAGACGAATTCATCCCGCTCGACAGCCCGGCCTGGTTAGCCTGGTTGGATCAACAACTTGCCTTTCGCTTTGAGCAGGTTTATTATGTGGCTGGTCTGGGCCTGGCTGAACCGGTTTATCTGAGTTACACCGTCCGACCCGAACGCCGCCAACGCGGCCAAGGGTACTGGTACGCCTACAAAAAGTACCACAACCAGCGCCTGCCGGGAACCTATTTGGGCCAGACTGAAAGCCTGACCCTGGCCAACCTCGACCGACTGGCCCTACACTTCCTGGCCCTCATCAACCCAGTCTTCTTCGACCAGGTTTGTCAGGTCGGCCTGGTTCGTTTCGGTAAAGTACCACAACCTGATCTCGATCCACAACCATGAGGTCGATCAGCTATCTGCTCAACTCTGCGCTAAGATCACCGCCTGTCTCAGCTAGTCTTCAAATTCCTAACAGGCATCGAAAACCGGGCCAGCCGGTCTCACAAAAAGTACCACAACCAGGCAGGTTTAACGTTCACAAAATTATGAGCCGTTTATTCAGCAATGTTAAGGTTCGATGATGGTTTGTAACTCTCGCAACCATACCATGAAGAGGTGCATCATGTTTCACAGACTGGC
>JAHDWB010000017.1 GCA_023382595.1 Anaerolineales bacterium | reverse complement strand
CTGGCTGCGGAAGGCATCACCGGCGGATGCGGCGGCGGCAACTACTGCCCCAACAACTCTGTCACCCGCGCACAGATGGCGATCTTCATCCAGCGCACCTTCGACCTGATCCGCCCGTAAGTACGAGCCGATCAGACGGCAGATATATATAGAAACAACCGCCCTCCGGATCGGAGGGCGGTCTTTTTTGAATATTTGCAATCTTCTATTAATAATAGCAACTTGAATTGTCTTTGAATTGCGTGTATGATAGAATTAACAAAATTGTAAGGTCGTTATTCTCATTTTTCACCACCCACCTGGAGGACAACATGTCCAAAAAATCATTTTTTTTCAACCAGAATTTGGATGCGGGGGGATCGAAACGCCAATTCGACAGGGTATTTCGCATTTTTACGATCATAGCCTTTCTGATCGCCATGCTTGGAATGGCTCCCAACAGCGCCCAGGCAGCCGAACCGAATGGAGGCTACAAGACCTGCTACCGCCTCACGATCGGGCACACCGGCGAGGGCAGTGACCCAACGGCAAGCCCCAGCAAGTCGTGGGGGTGCTACAAGAAAGGCTATTATGTGGCAGGGGAACACATCACACTGAGCGGAGCCGTGCCCGCCGAGGGCTGGAGAATCGCAAGCTGGACCGGCACAAAGAACGACAGCAGCACCGCCAGCAGCAACACCGTCAAAATGCCGGCGAAAGCCCATACCGCCCTTGTTAACTATACGAAAGACGAGTATATTCTGACGGTCCTCACGGTGGGCAGCGGATCCACAACCGTCACCCCGCCCGGACCCTACGCGTTCGGGACCGTGGTGGACGTGACCGCCTCCGCCGCGCCGGGCTTTGTGTTCGATTTCTGGAGCGGCGCGTGCACAGGATCGGGCGCGTGCCAGGTGATCATGGACGCGGACAAGACCGTGACGGCGCACTTCTCGGAATCCTCCGCGAACCAATTCACCATTACCGCCTCCGCCGGGGCGAACGGCAGTATCTCCCCCTCGGGCGCGGTGATCGTGGCACAGGGAGGCAGCCAAGCCTTTAGCATGCTGCCCGATGCGGGCTATCAGGTGGCGGATGTGCTGGTGGACGGCGTGTCGGCGGGACCCGTGACAAACTATGCCTTCAACGATGTGCAGGCGAACCACAGCATTTCCGTCAGTTTCGAGACAATTGCGAACCGCCCGCCGGTCATCACGGAAGGCGAGCAGATCGGCACGACGGTTTCGAAGAATGCCTATCCGAATAAGTTCAGCCTGACGTTGAACGCCACCGACCCGGACGGCGACCCGATCACCTGGGTGCTGCTGAGCCAGGCTTCGAACGGGACTGCGGCGGTTTCCGGCACGGGCAATTCCCAGCCGATCGCCTACAAGCCAAAACTCAACTACGGCGGGATGGACAGTTTCGTGGTGCAGGTCTCGGACGGGCAGGGCGGCACGGATACGATCATCGTCAATGTGACGGTTTCGGGCGGCGGCGACTTCCCGACCTTTGTGGATGTGCCGATCGACCATCCGTATTGGGCGTTCGCCGAGGCGCTGTATTACTACGGCTTCACGGGCGGATGCGGCACCAACCCGTTGAGGTACTGTCCGGACCTGCCGTTGATCCGTTCGCAGGCGGCGATCCTGCTGCTGCGCGGCATGTACGGTTCCAGCTATACGCCGCCTCCCGCGACCGGAACGGTCTTCGCGGATGTGACGGTGACGACCCACGCTGCGGCATGGATCGAGGCGCTGGTTGCCGAGGGCATTACGGGCGGCTGCGGCGGCGGGAATTACTGCCCGAACAGTTCGGTGACGCGCGGCCAGGCGGCGGTGCTGCTGCTGAGGGCAAAATACGGCAGCGATTATGTTCCGCCCGCAGTGGGAGCCAGCACCGGTTTTGCGGATGTGCCCACCAGCCATCCGCTGGCGGCATGGATCAAGCAACTGGCGGCGGAGGGCATCTCAACCGGCTGCGGCGGCGGGAACTTCTGCCCGAACAGCGCGTTGTCGCGCGAGCAAGCCGCGTTGATGTTCCAGCGGACATTCGTGCTGGATGTTCCGGAAATGCCGACGCCGTAAGTATGTGATGCAAAGCCGCTCTCCGTTTGGAGGGCGGCTTTTTTGTTTGGGGGAATCAAGGAAAACGTTTCGAGAGCATGGAAAGGGCGTGGATGATCCGCAGATTGCGCCGATTCTCGCAGATTTTTTTCTTTTGATCTGCCCGATGTGTGACATGTGCGGATTTGCGGGTTCAATCCGCAGATTACGCTGATTCTCGCCGATCTCTTCTCAAATCTGCCCGACTGACGCCGCAGGGATGTGATACATGGCAGGTTGAAAACCTGCCCTACGAGAGGGGGTTGGTATTTCCTGCAACTTTTTTAATATGTTTCTAACCTAAAAAAAATGTAAACTGTAGACACTTACAGATATGTAAGGTTTGTAAGGCGGTTGTCAGGAGTACGTTTTTTTTTGGTCTTTTTTTAAGCAAAATTACAATCCGGCTTAAAAACGTATTTTTGAACAGAATTCGTACCAGATTACTCCGAAAACCGCCGCCCCGCCAGGGCATATCCATATCAAGGAATGACGACGATGAAGAGCACGGTGCAGGTATACGCGGAAAGGGTCGGCATGACGATGGATGATTTTGTCGGGGAGATGAGAAAGCGCGGATGCAGCGAACCAACCGCACTTAAGATCTGGCGCGGCGAGTACGAACACTTCGAAGACTTCAACGATAACGACATCCATTTGAGCAATCTGCGCAAGGCGGCTTTTGTGTTGAAGGTCAACACGGGGAGCCTGATCCCGAGGTGATTTTTCAGGACCACGCCCGCAGGCGGGACATCGACGGTGGTCTTGTCCATTTATCCGAACCGTTTTTGAGAACCGGAAAGGAGGCGCAATTCGAAGCATAACTTTTGTACGTTCATTCGTTTTTATTGCTGGACTGGGAAGAATGCCCAGACAGCCCAACTCAAGATGAAAGGGATACTAATGAAAGCAAAGCATTTAACCAAACGTTCGTTCATGGTGGTCTTTACCACTATCCTGCTGCTGATCGCCATCCCGGCGACGGCGGTCTTCGCCGCAAGCGCAGGACCCAACTACCCTGGCACTGCCACAGGCGGTGCTGGAAACAACGAGTGGGTGCCAGCAGGATCTGGTGGCGCTAATTCTCTTGTCGGCGCGCTCGGCGCGGACGGCGGCAGAACTGCCATGTCCGATGTTGAGGATGGAGATGACTCAGACCCGCTGGTCATGACCAATTTCGGGTTCAGCATCCCCGCCGGTGCGACCATTGACGGCATCACGGTCGAGATGAATCGCTATCGCGAATGGTCTACTGGCGGCGGCATTCAAGATGTTACAGTACGGTTGCTGGGCGGCACGCTCACCGGAGATAACAAAGCAGAGGCTGGTCTGTGGGCTACTACCTTCAGCCCCGACAATGTGGATACTTTTGGCAGCGCGAGCGACACATGGGGCAACACTTGGACGCCCGCCGAGATCAATGCCACCGGCTTTGGTGTGGAATTGGTTGTTGAGAATACACATTCTTCTGCAAGAAGGCAGGCGCATGTTGACTATGTCCGCATCACCGTGACCTATACCGAAGCGGCAAAAGCCAACACGACCACGACCGTGACCTGTGACACCCCGGTCACCTACGGCGGCGTCAGCTCTTGTACGGCTGAAGTCGAACGCGCTTCCGGCACGAACACTCCGAGCGGCAACGTCACGTGGGGCACGGACGGCAGCGGCTCCTTCGGAACCAGCGTCTGTAACGGCTTAGACGGCACGCTGACCTGCACGGCAGACTACACCCCCAGCGCAGTGGGCACGGGCACGCATAACGTCTCCGCCACCTACGCGGGCGACTCCAACTTCAACGGCAGCAACGGCAACCAGAACGTCACCGTCAACACCAAGGCGCTTGTCCCCTCCTTCACGGCTGACAACAAGGAATACGACGGAGACACCGACGCCGACATCCTGACCCGTGACGTCACCGGCGTGATCAATGCTGACGACGTCTCCCTGACCGGCGGAACCGCCTCCTTTGCGGATGCGAACGTCGGCGCTGGCAAGACCGTCACCGCCTCGGGCTTCGCTCTGAGCGGCGCAGACGCGGGCAACTATCACCTCGACCCGACCTCCGCCCAGACCACGGCAGACATCACCGCCAAGGCGATCAACGTCACCGCCGACCCGCAGAGCAAGACCTACGGCGATGCCGACCCCAGCCTGACCTACACGGCTGATGCACTCGTCGGCAGCGACAACTTCAGCGGCGCGCTTGAACGCGCGGCTGGCGAGGATGTTGGTCTATACGCAATCACGCAAGGCACGCTCACAGCCGGCTCCAACTACACCATCAACTACACCGGCGCGAACCTGACCATCGGCGTGCGCGGCTTGACCGTGACCGCGAACAACAAGACCATCTTCTTCGGCTCGCCCGAACCGGTCTTCGACTACACCCCCAGCGGCTTCCAGTTCTCCGATGACTTCGTCACCGAACCGACCTGTGCCGTAGTGCAAGACCCGCACACCGCAGTCGGCGTCTATGACATCGTGTGCTCCGGCGCCGATGCAGGCTCCAACTACAGCATCAGCTATGTGGACGGCGTCTACACCATCTCCGACAAGGTCGTTTTGGATGTGTCCGTGGCGAACGCCTCCATCTCCTACGGCGACGCCCTGCCCAGCTTCACCCCGCTGTACAGCGGCTTCACCGGCGGCGATGACGCTTCGGCTCTCGACACCGCCCCGACCTGCTCTGCCACCGGTGGTCCTTTCACCGCTGTAGGCAGCCCCTATGCCATCGTCTGCTCCGGCGGCGTGGATAACAAGTACGACTTCAACTACACCAACGGCGAACTGACGGTCAACCCGCTGGCGATCACAGTCACGGCAGATGCCGGACAGATGAAAGCCGAAGGCGATGCTGACCCGGCAGAATTCACCTACGCGGTCAACCCGGCGCTGGTCGGCAGCGACACCTTCAGCGGCGCACTCACCCGCGAACTCGGTGAAACCCCCGGCTTCTACGCCATCCTGGTCGGCACGCTCTCCGCGGGCGCCAACTACGACATGACCTTCGTCAGCAACGACTTCGAGATCGTCGCCAACCAAGCCCCGGTCATCACCGAAGGCGCTGAGGCTAATGTGACGATGTCCAAGAACGGCTTCCCGGACAAGTTCGCCCTGACCCTGAACGCCACCGACGCTGAAGACC
>JAHDWB010000016.1 GCA_023382595.1 Anaerolineales bacterium | reverse complement strand
GAACTCACGACCTTCTCCTTGGCAAGGAGACGTTCTACCACTGAACTACGCCCGCGTGTTTCGGTTATCGTGCTCACCGAGAGTGCCGAGACCCAGGATCGAACTGGGGACACCGCGATTTTCAGTCGCGTGCTCTACCAACTGAGCTATCTCGGCTTGCTATTCTTTTGTTAAGCGTCCGTGATTTTACACGTACTTATATGGATTGTCAAGAAATGGAAAAGGCAATATCTCACTTCGTATATTTGTGACGAATTCTTCTTGACGTATTGGCTTCCTTTCGATATAATTTTAGGTTGCTGTCCAGCGGGACAGTTTAAATCGTTTATCCCAGCCACATAAGTCAGGAGAGAAGAATGGCATCTTCTTTGCCCCAAAAAAGTTACGCGCGTATCCCAGTAAAACTAGACCTACCCAACCTGATCGAAGTACAACTTGATTCATTTGAACGGCTTAAAAAGGAAGGTTTGGGCGATCTCTTCCACGAGGTTTCCCCGATCGAATCCTACAACAAGGGAATGAAACTTTTCTTCCCAAGCCGCGGACCCGAATCCCAGCAGTGGGGATTGAAATATTGGTTTGGCGAACCCAAGCATACCATCGAAGAATGTGTCGAGCGGGATCTGACCTATGCCAGCCCGCTTTATGTTTCCGTTCTCCTTGCAGGTCCCGATGTGCCCGAACCCATCAAACAGGATATTTTTCTCGGCGACTTCCCTGAGATGACTGACAAGGGGACGTTCATTGTAAATGGCACGGAGCGCGTCGTTGTCTCGCAGTTGATCCGCTCCCCGGGTGTCTACTTTGAAGCCCCCGCGGACCGCGCTACTGGACGCCTGCTCGCCATGGCGAAACTTATCCCAGACCGCGGCGCGTGGATGGAATTCGAAACCCGCAAATCCGATTACATTATTCTGAAGTTCAACCGCAAACGCACCGTGCCGATCACGGTGTTCCTTCGCGCACTTGCCGCTGTCAGCGACGGGATGAAGGATTCTCCCATCAAGCACGGCACGGACGAGGAGATCCTTTCCATTTTCAAGGACGTGGACAATAATCCCGACCGCATGTTCATTGCCTCCACCATTAAGCAGGAACCTGATTGGGAAGACAACGCCAAACAACCGATCGCCGAACAGGCATTGATCGAATTTTTCAAGAAGATGCGCCCCGGCGATCCCGCCACGTTGGAAAATGCCCGTCAGTTTCTGGAAGAACAGCTTTTCGACCAGCGTCATTACGACCTTGAACGTGTTGGTCGCTACAAACTTAACCAGAAACTTGATCTGAAAATACCGATTCCCCATCGCACCGTGACCAAGAGCGATATCATCCGTTTGATCCGCCGCATGATCCAGATCAATAATGCGAAGGAACGCCCCGATGACATTGATCATCTCGGCAACCGCCGCGTCAAGACTGTGGGGGAGTTGATCCAAAACAAGCTCCGTATCGGTTTGCGCCGCATGGAGCGCGTAATTAAAGAACGCATGTCCATTCGCGATCAGGAGCAACTTTCCCCTGTCACACTGGTCAACATCCGCCCTGTGGTGGCGGCTCTGCGTGAATTTTTCGGGTCATCCCAGCTCTCCCAATTCATGGACCAAACCAACCCGTTGGCTGAACTGCGTCACAAACGTACGCTTTCAGCACTGGGTCCCGGCGGTCTGCGGCGTGAACGCGCTGGTTTCGATGTCCGCGATGTCCACCACTCGCACTATGGACGCATTTGCCCCATCGAAACTCCGGAAGGTCCGAACATCGGCTTGATCGGACGTTTGGCTTCCTTTGCGCGCGTAAATGAATATGGCTTTATCGAAACTCCGTACCGCAAAGTGTATCAATCTCTTCATGCATCGGACGAACGACTGGAAGGCAGAACTCTGCGTCAGGACGTGTATGATCCCAAATCCGAGGAGCTGCTTTTCAAATCTGGCACTGAGATCGATGCCAAGATGTATAAGAAGTTGTCGAAGTTCGACATGGAGATCGGCATTGTGCCGTATGTTTCCGATGATGTGGATTACCTCTCGGCGGATGCAGAAGATAAGTACACGATCGCACAGGCAAATGCCGCGTTGACTGAGAAGAGCGAATTCTCCCGTGAGCGCATTTCCTGCCGTTACCATTCGGGCTTTTTGTTCTCGAATCCTGAAAGTGTGGAGTATATGGATGTGGCGCCGCACCAGGTTGTGGGCATCAGTGCTGCATTGATCCCGTTCCTTGAGCATGATGACGCCAACCGCGCGCTCATGGGTTCGAACATGATGGCGCAGGCTGTGCCGCTTGTCCGTCCTGAGATCCCGCTTGTTTCTACGGGCATGGAAGGACATGCCGCGCTTGACTCCGGTCAGGTTGTGGTGGCTGAGGCGGATGGTGAAGTTGTCTCGGTGACAGGATCAAGCATAACGGTCAAAGAGAAGCGCAGCGGCAACCGTGTGTATCAGCTCCGTAAATATCAGCGTTCCAATCAAAGCACGTGCATTGATCAGCGTCCATCCGTTGTGAAAGGGCAGTTGATCAAAGCTGGCGACATCATCGCCGATTCGTCGTCCACCGATAGCGGGCAGTTGGCGCTGGGGCAAAATGTGGTTGTTGCGTTCCTTTCGTGGGAAGGCGGCAACTTTGAAGATGCGATTTTGCTCTCCGAGCGCCTTGTGCAGAATGACCGCTTTACCTCGGTTCATATTGAAAAGCATGAGGTGGAGGCGCGCGATACCAAGCTCGGACCCGAAGAGATCACACGCGACATTCCGAACGTCGGTGATGATGCGATCAAAGACCTTGATGAAAACGGCATTATCCGTATCGGTGCGGAAGTTGGACCGAACGATATTCTCGTCGGTAAGATCACACCGAAGGGTGAAAAGGAATTAACACCTGAAGAACGTTTGTTACGCGCCATCTTTGGCGAGAAGTCGCGCGACGTGAAGGACACATCGCTGCGCATGCCTCATGGTGAGCGCGGCAAGGTGGTGGATGTGAAGGTGTTCACTCGCGAAGACAATTCCGATCTTTCCGCTGGCGTGGATATGATGGTGCGTGTCTCTGTTGCGCAGCGCCGCAAGATCACGGCTGGCGATAAGATGGCAGGGCGCCATGGTAATAAAGGTGTTGTCTCCAAGGTGGTTCCCATCGAGGATATGCCCTTCCTTGAGGATGGCACACCTGTTGACATCATCCTGAATCCGCTCGGTGTGCCCGGTCGTATGAATATCGGTCAGGTGTTGGAGGTCCATTTGGGCTGGGCGGCGAAGCGTATGGGTTTCCGTGCGATCACGCCGGTGTTCGATGGTGCAACCGAAGAACAGATCGAAGCCGAACTCGCGCGTGCCTGGATCATGGATCAGGCTTGGAAGGTCGCTGCCGAGCGCGCATGGGAATGGATCAAGGAACAGGAATACGACCCGAACTCCATCGAAGATGATGATGAGGTCCGCCGCCTGTATCTCGAAGACTGGCTCGATAAGCGCCGCTACGATGTCTATAGTTTGAATGACCCTGTTTATGCGCGTCACGCCACCGCTCGTGAATGGTTGCGCGAAAAGGGGTATGACAACCCTGACGAGATTCTGCTTGAAGACCGCAACATTGCCAGCCGCGATCCCGAATTCGATCGAATGGCGATTCATGCCTGTCTACGTTTGTGGATGGAATTGAATGGAATTACCCGCCGCGTTGCTGAAGACAAGGTATATGAAACTGCACAGGAACTTGCCAAGGAAAAAGGTGTGCCTCTGCCGACTCTTGGAAAGCAGACTTTGCGTGATGGCAAGGCGGGTCTTCCATACGACCAGCCTGTCACTGTTGGTGTGATGACGATCCTCAAGCTCCATCACTTGGTGGAAGATAAAGTGCATGCTCGCTCTACGGGTCCATACAGTCTGGTCACCCAGCAGCCGCTGGGCGGTAAGGCGCAGTTCGGTGGTCAGCGCTTCGGTGAAATGGAAGTGTGGGCGCTCGAAGCCTATGGCGCTGCGCACACACTTCAGGAAATGTTGACCGTGAAATCGGATGATGTCCAGGGACGCGTCAACACCTATGAAGCGATCGTGAAAGGTGAACCGATCGAAGAACCAAGCATCCCCGCATCCTTCCGCGTGTTGGTAAAGGAATTGCAATCCCTTGGTCTTGCCGTGGAGGCGATCAACGAAGGCGGTGATGTGGTCAAGTTTGGCAAGGATGAAGAGAAGGCGCACCCGCCCAGACATGACACCGGCTTGTTGAGTTTGGGAGAGAATCAAACCAGAAAAAAGTAGGATTTCCTATTGACGATGCTGGTATGGCATGTTAGAATAACCAGCCGTTGCCCGGAGAGCATGAGTGGCATTTCTCCCACTCGACGACACAATTGGCAGCTACAAGTGAGGCCATCATCTGTAGGTTTTTGATGGCCTCGTTTTTTGCGAATATCGATAAAAAAACTTTTGAAGGAATTTGTGATCGGAGGCGAATGTGCCGACAGTAAATCAAATGGTCCGCAAGGGCCGCAAAAACAAAAATGCAAAAAGCAAGTCACCCGCTTTGCAATATACACTGAACAGCTTCAAACAGCGTCGTTTCCGTCAGGACAAGGGCGCTCCGCAGAAGCGCGGTGTTTGTACTGTGGTGCGTACGATGACCCCCAAGAAGCCGAACTCTGCGTTACGCAAGATCGCTCGTGTGCGTTTGAGCAATGGCATCGAGGTTACGGCGTACATTCCGGGTGAAGGCCATCAACTGCAGGAGCACTCGGTGGTGTTGGTCCGCGGCGGTCGTGTAAAGGACCTGCCGGGCGTACGCTATCACATCGTGCGCGGCTCCCTCGATACCACCGGCGTTGCAAATCGTAAACAGGGCCGCTCGAAGTACGGCGCGAAGCGTCCGAAGTAATGAATGGATGGAGTAGTTAAGCATGCGTAGAGCAAAACCTGAGACCCGGGAAATCCTTCCCGATATCCGTTTTAATAGCGTCAATGTTCAGACCATGATCCAGCATGTGCTCAAGAGAGGCAAGAAGAGCGTTGCAACTGGGCTGGTTTATGATGCGATGGAAATGATCAAAGATCGAACCGAGAAGAGCCCCATGGAAGTCTTCGATGGTGCCCTCAAGAATGTCAGCCCCGCCATGGAAGTCCGCCCGCGGCGTGTGGGTGGGGCGACCTATCAGGTTCCCATGGAAGTTTCCGCCGAACGCCGCACCACCCTGGCGATTCGCTGGATCCTTTCTGCGGCTCGTGAACGCTCTGGGAAATCATTCTCCGATAAACTTGCATCCGAGTTAATCGATGCGTTTAATGAGACCGGCTCATCCATCCGCAAGCGTGATGAAACCCACAAGATGGCAGAGGCGAACCGCGCCTTTTCCCATTACCGTATCTAATCTTGATATTTGATAAAGGAAGCAGGTAGTACTTAGAATGGCTCGCGTTTATCCGTTGGAGAAATACCGAAATATTGGCATTATTGCCCACATCGACGCCGGGAAAACCACCACCACCGAGCGGATCATGTTCTATACCGGCATGACGCACCGCATTGGTTCGGTGGATGATGGCAATACGGTAACGGACTGGATGGTTCAGGAACGTGAGCGTGGTATTACCATTGTGTCGGCTGCTGTTTCTGCAGAGTGGAAGGGATATCAAGTTAACATCATTGATACTCCCGGCCACATTGACTTCACTGCCGAAGTTCAGCGCTCTTTGCGTGTATTGGATGGTGGCGTTGTCGTCTTCGATGCCGTTCAGGGCGTCGAACCCCAGTCTGAGACCGTTTGGCGGCAGGCTGATCGTTACGGCGTTCCGCGCATTTGTTTCGTTAATAAGATGGATCGTGTCGGCTCTTCCTACGAGCGGACAATTGAATCTATCATAGACCGTCTGGGTGCCAACCCGATCCCAATGCAGATCCCGGTCGGTTTTGAGGCAGGTTTCAAGGGTGTTGTGGACCTGCTTTCCATGCAGGCAGTCATCTGGGAAGATGACCTTGGAAAAGAGCCCAAGGTTGGCGAGATTCCTGCTGACTTGAAAGAAGCAGCACAGGAAGCCCGCGCAAAGATGGTGGAAAAGATCGCTGAACTCGATGATGAACTGACTATGAAGTTCCTCGAAGCTCAGGAGATCAGCGTGGACGAACTCAAAGCCGCTCTCCGTAAAGGCGTCATCTCCAATAAAGCCACCCCTGTTTTCTGTGGTTCTTCATTAAAGAATAAAGGTGTTCAGGTCATGCTGGATGCCGTTGTGGATTATCTGCCTTCTCCGGCGGATATTCCCTCCATTACAGCTTCTGACCCCAATGATGCTGAAAACACGTTTGAACTTCCGACTCAGGATGACGCTCCTTTGAGTGCGCTTGTGTTCAAGATCGTCACCGACCCATATGTTGGGCGTCTTGCGTATATCCGTGTTTACTCTGGCGTTTTAAGCCAGGGACAAACGGTTCAGAACAGCACCAAAGGCAGGAAGGAACGCATTGGTCGCTTGCTCCGTATGCACGCCGATCATCGCGAAGATATTACCGAGATCCGTGCGGGGGATATTGGAGCTGTGCTGGGTTTCAAGGAAAGCTTCACGGGCGATACTCTTTGTGATAACAAATCCCTCGTTTTGGAAAGCATTTCCTTCCCAGAACCCGTGATCTCCATTGCCATCGAACCGAAGAGTTCCGGCGATCAGGAAAAGATGGGTGAAGCCCTCCGCAAACTGGCGGAGGAGGATCCGACCTTCCGCGTCAATTCGGATGAGAATACCGGTCAAACCGTGATTCGCGGTATGGGCGAACTGCACCTCGATATCATTGTTGACCGCCTTTTGCGTGAGTTCAAAGTGCAGGCGAATATTGGTACGCCTCGCGTCGCTTACCGCGAAACCATCACCAAACCGGTCAAGGAAATCAACTACAAATACGCCAAGCAATCGGGTGGTAAGGGGCAATATGGTCATGTGGTATTTGCGCTTGAACCCGGCGAACGCGGCAGTGGCATCGTATTTGAAAACAAGATCGTTGGTGGGGCTATTCCGAAGGAATACATCGGACCTGTTGAAAAAGGCTTTAAGGAAGCCGCCGAAAGCGGTGTTCTTGCTGGCTACCCTGTGGTTGATTTGAAGATCACGCTGTTCGATGGTTCCTATCACGAAGTGGACTCCAGTGAAATGGCGTTCAAACTGGCTGCATCCATAGGTTTCAAGGAAGGCGTTCAAAAGGGAAATGCTATTTTGCTTGAGCCGATGATGAAAGTGGAAGTGGTTGTTCCCGAGGAATACCTCGGTGATGTAATGGGGCAGATCAACAGCCGCCGCGGCTTAATTCAGGGCATGGATGTCCGCCCTGGTAATGCCCAGGCGATCCGCGCCATGGTTCCGCTCGCGGAGATGTTCGGTTACGCCACGCAGCTCCGCTCTGCTACCCAGGGACGCGGTGTCTTTAGTATGGAATTTGACCACTACGCGCCTGTTGCGCAGTCGGTGGCGGAAGAAATCTTGAAAGCATAACAACGGTTTATATAACTCAAGGAGTTTCATTATGGCGAAGGAAAAATTTGACAGGAGCAAACCGCATCTGAACGTAGGGACGATGG
>JAHDWB010000015.1 GCA_023382595.1 Anaerolineales bacterium | reverse complement strand
TTAGCCGATAAATAAAGAAGATGCGCTATCTATTTAATTTTCGGATAAGCTCTAATATAACGTGGGGCTGATGGATCACTTGGGACAACACCGATTGCAATCTTACTTGGCCATCATATTTCTGTTGATTGTATGCGCACAGCAAAATTTGCGCAAAGAACTCAATTGTTTCTTTGCTAAATTCATGGGAATTAAACAACGTTTTATAGCGATCCACATCAAATGGTCCCTCAAGTTTAGCCTTCAAAACCGGGGAAACTGCTTTGACGATCTCTATGGGAACTTGCCCTACCACTTCATTTTCCCAACAAAAATCTAATGATGCCGCTACAGAAATAGCTGGAACTTTTTCCTCCACTACTCTCTGGACAAGCTGCATTCCTACAAGAGACACATGCAATAAAAAAACCGGTAATACCAAAATTGTCTTAAAAATCTTGATCATTGTTTCCTCTTCATAAAGCTCATCAAAGAGTTCCAGTATATTGAGAATTTGGTCGCTTTTATTACAACATCTTACTAGTATATCCGATTTTAAACGGCACATTGAAAAATATACCATCTGTTTTATTTTCGCATGAATCCTGACTTCTTGGACCAATTCTCTCTGATTTTCTTAAAAGTCGTTATTTTACGCATGATTACCCTGCGTCTCAGCGATAAATATTGCTACTTGTCAACAATTGCGACTATGATAAAAACTAGGAAAATAGATAAAATAGGTACCACAGGGAAAAATCATGAATAAAAAACTTTTCTTATCGGTTCTAAGCGCCTTAGTAACATTACCTGTAAGCCTTTTATTATCAGCAGAACAAAAGCAGGAGCCTCAGATTTTCAATAACACAAATGATCTGTTGTTTATCCGTGTATTAAAATATGGCTTCAGCAAGGATTCCGAGTTTGTGGGAACCAAGAAAGACAGCTATCAACCTAAAGATAGTGACGCGCCAATATATCAAGATGGCTGGATGCTCATCAATAAGGGACAGGTGCGTTTTGTAAAACTAGGTAACGAGATACTGCCTCCTTTCCGTATTGAGATAGCTAAGCTCAACGCAGAAAAAACCGGTATCGATATCAAGAATATCAAAGCATTTAATATCCGCGATTCGAAGCCAAGAAAATTTATCCGTCTTAACATTGTTATTGATAAGAAGGCGACAGGATTGCCTTATAACATCGAACCCCAAAAGAAGCCAGGCAACATCACCAAAGATGATATCGGTATCGGTCAATCTTAATAGAAATGTGTTTGTCAGAAATAAAAAATAGGGAGAAATCATGAAAAATTCCATATCAAAAGGTAAATTAGGAAAAGCCCTACCACTATTCACCATCCTGCTCTGTTTGGCAAATATTCAACTCGCAAAAGCAATAGATATGGATGATGAAGACTGGGAATTGGTGCAACTCGAAGAGGATCAGAAGAAAGAAAGTGCTCCAAAAGCACTATCAAAATCAGATCTTATAAAAGGCCTTCAGAACATAACTTCAGCAATTTTTGGACAAAATCAACCATATATCATTTATGTTGATAGCAAAGATTTTTTTAAAAAAAGTGAGCTCAACGTAAAACTTTTCGAAACCATAGGCCAAGCCATAAAATTTATCGAAAATAACATGTCAGATTCTCTTGTTCTTAAAAAGCAAATGATCGATCTGCAAGTGCTTTACCATCAAATTTTACGTGAGCCAATCTTACTCGTCGAGATTGTGCACAAGCTTTTATCAAGAGTCCCTAAAAATCTTACCAATCCATTTGAACGAAATCTTGACTATACCAGAGGTGCAGGAAAAGAATTAGACACTCGCTTAGAAAAGCTACGAGCGTTCATCGCTGAACTTCGCGCCAGCAAGAAAAATATTGATGCGGAGACTTTCTATCTTCCCAGCAAAAAGAATGCCCGCGAGGTCATGAATGCCCTTATCGATCAGCTCATCATTATATGCCAACGTATGGACTTTGTAATTCGTCACATCATGTGTCTTGCTGATCCTAGGGCAGAAGACACTTTATGCCCAGGATTCCGATCCATTCGGTTTGAACGAAAGAATTAATGTATCCGCAACTCAAAACCTCGGCCGGCTTATTCATATCAGTCGGCTCGATCCATTATTTTCTTGAGCTCAAACCACTCCTTACGTAACTCGATTGCTCGCTCAAAATCAAAATTACGCGCAGCTTCCTGCATTAATAATTCTAATTCCGTAATACGTTGAGCAGTTTGGCGTATATCAACCTCTGCCGGCCGCTCAAGATCTCTGTCGGATTTTTTCTTGCGCTTTTGCGCTGATGCTTGCGCGATGGCTTGTTGAATATTGGCGATACTTTTGACCACTTCTCTGGTGACTGTCTTCGGTTCGATACCATGTTCTTTATTGTAAGATTGCTGTAACGCACGCCTACGCTCAGTTTCTTCGATTGCTGCTTTAAGCGATTTGGTCATCCTGTCTGTATACAAGATTACCTTTGCATCTACGTTTCTGGCAGCGCGGCCTATAATTTGGACAAGCGAACGACGATCGCGTAAGAAACTTTCAATATCCGCATCCATGATTGCCACCAATGCCACTTCAGGCAGATCAAGTCCTTCGCGCAATAAATTGACTCCGACCAAGCAATCGAAAACTCCCAAACGCAACTTTTGTAATAATTCGGTGCGTTGCGGCGTTTTTAAATCACTATGCAAATAACACACTTTAATCTGCTTTTCTTCTAAGTAACGGGCTAATTCTTCAGCAAGCCGCTTAGTTAACACGGTTACCAACGTTCTAAAGCCACGTTCAGCAACACGTTTAATCTCACGCTCTAGATGATCGAGTTGTCCTACACGCGGATGAAGTTCTATCATAGGATCCAACAACCCCGTTGGGCGAATAATTTGCTCCACTACTGGCTGAGATAAAGAAATTTCATATTCACTCGGTGTTGCAGACACAAAAATAACATCCCTGAAATACCGCTCGATCTCTTCAAATTTTAATGGACGATTGTCAAAGGCAGAAGGTAAACGGAATCCAAAATCAATGAGCGATTTTTTACGTACTCGATCACCAGCATACATACCCCGAAGCTGTGGTATCGCAATATGAGACTCATCTATGATTAACAAGAAATCTTGTGGAAAGAAATCAAACAGACAAAACGGAGGCTGTCCAGAAGCTCTACCATCAAAATGCACTGAATAATTTTCTATGCCAGAACAATACCCAGTCTCCTGCAACATCTCAAGATCATGTTGTACTCTACGATCAAGGCGATCACGATATAACGGATTTTCAAGTTTCGGTAACCATGCTTCTAATTCAGCTTGGATACTCTGTATCGCTCTTTCTTGTTTTTCCGGAGCAGTTACAAAATGCTTTGCTGGAAAAATAAGTACATTATCAAGCTCAGTAAGCACCTTATTATTTTGACGATCTACCCACTGCATCGCATCTATTTTTTCACCAAATAGTTCGATGCGTAGTTTATCTTTTTGGTAGGGTAATAGGATTTCTATGGAATTTCCTAACACCGCAAACGTTCCCGCAATCCGCTCAATATCATTTCGATTGTACTGAATGGCAATTAATTGGCGCAGTAAATCGGCTCTATTAATGGTATCGCCAAGTTTAAGAGGAAGAGCTAAACGACGATAATCATCGGGATTACCCAGTGAATAGATACAAGAAACTGAGGTAATAATAATAGTGTCCGGACGATTAATGAGTGAGGCGGTTGCTTCAACTCGCAATCGCTCAATTTCGCTATTGATCTTCGTTTCTTTTGGAATGTAAATATCCTGTGCAGGTAAATAGGATTCTGGCTGATAATAATCATAGTAACTGACAAAATAACACACCTTATTTTCGGGGAAGAATAACGAAAATTCTTCATACAGCTGGGCCGCTAATGTTTTGTTGGGCGACAAAATAAGTACCGGTTTATTCTGGGCAGCAATAACGTTAGCAAGTGTGAATGTTTTGCCAGATCCAGTGACTCCTAGAAGCGTTGACATTCCAGCACGTTGAGCGTTGAGTTGTTTAATTGCTTCTGGCTGACTTCCCGCAGGTTTAAACGGGGCATGTAATTTAAAAAGTGGTTTCATAACAACACCATGTTTTAGTTTCAAGGTACTACAATTTTGCACAAAAACGAAAATCTGTGTAAGGTCAAGAATAGCTTGATGATTCACACAAAGTATTCATTCTACCTAGGAGGCAATTCGTCATGTATATGCAACGATTTTTCCCCTATTTTACTATCACATTCATCACCTTAACATTACGTGGTGGACAAGGACAGTCTCTGGAACATCAACAGGCACGATTGATATCCCATAACAATACCTATCGTCAATCTCATCTTATTACCATGCTTACGCTCACCATCGATGCACAAGATGAAACTTCTCTTGTCTTTAAAGACAGTCACGGCCTACAATACTATATAATCCCCCCATTTCCATATAACCAAGAACAACTACACTGTCTTAAACGTACCCCCACATCTCCCACCGATTTTACTATGTTGCAATGCCAAAGTACCTATGCAATAGGCGATGATTTCTTCCATTTAGCACATTTTTCTAGAGAAAAGAAAAAGTACTTACTCCATATAGCGTTTAAACTTACCAAGAAAACTATTCATGGCGGCACTCACTATACGGATATCTTCAATAATCATTATACCATTAAAGGCACCAATATTCCGGAAACGCTCATACTTACCAAACGCAGTGGCGATCAACATGACGGCATATATCGCGACACCAACAAAAAAGAATATTGCCTTGAATCTCCCAGACATCTCAAAAAGCTCACATCAGACCAATCTATCTAGACTAGCAGCCCAATGATGCTTGATTTCTCCAAGCTATTACTTTTGTCCTTCAGCAATTAATGCATATCTGTATATTTTTAACACGCTCTCGCGCTATACTTAACAAAATGAATCAATTACACGCAAGCCGTATACCACGAAGGGGAAAGGGATATGAGGTTTAGGATATTTTTTAGCCTGATGCTTTATGCATCATGTTCACTGAGCATAATCACCGCTGGAATCAGCCATAAACATGATATACCACACGTGTATCGACTCAAGCCACTTCAGGTAAACCTACTCCTCATACCAGAAGAAAAAAACATAACCTACCGTGATGATCACGGTAATATCTACAAAATTGTCGATAAATTAGAAGATAAATATCTTGAGATACTACAAAATCACCAAACTCCTCAGGTGATCACTCTGACACTTGAAGAACGCGAGGTTGCTATTACACAGCATAGCACCTGCCTACAATCTCATGGATACTGCGCCATCGACAGCAACACGTTCAGCAAAGCGCCATTTTCAGACGAAGAACGTATTTATCTTGTACCTCATGCACGTGTACTCAAAAAGGATCAAACAAGTGGACATTACGTAGACATATTTGGCAATGAGGTTGTTGTTGAGGGGATGGATTTGCCTGATACCTTAACTCTTACACCCTTTAACGCGATTTTTAAGGGAGATAACAAGAGAATCTATCTAAGGATAAATCGAACTCATTTCAAATTACTTCGTTAATCAGAGTCATATTTTTAAAGCGCACAGGGAGCACATAGAAGTGCTCCCTGCAGTTTCTATTTTCATATCACAATATCAGTGACATACGTAATGTACCTGAGGCGTGAGACGCGCTAAACGCATCTCTTCAATGGTTAAGTAGTGCGCCCAATTATGAGATACGATTGAAAGAGTTATAGCAAAGAATTTCCTTTTCGGCTATGAGCTTTTACCGCCACAATAGCATGATAGGTATTAAGTAAACTATGCGTAATGTGGTATGGTGCGTAACGAGCTGCCGTTCTGCGTGCATGATCACTCAGACAACGATAAAGATTGTTATTATTGGCCAGATATTGAATTTTTTTGCTCATATCCTCGAGCGAACGCACAAGAAATCCATTTTTTTCATGTTCTATAATATCGCGTTGCCCTGGGCCATCTAATGCAACTACCGGTAAACCACAAGCCATTGCTTCTGCCAGCACCAGACCTTGGGTATCGCTCTGCGAAGAAAACACGAAAACATCATATCGCTCATAGAGCATTACGAGAGATTTCCGCTCCTGTTTGCCAAGGAACATTATCACTTCGTGGGACAATCCAACGACACGATATGCATAGTCTTCAAGTTGCTTTCGATACTCACCATATCCCACGAGAGTCAAGGTAAAAATAATCGATTTTGTTCGTGACAACATAGCAATGAGATCAATAAGCACCTGAATATTTTTCTCTTGTACCAGCCTGCCAACATACAACAACCTAAAAACCTGCCTTGGTCTCTGAATACCTCTAATGGACCGGTCGGGCTCAAAAAAATCATGTGCTATAGGACTTGGCAAAATAATAACTGGAACTGGGGGAACTAAGCGATCTAAATAAGCACGCACGGCAACACTCGGTGCAATAACGCCATCAACTGACTCACAATAGCGCTTAACCAACCATCGGATAACTATTCGGGTAATAAACTGCGGGAGAGGCACATAGTGTGCATAATGTTCATATAAGGTATGATACGTAAAGATAATGGGAATATGCGCAGCGCATGCTACCCGTAATGCCGCACTACCAAGCAACCATGGATGATGAGCATGAATAATATCGGGTTGAATATCCGTGACATGAGCCATGAGCTGCTCGTTCGTACGCCACGGAATTGCCATGCAATTTTTTTTATAGCGAAATTTTATAGGGCACGTGATGCGACGCACATGACTTGGATCATCATCATGGCCATCACCCAAAAAATCAAGCGATACAATGGTAACGCGATGCCCCTGCTGCATTAATTCTTGCGCAATAGCATTAATCGAACTTACCACTCCACCCGAATAGGGCGTGTAATTATTGGTAACAAATAAAATATTCAGTGGTTTTTCTACCATGTTGTCTTACGGAAATTGCGTCAATCCCAGCTTTGCCCAATCACGTAAAAAGTTTTCAATGCCGCTATCAGTAAGCTTGTGTTGCACTACTTTTTCAAGGATTGTAGGAGGAACGGTTATTACATGCGCGCCAATTTCTATGGCTTGTCTGAAATGTTCTTCGCTACGCACCGAGGCAACAATAACTTCTGTAGCAAAAGCATAGGTATGTATCATAGCACAAATTTCGCGAACAACCTCAATACCGGATTCACCGCTGTCATCAAGACGTCCCACAAATGGGGAAATATACCGCACCCCCAATTTACACATCATCAAACTCTGTGCAAGAGAAAAAACAAGCGTGATGTTTAGGGGAATATGTTGTGCAACAAGTCGCGCAATAACTTCGTAATAACGCACATGACACGGGATCTTGACTACTACGTTTTTGGCAATAGCGGCCAATGCAAGTGCCTGCTGATATACTTTTTCTGGATTCTGTTCAGTTACCTCCAAACTCACTACGCCATGAGGTAGCAAGGCACAAATCTTTTGCACCGTCATTTTCGGGTCACCCTGCTCTTTACTCAGCAGTGTCGGATTGGTCGTCACACCATCAATAATCATTCTATTGACCCATGTCTCAATGGATGGAATATGCGCAGTATCAAGAAAGAGTTTCATAATCATGTCTCCATATCATTATTGTTTAATATCTTTAAGGAGCTCTGCTATCACTTTTTTGGCAACGGTTAATGTGCGCGCATGAGCATAAAATTGTTGCCATGGATCTTCCATGCTTTCCAAACGCTTGTCGATCGTTTTTAGCGTATAACGTTGTGGTTTTAAATATCGATCACTCACCTCATCCCAATGCAGTGGTGTTGCTACGGGAGCTTTAGGGAGTGCGCGCACTGCGTACGGAGCAACTCCCGTTGCTGAAAATGAATTCCGTAGATAATCAATGAATATCTTTCCCGCACGCTTTTCTTTACGGATTTCCAGTGTCGTCAATGTTGGATAGCGGTTGTGTACAATGCGAGCAATGTCATGAGCATGATCATGCACCACCTCAAAACAATCTTTACGCTTAAGCGGCGCCCAAACATGTAAACCTTTGGACCCAGTAGTCATGACAAACGCTACTAAACCGAGCTCCCGCTCCAATAAAGTACGCATACCTTGTGCAACTAAACGCACATCACTAAAATTGCGGCCAGATGGATCAAGATCAAAAATCATGCGATCAGGAACATAAAGTTTATCAATTTTACTTAACCAGATGTGGAACGTTATACACGCTTGATTCACCAGATAGGCAAGTGTGGCAGCATTGTTGCCTACCACATAATTCACAACTCGTTTTTCATGCTGAACTGACACCGTCTTGATCCACGATGGAAAATAGGAAGCAGCATTTTTTTGATAAAAGCCCTCATGGTCAATGCCTTCAGGGTATCGCTGCATCGTGAGTGGACGATTTTTAAGATATGGCAATAGAATAGCTGCATGAGTCACGTAATAATCGACCAATTCTTGTTTCGTGATAGCATCTTGTGGAAACAATACACGATTGGGGAATGTAATTTCGACCTGACGTCGACCAAATCGTAAATTATAAGAGGCTTCCTGCTTACTCAAGTACTAAGCTCCTCACATTCTTTGTACCGTCAACTTTGCATCACCTTACGTTGACACACGTGTACAAAACAAGGAAATAGCTTACCGGTAGCGAAAGTCATCTTATTTAATAAACAGAGCACTCCAACATGTTAGGTCGTACCCATGTCGGACCCAGCACAAAAATATGCATTTAGCGGAGAAAAATTAAAAAACAGTAATGCGATTCTTCTAGTATTCAGGAATTCTGTATGCTGCTTTATAAAGTAGTAGAAATAATGCAACACAATATCCATATTGCAAAACGTAATATATACTCAGCATATGATAGGTATCATAATACCACGTAAAAAAAATCCACATATGAAAAACTAATAGCATGCTGAATCTGCCGATATACCCCTCAAAAGCAGTCTCCGTATACATTTCACCATGAGAGTTGGCAAAAAGATGGGTAAAGCGATTTGCATTTGAAAAAAGATAGAGAATAAGAATTATTCCAAGAATACTCGTCGCCAAGCCTAGGATACCATTCCATATAATTCCCAGCCTAGTAAAGGCTGGGAACATAAAACTATACCATATCTGGAAAATCGAGAGGCATGCTATAGGAATTAATTCCTGTTTTATTTTTCTCATCGTGTGCCCGGCTATCATATCAAGATCCATTCAGCACCAGTTTATTAAACCGGACCGGTTGCAACACTTAAGCCAATTCCTGCAGCTAGTCCAACTATATTGCTTGCACCTTCTATAACTGGTAAAAACGTAGCTTCTAGCGATGCAGCTGTAACCGCAGCAGCTGGCCCGGTACATGCGCTCACGATTGCTATGGTACCATGACCTATAAAATGAACAGCAAACTTACCAGCATAGAACCCAACGTTTGCACCAATTAACCCGCCACCATTGAGTCTACCATTCAACTTGAGCTTATAATCTCCGTTTGAATATTGAGATACCGATATATAGCTATTCTTTAAGGCTTTCATAGCTCTAGCCTTACGAGCATCTTTCAAAATTTGATCAACATCATGGTTCTGAACTCTGGTAAGAAGATCGCCTTTCTGGACATAAAAGCCATCGTCGGCGGCTATCACTTTAAGATCCCCGAGACATCTTGGAGCTTGTACTGAATATTCAGCTAACTCCATAGCGCTTAAAGAGACTGAACTTATCAACAATAGTAATAAAGATATCTTGTGCATAAAGCACCCTTCTGTATTTGATTGATGTAAAAATATACTCCTAAGATTTGCAACTACTTACGGGCAGTAAACCTATAGACATCAACAAATAAGTCAAGTTGTTTTCCACTTTATCGGATTATAGCGAAATATCTTTATAATTTTTTACTGTCACATGGAATCATATTTAACGGAACAGCTTATCGATAGCGAGATTCGTATTGTTGACGATATTCCTGCATAATCCATATCTGATACGCACACAATGGTTTAAATCCCACTATTCTATATACATCCAATAGATTCCGTTCGGTATACGTTACGGCCACTTGATAGCCTCGTCCTTGCGATTTACTTAGGACTTCTTGAATAAGCGCACGACCAGCGTCTTGTTCACCATCAAGAAAGGTTACGGCATATAACCCCATCACTCCTGCATATGGTACCGCTATGCCGGCGGCAACTGGCTCATTATTACGATAACACACATACAATTCCAGTAATGGTAAATCATTCCAATCAACATGCAACATTCTATTCCAAAGCGCTTGATGAGCTTCACTACTCCCTGCCCATCCTTGCACATAGCAAAAATCAGCAATCTCATCTTTGTTTGCACACCGTTTAACCATATAAGACGATGGCACCTCATGACGTGCTACCTGTGCAAGATCAATGATCAGCCCCGTTTCATCATGATCATATAAAAAGCCGTGATATTTGAGCGCTTTATCAAGCTTGAGAGGTCGTGAACTTGGACCGATAATCCAACTGAAAGGAGTTTCATCCTGTTTAAAATAACTCAGTGCATCATCAATAACAGAGATAACATGATCATCATCCGTATGGGTACGGCACACCTTATTCAAGCTAACATCAGGAAATCCAGAAGCAACATAGGTAACTTCAGGTTTATGTACGATATGCGCCCCTGGCGTGGCACCCAAGAAAGCTAATTCAAATGAGCATCGATTTAACTCGGCCGCAGCAATCTGTGCTGCCTGGGCATCAGTTATGGTAATAAATTTGGTCATTTCACTAGCCAATCAATTGACAAATTGCAAATATATGCTACGCTATCTTCATGGAAATGGAGGTTATTATGTCTAAAGTGTATCTTGCAGCCTTTAAAATTCAATGCAATGCCACCCATAAGGGTAAAAAACTTAGCCTAGGTGGAATGAGTGCAGACAAACACCTAAAATTAGCTCATCAGGTAGCGCAGTACTGTCCAGGTGCATTTCTTCCCGCACAAAAATGTCTACGATTTATCAATTAATCACGAACACCAAAAAATACTCAAGACGCCTAGCCATTACAGCTAAGCGCCTGAATTTTATAGAACCATTATTTCATAACAAAATTGATCAGACGATCTTGAACAAAAATCACCTTAACTATCTGACCCGTTAACCACTTTGCTACCGTTTGCGCAGCTTGTGACTCAATATCCTTTTGCAAAGAACCTCTGGCCATTACTATGTTCGCACGCGTCTTGCCGTTTATCTGAATCACCAAGGTTACTTCATTTTCTTGGGCTAGTTGTTCATCAACCTGCGGCCATAAACATTCATGCAGCTGTTTATGTAGAAGCAGTTCTAAAAGTTCGCAGGCCGCATGCGGAGCAAGTACAGAAAGAGAAACCAACAACGCTTCCATACTTCTATAACCGATGCGCATATTTTGCGAAGTTGCTTCATTAAGGAATTCCATAAAGGCCGATATGGCAGTGTTCGGCTTAAAGTGCAACAAGCGATCTTGATACATCTTAAGAAAATGATGGACGTGTTTTTTTGCTTCCAGTGTTTCCTGGTCATCAGCAACCAATGTGGAGCTATCAGTTAGCCAAGTCCACAAACGATGCATAAATCGCTTGATCCCTTCTATGCCGCTATCCTGCCACTCACAGTCGAGCTCTGGTGGCCCCATAAACATCATGTACAATCGCAAAACATCTGAACCATACTGGTTCACCATGTCATCTGGATTAACTACATTACCTTTGGATTTAGACATTTTTTCGACATGACCGGTTTTTTCTGAATATTTGCACACCATGCCCTGATTAAAAAGATGTGTGAAGGGCTCATCAAATGGCAAATGCCCTAAATCATAGAGAACTTTGACATAAAAACGCGCATACAAAAGATGCAAAATGGCATGCTCAACACCACCGACATAAAGATCTACCGGTAACCAGTATTTCATATCTTCAGGACTGAACGGCATAGTTTCAAGATGTGGATTTGGATAACGCAAAAAATACCAACATGAACCCGCCCACTGCGGCATGGTATTTGTTTCACGCGTTGCATCACCAAAACATGACGGGCAAATAGTATTAACCCATTCTGCAATACCCGCTAATGGCGATTCACCCGTCCCGGTTGGTTGGTAGCGATCAACGGGAGGCAGCCTAACAGGCAATTGGTCTTCTGGAACAGGAACCACGCCACACCGTTTACAGTGAACAAGTGGAATCGGCTCGCCCCAATAGCGTTGCCGTGAAAACACCCAATCGCGCAATTTATACTGTACTCGACGTGTGCCCAATTTGTGCTCAATCAAATAATCAATAATTTTTGGCATTCCCTGCGTTACTGCATCAAGACCATCTAGAAATTGGCTGTTCATCATGATGCCGGATTCTTGATACGCCTTTTTTACGTTTCCATGCTCATCACAATATTCTTGGGGCAAAGTAATTACTGGAATAATAGGCAATCCATGTTGCACGGCAAATGCAAAATCTCGCTCATCATGTGCAGGGACTCCCATTACCACACCAGTGCCATACTCTTTGAGTACATAACTTGCTAAATAAATAGGAATATGTTGCTGCGTGATAGGATGCAGCGCATAAGCTCCCGAAAATACGCCACTTTTCTCTTTTTCATCAATCTCACCTGTTTTTGCGAGTACCATATCCTGATACGCACGCACCGCGTGTTGATACTCTTGAGGAACAAGATCGTTCACTAAACTATGGTCTGGCGCTATCGCAAGAAAGCTCACGCCGAACAAGGTATCTGGCCGTGAGGTAAACACAGGCAGCGTAATTTCTCTGCCATGAATGTGTACCTTGAAATTGATCTCGGCCCCTTCGCTTTTACCTATCCAGTTTTTCTGCATAAGTTTTACTTTTTCTGGCCACTCGAGTCGATCAAGCCCTTCAAGAAGTTTTTCTGCATATGAAGTAATGCGCAGAATCCATTGGCGTATATTTTTTTGAACCGTTTGCGTACCACATCGTTCACAGGCACCGGCAATCACTTCTTCGTTCGCAAGGCCCGTCAAACATGAAGGACACCAATTAATAGGCGTTTCAGCCTCATACGCAAGACCAGCCTTAAACATTTGTAAAAAAATCCACTGCGTCCATTTATAATAGGTTGGGTCGGTGGTATTAAGCTCCTTGCTCCAGTCATACAATGCGCCGATCTGTTTGAGCTGACGTTTAAAATTAGCAATATTTGCAGCAGTACTTACTGAAGGATGAATTCCTTTTTTGATGGCGTCATTTTCAGCAGGAAGTCCAAAAGCATCCCAACCCATGGGATGCAAAATATTATATTTTTCTAACCATTTAATACGCGTATAGATGTCCGATAGAACATAGCCTCGCCAATGGCCAACATGTAAACCAGAGCCAGATGGATAGGGAAACATATCAAGACAATAAAATTTTTTCCCCGAGCCGGTTGGTAATGACTGACCATCTGGTTGCTTAGCCCATACGTCTTGCCATTTCTTCTCTATCTTAAGCACATCATACTGCATATAAACCCCTGTGCAATGCGTGGTATTATCATTATGTATTTTAGGGTAGTACAACAGCTTTTTTTCGCAAGCAATCGTGCGCCTTTTGTGCTACATAGGGACTCTTGTGATCATTGACGCACCACTATCTAACATGTAATGTTACCAATAAGCATTAATCTCTTTTTCAAGTCACGCCATTTGCGAGGAATCATTCGTGTCTGCACATAAACCGCTTCAATCCGCTCATCATAACGACGAACGCATTCTTGTTGTTCGACGCGAACATCTTTTTCCTACCAACGCATGGCATGGTATGCAGATTGGTGATTTCACTCACTTTCAAACAATTATCGATACGCACAAGGAATTCCATTGGCGATCTGCGATGGAAGAAGATCCTACGTTTAAGCAGATTATCCCCTACCTCATATTTCAGCATCAAGACCGCTACTTTTTGATGCAACGTCGCGCAGATGCTTCTGCCAAAGCGTTACAAAATAAATTTTCATTGGGCATCGGTGGACACATACGACAAGAAGATATGATCAACAACTCGCTCTTTGATTGGGCTCAACGCGAATTTCATGAAGAAGTTAATTATCACGGTTCGGTCACCATTCAGCCTCTTGGGATCATTAATGATGATAGCTCTCCGATTGGACAAGTACACATCGGCTTTGCTCTTTTGCTTATAGGCGATTCACCAGATATTAGCATTAAAGATGAACACAAAAGTGGGTCGCTGGTAACACTTGATACCTGTATGTCATTTTACGACCGCATGGAAACATGGAGTCAATTTGTCATCAACGCATTACAACACCATGCCAATACGATTGCAAAGGCACAACACCAAGTAACTCATACATGGCGTTAAACTACTGTTATGATTCAAGCAAAAAATCTGAGCCTCTCTTTTGGTGAACAATCTGTATTCGATAATCTCTCTTTTATCATACAACCACATCAAAGAATTGGCCTTGTGGGCGCCAACGGCGCTGGAAAATCAACGCTGCTAAAAACTTTGACGGGCTTACAAACACCTGATGAAGGAACCACCGTAATAAGTGGTCAATGCAAGGTTGCTTATATGCCTCAGGATATGGTTCTCCATTCGACCAAGAACGTTTTTGATGAAGCCCTTGCTACTTTTCAAGAACTTTACCAAGCACTGCGTGTCGTCACAGAATTAGAATCAACCATCGCTCAGGGACTTGATACAACACGCATTGATGAATATAGCGAGGCACAACAGTGCCTTATGGATTTAGGAATTGAGCGCGTTAAACGAAACGTTGACGAAGTTCTTACCGGCCTTGGATTTTCTAAAGAACAGCAAAAACAACCAGTCAGCACCTTGAGTGTCGGTTGGAAAATGCGCTTGGTACTCGCTAAACTGCTATTACAAAAAGCAGATTTCTATTTTTTTGACGAGCCTACCAACCACTTAGATATCGTCGCCAAAGACTGGTTCTTACAATTTTTAGCAACAAGTACATGTGGATTTTTACTCGTGTGCCACGAACGGTATTTTCTTGACACATTATGCACTGATATCCTTGAATTAGCGCATGGGCAAGCAACCTGGTATAAGGGCAACTACACGGCATATGAACAACAAAAGGAACACGCCCAACAGGCATTAGAAAAAGCATACGAACAACAACAGCGTGACATTGCGCGCAAAACAGCAACTATTGAGCGCTTCCGAGCATCTGCATCAAAAGCAAAAATGGCGCAGAGCATGCTTAAAGAACTTAACGCGATTGAACGGATCACACTACCGCCTTCACCAAAAACCATTCATGTTCAATTCGGATCAGCGACCCGTGCAGGTAAAATAGTACTTACCGCAGAAAATCTCAGTTTCTCTTTTGGACCTAAAAAAATATTTTCACACATTTCCTTCGAAATACATCGAGGAGAGCGGGTCGCGTTCATCGCACCAAATGGTACGGGAAAAACAACATTATTTAACGTGGTTGCGGGATTGTATAAGCCAGAAGCGGGAAGCGTTACGTTTGGACACCAAGTCAAACATGCACTGTTTGCACAAGATCAAAATACGGTATTACCTGCACATAAAACTATTTTTGAGCATGTGGTGGCTTCATGCCCGACAAAGACGAAGCAAGAGATTAGAGGTATTTTGGGAGCTTTCTTATTTTCACATGATGCCATCAATAAAAAACTATCCGTTTTGAGTGGTGGTGAAAAAAATAGAGTAAGCATGATTACGGTGCTCCTACAAGATGCAAATCTCCTCATGCTTGATGAACCAACCAACCACCTCGATATGCAATCGAAAGAAATCTTACTCAAAGCACTTTTACATTTTAACGGCACTATAGTATTTGTTTCTCACGATCATGATTTTATCAATAAGCTGGCTACACGCATATTGGAATTAACCCCAGACAAAATTACCAGCTACCAAGGCAACTACACTGAATATCTTTACCAAAAACATCAAACATCATCGATAACCTCAGCTCAATCCAACCCACCATCTTCGCCCACTCCAATAAGCAAATCATCTGCCGAAAACAATAAAGCGCTTTTTGAGATGCGCAAAAACATTAAAAAACTCGAACAGTCAATCGAGCACTATGAACATAAAATCAAAGATCTTGAAGA
>JAHDWB010000014.1 GCA_023382595.1 Anaerolineales bacterium | reverse complement strand
ACTCTTCCTCACCTCTGTAAATTTGTTTTTTCGACAGTCTCGTTCGGCGTTTTGTCGCATCCAGACAGTAAAAAGGATATATCATTGATTAACGACACTGACACACCAGAACCAAGTCAAAGCGAGCGCCTATTATCCGCCTTTTCTCATGTTTCAATTCTGATACCTCGCATTGGATTTCTTGTACCAATCATCATTTGGGTAATACAGGCAAACCAAAACAACAAGTCGCGATATCTTACATTTCAATCTCTTCAAGCCTTAACATATCAAATGATTATTATGATCATTGGGTTTATTGCTTATTGGAGTATATTCTTTTTCCCCACTTCCGTATTCATTACTTACATTGATCGCATTGTAACCATTGGCTTGGTTGCAAATATTATCTTAATTGCATATGGAATTATTGGCGCTATCTTAACTTTTCAAGGTAAGCCTTTTAGTTATTGGATAATTGGAAAGCAAGTCGAACGCTTTATGCCAGCAATAAATTTGAAACCGTCAATAATATATATCACTTTGATAGTTCTCTCCGTAATATATGTTCTAGTTTTTGCCGTAATTTCCTTCCTCACAATAACGGCTTTAGGTGATTGAAACTCAACATGTACGTATTAATTTTGGTGTAAATATTTTAAAGGATTTATAGTTCTGTCTTTTTTAGGTAGTGAGTCTTGCGCAATAAAAACCGCCTACCGATAAATAGGAGTGTCAAGGGTGGAAGGTCACGAAGTTGAAAAATGATCTCAATCTGAAAAACGGTTCTGAATGGAAACCATTTGGAGCTGTTTTTTTGTCTCCGGTTGCCAGATGCCCCACACACAGACAGCCTTCCCCGCCCCCGCCCAATAAATAATCACACTCCCGCCATTCTGGCGGGAGTGTGATTTGTAAGCATCAGCATTTTAGTAGATCGGCAAGTTCGGGTCCACTTCCCTTGCCCATGAATTGATTCCGCCCTTCAGGTTCTTGACCTTTTTGAAGCCCGCACTGGCGAGCAGTTCCAACGCGCGCGCGGAGCGGGTGCCGCCTTTGCAGAACACGATCATGTCATCGGCGGAATTCAATTCAGACAAACGGGATGCCAACTGTCCCAGCGGAATATTGACCGCGTTCGGCAGGGCGGAGATCTCCAATTCGTGCGGCTCGCGCACATCCAGCAGTTTTAGGTGATCGCCTTTGATGCGCTCGGCAAGTTCCGGCGCGGTGATGTCCAAGCCTTCACCGGCGGAGCCTTCGTCGCCGTGGTCATGGCCGGGCACGCCGCAGAATTCCTCGTAATCGATCAACTCCTTGATGTCGGCATTCGGTCCGCACACGCGGCATTTGGGATTCTTCTTCAGCGTGACAAAATCGAATGACATGTCCAGCGCGTTGTAGAGCAGGAGTTTACCGATCAACGGATCGCCGATGCCCAGCAGAACCTTCAACGCCTCGGTGGCTTGAAGCGTGCCAATCGTGCCGGGTAAAACGCCCAACACGCCGCCCTCTGCACACGAAGGGACAAGTCCCGGCGGGGGCGGTTCGGGGAAGAGACAACGGTAGCACGGTCCCTCCTCCGCATAGAACACGCTCACCTGCCCGTCGAAGCGGAAGATGGAGGCGTACACATTCGGCTTACCGAGAAAGACCGCCACGTCATTGGTCAGGTAACGGGTGGGAAAATTGTCCGTGCCGTCGAGGATAATGTCATAGTCCCGCGCGATTCGCATGGCGTTTTCGGATGTGTACGGCTCGTTGTACACGTCAATTTGAATATCGGGATTCAGGTCCAGCAGTTTCGCCTTCGCGCTTTCCACTTTCAACTTGCCGACGCTCGATGTGCCGTGAATGACCTGACGCTGGAGATTGGACGAATCGACCACGTCATAATCCACCAGACCGATGCGCCCCACCCCCGCCGCAGCCAGATATAACGACACAGGCGACCCCAACCCGCCAGTTCCCACCACCAGCGCGGACGAGTTCTTCAGTTTGCGCTGTCCTTCCAGCCCCACCTCGGGGATGAGCAGGTGACGGGAATAACGCAGAATTTCTTCGTGATTCAATTCGGGCAGCATGATATTACCCTCACCCTACCCCTCTCCCATTTTGGGAGAGGGGATTCCTCCCGCAATGGACGGGACCAACATCACCCGGTCGCCTTCGTTGATGGGCGTGTTCACTCCCTGCAGATCGCGGATGTTCTTTTCGCCCACAAAGAGATTGACGAACGGACGCAGGTCGCCGCTCTCATTGAAAAGATGCGGTTGAATGGCGGGGTATTGACTGGTCAGGTCGGTGAGCGCTTCGGCAATATTCGCGCCGCTCACGCTGACTTCGGATTGTCCGCTGGTATATGCTCTCAGCGGAGTCGGGATTCGCAATACAGGCATGTAGATTGTCTCCTAAATATTTTTGTCTCAGACCTGACAGATTCGGAAATATATCAGGTCTCCTTTTTACAACGTCTTTACCTGCTCCATCAATTTTTCCAGGCGAGCCACGCCGGTATTCACATATTTGGCGGCGCCCTTTTGATCGAGCAAGAACGTGGTCGGGACGCTCATCACGCCCCAGGTTTTGGCAAGTTCGGGGTTTTGTGAGGCGTCAATTTCGATGACGCTTATCCCCTCCCCGAACAGGCTGGTCAGTTTTTCGAGCGCAGGACGCTGGATCGTCTTGCAGGGTGCACAATCGGGCGTGGTGAAATAGACGATGGTGGGTTTATCGGGCTGCGCGCCGACCAAAGCATGGACGCCGCCTTGCGCACGCGCCAGTAAACGCTGGTTCAAGTACCAATAAATGACCACGCCTGAAACCATGATACCAAGCGCAAGCCCAAAACGCAACAGGATGTCGGAATTCATGCCGCCACCCCCGCTTTCGGCTTGCCGCCGGGGAACGTCCCTGTGGGCGGTTGTTTGACAAATCCCGGCACATTCAACCTTGCCAGCCAGTAATACATCGCACAGCCGACGCAAAATCCGCCAAAGGCGTTGAGCGCGGCAAGGGCAACGACGATCCAGACCAAGGTCCAGCCGGGAAGCGGAAAACCGAGAAACAGAGCCAGCAATCCAGCCGCCATGAAGAGAAATCCGACGAATTGCGCGAAACGATGCGGCTCCGGGTTGTCATCCAGCACGTCAGGTTTCATCCATCCGCGCGGCTTGAGCAGGGACGTGTACACAAAACCGAAGCCGGGCTTTTTGAGAAGTGTGCCAAGTTCCATTGCCAGCGCAACGAGCGCGGCAAGGATCGGCAGATCGAAAACGAACGCGAGAACGTTCAGCCCGATGATGAACAATTGATTTGTTTTGAATGCAGAGTGATCCACTTTTTGCAGGGTTTGGGTTGACATATTAAAAGTCCTGTTAAAGTTTTACCCGGTGGTTGAGTGCCGCGAAGCGGCGTATCGAAACCACAAGATAAAAATATTCTCTCAATCAATTGGTGGTCTCGATATGGGCTTTGCCCTACTCGACCACCGGCATCTTTACGATCTCCAATTCCTCTTCCTCACACTTCGAGCGGTCTTCGGTGAGCCGCCACGAACGGTGGCTGACCGCTTTGCCATGATCCACACGCGTGATGACATACGAGAAAAACGGCTGCGCCCATTCACGGTCGAATTCCGAGGGCACATTCGGGCAATCGGGATGCGAATGGAAGACGCCGATCAAACCCAAGCCAAGCGTATCCGCTTTTAATTCGGCGTTGAGATACTCCTCGGGCGTGATCAAATAACGGTTGTGACGCGCTTCGTCTTCACGCGCATTTGGCAAAGCCAGAATTTCACGCACTTCGCCATCCACGCCCAGCAGGAAG
Source organism: Anaerolineales bacterium (assembly GCA_023382595.1). Taxonomy (GTDB): domain Bacteria; phylum Chloroflexota; class Anaerolineae; order Anaerolineales; family Villigracilaceae; genus Villigracilis. The sequence goes on along the minus strand of JAHDWB010000014.1, from coordinate 18,658 downwards.
CCCGCGCCCTCTTCAGGATATGCGCCCTCCAAATGCGCGGCGATGAGTTCAACGAACTGCTGCGGCATTTTCAACATTATTTCTCCCACAGCGCCTTGTCGCTCAAATATTTATAGCCCGCGTCGGGCAGGACGGTCACGACCACGCCCTCATCCAATTCACCGGCAACGTGAAGCGCAGCCACGACCGCCGCCGCAGACGAAATCCCCACGAACAGACCTTCCTCCCGCGCAAGCCGGATCACCATCTCATGCGCCGCCTCGGTCTTGACCTCGAGCGGGTTCCCCACCAGAGACTCATCATAGATCCCGGGCTTGATCGAGGTTGGCATGTGCTTCAGTCCCTCAAGCCCGTGGAAAGGCGCATCGGGCTGGAAAGCAATGCGCTTTACATGGGGCAATTGTTCATGCAAATAGCGGCTCGTCCCTGTGAATGTGCCGGATGTCCCCAAGCCCGCCACAAAATGTGTGATCTGCTGATTGGTCTGGCAAAGAATCTCCGGTCCCGTGGAGCGATAATGCGCCTGCCAGTTGGCGGGATTATTGTATTGATTGGCATACCAGTATTTCTCAGGGTGTTCCGCGGCAAGTTCACGGGCTTTCAATATCGCGCCGTCGGAGCCTTCGAGCGGATCGGTGAGGATCAATTCCGCGCCGAGTGCCTTGAGAATGGATATTCGTTCGGAACTGGCGCTGGCTGGCACCGCCAACGTGACCGGGATGCCCAGCGCCGCGCCGAAGGTGGCATAGGAAATGCCCATATTGCCGGAGGTCGAGTCCAGCAGGCGCTTTCCATTGCCCAAATCACCGTTGATGATGGCGGTTTGGATGATGTTCAGCGCAGGGCGGTCCTTGACCGAGCCGCCGGGGTTGAACCATTCAGCCTTGGCAAAGACCTGAACACGCGGAGGCAGGCTGCGGGTCACGCGGCGAAGCGGGAGCAGGGGCGTATTCCCCACATGTTGGGCAAGGCTGTCCAGCGGGATGGTGTTGGATTCAGTAAGTCGAAAGTCGAGTAAGGTCATATCGTCTCTTAAATCAAAACAGTCAACGGGTAAACAAAAAGACGGCGAACAAACGCCACACATTGCAAAATTTCTGCAAGCGGGGGTCGTCCTACCGTCTGATGATTCCGTTGACTGCGGAGTGGGTCTATCTCAGGCGATGGTTACGAGCCCCGCGATAGACACAAGCAATAGTTAAAGATTCTCATGATTTTCCAGTTAGATGTCCGCTATTTTACGAATCTTACCGGTTTTGTCAATATAAAAATTATCCCCCCGCCGCGGATGCCATAAAGATAACCTTATCGTTCTCTTTCAACTCTGTCGCCATCCCTTCCAAGTCGCGGATATGAATGCCGTTCACAAAAATATTGAAGTGACGGCGGATCTCACCATTGGAACTGAAAAGGTGCGGCTTGAGGGTGGGATACTGAAGAAGGGTATTTTCGATCAATTCAGCAATGGTCACACCGGGCATGCTGAACTCACTCTGGTTATCCACATAATATTTCATCAAGGCAGGGAATCGGACAACTGGCATAAGAATATTATACGCGAAATGCCAACCTCAAGGAGGCGCACGCATTGCGCACCTCTCAGCTACACAGGTCATTCATCTTAAAACGTTCAATGAAGTAAAATAGATAAATCTTTTTCAGTCGCCTTGCAAACAAGGCGATCCAAGTAAAGCGGAGGGTAATGTATGGAAGCAAACAAAGATGGCAAAGAATATTTAGGCGTTTTGGGTCTGGACCGAATACCGCCGCTGATCAAGATCGTGATCTGGCTCACGGCCTATTTCCTTGCCGTGCAAATAATGGATGATGTGTATTCCGTCCTCGTCAATTCAATTTGGAGGGTTCGAGACCGTTTTGGATGGCTGGTAGTGTTGGGATTTGCAAGTCCTCCGCTGTTCTTTGCTGGCATCCTGCGCCTTGCAGGGATCAAGTGGAGATTTGCGCTTTTATTACTTGCCGCTGCGCCAATGACCTTGTTTATCCAAAATTTAATCAACGCAATAATTTGGGGACTGATGGGCGGTTAAGAAAGGTTTATGGGAGAAAAAATGAAAAAAACTCAATTCGCAATCGACCTGCTTGTTATCACAACATTCATCATCATTGGCGTGCTTGGCTATTGGCTCACAAAAGATCCGGTGAGCCAAATAATCCCCAACCATCCCATGCTCTCTCCGCAAGATTGGGCTGACAATCGCTCAAGGTATCCGGCACAAATCACAGAAGCAAGGGATTGGGATGTTGAAAGAAATTTAATCATCCGATTACGGTCTGATTGGGATGAAAACTTCGACCGGGGAGAAATTGTGCAGACAGCCGTCTGGTACAAAGACGAAGTACAAGCCGCCTCAATGTGGAACCGGACTTATTATTCCTCAAGTTCAGACTGGGCACTTATAGACGAAAAATTCATCAGCAGAAATACCCCAGCCTCCCGTTTCTATTGCAACACCAACCCTAAAAGCAATAATACAACCCTGTGCAATTATTTCGCCTACAGAGGTCACTGGTATACCAAGGTAAATTTTCAAAGCGATTCAGACAAATTCCTTCCCCTTTCAGAAGTCAGGCAGATCACCCAAAAGATCGATCAATTATTAATGTCGGCTGCTGACGAACGGCTCACGGAATCGCTTCCGATTCAGGGTGGACCTACCTCGCCCCCCTACATACTCAACTTAAGCGATCCGCCTCCCGCAATCGAAACGCCCAACCCCGCCATAACACCGGAGATGTTTATTTTCCCTACAATCACTCCAACGGGAATACCAACCGTTATCGTCCTGCCATCATGCGCAGAATTCCAACCAGGTGAAACCCGGCTTGTTTTGGAAAGAACTCTCGTCTTTGGAAGTGTACTTGTGGAAGGATTGGGCGAAATCCCCACAGCAGAACCTGGCGAGTCCATTCTCATGTATTTCGAAGTGGATGCAACCTCGAGCGCAAGCAGACAGGCGAGATGTTATTTTAGTGAAGAGATTTACTTGAAAAACATCATTCAAAATGAACTATCAATCGGCTGCAACACAGGCTGTACAAGCATTCGTCTTGTTCGGGTCACAAAGTCGGGTTTTGTGATCGAAAATTTCAAGTAGAACGTTTACGAATAGATTCAAACAATCCCGGAGCATTACCCGCTCCGGGATTGTTTGCTGTTTACTAGTCTGCTGATCTACAACACTACTCTTCCTTCTTGGCTTCCAATTCCTTCCTGTGCGCTTCAATAATCTGACCCGCTACGTGCGTCGGGACCATTTCGTAATGGTCGAACTCCATGGTGAAGTAACCGCGTCCGCCCGTAATGGAACGGATCTGCGTTGTGTATTTCAGCATTTCCGCCATGGGCACATGAGCGATGATGATGGTATTCCCGTGCTCCGAATCCGTGCCTTGCACACGCCCGCGGCGTGAATTCAGGTCGCTCATTACGTCACCCATGTTCGCATCCGGGATCGTCACGCGCACGTTCATGATCGGCTCGAACAACACCGGACCCGCATCCTGAACAGCCAGCTTGAACGCTTCGCGCCCGGCAATTTCAAATGCCACAGGCTTTGAATCCACTTCGTGTTCCTTGCCGTCATACACAATGACTTTCACATTGCTCATCGGGTAGCCCGCAAATGCGCCGCGCTCCATGGTGGCTCTGATGCTCTTTTCAATGGGAGCCAGATAGGAACGGGAAAGGTTCATGCCCACCAATTCATCCGCAAATTCAAAATCAGCATCGGGCAACGGCTCAATACGGAGATGTACTTCGCCAAACTGCCCTGCGCCGCCTGATTGTTTTTTATGGCGATACTGTGCGCTGGCTTTTTTGGTAATCCCTTCGCGGTACGGGATCTTCGGCTCATGTGTGTTCAGCCCAACCTGGAATTTGGTCTGTGCGCGATTCAATGCGACGTCGATGTGCTGGTCACCCATGCCCTGCAAAACCGTCTCGTGCGTGATTGGGTCGTTCTGCCAGCTAAGGGTCATATCCTCTTCGCAAAGACGGGTCAACGTCGGGGAGATCTTGGCAGCGTCAGCCTGTGTTTTCGGCGTGACAGCCACACGATACAACGCGGCAGGGAAGACCGGCGGAACTATCACAAGCGGATGCCCCTTATCGCAGAACGAATCACCCGTGGATGTGGCGCTCAACTTGGAAACCGCGGCAATATCACCGGCATGGACAACTTTCGTCGGGATCACTTCCTTGCCGCGATGGAAGTGCAAACCCGCCATACGCTCATCCGCGCTCTTGTTCTGATTCCAGACGTGCGCATCCGCCTGGATACTGCCGGAGAACACGCGGAAATAGGTCATCTTCCCAACAAAGGGATCGGCAGTGGTCTTCCACACATAGGCAGCCAGCGGCGCAGAATCGGACGGTGTTAATTCTTCATCGCCATCCTTGCCCTGTGCCACACGCTTGGGGGCATGCAGCGGGGACGGAAGCAGATCAACAATGTCGTTGAGCAGGGCGAGAACGCCGATCTCGTGTGCGCCGGCGGCGCAGAAGACCGGGACAAAACTCCCAGAGTAGACAACATCCTCGAGACCGCGCACCATTTCCTCGTCGGAGAGAGAGCCGCTCTCCAGGTATTTTTCCATCAATTCGTCTTCGCCCTCGGCTGCGGCTTCAACGAGATCGAAATGGGCTTTATCCGCCGCTTCCTTAAGTTCGGCTGGGATCTCCCCCGTGGTCTTTCCATCGCCCAGATACGCCTTCATGCCGATGATATCCACCACACCCTTGAAATTCTGCTTCTCACCGATCGGCAAATGGACCTGAAGGGCGCGTTTCCCATTTATTTTTATGAACTCTTCTATCGCGGCATAGGTCTTCTCGAAATCCGCATTGTCGCGGTCCATCTTGTTGATGACGATGAAACGCGGCAGGTTGAACTGATCGGCATAACGCCAGGCAAGCTCGGTGCCGACCTCGATGCCCGCAACGGCATCCACTAAAATAATCGCGCCGTCAGCCACACTCAAGGCGGAGATCATCTCGCCTACAAAATCGGTGTAGCCCGGCGCGTCAAGCAGGTTTATCTTATGGTCGCGGTGCTCGATGGGAATGACACTTGAATAGATCGAGATATTACGACGGTGCTCTTCATCATCATAATCTGAAACCGTCGTCCCGTCCTCGACCTTGCCTAAACGGGTTGTCGCCCCTGTTACATGCAGACAGGCTTCCGCCAACATCGTCTTGCCTGCGCCCCCGTGCGAAACCAGAGCAACGTTGCGAAGAAACTCGGTGGTATACTCTTTCATCGAAAAAAGCCCTTCCTATACTGTTGTAGGATGTAAAGCGTTGCACGATTGTAAAAGAACTCAAATGAATTGTCAAAGTGTGGAGCGTCCTAGTTTAATTGTGACATTTTAGACCGTTTCAGCGCATACCATGTTAAAGTTACTGACCAACGAGTACTCCTTCCTGACCATCGCCGTGGCGTTTGCCGTCATCACGGGCGTCATCCTGCTCAGCAACAAGCCGAAATGGAACGATTACCTTGCCTACGGTGTCATTTTGGCGGTTTTGGTCGCAGCTTGGGGCATTTTGCATCCCCGCCAGACCCCTCTCATGGACGATGCGAAGCGGGTACAGGAAATGATCGGGGCGGGAAAACCGGTCCTGTTGGAGTTCCAATCCCCCTACTGAATTGGCTGCGTGGCGCTTAAGCCCGTCGTGGACGGGCTCGAAAAGGAACTTGGCGACCAGCTTTTCATCATCCGCCTCAACATTCAGGAAACCACAGGCATGGAACTTGCACCCGTGTACGGCTTTGAGTTCACACCCACTTTCATCTTCTTCGACGCGCAGGGGAACGAACTCTGGCGCATGGTCGGCGAATTCGACCCGCAGCTCGTACGCGACTCTCTCAAATGAAAAACCTGTTCCGCCGCATAAAATTCGAAACCTCCTACCGCTTCGGAAGCCCGCCGTGGGATAGCGGCGTCAGCCCCCCCGAACTCTACGACTTCATCGCCAGCCACCCTCCCGCGCGCGCCATCGACATCGGCTGCGGCACAGGCACCAACCTTATCACATTGGCGAACGCAGGCTGGCAGGTCACAGGCTTCGATTTTGCACCGCGCGCCGTCACCATCGCCAAACGCAAAGCGCGTCAAGCCGGCATACAGGCAGAGATCTTCATGGACGACGCGACCGAAATGAAAACCGTGCGCGGTCAATTCGAACTCGCGCTCGATCTCGGCTGTTTCCACGGCATCGAACATAAAGCAGATTATCTGATCCAATTGACCCGCGTCCTCGCCCCAAAAGGATACTGGCTCATGTACGGATTTTTCAAGGAAACCCCGCTTCAATCCGGACCCGGGCTTATTGAGGCGGATATGGAGCTGATCTCAGCCCGCGGCTTGACCCTCATCTCCCGCAAGGACGGCTTCGACAAAAAAGAGCGTCCCTCCGCCTGGTTCATCTTCCAGATCTCATGAAATTACTCTTCCTGTTCCTCGACGGAATCGGGCTTGGCAAGGACGATCCCGACATCAATCCTTTCGCGCGTGCAGACATGCCGTACTTGCAATCCATGCTCGGCGGGCGAAAACTAACAGAATCCGCCGCGCCGTTCGAGAGCGATATTGTCTCCCTGCATGCCATTGACCCAAACCTCGGCGTGAAAGGCTTACCTCAGTCCGCAACGGGGCAGGCGGTCTTGCTGACCGGCATCAACATCCCTGCCGAACTCGGCTATCACTACGGACCAAAGCCCAACCCCGAAGTAGCGCAGTATTTGAACGGCGCGACCTTGTTCTCAAAAACCGTCAAAGCCGGGAAAAAGACCGCCCTGCTCAACGCCTATCCCCCGCGCTACTTCGACGGCATCGACTCCGGCAAACGCCTGTACTCCTCCATTCCGCTCGCGCTGACGAACGCAGGCATTCCCCTCTTCACCGAAAAGGGCTATTTCACAGGCAACGCTCTCTCCGCTGATTTCACCGGCGAAGGCTGGCGCGAATTTCTCGGCTTCCCTGATGCACCCATCTTTGAACCGGAGACGGCGGGAAACAAACTGGCAGAAATTGCCGGGGAATACGATTTTTCCTTCTTCGAATACTGGGCAAGCGACTACGCCGGACACAAACAGGATATGGAATGGGCAGTCCGTCAACTCGAAATCGTAGACGGGGTTTTGAAGGGTTTGTTTGCGAACTGGGAAACGGCAAACGGACTTATCCTGCTCACATCCGATCACGGCAACATGGAAGACCTGTCCACGCGCAAGCATACGGATGCCGACGTTCCGCTTCTTTTATTTGGGGATATGAACATGCGAACTGAATTCAAAAGAGATTTAAAAGATCTCGCCAGTATCGCCCCCGCCATCAGTTCATTCTTGAAAATTTAGATCACTTCATTTGCTCAATAATTTGTTTCGCTAAAACAGACATTTCCCGATCGGAACGGTCAGCGGCGATTTCTTTCAGCGCAGACAAGACTCGCTCATCACGCAACTGCCCAAGCGACTGAACGGCTTGCTTTCGCACGATCCGCTCCGGGTCACGAAGCATCTCGATCAGCAACGGAGCGACGTGGGTATGTTGAATTTTGCCCAATCCGATGACAGCATGTTCACGGACTGCCGCTTCAGGATGAGTCAACGCTTCGCGCAGCACACTGATGGCTGGTTCGCCAAATTTGGCAAGCGCCTCCGCCGCGGCTTGATTAACCTCGTGATGCAGGTCGTAGACCGCCATGCCCAGTTCTTCGATTGCCGACATATCCCGCAGGTTGCCGAGGATCATCGCGGCAAATTTGCGGACGTTCCGTTCCGGGTCACCCAGCGCCTGGATCAATTCATCCAACACGGGTTGTCCCATCTTTTCGATGGCATCCAATAAAACCAGCACTTCCTGATCTTTTTCATACCACCAGAACGGATCGCGCAATGCTTCCATCAAGAACGGAATCGCGGCAGGATGACGGGTTTCGCCAAGCGCCCCCGCCGCCGCTTTTCGCACCTCGATCTTTGGGTCGGTCAGCAGAACTTCGGTAATTTCGTCAAAAGTGGAAGGATCGCGGAACTTGCCAATTGCCCCACACGCCGCAATGCGGACTTCCTCTTCTGCATCTTTGAGCAAAGGGAATAAGGCGGGGATCACACTCGCATCGCCGATAGCGCCCAACGCCAGCGCCGCCCGTGCGCGGACTGTGAAAAACTCACCTTGTAATGCATCCAGCAGGACGGGGACGGCGTTTTTATCTTTGTTGATGACGAAAATTTCCGCCACGCGCCCGCGCACGAGCGGATGGGCGGTCTGCAGAGCTTTTGTCAACATGGGAGAGGCGGAGGGGATTCGGGCGAGGAGATGCTGGTAGATCGGGAGCAGGTTCAAGTCTTGAGTCTGAAGCGCATCCAGCAGTGGCGGGACGGCATCCGCGCCCAGTTGGATCAAGTCCCGCGCGGCGCGGTCACGTTTGCTGGAATCCGCCAGTTGCGGGATCAACTTTTTTGCTTCGCTTTGTTTCGAGCCTGAGAACCAACTCATGGAACGATTTTAATGCAAAACTCCCTGCAAGGATGCAGGGAGTTTACATACCCGCCAGCAGACAAAATCTAGAGTCCTTTTACCAGCAAGCCAAGTACGAGAAGGGCAAAAGCTGCAAACGCAAGCCAGAAGGCGTAAGCGCTCAATGCGGCAATGACTCCAATGCCGCCGAGCAAGCCGAGCAAGCCAAGAACAACTGAAATCCAAAAAACAAGATTGGTGGGCGGTGTGAGTTTCATGTTCATTCTCCTTAGGGTTGAATTACTGGCGGATGTTTAATTTATAGCACATGGAGAAAAAAAGTCAACTATTTTTTGTTAATGATTTTGGCTTTCAAAAGCTATCAAACCGAAATTCGGGCAATTTTTCTCTGATATAATCTCCGATTCGACTGGCAGGAATCAGAACGCCGGATGGATTTTGGTGTTTTTTCCCTAAGCACTTTCATTAAATTACGTTATGCCTGCGGGCGTGCGAATATCTTACTGGAGTTACCGACCAATGAAGAAAGAACAATTGCTTGATTTGTATTACCAGATGGTGCTGATCCGGCGCGTGGAAGAACGCGGCGCGGAACTGTACCAGGCTGGCAAGATCGGCGGTTTCATGCACCTGTACATCGGGCAGGAAGCCGTCTCGACCGGTTTAATTGCGGCGCGCGAACCGCGCGACCGCGTCATCACCGCCTACCGCGACCACGGAGTTGCCATCAACTGCGGCATCTCCGCCGATTCTGTCATGGCGGAATTGCTCGGCAAAGCGACAGGCATGTCGAAGGGCAAGGGCGGCTCGATGCACATGGCTGACACCGAGAAGAACATGTGGGGCGGTCACGCCATCGTCGGCGGACACCTGCCCATCGCGGCTGGATTCGCCGTCGGCGACCAATATGCCAAGAATGACAACATCACGATCTGCATGTTCGGTGACGGCGCGACCAACATCGGCTACTTCCACGAAGCCTTGAATCTTTCAAAGACATGGGGTCTGCGCGTGCTGTGGGTCTGTGAGAACAACCAATACGGCATGGGGACGGCTGTGAACCGCGCGTCGGCTGTGGATGAGATCCGCCAGAAAGCGGAAGGCTACGGCATGAAGAATGCCGAGGTCAACGGCATGGATGTGATGGCTGTCTATGAAGCGGCAAAGGAAGCGATGGACTTCGTCCGCAAGGAAGGTCAGCCGTACTTCCTCGAAGTGGACACCTACCGCTTCCGCGGTCACTCAATGGGCGACCCGGAACGCTACCGCAAGGCGGAAGAGGTCAAGCAGTGGCAGGAGAACGATCCCATCGGCATTTTCAACAAATATTTGTTGGATAAGAAAGTCGCTACTCGCAAGGCATTGGATGAGATCGAAGCGCGTGTGGAAGAGGAAGTTACCAAGGCAGTCGAGTTTGCTGAAACTTCCCCTGAGCCTGCGCTGGAAGAATTGTTTACGGATATTTACGCGGATAACTAGATGTCATTGCGAGGGCGACAGCCCGAAGCAATCCCTTATTGAATAAGGAGATTGCTTCGTCGGGCTACGCCCTCCTCGCAATGACATGAGGAAAAAAACATGGCAAAAATCACTATGCGCGAGGCGATCTCGCAGGCACTGATGGAAGAAATGGATCGCGACCCCGCCGTCTTTATCCTTGGCGAGGAGGTCGGTGTCTGGGGCGGCACGTATGCCGTCACCAAGGGCTTTTACGACAAATACGGATCTGAAAGAATCAAAGACACCCCCATCGCTGAAAACGCCATCCTCGGCGCGGCGATCGGCGCGGCGATGGTCGGTCAACGACCCATCGCGGAATTGATGACCATCAACTTCGCCTTCTCGGCGATGGATTACATCGTCAACCAGGCGCCGAAACTGCGCTACATGTTCGGCGGACAGTTCAAAGTCCCGATGGTGATCCGCGCGGTCGGCGGCGGCGGACGCCAACTCGGCGCAACGCACTCGCAGACTCCCGACGCGGTCTTCGCACACTTCCCCGGTCTCAAGGTCGTCAGCCCTGGCACGCCGGAAGACGCAAAGGGATTGCTCAAATCCGCCATTCGGTCGGATGACCCGATCCTGTTCATCGAGCACGCGACGATGTATCAGGTGCGCGGCGAAGTCCCTGAAGGGGAGTACACAATTCCGATTGGAAAATCCAAGGTCCAGCGCGAAGGAAGCGACCTGACCATCGTCACGTATTGCAAAGGTCTTGAGTTATCCATGAAAGCCGCCGACGAACTCGCCAAGGAAGGCATCGAAGCCGAGATCGTTGACCTGCGCACGCTGCGCCCGCTGGACATGGAACCCGTGCTTGAGTCGTTCAAGAAAACCAACCGCGCCATCGTCGTCGAAGAAGGCTGGAAGTCGTACGGCGTCGGCAGTGAAATCGTCAGCCGCATCTACGAAGAAGCATTCGATTATGTGGATGCGCCGATCATCCGCGTGGCGCAAAAGGAGGTGCCGCTTCCCTACAACCGCACGCTCGAACAAGCCGCACTTCCACAAGTGCCAGACATCGTCGCCGCGGCAAAGGAGGTGTTGAAGTAATGGCTGAAACCATCAATATGCCCAAACTTGGCTTCGACATGGCGGAGGGTTTGCTGGTCCGCTGGGTGAAGCAAGTGGGCGAAACCATCAACAAAGGCGATGTGCTTGCCGAGATCGAAACCGACAAAGCCACCGTGGAAGTTGAATCATCCGCCAGCGGTGTCGTCCTTCAACACATCGTGGATCAGGGAAGCGTCGTTCCGGTCAACGCGCCGATCGCGGTTGTTGGACAGGAAGGCGAAAAGGTAGAAGCGCCATCGAAAGTGAAAAGTGGAAAGTCAGATGAGAAAGCGGATGAAAAACCTGCGGCTCCTTCCCAGCCGACATCTGCTCCTGTTTCTCAAGCCACTGCCTCCGCTGAAACAGTTGTCAGCGGTCAGCCGTCAGCAGGTCCCGTCAAAGCCAGCCCGCTAGCGAAGAAAATTGCAAAAGATAACAAACTCGATCTCGCATCCATTCAGGGTTCTGGTCCCGGCGGACGTGTTGTCCGCAAGGATGTGGAAGCAGCACTCTCAAGCGGACGGTCGTCAGCAGTCAGCCGTTCGATGCCACAACCTGTGTATCAAGTCAACGTCACCCAAGAAGATACAACGGTTCAGACGACCAAGCTCCGCCAAGCCATCGGGCGCAGACTAGTCGAATCGAAACAGACCATCCCGCATTTCTACGTCACGCACGAATACAAAATGGGCGCATTGATGGACATGCGCAAGCAAGCCAACGCCTACCTGCCCGATGATGAAAAACTTTCCGTCAATGACTTCATTCTCAAAGCCGTGGCGCTGACTTTGCGTCAGTTCCCGAATTTGAACGCCACCATCAAAGGCAATGAGATCATCCAATTCGGTCATGTCAATGTTAGCGTGGCGGTGACCGTTCCCGGCGGCTTGATGACCGTCGTCGTGAAAGATGCGGATATCAAACCTCTGCGTCAGATCTCGGCGGAAGTCAAAACCATGGCGGCGCGCGCCCGCGAAGGCAAGGTCAAACCGGAGGATGTGGACGGCTCGACCTTCTCCACCTCAAACCTTGGCATGTACGACGTGGAAGACTTCGTCGCCATCATCAATCCGCCCGAAGCGGCGATCCTGGCGATCTCCTCCGCACGAGAAGTGCCTGTCGTAGAAGGCGGCGAGTTGAAAGCGGGATGGAGGATGAAAGCCACCATCTCCGTTGACCACCGCGTCAGCGACGGCGCCGAAGCTGCGCAGTTCATGCAAAAACTGGCGGAGTTCCTGGAAAATCCGGTCAGGATGCTGGTGTAGAAAAAGCAAAACTTCCGAAGTCAGAGCGACTTCGGAAGTTTTTTTATGCTCTACGGCACGTAGTATTCCACCAGCAACGTGGGACGGTCGATCATCCCACTGAAATCCCCGCTGAAGAAGGAGAGATAATCTTCCTTCTTGTTGTTATTGTCATCCAGTAAAAATCCCAGCCGGAATTGCGTTGCCCCTTTCAAGTTGATATAAGGGAATGCTTTAGCATCCAAAACCGACCAATACCAATTCCCGACCGAATTGTTCTGGATCGTCCCAACCGAATTCGCGCTGGCAGGCGCTTGAAAATCCGAAACCTGTAACGCCCCAATCGCAAACGGACCGAAACTGCCGAACGCGCCCTGACGGATATCGATCCAAATATAGCCGTGCGTGTCGAACGGATTCGTCCCGGTCACGCCTTGAAGCTGGATCATCAAAATAACTTGCTTGACCACCGCATTATCCGGCAGTGACCCCGTGGAGAAATCCAAAAGAACGCGGTATTGACTATTCCTGCCGTCATCCCCCAGCCGAAACGTCTGCGCACTGGCATTCATCGAGCCGCCGCGATTGCTGGTCTCCTGCGACTCGAGCACCCAGCCGTCGTTCTTTCCATTTGAAAAGAAGACCGCGGTCAAGACCGCAGGGATGCTGTGATCGATCGTGTACGCCTCCCCGCCTGTGAAATTTCCATTTCCCAGCCCAACGCCTCCGAGCGGAACTCCCGACATATCCGCAATGGAATCATTGTCAACCACATCCAAACGGATCGTCCCGCTGCCCTTCCCGGTTCTGACCGTCACCATGTACAAGCCGTCCATGCCGGTGACATCAGTGACAGCCGCCTCGCTCACGCCGGAAACTGCCAGCCCGAAATCAGCCGCATCCACCCCGCGGACCGATTTCGAAAAACTCACGGTGAAGCGCACAACATCGGCGGAGGTGGGGCTGACGTCCGCGCGCTGGATGCCTAGGACGACCGGCGGCGTCAGCGTAGGGACAGGCGTCACTGTTGAAGCAGGCGCGGGCGGAGTTGCTGAGGCGGGCGGAGGCGTATCCGTAGGCGGCACGCCAAACGCCGTCTCGAACGCGCCAATGTCCGGAGCGCCTCCCGAGAAATCGTCATTGATGCCGGGAATGCGAACCCCGCGATCAATGTTGGGACTGCCCGGCGAGAGCGTGAAATTCCCGCCCAGCGGATTGTTCAGCACCGGCGGATTTTCATGCCCGTTACATTCAAGCCGCGCGCCGCGGCACAGGTCCGCGATGGTGGCGTAGTTGACGTTCTCCCACTTGAAATGCGGACTTGCGCGCGTGGTGTACCAGTTGTTGTAATCCCAATCCTGTCCCGTCGAGCCGCTGAACGGCTCTTCAAATGCATAGCCGTTGCCCTGAAAGACGTTGTTGCGCATCGTCACATTGTGCGCCGGGCGGAGCATGCTCATGGCGTTCAGCCCGCTGACGTTCGTCCAACTGGTGTTGTGATAGATCAAGGCATGCCCGTCGGAATTGAAATCCCATTTGATGCTGGTGCCGCTGAAATTCGTGAAGGTTGAACGCATGACCCAGACCGGTCCGTATGTGACGGGAGCCAGCGAAATGCCGACCAGCATCGCATCAACGGTATTGTTCCTGAAGCGGTGATTCACGCACGCGCCTTCAGGCTCCAAGCCGTCGTCGCTGACGAGGCGGATGCGGTTGTTGTAAATATCGGCATCGAACGCGACGGCTGGATTTTGCAGCGCGGCGGATGAACCGGTATAAATCCCATTGAAATACTGGCGGATGTCGTTGTTGCGCACGATCGCGCCGATATGTCCGCGCAGGACAATGGCAGTCCCTTCCATCGAAGAGCCTTTGACCGCCTTCCACGCCCACTCATTGACCGGCGGGTCGTAGATCTCGTTGTACTCGATGCGCGTGTCGTTCCCGCGGTCCTCCCCGCCCGTCCAGTTGACGTACACGCCAAGCTGCATATTGTGGATGCGGTTCTTGCGAATAACGACGTGCGATGCGTTCACCGTACACACCCCGCATCCGCTGGCGTTCGCGCCGTAATAGCGCATTTCAAACCCTTCGATCCAGATCCAATCGCGCCCGTCCACGTTGAAGGCATGATTAAGGCGCGGCACATTCCAGGTGGAAGCGGAAGGGTCGTTTATGCTGCGGATGTAAAGCCGTGATGTGCTCGCATCATAAAACCAGCCCTCCCTCATCTCCACGCCGCCATGTCCGCGCGAGTTCATCAACCCGGGCAGGTCATCGTAATTGTAGAAACGTTTCTGGTCGCGCGCCAGATAGCGGATTTCCGGTCCTATCTTCGCGAACCATACCCGCGACCGTCCCTCATATGGATTCCAGACATCTTTCGCAAGGATCTCCGACCCGTCCAGTACTGCGCCTCCCCCCTGCGCCTTCACCTGTATCCAGTTCCCGGCAGTTCCCGAAGCTGGGAACGTGATGCTCTCCCGATAGACCCCGTCCGCGACCAAGACCTGCGCGCCGGGACCTGCACGGTTTACACCCTCCTGTATCGTCTGAAACGGAGCCGCAGCGGAACCATCCCCGCCGGGCAGTGCCGCGGCATTGACGTGGATCACGCTGGACGGTGTGAACTGCAATTCGTCCGGCTGGGTTGTGACGGAACCGAGTATCTCTTCCGTGCCGTCTGAAACCTTGACCTCATACGCCGTGGACGGAGCAAGCCCGAATAAACTTCCCACCAGCCGCCCGTCCTTGATGCGCACCAGCGGATGACCCGCCCGCCAGTTCGTTTCACCGGCGCGGCGATACATCAATTCCGCGTTTCTCGGCAGGCTCGATCCGCTCAGGACCACACCGACCGTCTCGATGTTGGCGACAAAGCTCAACTGCGTAAAAGAGGCGTTCCGTATCCTGTTTGATTCAGCAACAGCCGGGGACGTCGCTCCCGCCAGCAGGGCGAACAAGACACAGATGGACAGCCATCGTACTCTCAGATGAGAGCGGCGTTTCAAACCCATGCACATCCTTTCATTTGGGCACAACGTATTCGATCAACAAGTGCGGACGATCCCTTTGCTCATCATAGTCACCGCTGAAGAATACCAGAAAATCCGCGCCGAGATCGTCGTTGTCGTCCAACTGGAAGGCAAGGCGGATCTGCGTCACGCCGGTCAGGTTGATGTATGGAAATGCGGAACGGTCCAGCATCGCCCAATACCATCCGCCGACCGGATTATTCTGGATTACGCCCACCGCATCCCTGCTGGCAGGCGCATGGAAATCCATGACCTGTAACGCGCTGATCGCGATCGGACCGAGCGAGCCGAACGGACCGTAGCGAATATCCAGCGAGATATTCCCGTGTGTGCCGAACGGATTCGCACCCGCAACGCCATATGCCTTGATCATCAGGATCACCTGCGTGATCACTGCGTTATCCGGCAGATGATGGGTGGGGAAATGCAGGATCGCACGGAACTGCCGGTCCTGGGCATCGTCGCCGAGTTTGAATGTCTGTTCGGTTGAGTTTTTCGTGCCGCCCACGCCGCTGAACTCGCTCGACTCGAGCACCCAGCCGTCATTGTTCCCATTCGACCTGATCTTATTGGAGAACGGAATATAGGTCACTTTGTTGACGAGATAGGCTTCACCGGCTGTGAAATTCCCATTGCCCGCACCCGCACCGCCGAGCGGATTCCCAAGCGCGTCCACAATGCTGTCGTTGTCGGTCACATCCAAACGGATGCTGCCATTGCCCGCGCCGGTATTGACCGCCACGGAATAGGTAGTGCCTGAAGCGACGATCCCCGTAATGAGTGCGCCGGAAACACCGCTCGTCGTCAGGGTGAAATCGCCGCCGTCCACGCCGCTGACAGGCTTGGAAAAGGTCACTGTGAAATGAACAAGCGCGGCGGAGGTCGGATGCGGGTCGGCGCGCAGGATACTGACCACCATCGGAGCGCCCCTGTCGAGGGTGTAGGTCTCGCCGCTCGTAAAATCGCCATCCCCCGCGCCCGCGCCGCCAAGCGGCAGATTGACCGAATTGACGATGCTGTCATTATCAATCACATCGAGCCGCAGGATGCCATCGCCCGCGCCGGTATTGACCGTGACCGTGTACACCGTCTCCGCGCCGGTCACATCCATGACCGAAGCTCCGGCAATGCCGCTCACCCCAAGTGTGAAATCGCCAACATCCACGCCGCTGACCGGCTCGGAGAAGGTCACCACAAAACGGACGCTCGCCGCCGCTGTTGGATCCGGGTCGGCGCGCAGGACACTCGTCACCGCAGGGACGTTCTTGACCACCGCATACGGTTCGCCGGTCGTGAAATTCCCGTTGCCCACGCCCGCGCCGCCGAGCGGATTATTCGCCATGTCTTTGATGCTGTCATCGTCGATGACATCCAGCCGGAGCGTGCCGTTGCCGGTGCCGGTATCCACGCGGACAATGTAATCGCCGCCCTCCCCGCTGACGCCTGCCACCAGCGCCCCTGTGATACCCCCGCCGACGGTCAGCGTGAAGTCGCCCACATCCACGCCGGTGACCGGCTCGGAGAATTTGACCAGAAAATCAACCAACGGGTCGGCGGGCGAGCCGCAGCCATTCGGACAGCCATGTTTGGTCGAAACCACGCTTGGGTTGACATCCACCGAGAGCGCAAGCTCCTTGACGAAGATATCCCGCACGCCGTTGGTATCGCCGGGGACGAACACCGACGCGCTGGATGCGAACGCCACAAAGCGTCCATCCCGCGAAATGGAGGGCAGGATCGGGTCACCCGTGTAATCGGCTGGCTTGGCAGAAACCGCCATCTGCGTGGTCTGAGCCGCACGGTCATGGATGTAGAGCCAGCGGTCGGGCATGCCGTCGCCGCGGTCGTCGTATGAAAAGATAATGTAGCGTCCGTCCGCCGAAATGACCGAACTATCCGACGTGCCGTACATGGGATAGCCGTCTTTGAACGAGACAACCGCCACCGCGCCGGTCACCTGATCGCGGACATAGACATAGGTAAAGCCTTCGGTCGGCGTGGTCATCAGGTTCTCGGAGGCTGAGGAGAAGGTCACATAGCGTCCGTCGCCGGAGATGGAAGGCTCCGTCGCGCCCTTATCCGCCTGCACACCGCTCGCATTGAGCGAGGCGCGGGTGATCCCCCCGGTCTGCACCGCATACACGAAGACGTCCGTCCTGCCGTTGGTATCGTCCGCGACCAAGTTCGTCGCGCTCGACGTGAAGACTACATAGCGTCCATCGAGCGAGATACTGGCGTCATGCGAGCCGATATTCCCCAGCGTCGAGACGCCGCTCGTGACGCCGGTCTGCAGGTCATGGATGAAGACATCCACCGCGCCGTTGGTGTCGTCCGGGACCAGGTTGCTGGCTTCGGAGGTGAAGACGACATAGCGCCCATCGCCGGAGATGGACGGATAGGAAGAGTTCTCATTCGCCTCCGCACCGCCCGAAGCGACCGAGACCCGCTTGACGCCCCCGGTCTGCATGTCCTTGACGAAGATATCCATGTAGCCGTTCGTGTCGCCTTCCACCAGGTTGCCGGCATCTGATTCAAAGGCGACGAAACGCCCGTCCGCCGAAACGGACGGACCGCCGGAGCCGCTATCCCCTTGTTCGCCAGTTGCATTTAACGAAACGCGCACCGTCGTGCCGCCTGCCAGGTTGCGCAGGAAGACATCGGTATGCCCGTTGGTATCATCGGGGACGAGATTGGACGAGTCGGAATCGAACACGACGATATTGCCGTTCGCCGAGATCTGCCCGGAATAGGAAAAGCCGTTCCCTTGCGCGCCGTCCGAAGCGACCGAGACGCGCAGTACATCCCCGGGGGCGGCATGGACAGGACCCACAGCGGCGGGGAATACAAACATGGATATAAGGAGAAAGACCAGCGCGCTTCTCCAGATCTTTTTGAGGGAATTGGAACTCATGTTTACTCCTTCCATATGCGGAACTATCCCCCGCGTCCGCACAATTCCATGATACAACCATGCAGGCTGGAATGAAAGTATCAAATTCGTTCTAAATATCCATCCCTATCCAGTCGGATTTGGTGGGTTTGAACCCGTTTCTGTCACATTCCCCACCCCCCATATATGGGGGTGTGATCCGCCGGTAAAAAGTCAGCGGGCAGGGAGTGCCTACACACTGCCTACACACTGCTTCCACATTGCCTTCACAGTGGGCTTGTGGAGGTACCCCCCATATATGGGATGGGGGTGTTTGCAATTTTGCCCTAAATGCCTGTGCCCCACCCCCCAACTATCTGCCCCCCTCCTAGCCATCTGCCCCACCCCAGCCCTCCCCAAATGCGACGAAGATCACGTCGAATTTGGGGAGG
>JAHDWB010000013.1 GCA_023382595.1 Anaerolineales bacterium | reverse complement strand
CCACCGTCTCGCCTGCTGCACGGCTGTAGGTCGCTGTGACGTTGTCGCCTGCCAGAAAGCCGGTCAGCGTCCCGGTCAGTGCCGGGTCATCTTCGCCATAGACCTTTCCGGCGGCGTTCGGGGTTACCGAGGCGGCTTTGGGCAGGATGGTTGCATCTGGGATGACAGGCTGAGCTGGCAACGTATAGTTACTGATATCTGCCCCGCTCAAGCCAAAACCGGATGCCGTGACACCCCAGGTGCCAGCATTCGCGCTGGCGAATGTGCTGGTTACCGAACTACTATCGAATGCAACAATATCCGGAGCGACCACGCCAACAAGCGCAGCGCTTGTCAGATCCAATGTTGCAGTCATTGTTCCGTCGTAAGTTTTATCTTCGGCAACCACACCGTTGATCGTCAAGGCTTTCGGGTTGACAGTAACGGACTGATTGCCATTGCTGGGAAGGAATGCCCCACCGCCGGTATAGTTGGCTGTGATCAGATGCAAGCCAGAACCCACAGAAGACGGCGTATAACTTACGGAGCAACTGCCCGAGGAGAGATTACAAGGGCTGGTCACAAATGAACCTGCTCCACCCGTGGACCAGGAAACAGTGCCTGTAGGAGTGCCACTTGATGCGCTCACAGTAGCTACGCAGGTAATACTATCGCCATAGGTAACAGCGGGCGTACCGGCGCCACAGTTCACGCTTGTGGTAGTAGGTCTTGTCTCCACATAATAGGTGATTCTTATCTGTCCATTCGCACCGGCGCCGCCGCTATAAGAACCACTAGCATTAAAAGCTCTATATGCGCCACCTCCGGCACCGCCCGGGGTTGAGCCAGCAGTGCCATTACCTGATGAACCCGACCTAGCATTACCGCCATTTCCGCCGCCGCTTGGCGCAGTTGCGCCTGCTGCATCGGTGGCAGTTGATCCATTGGCAGTCGTTCCGGCTGATGAGCCTCCGCCGCCTCCACGGTTAGCGCTACTGCTTCCGTTCGCGCCGCTACCACCGGAATATTTGACATCACCAACCCCTGAGGCTGCCGCGCCACCGCTAACACCTGTGTTCGAATTCGCCGAGTTGCCACCCTGGGCAAAAACGGTGGAGATGTTAATGAAGTACGAATTACCGCCTGCGGACGTGGATGTCGATCCAGTACCAACGACATAAGAGTAACTATTCCCTGGTGTTACCGGGATATTGTTCTTAATGGAGTAGGCACCGCCGCCACCGCCGCCACCCTGGGCTTCGCCACTACCACTAGAAATGCCCCCGCCTCTTCCGCCGCCACCCCAAACTTCGACGGTAACAGAAGTCACGCCTGCAGGTGCCACCCAAGTCCCTGAGGTGTTAAAGACAACTGTCGTGGCAGGGAGAGTCGTGAAGGTCATATCCGCGCCATAGGCTGTGCCCGCCGCGTTGGTGGCGTATGCCCGCACATGATATAGCGTTCCCGGCATCAGACCGGTGATGGCGCTCGTGAAAGCACCGGTTTCAGAGACCGATCCTTCAGTCGTCTTATCATCTGCGATGGTCGGGTTGACAGAAGTACTCCAGACGAAACCATGCTGAGTTGGATTGGGCACACCCAAACTGCTGATCGTGCCATTCCCCAAGGCTGTGGTCTGGGTAATTAAAGTTGCCGCCTGGGTCGTGACAACGGGCGCCACATTCGAACCCGACGGTTGATACTCATAGGCTCCGCGGTCATCGTAGGTCCGCGCACCAGCGCCACTGTTCGTAGTAGCTGGATCATCGATCCGGGCGTTGCCTTCGATATCCACAGCCTGCTGACCCGGCGCATCAGAGTTGGCACTGTCGATCGCCGGTGAACCGGGGCTCAGGTGATAGTTCCCTGTGGTCTCACTGGCGGGGTATGCCACTCCCGAGGTGCGTAGAACCGACTCGACGGGCTGCATGAAAAGCGGATCGCCCTCCAATCCATGCACTTCCTGACTTGGTTCTGCTACGCGCAGTGCCGCCAGCGAAACATAGTTGCTATTGTTCCAAATGATCTGAACACTGGCGCTCTCACGATTGTAGAGATTGTAGTCGAGTATCGTCCCGGCTATCGAGACAGAATCGACACGCATGTTGCCGCCAAACGAACCCGCCGGGGGGGTAAATCCATTTCCAGTACTGATGTTGTTCATAACGGTCGCATGATGCGAACCAAAACCAGCAGTACCTTCGAAGTTGATCCCGACGGTGCCGTTGCCATGCACTGTATTCCCTATAATCGTGTTATAGGGGGAGTTGTTATTGTCAATGCCATGGTCGCCATTTCCGTAACTCAGGTTTCCAACAACCAGGTTATAGCTGGAACCTACACCGCTGGAATTGACATATAGATTGATCCCGGTATCTTCATTGCCATAGGTGATATTGTTACTGACCGTATTGTTGCTGCTCCCGGTCAGTTCGATCCCCGCCGCATCCGATATTACCACCACCGGGTGTGCAATTGCCGAAGAATTGGCATACGAAATATTGTTGCTGACCGTGTTGTAATCGCTGTTATTGATCAGCCGAATACCGATGCACGAGTTGTGGTGAGTCACATTCCCACTGATCGTGGAATAGGTGGTATTCCTTAAGAAGATGCCCTGTTGATGCTGGTCAGAACCGGTATCTTTCCCCGCATAGGAAACATTGTTGTTCGTGATGGTGATGTGGTTCGAGCCATCTACATAGATCCCCTTGAATTTGGTTTCGGTGATGTTGAATCCATCAATGACCACATAGCTCTTGCTGCTCACCGCGAACGCGCTGCCAAATCCACCCGGATTCCCGGTCACCGTAACGCCGGGGCTGGCATGGAAGGTGATCGGATTCCCTTCGGCACCGCTATGCGTCACAATTACCGTCTCCACATACGTACCAGCCAGCACATGAACCGTATCCCCGGGAAGGGCTGCAAGAACATCCCCTCTTGTGATCGTGCATAATGGCGCAGCCATTGTGCCCGGTCCGCTATCGGAGCAGACAGGGTTCGTATTATCGACATAGTAGGTTGTACCTGCCGCCAAAGCAACGCCATGATTTGCCCCCATCAACGGTATGACAAACACCAAGATCATCACAAACAATCTGACCCTGGTGCCCAGGTTATAGGAGCGTGCTCTTCTCCATGCCTGGATTAGAAAATGAAAATTAGTTGACATTGTGCCTCCGAAAATCATGAAATAACATGTTTATTTCCTCAAACAATCAATCAGTGACATTATCCATATTCCTCCTTGCACTTTGTTCAAGAGCGATATAAACCTCGAAACGAGGGTAGATTTAGGGATTACTTATTTAGAACTGTTAAACAGGGTGAAATCAACACAAATACACTGTACCCCCGCAAACCTTTTTAAATCTTTGAATATCTTTTGGATTATTTTGAGATAAATACAAGCAACAATGGTAAATATATTCCGCTCAATACCAGATATCAGGAAGGCAAAATCGTTGATGCATCAATCCCGTCACTGGTCTCCCTGCTTTTTTTCTTAGCCATGGGCTTTTCTTTTAGCCATGGCAAAACTTTCCAATTGATATTTCTTCTTTGGGTTGCATGGTTCAACACAGCCCCGATCACCTTTCCGCCAATCAATTGCAAACGCTTCAAAGTGGCATGTGCCGGCTCAACACGAGTATGCCCAGCGCGGATCACCAGAAGCGCCGCATCCATTTTAGATGCAAGGATCTGTGCATCAGCAGTATCCGAAGGCGGACTATCCACGATCACCAAATCAGTCTGTTCCCGCAATCCTTCCAGCAAATGCTCCAACTTCTCAGCATCCATCCAGACTGTCGCGTTCTTCTCCATCATCCCACTGGATATCACGGTCAATCCTTTCATGTCCTTCATCGTGTGACGAACATTTTTTATATCCTGTCCGTCCTGCAAAAGCTCCGAAAATCCCTTATGGTTGTCCAAGCCAAAGAGTACATGCAGATGGGGATTTTTCAAATCCCCATCCAAAAGGATAACCTGCTTGCCTTGCTGAGCATTGATCACAGCCAAATTTGCAGCGACAGGCGTCTTGGTCTCTGCCGGATCTGCGTTCACGACCATCAACGTTTTGATGTTCTTCGCTGCAACAACAATTTGCAGGCTCGCTCCCAAAGCACGGAACGCCTCCGACTCCACCGAAAAGGGGTCATGCAATGTGACCAATTCATTTTGGGGGTGCTTGTTCTTGAGCACCGACCCTAAAACAGACAAACCAAGTAGCTCCTCTATTTGACCGGCAGTCTTTAATGAATCATCCAGGTGATCAAATACCAGAATGGAGGTCGCTGCCAATGCCACCCCTACGACACTTGCCAACAAGAGATAAAGAACCGGCATGGGACGAACCGGAGTCTTGGGCGGCGTGGCGGTGACGATTTGCATCACATTTTGTCTGCTTTGTGAGCGCGCCAAACGCACATTTTCAAGGCTATTGACCATGGTCTGGTAGATCTGTTGATAAAGTCCCAATGTCGCTTGAAGGGTTGCGAGTTGGGGGTTCTCCAAACTTGAACCACTCTGCCCGGGTTTTCCAACGTAGGTCAAATTCACCTGTATCTGCTGGTATATATTTAACAGCGAACGAGATTGCTCCAACTGAGCTTGTTTCTCAGCCAGAGCTATACGTTCAAGCGCAGATGGAGTAAAGGAAAAGCCCGCGATTTCCTGCTCCAAACGAGATATATCCTGTTTTAATTGTTCAACCTGCTGGCTTGCCTGCTTTAGTTGTTCTTGAATCCCCGCATCATTGATCTGGCTGATCTGAACCTCCAATTCATCAATTTGTTCTGCAACTTGCTCCAGTTGCCCGCCAATGGCACTTTCCAGTTCCTTATACCGGTTGGATAGAAGCATTTCATTTCTTTGAATGAGGGTTTCAACAAGCAGATTGGCAGTCGTTGCCGCCTGCAGCGGATCATGATCCTGAACACTGATTTGAACAATCAGCGTGTTTGGAATGGCGCTGACCTGTATATTATCTGCATCAATTCTATCGCCCAGCTTAGAGAATACATCATCCAAAACAGGTTGGGATTTAGCCAGTTGAAGGTTGATCGCCAGCAATTGTTCATCGCTTAGCGACAACATATCCACACTGCCTTGCTGGCGTATCCGGCTGACCAAAATCTTGGACGTAGCTTCATACACGGGAGATTGAATATTCGAGACAAGGATCCCAATCCCCGCACCCACTACAAGCCCCAAGAATAAGTATCTTATATTCCGCCACATAAGCAGGATTAAATCTTTTATCTCCATGGTATTTTCCTTTCAATGGAAAATAAATCGCTGACAGGGTCAGGTTCTTTCGCCAAGTTAGCATCATCGGGCTGGAACAAGTGCGCACTCAACAGCCTTTACAACAGTGACAATATCCTCATCCGACATTGCAGGATACAACGGCAAAGTGATCTCGCGCCCCGCAGCATCAACCGTATTGGGCAGGGAGTATTTGTCTCCGCTCTGGCTGTATGCTGTAAACATATGAATGGGTGGATAATGGATGCTGGTTTGAATCCCCTGCGATTTCATCCCATCCATGAAATTCGACCGGTTCGTTCCGGAGGGCAAAAGTATGGGCATTAGATGAGCGGCTGAAATCCCGGCATGATTCTCAAAGGGAAGTATGACCTGCGGGGTCAACTCACGCAGCATATCCCGATAAACCCGTACAAGATGCCGGCGGCGCTCATTGTTTGCCGGCAATTTACCAAGTTGAATCTTCCCCAATGCTGCACGGATCTCATCGATGCGATAGTTGTACCCCAAGTCAACCACATCATAGCTCCAGGCATGTCCCTTATGACGATCCCAGGTCATTGTGGTCATACCGTGCGAGCGCAACGAATGCAGTCGCTGCGAATAAGCATCATGGTTGGTTACGATCATGCCCCCCTCGCCCGTAGTCATGTTCTTATTGGAAAAAAAACTAAAACATCCAATGTCACCCCAGATCCCAAGTTTGATCCCGCCAAGTTCCGAACCGATCGCATGTGCCGCATCTTCGATCACCTTCAACCCACGCTCGCGCGCCAACTCCATGATGCTGGGCATATCACAAGCATAGCCGCCATAATGCATCACAACAATGGCACGCGTCCGTCCGCTGATCATCTTCTCAATGGAATGATAAGACATATTTAGATCATGCTCGCCGATGACGTCAGCAAAGACCGGTGTCGCACCCGTGTAGCGGACAGCATTGGCAGTAGCAACAAAGGTCATTGATGGGACGATCGCCTCATCTCCTGCGCCCAAACCTGCTGCCACACAGGCAAGGTGCAGCGCTGCTGTTGCATTCGTCACTGCAATCGCATGTTTTGCACCAATATAGGATGCAAAGGACTGCTCGAATTCCTCTGTAACAGCACCCATCGTCAACCAGCGGCTCTGCAAAACACTATCAACAGCAGCTTTTTCTTCCGGTCCAAAGTCAATATCAGATAGCGGTATTTTCCATTTCATGGGATTCATCCTTCACAATAGCTCGGCAGAAACTGAGCACGCATATTTTCAAAATCTTTGGCAGCGCGCGCATAATCGTCAGGGCGCCCAAGGTCTTCCCAATAGCCTTCAAATTCATACCCAACAACCCTTTCACCCGCCAAGATCATCCTCTTGATCAAATCAGGGAAATCAAGATATTCATTGGGCGTTATATAAGGCAACGCGGCGGGTTCAAAAACATAGATCCCCATACTCACCATGAAATCATAAACCGGCTTCTCGATATATCCTGTAATACGGTAATCCCCATCTCTTTGGATCACCCCCAGATCGATCTTTGATTGGCGATGATGGACAGCGATGGTTGCAACTGCTTTTTGCTCCTGATGAAACTTGATCAGATCACGCAAATTCAATGTCGTAAGCACATCACCGTTCGAGACCAAAAAGGTTTCATTCAAATCTTCGACCAACGCAATCGGACCCGCCGTCCCCAATGGGCATTGCTCATAACTATATGTAATATTGATTCCAAATTGACTTCCATCCTTAAAAAATGCACGCAACAATTCCGACAAATGCCCAACTGTCAATATAACGTGTTCAATTCCCGCATCCTTCATTTGAAGAAGCATCACTTCGAGAATGGGCATATCCCCGATTGGCATCAAAGGCTTGGGTAGGATGGTGGTGTACGGGGCAAGGCGGGCACCTTTTCCTCCCGCCAAAACGACAGCTTTCATGCTCTCCTCCTTATTAGAGTTCATACGTGCCAATGCGATAATGGTTCAAGTTTTTCATGATCCACGAGATGGTTTTATCTAAACCATCATCCAAACTCACAGTCGGCGCCCAGTCCAAGCGCTCACGTGCCAGAGAATTATCTGACAACAGACGCTTGACCTCAGATTTCTGTGGACGAAATCGAGCCGCATCTATCTCGACCTTTACCTGATTGCCAACCTTTCGAATGATCATCTCAGAAAGATCGCCAATACTGATCGCCTCACCAGTTCCAAGATTAAAGGCACATCCATCAACATCGCTGGCAATGGCAGCGCACAGAAAACCATCCACCGTGTCGTCCACATAAGTAAAATCACGGATCGTATCCAGGCTGCCCAAGCGGATTGTGTTCCCTGCAATCGCCTGAGTGATAATCGTGGGAATGACGGCTCGGGCAGATTGACGTGGTCCATACGTATTAAACGGACGAACAGTGACAACAGGAAGTTCATAGGCACAGTAAAAACTTTCAGCCAATTTATCTGCACCGATTTTGCTTGCAGAATAAGGAGATTGTCCCTGAAGAGGATGAGTCTCATCGATCACAGGTGTAAGCGCCGTACCATAGACCTCACTTGTGGATGTATGGATTAAACGTTGTACACCAAGATCACGGCAAGCCATCAAAACATTCAATGTCCCCATGAAATTTGATTCTGCAACTTCAATCGGGTGTTGATAGGAATACGGAATGGAAATCAGTGCGCCGAGATGAAATACAAATTCACAATCCTTAACCGCCTTGCGAATGGCATCCAAATCCCGCAAATCTCCGCCGACGATCTCAAGTTGAGAAACCGTTTCCGGGGCGAGCATTCGAAGCAGCCCCGGGTCTGTACGAGAGTTATAGCGGACAAATGCTCGGACTGACGCCCCAGCTCCTATAAGTCGTTCAACAAGGCGACTCCCTATAAATCCGCCAGCGCCGGTTATTAAGACCTTTTTCTTTGCCCAGAAATTTTCCATTTTTCCCTGTCTTCCGTAATACGGAGCTTACTCATTAACGGCGCTATCATGAGTTCATGCCCACTTGAATGATTATTGGAATATCTAGCAAGACAATGCTGACACTGAAAATCTTTTAAGTTGTCCCTAACCCCACCATTACCTGCTCCACCATCCAAACTGTTTAGGGATCCAAAAATATCAGGTGCCACGACAATTCTGGCGAAATTAAAGCCTTCTACATTGCGAAATTCGCTGTACCTGTGCGATACAATTTGATTGTCTGCAAGGATGATCAAACCAACATCAAACGCCTTCACGATCCGTCGGATATCGTCCACTCTGCCAATCACTTTGGAACCATAAATTTCCATTCCCTGCGACCGCAGATCGTCATCGACAAAACCGACGATCTTAAATTTTCTTGAGTACGTTGGATGATCCATCAACCATGCTATGTGTTCAGCTGTCCGCCCTGAGCCAACAACAAGTACACGTTCGTGAGCAGAATGGGCATTAAGACGATGGATCAACAATTTGCTTAACAGACCACTCACCAATCTGCCACGATATCGAAACACGATCATGCCGAATAGGGAAAGTAAAGATGCGCCAAGGATTACGCCATAACTCCGAAGGCTGGCAAATCCCAGATAAAGATGAAGCCCTATGATAATAATAGTGGCAATAAACCAGCCCCCGCCCAAACGAACCGCATCCCAGGAAGATGCCTTGGACCAGTGAATACGATTTGTTGAGAATAGAACGCCCAACCCACTATATAGCACCGAGCATCCCAATGCCATGACCATGGCCCTGAACCATCCAATATGCAATGGACCAAACAATCGCACAAATGCACCAATAGCGCCAATAGATATTAGAACGATCAAAAAATCCCATATAAACCAACTGACATAACGCTGTACCAGGCGGGTAACTGGACCCACAAATAACAACTGCTCAGGAGGTGAATATGCCTTGATCTTGGGCATTAGCAATAACGCAGTCCAGAGCATAACATCCAGATCAAGCCAGAATGAACGATATCGAACATAGAGTTGATCGAGACGCATTTTATCCGGGCTTAATTCATGAAGATATTTCTGCATGACGGCGCCGGCATGAAGCATACTTTCTTCGTCACGATATAGGACAGAGGCCGGGCTAGTAATGCCGGGACGTACGGAAAGGATTTCACGGGCAATTTTTTGAGGCCACGTCTTGGAAATAGCTGGATCTTCCGGCCGCGGACCCACCCAACTCATTTCCCCGATCAAGACGTTCCAAAGTTGTGGGAGTTCGTTCAGTTTGGTTTCGCGCAACCATTTACCAATGGGTGTAATACGGTCATCTTCCTTGCAGGTTACACGTGGACCGCGATAGCTTTTCCGGGTTTCATACATGGTGCGGAACTTCAGCATCTTAAAAACAACCCCATGACGCCCGATACGAGATCCCCAATAAAACACTGGGCCAGAAGAATCTCGTTTGATCAAAATGGCAATAAGCAGAAAAAAAGGGGAAAGAAGTATTAAGCCAATCAATGATGTAGAGAAATCAAAGACGCGTTTTACCCATCCTTCCAGCACACTACGGAAGTTTATTCCAGTTGCTTCCTGCTTGTCGAGATCAACATTTCTTGTTTCTTTTTGCCTTGGCTTAGAACGAAGCATTCATCCTCCACTGGCTATCATGATCCATCGATCAGATCAAATTCAACGCCTATTTATCTATCTTTTCCAGCCATTCCTCCCGCCAGAAAAGAAAACAACAGCGATCACATTCACCAAAGGTTGGGGTGCCATTGCAGATCACATTTTCGAGCAAAATGACACCGCGAGCCTTCTTGAGTTTGTAATCACGCTCATCCATAAAGTGCCGCATGGATCTGAGCACGCGCTGGCGTGTCCCGCAATATTCATACATATCCGGAAGAAACGCGCAGCCTTTCAGCTCTTTGAACGGGTCAAGTGTTGCAAGGATCTCCTCACGTGAACGGACTCGCACCCAATCCCCCTGCATGAGTGGAGTTGTTGCCGCAAATTCCTTTGCTTGAGCCTGGGCTGACGAGCCTCCACGCCAACGAACAGATGTGTAATAAGCACTCTTAAGCCACTTCTTGACATGGCGATTCCATGGAACTGCCAACAGGCGCTTGATACGACCAATCCATGATTTCTCGGTAGGGGTGGCAGGTCCCAGTGAAAACTTTGGAACGCAGGGGATTTGACAACCATCAAGATTTTTCATTTTCTCTCCTTATCATCACAAAGCGCTCAGCGCACGTTGGTTTCATGTTGCGTTGTAAGGCAATCGGGCCAAGTCTGCTCAATGATGCGGCGTTTACCCTCCACATGAAAGCGCAACATCCCCTCCGCTTTTGCGAGTTTGGGATCGGATGGGTAACGCTGAAGCAGTTTCCGGGTCCAGCTATGAACCGCCGAGGTTGCAAAAGGATTCAAGAGAGGATGAAAATCCACTCTCTGTCGCACAGCTTTAGGCTCAAAGCCCATTCGAAACTTAAATTCATCCACGTTGGCTGGTGCATCCAACGATTGAACCGTAAAGAAGATATTGTTTATCCCCTCGCGCCCCAGCATCTCACGACTTACGGCGAAGAAAATTGCATTGTTCACATGGTTGGATAAAAAGCTGCTACGGCTCATGGCATAAGGGACATTGAATACATCATCAATACGACAGATGATGACCGCTCCCGCAAGTTCATCGTTCGATGAGGCAGCCCATACCTCAAAACCCGGCAAGCCATCCGCAGCACGACACAAAATCTCCCACTCCTTCTGTGTCATACTCTTCAAGCGATCCTGTCGAGCCAGGGTGTCCTGCTGCAAAGCCCACCCTTCGACAGCCAATCGTTCAAATGAAATTTGTTCAATTCGGAAATACTCTAGTCCGCGTTTTACACCGTTGCGAGCTTGGGATCTTAGCATCTCAAGTTCATAGGGATGACGCAAAACAACATGATAGCTCACCATGCCGTTTGGAAAATCAAACGGTGTGGAATACCGTACTGCGGCAATCCCATGCCCCAACATCAAGCTCCGAATCTCTTTTTCATCCGGTGTGATCAGCCAGTGATAGGGAAATGCCTGAAGTACACGAGGGGCAGCATCGTACCAATAGCTGCTCGCCGTGCGAAATACCTGATGCCCCTGCCGGCGCATCCATTCTGCAAAGGTTTCAGCGTTCACAATATTTCTCCTGCATAAGCGGCTTTTCTGCGGGCTTGTTCATCCATTTCCGTCAGCATTTTTTCGTAGGCATCTACACAACGATTGCGCGAATAATTCTTCTCAAGGCAAGTGCGTCCATTTTTTCCCATTTGGATGAGGTTGGTCTCTCTCTCTTTCAACTGGATAATGGTCTCTGCCAGCCTTTCCGGTGACCCTGGCGGAACATTCCACCCGCAGCCTGCTGCATCGACGATCTGCGTCATCTCACTTCCAGGTGGAGAGACCGCCAAAATCGGGCGCGCGCTCGCCATTACATTGAAGATCTTGCTCGGCAGGGATGAAAGTGATGCGCTTTCATTAAGTGTCACGAGACCAATATCAGCTGCGGCTAACATTTCCGAAAATTTCTCCCGTGGCTGAAAAGACAGAAAAAGGATGTTATTCAATTGCCTAGCTCGTGTCTCCGCCTCAAGAAAGCTTTTTTTTACCCCCTCCCCAATGATCACAAATTGAATATCCTTTTTCTCTCTAAGGATTTCCGCTGCGCAAAGAACATCTTCAAGACAGGATGTCAGGCCGATATTGCCCGCATACATCACAACAAATTTTCCGTTGAGGTTGTGCTCGCGGCGAAAAGTATTTTGCTTCTGCATGGGAGATACTGCATCAGGGTCAGCCCAAATGGGAATGAACTCGATCTTTGAGTCTGGGATTCCCTTTGAGAGCAAGTTTCTTCGAAAACTCTGCGATATGACCGAGATTCGATGAGCATGGCGATATAGGAATTGCTCGATTCCGCGAAAAAAGTCGATGAGGAACTTATTTTTCATTACCCCTGCGGCAATTGCCGCATCTGGATACAAATCTTCAAGTTGAAGCACCCAAGGGGCATGAAAAAACCGGCTGAGCAACCAGGCTGAAAGTCCGAGAGGAAGCGGAGGAGAATAACTGAGGATCGCATCCGGACGACCCGCGAACAATCCGCCATAAAAGGCTGTCACGCTGTATGTCCCGTAGTGAAGCAGACGCGGGATGATCTTTGTGGATGGAGAGATGTAGCTCCATGTCCTGATAATCCGTACACCATCCAGCATCTCTGTTGAATAGAATCGATTACGATATCCTTTAAAGACACGTCCATACGGATAACTCGGCGCACCTGTAACAACGGTAACTTGATGACCACGCTCAACAAGATCCGTGGCAAGTTCTGTTATCAAAACCGCGGCGCTGACATCCTCGGGGGCGTAACATTGTCCCAGGAATAATATTCGCATTAGTTTGGCTTTCTAGCAAACGAAAAATCCGGAAAGACGATGCTTAATAACTTCGCTACAACCGTATCCGCACGGAATTCCTGACCTTTACGCAGGTTTGCTTCTCCCATCTTCCTTCTCATATCGGGATCTCTGGCAAGTTGAACAATGGCATTAGCGAGGGCATGACTGTTTTGAGTTGGCACCAAAAAACCATTCGACCCGTTCTCGATCAATTCAGGCAATGTGCGAACCTGGGTACTGATCACTGGAACACCGGCATGCATGGCTTCGATCAACACACCCGGATGCCCCTCCGTATCATAGTATGTGGGCAGGACAAGTGCATCGTATTGTGAAATCAGTTGAGGTCCCGTGCCAGCCTTTGCAATTCCACAATAATTAGCATTGGGAGATGAGTTCAATTCAGCCAAAAATTCATTCTGGATCTCTTCATGGATTGGTCCGTAAAAATCGCAGGTCACTTGCACATCACACAGTTCGGAAGATGTTCTAAGGGCATTTAGCAAAATAAGCGGACCCTTGAGACGAGTGATATGACCAAGATATACCAACCGCATTTTTTCTGAACTATTTTTTGGAACCAGCGTCATCGCGGGTAATGGCCTACATCCTGGAAGATAATTTACATTAGCGCATCCCATTTTTTTCAGATCATCTTTAAGCAATTGAGTCTGAGTCAAGATGCCTTCCATAGCACGCAGGATGGATAGCAGATATATCCGAAATAGCTTTGGTTGAGCATTGATAAATAAATCCAATCCTGCGCCGACCGGTTTTAGAAAAAAGGGTTTGCCATATATTTTAGAGAAAAGCAACAGAATAGGAGCAAGGGTGATGGCAAAAAGATCGTTTGCAAATACCAAGGCGGCGTCACAATGCCTGATATCACGGATGTAGTGATAAAAGATCGTGAAAGACCGCTTAACCTTCTCCCAATTAAAGCCCGTCATTTTTTTTCTTACATCCATCCCAGGCGACGTGTTGATCAATATCACCTGCAAAGAAGGGTAATTTGCAAATTCTTCGAGCATTGCCTGAACGGTCAAAGGTGACCCGCCGATTGGAGGTGGTTTTGGTCCTATAAGCAGTAATCGCCTAGTCTGGGTGGTCATCTGTATCCGCTTTTTTTCTGTTGACATGGAATCACATCTCATTCAAGAGGGTTGGTAGCATTCAGATATTCTTCAATATTTGTATATCCATCGTCATCTTTATCCGCTAAAGCATCTGAGGGATCATCAACATCAAAGCCGTATTTTTGTTCCCATACATCGGGCATGCCATCCTGATCCTCATCATCACAAGCTGATGAGGGGGCGATGGTCAACCAGCCCCGCACCTCGGAAGGATCGTCAATGATATTGCCCGTACCATTGATGACATCAGCCACAATCCGCGCATCAATGACATCCCTGCGTAAAAAAAATACTCCATCACAACTCAACCCCATGGAAGCTCCTGCATTTTCCAGCACCTGATCATAGGCTTCCAAAGCTGAAGTTGTAGCGACCAAAACCGCAGGGTTTCGAAGAGAAACAATATACGGGCGAGCATCAGGGTCAACGATGTCGATTTCAGCCTGAGCAGCATCGAAACGTTGAGGTCCAATATTCCCTAAAACATATATCCGGGCTCCCAACAATTTCTGGCTGGCTATATCAACACCAAATTTCATAGGATTCGTATCCGAGCCAGGTTTGAAATAATTGCCCACATAGTTAACGGGAATGACAGTCAATTGATGTTGCAAATCCACATGACTGAAAGATCCAAACGGATTGTAAACAACATTGTTCACAACATCAGTAACTCCGCTCGTTGAGACAAGCGGGTTGCGTTCCCCGTTGTGAGCCATCAAATTATGGTGAAACGAAATATTACCGGCTCCGGGCTTATCTTTATTCTCATCACTTGCATACCCGCCAAGCAAAGCCCCCTTGCTGTGACAACCTTTGGGATGGATGCTGCAATTCAGCCCTTCGGAAAAAACATTCCATTGAATCGATATGTCGTGAACATCATACCAAGTTGCCAAATTTCGATTAACTGCCCAACTCACCGAGTTATGATCAATGACAATATTGTACGTATCGTGCGCGGCGGAAGCTAAAATCATAATTCCATCGCCAGCCGATGGAGGACCTGCACGTATTGCAAGAAACCTTATCACCACATCGTGAGTCTTGATAAGTATAAGGGCTTCAATCCCAGAACTAACACCACGCAAAGTAATCCCCTGTCCCTGAGCCGTGTGACCAGCTATCGTGATATACGGATTATCAATCACCAAACTGGATTTAAGTTCAATTGTGCCAGACACACGAAAAACGACAATCCGCGGCACTGCCGCACTGACAGCTGCCCGCAAAGACCCCGGACCAGAGTCGTTCAAATTTGTCACTGCAATCACCGCCCCCCTGCGGCCACCTATCGCTGGAGCCCCAAAGCCTTCCGCCCCTGGAAAGGCGGGAATAAACGATGGAATCGGCACAGGCACATCGGTCACATCCATATCCAACACAACTGCAGGAGTAATTGTCACGACTGTTTCCGGTATTGTGGAACAACCTGGCAACAAAACCAGCAACTGGAAAATGATCAAAAAACGGTTAAGTTTCAATCTATGCAACATTGAATGCCTAGGTTCCAAGCTCAGGCTTATTGATCAAACGTCTTATATTCCTGGATGTTTTCATCATCGCCTGCCCGATATGCAACTGCTCGAAGGTAAAGCTTCCCTCAATAATGACAAAATTCAAGAGCAGCCAAGTTAATTTCCTATACTCCCATGAAAGTGAACAAACTCCAATGACCCACGTCAAAAAAATGGCTACCCAAAGTCCTGAATTTCCATTTGGAACATTCATTGCCTGAAAAAAAACAATTGAGAGAATCACAAAAAACAAAATGAAACCGATAAACCCCGTTTCCGCCACGACAGATACAAAAGTATTATGAGCAGCCGAACCGATGGTCGAATCCAAAACGCCGCTACCAAGTCCAAGAAAAGGATGTTCGGAAAGAACAAGGATTGCATGCCACCACAGGTTAATGCGACCACCCAGATCACCCTCCTCAATAGAAGTACCCAGTGTACCCAGTCGGGTAATTACCGATTGTGGAACAAACGGAAATAACGCCAATAGCGAAAACAGAAGAACACCAAAAACTATAAGTTTCCTGTCAAATTTGATCTGCTGTGTCACAACGATATAAATGCCAAAGGGAATAATTGCCAACAGAGATGTGCGGCTGCCGGTTAGAACAATCGAAAAAATAGCCAAAGGTATAAAAGCCAAATTTATAAATTTCATAAACAGTCTCTGCCTATTCTGTACCGCCGCAAAAAACAACTGCATGGCGATAGGCAATCCCATCATCAAGATAAGGGCTAGCTCAACCGCATTGACTCCTGTAGCACTGTATCGTCCCTCATAAACAACCGCCACATTGCCAGTGATGTAGTTGTAAATCGTACTCGTAATAAGGACATAGCAACCATAAATATAGGCTTGAAGTCCAGCCATTAATTCCTTGGGGGATTGAAAAACTTCCCAAAGAATGAGGATCAGAAGAAAAATCTGACTGTACGTTTTTATACGTTGGATTGTACTCTCCGCATCCGTACTCCAAAAAATACTTACAAAATTCCACAAAAAGAATACCAGCACAATGATGTGAAACAGATGCGGCTTTCGAAATCGCCCTTCCATTAACATCGTCGCCAACCAAAATACTGCAACGACGAGTCCCGCAACCCGGGCTAAAGAACCCATAGATGAGACTGAAATACTATCCTCCCATGGGATGATAAAAATTAATATAGTTGCCAGTAAATAGGTTACCTTGCGCATCAGGATGCTCCAGACAACAGTCCAAGATACTGATCCGTTACAAAATTCAAACAATAGGGTTCCCAGCTTTCTTTCGGAGGATGGGTTCGTCGCCCACTCAGGATATCCGCCATTGTTGCTGCCAGAATATGAGAATCATCCACCGGTATTAATCTTCCAAATTGCCCATCTTTTAAAATCTCCCGCGATCCGCCGGGACAATCTGTAGCAATAATCGGTGACCCCAAATATAACGCCTCAACCAAAACGGTAGGTAATCCCTCCCAGCGGGAAGGAAGAACGAACAACGATGCATGCGCCATATAGGGATATGGGTTTTGAACAAACCCCGGCAGACTCACATCCTGCTCCAAATCAAGTTGGCAGATCAAGGTTTCTAGAGCATGACGATTTTCGCCCTCCCCCAGGATCAACAAGCGCGCAGAATATTCTTTTCTCAAAAAATAAAAGGCTCGAATCAAAACATCAAAGGCTTTTTGGTCCGTCAAACGACCAACCGCCACTACAACCGGAGGTTGGCCCACCGCAAACCAAGGATGGTTTAATAACGCTTCAGATTTTTTCTGTAGATCCGGGGTCACAATAGGGTTATAAACAACCCGAATCAAATCATGAGAAATGCCGGCAACCCGCTTCAAATCAGCCGCCACATCGTTTGAAACAGCAATGACTGTATCCGCCCATGGATAAAAACATCCCGCCAATTTTGGATACAACTTCCAACGAATATCGTTTTTATGCTTAACGATTGAAGACAAGGAATTATGTTCGGTTATGATCAATCTCTCAGGCATCCCACTCAAACGTCTTGCCCATAGGGCTATGATATTGGAAAACATTCCTGAGAACAGTGCAGCCGGACTCTCCTTTTGAAGATATTTGACCAATGCAGGGACACTACCCAGTACACGCGAGGCTTTTAAGTCTATCAATCGCACAGTATTTGGGATTTGCTCCATATAAGGACCTTCAGCTCGTGCCAAGACCAGGTCAACAGCATAGCCTCGTTCAGAAATTCCCTTTGTCAGATTAAGAACGATGCGTTCTGCTCCGCCCTCATACAAGCCCGGCAAAAAAAAGGCTAATCGTCTGTTCGATAGTTTCATCGGCAGTTTCTCAGGTCACATCAAATTCACTCATGAGTTGAGCAGTAATTTCGCGGGGTTCTTTTTGGCTCGTGTCAAAGTGAAGAATTCTTAAGTCCGAGCAATGCTTTGACAGGCAAAAAATCACATGTTTGTACGCTTTACGGTAGCGGGACAAAAAAACAGAAGCGGTTTCAGTTGATTCATATTTAAGCGCATGTTCTTTCCTTCTAGCGCGAATCCGTTCCGCCAAATCGATATCTTTAGCATCGAGCCAGATGATTGAGTCCAAGGTAGCAGCCCACTGGATGTATAAATCGTCCCATAATCTTTCTGCGTCATGTCCGCGTAAGTATTCAGACCCAAATTCCTGCATCTCAGCCAGCAAATAGACCGGACCTTGATCTAACACTATCACTTGATCAAATTCTTTTCGCAATTTAGCTGACCACCCATGCAGAATACACAACCAAGCAAATTCCCGACGTGTTAGGGTCTTCCTCTTCCATAACAATCTGAGAATGACGGGCAATAATTCAAGACCATTGATCAGAAAAAATGGCATATCCGACATTTTTCGAACATCTGGGAAATTACCAAGTTGTATAGATGCATTGGAACTGCCAAGCATGTGATAAAGGGTGGTTTTACCTGCACCAGCCGGACCAACAATCTCTACGATTTGCGAAGCCATATCAGGAAGGCCTCGTTGCCGTAATAACTACTTGAATTCGGCGCAACATGCCTCTGCGTTGATCTTCCGACAAGCCAGCATAGAAAGCCATTAATAATATTAGGGAACCTGTGAATCCAGCTAAAAGGAAGAACATAATCCAACCTTTGAATCCCGATGTTAATTCGATTGATGTAAAAGAATCCATGCCCATGGCTATTAAAAAAAGCAGGATTGTTACAAGAACCGGACGCAGCACATGTTTCGCTTGGGAAAGCAATGAAACACCCAAGAAACGGCCGATCAACAAGGGATATCCCACACTAATTATCAACCGCCCTGCCATGATGCCAATGCACAAGCCCGCTATTCCCAATCTGAAATGACCCACCAAAATACTTGCAGCGGCGATTGATATTGTCACAGATAGAAGTCCCAAAAGGACCTTTTTATTCAAGCGCAATGTCAGGTCAATAATATTGCCATCGCTTCGGATGAGAGCAAGCTGCATCGCAGCCAGAACAACCAACAGATTGGGAATCGAGCCGGAATAATGATCAATCCCCACCCATAAGCCAATAAAAACCTTGTTCCAAATCAATATAGATGCACCCAAAGTCGTCGCTGCCAGCCAGATAAATGAAACAATCTCACCGCGTAAACGGACAGCCTTTTGATAATCCCCCGTTCCAATAATACCGCCAAGCCCCGGTGTAACACCAAAAATAACAATGACAATGACTCCAATCAATGTTTCAGGAATATATTTGGTAAGAGAATAACTGGTCACTGACTCGACGGAATTTAACAAACCCAACACAACAATGTCGCTTGCCAAAAGCAAGGTCGTAACCAGATTCCAACCCATGAACCACCAACTTAGACTCAGCATCTGGCGTATATCTCGAATCTGCGGACTCGCTGTTCCAAACCACGGAACATAGTTTCGCACAACCCAAAGATAAAATAAACCCGTTAAAAGTGTTGATGTAACTGCCGCCATGGCAACGCCGACAATTCCAGCATTAAGATATAGCGCCAGCCAGGTTAACCCACCACCTGCAAGGACAAGGATCACTGACATCCCCATTCTTTTATATCCCAAGTTTTCCCCTTGCAGAACCACTTGCGGTATGGATGCCAATGTACTGACATTCATGTTCACTACAAGTAATCCTGCCACCGCACGGATAATCCAAGCATACTCATCTGGCGCACGAACCCAATACGGCACAAACCAACTTACAACTCCACCAACACCGATGAGGAGCGGTAAAAAAAGAAGCCAGATGACCAATGTACTGCCAACATAACGACGTTTTTGGTCGTAATCATTGGATGACTGTTGATTTGCGAGCGTCGCTTTTAGGGCAAATCCAGGGCGGCCGCTGATCGGATTGATATATCCAATAAGGCGGTTCAAAATCTGCCACATCCCAAACGAATACATCCCCAACCCAATGAGCATTAATGGCGTGATAAGAAAACCAACCAGCAAACTTGCGCCATATTCAAGCGTCACTGTGACAGCGTTCAAATAAGCCTTTTTAGTCAACCCGTGATCGGAAAACAATCCTGAGATAAATTTCATAGGCTGAGAGAGTGTTGACATGCTTAAAGATGTTCCCACACAAGAGATTTGATCTGAGAAAGCGCATCTTCCCGGGACCGGTTGGCATTAACGACAAATGCCGAAAGTTCTTCCCAGTTCAGGCTCTCTACTTCTACTGAACGTGCCCGAACGGACATGGCAGTTTCATCAACCTTCCGACGAACCGCGGTCTCTGAATCGACTTTTAAGACAATCAAAAGATCAGGCAACTTGATCTTCTGGTAATAATGTTTCTCCATGTGAGCCAGGAACTCCAAAAACCAATTCGTTTTTCCCAAAACAGTTATGGCATCTTCACATTGCGGACCATCCATTTTCATAAAACCAGGAAAAGAGTAGCGATCGCACAACACCAACCCGCCATTCGACGAAAATCGGTGTGCGCACATATAGGTCAGATATCGATCGTAAGCAGTGCAAACTGCCCGAACGAACCACGGGTATCCATGAGGTTTCGATACCTCTTCATACACATCCCCTTCAAAGGGATAAAGTCTCATAAGTGTACCCACCTTCAGCATCCCCCTTATCATAGTCGTCATCCATGACCACACCGGCTTTCCCATATGAAATCTCTTCACTTCAAAAGTTCCCGAAAGCCATTTGTATATTTCTTCAATTGCTGTTGTCTTTCCTGCACCATCCCCGCCGACGAAGGCAATGAACAAGCCCCCGTTCGAAAAACAGTTCTTGGGCATATATCTGAATCCACGCTGCAGGAAAGGCTGCCATATTCTTCGCGCGAATTTCAAAATAATATCAAACCAATGAGGATAGCGAGCATGGACTTGGATCGCTCTTTGCAACAACTCTCCCGCCTTAATACGGGTCAAATATGGACAACCGGGCTTCAGTGATTGCAAACATAAATCGAACAAACTTCGATTCAACCCCGGGATGTGATGCAAAACTTCATCAACCTTGGAAAATGTGTTCTCTACAGATAGATCATCCAGTTCGCATCGTTCGGAAGCGGATAATTGCCCATGCCGCATCAGGATCGAATCCCAAGTCGAGTGTTTCAAAACCAGCCGAATGACCAGAATCATAAGTTCAAATTCTGGTGAAGGTATACGGAAAAGCCCCTTTTGAGATGATGAAAACAAATATGCCTTTTCAACAGGCAGGCGATAGTTCTTGGAAAGATCGCTCCCAAAAACCAGCTGATAATGCGCATGAACATGGACCAATCGTCCACTGGATCGATCATATCCATAATAGTCTGTTACCCCTGGCAATCTTTCAGACTGCGGCGCAATCGTTTCCTTAAAACCTAAACCAGTCAAAATTTGGGTAAAACATTGAGCATCGCGACGATTGACCAATAAATCAAGATCATTATCACCTCTGGCAGAGCGGTCAAGTGCCACGTTGCTTTTCCAATGACAGTAATCGATCTGTTTTTCTGCCAAAGCCCTGCAAAGTTTAACGATGAGATCAAGAGCCGCGATTTCCTGCATTCCCCATTCTCCAAACATACCTGAAGGCATCAATGACTGTTAGATTATCGCAAGTTGAGAAGGTGTGTGTCGCCAGAATCTCTTTATCCCATCCTGGTCTGACCGACACAATTTTCTTTTCGCAATAATTGGATTCTGAAAGAACAACAATTTCATTCAAATCAAAACCATATCCATAAAGTTTAGAACAATCCTGTGATGGCCTTATCAATCTTCCATCCCTGAAAAAGATGCTACCTGCCGGTCTCGCTCGTTTGACATCAGACACAATCGGGTTCTGTGGGTGCGATATCCAGTTACCACTGAAAATATCATCTGTAAAAAACAGAAATAATTCGACATTTGGCGCGGCACCTTCATGTTCAGCGATCCCGGTGAACAACCACCATTTGTTGAAGTAATAAATAAGCGTCGTGTCGACCGCCGAAACATTTTCAACCAAGCATTTCTTGAATTTCCATTCCGTTGGAAATGTTGTGCATTCATAAAGATCGATCGTTCTGTTCGCGCGCGACTCTGGGATCATGTAATTTTTCCCATCCCATTCAAAGAGAAATGGATACGACAAATGATAATCCTTCTCCAAAACCTTGACCGGCGCTTTCCAATGCCCAGTTTCATCAATCTCAATAAATGAAATATGACCTTTCCCCTTTACGGCTGAAAATTCTTCCACAAAAACATAGTATGTTTCA
This sequence comes from Anaerolineales bacterium, assembly GCA_023382595.1. Taxonomy (GTDB): domain Bacteria; phylum Chloroflexota; class Anaerolineae; order Anaerolineales; family Villigracilaceae; genus Villigracilis. Next base: position 10,975 of record JAHDWB010000013.1, on the reverse strand, counting down.
GCTTTCTGTATTATGTGGGGGTCTGCAAAAAATGTATTCCTAGTTGGAGTCATTTTTTCAAAAATCTCAAGATTATTTAACGCCTCATCTTTGAAGCTAAAGAGTAAAAACCACTGTTTTAAAAAGAATATTCGTGTAAGAAACTCCCTGATCAATCTGAAGGTGATCTTTGTAAGCGATAGAATAGTCACCCAATTTGAAGGCACTTCAAAGGCATTGAGCTTAATGTTAGGTTTTGCATTGAATTTATCTATTTCCCGAAGAAAACCATCGTATCCTAATCGCTGGAGAAGCCTAATCTGCCGGGGTAAAAAAGAAGCCGCAGCCCAGAAGAAGTAACTTCGATGACGAGCTGGGGAAAGCGGGTATGTAAAAAAACAGGAGCGATATAGTACGTGTACCGTTGAAAAACTCCCCCCAATCGCCATGAGAGTCGATACTGTCTCAGGTTGATTCTCGACCACCTCCCAAAAGCCGGGTGGTCCACTCCTCTCACCATGAGAATAAAACCAGGTCCCATATTTGGAGATGTCTAAATTTTCAACAGACAGAGATTCAAACCCAAATTTTAACAGCACATCTAATTGATATTTTTTAATGTCCCTTAGATCAGCGTCACCAAGAAATGAAACGGTCACTTTCCTTATCGGTAACACCTTGATAACAGGCACACTTTCGAGTAGTCCTGAAATATCGTTCAAACCAAAGGGATCCGGCTCTTTTGTAAAAAGCTTCCGATCAATCCAGTCAAAAATCGGATAGAGTATTGATCTTTTCTTATCCCTTTGCAAGCTATCCATCTCGGAATTTAAGATCACCAGCACAAATTCACCTGCATCTTCACTTATGATACGGCGAACAACATAATCCACCCAAGCAGGGACACTTAACGAATTTAGCAATAATCCTAGTCTTATTTTTTTTGCACACATATGGGTCTGCCCAAAAACGCTCCGCCCTTCTGACATTATTATTGTCAGAGGATTCATCTAATGAAAAATGATCATATATTCCCCCCGCCGGCTTAATCAACTAAGTACTACCATGAACATAAGCAGCGGGCATCTCAACAGGGAATACCCGGTCATTCAGCAATGACAAAAAAATACGCACCCGGTCATTTCCTGAGAGTTGTGTATCAAAAACTCCTTCGTACCCCGCAAAAACTCCATTTTGAATAACAACACGATCGCCTTTACGAAATGGTGCAATTAGTTTCTCCGATGCCACCATTAAGGAGTCGACCTTTTGTTTGATCGCACAGACCAGACTCCCGGGAATAACCGCAGGTTCATCACCAAATGACACAAGCCCCATTCCTCCGGGCATCCATTCAAGAGTTGATCTACCTATCAAATCCAGATCGGCGCAAACGAATAAATAGCCAGGAAAATAAGGTTGTCTCCTTTGTGCCCGCGGGTTTATTGTCTGCACCTTAATGCAAGGGTAATAAGAAGTGAAGTTTCGCAAACAAAACTGCTTCCAAAGTAGTTCTTCATTCCTCGGTTTGCTATGAGCAACATACCATTTTTCCATTGATACCCTATCTCCTTGACATGCTTCTTCATGTCATCATTACCACATAAACCAATTACCTACTGTCAACCTAAAAAACTCCGATCCTGCTGTCTGATGCAGGCTCTCCGTTTTAGCTCAACAAATTAACAACGTCATGAAGAAAATTGTCATGCACAAGTGCACTCGCATCAAAAATGAACGCCTATATATTTATACTGTACGACTGAATTTCTTTTTAAATCTTTGAACTTTTTTTGAATTATTTTGAGATATATTTGAGCCACATTGCCACATATCCCCGATTATCTAACCCACTTTTTCTTGCGTTATTTCATCCTCTTCATTGCGTGATGCAAACCAATACCCTCGTCCCCAATGGGTGCGGATGTAACGATGACCATGTTGCCCATCCTTCAGTTTCTTTCTGAGATAGTAGATATATAGGGATGTTTCAGATGGGTCGTTGGCATACACATCTCCCCAGACCTCCCGCGCCAGTTCATGATGCGACAGGATCTTTCCCTGTTCCCGCACCAGGCAGGCGAGCAGGTCATACTCCTTCGGGGATAGCTCCACGATCTTTCCCAGGAGCTTGATGGTCCTGGTCGAAAGATCGATATCCAACACTGGGTCGATGTATGCAGTAATATATGAATTTCCATTTGTATTTTGATTACTTGAAGAACGTCTTAATAATGCGCGTATGCGCGCCTGGAGTTCACTCTTGTTGAAGGGTTTTCCGAGGAAATCATCCACCCCGACGTTAAAACCATGCAACATGTCATTCTCATGAAATCGGGCAGTGAGCATCAGGATCGGGATGTTGGAAAACTCGCGCAGGCGTGAACAGACTTCAAATCCGTTCAGGTCCGGCATGTTTATATCGAGGATGATCAGATCCGGGTGAATCGCATACGCCTGCTTGAGTCCATCCGCCCCCGAGTAAGCACAATGGACAGTAAGATCCAGCGATTTTAGAATCGCATCGATCAGTTTTCCCAGTTCAGGATCATCGTCAATCATCAGCACTTTTCTGTTCAACTGATTACTCCTTCATTGGAACAGCCAACACTCTTTTGGTCCACCCATACTCCACAGCACGCTACTCCAAAAACCCGGATGCCAATATATAAGCATCCGCCCTTTCGACATGAAATGTCAAACTCAGCGCAATAATCTACACAGAGATTTAATCAATTTCCCCAACTTTACGATCATTAAAACATTACAAACATAATGTACATCAATAAATGTTTTTATTTATTAGAAATTTCTTTAAATTATTTTGAGACAAATATAGGGATTATTGTTTAATAATAAGCCTTTTTCGGTACCATATATTTTATGAAAACATGATACGTCAGCATTAATAACGATAAATGTAAACTATTCTTGCAGATGCCTGCACCTCTAAATCGCCAATCCCTTGAACTGACTCATATACAAATGATGGAAGAATCCTTTTGCATCCAGCAGTTGCTGATGAGTGCCCTGCTCGACGATCTCACCATCCTTGATGACGATGACCTTGTCCGCGTCACGGATGGTGGACAGGCGATGGGCAATAACGAAACTGGTGCGCCCTTCCATTAATCGCAGGAGGGCTTTTTGGATGCGGGCTTCGGTGCGTGTGTCCACGCTGGAAGTGGCTTCGTCAAGGATCAGGATGCTGGGGGCGGACAGGATGGCACGCGCAATGGACATGAGCTGGCGTTGTCCCTGACTGAGGTTGCTGGCTCGTTCCGAAAGTTTGGTCTGGTAGCCCTGCGGCAGCTGGCGGATGAAATGATCGGCATCCGCGAGTTTGGCGGCTTGGATGCATTCCTCGTCGGTGGCATCGAGCCGCCCGTAGCGGATATTCTCCATGACCGTATCCGCGAAGAGGAAGGTATCCTGCAGGACAATGCCGAGTTTTTTCCGCAGGTCATATTTGGAGACATCGCGGATGTCGCGCCCATCGATCATGATGCAGCCTTTTTCGATTTCATAAAAGCGGGTCAGCAGGTTGATGATGGTGGTCTTGCCCGCGCCGGTTGGACCGACCAAAGCAATGGTCTGCCCGGCTTTGGCTTCGAGGCTCATGTTCTTGATAATGGGCTGGTCAGGGAGGTAGCCGAAGGAAACATCAGAGAAGCGAACTTCTCCTTGGACGGGAACAGGCAGGGGGGAGTCCGAGGCGTTATCCACTTCCGCTGGCGTATCCATCACTTCGAAGACACGTTCCGCGCCTGCCAGCGCTGCCTGGATCGAGTTGTACATGTTCGCAAGTTGACGAAGCGGCGAGATGAAATTCTGGGCATAGGCGATGAAGGTCGCGATCATCCCGACAGTGGCAAGTCCCTGCAAGGCGAGGTAACCGCCGAGACCAACCAGCACAATGACAAAGAAATTGCCAAGCACGTTGGTAAGCGGCATGAGCATGAGCGCGTACGTGTTGGCGTAGATGCCCGCCCGGTACACTTTTTCGTTACTGGCGCGGAACCGCTCGATGGTGGTCTCACTGCGACGGAACAACTTGACCACCCGCTGTCCGCTGATGGATTCCTCCATCACGCCGTTGATCTCACCCAGTTCTTTTTGCAGGTCGCGGAAGCCCTTGCGGGTGTAGCGCGCGATGAACTGCGTGAACCAGAACATGATCGGAATGACCAGCAGGGTTGCGAGCGCCAGCCACGGATTGAGGATGAACATGGCGATCACGATGCCGACAAGCGACAATACGCTTGCCGCCAGAGACACCACGTTCTGCGAAACCGCCTGATTGATGGCATCGATGTCGTTGGTGAGGCGGCTCATTAGTTCACCCGCGGTGTGACGATCAAAATAGGAGATGGAAAGTTTTTGCAGATGCTCAAAAAGGTCGCGGCGCAGGCGGCGCAAGGCATCCTGCGAAATGCGTGCCATCAACCAACTGGAGGCGGCTTGAAAAACGTTATCAAAGAGATACGCCGCCAAAAGCAGAAGCGCCAATCCCGATAAACCGTCCAACCGGCGAACGGAGATGTACTCATCAATGGCGCGCCCGATCAAATAGGGTTCCAGCAAGCCAAGCGAAATATATGCCAGCACAAAGGTCAGGACGAGAATCAACGTGGCTTTATACGGGCTGAGATACATCGCCAGCCGCGTCAATGCGCGGCGTGGATCGCCTGCTTTTTCGATCCTGCCGGGGATCATGCCACCGCGTCCCATGGCGGCGCGGATGGTGGCTGTAGTCGGACGCTGAGGTGAATTCGTGTTGCTCATGCCGTCTCCAAATCCACGCCATCGCCCAATTGCGAAGCATAAATTTCCTGATACACCGCGCTGGACTGCATCAACTCGCCATGCGATCCCTGTGCCACGATCCTGCCCTCGTCTACGACAACGATCTTGTCCGCGTGCAGGACGGTGCTGATGCGCTGTGCAACCACGAACGAGGTACTATCCTTCAGCCAGGATTTCATGGCATCCTGAATCTTCGTCTCCGTCTCCACATCCACCGAGCTGGTGCTGTCATCCAGGATCAAGATACCGGGTCGTAGAAGAAGCGCGCGCGCAATAGCAATGCGCTGCTTCTGTCCGCCCGAAAGATTGACGCCGCGTTCTTCCACGCGGGTGTCATATCCCTTGTGAAGTTTCAAAATAAAGTCATGCGCTTGCGCCGCCTTTGCCGCGGCGATCACCTCCTCCTCACTGGCATTCGGCTTCCCATAACGGATATTATCTTGCACCGTGCCCGAAAACAGAATCGTCTCCTGCGGCACCACGCCGACATGTTTCAACAGATCCGCCTGCCGCACCTCGCGGACATCCACATCGTCCCATGTGACCCGCCCGGACGCCACATCATAAAAACGCGGCACAAGATTGACAATGGATGACTTGCCGGCGCCGGTCGCCCCAAGGATCGCGACAGTCTGCCCGGGCTCCGCGATTAGTTCCACCCCGTTCAGGACCAGCCCGGTGTTGGTCCCGTTATAGTGAAAGTCAACTCCCTCGAAGCGGATCCGCTTCGCGCGCCCAACAGGGTCAGGCAGGGTCAGCGGATCTGGCACATCCTGCACCTCGGGAACCGTATCCAGCACTTCATTGATGCGCTCCGCCGAGGCGCTCGCCGCCGCGACCAGATTCGCCAGCAAGACCATGATCCCCAGCGGACCCATCGTGGTGTGCAGGTAATTGATGAACGCCACGATCTGCCCGACAGAGGCGCCTCCCTGCACGGATTGTATCCCGCCCGCCCAGATGACGATCACCATGCCCGCATTGACCAGAATGCTCATGGCAGGTGAAAGAGTCGCCATGAAACGCATCACACGGATGTTGCGGTCTGCATAATCTTCATTGGCTTCAGCAAACCGCCCATTTTCATGGTCGGCGCGCACAAACGCTTTGGCCAACCGCACGCCCGCGATATTCTCCTGAAGAATCGTATTGAGCCGGTCCAGTTTTTTCTGGACGGTCAAAAATAGAGGTCCCATACGCAGAACAAAAAAGATGATGACACCGGAGGTCGCCAGCAGGATGGGCAGGATCAACAACGCCAGACGGCTGTCCGTGACGAACATCAGAATGAGACTGCCCAACATGAGCAGGGGTGCACGTGTGCCAATCCGCAACGAGACCTGCACCATGCGCTGGAACGTGGTCGTGTCACTGGAGAGGCGCACCATCAACTGCCCGGTATTGAGGTGGTCGAGATTCCCGAATGAAAAAGATTGGATCTTGAGAAAGAGTGCTTCACGGATGTCGCGCGCCACTCCCTCCCCCACTTGAATGGAAAACAAGTTATTGGCAAGCGCAAACAAGGTTTGCAATGCAGATATGGCAAGCATGATAAGCGTAGTCGTTATGACCACTTGCATATCATCGGCATTGATGCCCTGGTCAATGATGCGCTGGATCAGGCGCGGAATGGCAAGGTCCATTAACACGACAGCGATCAACAGGACGAGCGAAACCAGACTCCGCCGCCAATAGGGTTTTACAAAGTGCAATAATTTTTTAATATGGTTCATCGTGGTCGTTTATTAATCCAGTATTTTTTTCAAGGCTTCCATCGCCTTTGAGATGATCCCCAACTCCTCCGCAGACAACTTGCTCATGCGTTCCTTCATCCAGCTGCGCGTTTCCTTAAAGACGGCATCCAGCAGGGCATCCCCTTCCGAGGTCAAGGTCAATTCCACATAGCGGCGGTCTTGCGTGCTCTGAGCACGAGTAACCAGTCCCTTCTTAACAAGCACATCCACTGCCTGACTGATGGCAGGGCGGCTGATATTCTTCGCGGTCGCCAGTTCGCTGATGGACATGCCGCGGCGCACGAACCGAAGCACATGGAATTGCTCAACGGTAATATCAAAATTCCCGGTGGCAGTAGCGCGGATATGTGAACGAACGAAATTCCAAACGGGCGGAACCGTCTCCCAGAAACGGTCGATGACTTGCTCGCGTAATTTTTCAGCCATGAGCTGCCTTCCTATATGTAATTTCGTTAATAGTTAATTATTGAAACTATTTTATTACCCTCCCCGGCTTCATGTCAAGCCGCAGAAAATCATGAGTTTATTGTCCCGCTTGGTAGAATAGACACATCATGAACCCTACCGATCTCATCCTGAAGAATTTCGAAAAGGTATCATCCATTCCGCGCGGCACAAAGTTCGAAGCGGGAATCCGTCAGTGGCTGATGGATTGGGCAGCGGCACGCAACTGCCAGTCCAAGATGGACGCGGCGGGGAATTTGGTCATATCGGTACCAGCCAGCCCGGGACATGAATCCAACGAGACGATCATCCTGCAAGGACATCTCGATATGGTCCGGCAAAAGACATCAACGTCAAAGCACGATTTCGAGAAGGATCCGATTCGATTGGTCCGCGATGGGGATTGGATCAAAGCCGATGGCACGACGCTCGGAGCGGACAACGGCATCGGGATCGCGCTGATGATGTCGTTGGTCGAAGATGAGACGGTTCAGCATCCGCCGCTGGAGTTGTTGTTGACGGTGGAAGAGGAGATCGGGCTTGCCGGCGCATTAAATCTTGACCCGTCCTTGATCACAGGAAAAACGCTGATCAATCTGGACTCTGAAAATGAAGGAGTTTTTACGGTGGGGTGTGCAGGCAGAGGCAGTGTATATATCACCCTGCCTGTCACTTGGGGAATGCAGACACGGGATGAAATTGCTTTTAACTTGAAAGTAGACGGTCTGCAGGGCGGACATTCGGGTGAGGATATCAATAAACATCGCGCCAATGCCAATAAACTTATCGCCCGTATCTTGAATTATATACAACGGGATGTGCCCATCCGTTTGGCGGGGCTGAAAGGCGGGACCGCGCGCAACGCCATACCGCGAGACGCCGAGGCAGTCTTTGTGTGTCCAAAAGAAAACACCGAAGCACTCAGCGAGAAATTCCATGCCATTGTTCGAGATATGCGAGCCGAACACGCAATCACTGAGCAGGATTTATCCATCACACTGACACAAAAGAATGGCGAACCCGTCCGCGTAATCAGCCGGGAGGAAACACAAACAGGTCTCCGGTTATTGGTCTCCCTGCCGTACGGCGTTTCAGCCATGTCGGCTGATATGCCCGGGTTTGTGGAAACGTCGAACAACATCGGCATCATCGAGTTGAGCGATGAATGCCTGTTGCTCGTATCCAGTCAGCGCAGTTCGGTCCTGTCACGCCTTGAAGAGATCATTGAACGGGTCGAGTCGTTGGCATGGCTGGCTGGCGCAACGACCGAACGAACTACCGTCGTCCCGCCCTGGCAGCCGGATATGGAATCATCCTTATTAAAAAAATGCGTCGAAACGTATGAGAAGGTAATGGAGTCAAAACCAAAGGTCGAACTGACGCATGGCGGGCTGGAATGCGGCATAATCAGTAGACGCTGCGGCGGTCTGGACACGATCTCTTTAGGACCGACGATCCAGAATCTCCACTCCCCCGATGAGAGATTGTATGTGCCGTCCCTGCAAAGAGTGTGGATGTTCTTAAGCGCACTATTGGCGGAGTAGGAGGGTGGATGTTATTGAGTTAAGAATTGCAAGCCTCTCCCTGGGAGAGGCTTTTATTTTCCAGATACACGGGGCAATTCACTTATCACCGGATTTTCTAACGTTCCCAACACCGCTGATCTTTCGGTTGACCGCGGGCGAGCCGTAGTAATTGATCGAACCCGCGCCGGAGATCGTGGCATCCAATTCATCATCCGTCCAAATCGTGGCACTTCCGGCACCGCTAAGTGTGACACTGGCAATTTGAGTGTGCAAGTCCCCGCCGTTGAAACTGCCAAAGCCGCTGATGTTCAGGTCAAGATCATCGGCAGCACCGGAGGCGGACATACTGCCCGCGCCGCTCAGGTTCACAGACAGGTCCTTCGCGGTGATATCCACCAGTCTCAAATTCCCTGCGCCGCTGAGCGAGACCTCCAACCTATCAGTGGTGATGCCTTCGACGATCAGTTCGCCCGCGCTGTCGAACTCCACGTCCGTCAATTCGGCGACCACGATACTGACCTTGACCATCTTCCTTGCGTTAACATGTTTGCCGTCCCCAGCCTCATAGAAGATGCGCAGTTGTCCATTGCGCACCTCGGTTTTCAAACCGGGCAGGACGTTATCTTCCGCTTCGACCTTAACCGACACCTGACTCCCCTGCGTGACGGTTACCTGCGCCGGATAATCCACCTCGATGGCGTTGAACTCCGCAATGTTCCTCGTCTCGATGATGACATTGCCGGAACCCGGTTCCCCCGGACCGATGTAAAACCCGTTCCCGCTGAACACGCCGTTCATGAACGGGGAGTTCCAGCCCAATTGCGGGGCGAAGAGGATGGCCAGCGCCGCACCGCCGACAATGAGGACATCCACGACGATGGATGCATAACTCCAGTAGGCGCGCAGGATCAGCCCCAAGCCTGCCACGATCAACAGGTAGGGCCAGATGCGGGTCAGCGCCCAAAGATTCTCGGATGGAAGTCTGCCCGAGCCAACCAACAGCCAGATCACGCCTGCCGCGATCAACAGCAGTGGACCAAAGATCGATACTTTCTGTTTCATGCCTGCCTTCTTTCTTAGAATGTGGAGTCGGGCGGCTCGCCGCCAAACCTGCGGCACTTTGCCACTACGGGAGCAAGCTCCCTGACTCCATAGATGAACTCAACTTGCAGGGGGAATGCCTTCGTCATGCGGTATGTCATGCACTTCGACCTTCTTCCCGCCGCCCAACAGACCAGAGCGGCTCAGGACCAGGTATCCGCCCAGCAGGATCAGCAGGATCGGGAAGATCATGCTGCTGAACGAGCCGAAGATCATCTCGAAGAACGAACCGAAGATGATGAACAGGATCAGCGCGACCTTCATCACGCCTGCGCCCGACTTCTTCTGAGCTTCGTCACCGCCGTACCAGCCCATGATGTAGATGCCGACGCCCACGAACATGAGAATGATCGTCCAGAAATAGGACATCGACTCCCAGCGCTGGGTGATGTTTTGGAACAGCAGGATCAACCCCACCCCGCTGATGATACTGCCGGGGATGGCGAACGCGGCGCTTCCCTTTCCGCCTGCGAACATCGCCACGAAGAACAGCGCTCCGAAGGCGATCACAATGAAGGGCCAGAAGAATCCCCAATTCAAACCGCGGAAGATCTGACCCGCCAGCGCCAGCAAGCCAAAGGCGATCAACAGCGTGCCTCCGACCAGCGCTCCGACGTTGGAACGATTGGTTTGCATTTTCTTGCTCCTTTCCATATTAACTCGTTTTGAGTTTTGAGGGCTTGTTATCTTTATGCAAAAGCGGCTTCAATGTTGCAATCAATTCATCAGGCGAGGCGCCCTTGTGGATGAAATCCGCACCTGCCTGCTTGGCGGCGGCTTCATCGTCTGCGTTTACGCTGAGCAGGACGATCTTCAGGCGTGGGTATGCCCTCTGAAGCAGGCGGCAGGTTTCGGGGGCGGGGGAACCGTATAAACGCCAATCGAGCAGCAGCAGGTCGGGCGGCGCATCCGCCAGTGAGCGGATCAAGGTCTCCACATCCCCAACTTCCACAATGCCGTTCGTGCCCAGTTTGCGCCTGAGTAAAAGTTTCAGTGCCTTGCGTGTTGCCGAATCGGGATCTGCGATGAGAATACGAATCATTTGAACCTCGCTTGTAGTGTATGACAAGCGAGGTTTGCGGGTATCTGACTCTGGTGGAGTATTTACCTAGCCGAGTGGATAGTGCGCTTCATCACGCGCGGGAAGCTGTTATACCAGCTTTTGTTCGAGCGCCAGTTTGACGGCTTCGACACGGCTGTCCCATCCAGTATATAAAGCCATTCAAATTCTTACATAGCTATGGAAGCCATGTCAATTAAAGAGGCTGCCGTCCAGGTGGACGGCAGCCAGATTTATTCATTCGTACAAACTTACGGACGTGCTAGGTCGAAGGTGCGCTGGATGAAGATCGCCATCTGTGCGCG
>JAHDWB010000012.1 GCA_023382595.1 Anaerolineales bacterium | reverse complement strand
TCTGCTTTTTGACTCTACTCCAGTCAAGCTTCATTTCGGTACACCAAGTCCAGTATACATGAAAGGAGATGCCTAACGGTGAGCGTTACCCGCTTGGGGTGGGAGGGTGGATGAGACCTCGAAACGGGAATCCGCCCAAGCCAGGAAAATGCCTGAAAAACGCGGTGCGTACCCCAAGTCGGGTGCACGCTGTGTTGGGCATGGGGCGGGAAGTTAATTCCAATCCTGCAAACATCTGTACCAATTTTCTTCGATTTGGATATATCCAACTCCGTCACTGCCTCCACACGAAATATATTCTTTTGCTGCGCCTAGTGTTTCAGCATATACCAATAATCGCCTGGAAAATAATGGCTCGAAAACAACAACGAATTCAGGCTCATATTCTACAATAATGCAATTATTTTCTGCATAACTTAAGTTGGAATATTTGTCCGGCAATACATAGGCATACTGACAGTCGCCTTGATGTCCTAATTGGTGGTCTCTGGCTAATTCAACAACGGATTCATATTCGGCTCGATGAAGAGCGAGATGAATTTTTTCAGGTAAAGGTCGAGGCGCAAAAACCGCAATGACAACGGTAACGAAACAAAAAAATCGTAAATAGTAATTCTTGAGCTGAGTCAAGCCGATAACAATTGCTAGAGCCATGCCCACAGGCAGGATGGGCAGTAGGCACAAATCAACAGAGTATATGAACCAAGACCGATAAACATAGATTATTATGGCAGGTGCAAGTGCGATAGCATACTGAATAACACTGCTTCTGTTTTGGGAGGTTGATAGCTCTTGTGATGTCATAAAAGAACGCTCTTGTCGTTTATCACGCCGAAGTATATTCTGATGAGAAATGCCCAACGGGCTCGTGCCCCGAAGGGGTATTGCGCCACCGTCCCCGAGCGGAGCGAGTGGGATCGCGAAGCACGGCGCTGTGTCTCGACAAGCTCGACAACCAGGGCAGGGACGGCGAAGCCGTCCAGCCAGAAAAAACGTCTGCCTTGACCGTATTCTACCACCCGCGCTCCTGGCACTGCGACCGGAACTGCAACACAGCGACCGTCTTCCCGTTCGACCGCACCAACCCCACTCTGGGAGAAAAGGGCGGGGGCGGGGAAGGTTGTCTGTATGTGGGGGATCTGGCAACCGGAGACAAAAAAACAACTCCAAATGGTTTCCATTCAGAACCGTTTTTCAGATTGAGATCATTTTTCAACTTCGTGACCTTCCACCCTTGACACTCCTATTTATCGGTAGGCAGCGTTTTAGCTTGTCTCTCTCATCTCAAAATGCGCCACCATCATGTCGTCTATCTGGTTCCAGAAATCATCCGCTACTATCCCCACTACCCTCGCGATTTCTGCCTCAGCGGTTTCTGCCCCATGCCAGGATAAAATTAGGCGCTTCAAGAAACCTGCCTGTCTCTCCTCCAAATACTGAACGAGCCAATACCCACGCACGGCGTGATAGACGAATGCCTGCCCCCCAAAGCGCAACAGCGCTCGATACGTCGGCGGGTGGCCCTTGGGCCTATAACTCCGTAGTAACTCTACTGTGTCTGGTCGAATGGTCCGCTTGCCCAAATATCGATCCACTGTCACCGCCGCCAAGCCTTCATTCAGCCATGCAGGTAATTTCAAAGAGGCGGCACAAGCATGTGTCAACTCGTGACATACAAGGTGGCGAACTTGGGTCTCCAATAGCTTCTCTTCCACAAACATATGCTGACCAATCCGTTTATCACTGACTTCCAACAGGCGAGGCGGCTTAATTCCAATCGCGACACGCTGACCATATCGTTGCGTCCAACCAGCGCTAATGGGCCATGCCCGCCGAGCCCGGAAACTCCAGAGCGGCCACCCGAGAATCAGCAATATGCGCCAGAACCACGGCGCGGACCGAAAGAAAAACCCCCACCACGACGTCATGACATAGATGCGACAATCCTCCGGGCTCTCTAATCCCCAACTCTCCTGAATAAGATGCAACACCGTGGCGGTCGCATCACTGATCAACTCTGCCGTATCCTGTTCGCCAGCATCATAAACTACTGGAATATCGTTGCTCACTCTTGAGGGCATATTCTTGGATGGCTCTCTTCCGCGTTATCCCACACGCTGCCCAACTATTGTATAGATGGTCGTTCACCGTATACCTGCTTATGGACGGTCAGTTCCAACTAACGCCCTAATTCAATTAGGACATTGGGCAGTCATAGGTTAAAATTGGATAAGCAAATTATAAACTTCCCAAAACCACAGGTCAATATGCAAAACAGGATAACAGATACACCCTCCAAGAGCAAAAAACTTCTCGACCAGCTTCGAGCCCAAATTTGCCTCAAGCAATATTCCCCCTGTATCGAACGGTCATCCTTTGCTCATCCCACAGCCAACCGTCTACTTCCACCTCTTTCCTCTTTCCACTTTCCATTTCCCTTCCCTCGACCACTCAGACCACCAGACTACTCAGACCATTTAGACGAACCGACCAACTCCCATGGAACTTGTCACCACCGCCCAAATGCGAGCCATCGAAAAAGAAGCCGATTCCAAAGGCGTGTCCTATGCTCAAATGATGCAAAACGCCGGGCGCGGACTTGCCGAGATCGTCCATGCCGTGGGGCAGGCGAACGGCTGGGACGAGGTCAACCGGCTGATCGCCAGAACCAATCCGCATTTACTGGCAACAATGGGCATTCTCGTGACCGCGGCACTTATATGGTTGATGCGGTTCAAGCCGTTTTAAAGATAAAAATCGGGCTCCGTTTCGGAGCCCGATTTTTTATCCCATATTCTTTCTCGCCCGGTTTTTACGTCACTTGGTTTCTGCGGGAACTATTTATTTCTTTTTAGCGTCATATATAATGGTCAATGCGAAAATTTAAATGTTCTTGGGTAATTTTGTTGAACACGGTGCAAGCAAGAAATTTGACCAGAAGTTATAATAATGTGGTAAGGAAAGGATAATCAAAATGCTAAAAAGAAAATTCCCACAATTGTTTTTTAATTTGATATTCGCCGCTTCTCTGCTGTTGAGCGGGTCAACAACCGTGTTGGCTCAATCCCAGACACAGAGTGATGATGGAAGGGTTCTCCCGCCCATGTATTCCAGCCTGGCTTGGGATGAATTGGGGACCGTTTCAAAGGATGTCCATGTATTTGGGGATGTTGTTACCTTGAATGGCGACGCGTTCAAGGCTGTTGTCGAGAAGCAAGATGGTGGTTTCGATGATGTCGTTGAATACTATTCTTCGGAGAATCTGCAATCCCTTGGTTGGACCTTCACAGGAGGGGCGGGGCTTGCACTGTCGTATCAGCATGATATGGGATGGTATCTGATCGTCGAGATTGAAGAATGCACAGATCGTCAAGAGAATTATTGCGTAAATGTATGGTTTAGTACGGAAACAAGCGACCTGCTGCGCGATGAAGCTGCTGTAATAAACGCTGTTGCATTCAGTAAGATAGCTCCGGCGAATGGAGCGACAATCGCTCCGCCGGCTACAACGTATCAACTGCTGCAATGGGGAGATGCTAAAAAAACCGCCAGTGATAGATATCAGTATTGCATTGACGAAACGAACAACCAACAATGCGATGACGATATTTGGGTTACAAGAAATTCACTCTATTCCGGAGGACCAGGTGATTTTCAGGTTTTGCCCGGGCGTACCTATTATTGGCAGGTGAGAGTCCGGGATGCCAATATTTACGCAAATGGCGGAACTTGGTGGTCTTTCCGTGTTGTAGCGAATTATCCATCTGTTACCAGCATAGTTCGGGCTATTCCAACCACTTCGCTTACAAATGCGTCTGCTGTAAGTTTTACGGTCACGTTTGATAGAGATGTAACCGGTGTGGATATCGGTGACTTTGCCTTGCACACAACTGGTGTGTCCGGTGCGAATGTAGCGGCGGTCGGCGGATCTGGAAAAAACTACACGGTACTTGTTAATACCGGCACCGGCAGCGGTACGATCCGTTTGGATCTGGTGGATAATGATACGATTAAAGATGCCCAGAACAATCCGCTTGGCGGTACCGGCGCGGGGAATGGTAATTTCTCTACAGGCGAGGTCTTCACACTTGATAGAACTCCTCCAACCGTGCTGTCCAGCGTGCCCTCTCTGACCGCCGTTCCAGGGGTGATCACTTTCACGGTTACTTTCTCCGAGAACGTCACCGGGGTGAACGCCGCTGATTTTGAACTGACAACCACAGGTGCGGTTAACGGGGCGCAAATTTCAACCGTTGCCGGCACGAGCCCCGGATCTGTCTATGTTGTCACTGTTACAACCGGCGGGGTAGGGGCGGGCACGATCCGCTTAGATGTGCTGGATAATGACAGCATCGTGGATGTACTCTTGAACCCATTAGGTGGAGTTGGTTTGGGTAATGGCGATTTCATTGCTGGCACGGTTTTTGCAAAACCTACATTTGCTGATGTTCCCATAACTTCCTCAGGATGGGCTGAGATCGAAGCTGTATACTTGGCTGGGATTACTGGTGGGTGTGGTGGAGGTAATTATTGTCCAGGCGCATCCGTCACCCGCGCCCAGATGGCGATCTTCCTGCTGCGCGGCATATACGGACAAGATTACACGCCTCCTGCCGCGACCGGCACCGAGTTCTTGGACGTCCCGATCACCCATTCGGCTGCGGCTTGGATCGAACAGCTGGCTGCGGAAGGCATCACCGGCGGCTGTGGCAACGGCAACTACTGCCCGAGCAGCCCGGTCACCCGCGCCCAGATGGCGATCTTCCTGCTGCGCGCCAAGTATGGCGATGACTACGTCCCGCCCGCTGCCTCCGGCACCGAGTTCCTGGACGTCCCGATCGGTCATTCGGCTGCGGCTTGGATCGAGCAGCTGGCTGCGGAAGGCATCACCGGCGGATGCGGCGGCGGCAACTACTGCCCCAACAGCTCTGTCACCCGCGCCCAGATGGCGATCTTCCTGCAAAAAACTTTTAATCTTCCTTTACCGTAGGATATAACAAAAATGGCGGACACTTGAAAAGTGTCCGCCATTTTTATATTTTCCCTTTATCCTATATTCTTCCTCATCGAATACTTCAACGCCACTTTATATACCTGAGCCAATTTTTCGCCCATCATTTTCGCTTCAGGGTTATCCCCCTGCGATTCCATCTGGGCGGCTAAACCGCTTAACGCATCCACGAACTGCTGGTTGACCATCGCATCATTGTCTGCCAGCATCTTTTCGATTGCCGCATCGTCAGATGCCTGGATCAATTGCTCGATGAACGCCACTTCGGGTGGCGGCGCGCTGGCGGCTTGCAGCACCTGCGCCATCTTCTGAAGTTTACCCATGCGGGTGTAATCGTTCTGTTCGGAAGCCTGCCTCAACATCTGGTTGACCACATCGACCGCTTCCTGTGCAAAGCCATCCAGGTTTTCCTGCGTGGCTTTTTCAACATCATCTTGTGCCAGCAACGACTCAACGAATTGCTGCGCCTGTTTTATGCGCTGCTCGACCTGACGGTCCACATCGTTCGTAAACTGCAACAGCTTCTCGCGGATTCCCTCCAGCCGCGTCTTTTCGTCCCCGGAAGCTTTTTCGATCTTTTCAGTCAAGTTCTGGAAGAAAATGTAATCCATGCCGGGGCGGGCAAGTGAAACGTACGCGCGGATGCGGGCATCGGTTTTTGATTCCAGGACGAAATCCAGAAGTTTCTCCCGCGTCAGGCTTTGCCCCGCATCCTGCAGGACCTGTTGGGCTGCCTCAAGTTCCCCGACGTATTCCTTTAACTGACGTCCGTACTCGGTCTCTTCCAACAACTGAGTCTGGATGTCGATCAACCCGCGCGCCACCTGCTCCTGTCCGCTGGAAAGGGCGCTCTGCGCAATGCGGCTGAATAGGGCAAAGAACTGCTCGTCGATGATCTTGGCGTTTTGCTTGATCAGCTCAGAGCGCACATCCTTTGACGTGACCTGCATCAGCCGTTCCATGAACTGGACACGTTCCTGTTGTCCCTTGATCATTTCCGGTGTGATGCCGTCCTTGCCAAGGATCGTCTCGACCATCGATTCGAAGGTCAGGTTGGCTTGGGGATTGAGTAGATAGCCCTTGCGCTTTTCGGGCGGGAGTCTGTCGGTCACCTGTTTGATAAGCGGACCGATCATCTTCTCCTGTTCATTCAGCGGCAGAGCCAGTTCGGGCGGGAAGAAGGTCAGCAGGAGTTCTTTTTCATTGTCATGATAAACAACAGGTGTGGCGAGTCGTCCTTCGTAACCGCAGAATTGACAGCGGGCATAATTGGATTGTCCGCTCAGCAGGCGCTGCTTGGCTTGCGGATCAGTGGTCACATCGAATAACTGCTCGACGTTGGCAGGGATCATCTGTTTACAGCGTGGACATGCAATTTGTGTTTGTGGCATTTATTCAGTTTCCAATTCTTAAGAATGAAGTCATTGCAAGGAGCGTAAAATGGTTCCTTGCAATGACAAATTTTTAATTACCCAACCAGTTCTTCCAGCCGGTCGATATAACTTTCCATTACAGCGAAGGTCTCCTCGACGGGTTTGGGCGTCGTCAGGTCGACACCGGCTTTCTTCAGCACGTTCAGCGGATAATCCGATGAGCCGGATTTGAGGAAACCGAGATAGTTTTCCACAGCGTTGGGTTCGCCGCGCAGGATCTTTCCGGAAAGCGCGTGCGCGCCTGAAATGCCGGTGGCATACTGATAGACATAGTAATCTGCGAAGAGATGGCTGAATGTTGACCAGACCATGCCGACGCGGGGGCGATCCACTTTCACTTTGGGACCAAACCCCTCGGTAAACAGATCAGCCATCAGATTTTGCATTGAATCGGCGGTCAGGGGTTCGCCGCGTTCCGCCCGCTGGTGAGTCTCCAGTTCGAAGCGCGCCAGAGTCGGCATCTGGAAGAAATAGCGGAAGAAGTTTCCGCCCACTGCTTCCTCGATCAACGCGATCAGGAAATTTTTGTCGGTGATGGTTTTCAGCAAATGACCGCGCATCATCGCCTGGTTGAAGTTTGAAGCGACTTCGGCGACAAAGAGCGAGTATCCGGAGTACGGCATCGGCTGGTTTTTCCAGGTCAGATACGAGTGCATGGAGTGACCGAGTTCGTGTGCAAGGGTGCTCATGCTGCCCACTTCATCGGTATAGGACATCATAATGAAGGGATGTGTGCCGGGCGTGCCATAAGAGAATGCGCCGTTGGCTTTGCCCTTGTTCGGGTAGCGGTCCACCCAGCGCTCTTTAAGACATCCGTTCCGCAGGGTTTCCACATACTCCTTGCCGAGTGGTGCGAGACTTTCGGCGATCAATTCCACTGCTTTTTCAAATGGGATCTTCGTCTTTTTCTTTGCGAGCGGCGCCCACATATCGTAATAGGTGACCTCTCGCAGCTTTAACGCTTTGCGGCGGATCTCAAAGTAACGATGCCAGACGGGTAGATTCTTTTTGAAGGTATTGATCAAATTGTGAAAAACTTCCACGGGAATATTATTATTGAACAGAGACGCTTCCAACGTGGAGTTGTGTCCGCGCGCGCGCATGAAGAAGACATTATTCTTGATGGACGTGGCAAGGTTCGTGGCAAGCGTGTTCTTGAACTCGACATGCTTGTCCATGTAGTTCTCGAAGGCGGTCTTGCGGACTTTACGGTCGGGATTCTCGAGCAGGCTGGAGTAAAAGTTCCCCTGTGTGACTTCGATTTTTTTGCCTTTGCTGTCTGTTGCAGGCGCAAACTTGAAATCTGCGTTGACCAGCATGCTGGTGCTGTTATCGGCGCCGCTCATCGGGTCGGATAACATGCCAAGCAATTCCTCCACCTCGCTCGAGCGGACATGTTCCTGCTGGCGGAATAGATCGCGAATGCTCTGGCGGTACACCTCCAGCTTCCCGTTTTTCTTCATCCAATCATCGAGCGTGGCTTTGCCGATCTGCAGCAATTCGGGATTAATGAACGATGTCGCTCCTGCCGCCTGACCGTACATTCCCTGCGCTTTTCCGATCATCGCGGCGGCTTTTTGGTCGGTGGTGTCCACGCTGTAGGAGAAGGCGGCATACATATACACCTTCATCACGCGCTTCATCAACGCCTCCATCGTTTGCAAGGCGCGCAACAGGGTTTCCGGCGAATTGCCCAAATTTCCCTGATATTTCTTGAGGCTGGGCAGATCTTTCAGAATGCTTTGCAGTTCGGCTTCCCATTCCTTTGCGGATTTGAAAACACTTTCCGCGTTCCATGTGTGTTTCTTTTCTATCTTATTGCGTGGGGGGATGGTCTTGGGCATGAGATTTTCCTTTTGGAAGGTTATGGGTTGATTTTACCATTCGAGTTGGGTTATCTCGGCAGCGAAAAGCAGATCCGCGCGCCATTTTCTTTTTTCGGGCGGTTGGTTGAATTCGTCGGCGCTTCCGCCCAGATGCGTCCGCCGTGCGCTTCGATGATCGCGCGCGCAAGATACAATCCCAGCCCCGCGCCTTTGGTCTGCTTCACGGCATTCGTCGAACGATAGAAGCGGTCAAAGATATGCGGGATGTCCTTGGGGTCGATGCCGGGTCCCTGATCGCTGACGCAAACAATGACCTGGTCGGGATGGATCGCGCCGCTGATCTTGATCTCGCCTTCAGGCGCATATTTCAACGCATTCGACACAAGGTTGGAGAGAACCTGCTCCAGCCGATGTTCATCTCCGAGGATGACAGGAAATTTTTCGGGGAAATCGGTGATGATGCGATGTCTTGGTGATTGGGATGCAAACCGCCCGCTCACTCTTAACGCGAGGCTGGGCAGGGCGACGTCAGCCTGATTCAAGCTGAGACCCCCCGCCTGCAGCCGCGATGCATCCAGCAGATCGTCGATCATTCTGGACAACCGATCTGCTTCCTCTTCGATAACCGCCAGCGAGTCGTTGATGGTGTGTTTATCCCATTTCGCATCGTCACGTCGCAATGTGGACGCATACCCTTTGATCAGCGCCACCGGCGTCCGCAGTTCATGGCTGACAATGGAAATGAAAGTTGCTTTTATCTCGTCCGCATTGCGGAAATGGGTGATGTCCCTCACGCTGACAATGATGTTGAGAAGTTTATTTTCCTCCGAGAGCAGGGGCGCGTACGTAATCCCTACAGGAAGCGGCGGCGGAAGCGGACGTTCCAAATCGCCTTCCACATACAAGGTTGCGTTGGGCGTCAGGGGCCAGCCGTTGGCAACGGATTCATCGAGAGTTCTTCCCTGCGGCTCCCTCTTCCATTGGATGATCTCATAATGAGGCTTTCCTGTGATATCGTCGCTGGTTTGACCATAGAGTTTTGCAAAGGCTTCGTTGCAGCGCTCCACATTAAGACTCGAGTCGAGGATCAGTATCCCGTCCGCGGCGGAGTCCAGAAGCGCGTCCAGTCGCTTTTTTTCGTAGGAGACCTGTCCATAAAGTTGCGCGTTGAAAACGGCGATGGCGGCTTGGTCTGCAAAGGACTGAAGAAGCACGCGGTCATTCGGGGTGAAAACGTCGGCGTAATTGCGGAAGATGAAGATCACGCCGATGACCTGTCCATGCGCGGCAAGGGGTAGACCCGTGCCGTTGAGCAAACCCATGCTGGCAGTATAGGTTAGTTCTTTCAACATGCGGTTCAGTTCGCTCACATCCAGTTCGCGGACTTTTTCCTCCGCCAGTAAAGGGGTGAGATATCTCAAAAAGGCGGGGGCAATCCCATGTGCGGTTGCAACGCGCCAACCGTCGGCTTGTTTGAGCGCGATCAACCCTGCCTGCCCGGCAAGCATTTCAATGGAAATGCGCAAAATACGCGCCAGCAGTTTCTCAAGGTCGAGTTCCTGCGTGATGGCGCGCGCGATCTCCAGCAGGTAGTCCCTTTGACGGACGCGAAAATCAGGGAGCATGGAAGGGATGATGGACATGATTATTTATTTTATCACCGCGATTTGGGTGTCGGCGTAAGAGTTGTGTAAATGGTAAAAGTATAGACAAATTCAGCCTGACAATTCTGTCGATTCAAAACGTTGACCATGGTACCAATCACCCATAGAATTTTGGCGAGTTTTCAGATTTTCAATCAGTCGTGTCGTTTACTACCTTGACCATCTTGGTAACCGAGTGAAATTTTGAAATATTTATATTCATTTTGAGCAGCTATTTGAAAAGGATTTTGGGATGTTGAGACCGTTTCGTAGTGTATTTTTGGTTGTTGTTATATTTGTCTCCCTTTTACTCGGACCGATAACCCCGGTTCAGGCCGCATCGTTTCCTGCAGAGATCAATAAGCAATTTGCGCCACATTGATCTTCCTCTTGGGATTCAGTTGGACAATGTTGTAATCACTGATTGCTGGATATGGGACTTGCATTCGTCGAGTGTCTTTCTGCGATTGTGGCGCGAGGCTGGCTGAATGGAACCGCCTTCCCCGGTTGGAAGGGGAACAGCGCGTTGACCAGCCACGCGGTTTTGCCGGACGGCACTCCCGGGCCTTTTGCAAAGCTTGGCGACCTCCGCTGGGGCGACCGCATCATCGTGCATTCCTATGGGACCGCGTACACGTACGAAGTTCGCGAGAATAGGACCATCAGTCCCAACAATATGACCGTGTTCAAACACGAGGAGAATGCCTGGCTGACCCTGATCACCTGCAAGAATTACAACGAAGCAGCCGGCACCTATGCCAATCGTATCGCTGTCCGCGCAGTGCTGATCCGTGTTGGACAGAGTCCGAGTAATTCGAATGTACGTTAGTTGATTCAATAAAAAGACGGCGGGACACCGCCGTCTTTTTATTTTATAATTCCAGCGGTGCTTTATGGCAACTAATCTTCCTCTCAAGATATTTCTTTCCTATGCATCGCCGGATCGCCCCGTGGTTCGGAAACTCTATGAGTATCTCGTTAAACTCGGCGCGGACCCTTGGCTGGATGTGGAGAATTTACTTCCCGGTCAGGATTGGAAGTTGGAGATTCAGAAGGCGCTGGAGGATGCGGATCTGATCCTGCTTTGTCTTTCGAAGGGATCGGTGAACAAGGAAGGATATGTCCAAAAGGAAATGCGCCTCTCTCTGGACCGTGGGCTGGAGATGCCCGAAGGGGAGATTTTCCTCATCCCAGCCAGATTGGAAGAGTGTGACCTGCCTTTTCGTTTGCGCGATTATCAGTGGGTGGATCTGTTCACAGAGAGCGGCATGCAAAGATTGATCAAGAGTCTCAACCTGCGCGCGGAACGAGTCGGGGCGAAACCGCTGTCAGCGGATGGAATTAATTCGGTCGTGAAACCAGCCGTCCCGAAGGAGGATGCGAAGCCAAAATCTTCTGGCGGGAATGTCATCAACATCTATGGCAATGTCAGCGACTCGAATATTGTCATCGGGGATGATAATGAAGTCGAGAATAAATGACAAAAAAGTCCTTTGAGAAAAACTCAAAGGACTTTTTGTTTCCAACGTTCCGTCTTAATTTACTTCTTTTTCCGCGGCAGTCAGGGCGTCTTCGAACAAACGCAGACCTTCATCCATTTCGGTCTTGGTGATCGCCAGCGGCGGCGCGATGCGGATCACACTCTGACCGCAGGAGAGCGTCAAAAGACCGCGCTCATACGCCAGGTCCACGAGGCGGTCTATCAGTTGCTTGGCGGGCTCCTTGGTTTCGCGATCCTTCACAAGTTCCACGCCGATCATCAAACCCTTGCCGCGCACATCACCGATGCTGGGGTGACGCGCCTTGATCTCTTCCAGCGCTTCCATGGCGTACTCGCCGACTTCCTTGGCGTTCTGCATGAATTGTTTTTCGACCAGATCGATGGTCGCCAGCGCAGCCACGCATGAGACGGGGTTGCCGCCATAGGTGTTGCCGTGTGTGCCGATCTCCCAGTTCATCACGGATTTGCGCGCGATGCACGCGCCGAGCGGCATGCCGGATGCGATGCCTTTGGCGGAGGTGATGATATCCGGCTCGACGCCGAAATGATCGATCGCCCACCACTTGCCGGTGCGCCCGATGCCTGATTGCACTTCGTCAAGGATCAGCAGGATGCCGTGCTTATCGCATAGTTTGCGTAAGGCGGGATAGAACCCATCGGGCGGGACGATGTATCCGCCTTCGCCTTGGATGGTTTCAACCAGAATCCCAGCCACATCCTTGGGCGGCAGGATCTGTGCCAGGATCTCTTCTTCGATGTAGCGCACAACCGCTTCGCCGTAATCCTCGCCCTTGCGGCGCTCCAGCACGGGGCGGTACGGATTCGGGAAGGGTGCGTGAGTCACGCCGTTCATCAGCGGATAGAACCCGCCGTGATACTTTGCCTTGCTTGCCGTGAACGTGACCGCGCCCATCGTCCGCCCGTGGAACGCGCCGGTGAAGCCGATGAAGTTGGTGCGCTTGGTATGATAGCGGGCAAGTTTGATCGCAGCTTCCACCGCCTCTGTCCCTGAATTGGTCATGAACGAAAGCGCATCCTCCTTGAACGGCGCGATCTCGTTCAATTTTTCGCCCAGGCGGATCCAATTCTCATGATAGAAATCCGACGAAATGTGAATGAACTTTTCCGCCTGCTCTTGAATTGCCTTGACGACCTGCGGGTGCGAATAACCTGTCGCCACCACTGCAATGCCGCCCATGAAATCGAGGAAACGGTTTCCGTCCACATCCCACACTTCACTGCCTTTGCCGTGGTCCATTACGAACGGATATCCCCTGGGATACGAAGGCGAGATCACCTTGCGATCTCGCTCGATCATTGCCTGGGCTTTCGGTCCAGGTAAATTTTGGTTCTTCATACAATGCTCCTTGATTTATGAACTTGACTTCAATTCTGCCAGCGCGCGCGCGCCGAGCAACCCCGCATCATCACCCAGTTTCGCCGTTGTGATCGCCAAACCCTCCAAATAGCGTGGGTGAAAGACGCGCTTTTTCAAACTGTCGTTAAATGAATCGAATAAAAGACCGCCAACCTGTGAAACCCCTCCGCCAAAAATGACAATGGACGGATCGAAGGCATGCAGGAAGGATGCGACACCGATGCCGAGATATTCGCCTGCGCGGTGATACGCCTTGACCGCGAGCGCATCCCCTTGATGCGCGGCTTCCGCAATATCTCTTGGTGTCAGATGGATATCCCGCTTCAAAACGGACCTTGCGCCTGCTTCCAGTTCCCCAAGCACATACTTCACGATGGCTGGTCCCGACGAGAACGCCTCCAGATGTCCGTTGAATCCGCAAGAACACGGCGGACCGTCCGGGTCGACGATGCTGTGACCAAGTTCCGCGGCGAGACCGTGAAATCCCTGCAATAATCTATCCTGAATGATAACGCCCGCCCCGATCCCCGTGCTGACCGTGATGTACAAGACATCGTGATGTCCCTTTCCGGCTCCGAAGCGATATTCCCCCAGCCCGGCGAGGTTGGCGTCGTTGTCGAGGTATGCCGGCACGCCAAAATGGTCAGCGATGCGCGGCGCCAAAGGAAAATTGTGCCATTCCGGGTTGTTGGGAGGCGCAAGCAGGTATCCTGTATGCGGGTCAAGCGGACCGGGTGAGCCCAATCCGATCGCAGCCACATCGCCGCTCCAAACTTCTTCGATGACGCGGGTCAGCCGTTCCAGTCCGCCCGGTTCGGATGCAAGTGTTGGAATCTTCTTCTGTTTGATCGGTTTTAGCTTGTCAGGCGCATAAGAAGCGGCACGCATTTGTGTGCCGCCAATATCAACCGCGATGATTGTGGTCATATGCACAATTATACCGTAAGGCGATTTTTTCGCGATTTCCCAAGTTTGACTCAACCCTTTAATCCTGCTATCATCATTTTCCATGAAGAAAGAAACCGGTTCAAGTTTTTGGAAATTTGTGCGCAATATTCCCCGCTGGCTGCGCCCCGGATTGGGTGTCAAGCGCTGGCTTGCGCTCGTTATGGTGGGCACCACTCTGCTGGGGCTGGGGTTTGCCGTTATCCTGATCGACCTGTATCGCACGGATTCCACTGACCAAACTCTGTTAACCATTCTCTCCTACGCATCCCTGCGCTTCCTTCCACGCATCCTGCGCGCCGTCATTTTCGGCGGTTTGGGGGTGGGGCTGGTCATTTTTGGCATCTACAAGCTTAACCGAGCGTTGCTGAAACCGTTCGTCCGCCCGGGGTCCGGCGTAGTGGATACGCTTACAGACTACCACCGCCGTAACCGCGGACCGCGCATCGTTGCCATCGGCGGCGGGCATGGACTGGCGACCCTTTTGCGTGGGTTGAAGGCGCATACAGGCAAACTTACTGCCGTCGTCACCGTCGCAGACGATGGCGGCTCATCGGGGCGGCTGCGCGAGAGTTTGGGCATCCTCCCGCCCGGTGACATCCGCAATTGTCTTGCGGCGCTTTCGAATGATGAAGACATGCTGACGCAATTGTTCCAGTATCGCTTCAGCGGTTCGTCCGGGTTGGAAGGGCATTCGTTCGGCAACCTGTTCATCACGGCGCTGGCAGATCTCACAGGCAGTTTCGAGAGCGCGGTGGTGGAATCCGGGCGCGTGCTTTCGGTGAATGGGCGTGTGCTTCCATCCACACTGCATGATGTCAAACTGGTTGCCAGTATGGAGTTGCCGCATTCATTGAATGAAGTCCGCGTGGTGGGGGAGAGCAAGATTCCCGAAATGGCGGGACGTGTCCGGCGTGTGTGGTTGGAGCCTGATACTGCGCCAGCCTTTCCGCCGGTGATCCAGGCGATCCTCGGCGCGGACATCGTCGTCGTCGGACCGGGCAGTTTGTACACCAGCATCCTGCCAAACCTGTTGGTGCAGGACCTGCTCGCCAGCATTGACGCGAGCCGCGCAGTCAAGGTGTATGTGTGTAATATCGCCACGCAGGCGGGCGAAACAGATTCGTTTACATGCCATGACCATGTCCGCGCATTGGAAGGGCATGTAGGGGAGGATCTTTTCGATGTTATTCTTTGCAACGATAATTACAAAGGAGAGATGGGTCCGAATTCCGTTTGGGTGAGAGTGGATGAGAAGACGCTTTCGGATACGCGTGCTTACACGGCAGATCTTGTGGACGATTCCTATCCCTGGCGGCATGATTCGGTCAAGCTGGCGCAGGTCATCATGGATATTTATTTCGAGCGGACAGGTCCCCTGTCGTAGGTATGGAGTCTGCCAGCTCGCTGGCGTATTGGGCGGCTAACCTCGGTTGATACGGGATTAAGCTCCCTGTGTCCAAGTTTTCCGCCAGAATCCTGCCTGGGGAAACAGAATCAATCATCCCGTAGGGGTGAGGCGAGCTTGTCCTGACATTTATCACCCCAAACGCGGACAGTTATAAAATTCACAAATCGGACTTAAAGCAGTAAAATTAATAGGTTGCAATTGACCAGAGATTCGATCTCTGTGATAAATCAAATTGGAGGATTTTCCCATGGCAGTAAAAGTTGGCATTAATGGATTTGGGCGCATCGGGCGCCAGGTGTTGAAAGCGATCCGCGATATGTACCCGAACGAGTTGGAAGTGGTCGCGTTCAACGATATCGGCGATCTCAAGACGATGGCGCACCTGCTGAAGTACGACTCGAACTATGGTCGTTTCAATGGCAAGGTGGAAGTTGCCGATGACGGGCTGGTGATCGATGGCAAGAAGATCAAAGCCTTCAAAGAGACCGACCCCGCCGCGATTCCGTGGGGCGATATGGGCGTGGATATCGTCGTCGAGTCGACGGGCTTGTTCACGATCAAGGAAGACGGTGTGAACAAGAAGGGCAAGACCGTGAAAGGCGCGGTCAATCACATCAAGGGCGGCGCGAAGAAGGTCATCATTTCCGCACCCGCCGAAGGCGAAGACCTGACCATTGTGATGGGCGTCAACGAAGACCAGTATGACCCGAAGAATCATCACGTTGTTTCGAATGCGTCCTGCACCACGAACTGTCTTGCGCCCGCCGCGAAGGTTGTGCATGACAAGTTCACCATCAAGCGCGGATTTATGACCACCATCCACGCCTACACCAACGACCAGAAGATCCTCGACCTGCCGCACTCCGACCTGCGCCGTGCGCGCGCCGCCGCAATGAGCATCATCCCCACCACCACCGGCGCGGCGAAAGCCATCTCGCTGGTCATCCCCGACCTCAAAGGCAAGTTCGACGGCTACGCCTTGCGCGTGCCGACTTCCACGGTTTCCATTGTGGACTTCACCGCCGAACTCGAAAAAGAAACCACTACCGAAGAACTGCGCGACCTCTTCCGCGCCGCCGCAAAAGAACCGCGCTTCAAAGGCGTGCTGCAGGCTGTGGACGAACCGCTGGTCAGCATCGATTACAAGGGTGACCCGCATTCCTCCTCCATTGACTTGCAATTCACAATGGTTCTCGGCAAGGAAAAAAGCAACTTCGTCAAGGTCGTCACCTGGTACGACAATGAATGGGGCTACTCCTGTCGCACCGCCGATCTCGCGGCGATGATGGCGAAATCCCTTTAGACCCCTCTCCACCCTCCCCCAAATTCATCGAATTTGGGGGAGGGTGTGGGTGGGGGCTGGTGGAAACATGAACAAGAAAACCGTAAAAGACATCGACCTCAAAGGCAAGCGCGTGCTCATGCGCGTTGATTTCAACGTCCCGATGGCGGACGGCAAGGTGACCGATGACAAACGCATCCGCGCCGCATTGCCGACCATTCAATATGTTTTGGATCAGGGAGCCTCGCTCCTTTTGATGAGTCACCTTGGGCGACCCAAAGGTGGCTCGGACCCGCAATTCAGCCTGCGTGCCGCTTCGGAGACCTTATCCACGCTGATCGATCGCCCCGTGACGATGGCTCCCGATTGTGTCGGCGCGGAAGTGGAAGCAATCGCCAAATCACTCAAGCCCGGCGACGTGGTAATGCTCGAAAACACCCGCTTTCACGCTGGCGAAGAAAAGAACGACCTCGACCTTGCCAAACAAATGGCGGCGCTCGGTGACGTGTACGTCAACGATGCGTTTGGTTCAGCGCACCGCGCGCACTCCTCCACGGAAGGGATTGCCCGCTTCCTGCCTGCTGTCTCCGGCTTTTTGATGGAGCAGGAACTGGAATATCTCGGCAAGGCGGTTGGAAATCCAGAACATCCCTACATCGCCATCCTCGGCGGCGCCAAGATCAGCGACAAGATTCTCGTCGTCGAAACCCTTGCCGCGCAGTGCGACAAACTGATCATTGGCGGGGGTATGGCGAATACCTTCCTCGCCGCCAAGGGACTGAACATGCAGGACAGTCTCGTCGAAGCGGAAGCGTTGGAGACCGCCAAATCCCTGCTCGGCAAACTGGGCGATAAACTCGTCCTGCCCCTGGATGCAGTCATCGCGGACAAATTCGATGCGGAAGCCAATTCCCAGGTCGTGGATGTGGACAAAATCCCCGCAGGTTGGCGCATGTTGGACATCGGTCCGCAAACCATCGAGTTGTACAAGTCCACGCTTCAAGGCGCGAAACTCATCGTCTGGAATGGACCTGTGGGCGTGTTTGAATTTCCCAAATTCGCCGAAGGTACATTTGCATTAGCCAGACTTCTCGCGGAGTCCGAGGCGGTGACCGTCATCGGCGGCGGCGACTCTGCCAGTGCGGTCAAGAAGGCGGGCGTCGCTAAACAGATGACGCACGTCTCCACCGGCGGCGGCGCGTCGCTTGAATTCCTTGAAGGAAAAGAACTGCCCGGCGTGGCGGCTCTGCTGGATAAATAACCGCCCCCGCATAGTACCAAAGGAGCGTATGGAATTTGTGTCCATGCGCTCTTTTCTTTGTATAATGCATCCATTCAAATTCACAGGAGAAGACAGATGGAAGTCAATTCAAGCCCGGGATCAAGTTCGAATAAAAACCGCACTCTTGTCATTGGTGTGGTTGTCGCAATTGTATTGTGCTGTTGTTGTCTTGTGACGGGTGGGGCTGCCTATTATGGGTATCAGGCGTATGTTCAGGCTCAGCAGGCGATCAATGATTTCCAGAACTTCGAAATTCCCGAAATCCCCACCATGATCCCGTTTGACCCCGCTGACCCGAACAGCCAGAGCGAGCCTCTTCCTGAATTCGATCTCGATATTGATGTGCCGTCCGGCGGGCTGGCGGACGATGAAACCCGTGTCACCGCTTGGTTTACGCTTCAGATCGTTTCCATGCTTTCGCAATGCAATACTCCCACTGTTGAAGGGACGACAATCACGGTGGTGCAGCAGCCGGATGTGAATGGCGAATGGGTGGAGGAGTGGAATGTGAATTGCGGCGATGGGACTTATCAGGCGAACCGCTTAATATTTACGCCTGATGAGAGCGGTGCTATAAATGTAAATGTGGAAGCGCTGTCGCCGTAGTGTGTGTCCTGCAAGATCCTGCGGACAGGTCAGTTGACCTGTCCGCTTTTTTTATTTTGGCGCCTCGGCTATAATCGACAAAAACGAATCCAATTGATGAAGGAAAATCTATGAGAACACCCCTTGTTGCAGGTAACTGGAAAATGAACAAAACCATCTCAGAGACGCGCGAACTGCTTTCTGTGATGAAGGAAGGATTGAATGAGATCGGCGGTGTGGAGAAAGTTGTTTGTCCGCCGTTTATCTCGTTGGCGGCGGCATCGGAAATCCTGGCAAATTCTCAGATCGGCTTGGGTGCGCAGAACCTGTATTGGGAGGAGAAAGGCGCATTCACGGGCGAAGTGTCGCCTGCGATGGTGAAGGAATTGTGCGGTTATGTCATCCTCGGTCACTCCGAGCGCCGCGCCTATTTCGGCGAAACGGATGAGACCGTAAATAAGAAGTTGCTCGCCGCGCAAAAGTTCGACCTGACGCCGATCGTCTGTGTCGGTGAGACGCTGGCGCAATACGAAGCGGATCAGACCCGCGACGTGGTCTCCTCCCAAACCCGCCTCGGACTTACGGGTCTGCCTGCGGACTTCGCCCCGCGCATCGTCGTCGCCTATGAACCGGTTTGGGCAATAGGAACAGGCAAAGCGTCGACGGGTGAAGCGGCGAACGCCGTCATTAAGGATTTCATCCGCCCGGTCATCGCGGAGTTATACGGCGATGATGCAGCGCAGGCGGTCCGCGTATTATATGGCGGTTCAGTGACCGGCGCCAACGCCGTTGAATTTTTCTCCCAGCCCGATATTGACGGGGCGCTGGTCGGCGGCGCGAGTTTGAAGGTTGACGATTTCATCGCCATTGCGAAAGCCGCGGTGAAGTAGCCTTGCAGTTCACCGGCTTGTTTTGGTTCGTGTTGATGCTTTTGCCGCTGGTCTTTCTCCAGCGGCTTTTGCATCGTGAGATCCAGGCGGTCATCCTGCTCGTCACCCGCAATGTGCAGTTGACCATCGGTTTGTTCTCGGTTTTATTCTTCCCCGGCGTTTTTTTACATGAACTCAGCCATTTTCTGATGGCGAAGGTGTTGGGCGTGCGTACGCGCGGCTTTTCGCTTATCCCGCGCACCCTGCCCAACGGACGTTTGCAAATGGGGTATGTGGAAACTGAAAAATCGGATGTTGTGCGCGATTCGTTGATCGGGCTTGCGCCGTTGATCGCAGGGACGTTGTTTATCGCATATACGGGGATCTACAAAATGCAATTTCACGTTCTGTGGAATGTGCTCCGTGACGGGCAGGTGGACCTGTTTTGGGCTGGCGTTGGATCGCTTCCGAGCATCCCCGATTTTTATTTGTGGTTCTATTTTACATTCGCGGTTGCCAGCACCATGCTGCCGTCCGAATCCGACCGTCTCTCCTGGCTGCCGCTCGGCTTATGGATCGCCGTTCTGCTTGGGTTGGCGATTCTCTCCGGCGCGGGCACGTGGATGCTTCAAAATATCGCCCCATTGTTGGATGAGCTATTGAGTTCGGTGGCGCTGTTGTTCGGATTCAGCAATGCACTGCACATCGTATTGCTTTTGCCGTTCTATGTTGTTCATCGCCTGTTGGTCCGCATCATGAAGGTGGATGTGCGCTAGGCTGTTTCATCCTGAAAGAAGATGGTTTCGTCCCGCTGTGAATTGAACATCGCCACGATGTTCCGTCCGTCCTGGATGCTGACCAGCCTTGCCAGCCTTCGCGCTTCGTTTACGTCCGCGACGCCTGTGGCGACATCCAGATAATATTCCCTCGTCTGTGGGTGGATCCATGTGCCGAGCCAGCAATCGTCTTCGTTCAATTTCATCTCATTGCGCAGGATGAATGCGCGTAACTCCGTTTTCAGGTCAACGTGGGGCGGCAGGATGGCTGTCCGTGACGGATACTTTGGGAAACTCCATGCATCCCTCGGCGGCAGGAATTCCATCGTTTCCGGTTTGGAGGCTGTCCCGCCATGTTTCTGTGTTTCCTCCACAACTTTCTGCAGGTATTCGTCAAATGGATCCATCTTGGCTTGTTATTTCTTTCTTCCAGCAACCAGCATTTTATTGCGGATGGGAAAGATGATGAAAAACAGATGGACGAACGGCAGAAGCAATTTGACGAGCAGTTCCGACCGAACCATTTTCTTCAAATAGAAACTATAGGGGAAGGATAATTCGTGAAAACGTTTCAACTCCACCACTTCCAACCCTGCCGTCTCCAGCGCGAATTTCATCTCCGTCAGTGAAAAGATCTGCTTATGCCCGAACGGTTTGGATGAATACATCGTGTTCAAAAACGTCGGATATCTTCCGCGTGAGAGTTTGTAAGTGAGTTCACCGAAGCGGTGATAGAACGCGTCGCGGCAGGGTGTATCGATCAGCAGGATTCCGCCGGATTTGAGCATGTCCGCCGCTGCGCACAGGGTGGCAAGCGGATAATTGACATGCTCGATCACATCCCATAATGTGACGACATCGAACGTCCCATGAAACTCCCGCCAGTACTCGTCTTCGATGGTTCGTTTGACCACTTCAAAGCCGTGTTTGGTATTTGCGTAATATGCGCGCGTGTCACTCAACTCGATACCAAGCACATTCGCGCCCGCCGCTTTCATTTTTGAGAGAAACAACCCGCCGCCGCACCCGATGTCCAGCACGAATTTGCCCGAGATATAGCCGTGCCGCAGCACAGACTCCACTTGATGCTCTATCCGTTCGGGGTTCGATTGCAGGGACGTTTCGATATACGTGATTTCTTCATCCGTCAATCCGCTTCCATCGATAATGGGAGAGATATTCTCGACAGGGTCGAGATGGTCAATGTAATGAAATCCGCCGGGGGAAACGAATACATTCGTTCCCGAAAGTTTATACTTCGGTGTGCCGCTGGTGAGATGTTTTAATTCATCAAAGTTTTCCATTTAATTCCGCGTCTTTTCCAAAAAGCGTGCGAGAATTTCATTGAATCCTTCCGGATTGTCCATATTCGCGTTGTGCGCGGCGTTGGGAACGATGAATAATTCCCTGCTCTCCCGTTCCGCCCATTGATTGCTGTACGCCCGCACTTTTCCCGAGCGGTCTGCGTCTCCACACACGATCAAAATGGGGAGAGGCAGGTGGAAATCCTCCTTGTACTCTTGCACGCCGGTATAGACCTTTTCCATAATGGCGGCGATCTCCCGCTTTGTCAGCCCGGCAAGCGTTTGTATTGCATATTCCTGTGCCGACTTGCGGAGTGCGATCTGTTTGGCAATGGTTTTTATCAGATAATTGTAGGGATAGAGCATCAACAACGGCGGCGTGATGGACAGCAGCCAGTTGTCCATTGCCGAATAATAGGATGGCTGAATGGGGGATGAGCCCAGGGATGTGAGTGTCAGTATCCTGTCAGGGTGCCGAAGCGCAGCGATCTGTACGATGTATCCACCCATGGATTGCCCGACAAGATGAGCCTTCGTGATCCCCTCATTGTTCAAAATTCCAATTAGTTCATCCGCACTATCTTGCAGGGAGAACCCCTCGTACGGTCTTGAAAGTCCATGGGCAGGGACATCCCAAGTGATCACCTTATAGCTCTTGGAAAAATATTCCACCTGTTCATGGAACATCCCGTGATCCATGGTTGCGCCATGTGTGAACATGATGCATTCTTCGCCATCTCCTGCCGCCCAATAGTGGACCTTTCCACCGCTTCCGATTCTTGTTTTGTGAATCATAAATGCCTCATATAGGATTGCGGGTCATTCAAGAATGCCCTTGTCAATGTGACATGCTCCAGCTCGTCATAGGGAATGTTGTTGATCGCGCCGTCATTGAAACTCATGATCTGCGCCTCGGGGAATGCCAGAATGATCGGGGAATGCGTGGCAATGATGAATTGCGCATCTTCCGTCGTCATCTGCTTGAGCATCGAGAGAAAGGATAGCTGGCGCAATGGCGAGAGCGGCGCTTCGGGCTCATCCAGCAGGTACAAACCGCCCGGCACAAAGCGCGATTGGAACAGATCCAGAAAGCTCTCTCCGTGCGAACGCACATCCAAGCCGTCTCCGTAGCGGCGCTGCAAGGCGCCGATCTCGTTTCTGTGCGGCATTTTTGCCAGGTCCTTTGCGTATTTCGAGCGCCCCGCATATTCCCTGTCCACGTTGTTCAATTCCTGTTCAAGTTCCTGGCGTGTTTTTGCGATCTGTTTTGCATATCCAAAGAAATCCTCGGCGCGTAGAAAGAACCCTTTATGTGTTCGTTTGCTCCATGTCAGACGCAGATAGTCCGCCAGTTTCCGCATGTGTGCCAGCGTCGGGTCGGTCTTTACGCTTTCACTGCCGACCGTGACCGATCCGATTGCGCAGGCGATCGCTTCCATCAGCGTGGATTTCCCGGAGCCATTCTCGCCGACAAAGAACGTCACCGGCGCTTGAAAGCTGATCTCCTGCAAAGCCTGGATGATGGGCACATTGAACGGAAAGTTGTCCGTTTCGCGCATTTCCCTTTTTTGGACGGAACGAAGATGGATCATTTGTTTATTTTATCAAGAATGATCGGGATGCTGATGGGATAATCAATGCCTTCGTTGGAGACATCCAGCCGCAGGATGTTTTCTTTTGGGATGGTGTCCAGCCATTCGCTGACATAGTGCTCCAGCAGTTCCGCATCTTCACTGGATGCAATGTTGATTCTGTTTCTCGAAGCCAATCTTTCGCGGACGGTTTGGAAGTCGGCGTGCAGGGCAATGATCAGGTCCGGCGGGGGCAGCAGGCTGCGGGTAAGGGCATGGAAGCGGCGGCACAGGTCAAATTCGCTTGCACCGAGCAAGCCGCGGGTGTGGAAGATGCGGGTGAAGCCGTAAAAGTCGAGGTCAACTCCGCCATCCATCAATGCGGGCTTCTCCTCCATGCGCAGGTTCCGTTCCTGTTCGGCGCGGTAGATGAGATAATCCAGTTGGTTGGCGAGCGCGTATTTTTTATCCTGCTTGAAGAGCGCCTGAAAGGGACGTTGCTCGTGCTGTTCGAACGCGGTTGCGAAATCGTATTGCCGGCAAAGGGCGTGCGCAAGTGTGGTTTTACCCACTCCGCTTGCGCCGACGATGACAATGAGTTTTTGGATGGAACGCATCTGCACTCTCCGGGACGGGGCTTTTTGTATTAGAATCAAGGCACTGCCGTTGTGAGGAGACTGCCTTGAGTGATCCAATTGTAATCACATCTGATGACCCGATCCTTGAAAAATTGAATTTCAAGCCGTACCGGGGCTTCACTCAGCGGCGTGTGCGACCGTTTATCCCCGCTCCGGACGAACCTCAAACCGTGCAGGTCAAGACACCGTGGGGCGCTGTGCTGACCGCCAAGAAAGGGGATATGCTGGTCAGTGAGTTGAGCGCGCCGGACGATGAATGGCCCGTGGATGCCGATATTTTCGATAAGACCTACATGGTGATAGGACCCGGTTTGTGCATCAAACGCGCGATCACTCTGCTGGTTCCGTTGACCGATCTGACCAACGGCGATGAAGACCAATTGGTGACGGTCCAGACCCTTGAGGGAGCTGAAACGGTGCGGGCGGGCGATTTTTTTCTTGCAAAAGGGGTTAAAGGTGAAATATGGGCGTATCCGAACGAGAAGGTTAAAGCAATTATGAGGCTTGTTGAATAGCGTGCACGGTCAGCCTTTTCGACCAGATGGTCGAAAGGGCTTTTTTTGTTTACTTCTTTTCCATTTTTGATCTTCTTGGAGATGTTAGTAGTGTTGGCTTCTTTGCGGATGATGCATCTTGGATGAGCTGATCCAGCGCGTTGTCGATCACACTGTGAATGTATTTCGACGGGTTGATGATATCGACCACGCCGCCCATGTCGCGTGTCAGTTCGATCATATGGCGTACCAGTTGCGCGTCATGATCTTTGGGATCGCCTCCAGTCTCATTCCACACAGCCAGGAGGCGTACATTGCTGATGCCGGCGCGTCCCAGCGCAGCGTAGAGCGCCCAACGGTTGTTGCGCTCATGAGGATCATCACCGGGTTTTGGCAGACCCACATGCTCGATCTGGTGGATGCCGTTCACCAGCGGATTATTGCGGACCTTGTAGAACCTGTCCACCCACGACTCCCCGGCTGGCGAAACGTGATCCCGAACATAGGATGAATCAGGGAATGGCAGGAATACCTTGACCTTCAACCCCAGTTCCACGCAGACTTCTGCAAACAGGATCTCGCTGCCCGCGGAAAGTCCCGCCATATATACCCTGTCTGCGGGGGTCGGTTTGAATTTCTCCAGAGTCTTGCGGATGTCATTGCGTACTTCA
This sequence comes from Anaerolineales bacterium, assembly GCA_023382595.1. Taxonomy (GTDB): domain Bacteria; phylum Chloroflexota; class Anaerolineae; order Anaerolineales; family Villigracilaceae; genus Villigracilis. Next base: position 12,029 of record JAHDWB010000012.1, on the reverse strand, counting down.
TCTTCCTTGTCCGGCGGGAACGTGCGTTTTTGCTTTCCGGAGTGGTCGATCATATAGCCGCTGAAAAGGAAGGAGCGCCCGGGGGCTGGTTTTGTCCGCGAGGATTTCCGGCTAACGGATGCACCATCCACATCACCGCTGGCGACTCTTGCGATCTCCTCCTCGACCAGTTGGATGGCGGTTGCCACAAACTCGGGTCGAAAATCGAGCGCCTGAAGGATCTCCAATTGACCAAGCGTTGAGTTGAGAAAGAAGAAGTTGCGCCGCGATGCTGTGATCGCTTTTCGATAGGCGCGCACGATATCGGCGATGTTATCTGCAACCAGCAGCCTCAGTTCCGCCAGCGAGATTAATGTCCAGTAATCGGTCTTTTCGCCGTCGATCTGTATCCGGCTGTCCAGTCCGAATATGAGCGTATTCTGTAATTCCGGCAGAACCTTTTTAATGCGGGCAATATCCGGGTCCGGCGATTTTTTGTTATCGAATTTATCCGCCAGATGGACGGCAAGCATTGCCAGGGTCAGGGCGTTGATGCCGGGATAATAATCATTCAAGTCGATCCGGTAGCCCTTCATATAAATATCCGCAGACTTGATCAGCCAGTGATACGAGTCGAATGCCTTTTGCATGCGCTTGGCTTTGTCCCGGACATTTTTCCACGAACCCGCCCACATTTCCTTGTAGATGCGTCCCAGATAGGTGATCGACTTGCTGTCATTGGGAAAGTCGTGCAGCAGACTTTCGATCTTGACGATCGCTTCGTCCACCCGCCCAACGCGGTTCAGATGGAATGCTTCCTCGCGCCGAAACTCCAGATTGGATGAATTGACCTCCAGCCCTTTGCGGTATTGCGCAAGCGCCAGTTCGTTGCGTCCCAGATTTGCAAGCGCGCGCCCGACATCACTGACCGCCTCCTCGCGAATGAGCGGATTCGAGATCTCCTCCGTCAACAAGAGAATGTCGCCGATGTGTTTTTGCCGCTGGGCAATTGTCACTTTTTCTTTCCACTCGTTGTACTCGCGCCAGAACCCTGTGGCGAGCGGAGTTTGCAGGCTTTTTCTTTCCGGCTCCTTCAACCCCGAAAGCAGGTTATAGATCGGGCTGTGGATCGCATCGCGGTTCGAAGCCCAGGTATCCTTGACAAGGCGTGAGATGGCGGTAATGTCGGCGCGGATGAATTTTGGATCGGGCACTCCCTGCTCGGTGATGTGGTACGGGAGCGTGCGAACATTGAAAATATCGAACGGCATGTAGGCGCGCCCTGCTTGAATGTGCGCCACGCCGCGCTTGCGCAGCGCATGGCGGATGCCAAGCTCATAGAAGGCGTTGGCGTTGTCGATGCTCAGATCACACAGCACCATGTCCGCCAGCAGGAGTTCCTGGAACATATCCGTCAGGATGTCGCCGGAAGCGGTCTCCTCATCGGCGCGGAACGGCTCAAAGCCCGCCTCTTCCAGTGCGGGCTTGATCAGCGTTTTGTAAATTTCGTTGAAGTCGAACGGCTGGCCGTCGGCTCCCTTCTTTTTTCCGAACGGCATGACGACGAACGCGTGCGGACGCACTTCCGGATGCAAAGGTCTGAATTCTCTGGATTGTTTTTCGACGATCTCTTTCTTCACTTCATCCGCCTCGCGGACTTGCTCGGGGCTGGTCTCTGTGATATCGGCAGGGTTCACCTCGGCGGCGGATGTCAGATCTGTGGGAGGGGTTCCATTTGATTCTGTCATGGGGTTCCTCTCTAGCCCTTTACTTCTTCTGTTTTTGGGTAGCGTGCGAGAATATCGTTCAAGACGCCGCGCGGAGTGTCGGCGTTGATCTCGATATCTTCATACTCCTCGCTGATCTCGTTCAGCGAGGAGACCAAGCCGAACTTTTCTGCCATTCTCTGCACGGCAGCCTTCATGGCGGCGAGTTCCGCCTGTACCACATCCGAGGATGCCTCCTCCGCCAGCGTGCCAAGCGACTGTTCGAAGGTTTCCCCCAATTTGGTCGTGGAAGCATCGAGGATCTTATTCGTGTGTTCGATCAGGGAATCTTCCATCGACTGTTTGAGACGCTGGTCTGCTTCGCGCTGTTCGGCGATCACGCGGTTGATCAGGCTGGCTTCCTTCTCCAGGTTCGATTCTTTCAACGCCTCCTGCATGGCTTTGATGTATTCCACATTACGGCTCCACAGGATGTCTTCGGTGGCTTCGACCATTTTGTAGAATTCGGTCTGGGTGCGTTCTTCGCCCTCCAGATTTTTCCAATGGTCGGAGATGATGTTCAATTCCAGAATGACCTTGCTGTAGTTCCGCACGACCACATCCAGATTTTTCAACTGCTCCCACCCCAGAAAAGTGGTTGTCAGGGATGCGGTCAGCGCAACCCAGATGGAAATACTGTTGTCCACTGCGCCCAGTGCGGCAATGAAAGCGCCTGCCGCACCCGAGCCAAGAATAAGCACTTGCAGGCGGACACGCTGTTTTTGCAGCTGGTTGATCTTCTTGATATGCCAGTTCAATTCGTTTTGAAGACGATAATTAAAATACTCTTCGCCCGTGAGGTCGCTGAACCCGGGGTCACAGTTCGGGTACTTGGGATCAAATCTCGGCGGAGGAGGAAGCGGTCCCTTGTATGGTTCCATCACCAGTTCGCCGTTCATGCCGCGGTACACGGAACGTTGGATCTCGCCTGTCCTCTCTTCGAGCCAGATGCGGCGGGACGGATCGTTCTGCAGGATCGTCCGATAGACATAGATGTCTTTCAGCGTTTCTTCCGCCCCGGCTCTGGCGATCAGCCAATCTCCAGACGAATAGAATTTGTTCGTGTATGCCGCAAGCACGGAGGCTGTTATGGGGGCAAGGATCAATAGCACCCGCAGCACGAGACCGAAGATTTCCGGAAAGTTTTCCGGATAGATCGCTGTAAAGATGGCGAACAAGGTTGCCAGCACACCGAAAACTGCGATCCATTGTCTCAGCTTCATGAACGACTGGCTGCGTTTTACCGAAGCGGCATCGAGCTGGGCGAATTTTGACCATGCGACTTCAAGGATGGGGGTGACGTTCTGCTGCTTTTCCATAATTAACACTCCTCAAGAAATCTTTCTAGGGAAGATCCGGGCATAAGAGCTTGTACTCTTCGTTCGGAAAAAAAGAGATCCATTTGCTGGTCTTGAAATTTCTAGCCAGCCGGGCGCAGGCGGCTTCCTGCAACTGATCGCGGCTGATGGGCGTGAGCAAGTCCAAATTCCAAAATTGGACGGTTTTGCGGGATACGGTTGCCAGCAGATTACTGCCCGGCGAAAAACTGACACCCGACACCTTGTCTCCGTGCGGGAGGCGCGTCACTTCCTGACCTGTTTCCAGATCCCAAAGGTACACGAATCCATCACTGCCGGCGGAGGCGAGCCAGGGCAGGCTGGGGCTGAAATCCAGCGCTGTGATCTCAATTCGGGTACCTTGCTGGAATTCGTACACGGGTTTAGGGTTGGATGGATCCAAGGAATTCATATCCCAGATGAAGATGCTGCCGTTCAGGCTGCCAGTTGCCAGCAGATCGCCAGACTGGTTGAAAAGCAGGGAGCGGATCTCGCCGTTTTGCCCGAGCACGGCGATCTCTTTGTCATTGACCGTATCCCACAGAATGGACCTGCCCTGAAAGCCGATGGCAAGGTTTGAATTTGCGGGGTTGTAGGCAAGCGTCAGGGGAGTTTCTGCAAATGGAAGTTCGTCCCGTTTTTCGCCGGTTTCAATGGACCAAATGTGAACGAAGGAGTCCTCCTCCGTTGTGGCGGCGAGCAGGCTGCTATCCGGGCTGATGGCAAGGCTGCTGATATCTGAGCCGTGGGGCAGGGAATATTCAACCTTGGTTTCGAGATTGTATAGAAGCGCTCTTGACACTCCGGTTTCGGAATACTCGGAGACCGCAACCCATTGCGAATTTGGGCTGATCTTTATCAGAGCGGTCAAGCCTTCGAATTCATATACTCGTTCGCCTTGCGTTCCATCCTTTATGGATGCCAGATCGTCAGTGCCGATCCGCCAGAGGGTCTTGTCGTCGGTGTTGAACAGTATCCAACCGCCGGCGGGATCGAACTCAGCTTTGTTGATAAATTCCGGGAAGACGATGTAACCGGCGCGCTGCTCGAGGGAGGACAAATCCCAGATGGTCAGGTTCCCGTCCTGGTCGCCGGCAATGAGGCGCTTCCCGTCCGGGCTGAACTCGAGGGCTGAACCGATCCCATCGAGGGAGGCTTCGAGCATCAATGCGCCGCTGTGTGAATCCCATACTCGCACGCTCAGGTCATAGCCTGTGCTGGCGATCCAGTTGCCGTTCGGGCTGACCTTTACGCGCTGGACGTAGCTGTCGTGGCTCATTCGGAATTTTTCAGCGCCGGTTCCCGAGTCGAAAACGCGCACCAGTTTATCGTCCGAGGCAGTGACGAACCATGAACTGTCCGGTCCGAAGGTGGCATCTTCGACCCAGTCGTTGTGGGCAATGACATGCGTCCGGCGTCCGGTCTCGGCACGGGAGATGAAAGCGGTGCTGTCTTCGCTGACGGTGACCATGAGTTTTCCATCCGGGCTGAAGACCAGGTTGAATATTTCAGACTTGTGGCTCGGTCCGCGTTCCGGCAGGGGGGAGCGAAGCAGCCAGATGCGCGAATGTCCGCTCCGGGTTCCAATACCGACCCACTGACCGTTGCGATGGAACTTGACGACGGTGATCGGTCCGCTGGAGAAGGAGTAGACATAGTTTTCGTCCGGCAGCGGAGTTCCATCCCGCTGCCAGTTGAGGTCGATGATGGAGATCTGACCGTCTTCGCGCCCCGCCACGACGGTGGTGTTTTGCGGGTTGATATCCAGGTCGTTGACGCTGGAGCCAAGGTCGATCGCTGTAATGAGTTCGCCGTTCTCTCCGTCCCAAAACTGCACGGAACCGTCCAGACTGCCGGTGACAAGAAGGTGATTGTCGTCTGTTAGAAAGGCATCCATGACATCCTGATCGTGTTGGACGCAGAACTTTTTCCCGCCGTCCAGTGTCCAAACGCAAGCTGTGGAATCGGCGCTGGCAGAGACGAAGTATTGACCGTCGTCGCTGACCTGGACGCTCCATATCCTGCCTTGATGCTGTATCTGCGTTATGGGCGTCGCCATCCTGCTGAGGGTTTGCCGGATGACTTCCTCGGCTTCGGAGGATGTAGAGATGCTCAGTGACTGGAGAGCAAGCAGGGTGCTGACATCCAGATCTCCGGCGCGTTGTGCGTAGGCTCCCGCCTGCGCCGCCATGCGCTGCGCCTGGGATGCCCTTTGCTGGTTCTGGGCTTCCTGTTCCCTGTCCATTGCCAGTTGTTCACTTGCCTCCGCCTCGGCTTGTTTGGTGAGCGCAAATTGCTCGCGCTCTTCCACCAGCGCCACCTGGGTTTCCAATAGCAGCGCGGTATGTTCGGCGTTTTCCGTTTGCCGGAACGCATACAGCATCAGCATGAGACTGAACAGGGCGAACAGGAGCACGCCGACGATCAGGCTTCTTTGCCGTCCGATCGCGCCTTTTCGGCTGGCAATGATGTATTCCGCCTGCAGCGGCGTGACGTGGCGGTCGTCGTAGATGGTTGAATCCGCCATCCAGCGTTCGGCGTCCGTCAGGTCGGAGCCTTGCAGCAGGTGGATGCGGGTTCGCTGTTTGGCGTTCCACTCGGTGGCGCGCTGCAGCAGGCGCGTGTGTTGTTTCACCCAGCCGAGGTCGGTCTTGATGCTTTCGATGAGCTGGGCAAGCGCCAGGTTGAAACTTTCCTTTTTGGGGCGCATCAACACCCAATTGGTGGCTGCCAGTTTTGGGTGCATTTTCATCCGTTTGTCCACGTCGCGGTACAAGACCGGGATGATCTTCTTGTTCCCCAGAATGGCAAGTTCGAGTTCCTTCGCGCACACTTCGGATTTGATGGAATTCGGGCTGAGGACGAAGACCAGGGCGTCCGCCCCCTCGATGGAGGCGGTGATCTCTGCCATCCAATCGGCAGTGGACGGGATATCCTCCCAGTCCACCCAGGCTTTGATATCCTGTTGTTCGAGGGCGTCATTCAACTTTCGCGCAAAGCGTTTGTCCTTGCGCGAATAGGAAATGAAGACGCTGGTCTTTCGTTCGACGGGCATAAGGGAACTTCGGTTCTTCCTAGCGGGTCAGGAACCAGGCTGCGATAAAGCCCGAGTCGGTCGCATCCTTTACGCGGACCCATTGGTTGTTCGCTCCGATCTTTGCCTCGCCGCCTTCCTCGATGATCGTAAACTCATGGTTGATCGGCACGCGCTTGATGAGGGTCGAGTCGCTGATATAAGGCTGGCGGCGCAGGGATACCGCTTCCGCCGTGGTGCGCACCTTGATAACCGCGTCCGGGTCGGTGGAGGTGTCCGTCGTCTGGGCGCTGGAGCCGCCTGCGTACTTGACATACCATGCCGCCACATAGCCTTCCTTCTTGTTCCCATCCTGCACTTTGAGCCACTGGTTGACCACGCCGACCTTGGCAATCGTCTGTTCGGCGGGTTCAAGGCTGATGATCTGCTCCGTGACGGCGAGCCGGCGGAGGAGCGTTTCAGGCGAGATGATCGGTTTTGAGCGGAAGGACAATTCCTCGGTGGGGAAGAGCGCCAGCGCGCCGACGGGAACGGGAGCCGGAGCCGGGGATGGCGCGGGACCGGGCGTCGGGGCGGGACCCGGTGCGGGAGCCGGAGCAGGGATCGACGGGGAGGAGGCGGAGTCCTTGCTGTCTGAAACGTACCAGGCAGCCACGTATCCCTGATCCCCTTTTGCGTCCTGGATGTGAAGCCACTTTCCATGTGCGCCGAGTTTGGTTTGTACATCCGCTTTTGGTTCGAGGGTTTTCAATTCGGCGCCCATCAACATGCGCTTGAACAGATAACCGTTGACCGACGGCTCGGCGCGCATGGCGAGATCATCCACGCTGGTGTAGAGCGTGACGCTGTCGGCGGGGACGGGCACCTTGGGGATGGTGGGAGGCTTGGGAGGAACGGTGCCGAAGTTATCGAACCACAACACGGCGCTGATCTCGGTTTCGAGCTTTCCACCGTTGAATTTGTAGCGTGTCGTCAGTAGGACGTCCTTGTCGGGAGCGTCGCCGCTGTATTTGAAGGGGTCGTAAATGACATAGTCATTGCCGCGTTTTTCCTTGACCAATACGAAATGCGTCTGGATGCCCGCTTGTTTGTTCCAATCCACCTGAAGGATGACGGGCTTGCCCTGCGCCACTGCCGCATCGATCTGTGCCAATGGCGGGGGGACGCTCTCGCATGGCTGCATATCGCGGTAGGCGGCATGCGACCAGATATAAGGAAGCACGCTGGGGATAAAAAGCGCCCCCTGAAAACCGCCGGCTTTTTTCATTTTGTCATTGACGGTGACAGGGGTTTCGTTATAGCCGATGCCGTTAAGCATCATGGTGACGGATGTGAGCAGGCATCCCCATGAGCCGATGGTTTGGTTCGATTTTCCAAGAGGAACGTTCTTCCATGCATCGTCGTTCTGGTAAAGGGTATTGGTAACGAACATACGGACCTGCCTCCTGAGTTGACGTTAAACTTCCAGATACAATCCGGTAATTTTACTCCATTTCATTTACACCACCCGTTTTACTTCGGTGTGCTGCGCCGCGCCCTCTGCCGGAATCACAAAAGAGATCGTGGAAACGGGCGCATTTTTCATTAGTTCTCGCGGGATGTTCGATAAGGGAAGGGAGGAAGCCAAAAATCTCAGCCGGAAGATTGATACTGTCTCAGCCACCATTCTGTGCCGGGCAGACCGCTCGCCCTGACCTCCGCCAGCAAGGCGGGAATGTCAAAGTACACGCGGTGCAGGTCGACCTGGAGATCGTTCCCAGACTGGCTCAGGACGGCATATTCCGCCCAGGGAAGCAGGCGCGGCGGGTTGCCGGGCGAATACGCGAACTCGAAGGCATTGCCGACACTGCCGCTGTTGACGACCAGCCTCTTTCCATAACGGCGGTGCATCTGGATGTGCGAGTGACCGCCGATAAAGACATCGGCGGAGTGACCGTGGAAATAATGATCGAGCGTTTCGGTCGGAGTGGTGGCAAGGATGATATCGGTGGTGGCAAGCGGCGAACCGTGGAATGCCAGCAGTTTGATCCCATTCGGAAATTCGATCTCGTGCATGGGCTTGAACGAACGGATAAAGTCGAAGTCGTCGGCAGTCAGGCGTTCGCGCCCCCAGTGCAGGTCAGGGATCAAATGCGGGGTGATCTCGTATTGCGCCGATCTCTCAGGCTCGAGAATAGCGGCATCGTGGTTGCCCTTGATGTTAATGCTGTTCACTTCATGCAGCGCCTCAATAACCTCCCGCGGCTGCGGACCCAGGCTGACCACATCGCCAAGGCAGACCACTTGATCGGCGCCCTGCTTCTTAATATCCGCAAGGACAGCCTGCAAGGCTGTATGGTTGCCATGTATATCTGATATGAAAGCAATGCGCATGACGTATCCCTTTGGCGAATGACATCATTGTACACGACGCGCCGAACTTTTGTCGTTGTACTAGAACTTATGGGTGATATGGAGAACGCATCTTTCCCAAGCCCGTGCCTGACCGCTGTTTCCCCAATTTTACCCGCCGCTGACCGTGGTCTCGCGTTCGTTCAGCTCCAACTCAAGCTCATCCCCGTAACGGATTTGGGGAATCTCGTGCGCGATCACCTCGATCATGGACGGATCCTGGAAGTGTTTCCGTTTTGTCTCCGGGTGCGGATGATACACCCAGCCTGCGTATTTCACGCCCTTGAAGATGACCGTACAGCGCGAGAAGGAGAACGTCTCCGGCGGGTGCAGGTCGGTCCATTCGACGCGCTCGAAGGTGAACTCCGGCGCGGATATGGCGAAAGTGAGCGGCGCAATGGAGATGTTAAGCGTGCCGTTATGGAAATTGGAAAGGTCCAAGCCGAGCGCTTGAAAGAAGGGAATTTGTTTTTCCAATGTGCCGTACGGATAGGCGTCCGAGGGACGCGAAGCGACCTGATACCCTTGTACCAGAATGCCTTTCAAGCGGATGCTCATGCGCGGAAGTATATCAGCGCGGGCGGGGTTTGGGATGGAAAAGGCAGGTTCGAGTTAAGCGCGAAGCGGAAGGCTGGAAATCGGACCCTGTTTTGTGCTACAGTATAGATGCCTGAGACCGCCATTCCCTCGGGCAGGAGCAATCTGATGGAAGTGGAAGCAGGAAAGGTGACACACTACTATAGTCATCTCGGTGTGGCGGTATTGACGCTGACCGACAGCCTGAAACTGGGGGACAAGATACACATCGTTGGATATTCGACGGATTTTACACAGCGCGTGACCTCCATGGAGGTCGAGCATCACAGCATTATTTGGGTGAAGCCCGGCGATGACGTGGCAGTGCGCGTCGTACAGCCGGTGCACGTGCATGACACGGTCTATCGGGTGGTGGAAGAGTCGCTGGAGCCGCTGCCGTAGCGGATACGATCTCGGAAATCCTTGCCCGATAGACCGTATCTAAAATTCGCATAGGCAAATACGAGCGAGGGGATGGTATTTTTATTGCCGGGAATTACCAGCAGTCATGTACGGTCTAATTTTACTGCGGAGTAACAGGACCGCAGAAACGTGAAAATTCGTCACGGGATGATGTAAGACTGCAATTCCATCGTGCCGTCCAGCCCATCCCCGGCGGTGACGGTTTTGATCAAGCCGATGTTTTCGACATACCAGTTGGTCACATTGAGGGTGAGCGCGTTGCGGCTGGGTTTATCCGGGATGTCCACGGTCAGATCCATCGTCGTGCGGCAATCCACGCGGAAGGCGTTGAACGTGCCCGCTGTTACGATCACGGATTCAAAGTTTACGGCGGTGCAATTGTTATTGATGATATTGCGCGCATCATATTGGGCGGCGCCGATCGCCAGCTTGCCTTCGATGGTGACAGACTGCGCCCAGTTATCTCCCGGGTTGAGCGCGGCGGGCAGGGTGATGCCCGTCTGCGAAACCGTGCGGAACTCCACCCAGACCCCTTCCGAACTGATGCTGATGGACGTGCCGCTGGCGGGGTCCAGAGCGGTGAGATTGCCGCCCGCGCACTGCCAACTTCCATTGCGGATGATGCCGGAGCCGAAGGTGTCCTGGTCGGTAAAGGTGGTCGGCTGCGCGTTGATGATGCGGCGCGTCATGGTATCGTTGATGATGCCCGTTAACCTGTAATTCCAGGTCGCGCCCTGCACGACCGGCAGGTAGCGGTTGGCGCAATCGTTCGCGGCAGCGGCGGCTTCCAACTGTTCGGCGGCTGGCTGCAGTTCGGGCGTGGGTTGTTCCATCATCAGCGGGACCACGGACTCCGGCGTGGGGGTCTCGGTTCCGCAGGCAACCAGGGCGAGAAGCAGCATGCTCCCCGCAAGGATTTTCTTCCAGTGACGTTTCATCATTTCAGCCTCGCTTTCTCTTTTTGCGAACGGATTCTGCCATGTGTAGGATGCTGCGCTTCGTCCGCTCCCAGAGTTGATTCCAAGTATATCAGCATGTACCTCCCTCCAACGTTGGGATTTCAGGCTTCCTTGATGATATGTCCGCCCGCCTCCGCCTCCGCCAGCACGGACAGGATGGTATGCGCCAGTTCCCTCGCTGCGGATTCGCTCAACTCGACCGCCACCCGCGCGGAGGGACCCTGCGATTCGTCCACGAAGTCAATGTTTAGGGAATGTTCATAGGGCGCGTCGAAGGGATGGTCATAGGAGACATTCGCCTGCTGCAAGCGGAACCAGCCTTGCCGCCCTTTGCCGCTGCCTTCCACGCTGATCTTGTGTGTGATCATGGTGCACATTGGTGATTTCCTTATTCCGTTGGTTGAGTAGGCGGTGTTCGTCCGCCGTATCGAAACCAACAAGTGACAGAGATGCCTTTATTTCGGGAAGTTGCCCGTCTGATTGCTGGTTTCGATATGCTGCTCGCTGTGCTCGCGTCTACTCAACCAGCGGGCTGTAGATATTTTTCCAGGAACGCGAAGACCTTCTTCCAGCCGTCCACGGCTTGCTCCTGCCGGTAGTTGGGACGGTGGTAATAAAAGAAGCCGTGACCTGCCTTGGGGTACATGTGGAATTCGTAGGTCTTGCCGTGCTTTTTGAGTTCCTCTTCGTGGATGCGCACCTGCTCGGGCGTGGGGCTGGAATCCTCTTCGCCAAACAAACCCAGGATGGGGCAGGACAGGTCGCGGGTATGGTCGAGAGGCGAGACGGCGCATTTGTCGTTCAATTGTTCGGGCGTCATCACCACGCGTCCGCCCCAGCAATCCACGATCGCATCGAAGCCTTTCACACGGCAGGCGGCGAGATAGGCATGCCGTCCGCCGGAGCAGGTTCCGAAGATGCCGACCTTGCCGTTGACGTAGTCGAGCGCGCGGACGTGCTGCATGGCGCCTTCGAGGTCGCCGACTGCCTGATCGTCGGGGATGCCGCCGTCGGCGTGGACCTTTGCCGCCACGTCTTCGGGCGTGCCGTGCCCCGCGCGGAAGTACAGGTTGGGGGTGATGGCGGCATAGCCGTTCAGCGCGAACTTATAGGTGGCTTCGCGATACCAAGCGTCCCAGCCGGGCATGTGATGCGCCAGCACCACGGCAGGGAACTTGCTTCCGCCCAACGGACGCGCCAGATAGGCATTGATCGTCTCTCCGTTCGCGCCGGTCATCGTGACCGTTTCCGCCAGCACGCCTTCGTATTGATCGGTCGTGTACATGGGGTTCCTCCTTGAAGGTTGGTTTCCCTTATTGTAGTGGATTTTTTCGGGCTTGAGCGAATTCTACACCCCATCCGATCTTTGTCTTTCTAAAAAGAGACAGTCATCTTTACGGTGACTGTCTCTTTAATATCCAGCTTGCCGTTTCGCGTAGGCAAACGTGACCTTCCCAATTCGCAAAGTGAGGCGGGGGGAAGTCCCATTTTGTCATCAAAAATTTGTCGGATCGAAGGTTATTCCAAAAGCCCACCCCCCAGATATGGGGGGTGGAATCGGCAT
>JAHDWB010000011.1 GCA_023382595.1 Anaerolineales bacterium | reverse complement strand
CATTTTTCAACTTCGTGACCTTCCACCCTTGACACTCCTATTTATCGGTAGGCGGCTTACACCTTCTCGAAGACCAGTGTATACGAGAAGAAATTGCCCAGTTTCTTCTTTAGCTGGAAATTCGTCTTGCTTGCCATACGAATGAGGGTCTGAGCAAGCGGGTAATCAGGATCAGTGAACAACTCGCTGAATGCGAGTGTACCCGATGGTGAGAGCAAACGGTGGAACTCTTGCATGGCTCTCTCGGGTTCTGGAATTTCGCTAATCACTGTGATCATATAGATGGCATCAAACACGCCATCTTGAAAGGGAAGATTGTACACATTGGCTACTTTTGCTTCCAAGTTGGTAATGGCTTCCCCTTGTGCTCTCTGCTGGACACGTTCGATCATCTTGGGTTCGATATCAATTGTGACCACTTTGCCAAGGTTGCCCACTCGCCGGGCGGTTTCAATGGTATAACGACCATTGCCCGGTCCGACTTCCAAGACGGTCATGCCTGGCAGAATGCCATGCCGAATGGGCATTTCGCTTGGAGGTTGAATCTTGCGCCGCAACGGATTATCGATCAGGTTTGCCAAGAACTGGGGCATGGGGAACTTATAAAAATATCGAATAATGCGCACGACTGTGTGCAGAACCACGGGAATGAATAACAGAGTTAGGAGAGTGACAAGGACTTTCAGCATAGTATCTTTAAGGAGGACATGGCAGATCGACCGTCAGGAGGTCGTTAGAGACCGTCGTGCAGCAGGATCGCCATGTTGGGCGGTTTTCCAATGGTTATGACGATAGTTGAACAAGTGCGTTTGTAATTCTTCCGTACGCCCATCCATCAATTCTTGGTGGGGTTATTCCTAAATTGCTGAGCATACTCTTTATTTGTTCGCGGTGTTCAGTGGCATGGTTGATGGCTTGAACCAGAACGAGCCAGGGTTCGACAGAGTAACCATCTTTTTCAAATTTAGTTTGCAAGGAATTGCTAGACTCGTCTCGCGTTAAAGCAATCAGCCCTTCCCCGGTATCGGTAGCCGCTTGTCGTAATTCATCAAAATCTGGAGGGGTTTGCCAGTTGAAGCAAGACTCGATGCCCATCAATTGAGATAAGTAATCTTCCTGTGAGTTTATTAGATGTTGTAAAGTACTACGAATGCTTCCCTTTGTTATAGTCTGTGGCTCTGCGTCAAGTTGCTCTTCACTAAGGGAACTACAAGCCTGAATGATTTGCAGGTTCGCCCAATTGTTGTGTTCAAATAATCCCGTAAGAATACTCTTGTTCATAAATAGTCTCCTGTTTGCTTAAACCGATAAACCTTTACTTTGCAAGGAACCGCCCAACGGGCTCGTGCCCCGCAGGGGTATTGCGGCTCGTCCCGTGTGATTTTCCGGAATACCTGCCCCGGCACGCCGACCCCGGCGAAGCCGTCCAGCCAGAAAAAACGCCTGCCTTGACCGTATTCTACCACCCGCACTCCTGGCACTGCGACCGGAACTGCAACACAGCAACCGTCTTCCCGTTCGACCGCACCAACCCCACTCTGAGAGAAAAAGGGCGGGGCGGGGAAGGCTGTCTGTGTGTGGGGAATCTGGCAACCGGAGACAAAAAAACAGCTCCAAATGGTTTCCATTCAGAACCGTTTTTCAGATTGAGATCATTTTTCAACTTCGTGACCTTCCACCCTTGACACTCCTATTTATCGGTGGCTGGCGTTTTAAGGGTTACAAAAATTTGTCCGTAGGTAATTTCGTTGTTTCATCAATAACTGCACTTTCTAGAGCGTCGGGGGTTATCGTTGCCATTCTTAAATCTGCACCAATCAGGATAGCTTTTTCTATATTAGCTTCTAATAGATTTGCACCTACTAGACTCGCGCCTACCAAAATTGCTTCAGAAAGATTTGCCCCCCTTAAATCGGCTCCTTGTAAATTAGCTTTACTTAAATCGGCGTGTCGAAGGTCTGCTAATCGAAGTATTGCTTGATAAAGTACAGCTCCTTTCAAGTTTACTCCCCTAAGATCAGCACCTTTTAAGTCATTATTACTAAAGTTGCCACCTTGTAAATTAACCCCGCGAAAATCGGCTTTTACGATAATTGAGTCTAAAATTTCCAGCATTTCGATACCAAACTCAATAGATAGAGTTTCTGCTTTAGCTTGCTTTATTTTTTCTATTGCCTTTTCAGAAAGTAGTGCTTTAACAATGATGCTACCTTTTCTTATTTCAGTTATTAATACATCGTCAAGTTTTAAACCAAAATAATTCACTAACGATTTTTTTAGTTCATCTAAAAAGTCATCCACGTTAGGTTTTTCTAAATCAATGTCTCCACGTAGTCGCAGTTCTACAACTCCCCGATTAATTATTAAACTTGCTTCCGACTTAGAATTCTGTGAAAATAATTCTTGGCGAAATGCTCGGAAGTTGTCAGGGTAATCACGCTGGATTATTTCCACCAAATTATCTAGGTTTCCATTCTCGTCACAATAGATTATTAAGCTTTGAATTTCAACGGATAATCCTTTTTCTGTTACAGGTTGAGTACTTGTCCTAAAATATTTGCGTCTAAAAGACTTGATTTCATCTATTGTGTGGAATATGTCACGCATTAGCGCAAACAGGATGGCTTTATTAATTTTTTGGGAATTCGGTATTAATGAATTATGACTTGCCTTTTTCCCTTTTTTCGTTATCAAAGCAGGTATCTGACTTTGTGAAATATCTGTCCATTTTATTGCATTACATGCAAGCCGATATGCAAATTCAATACTTTCCCCTGCACCTAATGCATCATAAAATGCAACAGAAAATTCTAAAGCTACATTATCCCCAATGCTTTTTTTCATGCCTATAACGTAATCTACATGCTTCGCAATTGCTTTAGCTTGAACATTTGAGAAACAGGCATTTAGAACTACACAATCAAGTTTATCTGAAAAAAGTTCAAAAAATCCTGAAAGAGCGTCTGCGCTTATTAAATTTGTCTTTCCATTGTCATCTTCAAACGCAATGCCTTCTGCGCCCGCACCGTGACCACAAAAATGAACAATATTAGGTTTTTTGTCAAGCATTGCCCTTCTAACATCAATGGGACGAACTGCCCAGACTTGTCTCAAAGTGAATTCATCCCGTTTTTGCGCTCGTTGCAAACCATTGTCAATTTCTCTGACTTCTTGATCCAATCGCAGTTTTGGGGTGTCTTTTGGATTTGCTGCCAAAATCAAAATCGTTTTTGTCATTGAACATACCTTTTGTTGATTTTGTGATAATCACGAAGCCAGCCAACTATTGTTTAGATGGTCGTTCACCGTATAACTGCTTATGGACGGTCAGTTCCAACTAACGCCCTAATTCAATTAGGACATTGGGCAGTCATAGGTTAAAATTGGATAAGCAAATTATAAACTTCCCAAAACCACAGGTCAATATGCAAAACAGGATAACAGATACACCCTCCAAGAGCAAAAAACTTCTCGACCAGCTTCGAGCCCAAATTTGCCTCAAGCAATATTCCCCCTGTATTGAACGGTCATCCTATAATCATCCTATAATCATCCTATAACCATCCTATAGTCATCCTATATGCTCCCATATGGTTCCATTTCCCTGACCAGTCATACCATTTAGACGAATCAGACCACTCCGACCATCCGACTAGTCAGACCATTCAGACCAATTAGACTAATTAGACTACCCAACCTTGATCGTCAAATTCACCACCTCCGCATTGCTAGCCCTCACCAAATTCTCCGGCGTGATCATGATCTCCTCGCCCCACTGACCCGCCCCCGTCCCCAACAGCGGCTCGTTCATCAACGTCGCCTCGAGGAAGGAACGGAAACCGGCGGGCTGCCAGCCAAAGGCGGGGATCGAACCGATCACATATCCCGTCACCTCCTTCACCACCTCGGGCGGAGCCATCTGAATATTGCGCGAACCGATGGCGCGTTTCAGATTTCCAGAGATGGCGTTCTGGTCGCCGCCCAGCATCACCAGCACGCACTCGCCCGTGTCCACCACCCGGAAGATCAGCGTCTTGACCGCCTGCCGTTCGGGAAAACCGAGTGCCATGGCGACGTTCGCCGCGCCCTTTTCCGTATCTGGCGGGAAACTGCGCGCCTCATAGGGGATATTGTGCTGGTCGAGATGCAGGTGAGCGGGGAGTTTCATAGGTCGAGTCCTTTGCGGATAATGGCAGTGATCTCCTGCGGCGCGCGCATGATGTCAACACACAGCGCGTCCGCCGGTTCTTCGAGCGCTTCGAACTGGCTCTTCAACAATTGTACCGGCATATAATGCTCCCTGCGCAGCGCCATGCGCGCTTCGATCTGTTCGTACGTCCCCGTTAAATGGACGAAGCGCACGTCGTTGTCCACCCGCAGGATGCCGCGATACGCCTCTTTCAACGCCGAGCATGCCAGCACACAGTCGGCATGTTCCTGCAGGACGGCTTTCAGCGCCGCCAGCCATTCGGCGCGGTCTTCATCGTCCAGTGGAATGCCCTGAGACATTTTCATGCGGTTCGCATCGGAGTGGAAATCGTCCGCATCGAAGAACCGCGAGCCCAGTTCCTGCGCCAGCAGTCTGCCGACCGTGGTCTTTCCCGACCCCGACACACCCATGATGATGATCTTCACTTACGCTTGTCTCGATGCCAGATAAATGCCAAGCAGGATCAACGCCCCGCCTGCCATCACGCCCGGTGTTGGCGCCTCATTCAACAGCACATACGCCAGCGCCGCCGAACCGATCGGTTCGGCGAGCGTCACCACCGCCACCAGCGTCGCGGAGAGATACTTCAGCAACCAGTTATAGGTCGAGTGCCCGAGCAATTGCGGCACCGCCGCCAGCAGGAAGATCCAGCCGTAGATGCGCGGCGAATGACCAAACGGGGAATATCCGCTGGCGAACATAAAGACCAGCAGGATGACCGCCGCCAAGCCGTAGACGAGAAAGATATACGACATCAACGACATTTGCGGACGCAGCTTCCGCCCGATGATGAGATAGCCCGTCACCGTCCATGCACCGACCAGCGCCAGGAAGTTGCCCCACATCGCGCGTCCCTGCAAAACATCCCCGAGCGCGGGGCAGGTGAGACCCGCATCCCATGTGCACGCATCCGCCAAGCCGATGATGCTCCCGCCGATGAAAGCCAGCGCCAGCCCTGCGATCGCCAGGCGTGAGATCGTTTCCTTCAACAGCATCGGCGAGAGCAGCGCAACCCACAACGGACCCGTACTCACGAACACCACCGAACTCGCCACGCTGGTGTATTCCAGCGAACTGATCCATGTGGCGAAGTGCACAGCCAGAAAAACGCCCGAGAAACCGCCGAGCAGCATCTCGGTGCGGGTGAAGCGGCGGATCTCATCCAGATGGCGGGTCAGCGCGAGCGGCGCAAGCAGGATCGTGGCGAAGGTCAATCTCAAGGCGGCAATCACAAGCGACGGCGCGCCGTCGTTTTGGGCATAGCGGATAAAAATGCTCGCTGTGGATACAGCGAGGGTGGCAAGCAGAATGGCGAATGGAACGAGGAGGCGCGCGCGGGCTTCGGTCACGGAATGGTCCTCAATTTGTATGATTTTTGTATAATAATTGTCTAAATTCTTGCGGGCTGACTGGTTACAAGGTAAAATGAAAATGTACCCATTCATGGGTAACGTGCCCAGTTATGGGTATTATACGCTACACTAAAAGTAAATCATCCCAACCAAGGAGAGACACTCATGGCTTTTGAACTTCCCAAGCTCGCTTATGCATACGACGCCCTCGAGCCGCACATCGATGCGCGCACGATGGAGATCCATCACACCAAGCACCACCAGACCTACATCACCAACCTGAACAACGCCGTGGAAAAGACGCCTGAACTGCAGGGTAAATCGCTCGAAGAACTGCTGGGCGGCATCAACTCGCTTCCCGAGGCTGTGCGCGGCGTGGTCCGCAATCATGGCGGCGGCACGCACAACCACAATTTGTTCTGGGAGATCATGGGTCCCAACGCCGGCGGCGCTCCCTCCGGTGAACTTGCCAAGGCGATCGACGCCTCCTTCAAATCCTTTGATGACTTCAAAGCGGAATTCACCGCCGCCGCGACCACGCGCTTCGGCTCCGGCTGGGCATGGCTCGTCAAAAAGGGCAGTGGACTCGCCGTGATCTCGACCGCCAATCAGGATTCACCCCTGATGGACGGCTTGACTCCCATCCTCGGTCTCGATGTATGGGAGCACGCCTACTACCTCAACTACCAGAACCGCCGCCCCGATTACATCACCGCCTTCTGGAACGTCATCAACTGGGATGCGGTCGCCGCGAAGTTCTCGGCGTAAGTTTTTCACATCGAACAGAACGGAATGGTCTGACCGGTCACATACATGACCGGTCAGACCATTTTTTTAAACCGCCATCCCTTATGACGTTTTACACCTTGCCACGTTGATAAAGGACGTTATAATAGAACCGTCGCATTTGATTAAAACCTCACAAGGAGAAAAAATCCTATGACCCACATTATCACCAGTTTGTGTATTCGTGACCGCGGTTGCATCGAAGTATGCCCGGTCGAATGTATCATCCCCGGTCAGCCGGTTGCCGAATGGCCCTGGATGTACATCGACCCCGACACCTGCATTGACTGCGGCGCGTGCGTGCCGGAATGCCCGTATTCCGCGATCTTCCCCGAAGATGAAGTCCCCGCCGCATACACCGCCAAAGGCGGCGAGTATATCAGCAAGGTCGGTCTTACCGGTCACTACGAAGGCACCAACCATCACGGCAAGCAGGTTGTGCTCGAAACCACCCGGCAGCTTGAAGCTGGTGAAGTGTTGGACCTCACCGCCGACATCAAACCCAATTACGATTTCTTCCAGGGCGGTCCCGGTTACTCCGCCAAGGACAGCGACGACGGCATGTAATTCGCCAAATAAAAAGGTCGGGCACATGTGCCCGACCTTTTTTGATTCCTGTTACTGGCTCATGCCGGCGCTCATCAGGTTCTCGGCGATGAACTCCGCCAGGAAGGTATTGTTCTCCTCCAGCACCACCACAAGAGCCAGCGGCGCGCCGCGCCAGTCCGGCACGGTGCCTGCCAGCAGCCAGGTGACGATGGTCTCATCCAGACTTCCCTGCCCAACGTGACTCCAATACGGCTTGCCCTGCTTGATCAAGGATAACGCCGCTTCATCCGCCGTCTGCGCTTGTGCCGCTTCGAAGGACTCGCCCAACACCGGAAGGATCACCCAGCCCTGTTCCGGCGTGTTGACCGCAGTCGCGATACGAGGCGCGGGCGCGATTCCATGGCTGCTGATGGCTGCCACGGCAAGGGTCATTTGCAGAGGGCTGACGCGCAGATTCCGCACGCTGGTGCTGCCCGTATCCGATGCGACCGGCAAATTCAACTGCGGCGCGCGGTAAAAGCCGAAGCGTTGATAGAGTGTTCGTAATTGCAGGTCGGTGGGCGACTCCTCCCCGAACCCCGCGCGGATGAACGGCAGTCCCGCCGTGCCGATGGGGTACAGTCCCTGTGTGGCGCGGTTGAGTAGTGGCGAGTGCTGGTTTTGCGCCAGCGCTTCACCTTCCTCCGTCAGTTTGTTGGGATCGTAGGTCGGGTGCGAAGCGATGGCGAGGATCTCGCCGGTCTCGGCATTCATTAGAATGATCGCGCCGCGCCGCAGACCGAGAAGCTGGTCAGCGCGATTCTGCAGGGCGAGGTCAAGGCTGAGGCGGACATCCAACCCCGGAGGCGGCGTGCCGTAGATGACTTGATTCCACAGGATCAAGCTGGTGGGATTTCCCTGCAAGCCGCGTAAATAACCGTCCAAGCGTGCTTCCAGCCCAGCCTGCCCATAGACGGGATGCGTATAGCCGATTATGGGTCCAAGGCTGGGATGGAGATAACTTCGTATGTAAGAGCCGCTTTGTCCCTCCGTGATGTTGATGGGACGGTTATTCCTATCCACAAGTTCGCCGCGCGGCACGAAGCGGTCTGCGATGGCGCGGCGCGGATTGTCGGTGCGGGTGAGCAGGTCGGGTCCGCGGATGATCGCCCACCAAGCAGTGCTGAAAGCGCTGGCGGCAAGTCCCAGCGCGAGCACGCCCGCCAGTATGGTGAACGGCTTGGGATCGTGCAGGGAGGCGGGCTCTTCATCCTCCGTGTTGCTGATCGTAAGCAGGATGAACAGCGCGATGAAGGACGTCAGCATGGAGGAGCCGCCGTAGGAGACGAAGGGCAGGGTGACGCCGGTGAGCGGCAGCAGGCGGATGTTCCCGCCGATGATAAGCAGGCTTTGCACGCCGAGGTAGGTCACGATGCCGGCAGCGAGGTAGCGGCGGAAGCGGTCCGTGGCGCGCAGGGAGACGATCAAACCGCGGGAGAGGATCAGCCAGATGGTGGCGATCAAGCTCAGGCTCCCGATAAGACCCGTTTCCTCTGCTATGGCTGAGTAAATGAAATCGGAGATGGCGACCGGCACGAGCAGCGGACTTCCGATCCCCAATCCGCGCCCGATGGTGCCGCCGTTGGCAACCGCCAGCAGGGATTGAACGATCTGGTAGGAGTTGCCGCTCGGGTCATCCCATGGGTTCAACCAGCCGACCACGCGGACGTGGATGATGTCGATGAAGAAGTAACCGACCAGCAGGGTCAGCGCGAGAAAGATGCTGGAACTGAGCAGGATGCGTCGTTTGCTGGTGGCGATGAAGATGATGATGGTGAAGATGCAGACGAAGATGGATGCGGTTCCAAGGTCGCGCTGGACGAGCAGCAGAAGAAGCGCCAAGCCGGTGACGACCAATGTGGGCACCAACAGAGGGAAGGAAAATAACTGGATGCTGGCGCGGTCGGCGAGGTAGGCGGAGAGGTAGATGACCAGCAGGATCTTGAGCGGCTCGGAGGGTTGGAAGTACACACCGCAGCATCCCAGCCACAGGCGCGGACCGAAGCCGAGCGGATTCGTGCCGAAGATCAAGGTCAGCGCGGTGATGAGCAATCCGCCGCTCAGAATGATGTATTTGTATCTTCTTAAAAAGGAAATGTCTTTCAGGAAGCGCAGAGCGAATACGAAGACCAGTACGCTGACCGCCAGCCAGATGGTCTGACGCAAGCCAAAGGTCGTGTCCAGCCGCCAGACGGTGAGCATGCCCCATCCGCTGAGCAGCGCCGCGGCGGGGAGGATGTACGGATCATGCTCCGATAAAAGCCGCATGGTGGCGCGGTGTGCAATGCTGACGAGGATGCACCAGGCAAGGAAGCCGACCCAATGGAGCAGGCGGTAATCCACCTCCCAGGAGCGTTCGCGCACGGCGGGCGACAGGGTGAGTATGATGGATTGGATGAAGAGGAAGAGCGCCGCCCAGCGCAGCAGACGGCTTTGGGTCTGGTTGGTCATCCGTTAATGGTACTTCATTTTATGGATCGTGAAAAAAGAAACACCCCGCCGGGGGATGGTGCGGTCGTATGCCTCCATGCCTGTGCGGGATGTTCGAGTTCGTTCTGTTTACTTGTAATACTTGTTGACCAGCAGGTCCAGTTTTTTGCGGGTTTCGGCAGGGATGACCTTGGGATCGGTGATCAACGCCGTGGCGAGCGCGCTTCCGCAATGGCAGTCGCGCCCGGATTTCAGTCCGCGCACCAGGTTGCGGATGGCATCCTGCGCGACCTCGGTGTTCTTGTTCAGAGTTTGAATGACCATCTCCACGGTCACCGGCGATTCGCTTTCATGCCAGACATCGTAGTCTGTGACGTGCGCCATGACCGCATAGCACATCTCGGCTTCGCGCGCGAGGAACGCCTCCGGCGAGGCGGTCATGCCGATGATGGACATGCCCCAACTGCGATAGGTGTGCGATTCGGCTTTGGTGGAAAAGCGCGGACCTTCGATGGTGATGAAGTTCCCGCCGCGGTGCGTCGCCGCGCCTGTCTCACGGACGGCTGATTCAAGCTGCGCCGACAGGTCGCCGCAAAACGGGTCCGCCACGCTGACGTGGGCAACCAATCCATCCCCGAAGAAGGAGCGCGCGCGTTCCTTTGTGTGATCGAAAATGTTATCGGGGATGACGATATGACCGGGTGCATAATCCTCGCGCAATGAACCGCAGGCGCTGATGCTGATGATGCGTTCCACGCCGAGCGATTTCAAGGCATAGATATTGGCGCGATAAGGGACTTCGGTGGGGGTGATGTGATGTCCGATGCCGTGCCTGGCGAGGAACGCCACGCGCTTCCCTTCCAGCATGCCGATCGTGATGGGCGCGCTGGGCTCCCCGAACGGAGTATGCGGCGTGATCTCTTCGACCCCTTCCAGTCCCTTCATATGGTACAGCCCCGAACCTCCAATGATGCCGATGGTCGCATTATCCATTTTCTTTTTTTCCTATTCTCAGGGTTGGCTCGATGATGATATTTTCAGAAAGACCGACAAGCAGTTGCGCCTCCCCGCAGCGGATCTCATCGCCGGAGGTGATCACCGTCGGCATGGTGATGGGCGTGTCGTTCAACATGGTCCCGTTGGTGGATGCCAGATCCTCCAGCCACCATTGTCCGTGGTGATAGGTCAACTGGGCGTGGCGGGTGGAGACGGTGTCGTCGGGCAGCGGGATGTCGCTGCCGGGGTCGCGCCCGAGAGTGATCTCCGGCTGGGAAAATTGTTTCACGGAGGAAGTGCCGCCTCCGTGCCGGACCGTGATGCTGATCCGTGGAACCCGGCGGCTTGCCAATGTGCTGCTTTGCCGCTGGACCTCGCGGTAGAGGTAGATCAACGCCCAGGCGAGAAACGCAAAAAGAGCCAGCGTGGTGACCAGCCGCAATGCCAGAACGATGGAACCGCTCATTTATCTTCTTCTTTTGGCTTCTTGTTCTTCAATTCCGCCGTGGAGCGTTCCTTCGTGGAGCGTTCCTTGAGCGTCGCAGTCGGGCGTTCGGATGCGGTATCGGGTAATGGGGCGGTATCTTTCAGGTCGGGGTGCGGAGGCGGAGCATCCTGCCCGAAGATGAGCGCCACGCCTGCCAGCGAAATGACGTCCCCTGGGTAAAGCACGCTCTGGCTTGTGCGCTGTCCGTTGACAAAGGTCCCGCCGGTGGAATTCAGATCGAAGATCACATAGCGTCCCTTGATGGTGCGCAGTTGGGCGTGGTTGCGCGAAACGCGCGGGTCGTCGATGATGAGCTGGTTATCCAGCCTGCGTCCGATATTAACCACGGGCAATTTCAAGGGAAAGACCTTCACGCCCTCCACGATCAGGAAGGCGTTCTCCGGCGCCATTTCGTTATCTTCAAGACTCCCGGTGTTCAAAGGGGTTGCATTTGTTTCTGCCATAGATTCTACCCGATGCGACGCCACAACTTCGGCATCATTTAGTGGAATTTTCTCGTCCGTTGAAACCGTTATGGTGGGGGCAATTGTAAACCGAAATCCCGCCTCCTGAGCCACCGTTGTGATCGAATTCAACAGAACCGCAAGGATCTTCTGATCCTGCCAATGTTTGGATGTTTCCGGGTGCATGACCAGTGTATATACATCCGGCGCAATGGATCCATCGGCGGCGACAGTTGCATTGATCTGAATCGCTGACGCCAGTTTCTGGATGATGATGTCCTCCACCTTTTTGCCGGGAAGCACATTCAATAGATCCACTTCGATAAGGTTTTGCAGGCGGGCTTCGATCTCTCTTAAATTCATACGCGGCACTCTGGTGCCATTATAGAAGGTGCTGGATTTTTATGCAAGACTTGTCCAGTCAATGCCGGGCGGATCTACAGATTTTTCCCGCAATTCGGGCAATTTGTCTGCCCCACCTTCACCACGAACCCGCAACTCCGGCAGGTATTCGGCTGCACCCGTCCGAGCGGCGCCCCGCAGGCAACGCAGGATGGTTCGCCGACGGGATTCGCCACATGGCAGTATTCGCAGGTCGTGCGCCGCAAATTCTCGGAAAGTTCGGCAGATGCCCCCGCCGCGCGCGCCGCTTTCGAGATCACCTGCCAGACGCGCTCGCGGAGTTTAAGGCTTTCAAGGTCCTGGGCAATGTCATCCAGCCGCCCCAGCAGGCTGAAGGGATTTTTCAACGCTGTGAACGCGCTCACCCCGATGCTGGCGGCAACCCCGAGCCAGGCTTGCTCGCCCAACTCTACAATGATGCCCTCTTCAAGTGTCTGTACGGTCACGGTCATGGCGGTCTGACCGCCGGAGCGGGCATCGGGGCGCGTGCCAACCTGCACCACCACCCGTTCACTCTGCCCGATCATCTGCGCGCGGAAATTGCCGCGGTTGAACTCACCGATCAGCGCCTGCGCCACGTCCACTGGTTTGATGTTTCCGTGAAAAATTCTTCGTTCCATGAAGTGGATTATAATCGCCTTTGCGATTCTCCTTTAGGAATTCTACGAAATGAAGCGACACTGGTTTCACATTCTCATCCTTTCCATACTCACAACCCTGCTTCTCACAGGGACTTTTTTCGCATCCAACCCGCCCTCGGTCCTGGCTCAACAACCGACGAATTCCCCCACTGGGATCTTTATCACCGTGCTCTTCGACGAACCGCAGATCAACGTGCGCATGGGACCAAGCTCCACGGTCTATCCCGTTGTCGGGACGATGGTATCCGGGTCCACCGCGCCAGCTCTCGGCAGGTCCCCCGGAGGCGACTGGATCCAGATCGAATTCCCGTCCGCGCCGGGCGGCAAGGCTTGGGTCTATTCCGCGCTGGTTTCCTTATCCCCCGGCACGCTGCAGATCGCCGAACCGCCTCCGACGCCCGTCCCGCCTGCCACATCCACCATCGACCCGACGCTCGCGGCGCAGTTCGTCATCGTGCCGACCAGCACGCGCCCGCCCACGTTCACGCCGGCTCCAGTGTTGACGGTCCCGTCTTATACGCAGCCCTTCTCGCTTTATACGGAAGATTCCATGCCGCTGGCGCTGATCATCATTGCGCTTGCCATTCTGGGTCTGGTGGGCTTCCTGCTTTCGCTTGTCCGTCGTCAATGAACGTGATGCCCGAAAAAAGACTGCGCCTGACGCTCTTTGTTGTTTTGATGCTGGCTGGCTTTGGCATTGCATTCCGCCCATCAAATCGTTTGGCGGTGCACGCCCAGCAGCCGACCGGTTCTGTGCCGACCGTCACCGGCACGGCAGCCGGGATGATCGTGGCTGTCAATCTTGATATCAATATCGTCAACGTATATGCCGGTCCGAGTTCATATTTGTACCCCACCGTTGGCGTTCTGTTAAAGGGGCAGGAAGTGCCCGCTTTCGGCATCTCCGAGGACGGGAACTGGATCCAGATCTATTATCCGGGCGTGCCGGATTCAGTCGCTTGGATCTATGGACCGTACGTGAACATCAAGCGGCAGGGACCGTTGCCTGTGCTGAGGTCGCCAGCCACGCCAACGCCGCTTTCCACGCCGACCCTCAACCCAACGCTGGAAGCCGCGTTCATTCCGCCGGTCACGCCGACCCGCCTGCCAACCTTTACACCTCCCGCGCCACTGATCATTGCCACGTTCCTGCCCGATCAGTCGGCGGTCAATCGTGTGCCAGCCGGGTTGATCATCTTCGGTCTTGGTTTTATCGGCGCGCTTGGCACGTTGATCTCATTCCTGCGCGGACGATAGCGGATAATAAAAAATGGACAGCGTACGCTGTCCATTTTTTATTATCAATTTCAGCTTAGTGTCCGCCGCACCCGCAGGAACCACCGCCGCAGCCGCATGAGCCGCCGCCGTCACTGCCGCAGGCGCATCCGCCTTCACCGTGGCTGTGTCCGCTCTTGGCGTTGGGACTGTTGACCGCAAAGCCTGCGCCGTGATGAGGATCGTTGACGAAGTCAACCGTGGCATCGCGCAGGTAATCGATCGAGACTTCATCCACAACCACCTTGACGCCGTTGGCTTCGAAGGTGGTATCCGTATCACGGAAGTTGTTGTCGAGCGCCATGCCGAAGTTTACGCCGCAGCATCCGCCGCTGGCAACATACACGCGCAGGGCGAACCCTTCCAGTTTGCGCTGTTCAAGAATATCTTTAACTGCCTGACTGGCGGCAGGGGTGAGTGTAAAAAGCTGGGTGCTGATCTCTTGGAGCATGGAATTTCTCCTTTGGTTTGTTAACAATTTTGCTGAATATTATCAGATTTGGATGCCGTTGTCAATTTTGCTTCTCAGTATCCGCTCATGGAGGATGTATTGCATGTTTGGCTTATCTTTCAAGTTCTCTGTGTTTCTTGACACAATCAATTTGCGCCTGTAAAATCCCCCTGCTAAATCTATCGGCGTCAGAGCCGATATTCTTTTTGTCTCAACGGAGGAGTATTATGCAGTTCGAAATGTTTTTAGCCCCGATGGCTGTCCGAAGTCCGCTGCCTTTGCTGTGGTGGCTTGGACCTATTGCGGCTCTGATCGCGCTCGGCTTTGCCTTTTACCTGTATCGCCAGTTGATGCAGCTAAGTGAAGGGACCGAGCGTATGCAGGAGATCGCCCAGGCTGTCCGCGAGGGCGCCATGGCGTACCTGCGCAGGCAATACAAGGTGGTTTCCATTGTATTTGCCGTGTTGTTTGTGCTCTTTTTGGTTCTTTCCTGGCTCCATCTCCAGAATCCGATCGTGCCGTACGCCTTCCTGACCGGCGGTCTGTTCTCCGGTCTGTGCGGTTATATCGGCATGAAGACGGCGACGAACGCCTCGGCGCGCACCACCTTCGCCGCCACGAAAAGCCTGAACAGCGCATTGCAGGTTGCCCTGCGCGCCGGCGCTGTGATGGGGCTGGTGGTGGTGGGCTTCGCCCTGTTGGATATCACGGTCTGGTTCCTGCTCCTGTATAACGTGTTCCCCGTGGCATTCCCGGATTCGTTCGGATTCCTGCTGACCGAGAATCCGCTGCCGACGATCACAGCGATCATGCTTAGCTTCGGCATGGGCGCTTCGACCCAGGCATTGTTCGCCCGTGTCGGCGGCGGTATCTACACCAAGGCTGCCGACGTCGGCGCGGACCTGGTCGGTAAGGTCGAAGCAAACATCCCTGAGGATGATCCGCGCAATCCCGCCACCATTGCCGATAACGTCGGCGACAACGTCGGTGACGTGGCAGGCATGGGCGCGGACCTGTACGAATCCTATGCCGGTTCCATTCTGGCTACCTCCGCGCTCGGCGTGGCGGCGGTTGGTTTGGATGGTGCGGATGTCCCAATGAGCATGTTGTTCATCACCGCTCCGATTGCGTTGGCGGCATTGGGCGTAGTGCTTTCGATCATCGCCTTGTACGTTGTCCGCTCGAATGAAGATGCCACGCAGGCGCAGTTGATCGGCGCGTTGAGCAATGGTCTGTACGTCAGTTCGGCAGGCATCGCAGTGCTGTCCCTGCCGGTGTTTTACTTCATGGGTCTTCCCAACTGGCTTGCCCTTTGGGTGGTTGTGTTGACGGGTCTTGCCGTCGGCATCGCGGTTGGCAAGTTGACCGAGTACTACACATCCCATGCCTTTTCTCCCACCCGCAGGATCGCTGAACAGGCGAACACCAGCACCGCTACCGCCATGATCGAAGGTATTGCGCTCGGTATGCGCTCCAGCGGCGCGCCGGTGGTGGCTGTCCTTGTCGGTATCGTGATCAGTTACTATGTGGCGGGCGGCGCCAGCAACATCCTGATGGGCTTGTATGGTGTTGGTCTGGCGGCGGTTGCCATGCTTTCCACGCTTGGTTTCACCCTTGCCACTGATGCATACGGTCCGATCGCGGATAACGCGGGCGGTAACGCTGAAATGTCCGGGCTTGATCCGCAGGTGCGCCACCGCACCGACCAATTGGATGCGGTTGGAAACACGACGGCTGCCATCGGCAAGGGTTTTGCGATCGGTTCCGCAGCGTTGACCGCCATGGCGTTATTGGCGGCGTATCTTGAGGAGATCCGTCTCGTGCTGGGTGAACTGCGCGGCGTGAGCGAATTGATGGTCAATGGCGTGGCTGTGAAGGTCGCCGAATTGACCGTGCAGGACTTCATGACGTACTACAACGTCAGCCTGCTCAATCCCGCCGTGCTGGTGGGTGTGTTCAGCGGCGTTGCCACGGCATTCTACTTCTCCGCGTTGACCATGAGCGCGGTCGGACGCGCCGCTGGCGGCATGGTGGATGAAGTCCGGCGTCAGTTCCGCGAGATCCCCGGTATTCTGGAAGGTACAGCCAAGCCCGATTACGCGCGCTGTGTGGAGATCAGCACGGTTTCCGCCCAACGTGAGATGATCGGACCCTCCGTGCTTGCGATCGTCATCCCGGTGTTGGTCGGCTTGATCTTCGGGGTGGCTGGTGTGCTCGGCTTGCTGGCGGGATCCCTCGCTGCGGGCTTTGCGTTGGCGGTGATGATGTCCAATGCCGGCGGCGCATGGGACAACGCCAAGAAATACATCGAAGCCGGTGAGTATGGCGGCAAGGGTTCTCCCGCCCACAAAGCGGCGGTCGTCGGCGATACCGTCGGCGATCCGTTCAAGGATACGTCCGGTCCCTCGCTCAACATTCTGATCAAGTTGATGTCCATGGTCTCGGTGGTGTTCGCCGGTCTGATCGTGGCGTTCGATAACGGTCAGGGCTTGTTGATGATGCTGCTGGGCGGGTAGGAAGTGCTCGCATGACTTTACACCGCTTCCAACTGGAAGCGGTGTTTTGTTTTAACATCTTTGTAATTTTGAATTTGAATGTTGCCGGCTATAATTTAAATCATGGATGTCTTGTTGCCTTTTGAGCGCTTAAGAAAATGGGGGATGAAGGGCGGGCTTGCAATTCTTGACCAGGGTGTGTTTTCCGGCGCGAATTTTCTATTAACGATCCTGTTGGCACGCTGGCTGGTTCCGGATCAATACGGTGCCTATGCCATCGGTTTTTCTGCGTTGGTTTTTTTCTTGCAACTCCTTTTTTCCTTTGTTTTGGAACCGATGGCGGTCTTGGGACCATCCTCGCATGGAGAAGATCTGTCGGATTATCTTTCGGCACAGGTCCGCCTATATTTTATTTTTATCGGGGTATTGGGCTTGATCATTGCCGGCACAGTATTTATTTATGGTCTTATTGGACAGAACTCCCTGCTCTCCGGCGTGTTGGTAGTATTGGGTCTGGTTCTTCCATTTCTTCTTTTTCCATGGTTGATGCGCAGGATCTTTTATGTACTTGGAAAACCGGAGATTTCACTGGCGGGCAGCATCGTATATTTGCTGATCTTGCTTCTTCTTGTTATAAGCGCAAAATGGGTGGGAGTCCTTACAGGTGCATCCAGTGTGCTTATAGTCGCATCAGCGGGATTATTAAGCGGTTTATTTCTTGTATTGTTTTTTAGGCGGAATTATGGATACGGAAAGAAAATAACTGTCGGCAAATTGTTTCGTGAAAACTGGGTCTTTGGAAAGTGGTTGGTTCTTTCAGGAATTTTGATGATCGCCGCTGGACAGGTGCAAATTTACCTTGCAGGGACTATTTTAGGTCTGGAAGAAGCAGGTGTGATATACGCATTGCAGACCCTTTCCCAACCGATCACACTTAGCATCACCGCGGTGACTGCGGTGATCACTCCCAGTCTTGCCGCTGACTTCGCCAGAGGTGATATTGATTCCCTTAAAAAAAAGGTAAAGCTCATGACCATCACTTTGGCAGGGCTTGCGATGCTATTCGAACTATTCTTGTTTTTTTTTCGGGTGCCACTTGAGCAAATAGTGTTTGATGGAATATTCTCAAACCATGTTGATTTGATCCCAATTTTGGGATTGTGTCCGCTGATTGCCTCGCTATTTTCCGGTATGCAATATGCCTTACAAGCTTCGAAGCGACCGGATGCGCTGCTTTTTGCATCCCTTATTTGGTTTCCGGTCAGTCTTGGGCTTGGATTGTTTTTTATCCGCTCTTGGGGATTATGGGGGGGGGCGTGGGCAACGGTTTTAGGCTATCTGGTGCTGGGTGTGACTTTAGCCCTTTTATATTGGCTCTGGCTTGTAAAACGTCCGAATCTTAAGTGGCCCGGGACAGTATGATGAGAGTTGTAGTTGCACATAATTTTTATCGTCAATCAGGCGGTGAGGACGCCGTATTTACATCTGAAAGCAGTTTATTGGAACAGTACGGACATGAAGTGATACGTCATACGGTTTCCAATCAAGACGTAGATTTTCATTCGCGGCTTAAGTTGGCGGGGGCGACTTTATGGAATCATTCCGAATATAAGAAAATAAAAAAGTTACTTCGCGAGAAGCGTCCGGATATTATTCATGTTCATAACACTCTCCCCTTGCTTTCTCCTTCGATCTATTATGCTGCTGGGGCGGAGGGGGTTCCGGTAGTTCAAATGTTGCACAATTACAGGCCGTTTTGTCTAAACGGCGTTTTATATCGTGATGGCCATCTTTGTGAAGATTGCATAGGGCGTATTCCCCTTCCAGGCGTTTTGCACAAATGCTATCGGGGTTCGTACGCAGCCTCCGCCGGGGTGCTTTCTCTTAATGTTGCTTATTTTCGATTATTAAAGACATATCAAAAGCATATATCGGTTTTTATCACCAGCACTCAATTTGCCAAGAATCTTTTTATTAAGATGGGATTGAAGGAAGACAATATAATAGTGAAGCCAAATTTGGTGAAGGTGTTCGATTCTGTTGAAAAAATTCGCGTAGATTCCGAAGCAAGAAGCGGCGCCATATTTGTTGGCCGTTTGGACTCTCGTAAAGGGATATGGACGTTGCTCTCTGCAATTGAACGAACAAATATCCCCCTGACACTCGTGGGTGATGGGGATCTACGCGTGGAAATTGAGGAATGGCTGCTGGAAAGGCCGAATCTAAAAGTTGAAATTACGGGCTGGCTGGATTCGGTTGAAGTTGCCGGTCGGATAAAAGGATCATCCGTGCTTGTCCTGCCATCCGAGTTCTATGAAAGTTTTGGCAATGTGATCGTTGAAGCTTTTTCGTGCGGGATTCCGGTTGTTACCACGAATATCGGAGCGCAATCGGAATTGGTCCAACATGGACGAACCGGCTATTTGTATGCATATGGAGATGTTGATGCTCTGGCAAAGGCTCTGCAGACATTATTGGATAACCCAGAGTTGAGTTTGGTAATGGGAAAAAATGCAAGGCGTGAGTTTGAAATGAAATATACAGCCGAGCGAAACTATCGCGCTTTAATGGATATATATTCCGGTGTTATTGGTACGAAGTCAGTATTCCCTGACGGCAATATCGTTTAAAGTTTCTGTGCTTGGAAGAATTAATCATGAATATAATTGGCCTGAAAATCAGTTTAACAGATTATTCGAACGCAACAGGCTCTGTGATGTTGTGGTCGCAGAATGACAAATTTCATTACATTTGTGCCGCCAACGTCCATATGTTGATGGAAGTGCATGACTCGCCGGAGTTTGCGAAGATAGTCAATAATGCCGATCTCGTTGTTCCCGATGGCATGCCGCTGGTGTGGATGATGCGTTTGAAGGGACAGCGGGACCAACAACGTGTCTATGGACCCACCCTGATGCTTCACGTGCTTGCGATGGCAGCGCGGGAGAATATTCCGGTTGGGTTTTACGGCGGCGCGCCGCAGGTTCTTGATGCGCTGGTCGAGCGGATGAAGGAAAGATATAACGGATTGAATGTCGTTTACGCATATAGTCCGCCGTTTCGGGAACTAAACCGGCAGGAAAAAGAAGAGATTGTGAAAAATATCGACCGGTCCGGCGTGCGCATTCTGTTTGTAGGGCTTGGCTGTCCCAAACAGGAGATATGGATGGCAGAACACCGCGGAAAGGTACATGCCGTCATGCTTGGTGTGGGGGCAGCATTCGATTTTCATTCAGGCTTAAAATTACAGGCTCCCTCCTGGATGCAGCGTTTGGGGTTGGAGTGGTTGTTTCGGCTGTTGACCGAACCGCGCAGATTGTGGAAGCGCTATCTATATCACAACTCCCGTTTTATATTCCTTGCAATAGCCGACCTGTTGGGTTTTCGTCGGTAAAATCAAATCATGCTGAGAAGATTTTCGGTCAATTTTGCGCTTTTTTCCATGTTGGTTGACAGCGTTTTCGTTGCCTTCTCGCTGTGGTTGGCGTCATGGATACGCCCTCAATTAAACCAGGTACCCGGAATTGCCCCCATTTCGACGTCCGTGGTTGTGCCTGTATTCCTGTATCTCATTTTTCCGACCATTTGGGTGCTCGTTTATTCGACTGCATCCATTTATGATGGAAGGAAGTATCTGCGGATTGTCGATGAGTTTTCCGCATTGACCTTGGGGGTGTTGATCGCATCTGTCTCCTCGGCAGGGGTTTTGTACTTTTCGTACCGCGAAGTTTCGCGCGCTCAATTCGTCGTTTTCGTTCTTCTTGTGTATGCTTTTCACTTGGTGTGGCGGCTTTTTGTCCGTTACTATTTTCGGGCGCAGAACGTTTTTTTGGAACAACCGCGTCGCGTGTTGGTCGTGGGCACCGGTTCATTGGGGGAAAAGGTCCGTGAGCAGATGCGGCTTGCCCATGTCCCGAACCTGAAGTTTTTAGGGTTTGTCGATCGAATCAAACAGGAAAAAACTCTGCCGTATTTTCTGGGCGACAGCGATGCCATTGCCTCGGTCATTGCAAAGCACCGGATATCTGATGTGGTCATCGCGCTGCCTCATTCCGAGTATCATCAAATGGGCGAGATCGTTCAGAAGATCGAGCGGCTGCCTGTGCAGGTATGGGTTGCCCTGGGCTTTTTCGATCTGGCATTGTACAAGACCGCGATTGAAGATTTCGCAGGGATACCCATGCTGGATCTGCGCGCTTCTGCAATGGACGATTACCAGCGGATGACGAAACGCGCCTTTGATCTCTTTTTCGGTCTTGCCGCGCTGCTGCCTGCCCTGCCTCTCATGGCGGTTGCCGCCCTGATGGTCTATCTCGATGACGGTTCGCCTATTCTATTTCGACAGAAGCGGGCGGGGGAGAACGGGCGTTTTTTCAACATGCTCAAATTCAGAACCATGGTCAGGAATGCCGAGCAGCTCCAGGGGCAGGTGGAGAAGCGCGATGAAAAAGGGAATGTCATCCATAAATCAAAGGATGATCCCCGCGTGACGCGGGTTGGCCGTTTTCTCCGTCGTTTCAGCTTGGATGAACTTCCACAACTTTTTAATGTCCTGCGCGGCGATATGAGCCTGGTGGGACCCCGCCCAGAAATGCCCCAGTTGGTGGAAAAATACCAGCCCTGGCAGAGAAAGCGCTTTGCCGTGCCGCCCGGCATGACGGGGTGGTGGCAGGTCAACGGCAGGAGCGACAAGCCGATGCATCTGCATACCGAGGATGACCTGTATTACATTCAGAATTATTCGATCTGGCTGGATGTGCAGATCCTGTTTCGCACGGCATGGGTCGTGATCATGGGGCGCGGATCGTATTAGTTTGGAGAATTGAGATGCACGGGAAATTTGATAAAGTTTTCGACGGGCTTGTGCTTGGACTGGTCACATTTCTAACCCATTTGACCCTATATGTCTGTTACCTGGAGGGGTTGACGCCGAAACGCTCCTGCAATTACGGCTCGGCGCAAAGTCAATTGAGCGTATTGTTCTTCATTCTGGTCGTGATCTTCCTTTTCCTGCGCATGCGCCGCCTTGAAAGGAATTACTGGGATGGTTGGCGGCGCAATTGGGTTATGGGCGCATTTGTTACAGTGTCGGTCCTGTCGTTGTTTTGGAGCGCCTATTTGCCCGCGACGATCTATCGGGCTCTTTTGCTCCTGCTTGTCACGTTCATTGCCGCTTATGCCGGGATGCGCTTTTCTGTAAAGGGTCTGGTTAATTTTGTGGCGGTTGTGGCGGGAATTTTTGCGCTGGTGAGCTTGTTTACGGCTGTTGCGTTCCCGCGGGTTGGCATCATGACAAATTTCCCTTATGAGGGATTGTGGCGCGGAGTATTCTGGCACAAGATCTACCTTGGGGCAATGATGGCTCTGGGGTACATTTCCTATCTTGTGATCTTATTTTCACCCCCTGGTGAGTACAACCGCAGACAGAAAATATTTTCCGCATTTCTGCTGGCGCTTGGTGTGATCCTCGCAGTATTGAGCGACTCAGCTTCCGGCTTGGTCGTTTTTGCAATTCAATCGGCATTGTTCGTGCTGGTTGTGCTGTGGTTGAAATGGGGGCATCTTGTTTCCCGGCGGATATATTTCATCATGCTGGGAGCGGCTTCCTTTGTGGCGCTGTTGATCGTTGCAAACCTGGGATTCATCTTTGGACTTTTCAATCGCTCCGCCAACATGACCGGGCGTATTCCGATGTGGCTGCATGTTCTTGAGACGTATGCGGCTGAGCGCCCGGTGCTTGGCTACGGCTTTGGAACGTTCTGGCTGCAGCCCGGCATCAACCAGAAGGTGCAGGAGGTGGTGGGCTGGGGATATCCGGTCAAGGTCGCCGACAACGGTTATCTGGATATATTGCTGAATTTGGGCGTGGTTGGTCTGGTGCTGTTGTTGATCATGTTGGTGATCGGTGTTATCCGCGCGCTCAGGGTTGCACTGGCAGGACGTGACCTGATCCATTTCTTCCCGTTATTTGTGCTGGTTCATATTATTTTTATCAACATCAGCCTGAGCTATTTCATGGAAATGGAATCCTTTGTTTGGTTCCTGTTTGTTGCGGTCTTGTTCATGCCTTCCGAGCGCGGACCAGTTCCATCGTAAAGATTTTATGGTGACCGCAAAAAAGACCCTTTCCGCTGGCGAATGGATTCTCCTCCTCCTTGGCGTTTCCATCCTCTTTGGCGGACTTGTCCGTTTTTTGCCGGGGATGCAGGCGGGATTTCCGCTCAATGACGGCGGGATGTTTCTGAGCATGGTGCGCGACCTGCGCGAGAGCGGGTATGCCCTGCCGGTCTTCACCTCCTACAATCACTTGCAAATTCCGTATGCGTATCCTCCGTTTGGATTCTATGTTGCCAGAATCCTTTCGGATGTGTTCCGCATCTCCGAATCGGATCTGTTGCGCTGGCTGCCGCCTGTTGTGAACACCCTGTCCATTGGTGCGTTCTATCTTCTGGCATCGGAATTGCTTGGCTCGAAACTGCGGGGGGCGCTGGCATCCGCTTTTTATGCGCTGACTCCCGGCGCCTTCGGCTGGTTCATCATGGGCGGCGGGCTGACGCGCAGTTTTGGTTCGCTGTTCCTGCTGTTGACCGTCCTTTTTGTGGTGCGTCTCTTTCGGGAGGGCGGCTGGAAAACTGTCGGG
This sequence comes from Anaerolineales bacterium, assembly GCA_023382595.1. Taxonomy (GTDB): domain Bacteria; phylum Chloroflexota; class Anaerolineae; order Anaerolineales; family Villigracilaceae; genus Villigracilis. Next base: position 51,388 of record JAHDWB010000011.1, on the reverse strand, counting down.
TTGGCGGCGGCTTGCGGCGGGCTGGCAGTTCTCAGTCATCCTGAAGCGGGAATCCATGCGGCGGCGACCTGCATCTTGCTATGGATATTCTTCGGGCGTACCTTCCGTTCCTTTCTTGATTCCATCTTTGTTGCGTTGGGCGTGCTGGCGTTGACAGCGCCCTGGTGGGGGACGGTCCTGTTTCATCATGGACTTGCGCCGATCCAATCCGCGTTGCAGACGGGTTCGCATGGGGCATCCTTGTGGCAGGCGTTGTATAAGGCGGTCTTGGTCAGTGAAGGGCTTTTGCCCCTGCTGGTCGTTTTGCGCGTGATCGGGATCGCGTGGGGGCTGTGGCGAAAACAATATTTTCTCGTGGTCTGGGTGGTTTTGCCGTATTTGGTGGAGCCGCGCAGCGCGCCGAGTGTGACGTTTTATCCACTGACGATGCTTGCCGCGCTGGCGTTTGCGGATGCGATCCCGCATTTGATCTCCCGCCTGAGAAAGATGGAAATGGACCTTGGTGAACTGTATAAAAGCAGGGTTTTCAATGCCGTCTTGTTTCTTGTGCTGACCCTGCTGTTCATTGAATCGGGGTTGTACGGCTTTCGATTGGTGAACAACAGCCTGAAGCCCGCTGACCTTCAGGCGATGGAGTGGATCCGTACCAACACGGACGACAGCGCTTCCTTCCTCCCGTTGACCGGTGTGCAAAGCCCGGAGATCGATCCATTCGTCGAGTGGTTCCCCGCGCTGACGGAGCGCCGCAGTCAGTCCACAATTCAGGGATTTGAGTGGCTGTTGGGCGATGCGTTCTACACGCGATATTCCGAGTTGGCTGGGCTGCAGCGATGCGCTTCAGTCGCCTGCGTGGAGGATTGGTCGGCGGTGACGGGTTTGGATTATGACCTTGTCGTCCTCCGCGAAGCCCGCACCGGGGACCTGACCGATTTATTCCGGGATGACGATGGATATGCAGAAATATATTCTGCAGACGGGATTTCTGTTTTTGAATTACGAAGTCCGTAAGTTTCCTATTTCAAAAACTTCTTCTGCCACTCGAACAACTTGTTCAATGCCTCGATGGGGGAAAGCGCGTTCACATCCAGTTCCTTCAACTCATCTAATAGCGGATTGGTCTCCGGGAACAGCGCCACTTGCTGTGCCGCCTGCGGATTGATCTTCACGCCGCGCGCAGCGGAACGCTCGAGTTCTGCCATGATCTCATTCGCGCGCCCGATCACGGGGGAGGGCAGTCCTGCCAGTTGCGCGACATGGATGCCGTAGGAACGGTCTGCGCCGCCGGGGATGATCTTATGCAAAAACACCACTTTGTTGTCCGCTTCGCTGACCGCCACGTTGTAGTTGCGCACGCCGGGCAGTAACTCGGCGAGTTGGGTCAATTCATGATAGTGCGTGGCGAATAATGTCTTCGCACGCAGCTGCGGATGATTGTGGATGTATTCGATGATGCCCCACGCAATGGACAACCCGTCATAGGTCGAAGTGCCGCGCCCGATCTCGTCCAGGATCAGCAGACTGCGCGGCGTGGCGTGATGCAAAATGTTCGCCGCCTCCACCATCTCCACCATGAAGGTGGACTGCCCTGCATGGATTTCATCCTGCGCGCCGATACGGGTGAAGATGCGGTCCACCAAGCCGATGCGTGCCGACGCGGCAGGCACGAAGGAACCCATCTGCGCCATCAACACGATCAGCGCGGTCTGCCGCAGATACGTGGACTTGCCGCTCATGTTCGGTCCCGTGATGACGCGCACCACCTCGCCTTTTTCGAAGATGACATCGTTCGGGATATAGCGCTCGGACTTCAACAACTGCTCGACGACGGGATGCCGTCCGTCGCGGATCTCCAGCCCGCCGCCCTCGTGCACCTCCGGCTTGGTGTACCCGTTCAAAGCGGACACTTCTCCCAGCGCAGATAAGACGTCCAATTCGGCGATGGCTCTTGCAGTGGACAGTAATTGATGCGCCGCCTTGGCGATCTCGGCACAAATTTCTTTGAACAAGCGCAGTTCAATTTCGCGGATGCGCTCTTCCGCGTTCAGCACCAGCGTTTCGTATTCCTTCATCTCCGGTGTGATGAAGCGCTCGGCATTGACCAGTGTCTGCTTGCGGATGTAATGTCCGGGGGCTTTGTCTGCCGCGCCGCGCGAGATTTCGATGTAATAGCCGAAGACCTTGTTGTAGCCGACCTTGAGCGTTTTGATGCCTGTTTTCTCGCGTTCCACGCCTTCGAGGTTGGCGATCCAATCGCGGGCATGTTTCGAGGCGTCGATGACCGCATCCAGTTCCTGCGAATACCCGGCGCGGATGATGCCTGTGTTCTGCAGGGTGGCGGGCGGATCGTCATCCAGCGCATTCTGCAGCAACCTCAACTGCTCCGCACAAACTGACCACTGCCTTCCGCCTTCTGCCTTCTGTTCGCCAATTACCTCTTTCACTTTCGGTAACTGTTCCAGGGTGCTGCGCATCGCGGCTAGATCGCGCGGCTGTGCCTGACCGGCGATCACGCGGTTGACGAGTCGTTCCAGGTCGGCGAGCGGCTTGAGCGCGTCGCGCAATTCGGCGCGCACCATGCCCTGTTGGACGAAGTGCTCCACGCCGTTCTGGCGTTTCTGGATCTTCTCGACATGCAGGAGCGGCTGGCTGACCCACTGGTGGATCAGGCGTTTGCCCATCGGGGTGATGGTCAGGTCGAGCGTGCCGAGCAGGGAGCCTTTGCGTTGTCCGCGCAGGGTCTCATCCAATTCGAGATTGCGGCGCGTGGAGGCGTCCAGCGTCATGAACTCGTTCAGGCTGTACGAGCGCAGGGAGTTGAGCAGGTGCAGCGCGTCGGGCTGGGTCTCTTTGAGATATTGCACGATCGCCCCCGCCGCGCGCACGGAGAGACTGTTCGCCTTGAGCCCGAAACCATCCAGCGTGGAGGCGTTGAACTGCGTCAATAGAGTGTCGTTGCATTTGCCCGCTTCGAACTTCCACGAGGGCAGCGCGGTGGTGTGACCGGTAATGCCGTCGGGCAGGGTCTGGCTGTCGGGGTAAAGGATCTCGGCAGGGTGCAGTCTCGTCAACTCGGCGCGCAAGGCTTCCAGCGGCAGTTCGGTGACGGCGAACTCTCCGGTGGTGACGTCGGTATAAGAAACAGAGGCAGTCTGCCCGTCGAGGAAGAGCGAGGCGAGATAGTTGTTCGCATCCCCCGGCAGCAGCCCCGGTTCGGTCACCGTCCCGGGCGTGACCACGCGCACGACCTTGCGCGGAAAGATGCCCTTGCTGGGCTGGTCGCCGACCTGTTCGCAGATGGCGACGTGATAGCCTTTTTCGATCAGGCGCGCAAGATAGTTCTCGACGGCATGATACGGGATGCCTGCCAGCGGCACGCGTACACCGCCGCCGACCGGACGCGACGTGAGCACGATGTCCAGTTCGCGCGCGGTGATCTCGGCGTCTTCATCGAAGGTTTCGTAGAAGTCGCCGAGCCGGAAGAACAGGATGCTGCCGGGATATTCTTTTTTGATATCGAGGTATTGCTGGCGGACGGGGGTGACGTCATCTTTGGGCATCCGCTAATTTTACTATGGGCGAATGACTTGGGCTATAATCTCATGTCATTGCGAGGAGGGCGCAGCCCGACGCGGCAATCTCCTCATCAGCGGGGGGATTGCTTCGCCCCTGCGGGTCTCGCAACGACATGAAAGACAGGTTGGTGGATGTGATGGGCAATCCACAGATTGCGCCGATGTTCGCAGAGCATGTCCTTGTTTGGGTTTCAATCTGCCCAACCTGCGTCATCTGCGGATCGATACCGGAATGACATAGGAGCCGATTTATGTATAAACTCGTACTCGTCCGTCATGGACAAAGCACATGGAACCTCGAGAACCGTTTCACCGGCTGGACGGATGTGGACCTGACCGATCTCGGCAGGACCGAAGCCGCCGAAGCGGGGAAGTTATTGAAGGACGAAGGCTATGACTTCGACATCGCCTACACGTCCGTGTTGAAGCGCGCCATCAAGACCCTGAACATCATCCAGGACGTCATGGACCGCGACTGGCTGCCGGTCGTGCGCGCCTGGCAGTTGAACGAACGCCACTACGGCGCATTGCAGGGACTGAACAAAGCCGAAACGGCGGAAAAGTTCGGCGACGAGCAGGTCCTGATCTGGCGGCGCAGTTACGATACCCCGCCGCCCGCGCTGGAACCCAGCGACGAGCGCCATCCGAAGTTCGACCGCCGCTATGCCGGGTTGACCGCCGGACAACTGCCCGCCACCGAATCGCTCAAGATCACCCTGGAGCGCGTCCTGCCGTACTGGCATTCCACGCTCGCGCCGGAGATCAAGGCGGGCAGGCGCGTGATGATCGTCGCGCACGGCAACTCGATCCGCGCGATGGTCAAATACCTCGATGACATGTCCGAAGTGGACATCGTCGCCTTGAACATCCCGACCGGCTTGCCGCTGGTCTATGAACTGGATGAGGACCTGAAGCCGCTCAAGAAGTATTATCTCGGCGACCCCGAAGAAGCCGCCAAGAGAGCCGAAGCGGTGGCGAAACAGGCGCAGGTGAAATAGATGTTCCAGCCCCTAAAGGTTTCAATACCTTTAGGGGCTTTATCAAATGACTCTCTCCCCCGACTTTTTCCACGAACTCAAAAAGCGCTTCACGGGCGACATCCGGCTGGACCCCGCCTCGAAAGCCTTATATTCCACCGACGCCTCGGTCTACCAGATCGAGCCGCTGGGAGTCGCCCTGCCGAAGACGCAGGACGACCTGCATGCCGCGGTCGAGCTGGCGGCGAAGCACCGCGTTCCCATCCTGCCGCGCGGATCGGGCTCCTCGCTGGCGGGACAAGCCGTGGGGGACGCCCTGATCCTGGATTGCTCGCGTCATCTCGATGCCATCCTTGAAATTGACCCCGAGACCCATTCCGCCGTCGTGGAACCCGGCGTGGTGCTGTCCGATCTCAACCGCGCGTCCGCAGCGTACGGCTTGACCTTCGGTCCCGACCCGGCTTCGGCGGAGCGCGCCACGCTGGGCGGCGTGATCGGCAACAATGCCACCGGCGCGCACTCCATCGTATACGGCATGTCGGCGGACCATTTGCTCGCGGCGGATGTGATCCTTTCGGACGGGAGTTTGGCGGTTTTCGATGATTCGATATTCGATGCTTCGAGAGCAGGTATGAGCGTTTCGAATACCCGCTTATCGAATATCGTTTCCGCAGTTCAAGATATCCGCACACACCACGCCAACGCCATCAAACAGAGCCATCCCAAGTCGTGGCGCAACTCAGCGGGCTACCGGCTCAATTACCTGCTGCCGTGGAGTCCCTCCGCGCCGCCGCAATGGGATGCGTATGATTTCGGTCTGCCTGCGGCGGTTTACCGCCCAACGTCCACCGTCAATCTGGCGCATCTATTAGCAGGCAGTGAAGGCACGCTGGCGGTCATGCGCCGTCTGACCGTGAACCTCGTCCCCAAACCACGGCACACGATACTGGGCGTGCTTGCCTATGACAGCATCGCCTCTGCCTGCGATGATGTGCCGCGCCTGTTGGAGTTCAAGCCCAGCGCCGTGGAGTTGATTCCCCGCATGATCCTCGAACTGGCGCGCAGCGTACCCGCCTATGCGCGCCAAATGGGCTGGGTGGTGGGCAGTCCCGCCGCGGTGTTGGTGGTGGAGTTCAGTGGGAGCGAACCTCGGGGTTTGAAGGAACGGGTACGCAGTCTCGATACGCCGCTTCGCGGCGACTCGACCGGGGGTGCATTATTGACCATCGCCGAGAGCGCCGAAGAGCAGGCGCGCATCTGGAACGTGCGCAAGGTGGGGCTGGGCATCCTGGATTCGCGCCCGCAGGCGGCGCGACCGCTGGCGTTCATCGAAGACTGCGCCATCCCGGTGGAGCGTTTGGGCGATTTCGTGCGCGAGGTGGAGCGCATGCTCGAAGCGCACGGCACGTTCGGCGGCATCTATGCCCATGCCTCGGCGGGCTGCCTGCACATCCGCCCGGTGCTGAACGCACAGACCGGCGAGGGCGTGCGCGCCATGCGAAGCATCAGCGAAGCGGTCTTCGCGTTGACGATGCGGCTGGGCGGCTCGATGAGCAGTGAACACGGCGACGGTCTCGCGCGCGGCGAATACATCGAACGCACCTACGGGAAGGAGGTCACCGATGCCATGCGGCGCTTGAAACATGCCGCCGACCCGCAGGACCTTCTGAACCCCAAGAAGCTGTTCGACGCGCCGCCGATGGACACACACCTGCGGTACCGCACCGACCCGGCACCGCAGGCATGGGAAGCCGTGCTGCACTTCGAGCACGAGCGCGGTCTGAGCGGGGCGGTCGAAATGTGCAACGGGCAGGGCGTGTGCCGCAAACAGAGCGGCGTGATGTGCCCGTCGTTTCAAGCCACGCGCGAAGAAGGCTTGAGCACCAGGGGCAGGGCGAATTTGTTGCGGGGTTTGTCGAAGATCGAATATTCGAATACTCGATATTCGGAACTCGAATTGGCGGCTTTCCAAACGTTGGATTTGTGCCTCGCCTGCAAGGGCTGCACCTCCGAGTGCCCCAGCGGCGTGGACATGCCCAAGCTCAAGTACGAGTTCATGCACCAGTATTACAAGCGTCACCGCCGCCCTCTGCGCGATTATCTCTTCGGCTACTTCCACCTCGCCGCGCAGGTCTTGAGTCCCCTCGCGCCGCTGGCGAATCTCTTCATGGATATGACCGTTACGCGGAAGATGATCGCGCGCCTGCTGGGGCTGGCGGAGCAGAGACCGTTCCCGCGCTTTACGAAGCCGCGCTTCCGCGCCGACCTGCAAACGGGTCGTTCCAAGTCGGTCATTTTCCTGTCGGATGTCTTTTCGCATTACATCGAGCCGGAGGTGGAAGAGGCGGCGGTCTGCCTCCTGAACGGACTCGGCTACGACGTGAAACTCCTGCCGGTGATCGGCGCGGGCGCGTCCCTGCTTTCAAAGGGATTCCTCGAGGCGGCAGGGCGGCACGCGGACAGGGTCTTGGACGAGATCCAACGTCTGGACGGGGGGGCAGGCTTGAGCGTGGTGGGATGCGAACCGCCGGAGGTCTATTGTCTCAAGGACGAGTACACCTCCTTGTTGCCGGGTCGCCGTGAAGAGATCCGCGCGTTGAGCAGGCGGGTCTGGCTGGTGGAGGAGTTTGTTTTGCGTGCTGCGACCTCACCCCCAGCCCCTCTCCTCAAAGGAGAGGGGGGGAAGTTGGTATTCCAGCCGCATTGTCACCAGCGCGCGCAGGGACCGGCGGATGACGGCTTACCCTCCGGCACCGCCGCCACGGTCGAGATGCTGAGGCGCTTCGGGTTCGAGGTGGAAGTCCTCGAGGCGGGCTGCTGCGGCATGGCGGGCACATTTGGGTACGATGCCGGGCATTACGAGCTTTCGATGAAGGTCGGGGAGTTGGGGGTACTGCCAAAGATTCGCGCCCTTGCCCCCTCCCAGTCTCCCCCACATCCGAAAGGAATGGTTGCAGGAGTGAGGGAAACCCCCGGCGCGGATGTGGGGGAGGTGTCACGCAGTGACGGAGGGGGCAGTGGAATCATTTCCAGCGGCGCGGCGTGCCGGATGCAGATCCAGCAGGGGGCGGGGGTGGAGGCGCGGCATCCGCTGGTGGTGGCGGCAGAGGCATGGCGCAAAAGTACGACAAACCCAGTGAGGTGATAACGATGCTCGAACGGACTTCGGATCTCTTGTATTCCATTTCAAAAGGCTGGCTGGCGCTCGCGGCGCTGGCGGTCTTCGCGGTCTTTATCGGTGTCATCCTGCCGGGGCAGGCGGCGCAGGCAGAGACCTACAGCGCGGAGACGGGCTCGCCCGATACGTCCTTCTTCTATACGCCCGCCGACCTGTACCGCATGGCGGAGGCGTACGGCGCAGAGGGGCGGAGTGCCTATATCCGCGCGCGCCTGACCTTCGATGTGGTCTGGCCCCTCGCGTATCTGTTCTTCCTCGGCACCGCCGTCAGTTGGGCGTTGACGCGCGCCCTGCCCGCGGGGGACCGCTGGCGGTTGTTGAATCTCTTCCCGCTGGCGGGCGTGGTCTTCGACTATCTCGAAAATCTCTCCGCCGCGCTGGTAATGGGACGCTACCCCGACCCGACCCCGTTCGTGGATGTGATGACGCCGGTCTTCACGGCGTTGAAATGGTTCTTCGTCAACGGCAGTTTTGTGATCCTGCTCGCGGGGCTGGTCTGGGCGGGCTGGCGCTGGTTGCGGCGTCGTTCGGCGGGGTGAGACCCCCCTCCGCCTTCGGCACCTCCCCCAACTCCGACGATTCAAACTCTGAATCATTTTGTAAGCGCTTTATTGTCGGATTTGGGGGAGGATGGGTGGGGGCGGGGGAGGACGGGTGGGGGCGGGGTGTGCGGGGTGAGGCGCGTTTACGGTTCCCATTGGAAGTGGATCAGCGCGAAGAGCGTCGGCTTGCCTTCCACGTATTCCACACCGACCGTCCATGCGCGCCAATCCAACCCGCCGTATTGCTCCGTGCCGGGTTTGTAGATGGTATAGAAATTGATGTTGGCATATTCGGGGGACCAGGGCTGCAGGGCAAAGGTGGCGAGGTCGAGCGTGTCGTTGCAGTGCATGGAATAATTGCCGCCGAACACTTCCTGTAATCTCGGCAAAGGCTGGGCGGTGAACGTGCCTTTTGTCTCTTCGCCGCTGCCGGGCGCGGCTCCCCAACTGACCTCATACTCCGATTGAAATGCCCATTGTGCTTCCTTCGGTGAGTAGTTCACCACCGTGCCATAGCGCCACAGGCGCAGGTCCAAGCCGTGGACGGGGCTGACCAGTGCGCGGAGCAGGTCGCCGTTGCTGTTGAGCAGGGCGGTCCTGAGGTCATTGAGCAGGGCGGTCACACGCGCATCCGCGCAGAAGGCGGAGGAAGACACGTGCTCGGTCAGGAAGTTGGCATTGACCCAGCCTGTGCCGCCGCCCGGGTTCTGGATCTCGACCCAGCGGTCTCCGCCCGCGCTGGCGGCTGGACCGGTGCGGTTCACGCCGGACGCCGTCGGCTGGAGCGTGCCAACGATGCTGTACCCCGTGCCCGCACCGGCGCGGATGTTGAGCACGTCGCCGGGCAGTACGAGCACAACGGCATAGGGATTGTGCATGCCGGTCGCTGGCGGCAGGGACGTGGCAGTAACCGCCGGGTTGAGCGTCGGCGCGAGGGTGGCGCTCGGTACGAGCGCCGTCTCTATGACGATGGGTGTGGCGGAGGCGGGGATGAGGGTGGCGGTTTCAAAGGCAGGCAGGGGGCTGGGGGGAGGCGTGGCGGTCGGCGGGGCTTGCGGGGCGCACGCCGCGGCGGCGAGGGTCACGATCAACATGCAAAACAGGGATTTGGTCTTCATGGGTTCTCCTTCCATCTCCATATTAACGCCAAACAGGCATATTTTGTGCCCACTCCACCCTGCCATCCCACTCCCAAAGCCTTCGGATTTAGGAGTAGGGATAAGGAGTTTACAGTTTTTTTAGGTGGGTTGATTTGGGAGGCGGAATTCGTATAATGGGGGCGATGGCGGGATAGAGAAGGTACGTCCATTTCTGTTCGGATCGTGAGAATATCGTCACCCGCCAGCGCCCTGCGTTATTGAGGGCGTGTTTGCCGCTCTGAGGAGGGAATTAATGCGCCGGGTTTACGCCCGGAGGCAGAAAGGAGCATGTATCGAATCATTGCAATGAGCGAAGGTTGACCGAAGGATGATCGAAGGATGACCGAAGGACCATCGAAGGATCACCGAAGGACGACCCGCAGTTTGTCCATTCATCAGATCAATCAATCAAAAAAAGGAGCTAGAAATGGCTAAAGTACGTAATAACATCTTTATTCGCGGTTTGAGCGGTTCACTGGGCGAGCAGTTCATTCTGAAACATGACCGGGCGGGACGGACGATCATCAGCAATGTGCCGACGTTCGGGGAGAACCGGGTCTTTAGCGAGGCGCAATTGGAACAGCAGGAGAGGTTCAAGGACGCGGTCGTGTATGCGAAGGATGCCAAGTCTCATGCGATGTATGCCGAGAAGGCGGCAGGGACGGGGCTGACCACGTTCAATGTGGCGATGGCTGATTATTTCAATGCGCCGGAGATCCGCGATGTGGATGCAAGCGCATGGGAAGGCGGCATCGGCGAGACGCTGCGCATCAAGGTGGAGGACGATGTGCAGGTGACGCAGGTGGATGTGGTCATCATGGACGAGCAGGGCGCGGTCTATGAGCAGGGCGCGGCTGTGAAGGCGGAGGGGGCGTGGTGGACGTATATGACGACGGCTACTGCAAACGGTGGCGCGCAGGTTTTTGTGACGGCGCGCGATATGCCGGGGAATGTGGCGGAGTATCACTGGAATTAGTTCTGACCCCACCCCCAGCCCCTCCCCAAATTCCGAAGTGCATGGAATTTAGGGAGGGAAATGCCCCACCCCCAGCCCCTCCCCAAATTCCGAAGTGCATGGAATTTAGGGGAGGGAAATGCCCCACCCCCAGCCCCTCCCCAAATTCCGAAGTGCATGGAATTTAGGGGAGGGGAGATAAGGAGGGGAGTTAAGTAATGGTGACAGCCGCTTCGGTGCGAGGGGCGGTTGTCACTTCCAATGAGGTTGAAAGGTTGGGGCGGGAGGATGGTCGGGTATACTTGGGAAAATTGGGATGAGTTTTAAACCTGTCGGGTCTTTTTATCAGGAGATACCTTTGTTCGAGCAGACGTTCAAAAACATGGACGCTGCCCCTTCCACCACCCCACCCGCCCCGCTACGCAGGGGCACCCTCCCCAAATACGACGGAAGAACTGTCGGATTTAGGGAGGGGTAAGGATTAATTATGTTCGAGCAGACTTTCAAAAACATCGACGATAAATTATGGAAGGACCCCGGCTGTTCGACGGAGTTGGATTACGTGGAGCAGACTTCGTGGATCCTGTTCTTGAAGTATCTGGACGATCTTGAAAAGGACCGCAAGGATGCGGCGGAGTTGACGGGGAAGAAATATACGCCGATCATTGATAAGAAGTTCAAGTGGGATGTGTGGGCGGCTCCGAAAAATGAAAATGGTGGTCTCGATACGACGCCTACGGCGTCTACTCGACCAGCGCGGATCGACCATCACAAGGCGATGACGGGCGATGATCTGATCGAGTTTGTGAATGACGAGTTGTTCCCGTATTTACGGAAGTTCAAAACATCTGCCGAGCACCCCGATACGATCGAATACAAGGTGGGGGAAATTTTCAGCGAACTGAAGAACAAGATCCAAAGCGGGTACAACCTGCGCGAGGTGATCAACCTGGTGGATGAACTGCGTTTCCGCTCGTCGAAGGAAAAGCATGAGATGAGCGCCCTGTACGAGGACAAGATCAAGAACATGGGCAATGCGGGGCGCAATGGCGGCGAGTATTACACGCCGCGCCCGTTGATCAAGACCATCGTGAAGGTGGTGAACCCGAAGATCGGCGAGACGGTGTACGATGGGGCGGTGGGGTCGGCGGGATTCCTCGTCGAGGCGTATGAGTTTATGAGGGGGCAACCCGGCATCGGCACGAAAGAGGCGCGCATCCTGCAGGAGAAGACCTTCTTCGGCAAGGAAAAGAAGTCGCTGGCGTATATCATCGGGGTTATGAATATGATCCTGCACGGCATCGAAGCGCCGAACATTTTACACACCAACACGCTGGCGGAAAATATCTCGGACATTCAGGAGCGCGACCGTTACCATGTGGTGCTGGCAAACCCGCCCTTCGGCGGCAAGGAACGCGCCGAGGTGCAGGGCAATTTCCCGATCAAAACGGGCGAGACGGCGTTCTTGTTCTTGCAGCACTTCATCAAGATCTTGAAGGCGGGCGGACGCGCGGGCGTGGTGATCAAGAATACGTTTCTTTCGAATACCGATAACGCTTCGGTGAGCCTGCGCAAGACCCTGCTCGAAACCTGCAACCTGCACACCGTGCTCGACCTGCCTGGCGGGACGTTCACTGGCGCGGGCGTGAAGACGGTGGTGTTGTTTTTCGAGAAGGGGGCGCCAACCAAAAAGATCTGGTATTACCAGTTGAATTTGGAGCGCAACCTCGGCAAGACCAACCCGCTCAACGAAAAGGATCTGGAAGATTTTCTGAAACTGCAAAAGACGAAAGCGGATTCGGAGAACTCGTGGACGGTGGATGTTGCGGATATTCTTGGCGATGAAAGTACGGGCACGATGCATCGTGCCCCGACATACGACCTTTCGGTTAAGAACCCGCACCGCAAAACGGATACGACCCTGCGAGCGCCTGCCGCCATCCTGGCGGAGATGAAGTCGCTCGATGAAGAGAGCGCGGCGATTTTGGAAAAGATTCAGGGGCTGTTATGAAGCAAGGTTGGGAAACAAAAAAATTAGATGATGTATGTGAAGTTGAGTATGGCACCAGAGTTGTACACAAGAGAGATGGTGGCAGTAAGTATCCTGTTTATGGTGGCGGTGGTGCTACTTTCTTTATGGATGAATACAATCGTGAAGACCGAATGGTTATTGCCAGATTCGCAATGTCAGAGCAATGCACAAGGTTTGTAAAGGGGAAATTCTTTTTGAATGATAGTGGTTTGACAGTTACTCCGAAAAACAAGAGTGAGATTAGAGAAGACTTCTTTGATTATCTAATATTCTCTCTGAACGATCATATTTACTCTCTTGGTAGAGGAACTGCTCAAAAAAATTTAGATGTTCCTGCCTTTAGAAATATTGATATTTCATACCCCAAATCACTCCCCGAACAAGAGCGGATCGTCTCTCTGCTGGACGAGATCTTCGCAGGGCTGGCGCATGTCCATGAAAATGCTGAGCGGAATCTGGTCAACGCACGGGAGGTGTTTGAGGCGGCATTGCGCAAAGTTTTTTCAGATAACAATAAAAAAAACCACGAGACAACAATAGGCGAACAAATTACATTACAAAGAGGATTTGATATAACAAAAAGCCAACAAGAGAAGGGCAATGTGCCCGTTGTCTCAAGTGGTGGAATAAAAAGTTATCACAATATACCTATGGCAAAAGGTCCAGGCGTTGTTATTGGGCGCAAAGGAACTTTGGGAAAATCATATTATGTAGTTGAAGATTACTGGCCGCACGATACAACTTTGTGGGTAAAAGACTTCAAAGGTAATGACCCTCGCTTGGTATATTATTTATTCAAAGTTCTTGATGTATCGAAATTAGATTCAGGGGCAGCAAACCCAGCCCTCAATCGCAATATTGTTCATCCGATTAAGATTTTCTGGCCCGAAAAAACTGAACAACGCGCCATCGTCGGACGTCTCGACAGGCTGGCGGCGGAGACGTCCCGTTTGGAGGGGGTGTACCAGTCCAAGCTGGATGCGGTGGAGGAGTTGCGCAAGTCCGTGCTGGGGAAGGTGTTTGCGGGGGAGTTGTAGGGCGACCCCACCCGCCCCGCTGCGCAGGGGCACCCTCCCCAAATCCGACATGGAAACTCTTTATGAATATTGAAAATATTTATGTCGGATTTGGAGAGGGGTTGAGCGCCGCGCCATCGTCGGATGTCTCGACGGGCTGACGGCGGAAACGTCCCGTTTGGAGGGGGTGTACCAGTCCAAGCTGGATGCGGTGGAGGAGTTGCGCAAGTCCGTGCTGGGGAGGGTGTTTGCGGGGGAGTTGTAAATCACCCCCTCCGCCTTCGGCACCTCCCCCAAATCCGACAATTGAAGTTTCGGTTGACATTAGTACTCTCCATGTCGGATTTGGGGGAGGGTAGGGTGGGGGTCTTTTTGCAGGTAGAATTCATCCATGCCGCCCAGAAGAACCACACCCAAAGGATATGAAAACGCCCGCAAACTCCGCAAGGCATTAACACCTGCCGAGCGCAAGCTTTGGGCATATCTTCGCGGCGATAAGCTCGGAGTCAATTTCAGAAGACAGCACGCTGTTGGAAACTACATCACAGATTTTTGCTCCCCAAAAGCAAAACTCATCATCGAACTCGATGGAAGCCAGCACCTTGAACAGACTGAATACGATGAAGAGCGCACCAAATACCTTGAGTCACTGGGTTACAGAGTCATTCGCTTTTGGAATAATCAGGTCATGAACGAGATGGATGGCGTTATACTTGCGATTATGGAAGTACTGGAAAACAACCCACCCCCACCGCCTTCGGCACCTCCCCCAAATTCGACATGAAAACTTTTTATAATTACCAGAATATAAATTGTCGTATTTGGGGGAGGCAGGAGGGGTCATGAACGAAGCCGAGACCAGAGCCGAACTGATCGATCCGCAACTGCAACAGGCGGGCTGGGGAGTCATTGACGGTTCGCGCATTCTGCGTGAGCGGCGCATCACCGACGGCAAGATCCAAAGCGGGGGCAGGCGCGGAAAGCCCGCAATCGCCGATTACATTCTCACGTATAAGGGACGCCAGCTTGCCGTGGTCGAAGCCAAGAGCAATGAGTATGGGGTTGGCGAGGGGGTCGGTCAGGCAAAGAACTACGCCGCAAAACTCCAGCTTCCCTTCACGTATGCCGCGAACGGAAAAGAGATCTACCAGATCAACATGCTGACGGGAGCGGAGGGGCTGGTCACAAAGTTCCCCACACCCGATGAACTCTGGGAACAAGCCTTCGCCCCCAACGAATGGGAAGAGCGCTTCAACCCGGTCCCATTCGAAGACATCGGCGGCACCAAACCTCCGCGCTACTATCAAGAGATCGCCGTCCACAACGCCCTGCAAGCCCTCGCCGAAAACAAAGACCGCATCCTGCTCACGCTCGCCACCGGGACGGGCAAAACGACGATCGCCTTCCACATCGTCTGGAAACTCTACCAGACGCGCTGGAATTTAAGACGCGACACCTCCCGCCGACCCCGCGTCCTGTTTCTGGCAGACCGCAACATTCTCGCCGACCAAGCCTTTTCCGAATTCACCCGCTACTCGGCGTTCCCCGATGATGCCCTCGTGCGCATCAAGCCAGATGCCATCCGCAAGAATGGGCGTGTCCCCACCAACGGCAGCATCTTCTTCACCATCTTCCAGACCTTCATGTCGGGCACAAACGCGAACGGGGAACCCGCGCCCTACTTTGGCGAATATCCCCAGGACTATTTCGACTTCATCATCATCGACGAGTGTCACCGCGGCGGCGCAAATGACGAATCCAACTGGCGCGACATCCTCGAATACTTCAAGCCCGCCGTGCAGCTCGGTCTCACCGCCACGCCCAAACGCAAAGACAATGTGGATACCTACAAATACTTCGGCGAGCCGGTCTATGTCTATTCGCTCAAGGAAGGCATCAACGACGGCTTCCTGACGCCGTTCAAAGTGCGCCACATGAAGTCCACGCTCGACGAGTATGTGTACACGCCCGACGACACGGTCATCGAAGGCGAGGTCGAGGCAGGCAGGGTCTACAAGGAATCCGATTTCAACCGCATCATCGAGATCAAAGCCCGCGAAGCCGACCGCGTCCGACGCTTCATGGCAGAGATCAACCAGGACGAGAAAGCAATCGTCTTCTGCGCCACCCAGGACCATGCCGCCGCCGTCCGCGACCTGATCAATCAATACAAAAAGAACCCCGACCCGATGTATTGCGTCCGCGTGACAGCCAACGACGGCGAACTCGGCGAAGAATACCTGCGCCAGTTTCAGGACAACGACAGAACCATCCCCACCATCCTGACCACATCGCAGAAATTATCCACCGGCGTGGACGCCCGCAATATCCGCGCCATCGTCCTGATGCGCCCCATCAACTCGATGATCGAATTCAAGCAGATCATCGGGCGCGGCACGCGTCTCTTCGACGGCAAGGACTTCTTCACCATCTATGATTTTGTGGATGCCCATCACCACTTTGCCGACCCCGACTGGGACGGCGAACCCGAAGAACCAGTGGAAAAGCCAAAGGTGAATCAGCCGCCACGTCCACCCTACGGCGGACCTGATGAACCGCCCGAGCCAAGGGTCAAACTCAAGATCAAATTGCATGACGGCAGGGAGCGCGAGATCCAACACATGGCGTCCACGCTCTATTACAGTCCCGATGGGCGTCCTATCTCGGCACAGCAATTTGTGGAGAACCTGTTCGGCGCCCTGCCCGCATTCTTCAAGAACGAAGAAGAACTCCGCACGATCTGGTCAAGCCCCGTAACCCGCAAAGCCCTGCTCGAAGAACTGGAAAAAGCCGGTTACGGTCACGAAGAACTCACCATTGCCCAATCCCTGATCAATGCCCAAAGCAGCGACCTGCTCGATGTGCTCGAATACATCTCCTTTTTACAACCGCCCATCACCCGCGAACACCGCGTCGCAAAGGCGCAGGGCAAAATCTTTGCATCCCTGAACGTGGAGCAAAAGCAGTTCGTCGAATTTGTGCTGTCCCAATATATCGAAACCGGCGTCGAGGAGCTTGATCAGGAGAAACTTCCGCACCTGCTGATGCTCAAGTACAAAGCCATTGAGGACGCCAAGGAAATCCTTGGAACCATAGAAAGCATCCGCAGTTTGTTTGTCAACTTTCAGAGGTTCTTGTACGAACAGCAGGCGGCATGATAACAATCATTTGGTAAGCGCTTCATTGTCGTGTTTGCTTCGCGAGGGGAGGACGGGTGGGGGCAGTGAAACGCCGCCCCTACGTGTGTAGGGGCGGATTGGGTGGGGGCGGGCGACAGGACGTCGCCCCTACTTGTTGTTATACAACGCTCCGGCGATCACGGCGAAGACCAATACCGCCAGCCCGGTCACTTGTTCGGGGAAGGCATAGCCAAGGATGGTGCCGCCCATTGCCATTGCCCAGAGCGGGTAGGCAAGCAGGGTCAGGATCACATTGAGAGTCTTGCCCTCGCCTTCCGTGCCCTGCCAGCGCAGGAACAACGCCAGAACCCAGCAGATGACCGCCCAGGTCCCTTCGAAGGTTGGCGCAAGGGACTTGCCCAGCACGTAGATGCTGATGACCTCGCCCGGCACGTGCGCCGCGACCTTCCCCAGAAAATCTTGAAACTGTTCGAGCGCGGTCGGCGCATCCCTGCGTTTGACCTGCCCGATGCCGCCGATGGTCTTGTATAGTGTTGCCATGCTCTCTCCTTTTGGGTGTGATTCGAACTGCGGTTGACACCTTAGATTATAAGGAATTCAACATGGAATTCAATCCCGGCGGTGCGCCCGGTTTACCTGCCGAACATCTCGCGCATGAGCGGGCGGATCGCCTCCCAATTCGGGGCGAGCACTTGCGCTCCCTGCGAGGTCTGGAACGGGATGACCATCTCGCGCGTGATACTGCGGTTGTCCAAGCCGGTGAGCAGCGCGCGCAGCATGGCAAGTCCGAGGCGCGGGTACTGCCAGGCGGGCAGGTTGGTCTCGACCGCGCGGAAGAGCGGCGGCAGGATTTCGGGCAGTCTGCTCCACGAGGCGGGCTGGATGATCTTCTTGATCACGGCGGTCAGCAGGACTTGCGTGCCTGCCATGCGCCCGAAGTCGTCGCCCATGCTCCTGTCGCGGGCAAAGGCAAGCGCCTGGAGTCCGTTCAGATGGTGGGTACCCGCCGGAAGTCCGCCCTGAGGCGCCGCCAGTTCGATCTCCACCCCGCCCAGCGCATCCACCAGGAAGATGAGTTCGGTCATGCGGATGAGCGCATAATAGCGCACGGGCACGTTGAAGTTCTGGCGGATGGTTTGCAGGACCGCCTCCGACCCCGCCCCGGGTTGGTCCGCTTCGGCAAAGAAATAGGCGGTGTTGATGCGTTGTTCGCCCACGCCGGGGATCGGCACCCACAGGTCGCGCGGGATGGAAAGCATGCCGATGTACGGCTGGAGCGGGACGATGGTGGTCAGGATGATCGTATCCGTGCGCCCGGTGCCCCCGCGCTCGGGGGAGGCATCTGTGCCGAGCAGGAGGATGTTGGTGCGCAGGGGCGCGAGGAAGTAGGCAGTGATGAACAGGGATGCGAATACCAGCCAGTTCCATCGTTTGGGGCGTTTTTGTCGCGGCACGGCGCGGACTGCCTGCATGCGGCTCATGCGGTCGGTGGGTCGGGTGTCTTCGAGCATGGGAAAAATTGTACAGAGGCAGTATGAAGCGATGATGAGAGAGAATCTTCATGCCAAAAGAAAGAATTAACCGTATAATGTGGGTATTCCATTCACGAGGTGGGCTGTTGCGCCGAATTAGTGAGGATACAACCCGCAAGCAGATGATCGACCCGCAGTTGGAAAGGACGGGTTGGTATTTGCGCGACTTCTCAAATGGGGAAATTATTGGGTGGTAATTTTATGATTGCATCGTTCAGTACGATAACCCCTGTTAGTTTCGCCTCCTGCGCGCCGTGCCAAGTATGTTCTTGCAGAAGCGCCATCTCGAGTCCACCGACTTATACGAACCGCTCTTGGACATGTTTGGCGCGGATGCAGCGGCGCGGTGTTTTACGGAGAAGGAAGTGGAAGAGGTGGTTGAGTTTGCGAATCGAATGGCGATACAATAGTCTGAAGGACCATCTTTCATGGATACTTTAAAGAAGTATTTGAACTTGATGCAAGAACGTCCCGAAATGTTTCATAACAAAGGTGAAAAGGGCGAGATCAAAATTATCACTAATGAGAAACAGATTCGGGCGGAGCAAAAGAAAATTCGTGCCAAACTCAGGAAAGATGGCAAGCCTGCCAATTGGATCGATATCGGTGTTCTTGCGGAAGACCAGTGGTTTTATGTTCTCCGTGATATGGTTGAATTTCCAGATGGACGAGTCGGAGGTTATGTACGCTGGATTAATCGCAAGAGTGCAGAAAGTGGCGGAATTAACTCGGTCCTGATGTGTATGCAGGGTGATAAAATTCTGATGATTCGTAAATTTCGGCATGAAGAACGGGATTGGAGTTGGGAATTCCCGCGCGGATTTGGCGAGCCGGGTTTGTCGGCAGAGCAAAATGCTAGAGCAGAACTTCAGGAAGAAATTGGAGTTTCCAATGCAAAATTGACTTGCCTAACAAAGGTTAAAGAAGGGAGAGGCGGCACGGCAGTGTTTTTGGTTGAAATTCCAAAAGGACAAAAGATTACTCTTGAAACACAAGAAGGAATAGCAAAGTATAGGTGGGTAAAAATGGGAAAACTGGAACAGATAGTGCAAAAGGGTCAACTCAGCGATTGGTTCTCGCTATGGGCGTACGCGTTGGCTAAAAGTTGTTAGTTCAATAAAACAACAGAAAAAATCGAACAAACCCGATTCGAACGATGAGGAAGGAAATTCAAATGTCAACCAATGTAATCCCCTTAACTAAAGAAGATCTAAGTATTATGTCTTCCACAACGCAAGGTGTAGATAATCAGTATGTTCCTCTAGCTGGGCTAAAGAAAATGGAGAAACAAAAATTATCTCGTGAAGAATATCGCAAAAAAATAAAAAAGGATATTGAGGCAGAATTTAAGCGAGCCCTCCTTTATAGTGATAGTGTAGTTATAAATCGAGCATTTATTATCAACACAGAGGAGTTATATAAACCACTGCTTTCTTCTGGTGATGAAAAAAAAGCATATCTTGATTTAGTGAAATCAAAGGGAATTATCCCTTATTTGTACAATGAAAAGTCAATTACAGAAGGAGACGCAAGCGGGTATACCAAGCGAGATAGCGGAACTATGGCTGTTGCAGAGTTAGAAAGGGAGTTAGAAAAGGTACCTTGCGTAAGATTTTCATGGGACGAACAACAAAATTTGAAAGATGCGAACAGATCAGCAAGGGCATTCACAAGTTATATCATGAGCGCGCGAATTGTTGCCAATGAGATAGCGGCAGATTTGAAGATAAAAGATGTTGAAGGTTTCAAGAAAAAGCTGAATGAAGTGACTACGTTTTGCACCGAGACGTTTGACGAAACAAAACGAGACTTGATTACCCGTCAACAATTGTATATCAGGTTTGTTTGTGTTGAGGGTAGAACTAAGGAGGAATCGAGCCAGAATGTGATTCAGGGAAAGTATGATTATTCTAAAAAATTCTGGAAAGAACTCAAGATGATATTTGACTTGAAGTATCAAGCAAATTCTGCGGATGGGCTACGAATTCAAACTCTATCAGGACGAGACTTACCTGAGCGTTCGGCATTACATGAATTAGATATGGCTATGGAATTAGCTCCTGCATCCGAGTCGATCGACCTGTCGACAATGTTTGGCGAAATAGTTTTTAGTAAGCTGACTAATGCTTTATGGATACGAACTGTAAATGATTTGACGTTCAGTGATATTCATAAAATAAGGCAAGATTGCGATGAATATAAAATTTTTCTTGAATCGGCGAAGAAACTAAAACTTGATACCCAAAGTATGATTGACGATCTTCAGAAATCCAAGAAAGGTGTGGATTTTGCTCTCGACTTTAAATCCTTTATTAACGGGTTTTACAATTACCAAAATGCAATAAGAAAAATTACTTCTGCTAGGAGTGCTGAAAATATAAGGCCAGCAATAAAAGTTGTGATCAATATAGGAGGAGTATTATTGACAGTTTTGGCAGACGATAAACTTGTGAAACTTTCTGGTGCAACAGCAGGAGTTTTGTCTGATCAAGCGGCAACCGTTATTTCAAAAGTCGTAGCAGGTGCTTCGAAAAATGTAGACTTAGCCATTAATTACAATTTCATGCGTACCAGAATTTCGAACGCGAGAGATGAATATGAGAGGTTGCTAAATAAGTTTAGAAAACAAGGATTCAATGTTGTAGCTGATAAACAAGATAAACAAGAAGAGGCAACCATAGCTACTCAAAACGAATTAACTTACCCTGAAGTGTAAGAGCAGTAAGGATTAGATAAATCTTCACACCTATACTATTCTCTGGAGATATAAGATGGATTATTTTGAACTGGTTAAGTTGCAACCAAGTTTATTTTTCAATGAAAACGCGATTTTAAATATCATCATCGATCAAAAAATAATTACTGAATGGGAAGAAAAAAAAGAAGCCGAACTAAAGCAGAAGGGACTACCTTTGGAATGGGCAAAGATAGGGATCGTCTTGGATGACCCCTACAACATAATCGTGCGCGATTTGGTTCAATTTCCTGATGGTGATATGCGCGGCTATGGTCGTTCGATTGCTACTGCCACCTTGAAAGGTGGTCGTGGAGTGGTTGTTCTTCCTGAGTATCAAGGAAAGATCATGCTGCTCCATCAATACCGCCATCCAACTCGCCAATGGCATTATGAAGTTCCGCGTGGTTATGGTGAACCGAATACTCCAGCAGGTGTAAATGCACGTAAGGAAATTGAGGAAGAAACGGGCGGGCAAATTGAAGAATTAGTAAGTCTGGGTGAATTCTACAACAATACTGGGTGGGAAGCGGCTTCGGTGGCGTTGTTCTACGCCAAGCTCGCTTCGGTTGGAGAAGCCAACGTGAACGAAGGCATCGAAGCCTACGTCTGGCTCACTGTCAAAGAACTCGAGGAATGGATCGCCAACGAAAAAATCACCGATGGTTTTACCATTGCCGCGTACACCAAAGCCAAACTCAAAGGATTGATCTAGGAGGGATTCTTGCTATGAACGGAATAGATAAGTTTTTATAGAAACCTTCGTCTTTTTATGTATTGCTACAACCATCGCCAGATCATGAAACACCTTTATCCAAAATACGCCTTTCACCTCGTTGACTTCGGATCACTTCAAGTTTAGCCCCCCCAGGCATTGGACTGTGATTTCTGAAAAGAACATGTCATATAATAAGCGAGTTATGAAACGTCGTCAGTGAAATTGCAAATGTCTCATCTGTAATGCATTTGCATGGAAATGGGTTCCACGCCTGACCGGATCAGATTCGTTTTCCCAATGGCAATAAGAATCCGAATCCGCAGCACCAGAACTACCGCCATGTGAAAGCCGTCCGCGGATTGCTGGATTTTATGCCCAGGGAACACCACATTGCTAGCATTGGCTTCAAAATCAGTGGGGAGGTTTTTGTGGTTCTGTCCAACCTTGAAAATGACCTGAAGTGGCGAAACGAATGGGTTGATACCCGGAAAACTTCAGAGGGTCCGATTGGACCTAGCGCCCGTTTCGGTCTGGTTGCCAAAGCGTTTGGACGGCGGATCGAGACGGTCTACGAGACGATCCAATGCGAACCAAATCGGATTGTGGCGTGGAAAGCCATGTCGGGACCGCTTCCGCTGACATTCCGGCGGACCGTCGAGCGCGTCGAAGGCGGTACCTGCCTGACCATCAGATACGAAGTGGAACCGCGTAGCTTCCTAAAGCTGCTTATGCCGCTCATCGCTGGCTCGGTCACGCGACAACATACAGGTGACCTGCGTAAGGTGAAGGAACTGCTGGAAACCTGCGCGTAACCCGAAGAAAACCCGAACAGGCCGCGAAACTCTTGCGCAAAGCCGATGAAGAAATGACAAGGGGCAAATCGGCGGAAGATTTCTACCCGGGAAAAGTCACAACCTGCCTTGCGACCGGCAAAACCAAAGTCCCGCTTTGAGGCGGGACTTTGGTTTCTTGATAATGGAACTATCTTTTCCTCACTCGTAGCGGAATCTCATCACGCCCACTGTAAAAAAGACAGCCGCAAACCCGAGCAGGACTCCCGCCTCGGGCATAATTTCCATCAAGCCTCCGCCGCGCAGGCCCAAGTCCAACATGCCTTCCATCGCCCAAGTGGTGGGGAGGATTCTTACAGCATTCTGTACCGCAGGTGGGAACAGTTCCAGTGGATACATACATCCACCCATCATGGCGAAGAGCATGCCGAACATGACGCTCAATCCGACGGCTTGCCCTGTGGTCTTGATGAACGTTCCCAATGCAGTGCCAAACGCCGCCGCCGCAAGCGCGGATGCGAATAACAGAACGAACAGGGCAAAGGGTTCACGTCCCCAATTGAGTTTCATCGCAAAGATGCCGAATCCAACCAGTAGAAACATTTGAATCAACGCCATCCCCACCTGACCTGAGATCGTGCCAAATAAAAATGTCGATTTACGCGCTGGGGTTGTCAGCATACGGCGCAACGTCCCTCCCTGACGTTCGGACGCGAACAATGCCGAGATCCCGAACAATGGGATAAACACCCACGTGATCAATTGCCCGGCAGACGTATTGGTGCGCGGGTCATAATCGATTCCATCTGGCGTTGTGCTTTCGATCACAGTCACACGTTCTGGCGCATCCTTCTGAATGGACTGCGCCATTTCCAAAGAGTTCTCGAAGTATGTTTGCTTCTCTGCGCCTGAGGCGAAAGGCTGTTTTGCCTCACGCGCATTGACCGCGTTCTGCGCCGCGGAGATGGAACTGCTCACCCTTCGGATCGCTGTCAGCACAGCCCGCTCGGCGATGGTTGCATTCAGGTTATTTGGCTGTTGAAATAATTCGACCTCTGCTGAGCCGTTTTGCAGTGATTCGATGTCGATACCAGCAGGGATAATAAACACAACCGAGGCGCGGCGGTCTTCGAATTGGCTTTCAGCCTCTTCACGCGCAACAATTTCTGTGCGGACGGCGGACGAGTTTTCGAGATCAGAAATAATCTGCTGTGAAATGGATGTTTGTGCCTCATCCACGACCAGCAAGCGGATGCGGTGATCGTCATCCCCTGACGGGACCCCACCTGCAATCAGGAAAGTGAAGGTGATGGGTAAAATAAGGAAGAATAGCCACTCTGATTTACTTGCAAATCGAATGACGGCGTCCTTCCATGCGATGGCAAATATTTTTTTCATTTCTGTACCAACCCATTCCGATTGAATAACACAACTGCAACTCCAAACAAGACAGTTCCCATAACAAGCAGGGCGGTAACGGGTTCTGTTAGATTTTTCAAAGTGCCACCGAGGGCTAACGTTGTAAAACCGTCCAAGCCCCAGGCATTGGGCGTGATCTTGCTGATGGTTTGAATGAACGGCGGGAAATTCTCAAGATCGATGAAACTACCGCCCAAAATGCTGAAGATCAACATGACAACGGTACCTGTATTGGCAACCTGTACAGGTGTATGGGCAAAGGCTGTGATCAGCATTCCCCAGCCTGTCGCACCGAAGACCGCCGCAAGGATCAGGACAATCACTCCGAGCGCATCCCCCCATCTGACTTGAAAGAATAGGGTCGATATGAGGATCAATATGCCGACTTGGGCAACGCCCATGAAGAAGATACCCAGTACTTTGCCGCCCAAGACCTGCGTGGTCTGTGTGGGGGCGATCATCAGCCGTGGCAATGTGCCTCCCGCGCGTTCAGCCAGAATCGAGCGTCCGCCATAGGAGACGGTGTACATCAGGAACATCAATGCCATGCCAGGCGCAAAGTAGGAGAATAGGTCGAACTCGACAGCGTCAGAGCCCTCTATATTTGTTTTGAGCGTGATGGCGGACGATTCGGCTTCAGCTGCATATTGAAATAACTCGCTCGCTTCTTTCTCAGCGTTGAGCGGATTCAACAACCCATCATTCATCAACCCGACAATGGATGTCATGCCGCTCGTACGCCCCTCTTCGACGCGTGAGATAAATTCATCCACAACGGCTTTGACGATGCCTGCGCTGGTGGGACTGGATGGATTCGTATACATTTCAATTTTTACAGGTTCGGGTTGGACGTAACCTTGAGAAAACCGTGTGTCTTCTGCCGGGATGATCGAACGGGTGAATCCTTCAGGGATGATGACAACGGCAGCAGCTTTATCCTCGTCCATTAAACGGCGGGCAGCTTCGGGGTCGGAGGAAGCGCTGGGCTCCATCAACCCCGATAGTTCTTCCGAGTTGAATAGATCTTCGAGTGCATTCCCCAAATCCCCTTGATCCAAATTGACGATGACGACAGGAATGTCAGATAGTCCTGTGGAGCCGCCGCTGAAACGTCCTGTGACAAATCCCATGCCGATGGTGAGGAGAAAGGGTGCGAGGAGCATGAACGTAAGCGCGACGCGGTCGCGGAACATGAGCTTGAGGTCTTTGATACCGATGAGTAAAAGCTTTTTCATAATTTAACTTTCATATGTCATTGCGAGCACATGTTGTGAAGCAATCGTATATTCAATGAGGAGATTGCTTTCCGATGGCTCGCAACGACATGGATGTTAGTCACGCAACGCTCTACCAGTAAGATGCAAAAAAACCGCTTCGAGATTCGGCTCGCGGATATCAATGGAACGGATCTTGATGCCGCGCTCATTGGCTTTGCTGACAACCGATGCGAGAACATCTTCTGCTGCTGGTGTAATGATCGAGACCTCGTGATCGACTGCAATGGCTTCGAGCACGCCGTCCAAGCTTTTGAGCGATTCAGCCAACGCTTCGGTGTCTTCATTTTCGTTGATGTGCAAAATGAGCGTATCGGTTTGCCCGACCTGTTTGGTCAGTTCATCCTGTGTGCCGAGCGCGATCAGTTCACCATGATCGATGATGCCAACGCGGTCCGAGAGTTCCTCGGCTTCTTCCATATAGTGCGTCGTATAAAGGACGGTCATGCCCTGCTTGTTCAGGTCTTTGACCGTATCCAGGATCGCGCGGCGTGATTGCGGATCGATGCCGACGGTGGGTTCGTCCATGAATAGCAGGCGCGGCTTGTGGAGCAGCCCCACGCCAATGTTGACGCGTCGCTTCATGCCTCCCGAATAGGTTTTGACCTGGTTTTTGGCTTTATCCACCAAACCGATCTGCTCCAACACTTCATCCACGCGGCTGTTGAGGGACTTGCCGCTCAACCCGTACATCTGCCCCCAGAAGATGAGATTTTCGCGCGCGGTCAAGTCTTCGTAGAGGGCGAGTTCCTGCGGCACAACGCCAATGACTTGTTTGACAGCCATCGGCTCCTTCGAGATGGAATGACCGCCAATGGACGCATCGCCTGCGGTGGGTGTGTATAGGGTCGACAACATCGAGATGGTGGTGGTCTTGCCTGCTCCGTTCGGACCGAGCAGGCTGAAGATCTCGCCCTCTTTGATATTAAAGGTGATGCCTTTGACGGCGGCAAAATCACCATAATTCTTTTGGAGGTCTTTTACCTCGAGAATGGATTCCATAACTTGCTCCTGCAACATCTGTGCTTACGATCTTCGCAAGCGGCCCAGGATCAAACCCAAGCCAAGGACAATGAGGATGATGGGCCAGTACGTCCTCAGGTTGAGATCGATCGCATTGCCAAACAGCAGGCTCACGAACATCAGAAGCATGAACAGACCGACCAATGCGGGTACCATCGTACCCATTTCAAATAAATCATTTGTAGAACGGTAGCGGTTGTATGCGCTGATAAGTGCGCCGAAGGCGGGGAAAAGGATCAGGAGTGCCCACCAATTCAATACGAAAGGCAGGACGTTAAGTTGATTGAGCAGGATCATTGCCCCCGCAACGATTAATACCAGTCCAATCCAAAAACTTGTGTTGCCGCTGATAGATTTGTTTTCTTCCATTTTGTCTCTCCTTTTTGATGAAGGAATTGTAGAATACCTTTACCGGGATGTCATCAAGAGACAGATGGATTTCTCAATCAATCAAAAGTTGGATTGAGAAGGTCATAATATTGTATGCAGTTCTCGTTCAAGTTGAAATTTACGCATGAAAACATATTAAGTTTCCACCTCCCTGTAAAGAGTGTGGATTTCACAAAACTATTTAATTTGAATGACCTTCTTTTTTACTGCCTCGGTTACTGCTGATGTGCGATCAGTTACTCCCAATTTGGAAAAGATATGGACGAAATGAGATTTAACAGTTGCCTCGGTAATGAACAATATCTTTGCTATTGCCTTATTAGAATTGCCTTGCGATGCAAGCTCCAACACTTCTATTTCACGGCTGCTCAATATATTTTTAGAAGAATTTGTCAAACGCCGCGTTACTCTTTCTGCCACACGCGGCGCTAGCGACATCTCGCCCCTTGCTGCATTGCGAATCGCTTGAAATAGTTGTTCAGGGGGAGTGTCTTTTAGTAAATAACCAATTGCTCCAGCTTCGAGTGCCGGCAATATATCTGCATCTGTTTCATAAGTAGTAAGTACTAAAATATTTGCCTTTGGCAACTTGTCTCGAATAAGTTTTATCGCCCCCAGTCCGTCTAAATTGGGCATTTGCAGGTCCATGAGAATTAAATCTGGGACGAGAGAGATTGCCAGCTTGGCAGCCTCTTCGCCGTTTTCGGCATCAGCGACTATATCAAAATCCGGTTGTGATGATAATAAAGCTCGCAACCCACTGCGGACAACAGGGTGGTCATCAGTAATTATTATGTTAATCGTCATTTTCTTCTGAAACAGGAATAGAAACAGCAATTGCTGTTCCTGTTCCTCGCTCACTTTCTATGTTTAGTGTTCCATTCAATTCTTCTGCTCTGTCTCGCATTGTTCTCATGCCGAAACCATTCTTGATTTTTGAAGGGTCAAACCCCAGTCCATCATCGGCAATATCCATCACAAAAATATCTTCCATAAACGAAAAGGTGATATTGACGTTTTTAGCTTGAGCATGTTTATTTATATTCTGCATGGCTTCCTGTGAAATGCGGAGTAGTGCCGTTTCGGTAGATGATGTGAGAGAGCGCGGATTACCCGTCACTTTCATCTTTACCTGTATATTATTTTCTGCAGACCAACGTGCCGCTAATTCTTCAACAGCCTCGATAAGAGAAGCGTTTTCAAATTGTTCCGGTTGCATGTCCCAAACGATCCTGCGAATCTCGTCAAGCCCTTCCCGTGCAGCATCTTCGGCTTGTTGAACTTCTGATTGGACTGCTCCCGGGTTGCTGTGCTTTGCCGCAGAGAGATGCATGATAATGGACGTGAAATGTTGGGCAAGCGTGTCGTGAATGTCACGGGCGATGCGTTGCCGTTCAGTCAGCCGACCCGCTTCCCGTTCAACCCTCATCAAATCTGCCCGGGACCGGGTTAATTCATCAATAAGACGTTGGCGTTTTGTACTCTGTATTAAGATGGATGAAATAAAGGCGCCAATGATCGTCGAGATGATCAGCATACCTAGGATGATCAATAGGATTGCGAACCAATGCTCAGTTGGATATAACATGATATATAGAACATAAAGACCTAAAGTCTGAAAAACAGTTATTCCAATTGACCACCGAATGGGGAATCGGCTAAAAATTAATGGAAAGAATATCCCTATCAACAAAAGCGAATCGGCGGCGAGTGAGAGCAAACCACCCCAGATTACCCATCCTGGTACCAGATAAAGTGCGCCGCGTTTAGGATTATCCCAAATGCGCAAATTTGAAATGGTTATAAATGGGATGTACCATATGCCCAATGCCGCAGAAAGAATAAGAAAGAACGAAAAGTTTATGATTTTAGGTTCACGGTTGTATACAAATATGATGTTCAAGATAAGAAAACTGTAGGCTGAAAAGTGCCATACCCAATCCCATTGTTCCCATACCTCGGGGGTTTTGCTTTTTTGTATTTTCGTCATGATGGCATTATACCTTGCGATATCTGGCTGTGTTTTTTGTGCCCAGAATATCGCAAGGTAATGGTTTGAACTTACTTCTAAGCACCGGGTGCCAGAAATATGAGCATTGTTGCAAAGGGTTCCGCAATGAGGACAACAAGACTATGCCCAAGAATGACTGGAGTAAGGCTGCGCTTGCCCCATAAGAACAATCCGCCCAGCAATAATCCATAGATCACGCTAAAGACAAATGAAAAGGCATTGAAGCCCCAGATCGTGTGATAAAGTGCAAAGATCAAGGCGGGGACAATTACCTGCACCCATTTCGATGAGCCGATTTTATTCAACTGATTCATCATGAAGCTGCGTGTAATTAAATCTTCCAGGAGTGCGCCGCCCGCCGCTAATAATGCAGTCAGAATGCGGAAGCCATTGATCTGAGTTATGTTGGCATCCGGATCAAATTGAAGTGTGCTGGATAGGAATAGAAGCGCCCATGCTATTCCCAGTATTAGTCCCGCAATGTTCGCACCGATTCCAGAAGGTGCACCTAGTCCGTGGGATTTAAGAAATTCGCCAATGGATGTGCTCTTAATCATCCTAAAAATTACGGCAAGGATGATCATAAAGGCGACACAGAACCAAATTAGAACGCCAGTAACGGAACCCTCCAGGGATAAACTCTGACGAAGCAGGTGTGGGAGCGGACCGAAGTTAGGTCCGACCAGCATCAGCAATAGAAGCGTAACAATTGCGATCCTTCGCCAAACGGTACTTCTTTCATTAGTTGTAGTATTCATTTCTACCTCCATGTAGATTTTGATGAAGGAAGTGTAGAATACTTTTATCAGGATGTCATCAAGAGAGAGATGGATTTATCAGTCAATCAAAAGTTGGATTAATTAGAGAAGTACCCTTCGATAGGGTCCTTCCTTCACAGCTCCATTGAATAGTCCTGATGCCTGCCATACCAGCGATAGAAGGTGCTTTTGGGAATACCCAACTCCGCCAGCGTTTTCTTGACTGGCAAGCTGGAATGTTCCACCAGATGGATGATCTCGCGTTTTTCTGCCGGGTTGTGGCGCATACTGGCAGGCGCTAGTCCTCCCATGTTGTGTCCTTGCCCAGCAAGCTTTTTTTTGAGTACGCGATTCTTGAGCGACAGCTCCGCCACCAACTGCTTGAGCTGTTCGATCTCGCTGCGCATCTCGTTTACTTCGCGGCTGTCTGCTTCACGGCGGCATAGTTCTGCGATGCTGGTTTCGCCCCGCAGGCCTTCCAACACAATCCGCATCTTTTCTTCCGCGTTATACTTCTTGCGGGTCTTGCGGCGGATCTCCCGTACGACGGACTCCACGGGTACATTTTCTTCGTTCATGGTCTACTCCTTGGTCTTCCTGATTTAATCAGATTTTTGACCGGGAGTTACACCTTATTTTTTCCACCATCCTGTCCCACTAGTTCTGACACCGGACACGGACGAAGAAAACTTTCCTCGTTGTAGTCCGTATCGATGAACCAGCAAGCGATACCTGCGGCACTGTCGCTGCGGACCTCACCACTGCTCGGGTCGAAGACATCCACACTATTGATCTTGATCTGGATCTGTCCGTTGGGTAAGTCGATCTTTTCGATATCCGGCTTGCCAAAGATAACGAAGAGATTGCCCTTGCCGGTGTTCTTGAGGTCATCTGCCATTTTTAGGGCGATACGTTCCAAGCCGGGGTTGGCTTTATTGCTTGAACTGGATAAGCGCTCCAGCAGTTCATGTTCGCGCTTCCCGTCTTTCGGTGCCACCTCTGTCAGCCAGATCAGGGTCTCCACCGCCTCCACCTGACAGAAAAATGGTCTGACATTCGTAAACGGATAGTGTCGCCAATGTTGAAGTAAACGAGCCGTCTCCGGCGTCACTTTCCAGTCATTCGGGTCGGGGATCATCCGCCGCTTATCGATATACTCCCTGACCAGGTTGATCGTGCCGGTGGGATCATACTGCTGGTCCGCGGTCGAGAGTCCCTTGCCTTCGTCCATGACCAAAGCAAGTCGTTCGCCTTGTTTCTTGGACCGTTTCTGCTTCCTTGGCTTGGGGATGGGCGTGATGAATTCCGCGCTGCGGCGACGCTCAATGATCTGCTGTGGTGGCTGCCCATTCTTGTCCAACTCCCAGTGACGAGATGGATACTCATACAGGGGGGGAGAATGGGCTGGCTGAAAAAATCATGTTCCATGCGACGATCTTTGATAGTCGATTATGATGACCAATGAGATGCCCTGTACTAAAAAACAATCGCCCACGCAATGGAATTTGCGCAGGCGGTAGGATTGTGCTATGATTTCCCTATCCGCTACGCGCCCTATCGCGTAGTCCATTCGCCTCACAGGATGCCAGTCCTGTGGGGCTTCTCGCTTAAGTATAGACGAGAGCCATGTATTTGTCGAACAAAATAACTTAATTGTAAGGTTTTGCAAACCTGTCCACCACATCGAGCAACAGCTGGTCTGAGATGGGTCGGAGTTTCCACGCAGACGTGAGTCGCACGCGCATGGCGCGTTACACTAATGCTTCCTGGGCAACCAGATAGACACACTGTTCATCGGTATAGGGTGAGAATCGGCAGTTCGTCCGCCAGTTTGAGTTCTAGGGAGAGATTCCCACGCGCCGCCGCCATCGCGGTCGCTGCACAAAGAGGATTGTTGGGGAAGTAAGCAGGGATATTACGAGCAGCGGTCGTTTTTTTTTATGGATCTACTGGTGCACTTATGGGACCGCTTAATGGACTATCTTCTGTAGCGCCAACTCAATAGCCTGTTCCAATTCCATGGATCGCCCGGTTTTCCATGCTGATGTCGCGGCTGATTCCGGCAGGGATTTGCGCGCGGGAGCGATCATCCGTTCAACGCGTGCCTGCTCGGATGGCGGAAGTGGGGCGCCGATCGAATCGCGCAGGGCGGATGAAAAACCAGCTAGTTTCAAAGCCAGTTCCGGTTTGGATTCTGCAGCCGCCAGTCCGCCATAATCTTCAAGCAGGTAAGCAATGGCTGTCTTATCTCCCAACTCGCGGCTGATCATTAAACTTTCATCGAGAACAGAGCGGACATCCGCAAACTCGCCCTCATCCAGCATGACATCTGCCAGGGTGTTAAGAGAGAGAGCCAGTCCGGCTTTATCGCCCAGTTGCCGACGGATCATCAAGCTTTCGTGAAGCAGCCGACGCGCTTCGGCATATTCCATCTGGTCGCTGGCAACACATGCCTGATTATTTAGCAGCTGTCCGACTGCCCAGCGATCTCCCATTTTACGGAATAGAACCAGGCTTTCCTCGTTCATCTGCCAGGCGGCGGCGAGGTCTCTTTGGAAGCGGGCGATAATGCCAAGATTGTTAAGGAGTGTCGCAACGCCGGGTGTATCTCCCAGTTCCCGGCGCAAAGCAAGGCTTTCTTGATTCAGTTTGCGTGCGGTCCCATAATCTCCCTGCCAGGTGGCGACCGTTCCCGCACCCTTGAGGGCATGTGCGCGGGCTTTCTGACGGAGACGCTCATCTGAGATATTCTCAGCCAACTTCAGGCTTTCTTCATAATACGACTGTGCCTCTGCATACTTGCCTTGCAGGCGATAAATTTCGCCAACATCAGCTAATGTATGACTGACCCCTGAATTATCGTTTAACTTTTGATAACTATTCCTCGCGCGATCCAGCCATTTTTCCGCATCCGCGTATTCCCCTTGTTTTCTAAGAAGCCAGCCCAATGCCTGTTGCGCCTGAGCCTGACTTGATGCGTTGTTAAGGCGACCCGCCAGCGTCTCAACCTTTTGATAGATATCCTTTGCGTCTTGCCACTCTCCAACCAGTTCAAGTACCTGTCCGAGCTTTAGCATTACACCAGTCTGTTGATCCTCGGGCAGAATTGGCAAAAGGTTTCGGTAGTACGTAATTGCTGCCGCGTTCGAATACCCTGATTGGGCGGCTTCGCCTGCTTTCAACAGATATTCACGTTTCTTTAAAAGATTTTCGCTATGCCCAAAGTGATGGGCGAGCAGGTCATTGTATTGGTCGATTTCACTTTGATAGGTCTTCTCAATGTATTGCCCGATCTGGTCATGAAGTTTGGCGCGGGTGGCGAAGGTCAGGGTTTCGTAGGCAACTTCCTGGGTAAGGATGTGTTTGAAGAGATATGCCAGTTCCGGTTCGGGAGTATCCAGGGGAGTCAGATCCATCGCGCTCAGAATATCGAGGTCACTCCTTACTTGTTCCTGGTCCCCAAATTGATCGTAGATGCCCCATAACATGGCGGCGCGGAAAAGCCGTCCTATCACGCTAGCCACCTTTAGCAGTGTTTTTTGATTTTCCGTGAGCTGGTCGATGCGGCTTAGGATCAAGCTGTGAAGGCTGTTTGGGAGGTCGATCTGCTCCAGGGCTTCAGGTTGTTGCGGATCGATATTGCGGTCATGCAGGTAATTGAGAAGTTCTTCGATGTAGAATGGATTGCCCTCCGCCCGCAGACTGATTTTTTCGATAAGTGCTTTTGGAGATTGGGATTGCTCTCCGTAGAGTGTGCTGAGTTTGTGGGATACCAATTGCTCGATTTCGTCGGCTGGCAGATTGGTCAGGGTGATCTCGGAAAAGTGAGGAAGTGTACTGACCTTTGGCGCCTGCAGCCTTTCAAGTTGCGGAGGGCGATATGCAATGACGAGGAGTACGGGGATGTCCATACTTGCCTTGCCGATCGCTTCAAGCAAGTCGTGCGACAGAGGGTCAAGCCAGTGACAGTCCTCCAATACCAGCAGAAGCGGGGTCGAAGCGGCGCGGTTCCGCAGACAGTCAACAAGCAGGGATTCGAGAGACTCCTTGCGCAGTTTTGCGTCGAAGGATTTGAGCAGCTCATTGTCAGCGATCTGTAAATTTAGGACTGCGCCGAGCAGTGGCAGGCGGGGAAGAAGCGCTGGATCGATTTCCATCAATTGCTGTTCAAGCGACCCAATCTGCTCAACTGCTGACCAGGTTGGGTCAAGATTGAAGAATCCCCTCCAGATATTCCGCCACGCGAGGTAACTGGTGTTGGTTCCATACGATTGACACTCCCCACCATAGCCGAAAATATCACGATCCCGTGCCAGCTGGACGATCTCAGCGACCAGACGCGATTTCCCCATGCCGGCTTCAGCCGTAACACCCAGGATCTGACCGTGACCAAGCAGGACTTCATCCAGCTTCTGTTTGATGGTTTCCAGTTCCGCGGCACGACCCACCATGGGCAGGGCATATTTTGGTTCATGAAGCCGGATGCTTTGGCGTTCCTGCCGCGCGACCAAACGGAACACATGGATCGGCTGGGATTTGCCCTTTACGTTCAAGGGTGGAAGTTCCTCCCAACTGAAATCATCTGCCGCCGCCTTGTATATATTGTCATTGACCAGTACCTGATTAAGCGGCGCATGCTGCATCAAGCGGGCAGCCATGTTGACCGCGTCGCCCATCGCGCTATAAGTACGACGATATGCGCCGCCGCATGCGCCGGTACGGGTCACTCCCTGGCTGATGCCGATCTGCACATCTGTTATGAAATCCATTTGTAAATCGCGCAATTCCAGCGCGGCGGTCATGGCACGGATCGCGTCATCCTCGTGTGCCAATGGCGCTCCGAATGAGACATAGAAATGACTGCCCTTGTCGCCGATCATTAGCTGGAGCATGTAACTGTTGTAGCGGGTTAGAACACGCTGGACCGCCTGTACATACTCGTTGAGTTTGGACTGAGCCTGGGGGTCGTTGTCGTAATCAATGCCCGCGAATCTCAGAAATAATGCAGCGGTCGGACGCAGTTCGGTCAGAAATTCTCCCATGCCGCTCATCAGGCGTTCGTACACAGGAGGCAATAACCAGGGCATCACCCGATCGTTATTTAACGCTTCTACATCTAACTGGGGCCAGGGGACGGTTTCTACATGCTGGTTCAACCCGTCAACGATTGCAAAACTTTCGCCGCTTTCAGAGTCTTCCCGCCATTCCACTATATTGACCTGTTCTCCCAATGCAGTGACGGCAGCTTGGTCTAGCAGTACTTCCCCCCGCTCGGCATGGTGCTCACCGGTTGAGAGTCTGTACAAGGTTGCGCCAGCCAGCACATCGACAAGTTGAATATTGGGGTCTCCAACCAGAAAACGATGTGCCGGACCGGCTGTCACCACAACTTTGATGGCTAGCGATACCGTCCCCGCTCCGGGGATATCGACCTGGGAAAACTGCTGCATGGTGCGCTGAATCGCCAATGCGGCGGCGGTTGCCCGGAGCGTAGTGGATGTTTCCGGATGAGGTTGGAGATATTCCTGCTTTTGGTCGTCGAACCAGCATGTCATGGCGTCGCCGCTGAAACCGATGACACTACCACGGTAGTTATCGATCTCAGCGACCAACGCATCATAGATTTGGTTGAGCCTGCGTGTCAATTCCTCGGCGCCGCGCTGGGGACCCAATGCCTGCACCAGGGCTTCCGTCAGCGGAGTGAAGCCGGAAATATCGGCGAAAAGCGCGGCACCCGCAGTTTCATACGGAAGGTCGGAATCCTGCGCAAGGGCGAACCGCCGATCTGTGGGGATGTAGGCATACAGAGCTTCCATGTAATTTCATTTAACTGGTAACTAGCGAAGTCCGACAATCAAATAATAGATCTGTCCATCATCGAGTTGGACCCCGATGCGCCAATAATAACCAGCTGTAAGTCCTTTTGTGTTCCAGTTGTAATGATATTGCTGGCCCGTTCTGGCGATTCTTGTTGTGCTCGCTGCCTGATTTGTAAAAGCCGATGGATCCAGCGGACCTGTGAGTGCAGTGCCTTGTTGGGGGACCAGCCAAACCGGCAGACTGGCAGCGTGAACAATTTTACCATTCGCATCTTTGAGTTGGAACTTGACGGGCAGGGTGCTGTTTTTCTTGTGAATGCTGAATTGGCAGGGTGACGGGCAGGTTCCGGTGTGCGCTGCGGAAAGCGGGGAGAGAAAACCCTCGAAACGGTAGATCACTTGGTATGGGGCGTTGACGGTGGTCGTATTCCCAGCATGATCTGTTGCCGTGCAGGTGACCGTCTTTGTACCAACCGTGTTCGTGGCTACTGTGCCGCAGCTTTGCGATGCCACTCCCGAGCCAGAGTCCGTTGCTCCTGCTGTTGCTGTGGCGCTTCCATTGAGATAGACGGGATTTGGCGACACGATCGGCGTCAAGGTTGGCGCGGTCTTGTCAATTTGAATGGGACCGAAAGTGACGCTGGCGGAGTTGTTTGCATTGTCGGTTGCAGTGCCTTCAGCGGTGAAAACACCGTCGGTGCTGTAAACCTGATCGGCGGGGCATGAGGCGATGCCGCTTCCAGTGTCGGAGCAGGTGAAGCGGACTGTGACGTCCTGATTTGTCCATTCACCGGCGATGTACGGGGTATTATCCGCTTTGGTGGCGCTGGCGGTGATGGTTGGCGGTTCGGTATCGCCTGTCAATGTCAGGGACAATCCGAGCGCGCTTGAGTTTTGATAATAATCATCGGTTAGGATCAGCGGATTACCGGTGCTGATAGGGATCGTGCCGTTGAAGTAGGTATCCACTGTGTACACGCCGGGCGGCAGGTTGACCGTTCCAAGCGCGGCGTTGCCGAGATAATCAGCGATCACAGATGTAACGAACCTGTCCGTGCCGTTGTGGATCACAAAGACCACGGACTTTCCACCCAGGGCGCGCCCGGCTGAATCGCGGACGACAGCAACGAAAGGCGTTGCTTGGTTGACGAGGACATTTGCCGACGCCGGAGAGACGGAAACCGATGTTGCATCCTTGGTTACTGTGAAGGCGCTCGCAGTATTTGAACCCAAGTATTCGGAAGTTCCGCGGAAATTTGCCTGGGCTGTATATTGTCCCGGACGGATGACCAGGTTCAGGCTGAGTGTAACTTCGCCGTTGGAATCTGTGATCGCCGAAACCTGCTGACCTCCAATATCAAGCGTCACAAACTGCCCAGCCAACGGCTGTCCGCCCGACTGCAATAGGATGTTGAAGCTGCTTTGCTTGAGGTAGGTTCCGCTTGCCGGGGATGATTGGAGTGTCAGTGTTGTCTGGGCGGGGGGCGGAAGTTGAGTCGCGTTTTCCGGTGTGATGCCATAGTAAGCGCCGAGATTGGTCGCTAAAGTCGTCAGACCGGCTCCACCCACTGCCTGCGCCATGAACAATATATCCTGTGCGTTTTCGCCCGGCTGAAGCGTGAGTGTACCTTCCCAAAGAGTGGGATCATCCATGCTTTGGGTGAGATCAAGCGGCGTCCATGTTCCGTGGTAAGGGTTGCCGGTTTTTCCTGTGTAGAGTACCCAAACTGCTTGTACTCCAGCTGAGCCTTCTGCCACCGCGTTGACGTTGAATTTTAGTATGTTGCCATCCTCATCAGCCGATGCTCCCAGAATTGTCGGGGCGGCGCTGACAGCGGCAGCCTTGGTCGATGCCGAACTGCCTGCGTCTGTCCAGTTGGCGGGCAGATAGTAGAGTTGAAGGTTCAATTGGTCGAATTTGCGCAGGGTACCGTCAATCGCGCCCGGCGCGCTCGAGCGGAATTGCGCCGGGAAGGTGATCAGGCGCGTATTGCCGCCGAGGATCGCGTCAGTGTAATTGGGCATCCAAAGTTGGGTCGGGTAGAAAACATCCGTATGGAAGGAAAGATGCGCAGTTGACGTCTCGGTTG
Organism: Anaerolineales bacterium; assembly: GCA_023382595.1. GTDB lineage: Bacteria > Chloroflexota > Anaerolineae > Anaerolineales > Villigracilaceae > Villigracilis. Next base: position 14,278 of record JAHDWB010000011.1, on the reverse strand, counting down.
TGGGGGATGATGTCAGCGGTACGATTCCATTCAGATCGGTATAACTGCCGCCGCGGAATGCCACGCCCCGTAACACATTCCCACTCGCGCTGATGTTGTCGATCTGCTTGGGGTAGATCGGCTCGAATGGATTGACGACCACGCCATCCGCGCCGGAGAGGTAGGTGGTGACCACGGTTGAACCATCGGAAAGGTTCTCGAGAGTCACTGTGTTTGTGGTAGTGACCGGATTCAGTACGACAGGCGAACTATGCAGCCCAAAACCTGCACCGGGACCACTCGTGACCGGATCGGGCGTGCTGACGATTGATGTTTCAACCTGTGGGTTGATACGCGCCCCGGGCATATCCACATTCATCATCGGTAGACCGTACAGCGTCATCTCGACGAGCGTCTTGTGGTCGATGCCGGTCAGCTGGGCGGTCTCAGCCAGATATTGTTGTTTAGCTTTGACAACCGCCTGCCCAACAGAGACCGGGTCGCTTCCCGTTCGCAATTGTTGCGCCATGAGCAGGAAGAGGCGTTCGCCGTATTCGACCAGTTCTGTATCACCATAGGCGTAGCCGGTGGCTGAAATATAGCCAGCCGCACCCTTGCGCAGGAACGCTTTCGCCCAATCGGGGTCGGGTGAAACGCCGGCGATCATGTCGCCGCTTGGAATGGTGTATCCACTGTGGCAGCCCAGGGCGAAGATCAGCACATCGGTCAGGTTGGCGGATGATTGGGCGATCTCCGCCGCGGATAGTTCAGTGACATAATCAGCCGCCAGAAGGTTGCCGGCGCTGAAGTGACCTGAGAGCATGGCAATGTCGAAGTTACCGCTGAGCAGTTTTGCGCGCATATCCGCAGCGCTCCAGGCGCTGGGATGGGTGGGAGGCAGGCCGGGCATCTGGATCAGGGTATCCGAATTGGAATTGGTACCTGCATCCATTTCTGCTTTGATCTCCATCGCCGCATCACCGACGAAGTCATATCCAGTGACCAGCGCTGAATTCGGTGTGATCACACCGTCGGTTTGGATGTAAGCATTGACCGCAGCGCTGATATCGATTGCGGTTTCCACCAAACGACCAACCGCAAGGTTCGGGAACGCCAGCGTGTGACCGGCTTGGGTAATATCAACCTGCGACCCGTAGCCGTCCTGTCCCTGAACAAGGTTGGTCATTAACGCGGCTTCGGATGCTGTGGATGGCGCCACGGGAACAACATACTCTTTCTCAAAGGCAAGTCCTGAAACATCCTGAACAAGGAAGAAGGGGATCACATCCGCGCCGCCCGCCAGAACGATGTATTCAAGCATCGGGTTTGCCGCGCGGTAAGCGTCGATCACGCTTTTGATCTCCTTCGCCACGATGTTCTTCGCCGCCGCACATACCACATTCTGGTCAGCTTGCGTATTGGCAAACGCCACACGCTGATATTTTGCATCGGCAAGATCGATCACCACTCCGCCCACATCGGAGCGCAGGGCAAGCGTCTCAAGATCGGCGATCGCATCCGCGACCTCGGTCGGTGTGCCGGGCAAACGGCTTGAATCGGTCAGGATGACGGTCTTCAAACTGCCGGGTGGAAGCGCAGCTCCAGAAATGACAGACAACCCGCCTGGAACTTGCTGAATCGCGCCGCAGACTCCGCCGGTAACTGTCACTTCGAGTGTGAATGGACTCTCAAGGTTATAGGGTCCCACCACACGGATGTAGAGATCTTCCTGCAGGTCGTAAGCGTTCCGCTCAATGGTCTGGACGGTAGCGTATGGATCGACAGAAATGCCCAGCAGGCTGCGCCTTGCCGCGCTGGCGTATGCATCCAAGGAACCGGATGGCAATGAACCAGAAGGAAGTGAGCCTGATGGCAGCGAACCAGAGGGCAATGAGCCGGAAGGAAGTGAACCCGATGGCAGCGAGCCGGAGGGTAGGGATCCAGAAGGTAACGACCCGGAAGGAAGTGAACCCGATGGCAGCGAGCCTGATGGCAAGGAACCAGAAGGCAATGAGCCGGAAGGAAGTGAACCCGAAGGCAGCGAGCCGGAGGGCAGGGATCCAGAAGGCAGGTAACCGGTCGGTAAAGAGCCGGAAGGCAGGGAGCCCGAAGGCAGGGAACCAGAGGGTAACGATCCGGATGGCAAGGAACCGGAAGGAAGTGAACCCGAAGGCAGGAATGCCACATCGGCGGCTTGAGCGCTCAAGACCTCGGCGTTCTGAGGGAGGATCAGAGAATTATAGATCGGGTAGGGATTGCGGTGCAGGCTGACAGCGCTGCCCGGCAGACTCGTCAATTTGACATGTACGGTCGAGCCGGGCTGAACCGGGAATTTGAACCATTTTTCCTGGAAGCGGTCGGTAATGAATTGCCCGGTTTGGGATGCGCCTGAAACGGTTTGCGCCTGTACCCAATTCAGGTTGGCTGTGGATAACGGGCGGCAATAGGAGAACTCGGATGTACCGCTGGTTCCGGTGGCTGTGGCGGTGATGCCGAAAGGTTCATCGACGCCAACAGGAAGGGTTTCGTCAAAAACGGCTTGACCGTTTGAATCAGTTGTCGCTGAGAACGAACCGAGATAGATCTGTCCGCCTCCAAAGAAAGTGGAGTGGCAGGCTTCGTTCGCAAAGACATCGATCATATAGGTCTGGCTGGCTTCCGATGTCAATGTGCCAGCGATACGTGTTGATGCCCCATCCGAGGTTGCCAAACTCAGAACGGGATAGTTCTGGTAATCGTTGGGACCTGCGACAGATCCCAGATGGTTGAATGTAATACCGTCATCCCCGAGGTCAATATCGTAACTCTCATTGGAATGAATGCTGTTGCGGAGGATGGTGTTGTTATTGCCTGAGAATACGATAACACCTGCGCCGGCATTGAAGGCGATGATGTTACCCGCGCCGGGTGCTGTTCCGCCGACCATGTTGCCGGGTCCGACGATATACATGCCAGCTCGCGCCTCGGTGAAAGCCAGCCCGTCTTCGCTCGACGAACTGCCTCCATTGGATAATGCTCCGGTTCCACTTGCATTTGTACCGATACGGTTGCCAACTATGGCGTTATTACTTACACCGGCATCACGTACCAGAATGCCAAAATGACCGTTGCCCGAGATCAGGTTTCCGGCTCCTGGTGCGGTTCCACCGATGGTGGTGTTATCCACTGCAAAGCCAAAACTTCCGGCGAAAATTCCGCGCTGCGTATTCCCCAATGCTGCCATGCCGGATGGGTCAGTCCCTATATAGTTCCCCATGATCGTGTTGCCTGTTGCGTTGTCTGCGCCGGATGCCACAAAAACGCCATCACGGTTGCCTGAGATCACATTGCGGTCTGCAGGCGTTGTCCCGCCCACGATGTTATCGGATGTATTGGAAAGATACACGCCGGATGCAATGACGCCATTTTCGCTTCCATCCGCCCTTAAGCCGAAGAAATTCCCCACGACGGTATTCCCGCCGCCGATATCGACCTGAAGCGCATCATTGAAATCGCCGTGAATGGATAAGCCTTTTACAGTGCTATTGCTGGATGTGATCACCAAGCCCTGGCAGAGCACACAATTCGCTCCGCTCAACTCGATCAGAATGACGGCGTCATTGCCCACAGCCAGTGTGTTTGGGTTTGCGCCTGGTTGCGTGTAACCGTCGATCACCACAGAGTCGGTGACTGCGGGCAGAGCCGAACCGGGTGCAATGGTATGTACGCCAGCGCCGGGGATGTTGAAGTGTATCCTGTCTGGACCCACCCCATTAGGCACAGCATTCGCGTCCAATATCGCCTGGCGTAAAGACCCTGTCCCGCTATCGTTGGCATTGGTTACAAGGAAAATGTTTGCGGCTTGATATTCAAAGGCACCGATATCGCAGGCAGCTCCCTGTGGACGGCTGATACCGCGCTGGTCGGTTGCTGTACAGGATGAATTGTCACCCGCATCAATCGCCGGGCTGCCGGCTGAGAGAGCCATGGTTTTGGTGTATCCGCCATTATCCGATAACAGGTTTAGCAGGGGATCTGCCTGAATACCGGGACAATTACTCCCGGCGGGCCAGGTCAAGTTGTTGCCGAGATCATCGACAGCTCCATCCATGGTTTCGCACACGTCTGTGGTGGCTCCATACAGGATCGAGTTGCCGACCTGTAACCCTCCGCCCGCCCCGTACAACTGATTCCCTATCGTGCCTCCATGTCCGGATGCCGCATTGCCGAAGAATGTGCTGTTATTAATGATGACCATTCCCTCGCGCGAATCAACTGCGCCGCGGTTCACGGCGGAGTTCCCTAGGAATGTGCTGTTGTTGATCTTTACCATGCCGGCATTGCTATGGATCGCCCCGCCAGTACCCGCGCTATTGTTGATGAAGGTACTGTTCTCGATGACGGCGTAGTCTCCATTAGGATATAACGCGCCGCCCCCATGAACCGAGGTGTTCGAATCGAAAGTGCTGTCAGTGATGGTGAATGTATTCGTGGACGCGCCTGCAACTGCGCCGCCGCCAAGATACGCATAGTTGCCGATGAACTGGCTTTGTGAAATATCAACCAAGGCTTCCACGCCAACAAAGACCGCACCGCCCGTGCCGGCAGGTGTCTCTGCTGCTGATCGATTGTTAAGGAAGGCAATCTTTGTGATGGAGGCGGTTTCGTTCACCAGGATCGCGCCGCCGGGGTCTGCCAATCCGTTCCGGATGGTCAGGTTGGAGATTTCCAAAGACCCGGATACAACGTGGAATGCCCGATCCAGGCTATCCGCATCGATGATGGTGATGCCAATGCCGGCTCCGGTAATGACCAAACCGTCAGTGACATCCAAATCGCCGGTTGCCGCTGAGTCTTCATCTGCTCCTGTAATTGCCAGGGTGTAGATCCCTGAGGGGATGATGATCGTGTCTTCACCTGCAAGCGCATTGGCTTCCTGAATTGCTGCGCGCAAACTGCACTGCCCGGGTATGATGGTTTCGCAGAATCCATCACCTGGATTGGCGTCCACCGCATCGGCAGTGCTGTTGACGATGAAGTTCACAGCAGCCGAAACGGGTCTTAAGCCGAATTGTGCCAGAAAGATCACAAAAATCACAAAAACGGAAAGAGAACGGACCAACTTTTTTGCCATAATGTTCCTCCGAGTACATGGCGGTTAACCAGCATTGAAACTTGCGGAACAAATTAATTAACTGCTCGATTCCCCAATGGAGTTGTTCTATATATGAAGCGACGCACTCCAAGCTTATAAGGCTTAGTTGATATATTTAGTCGCAATTTTAGCCGAAAACGTGTCCTTTTTTGACTTTTGGATATACTCTTAATATGATTAAAGGTGTCTGCTATGAGCAAAAAACTACGGCATACTCTGTGCCGTAGTTTTGGAATAGAGGGTATTGACGTCTTTACTTACTTTGCTTTCTTTTCCAACTTTGCCCACGTATCCTTCAAATTGACCGTCAAATTGAAGACCGGCTTTTCGGGCGTGGTGTCGGGGTCGACGCAGAAGTAGCCGAGGCGTTCGAATTGGAAGCGCGAGCCAACTTCCGGCGAGGCGAGATGCGGTTCCACATATCCGGCGAGCACCTCCAGCGAGTTGGGATTGAGGCATGCGAGAAATCCTTCTTCACCTTCTTCGGGGTCTTCCTTCGTGAAGAGGCGGTCATACATGCGGACTTCGGCTTCCTTTGCATGTTTTGCGGATACCCAATGGATCGTGGATTTTACCTTGCGCCCGTCCGGCGCGTCGCCGCCTTTGGTGGAGGGGTCATACGTGGCATGCACCTCGACGATGTTGCCGTCGGCATCTTTCACCACGTCCGTGCATTTGATGAAATAGGCATAGCGCAAGCGGACTTCATTGCCGGGATACAGGCGATAGTATTTGGGTGGCGGAGTCTCACGGAAGTCGTCCTGCTCGATGTAAATGACCTTCGAGAACGGGACCTTGCGCGTCCCCGCGGACGAGTCTTCGGGATTGTTGACCGCGTCCATCTCCTCGACGAGGTCGTCAGGGTAGTTGTCAATGACCACCTTGAGCGGGCGGATGACTGCCATGCGGCGCTGGGCGGTTTTATTCAGATCGTCGCGCACGCAGGCTTCGAGCAATGATACATCGCTGACGCTGTAATTCTTTGCCACGCCCACGCGGCGTATGAAATCAAGAATGGCTTCCGCCGTGTATCCACGGCGGCGCATCGCGCGCAATGTGGGCATGCGCGGATCGTCCCAGCCGTTGACGTGATATTCCTCCACCAGCCGCCTGAGCTTGCGCTTGCTCATGACCGTGTAGGTCATATTGAGGCGCGCGAATTCGATCTGGCGCGGTTTGAACACGCCCAGTTGTTCCAGGAACCACTCATACAGCGGACGATGGTTCTCATATTCCATCGAGCATAATGAATGTGTAATGCCTTCCATCGAATCGTTCTGTCCGTGTGACCAATCGTACAGCGGATAGATCTTCCACTTGCTGTCCGTGCGGTGATGCGGCGGCTCGTGGATGATGCGGTACATGACCGGGTCGCGCATGTTGATATTCGGGTGTGCCATGTCGATCTTGGCGCGCAGGACGCGCGCACCGTCGGGGAATTCGCCGTTCTTCATGCGTTCGAGTAGTTCCATGTTTTCTTCCACATCGCGGTCGCGGTATGGGGAATTTTTTCCGGGCTCGGTCAACGTGCCGCGGTTGGCGCTCACTTCTTCGGGAGTCTGATCGTCCACATACGCTTTTCCGTCCAGCACAAGTTTCTGCGCCCATTCGTACAGCAGGTCGAAGTAATCCGACGCATACGTCACCTTGACCCACTCGATGCCGAGCCAGCGCGCATCCTCCTCGATGGCTTCCACGAACTCAGTCTCCTCCTTGGCTGGGTTCGTATCGTCGAAACGCAGGATCAACTCGCCGTTGTTCTCCTTCGCGACCAGATAATCGATCATGAACGCCTTGACATGCCCGATGTGGAGATAACCGTTCGGTTCGGGGGGCAGGCGTGTGCGGACGTAATTGAAGCGTCCCGTGCGCAGATCTTCCGCCACGGCTTCGCGGATAAAGTCACTGGGTTTGTTCTCTTCTTCGGGATTCATGGATGGACAACCTTGATGATAGGATTTATATGGACCAGCTGCCGCTTCGTTCTACGGGCAGGTCTGTTCCTGTTATGGGAACTTTTTCCCTGTGCCGGGAGTCGATCCATTATAACAAATGGAAACTGTTTTATAATACCCTGCTGGAGATGTGCCATGACGGAAACCAAGGAAACATTCTACGGAACCTTTTTCAACAAGGACATGGTCCTGAAGATATCCCGCTGGGCGGGCATTCTCGCCTGGGTGGTGGCTGGGATCTACATCTTTACCACGACCATTTCCTTCGCCCAATTCCTGACCCAGTTCGCAACAGGAATTTTCTACCAAAAAGGCATGTCCATTGTGGACCTGCTCGGATATTTCACGCCCTACCTGCACATGATCGTTCCCGGCATCATGTATTTCTTTGGTCTGAAGTTTGTGGAAAATGCCCTGCTGATCCTGATGGACATGGAAGAAAGCGCCCGCCGCGCCGCGCGGAATGGGAAATAGCACCACCGCAAATTCGTTTCGGCTCGCAGGTACATTCACGAGCAGCTTACTTTTATCTGCGCTGGGCGGTGACTCCAAGCAGGAAGTATTCTTCTGTTCTTATGAATGCCAATGCGGCTGCCTCTTCAACCGTGATCTCTCCATAAACAGCCCGCTTGATCTCCTCGCTGGATACAGTTTCGATTTCCTGCCAGGTGCTGATTACTGGCACCATTTGCAGCGTGGGAACGGTATCCAGCCATATCCGGCTGTTGTACGGGCGTTGAGTGGGGTCAAGAAAAGCATTTGACTCCGCGACTTTGATCAAGGATGGAACTGTCCGCCCTGATTGCGCTATGAATGTTTGCCCCTCGAACGAATTAGCGAATTCAATGAATGCCCAGGCGGCATCCTTGTTTTTTGTCGCTTTTGAAAGGCAATAAGCGTCCGAGTGCAGGATATTTGCTGCTGTTTTGTTTTGGGGAAGCGGCGCAACATCCCAGGCGAACGATTCGATCTCGCGATAGGATGGCACGCCGATCCGGCTGTTGAGGAACATGGCGGTCAGTCCGGCGACAAAGCGGGACTCGCTGTCCATGGCGGTCTCTTCGGTGCGACCCGGAAGCACCCCGTGAACCTGCCGCAGGTCTGCGAACCATTGCAACGCCTCCAGCGATGGTGGACGGCTCAGGGTAAGGCGATTTGGGTTATCGAAATTATCGACTATGGGACCTGCATTCTGCCATACAAAGGGAGCAAGTCGGTAGAGTGATATTTCCGTTCCCAATCCGTATTGGTCCACGACCCCGTCGTCATCAAAGTCCTTTGTCAATGCAACGGCGGTTTCAACAAATTCATCCCATGTCCAGTCGTTTGAAGGGTAGGGAATCCCAGCCGCATCGAACAAATCCTGGTTGTAATAGACGACCAGGCTGGAGATGTTCTGAGGAATGCACATGAGTTCCCCCTGCCACATGAAGGGCTCAATGGCGATCGGGAAGAAATCCTCGATTTGGATCAAATCGCTGTTGGCAATGTAGGGACCAAGCGGTTCGAAAAGATCGCCTGCTGCGAAGTTGGCATAGCGGCGATAGTTCCACAGCGTAATATCAGGCGGGTTGCCGGAAGCAAATTCGGTTGCAAGACGGGTGCGATATTCACGGGCGGAGGGAACATGAGTGATCTCCACCGAAATATCCTGTCGTGTTTGGTGGAAAGCTTCTGCCAAGTCAATGTAGGCTTGGCGTTCTGAAGGGTCGCCAAAGATCATAAAAGTGACTATTTGTGTGTTCGCTGCGGGGGATGTGCACGAAGAGAGAAAAACGAACAGGCATGCGATCGCTTTGAACACCCGGCTGTGTTGGAATGGTTTCATTGTTATTCAACTCTTTTCTGTGAGTGAATCAAAAAATCCTGACCTACTCGCGGGTTGCAATAAATGGCTGTAAGATGAAAAAGAACGCCATGGGGACCACCAGTGTTGTGACGGATGCCGCCATTAATAGAGACCAGTCTGACCGCCCCATTTGCTGGAGCAGCTGCAACGCAATGGGGAGGGTATAATTTTTCTCGGATTGCAGGTAAAGAAGCGGGCTTATAAAATCCCCCCAATAATAAATGAAACTGAGCAGGGCGACCCCTATGACGGTGGGACGCGCAATTGGAAGCGCGATCAACCGCCATAGCTGTATTACCCCGGCTCCGTCCAACCGCGCAGATTCATACACCTCGCGCGGGATGCGCCGGAATGCCCGATAGAACATCAACACAAAAAATGGGCTGGTTCCCATCAGTGCCGGGGCTGCCAATGCCCAGATGCTGTTGTAAATACCGATCTCCCTGTAAAGGACAAAGCGGGTGGACCACAGCGCGATCCCGGGGATCATGAGCATGATCAGGGAAATGACAACCAATCGCCTCTGGCTGGACCGTGGCAGCTGTGACATGGCAAAGCCCGCCCAGGAACCTGTCAGCAGGGTGATGGGAACAGCCAAAGCCACAACGCGCAGAGAGTTCAATGTGAAGTGACCGATCGGGACCAGACGCCAGATGTGGGTGAAGTTTTCGAGCGTTATTTCATCGGGTGTCAGGTCGAGGCTGCGAGGAAGCGGGGATCCGGGTGGGATCAATGCGGCGGTGATCATCCAGATGATCGGCAATAGAAACAAGGCTGCGATTAGAACCTGCAGCGTCCTTGTGAGTAGGGTGTTAAACGACGAACGTTTCATCGGTGATATCCACATCCCATTGCCGGGCGGTGATGTACAGGCTCAGAATAATAAGACCGGTCAAAAGATACATGATCCACATTGCCGCGCTGGCGGTGCCGAAAGAGAGCAGATCGAATGCTTTTTCGTATATGAACAGCGGAAGTGTAAAGGTCGAATAATAAGGACCGCCCAATGTCGTGATCAGGATGGTCGCAAAGGATTCGTGCAGGGTGACCACCGTGTCGCGAAATGCAAGGATCAGTAGAATGGGGAACATCAGTGGAAGATAGATGCGCCAAAAAACCTGGCTGGTCGATGCCCCGTCCAGGCGGGATGCATCGTCAAGTTCCTTGGGAATGTCCTGCAGCGCTGCCAGGCTGACGAGAAACCCCTCGCCGATCTGCCAAAATGACATGAGCACCAAAGCGGGCTTTGCCCACTGCGGGTCTGCAAACCAACCCGGTGCATATAACCCAAATGCTGCAAGGATATGGTTTACGGGACCAAAAAGCGGGTTGAGTATCCAAAGCCAGGCAAGTGCATAAGCGACCGTTGGTATAATGGTCGGAAGATAAACGAAAGCCCGCAGCCAGTTGATAAACTTTCCATTTCCACGCATCAGATAGGCGGTCAGGAACATGCCCAACACGCGTAATGGAACTGGCAGGATGATCAACGCCAGGGAGTTCCGCACACTTAGAAGAAAAAGATCATCCGTATATGCTAGAATGAAGTTCAGGTTGCCTGCCCAAACGGGTGTCGAGATCCCGTCATAGTGAAAGAAGGCAAGGAAGAAGGAGCCTGCGGCTGGGATCACTACCAACAGCAAAATCCCAAGCAAATAGGGCAGTAGAAGTAGTTTAATTTTTGTGTAATAACTGAGTTTCACGAGAAAAAGATGAACTCCAACCGGAACTTTTTCCCCGTTTGCGGCGTCTTCTTAGGGAATGGAAAGTAGTATATCACGAAAGGATTCGCACATTCGAAGGCTGAACGTGCAGAAATGAGAGGAAGTAAATGCGATATTCGATTTTTGTCGTTGTGCTCGCTGTATTTCTTGCGGCTTGTTCCCCAACAGGGGCAGGAGATAACGAGACGTCATACCCTAACACCTCGTATCCTAATGTTGGTCCTTCCACCGTGGATCTCAGTCAAATAACCCCTGTTGCAAATGAGGAAGGCGAGAATGTGGTCATTCCGCCTCCCGGTCAGCGGGATTCGCAAGCAAAGCTGATCCACGATATCTCACTGGATGTAAGCAAGCGTTCAGGTGCGGATATCAGCGAAGTGACCCTGGTCAAAATTGAAGAAGTAGTGTGGCCCGATCACTCCCTGGGCTGTCCGGCGCCGGACGTCATGTATGCACAGGCGCTGGTTGACGGTTTTCGGGTTGTTGTGAAGTTGGAAGGGAAGGAATATACCTATCATACAAATGGACTGAGATCCTTTGTTTGGTGCAATGACGGCGTGCCGGTTGAGCCGGTTAAGTGATTTTGCGGCTGATGTTCAAACAAAAAACTGCGGACGAATTCGTCCGCAGTTTTTTGTCGGGGCTTACCCTACGGCAGATTGAAGGTGCGTTGCAGGAAGATCGCCATCTGGGCGCGGGTGACCGCCTGATTGGGACAGTAATTTCCGCCGCCACAGCCGCCGGTGATATTTTCCGCCGCCAACTGCTTGATCCACGGCGCGGTCGAGCTCCCTGCAGGCACATCATTGAAACCGGATGAGCCTCCCACGGCAGGCGGGACGTAGTCATCCCCATACTTGGCTCTCAACAGGAAGATCGCCATCTGGGCGCGGGTGACCGCCTGGTTCGGACAGTAGTTGCCATTCCCGCAGCCGCCGGTGATGCCTTCCGCCGCCAACTGCTTGATCCATGCCGCCGCGGAATGGGTGGTGGGGACGTCATTGAAGCCGGTGCCGTCGCCCACGGCGGGCGGGGTGTAGGACGAGCCGTGAATGCCGCGCAGGAGGAAGATCGCCATCTGGGCACGGGTGACGGTGTTGTTGGGGCAGTAGTTGAGCGGAGTGGTGGTGCATCCGCCGGTGATGCCGGCATTGTAGATGGCTTCAATGTACTGCCAGGCGGAGTGATTGAAGGGCACATCGGCGAATGTGGGAGTTATGGTGTCGTATTCGTACGATCCAATATCACACCCTGCCCCCTGCGGACGCGTCACCCCGCGTTGGTCGGTTTCGGGGCATGAGCCGTTATCCCCTGCGTCAATGGCGGGCGAGCCGGGCAGCAGTGCCATGGTTTGAGTGTATCCGCCGTTATTGGTAAGAGCACCCAGTTTGGGGTCAGCAGTGAAAGCAGGGTCGCCGCAGTCGTTTGGGAAAGCCTCATTGGTTTCGATCAAATTATTCGTGTTTGTGACAACGGTTCCCCCGTAGTTGGTGCAGTTTATTCCATTGTTTGCGATGATGGAATTTTTGAAATGCAGATTGTCCTCCTTGTGAACGATTCCGTAACCTTCATTGCCTGCAACAGTGCTATTAATAATTATTGTTTCTCCCGAAGATTCGATTCCGCTTCCTGAATTATCTGCAACAGTGCTGTTGATGATGGTCGATTTTCCATTGGATAAAATAGTGCCAAGATAGCTTGTGTACCCCTCTGTATCGGTACTGGAGTTGTTATTAATGGTGCTGCTGACAATTTCCATGGTTCCTTGTGGAAAAATGCCCACTCCTCCCGCGATCCCGGATGAATTCCCGGAGATCGTTGAATTGGTTATTTTTGCTTCGCCTGTAACCAATAGTATTCCACCGCCTGCGTCGGCTTGGTTATCTAAAATATGGGTATTGGAGATTGATGCTGTTGGCACGATACCGGAAAAATATGGATATCCAATGGCAATCGCGCCGCCGCCGTAGGCAGTGTTATTTAATAATTCACTATGAGAGATATATGCATTTCCATTTATATGGCTGATTGCCCCACCTGATGCTGCAAAACCGTTTGCAGTATTGGAATCAAACGTTGAATTTTCAATGGCGAGATCGTACCAACTCAGAATTGCGCCGCCGCCATCTTCCCCGGTCGAATTTGAAGTAAAAGATGATGCGGATATTATTGATATCCCGGCTGAAAGAATTGCCCCTCCCCCAAGTGTTGAGGAATTTTCGTTGAATTCGCTGCTTATGATTGTAAAACTTCCGGCGGAGCCAATGGCTCCGCCGTATCCGGTCTCGCCTGTAGCCGTATTTTTCGTAAAGACACTCTTGGCAATGGTGGCGGTTGTGTTATATCCGATGAAGATCGCTCCTCCGTCGTCAAGATTTGCGGTGTTTTCCAAGAAATGGCTGTGTTCAACATTCACATCCCCGCCTTCGTTGAAAATTGCACCTCCGTTTTTTGCGGCTGTGTTTTCGGCGAATAATGCTGAGATCGTCATTGTGCCATTTAAATTGTGAACAGCGCCTCCACTTTCAGTCATTGCCAAATTAAATTTGAAGGAGGTCTGCGAGATCGTTGTGCTACCATCGCGCGCGTTGACAATGGCGCCTCCGCCACCGGCTGTGTTCCCGCTAAACTCACTATGCGTAACCAGAAGATCCCCTATATTGCCAATTGCGCCGCCACCACCATACATGGCATCGGCTTTATTTTGAATAAACAGAGAGTCGCTGATCGTTGCGGTGGAGCCTATGTCGTTAAAGATTGCCCCGCCATCATAATATGCATAATTGTCAATGAATTCACAACCTTGAACGGTCAAGTTGCCTCTATTCAGCAGCGCTCCCCCCAACTCCCCTGTATTGCTTGAGAATGTGCAGGTGCTGATATCGAGCCAGCCAAAATTGGCAATGCCGCCTGTGAAGGAAGCGACGTTTTTTCCATTGGCAAAATCCAGACCCAGGATTCGTACATTGCCATAGGTGGTAATGGTCAGGATCTGTACATCGCCAACGCCATCGTCATCCGTATCGCCGCTGAGCGTGATGCGTGGATTCAAGCCCGAGCCGTCGATCGTGATGGATTTGTCGATTTCAAGTGTAGAGGCGAGGTGGATGGTCTCGTCCGCCAAAGACGGGTCGAAGGTGATCGTGTCTCCATTGGATGCATCAGCAATTGCCTGCCGTAGCGAGCCGGGTCCGCTGTCACTTGTATTTGTGACCACCCATTCTGTAGCAGCTTTCACGGATTGAATTTGCGTGCTTCCAATAAGCGAAACCAAAATGATGATGATGATGGTAGTGCGGACTGACTTTTTCATGACAGACCCTCCTTGATTAGGATGAACTTGTGCCGTGCCCTAATTTTCTGCTGTTTTTTGTGATTTGTCAAATGTCGATCGTCAGTGACTGGCAGTGCTGAATTGAACGAGTAGCCGGCCTGACAAATCAGGTCGGCTGCTCGTACTTCGAAAAATGATCTCTATGGCAGCGGCAGATTGAAGGTGCGTTGCAGGAAGATCGCCATCTGGGCGCGGGTGACCGGGTTATTGGGGCAGTAGTTCCCGCCGCCACAGCCGCCGGTGATGCCTTCCGCCGCCAACTGCTTGATCCACGGCGCGGTCGAGCTCCCTGCAGGCACATCA
>JAHDWB010000010.1 GCA_023382595.1 Anaerolineales bacterium | reverse complement strand
AACTCCAAAACCTGACCACACTTTCCCTTTCCCGCAATCAACTCGCCAGCCTGCCTAAAGAGATCGCCCAACTCCAAAACCTGACCACACTTGACCTTGGCGGCAATCAACTCGCCAGCTTGCCCAAGGAGATCGGCCAACTCCAACACCTGACCACACTTGACCTTTCAAGCAATGGACTCGCCAGCCTGCCGCGGGAAATTCTCCACCTGCATGAACTAAAACGGCTCAATTTGCACGAGACCCCGCTTGCAATTGCCCTGCCTGCCGAACTGCTTGGGGATGAACTTATAGGCGGCGACGCCGGACGCATATTCGAGTTCTACAAAAAACTGTGGGAAGAGGGCGGGCGTCCGCTGGGTGAGGCGCGCGTGCTGGTGGTCGGTCAGCCGCAGGTGGGGAAGACCTCACTGGTGAACCGCCTGAAAGACGGCAGGTTCAACCCATCCGAGGACAGCACGATCACCGTGGAAATGCACAGCCTGCCTGCAGGGGAGAACACCGCCCAAATTTGGGATTTCGGCGGGCAGGAACACATGCACGCCACGCATCCGTTCTTCTTTTCGGCACGCTGCGTCTATCTGCTGGTGATCAACGTGCGCGATACCGAAGAGCAGAACCGCCTCGAATACTGGCTGAGGACCATTGCGCTGTACGGCAAGGATTCGCCCGTCATTTTGGTCGGCAACAAGGCGGATAAAAACCAGCACACGCTGGACATCCCCGAAAAGCGCTTGAAGCGCGAGTATCCGAACCTGAAAGCCGTGATCGAAACCTCCGCGCAGGATGAGCTCGGGATCGCAGAGCTGCGCAACGCGGTCATCGAACAGATGAACGACCTGCCGCAAGTCCGTGTGGAACTGCCGCTCAGTTATCTGGCGGTCAAGGGGGCGATGGACGCCGAGAAGCAGCGCAGGAACATCATCTCGCTCGAACGCTATGTGGAACTGTGCGAACAGAACGAGGTGACCGATCCGCGCGACCAGAACAACCTGCTGTCCCTGCTCCACGACCTCGGGACGGTCTTCCACTTCAAGGATGAACAAGGACAACCGATCAGCGAGGTCGGCATCCTGAACCCCAACTGGGTCACGCAGGGTGTGTATCGCGTCATCAACAGCCGCAAGGTGCGCGAGGAGACCAAGGGCAGGCTGACGATGGACATGGTGAAGGAGATATTGCCTTCAAGTGACTACGCGCATCATCATTGTCATCTGATCGTGGACTTGATGAAACGCTTCGAACTGTGCTATCAGGGGCAGGATTCCACCTACTGGCTGCCCAACCTGATGGACAAAAGCGAACCGGAGACGGACGGCTGGGAATCCGCGCTGACCTTCGAATACGAATATCCCGAACTGCCCGAGAACGTCATCACCCGCTTCATCGTCCGCACGCATCCATGGATAAAGGACGATCACGTCTGGCGCACGGGCGTCCATTTGGAGAAGGACGGCAACCGCGCGCTGGTGCGCGGGAATTTGTACACCAAACGTCTCACCATTCAGGTGACAGGCAGGGAGAACACGCGCCGCGACCTGCTCTCCTTCCTGCGCGGTCACTTCGACGAGATCCACAAACCCTTCGACCCGAAACCCAAAGCGTATATCTACCCCAAGGAACATCCCGAAGTCCGCATCCCGTTCGATGAACTGCTGGTGTATGAAAACAGCCGCAGGGACAAGTATCCCGTCACCGTAAAAGGCGGGGTCGTTGACCTGTCGGTGCGCGACCTGCTCAACGGCTTCGTCAACCCTGCCGAGCGGGAAAAGGACCGCCGTCAGCGCGAAGGCGGGTTCCCTGACTTGATGGAAAAGGGCGGCGATACGTATATTACAAATATCAACATGGGAGACCTTGAGAGCGGCAATATTACTGTCGGTAAAGGAAACCAAGTCACTCAGCATATAGAAAACCGCTTCAATACGTTCCCTGCCGAATTGCAAAGTCACTTAATTGAATTAATGAGACTATCTGAAACGCTGATGGGACAGATAAAAGACGATGATGTCAAGGAAGAGATCAGGGACGAACTGGAAGATCTGCAGAAGCAGGCGAAAAAGTCCAAGCCGGTTATGGACAAGGTCAAGATCACGGTGGAAGGGCTGAAAAAAGCTGCTCAAAACCTGAATGAGATTGGCAAGCCCGTGCTCGAACTGGCGACGACGATCATTAAGTTGATCAACAATCTGCCTGCTTAAGTGAAAAGACCTCTGTCCTTCCCCCTCTGTCCTTCGGACATCTCCCCCAATTGCGACGATAGTGCCGTCGAAATTGGGGGAGAACTGGACATTGAGATTGTTTATGAAAACGAAACATATCTTCCAATCAAAAAGCCCCCGAAGTCTCATCGACTCCGAGGGCATATTGCTAATTGCTGATAGCTGACAGCTAAAAGCTACCCGCTGCTCTTCACCAACCCGACCTTCACCGTCTCGCCTTCGAACCCGTCTTCCACAACCGACGCATCGGCGGGCGGGGTCGCAAAGGACAGTTTCGTCGTCAGCGTCTCGGCGGTGATGTAGGACTCGTGCGCCTCGATCGCGGACCTCAAGCCCGCGCTGGCTTCGACGAACAGTTCCACGCGGTCTGCCACATCAAGATCGGCGGTCTTGCGCAGGTCCTGCACGCGGCGGACGAACTCCCGCGCCAGCCCTTCGGCGACCAGTTCAGGCGTCAGGTCGGTGACGAGCGCGGCGACGTACGCGCCCTCCTCCGCGACCGCAAAGCCTTCCTTCGCCTGCGCCTTCACTTCCACTTCATCGGACAGCACTTCGTAGGTCTCGCCGTCCACGGTCACGGTCAACGAGCCCGCCTGCAAGGTCTTTGCGACCTCTTCGGCGTTCATCGCGAGGATCGCCTTTTGGATGGCAGGGAACTTATTGCCGTATTTCTGTCCCAACTGCTTGGGCAGCGGCTTGACCGTGTGCGAGACCGCCTCGGTGGCGGCATCCAGCAGGCGCACCTGCTTGACGTTCAACTCATCTTGAATGACATCCACATTGCGCATCAGCGCCGCGCGTTCGGCGGGGTTGCCGACCGAGAAGGCGGCTTCCGCCAAGGGCTGGCGCACTTTGCGGTTCGCCTTCTGGCGCGCCGAATGTCCGAGCGAGACCAGCTTCATCACCAGTTCCATTTCGCGGTTGAGCGACTCGTCGATGAACTCTTCCATCACGGGCGTCCACTCCGCGAGATGCACGGATTCAGGCGCGGTCTCATCCACCGAGCGGACGAGGTTCTGATACAACTCTTCCGCGAGGAAGGGCATGGAAGGCGCGATCAGTTTGGCGACGGTGGTCAACGCCGTGTAGAGCGTGGAGTAGGCGGCTTGCTTGTCCGCGCCGGATTCGTTCTTCCAGAAGCGGCGGCGCGAACGGCGCACATACCACGTGGACAGGTTCTCGACGAACTTCTCCACCGGGCGGGTGGCGTTGAGCACATCGTAGTTTTCGTATGCCTCCGTCACGTCGCGGACGAGCACGTTCAACTCGGAGAGCAGCCAGCGGTCCAGGTCGTTGGTCGGCGCGGTGACGGTCAGCGCCTGCGGTTTGTCAAGGTTGGCGTAGGTCACAAAGAACGAGTACACGTTCCAGAGCGTCAACGTAAAGCTGCGGATGACCTCGCCAACCAGATCGGAAGAAAAGCGGCGCTCCTGTCCCGGCGGCGTGGCGGTGTACAGATACCAGCGCAGCGCGTCCGCGCCGTGTGCGTTCAACACATCCCACGGCTGGACGATATTGCCCAGCGACTTGGACATCTTGCGCCCTTCCGCATCCTGGATGTGCCCGAGGCTGATGACGTTCTTGAACGAGACTTCATCGTTGAGCAGGGTGCTGATGGCGTGCAGGGAATAGAACCAGCCGCGCGTCTGGTCAACCGCTTCACAGATGTAATCGGCGGGGAACTGCGATTCGAACTTCTCCTGATTCTCGAACGGATAGTGCCACTGCGCATACGGCATCGCGCCCGAGTCGAACCACACGTCGATCAGGTCTTTGACGCGCGTCATCCTGCCATTGCACTTGGCGCACTTCCAGTGGACATTGTCCACGTGCGGGCGGTGCAGGTCGAGTTCGGTCAGGTCCTTGCCAGCCTTTTCGGAGAGTTCCTTCACCGAGCCGACGCACTCGCGGTGTTTGCAGTCGTCGCATTCCCAGACGGGCAGCGGCGTGCCCCAATAGCGCTCGCGCGAAAGCGACCAGTCGATGTTGTTCTCCAGCCAGTTGCCGAAGCGTCCGTTGCGGATGTGCTCAGGCACCCAGTTGATGGTCTTGTTCAATTCCACGAGGCGGTCTTTCTTTGCGCTGGTGCGGATGTACCACGACTCGCGCGCGTAATACAACAGCGGCGTGCTGCAGCGCCAGCAGAACGGATAGGTATGCGTGTATTTCTCCGCGCGGAACAACAGCCCGCGCGCATCCAAGTCCTGGATGATCTGCGGGTCGGCGTCCTTGACGAAGACTCCGCGCCAGGGCGTGACCTCCGGGATGAACGTGCCGTCGGGCTGGACGGTCAACAAAACGGGCAGGTCGTACTGCTTGGACATCTCCATGTCTTCCGCGCCGAAGGCGGGCGCCTGATGGACAAGTCCCGTGCCGTCTTCGGTGGTGACGAAATCCGCCAGCACGACGTAATGCGCGGGTTTGTCCACGGGCAGGAAGGTGAAGAGCGGCTTGTACTTCATACCCTTCAGTTTTTTGCCCTTGAAGGTCTCCACCACCTTGACCTCTTCGCCCCGGAACACTTTCTCGAGCAGGTTTTTGGCAAGGATCAGTTTCTCTTTCGTGCCGTCGTTATCACGCTCGACGGTGACGTAGTCCACGTCGGGGTGCGCGGCGACAGCCACGTTGGCGGGTAATGTCCACGGCGTGGTCGTCCACACCAGCAGGGATGTATCGGGCTTGTCCGCCAGCGGCATGCGCACAAAGACCGAGGGGTCGGTCGCTTCGTCGTAGCCGAGGGCAACTTCATGGTCGGAGAGAGGCGTGCCGCAGCGCGGGCAATACGGCACGATCTTGTAGCCCTTGAAGAGCAGGTCCTTCTCCCAGAAGTTCTTCAGGATCCACCAGACCGATTCGATGTAATCGTTGGTGTAGGTGACGTACGCTTCCTGCAGGTCGACCCAGAAGGCGATGCGGTCGGTCAGTTTCTCCCAGTCCTGGATGTAGGCGAAGACCGACTTGCGGCACAGTTCGTTGAACTTGTCGATGCCGTACTCTTCGATCTGCTGTTTGTTGGTAAAGCCCAATTGCTTTTCGACCTCGATCTCGACCGGCAGACCGTGCGTGTCCCAGCCGCCGCGCCGCGAGACGTGGTATCCGCGCATGATCTTGTAACGCGGGAACATGTCCTTGAAGACGCGCGCGAGCACATGATGCACGCCGGGGCGTCCATTGGCGGTCGGCGGACCTTCGTAGAACACGTATTCGGGCTTGCCCTGCCGCTGTTCGACGGTCTTCTTGAAGATCTCCTGCTTCTTCCAGAACTTGAGGACGTTGTCCTCCATCGCAGGTACATCGAGTTTTGGGTTGACTGGTTTGAACATTCTCGCTCCTTTGTATTTTCATACGCCGTTGGTTGAGCAGCGGCGCCGCCTGCCGCGCCGTGTATCGAAACCAACTTCTTACATGAATATTCCTCATCAATGAAAAGTTCTTCTTCCACTGGTGGTTTCGATACGTCCTTCGCTTTCGCTCAGGACTACTCAACCACCGGGTTCTTAATAAAAAAAACTCTCATCTCATACAGAGACGAGAGCAAGGCTCACGCGGTACCACTCTGATTTCCATCCGAAGATGGACGCTCATTGGATGACAACCATCATCCTGTTCCGATAACGAAGAACAACTCCGGCTCCCTTACTTTCAGCGACCGCCCGACCATCAGACCATCGGACTACCCGACTGATTTCAGTTCACAGCTCCGGGATGATTTTCGACCGTCTCCGCGTATCCGCCTCACACCAGACCTCGGACTCGCTGACCGTTTCGACAGGTCTACTCGTTCCCATCCTTGCTTTTATGCTTCCAGCATTATACACAGCAGCGCGGCAATCGGCAAGAGGGCTGTTTTCAATTTTGTTATCATACCAATTTCTTGTTGACGTTTTTTTGCCAGACAGGTATAATCGTCTCTCGGCATTATTTCAACCTGTAGGAGTATATATTATGACGACACCTGATAGCGCGCCAGCCGTTGCGCTCGAACCGAAAACCAAATTAAGCGGCAAAGTTCTAAAGACGACACTTGCGGGGGCGCTGGTGGATGTCGGGCAGCCCCTGCCCGGCGTCATCCACATCTCGCAGTTGAGTCAGAACGAGATCAACAAAGTGGAAGACATCGTGCAGGAAGGGCAGGAGGTCGAAGTCTGGGTGAAGCGCGTCCGCAAGGACCGCATCGAACTGACCATGATCGAACCGCTCGCCTACGAATGGAAGGAGATCCAGCCCGACCAGATCGTCAAGGGCAAGGTCGTCCGCCTCGAAACCTACGGCGCATTCGTGGACTTTGGCGCGGAACGCCCCGGTCTCATCCATGTCAGCGAGTTGACCCACGGCTACGTCAAGACCGCCAGCGAAGTCCTCAAGGAAGGCGAAGAGATCGAAGCCAAGGTGCTGGATGTGGACCGCCGCAAGCGCCAGATCCGCCTGAGCATGAAAGCCCTGCAAGCCGAGGTGATCGAAGAGTTCAAGCCGGAACGCGAAGAGCGCAAAGGCAAGGGCAAACGCAAAGGCAAGAAGGAAGAAGAACACTACGAGATGGAAGCGGAAGTTTCCAACGAGCCGCAGTACACTGCCATGCAGATCGCCTGGCAGCAGGCGCTGGAAAAAGCGAAGGGACATAACAAGGTCCGCCGCAAATCCATCAAGACCAATTCCGAAGAGCAGGAAGAACTTCTCAGCAATACGCTGGAAAAACGGCTTCCGACCGGCGGCTAAAAGAACAAAAAGAGCGGGCATCGAGCCCGCTCTTTTGATTTAACACGATCTACTTTTCAGCGCTCTTCAAATAGGCTTCCATAAAGCCGTCGAGATCGCCGTCCAGCACAGATTGCGCGTTGCCAGCCTGATGATCGGTGCGGTGATCCTTGACCATCTGGTACGGATGCAGGACATACGAGCGGATCTGGCTGCCCCACTCCGCCTTGGTGTACTCGCCGCGCAGGACAGCGCGTTCCTCCTCCCGCTCCGCCTGGCGCAGTTCCAGCAGGCGTGCGCGCAGGATGCGCATGGCGAACTCGCGGTTCTGCACCTGCGAGCGCTCGTTCTGACAGGTCACCACGATCCCGGTTGGGATATGCGTCAGGCGCACCGCCGTGGCGTTCTTCTGCACGTTCTGTCCGCCCGCACCGGAGGAACGGAAGACGTCCATCTTGATGTCGCCGGGGTTGATCTCGACATCCGCTTCATCGTTCGAGACCTGCGGCAGGACCTCGACCAGCGCAAACGAGGTATGCCGCCGATGCGCCGCGTCGAACGGGGAAAGCCGCACCAGACGGTGCACACCCTTTTCCGAACGCAGATATCCGAACGCATAGCGTCCGCCGACAGCGATGGTCACGCTTTTGATGCCCGCTTCTTCGCCGGGCGTGGTGTCCAGGATCTCTGCTTCAAAGCCCTGCGCCTCGATCCAGCGCAGGTACATGCGCTGCAGCATCTCCGCCCAATCCTGCGAATCCGTTCCGCCCGCCCCGGCATGGATGGCAAGGATGGCATCGTCATGGTCGTACGGACCGGAAAGCATCGCCGCAAAGGAACGCTTCTCCAAGTCCGCTTCGATCTTTTCGATCTCGGTCTCCAGTTCGGCGCGCAGGGATTCGTCGTCCAGTTTCGCCAGGTCCGTCAGGTCATGGATCCCCTGCCGGAGGGACTTCCACGAAGCCACTTCATCCCGCAGACCGGAGGCGGTCTTCATCACGCGCTGCGCTTTGGTTGTATCGTTCCAAAAATCGGGAGACTCGATCTCCCTCTCAAGTTCCGAAAGATGGTTTTCCCTGCCTGTCAGGTCAAAGACGCTCCAATAATTGCTGGGTCAGTTCATTTGCTGCGTTCAAACGCTGTAACAAGTCCTGCATGATGTCTCCTATGTATTCGAAAGAATTCCATCCACAAAGGCATCCGGGTCAAAGGGCGCCAGGTCTTCGGGCTTTTCGCCCAGCCCCGCAAACAAGATCGGCAGACCCAGTTCGCGCTGGATGGCAAACGCCATGCCGCCGCGCGCCGACGAATCCAACTTCGATAATATCACGCCCGTCACGTTCACCGCATCCTTAAAGGAACGCGCCTGCTGCAGGGCGTTCTGCCCCGTGGTCGCGTCCAGCACCAGCCAGACGGCATGCGGCGCGCCGGGCAGCGCCTTGCCCGCCACACGGTTGACCTTCTTCAACTCTTCCATTAAGTTGAAACGCGTGTGCAGGCGTCCGGCGGTGTCGATCATGACGATGTCCACGCCGCGGGCGGCTCCCGCCTGAATGGCATTGAACGCCACCGCGCCCGGATCGGACTCCGGGGCACCCGCCACCACCTCGACCTTGAGCCTGTCACCCCACACCTGAAGCTGGTCCACCGCTGCGGCACGGAAGGTATCCGCCGCGCCGAGCAGGATCTTTTTCCCTTCGCCGTGAAAACGCGACGCAAGTTTTGCGATGGTGGTGGTCTTGCCCGAGCCGTTGACTCCCACCACCAGCAGCACCGTCGGCTTGTGGTCAAAGGCGATGGCAGGCGGCGTGATGAGGCGCGAGCGCAGTTCCGCCTTCAGCGCGGAGGCAAGTTCATTGGCGCGGATCAGCCCTTCGGCGCGCGTGATGCGCTTGAGGGAATCCAGAACAGAAGCAGTGGTCTCGAGCCCCAAATCTGCCTGAATGAGAAGCGCTTCGAGGTCGTCCCAAGTCTCGTCGGTGATCTCCGATGTCCCGAGGATGGAGGCGATCTGCCCGAATGCGGCTTTGCTTGTGCGTGAAAGTCCGTCTTTCCAGCGTGAAAAAATGCTCATGGGCGGCGATTATATCAGGGAATTTATGTTATACTCCATCGGCTAATTAAAGCGTTTCGAGAAAGGTTTTCAAAGAAGAAAAAGGAAAAACTATGTCAGCAGAACCCATTCACATCACCGACGAGTCGTTCGAAAAAGTTGTCATGCAGTCATCACTGCCTGTCATCGTGGATTTTTGGGCGCCGTGGTGCAACCCGTGCAAAATGATCGCCCCCGTGCTCGACAAGCTCGCCGGCGAAATGAAAGGCAAACTGATCGTGGCAAAGATCAACACCGACGACCATGCGGAATGGATGCAGAAGTTCGGCATTCAGGGCATCCCGACCCTGCTCTTCGTTGCGGGCGGCAAGGTGGTGCACCGGCAGGTCGGCGCGCTGCCCGAACGCATGCTGCGCGAAGTGGTCAGCCAGTTCATGGAAGTGGTTGGGCAGCAGAACTAAATCATCCGGGACGGGAGAGTGTGGCAGCATGAAAAAAACGCTTTTTCTGTTCGTTTTGCCCAGCCTGTTGTTGGGCGCGTGTCTGCCGGTTTTCCCGCAGGCGCAGGAGGCGACACCAACGCCGGCCTCACAGGCGGAGTTGGAGGTCACTGCGGCGGTGCTTGCCGGGCAAACCTTGCAGGCGCTCCCGACCGAGACGGTCATCCTGCCGAGCGAAACTCCCGTTATTCTCACTCCCACACAGACAACCATCCCCGAGACCCCCACAGAAACTCCCAATCCCATTCTGTTAACGCTGACCGCAACCCTGGGGACCGGCACGCCGTTCACGGACGGCTCCACGCCGGGCACGGCGGTCATCGTCGGCACACTGCCCTTTACGGGAACGCCGGGCATCGTCATCGACCCGCGCACGCCGACCAGCACACCCCGTCCGTTGTTCCACGGCACCCTGCCTCCCAGCGTGCCGTACGGCAAGGTAACGCTTGTCAACCAGGCGAAAGCGGATGCGTACATCTCCCTGCGCTGTGTGACCCCTGAAGGATATGTCACATATTTGGAGTACCCGGTGAAGCAATCGGTTTCTTCCAAAGCGCCGGCTGGAACATACACCTATGTGGCGTGGATCGGCGGCAGGCAGTTTAGCGGGAGTTTTTCCTTGAAAAAAGACGGCGAATTGACCATCAACCTTTTCAAGGACAAGATCACGATCATAGACGAGAACCAATAACCCTTGATATATAGAATTACGGAGATCAACATGTTAAGAAGGATATTACCAATCTTTGCAATACTCGCCATCCTGCTGGCTGCATGCGGCGGACAGGCGGAACCCACCATGTCTCCCGAGGACGTTCAAGGCACAGCCGTCTCCTCGGCATGGACGATGGTGGCAATGACCCAGGAAGCCATCCCGACCAATACCCCCATCCCGCCCACGGAAACCCCCAGCCCGACACCGTTCCCCACGGAAACACCGATCCCCCTGCCGACGCAGGAATTGATCATCCCCACAGCAACACAGGCTGCCAGTTCGGGCGGTGGAACGTGCGCTGGTCCGCTCAACATGGGCGAAGCCGGACCGACCTCCCGGGTCCGCGTCGAGAATGAGACCGGCGGCAGCGTCATCCTATCCTTGAACCTGTCCACGAATCAATTCGGGCAATGCGGCGCCCTCTCCTATCAATACAGCAAGGGCGCAAAATCGATCATCAACCTTCCGCGCGGCGATTGGTGGGCATACGCCTGGATCACCACCAGCGACGGCACCAGCACGGCGTCCTGCTCGTTCACCATCCGTGTTTCCGATTTCGACCTGCAGCGCCTGGTCATTCAAAGGGAAACCTGCAGAATGGTCGGCGCATAAGAGCGTTCGACATTAAAACTAAAAAAGCCGCGCAATGTGCGCGGCTTTTTTGATGGATGAACCTATTCCGATTCGCGGCTGATCTTTGCGCCCAACTTCCGTAATTTCTCATCCACTTTTTCATATCCCCTTTCGATCTGTACGATATTGCGGATCGTTGACGTTCCCTCCGCTGCGAGCGCGGCAAGCAGCAATGCCATCCCGGCGCGGATGTCGGGACTCTCCAGCTTCTCGCTGTACAACTGCGTCGGTCCCTGAATGAGAACGCGGTAGGGGTCACACAGGATGATTCGCGCCCCCATGCCCACGAGTTTGTCGGTAAAGTACATCCTGCCGGAGAACATCCAATCGTGGAAGAGAACGGAGCCGGAAGCCTGCGTGGCGACCGTAATGGCGATGCTGGTCAGGTCGGTTGGGAAGGCGGGCCAGACGTTCGTTTTGATCTCCGGCACCGCCCCATCCAGGTCGGAGATGATCTGCAGCGACTGCTCCGAAGGGACGATGATATCGCCGCCTTCCGTCTGCCAGTGCACCCCGAGGCGGTGAAAGACCTGCGAGACCATCTCAAGGTGCTCGACCCCTGCATTGCGGATGCGGATCGACCCGCGCGTGACGACCGCCGCGCCGATGTAGCTGACCACTTCCAACAGGTCGGGACCGATCGTAAATTCGCCGCCATGCAGCCGATCCACACCGGCTATGCGCAAAGTGTTCGAGCCAATCCCCTCGATCTGTGCGCCGAGCGAGTTAAGGAAATGGCACAGTTCCTGAACATGCGGCTCGGATGCCGCATTACGGATGCGTGTTTCCCCTTTCGCAAGCACCGCCGCCATGACCGCATTCTCGGTGGCGGTCACGCTGGCTTCGTCCAGCAGCATGTCCGCGCCGCGCAGTCCCTTCGAATGGATGTCGAACACACGGTTATACGAAATATCAGCGCCCAAGGCACGCAGCGCCAGAATATGCGTGTCCAGCCTGCGCCTGCCGATGACATCCCCGCCGGGAGGCGGCAAAAGCATCCCTCCGGCGCGCGCGAGCACGGGTCCTGCGATGAGGATCGAAGCCCGGATGCGGCGGCACAGGTCCGGGTCGAGGTGCGAAGCGGTCAATTCGCGGGTGGTGATCCGCCACGAGTTTGCATCCAGTTCCTCCACCACAGCCCCGAGGCTTTCGATCAATTTCCGCATCGCCAGCACGTCGCGGATCTGCGGGATATTATGGAGCACGACCGGCTCCTCGGTCAACAAACACGCCGCCAGCAGGGGCAGCGCCGCGTTCTTGTTTCCAGATGGTGTCACCTCCCCGCGCAGTGGAACCCCGCCTTCTATCACGAATTCTTCCATGTTCCGAATCTCCTTAAGTCATTTCCATGGTTTGGGATGATCGTCCCTCCCGCCGCCGAATCGTATCATCCATGCGGCATCCCCTCAGGCATTGGAAACTTCCTTGCAGGATTGTAAGGCAGTTTCAAAATTCCGCCAAGAACATTGCAATTGACTTACATAGAAAAGCGGTTTTGCCTGACCTCTCAATTGGAATTATAATAATTAAACATGACAGCAGTATTGATCGTCCCTGCGGTGCTCGGCTGGATCGCCGGATGGCTGGTGAACTATCTTGCCGATGTCCTTCCGGTCACGCGGCGTCTCAGCCCGCCCGCCTGCCTCCAGTGCGGAACCCCCATCGCGTTGAAGGAATACCTCCTCTTTCAAGCCTGCCCGAACGGACACGCGCGCAAAGCCCGCGTATGGATCACGCAGGTCCTGGTTCTGGCGGTCAGCATGTACACATGGCTCCAGCCGCCGCCGAAGATCGGGTACCTGCCGGGGATGCTCCTGCTGGTCTATTTCGGCGTCATCGTGGCGGTGGATATGGAGCACCGCCTGATCCTGCATCCGACCAGCATCGCCGGTTCGCTGCTCGCGCTGACGCTTGGTCTGTTCTCCAACGGGCTGCTCCCCACCCTGCTGGGCGGACTCGGCGGGCTGCTCATCATGCTTGTGTTCTATTACATGGGCACGCTGTTCTCCCGCATCCGCGCCCGGCGCATGCGCGCCATGGGACAGGAAGCGGACGACGAGGAGGCGCTCGGCGCCGGCGATGTCATCCTCGTGACGATATTGGGTTTTTTGGTCGGCTGGCCCCTGATCTGGTTTTGCATCCTGTTCAGCATCCTGCTCGGCGGGTTCGTCAGCCTGCTCTTCATCGTTTGGCTGTTCGTCTCCCGCAAGTATGAGAAGAATGCGCTCATGATGTTCATCCCCTACGGACCGTACTTCATCGCCGGCGCATTTCTGATCGTTTACTTCCCGCGCTTTCTGGAGATGCTCGTCCCCGGATGAGCATGGAAAACCCTATGAAACTTTTACCCGGAAAACCCCTCGAACGACGCGGTCAGGCAATGGTCGAGTTCATGCTCGCCCTGCCGGTGCTGGTCATCCTGCTGTATGGTGTGATCGAATTCTCGCGCCTGGTGTTCATCTTTGCATCCACCGCGAACGCATCCCGCCAGGCGGCGCGCTACGGCGCAGGCTCCGGCGAGGTCGGGGCGCTCTCCTACTTCCAGGATTGTGAAGGCATCCGCGAGGTCGCCAATCGTTCCGCCATTCTGACCGATTTCGACGACATCAACATCACCTACGACCGCGGCTTGACATCCAACGGGGAGCAAATTCCCATCAACGATGAACTCGATCCGAGCCCGCAGGCGGATAGTTGCCCGATCGACGACAACCTGATCCGCAACGGCGACCGCATCATCGTACAGGTCAGCACGACCTATGAACCGATCATTCCGATCCTGCCCATCGAACCGCTGACCATCGTCTCGGCAAGCGCGCGCACCTTCCTGATCTCCGTGCCCATTTTCGGTTCGGCGCTGCCGATGGAGTTCTATCCCGAATCTCCCACGCCCTCGCTGGTCCCCACCGACCCCAACGCCACGGATACGCCGCCGCCAACCGCAACATCCACGCGCGTCATCCTGCCGACCCTGCCCGGCGGCACACCGGGCGTATTCCCCACACGGACGGACCTCCCGCCGCCCACCTTCACCTTCACGCCGTCCAGAACACCGCTGCCGAGTTTCACACCGTCCATTACCCCGACCTTTATCAGCTGTTCAGGCGAGACGGGCGTCTTTCACGGTCCGTTGATCGTACGGGACAATTTCATGCGCATGGGCGTGTTCAACAATACCGGTCACACGCTGACGGTGGCGCAGTTGTACGTGGAGTGGAACCATGATACAGGTCATCGCGGAAGCGACCCGTCCCTGAGATTGAGTCAGATCCTGTTCGCCAATCAAGCCTGGCAGGGCGACATCCACGCGCCCTCGGCATTCATCCCCGGCTATTACCCGACGATCCCGCAGGGCGAATCGACCATCGAGTTCCGCTTCCATCAGAACTACAACATCGAAGACGGCACCGAGCGCATCATCATCACGATCGGCACACCCGGGTGTATCAACTATCCCATCGACTCGAGAAAATGAACGCGTTGAACAAAAAAGAGAAGGGGCAAAGCCTGGTCGAGTTGGCGATCAGTCTGCCGATCATCCTTTTGATATTGCTCGGCTCGGTGGATTTCGGCATGGCGCTTTTTTCCTACGCCATCCTGCGGGATGCGGCGCAGGAAGGCGCGCTGTATGCCTCGTTCAACCCGGCAAATGAAGCGGAGATCGAGAACCGCGCCCGCAACATCCTGCCGCGCGAGGAGGAGATCGGCATCTTTTCCTCACCCGTGGAACTGCGGGACACCGAACTCGTGCTGGTGGACATCCGCACGACCGGCGGCGCCTGTCAGGGGATCACGGGCGGAGCCGCCAACAGCATCGAAGTGCGCGTGATCTATGATTATCCCATCCTGATGCCATTTACAGGGACCGTCATCGGCTCAGACACCATCCGGCTGACCGGCTCCGCCACCAATGTCATCCTGCAACCGCCATGTCAATGAAACGTTCTCATTCACTTCCCTCCCTGCCCGGTGAAAAAGGGCAAGCCATCATCCTGATCATCTTCTCGGTCATCGGGCTGCTCGGCATGGCTGCGCTCGCCATAGACGGCGGGAATGCCTACATCGACAGCCGCCGGGCGGAGACCGCCGCATCCGCCGCTGCGTTGACCGCCGCGCTGACGCGCATCGAGGGCGGGAACTGGCGCGCGGCGGCGCTCGCCACTGCCGCCGCGAACGGCTACACCAACGACGGCGTGACCAGCATCGTCGAACTGAACACCCCGCCTCTCAGCGGACCGTACGTCGGCAATGCCGAATACATCGAGGTCATCATCACCTCGCACCTGCGGACCTATTTCGGTTCGGTCATCGGCTTCCCGACCATCACCAGCGTCGTCAACGTGATCTCGCATTCCAAGCCGGCGGAGGTCGGGGAAATGTTCAACGGCTACGCCCTCGTCAGCCTCGCGCCGGCAAGCGATTGCGACGAGCAGATCTCATTCTCCGTGCACGGCGAATCCACCATCAACTTCGAAGGCGGCGGGTTGTTCGTCAACTCCAGCAATCCGCAGTGCGCCTTCATTTCGTACGGCAATGGCAGCATCCGCGTGAGGGACAACAGCCCGATCACCATCGTCGGCGGCGCGGATGTGCAGAAACCGCAGCTGATCACCCCCTATCCCTTCCAGACCGGCACATCCTTCATGCCGTACCCGCCGCCGTACGAACTGCCCAAGTTCGGGTGCGGTGAAAAAATGGCGGAGATCAATGAAGACTTCCCGCACATCATGTCCGCCGGCAACTGGGAGGAGGATATCTTCCCGCCCGAAGGCGTGACCTTCCTGGAGGGCGGCGTGTACTGCATCGGCGGCGACTTCATTTTCGACAGCGGCACCCTGGAAGGCAGCCACGTGACCTTCATTGTGGATGGCGATGTAAAGTTCGGCAGCACCGCCGAGATCGACCTGAGCGCCCCCATGACTGGGGACCATGCCGGATTGCTGCTCTACATGCCGATGGGAAACCGCGGGGTGATGCACCTGAACGGAAATACCAACTCCATGTTCACAGGCATGATCCTCGCCCCGTCCGCCTACATCCGCATCAACGGACCGGATTCGGTGCACGGCGCAACGTACCACAGCCAGATCGTCGGCTATCGCATCGAGTCGAACGGACAGAGCAACATCGTCATCAAATACAAGGACGAGCAGAACCTCGACAGCATCAAAATGCCCGAGGTAACCCTGGTAAAATAGCCCCGAATCTTACAGAAATGTAAGTGTTGCAGGATGCTCACACACTTAAACAGACCGATGGAAATGGTATATAATCGTTCCTGATATGCAATTCAGGCGATTCTTCATAACAATCCCCCCTTCGCCACAACTGAATGATCGCCGTCCAAGCAGTACCAATGTCGGATACATCCTGTCGAGAATCCGGACTACAAGTGAGCCGTAAGGATGAGAGATACACTAAAAAAATTATTCCAATCATCCAAAGCGACCACCGCTCTGCCCCATAAATCAAGGGCGCAGAGTCTGGTGGAATTTGCGATTTCCCTGCCGATCCTGATCCTGTTGCTGACCGGCATGGTGGAATTCGGCTTCATGTTGAACACCTACCTCTCGGTGCAGGATGCAGCGCGCTCCACCGCCCGCAGGTACAGCACCATCAACCCGTACAACCCGGACGGTTCCGACAACCCAGCCTTCTTTCAGGATGCCGCCCAATATCTAGCCGAACTGATGGCGCCTTCCAACGACCCCGGCGCACGCCAGCTCGAAATGGACCCGAACCGCGATAATGTGCTGGTATCCCTGATCGGCGTGCAGGTGGACGAATCGACCGAGCCCGCCACCATCAGCACCATCTTCAGGCATGCCGACACCAGCGGCGCGGCGTATTACAAACTTTTCAACCAGACCAACCCGCCGACACGCTACACCGACGCGAGCATCGAGGAATACATGACCGCCGACGGCAGCCAGCCCGTGGATACGGGCTTCCTGATCATCGAAGTCCATTACGGCTATGAGGGCACGCTCAACCTGCCGTGGACGCGCCCCTTCATGTCGCCGGAGGAACCTGCCATGATGTACATCTCCGTCATCATGCCGACCATTTATGCCAAACCGCTGTTAAACAGCGAATAAAGCCTTTTATTTTATACTGGAATCATAATGAGCATGAACTACTACAGAAAACTACTGAAAAGATCGGAGCGCGGACAGGCGATCGTCCTGATCATCTTTGCCTTTGTCGGGCTTGTGGCAATGGTCGGGCTGGTGACTGACACCGGCTTGGTGCTGATCGAGTACGGCAAGCTCAAACGGAGCGTGGATGCCGCCGCCATTGCCGCCGCCCAGGAATACCGCCCCGACCCGGACACCGGCGATCTTAACGTTGCCATGATGGAAAACGCGGCAGGCAATATGCTGCGCTTGAACCAAACCGAGAACGTCAGCAATATTACCGTTGCGACCTGTGAGGACGCGGCGGACGTGCGCCCGACCTTGTGCAACCCCGACCCGGTAGGCAACCCGGTCAACAACCGCAAATTGGTCGAGGTGACCGCCAATGCGGAGGTGCCGCTGGCATTCCTCAAGGTGCTTGGCATCCGCAGTGTGACGCTGAACGCCAGCGCCGTGGGTGAAGCGGCGACGATTGACCTGGTGCTGGTCATCGACACATCCGGAAGTATGGCATACGAGACGGACGGCAATCTGGCATCCAGCCCGGGAGATAACCCCGAGGCATGCAATGCCGCCGACAACTGCGAGCCACTGCGCCGCGTCAAGGATGTCGCGCTCGAGTTCGTGGATTCACTGATCTACTTCGGCTACGACCGCGTCTCTGTCATCGCGATGACCGGGCAGACGCCCGGCGCCGACCGCGACCCGGTCGAGGTCCTGCCGCTGACCTTCAGCCGCGACGGCATTTTGTATTCCATCGATACCCTGAAGGTCTTTCAGCCCCACAGGTGCGACCTCGATCTTGAGGAAGGCGAATCGCCCGCGCCCGGCGAGTGCCTGCTATTCATCGATAACAACTTTGAAAGAGCGTTTTGCCATATCTATGAACAATATGGCAACGATTACTGGGCCGACCCATCCTCCTGCCCGTCCAGCAATATCGGCGGGACATTAAAGCTCGCCCAACATGCCCTCTCCGGCAGCGGCGACGAAAACAACCAGCGTCCTGAGTCGCTGTGGGTGGTCGTCGTGCTTGCCTCGGGACCGGCAAATTCCACCGACGCGACCGAAGCCTATCCCTTCGGCTTCTGCCCGCCCAACACCTGGCTGCTCAGCCAGCAACAAGATCCCTGGTGCCGCGACCCCTATCCCAGCACGCGCCACAGTGCCGACGATCCGCTGGTGCTGTACACCAACCCGCACCCGGATTACGATCAGGAACCTTTCCTGATCTCCTTGTACGATGCGGAAGACTATGCACGCGACATGGCGGATAACCTCGCCGCGATGAAGACCGGCACGGGCGTGACCATCTATACCATCGGGCTGGGCAATCAGATTCAAAGTCCGCCGCGGGGCAATGGCTTCCAGATCATCCCGAACGAACCTCCGCCCGCTGAATTCCTGCTGGAATACATTGCCGAGGAAGCAGGCAATACCCTCAACCCAAATATCAACCACGGAAATTATTTTTTCGCGCCCACCAGCCAGACGCTGCGCAACATCTTTGATATCATTGCAAGAAATATTGCGACCAAGATCTCGCAATAGCAGCAGCCTTTATTCATTTGGAGTTCATTATGAATCATTCGACCAAACACTATTATCCGCCACCCAAACGGGCGCAAGCCATGGTGGAGTTTGCGCTGATCATCCCCATCCTGCTGCTGCTGTTGGTGGGTTTGCTTGAGTTCGGGCGCCTGTTCTACGCCTGGTTGATCGTGGAGAACTCGACCCGCTTCGGTCTGCGCTACGCCACCGCAGGTACATTTGAGAATGATTATTGCCCGGACGCGCCGAGCAGCTTCTGTACAGGTGAAAACAAGGATGCAAAGATCAAAACGGCGCGCCTGCCCTCCATTCGGGACGAAACCAAACGCGTGATCATCGGCTTCGGGTACGACGAAAGTTTGCCCCAAACCGAGAGTGATTTTCTCAAGGTCACGGTCTGCGCGGGTCCTGAACCGGACGCATCCGTCGCCGACCCGGTTGGGCAGATCATCAACCGCCCGCAAATGGGAAGTCCGGTCCGATATGCGGAATGCACCACTTTAGGCGGAGGCACGAACGGAAGCGCTGGAGACCCCGGCGATATCGTCATTGTTGCCACGGATTACAATTTCACATTCATTGTCCTGCCCATCTTCGGCATCCAGCCGGAGATGATCCATCTTGCTTCCTACCGCGTGGGGCGCAACGAGACCTTTGAAAGCGCGCAGATCATGAACTTCCCCCCCCCCGATCCTGACGATGGCGGCGGCGGCTTTGTGTATAACACCCCCACCAATACGCCCACGCCTTCACACACGCCGACCAATACGTTCACGCCGACCAACACGCCGACGCGCACGCCGACTTGGACACCGTCGATCACGTCCACGCCCACCATCACGCGCACCCCGACCATGACGCGCACGCCGACCAACACGCCGGTGCCGTCCTGCAATCTGATATCCATCAACCGCATCCGCTTTAACAGCAACTTCCTCGACGCGCGCGTGCGTAACAACAATTTCTCGCCCGCCTACCTGATCAGCTCCCAGGTGAGCTGGCTGCCCTCGCCGCTGGCGGGCACGCGAAGATTCGATTACTTCCAGTTCGCCACCCGGTATTGGGACCCCGCCAACACGATGAACGCCTCACCCATCAGTTACAACGGACTGCCCGGCGCGCCGAACAGCGAGATCATCAACGGCGGCGGCACACAACTAGAACACCGCGCACGTTTTACCAACACTACCTGGAACGGCATCTGGAACGTCAGCCTGGTCTTTGAGTTCCCCGGCTGGGGCACCTGTGTGGTCAACGCCAGCATCAACAACTTCACGCCCACGCCCACCCTGACCTACACCCCGTCGCGCACGCCAACCATCACCAACACCCCGTTGCCGTCGCGCACCCCGACCATCACCAATACCCCTTCGCGCACGCCGACCGTCTCGCGCACACCGACGCCCTCGCGCACACCGACGCCGTCGAACACGCCGACGCGCACGCTGACGCCGTCACGCACGCCGACACGTACCCCGACGGTCATCCTGCCATCGCCGACCCGCACGCCGACCCGTACGCCAACCCGCACGCCGACGAACACGCCGTTCTGTACGGACTGCTAACAAACTTCTGAGCGAAAAAAAAGTACCGCCAACCATCAACGGCTGGCGGTACTTTTACGGTATAATCCCGCCAATTAACGAAAGGAGGCGCACCGAAAAAACAAAACGGGAAAGACAGCGCATGGACTTTGACCTGAAAAACCGGTCGGAGTTGACGAGGACCAGGGTTCTCCATTGCGAAATGGAGTGTACCTGTCCGGGTAATGAGCTGCTTTGCAGCCATCCAGCCAGCGGACAGGGAAAATCGAGAGATCAGCGGAAGCCCTGCGGGTATGCCATACCCCGATCCATCTTTCCCTCCAAGAAAAAACTTTGCCCATAACGCCCGGCGGGCAACTGCAGGGACAAAACGGCAAAGGGTGGCACAAAAATCAATGCCGGTCATCAGGCGTCGGGTACGTGAGAGGCGCCGGGGCTTTGGCATCCAATCTAACTAAAATTTGGAGGATCCCCTACCATGTGTGGAATCGTCGGATATGTCGGCGCGCGCGATGCGACGCCCATTATTCTCAACGGCTTAAAACGGCTCGAATACCGCGGCTATGACTCGGCTGGTGTGGCTGTCATCAAAGGCAGTCAGATCGAAGTGCGCCGCGACGCGGGCAAACTATCCCAATTGATCGACCTTGTCAATAAATCCCCGCTCACCGGAGCGCCGGGCATCGGGCATACGCGCTGGGCAACCCACGGCGCGCCGTCTGCGCGCAATGCGCACCCGCACGTCGGCAGCAGCGGCAAAATGGTCGTCGTCCATAACGGCATCGTGGAGAATTTCCTCGAGTTGAAGGACGACCTGACCAGTGAAGGCGTGACCTTCAACTCCGAGACGGACACCGAGACCATCGTGCATCTGGCGGAGCACCACCACGCTTCGGGCGTGGATTTCGTGGAGGCGGCGCGCCGCACCTTCAGCAACATCTCAGGCGCGAACGTCGTCCTGCTCATGTCCACCGATGAGCCGGATAAGATCGTCACGGCGCGCATCGGCAACGCCGGCGGCGTGGTGATCGGGCTGGGCGAGCATGAGAATTTCATCGCCTCGGACATCCCCGCCATTCTGGAACACACCCGCCGCGTGATCTTCCTCGAGTCGCGCCAGATGGCGGTCATCACGCGCGAAGGCGTGCGCGTCGAAACACTGGACGGCGAGGAGGTAACGCCCGAGATCCACACCATCGCGTGGGATGCGGTCTCGGCGGAGAAGGGCGAATACCGCCACTTCATGCAGAAAGAGATCCACGAGCAGGTGCGCGCGCTGACGGACACCCTGGCGGGGCGCGTCAACTTTCAGGAAGGGCGGATCCGCCTGCCCGAGCTGAATCTCACCCCCGAGCTTGCCAAACGCATCCAGCGCATTTACATCACCGCCTGCGGCACCGCCGCCTACGCGGGCATGGTCGGCAAATACCTGATCGAAAAGATCGCCCGCATCCCCGTGGAAGTGGTGATCGGCTCGGAATTCCGCTACAGCGACCCGATCGTGGACGAGAACACGGTCATCCTCGCCATTTCGCAATCCGGCGAAACAGCGGATACGCTCGCCGCGATGGAGGAGGGACGCCGCAAGGGCGGCATCGTGTGGAGCATCGTCAACGCCATCGGCTCGCAAGCCATGCGCATCGCGGACGGCTATATCGCGATGCAGACCGGACCCGAGATCGGGGTCGCCTCCACCAAGGCGTTCACCGCCCCGCTGGTGAACCAGTACATGCTTGCCATCCTGCTGGCGGACCTGCGCGGCGTGATCGACGAAAAGACGCGTTATGAATTGGTCTCCGACCTGCGCCTCGTCCCCGACCTTGCCGGGCGCGTGATGGATACCGAAGCCGAGATCGAGACCGTCGCGCATTCCCTCAAGGACATCCGCGGCTGTCTGTACCTCGGGCGCGGCATCAACATGCCGATCGCCTACGAGGGCGCGTTGAAGCTCAAGGAGATCTCCTACATCCACGCCGAGGGCTACCCCGCCGGTGAGATGAAGCACGGTCCCATCGCATTGATCGACGAGGAAATGCCGGTCATATGCCTTGCGCCGAAAGACCCCTGGCACGAGAAGATGATCTCGCAGATCCAGCAGGCGAAGGCGCGCGGAGGCATTGTGGTGGCGGTCGCCACCGAGGGCGATGAACTGGTCAAGAACATGGCAGACCACGTCCTGTGGGTTCCCGAAACGCCGTGGATGCTCTCCCCCATCGTGACCGTCCTGCCATTGCAAATGCTCGCCTATCACATCGCCGCCATCCGCGGGCTGGATGTGGATCAACCCAGAAATCTCGCGAAGAGCGTAACGGTGGAATAAAGCGTTACACAAAATTCAAGCGACAACCCCGGCAAATGCCGGGGTTGTTTTCCATACTGATAGAGATTGCTTCGCAATGACAGGCGCTTATTCCATCGCCACAGCCATCACATCGTAATACGTCCCTGCGCCGAAGCCGTCGAACAGGATGTGGTCACCCAGTTTGATCTCCGGCAGTTGGCGCAGGAAAGCGATCATGTTGGATGCCGCGCTGACATTCCCAAAATCGCTCAACAGCCAGGGCATCGGGAATTCGATCCCCAGTTTGGAAAGATGCTTGGCTTTCAAGGCGTTGATCTTGTAATTGGCGTGGTGCACGATGCCCATCGTAATGGACTTGCCCGACTGCCCGAGCCTGTCCATCAGTTGTTGATAATCGCGGTACACGTCCTCGACCACCTGCACCCCGTTGCGCACGAACAGCTTCACCATGCCCATCAGCCCCGCCATTTCCACCGAGGCGCCGTCCTTGGGCTCGTTCATCAATCCGGCAACGCGGATGTGGTCACTGCTTTCCTGTACCACATCCACCATCGAGTTGTCCGCCGCCGTCGAGCGCGAATGCGGGTAATACATCCGCACCGCCAGCAAACCTTCCGAATCGTAATTCTCGAAGCTCTTGCCGGTCAGGAATTTCATATTACCGCCCGGCACCAGCCCGATCACGCCCATGCCGTTGCCGAACAACTGCAGCGCGTTCTTGTCCTTTGCGCCGCAGGTAAAGCGGCTCAAGCCTTCGATGCCGCCCACCAGCACCTTCTTCCCGCGCAGGTGTTCGGCGATGTTGAAGCTGCCCGGCTTGGCAAGGTTCGGATTCAACGCCAGGTGCAGCGCGCCCATCGAACCGTCGCATGCCTTGTGCACGCTGACCTTCAACGCGGATTCAGGGATGCCCGCCATGCGCGAGATCTGCGAGACATAATCGTCCGCCACCGGTCCGCTCATGCCGATCAGCACACCATCCACCTCCGATGCGTCCCAGCCGCACACCTGCAGCGACTTCTTGAGCAGGCGCACGCCCACTTCCAGTTCCAGTTCAAGGTGTTGTTTCGGGTCCAGTTCGGGGATGTGTTGGCGGTAGTCAAAACCCAACTCGGATAGATTCAGCACATCGTCCGTGCTGAGAGGCGTACCCAGACGCTTCTCGACGAACGACGGGAGGTGCGCATTGTCGAAACTTTCACCCCAGGAACCGTACGCGCCTCCGATCCCCAGCTCGGAGTTGAATACTCCCTCCAAGCCGATCGGCACCCCGCCGCCGACCGGAATCACGTCCTTTTCGACGTTCGGACGGTCATAGAAAGATGAACTACGCGTATTTTCAGACATGGTAAAACTCCTTTTCAGATAAAACCCCGCGAATGCAAAAAGGGTACAATTGCGCAAAATCATACAAACGGAGAAATACCATGCGCCCAGACTGGGACTCTTATTTCCTGAAGATCGCCTATGCTGTATCGGAACGCAGCACCTGTGAACGCGCCTATGTCGGTTGTGTGCTGGTGCGCGACAAGCGCATCCTGACCACCGGTTTCAACGGCTCGCCCGCAGGTCAGGCGCACTGCGACGAAGCCGGTCACCTGATGGTGGACGGTCACTGCGTGCGTACCATCCATGCCGAGACCAACGCCATCATCCAAGCCGCGTTGCACGGTGTTTCCACCAAGGGCGCAACCTGTTACGTCACCCACCTGCCCTGCATCAACTGCACCAAGGCGCTCATCAACGCCGGCATTGCGCGCATCGTGTACAGCGTCTCCTACCGCACCGACGGGAACGCCGTCGCCTTTCTGGAGGCGGCAAACATCGAGGTGATGCAAAAGGAGTACATCCCCTCCGGGTAACCAGACTTTGAATCGCTCTATGCGACCTTTTCGTACGACAATATCAACTTCAACATGGATGTTTCGCAGTAAAAGATGCGGTATGTTCCACCTGCTGTAAAATATTCGCTGACATCCTCGCCAAACTTGAATTCCGTCTTCCCGACGCGCACAAAATAGGTTGGACCGACCCTCGAGTGTTCCTCATCCAGTTTCACCGTCCCCTCCGCTTTCTTTAATTCCGCTTCGGAAAGACGGGCGGCGCGGCGGTCGGCAAAAAAGATGCTCAACAAAAAAATACCGATCACAAGAGGCACGACGAGAACAAGGACGATCAAATTCATCGGGTCGGACAACAACGCCGTCCGCGCGCTTTCATTGGAAAAACTCATTCCCAAGATCAGGCACAGCCCAATGAACGGGAAGATGATCGCGAACTTCACCGTTCCCCGCTGGGAGCGGCTGATGCCCTTCGCAAATCCTTTCACCCATTCCCTTTGGCGCGGTGTGATAAAACCATTGCGGTTCGACTTCAGATCATCTTCTGTAAATTCGTAAAATGTCAGCATACCTTATCCGATCTCGAACAGGAATGGGCACATGCCGGGTTTGAGACCGCCGCGGCGCACAGGGTGAACCGTCCGCGCCAGGGCAGTCTTGAGCATCGCTTCATCCATTGTACAGAGTTCGGGATGGTTCTCAATCACCTTTGAGTACGGGCAGCGTCCGAAGATGATGCGCGGACCCTCCGCGCCCGCCTCCCAACGCGCCTGATAGTGCATTTCGTTTAGCCGCTCGATGAGCAGGTTCAAGCGTTTTGCGATCGGCTGGCTGGCAAATTCGCTCAATCCATGCGTCTCGGCAATACGCTTCCCGATCCGCTCCGCATCCATACCCTCGTCCAGCAGCACATCCGCCAGAACGGACAGGTTATCTCCCAGCGCAGACTGCGCCAGCGAATATAATTTTTCCGGTCTGCCGCGCCCATCAAGCGGGCGGGACTCGGTCATTTCGATGCGCCCGTCCGCGCACAGGATGGAGAGGTGATGCCGTACGTTCGGCGCGGACATCTTCAATGCGCGCGCGATCTCCCGCGCCGAAACGGAGCGGGTCTTCTTGAGATGGTTGAGAACTTTTTGGCGGGAGGTCATTTCAAAGTTTGGAGTCAGGGAGCTTGCTCCCGAAAGTACGTCGCGCGGTAATAGAGGCAGGAACCTGCCCGGGGAAACAGAACCAGCCCAAGGTTAAGCCGGAGGCGGGCTTGTCATCCAACAGCCATGATTATACTCACTTCTTGATTTTTGCAAACATATTTTTGCATAAGTAAATTGACTTTTCGCACCCACATGCTATAATCCGGTCTTGTGACGACTCTCACATGGGAAAATACCTATGCCATCGCGATGGAACTCCGCCGCAAATATACGGATGTGAACATCGAAGAGGTAAGTCTGCAACAGATCTACAAATGGACGCTTGAACTTTCGGAATTCGAGGATGATCCCGCGATCGTTAACGACGACATCCTATACTCAATCTATCAAGACTGGTTCGAGGAGAACATTCATGGAAAATGAAGGCTTGAATCTACCCAACTACAACATCCCGGAAGATATCCAGAATGTTGTATCCATCACCACGCTCGACCGCCTGTACAACTGGGGACGTCGTTCGTCGGTGTGGCCCCTCATGTTCGGTCTGGCATGCTGCGCCATCGAAATGATCGCCGCGCAAGCCGCCCGCTACGACATGGCGCGCTTCGGCATGGAGGTCATGCGCCCCACCCCGCGCCAGGCAGACATGATGCTGGTCTCCGGCACGGTCACCAAAAAGATGCTGCCGTCCATCATCCGCCTGTACAACCAGATGCCCGAACCGAAATATGTGGTAGCGATGGGCGCGTGCGCATCCAGCGGCGGACCGTTCAAGGAAGGCTATAACGTCGTGGCCGGCATCGATAAATTCCTGCCCGTCGACGTGTACATCCCCGGCTGCCCTCCTACCCCGCAGGCATTGATCGCCGGGCTGATCAAACTGCAGGAAAAGATCGACAAGCAATCCATCAAGAAAGTCCGCTGGTATCAAAAAGGCAAGGTAGACCCGAACTACGTCCCGATGCCGATCCTCGGACCTGATCTCATCGACGTGCGCCGCAATGCGGAATTCAAGCAAGTCGCCGCGCAGACAGCGCAAAAGGAAGGTGAAGCATGACCGCACCCGCCTCCACCCAGACCGTTGACCTGGTTGCCCGTTTCCCGGGCTTTGTCACCGCTGACGAACGCCCCGGCAACTCTGGCTTCATCGTCAAAAAAGAAAACCTCGTGGAAGTGGCAACCGCCATCCGCGACGAGTTCGGCTTCGACCTGCTCTCCAACGTCACCGGCGTGGACTACATCGCCGAGAACAAAATGGAAGTGGTCTACCACGCCTTCCGCACCACCGGCGGACCGGGCTTGGTCTTCAAAGTGCAGGCGGAGCGAAGCGACCCTGTCGAGATCCCATCCCTGTATGATGTGTGGACCGGCGCCGATTTTCAGGAGCGCGAGATCTGGGACCTGCTGGGCGTCCGCTTCACCGGTCACCCCGACCTGCGCCGCATCCTGATGTGGGAAGGTTTCGAAGGGCATCCGCTCCGCAAGGATTACAAAGAAGCCTTCTTCGAGGAGGATGTCAAGCCGTTCAAGAGCCGCTGGCCCGAGGGAAATCACTCGTATGCCGAGTTCAAAAATCCCTACCGCGATAACATAAAACTCCCCGAGGGCTTTGACCCCGACAACTATGCGCCACAGAACGAGGACGCGCTCTACTTCTCGCTGGAACGTTCCACCATGGATCAGGGCGAACGCGCGTTAAATACCGAGCATGTGGTCGTCAATA
Organism: Anaerolineales bacterium; assembly: GCA_023382595.1. Classification (GTDB taxonomy): domain Bacteria; phylum Chloroflexota; class Anaerolineae; order Anaerolineales; family Villigracilaceae; genus Villigracilis. The sequence continues at coordinate 54,735 of JAHDWB010000010.1, read as the reverse complement.
TGGGACCGCATCATCCCTCCACACACGGAGTCTTGCGCGTGGCGGTCACCCTCGACGGCGAGACCGTCATCGGGTTGAAACCCGTCATGGGCTACCTGCACCGCAACCACGACAAGATCGGCGAGCGCAATACCTACCTGCAGATCATGCCGTACACCGACCGCCTCGATTACTTCAACTCGATGGCGAACAATTTCGGCTATGCCACCACCGTCGAAAAATTGATGAAGATCCCCGTCGCCGAGCGCGCGGAATACATCCGCGTCATCATGGCGGAGCTCAGCCGCATCCAGAACCACCTGATCTTCATCGGCATGTTGATCAACGACCTTGGTTCGATGTTCACGCCTTCGTTGTATGCCTTCGAGGAGCGCGAATTGATCCTCGATATCTTTGAGGCGGTCTCCGGCGCGCGCATGATGTGCAACTACTTCCGCTTTGGCGGTGTGGTGCGCGACATCCCCGAGGATGTGCTGCAAAAGATCAAGGATCTGGTGCACGACCGTCTGCCCGCCAAGACCGACGAAATGGAACGCCTGCTGAACGAGAACGAGATCCTGATTGCGCGTTTGACCGGCATCAAAGTGCTCGATGCCGAACAAGCCATCCGGCATTCGGTGACGGGACCCTGTCTGCGGGCGGCTGGCGTGCCGTATGACCTGCGCCGCGCCGACCCGTACTCGGTCTATGACCGCTTCGATTTCGACGTGGCGGTCCGCTACAACGGCGACATGATGGATAACTACCTGATCCGTTTCGATGAGATCCGCCAATCCCTGCGGATCCTGGAGCAGGCGCTCAAGCAAATGCCCGAAGGACCGATCAACTCGCAGAAACCGCAGTATCAGGTCCGGGTCCCGGCAGGTGAGGCGTATGGTCGTGTGGAGTCGCCGAAGGGCGAACTCGGCTTCTACGTCGTGTCCAATGGAAAGCCCAATCCGTACCGCTATCACGTGCGCGCGCCTTCGTTCATCAACCTGACCGCGCTCGAGACGATGTGCATCGGCACAAAGATCGCGGACTTCGTTGCCCTGCTTGCGATGCTCGATATCGTGATGGGCGAAGTGGATCGCTAAAAGGAGAACCTACCCATGTACGGAAAAGGTATCATCAAAGGAATGATCGTCACCTGGAAGCGGTATTGGAATACCTATATCGAGGATATCTCCTGGTGGCTGAGCGGTAAAAAACGATACGGAACGAAAGAAGGTGTAGCGCATCGTTCCAGCAAGGATACGCGCGGCATCTTCACGGTGCAGTATCCCGAGGAACAATTGATCACGCCGGAGGAGTTCCGCTTCGTGCCGTTTTTGGTGTACGATGAGGGTGCGGATGACAAAAAGGAAGTGCGCTGTACATCCTGCGGCATTTGCGCCAAGGTCTGTCCGCCGCAGTGCATCTGGATCGTGCGTACCAACGACCCGAACACGGGCAGACCGATCCCCCAGCCTGCCGAGTTCTATATCGATATGGACATCTGCATGAACTGCGGCTTCTGCGCGGAATACTGTCCGTTCGACGCGATCAAGATGGATCACGATTTCGCCATCGCTTCGTTTGGGCGCAACGTGTATGACCTCGAAAAACTGCTGAAGCCCGCGCAATACTACGCAGGCATCCGCCCGCAGAATTACAACCGCGAAGAGGAAGCCCGCAAGGCAAAGGAAGCGGCAAAAGCCGCCAAGGCGGAAGCCGCCGCCGCGCCGCCGGCGTAGATCTCGAACGTCATTGCGGGAGGAAGCGACCCCAAGTGCAGAATCCCCCAACTTCCCGCAATGACGAATTATTCTTAAAGATACTGGTAGATAAAAACTGATGACTATTACAAAAGAAGCTGTTCTGAAAGCGCTTGGCACGGTACAGGAACCTGATCTCGGTCAGGATTTGGTCACACTCAATATGATCCGCAACATCGAGATCGAAGGCGACAAGGTCTCATTTACCGTTATGCTGACCACCCCTGCCTGTCCGCTGAAAGGGAAGATCGAAGCGGATTGCCGCAATGCGCTCAAAAGTATCGAGGGTTTGAATACCGTCGAAGTGAAAATGGATTCGGATGTCCCGAACGATGGTCGCATGCGCGGGCTGGTCAAGATGCCCATCCGCAACGCCATCGCCATCGGCTCCGGCAAGGGCGGCGTGGGCAAGTCCACCGTTTCGGTCAACGTGGCGGTGGCGCTGGCAATGACCGGCGCGCGCGTCGGTTTGATGGATGCCGATATCTACGGACCGAACACGCCCACCATGCTCGGCGTGGAAAAACTCCCCCCGCCCGATGGGCAAAAACTCATCCCTGCACAGGCATACGGACTGAAAATGGTCTCGATGGGTCTGCTCGTCAAGCCTGGTCAACCGCTCATCTGGCGCGGACCGATGCTCAATTCTGCCATCCGTCAGTTTCTGGGCGATGTGGAATGGGGCGAACTGGATTATCTGATTGTGGACCTGCCCCCCGGGACGGGTGACGCGGCTCTCTCGCTCGCGCAGGCTCTGCCTCTCAGCGGCGCGGTCATCGTGACGCTTCCCCAGCTCGTCTCGCTGGAAGACGCGGGACGCGGCTTGAACATGTTCAAGCAGTTGGAAGTTCCCATTCTCGGCGTTGTCGAGAACATGTCCTACCTTGATCTGCCCGACGGCACCCGCATGGACATCTTCGGCTCGGGCGGCGGCGAACAATTGGCACAAGCCACCGAAACGACCTTCCTCGGCAAAGTGCCGATCGACCAGAACGTGCGCGTGGGCGGCGACAGCGGCAAACCCATTGTTGTCAGCAACCCCGAATCCGCGGCGGCGCTGGCGTTCAGCGAGATCGCTCAAAAGATCGCGCAGAAAGTGTCCGTTGCGGCGCTCGGCACGAACAACGCCCTACCGATCAATATCGTGGAGTAACGGGCGTAATATCGGCTCAACAGATCAAAAACTCTCTTGTGAAGCAAGATCACAGGAGAGTTTTTGATTTCACGAATATGGTCTATTAATGCGATGCTTCCGAATCGGGATCTTCGCGCAGCAGTTGTACGGCATGCGGCAGGACGGGCAGGATGGTCTGCAAATTTTCCACTGCGCCCTTGGGGCTGCCGGGCAGGTTGACGATCAATGTCCGCCCGCGGATGCCGGCGGTGGCGCGCGAGAGCATGGCATGCTTCGTTTTTTTCAGGCTTTCCGCGCGCATGACCTCCGCCAGCCCCGGCGCATGGCGTTCTATCACAGCCAGCGTGGCTTCCGGCGCGACATCGCGCGCGGCAAAACCGGTGCTGCCCGTCGTCAGGATGACGTCGAATTCGCCGCTGTCCGCCCATTCGGTCAACGCCGCGCGGATGGCGGCTTCATCGTCGGGCAGGATATGTTGACGGATGACGGAACAGTTTTCGGCGCGGAGCAGAGCCGCCAGCGCCGGTCCGGAAGCGTCCTCCCGCTCGCCGCGCGAGGAGCGGTCGGAGAGCGTCAGTATCCCGAATCGGATCGTCATAAAAGTTCTTTCCCAAAAACGATATCTTCGGTTTGCTCGCGCCAGCCGCGGTCCTTGTAGAACTGGACGGCTTCCGTGTTGTCGGCAAAGACGTGCAGCAGGCATTTGAGACAGCCCCTGGCGCGCAGGCGCGTTTCGACCTCTTCCAGCAGCATCGCGCCAATGCCCTGCCCGCGCAGATCCCTGCTCACGGCAAGGTGATAGATCATGCCGCGCCTGCCGTCGAAGCCGCCAATGATCGTCCCGATGATCCCGCTTTCGTTTTCTGCGACCAAGAACAGGTCGGGGTCGCGCTGTAGTTTCTTACGGATCTCTTCGGGCGCATCTGAACGCCCGACGTTCATCCCCTTTTCAATGCTCCTCCATAACTGAAGGACGCGCTCGTAATCCTGATCGAATGAAAATTCCCGCAGGGCAACACGCTCGGACATTATGCAGACAGGATGTTCTGTTTAAGAATCGAGATCAGGTCATCCGGCATATAAGGCTTGGGCAAAAAACCGTTGGCGCCCCGGTTGAGACATTCTTCCTTGACGCTCGCCCCGGACGACATGATGACGCGCACGTTGGCGGTGTCATCCATGCCGCGCAATTGGTCCAGGATATCCAGCCCGCTCTGCTGGGAAAGATACACATCCATCAGCAGGATATCCGGTTTTTCCTCTTTGACCGCTTCGATCACGTCGCCGTCCGGCTGGATCGCCACGACCTCGAAGCCCTCCATTTTCAGCAGGGTCTTCAACAGGGTCACCATGGTATCGTCATCTTCGGCGAGCAGGACTTTTGCTTTTGACATTCTTGTTTGCCTTTGTCGGTTTTTTCTTCGCGGTTTTCTTTTCGGCGGATGGCTTCGCCGCTCTCGTTTTCGTACCGGCAGTTTTCTTTTCAGCCGATGGTTTTGCCTTCTTCGGTTTTTCCAACGCGGCGTTGATCACCTCTTCCACAGTCTCGGCGAAAACGAACTTCATCGTCTTGCGTATCTCGTCCGGGACGTCGTCGATATCCGGTTCATTCCGCTTCGGCAGGATGACGGTCGTCAGTCCGTTGCGGTGCGCCGCCAGCACCTTTTCCTTGACGCCGCCAATGGCGAGAACCTGACCTCGCAGCGTGATCTCGCCGGTCATTCCCACCTGCGGCTTGACCCTGCGCCCCGTGATCAGCGACACGATGGATGTAGCCATGGTCACTCCGGCGGAGGGACCGTCCTTTGGCTGCGCGCCCGAAGGGATGTGCATGTGCACATCGTGCTTGTCGAAGAACTCATGGGGCACCTTCAACGAAGCCGCGCGCGAACGCACATACGACAGGGCGGCGCGCGCCGATTCCTGCATCACATTGCCGATCGAGCCGGTGATCTGAAAACCGCGCCCGCCGGGCATGGAGGTGGCTTCAATGAACAACACATCCCCGCCGAAGGACGTCCATGCCAAGCCCGGTACCACGCCGGGGATGGATGTACGCTTGTTCAACTCCTCGGGTCCGAAGAAGATCGGGTGGTCGAGGAATTCCTCCACCAGTTTCGGCGTGACCCTGAACTTTTTTGCTTTTCTCTCGGCGATCTTCGTGCCGGCTTTGCGGCAGATCGCGCCGATCTTGCGCTCCAGATTGCGGACGCCCGCCTCGCGCGTGTACTGACGGATGATCATTTTCAGGGCATCGTCAGTGAATTTGATCTCGTCCGGGCGCAGGCTGTTCTCGCGTATTTGACGCGGGATCAGATACCCGCGCGCGATCGCCGCCTTTTCATTTTCGGTGTACCCGGAAAGGTAGATGATCTCCATCCGGTCGCGCAGCGGACCGGGGATGTATTCCAGCGTATTCGCGGTCGCAATGAAGAAGACCTGCGAAAGGTCGTAGGCGACCTCAAGATAGTTATCCCGGAATTCGCTGTTCTGCTCGGGGTCGAGCACCTCGAGCAGCGCCGATGCGGGGTCGCCGTGGAAATCGTTGGTGAGCTTGTCCACTTCATCCAGCATGAAAACGGGGTTCCGCGAGCCGATCCGCCGCAGCGATTGCAGGATGCGCCCCGGCATCGAACCGATGTACGTGCGGCGGTGTCCGCGGATCTCGGCTTCGTCCCGCACCCCGCCCAGCGAGGCGCGCAGAAACTTGCGCTCCATCGCGCGCGCAATGGACTGCCCCAGCGAGGTCTTCCCCACCCCGGGCGGACCTACAAAACACAGGATGACGCCTTCGCGTTCGCGCCGGATCGCATCCGCCGATTCTTCCCTGGTCTCGTCCTTGCGGTCGATGCGCAATTTTCGAATGGCAAGGAATTCCAGAATGCGGTCTTTCACGTCCTCCAGCCCGTAATGGTCCTTGTTCAGGATCTCGCGCGCATGGGCAATATCGAGGTTATCCTGCGTGGCGCTCGACCACGGCAGGGATACCAGCCAGTCCAGATAGGTGCGGATGACTCCGTACTCCGCCGCGGCGGTGGGCAGACGGGAGAGACGCTCCAACTCCCTCTTTGCCTGCTTCTCCGCTTCCTCGGGCATCTTCGCATCTTCGATCTTCTTGCGGAACTCGTCCACTTCCTGTGCCTGCTCATCCCGTTCGCCGAGTTCGCGCTGGATGGCTTTCATCTGTTCGCGCAGGAAGTATTCGCGCTGTACTTTTTCGATCTCGCCGCGCGCTTCGTTCTGTATCTTTTGCCCGATCTGCAGGAGTTCCGCCTCGCGCACCAGCAAGCCGATCAGTTTCTTCAGCTTGTCGTACACCGCATCGATCTCCAGGATCTCCTGCGCATCCTTCAGGTCGATGCGCTGGAAATTGGCGATGGTATAGACCGTCTGCAGCGGGTCCTCGAGCGAAGCGATCGAACTGACCAATTCATCGGGGAACGAGGGGATCATCTGCGTGATCTCCTGGAACTGGTCGCGGGCATTGCGCGCCAGCGCGTCCGTTTCGATGCTGCTTTCCTCCTTTTCGGGCGCAAGGTGGATACGAGCCTTCAAATACGGTTCTTCCTGCACGAACTCGCCGAGGCGGAAGCGCTCCATGCCCTGCACCAGCAGGCGCACGGTCCCATCCGGCGCGCGCAACAGGCGGTGCACTGTGGCGATCGTCCCCACTTGATGCAGTTCATTGGGTCCCGGGGTCTCAAGCTCGGGGTTGATCGCGGCGACAAGACCGACCAGCTTGTCCCCGGCAACGACATCGTCCACCAGTTTGATGGAGCGCGGCTGCCCCACCGTGAGCGGGACGGCGGTATTGGGATAGACCACCACGCCGCGCAGCGGCAGGATGGGCAGGGTATCGGGGAATTTCGGACCTTCGTCCGCCTCGCCGGGTTTCGGGTCGGAGGAGGAGGCGTCGTCGTCCTTTTTCTGGAGGTGGGAGAGCATCGACGCCATGAAGGTGTCCATCCACTCATGGTCGTTTTCGCCCATGGTCTGAAAGAATTCGTGTATTCCGGCTTGCCATCGTTGAGCAGGCATTAAGTATCCAACCTTGATTGTGGGTCTGATTTGGGGAGGGTGATCACAAGGAAGCCATCCTTGTACTCTGCGCGCGCTTCGTCGACATTGACCGCAACCGGCAGGCTGACTGAGGTGGCAAATTTCCCGAACCGTATTTCCATCTGGTGATAGGCGCGCCTCTCTGCCGACAGGTCGGGGCGGGTGCCTGCCACGAACAGCGTATCGTTCTGGATGAAGACTTCAAAATCGTCCTCGCGCATCCCCGCCGCTTCCACGCGCACGATATAGGCTTGCGCGGTTTCGTAGGCGTCGGTGGGCGGACTCCACACACCCGGGCGCACCTGCCACCCCATCGCATGCAGCACATCGCGCCGGACTTCCACAAGCGTTTCATGCGTTTTACGGATAATGGTTGGCATGGTTTACTCCTTGAAATGTGCAAGAGAATAGGCGCCCCCGGAGGGATTCGAACCCGCAACCTACTGCTTAGAAGGCAGGTGCTCTGTCCATTGAGCTACGGGGGCAGTGCTTCTATTTTACTCCGATGCCGGAATGTTTTGGGGCTGATTCTGAAGCGGTCTCAATCCCCGATAGACGCGCGGACCGGCGATGGTGCGCAGGATGGTCGGCGCGGGTCTGCCCAGCCGTTTCCCAAGTTCCTCCGCCGACATGGGCGTATTCCCATTTGCCAGAAAGGTGCGGAAGATGGCTTCCACAATGGCGGTGCGCTCCTCCACAAATTCGGGCAGCAGCGCGCAATGGCTCATCAGGGCGTGCTGTACCCCGTCCACAGGCTTGACCTCGGCGGTCTCGGGGTCGATCCAGTCGATCCGCCCGCCGTCTTCAACATCGGCAAAGACTTCCTGGTGCTCGGCGCATAACAGCGACCGTAGAAATACGTTCCAATCGCGTTCGTTCTGCTTCCACCAATCAAAATCGATATGGAAGGGGGTGTTTACGCCGGGTTTTAACAGGCTCATCATTCAACCTCCTCTGTGCCGAGACGGAAGTGCAGATCGCCTACGTGCTTGAATACCGGGTTCGCTGCCAGCATGGCAAACAGCGGAGCGGGCGGCACGCGGCGGACCAGGTTGACCGCGGCGTACAACTCCTGCGCATGGACGTGTCCCTGCGGGTTGGATTTCGACAGCTCGCGCATCACCAGCAGGACGAGGTCTTCAAAGGAACGCCTCTTTTCCCAAATGGGGTCGAGCGCCTTGAAATCGGGCACATGGATCACCATGCGGTCGTTGAATTCGGCAGTGATCGGCTGCTTGAGCATCGCGAACACGAAACCGCCGTCCGAGCCGACCATGACGGTGCGCACCCAATCCTTGGAGGAACGCTGGCTCTTCACATCCACGATCACTTCGCCGGGCTTCTCGCCCCTGCGCACCTGCACAAGCGAACCGGGGATCAACTGGTGCGCCTTGTACCACTCGCGCAGACCAAAGACATAGCCGTGTTCACGCACCACCCAGGCAGCGATGCGCTGACCGGTCTTGCCGTCCACGAGCGTGAAGCGCACGCGCGGGGATTCATAAGCGGTCGGGAATAACTTCCGCGCCTGCGCAGACATGGGCAATGTACCCGCCCGCAGATGCGGATAGATCAACGTGATGGTCAGAGAGTCGATCTCCGCCTCAGGGTCAATCGCATCGGACGGGGTCAACTCGTCATCCAATTGGGCTTCGAGATTGAGCATCGCCGCGGTCAGTTCGGCGCGGTCATGTTCGATCTCAAAATACCGCAGCGGAGGCGGGACCTCGCGCACATGGTCGGGTTCGAGCCGGCGCAGGCACCACAACACCTGCCCCGCAGGACCGACCTCATCGAAACGCTCATCCTTTTCGAGCGCATAGTTCAGGGAGAATTCCGCCAGCTTCGGGTTGACGCCGGACGGCAGTTCGATATCCTTCATCAACGCTTCGGTGACGAGCGGTTCGCCGCCAGCCATATCCAGGACGGCTTCCGTGAGATTCAACTGTCCCTGATTGATATCGATCAACAGCGCGCGCGGGAACCAGCGCCCCGCGATGCGCACCAGCCCATCATCGGCGTTCAGCGCGGACTCAAGTTTCTTCATGATCGAAGCGCCGTGTTCGCGCAGAACGACCGCCGCGCTGACCTCGTCGCTTTCGGGGGTTGCCAGCGGCACATCGTTCAAAAGATGCGAAGACAACCGCGCCGCGAACAACCGCTCTGTCGCGTCTTCCATCTCCACCGTGATCACATCGAAATCATCCATCACCGGGTTCACGCCGGGGCGCACAAGCGCAACCCTGCCGCGCTTCCATTCCAAGGCGGGGAAGACCAGCTCATCGCCGACCTCATATTTTTCCTTCGGGATGAAGGGCTTGCCGGCAGCTTTCTGTTTCTTCTCCGCCGCATTGCGCTCAAAACGGATGCGTGACTCGATAAACTCCGAAACGAGATCGCGCGTCGTCGACGGCGTCTCGCGTTCGAAAAGAAATGTGTGCAGGTTTTCAACGTCTTGCGGGGTGACTTGAAGGGACAACCAGTATTCGTTGGGTAGTTTAAATGCGCCTGTCATACTCAGCCTTGTATTGAATTTGCGCCTAAAGAAAGGCGTATTGATTATACCTTACCTTGCCCTGCGCATCCATGTTTTGGGAAAAAATGCACATGATTAATAGAAACTGCAGGAAATCACATAATTTCTTCATCTTTTCATTAAGCTTGTATAGTAACCTCTGGCAGGTTTTAAACCAACTTGAACGAAGGAGAGCCATGAAAAAGCAAACTTTATTGACGATCTTCCTGATGACGCTTGCGCTGCTCGTTGCCGCCTGTGGAACGCAGACGCAGACCGAGGCGCCTCCGTCCGCGCCGGAACCTGCCGCTCCCACCGAAACGGTCACCGCCCCGACGGAGGTCCCCGCCGCAGCGCAGGATACTTCTCCCGCCCAGGAACCAGCTCCAACGTCGCCCGAAGCGTCGTCGTCCGCTACTGTCAGTTTCTCGGCGGATGTCATGCCCATCCTCGTGGATAAATGCATCCAGTGTCACGGTGTCGAATCCAAAAAGGAGGGGCTCGATATGCGGACGTACGATGACCTGATCAAGGGGTCGCGCAAGGGCGCGGTGCTCCTGCCCGGCAACGCCAACGAAAGCCTGTTCGTACAATTGATCATCGCGGGCGAAATGCCCAACCGCGGAGAAATGGTCACGCCGGAGGAACTGCAGATCCTCATGGACTGGGTCAATCAGGGCGCGTTGGACAACTAAGCAGTGAAGTACCAGCAAAAAAGCGGACTCTGGATTCGAGTCCGCTTTTTTGTTTACCGGAACAGGCTGGATCTGCGCATCGATGCGTTGACCCGGTTGGAGGGTCTGGCTATAATTTGTCCATTGGAGTGCCCCCCCCCTTTTCAGCGCCGAATGGAGAAATGACAATGCCGAAACATCGAATTTTTGGGACGAAATTTTCAAGTGTATATCCACTATACGTACAAAAAGCGGAACGGAAAGACCGCACAAAAGAAGAAGTTGACCAGATCATCTGTTGGTTGACCGGTTATGACCAGAAGGGCTTGCAGCAGCAAATTAAAAAGGAACATGATTTTGAAACCTTTTTTGCGCAAGCGCCAGCCATTCATCCAAACAGTTCGCTCATCAAAGGCGTCGTGTGCGGCGTCCGCCTGGAAGAGATCGAAGATCCGCTGATGAAAAAGATACGCTATCTGGACAAGCTGATCGACGAACTCGCAAGAGGAAAAGCGATGGAGAAGATTCTGCGGCAATAAGCCGTTATATCCCGCTTGCTCCCTCGAGCGCAGGTATCCTGTGAAGAATCACGCGGGACGAGCGCGGTGGAGGTGTTTGCTGTGGGGAAAGCGGGGCTGTTTTGCTTATGGAGTGTGCGTCAAATCCCGTTTTTGCTTGGCTAGAGCCTGGTTGCAGGATGGCTGGGTTGGTCGGGTAGTCTAATTAGTCTAACTGGTCTGAGTAGTCTGGGTGGTCGGATGGTCTGATTGGTCTAATTGGTCTGACTGGTCGGGGAAATGGAACCATATGGGAGCATATAGCGAGCATATAGGATGGTTATAGGATGGTTATAGGATGGTTATAGGATGATTATAGGATGACCGTTCGGTACAGGGGGAATATTGCTTGAGGCAAATTTGGGCTCGAAGCTGGTCGAGAAGTTTTTTGCTCTTGGAGGGTGTATCTGTTATCCTGTTTTGCATATTGACCTGTGGTTTTGGGAAGTTTATAATTTGCTTATCCAATTTTAACCTATGACTGCCCAATGTCCTAATTGAATTAGGGGTTAGTTGGAACTGACCGTCCATAAGCAGGTATACGGTGAACGACCATCTAAACAATAGTTGGGCAGCCAAATTGCATTCACATTATCTCAACATTTTGGGAGATAAAGCGTTATGAATATTGAGCCGCTTGAACAATACGAAATAGATTTTGCTAGAGAAGTAAATCGCCAATTTAATCAATGGGTGCGTAATAAAGATATTCAAATTTCCTCGCACAGGGGAAGTAATCTTTATTCTGCCATTATTGAAGACTTTCTTCAAATAGATACACTGGAAGTACAAGAAATCTTTGAAAAAAGATACAAAAGCCTTTTAACTTACTATTTTCACGATAACTATCAGAAGGATAAAGCAATTATTTTTATTGTTTTCTTAATACATCTTGTGCTAGAAGAAAATCTGACCCTGTTTTATCCAAGACAAGAACCAACAGGCAAACATTACGGTCATTGGGCAAATTTATTCCCCAAGAATGAAATTTTAGGGCAGATACTTACTAAACGCCTACAGTATGCTCATGGCAGAGAAAACATAACAGATTGGTATTACGAAGGGTATATGAAATTAAAGGCATCTGAAGTCAAAGAAATTTTCAGGATGTCAACAATCAGAGTAAAAAAACCTAAACAGATTGAAGAGCCAACAAAGTCTGAAGATTTTACTGTCAAAAATGTACTCCAATATTTAGTGGGCGGAAGCATTGCCGCCATATTAATGAGTGCAATAGCGCAATATGAAAGGCTACTTCAAATTTGGAAACCTGATGAATCCAGCAGTCAAACAATGTTATCAATCGGATATGCGCCTGGTTCACTTAAAGTGTACGGTTTTTGCCTAGAAAAGACTAAATTATGCCCCTCTGATGAAAACTACTATACGCCATTGTATCCCAGCGAAGTGGACAACGAACAACTAGCAAGCACTTGTGGTAGAATACCAGAGTTTCTTAAGTTATTTGTGTCATTGTCTCAATCTACCGACCCCAAATTAATTGAACTTGCTCGCAAAAATGACGGTGACAAAATTTGGCACGCATTACAAAATTTCTTGTGGCTTATAACACAACCATATCAGAAATCATCTAACAAAGTAAATGTCTGGCAAGATTTTACAGAAATGCTTGCTTTGCCAGACCTGTCAGAAATTGAAAAATTACTCCATAACAATAAAGATAAAAACCGTGTCATTAAAATAGAACATAAAAGAGACCCTGATATGGTTCTCTTGGTAGGAAAGTGCCTTGAGATTATGCACGCAGAAGGAATTGGGGTTCACCCCCAAAACCAAGAATTACTAAAGGATTTGGTAGAAAAAGCGCTTTGAGTAAGAAAAAATCTTTCCTAATTGTATTAGGAATCGTTCTTTTGACTGCATTAATGAGCCGTTGGTTTGGCTGGTATGCAACATCAGTAGGTGTTGCAATTCTTGGTTTATGGTTCGGTATTATTTTATGGAAAATTACTGAACTTGATACAAAAATCCTTTTATTAATTACAGCAGAAGTTGTCTTAATTTGGCTTGCTTTTTCGTTAGCATATTTTGAAATAACATCTAGTTTTAGCGACTCTTTTTCAATAAGTATGCAAAATTTGCTTCATTTCAACTTTATGAATATTCCAGATAATATTGCAGACCTAACAATTTACAGAGTTTTATCTGCCATTCAGGGGCTTGTAGGTTATATCTTGATAGTCAGTGGGGTAGCACAATTAATTACTAAAAAAATTCCAGCACCCGTTCAGAATACCACATTAAGTAAAAGCGCCAAGAAAAACAAGAAGTCTTAAAGTGTAAGGGCTGCCCACCGATAAATAGGAGTGTCAAGGGTGGAAGGTCACGAAGTTGAAAAATGATCTCAATCTGAAAAACGGTTCTGAATGGAAACCATTTGGAGCTGTTTTTTTGTCTCCGGTTGCCAGATTCCCCACACACAGACAGCCTTCCCCGCCCCGCCCTTTTTCTCTCAGAGTGGGGTTGGTGCGGTCGAACGGGAAGACGGTTGCTGTGTTGCAGTTCCGGTCGCAGTGCCAGGAGTGCGGGTGGTAGAATACGGTCAAGGCAGGCATTTTCCCTGGACTGTCATCCAGGACAGGCTGGCTGGACGGTTTCGCCGGGGGGAAGATATCGGTGCAGCTCCCCGCCAAAATACTTGATTTCTTATGTAAATAGATGTACTCTTTTTATGGATGCTAATCTACATCTCAAGCATTTTATCTGGTTCCAACTTTTCTCTCATCTCGAACAGGATCCACTCCCGCCCCATTAACTACTGGGCTGACATGAAAGACTTAATCGAATGAATACATCAAGGAGTTTCAAAATGCTTGAACCATTCTATTTCGTTCTAGGTCTTATAAACAGCCTGTTTCTGATTTTCATCTTTCTTATTCGCAAGGATCATCTTGATCTACTGCAAAGAATTGGATGGACATATTTCTTATTAGCGATTCCGGCCATTTATGCGATTTTCCTTGTCCAACACGAGCATAAGACACTACGATACACCATCTTTCTGGGAATCTTTCTGGCATTTCTGGCGCTCGAAGCTTTGTATGACTGGATATTGAAGATTCCGTTCCGAGAGACGATGAATTGGAAACAATTGGCGCCATATGTCGCACTCTACATCTCAATGAACTATGGATTTGTTGTAATGACTTGGAAATATTATTCCGTGCCATACGGGATCATTCTGCTTGTTCTTTTTGTTATCCAAATCATTGTAAATATAGTCACGCATTCTTAAGGCGCAATCAAAAAGTGTTGTAAGGCTAGGTGTGTTCGTTGCGGTTAAAAAATGCCAACACAGCGTCCCGAGGAGCACCGGGATAATAATACTCCCTGCCTCCACGATAGGATGCAGTCGAGTCCCTTCTGTGAAGTCAGGTTTTTGTTTTGAAAGATCGAACAGGTGATGAAATGTCAAATCCGTACGAAAAAATAATCCTACAGGGAGCATCTATATGGAATAAATGGCGGAAAGAAAACATGGAGTCCGTCCATTTTGCCAACCCGGTGTGGTATGACTGCCCCGACAGAAACGGCGTACAGATCAAGGGCAGAAACAGGCTCGATTTCAGCGGGTTGGAGTTGACCAATGTTTCGATTCACAATGCGTTTGCTGAGGGATTAAATATACAAGGTTCAAAAATCGCCCATTGCCATTTTGAAGAGGGCAATTTTGCGGGGGCTGATTTTTCCAATGCAGAGTTTGTCAACACAACGTTCAATAAGACCATTCTGGCTGACGCGAATTTTGACGGCGCATCATTCGTCAATTGCAATCTCAACAGGATAAATATAACGAATGCAAATTTCTGTCTCAGGGAGATCAGGGAAACAGTGGTGTACGGTGTTTCCGCCTGGGATCTAAAAACATGCGATGAAATGAAACAATCAAGATTGATCATTGAAAAAACATATGAACTTTATTCCGACATCATCGCCAACGGAAAAATACCCTTGATGGTGGATAATATCGAGCTGGCTCAATTCATCTATTACCTGTCCAACCATAAAAAAATGCGCGATGTACTGAACATCTTGAATGCAAAGGGAGTTTTGCTCCTCGGGCAATTTAAGGATGGAGGGCTTGAACGTTTATACAAGCTGTACGACTGGTTAAAGGAAAAAAACTACATGCCCATGATCTTTGACTTTGAAAGACCGGTCAACATGGATTACACAGAGACTGTCATTACAATGGCAGGTTTGTCAAAAATGATCATTGCAGATTTATCGGGCGGTTCTGTGCCGCAGGAATTGCACGCAACATTGACAAATTTCCAAAAGCCGATCATTGCATATTCCAAAACAGGGGCATACAGCATGTTTAAAGACCTGAAAAGAAAAAACCCGTACGCTTTCGACTTTGAATATACCGATGAGGCTGATTTATTCACAAAAATGGATACTAACCTGAAAGAAGCCGACAAAGGACTTGTTCAAATAATTCACGATCTAGCTGAAACATATAGATACTAGGTATGGATCACTGCCTACCGATCAACAGCAGCGTCCTCCAAAAAGGGGTGAGCGAAAAAGGTCAGAAAGACAGCCCGACATAAAAGCGGTTCGGACTTTACTCCGAACCGCTTTTATCATTCAGTCTGCGATGGAACAGCATCCACCGCTTGCTATCGCAGCGTCATCCAGTTCAGATCCCGCAGTCCAGCCGCCAGATCATCGCGCAGATCGTCGTCGCTCATGCGCCATTCCCAGTTGCCGCCCAGTTTGCTGGGGAAGTTCATGCGCGCCTCGCCGCCAAGACTGAGCACATCCTGCATCGGCGTGATCGCGAACACCGCCACGGATTTCCACACCGCGCGGATCAAGTCCCAGGCGAAGTCGTGACCGTCCACGCCGAGATAACGGCGGGCAAAGTCCCTTTCATGCTCCGGCGCGGAATTGAACCAGCCGACGGCAGTGTCGTTGTCATGCGTGCCGGTGTACGCCACGCAGTTGGGGATGTAATTATGCGGCAGGAAGGGATTATCGGGACCCGAAAAGGCGAACTGCAAGACCTTCATACCCGGCAGGTCAAAGGCTGCCAGCAGTTCGATCACATCGGGGGTGACGACGCCCAAATCCTCGGCAATGATGGGCAGACCCGCGCCGGGCGCGACCAAGCCATCTTCGAGATATGCCTGCACAGCGTTGAACAGGTCGTGCGCAGGACCGGGCACCCAGCGCCCGTTCTCGGCGGTCGCTTCACCGGCAGGGATCTCATAGTAGCCCGCAAAACCGCGGAAGTGGTCAAAACGCAGGATGTCCATAAAGCCCAGCGACGCCCGCACGCGCGAAAGCCACCACTTGTATCCCTCTTTTTTGTGAACTTCCCAGTTGTAAAGCGGATTGCCCCACAACTGCCCCGTCGCCGAAAACGCATCCGGCGGGACGCCCGCCACCACGGTCGGGTTGCCGGTTTCGTCGAGATAGAACAGTTCGGGGTTCGCCCACACATCTGCCGAGTCGTACGCGACGAAGATCGGAATGTCGCCGACGATCTGGATGCCCTTCCCGTTGGCATACTTGCGCACCTTCTCCCACTGGCGGAAGAACAGGAATTGATAGAACGAATGCCGCTGGATGTCCTCCGCCAACTCCTTTCTGGCTTTGGTCAGCGCGGATTTTTTACGGGACCTCAGCGCTTCGCTCCACCCGTTCCATGCTCCGCCGCCATTGGCTTCTTTCAACGCCATGAACAGGGCAAAGTCATCCAGCCAGGAGGCGTTCTGTGCGCAGAAATAGTCGAAGGCTTGGCGCAGATTTTCAGGATGGGCTTGGAAGCGGGAAAAAGCCTTGAGCAGAAGGTCAAGCTTTTTTGGAATGAGCAAGCCGAAATCTATTTTTGAAGCGGGCAGGTCCTTGAGCAGATCCACGTCATCCTGAGTCACCAATCCATCGGTCAACAGGTCATCGGGGCTGATCAAATAGGGATTGCCCGCAAAGGCGGAGAAGCATTGATAAGGCGAATCGCCGTAGCCCGTAGGACCGAGCGGCAGGATCTGCCAGAGTTTGCAGCCCGTGGACGCGAGCCAGTCCACAAAACGATACGCCTGCGGACCGAGATCGCCGATGCCGTAAGGACCGGGCAGGCTGGTGGGATGGAGAAGAATGCCGGAAGAACGTTTGAATGCCATGTTAACCTATGTCATTGCGAGCGGCGATGGTGGTGGAGTAGGACGAAGTCCGTATCGAGACCGCCGCGAAGCAATCTCAAAATTATTTCACCAACGACAAATACAATTTCAAATACTCGCGCGCCGAGGCTTCCCACGAGAAGTCCTGCGCCATGCCTGCATACTGGAGTTTCTGCCACGCTTCCTTGTCGCCATAGACCTTGATCGCGTTCTTAACCGCGCCCATCAATGACATGTGATGCGCCTTTTCGAAGATAAAGCCGGTCTCGTTGTGCCTGACCGTATCCTTCAAACCGCCCGCCGCGCGCGCCACAGGGACACAGCCGTAACGCATCGCGATCATCTGCGCCAGACCGCACGGCTCGTAACGCGACGGCATCAGCAGCATGTCCGCGCCGGCATAGATCTGACGCGCAAGCGCAGCATCGAAGCGCACTTCCACTTTGATCTTTTCAGGGAACGCCGTTTGCAAGGCGCGCGCCGCTTCTTCCAGCTTCGGGTCGCCTGTGCCAAGGATGACCGCTTGAAAATTGACGCTCTTCATGCTCTTCAAGGCGGTGAAAGCAAGGTCGATCCCCTTTTGCACGTCCATGCGCGAAATGACAGCCAGCAGTGGAATGTCCGGGTCGTTCGCCAGCCCGAGTTTGTCCTGCAACATGCCTTTGTTCTCGGCACGTCGTTTCAATGTGTCGATATTGTAGTTAACCCCGATGGATTTATCGTATGTGGGATCAAAGGAAGCAGTATCAATGCCGTTCAAGATGCCGCTCAAGGTCTCCAGCCGCAGATTCAAAAAGTCGTGCAAACCGCAGCCGAACTCCTCGGTCAGAACTTCCCTGGCATAACTCGGCGAGACCGCCACGATCGCATCCGACGCCCACAGCCCCAGCGGAAGCGGCATCACGCGCGCCCATTCCGGCAGGTCGGTCTGCGCGAGTTTCACCCCATACTCATCAAGAATGCCGCTGATGTCGGGTCCCATAAAGGGCAGGTTATGAAGCGTCACCACGCCAGCCACATGCCGCGCGCCCGCCTCCCAGCGTTTGGTCAGGTTGCCATACACACTCGCCGCCGTATGCCAGTCATTGGCATGCACGATATCCGGCGTCCAGTTGATCTGGTTCGGAAGTTCCAGCGCAGCCAGCGAAAAGAAGGTGTACTTCTCCGCATCCAGTTTGGAATCGAGCGAGTAGACCGAGCCGTTCGCGCGGATCGGATCACCGTTGATGAGATAGACCGGCATCCCGTCCAGCACGGTCTCGAACGCCTCCACCTCGACCTCGGAACTGCCGCGCGGGATCGGGAAGATTCCCAATGCTTTGAGATTCTCCGCCCTCACCACCGGGTGATATGGCAGCACCAGCCGTACATCCAGTTTGATCTCATCGTTGGAAAGTGCGCGCAGGGCGCGGGGAAGCGACCCCGCCACGTCGCCAAGTCCGCCGACCTTCACGAACGGATCGGCTTCGGCGGCGAGAAAAAGTACATTGATCGTCTTGGGCATATTCTGATTTTACTCGACCACGACCCCGCCAAGATCGTCCTTGGGTTTGGGGAAGTCCATTTTCAAACTTTTTAGCGTATCCACCAAAATTGTGGAAATGACCAGGTCGCGATACCATTTGCGGTCCGCGGGCACGATATACCACGGCGCATGTTTTGTGCTGGTCTCGTTGATGGCGTCCTCATAGGCGTTCTGATAATCGTCCCACAACTTGCGTTCTTCCAGATCGCCGAGGCTGAACTTCCAATGCTTGGTCGGGTCGTCAAGGCGGGCTTGCAGGCGTTCCTTCTGCTCGTCCTTACTGATGTGCAGGAAGAACTTCAAAATGGTCGTGCCGTTCTCCGCCAGCATCCGCTCAAAATCGTTGATCTGGGCATACCGCTTCGACCACACGGACTTCGGCGCCAAATTCCGCACGCGCACCACCAGCACATCCTCGTAATGACTGCGGTTGAAGATCACCATCTCGCCGTTGGCGGGCGTCACTTTATGGATGCGCCACAGAAAATCGTGCGCCAACTCCTGCGCCGTCGGCACTTTGAAGCTCGCCACCTTCACGCCCTGCGGGTTCACCCCATCGAACACGCGCCGGATCGCCCCATCTTTGCCGCCCGTGTCCATCGCCTGCAGCACGACCAGCACCTTGTGCTTGCCTTCGGCGTACAACAACTCCTGCAGCGCCTGCAATTCCTCATTTAATTCCTGAACTGACTTCAAACCGTCCTTTTTGCCGCCCTCAAAATCCCCCGTATCGCCCGGATCCCACTCCGCAAGCTTGATCTTCTTCCCCGGTTCAACCAGATATTGTTTCATCAAACCTCCGAACGTTTAGAAAGACCCTAAAGGTCTCAAAACCTTTAGGGTCTCATGGGGAGCCTGATGGGTTTCGAACCCACAACATCCACATCCACAGTGTGGCGCTCTGCCATTGAGCTACAGGCTCCATACAAGAAGCGGACGATATTTTACCATAAATCAGCGCAAGTTCAACACTGCCAGCGTCTCACCATCGACCATCTCACCGGGCTCCACAAAACCCAGACCGGCATACAGCTTCTGCGCGCCTTCGTTATGCGGCTCATAGCTGATACCCACATTCCTGACCTTTTCATCCGCCCGTAACCCATCCAGAAGCAAGCGCATTGCCTCCCGTCCATAACCCTTACCCTGGAATTTTTCATCAATCATCAGGCGCATCACGAAGGCTTGGAAGCGCGGATGATCGTGATTCAAGCTGTACATCAAGAAACCGACCGGTTCTTCCCCCACATACACGCCAAACGGATAAAACTTCCACAACCCTTCATCTTCATACTCGAACTGGGATTCGGCGATCGAATACAAATTGGACGCGACAAAATCGCGCTGGTCTTCCCTCACCTTCAATTTGATCAGGGTCTCCCAATTGCTGGAGGTGACGGGTCGCAACTCGATCACTTCAGCATCCCTTTTATGGATTCAAGCATCGCTTCGCGTCTGACCTGAACCTGTTCGCCGTTCGTCAGATTCTTGATCACGACCAAGCCTCCTGCCGCTTCGTCGGGACCGAGCACCAGCGCAACCTTCATCTTCATCTTGTCCGCGAATTTGAACTGCTTGGGAAGTTTGGCGGGTTCGGGAAAAACCATCGTCATGATGCCTTCCTGCCGCAACTGCGCCGCAAGTTCAAAGGACTTCAACCACAGCGACTGGTCAAAAACCGTCACCAACACTTCCGCAGGCGATGGGACGAATTCGGGCACAAGCCCCTGCTCCTGCAAAATGATGCCGATCACCACATCGCCCATCGCAAAGCCGACACCGGAAATGGGATTCCCGCCCACATCCGCCAGCAGGTTGTCATAGCGACCGCCGCCGAAAATGGCGCGTCGCAAGGAACCGGTCGTATCGAATGCCTCGAAGACTGTCCCCGTGTAGTACAGCAACCCGCGCATGATGTTCGGGTCGAATTTGACATACTCCGCCGCACCCAAGGTTTCCAACGCGGCGAAGAGACGGGTCAATTCTTCACTTTTCTTCCATAGCTCAGAATTGCCGAGAAGCTCCTTCAACCCGTCCAACTGCGCCTGTGTAATGCCAAGTTCCAGCGCATATGCATCCCATTTGGCAGGTTCCATCTTGGTACGGCGATCTACGAGATTGGAAACGTCGAGCCGCTTTTCAGGAGCGATGTCCAACGCATCGAATTCAGAGTCCATCAGGCGGCGGTTATTGACATAGATTAGAGCCCGCTCAGGGCTGAGTCCGACCGAGCGCAGGAAAGTCGCACCGATGGCGATCAATTCCGCATCCGCTTCCGGCGAATTAACTCCCAGCATATCCACGTTCCATTGGAAGAACTCGCGCGAGCGTCCCTTTTGCGGCTGTTCGTAGCGCCAGAACGGACCGAACGACCACCAGCGCACAGGGAAGGTCAACTCGCCCTGCTTGGCGGCGATCATCCGCGCCAGACTCGGCGTCAGTTCAGGGCGAAGCGTTACCAGATCCCCGCCGCGGTCTTCGAACGTGAATGACTGTTTCTTGACCAGCTCCTCCCCCGACTTCGCCGCGTACAGATCGATCGGCTCGATGAACGGACCATCATATTCCTGATAGCCGAACGACTGCGACGCCGCGCGCACTTTTTCATAGATAAAATTGCGCAGTGCCATCTGTTCGGGATAGAATTCGCGTGTGCCTTTTACAGTTTGAATCTTGTTTGCCATGATTGCTCCAGTGCGCAGATTTTATCATGCTGTTCAAAATTCAGTCATTGAATTTTGATTTTATTTTGGTATAATTCCCCCACTATTCTCAAGGAGAGACAAATGGAAATTAACTATCAGGAACCCAGCAAAGATCTGTTGATGCGCATTGACATTCATGAAAAATACGGCTCCGCCAACATCGACGTGTGGACGAACGAACTGCTCCAACCGCAGGCGGGCATGAAGATCCTGGATGTCGGCTGCGGCGCGGGCAAGCTCAGTTTTCTTTTCAACGAGTACACCAAGGACGGCGCGGAGATCGTCGGCGGCGACTTCTCGGAGGAACTGCTCGATAAAGCCCGCGCCAGAAACAAGGAACTCGGCACGAACATTGACTTCCAATTCCTGGATTTCAACAAGCCATTCAACTTCGCGGATAACACCTTTGACCTGTGCACCAGCGCCTTCGCCATCTATTACGCCTCGGACCTTAAATTCACATTTGGTGAGGCGCACCGTGTCTTGAAACCCGGCGGACGGCTGTTCGTCTCCGGTCCGCTGCCCGAGAATAAGCAGATGTTCTACGACATCATCAAGGAAGCCACCAATGCGACCATCCCGCCCATGCCTGGCTCCTCCCGCTTCAAGGGCGAGATCTTCAACACGATTGACAGTCTCTTCGCCAAGACCGAGCTGCACAAGTTCGAAAATCACCTGACCTTCCCCGAAGTCGCTCCGTTCATTGACTACGTCCGCGCCTCGCTGAACGAAGACCGCAAACTATGGACTTCAATGTTCAACGGCAAGGACGAGTACGAAGCGCTGATCGGCAAGATCCAAGCGGTGGCGCAGAAATGGTTCGAGCGTGACGGCAAACTGGTGATGACCAAGGTCGTCGGCGGGATTCTGGCAACCAAGTAAAACTCTTATCCGCAGATTACGCAGATCGGACAAGTTCTCGTCTGCGTAATCTGCCAATCTGCGGACCATCTTTTATGAACTTTTTTGGCAAACGAGTGCTCTTTCTCGGCGCGCACCCCGACGACATCGAACTGGGATGCGGCGCATTGATTCACCAGATCGTTAAAAAAACGGACGTGCTGTGCGTCACCCTTTCGGACAATCAACAAAACCCCGATCTACAGGATGTAAAAAGCGAACACATTAAGTCCATGAAGGTGCTGGGCGTACCGGAGGAGCGCGTAATCTTTGGTCCATTCATCACGCGCATCTTCCAAGACTCGCGGCAGGAGATCCTTGAATATTTCCTCAAACTCCGCAAGGACTTCAAACCCGACCTGATCTTCGTCCACTCCAAACAGGATGTGCACCAGGACCACAATACGATGACCGACGAGGCGTTACGCGCCTTCCGCGGCATCACCGTGCTCGGCTTTGACGTGGTGCGCTCCTCCTATGGCTTCTTCCCGCATTTTCTGGTCGAAGTGACGGAAGAGGATGTAAATAAAAAGATCGAAGCGCTGGCGCAATACAAAACCTATCAGGACCGCTATTACTTCAACAGCGAATTGACCCGCTCCATCATGGTGCGCCACGGCGCGTTGGCGGAGGTTCCCTTCGCGGAAGGGTTCGATATTCTGAGAATTGTCGGGAAATTCGGAGAGTAACATAAAAAAATCGGCGACTTGGTCGCCGATTTTTTTATTCCTTTGGCACGCCCACAAAGATCATCCCATCCCGAATTTGCACAGGATACGCAGGGATATCCACCACGGCGGGCATTTGCATGACCTGTCCCGTGCGGACATCGAACTCCGCGCCGTGACGGGGACAGACGATATTGAAGCCTTCCAGCATCCCATCCCCCAACGGACCGTCATCGTGCGTGCAGACATCGCCGATGGCAAAGAGCTGGTCTGCGATATTGAAAATAACGATGGGCTTGTCGCCCAGGTCAACGAACAAACGCTCACCATTGGGCAATTCGGAGGCGGGCGCGATCTCGAAAAATTCGGCTTTGGATTCGTCAAAGGTTGTGTAGTTGAACATGTGTTGATGCAGCTTTCAAGTGATGTGATCTAACAAAAATTGTTCGCGCAATAGTATGACCCGATCAGCGGACCGAATAAGACAAGCAAGAAAAGCATGATCCCGGCGACAAGGACAAACCCAAAGAAGCCGAGAACGACCTTCTCCCTGTGCTTACTCCACCAAGTCATCGCTGGCTTCCCCCACCCCATACACGCCCGCCTTCAAGACCTTCAGTGAAAGCAGAGCACATTTCAGGCGCACGGGACCCAAGTCGATGCCAAGCATGTCAAGGATATCCTGCTTATTGAGTTGTTTCACTTCCTCCAGCGGTTTGCCGATGATCGTCTCCATCAGCAGGTCGGCGGAGGCTTGCGAGATGGCGCATCCGTGACCGTCGAACATGGCTTCGGTTACCACGCCGTCTTCGCCTACACGCAAGTCAATTTGGATATGGTCACCGCACAGCGGGTTATTATCCGCAAACGAAATATCATGCGGATCGAGTTTCCCGCGATGGGATGGATTTTTATAGTGTTCGATGATGACTTCGCGATACAGATCATCCATACGTGCTCCAGTATCAAGTGTCAGGTTTCAGGTATCAGGCTAAGAACTTGATACCTGACACTTAAAACGTGGCACCGAATTATTCAAACATTTCCTTCACTTTATACAGCCCGGTCACCAGCACATCCACCTCATCCTTCGTCGTGTACAAATAGAAGGAAGCGCGGCTGGTGGCGGGAATGCCAAACTTCTCATGCAGAGGCTGGGCGCAGTGATGTCCCGCCCGCACAGCAATACCATCCCGATCCAAAATCTGCGCTACATCATGTGGATGCACGCCTTCAAGAATGAATGCCGCCACGCCGCCCTTTTTATCCGCGGATGGACCGAACAACTTCACACCGGGGATCTCCGCCAGACGATCCAACGCGTATGCAGTGACATCATGCTCGTGCGCAGCGATTCGTTCCATGCCGACGGCTGAGAGATAATCCACAGCCGCGCCAAACCCGACAGCTTCCGCGATCGCAGGCGTCCCCGCTTCGAATTTATGCGGCAGGGAATTGGCGCGGAACGAGCGCAGCTTGACTTCCTTGATCATGTCCCCGCCGCCGAGGAACGGAGGCATGGCATCCAACAACGCGGACTTGCCATACAAAATGCCGATGCCCGTCGGTCCGCACATCTTGTGCGCGGAAAAGGCATAGAAGTCTGCATCGAGGGCTTGCACATCCACGCGCAAATGCGGCACGGACTGCGCGCCGTCCACCAGCGTGACCGCGCCGGCATCATGCGCCAGCCGGATGATCTCATCGGCAGGGTTGATCGTGCCGAGGACGTTGGACATGTGTGTGAACGAGACCAGTTTTGGGCGGCGGTCCAGAAGCGACTTGTACGTCTCCAGATCGAGCAAGCCGTTTTCCGTCACAGGGATGAATTCCAACTCGATGCCGTGTTCCATCTGAAGCATGTGCCAGGGGACGAGGTTCGAGTGATGCTCCATCTCGGTCAGGATGACGAGGTCGCCCACCTTGAGATTCGCGCGCGCCCACGAGTATGCCACAAGGTTGATCGACTCGGTGGTGTTGCGGGTGTAGATGATCTCGCGCGAGGAGGCGGCATTGATGAATTTCGCGATACGTTCGCGCGCACCTTCGTACATCGCCGTGGCTTCCTCCGCCAGCGTGTGCACGCCGCGATGGATATTGGCGTTCGAACGGCGGTAATAATCGTTCATCGCCTCGATCACCTGCACGGGCTTTTGCGACGTGGCGGTTGAATCCAAATAGACGACGCGCGCGCCGCCCTGTGTTTCGCGGTCGAGGATCGGAAAATCTTTGCGGATTTCGTATACGTTAAGTGTCATGGAGAGTCATCACGGCGGAAATTCTAGTAGTCGGGGATGAAATCCTTTTTGACAGCGGCTTTCTTACCGCCCACCGGGCGGATATGCTCCGACGCCAGCGGATACCAAAGGATGCGGTCCGGCACCATCCAGCCGTCCGTCAAAAAGACGTTCGAACGGAATTGCACCGCCACCATCTTGTTATCCACCTGCACCACGATCCCCTTGACCCAACCGCGCACGCGCTCGCGACTCTTTTCGTGGTCACAGAACACTTCCACATTGTCGCCCACTTCAAAGGCGTGTTCAGGGGTCGGCGCCTTCATAAAGGCAAATTGATTGGAACGCAGCGACGCGGGCACGATCGACCGTCTTCGTTCGGCGGACCGTTTGATGACATGCGTCACCGGGCGCGCGGCTTCCGGCGCTTTCGTCACAGGCGCAGTCTTCTCGGCAGAGACACTCTTTGCAGATGCCTTGGCTGTCGATTTCTTCACACTACCGGGTTTGGGGACCGCTTTCACACGCGTCGTCGTTTTCTTTCCGCTGCTGGAGACTGCCTTCTGGGCTGTCTTCGTTTTCTTTGCCGCCCCTTTTGTTTTCACAGTAGATTTTGCCGCCGGTTTCGACTTTTTCGTGGAAGACTTTGACTTTGTTTTGGATTTCACTGCCATTATTCACATCCTGACTTTAACATAGAGACGCCCTCCGTCTCTTGCGCACGGGACACATGCTCAAACATCCCACCATGGTCCACGCTGACAAATTCGAGACCTGACAGGTCTTGGAAACCTGTCAGGTCTTAGTAACTACTTGGATAATTTGATCTGGATCGCCTGCTGGAAGCGTTCGCGCACGCCTTCGAACGGGATGCGCTGCATGATCGGGTCGAAGAAGCCTTCGACGACCAACTGCTCCGCTTCGCGCTGGGGGATGCCGCGAGACTTCAAATAGAAGAGCGGCTCCTGCTCCAGTTTGCCGACCGTTGCGCCGTGCGTACAGCGCACATCGTCCGCGAGAATTTCAAGCCCGGGGATCGAGTCCGCGCGCGCCTGATCATCAAGGACGAGGTTGCGGTTGGCTTGGTAGCCGTCGGTCTTCTGCGCGCCGGGCGCAACGTAGATCATGCCCTGCCATACGGAGCGGCTCTTACCCTTGAGCGCGCCCTTGAACAACAGGTCACTGGTGCAGTTCGCGGCGAGGTGGTTCTGCTGGGTATCGTGGTCGAGATGCTGGGTGCCGTCCGTGAAATAGAACCCGGACATGCGTCCCTGCGCACCTTGACCAGCCAGATCAAGATCGGAGAAGTTCTTGGTCAGCCGCGAGCCGACCGCGCCGAAGATCCAGTCGAGGTTGCCGCCGCGCTCCACGCGGGCGCGCTCGTGCGAGAAGTTCCACACATGCCTGCCCCATGACTGTAATTCGACAAAGCGCAGGTTGGCATCATTGCCGACGTACAACTCGACGATGCCGGCGTGCAAGGCGTGACCAGTCTCATCGGGCGAAGCGGCTTCGTGGACGTAGGTCACAGATGCGCCGTCTTCCACATAGACGATCAGATGAGAGAAATGCGCGAGGTCGCCGCCCGGTCCCCACAGCACAGAATGAAGCGGGGCTTCCACTTGCACGCCCTTGGGGACGTACAGCAGAACGCCATTTTCAGAAAGTGCGGAAGCCAGAGCGGCAAATTTGCCGTCTTCAGGTTTGACGATCTGCCCGATCAATTTCTTGAGCAGGTCGGAGTGTTCCTTTTCGGCGGTGCGGAAATCGGTGAAGACCACGCCTTTCTTGGCGAGGGCTTCGTCCAATTCCACGTTGGAGCCGCCGGGCAGGAGGGTGATCTGTCCGCCGTGCTGGTCACCGACGAGCGGCTTGAGCAAGTCTTCGGGGACAACGGGTAAATCTTCGAATGCGCCGGGTTTGGGGAGTTTGAAATCGGGCGCGGGCAATAATCGAATGTCGGTGCGACGCCAAGCCTCGTCCGTGGTGACGGGGAGGGAAAGTTTCTGGAACGATTCCCAGGCTGCGGCGCGGAAAGAGGCGAGACCGTTCGCGGAGGGGACATCCGCCTGCGTGAAGGCAAATTCCTTTGCGGCTGTATCGGTTCGGCGTCCTCTTGATACGGTAACTTTTGGTTTTTCCTGCATAGTATCCTATTCACAGTGGTGGTCGAGTAGCGGCGCGCTTCGCGCCACGTATCGAGACCCCAAATATAGATTTTCAATCAATTGCTGGTTTCGATACCCCGCTCGTTTCACTCGCGGCACTCAACCAGCGGGGTGACATTAACCGATGCTACCTTCCATTTGAAGCTGGATGAGTCGATTCATTTCGACTGCGTATTCCATCGGGAGCTCTTTTACGAGCGGCTCGATGAAGCCGGAGACGACCATGGTGGTGGCTTCCTCTTCGCTGAGACCGCGCGACATGAGATAGAAGAGCTGCTCCTCACCCACTTTGCTGACGGAGGCTTCGTGCCCGATGGTGACATCGTCTTCGTCAATTTCGATGTAGGGATAAGTGTCGGAGCGGGATTGCGGGTCGAGCAGGAGCGCGTCGCAGACGACGTTAGACTTGACGCCCTTCGCGCCCTTGTAGACCTTGAGCAGACCGCGATAGGAGGCGCGTCCGCCGCTCTTGCTGATGGACTTGGAGGTGATCTTGCTGGTGGTGTTCGGGGCGAAGTGCACCATCTTGGAGCCCGCATCCTGAATTTGACCGGTGCCTGCGAACGCCATCGAGAGCATTTCGCCGTGAGCGCCGGGCTCCATCAGGTAGCAGGACGGGTATTTCATCGTGACCTTCGAGCCGAGGTTGGCATCCACCCATTCGTGGGTGGCGTTCTCGAACACCTTGGCACGCTGGGTGACGAGGTTGTAGACGTTGGTGGACCAGTTCTGGATGGTCGAGTAGCGCGAACGGGCGCCCTTCTTGACGATGATCTCGATCACGCCGGAGTGGAACGAGTCGGTGGTGTATTGCGGCGCGGTACAGCCTTCGACGTAATGCACCGACGCGCCTTCGTCCACGATGATAAGCGTGCGTTCGAACTGACCGACGTTGGCGGTGTTGAGGCGGAAATATGCCTGAAGCGGCAGATCCACTTTGACGCCCTTGGGCACGTACACGAACGAGCCGCCCGACCAGACCGCGCTGTTCAACGCGGCGAATTTATTATCTTCGATGGGAATAACCGTCCCGAAGTATTCGCGGAACAGGTCGGGGTGCTGGCGCAGACCATCTTCAATGGAAAGGAAGATCACGCCCTGCTCTTCGAGATGCTTCTGAATGGAGTGATAGACCATCTCCGATTCATACTGCGCGCCCAAACCGGCGAGGAACTTCTGCTCAGCTTCGGGGACGCCCAGCCTATCGAAGGTGCGTTTGATGTCGTCGGGGACATCGTCCCAGGATTTTTCCTGTTTTTCGGTCGGTTTGACGTAGTAGTAAATGTTATCGAGGTCGAGCGTGCCGAGGTCAGGTCCCCAATTGGGCATGGGGCGCGCCAGAAAATGCTCCAGCGCCTTGAGGCGGAAGTCGAGCATCCACTGCGGCTCGCCCTTCATGCGTGAGATGTTTTCAACCACCTCACGGCTCAAACCTTTTTCAGATTTGAAAGTATAGTTATCGTCACGGTCGTGAAAACCGTATTTGTACTCGCCGATCTCTTCAAGGATCTTGGTATCGTCAGACATATTCTCTTCCTTTTTAACCACTAAGGACACGAAGTACGCTAAGATTCAAAGTTCGAACACCTTTGCGTTTCCATGCAGCCTTCGTGTTTAGGCGGTTTCTTCTGCTTTTTCGCGGAGCCAGTCGTAGCCGTGCTCTTCGAGGTGCAGGGCAAGTTCGGGTCCGCCGGATTCGACGATCTGTCCGCTCATCATCACATGCACGAAATGCGGCTTGATGTAGTTCAACAGGCGTTGATAATGTGTGATGACCAGCACGCCAAGATCGGGTCCGGAAAGAGCGTTGACTCCCTCCGAGACGACGCGCAGCGCGTCGATATCCAAGCCGGAATCTGTTTCATCCAAAATAGCCATTTCCGGTCTGAGGGTTGCCATCTGTAAAATCTCGGCGCGTTTCTTCTCGCCGCCGGAGAAACCGTCGTTGAGATAGCGACCGGCGAAGGTGTGGTCCATCTTGAGCATGTCCATCTTTTCCTTCAACATCTTGCGGAATTCGGGGATGGGCATGCCTTTGTCTTCGGGGTTCTCGGCGCGGCGGCGGGCGTTGATCGCCGAACGCAGGAAGTTCGCCACGGTCACGCCGGGGATGGCGACGGGATACTGAAAGGCAAGAAAAATTCCCTCACGGGAACGTTCGTCGGGTTCGAGTTCAAGGACGTTCTTGCCCTTGAAAAGAATCTCACCCTCTGTGACGGTGTAATTGGGGTGACCCATCAAGGTGTAGGCAAGCGTGGATTTGCCCGTGCCGTTCGGTCCCATGATGGCGTGGATCTCGCCCTGATTGATGGTGAGAGAAAGCCCTTTCAGGATTTCCTTGTCTTCGATGCTGACGTGCAGGTTTTTGATCTCAAGTTGCGACATGCTTTTAACTAACTCCTGGGAGAATTACCGCCCGCGGCGGCGCGTTTTAAGCCAATACTGGCGTTTTTAACTCTGGAGCGGCATTATAGCAGGGTGAAGTCGATTTGTCAATATTTATGATAATTTTCTAGTATATTCAATGGCATAACTTGGTAAGGAAGATTGTCACAACTTTATCCCTGAGAATTTACCTTGACACACTAAAGTTTACAAATAAAATTACATGCAAGAAAAGTGGGAAAATTACAAAAGCCCACAAAACTTCAAAACAAATATGGTCGAAGTTCTCACAAGAATCGGGAAGCATCAAATGAAAATGACCACCAGAAAATTAGCCAGCATCTTCGTCTTTTTGACAATGCTTGGTTCAGTTTTTTCTTCTCATGACGTAAAGGCAATCACAATCCAACCTGCCCCACCGCTTGCCAGCGGGGAGTTCCTGTGGGCAAAAAGCATGGGCGGGGAGCATGGGGAATTGGGCATAGGAGTAAAAACCGACTCAAATGGCAACGTGTATACCGCAGGAAACTTCAGAGGGACTGGTGACTTCGACCCTGGCCCAAACGTATTCAACCTAACAGCGGCCGGCGATTTCAGCAATTTTTTCGATGCGAAACTTGATGGTTTCGTATCGAAATTGGACATTAACGGCAACTTCGTATGGGCAAGACGCCTAGGTGGCGTGGAAACCGACCAAATTTATGATATGGCGGTAGACACGATTGGCAATGTCTATATAACAGGGTATTTTGAAGGTACTGTTGACTTTGGACTCGGAGCAGGTGTATCCAGCATAACCAGTGCCGGGGAAAGGGATATTTTCATTTGCAAACTGGACAGTAACGGAAACCTGTTATGGGCAAAGAGAATGGGCGGTACCAGTTTCGATGAAGGCAACGGTATTATTGTAGATGCAAACGGCAATGTTTACACAACTGGCTATTTCATAGATATCGCCGACTTTGATCCGGGTGCAGGAACATTCAATCTTGTCAGCGCTGGGTCCTGGGATATTTTCATTTCAAAACTGGATACCGATGGAAATTTCGTTTGGGCAAAGCGTATGGGTGGAGCAGGCAGCGATATTAGCAAAGCCATTGCAATGGATGCGAACAACAGCATCATTATTACTGGAAATTTTCAGTTGACTGCCGATTTTAATCCCGGAGCAGGAATACATAACTTGGTCAGCATAGGAAATGACGATATCTTCGTCTCAAAATTAGATAAAGATGGGAATCTTGTGTGGGCAAAACAAATCGGCGGAACGGGTAGTGAAGAAGGCTTGAGTGTTGCAGTAGACTCTACCGGTAACATCCTGACAACCGGATTTATAACTTCTAATGCCCCCACAGATTTCGACCCCGGGTCAGGCACATATTATTTGATTGGCAACGGCAATTATGATATTTTTATTTCAAAACTGGATAGCGGAGGAAATTTCGTTTGGGCAAAATCCATAGGCGGACAGAATTATGATGTTGGGTACAGCATCGCAGTCGACTCGGATGACAATATTTTCACAACAGGTTATTACTCGTTTCAAACTGTCGACTTTGACCCCGGGCTTGGAACTTTCTATTTAGAAAACGCTGGGCAAAGTGATATATTTATATTGAAAATGAGCAACGGTGGGGAACTAATCTGGGCAAAAAGCATAGGCGGAACAAGTTCTGATAGAGCACGAGGTGTTCATCTAGATTCTAGTAACAATATTTATGTAACCGGTTATTTCTCCCATACAGTTGATTTCGATCCCGGCGCGGGAATTACAAACCTGCATGCCACAGGTGACTACTCCGATATTTTCGTCTTAAAGCTAAAAGGATCATCGATCTTCAATGATGTCCCCTTCAACGGCTTCGGCTGGGCGCAGATCGAAGCCATCTACAACGCCGGCATCACCGGTGGATGCACCACCACTCCGCTCAACTACTGCCCCAACAACACTGTCACCCGTGCCCAGATGGCGATCTTCCTCCTGCGCGGCATTCACGGCTCGTCCTACACCCCGCCCGCCGTGGGCGACGGCACCGGCTTCAATGACGTCCCCACCACCCATTCCGCGGCGGCATGGATCAAGCAGTTGGCGGCGGAAGGCATCACCGGCGGCTGCGGGAATGGCAACTACTGTCCGAACCAGGCGGTCACCCGCGCCCAGATGGCGATCTTCCTGTTGAGAGCCAAGTATGGGGATGACTACGTCCCGCCTGCCGTGGGAGGCTCATCCGGTTTCAATGATGTGCCTGCAGGGAGCTCGACCGCGCCGTGGATCAAGCAGTTGGCGGCGGAGGGCATCACCGGCGGCTGCGGGAATGGAAACTTCTGTCCGAATAACCCGGTCACCCGCTCACAGATGGCGATCTTCCTGCAACGGGCATTCAACCTGCCGCTGCCGTAAGTAAAGTTGGAGAATTTTTCTAAATGC
This sequence comes from Anaerolineales bacterium, assembly GCA_023382595.1. Lineage (GTDB taxonomy): Bacteria > Chloroflexota > Anaerolineae > Anaerolineales > Villigracilaceae > Villigracilis. Next base: position 22,891 of record JAHDWB010000010.1, on the reverse strand, counting down.
GGATTCTTCACGAATCCGCATTTAGTTTTTAACATCACAAACGATCTAAATTATTAACTGAAATTCATTAATGATGAAACAGCCTCGCGTACAATAAGTAAAAAGGAGAAGATCATGAAACAAAAATTTTTCATGCTGACCATCATGCTGATTGGCATTTTCTCCACACCTCAAGGGTCCCAGGCATACCCGCCTGAAGCCCGAATGATGGCAGCAAACCAGATCTACTTGGGCTTTGAACAGATCGCTTCCGGTCTGTCCCAACCCGTGGATATCACACACGCCGGTGATAACTCCCAAAATATCTATATTGTCCTTCTAGGCGGGAGGATCGTCATCTACAACGGCAGCCAAATCCTGCCCACACCATTTCTGGATATCACATCCCTGGTAACGTCGGGTGGAGAGCGGGGATTGCTGGGGCTGGCATTCCACCCTGATTACGAAAATAACGGTTACTTTTATTTGAATTACACGCGCACCTTCAATGGTCAATTACAAACGGTCATCGCCCGTTATCAGGTCAGCGCCAATCCGAATATTGCGGATGGCTCCAGCGCAAGTATCCTGTTGACCATTGACCAGGATTCAAGCAACCACAACGGCGGGCAGATCCATTTTGGGCCCGACGGATATCTCTACATCGGCATGGGAGACGGCGGCGGCGGTGATCCGAATAACCGCGCCCAGAATCCAAACTCCCTGCTGGGCAAGATGCTCCGCATCGACGTGGATGGCGCCTTTCCCTACGCCATCCCAGCCGACAATCCCTTCATTCAAAATGGCTCCGTACGGGATGAGATCTGGGCTTTCGGGCTGCGCAACCCCTGGCGCTTCTCGTTCGACAGAGATACGGGTGATCTATTTATTGCGGATGTGGGACAAAACCAATGGGAGGAGGTCAACTTTCAACCTGCCGCAAGTACGGGCGGCGAGAATTATGGCTGGTCATGTTTCGAGGGAAGCCACATCTATAATGCAACACGTGATTGCGATGATTACAGCACCCCGACCAGTCCTGTCATCGAGTATGCACACAATCAGGACAATAATGGATGTTCGATCACCGGCGGATATGTCTATCGAGGCGCATTGCACCCTCAGATGTATGGCATATATTTGTACGGCGACTTCTGCAGTGGAAAGATCTGGGGGGCGACAAAAAACGCTTCGGTCTGGACCTCGAACCTGATCATTGATACCGATTTCTCGATCTCCGCTTTCGGCGAGGATGAAGCAGGGGAACTGTATCTGGCATCGTACGGGAACGGGGCGATCTATCGCATCGTCCCGCACATCTTCGCCGATGTGCCCTTCAATGCTTTCGCCCGCCCTCAGATCGAAGCCATCTATGCGGCTGGCATTACCAGTGGATGCAGTACCGATCCGCTTAACTATTGCCCCAACCAAGCCGTCACCCGCGCCCAGATGGCAATCTTTCTCCTGCGCGGCATGCATGGTTCATCCTATACGCCTCCTCCCGCAAACGGCACCGTGTTCAATGATGTTCCACCCGACTCCTTCGCCGCCGCCTGGATCGAGGAATTGGCAGATGAAGGAATTACTGCAGGTTGCGGTGACGGAAATTACTGTCCAGACAGACCGGTTACTCGCGCACAAATGGCGATCTTTCTTCTGCGTGCCAAGTACGGCAGCGGCTATGTTCCGCCCGATGTGGGGGATGGCAGCGGCTTTAATGATGTTCCCGTCACAAGCTCGGGTGCTGCATGGATCAAGCAGCTTGCAGCGGAGGGTATTACTGGAGGTTGCGGAGGCGGCAACTACTGTCCGGGTCAGGCGGTCACCCGTGCGCAGATGGCGGTCTTCCTGCAGCGCACGTTCAACCTGCCATTGCCGTAGGGATCATTTTTCGAAGTACGGGTAGCCGGCCTGATTTTCCTGGCCGGCTACCCGTTCAATCCAGCACCGCCAATCACTGACAATCGACATTTGACAAAACACAAAAAACAGCGGAAAATTAAGGCACGGTACAAGTTCGCCCTGATAAGGAGGGTTTATCATGAAAAAATCAGCCAAAGCGGAAAAGAGTATTTTTTTCAGACAACCTGCAAATAATTGCAAGGTATACATGAGGCGGCCAAATCAATGCCGCAACTTCATATAATTGTATTCATCTACAATGGGAAAATTTAGAATGAAAAACAACCGCGCACTTAAAATAGCAACTCTATTCTTTTTGGGACTGTTCATTGCAATCATTCCCGCTGAGGCATCTACCACTTCACTTTTTGAGCCTTATGTTACATTCCCAGCCGGGTCTCCACAGGCTGTTGGTACAGGTGACTTTAACAACGATGGCCGCATGGACGTTGCCGTAACGAACAACGAAATGGAACTGAAAATATTCACCCAGAATGCTTCAGGCGGACTGAACAGTGCTGTTACTTATGCTGCCGGGACCCGCCCCGAATCGTTGGCTGTCGGGGATCTGAATAACGATGGTCGGGATGATATTGTCGTTACTAATTCCAACGACAATACGATCAGCATTTTTCTGCAACAAGAGGATGGCACAATGGCGGACCGGGTGACCCATTCTACAGGATCGAGTCCGGATGCTGTAGCAGTTGGAGATGTGAATGGAGACGATTTGGATGACGTCGTGGTCGCAAATTGGAATTCCCCCTTCATCAGCGTTTTCATCCAAAACAACGACGGCACGTTGGATGCAAAGGTGGACTACGCCTCTCCCCAGGCGGGGTATGACGATATTGCCATCGGCGATGTGAACGGGGACGGGCGCAACGACGTTGTAAAAATGAATGGGCAACTATATGCAAACCCGGATCTGTCAGTCTATATTCAATCGGATAACGGCACGCTGAACGCGGCGGTTTCCTACTCCCTTCCTGGGAATATCCTCGGGAAAGGGATCGGGATCGGCGACGTTACAGGCGACGGACTAGCCGATGTGGTCATGAGTTACGGGGGAAACAGGCCGAACAGCTACATCGCCGTCTTTGCACAGGCGGAAAATGGAAGCCTACAATCATCGGTCTCATACGCAGCGTACGACATTCCAGTACCTGTGGAAATTACAGACGTCAACAGCGATGGACTGGCAGATGTGATCACCGCTCACAGCGGTTGGAACAGGGTCAGTGTCTATCTCCAACAAAATAACGGCACGCTTGGCAGTTACACCTTGTATGCATTGCCAAACAATAGCGCCAGTCATTACAAACCACAGGGATTGGTGCTTGGTGACGTGAATTCGGATGATCTGCCTGATATTCTCGTTGCAAATTTAAACTACGGCTTGAATGTACTATATCACGCAAAAAAACCTTCCGCATTCAATAAAACCAGCCCAACCGACGGCATAGCAGACCAGCCGTTGAGCGTCACGCTGGCTTGGGGGAGCAGCGGAAATGCCGTTCGCTACGAGTATTGCTACGATACCACCAATGACAACAACTGCACGCCCTGGGTTAATAATGGAACAGCCACACACAAGACCCTGAGCGGATTGGCATTAGGCACCACCTATTATTGGCATGTACGCAGCCTGAATGGCATCGGAACAACATATTCAAACGGATCGGAAACAGCGTATTGGTCATTTACAACGGCAGTTCCTCCCACCTATGTGATAAACACCAACGATAGCGGATTGGGATCGCTCCGCCAGGCAATTGCGAACGCATCCGACGGAGAGACAATCACCTTCGCCCCGCACTTGGCAGGCGAGTCCATCCACCTCGCATCTACACTTGAAATAGACAAAGCCATCACGATCGACGGGTCAGCCTTGAATCCGCGCATTACGCTCAGCGGCGATACCGATGACGATGGCGTTGGCGATATGCCGATCATGGGGATTGGCATCGGTGGCGCGGTCAAAATCTCCAACGTGGATTTTGTCAACGGAAAAAATGAAAGCCACAGTCTTGCCGGCGGCATCAACAACTTTGGCGGCAATCTTGAGGTCGAGAAATGCACTTTCTCAGGCAACAAGGGCGATTTTGGCGGGGCAATCCTAAATAAAGGAAGTTTGACCATACAAAATTGCGAATTTCTTAATAATTCTGCAAACGATGGCGGCGCGATCCTCAATGACTTTGACACGACTGCGCTAATCAGCAACACCTTGTTTGCTCAAAACGCCGCCGACAATGAATACGGAGCAGGGGGCGCAATTGCAAATATAGGAATTTTGACGATCACTCAAAGCGAGTTCAACGAGAATACAGCCGCTGGCGGAGGCGCCATCGCAAATGCATGGGGAGGAACAATTACAATTTCAGAGACCGTATTCATTAAGAATGCAGGCACAGCGGAAGGCGGCGGGGCGGTCTACAATACAGAAAGTTCAATGACGATCGCCGATGCCTCGTTTCTAGAAAACACAACCTTCAAAGACGGCGGCGTGATCTTTAATATAGACGGCACCATTGGTATTTCAAACAGCGAGTTCAATGGCAATACAGCCGCCGGGGATGGTGGAGCAATTTACAACCAGGGAACAATGGAAGTAATAAAATCCACGGTCGCCAACAATTCCGCAGAAATGGGCGGCGGCATTGCCAATATTGGAACCTTGACGATCACAAACAGCAATATCCTGGAAAACTCTGTCGCTTCCTCGTATGGGGGCGGGGGCGGTATATTGAATTTTAGCGACCCCGATAACAGCGGAATACTTAGCTTCACAAACAGTACCATCTCCTCAAACACAGCGCCCAGCGGCGGCGGTATTCTTAATCTTGCACCTGCCGGTGAAGTAACCATTTCAAACAGTACCGTCTCAAATAACACTGTTTCCGATACCGGCGGTGGTGTTTCCAACTTTGGCATTCTGACCATGGAAAACAGCACCGTCTTCGACAACTCCGCTACATATGGTGGCGGGATCGCGAACCATAATGCCTTAACCATGATCAACAATACATTCTCCGACAATTCAGCCGACAACGGAGGAGGCATTTACAACGGAGGCAGTTTGAGCCTCATCAATAATATCCTGGCGAACTCTGCAACCGGCGGAGATTGTTCCAACCATGAATTACATGGCGTAATTACAGCAAATATTAATAATCTGGTGGAAAATAATGCCCCCGCGCCCAACCACTGTGGAACTCCCGCTTTCATTACTGACCCCAAACTGGGTACTCTTGCAGATAACGGCGGCCCCACCCGGACTATGGCGCTGCTATTCGGTTCCCCCGCCTTTGACGCCGGAGACAACACCTCCTGTCGCGCCACCGATCAGCGCGGGGTAACGCGTCCGCAGGGGGCAGGGTGTGATATCGGCGCGTATGAAAGAATAAGCATTACCAACCCCACCTTCTCCGATGTGCCCTTCAATCACTCCGCCTGGCAGTACATCGAAGCCATCTACAATGCCGGCATCACCGGCGGATGTACCACCACTCCGCTCAACTACTGCCCCAACAACACCGTCACCCGTGCCCAGATGGCGATCTTCCTCCTGCGCGGCATTCACGGCTCGTCCTACACCCCGCCCGCCGTGGGCGACGGCACCGGCTTCAATGACGTCCCCACCACCCATTCCGCGGCGGCATGGATCAAGCAGTTGGCGGCGGAAGGCATCACCGGCGGCTGCGGGAATGGCAACTACTGTCCGAACCAGGCGGTCACCCGCGCCCAGATGGCGATCTTCCTGTTGAGAGCCAAGTATGGGGATGACTACGTCCCGCCTGCCGTGGGAGGCTCATCCGGTTTCAATGATGTGCCTGCAGGGAGCTCGACCGCGCCGTGGATCAAGCAGTTGGCGGCGGAGGGCATCACCGGCGGCTGCGGGAATGGAAACTTCTGTCCGAATAACCCGGTCACCCGCTCACAGATGGCGATCTTCCTGCAACGGGCGTTCAATCTGCCGCTGCCGTAGCAAGCCGCCAAATAAATATTTATGATATTTATCTAGTATATTGACAAGAACATACTGGGCAGTTATACTGCCCAGTATGAAATCCACGCGAGACAAGATCTTACAGACCCTGCTGAAGAAGCCGCGCTCCACCATCAATGACCTGGCGGAAGCCGTCGGCATCAATCCCATTTCTGTGCGCCATCACCTCGGCAACCTCGAAAAGGAGGGGCTGGTCGAAGGGCAGGAGGAGCGTCACGGGGTGGGACGTCCGCGTTTGGTGTACATCCTGACCGACGAGGGCATGGAACGCTTCCCCACCCGCTATATGAGATTGACCAACCGCCTCATTGCCCAGATGAAGGAATCCATGCCGGGACCGGTGGTCAGTCAGTTGTTCGGGCAGATCGCGGAAGACCTCGCCAACGAATATGCCAACGACATCAAGGGGCTAAGTATGGAAGAGCGCCTTGACTTCGTCAAGGATTTGCTGGCGCAGGAAGGCTTCACCGTGGAATGGGAAAAGAAGGATAACCAATACCAGATCCACGAGATCTCCTGTCCCTATTATCAGATCGGCGTAACGCATCCCGAAGTCTGCACGGTGGATCAGACGTTGATCTCGAAAATGCTCGCCTTGCCCGCAAACAAAGTTCAGTGTATCTTGGACGGCGGTGCACACTGCACTTATGTCGTCCAGGCTGTGGAAGCGAAAGTCAAGTAACCAACCATTTATTCAAACAGAGGAACCATGAGCGAATCTGAAATCAAAGAAATCCAGTGGACCATCCACACCACCCATCCCGAGATGGTAAAGTCCGCCCGCGAAAAACTATCCGAGGTGGTCGATCCTGAAATTGGAATGACCATCATCCAGTTGGGCTTGGTGCGCGACATCGAGATCGAGAACAACATCGCCCGCGTGAAAATGATCCTGACCACGCCGTTCTGTCCCTATGGTCCCGCCATGATCGAAATGACCAAAGCCAAGGCAACCGAAGGCTTGAACATGCCCGTCACCGTGGAAATGGGCATGGAAATGTGGGATTTTTCCATGATGGAAGACCCCTCCGCGCTTGATTGGGGCATGTACGCTTAAGAGTTGGCTCATGTTGAAAAAAAGTAAGCGGCAATAAAATCAGAAAGCAACAACAAGCTTCCTGATCCAAAATATAAAAAATGGACTGGCTTTTCGCCAGTCCATTTTTTGTTCATGCTCAACCAAGTTCCGGCTCGATCAAGCCGTAACTTCCATTGCGTCTGCGGTACAGCACGTTGATCTTGCTCGTCTCCGCATTGTAGAAGATGAAGAAGTTGTCGTGCCCCAGATTCCGCATCTGGATGACCGCTTCGTCCTCCGTCATCGGGTAGATCGTAAACTTCTTGCGCTTGGCGAACAACGGCGAGAGTTCGCCGGTCTCATCGTCGATGATATCCTCGGCAACTTCCGCCGCCGAACGACCATCGCCACGCCCGTGATACTTCTTGCCTTTGTGCCGCTCGATCTGGCGCTGCATCTTGTCCAGCGCCCGGTCAAAAGCGGCAAGCACCTCATCCGCGCGTTCCTCTGAACGGAGGGTAACCCCCTTGCCAAAAACGGTCACCTGCGCCACATTACGGTCATTGGCGTCGCGCGCGGCTTTGTGATGAGCCAGTTCCACGCGCACCTCATCAATGGCTGGCAGGTAGCGGTCCAAATTCTCCGCTTTTTTATTGACGTACTCTTCGATCCTTTCGGTCAAACGGATATGACGTGTCTGAACTTCCACTTTGTTGGACATAAGGTCCTCCTTTTTGGGATGTTAAGTCACAAACAAAAACGCGCTATACACGCCTCAGGTCGTGATGAGGCAGTGCACGCGCGACTGTAAACGCATAGACGGTTTCCGCACCTGCCGAGTACAACGCTTCCGCCCCGGCGGACAAGGTCGACCCTGTGGTTGAAACATCGTCCATGATGAGAATGGTTCTTCCCTTTACCCCTTTTCCGGCTTGAAACACACCCCGCACATTGCTCCGGCGTTCCGCTCGTGACAAGCCCACTTGGGAACGCGTCTCTTTGGTACGCACCAACTCGTTTGGCGCGTACCGGACTTCCAGCGCCATTGCAAGCGGTTTTGCGATCATTGCAACCTGATTATATCCTCTTTCTTTGATTCTTTGTCTGCCCAGCGGCACAGGAACGATCATATCCATCTGCCAGTTCAGGGTTTTCACAAAGGGTATCATTTGAAATGCGATCGCTTCCCCAAGGGAGATATCACGCCGGTATTTCAGTTTATGCAGGGCTGATTGCACCGGCTCTTCAAAGACCGTCCATGCCCGCAAAGCATGGAAATGCGGTTTGTTCTTCAGGCACGTTTCGCAGATCCCTGACTTCCCTTGCGGCAAGCCGCATACATCACATAAGACCCCGCTCAAAACCTGAATGCGCGCTTGACAATCCGCACACCAACGGGAGCCGCTCCTCCTGCACCCTCCGCAAACCGGAGGAAAGATCAGGTCGAGCGCCGCCCAAAGCGAACGATATAAAGCGTACTTCCAGTTTGCCAACTTCCCTCCTTGTGATGAACGTCTAATGATTATCTGACAGTATCAGCTAATTACCCATAATACCGCCGAACGCATCGGAGATCTGGAACGCGGCAGGCGCCATCAAAATGATCATGATCGAAGGGAAGGTCAGGAGTGCCATCGGGATGATCATCTTCACCGGAGCCTTGTGCGCCTCTTCCTCCGCCCGCTGGCGACGCTTCACACGCATCTGGTCAGACTGGATCCTTAATACCTTTGCCAGGCTCACACCCAGAATCTGACTCTGGATGACCGCCGCAACAAAACTTGTCAACTCGGGGAGCCCGACACGGTCCGCCATGTCGCGCAGCGCTTCGCGCTGGGTTTTTCCAAGCTGCACTTCGCGGATGGCGCGTCCAAACAGGATGGAGAGTTCATTCTCCCATTTCTCGCTTACCTTCGACATTGCCGCATCGAAACCCAAACCGGCTTCCACACAAATGGTCAGCAGGTCGAGGGCATCCGGCATGGCTTTTCGGACCTCATTCTGGCGGGCGTTGATCCGGCTTTGCAGCCAAAGCTGCGGGAAGAAAAAACCCAGGGCAGTGAAGATGCCTACGACAAGAATGATGCGCCCGAGGGGCCAGTTCACAGTGGGAAGGGTCGAGATCAGAGTTAAAAGTCCGCCAAAGACCCCTGCACCGACAAAGCGTGTTGCAAGGAAAGTGGACGCATCGATGCGACCGGGGTTCCCCGCCAGTTCCAATTTACGGGTGGTCTCCTGCAAAAGTTTTTCCGGCGTAAAACGGACAGAAAATTCGCCGAATTTCCTGATGACCGGGATGACCACGCGCTCCATGAAAGGCTGCTGCAGTTCAATATCTTCCAGTGAGACATTCTCACCGCGCTGCGTTGCCTCTGCCAGACGAAGCAATACCGGGTCGCCCTCCTCGCCCTGTGCCTGACGAGCGTACCGCGCACCAACGATCACGAGTGCAACCGCGCCGCCCAACACAACAACAAGGATGATAATAACAATCAGGGTATTCATACTACACCTCAATATCCGCAATCTTCATCATGATAAAGTAGCTGGACGTGATCAAGCCCAACACCGTGCAGATAATACCGGCAGTACATGCGGGTCCGCCCTGCGTTACAGACATCAAATATTCGGGGTTAAGAAACCACAGAACAAGCGTAAGACCAAATGGAATTAAGGAAAGAACCGTGCCCGAGGTCCGCACCTGAGCCGTCAGCACGCGGACCTCGCCTTTGATGCGGATACGCTCACGAATGGTAAATGAAATATTATCCAGGATCTCGGAAAGATTGCCGCCGACCTCGCGCTGGACATTGATCGCAGTCACCACAAAATCAAGATCATCGCTCGGGATGCGGCGCAGGAGGTTTTCAAGCGCAGTCTCCATCGTAATGCCGATCTGCATTTCCTGCACAACACGGCGGAACTCATCGCAGATCGGCGCGGGGAGTTCCTTGCTGACCGCTTCCATCGCCTGCATGGTGGAATATCCGGCGCGCAAGCCGTTGACCATCAGGTTAAGCATGTCGGGAAGCTGGTCGTTGAACTTTTGCAAACGTTGTTTTTGCTGCTGTTTGACATAAAAACGCGGGGCAATCGACCCGAGCACCGCGCCGATCAAGGCGGAAACAGCCATCTGGTTGCCCAAAAACCATGCCAACAGGGCACCGATGAACATGCTCGCAAAAATCAAAACAAGGTATTCGGCTACCTTGAATTTCAGGTCGGCGCGAGCCAGTTCGCGCGCGATGTTGTCTCCAAACGATGTCCTTTCCACCCGTTTTGAAACCCAGTTGGTAATGACGTACCGCTGGGCTTCGCGGTCAATATCCTGTTTGTCATCATCCAGATATTGATTGAGGCGTTCCTCCACCATGGCGCGCTCGCTGTTCGCGGAAATGATCACGCCAATGATCAAAAGGATGATCAGGATGGTACCGCCAATGATAATGATCCAAGTCATGTTGTTCCTTCCGGCAGCCTACCTGGTGCAACAGGAGTCATCTTAATAACGACGGCGTTCTCCGATGCCAAAAATGGAAGGCGGCAGGTGTATACCCGCAGCTTCGATTTTGTCCATGAACTTTGGTCTCAAGCCGGTGGGACGCATGCGACCGATGATACGACCGTTCTCCGTACCGGTCTGTTCAAACACGAAAAGGTCGGTCATGGTGATCACATCACCTTCCATGCCGCTCACTTCCGCGACCGTGGTGACCTTGCGCGTTCCGTCGCGCATACGTTCCTGCTGGACGATCACATCCACGGCGCTTGCCACCTGTTCACGGATGGCGCGCACGGGCAGATCCATGCCCGCCATGAGGCACATGGTCTCGATACGGGCGAGCGCGTCGCGCGGACTGTTGGCATGGGCAGTGGTCATCGAGCCATCGTGACCCGTGTTCATCGCCTGCAGCATGTCCAAGGTCTCGCCGCCACGGCACTCACCGACGATAATGCGCTCAGGACGCATACGCAGGGAGTTGATCACCAGATCGCGGATGGTAATTTCGCCGCGTCCTTCGATGTTGGGCGGGCGCGACTCGAGCGTCACCACATGCTCCTGACGCAACTGCAATTCCGCCGCATTCTCAATGGTAATGATACGCTCATCCGCGGGAATGAAGCCCGACAGTACATTCAGCAATGTGGTCTTACCGGAACCCGTACCGCCGGAGATAATGATATTCAAACGGGATTCCACACACGCCTTAAGGAATTGAACCGCCTCCGGCGTGATCGAACCAAACTGGATCATCTGATCCACAGTGATCGGATTCTTGGAAAATTTACGAATGGTGAGCACCGGACCCACCAAAGAGATGGGGGGAATCACCGCATTAACACGGGAGCCGTCCGCCAAACGCGCATCCACATACGGACTCGATTCGTCGATGCGGCGTCCAAGCGGGGCAACGATACGATCAATGATTCGCATCACATGCTCGTTGCTCTCGAACGTCACGGGCACACGATGGATCTTCCCTTTGCGCTCGATGTAAAGGTTCTTGGGACCATTCACCATGATTTCCGTAATGGAGTCATCCTCAAGCAGGGATTGAAGCGGTCCAAGCCCCAGAATTTCAGCAGCGATCTGCTCGAACAAGCGCGCACGCTCGGGGCGTGAAAGAACGATATTCTCTTCGCTCAGGATCTGCTCGAACAAGCCCTGAATCGTGCGGCGCACCTCATCCGTCTGCGAAACATCCATGGACGGATCGATCTCCGCAAGCAGTTTATTCTGAACGCGGGTCTTCAGGTCAAAATAAGAACCAGCTTGCGGCGAAGTGATGGGCGCGCTGACACGCCTGGCTTGCAAGGAGGAAAGACGGGAAGCATCGCCTCCGCCCCCCGCTCCTGCCTGCTCGCCATCACCAGGCTTGGGCAATGATGGAGATGATCCGCCGCTATTCTGCTGTTGGTTGTTCCCGCTGTTTTGACCCTGCTCAATACGTCGAAGCAAAGACATGGAAAAACTCCTTAACGCTTAATCGCTGGCGTTTCTTCTGCTGTTTCCAAAACGCTCAACCTAGCCCGGACCGCCTCCGCCAGCGAGAATATTCCTCTTCCAATCGGCTGCGCCTTGTTATCCAGCATGAACGGAACGCCGCGATTCACCGCCGGAATGGCAATTTTCCCTTCCAGGGGAATGACGGCGGAAATCTCATGCTTGAGGTTTTCTCCCACCCGATCCGGAGTAATGGGATTGTTCTTATCATAGCGATTCATGGTAAAGACCACGCGCTCCTTGCCGACGCCCATGGGTTGTAACAGATCCAGAAATGACCGCGCGTTTTTAATGGACGGGATCTCCTGCGTGGTGAGCAGGACGATCAAATCGCTGTTCTCGATGGTTGCAAGGATGACATCCGTGAGGATGGGCGACGTGTCAACAATGACATACGAATACATTTGCTGCAGAAATTGCAACACCTTCACAAACTGATCAGATGCCACGCGTTCCGCATATTCCGGTCTCTGGGGGGCAGCGAGAATGCGGATGCCGGATGCATCATGCTTAATGAGTATCTCGTCGACCACATCAGCATCGAGTTCATCCACGCGAGGCGCGAGATCCAGGATGGTGTTCTTGCCTTGTTCATTCACAAAAACGGCAACATCGCCGAACTGCAGATTGCCGTCCACAAGAACCGCGCGCGTATCTTCATTATTCAATGCAACGGCGAGGTTGACGGCAACCGTGGTACACCCTGTCCCACCCTTTGGACTGTAAACGGTGATGATCTTCCCTTTTGAAATAGGCGCAAAGCCGGGAACAGCCATGCCCCCGCTAGCAGACGAAGCGCCGACAAATTGCTGCTGTTTCGCGCTTTTCTCGCGCTCGGCGTGCGCCATTTCACCGGCGCGCCGGACGGCTGAGATCAACTCATCCCCCATCGGAGGCTTGGTCAGGAAATCCCGGGCGCCCGCGAGCATGGCGCGGCGCATATAATTCTGGTCGCCCTGCACAGACAGGATGACGATCTGAATGTATGGCGTTTTCTTGCGGATCTCTTCCGTCGCCGTGATCCCGTCGATATCGGGCATGTTGATGTCCATCAACACGACATCAGGACCAAGCTCGTGGGCAAGCTGAATGCCTTCCTTGCCCGAACGAGCCGTCCCCACTACATCCACATCCGACTCGAACTGTAAAAGCTTGCGAACGTTCTCCCGAGTCTCTGCAATATCATCAACAATAAGCACCCGAATTTTATCTGCAGCCATATTATTAATTCACATCCAAAGGTTCGTTAACTATGTTGCTTCCTGTCTGCTAGGGAGCCTGCGCAGGGACATCGTTGGGCAATGTCGGCGAAACAAGGGTGGTCAGCGCGGGCTGCATGGCATAAGGCAGTTTGGCAGGTACAGGAATGTTATATTGACTGAGCAGGAACTGCAATGTGGATGCTTCGGTCGCCAGGCGGGACTGATCGCCGGGGTTGCGCAGGGTCAGGTTGAATTGCGCATTGGTATACATCAGGTAGGACAGGGTGATCGAATCCTGCGGGGAAACGATCAGCGTAACAATATCCGGCGGCGCCGCCTGCTGCTGTGCCTGCTGGTCGGCTGCCTGCTGGTCGGTGGTGGAAACCGCGGGTGTAAAATTGCCCGATTTCAGCACAACCACATCCTGCAAAAGCATCTGACAAACCATCCTCGGACGCTGCGCTTCGGAAGGGATTAGGTAATAAGGCTGCTGAACCGACGGATCCAACTCAAGCCTGCCTTGCGGAGACCCAGATGCGGCAACACCAAGCGAAAGCACGGGTAACCCTTCGGCGGAAAAACCAGTCCCTTCGGAACCAGTGACAGAACCAAAGCCTGTTCCCGTCAGTACAGCCGTCAGGTTGGGAAGGATGGTCTGGAAGGCGGGGTCTACATCCACAAAGAGCAAGCAGGCATTGACATTCACGTGCGCGCCGTCTGTGATGGAATACCCGGAAAGAGTGAGGCGGTTAGCGGGGACCGATATGGCGGTCATGCCGGGGGGAATCAAAGCTGCCCACTGAGGACCAGATATCGGCACGGCTTCCGAAGCGCTGGATACCATCGCCTCTGTGATGACCACGCCCTGGTCGAGCGGGAATTTCGCCACCTTCCCCAATAACAAGGGGAGTTTATCCGGCGTGAACATGACGGTGGCTAGATTCTCCTGAGGGATCCGCATGGTTGCAAGAACATCCTCAGTGATCTCACCGCCTTGCGGGATGTTCTGAGCGGCATAATAGATGTCAACTAAAGCCTGCTGCTGCTCCTCCTGCTGAGGCGTGATAAAAAATTGGCGGAAAGCGAAAAACGCCACCACCAAGCCGATGATGATGATCAGAAGCACCATTATCAAGATACGACCGCGACGCATAATCTACTCCTCTCATCGAGTACGAGTTTTTTCGGGTATTTTATAACATATTCATTATACAGGAAAAATGTCAAAAACATATTACAAGGCTGCCGTGGCAGCCTCCTTAAATTCCTTAACAATATTGTAAACCGCCGGGGCGTTAACTTCTTGCCTGAACCGTAAAAGATATGCGCGCACCGGAGCCAACGGTACTGTCGATCTCAAAACTTCCTCCCAGCATTTCAGCGCGTTCGCGAATCAGTTTCAAGCCCAAATTCGTGGAATCCTTCAAGTTCTCCGGGTCAAACCCCTTGCCGTTGTCATCCACGCTGATGCGCAGGAAGTCGTTCCCAAGATCCGCCTGTACTTTGACCGTGGTTGCCTGACTGTGACGCGCCACATTTCCAAGCAGTTCCTGAACGGCTCGAAAAACCATCACTTCCAGATAGGGTTCCAGACGGCGTTCCGTCCCCGTGACCAGCACGCTCACATCCAAACCGGTCTGTTCCTTGAACGCATCGGCATATTTTCGCAGGGTCGGCACCAATCCAAGATCGTCAAGCATCATGGGGCGCAGTTCAAAGATAAAGTTTCGGACCTTTTGGAACGTCCCCATCGCGGCGGTCTTCAAATTACCCAGTTCATCCTTCGCCTGCCCCGGGTCAACATCCAGAAGGCGCATGGCGATCTCGGTCTGCAGAATAAAATTGGACAACGCCTGGGCGGGTCCGTCATGCATCTGGCGGGAGAGCCGCTGGCGCTCCGCCTCCTGCGCATTGACGATCATCTCGATCCCCGCCATCTGACTCTTGGAGTTCATGGAAGCGGCAGATGAGCCCGGCGAATCTCCCCCAGCCATTGCATTTTCGAGCACAGACTTGTATTTTTCAAGGTGGCTTTTGTCGTTCTGCAATTTCTCCAGCTGACCACGCATGACGAAAAGTCGTTGCTGCGCATCAAGGGCGGCATCATACGCCATTTTGATTTCTTCGATCCCGGCATCCTGCTTCTGCACCTGCTGGAGATGGGTCGAAATTGCGGTATTACGCTGGGTCAATTTGGCGAGTTCCCCCTGACTTTGCTCGATCATCAAGGTGATTTCGCGCAAGGCGCGCTGGGTTTCATCCAATTCGCCTTGATAATCGAACGTCTCGCCGCTTGTCTCACTAATCGACATGAAAATACTCCTAGGAGGTGATGTTCGTATCGCGCAGGGTGACCCATCCGCGCTTCAAGGCGTAGACCACAGCCTGCGTGCGGTCTTCCACGCCGAACTTTCGCAAAATGGCAGTGACGTGGTTCTTCACCGTCTGGTGGCTGATGCCAAGCAGGGTGGCGATCTCCTTGTTGCTCATACCGCGCACGACACAAGCCAGCACTTCCATTTCACGGTCGGAGAGCGGGTGGAAGGGAGTGCCCGGTTCGCTGTAGGAACGGCGCGCGCCTTCCATCCTGTCTTCAACCCAAAGTTCCAGTTCGCGGCGGGTGAAGACGTTATTTGCAAAGACATACTTCCCCTCTGCAACTTCACGAATGATGCGGGAGAGGGATTGCGGCTCGATGTCCTTTGAGCAGTAACCGTGCGCGCCAGCCAGCGCGGCATGGATGGCTTGTTCCACATCGTCGTAACCGGTCATCAGGATGATGCGGGTCCCCAGCCTGTCCTGCGATACCTGATGCGTGATCTGCTGACCGTTCATGCCAGGCAGGTTCACATCCAGAACAGCAACCGTCGGTTTCTTGGTGCGGATCAACTCCAGCGCATCGTCCCCCGTCGCCGACTGGGCGATGATACGCATATCAGGTTCCAATGACAACGCGTCCACAACGCCCTGCCGGAACAGCGGATGATCATCAACGATCAAAAGGGTTATCTGGTTCATCCCGAGCCCATTCTCTCTTTGCATGGAATTTGTTGCATAGTGGTTTCTATTTTAACCCATTAAGGACGTTTCCATGGGTAGACAGCCATATTCGGCTGGTCAAACAAGGGTGTGATCGCACTGCCGGATATGAACACCGCTTCGACATCCGCGGTCAGGAGCGGGTAGAAATCGGGGAAAGCGATCAGATAATCAGCGCCGCGCTCATGCAGGAACACCGCAAGCTGCGGCTCGTCACGGATAAAGGGAATGACCTCCGGCGAGATCAAGCCAGCCAGATCGATCAATTCATGATCATCGAAGTAGCCCAGCGCGCCGATGTCATGCGCGGCAATGACTGCATCTTCAGGCAGGTTCTCAGACACCCATTTTGCGGTCACCACCATTTCACTTTCGATGACCGCCACATCCAATGCGTAGGAACGCGCGCCGAGAATGATAAAGCCGAACGTCAGCATGGCGATGCTTCCGCGCCAGATCGTCTGCGCGACCCAGTGATAGCGGGCGAACAACTTGCTTTTATCGAAGTGCGCAAATGCCAGCAGACCGAACAGAAAGAAGATGGGCATGGCGGGCATGATATAGCGTCCGTGTTGATAGACGGGCAGGCGGGAGACATACAGCCACATGTAGCCAAAGCACCAGATGAACGCCGCAAGACTGCCCCATGACCGCTCCCGAACGGATCTGACCAGCCAGCCGATCACGCCGGGCACCAGTACGAGACTGGGTCCCACCAGCAATTGCAGGGACATCTGACCAAGGCGTCCGATGATGGGTAAATTCTGCCAGGCGGCATACTCCGCCTGCTTGGCGTAGAACGTGTTGGGCATGGGCGTCCCGCCGATGGCAAGATTGAAGAGCAGATAAAAACTGAACAAAATGCCAAAGCCGATGAAATAACGCACGACCGCATTCAACCGCGCACGGAAATCGCCGCCGGTCAGGACCATCGTCATCAAGGCAGGACCGAGCAGGGTCAAGCCGTCGGGGCGCACCCAGATCGAGAGACCGGTCAGCAAGCCCAGGGCGAGGTAACGAGGCGAGTCCGTCATCAACAGGATCAAAACGGCAGTGACGATCAAGCCGTGCAGCAGAGTCTCCATGCCAGACATCGCCGCCCAGGCGAGATGCCATTCAAAGGCGATGAAGATGCCAACCCACGGAAAGCGCGGACGATAGGATGCGACGAGTTTGCGCACCGCCCATTCGGAGAGCAAGGCGAGCGCGAAAAGTGTGATGATACCGAGAACGAAGGTCCAGATGTAGGGTGAGAGGCGGAGCAGAAAGCCGATGGCAAGCAGGGCAGACCAGAGCGGCGCAGTGGAACCGGCGGAGGGAATGCCGGGACGGAACGCCCACTCGCCGTTCTGCGCGAGGTTGCGCGCATAGGTCTGATGGATCCACGAGTCGTCGAGCGGGAAGCCGATGGCGTAGGTGAATTGACTCGCCAGCAGGTAGATGACTGCGATCAGGATGACCGCGAGCGCGATGATGAGCAGGTCACGTTGGGAGATATCACTTGTTGATCTTGAAGACATGCGTGCCATCCACCTCACCGATGAAAATAAAATCAACACTCTCTTCGGGCGCGTCCATCAAACTCTTGATCTGCGGAAGCGCCGCCTGCGGTTCGAGCACGAGATACTGCGCATCGAACTGCCCCGCCGCCGCAAGGATCGCGCCCTCCCCGCCGTATGGAATGGAAATGGCAGAGCGCCCCGTGGCGATGTAATATCCCGGCGCGTTGCGGACGATGACTACATCATCTTCGGCAATGCCATTCTCGATCAGGAACTGCTCCACAACGGGATACCTCGCTTCGCCTTCGCCCCAGCCCAACGCAAAGACCCGCAAATAGGAGACGTAGACCGTCAGGATGACCGCGATCATGACCAGCACGCTTCGGAACAAAAATCTGGTCTGGTCGTTGCCCCAGTTCCTTTTTCTCAGGGACAGCAGGATCGCATCCAAGCCCAGCGGAGCGAGCACCCACCACATCGGCTGGAGCGCCGCACCGGCATGGAAGAACGCGCCGCGCGCGCCCGCAAACGGAAAGATGAACGACATGACGAAGAACAGAAACAACCATGCCGTCACCGCCAGCCTGACGCGCTCGTCTTTTCCATAATACAGGATGCCCGCAACGATAAATGGAAATAGAATGATACCGCCATGCGCGGCAAATCCGCTTTGCAGGTTGGTACCCAATGCCCATACGCGGTCGGCGAGGATATTGTCCCAGCCGTAGGCAAGGAAGGACTCCATGCTGAGTTGGTCGGGCGGATAGATAAAGGTCTGGTCGTAGTTCTCGAGCCAGAGCGCGCGGCTGCCGCCCGGAGCCATGAGCGTCCCGAACGTGGACAAGTTGCGCGCATACCAAGGCGACATGATGAGCAGGAAGCCGAGCAGGGCGGGTAGAAGGCGGCGGATGAGAAATGCAATGTGATGCGATGCGCGAGCAATGGGCAGTGGAGCGTGATGAAGCAGGCGATAGAGCGCAAACAGGAACGTCATCCCCAGCCAGAGCAGACCGTCACTGCGGGAGAGCGAGAGCAGTCCCGCCAGCAGACCGAGCATGAACCAGTATCGCGTCTGCGAATCGTCTTGGAGCAGTTTCGTGACAGCGAGGAAATACAAGCCGCCGAACAGCATGAAGAGACCGAAGTTATCCGTCACACCGACGAAGGGAGCGTGATAAATGGAGAAGATCGCCAGCAATGACGAGAGGATGGCAAGGTCGCGTTTTTGGGTAAACGCATACGCCAATGCGGCAGTGACTGGCACCACCAGCGCGGCGATGACGATGAACGGGATGCGCGCGGCGGCGTAGGTGGTCTGTCCTGCAAGCCACATGCCGAGGGCGGAGACAATGGAAGCGAGCGGCATCCAGTAGGTGTGCGAAGGATGCGGCAGGGAGGTCGTGCCGTCGAGGTAGTTCCACAGATACGGCTCGGTAAAGCCCTTGCCCGTGGCAAGCTGAATCCCGCCGCCAAAGTAATATGCCGAGTCGAGATAGCCCGGCGTCGGCTGGAAGAACGCAAGGACGGAAGGGAGAATTAATCCGGACAGGAAGAGGATGAAGTAGGTTCTGCGGGTCATCAGGGATTATGCTTTTTGGGCGGCAAGGTCAGCCCATAACTTCGGCGGGCGAAGCGCCCACCAGCGGATCCAGTACAAGCCGACGACGGTGAAGAGCGGCAGGAAGAGGAAGATGATCTGCTGTGAAAGGAAGCCGTAGTAGACGCCAACCCACGGCAGGGCAAGGACAACGAGCAGGAGTAGAACCACCAACGCGCGGCGGCGATGCCAACGGTCATACACTACGGCAAAGACCAGCGCCAGCGGAATGACCAGCACGGCGAGATGTTCCATCTCGGTGCGGAAGCCGAGCAAGGGAGCCGCCGCCAGCGCGAGACAAACCACCCAATAGAACCTGCGGTCGTCAGCGTCGTGCGCGGCGCTCACTTCATAGATGAGAGCGACCACCAAAGCGCCGATAAGAACCCAGCCCAGCAGATTGCCATTGGCGGGAAACAGGTCGATCAGGATGGCGCGGACGGAGAAGCCGAAGTCGGAGCGCAGATTGTTCATCCCGGCGCGCAGATAAGGGATGAACCAGTTGGCATACATAAAGAAGGAAACTGCCAGCAGAACGAAGGACAGCATGAAGAATCCTGCCAGCACGCGGATGCGCCCTTCCTTATAACAGCGCCACGCCACAAGGATCAGGAAGGGCAGACCGACCTCCCAGTAATACATCGAAACCGCCATCAACGCGCCGACGACCTCGTCTCGTTCGGCGCGCAGAGCAAGCAGAATGCCTGCGTACAGCAAGCCAAGCAGAAGAACGGGGCTGGCTGCAAGCACAGCCTGATACGTATAAAAATTGAAGACACAGAAGATAAAGAAGAGAACGTCAAAGTAGCGCGGCGCTTCCCAATCGGTGAGGCGCAGGCTGAAGATAGCGAGCGCGAACAAAGCAAGTTCGAGCAACAAGGTATAGATGGCGCGGGCAAGCTGGGGGTCGGGGAGAAGCGCAAGCGGAAAATAAAGCAGGAGCAGGTGGAAGGGCGTATCCAGAATGAAGGGTTCATCCCCCGCCCGGGCTGGACGGTCATAGACCAATGCCTGCACACGCTCCGGGACATTGGCGCTGTACGGGTCGATCTGCTCAAAGATGTAGGCACGCGCGCCCGCCCAGTGCACAAGGAAATCGCCGCCGCCCGCCGGGAGCGAACGGTTGAAATACATCAGCGCGGCGGAGAGGGCGAGCAGAAGCACAACGACCACAATGATGAATTGATAGTCACGCGGCGTGAGGGATTTGGAGGGCGGTTGGAAGTTCATCGAAGCACGAAACGGAAGATGGGACGCGTGGGAGAGTTGCGCGCCACTTCGGTGAAGCCCGCCTGACGGAAGGCGGAGGCAGTGCCGGTGAAGACGAACGGAGGCGGCTGGTCCTTTTGGGTCTCAACCGGATAGCCTTCGACGATTCGCCCTCCGCCCGCGCCTGCGTGCGCGACCGCGGCTTTGATCAACTCGACGGCGACGCCCGCGCGGCGATGCTTCTGCTCGACAAAGAGACAGGTGATGGACCAGACTTCCTGATCGTCCACCGGCTTGAGGACGCGCGAGTGCGCAAGGCGCGGATATTGGGAACGCGGCTCGACCGCGACCCAGCCGACGGGATAGCCTTCATAGTAGGCGACCAAGCCGGGGACGATCTTCGCATCCACAATGGACTTTTGCCTTTGCCGGTTGCGGTCGCCTTTGCGTTCGGTGAATTCCCTGCCGCGCAGTTTCCAGAACATGCACCAGCAGCCGCCGCATGCGCCGCGTTCGCCGAAGAGGATCTCGAAATCGCGCCAGAGTTTTGGTGTGAGTGTGTGGAAGGTGAGTTCTTCGAGGTTCATGGGTTCACAGGTTGACCGGTTCGAGCGTTGAAGGTTAGCGCCCCTCAACCAAGCGGTCGCGGTCAATTGTACCTGATGTCCATTCCTTGAACTGCGAGAGCATGACGGCGATGAAGATGAGGAGGCAGCCGACGATCTGGATGACGATCAGCGTTTCGTTCAGCAGGAGCCAGCCTGCCAGCACTGCGAAGACGGATTCAAGGCTGAGGATGAGGGCGGCGTCGGCGGGCGGGGTGTGCTTTTGCGCCCAGACCTGGAGGGTGTAACAAAGCCCGAGGGAGAATACGGCGGTGTAGGCGATGGCAAGCAGGAGCGGGGGATGAAGCGCGAGGGCGGGTTCGACGATGACGCCGACGCCAAGGTTGAGCAGTCCGCAGACGATGAGCTGACCGAGGGAGAAGGTCATGGCTTCGAATTTGGAGGCGTATTTGCCGAGAATGATGACGTGGAAGGTCCAGAACAAGGCGCCGATGAGTTCGAGCGCGTCGCCGATGCGGAGCTCAAACCTGCCGCCGGTGGAGAGCAGGAATGCGCCAATGCACGCCAGTACGACGGCGAGGATGGACAGCCAGTGCGGTCTTTCGCCCCAGAAGAGGAAGAGGGCGACGGGGACGAGTACGACGTAGAGGCTGGTGATGAAGCCGGCATTGCCGGCGGTGGTGTAGACCAAGCCCGCTTGTTGAAGGGCACTGCCCAGGAAGAGGAAGAAGCCGGCGATTGCCATCCATTTGTATTGGGGGCGGGGGATGGAGGCGAGGTGTATGCGTTTGACGAAGGGGAGGAGGATGAGGGCGGCGAGCAGGTAGCGCGCGCCGTTGAATTGGTAGACGCTGCCGAGTTGTCCGGCGATGCGTTGGGCGACGAAGGCGCTGCCCCAGATGATGGAGACGAGCAGGAGGGTGAGGTCGGCTTTGAGGCGCATGGGTTGTGGCAGTTGGTAGTTGGTGGTTGGTAGTGAGTGAATGGTGATTTTACTGTATTTGCGAGGTTCGGTTTGTATGGTCGGGTGGTCGGGGAAGTGGAAAGTTTGCAGGTTGGAAGGTTGGAAAGAAGAAAGAGGAAAGAGGTGGAAGTGGGCGGTTGGTAGTTGGTGGTGAGTGGAGGGTGATTTTACTGTATTTGCGGGGTTGGTTTGTATGGTCGGATGGTCGGGTGGTTGGGTGGTCTAAATGGTCTGACTGGTCGGAATGATCGGGTGGTGGAAAGAGGAAAGAAGAAAGAGGTGGAAGTGGGTGGTTGGTAGTTGGTAGCGGTTTGAGTTTGCCTATGCGCTATATCTCAGGGTTTTGTTTCTTCCCCATCCCGGTTGTTTCGCTTGTATGGTTCGATTGGAGCTTGATTGGAGCTACAGTACAGGATGAGTACAGGATGACTGGTGCTCGGTTGGAACTTGATTGAGACTCGGTTAGAGCCAGGATGGCGCAATGCTTGTCATCCAGACAAATTTAGGGGCGGGATAAGGGTATTTGCGGGATTTTGTGTGTGGGTTTGCGCCCGGAACCATATGGGAGCATATAGCGAGCATATAGGATGGTTATAGGATGACTATAGGATGACCATTCGGGCAAATTTCAACCAATCTACTACAAATAGGAGGAATATCATGGTACTGATGGCCGCCGTGTTGGTATGAGTATGAATATTTCATCCGTTGACCTACCCTATGGGCGTGTTTATAATTGGTTATGCAGTTTTAGTATTTCACCGCCCCCGCCCTGGTTGTCGAGCTTGTCGAGACACAGCGCAGGTATCCCACTCGCTCCGCTCGGGGACAGTGGCGCAAACCGTTGAAACTGTCGAAAAAGTGGGGGGATTTTAATAACCAAATTCATACGCCGG
>JAHDWB010000009.1:42068-120405 GCA_023382595.1 Anaerolineales bacterium | reverse complement strand
GGGTGACGGTGTTGTTGGGGCAGTAGTTGAGCGGAGTGGTGGTACATCCGCCGGTAATACCAGCCGCATAGATGGCTTCGATGTACTGCCAGGCGGAGTGTTCGAGAGGCACGTCGGCGAAGGATGGAGTGACCACCTTCTCCAACTTCACGATGAACACATCCGCGCCTCCGGTGCTGGTCAGTTCGGGGTCGAAGTCGGCGGTTTCGTAGAAACCACCTGTGACAAGGATGTTATCCTGCGTATCCAGGGTGATGGCAGTTCCCGAGTCGTACGATGCGCCCCCCATGCGTTTGGCTGCAATGAAATCTCCGTTTTGGCCGAGTATGGAGATGAAGACCTCGCCGCCGGGTCCGGTCAGGTTGAACGTGCCGGCTCCCGGGTCAAAATCGACCGTGCCCGAAAAAACGCCGGTTACATATACATTATTGTTCGCGTCAAGGACGATGCTTTCTCCGCGCTCGAACTCCGCCCCGCCAATGCTCTTCGCCCACACGAGATTGCCGCCGCTGTCGAGCTTGGAGACGAAGATATCATCTTGCCCGGCGCTGGTCAGGTTGAACGTGCCCGCGCCGGGGTCGAAATCCACGGTCAACAAGTATTTGCCGGTGATGTAAATATTCTCATCCGCGTCGATGGCGATGGCGGTGACTTCCTCGTAATCGGTTCCGCCGATGCGTTTTGCCCAGACGAAATTACCGCTGCTGTCCAGTTTTGAGATGAATACATCATCAGTTCCAGCGCTGGTCAGGCTGGCGGTGCCGGCGCCCGGGTCGAAATCAGCCGTACCCTCAAAATTACCGATCGTGTACACAGCCCCGCTCGCGCTCACCGCGATACCTCGCCCTTGCTCACTGTCCGTTCCGCCCATACTTTTCGCCCACACGAAATTGCCGTTGCTATCCAGCTTGGAAACAAAGACATCCTCATTCCCGGCGCTGGTCAGGTTGGCGGTGCCCGCGCCGGGGTCGAAGTCAGCGGTGTCCTGATAGTTTCCTGTTGTGTACACATTCCCGCCGGCATCGACCGTTAGTCCAAGTCCCGAGTCGTTGGTGCCGCCGCCCATGCGCTTTGCCCAAATATAATTGCCGTCGGAGTCATACTTTGCAACAAATATGTCGCGCAGCCCGGCACTGGTCAGGTTGGCGGTGCCTGCGCCGGGGTCAAAGTCCACCGTGCCTGAAAATACTCCTGTAACATAAATATTATTGCTTGCATCTGCGGCGATACTCGCTGCACCATCAATTCCGGTACTGCCGATTCTCTTTGCCCAGGCGTAGTTGCCGTTACCATCCAGTTTGAGCAAAAAGATATCGTAATCCCCGGCACTGGTCAGTTCCGCATTGCCCGCACCGGGGTCAAAATCAGCAGTTTCTCTGAATGACCCGGTCACATATACATTGCCGTTCGAGTCGGCTGCGATGCCGGCTGCATACTCATGATCGGTGCCTCCGACACTCTTTGCCCAAAGGGAATCCCCGCTGGCGGCGAGCGGGACGGCGTGCGCCTCTGCACTTACGGGGGCGGCTGGTACGGCTCCGAACAGCAGGGTCAACAGGCTGAAGATCGTAAAAAATCGAACCAATTGGTGTTTCATAATGTTTCTCCTTGTAAAAAAATGAATGGGATCTGTATGAAAAAAGCGGTTCTTTAATTCAGAGGCAGCTCCTTTTTCTGTCTGCGTATCGTCAAGTCAGTGCGCAGAAAAGCCTGCACGGTCGGCATTGGGCGCCCTGTTACGGCAAATGGGCGGGGGAACTGGAGAACGTTGCCGATCCCGGCTCCAGACCGATGAGATTGCCGTCCACGCCGTGCATCAGCCCGCAGGCATCGCTCCCCGTACCTGCGATCAGGTTGTTCGATGAAATTTCGCGCATTCTGCCGCCGTTGCCGAGCGTGCAGTCCCCGCCGCTGGCGCTGTCTGTGATGGTGGTGTTTTGGATGTTCAATTCACTGTGCGCATGCACCCCGCCGCCGCTGACCGTGGCGCTGTTCCCAAACAGGGTCGTATTGGTCAGGTTGGCAATGCCGAGCGCAAACACGCCTCCTCCGTTTTTGGCGGCATTATGTGCCAGAACACTGTTGGAAATATTCAACAGGCTGCTGCTGTGGGTGTAGATCCCGCCGCCGTCCGTGCTGCGTGCCGAATTGTTCCTGAACGTGCTGTGCCGGACATCCGTGCGGTAGGCGCTGCTGAAAATGCCGCCGCCAAATTCCGCGGAATTTCCTTCCAGGGTGGTATGGATCAAGGTCACGCCTGCGCCGTTCCGGTCATAGATCCCGCCGCCCCCGCCCTGGGCTGAACGGTTGCCGTCAAACAGGCTGTCCTTCACGGTCAGGTATCCGAGCGCGTTGAAAATGGCGCCTCCGTGATGGGCGGCTTGATTGTTTTTGAAGGTTGTGCCGGCCTGGATCGATACTTCGGTAAACTCCCCGGCGCTGTAGATGGCGCCGCCCTCCGCGGTGCCGCTCCCCGCGCTGACCGCCTTGTTGGAATTGAAATATCCGGCGTTGATGGTCAGGGAGCCTCTGTTGTAGATCGCGCCGCCGCCGGCGGAGGCGTTCACAGCCGAGGCGGTGTTGTCGGAAAAGGCGCTGTTCTCGATGGTCAGAGTCCCCTCGTTGAACACGCCGCCGCCGAAATCGTCAACCACCGCTCCGTTGGTAACGGTCAGGCTGCGCAGGGTCAGGTCGCCGGAATTTGAAAGCACCCGCACCCTCGAACCGCCGTCGATGGTGATCTTGTCCCCGCCGTCGATCGTCAGGGCGCTGTCTTGGGGAATGCCGGGCAGGGCGGCGCCAAGCAGGATCGTGCCGCTGACGTTGAAGACGACCGTGTCGTTCGATGGCGCTGAATTTGCCGCGAAAATGGCTTCGCGCAGGGAGCAGTGTGCCGCATTGCATGTGCCGTCATTCTGGTCGTCCAGCGTATTGACGGTGAAGGTAAGCGCGTAGGCTGGCGGGACTGGGGCGATCAAAGCGACGGTCAGTGCCAGGGTCAGCGCAAGGGCGAAAAGGGTAAGAGTGCTGGTGTAAATTTTCATGATACATCTCCATAAAAATAAAGTATTGAGAGACACAGCAATGCGGCTTGGGTATGGGAATGGCTTAACCCATGGGCATCTCCTGTCCTTCCCTGAACCGTCCGCCCAAAAAGGAAAGAAGTTCCTCCAGTGTGGCGAAGCCGAGCACATCGCCCGTGTTGGGGCTCTCGAGCTGTGCGCGCCACGGCAGGGAGTCGTCCTCCCGCCAGACCCTCAACAGATAGGCATGGTAGCTGCGTTCCGAGCCATCGTTAACATTTGAAGGGATCGGCGTGCTATAATTCGCGGGTTGAGTGGAACGGGTTGTTTTTTTGGAAGTCATGTGCTCACCGTCAACTGGATAATTTTCATCAACTATATGGATTTACCGCTTAGAAAGCGCTCAAACATATGCCGCCAAAACTACGACTAACGCTGCTGGGTGAGGTCTCGATTCAAAAAGGGAAAAAGGCGGTCGATGGACTTCCATCGCGGGCGGCGGAAGCCCTTTTTTTGTATCTTGCGTGTAGTCGTCGCCCCGTGGCGCGTGAAAAGCTGGCGGAACTGCTCTGGGCAGACCGTTCCTCCGCGCAGGGCTTGACCAATCTCCGCACCATCCTCACGTCCCTGCGCCGCGAATTGGATGACCACCTCGTCATCACGCGCGAAGCGCTTGCCTTCAACACCAAAGGCGATCTCTGGCTGGACGTGGACGAGTTCGAAAGGCAGTTGGGGGAGTTGGGTCTGCCCGACCATGCCAGCCTTCCGCGGGATGAAGCCGCCGCATCGAAACTCCGCTCGGCATTGGACCTGTATCGGGGGGATTTTTTGGAGGGTTTCCACCTGCGGGATGGACAAGGCTTCGAAGAATGGGTCATCCTCCAGCGCGAACGTCTGAAGCGTCTCGCCCGCGAGGGATTCCGTCTTCTTTCCCGCTATCATCTTGAAAACGGATTTTTCTCCGAAGGCGTCGAATCCGCCGCCCGCTGGCTGCGCCTCGACCCGTACGATGAGGAGGCGTGCCGCACCCAAATGTGGTCCTTCCTCCGCACCGGTCAGCGCAGCGCCGCCCTGCAGTGTTACCAGAGTTTGAAGCACAGATTGTCGCAGGACTTGGGCATTTCCCCGTCCCCCGCCACAACGGAATTATTCCGCCGCATTCAAGAACTGGATTTTCCCCCCGCTGTAAAACTACCGGCTTTTTCAAGCGGATTTTTGGGGCGCGCCACAGAGATCGAGGAACTCAGCCGCCTGCTTGCCGCATCTGCGACGCGTGTTGTGACCGTTGCCGGTCCGGGCGGGATCGGAAAAACGCGCCTGGCGGTGGAGGCGGCGCGCTCGCTTGCGGAACGCAAACCCGGTCAGTTCCTGCATGGGGTTCACTTCGTGCCGCTGGCAGCCTTGGATACGCCTTCCGAGATCCCCGCCCGTATCTCGGAAGTGATCGGGCTGGTGTTTCACGGAACGGACTCCCTGCAAAAGCAGTTGTTCGATTTTTTGAAGGAACGCGAAGTTTTGCTCGTGCTGGATAACCTCGAGCACCTGTTCGACGATGCGGGCGGCGCCATCGCCCTGCTGGTCGAACTTCTGCGGCAGGCTCCCGGCGTCAGAGTTTTGGTCACCTCGCGCGAGCGTCTCAACTTATACGATGAGGTCGTGTTCGATGTCTCCGGCTTGGAAGTTCCTTCGGGAGATTCATCCGCGCCGCAGGAATCCAGCGCGGTCGCTTTGTTCTTGCAGAGCGCACAGCGGGTAAAGCGCGATTTTTCCCTCGCCGGCAGGGATCAAGAATCGGTTGCGCACATCTGCCGCATGGTGGGCGGCATGCCGCTGGCGATCGAACTCGCCTCCGCATGGACGCGCCAGTATTCCTGCGGCCAGATCGCCGCGCAGATCGAAAAAGACCTGGATTTCCTCGCAAGCCCGTATCAGGACCTTGCCGCGGGGCATCGCAGTTTGCGGGCGGTGTTCGAGCGTTCGTGGTCGCTGCTTTCACCGGAAGAGCAGGCGGCGTTTATGCGCCTCTCCATTTTCCGCGGCGGGTTCACGCTCGAAGCGGCGCAGGCGGTCATCGGACAGGGCGGCGCGGGGCTTCTCATCTCCGGACTGGCGGATCAATCCCTTGTCCAGCAGCAGCCCGATGGACGCTGTGACATTCATCCCATGCTTTTGGGATACGCCTCCGAAAAATTATCCGCCTCCTCCGCCGACTTTGAAACTGTCGCCGCTGCGCATACCTCCTACTACCTGACGTTTTTGACCCAACTCGGCGACGGTGAATCGCCGGACCAGCGCGCCGCCATCCGCCCGGAGCGCGCCAACATCCGTGCTTCGTGGGAGCGCGCCATTGATGCGGGTCTGCTGCAGCCGTTGGAGCATACCGCCGGCATCCTGCATTCCTTTTTCAGCGTGCAAAGCTGGTTCCAGGAAGGCATTGACCTGTTCCAGCACGCCTTGGTTCGGATCGCTGAACAGCATGGCGGTAACGCGGACGGCTTGTTATGCGACCTGTTGGGGCGCAAGGCGCGCATGCACACCCAGATCGGGCAGTTGGAAAACGCGCGCGCCGACCTCCAGCGGGCGTTGACCTATCTTGAAACGATGGATGATCCCGCTCGCCGCTCGCGCGTGCTGGACTCGCTTGCCATTACCAGCTATTACGCGGGCGATTATCCGCAGGCAATGGAACTTGCGAATGAGAGCTTGCAGTTATCCGAAAGGGAAAACAATCTTGACGGCGTGGCATTCTCGCTCAATTTTCTTGGCAGTTGCGCCAAGGCGCAGGGGAACTTTGAGCAGTGCCGCACGTATTTTGAGCGCGCCGTCGAAACATACCGGGCGATGCAGGATGAGATCGGCGCGGCAATGGTCTTGAACAATCTCGGCAACCTGCTTCAGGCGCAGGCTGACTTTGCGGGCGCGCAGGAGTATTATCTGCAAAGCAGTGAGATATTCAAGGCGCAGGACCATGTGCATGGCGCGGCGACAACGCTTGCGAATGCGGGCAAGCTCGCCGGCAGGCAGGGAGACTATGAACTTGCAGGGAAGTTACTGCAGGAAAGCCTCGCCTTGAAACGCCAGATCAACGACCAGCGCGGCGAAGCGGTCGCTTTGGCGGGCTTGGGGGATGTCTCATTGTTCACCGGATTGCTGGACGACGCAAAAGACCATTTCCTTAACGCGATCAAGCTTGCCCAAAAGGTCGGTGACGTTCAGTTGGCGCTGGACATCCTGGCAGCGTTAACGGCGCTGACCGCCAAACAGGGGCGGACGGAACTTGCCCGCGATCTGTCCTCTTTTGTGTTGAAGCACGATGGAACCGCCGAGGAAGCCCGTCAGCGTGTGGCGGGTCTGAAGGACGGTTTAGAATTGGGCGAAAATGGAGCGGGGAAGTGGGATCAGGAAATGCTCGAAGACGTGGTGAATGCGGTGGTGGCGGAGTATCGCTAAAATAGTCCGGTAAGCGCGATCACCCCAAATGCGATAATGATCCCGCCTGAAATGCGGTTGATCCATGTCATGTGGATGTTCGTTAATCTGCCGCGCATCGTCCCAACCCCGAGGCTGAGCGCCAGCCACCAGGCTGCTGACCCCGCGAACACACCTGCCACCATCACCAGCGGGGAATTGACCTTTTCTCCCAGCATCGTCCCTGCGAAGATCGCGGCAAAGGCGAGGATGGTCATCGGGTTGGTGATGGTCAGCAGGAAGGTGGAAAGGAACATGCCGAATTTTCCGCTTTTTTCCGCCTGTGCGGCGTGCTCGGCGGGCTTTTCAAGGAAGGTTTTGATCCCCAGATAAAGCAGGAACCCGCCGCCGATCAATCGTAGCCAGATGGCATGCTCCACCAGCAGGCTTGTAATGGCGGTGAGACCGAATGCCGCGATCGCGCCGTAGACCATGTCCGCGCTGGCGGCGCCCATGCCGGAAAGGAAACCAGCCAGTTTCCCGTTTGCCAGCGTGCGGCGGATGCATAGAACGCCGATCGGTCCGACCGGCGCGGCGATGGAAATTCCAATGATGAAAGCGCGGATGAAGGTGGAGAGATCTTCTGACATGTGCGTTAAAAGAAAAGGGATGCCGTGTTTTCGGCATCCCTTTTTTGATCTGAACTTATGCCGCTGCGCCGCGTCCGAACCAGCTCGTCCACTCGCGTTTTTCCCACAGCACGAGGATGGGAGCCGCGACAAAGATCGAGGAGTAGGTCCCGCTCAATAGACCGACGAGCAGGATCACGGCGAATTCCTGAAGCGTCACACCGCCGAAGAGCGCCAGCGCCAGCAGGAGGAATTCCACGGTCATCAATTGGGTATTGATCGAGCGCTGCAGCGTCTGCACGATGGAGTGGTTGACGAGCGTTTCATATTCCAGCCGGCGGAGCAGGTTCGAGTTTTCGCGGATGCGGTCGAACACCACCACTTTGTCCTGTACCGAGAAACCGATCACGGTCAACAGGGCGGTCAGGAAGAGCGCATCCATCTGCCAGCCGAAATAGCGCGCGCCGATGCCGGCAATGCTGAACACCACCGCCACATCGTGCACCATTGCAATGATGGCGCAAATGCCATAACGGAAGGCGTTCTCCACCTTGCGGAACGCCAGTGAGATGTACACGATCACGGCGAGCGCCGCCACGCCGACCGCCAGGGCGGCGCGGGACGCGACCTGCGCGCCGATGCTCGGACCGACGCTGTCGAAACTGATGATCTCGATGCCGGCGCCCGATTCTGCCTGCAGGGCAGTCAGAATTTCGTCGCGCACTTCGTTGTCCAAAAAGGAGGAGCGGATCTGCAGTGAACCGCCTTCGGTGGTGGTGATCTGCGCGTCGTCGATGCCCGCCTCTTCATAGACCCTGAGAATGGTTTCCGTACCCGGGTTTGTGCCGCCCTCGAACTTGATCTCGAACAAACTGCCGCCGGTGAAATCAATGGAGAGTGGGAGCCCGTCGATGGCGAGGAAGATCAGCCCCGGCACGATGACCAGAAGCGAGAAGATGAAGTAGTAGTATCTTTTGCTGAGAATGTCAATCATAACGAATATCCTTGGCGCGCCGGCTTAGATGCCGAACCAGCGTTCAAAATTCTGCGGCTTGAACGCTCTCAGAAAGACCACAAGCAGCGTGCGGGTGACGTAAATTGCGGTGAAGAGCGAGATGGCAACACCGAGCGCCAGCGTCAATGAGAAGCCTTTCACGATGGTCGCGCCGAACGAGGAACCGAACCAGAACAGGATCAGGGATGTGATGATGGTGGCGAGGTTGGAGTCGCGGATGGATGACCAGGCGCGCGTCCAGCCCTGGTCGACCGCCATTGAAAGATTCTTTCCGTTGCGGAGTTCCTCTTTCAGGCGCTCGAAGATCAGGATGTTTGCGTCCAATGCGGCGCCGGTACTGAGCAGGAAGCCCGCGATGCCGGGCAGGGTCAGTGTAAAGTGGAACCATTTGAAGACCGCAAACGCCACTGCGGCATAGATCAAAATGGAAATGACCGCCACGATGCCGGGCATGCGGTAGTAGATGATCATGAACAATGCCACGATGATCATGCCGATCAAGCCTGCCACGAGACTCTTGTTGAGCGAATCCGCGCCGAGGGTGGGACCGATGATGCGGGTTTCCACGATCTTCAATGGGATCGGCAGCGAACCGTAGCGGAGCTGGATCGCAAAGGCATTGGCGGATTCGAACGTGAAGTTCCCGCTGATGGAGCCCTGCCCGCCGATGATGGTGTCGTTGATGATCGGCGAGGAGATGACCTGCTTGTCGAGGATGATGGTCAGGTATTTTCCGACGTTGGCGCTGGTGTGGTCGGCGAAGATCCTGGAGCCGTTCGATTTCAAAATGAAGTTGATGGAGTAGCCGACGCCGAGCGTATCCTGTGTAACGCTGACCGAGTCAAGGTCTGCGCCGGTCATGATGGTGCGGAAAACAGGTTCCCCGCTTTCGGGGGCGGCGACAGGTTCACCGGTCGGGCTGTAGTCGGTCACGAGGAACGAACCTTCCGGCGGACTGTAATCGCCCGTATCTACGAATTCGAGCAAGCCGGTCTGTTGGATGGTTTCCAGTACAGACTCGGTGTCTTCCAGCCCGGGGAATTCGCCGACGATACGGCGTTCACCGGCGACCTGGATGACGTTTTCGTTCACACCCAGCGCATCGGTACGCTGTTGTACGATGTCACGGGCGATCTCCATGGAATCCGAGTCGATCTGGGCGTTTTCGGGCAGGTCCGCTTCCAGCAGAACCTGCAGCCCGCCCTGAAGGTCGAGTCCGAGGCGGGGGTTGACGTTGCGGGTGAAAAGGGGTTCATCCGTCACCGGGTTGAGGATCTTGATCTCGCTGCTGAAGTCGATCCACAGCGCAAGTGCAAGTACAACCACAATGAGGATGATGCGGTTTGTCAAATTACGGATCATGCGATAAATATCTCCATCCACGAAAATGCCAGCCTTGGGCTGGCGCGGACGCCATTATACTCCCATTGCAGGGTTTTATGGGAAATTTTTGCCCTGCAGGAAGTTCAAGGCTTGGGCGAGGACGCCTTCCGGGTCGAGCGCGTCCGTTTCAATGATGAGGTCGGCGTGTTCGAGCGCGTGAGAAAGCCGCCTTTGCTGTTCCTGGTAATCGGCGGGAGTCCAGTTCAATTTGCGGCGCGATGTGGCGTTTTCGAACGAGCATTGCAGAAAGACGAGCACGTCGGGGTTTGTGAGCACCTGCCACATATGTTTGACGTACGAGTGCTCCTGCGCAATGTGGCGGCAGCGATAGCCGCGTTTTTTCAGCCCTGCGATCAGCGTGGATTTTCCCGAGCCGCAGGGACCGACAACCCCGATCAGCAGCCTGCCGTCATCTTCTTTCATTATCGTGCAGAATTTCGTTCAACTGTTCCGGTCCGCCGAGTACGGCAATGACATCGCCTGCCTGGAGCGGACTTTTATCCTTCGGCGGCATGTGCGATTCATCCCCGTGCCGGAGCAGCACCACGTTGATGTTGTAGCGGTTTTCCACATCCCCGACCGTTTTGTTGACGAACGCCGCATCCTTCGAGATCGTCATGCGCGCCAGGCTGAGCAATTGACCTTCGACCGAGATCGGGTTGGTCACATCCACGCCGGCGGCGGCAGCGGCGAAGACGGGTGCCGCCATTTCGGTGGCGCTCAGGGCGATGAAGCCGAATTGTTCTTGAAGCGAGTGGGCGAAGTCTTCGTCAAAGATGCGGATGACCACCTGAATATCGGGGTTCATGCTCCTTGCCTTGAGCGCGATCTGAAGGTTTAGCGCATCGTTCTGGCTGGCAAGGATGATGGTGCGCGCCTTCTTGACGTTTGCGCCCTCCAATGTGGTGGGGCGGGATGCATCGTCGTTGATGACAGGGATGCGGAGTTTGCGCGCCCCGCTGAGCGTGTCCACTTTGGGGTTTTGCTCGATGGCGACGATCTGCTTTTCCATCTCATGCAGGGTGCGCATGACGCGGTAACCGAGATGTCCCAGCCCGACGAGTACGATATGATTTTTGAGTGTGGAAGCGACTGCCATTTCCCATTCCTTTGCGCGCGCGCGGCGGTTGAACAGCAGACTGCCGAAGTCTGCCAGTCCCTGCGCCAGCAGGACAACCCCGACAACGGGCATGAAAAAATGAAACAACTGTAAAGCGATATGATGGGGAAAATCACGGTTGGGCGGCTGTAAAAAAGCGGCGATCAACACAATGTAAATGGACTCGGTCAAACTGCTAACCGGCTCACGGGTCATGTCGGCGATAAAATGATACAAAAGACCGCCGCCTATGATGGCGATCGTGAACCACAACAGCGGCGTGCGGAACTCGCGCAGCAGGATGGTCGTATCCCGTACGGATGCCTGAAACTCCCGCCAGCGGTGCGTTTCCTTCATCCTACGCATTGATCGGCAGCCTGACGCTCATGCGCCGGACATCATCTCCATTGCGCGGCGAGACCTTGAGCACCAGCACGCTGATATCGTCGGCGGGGCGGTTGTCGTCGAGGCGGACGGCTTGCTCGAGCAGGGCATCCGCGAGCTGCTGCGGGTGCGGGTCTTGGTCTTCCAGCATCGAGCGGATCGCCTGGCGGATGTCCATCGGTTGTCCGCGCCGCTCACCGGCATGGGAGATGCCGTCACTGAAGATCACGATGATCAGCCCCGCTTTTATCTCGAGTTCCGTAATGACCGGGCGCACATTCCGCGATGTTCCAAGCGACACGCTTTCTTCATGATGCGCGTCGATTTCGTCGTCGCGGCAGATGAACATCGGGGCGGGATTGTTGCGCGTCAGCACGATGGTCTTGCTGTGCAGGTCCACCGAAGCGATGTTCAACGTGCAGGTGACTTTCCCCGCTTTGTCCGCGAACAGCGCGTCCGAGGCGGCGCGCGCCGCCGCGCCATCCCGAACGCCCTCGGCGATCAAGCCGATCACCTTGCGGACGACCATCATCGAGACGGCTTTCGCGCCGCGTCCGCTGGTCTGTCCGTCCGCTAAAACAACGGAAAGCCCGCCGGTGGGGCGTTCGATCACCTCCAGCGTGTCGCCGCTTTCGGAAACCGCATACTTGTTGATCTTTGCGACCGCGATTTGAACTTCCATGCCATCATTTTACTATGGGATTTATTCAGCGTTCACTCGCTCCAGGCTCGAATGTGCGCGCCGCGATTATCCTGCCAGGCGAGCAATATCCGCCCGGTGGATGCGGCGATCAGAGACGGCATGCGGACGGAGCCGTTTGCCTGATCCGCTTTTACCAATTCCAGGGGCGCGGAGAAGGTGGCGCCGCCATCGTCCGAAACCGCATAGCTGATCGTTTGATCGGCGGTTCCGTGAAATTCCCAAGCAAGATGGATGCGCCCGTTCATATCCACCGCAAGGGACGGCATCGTCTGATGTGCATCCGCGTTCGGATTGATCTTCAGGTTTGGGCTGAACGACCGCCCCATATCCGTTGAGACCGAAAACCAGACGCTGCCATTGTAGGGTTTGTTGGGTTCGGATCGGCGTCCATCCATCCATGCGATGTACAACGTGTCCGAGAACGAAACGAGGGATGGACCTGCGATCGGACAGGCGTTCAAATACCAGTGTTCGTCGCTGACGCGGACGAATGGATTGAAAGTCCGCCCGCCATCTGTGGAAGCCGCGACGACAATATCCCGGATGTCATTGCCATCCGTCTGTGGTTCGAGGCTTCGATAGGCAATGGAAATTTGGCCATTCTTTAAAAGCATACTGGGTTGACAGCATTCACAAGCGCCATCCCCAATGGTCTGTGTTTCAACGAACGTCTTACCGGCGTCTTCCGAATAGGTAAATCGCAGGGTCCCATCCTTTAACCATGCCAGATACGGATTTCCGCCCTCGTCAAACAAGGTCTGAACCATGACAATTTCGTGTCCCTCGTCAACGGTGACTTGGACAGGCTGGGAGAAGGTCATCCCGCCGTCCGCGGATCTTGCATACCAGACGGTTGCGCTCATGTAGTCGCTTGCCGGTTCCAGCCATGCCGCTGCGACAACATCCTCGCCGTGCACGGCTATTGCCGGACGTTCCACAGGCAACACATGCGCCGCAATATCCGCGCTGACGGCAACCGGTTCGTTAAATGTTTCTCCGCCATCAGTGGAGGACGCGATCAGAATACTTTGTCCTGATCCCAGTGCGGCGTACACCTTCCCGTTCGGAGTGACAGCCAACGCGATCGAACGGGCGCTGGGAAAATCAACAACGGATGCTTCGGGTGCCTGACTTACAACGGTTTCTGGCACTTCCGTCTCAACGGTACCTTCTGGCGCGCAGGAAGCCAGCACAGTTGTTAATGCGAGAAGAGCCAGCCCGATGCCTTTTCTGAACAAAAAGGCGACGTATCGTATCCGATTTT
This sequence comes from Anaerolineales bacterium, assembly GCA_023382595.1. GTDB lineage: Bacteria > Chloroflexota > Anaerolineae > Anaerolineales > Villigracilaceae > Villigracilis. The sequence continues at coordinate 107,497 of JAHDWB010000009.1, read as the reverse complement.
CCATGGTCCGGATTTTACACCCAAACTGCCTTGACGGTACCGCCTCCTCCATATATAATCAGCCCGCTTCGTTCAAAACCAAACCAGACGGGCAGATGCGCCCGTCTTCTGTCTGTATAAAGGAGAAAGTTTCATGACCCCACATCCCAAGCGCAAACACTCAAAAGGACGCCGCGACCGCCGTCGTTCACAGGATGCTTTGTCGGCAGTGAGCACTGTCGTCTGTTCCAACTGCGGCAACAAGCGCCTTCCGCACACCGTCTGCCCCACCTGCGGTTTCTACAAGGGACGCGAAGTCGTCGAGCCCAAAAAAGAGAAGAAACCCAACGAGTAGGGAATTTTCCCCGCCCGCAAAACGGGTCGTGACATTCACGACCCGTTTGTGTTTTAATCTTCATTGGAGGCTGTATGAAACTCAACCCGATAACCACTGCATTCATCTTTCCCGGTCAGGGCTCGCAAGCCGTCGGCATGGGGAAAGACCTCGCCGGGCAATATTCCATTGCAAAGCAGACCTTTGAAGAGGCGGACGTCGTCCTCGGTTTTTCGCTTTCGGAACTGATGTGGAACGGACCGGACACGGACTTAAACGACACGCTCAACACCCAGCCCGCGCTCTACGTCCATTCGCTTGCCGCCTTTCGGACCTTTTCGCATCTTTACCCCGACTTTATACCTGCTTCACTTGCCGGGCATTCTCTTGGCGAACTGTCTGCTCTCGCCGCCGCTGGAGCCTTTTCCTTCGAAGACGGATTACGGCTTGTCCGCAAGCGCGGCGAACTGATGAAACGCGCCGGGGAACTTGCGCCCGGCGGCATGGCTGCCATCCTCGGCATGGATATTCCTGCATTGGATAAAGTCTGCGCCGAAGCCAGCACGCCGGATGAACTCGTACAGGTGGCAAACGATAACTGCCCGGGGCAGGTGGTCATCTCCGGTGCAAAAGCCGCCGTGGAGCGTGCCGTGGAAGGCGCGAAAACCGCGGGCGCAAAACGTGCCAAGCCGTTGGCGGTTTCCATTGCGGCGCACTCGCCGTTGATGGACTCCATTCAGGCGGAGTGGAATCAGGCAGTGGACGCCGCGACCTTTACTGATTTGAAGATCCCGGTCATTGGCAATGTCCATGCCTCGGCATTGAGGACCGCCGGGGAAGCCCGCGCCGACATCAAAGCCCAGATGCAGTCCCGCGTGCGTTGGACAGATTCGGTCAAGGCGATGTCTGAAATGGGGATATCCGCCTTTGTAGAGGTCGGTTCTGGGACCGTATTGGGTGGTCTGGTCAAGCGGATTGCCAGTGAAGCGGTGAATTATCCGCTCGGCAGCCCGCAGGATTTTTCTGCATTGGAATAGGATCGTGGATTCTGGCGTCCGACCATTGGGTACAAAATGAAGAAAACATTGCTGCTTTTCCTGCTTGTCACCGTTCTACTGGTCTCTTGTGAGCCCATGGCGGAAACGCCTTATTTCCCTCCGACACAGATCCCATTTTACGAATCTGAGACGCCTCCGCCGATCATTGTGCCGGTCACGGAAACGCCTTTCATTGAACTTCCGATCACGGGCACGCCGCCGATCATTGTCCCAGCCGATGACACGCCAACCCTGCTTCCTGTTGAAAAATGGTGGGATGTCTATTTCACCGATCCATTGACCATAAAGGATTCCAATAACCCTGCCGGTTCTGTGGAAGAAAGATTGATCCAGTTCATCAATGAAGCGCAGACCAGCATCCATATCGCGGGATTTGAGTTCAGCCTTACGCGTGTGGCGGAAGCGTTGATCGCGGCGAAGAACCGCGGCGTGGATGTAAAGTGGATGGCGGATGACAAGAACGGCACGCAGTACGACACCCAGCCCGGGCGCGGACAATTCTCCATGTTGACAGGGGCAGGCATCGAGGTCAAGGACGATGCGCGTTCGGCGTTGATGCACAATAAATTTTGGATCTTCGACCGTCAGATCGTGTGGACAGGTTCCACGAATGCGACGGTCAATGGGGTTTACAAGCAGAATAATAACGTGCTAGTCATCCGTTCTACCGAAGTTGCATATATCTTTGAGCGCGAGTTCCTGGAGATGTGGAATGGGCAGTTCGGTCCGCGTGCGCCGTCCACGGTGGGCAGTCAGTGGGCGATCCTGGACGGCACGCCGATTCAGGTGTTGTTCTCGCCCGAAGATAAGGCGATGGCGAACCTGATCGCGCTGGTACGGGACGCGGAAGTGAGTGTCCGTTTCCTGGCGTTCAGCTTTACTGATTCGGCGCTGGCGCAGATGATGGTGGAGCGGGCGCGCGCAGGCGTGGATGTGCGCGGGATCTTCGAGACGTTTGGAAGCGCCGGTATGAGTTCGGAGTTGAAGACCCTTTGGTGCGCGGGGCTGCCTGTGCGCCAGGATGGGAATGCAAGTTTTTTGCATCACAAGGTCATCATCGTGGATGACAGCATTGTAGTGACGGGGTCCTTGAATTTTTCGGCGAATGCGGATGGGGTGAACGAGGAGAATGTGGTCATTTTGGATAATGCCGAGATCGCCGCACTGTATTTGCAGGAATTCGAGGCGCTGTGGGGACAGTCGAACACCGTGGGCGCGGGGACCTTTACCTGCCCGTGAGTCATAGGTTCCTGATTACATTCATTTGTCAATCTTGTTATCTTCGTTCGGGGGGCTTGCTTTGGGCGGTATAGTATAATGGCGGCATGAATGTCCTGCCTGGCAATAAAATTGTCAGCGCCGCTTCATGTGCGGTTATGGAGTTGTATCTGGTTGGAGAGACGTATCTGACCAGATTTTGTTTTTAATTGAGAACCATGGGCGGCGCACAATGAATGATCTCCCACCGCCCGCCATTAAAAGGAGAACCATGAAACTAAGCAAACTTGCAAGCGAGATCGTAGAATCTCCAACGCTGGCTTTGAATGAGGAGGCGCGTTTATTGCGCGAACGCGGCGAGGCGGTCATCAATCTTGGGATCGGCGAGCCGAAGAATAAGACGCCCATTGCGGCGATGCTTGCCTCCGGGGCGAAGTTGTCCAGCGGGGAAGTGAAATACACCCCGCCCGACGGTTTGCCGTCCATGAAGAAGGCGGTCATCCGCTATACGGAGGAGAACTACGACCGCCTGGTTGCGCCCGAGAACGTGATCATCACGAACGGGGCGAAGCAATCGCTCTATAATATTTTCTATTCCATTTTGAATCCGCAGGATGAGGTCATCATCGTTGCGCCGTACTGGGTGTCGTATCCTGAAATGATCAGGATGTGCATGGGAATTCCGGTTGTCGTCACGCCTGAAGATGGGACGTTCACACCGCGCTTCGAAGACATCGAACGGGCGGTGACTTCCTCCACAAGGGCGATCGTCATTAATAGCCCGAATAATCCATCCGGGGCGATCTATCCCGCCGAGTTGATCTCAAAGCTTGTGGACCTGTGCGAGCGCAAGGGCATTTACATGGTTTGTGATGACATCTATCATAAACTGACCTTTAATGGCAACGTTGCGCCGCCTGCGTATTCCTTCACGAAAAAGGATATCGAAGATTCGCACATCATCGTGGTCAACGGCGTGGCGAAACTATACGGCATGACCGGTTTCCGTATCGGCTGGGTGGTCGCGCCGAAACAATTGGTCCGCGTGATGACCAATGTGCTCGCACAGACGACATCCTGCGTATCGCCCATCGCGCAGGCGGCGGCGGAGGGGGCGCTGAACGGCTTGCAGTCCGTAGTGGAGGCGCTGCGTTTGCAGATCCAGAACAACCGCGATGTCGTCCTGCAGGAGATGAAAACCTTCAACGGCGCGCGTCTCATCGAGCCGCAGGGGACCTTCTATGCCCTGCCGGACCTGCGCGCGTTCAATACTAATTCAGTGGAAGTTTCGAAGTTCCTGCTGAAGAAGGCGATGGTGGTGACCGTACCCGGCAAGGAATTCGGCATGGAGGGGCACATCCGCATTTCGTTTGCAGGCAGCGTGAAGGATATCACCGAGGGCATTGCGCGCATCAAATGGGCGCTGGATGCCACGTCACCGAATGAGATCTATATTGGTGAAAAGAAAATGATCCGGGATTGGATGTAACCATGAATAATTTACTCAATATCAAAACCCCTGCCGAAGCCATTGCCCAGACCCGCAAAGCGGATTACAACCTATCCAATATTGGTGTTGGAAACCTGCGGCTTGCATATTGGAACCTTCCGACCGAGGCATTGGTGGAAGAGGCGGCATTCCGCGGCGAAGGCGCAGTCGTTGCGGGCGGACCCTACGCAGCGTTCACGGGAAAGCACACTGCCCGCAGTGCGAATGATAAATTCGTTGTCCGTCACGTCGATTCGGAGAACAACGTTTGGTGGGGCGTGTATAACCGCCCGTTCGATCAGGAAAAATTCGAACTGCTATACAGCCGCATGTTGGGCTTCCTGCAGGGACGCGATGCCTTCGTGCAGGATGTCTATGCCGGCGCGGATGAGGCATATCGTCTGCCCGTGCGCATCGTGACCGAACTGGCGTGGCACAGTCATTTTGTGCGCAATATGTTCATCCTGCCGCAGTCGCTGGAAGAGTACAAACGCTTCGTGCCTGAATTTACCATCATCGCCATGCCGTCTTTCAAAGGCGCACCCGCCGTGGATGGAACGAACAGCGAGACATTCATTTGTCTGTCCTTCGAGCGTAAACTCGCCGTCATCGGCAATTCCGCATATGCGGGCGAGATCAAGAAATCCGTGTTCACGATTCTGAATTACCTGCTCCCGCTGGAAGGTGTGCTCCCGATGCACTGTTCGGCGAATGTCAATCCTGACGATTCGAACGATGTGGCGTTGTTCTTTGGACTAAGCGGGACGGGTAAGACCACGCTGTCGGCGGACCCCAAACGCCGCCTCATCGGGGACGATGAGCATGGCTGGAGCGATGACGGCGTGTTCAACTTTGAAGGCGGATGCTATGCCAAGGTCATCGGGCTTTCGGAATCTGCCGAGCCTGAAATTTATGCGACCACAAAGCGCTTCGGCACGATCCTCGAAAATGTGACCTATGACCCCATCACGCGTCTTATTGACCTGGACGACGACACGGTCACCGAGAACACGCGCGCATCCTATCCGCTGGAGTTCATCGCGAACGCTGTCCCTGAGAAAAAGGCTGGGCACCCCAAGAATGTCATCCTCCTGACGTGTGATGCGAGCGGCGTCATGCCGCCCATCGCGCGCTTGACCCCGGATCAGGCGTTGTATCAGTTCATCAGCGGGTACACATCCAAGATCGCAGGCACGGAAGTGGGACTGGGCAAAGAACCGGAGATCACCTTCAGCGCATGTTTCGGCGGACCGTTCATGGTGCATCATCCCTATAAATATGCGGAACTGCTCAAGCGCAAGATCGAGCGTTATGGTGCGACCTGCTGGCTGGTCAATACAGGCTGGGTGGGCGGACCGTATGGCGTGGGCAAGCGCATTTCCATTAAGTACACGCGCGCATTATTGAATGCCGCACTGGATGGGAGGTTGAATACAGTCGAATACAAAAAAGATCCCATCTTTGGTTTTGAAGTGCCGATGACCTGCCCGAACGTGCCTGATGAAGTATTGGACCCGTCCTCTTCATGGCACGACAGGAAGGAATACGACAGGCGTTACAAAGACCTTGCCATGCGCTTCATCCAGAATTTTGGCAAATTCACCGACGGCACGCCGAGGGAAGTGGTTGAAGCCGGACCGAAGGTGTAGAATAATCGAGTGAAAGATCAACTGGCTGACCGGCGGTTTCTTGTCCGCTTTGCATGGGTCTCCATTGGCGCGGCGGTACTTACCATCGGCTTGAAAACCGCCGCCTATTTCCTGACGGGTTCCGTCGGTCTGCTTTCGGATGCGTTGGAGTCGCTGGTGAATTTGGCTGGCGCGTTGATGGCGCTCGCCATGTTGACCGTCGCTGCCCGCCCTGCCGATGAAGATCATGCCTATGGGCACAGCAAGGCGGAATATTTTTCCAGCGGACTGGAAGGCGGGCTGATTCTGATCGCCGCGTTGAGTATTATTTATGCCGCGTTCCCGCGCTTGATCGAGCCTCAGCCTTTGGAACAGGTCGGCTTGGGCTTGGGGGTGTCTGTGGCTGCGTCGGTGATCAATCTGGTGACGGCACTTTATCTATTGCGGGCGGGCAGAAAGTACAACTCCATTACGCTTCAGGCGAACGCCCAGCACCTGCTGACCGATGTATGGACGTCCGTTGGCGTGCTCGTGGGAGTCGGCTTGGTCGCACTTACAGGCTGGCAGCGGCTTGACCCAATTGTCGCCATGCTTGTGGCGGGGAACATCATCTGGCATGGCTGGCGCATCGTGCGCGAGTCTGTGCTGGGGCTGATGGACACCGCGCTTTCCGCAGGCGAATTGGAGATTTTGAAGAACACGCTCACTCCGTACATGCAAGACGGCGTTCAGTATCATGCCTTGCGTACGCGCCAGTCCGGGGCGCGGAAGTTTGCCTCCCTGCATGTGCTTGTCCCCGACACATGGACGGTCCAGCGCGGGCATCATCTGCTCGAAAAGATCGAAGCCGACATCCGCCGCGCACTGCCGGGCATTACTGTATTTACCCACCTCGAGCCGCTTGGCGACCCCGCCTCATGGGAGGATACGAAGCTGGACCGCGAAGACGTATTCTGACATCCATATTGATTCGAGATCAAAAAAAGACCTCCGGGCATTTCGCCCGGAGGTCTTTGCTGTTCAAATCCTACTCGTACACGGGGGTCGGCATTGCCGGCGTCACACCGGTTACCTTTGCAGTCCGCATCGCGCGGGCAAAGGCGCGTTTCTCCGCCTTCTGCGCGTCGATGAGGCGCTGCACATGCGGCGAGAAAAAGCCCGCATAGCGCTTCTGAAGTTCGGGGCGCTGCCAGTCATTGCCGGTGACCATGCCGCGGCATGTCGATGCGCCGCACAAACATTCGAATTCGTCATACGGCATGGTATCGCACATGGCGTAATCGAAACAAACTTCCTCGCCGATTTTGATGTCTCGCATAGCAACGAGTCCAATCTGGCCCGAAAGACCTGCATTCGGATTGCACGAGTGATTGACATAATCTCCCTCACCAATGGGGCGCGGCACTAAAAAGTGTCTGTCTTCGACCTGCAAACACAGGCTGCGCTCACGTTCGGGTAGGTGGATAAAGGTCTCCCATTCATACACGACTCCGCCGAAAACAGCGATCAACTCGCCCTTCTTGATGAGTTCGAGCGCGTAAATGCTGTTCCCGCTTTTGTCGGCTTTCAGGCGGCCTTCCAACTTAGAAGACAGATAGGAGCTTGGTTGCTTTGACATTCATATAACTTCCTTTCGTTTTGTGGATTAAAGATGAACAGCGCCTCCCGCGGTGGACGAGCCGCGAAAAACGCCATTGGTGATTAAATAATACATCAAATGCCCCGCATGTAAAGGTTTTAAGCCATATCAATTGCCCTTTATTTGTTAACGATTTGTTATGAAAATCGCCCCGGCAAGTTATAAAACGACCCCCATAAACCATCAGAATGCAAAATCATCGCACTATTTTTCATGGATGGGAATATGCCGCTCGTTCCCCGCTGGAGGTTGATTCTGTCCATGACGGTGTTGCACCGCTGTGTCTCACTCCACCCACCTTGCGCCCCAATCGGGTTCGGGGTGATTGGTGAGCTGGACCTGATTCGTCCCGTCTGCGCGCATGATGTACAGATCGGCTTGGTCGTCGTTGCGCATGGAATTGAAGACGATGTACAAGCCGTCGGGGGAATAGGATGCGCTGGCGTTGTTGCCGCCGTCCGTGATGCGGATGGCATTGCCGGTGTTCACATCCAGCTTGTAAATATCCTTATCCCCGAACGGACCGGCATGGATCAGAAGATGACTTCCATCCGGCGCCCACTGCACGCTGCCGCCGATACCCTGCAATCCCTGCGAGATGCGGCGGTGGTTTCTTCCGTCCGCGTCCATGATGAAGATCTCATATTCCTGCGGCGCGCCAAGCGACATGGCATACGCGATCCGTTCCCCGTCCGGCGACCAGGCGACCGCGACGATATCGCCCGCCCCTGCAAACACCAGCCGCGGATTAAGCCCGTCGGCGTTGACCATCCAGATCGCAGCGAGACCGTCGCCGACGCGGTTGGCGAAGACGATGGTACGACCATCCGGGGAATAATCCGGCGAAACGACGTTCCCAACCCGGCTTGTGACCTGGATGACATCCCTTTCGATGAAGGCAAGGAGATACAGGTCGAAGGGACCGTTGCGGTTGGACGCGAATAAGATCGACTCGTGATCGCGCGTAAAGATCGGGTAATAGTTACTGGCTGCCATGTCTGTGAGTTGGACCAGCCCGGAGCCGTCGCGGTTGATCATGCACAACTGGTTATAGTCGGCACGCGTGCAGGTGAAGACAATGCGCCCGCCGAACGGATGTGTGGGGCGGGGGATGGGTGTGAACGTGGGAAATGGGGTGAAATCCGCGACGAAGGGCGTGATGGTGGGCGGAATTTCGATGGGGACTTCAGCGGGACGGATGAACCAGAAGAGCGAGAACAGACCGGCGAATAGGAGCAGGAAAAAGATCGACACGACCCTGGAAGCGCGCGGCGGTTTCTTTTTCGGAGTTGAAAGTGTGGCGAGGCGGTCCTCGAGCGGCAGGGTGTCTTTGCCGATGCTTTTCTCGCGCGGAGGCGGCTGGAACGCCCAATCGGAGAGAACGGCGGATGTGACGGGGGCGCTCCATGGGGAGGAGGCAGGTTCCGGGTCGATGCGAAGCGGAATGTCATCCCCAGAAACACGCGCGGCAAGCGCAAGCGACGAAAGCAGTTCGGTGGTGGTCTTGAATCGGTCTGCCGGATTCTTGCGGAGCGCCCACAGGACCATGCGCGAAAAGTGGTCGGGCAGTGAACGGTTGAGTGTGATCGGCGCGGGCGGCATGACCTCAAGGTGCGCTTTGCGAATGGCATCGTGGGCGCGCGGAGCCTGCCTGCCGTTGATCCATGCTCCGGTGACGAGTTCATACACCATGACCGCCAGCGAATACATGTCCGCGGCGGTATCGAGCGGCTGGTCTTCGAGCGCTTCAGGCGGCTGGTAAAGCGGCGGATATTTGCCGAGCCTGCGCGGATGGCGAGTGCCGATCCGGTGTGCGTTGGCGATGCCGCCGAGTTTGATCTCGCCGTGCTGATCGATGCGGATGAGTTCGGGCGCGAGGTTGAGATGCAGGAAATTTTGCTTGTGGAGCGCCTCGAGCGCGCCGCAAACGGACTTGGTATAGATCAGCGCTTCCTCCGCGCCGACGATTGCCCGCCTGCGGATGTCCTTCAGGGATGGACCGTCCACCCAATCTTCGAGCAGAAAAGCGAGTGTGGGCGTTTGGAAGAAACCGATATAGCTGGTCAGGTTCGGATGGGAAATGGAGTGAAGTGTGCCCGCCTTTGATTCAAGTTCCTTGACGGTTTCGGCGTTCTCTGCCACCGACTTCGCCAGCAGGGTCAGGGCAACGGATTTGTCCCTGCGTTCGTCGGTGGCGCGGTGTAATTCTCCCAGCGGCGTGAGAGTGATGAATTCTTCGACATGGTATTGATTGAGGAGTCTTTTTCCGACGATGGAAGGGGGCATTATCCGATGGTGTTGGTTTTGCCTATAACGCCCACGCCAGCATCAGCCCGAAGATGGCGACGACCAAACCGACATGCAGGAAGATGTTGCTGAACGCGAGCGGGCTGAGCGGAAAGACGAACTGCACGATCAAGTTGACGATGATCAGGACGATGCCGAGGATGGGAAGCAATCCCTTTCGATGCGCGAGATATTCAGACAGGCGGTCGAGCAGTTTCGAGATCATGCGTCCTCCGGGTCGTCTTCTTCATTGGTTTCGTGCGATCTGGCTCCGTTCGGCTTGACCTGCCAGGCGGCGAACTGCGCCAGCAGTCTGCCCGGGATGCGCCCCTGCATGACCATGCCGCCGCGTTCATGCTCCACGCGCTCCACCTGACCGAGTTCATGGAAGAGCGAGATGAGCGCGCCTTCCTTATATGGCAGGCGCACATACACCGGCGTGTATGCTTCATATAATTCTTCCTGCACAAGCTGCAGCAGGTCGTTGATGCCCGTGCCTTTCAGCGCGGAAACGGCAACCGACTGCGGAAAGCCCTGCAGGATCTCACGCGCATTCTCCGGATTCTTCAGCCTGTCCGCCTTGTTGAGCGCGGTGATCATCGGGATATGCCCTGCGCCGATCTCTTCGAGCGTCTCCTGCACGGCTTGGAATTGCCCGAGCGCATTGGGATGCGAAATATCCACAACGTGCAGCAACAGGTCGGCTTCGGCGATCTCCTCCAGTGTTGCATGGAAGGCGACGACAAGCATGGTGGGAAGTTTCTGAATGAAGCCGACCGTGTCGGTGAAGAGAGCAAGTTCGCTGCCGGGTAGTTGGACGCGGCGGGTGGTGGGGTCGAGCGTGGCGAACAACTGGTTGGCGACGTACACGTCTGCTTTGGTGAGGCGGTTAAGCAGCGTGGATTTCCCGGCATTCGTATAGCCGACCAACGCCACCGTAGGGATGCGTGCGCGTTTTCGCTGATCGCGGTGCCGCAGGCGGTACGCCTCCACTTTTTCCAGCTCGCGCTTGATGTGGGCAATCCGCGCGCGGATGGAGCGGCGGTCTACTTCAAGCTGGGTTTCACCGGGACCGCGCAGACCGACACCGCCGGTCGAACCGGCGCGCCCGCCGCCTCCGCCTGCCTGACGTTCGAGGTGCGTCCAGGCGCGGGTCAGGCGCGGCAGGTTGTATTCGTACTGGGCAAGCTCCACCTGCAGCATGCCTTCGCGGGTGTGCGCGTGCTGGGCGAAGATATCAAGGATCAGGGCGGTGCGGTCAATGACGCGGATGCTTTTGCCGAGCGCCTTTTCCAGCTCGCGTTGGTGGCGCGGGGAGAGTTCATCATCGAAGATGACGACTTCGGCAAGGGTTTCCTCGGCAAGCGCCTTCAATTCCTCCACCTTGCCGGGACCGATATAGGTCTCGACGTGCGGATGGTTCAAGCGCTGGGTCAGTTCGCCGACGACATCCACCCCGGCGGTATCGGCAAGCAGGGCGAGTTCCGAGAGCGAATCTTCGAGCGGGAGAAGCTGTTTTTTGCCGCGAATATCAACGCCGACGAGAAAGGCGCGCTCACGCGGCGGGGTCGTTGGTTGGGGGATCTTCTTTGCCACTGGTTTCCGTTTCTGTGCTGGTCCCTTGAAAAGGACCGAAGAACTTGGTGAATTTCGGGTCGGTTGGTTCGGTGCGCGTAGGCAGAAGAATGTGGAAGGTCGAGCCGTGCAACTCTTTCTCGTTATACCCTTCGGATTCGACCCAGATCGTGCCGCCGTGCGCCTCGATAATGCCGCGGGTGATCGGCAGTCCCAAGCCGGGTCCGCCGCCTTTGAATTTGGTCTTGCCGCTGGAGTGCAGGTCTGCCCGCCCGAGTTGACCGAACTTGTCGAAGATCGACGATTGATTCTCAGGCGAGATGCCGATGCCCGTATCCGCGATGGTGACCTCCACGAAGCCGGGTAACAGCCGTCCGCTGATGGTGACCGTGCCTTTGTCCGGCGTGTATTTGATCGCGTTGGCGGTCACGTTATACAGCGCCTGGTACAGCCGCTCCGCGTCGCCGTAGATCATCAGGTCGCTGCCTTCGAAATCGATCACCTCCAGGGTTTGGCGGCGGTCGGCGGCGGTCTTGCGGAATTCATGCCGCAGCAGGTTGAGCAGGTGGCTGATCCACAACGGCTGGATGTTGAGCGTGAGCAGGTTGTTGTCGATCAGCGAGACGTCGATCATGTCGTCGATGATCTGGCGCAGGCGCAGGATGCCGGTATTGACGCCGCCGAGATAATTCTTCATTTGCGGCTGCTCGGAGTTCTGCACGAAGTCCACCATCATGGACGTGTAGCCTTCGATCAGGGTCAGCGGGGTCTTCAATTCGTGCGCGGCGACCGAGATGAACTTGGATTTGTTCTGGTCGAGCTGCTGGAGCTTCTCCTGCACCTGACCGAGTTCATTGGAAATGTGCGCGACGCGCGTTTCCATTTCGTAGCGGACAACGATGCTTACGCTGTGGGCGAGGATGGGAATGACGGCAGCGATCAGTTCGAGCGCGTCCTTTTTGGCGAGTTTTTCGCGCGCGATCTCGATGGTGAGCGTGATCATCCGGTTGAGCACGAACGAGACGTAATAGTCCGCCTGCTCCAGGTTGGTCTCGGTGGGCGAGCGTCCCCAGTCGTACAGGATGGGATCGAGCCAGGCGGTGTCGCCGGTGACGATGGTCTGTTCAAGCAGTTCAAAGAAGCGCTCGAGCTGCTCCATGAAACCGGCGCGCACGCCTTCGCCGCTCGCGAGTTCGTGGGAGATGCGCTCCACCCAGGGAGTGCGTATCTTGTGTAATGATGCCGTGATACCCATTTGCTTAAGTGTACGCTGAGTTTACAGATTTGGCTATACCGGGCGGGGCAATGGCTAGCGCGTCTGGTTGCGCACCCAATGCCAGAGCGTATCGCCGACGGCATGCAGGCTCTCCGGCGAGACCTTGTCAACCGTATCCTGCGTGGTGTGCCAGTAGGGATAATCGAAGTCGATCAACAGCACGGCGGGAATGCCTGCTTCAAGGAAGGGGGTATGGTCATCGAGCATGGAGTATTTCTCTTCATTAATAAAGACATCGCCATAGCCAAGTTCGGCGGCGGTCTGCCAGATGCCGGCGCGGAGACCGGGATCGGAATTCCGTTCGAAGTGGATGTTCAAGTCAGCGTCGCCGATCATATCCACGATGACAACAGCGCGCGGTGCGGCATCGATCTCCTCCACAAAGGCGCGCGAACCCAGTATCCAATCCCAGCCTTCGGTGCGCCCGTTGTCTTCCGCATCGAAGAAGACCAGCCAGACCGGCACCGTATTTTCCGGCAGGGTGCGCGCCAACTCCAGCAGGACGGCAACCCCCGAAGCGCCGTCGTTCGCGCCGGGCACGGGCTGGTCGCGCAGGTTCGGGTCGGGGTCGTTGTCGGCGAAGAAGCGCGTGTCGTAGTGCGCGCCGAGGATGATCTCGGGCGGTGCGTCACTGCGCTTTGCGATGACGTTGAAGATGGGCTGACCCATGCGCTCTGTCTCGTGGACTTCCACCGTCCATCCGGCGGATTCAAGCTCCGTCCGCATCCATGCGCGGACCTGGGCATGCCCTGCCGACCCGGGCGTTCGCGCCCCGAAAGCGACTTGCGCCTGCACATCGGCATAAGCGCGGGAACCGTCGAAGGAAGCAGAATCAGGCTCACGGTTAAGAAAAGAAGCGATGTACCAGCCTGCGACCAAAGCCAGCAGAGCGAAGATCAAAGAGAGATAGATGAAGGCGGCGCGTTTGGGCATGGGATTTCTATGTCATTGCGAGCCACGTAGTGGCGAAGCAATCTCCACATTCTGGTGAGATTGCTTTGTTGCTTCGCTCCCCGTAATGAGGGAAAGCAGCGCTTTCTCCGCGCGTTCGGCGTAGCGTTGACCGCGCTCGCGTTTGCCGATCTTTTTTCCGTCCTCCGTATCGAGCGGCGGCAGGATGCCGAAGTTGGCTTTCATCGGCTGGAAGTCTTTCAGGTCGGCGTGGGTGACGTAATGACAGAGCGCGCCGAGCATGGTTTCGTTCGGGAGAGTGAGCAGCGTTTCGCTGTTCAGCAGGCGCGCAGCGTTGACTCCCGCCAGCAGACCGGTGGCGATATTGCCCATGTAGCCTTCCACGCCCGTGATCTGACCGGCGAAGAACAGGTCGTCGCGCGTAATGTGCTGGAGCGTGGGGCGCAGAAGTTTGGGCGAAGCGATGAAGGTGTTGCGGTGCATCTGCCCGTAGCGTTCGAACTCGGCGTTTTCAAGCCCGGGGATGATGCGCAGGACGCGGCGTTGTTCGGGGAATTTCAGGTTGGTCTGAAAGCCGACCAGATTGTAGAGACTTCCGGCAAGGTTATCCTGCCGGAGTTGCACGACGGCGTACGGACGTTTGCCGGTATGCGGGTCGCGCAGCCCGACGGGGCGCATGGGACCGTAAGCAAGCGAGTCTTCGCCGCGCCCGGCGATGATCTCAACCGGCAGACAGCCTTCGAAGAACTGTCCCGCCTTGACGCCGCTCTTGATGGCTCCCTCGAAGGAACGCAGTTCGATGCGCTCGGCGGATTTGAGCGCCTCCACGAAGGCGTAGTATTGCTCCTTTGTGAAGGGACAGTTGATGTAGTCGCCTTCTTCCTGCTCTCCTTTGTCGTAGCGCGAGGCGCGGAAGGCGATCTCCATATCAATGCTTTCGGCGCGGACGATGGGCGCGATGGCGTCAAAGAAGAAGAGATGCTCCTCGCCGCTTAGTTTTGCGATGGATTGAGAGAGGCTGTTGGATGTCAACGGTCCGCTGGCGACGATGACAGGCGAAGCGGGGATCTCCCGCATCTCCTCACGGATGACTTCGATATTGGGGTGGCTTTCTATCTTCTGTGTGACCAGACGTGCAAAGGCATCCCGATCCACTGCCAGAGCGGCTCCGGCGGGCAAGGCGGACGCTTCGGCGCACTCCAATAGAAGCGAGCCCAACATGCGCAGTTCGTTCTTGAGCACGCCCGAGGCGCGGTCGGGCAGGTTGGAGCCGAGCGAGTTCGAGCAGACCAGTTCGGCAAGGTCCGCGCCGAGGTGCGCGCCGGTCGGGGTGGCGGGACGCATTTCGTATAGCTTCACGCGCAGTCCGCGCCGGGCGGCTTGGTAGGCGGCTTCGGAACCGGCAAGTCCGCCGCCGATGATGGTGAGTTCTTTCATGAGGGGTATTGTACCAGTTGGCAGATGTCTGTCATTGCCTTGCCGCTTTGTGGCACAGGTCGGCAGGGTAGCGCCCCTGCAACGACATTCGGATAGGGGCTGTGATTGGGACAAAGCACATCGGATTTAGACGTTACAAATGTCACTTGAATTGGTTTTGGCTGTCCTGTACGCTTCAATTGAGGATGCGATGTAAGACGGAGCAGGCGCTTTTCCTGAAAGGAGGATGCGATGCGATCCATGCGTAACGTGAAGGTGGAGGATGCCATTGTCCACATATTGGAGATCAAGGAGGGGAGAAAGGTCATTTCCGAGCGCCCTGTTCCCCTTTTGAACAACCCAAACCTATCCGGGTACTTTGAAGACCTGATCGTGAAAGCCAGCGAGGACAAGTCGGCGCGGGCGGCGGTCTTTTCCATCTCTGAATCGATCCCCAATGAGCCGTTCGAGATATGTGCCGGCATGTTCGGTTCCACAGCCGTCTTCGCGAGAGGGTCTCAGGCGCTGGGTGAGACGTTCTATACCATGATGAAAAATGACGGACGCATCGGCGATGGCGACTTGGTGGTGTGCCGCTTTACCGCCGAGACCGATTCCGGCAGGGGCAAATTCCTCGGCATCATGAAACTGAACCCCATCGGCGCGTTCCGCAATGTCGAAAGAGGGCGGGGGGATGCGGGCGGAATGTATGTTGACCTTGAGATCGATCCCTTTGTATTCCCCAAAGATATGGATGTGCTTCAAAAGGTTGCCTTTATATCCCAACCTTCCGTGGAAGATGCAGCGCCGGACATCCTGATCCTCGATACGCAGGACCCAAACAAGGAGGTCGCCCAGTTCTTTCAGGAATATCTGGATGTGGTGCTGGTGCGCGACACCGCCGAAAAGACCCTGATTCTGTATAGATGCTTGATCCAAAGCCTGAACGACCAACGAAAAGCGTTGAGTCCCGCGCTGGATAAATATCTTGGCAACGAGATCTACAATATCTTTACCCGCAAGGGATCCTTTAACATGTTTCAATGGGTGGACGACCTGAAGAAGGGCAGCCAAAAGGTAAAGGATGCCTTCAAGCAGGCTCTGAAGAACGAATTCGGGCAGGAAAAGAAGATCATGCTCGACCTCACACTGGTGGAGCGGCACCTCAACCGGCGCACCTTCAAGGGGCAGCTGGCTTCGCGCTTCTCTATGGAGACCGCCATCTATGACGATATCGTTCAAAGTGTGCAGTTTGTGAAGGGCAAGCCCAACGAGCCGGAGCATTTCATCGTAACCATCAACACCTCTACATGGCGCGAGGAGATCAAGTAGCTGTGTTCGAAGATGCGATCGAAGCGCTGGAGCAATTTGCCAACGCGCTCGGGTTCGACCCAAAGCGGCTGCCCGAATGCGAAAAGATCGACAAGGTGCGCCTTGAGCGGTATGATCTGCCGATCCCGCAGGCATTAAAACTCGAACTGCGCCACTTCGAACGTCTGACGGAGGCGTTTGATGGGTGTTTCCTTTGCCAGTTCGCCTTGCACGAGGAAGACCTGAAGGACGGAGACGAAGATGCGGTGGTCCTGACCGTGAAGCGGGGGATTACCGGGTCGGATGTGAAGGCGTTTCATGAACGGATTCGGGAGGCGGGCTCGGTCGAGTATCTCTTTCAACTGGACAAGGGAAAACTGCTCGAAAAGGAAGGCATTTCCGCGCCTGATATAAACCATTCGTTATACCTGTTCCCCGTCGCGTTGACCCGCCTTCTTAAAGGAGAGACGCCGGACGGTGAGCCTTGCAGCGTGCACGAGAGCTTGAAGGTGCTGGAGGAGACCCTGTGGCACATGGACTTGCAGGATGAAGAGGATATCCCGTCGGATGCCATCCTGCCGAAAGCCGTGATCCTTGTGCCGGGATATGACATCCTGCTCAATGGCGACCATCTCGCTCTGTTTGGCGGGACGCATTTCGACAAGTGGCGCAATGCCGTGCCGACGAGGCGCTTCCCCGTCTGGCGCGTGATGCGCATCCATGAGCGCCGCAGGGAGAGCGTAAGCTGGGATGAGGGCTGGCTCGATCACCTGACGCCGCCGATGCTGAAGATAAGGGATGGTATCTGGGCGGATGGCGACCCGTTGACTGTCGCGCTTCAGACCCACCTGTTCAACCTGATCGTCCTGTTCACCGCCAACCGTATCGCCGGCAGCAAAGCAGACTGGACCGCCACCTATTCCGATTCCGCCCTTGGCACAAGGGATGTGGTGCTGCATTCCCCCGCGCAAAAAACGATTCCCCCGCAAGCGCTTGCACGCGTCAACCAGCTTTATGATGCGTTCACCTGGGCGTATTTTTCGCGCTGGGTGCGTGACCGGCTCTCCTTTGTACAGAGTTCCTTCGCGCAGGAATTGCTGCGCAGTCCGCGCGAGGATGCCTGTGTGCTTCTTCTCGAACGGGCGGGAGGGCTGAACACCAGCCTGAACCGCCATTGGGACCGCTTCATCCAAAAGCAGTTGAAAGCCTATTCGGAGGAGGAGCAGAAGTTGGAGGAGGCGGTGGTCAAGACCATCGATTCGTTCGCCGAACAGGTGGCGGCGATCTTCAAATCCGTATCGGATGCGATGCTGGCAGCCATTGCCGCGCTGTTGGGTTCTTTTGTGGCGGCTGGTTTCGGAAGCGACAAGTTCAACCCGTTCATCTTTCGGGCGGGCATGGTGGTGTATTCGCTGTATGTACTGGCGTTCCCACTTTTATACAACATGATCAATCAGTGGCTGCAATACCGCGTGTTGAAGACCGGCATGGAGGGACGCATCGAACGTTTCAAGGACAAGCTGGGCGAGGACATCGTGGAGACGATTGCCACCCTGCGCATTCGGCAGAGCGACAGGAATTTCCGGTTCTGGTTCTGGGTGACGGTGGGTATTTACGTCGTTGCGATCCTGCTCGGCTTTCTGGCGGCTGTCTTTGTGCCGGGGCTGATCGCGTAGCGGGTGGCGGCGGGAACAGGATTCCTGAATCCAAAAAACAGCCCGTTGACCTTGAGGTCAACGGGCTGTGCGCTGGTGCACAGCTTCTATTCGATGTAAGTCATGGTTTGGGATGAAAAAAACGAAACTGGCTTGAGGTGTTGGGGTTTGATTCAAAAGTTGAGATCGCGGTCTCGAAGATCTGGCTTGTCCCGCCCATACCCGCATGGGAGATGGCTTGACGAAACCCTTGCGCCAGAAGGGCAAGCGCGGCTGCACTATTAAGAATCTGCAAAAACCAAATGAACCCAATGAGGAGAATTTTATGGCTGCCGAGAGTTCCGCCCCCGTACCACCAAAACCTTCAATGAGCCCCTTCCTTCGAGCGTTGTTGGGGTTGCTGCTGCTCCTGCCAGCCTGCGGGTTGTGCTCCGTGAATTTGGTTGGCACCACAGCCGACACAATACTCGCCGGTTTCCAAGCCAACCCGCTTTCGAACGACACGCCGGAATTCGTCGGAATGGAAAATTTCGAAAGCCTGTTTGATATCCGCAACTTCGGCGCGGCGGTCGAATTTACGGGACAGTTGATTCTTGTGCGTCTGTTGGTCGCTGCGGTCATCCCCCTGTTGTTAAGCATCGGCGTATATCAACTTGGGAAGCGGTCCCGCCTCGCTATTCGCCTGCTCTTTACCCTGCCGATGGCGTTCTTTGCGCCTGCACTGGTGGCGTTTGCGTCGCGGCGGATGCTCTGGATGTGGGACCGGGATTCCACCGAGATGACCGTCCTGCTGGTCGAAGCGTTGGTAATGTTGATCGTCTCATGCGCCGCCGGTTTGCTCGTTTATTCCGCCGTCCTCCGCCGGCGCGCGGATGATGGCAAAGGCTGGACATCCACACTCCCCGCGTTGATTGCCGTCTGGTTGATCGGTCAATTTGCCGTGCTGGCATACACCCTGCAAACCTTCTCGCCGTTGGGCTTCTTCTTTCGATCAGACGCCATCACTTTCTCTCAATTTGCATTTGAGACCACCCGGGTATTTACCTTGCAGCTTGGATTCGCCGCCTCCGTGATCGTGTTCCTCCCGGTGGCTGTGCTGGGCGTGCTCGCTACATTGACCCTGATCCTCTTCCGACTGCAGCTGGGGTATGTTCCGCCTGTTGAGGATGCCAATCGCCCCGGCAACAAGGTGTTGGGCATCCTCGGCTGGCTTATGACCCTGCCCGGCGCCATAAGCGTGATCTTCATCCTGTTCGTTCCCTACCTGGTCAGCCTGCTTGGGGCAGCTTCGTGGGCAGGGGAAGGTTCCACGCGGTCCGTTTCCATGATGCAGATTTGGCTCAATACCACGCTTCCCCCGCTGCTGGCTATTCTATTCATTCAATTACCGTTTGCCTACCTGGGCGCGCTGGGGATCGGCGTCGTCCGTCCGTTCGGCAGGTGGAGTGACGCGCTGCTTCTGCTCTTTGCCCCGTGGCTGTTCGCAACTTCCATGCCTTTTGCCCTGCAGCGGACGATCGCTTTGAGCAATGCAGATGCCCTGGATTCGTTCTCCGCGCTTGTGCCGCCGCTCCTGATCAGCGTTCCCATGCTGGTGATCCTCACCCTGTTCTTCAAGGGACACGCGCCGGCATGGCGGCAGGCTCTCGCCGAAGGCACACCGGCGGCGCGTGCCTTTTTCACAAAACTATTCATCCCATCCCTTCCGCTTGCGGGGTTTCTGGCAGCGCTGTCATTCATGGCAATGGCACAGGACTTGATATATTCGCTGTTGACAGGGGTACGCCCGGAACAATTTACTGCTGCAGGCGCGATCCTGCGGTTCGCCGGGGTCAACCTGCTTGGGAGCGAGAAGGTCATCGCGGCGGTCGGGCTTCCGCTCTTCCTGATCTTTAGCGCCATCTTCATCGCCTTGCGGATCCGCTATCTGGACCGGTTGACGCTCGGTCGTGAGTCGTCTGTGACCGGGCAGGTGAAGCCGGAATAACGCCTCCCGCGCCACGTCCGCCTGGGCGTCCTCCCCGGCTTTTCCTGCAATTTGACGGCAGAACAAAAAACAGCCCGCTGACCTCAAGGTCAACGGGCTGTGCGCTGGTACACAGCTTCTATTCGATGATGGAGACGGGGGAATCTGTCTGGACGGGCGGGGGATGGGGGAATTGCAATTGTTTTTGATCGTTTTGAGCGGGGATGTCGGGTAAAATTGAAATTATTCGCTGCAGGCTGGACAACCGTCGGGAGTTGGATTGTTCCACTGTATTGGTCGTTAGGAGGTAAATATGTTCAGGCTACGTTCTGTATTTTTGGTTTTTTTGATGGCACTAATTCTGCCTTATGCGGGGGCTTCTCCTGCGGCAGCAGCACAACTTGGAATGCCGGATACACAAAGAACTAGAAATTTTATAAATCTCTATATCGATGAGATAAAAATTCTTGGCAATACCGGCGACTTGGTTGGCGCCGGCGAGTTTCGTTTGATCGTCCTGGCTGCTGATACAACAGGCAAATCAACTGGCATGTTCTGTCCAGGTGATAAACCACTGAAAATGCGCAAGGGGGATGTGATAAAAGTCCCCTGTCTGGCTGGTATGAGTATTGATGAAGCTACAGTATCCGATGGGGTATATCTCACGGTTATGGTGGTGGATGAAGATAAATCATCCCTGCCCGCGGATCTATCATATGAAGCTGCCACCAGCGGTCTTAGTTCCGCTTTCGGAAGGGCTGTAAAAGAACGTGCAATCACGCTGGGGTTGACTACAGCAAAAAATAGCACTCCTTACACGTTCATTGCTGGTACGTTAATTAGTTTTCTAAGCGGCAAACTCAAGGAGTGGATTCAAAAAGCGGATGTTATCGGCTCGCAAGGTATTTATTTGAGCAGAAAAGATAGTTGGTCCGCCAACAAGACGACCACCGTAAAATCAAAGGATGGAGGGATTCAGATCACCTATACCATCGTCCGCACTTCTTCCGCGCCGCCGAATCAAAATGCGCCTGTTCTTGGTGGGTCTACGTCCACATCCACGCAAACATCGCCTGGTCAACCATCAACGCAGAAGTATTGGTGCGACGATTTGAGTAAGGTGAAACTCAAAGTAGGAGACCGCGCAAAAGTTCTTTGGCTCAAAGTTAACCTGCGCACGGCACCGATTGTCCCGCAGGAATACTACGAAAACAGCATTGCAAAGCTGGAGGAGGGAACGACGATTACGATTATTGGCGGTCCGGCGTGTGCCCACGAAGGAACATGGTGGCAGGTGCGCACCGGGAGGGGGCAAACCGGCTGGATGCGGGAATATGTTAAGAGTTCTGGCTATTTAATTGGGCGTTAGTGAACTACAAGAAGAGCTGATGTCTCACGAAAATCCATTTGATTGGAATCTTTTCGTAAGCAATGGTCGGTTTTTAAGAGTGGTGGACTATGGCGAAAAACCATCCACGAATACTCGAATGGATATACGGCAATTCGTGAATTCGTGGTCTATTCGTGGATGGTCTTTGGGCGCGCAGGTCAACGCGTTGCTGAAGGAATAAGCCGCATCGTGGTCGGGTAATACTGAAGAATGAACAGAGGAGAAAAAATGACTGCTGAGCAATTTGAAGCCATCGAAGGCGTTTATGAAGAAGTTATTGCCTTGATGCCCAATACGTTTGACTCACATCAATTCATCCTAAAACTAGCACAAGAACATCAACGACTGTATGTTCAGGCTCTTATTGAATACGCTGAAAGCGACAGACCGTTTCAAATTGCCCACGGTCAAATTGCCAAACGATTACGCAATTTCCCAAGCCTTGTCTCCTATACTGGAGAAACTGTGAGTGAAGATATATTTCGTCAAATGAATGCAGCAGCTACGTGGCAAAAGGTTTAAGAGAGGGAATTATGATGGCGAAGGTCAATGCATTGCCTGCTCATGCTTTTGGGCGGTTGCAGTCGCAAAGTCAAGAAGAATTGGATGCTTTGCTGCCGTCCGTGGTGCGCCCCCGGGGAGGGGCGTTTAAGGGAGAATTATGAGTTGGCGGATTTTTGAAAAATGGTTCAATATTGCGCCATGGAGAAATGCTGAATATATTACCGACAATCGGGGCGAGAAGTATTGGTTTTATTGGCAAAACAGATTTGAACATGCTCGTGAATTGCGTGTTTGGCATCGTGGTCATTGGGTAGCTGTTGTAAATTCGCTACATGAGGATGATAATAGTCTAACCCTAGCTGACATCACAATATTCAAACGTTACAATTTACGACAGTATGGTTTAGGGAAAGCAATGATGAAAGAAGTAGTCCGTTGGGCAAAAGAACATGAAGTCAGATATATTTGGGGATTTATCAAACCTCACGATGGAACAACGGAGGATTACTTACGAGAATGGTACAAGCGACAAGGCTTCAAAGTATATGAGGCTAAACCAAACGTCTATCACATATTGATGAATTTACAAGGTGACGCAAAATGACAGGATACATTGTCGCTTATCTGAATGGGTTGCAGGCGAAAGTCAATGCGTTGCCTGCCCATGCTTTTGGGCGGTTGCAGTCCCAGATGCAAGATGAAATGGATGCGTTGCTGCCGTCCGTGTTGGATAGGGTGTTTCGAGGAGAGTTGTGAGGAGTTATATGAGTATCTCAGTTTCCCCAAACGCTCCACGTTTTCACACGCTCTGGCAACACATTGAGAAAAAGAACCGCATTTTTGCAATTAGAAAAGGCGACTGGAATTCTCTAAACATAACGAATGGCACGGAAGAAAAACTTGTTAAGTTGAGTTTGGAACAATTTCAACCTCTACCAATTAGTGAACTTATCGCTGAAAGGGACATCATAGGTGGTACGGCATTTGCCACTAGTTCCAAGGTAATAATCAAGATTTATCGCAAAGATCCCAAAGACGAACCAACGCCGATAAATGTTGATACTTATACTGTCTGGATGGGCTTACCACCATATCTGAATGTCCCAGAAATGATAATTGCTGGTTCAACAGACAATGACGATAACTTTAGACATTACGCTAACGATCATGTATTTCTGGTCAAGGAAAAACCAAGCGATGATCATTGGCTTGAAGAATTGCCAGGAGAAGTATATGCGTTGCTATCAAGCGAATGACGAGCAGCGGCGCATTGTCGCTTATCTGGATGGGTTGCCCCCTCCGCCCGCTTCGCAGGCACCTCCCCCAAATACGACGATTTAAAGTCTCCAAGATTCTATATGTACTTCATTGTCGTATTTGGGGGAGGACGGGTGGGGGCGCTCGCAACGACATCAAAGCGGCACAGGTATAATTCAAGAACAAAAAAAGGAGTTCCCATGCACGAAGAAACCTTCAACCTCAGCATCCGCAAATTTCTTAAGCTCGTAGGCACCAACTCGCAGCGCGAGATCGAACAAGCAGTGCGAACCGCCCTTGAAGAGGGGCGCATCAAGGGGGACGAGACCTTTCCCGCAAGTATAACGCTCACAGTGGCAGACCTGAACCTGAACTTCAAGATCGACGGCGAGATCAAACTGCAATAAACTCTCCTAAAATGATATGCATCTGACATCCCCGCCGCAAAGGTGTGTGGATATAATCCGCATCCATGCCCCCGAAACCAAGAAGACCCCGTCCCGTCACGCCCGCCTGGGTGGATGAACTAATCGCCCTGCTGGAAGCCATCGGCATCATTGTCACTTTGCTTGCCGGGTTGTACGCGCTGGCGGCATGGGTGCTGGGGTGGGGCATCCATATGCGGAGCGGAAGGTTATAATTGCATCCGACCAGCATGCAAACCGAAACCGGCATTGAACCCCAACTCAAAGAAGCAGTGCAACTCACAGATGCGGCATGGGCGGTGTTTGCCGAACGCGTGGGCGGCGCGTGGTTGGTGCGTTCCTCCTATCGTCTCAACAAATCGGCGCAAAATGAATTGATGGGCGTGATGGGCGCGCCCTCCGTGGATACCTGGTTGTGCGGCGCGCTCAGCGGGGGCTACATGCGCTCCACGCCCATTGCGCCCAGTCAGCGCCTCGGCGACGGGCGCATGTTCGTCTTTCCCATCAACGGCACATCGCAAGTCCTGCTGGTCAGCGCGGAGGACCAGTCTGCCAGCGCGCAGCGCCTCTGGAAGTTGACCGCCTCCCTGCTGGCGGGGCGTTCCGCGCCGCCGCAGCCGCCGCTTCTTCCCGACCTGCAATCTGGTCTGGCGTTCAATCTTCCGCTTGCGCTGGAGAAGGTGCTGGGCGCCTTTGTGCAGGCAGTGTCCTGTCAGGGCGCATGGCTGGCGATCCGCCGCGGCGAAACGCTGGACGTGCAGGCGGAATGGAACGCGCCCAAACTTCGTAACCTGTCCCTGGAGATGGATGAGAACCCCATCCTGCGCCGCATCAACCGCTCCCTGGCGGATGTCGTCGTCGTGCGCAGCCAGCCCACCTGGGAGTCCCTGCCGCACGGCGCGCTCAAACCCAATACCGGCGCGTGGATGTGCCTGCCGCTCGTCATCGGTCAACGCCTGATCGGGGTCGTATCGTTGTGGCGGCAGAAGGAGTTCACGCCTGCCGAGCGCGGCGAACTGCGCGAACTGGCGGTGCAGGTCTCCTCGACCGTGGAGATCATCATCACCTTCGCCGAAATGACCGCGCACCTGCGGCGGCTGGGCTTGCTCAATGATTTCGTGCTGACCGTCTCCTCCGCGCAAAACTTGGACCAGATCGCGCGGCGCATGTTCGGTCTGCTCACGCGCGCCTTCAATACCGAACTCATCACGCTCTTCCTGCGCTCCAGCGACGGGCGCATCCTGCGCGATTACCGCATGTTCGAGGGGAAGCTGAACGTCGTCAGCGTGGCGGTGGCTGGGCACGCGATCCAGCCGGTTCTTATCGATGGACGCGTCCGCCGTGTTTCGGATTCCACGCAGGAGGGCTTTGTCGGCGTCCACAAAGATGTCCGTTCCGAGCTGATCGTCCCGTTCCGTTACCGCGGACAGCCCGCCGGGGTGCTGGTGATCGAGAGTGTTTCCGCCGAGGCGTTCAGCCAGTACGACGAGCATCTCATGGTGGTCATCGCAAGCCATCTGGCGGGGCTGATCGAATACACGCGCCTGCGCGAGGAGGCGGAGGGCAGGGCGCGCAGTCTGGGGCTGATCCATGAAGTGGTGGGGCAGTTGATCGGCTTGAACGACAAGCGCGAAGTTGCCGCCATTACCGCCGACCTTGTGGCGCAGTATTTTAAATATGAGCTTGCCGTCGTCCTGCTCGCGAATGACGACGATGATTATTCCATTCAGGGCTTTGGCGGCGCGTACGCCGAAACGGTGCGCGACGCGCTCTTGACCGAAGACTTCATCAAGCCGGACGGCATCACCGGGCATGTGTTGAGGAGCGGCGAGAGCATGCTCATCAACGACACCACGCAGGATAAATTGTACAGGCCGATCACAGGCTGGGCGGCGCGTTCGGAGGTCTGTGTCGCCGTCAAGGACGGCTCGCGGATTCTGGGCTTGATCGACGTGGAGAGTCGCGACCAGAACGCCTTTACCCACAACGACCTGATCGCAATGGAGGCGCTGGCGGGCATCCTTGCTTCCGTGGTCTCCAGCGCCAACCAGTACCAGAAGTTACAGCAGACCGTCCGCCAGTTGCGGGCGACCGAGATCGAGTTGAACGCCCGCATGGAGGCGCAGCGTTCCGCCGAGAACCGTCTCGTGCAGGCTGCCAAGCTTGCCGCCGTCGGTGAAATGGCGGCGGGCATTGCGCACGAGTTGAACAATCCGCTGACGACCGTCACGGGCTTTTCGGAACTGGTGCTGGATGAAACCCCCGCGGATTCGTCCCACCGCAAGGAACTCGAGATGGTCCTGCACGAGGCGCGGCGCGCCAGCGCCGTCGTCCGCCGCCTGCTGGATTTCTCGCGCCAGGGCGAGCGCCTGCGCACCAGCGCCGACCTGAACGAGATCGTCCATGATGTCGTCGCGCTGACGCGGCATCTCATCCAGAACAGCAATGTCAGCCTGCACCTGACGCTTGGGGAGGGGCTGCCCTGGGTGTTGATCGACACCGATCAGATGAAACAGGTGTTATTAAACCTCATCCACAATGCGTTGCAGGCGATGCGGAATGGCGGCGAGTTGACGATCTCCACCCGCCAGGTATCGCGCGAGGAAAGGAGCTGGATCGTCATGTCAGTCATCGATAGCGGCAGCGGTATTCCGCTGGAAGACCAGAGCCGCATCTTTGAACCGTTCTTCACCACGCGCGGCTCGCGCGGCGGCACGGGGCTGGGGCTCTCGGTCACTTATGGCATTGTCGCCGATCACGGCGGCACCATCGAGGTCATCAGCAATCCCGGCAAGGGTTCCACCTTCGCCGTCTGGCTTCCGATCTGAGTCATGGAAAATCCATTCGTCTTTGTCGTCGATGATGAACCCGGCATCGCCATGCTTACCGAGCGCTTCCTGACCCGCGCCGGGTACAAGGCGGCTGCCAATACCGATCCGCGCGCCGCCATCGAGTATCTCAAGGAGAACCCGGTCGACCTGCTGTTGGTCGACATCCGCATGCCCGAGGTGGACGGTTTCGAGGTCATTCAACATACCCAGCGCCTCCAGCCCGATGCAGCCGTACTGATCATGACCGGTCACGGCACGGTGGAGACCGCCATCCGCGCGCTGCGGCAGGGGGTGGACGGCTTGCTGCTCAAACCGTTCCAAAGCGCGGAACTGCTGGAGGCTGTGCGGCTTGCCATGGCAGACAGCCAGAAGAAGCGGGATGCCGCGCGCACACAGGCGCTGCGTCCGTTGTTCACCGTCACCGAGTCGCTCTTTTCCGAAACCCGCCGCGAACCTTTGCTCGATCTCATCATCAACGCCATCCGCGGGCATTTGAATTGCGGGCAGGCTGCCTGTTACCAGCAGGAAAGCGAAGGCGGGCGGTTCGCATTAGCCGCCCCTCATGGTTTCAATTCGCCGCAGCCCCTTTTGGACCTGATCTCCCGCATCGGAGACTCTACCAGCCCGCTGATGGTCAACGCCAACGGACCGGGGAACGCGGCTGTGAAAGCGCTTCTTTCCGATCTCGGGCTTGGTTCGGTTATTCTCGTGCCGGTCGTCCACCCGAATTTGGGCATGGTCTTCCACGCCGCCCGCACAGCGGACGAGCCTCCTTTCCGCGAATCCGATCTCGAAATGCTGCAGATCCTTGCGCGCCAGGCGATCACCGCCCTGGAGAATGCGCGTCTGTATGCCGAGCAGTTGGATTACGTCCGCCGCATTGAAGAATCCCAGAAGGCATTGCTCCAAGCCGAGAAGATGGCGGCGGCGGGACGCTTGAGCGCCTCGATTGCGCACGAGATCAACAATCCCTTGCAGGCGGTGCAGAACTGTCTGCATCTCGCCGCCCGCGAAGACCTCGTCAGCGGGAAGCGTTTGGAATACTTCAATCTCGCCCGCACCGAGCTTGAGCGCCTGATGCTCACCGTCCGCCGCATGTTGGACTTTTACCGCCCCGGCGCTTCCTCGCTCGAAAAAGTGGACCTGGCGGAGATGCTCCAGTATGTGCTGGCGCTGATGTCCAAACAATTGAACGAGGCTTCCATTACCGTTTCCGTGGAATTTACCGGCGATCCGCAGCCGATCATGGCGGTCGGCAGTCAGATCCAGCAGGTGTTCATCAACCTGATCCTGAACGCAGCGGATGCCATGCCCGGCGGCGGCACCCTGGGCGTGACCATCCGTTCACTGCGGGATGGCATCGAGGTCCTGTTTCAGGATAGCGGCAAGGGCATCCCCAAGGAAAAGCAGACCAATATTTTCGAGCCGTTCTTTAGTACTAAAGACGGAGGCACCGGCTTGGGATTAACCGTAAGTTACAATATAATTACCGCTCACGGAGGTGTGCTGGAATTGTTGTCAGAACGCGGTCCCGGCGCCTGTTTCCGCATTTTCTTGCCAACAGGAGGAAAACAATGAAGTCGAACATATTGATCGTTGATGATGAACCCGTTGCCCGCCAGTCCCTGACGGACATCCTGAAGCTGGAAGGGTACATCGTCTCCTCTGCGCCCAACGGTCAGTCGGCGGTGGAACATGTCCGCACCCATGCCGTCGACCTGATGATCGTGGACCTGAAAATGCCCGGCATGGACGGTCTGGAGGTGGTGCAGGTCGTCAATCAGACCTCGCCAGAGACTGAGGTCATTTTGCTGACCGCCTATGGTTCCATCGAGACCGCCATTCAGGCGCTGCGTCTTCGCATTCATGATTATCTGCTCAAACCGGCATCTCCCGCGCAGATCATCGCCAGCGTCAAGAAGGGATTGTCGCGCCGCACGTCGAAATCCCGTGCCGGTGCTGTTGTTGCCGCCAGCGACGACGGCGGACAGGAAGTATTCCCGCTGAAGGACGGCACCACGGTGGACCTTTCCCGCCGGCAGATAAAGTTCAAAAACAAGGTGGAACACCTCACTCCCGCCGAGGGCAGGCTGCTGCGGGTGTTGATGGAAAATGAAGGCAAGGTCTTCTCGCATCGCGAACTGGTCTTGCTGGTGCAGGGCTACGACACATCACAGCGTGAAGCGCCGGAGATCCTGCGCCCGCTTGTGAGCCGTCTGCGGCACAAGCTGGAGAATTTCCCGTCCCTTTCGGAGCGGGTCGTCAGTGTGCGCGGAACGGGGTATCTGTATGAGGGCGATAATTAAGGAACTGGTATTGTCAACAAAAAAGACTGCGGCTTTCGCAGTCTTTTTTATTCATATGGACCGAACATATCCTTTGGAAGTCCCGGCGGGCGGATCCATGAGAGCCAGCCGGTCTTGCCGCTGTGCACTGGCGGCGCAGGCTTCTCGTACATGACGAGTATCAGGCTGATCCCGAGTCCGGCCGCGCCGAGCCGTTGGGTGGCAGACAGGTTCTCGCCGAGGAACAGGTTGCTTAGGATGATCGCGATCAGCAGTTCGGCGAGTCCCAGCAGGGCGGTTTGCATTCCGCCGATCTTTTTCACGCCAAGGAAGAGCGCGATGCGCGAGAAGAGCGTCACAAAGGTCAGGCAGATGACCGGCGTCCAGGGGATGTTTGCGCTGGGCAGGGTGCGGTCAAAGATCAAAAAAACCGGGACGACGACGGCGCTCATGGCAAGCAGGGTGTAAAGCGCTACGGTCGGCGCGGGGACTTCGTACAACACGCGCTGGTTGATGGGGAGGTGCATGGCATACAGGACCGCGGCTCCGATCATCATTGCCACGCCGACCATGTCCACGCTGCGGTTTGGCGTGTAGGTGAGCAGGAGCACGGCGATGGTCGCAAGCGCGATGCGGAAAAGTGTCAGGCGGGTGGGCGGTTGATGGTCAAGGATCAGCCATAAGGCAACAAAGAACGGATACAGGGAGTAGAGCAGCTGCCCGACGCTGGCATCCAGCCGTTCGAGGGCGAGATAATAAAGCAGGGATCCCAATCCGTTGATTGCCCCCGCAAGCACACAACCGATCAGCCCGACCGGGAAGATGTACAGGAACTGGCGGTAAAAAAGCACGACCACTACCAACATGATGCCGGCGGCGAAACTGGTGCGCAGGGCGACGACCGCGAACGGCGTGAAGCCCTGCGTGATGGCAAGTTTCCCAAAAACGGGAGCCATCCCAAGAAATACCGCCGATGTGAACGCTGCAAGGATCCCAGCCGTTTGTTTTTTTAACAAGAACGCCAGCCTTTGGGGTAATCCGATGGGTTATTTGATCAATGATTTTACTTCATCGAGGAATTCGTCGTTCAGGAAGTCGCCTTTTTGCAGCAGCGCCTGAATATGACCGCTCAGGCGGTCTTTTTCATCCGGGGTGAGTTCTTTTGCGGTGACGACGATGACCGGAATCACGGCGGTTTCCTGCTTGGCGCGCAGCGCCTCGATGACCGTGAAACCATCCATCTCGGGCATCATCAGGTCGATGATGACCAAATCAGGCAGTTCCTTCTGGATCAGGTCAAGTCCTTCGCGTCCGTTCGATGCTTCGAGGATGGTGAAATTGCCTTGGGATTGCAGGATGCGGCGGATGAGGCGGCGTGCCTCGGTCGTATCTTCAACGATGGCGACTTTGGGGAAGCGTTCCGGTGCGACCTGCGTCAGAGCGGAGAGCAAGCCCTCCTGTGGAGTTTCGTCGGCGCTGGGGAATTTTACATCGCGCGACCAGTTCTCGCCCAGAATGCCCGCTTCGGCAGGCATGGTATGACCGGTGCAGTTTACAACGACCGTGTCGCTGGGCTTGATGACGCCCGCGCGGATCAATTTGAACAAGCCGGCAAACGCCACTGCGGCGGCAGGCTCGGCGGAGATCCCTTCCATCTTTGCCAGCACATGCATTGCGCGGAAGGCA
Source organism: Anaerolineales bacterium (assembly GCA_023382595.1). Taxonomy (GTDB): domain Bacteria; phylum Chloroflexota; class Anaerolineae; order Anaerolineales; family Villigracilaceae; genus Villigracilis. The sequence goes on along the minus strand of JAHDWB010000009.1, from coordinate 77,377 downwards.
TCCGCGTCGCTTACGCTGTCAAAAGCGCCGTTGGTGTCGTTGACGATCTGGCGCAGGAATTCATACGAGCGCCCGGGGTCGCCGGTGGCAAGCGTTTCGATGCGCGTCTTGGGGGAGTTGACCACCTCTGCTTTTTCAAGTCCTTTTTTCCAGCTGGTCACCATCGGAGCACAGCCATCCGCCTGTATGGGCGCAAAAGAAGGGATGTTATCCACCCAGCCCATTTGCTGCATTTCGCGGAAGCCCTTATACACGCCGATCGGTCCCATGCCGCCGCTGATCGCCTGCACATACCAGTCAGGCGTGCGCCACGGAGTGTCCTCTCCCGGACCCTGGGCGGCGGTCAACTGCTCAGCGATCTCGAACGCGATGGTCTTCATCGCTTCAATGGATGTGATCGTCCGCGCGCCCATATCCTGGTACAGTTTGCGCTGGCGCGCGAATTCGGATGCGACCTGCTTGCACTGGTCGTAGGAGCCTGTGATCTTGATGACCTGACTCCCATACAGCGCGATCTCGCGCATCTTGACCGACGGGACGAGGCTGGTGACAAACGCCCAAAGCTTCATCCCAGCCCGGGAGGCGTACGCCGAATACGAGATGGCAACGTTCCCCGTGGAGGCTGCCACCATTTCCGTAATACCCGCCTCTTTCAGCGCCGCGATCGTCACCGCCGCCTGGCGGTCCTTGAACGATGAGGTGGGTCCCTGTCTTTCGTCCTTGATGTAGATATTGGGGCAGCCGAGCATCATGCCCAAATTCACGGCGCGGATGAGCGGCGTGCAGCCTTCGCCCAGCGAGAGGCTGGTGTTGGGATTCCGCACAGGCAGGAGTTCGCGGTAACGCCACAGGTCGGAAGCCCGCCCTGCCAGCTTGGGGAGCAGGGTCCTTCCGATCACTTCGTAATCGTACTCCGCCTCGCGCCACTGGCTGTTGCATTTTGGGCAGGTGGTGGATGTGGGATAGTACGGCGCATTGTGCCCGCAATCAAGGCACTTAATGATGAATGACACTTTGTTGGATTCTCCTGTTGTTGTTTATTTCGTTGCGTTGATCCGGTCAAGTGCGCGTTGGATGGACATGAGCAGGTCCTTCTCGCTGAAGGATCCTTTTGTAAGCAGGCGCTGCCCGAACTCTTTGAGCTGTTTCTTCTGTTCCGGCGTGACTTCCATGCCGCTAATGACAATGGTGGGAATATCACGCAGTTTTTTGTCGGCTTGCAGTCGTTCCAGGATCTGGAACCCATCCATGTCCGGCATGAACAGGTCGAGGATGATGGCATGAGGCGGGTTTCCGCTGGAGATGATGTTCCAGCCGTTGCGTCCGCCTTCTGCCAGGATGGCTTTGTACCTGCCGTCATCATTGAGCAGTTTCCCGATCAGGCGCAGGTCGTCACGGTTGTCGTCAATGATCAGCACTTCGCGGATGGAACCGTCTGTGTTCAGGCGGTCGAGCGCGTTGACGAGATCGTCTTCGATGATGGGCTTGACCAGGTAATCTGCAGCCCCGAGGTTGAACCCTTTTTCCAAGTCTTCTATGATACTGCAGATGAGCACCGGTGTATTGCGCGTTTCCGCGTCGCTCTTCAAAGCCTCCAATACGGTCCAGCCATCGACGCCGGGCATCATGATGTCCAACGTCACTGCGAACGGTTTCAATTGTTTGACGCGTTCCACCGCGCGTGACGGATCCGTCAACGGGATGACCTGATACCCCTGCGGATGCAGGTATCGCTCGTACAGGCTGATGACTTGCGAGTCGTCATCAATTGCCAGGATCAGCCGGCTGCCATTGGCAGGATAACCGCTGTCGGTGTCTTTGCGGAAGAGCGGCAGCGTGAACAGGAATGTGCTTCCCGCGCCAACTTCACTCTCAACCCAGATGCGCCCGCCATGCATGTTGATCAACTGCTGACAAATGGACAAGCCAAGCCCCGTGCCGCCGGTCTTGCGGGTTGGCGAGTCGTCCACCTGCGAGAATGGCTGGAAGAGTTTTTCCTGGTCCTTTTCGGAGATGCCGGGACCTGTATCCTTGACACTGACCCTGATCTCGTTCCTGCCGTTTGAGCTTGTCACAAGATTGACATTCACAGAGATCTCGCCCTGCTCCGTGAACTTTGCCGCGTTCGAGAGCAGATTGATCAACACCTGACGGACACGGATCGCATCCGCCCGGACAGTGGGCAGGTTCGGCTCGATGGAGCGTTTCAACTCGATGGGTTTATCCTTGACCAAGCCGCTTGTGGTCGAAAGGACGCTGCTGACCACATCGGTGATGTTCACCTCATCGAATGCCAATTCCATCTTGCCAGCCTCGATCTTGGCAAGGTCGAGGATGTCGTTAATGAGACCGAGCAGGTGCTGGCCCGAATTATAGATCGCGGTCAGGTCCTGCTGTTGCAGCTCGGTGACCGGACCGTCAATTCCCTTCAGGATGACGCGCGAAAAACCGATGATGGAGTTCAAAGGTGTGCGCAGTTCGTGACTCATATTCGCAAGGAATTGGGTCTTCAAGCGGTCGATCTCGCGCATTTCCATCACGGCTTGCTGAGAGAGTTCAAAGGAGCGCGCATTGTCGATGGCAACCGCCACCTGGTCTGCAAGCGTTTGCAGAACGGAGACTTCGTCCTCGCTGAAGGCGTTCGCTGATGTGGATTGAATATCAATTGCGCCGATGATGCGCGTGCCGATTCGCAGCGGAATGGCAGCCTCGGCGCGGGTCTCCGGCAGGAGCGGGTTCAATTTATGCAGCGGGTCATTCGTGATGTCGTTGACCACAACCGAAGTCCCTTCGGCTGTCACTTTGCCCACGATGGAATACTGGTCAACGGGCAGGGCGTGCTCGCGCTTTTTCATTTCCGCGCCAGCCTCACCGGTGGCTTCCCTTAGCACGGCATTGAAGCCGGTTTCCTCCACGATGAAGATCGCAGCGTGGTAAAAGCCGAATTTTTCATTGATCAGGTTCACGGTCCGCGCAAAGATCGTGTTCAGGTCAAGCGTGGATGTGATGAGTCTGCCGATCTCCGCCGATGCCGCGAGGTATTCGTTGCGGCGGCGAATGGTTTCCTCTGCCTGTTTGCGCTCAGTGATATCCCTCGCGATCCAAAACACGCGGTCCTTGTCCAGTTTCGTCAGGCTGGCAAGAAACCAGAAGACCTGGTTTTCTACAGGCAGTTCATATTCGAATTGGACCTTTTGCGATGAATTCATTGCCTCGAGCGTTTTCTCGAGAAAGCGGTCGGCGACCTCAACCGGGAAAAGCTCGTGGAATGTCCTTCCGAGCAATTCCTGCGGCGGGCGCACCAGCAGGGACGGGTTGGTGGGCGCGATCTGTTCGTAGCGGCCGTCCCTGTTGATCACCAGCACCACATCGTCCATGGCGGAGAAGAGCGCGCGGAGGTTGGTTTCGGATTGCTCCACCCGTTCAAAGAGTTGATCTTTTTGGATGGCGGTGGCAACCTGAATTACTATGGTTTCCAAAAGACGGAGTTCGTCCTGCGTTACAACCCGGTCTTCCTCGAAGAAGTCGATGCCGATCGTGCCGATCACCTCGTTTTCGGCGAGCAGCGGCAATATCAGCAGGTTTTTTGTGCCGCGCATTGCCATGATATCTCGGATCGGTTCGGTAAGCGGATTGTTCATCACGTTGCGGATGTAGACCGGCCGTTTTGTGCGCAGCACCTCTTCCGTTGCGGCATTGCCGGCGATTGGAATGATGGTTCCAATGTCGGATGATTCTCCCACGGTGGAGGATGCGTCAGCCGCCAGGACCAGTTCGGTCTTTCCGCTGTCCATCAGCGCAATGCCAACATGCCCGGCGGAGAGCAGTTGTGCAAGGTTGCTCGCAATGCTCTGCAGGGTATCCCTCAACGCCAGGGATCTGGACGCCGATGTCACCACCTGGTTGACGATCGTGAGTTCCTGCGCGCGTTTCTGTGTTTCCTGGAACAGCCTTGCGTTTTCGAGCGCGAGCGATAACTGGTCTGCAACCTGTTTGATGAGCAGTTGTTCGTCCGTAGTCCAGACGCGGTTCTGGTCATCCACGAGACGCATCATTGCCAGTTCATCACCGATCTGAATGTTGGCAGCGTAAGCCGCCATGGCGCTTTTATCCGTTGCGGGCGGCATGGCGAGCGAGGATGGACGACGCCGGGTGATGGGTGTCGTCGGGGAGGGGGATGCGGCGGGAGTTTTCCTCGCAGGTTTCGGGTCCGGAACAAGAGGCGCTTCATCTTTGACCTTGGGCTTGCTGCCAGGTTTCAGGACATTCTCTTCGGGTTGAATTTCCTTGAAGAGCTTGTCAAGCCGCTTGTTTATTTTCGGTTTCCTTGGCATATTCCATTAACTCCTGGGCAAGTATGCGGTACTGGATGGAGCCGCGCGCGCCGGCTTTGTACTGCGTGATCGGCATGCCGGCGATGGGACTTTCCCGCAGCTTGGTGTCGATTTCGATGACGGTATTGAACACGCCCTCGCTGAAAGTGGCGCGAAGTTGTTCGTGGATGTTGCGATGGGTGCGGTTGCGCCTGTCCAGCATGGTGACGAGGATGCGATAGGCGAGACCGGGGTTGTCGTCCTCGCGCGTGCGGCGGATGAGACTCATCATGTTGCGCAGCGCATAAGCGGAGAAATATTCCGCTTGTGTCGGGATGAGCAGCAGGTCTGCGGCGGCGAGCGCGTTCCGTGTGATCGCTCCGAGCGCGGGCGGGCAGTCGAGGATGATGTAATCGTACGACAGACCGTTCGCGCCGCGAATGGCGCGCTGGAGGATGGTGGTGTAATTTGTCCGCACCGGCAGGAACTGTTCAGATGTTTCGATCTGCGAACTGGAAGGGATCAAGTCGAGATTGTCGACGTCTGTTTTGCGGCAGGCGCTCAACAAGGGCATGTTGTCCAACATGATGCTGCTGGATGTGTTCTGCGCCTCGCCGGGTTCGAAACCGAGTGCGAGGGTGAGGTTGGCTTGCGCGTCCAGGTCGATAAGCAGGACGCGTTTGCCCAGTTCCGCAAGTGCGGCGCCGAGGGAAAGGGTCGTGGTGGTTTTTGCGACCCCGCCTTTTTCATTGGATACAGCGATGGTTCTTAGCATGGTTGCCTCATTTGCGGATTACCGGTCGGGCGGCGGAGCGACTTTTTGCGGGATGATCTCGATGCGGGAGACATTCAACGCCTGCCGCAACTCGCCGATGGCGGTTTCGATCATCTCCTGCGGGTCGTTCGTTCCGCGTATCTTGGTGGTGATATCTGCCACGAGGCGCTCGCGTTCGGCGCGGCGGGCAGTTTGGTCGAACAGACGGGCATTTTCAGCAAAGATCGCCACGCGGTCTGCCACGGCGTTGATAAGATCCATCTGGTCGGACTGAACGTGCTCATGTTTTGGCACAAGCACAGATAGCTTGCCGATGGTCTGTCCGCGGATGACGATGGGGACAGAGATGCTCTTCCGTTCGAGTTTGTCATCGGCTGGCATTTCCTGACTGGAATTTCCGCCTCCCAGCGGGATGGCTCCGATGGGCGTGTAGCGGAAGCCCGTGATCTTTTGCTCCTGCGAGAGTTTGTTCCAGGTATCCTGGAAGTATTGCCGCGAGATCGCCTCCGCCTCCGCGAGGGATTTTTGCGTCTGTTCGTAGAGACGCGCATTCTGGATCGCGATGCCGACCTGGTCTGCCAGTGTGGAGAGAACCTCGACATCCTCATTTGAGAAAGCGTTCGGTTCGGTGCTCTGTACGTCCAATGCGCCGATAACCTCCCCGGAAATGTTCAGCGGAAGCGCCATTTCGGAGCGGGTTTGCGGAAGATCGGGGTTGTTGAAGAAGGTGGCATCCTCGCCCACGTCCAGCGCGATGCGCGGCTGACCCGTGCCGGTCACATATCCCACGATACCCTGTTCGCCGATCTTTAGCTGATGTCCGCGTTGCAGCATGTTTTGTCCGCCCGAACTGTTGGCTGCGCCGAGCACGGCATATTCCCTGCTGGGGTCGTTCAGGAAGATGCCGACATGATAGAAGCCGAATTGCTGGCTGATGACTTGCGAGATCTGGGGCAGGAGCTCCTGCAGGTTTTGCGTACGGTTAATGGCTTGCGCAACCTTGGCGATCGCTTCGTACTGTTTGCTGCGGCGTTCGCCTCTTTGCAGTTCATTCTGTAATTCGGATGTCCGTTCCACGACGCGCTGTTCCAGGGATTGGATCAATTCGCGCAAGTTGGCTGTCATGGCGTTTAGTGTCGTGGCGAGGGTGCCGAGTTCGTCTTGGGATTGTATTTCCGCTTTTGCGTTCAAATTCCCTTCGATGATCTCATTGGCTGCGCGAGTCAACTGTTTTAATGGTGATGTGAACCTGTTGCCGATGGCAAAAGAAGCGGCAGTCCCGAGCAAAAAGATCACCACGATCAGGAACAGACTTCGGACGAGTGTGCTGCGCGTCTCAATGATCTGTTGACTGACGAGGGCGGCTTCCGTCAGAAGCTCGCTTGACGGGGCAATGGTGACGAGCACATATTCCACCTGGGGAATTTGCTGATACGCCACATACCTTTCAGCGCCTCCGACTTCAATGGTGAAGATGCCCCTTGTGCCGTTTGTGATGCGGCTCAGGATGCTGAAGAACTCGGGCGCAGCTTCGGGCAGGGTGGCTGTATCCATGATCTCGCCCAGTTTTGCAGCCTCGTCTGTGATCCCGAAGTCGCCGTATCCCTGTTCAGGCAGCGCGATCAAACGGTTGTTGTTGTCCACGATGAAGGCGTAGCCGGTCTCGCCGACCTGAATGCTGGAGACCAGATTCGTGATTTGCGTAAGCTGGATATCCATACCGGCGACGCCCTGGAAGATGTTGTTCGCATCGAACACGGGGGCGCTTGCCGTGACCACCAGTCCATTTAGCGCCGCATCCTGATAGGGCGCCGACCAGACGACTTCATTTTGCGGATTGTTCTCAGGAGATGCGCTTACGAACCATAAGCGCCCGGTCACATCGAAATCCGGCGGGACGATGCCTGCGAGATCGATGTTGGGATAGTAGATCGTTTCGCTGGTCACACCGCCGAAATAGATCGCGACAATATCAGGATTATCCTTGATGAGGGCGGGAATGAACAATTCCGTGTGTTTCAGGACGTTCAGTTTTCTTGCGAGCGGGCTGGAGAGATGCCTGTCTGCAGGGATGAAGATCGAGGCGGGCTCGGAATCGGAGTTGTCCCAGCTTCCGGATGGAAGGCGGTAGAGATTCTCCAACGCGCTCCAATACAAGCCTTCCTCGAGGATCGTTTTTTGCGAGAGCAGGTCGCTGATCGTGGAACCAATGACGATCGTATTCTTGCTCATGGACGCGAAGAAATTATCCAGCTGGGCGGCTTGTTCTTCGCCTGTGGAAAGCAGGCTGGCTTCTGTCCGGGTACGGATATTTTCGTCCAGTTGTGCGATCAGCTGCTGGCTTGCCGTTCCGATACGGTAAAAGACAAGTGCTCCCATGATGAAAATGACGAGGAAGGTAATAAGCATATTGCCTATCGTCAATTTAAGGCGCAGGTTCAGACGCCCGAACGGGGTTCTTTCGAGCGCATCAAAGATGGAAGAAAGCAATTTATTCATGCTCGTTTCCTTTACTCGCTTCCTTCAAGAGAGTTCTCGTTCTGGAGATTGATGATCACCTCCGAGCCCGGGATCGTCCTACCCAGCTCTTCAACGGCAGTCAGCAAAACGTTTTCAAGGTTGATCGAGGAGCCGATCTTGCCTGTAATTTCGCTGATGGTTCTTTCCTTGATCGCCCGCCGCTGGGATTCCTGGAGCAGGCGCGCATTGTCGAGTGCGAGCGACAGGCGTTCTGAAACCGCCTCGGCGAGGTTGACCTCAGCGCCCGTCCACTGACGATCTTTTGTGGGCGCCTTTACGCGCATGACGCCGATGACCTGTCCGCGCAGTTTGATGGGCACGACAAGGATGCTTTCCTGTGTCTTTCCATCGGCGTGAAGCTGCATCACGTCGCCGCGGTACATGGCTTCCTGGATCTCGTCGGTTGTGATCGGCTGGGTCAATTTTTTCCCGCCGCCCACACTTTGGTGATACCCGGCAGCCGCCTCTTCGCGGATGAAAGTCCGCCAGCCTTCCTGCAGGTTTTGGCGATACATGGATTGCAGTTCGCTGAGCGACTCGCGGGTCTTGGCGAACAGTCTGGCGTTCTCGATCGCGATGGCGATCTGGTCTGCCAGGATTCCGAGCGTGTTCGCATCTTCATCTGTAAAGATGCCTGGTTCTTCGCTTTGGACATCCAACACGCCGATGACTTCATCGCGCAGTTTCAAAGGCAGTGCCATTTCGGAGCGGGTGTTTGGGAGGTCGGGATTGTTGAAGAAAACCGCATCAAGCCCAACGTCCAGAGCGATGCGCGGCGCGCCGAATTTTGCCACGTAGCCCACGATCCCGCTTTCCCCAACGCGGAGTTTATGCTCCCTCTTCAGCATGTTCCTGCCGCCTTCACTGTTGGCGGCTTGCAGGATGGCGAATTGCCTGGATTCGTCGACCATGAAGATGCCGACGTGATAAAACCCGAACCGTTCGCTGACCAGGCGGGTGATGAGGGAGAGCAGGTTTTCCAGCCTTTGCTCGCTGTTGATGAGCTTTGAAATTTCGCCGACTGTAACAAGTTCCCGGGCGTGTTTTTCGCTTTGCTGGCGTTCGGCTTCCAGATCTCTGGTGCGTTCTTCAACGCGTTTTTCAAGGGAACCGATCAGGCTTTGGATCTCATCCGCCATGCTGTTGAACGTGTTCGCCAGATCGCCGATCTCATCGCCTGTATGGATGTCCACGCGCTGGTCGAACTTGCCGGTTGTGAATGCCTGCGCGCTTTGGGCAAGTTTCGATACGGGTCGTGCCAGCGCGCTCCCTGCCAGATTGCCAAGTAGCGTGCCGATCGCAAAGACGATCAGGAAGATGAAGAACGCCTGAATGATGATCTGCCTTTGTTCCTGAAGGATGGTGTCGGCTGTGATATCCACGCCGATAACGCCAACCTGTCGTCCGTCCGATGTTCGGATCGGAGCGTAAGCGCTCAGAAACGAGCCGTATTCATCGGTGTAGATTTCCGGTTCCACGATCGGAGCGGACATGGAGTCAAAATTTTCGGTGAGGAGCGGGGACGGCTCCAGATATCGTTCGCCGTACACAGAAAAACCTTCCGCGTCGGGCTCATTGCCGTCCACGACGAAGTAAATTCCCAATTCGTCCTTCCGCATGGTGTACACGAAAATGAAATCGGGGTCAGAGCGCAGTATCGCCAGATTTTGCAGCCGGAACTCTTCGTAAAGCGGGTCGCTTGCGGATGCAATGGTCTCGAACTCATCTCCGTTCTGTTGCAAAGCTGTGATCGCGGCGGCTGTAAGAACGCGCCGGCGGAAGTTTTCGGTGATCTGGCGCTGGGTGGTGGTGTATACAGCAAATGCGGTGATCAGCGAAACCACAGCGGCAATAAGCGAGAAACCAATGATCAGCTTGGCGCGCAGAGACAACCGCCTGGGGAAGGACGGTGATGAAAAGGACGGGCGCTTTAAGGAGGATTGTGTCATGAAAACTCTTATTACTCGGTCGAGCTCATTTTTATGGCAACCGGTTCGATCTGGACCAGCACATCCGAACTGCCAAGCGCGCGGCTCAATTCCTGGGCGGCGGTTTGCAGGATGGCGTCAAAGCGGGTGGATGCGCTGATACGGCTGGTGATATCGGTGGTGACGCGTTCGAGGTCGGCGCGGTGCTGGGTGGCTTGCAGCAGCGTGGATGTTTCGATGGCGAGCGAGAGACGTTCCGCAACGGCGCGGGCAATGTCCACGTTGTCGTCGGTCAGTTTGGCACTGTCGCGGGTGCTCAAATGCATGACGCCGACCACCTCTCCGCGCAGGCGGATTGGCACGGAAAATTCATTCTTATTCTTGGAAAGCACCGCCTCGCCTTTGTTGATGGCGCTTTGCGCATACTCGCTATCGAGGGGCTGCTGTAACGGCTTGATGGACGACTCTGTCAGCGTGAATCCCGGTCCAAGTGTTCTTGGACGCATCACTTCCCACGCCTCGAGCGTGGTCTCGCCGATCGCGCTTTGTGCTTCCGCGAAGGATTTCCTCGCCTCCTCGATGGCAAGCGCGTTGTTGATCGCGACAGCGACCTGGTCTGCCAGCGTGATCAACACATCGACATCATCCTGCCGGAAAGCGTTTGGCTCGGTGCTTTGAACATCCAATGCGCCGATGATCTCACCGGCATATCGCAGGGGCAGCGCGATCTCGGAGCGGGTGTCCGGGAGGTCGGGGTTGTCAAAGAAAACGGCATCCACTCCAACGTCAAGAGCGATGCGGGGTTGCCCCGTGGCAGTGACAAAGCCGACGATGCCGGTCTGTCCGACTTGCAGTTTGTGTCTGCGGGCGAGCATCTTCTGACCGCCTTCGCTGTTGGCGGCGCGCAGCACGGCAAATTCCCGCTCGTTATCCAGTAGAAAGATGCCGGAGTGGTATGTATTGAACTGCTCGCTGATCACCTGGGTGAGGCGGGGGAGCAGGGGTTCCAGATCCTGAACCGATGAGATGGCTTTCAGGACTTGGGCAACCGCCTCGAATTGACGGGCGCGCCTTTCGTTGACCTGGTTTGCGAGTTCGAGCTCGGCAGTTCTTTCGCGGACGCGTTCTTCAAGCGAGTTCCTCAGTTGTATGAGTTCGGCATTCTCCTGCCTTTGCAGACCTTCGCTCTTGCGCGCGCGCTCGATGTTCTCGTTGAGCCGGATGATCAACAGATGGGTGATGCTTGCGCTGGCGATCAGCAGGATGGGTACGATCAAAGCATCGTCAAGCCCAGCAGGTACAAATGGTATTCTGCCGTTCAGGTCGAGCACGGCAACTATGATCGCTCCCGCAACAGCAAGTGGTGTTACCAAAAAAAGCGCGCGCTTGCCGAGCAGGATGGCGGAGATCACAAGAATGATCGGCAGTCCCACCATGCCGGTGTTCTTCAGCCCATTGGAGTTGATGGCGATGATTGTTACGGCTGCGACCAGCGCGATCGGCACAACCGCTTTTGCCATACGCACGCGCCCTTTTAGGACAAAAACCATCGAGATGAGTTCAAGGGCAAGCGTGATGATCAGGACGATAAGGGCAGGCACATTGCGGGAACCTTCCCCGACAACGCCTGTCACCAGCGGAATGAGCGCCATATTTGCCAGGATCACGAACGTCAGAATGTTCCTCGTCAATATTATGAATGACGGGTCTTTATCGTTTTCATCTCTAAAGTATTCGAAAATATTCGAAAACATGCCGTTCTCCTGGGCGGCTACTGCTGCCCGGCTCTTTCTTTGAACTGAATGGTGACATCGGTACCGGGCAGGGTGTTACCCAGCTCCTGGATGGTCGTTTGCAGGATATTCTCCAGGTTGACGAGGCTGCCGATCTTGGCAGAGATCTGCCCGATCGCGCGCTCTTTTTCAACCTGCTTCTGCGCTTCTGTGAGCAGTCTCGCATTTTCGATGGATAATGCGGCGCGTTCGATGATGGCATTGATGATGTCCAGTTCGTCCGCATTCCATTCGCGGTTATCGTCCGCTTTTATGTTCATTACACCAACGATCTCGCCGCGCAATTTCATGGGAACGGTAAGGCTGGATGTTTTTTGATCTGTGTCGGTCTTTTTGAAGGCTCTTCCCGTGAGGACGACATCGGATTCGCCGGGAAGTTCGACAGGTTCAACAAGGAAGTTGGTTCTCAAGCTGCGCCTGCGGACACCGGCAAGCTGCTGCGCGCGGACGAATTTTACCCAGCCAGCCCGGATGTTTCCGCGGTAGATCATTTGCGCCTCCAGAAGCGCTTTTTGCGTATCTTCGTACAAGCGGGCGTTGTCGATCGCGATGGCGACCTGTTCCGCGAGAATATTCAACACGCGGATATCCTCCTGCCCGAAGGCATTCTGCTCGGTGCTTTGCACGTCCAATACGCCAATGATCTGTTTGCCTGCCCGCAAAAGCGGGAGCGCCATTTCCGAGCGGGTTTCGGGGAGGTCGGGGTTGTTGAAGTAGATCGCATCCGCCGTCGTATCCAGGGCGATGCGCGGAACGCCGGTCCCTGCCACATATCCCACGATACCGACCTGTCCGGCTTTCAATTTGTGGTTGCGGGCAAGCATTTTCTTTCCGCCCGCACTGTTGGCGGCTGTCAGGACGGCATATTCATTATTCGAATCCAGAAGGAAAATGCCTACATGATAAAAGTCGAATTGCTGGCTGATCACCTGCGCGATTTGCGGCAGCAGGGATTCAAGGCTTTGCGTCTGGCTGATCACGCGTGAAACCTGGGAAATGGCTTCGAACTGCATGGCGCGGCGTTCGTTACGTTGATTGGCTGCATCCAATTCAGCGGTGCGTTCGGCAACACTTTGTTCAAGATTTGCGCCGATCTCCTGAAGCTCGCGGTTCGTTTCGGTTAGTTTGTTTTGGGCGTTACGCAGGTTATCCAGCAGTCTGTCGAAGCCTCTTCGGGATGCGTGCTGCAGGGCGGCAATGAAGAAAACATAAACAACCAGCGATGACCAGAAGGTGATCGGCATTTGAGGGATCATCGGCTCCGGCAATTGCTCCTGAAGCAGCATCACACCAAGCCCGGTCAGTGAGTTGATGGCAGCCATTATGTAGGCGCTTCGTCCTCCCAGCAGGACGCCGGCAACAACTGTTGTCATGACGAGACTGAAATAGCTTGCGCCAAAGATGCCTCCCGATACCGCGATGGATGCCACCAGCACCACATGGAAGATCGTCAGTAATATGATGGTTGCGGCGCTGATATATCCGTTGCGCATCAATTGGCGGGAGATCAGGCTTGCAACAACGATTGTGGCGGTCAGCGCGGCGGACACATATTGCCCCAACAGGAACGGGGCGATAACCGTATAGGTCGCGCCAATGACGATGACTGCCAGCAAAATGCTGTTCAGCAAGGCAGCAATGCGCGTCTTTTCTTCGTCTTCGAAGATGGGCGGGGCGAAGATCCGTCTTAACATGGGTTGCCTCGGAAATGGTTGTCTTTCACTGTCACTTATCCTGATCGTCCGTAAACTGAATGGTCACTTCAGAACTGCTTAATACACGCTCAAGTTCCTCCGCAGTGGTCTGAAGGATGTTCTCAATGCTCAGCGCCGCTCCGATTCGGTTGGTCGCTTCAACGATCGTCCGCTCCTTGGATGCCCGTGATTGACTTTCTTCAAGCAGACGGGCATTTTCAAGCGTGAGCGCCGCACGACTCGCTGACGCCTGGGCGATCGCGATCTGGTCCTCTGTCCACGCCCGGGCAGGATCCTCCTGCTCCAACCCGATGACGCCGATCACCTGATTCAGCACCATGAGCGGCACCAGAAGGACATTTCTACGATCCATCCGACTGCCATTTTTCTCTTCCATAACAATGGGCTGTCCGTTTTGCAGCTGCCCCAATAATTCAGGTGAAAGGTGCGGCGGTACAGCCCTGATCTGCAATCCGTCATATTCGTAAGATGGACGCGCTTTCTGGCTGCTGACCGTGCCCCAAACCTGGCGGATTTGCGCATTTCCCGCCCGCGTAAGTTCGGAGATGGTGCCTTCCACTTTCTGTGCCAATTGCGCATTTTCGATCGCGGCGGCAAGGAGGTCGGCAAGGATCTGCAGGGTCTGGGTATCGCCTTCGTCAAAAGCATTCTGCGTTTCCGCCTGAATATCCAGGGCGCCGAACGTCACGCCATGGCTTCGTAACGGCAGGGCGATCTCGGAGCGCGTATTGGGGAGGTATGGATTCTTGAAATGCACTTCATCTTCGCCGACATCAAGCGCGATATATGCCTGCCCTGTGCGGGTCACGTTGCCGACCAAGCCGGTCTCGCCGACCTTCAATCTGTAATTGCTGGCAAGCATTTGTCCTGCGGCGACACTGCTGGCGGCTCGGAGACGGGCATATTCACCGGCGTCATCCATCAGGAAAATGCCGACGTGATAGTATCCCAGCCGTTCGCGGATCAAACTGGCGGATGCGTTGAGAAGCGTATCCAGGTCGCGGATAATGGCGAGTTCGCGGGCAAGATCCGCGATGGTGCGCAGATCTGTTGCGATGCGTTCGATGCCCTCGGTTCTTTCGGCGACCTTTTCCTCCAGGTTTTCAAGCAGTTGTTTTAAGTTGAACGCCATCTGGTTGAATGCGATCGAAAGGTCTTCCAGCTCATCCTGCGTTTCGATGCGGATCGGTTCCCCCAATTGGTCTTTGATGGCTTCCGGGTTTTCGGCGGAGATGCGGCTGGCGGCGACCGTTAGTTGGCGAAGCGGATTGGTAATGGTACGGGTAAAGTAATAAATGGCAACGCCGAAGATGATGGCGACCAGGATGGTATAGAGCACAAGGGTGATTTGAAGTTGGTTGGTCTGTTCAAGAATTTCTTCATGCGGGTAGCCAAGCGCAAGCGACCAGCCGGTATCCAAACCGACGGGCGCATAGGCAACCAACAGGGGAACGCCATACGTATCCGTTGCTTCAATAAAGCCGGTATTGCCGGCGATCATATCGTTGACCAGCACATCCCAATTGACGGCAAATCTTGAGTTGGCGGTATCGAGCATGGAGTCCGTCATCGTGTCGATGAAGCGGCTGCCATTCTCACCGATCGCAAGGACGGTGCTGTCCGAATCCAGCAGGAATGCGTATCCGGCATTTCCGATCTGGATGTCGCCTACGATCTCCTGGATCTGTGCGAAGTCAATATCTGCGGTTGCCACACCTTTGAAGCCGCCCTCTTCGTCGTAGAAAGGGACGCTCCATGTGGCGATCCATCTCTGGTTGCCCAGCGAGTCGTAATATGGTTCTGTCAAAATGGGGAGATTGGTTTCCTTTGCGCGGATGTACCAATCCCGTTCAAAATAGTTGTATCTTGGGATGCCCAACTGGTTGAACTTCAATTCGTTTTCGGTTGCCCAACTGTAATAAGGCGCCCAATAATAACGTTCATCATTGAATTGGAACGGCTCATATGCAATCGTGGAGCCGAAGACCTGCGCGCCTCCACTAAGCGTGTTTCTGATCAGACGCAGCAACTCATCTTCGCTGAATTCTGCGGATTGGGCGGCGGCAGCCAGATCCGCGGCGGTGTTCCTTGTTCCGATCAATGTGATCTGGATCAGGTCGATTTGTGACGCGGTCTCTGTTGTCATCTCTTCCCGCACCCGGTCAATGGATGAGCCTTGCGTGATACGGATGCTGATGTACGCGTAGATGGTGAATGCGAACAATAACAAACTGATGACGATGACCGGCAGTTTCAAGCCGATGCTGGTGCGTTGAGGCGTGTTGGCAGTGGTCGTTAGAGGCGTTTCAGCGGATTGATTCATGATTCCCTGCCTCCTTCCGAATCTGGTATGCCGATCTGGATGAACGAGCGTGACGCTCCCAGCGCCTGACCGAGTTCCTGAATGGTCGTTTGCAGGATGCGGTCGAAATCTGTGGATGCGCCGATCCTTGTGGTGACATGCGCGATGGTCTCTTCCTGTTCTGCGCGGCGGGTGGCATCTTCAAGCAGGCGGGCGTTTTCCAGCGCAAGCGCAGCGCGGTCAGCGATGGCTTGCACGATGGCGATCTCGTTCTCCGTCCAGGCGCGGTCGCTTTTCGCGGATTCGACGTGGATCACGCCGAGCACCTGGTCGCGGAAGCGGACCGGAACTGCCAGGGTTGGGGGAGCGCCCCGGGGTACAGGATTCAGTACCACGGTCTCGCCTGAGGCGATGCTTTTTTCAAGTGCCGGGCTGCTCAAGGACAGGTCGCCTGAAACGATGCTTCCATCCGGGCGGAAGGAATATCCGCTCGGTCTTTCTTTTTGGCTGTAGCGTACGGTCTGTGACGTGCGCTCGGTGGAAATACCCTCCCGCATCTGCAGGTTCGAAATAATGATGGCGATCTGGTTCGCGAGCGTGCTAAGCGTGTTGATATCATCGTCGTTGAATGCCGACGGCTCTTTGCTTTGCACGTCCAGAACGCCGATGACGACATTGCCATATTTGAGCGGCAGCGATATCTCGGAGCGGGTTTCGGGCAGGTCGGGATTGTTGAAGAAGACCGCATCTGCGCCGGTATCGAGGGCGATGCGCGGCGAGCCGCTCTGCGCCACATACCCAACGATGCCTGTCCCGCCGACCCGGAGCTGGTGACGACGCGCAAGCATCTGTTTCCCGCCCCGGCTGTTGGCGGCGCGAAGCACGGCGTACTCGCGGTTCGCATCAAGCAGGAAGATGCCGGCATGATAGAAACCGAGTTTTTCGCTGATGCCTTGCGCAATGCGGGCAAGGATCTCGTCGGGTTGTTCGTTGATGTAAGACGTGATCTCCTGCGAAATCTCCGCCGCCGCCTGCAGGCGCTGCGCCTCCAGCTGCAATTGCTTGTTCGCCCGGTTCAACTCCACCGTTCGCGCGTGCACCTGCTCTTCAAGCGTTTGGTTGATGCGCTCAAGCCGCTGGGCAGCTTTGAACTGTTCGAAACGGCTTTCCTGTGCAAGCTTCATTAGCGCGCGGTGCCTGTAAAAGACCGCGCTCATGGCAGCCATGATCATGACAAAGAAAAAGGTGTTGAGATAGACATACCCCATGTCCGTGCCGAAGGGGTTGGGCAGCAGCCCTCTGACCTCTGCCGCTCCTGTTCCAAAGAACAGAAAGTTCATGAAGATGCCAAGCAGGATCGCGGGCAGTTGGTTCTTCCTGCTGTAGATATTTGCCAGCAGGTACAACCCGAGATTTCCAACCCATATCAGATCGTGAGAGCCATTGCCTTCGATGACCGCCACCAGGCATAATGCGACCGATGTGACGGCAGGGAAAAAGATCAGGTTGTTGTAATATCCGCGCAATGCCTGCACGATCACCAGGATCCCAACCGCATTCGTGATGATGGATGCATTGATGACAAGCGGGTCTCGATAGGCAAAGATCGCCAGCGCCGTTGTGAGAAAACCAAGCGCGGTGGTGATCAACGCTTCTGCGCGTTGTCCCGGTTCTTCGCCGGGACGATCCTTGAATAGAAACTCGCGGAGATTAAAATTCTTCGTCATTGATTCAGTTTCTTCCATTTTCAGGCTGTTTCACGCTTCCATTCGGACCTGCCGCCTGATCCAGCAACTGGAAACTGACCGAGGCGTTCCCGATCGCCTGACCAAGTTCCTGCACCGTTTCGCGGAGAATGGCGTCGATCTGTGACGCGGCGCTGAGGCGTGCGGAGATATCCGAGACCAGGGATTCACGTGCCGCGCGCTGCTGGGATTCCCGGTACAAGCGGGCGCTTTCCAGCGCGCTGCTCAACTGGTCGGATAGTGCGATGGCAAGGCTGGTTTCGTCTTCCGTCCAAGCGTCGGCAATCTCCGGCTTCCGAAGCCGGATTGCGCCGATCACCTGTCCGCGGACAGTGATGGGAATGCTCAGGCTCAAGCCGTCACTGCTTGTGATCAGGTCGCCGCTTCCGAACGCCTTTGCAAGGTCTGGGTCAAGCGAGTCGGAGCGGGTCTGGGTGGTGGCGGGTGGTGTGGCGACATACCCGATGCGCGGTTCGCTGCGGATGATCTTGCTCCATGCATCGCGGCTGGCTTCGCCGTACAGCACTCTTGCGGTTTCGAGCGCCCGTTCGGTTTCGCTGAAGAGATTGGCATTTTGGATCGCGACAGCGATCTGCTCTGCCAGGATTTGCAGGGTGGCAATATCGTCCTCGGTAAATGCCTGGGACTCCTTGCTCTGCACATCCAGCACGCCAAAGAGCTGACCGCCTGCCACAAGGGGAAGCGCCATTTCGGAACGCGTTTCAGGGAGGAAGGGGTTGTCAAAGTAAACAGCATCCTGCCCAACGTCCAGGGCGATGCGCGCTTTCAGGTTTTCGGTCACATACCCGACGATGCTGGTCCCGCCGACCTTCAGGCGGTGTCCGTTTTCCAGCATTTGTTTTCCGCCCTCGCTGTTGGTGGCGGCGAAGACGGCGTATTCCCTGCGTTCATCGAGCAGGAAAATGCCAACGTGATAGTATCCAAAGTTGTCGTGAATGAGCTGCGCGGCTTGCCGGAGGAGTTCCGAGAGATCGCGATAGGATGTGATGGATTTGCCGACATCCGCCACTGCCTGCAATTGAATGGTGCGCTTATCCAGTGAACTGGTGCGCTCCTGAACGCGCTGTTCAAGGGTTTCGCGTTCGCTGCGCAGTTCTTCAAGCAGGATTTGCGAGCGGTCTTCAGATTTTTCAAATTCTGTTTGAGCGAGGCGGATGCCATTTATGATCAGAACTGCAACAAGTAAAAAGGCGGCACTGTCGGTTATCCAACTTGTCACTGTCCCAACTTGAACTTCATCGCCTGTTAGTAAGAATGAGTTATTTAATATCAACCAGCCCGAGACGCTGTACAGCAGAATGGCAAATCCTGTGATGACCCATCCTATTCTCCATGAGAACAACAAGGATGCCAGGGTGATCGCGCTCAGCATAAAAAGGCGGGCTCCTCCTAGTATGCCTGTTTCCGTCATGCTCAAAATTGCCAGCCCAACGAACAGCGTTACGAGTGTACCTGCTTTAATGGTGTAGGGTGTCTGCAGGAATGTTACCAATAGCACGAGTATGTAAAATATGATGTAAATGATTCCATAGACCGGCTCACTTGAAAGTACGGCTGGAATCAATGCCGCGAGACCAAAAATACACGCGGCGATCAGTGTGGTGCGGATGAAGCCGGTGCGCCATTGGGTGTATGAGTAGGAGGGTCCTGTGACGGGTCTTTCAGTCATGACTTACACTTCCTGCCTGTATTGGTTCTGGAGCGCGGAGCCGACGGTGATTTCCGCCTCCTTCAGGTCGAATATCCGGCGGAGCTCCGTGGCAGCGGTGCGGATGACCGCGTCCACATCCAGCGTTTCGCGGATGCGGGTGGAGACATTGGCGATCATCTGGTCGCGCAAGGCGCTCTTTTGCGCCTCATCCACAAGGCGGCTGTTTTCCAAGGCAAGCGTGACCTGCTCGGCGACCTTTTCGATCAGCGCGCGTTCATGTTCCGACCATTTTTCATTACTTTTTCTTTTTAGGTTGATCGAGCCGATCTTTTGCCCATGGAGCACAAGCGGCATGAGCAACCCGCTTTCGTCGCTTCGTTTTTCATGCGCGAAGACCGGGCGGACGCCCGCCGGCGTGTATTGATAGACCGGCTTTTGGCGCGACGTCAGCTTCGACCACGCCCTCTGGGTCTGGATGGAGGTGTTCGCGTCCAGTTGGATGAGCAGGCTTTTCGTCTCATTGATGAGGCGGGCATTGTCGAACGAAATGGCGGTCAGGTCTGCAAGGAGCTGCAGGATTTCTGCATCCTGCGGATGGAACACGTCCGGCTGGTCCGATTGTATGTCCAAGATGCCGATCACATTTCCGCGCAGCGCCATCGGAAGGATCATCCGCGAGCGGGTGAGGGGGAAGTTCTCGTCCTTGACGAAATTATTCTGATTGCTGTCCAGCAGGATGACGGGACGGTTGTTTTCCACAACGGAGTTGAAGGGATTTCTGCGGTCGGGTCCGGTTTGGAAGCCCTGACCAACGATCTGCTTCCCCGTGGCAGATGATGACGCCTGAAGGAAGGCGATATTCTTTTGCTCGTTCAGGATGTACAACCCGACGTGGTAATACCCAAACCGCTCCGTGATGAGCGATGCTGTTGATTCCAGCAGGTCGGTAATGCTTTGGATCTCGGCGATCGACCGCGCAGTCGTCACAGACGTGTGAAGCTGGCTCATGCGGGTCTCATATTCTTCGGTTTGTTCGCGGATCTTTTCAGCCAATTGCGCTTTTTCAACTGCAAGTTCGCTGAATGCATTCTGCATTTTCTGGATCGCTCGAACGACCGCGCCTTTGAATTGATTGACGAGCATGACGATCAATACGCCGGCAAGCGCAAGATCCACGATGTAGCCGACCCAGTCCGCGGAGGTAACCTGCGGTGCATTCGCGCCTGTCAACTGGTATATGCCATTCTGGTGGAGCACGGCAATGCCGATGACCGCAAATGCCCCAACGCCCAGACCGATAAAATCGATCCGCTGGTCGAACAGAAGGGATGCGAGCGTGATGCCCAGTAATAGGAAGAGGCTGCCGTCGCGCCAGGGTCCCCAAGCCAGGATGGCATTCATCCCGATCGCGAAACTAAAGAACAAAAGCATCGAAGCGCGCCACGCATATGGAACTTTTAGAACGGTTATGGCAAGCAGGATGATGTACAAGCCGACAAACAGGATTCGATCCCCGGCTGTGGCGGTGGGGAAGGTCACAACCAGGAGTGCGATGCCGAGCACTGCCGCGATCCGCAACACCACAACGATGAAGCGTTCACGCCATACGAGTAGATCGAGCGCATCCGGCTGCAGGTCCGGGCTGTTGAGGCGGGCGGACGGATTATCTCTACTCTGCATTTTTACCGTCCATTGAAACTTCGATTTCCACTTCTGTTGCTTCAAGGCTGCGCCCCAGTTCACGGACGGCGGTTTGCAGGATGCTGTCCATGTTTGTGGATGCCCAGACCTTTGAAATGATGTCGCTTGCCAGTTTTTCCTGCGCTGCTGTGGAGCGGCTTTCCTCCACCAGACGCGCATTCTCCAGCGCAAGTGTCGCCTGTGCGGCGATCGATTCCACAATGTTCCTTTGCTCGCTCGTCCATTCGCCCGAGGATGCCATCTGGATCTGCCCGATGACCTGGTTGCGCAGCGACAGCGGGATTTCGATCAAATCATCTTCGGCGGCTTCACTGTCGCCGAGTGCATACTCAACCTTTTCATCCGTTGTAAGGGTGTGCCAGGCGTCCTGCAAATATTGACGCTGGGTTGCCTGCATTTCCAAAAGGCTTTGCTGCGCTTCCTGGAACAGGCGCGAATTCTCCATGGCGATGGCGATCGCGTTTGCCATGTTCTGATAGGCATCCACATCCTGCGGAGGGAACGCATTCTCTTTGGTGGAGTGCATTTCCAAAGCGCCGAGCACGGTGTCGCCGATCATGAGCGGAAGGGCGATCTGCGAGCGTGTGTAGGGCAACAATGGATTATCGAGCCGCATCTGTTCACTGCTCTCGGCGACCTGTCCCGCCTTCGCCTGGATCGCCTTTGCGACCGTGTTCTTGCCTTTCACGTCCACGCGGTATTTGTTTTCCTTTAATACCCTGCCGGCTTCTCCGCTGGCTTCCTTGATCTCCGCCCAATTGCCGGATGGATCCAGCAGATAAAATGCAATGAAGTAGCCGCCGAACTCATTTTCGATGAGCTTGGCAGCGCGCGAGAACAGTTCGTCAGGGTCAAGGATGGCGGTCACGGCGCGCCCGACTTCGTTGATGCTTTTTAGCTGATAGGTGCGTGCCTGTACTCTGTTCTCGAGATTGTTCCGTTCCTGTGTCAGGGTGTTCAGCGTCGAGTCGATCTGTTGTTGTGCCGCGATAAACTCTTTCTCGAGCCGCTGGAAGCCCAGGATGATGACAGCGCCGAACATGATCATCGCCGCGCTGGCGCTGATCCAGTCTTCCAGGGTTGCCGGAGGGGCAAAGGGATTCAGGGGGATCACCTGTCCGCTCAGCATCAGCCAGCCGAACAGGATGAAGGTGAAAATATCGAGCGCAACAGCAATGATGCCTATCCGAGGCGAGATCAGGATCGTTGCAAAGATGACCAGCGCCAAAAAGAAGAACAGGCTGTCGCCAAGGATGCCGTGCGTGATCAACTCGGCAATCCCAAGCACATAAATACTAAGCAGGAATACGCTCATGCGCGCCATATAAGAGAAGCGCACAACGGTCACGAGCCCGACCAGCAGGTAGGTTGTGATAAAGATGGCGTCAACGATCGGGCTGGTGGAGGCGCTCACAGCGGGGATCAAGGCTGCCGCGCCAAAGACCAACACCCCGATCAAGAGCGGAAGCGCAAATCCCTCCCGCCAGTTTTTGTACAACTGACGAGTGGCGTCTTCCGGGTTTATGAATCGATCCTGGGAAGGGGTACTGCTCATGATGGTGTATCTTTCGCTTCGGGACTGTCTTCAGGCTTGAGCTTGATCTTTGTGAACCGCGAACCCGTGATCCTTGTGATCTCGCTTGCCGTTGTCATCAGGATGGATTGAATATCCGTGGAGCGGCGGATCTTGCTCGTGGCTTCGTAGATCAGATGCTCGCGTTCCGATTGGGCGCGGATCTGTTCCAGCAGGCGCGCATTGGCAATGACCGCTGCCAGGCTGCCGCCAAGCGTGCCGAGCATTTCCTCGTCGTTTTCCGTGTAGGCGTCCGTTTGTTCGCTTTCCACATTTAGCACGCCGAGAAGTTCATTCCGGTACACCAGCGGGACCGCGAGTTCCGACCGCGTGTTCGTGCTGACTTGAATATAGCGCGGGTCTTCACTTACATCGCGGATGCGCAGCGGGCGGCGGTGTGATGCAACCCAGCCCGTAATACCTTTGCCGACTTCCACTTGAACCGAGTGAAGCTCCTCCGCGTACCCGATGGATGCCTTGACCTCGAGCATTTTCTTGTCGCGG
The DNA here is from genome assembly GCA_023382595.1 of Anaerolineales bacterium. Taxonomy (GTDB): domain Bacteria; phylum Chloroflexota; class Anaerolineae; order Anaerolineales; family Villigracilaceae; genus Villigracilis. The sequence goes on along the minus strand of JAHDWB010000009.1, from coordinate 54,836 downwards.
TCTGCAAGCAGGATCGCCACGCGGTCGCCGCCGAGCGTGACCTGCAAGCCGTTGACCGCGCTTTCGAGCGCCTCCTCAAGGGTAGTCCCGGAGGCGGCTGTGGTGGTGATGTGATGCAACAGGCGATGCTGGGAGAGGTGTTCCTGGGTCTCCGCGAATAACTCGGTATTGACCACGGCAACAGCCAACTGGTCGGCAAGGATTTGCAGGCTGCGGATATCGTCCTCGGTAAACGAGAACGGCTTGACGCTTTGCACATCCAACACGCCCAGGATGCGTTCACCGACGCGGAGCGGGATCGCCGCCTCCGCGCGCGTGTCCGGCAGCAGGGGGTTGGGGTAGTAGGTGGCGTCCTTGCTGGTATCGCCCACCACGAGCGCTTCGCCGCGCCCGCTGACAAAGCCGACAATGGACTTCGAGCCGACGCCGATCTTGTATCCCGCCCGTTTCATCTGCGCCCCGGCGTCGCCGGTCGCTTCGCGAATGACGGCAAACTCACCGGGGATATCGCGCAGGAAGACAGCCGCATGATAGAACTCGAACCGCTCACGGATGAGATTGACCGCTTTGATCAACAACTCGTCCAGGTCGAGCGAACCGCTGATGTCGCGCGCGATCTCTGCGGCGGTTTCGACCTGCAATGCCTTGCGCTTGCTTTCGTTGAGCAGATGGGCGTTGTGAATTACACCCGCCACTTGTCCGGCGATGGTCGTGAAGAATTTCAGATCGTCTTCGCTGAAGGCAAAATCGTTCTCGAGATCCTGGATGATCAACGCGCCGATCGGGTTGTTCTGTATCAACATGGGGGCGCCCATCCACGAGTGCGGGAGCTTGCCAACCACTTTTGCGCCCAGTTCGGAAGCCCGCCGCGCGGTGTTTTCGACGAGCATCAGCGGCTGGCGCGTGCGGATGAGGATGGATGTCAAGCCTTCGCCAAGGGGGAAGGAGTCAATGGAGATGACCTTTCCTTCCTCATAGCTGAACGGTATGCTGATCGAATTGTTCTTTTCGTCGTACAGCGCCACGATCAGGTTATAGTCACCGATGATCTGGTGGATCTTCTCCAGCAGGTCCTGAAAGAAGCTTTGCAGGTCGTGCGTGGATGAAGTCAACTCGTTGATGGAGGCGAGCGCTTCGACCTCGCGCTGATGCTTTTTTGTCTGCTGCTCGGCGCCGGCGCGTTCGAGCGCAAGCGACATCAATTCTGAAAAACCGCCGTACGGGTGGACGAAAATGTTCTCCTGCTGTTTCGTCTCCACCAGAATGAACGCGGTCAGCACATCTCTTGTGTGGATCGGAATAAGCGCTGCGCTGGAAAGTTCGAGTTTATCCAAAACATCTTGAAGCACCCGCGGCGTTGTATTCCTGTTCGATGCCGCGAGGAATGGTTCATGCGTGATGAAGTGTTCCAGGTCGTCCGCATTGAAGCGGATGCCTTCTGGCGCGGACTCTACCGATGTCTCCGTGATCAGGAAACTTTCATCCTCTTTAGTGAACAGAAAGGTGCGATAGGGGGAGTTCTTGAGGATCTGCCCGCCTGCTTTCAGGATGTCCGCTTCGCTGGCTGCTTCCATGATGAACCGGCTCGAACGATTGATGCGTTCAAGCTCCCGGATGTCGACCTGATTCGTTTGTGTGGTATCAGGTGAGGGCGGCGTTGGATGCGTTGCCATTGGGGACTTAACTGTACTCCCAGACAGGTTCCCCGTTTAAGATACGGCGAATCTGGTCCGGGAAGCGGTCGGGGTCGAGCGGTTTGCCCAAAAAGCCGTCGAAACCGGAGTCCTGCGCTTTTTTCATCTGCTCCAGGCTGGCTTCGGCGGTAACGGCAATGATCGGCACGCTCTTAAAGCGCTCCGAGGCGCGGATCTTTTTCAGGGCGCCGTAGCCGTCTTCGTATGGCAGGCGGATGTCCATCAGGATCAGGTCGAGGCGGGGCAGGGTGTCGGCATACTCGACCACTTCATAGCCCGATGTTTTCCATTCGCAATGAATGCCCAGATACCCGAGCATGCGGGCGATCAGCACGAAGTTGGAGACGTTGTCCTCCACGACAAGCACCGCCGCATCCTTTGGGATGGTGGGCTTGCGGATGGGCTGCGTATCGGAAACTGCAGGCGTTTGCTCGTGTTCAGGCATTTGTGCTCCTTACAATAAACCGCTCGATCTGCTCGGCGAGCGTATCAATGTCAATCGGTTTTTGGATGTAGCCGTCGCACCCCGCTTCCAACGATCGTTCGCGGTCGCCGCGCATTACATTTGCAGTCACTGCGATGATGGGGATCTTCGAGTAACGTTCGATCTGTTTGATGCGGGCGGTCAGCGTGTAGCCGTCCATATCCGGCATGTTGATATCCATCAGGATGAGATCAACCGCTGCATCCCCGAGTTTTTCAATGGCTTGCGCGGCATTTGCCGCTTCCACAAGCGAATACCCCTCTGCCGTCAATACCCTGCGGATCAGGTTCCGATTCTCAGGATTATCCTCGACATACAAGATAGTGCCTTTTACAAATTCAGACATGTTCTGGTTTTACTCCAGCGTGAATTGTACTTTTAAGGCAAAAATATATACATAACAGCTACCTTACAAAGTATAGCATGGCAAAAAGACGGAAATTGTCATTAATGTCTCTTCCCGTCATGGCTCGGACAGGATACACTTGCAATATGGGTTTCTCCAAGCGACGCAAGTGGAGAGTGACGCGCATTGCAAAGGAAGCCGGTGCAACGTGACGGAAGAAAATGATCTTTCTGAACCAGAAAAGGCGGGCGTGAAAAAACACTTCAGGCGCGGACCATCGAGGGCGGAAAAGTTGGACATATTACGACGCCTTTTCAGGAAATATTCATTAAGCGCACTGTCGAAGTGGGAAACGATCGACATTCTAAAACGCTTTGTCCGAAAATTATCCGCGGCTGAAAGCGAGCATGGGGAAGCGGACGACAAATAACGGGATATAAAAACGCCGCCGTTTGCCACTTGTGACTGCAACGACGACGTTCATAAGAGCGGGTGGCGGGAATCGAACCCGCGTATTGTGCTTGGGAAGCACATGTTCTACCACTGAACTACACCCGCATATGCTGTTGTGGACGGGGATTATACGCCACGCGAAACATTCCCGCAAGATGGATGACGATCCGCGCGCATCACCCCGGACCCGGTCACTGCTTGCGTTTCAGGAGCAGGTTCGCCAGTTCGAGCATGGCTGCGCCCGCCTCGCCGCGCGGATTGGCTTGCTTGAGATATTCCAATGCCTTTTGCGTCTGCGCCGCGGACATGTTCTCCGCGTACTCGCGCGCGCCCTCCTCTTCCAGCAGGGATGCGATCTCTCCGACCTCGTCCGCAGCGATGGGACCCTGCCGCCAGCGCCTGGCGAATCCACCTTTCTTTTCAAGCGCGAACAGCACGGGTAACGAGTTCTTTCCCTCCACGAGATCGCTCGCCGCGGATTTCCCCGTCACGGATTCGTCGCCCCAGATGCCGAGAATATCGTCCTGCACTTGAAACGCCAGCCCAAGGTGATATCCGGACAGGCGGTATGCTTCCAATCTTTCGTTTTGCGCATAGCCAAGAAGGGCGCCGATATGGGTACAGGCAGAGAGCAGGGAGGAGGTCTTCCCGCCGATCATTGCCCAGTAATCTTCGAGTTTTATGTCTGTGCGTTCCTCAAAGGACATGTCCAAAAATTGACCGCGCGTCAGGTCGAGACAGCAGCTGCTGAGGATGTTCGCCGCCTTGACGACGATCTCGGGCGGATAATGCATTGCCAGATCCAGAATGGACTGGTTGGCAATTACGAACAACGCATCGCCGACATTGATCGCCATGGGCGCGCCCCAGATCGTCCATGCCGTTTTTCTGCCGCGCCTCAATTCAGAATTGTCTTGAATATCATCATGAACGAGCGAGAAATTGTGGATCAGTTCAATTGCCGCGGCAGCTGAAATTGCGTGTAGCCAATTATTACTAGTGCCTTTTTCTTCAATACTTTCATCATTAACAGAAGACATTGCCAACAGCGTCAACAGCGGGCGGATGCGTTTCCCCGCCGCAAGCGGACCTGCGCCTTCACCCGTCCAACCCATATGATAGGTGAGCATGTCGTGGAACGGTTTCGTGTTGGGCTGGTCGAGCCGACCTACCTGGCGCTTCAGTTCTTCTTCTATGGCTTCCAGCATGGATTGTTGGAGTTGTTTGGTCATGGTGTGATCCCGTGAATGTTGAGATGGAGCAGTTCACCCCGCAATTGAGAAGGGGAGTGGTAGTGAATTGCCTTGAAACCAAGCGAGCGCGCCGCTTCGATATTGGGCAGGGAGTCGTCAATGAACAGGCATTCATGCGCCTGACGTCCGATCCGTTCGAGAGTCAATTCGAAGATGGCGGGATCCGGTTTGATCAGTCCGTGTTCGCCCGAGATGATCATGTCATCGAACAGGTTCAGGAAGGAATGCTGCTTGCGGATCAGTTCAAATTTCTCGGCGGAGAAGTTGCTCAGCAGATACAGGGACCAGCCCGCCCGTTTCAGTTCGCGGGCGATCTGGATGGTCCCGTCATGTGTGCCGGTGATGCTTTCCTGCCAGTGGGTGTCATATGCCTGGATCAAACGCGCGTGCTGCGGGAATTGGCGCGAAAGTTCGGCGACGCCCTCACGGAATGGACGTCCGGCATCCTGTTGGGCGTTCCACTCGGAGAAGCGGATCTGCTCGAGGAAAGAGTCAACCGCTTGCGGGTCCGGGAGGAGGCGCTGGTACAGGGCGCGGGCATCCCAGCCGAGCAACACGTTCCCCAGATCGAAGATGATGGTGTTCATGGAGGTTGTCATTCTGACGGAATATTTTATCCGAAGAATGTAAAACTGGCGGTATAATCGCGCATTTGTACGCCATATTTAAAATTGGAGAAGTGTTGTGAGCCGCGTGATTAACCCTGATTCTGTCGGAAAAGAACGAACCCGCCTGTCGAAATCCATTGTGCTGTGCATCCGTGAACTGGCGAAGCAAACAACTGTGACGCCCGAGTCGAAGGACCTGGCGGCGTTCATCGCGCTGGCGCTGCAATCCATTGCGGACGGGATCGATGTGTCCGTTGTGGCGTGGGAGAAGCGCGATTATTGGGTGAAGGCGGACCGCTTCCGCATGGAGTGGATGTGGGCGGGGCAGGTTGCCGCCAAGATGAAGGAGGCGGTGCTGGGCGATGACTGGGCGGCGATCGCAATGCTGATGCCGCAGATCGCGCAGAAGTTCAGCAAGATCGTGGTATCGGACAATCACAGACTGGGCAAGCCGTGGACGGGGGCGTATACATTGCTGGCATTGCATCAGAAGTTGTAAGGATCTGAAATTACGATACAAAAAACTCCGAGTTTCAGGCTCGGAGTTTTTTTGTTTGTTCACTTGAGATTTTTGATATGTTCTTCGGTGTTGTTGAGCAGTTCGATCATCATCTCGCGGATGTGCGGATTGAGGTAATGGTTCTCCAGCGTGGAGAGCGGCAGGAAGCGCGCGCCCGCGACGACGTGAATGCAGTTCGACGCGCCGCACAGACAGATGAAAGGCGCCTGCATCTCCCATTCGGTGGAGGGATAGAAGAAGTACAACTCTTCGCCCTTTTCGATATCGCGGCGGGCGATCATCAGCATGCGCTCGGTGTCGAGAATGACGTTCGGGTCGCAGGAGTGGTTGAGCGCGGCGAGCTTGCCGACGTGGGTGTGCCTGTCGCGCGCGATCTGCACAGTGAAGCGGTTGGGCTTGTCCATGATGTTCTCGTTCGGCATGGGGCAGATCACATCGCCTCTTTTGTACGCCTGCTTCGTGACCAATGTTTTAAATTTGTTTTCCGATTTAACGGCAAGTGTTTCCATTGCAGTGGTTGTTGACATAACTCTCTCCTTGTTCATGCATTGATAAACATATCAAACATCACTGCATAGTATAGCAACAATGAAATTAATTACAAGATATAAACATGTTTGCTGTAAAAATTTTAAGGTTATAGGTTAATCGCATAGAACGCCATCACAGTTCGGCTGCGTGATGGCATTCGCAACATTCAAGGCGACAGGTTGTTTGCTAGAACATCGCGAGTTGAGCGGCGGGTTTTCTACCGTCGAGCAAGACATAGGGGGCGGCGCGTTCGGCGATGATGCCAAGTTTTTTGAGCGAAGATATTTCTCGCAAGCTTCCCATGCGGCGCGCATTTAAAATGGAATCAGCACCCTTTGGACCAATGCCGGGGACACGCATCAGTTCGCGTTTGTCGGCGCGGTTGATCTCGACCGGGGCGTGGACCAGGTTCATTTCCGCCCAGGCACGTTTCGGGTCGGTGTGAAGCGGCAGATTTTCATCCGCACTGAAGGGCAGGTCTTCGAGGTCAAAGCCGTAATCACGCAGCAGGAAGGATGCCTGATACAGCCGGTGCTCGCGCAGGGGATGCACGGCGGCTTTGTTCTCGAGCGGCGTATCGTGGATGGGATGGAAGGCGGAGAAATAGGCGCGTTTGAGGCGGACGTTCTTCATCAGCCATTGCGTGGTGTTGAGCAGTTCAAGGTCGCTTTCGTCGGAGCCGCCCGCCACGAACTGGGTCACGGATGATGGGTATTTGCCCTTCCAGAATTTCCAGGCGGGTTCTGCCCGGCGGATCTCCTCGACCCATTTGAGCGAGCGCAGCAACTCTTCAAAGAAGACCTTGCCCGGAGCAAGGCGCGCGAGCCGTTCGGTGCTGGGCGCTTCGAGGTTGACCGAGACGCGGTCTGCCAGCTGCATGGCGCGGAAGATCTGGTCCTTCTCGGAGCCGGGCATGATCTTGAGATGCAGGTAGCCCTTGAATTGATATTTTTTGCGCAGGATATCGGCGGCGTCGAGCAGTTTATCCATCGTGCGGACTCCGCCCCCCGCCAGCCCGGAGCTGAGGAAAACACCCTCGGCGAATCCACCCCGGTTCATTTTGCTGAAGAGACTTGCGAACTCATCCGGCTTGAAGGTGGCGCGGCGGAAGTCCCTGCCGGCGCGGAAGGGACAGTAGAAGCAATCGCGCTCGCAGGCGGACGAGAGCAGGGTTTTGAGCAGGACGATCTTCCCCCCGTTGGGGAGTTGGGCGGCGTGGGTGAAGGCGGCGCGCTGCTCTTTCGGCGTGTAGCAGGCTGGGGCGGAGGAAGAGGCGCCTGTCCCGGGCGGTGCAAGGGGCGGTTCTCCATCCGCTTCGAACTGCATTTGGGAGGATAACTCTTTGAGTGTGTCCAGCGCGTTCATACTCTGATTATAGAATATATGTTCTAAAAACTCAAGGGGCGATTTCAGGCAAAACGGGGGAAATTTGTCACTTGGGGCAGTGAGGCGGGATGGATATACTAAATTCATGTCACCGCGAGGAACGAAGTGGTCTCCACAAACTGGAGATTGCTTTCCTGCCTGGTTTCGGTACGCCCTGCGTGCTACTCAACCGACGGTTGTTCGCAATGACATAAGAAGGAGGCGACCATGTGTGAATTTTGCACGCAACACGGGGAGGGGAAGAAGTGGTACCTGACGATGGAGAATTATTCCGCCGAATTGCTGGACCAGAACAAACGGCGGGAATATGCGGCGGACTTCCTGAACGGATTCCATAAGCGCGTGCCGAAGAGCATCAAACAATTGGACGGCATCCGCAAGACGCCGTTGATGAGACTGGCAAAGCCGGTGCTGACGCATCACCAAAAGCAGGATCACTACGGGCAGGTGGTGCCGATGGAGGACGTGGAGCGCATCTTCGAGACGATGGTGCAGGGAGCGGTGCGCCTGCCGTGCGTGTGCCGCCGCGTGACGACGGGAAATATGAACGCGCGTTACTGCTACGGCTTGACATTGGACAAGCAAATGTATGACGCGCTGGACGACTCGTTCAGTTTGGAAGTTTTATCGAAGGAAGAAGCGTTGGAGTCCATCCGCAAATTGGACAAGGAAGGACTCGTCCATTCGGTTTGGACGTTCAAGACGCCCTTTATCGGCGGATTGTGCAACTGCGACCAGGACTGCATGGCGTACCGCATCACCCATGCACGGCGGGACTACGCGGTCATGTTCCGCGCCGAGTGGATCGCGCAGGTCTCGCCCGAGGCGTGCAACGGCTGTCGTTTATGTATGCGCCAGTGTCAGTACGGGGCGATCCGTTATTCATCCAATAATAAAAAGGTAGTGATCGATCCCTCCGCCTGTTACGGCTGTGGTGTGTGCCGCGCGGTCTGTAAAAAGGATGCCATCTCGCTCGCGCCGCGCGAGAGCGTGCCGGATGCGGCGGGGGTGTGGTGATTCCATGTCATTACGAGGAGCGCAGCGACGACATTGTACCCGTATGGGTAAGCAATCTCACATCTTCAGTGAATTGGAGATTGGATATAATGTGATGTGACGGTCCTGTTTTTTTTTCAAGAAAGGAGCATATCATGGCGAACAAGGAACAAAAGGGCAACAAGGAAAAGAAGAAAAAGAAGAAGGTCAAGCCCAAGGCGCCGCCCAAGAAGTGATGCGGCTGGCTGTAGTAAAAAAAACATCCCCCGGGTTGAATTTCGGGGGATGTGTCATTTAAATCGCGGAACGGCGGCTGGCAGGTTCGGCAGTCTTTCCCGCATTGAGCCTTTCGCGCAGGGCAATGGCGACGCTGCGCAGAAGGACCAGCCGCCATCTCAATCGCTGCCAGGTTTTCAGCGCAGTCCGCGCATGATCCTTCTGCGCATGGCGGCTGTACTGTGATGCCTGATACAGGCTGGTCAGGGTTGTCATATCTCTTTGCGCGTTCGTGCATATCCCGGCAACGTGTGAATGTGCCTTCCACTCGTCCAGCCTGCGGACCACTTTGCTCATGAACTCGTATGCGGTCTCGGCGGGGGTGGCTGTACCGGCGAGTGGGCGTCCCAGCCGGTAAAGTCTGCGATACATTCGTTCGATGGCGGTTGCGGGGTCAAGCCGGTGAAGATACCACCAACGCTCGATCCATGTGTACGTGAAGCAGATGAAAACCAGGAAGAATGCACCGATGAACGGCAACAGCCAGTGCGCTTGGAGACGGCTGATGGAAAGGAATTGGAACGGCGCTTCGTCCGCGGTCTGCGCCGGCAGGGGAGCGGCATCCGCCGACAAGCGTTCGATCTCCGGGAGCGCGGCGGTCGGCTCGAACTCGATCCAACCGATGCGGGGGAAATAGACCTCCGCCCAGGAATGCGCGTCCGCCTCGCGGACGATGTACTGCGCGTTCTGCGCATCGTAGGAACCGGGCGCGTAGCCGGAAACAAAGCGGGCGGGCAAACCGCTGGCGCGCGCGAGGACAACCATCGCAGTGGCATAATAATCGCAGTACCCTTTTTGCAGATCGAAGAGGAAATAATCCGCCACATCCGCTCCTTCGGGCGGGGCAGGGACTTCGAGGTCGTATTCGTAATGAGCCCGCAGGTAGCCTTCGATGGCTTTGGCTTTGTCGTAGGGGGTGGCGAACCCAGCCGTGATCTCCAGCGCAAGTTCCCGGACGCGCGCAGGTACAGTGGACGGCAGCGCCAAATAACGCCTGCTGATCTCATCGGGATAGTCCGTTGACGCCGCGCGCAGTTCGCCCACACTGAGGGCGGGAACGTACACATCCGCCTTATAGGCGGACGCACTGCTGGCGGCGGCGTATAAGTCAGCGGCGAAAAAAGTTGATGGGCCGGCAGCCAGGTCCGATACGGGTCTGACGCGCCAGTTGGCTGTGATCGGAACATCCACGCGGAAGAGCATCCCGCTCCAGAACAATACTCCTCCCGGCTCGTTCATCTCCACATCCAAATGCACGAGCCGGTAACCGCCCGGCAGCGCGGAAAGAAGCGGCGTATTTCCAGCATAGGTTTCATGGAAGGCAGGACCCGTAGTCCAGCCCGCGCCCATGTAGGAGTCGTAGGTGGTACTGCGCCAATAATAACGCGCGGGCGCGGGGACGAACGAAAGGTCGGGGATGGGCGGCAGTTCGCCGGTGCGGATCGTCATCACCACCTGCTGCGAGTGCGCGGAACTGCCCTCGAGCAAATGCACGCGGGGAAGCCCCGGCTGTGGAGCCGCCGCACCCGCCGGAATGGGCTGTTCCTCGATCCCAAGCATCTCTGCGGCATTGTTTTCCCCGCTGCGCCCGCGCAGGCGCTCCTGGATCTCACGCCACGAGATGGACGGGGTGACAAATGCCAGCGTGCCGACCAGAATCGCCAGCATGACCACCGCTGCGCCGACATCATAGCGGATGCTCTCGGCGTAGTCCACGCCCTGCTTTTCCCAGTGCGCGGTATGGTTCTTGAAATTCCATATCCCCATCAACACCAGCAGGATGCAGACCATCAGCCACAGCATTTCGGGCTGGCGTCCGCTGGCGGCTGTGACCGAAGCCAGCAGCAGGATCGAAGGCAGCAGCGACGCGACGGCGTCCCGCCGCGCCGTGAACCAGCCCATGCCAGCCGCAAACAGCCAGAGCATCAGCGTCCATACCATGTTGCTGACAAGCGCGTCGTTGACGAATGCGTTTCCACCCAGCCCGGCAAGCCACGTTTGCAAGCGGACTGCAAGAGCCGCGCAGGCTTGAACGATGACCGCCCATGATTCGGCTGCGGCGGTCGCATCCATGACCGTTTGGCCACGGATGGCAGGGATGATCTGCGGGACGAGGGACAGGACCGCCCGACCGAATTCGAGCAGCGGATGAACGAGGCGCGCGCCCAGCACCCACACGACGAGAACGCCCAGCGCCAGCATCCCAACCGAGGCTTGGATGCCGTTCCATCGGCTTCTTGCCAAGCTGAAACCAATCACAGCGGCGATCAGAGCGGCTGGCAGGAGGGACTGGTTTTCGCCTCCATCACGCAGGGAAGCGGAGACTCCAAGCGTGAACGCCAGCAAGGCGATGAAGACCAGCGTCAACCCGAGCGCGTCGGCAGTGAGCGCCCTGCGCAGTCCGCGGACGGTCATGCCAGCCTCCGCCATTCCGCATCCGGCACGCGGACCGGCACCGCCTTGCCTGTGGCGGTGATGCGCCAATCCCATTCGCCGGCGTGACCGGGTCTTGTTTGGGAGGTATCCAAAAATTCCCGCGGGATGAGGTGGCACGGCACGCCCAACATCCGCAGTCCGTCCAGGACAGGTTTGCCGTCCGTGACGCCGCCGAACGTGGGCGGATCGAACAGAAAGACGGTCGGCATGACCCCGCGCCACATCAGCGGCACAAGTGCCGCGACCCATTCCGGTTCGGTGCATGCCGTCACGACCAGCAGGCTGCAATGCGCGCCGAACGATCTTCCCATCCGCGCCAGATATTCCTTTAAATTCATACCCGCGGGCGAGGCGGTCGCCAGCGATTTCAACAGGGCGCGCTGTTGGTGTTCGTTGCGGCGCGGCACATGCCACGCGGATCCGCTCCCATTGACCGCCAGCCCGACGGGATGACCGTCACTCAAGCCCTGGGCGGCGAGCGAGGCGGCAAGGATGACACCATGCTCCTCGGTCGAATCCCAGCCTGCGCCGAGTTGGGAGGCGTCGTGCAGGTCCAGCAATATCCACCAGTCACCGGCGGGCGTTTCCTCCGATTGACGGATGTAAAACTTGTTCCGGCGCGCGGTCGTTTTCCAATGCACCAGCCGCAGGGGATCGTTCGGGGTCATTTCGCGGGTATGGGAGGCGTTGACCGCATCTGCGACCATGCGATAGCGCGACCTGTCCTCGCCCGCCTGTCCGCTCGAGAGTATCTTGAATTTCGGCAGGGACACCACCGGCGGCATGACCGCCAGCGTGGAGGACGAGCGGTCTTCCAGCGTCACGGTGTATATGCCGAAGGGATCGCCAGTTTCGAGCGTCGCCCCGCCCAGCGTATACACGCCGCGCCGCGTGCATTGACTGAGGATCCGCCATTGCGATCTCCCGTTCCCATCCACGCCGGTGGCGACCGACGAATTGTGGTCGGGCAGGTTGGAATGATCGTCCACCGCCACCCATGTCCCGGGCAGGAAGAATGAATTGGTGAGTGTGAAGCGTTCCTCCAGACGGTCTCCCACCTGCGCCCAGCCGTAGCGCAGTTCGCGTTCGAAGCCCAGTGACCGCGCCAGTCCGCGCGCCCAGAAGCGGCAGATGATCCACGTCCCGCCGATGCCGACCAGTAAAATGACCCAGGCGCGCGAGGGGTCGATGATCTGCATCAAGAGCGCCAGCAAGCCGGTGATGGGAAGTAGTTTTGCGTTCAGGCGCAGGCTGGTCTTCACACGTTTGATTATATGACTTTTCCAGGGCGGGGGAGCGGCAGGAAGGGAAACGAAAGCCTTCAGGTCTTTGTGATGCGGCTGGCTGTAGTAAAAAAAAACATCCCCCGAAGTGGAATTTCGGGGGATGTGCGGTTAATATGGGAGGCTTACAGGCTTTCGAGATTCCCGCGCACGATCTTGATGTTCGGATGATCGGGCGGAAGAAATTTCTCGAGGATTTTCAAAGCGCGCTCGTAGGCGGACCTTGCCCCGGCATGGTCGCCCAGCTCTTTCAACACTAAGCCCAGGTTGTTGACGCCCGTTGCAACCTGTGGATGCTCGGGTCCGAAAGCAGCTTCCCAAATCTTGACGGCGCGCTCGTAGGCGGACCTTGCCCCGGCATGGTCGCCCAGGTCTTGCAACACTGAGCCCAGGTTGTTGACGTCTCTGGCGACGTTGGGATGGTCGGGTCCATAGGTCGCTTCGTCGATGCGCAGGGCGCGCTCGAAGGCGGACCTTGCCCCGGCATGGTCGCCCAGGGCTT
>JAHDWB010000009.1:26032-41968 GCA_023382595.1 Anaerolineales bacterium | reverse complement strand
GTCGATGCGCAGGGCGCGCTCGAAGGCGGACCTTGCCCCGGCATGGTCGCCCAGGTCTCGCAACACATCGCCCAGGTTGTTGACAAGCGTCGCCACATTGGGATGATCTGCTCCAAGTTGTTTTTCGAAAATGCGCAGGGCGCGCTCGAAGGCGGACCTTGCCCCGGCATGGTCGCCCAGGGCTTTCAACACGCCGCCCAGGTTGTTGACGTCTCTGGCGACACTGGGATGGTCGGGTCCATAGGTCGCTTCGTCGATGCGCAGGGCGCGCTCGAAGGCGGACCTTGCCCCGGCATGGTCGCCCAGGTCTCGCAACACATCGCCCAGGTTGTTGACAAGCGTCGCCACATTGGGATGATCTGCTCCAAGTTGTTTTTCGAAAATGCGCAGGGCGCGCTCGAAGGCGGACCTTGCCCCGGCATGGTCGCCCAGGGCTTTCAACACGCCGCCCAGGTTGTTGACGTCTCTGGCGACACTGGGATGGTCGGGTCCATAGGTCGCTTCGTCGATGCGCAGGGCGCGCTCGAAGGCGGACCTTGCCCCGGCATGGTCGCCCAGGGCTTTCAACACGCCGCCCAGGTTGTTGACGTCTCTGGCGACACTGGGATGGTCGGGTCCATAGGTCGCTTCGTCGATGCGCAGGGCGCGCTCGAAGGCGGACCTTGCCCCGGCATGGTCGCCCAGGTCTTGCAACACGCCGCCCAGGTTGTTGACGAGTGTCGCTACGTTTGGATGATCTGCTCCAAGTTGTTTTTCGAAAATCCTCAGGGCGCGCTCGTAGGCGGACCTTGCCCCGGCATGGTCGTCCAGCTCTTGCAACACGCCGCCCAAGTTGTTGACGCGGATGGCGACGTTGGGATGGTCGGGTCCATAGGTCGCTTCGTCGATGCGCAGGGCGCGCTCGAAGGCGGACCTTGCCCCGGCATGGTCGCCCAGGGCTTTCAACACGCCGCCCAGGTTGTTGACGTCTCTGGCGACACTGGGATGGTCGGGTCCATAGGTCGCTTCGTCGATGCGCAGGGCGCGCTCGTAGGCGGACCTCGCCCCGGCATAATCTGCAAGATCACTGATGTGATAGCCGATGCTGTTCCATAGCGAACCGGCAGGTTCAAGGGATGCCAACTCAGCATATTCGGCAACCGTGCGCACATGTGGCAGGAGTGGGGTGAACAGGGTGTAATTTCCAGCCTGATCTGCTGCATTGTTTGTCTGGGCCGCCAGCTTTGTCAATGCTTCGCTGAAATTCTTTAGAAGTTCATCGCCTTCATCCAGCCGGCGGGCAAACTGCGCCAAGAGCGGGTGGATGGAAGGTCCTGCTTTCAGTAAGCCCAAGCCAATCAGGTCAGCGAGACATTCGTCGCAGGCATCCTTCTCGTCACCCAGCGCGGCTTCCAGGATGGAGAAGGGGATAGGCGTGTTGGGCGCGCAGTACCCGCAGGCGATGAATAATTTCTGCGCGGTCTCGCCCGTCACCTGCTCCCACGATTGGGCGAAGGTCTGCAGCAGGCTCAGGTCGTGCCCGGTCAGGCTTTTGCGTTCTGCCTTCCAATTCTGCATGGACCTGTGCTCGAGGGCATTGTCAAGCTGGATGAGATACGCTGCAATCGTCAGGCGCGGCTGTCTTTCCAGATACCTGCCTGCCAGTTCCAACGCCAGCGGCAAATGCCCGAGGTGCGCGGCGAGTGTTTCGATCTCCTCATCCGTTTCGCGCTCCACAGGGATGTAATTCCGCAAAAAATCGAGGCTTTCCTGCGGGCTGAATTCGTCCAGCGGGAGCCTCCCCAATCCCAGCGCGGCATTCCAATCCGCGCGGCGGGAGGTGATCAACAACCGCAAGCCGCTGTGACGCAAACCCGCCAGCACTTCGTTGGCGGCTTCGATCTCTTCGAAGTTATCCAAGATCAGCAGGCGCGGTCCATTCCGCATCCATTCCTGCCGCGCCGCTTCCGCCTGTTCCGGCAGGGTCGGCGGGAAATTAAGCAGTCCCATCTTCGAGCCGCACAAGGCGATCTGGGATTCCAGCGTCCCTGTTTCGCGCAGGTCCAGCCAGTGCACGCCCTGAAAACGATGCCCGTATTCGTAGGCAAACTCGACCGCCAGCTGCGTTTTGCCAAGTCCGCCCATGCCGGTCACAGCCTGGTTGATGACCACTCCCGGCTGATGGTCGCCCAAAAGAGCCTCTGCCAGTTTCTCCAAGTCCGCGGTTCTGCCAGTGAAATATCCATTGCGCGGGAACGGCAGATGGGAACCGATCGGCAGGTCACCGGGCAGGGTGGGGGAGGGGACGGGCTGAAGCGCACGCAGGGCTTCAGCACTCAGTTCAACCCGCAACGAAACTTGGTTATTATCCCCGCGCACAATGATGGATTGATTCGTGTCACCGCCGACGGAGATCGTCCCTGCGGCTAATGCGGCACGCAAAAGTTCTAAGTCTGCTGGCTTGCTAGCGCCATTGGAAAGACGGTCGAGTGCACTTGAAATTTCCCTGTTGTCCGGCATCGTTTCATCCCTTATTTTTGTTTTAAACAGTATAGAGTTAAAAGTCGGAATTGACAAGAAACCGATATAATTTCGTTATGAACCCGCTCAACCGCACCCTGCGCGATACCTTCCACTTCTCCTCGCGCGACCTGCTCGCCAACCGCGCCGGCAAACTCTCCGAACGGCAGAAAGCCCGTCAACAGGCGGCGGGCGTCAGCCTCAAGGTCGGCATCGCCTTCTTTGTCGTGGTCATGCTCGGCTCGCTCGGCATCGTCTTCCTGTTCTCGTCCGTCAGCGGCGCGAACGAAGGCGCCTCGTCCTTCGACACAATGGTCACCACCGGCATTCTGATCGGCGTCGTCGCGCTCATGCTCGTCATTTCGTTGTTCTCCAGCCGCAAACATCTCGCCGCCACCAAAGAAAAGCAAATTCAAAGAGCGGAGGGGGAGCTGGGTCACGGCAAGATCCGCGCGGATGCCGCACACTTCGAGATCAAGATCGGCAGGACGAGGATCCGCCTCCTGACGCAGGAACAGTTGGAAGCGTTCCAAGTGGGCGAGTCCTACCGGGTGCATTTTCTGCCCGGTCCCGTCCCGACCATTCTCTCCGCCGAAGTCCTCGGCACCGAAGCCGAAGCGGATGCATCCCTTGAGCCGGTTGACAGCATCGAAGACGATCTCATCATCCAGCGGCAGAAACGCGCGCGACCCATCGTCATCGTGCTGGCGGTGCTGGCGCTCGGCTTTCCGCTGGCGATGCTCGCCGCCTCCGCCTTACCCGAGTCCCTGCGCTGTGTGGTCTGGCTTGTGCTGTTCGGAATCGGCTTTGGTTTCGTCTTCTGGGCGCTGCGGCGGGTGGGGTAGGGGAGCGCCGCCTCGTCATTGCGAGGGCGAAGCCCGAAGCAATCCCTGTGCGTTTTGATGATGTGGAGATTGCTTCGTCGCCGCGCGTTGCGCCGCTCCTCGCAACGACAGGAAATGCTTGCAGTGGGGGAGGTCAAGACGGGGGCGGAAAGACCGACTTCCTTTTATTTTGAATTATGTTTTCGATAAGTATTATTATCGAAAACATTGACAAGAACGAAGAAATTCGTATAATGAAGCCATGCCAGACGCCCCTGAGACAAAATCCGCCACGATTTCCGACCTGATGGATGCCTATCTGCGCACTGTGGAGCGCGCCCGCAGCAAGCACACAAAACTTGCGTATAAGAATGCCCTGCAAATTTTCCGCGATGTGCTGGCGAAACGCGGCATACATCCCGACTCCGCCCCCATTGAAACACTGGCGGAAGATTCCTTCGCCAAATTCGTCGACCACCTCAACGACTACGCGCCCGCCACCGAGCAACTGTACCTGCAAGCCGTCAAGGGCTTCTACCTGTTCGTCGACGCCGAAAAACTGATCGACGTCAACCAATCGCGCCTGACGGTGCTTATACGACAGAGATCGCGGCGCACCGGCACGCGCATCCCACAGTTCCCTGCCGAAGCGATCGAGCAATTGCTCGATATCATCACAGACGTGGAACATCTGCTGACACCCGCCGATGCCGAAAATGAAAATTTGTCAGACATTAAACTACGCGCATACCGTGACCGCGCCTTTTTGACCACTTTGGCGGATACCGGTTTCCGCGTGCATGAGGCGTGCAACCTGCGCCGCGGCGATATCGACTGGCACGAAGGACGCGCCGTCATCATCGGCAAAGGCAACAAGCAAGCCGTGGTGCGTTTCACCTCGCGCTCCCTGCAAACCATCAAGGATTATCTCGCCCAGCGCGCCGCATTGGACGGCAACTCCGGCAGGCAGTTGAGTTCCTTGCCCCTCTTCGCCCGCCACGACAAAGGCGCGGGCAAAAAGGTCAAGCCGATCACGCCGACCACCGGGCGCAACATCGTCAAGGAGCGCGTGGCTCAATTGCTTGGCGCTGACCTGGTCGGCAAGATCACGCCGCATTCCTTCCGCCATTATTTCGTCACCACCGTCCTGCGCGGCACCGGCAACCTGAAGATCGCGCAGGAACTTGCCCGCCACAAGAACATCCAGGTCACCCAGCGCTACACCCATCTTTCCAACGACGAACTTGACAAGGCATATTACGAAGTCTTCGAGAAACACACTAACCAAGGGAAGTCATCCGATGAGCAAACGTAACGCGGTCATCCTGTCCGGCATACTGCTGTACCTCATCGGGGTTATCATCTCCCTTTCGCTGTCGGCGGTCATGATGTGGGGTGAAATGGAAGCGCGCCTATACACCCAGCAAAGCGGCGACAAACACCTGAAGATCGCCTGTCCGCTGCTGATCGCACCGTGGGAGAGCGCCGTCATCAGCACGGTCGTGACGAACACGCTGAGAGATCAGGATACACGTCCGCAGGTCAATGCCATCATCAGTCATGAAAAGGAAGCGCGCGTCGTGACGCAAACGCTCGAACTGGGTCCGTTTGACAGCCGCTCCCTGCAATGGACGGTCGATGCTTCGGACATCGTCTTCGAGCGCCTGATCCTGGTCAACATCCTGCAGCGCCCGTATCGTGACCTGCCATCCCGTCAGGGCGCGTGCAGTATCGTGGTGTTCAGTCTGTTCGGCTGGAGCGGCATGGGGACATTGTATGCAACGGTCGCGGCGGGAGTTGCGGCGTCGCTCGCTGGCGCGGGTCTGCTGTATTCCCGGCACCGCCCGCTGACCGATTTCACAAAAAAGATCGCCGCGCTCAACGCGGTCTTTCTCGCGCTCGTCCTGATGGGATTGGTCAGCGCCTTGTTGCGGCTGTGGGGATTGACGCTATTGCTCGACAGCGCCGCCCTGCTCGTCATCGCCGCCGGCAGTATCGAGATATTTTTAGCCAAGCGTTAAAGCAATGCTTCGCTTCGTTCTTCGACGTATGCCTGATACGCTTTTCTGAGAGTCTTCGCCCACGCCCCGACCCTCCCCTCCCCCACCGGCTTGCCGTCGATCATCACGATCGGCACCACGCTGCGCGAACTGGATGTGAGAAATGCTTCATTGAACTTTTCATCCATGCGCGGCGCGCGGTATTCAATGGACATCCCCTGCCCTCTTGCCAGCCTCAGCACTGCCTTGCGCGTGACCCCAAGCAAAATGCCGTGACGGGCGGTGATCAACTTGATGTCATTGCGAGGGCGGCGATCTTCCGCACGAAGCAATCCCCCGCGCATAAAAGATTGCTTCGCCGCTTCGCGGCTCGCAACGACATGTTTGACGGCATAAAAATTCGACGTCATCCCCTCCAGTATCCGTCCGTTTTTGGTCAACAGGATCTCGAAGATATCGTCCCTGACCTGTTTGCGCTGTTCCGCGCTCGCGGTGATGAAGTCCGTGCCTTTGATGCGCGGGTCATGCCGTGCCAGGTCGGCGGTGATGACGTGCACGCCGTTCTCATACACGGATTCATCCAGCGGAATGAACGGTTGGATGCCAAGATACACGTTTCCATCGTTCTTTGTCAGCATCAGGCGCACGCGCGATTCGCGCGGCAGGTATTCCCGCGCCAATTCCGCAATGCGCCGACGAAGAGTCTGCTCATCCACAGATGGGCGCAAACCCGCGTCCTTTGCAGGGACGTACAACCTGTCCAAGTGTGCCTGCAAGCCAAGCACCCTGCTCCCGCCCGCCAATGTGCTGAAGGTGGTGTAAAAGCCGTCCGGCAGTTGGACCGTGATCCCGTCGAGGGTGGAAGCGCGCACCTCCAGCGGGAGCATATCATCGTTCGTGAGGCGGAATCCTTTTGCAGTCATGAGCGAATTATAAATCCTGTTTCCTTACAATTTTGCAAACTCGAAGCCGATGGCACGCACAAGCGGGAAAACTTATAATTGACGGGATGAGCAGAAAAGAGCCGACCCTTCAAAAAGCATCCGAACTCACCGCAAAAGACCTGCGCACGGTTGCGAAGACTCTTTCCGCCCAGCAGCTTTCGCGCCTGACCCTGCCCGAGATCGAAGCCGTCGTGCAATTGGTCGCCAGGGTGGTCCCCGCCGGTAATGTGCCCGGCATGATCCTCAGCGGACTCGCCCGCCTGCCCGGGCGGCGCATCCCCGTTCAAAAAATGCAGCAGGATATCCATGCCCTGTTCAGCGGCATCGAGCAGATCCTTGATCAGGCAGTGTACGGCGCATTCTTTGCGGGTCCCGCCGCGGTGCTGTGGGGATATCAAAACCTGCTCAAACTGGCGGGCAAGGATCCCGAGTCGGCGTTCCCGGAGGGCGCGTGGCAGTTCTACGTCAACTATGCCCTGCGCGAAGATACCGCCCGGCATGCCAACGAAACGCACGGGTTCGACACCCTGCTGCGCCAGCACAAGATCCAGCCCGCGCCGGTCGACCGCCTGACCGCATGGGTCATGGCAAGCGTCACCTGCCTGCACCAATATCACGCCCTGCTTGCGAACGAATGGCATGAGCGCGTTTCGATCTCCCTGTTGGAGGAGGCGATCCACACCGCCCCGTATGCTGCGCGCAGCGCCCGGCGGCTCCAGCGCGAGTGGGAGTCGATCCGTCCATACCGCCGCGGGCATGACGGCGCGGATCACGATTACCCGACCTACCGCCGCATGAAGTTCGAGCAGTTCCTGCAGGGAAAGCTGGAAGCCCTGCCGCAGCCCATCCGCACGATCTGGAGCTCGAAATACAAAGCCGCCGAATCGCAGGGACTTGCCGCCTACCAAAAGCAGATGTCCATTCTGGCATATCTCGAGGCGGGAGATTACGGCGAGACGCGCGTCCCGTTCAATATCACCGAGGCGCATATCGGCATCATTCACAATGGAAGTTATTATCTCCTGCCGGTCTGCGAACCCGGCAGCGACCAGCCGCTGAATGTGTTCACCGCCCGCGAGCAGATCGCATCCCTGCTTGATTCGCCGCCGTCATCGCCCTCGCAACTTGCATCGCTTGCCCGGGTGAAACGTTCTGCGCTAAAAGGACTGCGCTCCAAGCTCGACCCGATGCTGGTGACCGAACTCGACAACCTGCGTTTCGCGCCGATCCTGATCTCGACCGATGTGCGCATGCGCGCCCTGCCGCTGTCCGAATTGCGCCAGACCGAGCGAGGGGTCGGCGCGCACGCCATGACCATCTTCGACACAGGCGAGACCTTCGTCTTCGATCAATCGCACATCTTCTTCGACGGCGCATGGGGCACGGCGCTCTCCGAGATCATGACCAATGAAGCGCTGTCCTGGGCGCGTTACTTGAACATGTTCCCCTCCCCCACCCCCGCCGGCATGCGCATCTATGCGCCGCTTTCGCTGCAACTCAGCCGGGAGGAGCTGGACCTCGTCGCACAGGCGCCGCATGTCACGCCCGAAGCCGGCGCGGAAACGGAGCGGGTCGACCTGCGCGCCTGCCTCGCGCTGCGCCGTCAATTCAAACAGCGCAGTGACCTGCTCGACCTGACCGTCAACGACATGCTGGTGTTGTACCGCGCCATCCATGCCGCGCTGTACCGCCCGTCGGCGCAGGTGACCGCCGGGATCCAGAAACTGGCGGAGACCCATCCCGAAGTCGCCGCATCCCTGCGCAAACTGGTGGAGGACGACAGCCGCACCAACCCGTCCATCCTGATCCCCATGGATGCCAGCCTGAAGACGCCGCGCGACCGCGTCTATCCGCTCAATGTGGAAGTCCCGCTCGCCGACCTGAACCTGCTCGGTCTGCACGCTCAAACGTTGAACATGCTTGGCGCCTACGAATCCGCTTCCGGCGCGGAACGAGCCGCCTTGTCCGCCAGTTTCAACCAGCTGCAGAAGACCTATCTCGCCTCGCTGGCGGGCTTCGGCGCTTATCTCGCGCGCGCCAAGGACATCGCCGCGCAGGGACAAAGCCCCAGCGTGGGCGCGATCAAACTGCTGGCACACCTGCCCCTGCCCGTCCAGCGGCTTTTGGATAAGATCCCCGAGCGGATCGAGCTGCTCAACAACCTGCTCAAAGGGCGGGAGGTGATCTCGAACGTCGGCGCAGCCGCCCCGAACAGCACGCTGACGCGCTTCATGACCGCCAAGGACGATAACAACCAAAAACAGCTTGCATGGGGTATCATCACGGATGCCCGTTCCGTCATGCGCATTCACCTGCGCGATTTCCGCCCTCATGTTTCCGAACTGCTTGCCATCCGCCGCAGGGACCTAGCCAACTTGATCACACAGGACTATCTCGATAACTACGCCGAAGGGTTCAACCAATACGTCCGCGACCTTTCGCGCATCACCACCGCCAGCCGTGACACTGCCATGGAAACCGCCGGGAGCCGCGCATGAAAGATCCGCTGATCGGGACCCAGCTTGCGAACTACCGCATCGAACGCCTGCTCGGGCAGGGCGGCATGGCGACCGTCTATTTCGGCGAGGACGTCAAACTGCGCCGCCCCGTGGCGCTCAAAGTGCTGGACAGCCGCTACAAGAACCATCCCGCCTATGCCAAACGCTTCGTCAACGAAGCGCGCATGATGGCGAACTGGCGGCATGAGAACATCATCCAGATCTATTACGCGGACGATGCGCAGGGCGTCCAGTTCTTCGCGATGGAATTCGTGGACGGGCAGGACCTTTCCGATGTGATGGAATCCCTGCACAAGCGCAGGCAGTTCATGCCTGCCGCGGAAGTCCTGCGCATCGGCAATGCGGTTGCGAGTGCGCTCGACTACGCCCACCGGCACGGGGTCGTCCATCGCGATGTAAAACCTTCGAACATCCTGCTTTCGAAGGACGGACGCGTCCTGCTCGGTGATTTTGGGCTGGCGCTCGAGGTGCGCGACGGCTCGATGGGAACCGTCTTCGGGTCGGCTCACTACATTTCGCCCGAACAGGCAAAACGGTCGGCAGATGCGGTTCCGCAGTCCGATCTGTATTCGCTGGGCATCATCCTGTATGAGATATTCACGGGTTCCGTCCCGTTCAACGATCCATCCCCCGAAAGCATCGCGTTACAGCATATTTCCACGCCGCCGCCCAAACCGCGCTCGCTCAACTCCAAGCTCAGTTCCGCCGTAGAGAACGTACTGCTCAAGGCGCTGGCAAAGAACCCAAGAGACCGCTACCCGTCCGGCGCGGCGTTGATGTCGGCATTGGAGCAGGCGCTTGCCGCCCAACCGATGATGGAGCTTCCGCCCCTGCCCGCGGGCGTGCCAGCCATCCAACCCAATGCCGCGGAACGCAATCAAAGATCAGCGCCTGCGGAACAACTTCCGCCCACGGTGCGGGTGGACACCCCCAAACGCAAACGAAGATTTGGGCTGGTATTCTTGCTCCTGTTCATGGCGGCAGGCGCGGCATATTTTTTCATCAACAACGACCGGCTGCAGATGCCCGACCTGTCTGGAATCCTACCGCGTGAAGCGACCCCACAGCCGACCCTGACCTCCCCACCGCCCGCCGCATCCACGTCCACGCCGGAGCCTGTTCCAGCGACCCAAACATCCGCCCCGCTCCAGCCGACGGTCTCCGCCGCCAGCCCCGCGACCACAGCGACCGTCATGCCCGCCACACTGGCGGCATCTCCCACAGCGACCATAACCGTGCCGACGGTGCTATACCCGGACGGTTATTCATTTTCACTGATCTACAACGAATCGAGTTTTTACCTGCTCAACCGCTCGATCGTCCGCCGCAGTTTATCCGCTTTCTCCTTCCAGCGCCTGGACCCGGACGGGAACCCGATGGAGAGCGCCTTTCAAGGGTATGTCTGGGAGAAGCCCAACAACAAGAACCTGCTGCCCAAGTATTGCGTCAGCATCATCGTCTACGGCTTGGACATCCCCTACTTGAACCCGCCCGATTGCGAGTTCGGCATCGTGGGGGTCGTCCAGCCGCGCTTTGACCGCCCGCAGGGACAGATCTTTTGGACCGAACTGGACGGCTCCAACCAGTTCCGCATCCTGTGGCTGAACAAAGAGATCGCCCGCTGTAACGCTGCCGACGGGCGGTGTGATTTCTTCCTGCCGTAAAGCCTACTTTTCCACTACAAAATTAAAGACACCGAGTTGATAGCCGTCCTGCGGGGTCAATGGCACGGTCAGACCGTCAACCGGCTGGTCGGGGAAGTAAAGCTGTGACGTGAGCACAGGTCCGTTCGGCGCCTGCACTTTGACGTGGATATGCCGGATCGGGCGGGACGAATACGCTCCCGGAACGACCGTTTCAAGGTAATAACGTCCCTGCCCATCGGTGTATTGATGTCCGCGAAATATGTAACCGGCATTGTCATAGACTCCGTTGCCGTCCGTCTGCCAGAAATCCAGCCAGGCGTTGGGGACGGGCTGGCAGTTCACATCCAGCACGTAGCCGATCAGCAGCAGCCTCTCCCCCTCCACGCCTTCCTCCAGCAGGGAGTTTCGTTCGGGCGTGTCCGGCGTGTAATACGGACCTTCCATCTGCGGGGCGGTCAACGTGCCGTTGCAGACAGGCGCGGGCAGGAGTGCAAACATATCCGGTGCGGCTTCGGACGATTCGGCTGGGGATGTTGGAACGGTCTGCGCGGGAGCATCCGCTTCGGTCGGGGCCGGAAGCGGAGCGGTATCCATTGAATCGATTGTGGCGGGCGGAGGTTCCTGTACGGGCGCACAGGCGGCAAGTGTGAATATCAAAACGAATAGAAGGTTGCGCTTCATGGTCTTCTCCTTTGGGAATTTGGACGCAGCGGTTCGGGCGCATATTTCCGAATTAATCCTATTCTCACCTTGACACAATCGCGGGGCTGGGTGTAAACTCGGTTCCGCACGAAATTTTCATGAAAGGAGCGCACTCTTGATGTCCAGCACGATCTTTTTTATCCCCGATGCAGTTGGAAAAAATCCTTCTCGGAGTGCGCCTGTTGACCAAATCTAGGTCATTATTCTGTCCCCTGTTTGTTTTTGGGCTGTGGCGCATCCGCCGCAGCCTTTTTGTTTAATGTTTCCCCTCACCCCTACCCCTCTCCCATTTTGGAGAGGGGGGAGAAATCACAATGAACACTACCACCACCTCCCCATATTTCGATTTCCGTAACGCGCTCAACGCGAACCGCCTGCTCGGTCTGTGGCGCATGATGACGGACTACCGCTTCCCTTACATCGCCGCGACCGCCGCACTTGCCATTTCCGCGCTGGCGAAGACCTCGGTCTACCTGTTGCTGCGCTTCTTCGCCGACAGCGTGCTGGGAGACGGTGTGATGCTCGGCTCGACGATGACCCAGACCTTTTTATGGATCGGGCTGGGATTCATCCTGCTGGCGTTCGTGGAGGGCGGCGGCTCGTTCCTTTCGGGACGGCTGGCAGCTTACACCGCGGAGGGCATCACGCGCCGCCTGCGGGACTTCCTGTTCGACCACATCCAGCGTTTGAGCTTTTCGTATCACAGCACCACGCCGACGGGCGACCTGATCGAACGCGTCACCTCGGACGTGGACGCCCTGCGGCGCTTCTTCGCGGAGCAAGCCATCGGCGTCGGGCGCATCATCCTGTTGTTCTTCATCAACTGGTTCGCGATCCTGCACATCAACACAGAACTTGGCTGGCTGTCGGTGATCGTCATTCCGCCCATCCTGCTGGTCTCGTTGTGGTTCTTCAAGAGAGTGACGAAAGCCTACGAGGACTATCAGGCGCAGGAGGCGATCCTTTCCACGACGTTGCAGGAGAACCTGACCGGCGTGCGCGTGGTGAAAGCCTTCGCGCGGCAGGACTATGAAAAGGAGAAATTCGACAAGGACAATTGGGGCAAGTACATCAAGGGCAAATTCCTGCTGTTGATGCACTCGCTCTTCTGGCCCCTTTCGGATATCGTGCTCGGCGCGCAGATGCTGTTCGGTTTCGTCTATGCCGCCCTCATGGCGATCAACGGCGAGATCTCCGTCGGTGACTATGTGGCGTACGTCGGGCTGGTGGTCTGGCTGATCTTCCCGATCCGCAACCTCGGCCGCATCATCGTGCAGACCTCCACGGGCATGGTCTCGTACCAGCGCCTGATGGACATCACCAAACAGGCGCGCGAAGACCTCGATGGCGGCAAGGTCCAGCCGACAGGTCCGGTGCGCGGCGAGATCGAGTTCCGGGATGTCTCGTTCATGTATTCCGATGGGACGCATGACGTCATCAAGGACGTTTCGTTCCACATCCAGCCGGGGCAGTCGATCGCGTTGCTCGGCTCGACGGGTTCGGGCAAGACCTCGCTGGTCAATTTACTGCCGCGCTTCCATGAGTACACCGGCGGACAGATCCTGCTCGACGGCGCGGACTTGAAGGATTATCCGCGCAAATATCTGCGCGAGCAGATCGGCATCGTACAGCAGGAACCGTTCCTGTTCAGCCGCTCGATCCGCGAGAACATCCTGTATGGCGTGGGTCGCAAAGTGACGCAGGCGGAGATCGAAGCCGCCGCGCAAGCCGCCGCCGTGCATGATGTCATCATCGGTTTCCCCGACGGTTACAACACCATCGTCGGCGAGAAGGGCGTGACGCTCTCCGGCGGGCAGAAACAGCGCGTGACCATTGCGCGCACCATCCTGAAGAACCCGAAGATCTTGATCCTGGACGACTCGACCTCCTCGGTGGATACCGAGACGGAAGCCTCCATCCGGCAGGCGCTGGACGACCTGATGGAACACCGCACGACCTTCATCATCGCGCACCGCATCCAGTCCGTGATGAAAGCGGACCTGATCCTTGTGCTGGATAAAGGCAAGGTCGTCCAAAAGGGAACCCATGCCGAACTGCTGAAAGATGAGAATGGCATGTACCGCAGGATCTATGACATCCAGACACGCATCGACGAGGAACTGGAGAATGAGATCGCAAGAGCGAATTGATAACATCGTTGGTTGAGTAGCCGCGCATGCGGCGTATCGAAACCAACAGTGACAAGTGAGATTGCAATTAATAGGAAATGTGGTTTCGATACGGGCTGAGAAGATCTCCCAGCCCTGCTCAACCACCGTGTATGACGGAGAATTATCATGAGTGAAGATATCGAATTGATCGAACTCGAAGAAGAAGAACATACCTCCCAATTGACCGCGCCGATATTGAGGCGCATTGGGACATTGCTCAAGCCGCATTGGAAGTGGGTGCTGGGCTTCCTGATCACCATCGCGCTCGTCTCGAGCATGGATGCGTATTTCACGTACCTGAACAAGCAGATCGTGGACCAGGGCATCAACCTGCGCGACCGGGAGCGCATCACCGAGATCGCATGGATCTACGGCTCGTTCCTGCTGCTGCAAGCCGCGTTCATCTTCATATTCATTTACCTTGCCGGTGTGCTGGGCGAGCGCGTGCAATATGACCTGCGCAGGATGCTCTTCAACCACCTGCAGGACCTGTCGCTTTCGTACTACGCCCAAAATGCGGTGGGACGCCTGATCGCGCGCGTCACCTCGGACACGGGGCGCGTCTCGGAGCTGGTGACCTGGGGCATCGTGGACAGCACCTGGGCGTTGATGAACATCATCACCTCGCTGACCTTCATGGCGATCATCAACTGGCGGCTGGCGTTGATCGTCTCGGTCATCATCCCGGTCATGGTCTTCGTCGCCACCAAGTTCCAGAAGTATATTTTGGTGGAATTCCGCACGACACGCCGCACGAACAGCAAGATCACCGGCGCATACAATGAGAACATTCAGGGCGTGCGCGTGGTCAAGGCGCTGGGGCGCGAAGACGCGAACCTGGTCGAATTCCAGGACCTGACGACGAAGATGTACCGCGCCTCCTACCGCGCGGCGTGGCTCTCGGCGCTCTTCCTGCCGACCGTACAGATCATCGCCGCCATCGCGCTGGGCGCCATCGTCTGGTACGGCGGGGCGCAGATCTCGCTGGGGTTGATCACCATCGGCGGCATCCAGGCATTCGTCTCGTACCTGACCTTCATGATGTGGCCCGTGCAGGACCTGGCGCGCGTCTATGCCGAGATGCAGCATTCCATCGCGTCAGCGGAACGCATCTTCAAGTTGATCGACACGCCGCCCGACGTACACAACCGTCCCGACGCGGTCGAGGCGCAGACGCTGATGGGCGGGATCGAATTCGAGCACGTGGACTTCTTCTACGAAGACCGCAAGCCGGTGCTGACCGATTTCACGCTGAAGGTGAAGCCCGGGGAGACGATCGCGCTCGTCGGTCCGACCGGAGGCGGGAAGTCCACCATCGTGAATCTGCTGTGCCGATTCTACGAGCCGCAGAACGGCGCGATCCGCATCAACGGCAAGGACTACACCGACTACACGCTCGAGTCGATCCACAAACGCATCGGCATTGTGCTGCAGACGCCGCATCTCTTTTCAGGGACGGTGCGCGAGAACATCCGCTACGGCAAACTGGACGCCAGCGATGCGGACGTGGAAGCCGCGGCGAAGATGGCGGGCGCGCATGATTTCATTGTGACGCTCGAAAAGGGCTACGACCAGAACGTGGGCGAAGGCGGCAACCTGCTCTCGGTGGGGCAAAAGCAGTTGATCTCGCTGGCGCGCGCGGTGCTTGCCAAGCCCGAACTGTTCATCATGGACGAGGCGACTTCCTCGGTGGATACATTGACCGAGGCGCTCATCCAGCGCGGCATGGAAGCCTTGATGCAGGGACGCACGTCCTTCGTCATCGCGCACCGCCTTTCGACCATCCGCCGCGCGGACCGCATTCTCGTCATCGAGGACGGGCGCATCGCGGAGCAGGGCACGCACGCCGAACTCCTGCGCCAACGCGGACATTACTACCGCCTGTACACCCAGCAGTTCCGCCATGAGTTGGAGGTGGCGTATGGGGTCGCGGAGCAGGAAGAAGTGAAAGAGGAAAGCCAGGCGCTGGCAGCAGATTAGGCTCAGTGACAAGTAACAAGTACAAGAAGACCTCCGATGTTTTGAAAACCTCGGAGGTCTTGGTTTTATTGTTCATCCAACCCCGCCAGCCAGCCTTCGACCAGTTTGACGTGCGGGCTTTCGATGGCGCGGAAGATTTGCAAGGCGCCCTCCCACAAGGCGCGCGCCTTGTCTTTTTCTCCGAGATTTTTATACGTCATTCCCAAGTTTGCGAGGGCATTTCCTTCGCCGCGGCGGTCGCCGATCTCACGCGCAATTTCCAAGCATTGTTCATAGAATTCGATGGCTTTGCGTGCCTCGCCCAAGGCGGCATAGGCATTCCCCAGATTGCCGAGGGCTGCACCTTCGCCGCGGCGGTCGCCGATCTCACGCGCAATTTCCAAGCGTTGTTCATAGAATTCGATGGCTTTGCGTGCCTCGCCCAAGGCGGCATAGGCATTCCCCAGATTGCCGAGGGCTGCACCTTCGCCGCGGCGGTCGCCGATCTCACGCGCAATTTCCAAGCGTTGTTCATAGAATTCGATGGCTTTGCGTGCGTCGCCCAAGTTTTTGTATGCAATCCCTAGATTGCCGAGGGCATTTCCTTCGCCGCGGCGGTCGCCGATCTCACGGACGATCACCAATTGTTGTTCATAGAATTCGATGGCTTTG
>JAHDWB010000009.1:0-25932 GCA_023382595.1 Anaerolineales bacterium | reverse complement strand
GTCGCCGATCTCACGGACGATCACCAATTGTTGTTCATAGAATTCGATGGCTTTGTTTACGTCGCCCAAGGCGGCATAGGCAAGACCCAGATTGCCGAGGTCTGCACCTTCGCCGCGGCGGTCGCCGATCTCACGGACGATCACCAATTGTTGTTCATAGAATTCGATGGCTTTGCGTGCGTCGCCCAAGTCGGCATAGGCAAGACCCAGATTGCCGAGGGCTGCACCTTCGCCGCGGCGGTCGCCGATCTCACGCGCAATTTCCAAGCATTGTTCATAGAATTCGATGGCTTTGCGTGCCTCGCCCAAGGCGGCATAGGCATTCCCCAGATTGCCGAGGGCTGCACCTTCGCCGCGGCGGTCGCCGATCTCACGCGCAATTTCCAAGCGTTGTTCATAGAATTCGATGGCTTTGCGTGCGTCGCCCAAGTTTTTGTATGCAATCCCTAGATTGCCGAGGGCATTTCCTTCGCCGCGGCGGTCGCCGATCTCACGGACGATCACCAATTGTTGTTCATAGAATTCGATGGCTTTGCGTGCGTCGCCCAAGGCGGCATAGGCATTCCCCAGATTGCCAAGATGAACCCCTTCAGTACCCCGTTCCCCAAGCCGCCGGGCTGCGCTCAAAGCCGCTTGCATGAGCGGAATTTTTTGGCGGGGCGGCAGGTGCAGGTCCAGCACGTAGGCGCACCTGTCGGGAAAATCCCCCAGCCAGCGGTCGGCATCGTCGGGGTGTGGGAACGTTTTATTTTCCGGCAGCAGCCTTTCATACGCGGACTGAAGATGCGCCCAGATGAAGCGGAACTGGGCAAGACCGAGCAGGATGTTTTCGTTGCCTTTTTGATACAGGTCGTCCGCCGCGCCTGCCCAACTCAGAAAATGATCCGCATGGCGCATGGCTGCGGTCTTTGCTTCTGCTTCACCTTCGAGCAGGCGCTCTTGGGCGAACAGGCGGGTCAGGTCGTGCAGGGTGTAGGTAAAAAGGACCTCATCCTCTGCTGGTCGAGTAGACGAGAGCGAAGCGAGCGGCGTATCGAGACCAGCGGATGACGGGAGAACGCTCAACAAACTGCGGTTTGCCAATTTTCCGAGCAGATCGTCGGCTTCGGTTTCATCTTCGAGGTCCCACACGGCTTGCGCGGAAATACGCACGAATGGCGCGGTGAAAACGCCCAGTTGGCGGAATTTCTCTTTGAGGGAGTTGTCCAACAGGTTGTAGGACAGGCTGAGGACAGATTCCACATCGAGGTCGGGGTCGCCCTCCCGTTTGAGGCGTAAGAGGCGGGTGCGCTCATCTTCGAGACGTTTGAGTAAAGTCCCCGGCGTCCAGTCGTCGCGGTCGTCCAACAGCGAGGCGGCGACGCGCAGGGCGAGCGGCAGGCGTCCGCACAGGGTTGCAAGCGCGTCGATCTCTTCATCCGGGGCATCTTTCAATTTAATCGAGGCGCTCCGCAGGAATTCACGCGATTTTTCGGGGGAGAGCACATCCAGCCGCAGAGGCGTCAGGTCGAATTCGGTCAATGCGAAGTGCTGGCGCGAGGTGACGATCGCCGCCGAGGGCGGGGGCGGGATCAACAGGCGCACTTGCGCTGCATTCGCGGCGTTATCCAGCAGAAGCAGGGCTTTTTTGGAGGCAAAGGTCTGTTGGTACAGTCCCTGCAAGCCCTCGGGCTGATCGGGGAGTTGTTGGTTCGGGTAGAACGGTTCGAGGATGCGCCGCATGACTTCTTCGGAGGTCAGCGGGGTTTCGGATGTGCCCAGCAGGTCGATGCTCATGCGGGCATCGGGATACGCATCCGCGATCTCCTGCGCCAGCCTGCGCGCCAGTTCGGTCTTGCCGACTCCGCCCCCGCCGCTCACGCCGGTGATGACCGCTCCGCTTTTGAAGGAGGCTTTGAGCTGTGCGAGTTCATCTTCGCGCCCGGTGAAATCTTTTACAGGAAGCGGGATGGTAAAAAGGGAGGAAACTGTTTTTACAGCTTCGACATTGATCGTATTGCCATGTCCCACGATGATATTGGCGTTGGATACATTCCCATCAATTTTTATATCCGCCTTGATCGGGGCGTCGCTCTTCTTTTTCGATTTTGACTCTTTCGGCATGGGCTTCCCTCCTGCGGGAAATGTCAACTCGGCTGGTCATATTGTACCCGCGAAATCGGGCGTATAATCCCTGAATGAGCGAGATCCCCGCGCGGAAGACCTATTTCGGTCTCGCCGCCTTCATCACGGCGATACTGGCGGTGCTGTTCATCGCGGCGAACGTCGGCGCGTCCTATTTGCGCATCACACCGGCGGTCTTCAACCAGTTGAATATCATCACTGCGCTGTTGTACTGCGGCACGACTCCGCTGGCGTTCGGTTTGGGGATCGTGGGGTTCTTTCCGCGCAACGATTCGAAAATCCTTGCCGGGCTGGGCATCGCCACGGTCAGCGTGCCGTTCGTGGTCATCCTTGGTCAGCTGCTGCTTCAGTTAGCGAGATAAAGAGGGAAGTCCGCCTTAAGCAGTCTTCCCTCTTTATCTTTTCTACCTTAAGATGTCATCCACCATGACATCCTTAATGGAAACATCTATGCCTGCAGCAACCGGCAAATGATAGCCGATATAAAAGACCTTATCATCTGTAGGTATTTTCAACGATTCCTTTATATCATTTCCGTTTATAAGCACTCGCATAATATTGCCAGTCAGCTCAAAACGTATGGTGTAAGTGCGCCCAAACTCGTAGCGCTGTCCCTGATACCTGTATCCATTGGCATCCCCGACATTCGCCAGCCTGAAGGTTATAATTGAATCTGATCCAACAGTATCAAGCCAAAGCCTGAACCGTGCTGAGTTCTTGGCTGTGAACGGATCATTTGCAGGGGCTACGGCAAAACTAACATACATGGGATTTTCAGGATATACCAGATACATTGAATTGACGAAAACCTTGAATTCTATGACGGAATCATTTTCGATTGGCACGTAAATGCCGTGAGTCAATCGAATTTTCTGGTTTTTATCATGAACCCGTAAGACGCCTCCCTTGTCAGGGAAGATCCCAATCGCGCCGAGATTGTAACAGCCATCTGTACTATGCGAAATTTTTCCTAATGCCTCTGGGTCAGATGAATAGACCCCCCATGTCCCTGTGTATATGCAGGCATCAGAAAGGTTATTGCCTCCTGACGTCTCACCCTCATCCGGGATTGGTATTGGTGTTTCAGTTGGAATAGCGGTAGGAGGTCCTTCAGGAGCAGGTGTGGGAGTAGGACAACCAACATCTTTTGTATTTGATGCTTCAAATTCGAGACCAACCCGATAACTATAATTGGCGGATTTTGATTCGCCGTTTTCCATATAATTAATGACACCTTCACGCCGGACTTCCCGCCAAACGAGTGTAAATTCCTGATGCTTCTGAGCAGGAACTACAAAATCGAATTTCATTAGATAGCCATTCTCGGCTGTGTATATGGATGCGAACTTCTGTTGAACCGTCATCTGAAGTTGTGCCTTTGCAACAGCAGAGAGACTAACCTCTCCACCCACCGTGCCCGAAAGAGCTAATTCGGACTGCTTCGCCTCAGACACGCTTTCACTAAACTGCATTTGTACTGCCAAAGGGTTGGACGAGTCGCATTGATTGTATAACCTGGTTTGAACAATCTGCTCAACGATCTCTGTATCTGTGATCTCATCCACCTGAACATCCACACCCTCTTGTGATGACGGCGCTTCAGTAGGAGTTGCACACGCAGCAATCAGAACCGAGATCAATATTACGGTCATACTAATCGTGATAGCTTTACTTATGTTCATGTTTCCTCCTAGCAATGATGTCAGTTCCCCATTCTTAATTCTTATTTGTTAAAAACTTTGATGCGAGACCACATTCAAGAATGGCGGTTGGACAGATTTTACCTGAAAACTCTTTCCAACCACAGGATTATCGATACATTTTTTCATTACCCATTTTCCAGCAACACCTTCAACACCCCCGGCTCGGCGGCACGCTCCATCGCCTGCACGGCATCCCCCAGTTTGAATTCATCCATTATTAATACCGTCGGGTCCACTTCGCGTTTTTCC
The DNA here is from genome assembly GCA_023382595.1 of Anaerolineales bacterium. Classification (GTDB taxonomy): domain Bacteria; phylum Chloroflexota; class Anaerolineae; order Anaerolineales; family Villigracilaceae; genus Villigracilis. The sequence continues at coordinate 21,856 of JAHDWB010000009.1, read as the reverse complement.
ATTAATCGCAACGCCGGCGCGAACGGTCCACAACGCGAACCGATGACGGTGATCTCATCCACCACGATGGACGAGAAGTTCACGCTCATTTCGCCTTTGTAGGTGGATTTCAGCACCAGCGTCCCGCGCGGGCGGATGGCGTTTCTCGCGATGGTGAAACCGCCGGAGGAGCCGGTCACTTCCACAACCACATCCCACTTATGCGGCTGGATGTCCGCTTCGGAAATGACCCGGATGCCGCGCGCCGCGAGCAGGTCCTTTTGCAGCGGATGACGCGCCAGCACGTGCAGGTCACAGCCGGTCAGCGCCAGCGTTTGCGCGATCAACTGTCCCAGCCTGCCCGCGCCCACCACCAGCACGCGGTCGGTCGGCTGGATCTGGATCTGCTGTTGGATCTCCAGCGCGGCGGCGAGCGGCTCGGTGAAGACCGCCATCTCATCGGGGACGGAATCCGGCACGCGGTGCAGGTTTTCGAGCGGCAACCTCGTATATTCCGCAAACACACCGTCACGGTTCACAATACCCAGTACGGTGCGCTTCTCGCAATGCGTCGGGCGTCCGTTACGGCAGGCGTCACACTGCCAGCACGAAGCATTGATCTCGCCGACCACGCGCCCGCCGATCCATGCCTTGTCAGGCGCATCCACCACCTCGCCCACGAATTCATGCCCGAGGATGCCCGTGTAAGGATAGTATCCCTTCACCAGTTCGAGGTCGGTACTGCAAATCCCCGCCATGCGGATGCGGATCAACGCCTCGGTCTTGGATTCAGGTTTGTTTACGTCGCGAAGCGCGATCCGGTTATTCTCCAGCCAGAGTGCCTGCATGTTCACATGCCATCCTTCCACAAATTGATGCGGTTGCGTCCGCCATATTTTACCGAATACATGGCGCGGTCGGCGTGGTCCATCAGGGTTTCGATGCTCGTGCAGGACTCATCGCAGGTCGCCACGCCGACACTGATCGTCACGCTGAGCGCCTCGCCGTCGTACTTTTTGCCTGTTTCCATTTCGAAAAGCCCGTCCTGCTCCTCCAGCCTCGCCGACTCGATCACCTTGCATAACCGTTTCGCCACGATCAGCGCCTGCTTGTCATCCGTCTCCGGCAGGATGACCACGAACTCTTCGCCGCCCAGCCTGCCGAAGATGTCCACTTCCCGCAGGGAAGCCCGGCATTGGCTGGCGACCAGTCTCAAGACCATGTCGCCCACGCGGTGACCGAACCTGTCATTGAAACGCTTGAACTCGTCGATGTCCATCAGGATGACCGAAAGCGGCTGGTCGTAGCGCTTTGCGCGGTTGAACTCGCGCTCCGCCAGTTCGAAGAACTTCCGGCGGTTGAAACAGCCGGTCAGCGGGTCGGTGTCCGCCAGTTCCTGCACGGTGGCGAACAGGCGCGAGTTCTCGATGGCGATGGCGGCGTGCGATGCGAGCAGTTCGAGCAGGTACTGGTCGTCCCGGGTGTAGGCGTTCGCTTTGTAGGATTGCGCCGAGATCATCCCGGCGACCTTGCCATGCAGGATCATGGGCACCGCCACAATGGATTGGGAGGCGTCCTTTCCGCCGCTGCCATAGAACTCGAACGTGATGCCGCTTTTGTCCATCTCCTCGAGGCTGTTCAACAGCACCGATTCCTGTGTATGCACGATATGTCCGCCCATGCCGTGGTCGGCGGTGTATGCCTCGGTCGCCACCCGTTTGCGCGGATACTCGATGGCGTAGATCGGCACGATCTCGTTGGTGCGCGGGTCGTACCCGTCGATGACGAAATCGTCGCAGGGCATCACCTGCTCGACCGTGCGATAAATGGCGGCGCACAGTTCTTCGATATCGAGGCTGGCGCTGATGGCGTGCGCCGCCCGGTACAGTACCTCCAGCCGTTCCACCATTTGCGCCAGCGCCTCCTGCGCCCATATGCGCTCCAGCGCGCCCGCACAGTGGTTGGCAAGCGTTTTCAAGGTCTCAAGCGATTCTGCCGTGTAGGCATTCACCTGATAACTTTGAATGGACAATACGCCGATCGTCCGCGCGCCGCTGCGGACGGGGACGAACAACTGCGAGAGCGTGCGGTGCGTCCGGTCTCCGAAGGACAATCCCTCCGGCATCGCGAACGGACCGTCATACAACGACATGAAGCCATCCTCGCGGATGGCTCGCAGCATATTCTTGCTGGGGCGTTCGGGCGCGGCATCATGCTCGACCACCTTTTCGCCGTCCACCGTATCGATGGTCAACAGCGGGCGCGGGCGTTCGCCGCGCGTCGGGTCATACAGAACAAGATACGCCGCATCCCAGCCGATCAATTCGCTGGCAGCGTTCAGGATGATCTCAGCCGCCGCCACAGCGCTGGCTGTGGCGCTCAGGTCCCGCCCGAGGCGTGCAAAGACCAGTTCAGATTTGGGGACGCGCGTACTTTCCTTCATTTTCACATTCAATTCTAACCCCTGGCAGACCAAAATTTACTTGCGGTTCCTTTGCCTGACAAATTCGTAGGTTATCAGCGCAGCGGCGATCGAGACGTTCAGCGAGTTGACCTGCCCCGCCATCGGGATCCTCACCCGCAGGTCGGCGTTCTGCATCCAGAGATCGGTCAAGCCTTCATCTTCCGTGCCGACGGCAATGGCAAGCGCTTCATCCATGTGGACATCGGTGTACAGCATCTCGGCGGAGGGCGTGGCGGCGAGGATGCGCATCTTTCCTGACCTGAGCCACTCGAGCGCGGACGCTGAATCCACCTCGACGACGGGTACGGCAAAGACCGCTCCGCGGCTGGCGCGGATGACATTGGGACTCCACACATCCACGCGCGGGTCGCAGACGAGCACCGCATCCACACCGGCGGCATCGGCGGTGCGCAGGATCGCGCCGAGGTTGCCCGGCTTCTCGATGGACTCCGCCACGATCACCAGCGGAGTTTCGGATAATGTCAATCCGCCGAGTGAAGTCTTCGGGGTTGGGAAAATGCCCAGCCAGCCGTCGGGGTTTTCGCGGTGCGAGATCTTCTCGAAGACCGCACGGCTGACGGTCAACGTTTCGGGGTGGGAAAAGGTCAATGCCCGGCTGGCAAGTTCGGGCGCAGTCAGAAGCGTTTGCGGAATTAGACCACAGCGCAGGGCGAGGGTCAGTTCGTCGAAGCCTTCCACGAGCATCAGCCCATCACGCTGGCGCTGGCGCTTGTCTTCGCGCAGTTTGACGATGTGTTTGACGCGCGGATTTTGGGTGCTGGTAATGTCCATGGTTCAACCTATGTCGCCATGCGCGGCGCTAACGGGTCGTTCTATTTCACCAGCAGCAGGCAGGCTGCCTGGTGAAGTTTGTTGATGGTGACCATGGGCGGGTCGCTGGCTTTGCAGGTTTCGATGGCGACCGGACAGCGCGGATGGAAACGGCAGCCTGAGGGAATGTTGATGGGGTTGGGCGTTTCGCCCTGCAGGATGATGCGCTCATGCCGCAGGCGCGGGTTGGGGACGGGGATGACGGAGATGAGCGCCTTGGTGTACGGGTGCTGGGGATTTTCCAGCACTTCGAGCATGGTGCCGATCTCGACGATGCGCCCCAGATACATGACCGCCACTCGGTCGGCGAAGAAGCCGACCGAGCCGAGGTCGTGCGTGATGAAAATGACCGCGATCTGGCGCGTGATGCGCAGTTCCGCCAGCAGGTTGATGACCTCGGCGCGGATGGAAACATCCAGCATCGAGACCGGTTCATCGGCAAGGATGAGTTCCGGCTCGAGTACGAGCGCGGCGGCGATCACCACGCGCTGGCGCTGTCCACCGGAAAGTTCGTGAGGGTAGCGGTTGAGGTACACGTCGGCGGGCTTCAGCCCGGCATCCTCCAACGCCTTTCGGACGCGTTCGTCACGGTCCGGCGCGTTTTCCATGCCATGCACGAGCAGCGGCTCGGTGACGATCTCTTCGATGGTCTGGGTCGGGTTGAGCGACTCATACGGGTCCTGAAAGACCATCTGGATCTTGCGGCGCAGATCCTTTTGTTTGCGCTGGTGATCGTTCAGGTGTGTGATATCCGCGCCGTCGAATTTGATCGTGCCGGATGTCGGGTCTTCCAAGCCCATCAGCAGTAGCGCCAACGTGGATTTTCCGCATCCGCTCTCGCCGACCAGCGCAATGACCTCGCTGCGGCGCAGGGTGAGGTCCACTCCGTCCACGGCATGCACCTTGCGCGTGCTCTTCGAGAAAAACCCCGGTCTGCCCGCTTCGAAGTATTTTTTCAGTCCTTGAACTTCCAGAAATTCTTTGCTCATTTTGAAGCCTCGATGAGATGGCAGCTGGCGAGGTGGTCGTCCGTCCCGATGATGTGAAGCGCAGGCTGTTCCGTATGACAGCGATCGAACGCAGCGGGGCAGCGCGGCGCGAAGCGGCATCCCGCCGGCAACCTGTCCAGCCGCGGCGGATAACCGGGGATGGACGATAGTTTCTTTTTCGGCTTGGTCAGGTCGGGGAATGCCTTCAGCAATTCTTGGGTATAGGGGTGCTGCGCATTGTTGTAGATGACATCCACATCGGCGTATTCAGCCGTCACGCCGCCGTACATCACCAGCACCTTGTCGCATATTTCCGCTACAACACCGAGGTCATGCGTTACAAAGACGACCGCCAATCCGAGCCGCTTGCGAAGCGCGTCGAGCAGTTCCAGGATCTGCGCCTGGATCATCACATCCAGCGCAGTGGTCGGCTCGTCCGCAATGATGACCTGCGGATTGCATGCCAGCGCCATCGCGATCATGGCGCGCTGGCGCATCCCGCCCGAATATTGATGCGGGAAATGCTCCATGTGGTCGGCGGCGATCCCCACCAGGTCAAGCAGTTCGATCACGCGCGCAGGAACTTTTTCACGCGGGAAGTCGGGCAGATGCTTGATGATGGCTTCCGCGATCTGGTCACCAACCGTCCGCACGGGATTGAGCGCGTTCATCGCGCCTTGAAAGACGATGGAAATACCGCGCCAACGCACGTCGTTGATCTCATCTTCACTGAACGTCGTCAGGTCTTTCCCGCTGAAGAACACATTGCCGTTCACGATCTGTCCCGCCGGGGGCAGCAGCCGCAGCAGCGCCAGCATGAGCGTGGTCTTGCCGCATCCGCTTTCGCCCACCAGCCCCAGCAGTTCCCCTTCCTTTAACGTAAAGCTGATATTTTCCACAGCGCGCGCAGGCGGCTGTCCTTCGTTGACGTAATTGATGGATAGATTCCGGACCTCCAGCAATGCCTTCGGCGCGGATACAGGTCCCGCCTCCGACCGTAGAACGGGCTTGCTCGGCATTAAATGATGGGTATCCAGCCTCGGGTTAAGGACTTGTTCCAACCCCTGCCCGAGCAGGGTCAACCCCAGCACCACCCAGACGATCCCCAACCCCGGAACCACCAGCGCCCACCATGCCCCCGCAGACATCGCGCCGCGCCCGAAGGCGTAATTAAGCATCTGTCCCCACGAGAGCGTTGTAGGGTCGCCCAAGCCGATGAATGCCAGCGCGCTTTCGTTCAGGATCGCCAGCGAAATGACCAGCACCGCCTGCACGACAAGGATCGGCATCACCAACGGCAGGATGTGACGGAGGACAATGTGCCTCTTCCCGGCGCCGATTGCGCGCGCCCGTAGTACGAACTTGCGCGATTTCACCGCCAGCGTCTGTGAACGGACCACGCGCGCGGTCGTCGTCCAGCCGAGCAGGCCGATGACAAAGATGATATTGAGCAGCGACGGCTTCGTCAGCGCCACGATCACGACCATCAGCGGCAGGTCCGGGATGACGAGCATGATGTCGGTGAAGCGCATCAGGAAGTTCTCCCAGCGTCCGCCAAAGAAGCCCGCCACAAGACCGAACGTCCCGCCGATGAGGATGGAGATAAAGGCGGCAAAGAAACCGACCGTCAGTGAGACGCGCGCGCCGAACACAAAATTTGAGAATACGTCCTGACCGGCATCGTCCGTCCCGAACCAATGCTGCGCGCTCGGAGGCTTGTAAATATCCGAAACAATTACGGACATGGAGCGTTCATACGGCGCGATGACGGGCGCAAAAACAGCCACCAGGATGGCGGTCATCAACATGAACAACCCGATGACGCCGATGCGGTTCTTTTTAAAGACCCGCCAAAAACGGAGCAGGCGGGATTCGGTCTGGGTGGAGGTTTCGGAGAGTTGTAATGATGTCTGCATTGCCTACTCCACTGCCACACGCGGATCGAGCAGGGTATACGTCAGGTCAGCCAGCAGGTTGGCGATAATGACCGCCACCGCGATCAACAGGAACGCGCCCTGCAGGACCGGGAAGTCCCTGCGATTGACCGCATCCACGATGGCGCTTCCCAGTCCGGGCCACGAGAAGACCGCCTCGATCTGGATCGCGCCAGCCACGGTAAAGCCCAAATTGATCGCGATCACTGTCACCAGCGGCAGCATTGCATTCTTCATGGCATGATCTTTGAGTATCTGGAACGTGCTTAAGCCCTTTGCCTTTGCGGTCAGGATGTAATCCTCCGAAAGCACATCCACCAGGCTGGAGCGCATGATGAGCGTATATTCACCCATGTACACGATCGTATAGGTCAGCGTCGGGAGGAACATATGACGGGCGATGTCGCCCCACTGTTGCAGCAGCGGCAGGGTGCTCGCGCCGGGCGTCGCTTTACCGGCAACCGGAAAGCCTTGTCCGCTGCCCCAGAAGAGCAGGATGATGCCCAGCCAGAAGGTCGGCAGACTCCATGCCACCAGGCTCGCCATGACGGCGCCGTAATCCAGCGCTGTCCGCGCCCGCCATGCTGCAAAGACTCCGAACGTCACGCCAAAGATGATCGCAAGGATCTGTCCCGCGCCGATCAACAATACCGTGTTCCACAACCGTTCGGCGAGCAATTCCGTAACAGGACGATTGGAATGGTAGCTGATCCCCAGTTCACCCTGAAGCAGGTTGCGGACATAGATGAAGAATTGCGTATCCAGCGGGTTGACATTGCAGTCGCCGAATTTGACCGGGTTCAATGATTCGAAGCAATTGATCACCGGCTTGTCCAGTCCGAAGCGGACACGCAGGACCTCGATCGCATCCTGCTTCAAACGCGGGTCACGGATGCCAGCCCGCGCAGGATCACCGGGCAGGACGCGGAATAAAAAGAAGTTCAGGATAATGACAAACAGGATCGTAAAAAGAGACCAGGCTAATTTGCGAAGTAATGCGCGGGTTCTGTCCAAGCTTCACGCTCTCATTGGGATTCTGTGATCATCCCGCAGGCTTGATTAATCCATGCAAGCCTGCGGGATGCTTTCAACTGCGATTGTTATTCGACCGGCTCAAGCAATACCAGCGATGTAACGTCGGAAAGCTCCACCTTTGCCTCGTCGGTGATCCAGCCTGTGAAGCGGTCGGTGCGGAACGCCTGCACGTTGGCGTCATAGAACGGGATGATGTACACAACGTCCTCGAACACGATGCGCTGCATCTCCCAGACCATGTCCCTGCGGGTTTCGAAGTCGAGTTCCACCTGCTGTTGGTTGTAAAGATCATCATAGACCGGGTTGGAATAGCCCGTCTCGCTCGAGCCGTACGGAATGGAATCGGTGGTGTACACGTACAACAGCGCGCTCGGATCGGGGTCGGACGCCCAGCCCCAGATGATGATGTCGAAATCGAAGGTCGGACAGCACTGGGCGGTCAACGCATCGGGGTCCGCCGCCTGCGGTTCCAGCGCGATGCCGATCTGACCCCACATCTGACCGAGCAATTCCGCCATGCGCGGCGCGTTGATGCTGTCGCTGGGCCAGTTCAGGCGGAAGGTCAGGGGCTGTGAACCGTCCGGCATCTCACGGATGCCGTCGCCGTTCGTGTCGGCATATCCGGCATCGTCAAGGATCTGGTTCGCTTTGGCGACATCGAACTCATAATCCACGAGCGAGTCGTTATACCAAACGCCAAGCCCGTCCGGGATCAAGGTCAGACCCGGCTCGCCGAGCCCGAGCAGCACCACATCGATCAACTGCTGCTTGTCCGTGGCGTGAGACATGGCAAGGCGCACATCGCGGTCGCGCAGGGCGGGATGCCCCGTGCAAAGACCGCCTTCATCCACCGGGCAGTTTTCGGGATCGATCTGGTTGAAGATGATATCCGTCACACCCGGCGCGAGCGGAGCACCCACTACCAATTCGATGTTCGGGTCTTCATCCAGCGCCGCAGCCGCCGTGTTGGGCATCTCGGTGATCATATCCACCTGCCCGGTCCGGATCGCCTGCACCAGCGCATCCTGATTGGCAAAGGTCTGGAAGACCACGCCATCCACCTTGGGCGGCGTGGAGAAATGTTCCTTGTTCGATTCAAGACGCACAAACTCGTTCTGCACGTATTCCGCCATCTTGAACGGACCCGAGCCAATCATCTCGAAGTTTTCATATTCGATCTTGTTCTCGTTCTCCCAAACATGCTTCGGCAGCACATACAGGAAGACCAGCTGGCTCTCGATGTTGGGGATGGCTTCGGTCAGGGTCAGAATGACCTCATTGTTCTCGTTGAACTCGACCGTATCGAAGTAAGGCGTATAGTACCCGTTCATATACGGATACTCCGGCGTATCTTTGTACAAATTATAGGAATATGCCACATCTTCGGCGGTCAACGGCTGACCATCGTGCCAGGTGATACCGTCGCGGATTTTGAACGTCCACACCGTGCCGTCATCGGAAACTTCGGCGCTCTCCGCCAGGCTGAGCGTAAACGAACCGTCCATGTTGAGCTCATACATGGAATCATATACCAACTCGAAAATAGTATACGCCTCCACCAGGATCGCCATGCCCGGATTCAGTGTATCCGGGCTGCCCGCCCAGCCGATCCGAACGGTTCCCCCGCCGCCACCCCCGCCGCCGCAGGCTGCCAGCAACAGCGCGGCAAGCACGAATATATACAACACTCTCTGTTTCATCACTTCTTCCTCCTTCATAGGTAGAACGTTTTTTGCGGCTTCCCTGAAAAAAATGCGCGCCATGACAGATGCATCTGTCATGGCGCAGGTGTCAATTGAACGGCAACGTTGAGCACGTAAAGGGAACCATCGAATAAATTTTACTGTAATTCCCGGATTAATCAAACCCGAATCAGCGGTAGAATCCAAAAAAGGATGCAACTCATGGAAAACCCCGTCACGCTCACCGAAAAATACGAACGCAATGGATGGCCCTCCCTCAAACGGACCGACCTCAAACCGCCCACTGGATTAACCCTCCCGTTTCTGACGTCCATCGAGCGGGTCCGGTCTCACATGCTTTCTTCTCAGGGACAGATCTCCTGCATCAAGGACGGCGAGACCACCTCGGATGTTTTCACCATGTCCGCCGATGGCGGCTGGCTGGCGCGTATCTCCACCGACCGTCCGCTCGCTGCATATTGGGATGATGAAGTCCCGCAATGGTCGCCTGACGGAAAATGGCTGGCGTTCGGCTTGAACGGACACGTCCACATCGTGCCGCATAACGGCGGATTGCCGAAGAAGATCACCGATTTTGCATCCGCGGCAGGCGCCCCGCGCTGGATGCCCGACTCGCACGGTCTCATTGTCACCGTGGAGCGCGAAGACACCGATCAACTCCTGCTCACCGACCGCGAAGGTTCCTGGCCCCGCGCCCTGACCACCGATACTATTGGCGATCACTGGGATGCGCGCCCTTCACCCGATGGGAAATTCATCGTCTACAACCTGCGCCGTTTCGATGACCTCAACCGGCTCCACATCATCCTGCTCGAAATTGCGACGGGCAAACAAACCACGCTGTATGGTAAACCATCCACGCGGGCAACGACGCCGAAGTGGTCGCCTGACGGCAAGTGGATTTCCTTCATCGCGCAGGAAGGTCAATTCGAGGAGCTGTATCTGGTCAAGCCTGATGGCGGGGGGTTGCATCCGCTTACAAAAGGCGGGCAGGATATCTTCCAATACGAATGGTCGCCTTTGGAGAACAGAATCCTGGCGGTGGTGAATAACAAAGGTTCGTTCGAGTTAAGGCTCATCGAAGCAGAATCAGGCTCGATGTCCGATTTGCGAAGCGAAGTTGGGATCCACTCCAACCCCAACTGGGCAGCGGATGAGTCATACATCACCTTCGAGTTCGAGAGTCCCACGCTCCCGCCTGATCTTTACCGCATGGATTTAAAATCGAAACAGGTCACACAGTTGACGTTCTCCAACCCGCCCGCGATGACGAAAAATAAATTCGTCGTGCCTGAGATGGTTGCCTATAAAAGTCATGACGGCTTGGAGATCCCCGCGTTTTTGTATCGCCCCGAAAAATCGAACGGCGCGGCGATCCTGTATCCGCACGGCGGACCGAAAGACCAGTACGGTTTCTTTTGGGATGAAGTGGCGCAGTATTTCACCGCGAAGGGATATACCTATCTCGCGCCGAACTATCGCGGCTCGACGGGCTATGGCAAGGACTTCGAGCGCGCCAATTACAACGACTGGGGCGTGGGCGATACAAAGGACTGCCTGCACGGCGCGAAATATTTGCGGACGTTCAAAGATGTAAAGCCCGACCGCATCGGCATTGCAGGCGGAAGTTACGGCGGCTACATGACCATCAACGCGCTTTCACGCGACCCGGAATATCTGTTCGCGTGCGGCATCACCAAATACGGCGATGCGAACCTGATCAGTTCGTGGGCACAATGCGAGAAACGTTTGCGGTTGTACACGGAGATCTTTTTGGGGCATCCTGCGGATAACATGGAGCAGTATTTGAAAGGCTCACCCATCACCGATGCGAAGAACATCCAAAAGCCTGTCTTGATCCTGCATGGACTGCTCGATACGGTCGTGCCGCCTGAGGCAAGCGAGGAATGGGTCGAAGCGTTGAAGCGTGAAAATAAGATATTTGAATACAAAACCTATGCCACCGAGCCGCATGGCTTCTTACAGCGCAAGAACCTGCTGGATGTGTACGAACGCATGGAACGCTTTTTGGATTGGTATTTGCTGCCAAAATGAACCTCATCATCCGCGCCGAAACACAAGAAGATTATTCTACCGTCGAGCAGATTCACAGATCCGCCTTTCGCACGGATGCGGAGAGCAAGGTCGTCAATGCCATCCGCGCCAACGGCAACGCGGTCATTTCACTGGTGGCAGTGAAGGACGATAAAGTCGCTGGTCACATTCTCTTCAGCCCCGTCTCCACTCACCCACCCACTCCCGAAAAGGGATTGGGACTTGCGCCTGTTGCTGTCCTGCCGGAGTTTCATTCGCAGGGCATTGGGTCGGCGTTGATCCGCGCAGGGTTGGAGGAATGCCGAAAACTCGGTTATGACTATGCCGTGGTGCTCGGCGGACCCAAATACTACATGCGCTTTGGCTTTGAAAAGGCGAGTTTGTTCGGCTTGCAAAATGAATATGGGGTGGATGATGAATTCATGGTGATCAAATTCAAAGCATTGCCTGCTGGCGGATTGGTGAAATATGCGCCGGAGTTCGGTCTGTTTTCTGTTTAAGTTGGCTGTGATTGAAAAAGAAAAGAGAGCTATAAATTGGCTACACGCAATTCTAAATTCTTCAACTACGATGAATTGACTTGGGATGCAGTTGCTGAGCTTCCAAGGGATATACCGCTCATCCTGCCGCTAGGTACGGGTTATGACATGGATAGGTTGTCAGATCAACTCGGAAATCCCGGGAGAATCGGCTTGCTCCCAGCGTTTCCATTTGGTTGGCGAAACAGCGGATTGGAAGTGCCTGATCAATTTTTCTGGCACTACATTTTTAACCTGCTCGACAGTCTGCGTGATGATGGTTTTACGCGCGTGTATTGCCTCGCGCCGCAGGGAATAGACCCGCAATCCAATTTTTTGGGCGGATATTCCGCGTCCATTTTGCGCCAATCGCATCCATCCCGCAATGCGCCGAAGCCGCAACTTCCGCCTGACGGCAAGCGCGGCAAGGTCATCCTCATTCCCATCGGGCACACGGAGCAGCACGGCTACCACCTGCCCCTCTCGGTGGACACGATCATTATTGAAGCTATCGCAAAAGGTACTGTAAATGCTGATTTGGCTACGCGCAGTTGCGCATTACCGGTCATGCCTTATGGGGTCAGCACACATCGCTCGTCCTTTGCGGCGACATTAAATGCCGGCGGACGCGCCTTCGAGGATTTCTGGCTCGCTGTGGTGGATGTGCTCGTCGCGCGCGGATTTGACCGCTTCTATTTCATGAGCGGACACGGCGGCAACTCGTCATTTCTGGTCAATGTGGTGAAATATGCCGGGGAACGGCATCGCCGCATCTTCTGCGCCACAGCCTGGCTGCACACCTCAGGCAGGATCGGCGCCGAAGCCTTGGACGCGCACCGCACATCGCCCATTGGAGGCATGGGGCATGCCGGCGAGTTGGAGACATCCTACATGCTGCATCTCCGCCCGGAGCTGTGCAAAATGGAGCGCGTGGTGGATGAGACCGATTTCATCTCCACGCCTGATTACTATATGGATTGGATCGAGGGAGGCTCTCTCGTGGCGAATCCACCCTGGGACGACGACACAGCCACCGGCGCGTACGGGGCGGGAAGTCATGCCACAGCAGAAAAAGGAAAGGCATGGCTCGAAGCCGCCATCAAAGAAAAAGCCGATCACGTTGAACAGATCCACGAACAACATGAACGGCGCGAAAAGAGACGCAATGATGGCTACGGCTTGTGGGGAAAGTCGAAATAGGCTAGCGGACGACTTCGAAGCTCATCTGCATGACGCAGAAATCAAAGTTGCCGACCCGCAGATTCCATCGTGAACGATATTCGCCGGGAACCTTGGGCGATTTGTAATCCACCTTCAAATTGACCGTGGTGCCGGAGGCGACGTTCCTCCACAGGTCCTGGATCGCCCTGCCCTCATGACGATATCCGGTGTGGTAGACGAAGTCGATCGTGTTCACGGTCCAGAATTTTGTGCCGGTGTTCAGGATCGTCCATGTGACGGTGAACTCCTGGTCCGGTTTCACCTGCCAGCCGCGGGGAGGAAATACGCCACGGACGGCACACGTCCAGGGCTCGCCGGTATACGGGATGCGCTCGCCATCCGGACCGGGTCCCAAACCGGAGGCGGCTTGGGTGACCTCGAAGTCCGGGTGCAGGGTTTCCACGGTTACGGTCAACGCGAGCAGGGAGAACGGCGTCGGCGTGGAGGGCTGGACGATCAGCGTGGCAGTCGGTTCGCGTGTGACAGTGGGGGTAAGCGTGGGAGGCTGGGCAACGACGGTCTGTGTTTGCGCCGCATCAGCGGTCTGCACAATGGCGGTCGAAAGCCCAACCACAGGCTCCGGCGCGGATTGGGATGATGGCAAGCCTGGCAAAGTACACGCCAGTGCAGTGATCAGCAGGATGGGGAAAAGCGCAAATTTACGCACAGTCACTCCAGGACGGACAAAACAAGTATATCATGCGTCAATTTTGAAGTTTTGTGATGAATTTCTCCCCTTTTGCAATGAATTCATCATAATCTTCCGGAGCTGGCGCGGATGCCAGCAGATCCTGCGTCTTTTCGCGCAAAACCTGACGGGCAGGCGGCGCGCCGGCTTCCAACCATTTCTCCATGCTGTAGCGCGGATACACGCCGCTGACATAATATCCGTTTTTGTAGTTGCGCAGTGTGGAAGGCTGGTTGAGAAAACTTTTGCCGGGTCCCACTTTGAAGATCTCGTCCACCGCCGAGTTGAGGTCGTCCAATTGAAAGCCGTTATGAATGCGCAGCGCCTGGTCGATGATCTCGTGGCAGTGGACAAAGGTGGTTGGGGAGATGGACTTCGAGCCGAGCGAATCTCCGATGAACGGAGCCAGATGTCCGTGTGAGAGCAGAAGCGCAAGCGTGTTCATCCAGTAGGTATCGGCGGCGATCAAATCCATGCCCCAGCCGGTGCCGCTGCCCGACGTCGAACAATGCGGAATGCCGTAGTGTTTCATCATCTCGGAGCAGGCGACGCTGATGAGGATGCTTTGCGGGTCGTAGAAATTGAGCATGGTGCGCATGTCGAAGTAGACGGGCAGCATGCCGAGCAGAATTTCCGCGCCTTTTTTGATGGTCTGGCTGATGACCAAGCCCGCGAGCAGTTCCGCCATGAGCAGGGTGAGCGTGCCTGCCGGTGTGAGCGGCGTGGATGCGCCTGCCATGCTGTAATTGGAGAAAATGATGGGAAGCCCGCGCTCGATGGCGACTTTCATCTTGTCCACCGTGCCGGCGTTCATCACCAGCGGGCTGACCGGGTTGAAATATGGGATGACGAAGGGTTTGTCGCCGAGGTCTTTGCCATGCAGCAGCTCGAACATTTCGAGCACATCGGGGAATTTGTTTTCGTCGGAAACGAGCAGGACGAGCGGCTTGGTGGTGTTGGCGATATGTTCGAGCGAGCCGTACAGGTCGCCGAGTTCTTCATCCACATCGCGCACAATGCCGACGGTGGAAATGACATCGTAATGCTTCAGGCTGGAGCCGAGACGGACAAGATCGCGGAAGTTCTCACGTTTGAAGATGTCGAGCGTTTCATCGACGGGGTTCTGATAGAAGAGTGCCGTCACCCCCACCCCAAAGCGCAGACGGTCTTCGCCGAGTTCTAGTTTGTGTTGACCGCGACGGTCATAGATGTCGATCGTCTTCGGCGCGGACTTGATGGCTTCTTCCACAATTTCAGGCGGGAATTTGATGGTGCGGTCTTCGGCTTTCAGACCCAACTTCCATTCGAGCATGCGCAGGATCTCAGGCGAATCCACGCGCACGCCGGTCTCGCTCAATACTTTCAGCACATTGCGATGCGCTTCCTGAATTTGGTCTTCGGTCATTAAAGTCAAGCGCGGGCGGACGTTATTCATGGATGATTTCTCCTCGTCCGCAATTTTATCCTACCTACACATGTCATTGCGAGTTGCTTCGCAACTCGCAATGACATGTAACTACTTCTCCTTCTCCCAACGCTTGCGATCTTCGGCGTTCTCGGGGTCAAGATATTTCGGATGCACCTTTTCGAACACGCGATGCCCGTGCGAGGTCCACAGATCGGCGGCGAGTTTCTTCGCATCGGTGCGGAGTCCCTGCGCGGAGAAATACTGGCAGATGCGCATCACATCGCGCTGGAAGATACCCCACGAAGCCGGATTGGACTCGGGGATGACGACCTGCGGAAAGTCGATCAACTTGATGTCGCCGTCCCAATACAGGATGTTGTACGCCGAGAGGTCACCGTGGATGCGGTCCTTCGAGAGCATGATGTCCATATTGCGGACGACGCGCTCGAACAACGACTCCGCCTCATCCGGGTCGAGCGAGACGTGACTGAGCGGCGGCGCGGCGGTCCCCGCATCACCGACAAACTCCATCAGGATGGCGTTCTTCTCTTTCGCGAACGGCTTGGGCACATCCGCGCCCGCCTCGTGCAGCAACTCCATCGTCACGAACTCGTACGCGATCCACGACTGATGCCGCACTTCTTCGCCGTAGCGCGTGCGCTTGATGATGGCGTTGATGTCGGCTTCCTTCCACAGCGCGTGACCATCCTCATCCAGATCGGTGCGCCCGACACGGTATTGCTGGTCGTTCTTGAGGTTGCGCAGCGAGCGAGGACGGTAAACCTTGGCGGCAAGCAGGGGCGCATCGACCCCGACCCCGGGCTTGCACAGGTAGACCGAAGCCTCCTTCCCGCCTTTGACACGGCGCAGGACATCGGAGATCCATTTGTGGTCGTGGAATGCGGCGAGCGAATCCAAGAGCCACCACTCCTCGAAGCGCGCGGCTTTGTAAGTGAACTTGAACTCCCTGGAGGCTTCCTGCGCGCGGATGAAGAGCTTTGCCTCCATATCGCGCTTCTTTGATTCGCGCTTCTGGCTGACACGCTTGTTGGACGGTTTGGTCCCGTCGCTGTCGAGGTCATCGAGTTCGTCGTACAGTTCGTACAGATCTTTCGGGTTCATATTTGTATTCATTGCTGGTAAGCACCTTGGTACTTATGGGGTCAGGGAGTTCGCTCCCGTAATGACGGCGGCACACCACGTTGTGGCACATAGCCGCCTGACTCCAACTATAAAAAAACCACAGGATACGACACCCTGCGGCATGGGACTAGGAAAGGTTAAATGAAAACCGCAGGCGGAGCGCGCCTGCGGTCGATGGTCACTTAAAAGGGGAACTACATCAACTCACGCACAGGAGGCGCGCTGAACAGATTGACAGTGGATGACAAGATGGTTTGCATGTTTTCGAGCCTCCTTTCGGTGAAATAAGATGATGGGATTGTATGCCAACACGCAACCGGCGTCAAGCCCCGGATTTGCCGTAGAACGCCCCCACCCATACGCCCGCAATGACAATGCCGCCGCCCAGCAGAAACAGCGGAGTCACCGTTTCGTTTGCCAGCCAGGCGGCGAGCAGGGTCGCGATCAGCGGGAAGAACAGGATCGTGTACGAGGCGGCGGAGGCGGTCCAGCGTTTGATGACATATACGAACATGTAGAACATCCCCAGCGAACCGCCAAGGATCAGGTAAAGAAGCGCGGTCCACACTCCAGGCTGGGTCGGCAGTGACCAGACCTCCCCGGCGACCAGCGAAGCGAGCCCCAGGAACAACGCTCCCGAGACCATGGTGAAGGCGTTCAAGGTGACCGGGTCGCTGTCTGCGGAGAACATCTTGAAGATGACGTTGCCCTCCGCCGCGATCAACGCGCCAGCCACCAGCGCCAAAACGGCGGGCAGCAAGCCATCCATGGACGACTGGGCATTGACCGCCAGTCCGATGCCGAAGACCGCGATCAACCCGCCGAGCATGGTCTGCCAGCGGAAACTCTCGAGCCGGTGCAGGATCGCCAACAGCATGGTGAACAGCGGACCCGTCGAGATCAAAACCGTGGCGAGGCTGACCGGCGCGGTCAGTAACGCCCAATACAGCAGGGCGAAGCTCCCGCCCAAGGTCAGAAAGCCGTTCACGAAAAGGACGATGGCGGTCTTTGTGTCCGGCAGTTTCAACTTGCGCTGCCACATGATGAGCGCAAAGATCGACCCGGCAATGGCAAAGCGCACAAACGCCCCCCAGAACGGGGCAAGCTCCATGTTGCTGAAACGGATGGCGACCGAGTTCCCACCGCCAAGCAGGATGACAAGGGCAAATGCGGCA
Organism: Anaerolineales bacterium; assembly: GCA_023382595.1. Classification (GTDB taxonomy): domain Bacteria; phylum Chloroflexota; class Anaerolineae; order Anaerolineales; family Villigracilaceae; genus Villigracilis. Next base: position 4,713 of record JAHDWB010000009.1, on the reverse strand, counting down.
AGGGTGGTGCGGTCGGGGGTGGTGGAGTCCATAGTTCTAAAGTCCTTTACATGAACAGGTGACAGTCACCTCCAAAGTGCCTGTCACCGGGGTTACTTCAAATGCATATCAAAAAATTGTACCGCACGCTCCATGAATGTCAACCAAGCGTCACCGGTGGAGTGGACGGGATGGTAGGCAGTTGGTAGTTGGCGGTAGGCGGTTGGTCGGAGTGGTCTAAATGGTCTGACTGGTCGGTTAGTCGCTTGGTCGGGGAAGTGGAGTGTGCGTCAAGTCCCGTTTTGCTTGGCTACAGCCTGGTTGCAGGATGGCTGTAGGATGGTTGCAGCTACAGTATAGGATGATTGGAGCTTGATTGGAGCTTGATTGGAGCTCGATTGGAGCTCGATTGGAGCTACAGTACAGGATGATTGGTGCTCGGTTGGAGCTTGATTGGGGCTCGATTGAAGCCAAGATGGCGCAATGCTTGTCATCCAGACAAATTAGGAAGAGGGGGATAAGGGTGTTTGCGGGATTTTGTGTGCTGGGTTTACGCCCGAAAGCATATGGAACCATATGGGAGCATATAGCGAGCATATAGGATGGTTATAGGATGACTATAGGATGGTTATAGGATGACCGTTCGATACAGGGAGAATATTGCTTGAGGCAAATTTAGTCTCGAAGCTGGTCGAGAAGTTTTTTGCTCTTGGAGGGGGTTTCTGTTGTTGTATTTTGCATGTTGACCTGAGGAAATTGTGTAGGTATAATCTGATAATAAACTAATTTATAGCAGTATATCACGATGCGTAAGGATTTGTACCGCCGCCGTCTATAGTCAGTTATGCGGTGGCGGTATATCCCCTAGTTAGGCGTTTTAAGAGCAGTCGTTGAGAGAATTGAAAAAGATAAATACTTTGGCTGGTTTATTTCAAAGTTTGTTCATTTGAAATTTTTTGGGAAGGAAAACACATATGTCAAGAGCGAAGAGTAAGCCCAAAGAAAAAGACGATGACCTAGATTTTGTTCGCATGTATTACGAACACCAATATGACAGAATAGAAAAGAACGAAAATCACAGGTTAACTATTTCCAATTATGTACTTACATTAAGTGCAGTGGCATTTACTTTTGGTTTTCAGAATGGATTGCAACTTACTGCCCTTAATGGGATTGGTTTGCCTGTGATAATCGTAATTGCAAATATGGCAGCAATTTCAAATATTGGCTATACGGCAACGTTCATAGATATTCACAGGAACCGAGCGCACGAGATTTTGCAAAGATACGCACCTCAATTAAGTAAAGTAGATGAAACTTATGATTTTGATAGCGGGCTGTTAAATCGCAGAAGAAAAGTTGAAAAAAGAATTCATCAACTACTTATTTTGTTGTCGCTATTGCCACTTGGTTTATACATTTATCAAGCGGTAACAGCGGCTTTGGCAGTTCCATAATGATGATCCATTCTGATAAAATCACTTTCAAGCAAAGGTTACTGTCGGTTCAAAACGCCTAACAAAGCGTGCACCTGACGCTGGGGATTCTGCGCACATCCCAAGCAGTTTTCTACGCCTTCGCATTTTTCTGGCTGGACGGCTTCGCCGTCCCCGCCCACACGCAGGTAACGCAAACCGTTCGGCGGCACTCGGCACAACAATCGTACTATATTCAGAGTTAGGATAATGACAAAAGTATTTTGGACACTCGTCTCGCTTGGCGTTATTATCGTTGGTGGATTCGCTTTAAGCCAAACATATCAGGCGTATACTACACAGTCATTTTCAGATATGGCGGGATGGATTCAAGTCGTCGTTGCTGTCTTGGGTGTTCCAATACTTTATTGGGAGTTAAGTCAAATTCGTCAGGCTGTTTACCACAAACCTATTATCAAAATTGGTTTAGGAAATGTAAACGATTTGCCGTTGTCAAAATTAAGAAGCGCACAATCATTGGTTTCTAAAACTAACGTCGGTCATGGCTATCCACAATTTTGGCTTGTTATTCGCAATCAGGGAAACGTCGCCGCAAAGTCGGTTAAAATTCATATTGAATTTATAGCACCCAAAACAAGGTCTATTCTTTCTCCTGTTATAGAAGCCAAAGACTGGCTCGGCGATAATCGTTTTACATTCAAAAAAGTAAACAACGCAGATTTTGTTTTTATCGGTGGTCAAGATTGGATTTTACATGCCAACGATACAGATATGTTTGACTTTTATATAACTACTGCACTTGTAAAACAAACTGAACCAAGAGAAATCAGAGAATATCCAGAAATTGGAGAATATGAATTCACCTGCACAGTTTGGGCAGATGGTTTAGATAAACCTGTGAAAGAAAAATTAATTGTGAATATTGTCGAGTCTATTAAAAGGTAAAGCCGCCGAACAAAGCGTGCACTGACGTGTGGGATTCTGCGGCATTTTCAAGCATTTTTCTGGCTTCGAGTTTTTTCTGCTCCCAAGCATTGTCCACGCCCGCCCACACGCAGGTAACGCAAACCGTTAGGCGGCTTATATGAATAATTGGTCTAAAATATGAAAAAAACTCTATTGAAAAAAATACTTAATTGGCAAAACGTAGTCTTCCTAATGTTTCTTCTTGGGATAATAATAATAGGTGCATTATTAGATTTCAAAGGCTTTATCAGTAATGTTTCATCGGAAATATTAGGTGTATTTCTTGGCTTCCTCATTGCGATTTTCTTTCTAGATCATTACCAAAACGCACTAAGGGAAAAACAATGGGAGAAGGTTCGCGAACTTACGTATGGTTCGCTTATTACCAACCTAAGCATTTCAATATTTAACTTGTTTACTTTTTTCGAAGACACCCTTCCAGACATTAAAGTCTTCAGATCATTGTTCATGAAATTCCCCCAGTCAGACAATGCAGGATCAAAAGCCTTAATGGACTTGCACAACATATTTAGGGAAGCTCCTACCGATATGTGGCTTGAATACTCAAGAAAAACTTTTACCTACTTCGAAGCCACACGTTATCACTTAGATAGAATTAGCGATATTCTTACTCCTCGAATTCTTGAGTTTTCCGACGACAAGGAAATTATTGACTCGTTGATCAATTTCGAAGAAGTGCAGTCTCGTTTTCAAAATATCGTTTCAACGGATCATGAAATTAATCACGGCGCTTCCTTTTTTGTTTTGTTCGACTTGATTAAGGGTATCCATACCATATATTCATCGCTAAATAAATACTATGTTGCTAAAGAGTAGATAGCCCTTTTCACCTTTTTACTTGCAATGCGTCACTTTTAAGTCAAATTATGAAGAACCTTCGATAAAATTACCGTTGGTTGATATCTATCCTAGAGTCGCGGGCTAAGAATGCGCCTAACAAAGCGTGCAGCAACCCTGAGAGATCATCAGGGCAGGCTGTCTTGAAAGTCAAGAGCAAAACCCTCCTTTAAAGGGAAAAACAGTCCGTCTCAGACCGGAAGCGTCTGCCTGAATGGAACCTTGTCCCGCATCATGGCGTTTAGGATGGTCAGAAACTTCCGCATGCACGCGGTCAAGGCTACCTTCTTCACCTTCCCCCTCCTCAACAATTCCTGATACTGCGCCTTGATCAACGGGTTGTAGCGCGTCGCCACCAAGGTTGACATGTACAACACACTGCGCACTTCGATCCGTCCGCCCTTTGTCTTGCGATAGCCGCGCTTCTTCCCGCTATCCGAGTTCATTGGCGCCAAGCCCCCAAGGCGGCGATCTTCTTGCGATCCAGTTTTCCCAGTTCAGGCAGTTCTGCCAGCAAGGTCGCTGCGGTTACTCGTCCCACTCCCTTGGCGCTGGTCAGGATCTGTTCCTGTGCCTGCCACTCTTCGTTCCCTTTCATGAATTGGTCCAGGTCCTGTTCCAGACATCGGATCTCTTCCTTCAACACTTCAATCATCCGCTCCAAAGACCCCCGCATCTCCACATGCACCGTCCGCAGACGGCTTTTTTCCGCCTTCAGCATCTCTTCCACCTGCCTGCGACGCACCAATAACGCCGAAATGTAGCGTCCCGCCTCACTTTTCGCCTCGAACCGCCTCGGTTTCATCTGTTTCCCGAACTCCGCCAGGTTGAAGGCGTCCAGTTTGTCCGTCTTCGCCAGCAATCCACTCGCCCGGGCGTACTGCCGCACCCGTGACGGGTTCACGACTGCCACGGGCAGCCCCGCTTCGTACAGCCCCAGCACTACCGCCCTCTGATATCCACCTGTCGCTTCCACTACGATCAGTTCCGGCTTTAGGAGTTGCATGGTCTTGATGAGCTTGGCAATTCCCGTTCCGTTATTCCCCACCTGGCTTGCCTTCGTTTCCCCCAGCACTGCGATATCCAACTGGTCTTTGGCAACATCGATCCCGACGAATTTTCCGCTGCTGGTTGTCATTCCAACCTCCGTTCTGTATAATGGAGTTTGAGCCCACGCTACTGCCGCAGGGAGGCTCACCTGACGAATGGACATGGCGATCCTGCTGCACGACGGTCTCTAACGACCTCCTGACGGTCGATCTGCCATGTCCTCCTTAAAGATACTACCTGACGTGTGGGACGCTTCGCGTGCGGCATTTTCGAGCATTTTTCTGGCTTCGAGTTTTTCCTGCTCTCAAGCAGAATCCACGCCCGCCCACACGCAGGTAACGCACACCGTTGGGCATCTCCTTTCATGTGTACTGGACTTGGTGTACCGAAATGAAGCTTGACTGGAGTAGAGTCAAAAAGCAGA
>JAHDWB010000008.1 GCA_023382595.1 Anaerolineales bacterium | reverse complement strand
CACCGCCCCCGCCCTTTTCTCTCAGAGTGGGGTTGGTGCGGTCGAACGGGAAGACGGTTGCGGGTTACTCGGTCTGTTGCAGTTCTGGACATAATGCCAGAACTTCCGCCTCACTTGCCCCCATCACCCCCACAGATCGTTCGCTACATCCCCCAGCCCCAACTCCAGTAACTTTTCCTTCGTGGGCTTTCCGGTTTCCAGATCCCAGCCGCGGACCTGGTAATAGGCAAAGAGCATCCCTTTGATATCCGGCGAAAAGCCTGCCGAGCCGCCCTCCTTAAAGGGTTCGAGCAACCCCTTGGGAAGTGTATCGTTCGCGGCGGTCAAGCCCATGCGGTTGTTGATGGCGCGTTTCAGGTTCCAGGCGCGCTCGCCGGATTTCATCAGGTCGTCAATGGAATAATCCGTGCCGAGCTGCGCATTGAGCAGGTCCGCCTGCACTTGCGGCGGGACGTTGGCAAAGATGCAGATCAGCACGGAGTTGAAATGCGTGCGCCAGTCCTGATGCTTTGCCACGTTGGCGGCTTTCTCCGCCTGCGCGTGACGCTCGAAAAACCCAATGCCGATCTCCTCGTGCGTGTGACCCCAGTCCACAAAGAAGTAATCGGATTGGTTGTGGCACGCGCCGCGCGGACTGGTGGCATACGAGAGCGCCATGCCTGAAACGCCGCGCGGGTCGTGATAGGCAACTTCCAATCCGTTGACCTGCACAGCTTCCTCCTCCGCGCCGAAGGCTTTGCCCAGCGCGCGCGAACCCTGCGCCATGATGTCGCCAATCCCTTCGCGGCGGGCGATCATGCGGATCAACTGCCGAACGGCGAGACAATTCCCCCAACCCAGATCCAGCCCGCCCGTATCCTGAAGCGTGATCCTTCCCATCTCAAAAAGATGGCACGCCAGCCCGATCGTGTTCGACGTGCTGATGGTATCCATGCCATATTTATCGCACAACTCGCCGAGGCGCACCACTTCCCGCAGGTCATCGATCAACAAGTTCGGACCAAAGCCAACGATGGTCTCATATTCGGGACCTTTGCGCTTCGCGCCATCGCCGAGGTTGACCACGCGCCCGCAGGCGATCACACAGCCCTGACACGCGCTCCTGCCGACGAGAAGGCTCTCCGTCATCTTCGCGCCGGAAATCTCATCCACCGCCTCGAACGCGCCCTGGTGATAATATTTCACGGGCATCGCGCCGAGATACTCGGCATAGTTCGCCGCGCCCGCCGTGCCAAGCTCGCTCATCACCTTTGCTTCGTTATCCTGCTTCAACGCGCGGTTTGTTTCGGAGCGAAGTTTTGCATACGCTTCGGTCACTTCAAAGGTTTGCGTGCCATGCACCGCCACTGCTTTTAAGTTTTTCGCGCCCATCACTGCGCCCATGCCCGTGCGCCCCGCCATGCGTCCGTGGTCACAGCAGATGGACGAATACAGGATGCCGCGCTCCCCCGCCTCTCCGATCACGGCGACGCGCGCGCCTTTGACTGCAATATCCGCTTTGACGATCTCCTGCGCCTCATATACATCCCTGCCCCATACGTGCGCCGCATCACGGACCTCGAGCCTGCCGTCCTGGATCCAGACATATACCGGACCCGGTGCCTTTCCGTGGATCCACAAACCGTCGTAGCCTGCCTTGCGGAGTTCGGGTCCCCAAAAGCCGCCGATATGCGACTCCGCCCACAAGCCCGTGGCGGGTCCTTTCCCGCAAAGGACGAAACGCCCCGTGGTCGGTCCATTCGTGCCCGTCAGCGGACCGTTGATGAAGAGCAGCGGCACTTCAGGTGAGAGCGGGTCAAGGTCGGCGGTGAGATGCGGATACAGGATCCGCGCGGCAAGGGATGCGCCGCCCAGAAAATCACGCTCCCATTCTTTCGGGATGATGAATTCTTCAGTGGTGTTATCCGTGAGATCAAGTTTCAGGATGGGGAGCATAGATCAGTTTAAAGGTTGGCAAGTTTAAAGGTTTAAAGGTTGACGGTTTAACTTTTCAACTTTCAAACCTGCAACTCGTCAACGAATCAGAGAATCTCGTTCGTTACTTCCTGCGCACAACGGACAAAGTCCAGCACGGTGGGCACGTTGCGCATCATATACGCCATACTGCCATTGACCTTCAACTTCATGGTCATCATGGCGGTCATCGGGTTCAACTTCCCTGCAAGCACGGCAGTGATGTTGTTATAACTTGCGTTCAACTTGAAGGCGGGGTTGGGATGGGCGGATGCATCCGGGTTGTATTCGACCTTCCGGCACGTCCCATGCCACAGGTCCAGGTAGAACGTGAGTTGTTCCTTTAAATTCCCTTCGGGTTCGATGGTAAAAAACAGATCGCCCTCCCAGTTCTTGGCGATCTCTGCATAATGCGCATCGGAATTCAATTTGTCTTCCAACCCCTTCAACCATTCTGCACTCGGAAATACCGCGGACATGATACCTGCCTCCAGTTCGTTATGATCATCAATTTTACCATTACAAATTGCATGAAAAGTCCTTGCACAAATATAAAAAATGGTCTATCCTTAACCGCGCAGGATGGGTGTCCATCTGCGGCAATACAGCCGATTGCCAAACTTAATATATCTCGGAGGAGAAGATAATGAAGAAACTGTTCTCACTTGCCAGCCTGCTCGTGCTGGCGTCTCTTGTACTTGCCGCGTGCGGGGGCGGCGGTTCACAGGCGGAAGACCTGCTTGGCGCGATCAACGAACGCGGTTACATCCTCGTTTCGACCGACCCCAACTATGAACCCCAGTCCTTCCTGAACACCGCCGGTTCACGCCCGGCGGACACCAAGTGCCCGTCCGATGCGTTGACCACCGCTGAGATGCAGGGCTTCGATGTGGATGTTGCCATCGCCATCGGCGACGCGCTGGGCGTGGAAACCTGTTTCGCCACCCCGGATTGGGACCTTATCACCGCCGGCAGCTGGGCGGACAAATGGGACCTGAGCGTCGGCTCCATGACCATCACCACCGCCCGCCAGCAGGTGCTTGATTTCAGCACTCCCTACTACTACACCCCGGCTATGTTCGCAGTGCGTGCTGATTCCGGCTTCACCTCCCTCGCGGAATTGGAAGGCGAAGCGATCTGTGTCGGCTCCGCCACCACCTACGACCAGTGGCTGAACGGCGATATCGAAGGACTCGGTCTGCCCGCTTCCTCCATCTACGCCCAGGCACCCGCCAATGTGACCATCGTCCCGCTGCCCACCGACCAGGAATGTGCCCAGGCGATCGCTGCCGGACGCCAGGATTTTGTCGGATACCTGACCTCGGAAACCGTCATTAACGCCAACATCGCCGCCGGTTTCCCGGTTGTCAAACTCGGCTCTGCCGTCTATTCGGAAGATCTCGCCGCCGCAGTTGACAAGGGTGCCAGCCTGTCCTCCGCCAGCCTGCTCGCGGAAGTCAGCCGCATCATCGATGGACTGCGCGCCGATGGTACGCTTTCCGAACTCTCGAACAAATGGTTTGGCGAAGACCTGACGCAAACTCCCAACTAACGTAATCCGCAATGCTAAGGGAAGCGGTCTTTGTACCGCTTCCCTTCATTTTTCACACAAAGGTGATAAATCATGAATGCATTTGCCAAAGGGAAAGAGGGAGAAGCCAAATCGCAGGGCGATCTATTATTCGAAGCCCAGCAGCGCAAAAACCGGCAGTTCACCCGTAATGTAGGAGTTTCCTGGGGGATCTTATTTCTTATCGTTGTGTACTTTTTTAGCGGTTCCAGTTTTCTGGGGATAAAGACCATCCAACTGAACACCGATTTCATCGTCAAGCAGATCGGTTTCATTGCGCAGGGCTTACCGCAGACCCTGCTGGTATCCATCCTTGCGATCACGCTGGCAATGATCCTGGCGCTGTTAGCCGCCCTGGGGCGACTCTCGACCTTCCCGCCGTTCTATGCGCTCAGCACGTTCTACGTTTCGCTTATCCGCGGAACGCCGCTCTACCTGCAGATATTCTTCTTCTTTCTCGCCCTGCCGCAGCTTGGCATCATATTGACCGGCTTGTTCGCCGGTGTGCTGGCGCTTGGGCTGAACTACGGCGCATACATGAGCGAGATCTTCCGCGCCGGGCTGGCATCCGTCGGCAAGGGACAGCGGGAGGCGGCTGCCGCACTCGGCATGACCCCCTTGCAGACCATGCGTCGCGTCATTCTGCCGCAGGCGATGCGCTTCGCCATCCCGCCCGTCGGCAACGAATTCATCGCCATGACAAAAGACTCCGCGCTCGTCTCCGCGACGGGCTTCGTGCATGAGATCATGTGGCGCGCGACCCGCGTGGGACGCGCCCAGTTCAACAACCTCGAAGCGCTCATCATGGCGGCGATCTTCTACTGGGTGATGACCCTGATCCTGACCTACGTCCAGAGCATCATCGAAGCCCGCCTCTCCAAAGGAGACCGATAACCATGATGCCCATCGTACGAATCTCCAACCTCGACAAATACTTCGGACGCCTGCACGTCTTGAAGGACATCAGCCTCCAGGTGGCGGAACGTGAAGTCGTCTGCCTGATCGGGCGCAGCGGTTCCGGCAAAAGCACCCTGCTGCGCTGCATCAACTTCCTCGAAGAGCCTTCCCACGGAACCATCGAAGTGGACGGCATCCGTGTGGAAGGCGGCGAGAAGGGAAGAGTGCACCGTCAACTGGTGCATGACGTGCGCCTGAAGACCGGCATGGTCTTTCAGGAGTTCAATCTCTTCCCGCACATGTCCGTGCTGGAAAATGTCATCGAAGGACCGGTCACCGTCAAAGGCATGGACCGCAAACAGGCGATCGAACTCGCCGAGCAACACCTCGACAGCGTCGGTCTGCTGTTCAAAAAGGACGAATATCCCAACCGTCTCTCCGGCGGGCAGAAACAGCGCGTCGCCATCGCCCGCGCCCTGACCATGGAACCGCGCGTCATGCTCTTCGACGAACCCACCTCCGCGCTCGACCCTGAACTGATCGGCGAAGTGCTAAACGTGATGAAAAAGGTTGCCAAGGAAGGTATGACCATGCTGGTCGTCACGCATGAAATGGGCTTCGCCCGCGAAGTGGCAGACCGCGTGCTCGTCATGGCGGATGGAGAACTGATCGAAGACAACAACCCCGAACAGATCTTCAACAGCCCCAAAGACCCGCGCACCGAAGCGCTCATCATCCGCTATCGCACGGGCGGCGGTTAATGACCATCGCCATCACCCGCAAGGTCAGCCCGCGTTTCAACGAGTGCGAGATCACCCATATCGAGCGCACGCCCATCGATGTTAACACCGCGCGCGAACAACACGACGAATATGTAAAAACTCTGTCACAGCTTGGCTGTCAGGTCATCGAACTGCCCGAAGAACCGGACCTGCCCGACTCGGTCTTCGTGGAAGATACCGCCTTTATTCTGCCCGAGGTCGCGGTCATCACCCGCCCCGGCGCTGATTCACGCAAACCCGAAACCGAATCCATCGCCCGCGCCTTGTCCCCCCACCGTCCGCTTGTGCATGTCAGCGCGCCCGCCAGCGTGGACGGCGGCGACGTGCTCGTGCTTGGTAAAAATATTTACATCGGCTTGTCCACGCGCAGCAACATGGAAGCGGTCGAGCAGCTCAATGAGTTGCTGGGCAGGTTTGGATACACGGTCATCGGGCTAGAGTTGACCGATTGCCTGCACCTCAAGACCGCCGTCACACGTGTGGATGACAAGACCCTGCTCATCAACAAAAATTGGGTGGATGCAGATCACTTCAACGGATTCGACTTGATCGAAGTGGACGCCTCGGAACCCTTCGCCGCAAACTGTCTGCCGGTCAATGACAGCATCATCTACCCGACAACGTTCCCGCGCACCCGGCGCAAGCTGGAAGAAAAAGGCTTCCGCGTGGTTGATGTCAATTTGGAAGAGCTGGCAAAGGCGGAGGGCGCGGTTACGTGTTGCAGTCTGATCGTGGCATGAATCAGGCTCGAGGTCGGAAATGAAGCGGGTATAATCTCCAGCCATGAACGTTTCATGATGTGAAAACAAAAAATCCCCGAATTCATTCGGGGATTGTCCTGTGCGCTGGAGAGGACTTGAACCTCCACGTCTCGCGACACATGGCCCTCAACCATGCCTGTCTGCCAATTCCAGCACCAGCGCGCGGGCAGGCAGTATTATAATCGGCTTGCCTTTCTTGTCAAGCACACCAACAACTCCCAAAATACGAAGGAGATACACAAATGGCTCGAATCGTTGTAGATGCAATGGGAAGCGACGACCACCCCGTCCCCGATGTTACAGGCGCGGTGCAGGCGGCGAGGGAATACGGCGTGGAGATCATTCTGGTCGGAGATGAAGAGAAGATACAGCCTGTTCTTGAAAAGCAAAATACGCAGGGATTGAACATCCGCGTGGTGCATGCGCCGGAGATGCTGGGCATGGACGATAAAGGTGAAAAGCTGGTGCTGAAAGCTCGCGCCAAGGATTCGAAGAATTCGATGGCGGTCGGCATGGATCTGGTGAAACGCGGCGAAGCGGACGCCTTCGTGACGGCTGGTAACACCGGCGCGGGCATGGTCACCGCCCTGTTCCGCCTCGGACGCATCCGCGGGGTGGACCGCCCCGCCCTGGCACCCATCTTCCCGACTGCAACCGGGACCTGCGTGGTGCTGGATATCGGCGCGAACCCCGATTGCAAGCCGGAGAATTTATATCAATTCGGGATCTTGGGGAGCATCTATGCCGAAAAAGTGCGCGGCGTGAAAAGCCCGAAAGTCGGGTTGATCTCGAACGGCGAAGAAGAAGGCAAGGGCAACGAATTGGTCAAAGCCGCCACGCCGCTCTTTAAGGCGAGCAACCTGAACTATTTCGGTAACGTGGAAGGCAAGGAAGTCATTGGCGGCAAAGTGGATGTGGCAGTGACGGACGGCTTTACCGGCAACGTGATGCTCAAATCGTCCGAAGCGGTCGCCAAACTGATCACGGACAAGATCCGCGAGATCATCAAGAACGGTAGTATCACCACCAAGATCGGCGGATTGCTGGTCAAGCCTGCGTTGGGCGCGATCAAACGCCTGCTCGATCCGAGCGAACAGGGCGCCGCTCCCATGCTGGGCATCAACGGGCTGGTCTTCATCGGGCATGGGCGCTCGGACGACTTCGCCATCAAGAACGCCGTCCGCGTGGCAAAACACGCAGTGGACGTAAAAGTGCTGGACGCAATGAAATCTGCGATCGAAGAGAGTTTAAAAAAGTAAAATGAAAATCATCAAAAACGAAAAACTGATCAAAAGGAACGGCGCCATTGGGCAATGGTTAAGTCTGGGGGCGCTGGCAGTACTTGGTTTGGGCATGTATCTTTCCTTCACCCGCCCCGAATTATTCACCTACTCGCTGATCTGTCTCGCCGTCGGTTTCATCATGACGCAGATCGGCATGTATCTGGGAACCCGCTATGGGCGTTCCCCCCGCCCCGATGAAAAACTGGATGCGGCATTGAAAGGTCTGCACAGCGAGTTCAGCATCTATCATTATTCATCACCGGCATCCCACCTGCTGGTGGGACCCTCCGGCATGTGGACAGTCCTGCCGTTCCAGCAGGGCGGGCGCGTCATATACGAAAAGAACCGCTGGAAGGCGCACGGCGGCGGTTTCTTTCAGGCATATATGCGCATCTTCGGGCAGGAGGGGCTGGGGCGTCCCGATCTGGAAGCGGAAAGCGAGGTGCGCGCATTGAAAAAATTCCTCGCCAAAAAGATGGACGAATCCGCCATCCCGGAGATCAAGCCCGTGCTGGTCTTCACCAATGAAACCGTCGAGCTGGAGCCGGGCGATTCGCCCGTTCCCGCCATGAAACTCAAACAGCTCAAGGAGTTCATGCGGCAAGGGTCGAAGAACCGTGCGCTGACAAGCACGCAGATCAGCCAGATCACAGAAGCCCTATCAACGGAATAATTTACAGAAACAGGAGCGGCACTCCATCAGAGAGTGCCGCTCCTTTCATGGTACACTTGTTCTAATATGGTCACCATCGTATCCCTCGACATCGAAACCACGGGCTTGGACGAAAACCGCGAAGCCATCATCGAGATCGCCGCGGTCAAATTCAACGGGCGGCGCGTGGAAGGCGAATTCAACACACTCGTCAACCCTGGCAAACCCATCCCCGATTTCATCACAGGTCTGACCGGCATCGACAATGCGATGGTGCGCAACGCGCCACGCCTGCGCGACATTGCCCACGAACTGACCGCCTTCGTCGGCGATGCGCCCATTCTCGGGCACAACGTCAAATTCGACATCGGTTTTCTGCGCAAGGCGGGACTGTTCGAGTATCAGCAAACGCTCGACACCTACGAACTCGCCTCCGTCCTGCTGCCCACCGCCAGCCGTTACAACCTCGGCGCGCTCGGTCAGCAGCTCGGCATTCCGCTGCCCGCCACCCACCGCGCCCTCGACGACGCCCGCGTCACACACGCCTGTTACGTGCGCCTGCTCGACATGGCGGGTGAACTTCCATTCGACACCCTGCAAGAGATCGTCGAACTCGGCAACTTCGTGGATTGGGATGCGGGCTGGGTCTTCGAGCAAGCCCTGCACGCCCGCGTGAAAGAGGGCATCAAATCCAAGCAGACCAAACACGCTTCATCCACGCCTGTGCTTGGTCAGAAACCCCAAAACGACTCTCCACCCGTACAGCGTACTGAAGAACCGATTCCACTTGACCCTGAAGAGGTCGCTTCCATTTTGGAATACGGCGGATTATTCTCGCAATACTTCGATTCCTACGAACACCGCACCGAGCAAGTGGAAATGCTCAAAGCCGTCACGGACTCACTTTCTTACGGCAAACACTTGATGGTGGAAGCGGGCACGGGCGTCGGAAAAAGTTTTGCATACCTTGTGCCTGCCGCGCTGTTTGCGTACAACAACAATACGCGCGTAGTCGTCTCTACGAACACCATCAACCTGCAAGACCAATTGATAAAGAAAGATATTCCCGACCTGCAAGCCGCGCTCAATTTGGGCGTGCGCGCCGCCGTATTGAAGGGACGCGGCAATTACCTTTGTCCGCGCAAGGTGGGATTCATGCGCTCGCACGGACCCGCCAACGCCAACGAGATGCGCGTGCTGGCAAAGATCATCGTCTGGAGTTTGGAGAACACCAGCGGCGACCGCAACGAACTAAATCTGACAGGTCCCATCGAGCGCGAGGTGTGGAGCAGGCTGTCAGCGGAGGACGATGCCTGTACCACAGAAACCTGCCTCGGGCGGATGGGAGGCGCATGTCCGTTCTATCGCGCGAAGCAGGCGGCGCAGAATTCCCATCTGTTGATCGTCAACCACGCCCTGCTCCTCTCCGATGTTTCGACGGGCAGTAAAGTCCTGCCCGAGTACGATTACGTCATCATCGACGAGGCGCACCACATGGAAACGGCAGTGACGAATGCGCTGTCGTTCCGCATGACGCAGAACGACCTGGACCGCATGCTGAAGGAACTGGGCGGCTCGTCGGCGGGCGTGCTCGGCAGGATGCTGACCGATACGCACGATGCACTTCGCCCGTCGGATTTTGGCTTGCTGCAACAAAAATCGAAACGCGCCACCGACCAGGCATTTCGGCTCGAACAACTTTCGAAGGAATTTTTCAGTTATCTGGGCGAGTTCATTGCCGCACAGCGCGAGGGACAACAGCAGAACAATTACTCGTGGCAGATGCGCATCACGCCATCCGCGCGGACGCTGCAAGGCTGGGACGATCTCGAAATGCTGTGGGGGCAGGTCAGCGAGACGATGAGCCACCTGCTGAAAACGCTCGATGAAATTTACAAGTCGCTGGGCGAGTTGTACAGTGACGGGCACGAGAACGTGGAAGATGTGATGGGCAGTATCGGCACACTCGTCCGCCGCATGACCGAAGCCGAAGCCGCCGCATCGGGGATGATGCACAAACCGTCCAACGAGTTGATCTACTGGATCGAAGTCAACCCGCGCGGTGAACGGTTATCGCTCAACGCCGCCCCCCTGCGGGTGGGACCGCTGGTGCAGAAGCATTTATGGTTCGAGAAAGCCAGCGTCGTGATGGCATCCGCCACGATGACCACGCATGGCGACTTCGCCTACGTCCGCCGCACGCTCGATGCCGATGAAGTAGATGTGCTCTCGCTCGGCTCACCCTTCGATTATGAAGCCAGTACATTGCTCTATGTCGCCAATGACATGCCTGAGCCGAACAATTTCAACTACCAGCAGGCGCTCGACCGCGCGATCATCTCCACTGCCAAAGCCACAGGCGGGCGGATGCTGGTGCTGTTCACGTCCTATTCCGCGTTGAAAAAGACCGCCCAAGCCATCACGGGTCCGCTGGCGCGCGAGGATATCTTCGTCTATGAACAGGGCGAAGGCGCGTCACCGAATGCGTTACTCGAATCGTTCAAATCCACAGACCGCGCGGTTCTGCTCGGCACGCGTTCGTTCTGGGAAGGCGTGGACGTGCCCGGCGATGCTTTATCCGTAGTCGTCATCACCAAACTGCCGTTCGACGTGCCATCCGACCCGATCATTTCGGCACGTTCCGAGTTATACGAAGATTCATTCAACGAATACTATCTGCCCGAAGCGATTCTCAAATTCCGTCAGGGTTTCGGGCGCCTGATCCGCACCGCATCGGACCGGGGCGTGGTCGCCATCCTTGACCGCCGCGTGCTGACCAAACAATACGGGCGGATGTTCCTCGAGTCCCTGCCGCCGTGTACGGCACGGCAAGGTCCCGTGGGCGGGCTAGCGAAGATGGCAGGCGATTGGCTGGGGATGTGAGGGATTCGTGTAAAATAACCATATGTATAAGGAGAAACAAAATGACAGTCACCTTGAAGGTGACTGTCATTTTATGAACTCTATGATTACTCAAACTTTGTCCTGTGCCAGCCAAATTAGATCTATTTTATAAACCAGCAATTATCCATCTCAGCAAATTCGCAATAGAAAAGAATGATAAAGCACCCATCACTGAAAGCAATATACTGGATACTAGATACCTCCCAAATGACGACTTATCCAAATTATCTATATCTACAATTAACCAAGCGATAGGTTTATGAGGTGTTCGTATTGTTTTATACAACAAATATAGAATAGCTAAGCCTAAAAGCGCCCTAGCTACAACATTATAGAAATTATAAAGTACAAAACTTATATACGTTACTCCTCCTGAAACAAGCACTATAATAAGAATTAGGGCGATTTTTTCCTTTTTCGTTTCCATATTATAAAGCTCCTCAAAATTATATGAACGCATTATTAATACGGCACTGGTTGGTTAAGGATCACTTATCTTAACCACTCCCACTGCTTTTGGGGAATTAAATACTTTTACCGTAATCTGAAAATCTTTTATGCCTATCTCGTGGCGCTATTTTCAGCATCTCCTCCAACTCCTCATTCAGGACGTCACCATTTCCGTGTAAAATCAAAGAAACAAATAATCTTTCTTTATGAAACGAGAAATCGCACATATAAAATAAGATGGAACAAGCACTGCTTGTAAAAAAGCCTAGAATGCTTCCCGAAGCACGCCAATTTTATTATTCGGGCATTATAGCGTATGAGCGGATATGAGCTCGAAAATCAAGTAATTTACTATCGCTATAAATCCATGACAATGAACATCCACCAATACCTCCAACGCCTCAACTTCACCGACATCCCCAAACCCAACTCCGCCATCCTGCGCGGACTTCAACTCGCGCACATGCGGACAATCCCCTTCGAAAATCTGGACATTGGGCTGGGACGCAAGATTCAACTCGACCTGCCGAGCCTGTGGCAGAAGATCATCGTGAACGGGCGCGGTGGATTTTGCTATGAGTTGAACGGTCTCTTTGCGTGGTTGCTGCAGGAGATCGGCTTCGAGGTCACCTACCTGAACGCGCGCGATTACCACGAAGAGACCGATACTTTTGGGATTGACTTCGATCACCTGACCCTGCTGGTCAAGGCGCCGCATGAGTCCACGCGCTGGCTGGTGGATGTCGGCTGGGGCGACACGTTTATCCAACCGCTGGATATCGACGACCCGAACGAGCAGGCACAGGGATTGCGCGGCTACTGGGTCAAGCCGCTCAAGGATGGTCACATCATCTGGCAGAGAAATTACGACGGCTCGCAGGAACGTCACTACTTCTTTGATCTCGTCCCGCACAAATTCCCTGATGAATATTTGGACACCTGCGAGTATCACCAAACATCGCCGAAGTCCATTTTCACGCAAAGGCGCATCATGTCGCGCCTGACCGAAGACGGGCGGATATCACTGGAAAGAGACGCACTGATCGTCACTACAAACGGTAAACGAACCATAACCGAAGTTTCAGAAGAACAGTGGAAGTCCCTGCTCAAAGAGCATTTTGGGATCGCATTATAGGCACTGCTGTAAAAAAGGCTTAAACCCAATCACCGCTAGCGGATCGGATGCTCATCCAATGCAAGAAAGGCATCTACCACATGCGGGTCGAAGTGCGCCCCCGCATCGTCGCGGATTCTGCGCTTCACATCCTCGGGCGGAAGCGCTTTCCGGTAGGGTCGGTTCGAGACCAACGCATCCCAGACGTCCACGACGGAGAAGATGCGGGCGGCGAGGGGAATCCCTCCGCCTTTCAAACCGCGCGGATAGCCGCTCCCATCCCATTTTTCGTGGTGGCAGTATGGAATATCCAGTGCAGGGTTGAGAAACTTGATCGGGCTGAGCATCTCGTAGGCATACACGGGGTGTTTTTCGATCAGCGCGCGCTCCTCGGCATCCAGCGCGCCGGGCTTGAGCAGGATACCGTCAGGGATCGCCATTTTGCCGATGTCGTGCAGGAGTGCGCCGCGCCGGATGTGGATCAGTTCCCCGCTTCCAATTCCCATCTTTTTGGCAAGTTTTTCTGTGAGATTTGTTACGCGGACGGTATGTCCCTCCGTTTCCTTGTCGCGCATATCCAGCGCGCGCACCCAACCCTCCAACGTAGCTTGATACGCCGTCTCCAATTCCTGATTCTTGCTCTGCAGTTCGTCAATGAGCCGCGCGTTGTCGATGGCGACCGCCGCCTGATTCGAAAAGGACGCAATCAACTCCAGGTCATCGTCCTTGAAGATGCCCGCCTGGGCGCGGTTATCCACGTAGATCACCCCGATCAATTCGTCCTTTAATTTAAGCGGCGCGCACAGGATGGAAAGCAGGTGGTGCGCTGTGATACTGGTCTGCGTCCCAAAGCGCGGATCCTTCTGCGCATTGAAGGTCAGGACCGCCTCATCCTGCTTGAGCACACGCCCGACCACGCTCATGCTAATACCAAAATCGTCCTCCGTAAGGTTGCGGTGCGCGGCATCACGCGCGATGCGCACATTCAACCTGCCGTCCCTGTTCTTCAGCATCAGGAAGCCGCGTTCCGCCTTCATCAACACGATCAGCGCATCCATCACTTCGACCAGCACATTCTCCAAGCCCATCGAAGAATTAATGAAACTGCCCACACCCGCCAGAGCCTGCACCTGCTCGCGGCGCGAGCGGAAGTGACTGCTGACGTCGTCCCGAGTCCGGGCAAGCTTCTTTAAGGTCTGAGAAATATCCAGGCTAAGCGAGGAGGCTTGCACATCGCGCATGCCGGTCAGCGCATCCTTCACCCGCGAAAACTCCTGTTCGATGATCCTGAAATTATTGAGAACTTCCTCTTCCGAACGACGCTCGACCATGGCACGCTCCTTTAATGTTCAGGCGGGGCATCCCGCCGCACATTCGCTACAACTTCGGCAGGACAATGGATTGCTGCTTCTGATACTTCCCTTTTTTATCCGCGTAGGAAATCTCGCACTCCTCATCCGCTTCAAAGAATAACACTTGAGCCAGTCCTTCGTTGGCATAGATCTTTGCCGGCAGCGGAGTCGTATTGGAAATCTCCAGCGTCACAAAGCCCTCCCACTCCGGCTCGAACGGCGTGACGTTGACGATGATCCCGCAGCGCGCATACGTGGATTTGCCCAGACAGACCGTCAGCACATTGCGCGGAATGCGGAAATACTCCACCGTCCGCGCCAGCGCGAACGAATTGGGCGGCACCACGCACACATCCCCGGTAAAATCCACCATCGAATTGGTATCGAAATGCTTTGGGTCCACCGTTGCTGAAAACACGTTCGTAAAGATCTTGAATTCATTGGCTACACGCACATCATATCCGTACGACGAAACGCCATACGAGATCACCCCGTTCCGAACCTGCTTGTCTGCGAACGGCTCGATCATTTTCTTCTCGAGCGCCATTTTACGGATCCAGTGATCTGGCTTCAATCCCATGTTCTTCTCCTTGAGTTTGGTCTTGCGAACTCGCATCATTTTATAACAAAATTACAAACATGTAATGTCAAATTCGTGTCAGTCGTTGGTATAATCGAAAAATATGACGCAAAACGAATATCATCAAGCCATTGCAGCATGGCGCAGGGAACGTGACGAAACCATCCGGCAAAAGAACGGCTGGCTTTCGCTCGCAGGTCTGTACTGGCTGAAGCTCGGCAGAAACCAGATCGGATCCGACCCCGCCTGCGAGATCCAACTTCCCGAACGCGCCCCCGCCAGCGTGGGATATTTCGATTACAACGGACGCTCCGTATCCCTGCGTGTTGACCCCGGCAAAAAGGTCAAGGTCAACGACAAACCCACCGACTTCGCCATCCTGCAGCCCGATATCACCGAAAACCCGAGCTACGTACACTTGCAGGAAATCCAACTCGTCGTCATCCAGCGCGGCAACAGGATGGGCGTCCGCATGTGGGACAACCAGCGCGAAGAGCGGCGCTCCTTCCCCGCCCGCACCTGGTACCCGGTCAACGAGGCGTTCCGACTCCCCGCAACCTTCACCCCCTACGACCGCCCCAAGACCGCCTTTTTCCCAGACCTGACCGGCGAAAAAGCCGAGTTTCCGGTCGAGGGGTTCATCTCATTCAGTTTTGACGGGAAAAGCCATCAACTGGATATCAACCGCGAAGACGATGGCACGCTTTTCGTCCGCTTTCGGGACGCCACCAGCGAGGACGAGACCTATCCCACCGGGCGTTACCTCATCGCGGACGTCGAACCGGATGGAAACATCATCCTGGATTTCAACAAAGCCTACAATCCGCCCTGCGCCTTCACCGACTTTGCCACCTGCGTCTTCGCGCCCGAGCAAAACCACCTGGATTTCAGGGTAACCGCCGGGGAAACCTACCCCAACCGGGAGCATTAACAAAAAAACGCCGCAAATGCGGCGTTTTTGATTTACCCAACCAGGAGATTGGTGAAGAAATCCGGCACAAAAAAGCCGCCAATGCCGAACCCCCATTTCAACACACAACAAGCGATGAAGATCGCCACGCCCAGCCCAAGGATCAGATAATCGCGCCAGGCGTAATGCAATTCCTTCAGCCACGTCCGCTTCGAGGAGGCGCCGAATGCGCGCAGGTCCATCGCATCGATCACCTCTTCGCCGGTCACCGTGGACTGCATCACAACAGGTATGATCAATGGCGCAAGCCGCCGGAGCTTTGCAGCAACGCCGCCTTTCAACTTATCCATCTCATACCCTCGCGCGCGCTGGGCATCCATGGTGATGGTGAAATCGCGCGCGAAGGTCGGCAGGAAGCGGAACGCCAGATCCATCGTGAATGAAACCTTGTCTGAGGCTCCCATGCGGCTGAATGCCGTTCCGTAAATGTTCGGGTTCATCGTATACGGGATGGGGATGGCAAGGATCGCCATCGTCAACATGCGTGTGATCTGGTTCAGGGCGAACCATGTTTTCGAGACGGTAATGGGCACGTCCCAGCCGATATCGGTGAAGGGGATCTTGATGGGAACCTCGAACAATACCGGGGAATCAATGCTGGTCACCGAGGAAGGACCGCCGCGCCCCGACAACAAACCGTTCAATCCAATGATGACGAACACCAGTACGAAAATATAGATCCAGGCGCGTCTCA
Source organism: Anaerolineales bacterium (assembly GCA_023382595.1). GTDB lineage: Bacteria > Chloroflexota > Anaerolineae > Anaerolineales > Villigracilaceae > Villigracilis. Next base: position 113,981 of record JAHDWB010000008.1, on the reverse strand, counting down.
CATCCTTCCATTCGATGCGGGCAAGCAGATACAGGGTCAGTGAAACAAGGAACAGCGGAAGGATGATGCGGAAATCCCAGATCTCAGGGATGGTCAATGCAAAGATAATGCAAAGCATGAAGATGAGTCTGGTGCGAGGATCCAGGCGTTGGATGAAGGTGTTGCGCGGACGATACTTCCAGGTGACCAGCATGGGTGCCTAACGACCTCTTCGGGATGCGACCGCGGCGAATGCGATCATCAGGATCGGCACAAGGATCACGGTCACAACCGTGTTGCCAAGGAAGGCAGGCGTAAAGTAACCGACAAGGGCGGTATTGATGTCGATGCCGGTCACCCACATCTCAGTGAGCGAGGCAAACAGCATCCCAACCACGATGCCGGCGATGCCCCAGCCGACCGCCTTGATGATATCACCCTGCGCGCGGAAATCTTTGATGGCGGCGGATACCAGCCCCGCAACCAAGCCCATCAAGCCGTTCCCGGCGCTCCAGTTCCAGTAGAAGCCCCAGCCGCTGAGCATGTCGCCAAGCGTGTTGCCGATGAAGCCAGCCAGCAGACCAACCCACGGACCATACGCGGCGGCGAAAAAGATCAGCACAGCCACTGCGGGGCGGAAGGTCACGTTGCCTGCGGCGGGCAGGGGGAAAATGTTGGTTGCCCAAGAAAATACGCCGTATAGCGCGGCGCCGATCGCGCCGTACACCACCTGGCGTGTTCCGAACTCCCATGTGCTTTTGTCGTTCATACTTCTCTCCTTTTGATGAATGATTTTGAACGGACACTGACCCTATATAATAACCCTGTCAACACGTACGCGTTACAGGGAATTTCATTAGGCAAACTCCGCAAGGGCTTCGGCGGGAAGAAACTGACCGGTCTTCGGGAGCAGGCTCAGGTTAAGGCGTAGAAGCGAAGTGGGGCGCACGCGATATTTCAACAACATATCGGCATCCTTCAAAACGTCCTCCGGTTTTCCATCCGCAACCACGTGCTTGTCGCCAAAGAGCAGTACGCGGTTGGCGTATGTGACCGCAAGGTCGAGGTCGTGCGTGATGAACAACGTGGAGGCGAAATTTTCGGAGAGGAGGGAGCGGGCTTCGCCGGATGCTCCGCACAACGCCTCCATGAAGCGTGTGTAATTGGCAAAATCCTGCCCGGCGGTCGGCTCATCCATGATCATGATGCGCGAGCGCATGGCAAGCACCGCCGCGATGGTCGTGCGCTTTTGCTGTCCGAAGGAAAGCCCAAGCGGCGGATATTCTTCAAAGCCTTTCAGGTTCACCGTTGACAGGCTTTCGCGGACCGATTTCTCCATGACATCCGGCTCGAAATCCAAATTCCGCGGACCGAACTCAAGCTCCTCGCGCACCGTCGGCGCATAGAGCATGTGCGTGGGGCTTTGGAACACATATCCAAGCGTGTGCGCGATCTGGGCAATGCTCATGTTGCGCGTATCTTCGCCTTCGATCAGTACACGCCCGCTCGTCGGTTTTAGCAGACCAATGGCATGTTTGACCAGCGTGGATTTGCCCGCGCCATTCGGACCCAGTAAAGCGATCAGGTCGCCGTCATGGATGGTCAGGTTCACATTTTGAAGGATGAGCGGCGATTCGTCGTTGTAGCGAAAATCCACATTTTCGAAGACGACCATAGGCTTGCCCCGCTCTTCGACCTTGTGAACCGGCACTACCTCTACGGGCGCATCCAACGACTTGACCCGCTTCACGACCCACTCGGCAGGCAGCTTCACCTGTCTGTGATCGATCTCCGTCGGGAGGTCGCTAATGGGACCGAGATATTTGATCTTCCCAGCCTCCATGTAAAGCAGGCGGTCCGGCTTCGCTTCAATCGCATCTTCCACGCGGTGCTCCACCAGAATGACCGTTTTGCCCTCGTCTGCAAGGCTGCGGAACACCTGCAGGGCTTCATGAGCAGATGCTGGGTCGAGCGAAGCGAGCGGTTCGTCCAACAGCAAAATGGACGGGTTCATCGTCAGCACCCCTGCCAAAGCCACCTTCTGTTTTTCGCCGCCGGATAGATTGAAGGTCTCGCGCTCGCGCAGATACTCAAGGTTCAAGCGTTTCATCACTTTTTCAACCCGCTCGATGATCTCTTCGCGCGGCAGTCCGAGGTTTTCCGGACCAAAGGCGATCTCGTTGAAGACATTGCTCGCCACGATCTGGCGCTCAGGGTCTTGCAGCAACGTCCCCACCACCTGCGCCATTTCAGCGATCTGCATATCAGCCACTTCCCTGCCGCCAAGCAGAACCCTGCCCTTGCGTTCACCGCGGTAACTGCGCGGGATCAAGCCGTTGATACAGCGCGCCAGCGTGGTCTTGCCGCATCCGCTGGAACCGGCGATTAATAGCAATTCGCCCTGCTTGAGTTCGAAGGAAATGTCTTCGATTGCAAGTTCAGGACGTGTGCGGTACTTGAAAGTTAGGTTTTCGACGACGAGGGGTGGCGTTGACATTGCGCCTATTTTACCTGAAAATTCGACCCTGGCAGCCGAATTCCTACTCGTGGATCAATTCCACCAGCGCCTGATACTCCGCAGGGATCACTTTGGGAGAGACGAACGACTCAGTGATGCTGGCTGGGTCTTTCATGCCGTGCCCTGTGCAGACCACCACCACCCTCCTGCCTTTCGCATCGAACTTCCCGGAGGCTGATTCTGAAATCAAGCCAGCCAGCCCCGCCGCGGACGCCGGCTCGACCCACACTCCTTCCGAGGCAAGTATCCGTTGCGCGGACAGGATCTCGGCATCGGATACTGCGATGATCTTTCCGTTCGATTGCTGTGCCGCTTCCAATGCCTGCTCGCCGCGCGCGGGCTTTCCTATACGAATGGCAGTGGCAACAGTCTCCGGCTTTTCAACGGGATGCCCCAGCACCAGCGGAGCGGACCCAGCCGCCTGCACGCCCAGCACATGAGGAAGTCCGCGTTGATATTGCTTGAAGCCCGCCCAATAGGAGGTGATGTTCCCTGCATTGCCAACGGGCAGACAAAGCCAGTCGGGCGCGGAGCCAAGCACATCGCAGATCTCAAATGCGGAAGTCTTCTGCCCTTCGATGCGATAAGGGTTGATGGAATTGACCAGCGCGATGGGGGTCTTCTGCGTGATCTCCACCACAAGCGTAAGCGCATCATCGAATGAGCCTTGGACTTGGATGACCTCCGCGCCGTAGGCAATGGCGCCTGCCAGTTTACCCACCGCCACCTTGCCTTCGGGGATCAACACGATGGAACGCAGACCGGCGCGCGCGGCATACGCGGCGGCGGAGGCGGCAGTGTTGCCCGTGGAGGCACAGATCACCGTCCCTGCGCCGCGCCCGACCGCTTCACTGATGGCGGCGGTCATGCCGCGGTCTTTAAATGAGCCGGTGGGATTCAGTCCTTCGAATTTGACGAAGAGTTCACAGCCGAATTCACGTCCCAGACGAGGCATGGGGATCAATGGCGTGTTCCCTTCGAGCAGGGAAACGGTTCGGGTATGGGCGGGCAGGTCAAGATACTGCCCGTAGCGATGGATCAAGCCCTGGTAGGTCATATCAGCTCCGAGTAGGGAATGAGGCGATTATACTCATCCCGGAAGTAACCCGCCGATATCACATCCGGCAAAAGCAAAATAAAACGTCAGCGCAATCTGCGGATAAACCCTATATAATGTCCCGCATGATAAGAATCCGCGTCCCCGCCACATCCGCAAATCTAGGTCCGGGCTTCGACTGCCTTGGGCTTGCGCTGGATGTGTGGAACGAGATCGCGTTCGAGCCGTCGGAAAAAATGGGGCATCATGTGACAGGCGAGGGCGCGGACAAATTGAACAAAGGCTCGCGGAATTTACTGACGAAGGCGTATATGCGCTTATATGAAGTTTGCGGGCGCAGGTTCGATGCGGTGAGCATCGAGGCACACAATACGATCCCGATGAGCAGTGGATTGGGGTCAAGCGCGGCGGCAATTGTGGCGGGGTTGTTCGGTGCAAATGAGATGCTTGGAAAACCCGTGGATACGCAGACGCTGCTGAAACTCGCCACGGAGATGGAGGGACATCCTGATAATGCTGCGCCTGCCCTGTTCGGCGGGTTGGTCGTTTCGGTGATGAAACAGGACGAAATCATCACGCGGCGGTATGAGATCCCCGAACTGACGGTGGTGATCGTCAAGCCGGATGTGGAATGGCTGACAAAGACTGCGCGCGCGGTGCTGCCAAGATCGGTCTCCCGCGCGGATGCGATCCATAACATCGGGCGGACGGCGCTGGTGGTGGATGCGCTGCGCGGCGGCGACCTGGACCTGCTGCAACAGGTGATGGAGGACCGCATCCATCAGCCGTATCGCCTGCGGCATATCTCAGGCGGGATGGCGGCGTATAAACGCGCGCGTCAGTTCGGCGCAGCGGCGCTCTCGGGCGCGGGACCATCCATTATCGTATTTGTCCCGAAGGAAGACGCGGAGCGGGCACAGGCAGACATGCGAGCCGTTTTCGAGGAGCGGGGGATCACTACGAAAGGCATCATCACCAAGCCAAGTAAAATCGGCGCGTATCGCGTTTAGTACAACAACAAGCGGACCGTACAGTCCGCTTGTTGTTGTGAAGCCATCTATTTTTTCTTTGTCTTCGGTTTGCTTTTGGTGCGCGGCTTCCTGACAGCGGGAACCTTGACAGGGATGTGGGCGAGTTCCTTCGCCTCCGGCGTGTACGGCACATGCAACGTGACCGGCTCCGCGCCTTTGCCGCGAATACGCAGGTTGACCATTTCGACAAAGATGGAGAAGCCCATTGCGAAATAAATATAACCTTTCGGGATATGCTGGTGCAAGCCCTCCACGACGAGCGTGAAACCGATCAGCAGCAGGAAACTGAGCGCAAGGATCTTGACGGTGGGGTGGCGTTCGACGAAATTGCCGATGGGTCCCGCCGTGAAGACCATCACAATGGCGGATGCCAGGACGGCGGCAATCATGATCTCGATGTGCTGGACCATGCCAACGGCGGTGATGACCGAATCGAGCGAGAAGACGATATCCAGCAGCATGATCTGAATAATGACGCTGGCAAAGGTGGAAGCGACCCTGGCGGAGGAATGCCCGGTGTGTCCTTCCAGTTTGTCGTGGATCTCATAAGTGCTTTTGCCGAGCAGGAAGAGTCCGCCGACCAGCAGGATCACGTCACGACCCGAGATGCCGAGTTGTTCGCCGCCAAACCAGGGCAGGAAGAAGAAGGGCTCTTCGAGGCTGATGATCCATGAAAGGGAAAGCAATAGCAAAATACGGGTGATGACCGCCATGGCGATGCCGGTGGTGCGGGCGCGCTGTTGGTCCTGCTGGGGGAGTTTGCCCGCCAGGATGGAGATGAAAATGACGTTGTCCACGCCGAGCACGAGTTCGAGCGCGACGAGGGTAAGAAACGCGATGAGCGTTTCGGGGGTGAAGAGCCAGCTGAAGTCCATAGATGGATGCTCCTGTTAGAGAATGAGAGAATTTTAATGTAAACTATGCGGTTTGAGTATGGGAGGTTTGGGTGAGAGTTGGTTGGGGTGGTCGGGTGATCTAAATGGTCTAATTGGTCTGACTGGTCGGGGAAATGGAACCATATGGGAGCATATAGGATGACTATAGGATGACTATAGGATGACCGTTCGGTCAAATTTCAACCAATCTACTACCAATAGGATGAATATCATGGTACTGATGGCCGCCGTGTTGGTATGAGTATGAATATTTCATCCGTTGACCTACCCTGTGGGCGTGTTTATAATTGATTCTATTCTGTTTCGTACCAGCGCCGTGCTTCGCGATCCCACTCGCTTCGCTCGGGGATGGTGGCGCAAACCGTTAGGCAACCCAAGTCAAGTACTCGCATACTCCTAAGGAAAAAATGACTCAAATAGAAGAATATGTTCATCTTCTCACGTGCATTGACAATCTCAATGAGGCTAGACAGATTTTGCTCAATATCAAAAAAAGCAACGATAATCCGCTAGTTAATCCAGCATTTCAGTTTGCTCTAATTGAATACTCAAAACCGTACAAGAAGTCTAAGGGCGAAGTGAAATCAAATCATAAACTTGAAAACGAACATATTCCTCCTCAATATCTGGATTTGCACGGCAAAATTATCAATGCGCGTGACCAAATACATGCGCACTCCGATTTGACTGTTGATGACGCGAAAGTTTATGTATTCAATACCAATGAGGGAAAGCGCGTTGGTATATCAAAAAATATAATTTATGACACTGAAATGCTTGAGAAAATTAACGCCATAATTGACCTAATTGAACAAAGCCTGGATAGTATGCACGAAAAGGTAAAACAACTTAAAGCCTCATTACCTGTGAATACATGAACAATGTTTGAAAAACAAATTAGTATTGCTAAAAATTAAGTTATGTGTAAAAGTTGGGTTTGTTAATGATGGTATCTTTTATCTGCCATCGTTCTGGTAAGCAGGCAGGTTACCCACCGATTAACAGCAGTGTCAACCCCAAAGGGATGATCTGCGAGGGTGAGCGGCAGATGACCTTCGGCTGGACGGCTTTGCCAGGTCCGCGCACCGGGGCAGGTATCCCGTGAAAAGCACACGGGGCGATGTCCGCAAACCGTTGGCACGCCCCTTCCAAGGAATAAAAAGAACAAACATACTATCTCATATCAATTACTTTCGTTCTGGCTTAGTAGAATTGGAAACAGCTCCATGAATGATGATCAACGCAAATGGATTGAAAATGAGCTTGAAGATGAGCTCGAAAAAGGACGTGAGCAGCGTGCAAAGCATATAAAGGAAGTCATTGCAAAAGAATTGACTCCGCAAGGCGATTTGCTTCCTCCTTGGAAGAGATTTCCACAAATTCAGGCGGGTTCTATTGGCTGGCGTATGGGATATGGCGAAATTTACATGATGTCATGGGATAAATGGTCTGACCAATTCAATAAAGAACAACTCGTTGAGTATTTCAAAAAATATCTCCCCCTCCCCTTGGATTGGTTAACTTGGATATCAAATCGCTTCGGTGATGAAGATATTGCCCATGAATTTTTCACGGGCGGCAGCGACTTCAAGACTATACATTGGCTTGAACAACAAGGGTTAGCGAACTTTGATGAGTTCAAATCTTGGTATGATTCTTGGTACGATACATGGCAGAAACAAAAAGACAAAAGTGAGTGATAATAGCAAAAACCGTTGCTACCGATAAATAGGAGTGTCAAGGGTGGAAGGTCACGAAGTTGAAAAATGATCTCAATCTGAAAAACGGTTCTGAATGGAAACCATTTGGAGCTGTTTTTTTGTCTCCGGTTGCCAGATTCCCCACACACAGACAGCCTTCCCCGCCCCGCCCTTTTTCTCTCAGAGTGGGGTTGGTGCGGTCGAACGGGAAGACGGTTGCTGTGTTGCAGTTCCGGTCGCAGTGCCAGGAGTGCGGGTGGTAGAATACGGTCAAGGCAGGCATTTTCCCTGAACTATCGTCCAGGACAGGCTGGCTGGACGGGATCGATCTACAATCAAAGTCAAGCATAATGAACGATCAAAAGATTGCTGTTTCTCTCAAACGTTTTCTGCTCATAGAGCAATGCCCGGCAGAGTGGAAGGGCTTGGACCTTTATCTTTTTCGGGATGAAGCGGTGGTCTTCTATGTCGGTCAGTCCCACCTTGCGTTCGCGCGGGTATGGGACCATCTCCTAAGCGGCTTCAAAGGGCACTCCATTATGGGGCGGTTTGTCTGGTGCAACTGGCCCAGGTCAATGAACTTTGGTATTGAATTGTTGAGTTCACAGTCCGGGGAATTCGCAACGCTCGGCAACGAAGTGAATGCCGCCGAGCGGCTGTTGATCCAGCAGTGGTCGCCGTGCTTCAATTTGTCGCAAAACAGCCAGCCAACGCCTCTTCCGAATTCCTATTTGCCGCCCAACGCTCCTTTCAGGCGCAGGCGAAGCCTGACCATGCTCATCCGCGAGGCGGAGCGTGTCGTGCAGGCGGAAGATACGAAGCTCTGGATGCAGAGCCTGAAGTAAAAGATGGCTCTCGAACGCTCCCGCCGTTCATCCGATATTTGATATACTCCGCCCATGATCCTCAAGTTCACGGGCAAGATCTTCCACTGGCGTGGACCCGCCCCATTTCTCTTCGTCGCCGTCCCGCCGGAACAAAGCCAGCAGATCAAAGATGTATCCAAACTGGTCACCTACGGCTGGGGCGTGATCCCCGTCCACGCGCGGACCGGCAACACCGAGTGGACCACGTCCCTGTTCCCGAAGGATGGGCGTTATCTCGTACCGATAAAAATGGTCGTCCAAAAGGCGGAGGATCTAAAAGAAGGTGATACCGTTACCATTCAGCTTGAACTTCGGTTGTAAAGGGTTTACGAGTTGGCTTTTCCATCAGGCTTTTATGCTACACTTGTAATGCAATGACCATTCAAAGCAGCGCCCAAATCGGAAATGTGATCCGCAATGCGGTCGTGTTCAATGTCAAAAACTGGGTTGGTGACATGATGAGTTCAGATTCCCTAATTCAATCCATTCAGGGCTTTTTTACATTGCTGGAAGAGCGAAAAATAGATTATGTACTGGTCGGGGGAATTGCCATCCTTCATTACGTGGAGGGGCGAAACACCGAGGATCTGGATTTGCTCATGACAGTCTCCTCGCTGGAGCAACTGCCGGAACTCACCATCATTGAACGGGATATGTATTTTGTCCGCGCAAAGTTCAACGAGCTTCAAATCGACATCCTGCTGACAAAAAATCCGCTGTTCAAAAAAGTTCATAGCGACCATTCGAAAGTGGAAAAATTCCTTGACCGAAACATCCCCTTGGCAACCGTGGAAGGGTTGTTGCTGTTGAAGCTGTACGCCCTGCCCTCCCTATATCGTCAGGGGAATTTCGCCAGAGTCGGCATCTACGAGAATGATATTGCCACCCTGCTCCATTATTACCAGCCAAATGTTGATGCATTATTGGGCGAATTGGCCAAGCATGTGGACAAAAAGGATCTGGCGGAGATCGAGGGTGTTTTGTCTGATATCGAGAGTCGCATCAAGAGATTTAAGCGGTAACAAAAAATCTCTTTTCACCCTTTAGAAATGCACACCTCTCAAACCATCTCCGAAGAAAAAGAAGATCTCAAACAAGCCGTCCTGAACGCGCGCCCGTACAAGCCGTTGTACGTCAAGTTCAAGGTGTTCTACGGCTGCAATCTCAAATGCGAGATGTGCAATCATTGGCGCGAGACGCGCGAAGCGCCGGTCACGCCCGAACGCTTGAAGGAAGTCATCAACGAATTGGCGGAAATGGGCACGAAGAAGATCCATATTTCCGGCGGCGAGCCGATGCTGAGACCGCAGATCCCCGAGTTTGTGGAACTGGCGTCTGCACTCGGCATCAAGGTCACCATGACCACCAACGGCACGCTCATCACCAAGGAAAAAGCCAAGCGTCTGGTGGAGGCGGGTCTGCGCGGAGTGAACCTTTCCATCGATTCGCCGCTCCGCAAGATGCACGAAAGAATCCGCGGCGTGGAAGGTGCCTTCAAAGCCACCACCAAAGCCGTGGAACTCTTCCGCCGTTACAAGCACAAGGGCAAACTGACCGTCCGCATCAACACCGTCGTCAGCCGCACCAATTACGAGACGCTCGCCTCGCTCCCCGACCTGGCGCATCAACTCGGCGCGGACGGCATCAACCTGATCCCTGTGGATGACCATTGCGGCGAGATCCTGTCCATGCGCCGGAAGGATATCGAGAAGTTCAATACCGAGATCGCACCGCGTATCGCGGAACGCGCGCTCGAACTGGGGCTGATGGTCTCGGACGAGGACGCCTTTCCCTTTGGCAGGGACGAGTCCGAGGTCCGTTTGGGACGCGCAGGCAGGTACGCCTTCGGCTTTTACGACAAGCATCCCTGCTACGTGCCGTGGACGCACACGCTGATCGACTTCAACGGCAATGTCTATGTGTGCTGCATGACGCGCGAAAAGATCCCCCCGTTGGGAAATATCATTCAGCAGTCATTCAAGGAAATTTGGGACGGCGCGGCATATCGAAAGATCCGCTTGAACATGCACCCGCCCGCGCTCAAGCCCTGTCAGCGCTGTGATGATTTTATCGATGAAAATAAGAATATCTGGGAGACGATCGGACCGTATTAGCGCCGCTGGTTGAGTGGTCCCGCAAAGCGGCGTATCGAAACCAACGGGATCAACTCAGGTCCGAGAACATATCCCCGCTGTCGTTATCATCGTCCCAGGTGCTGAAGGTCGCCAGGTCCGCCGCGGTAAAACCGGCAGCCGCGATCGGCAATGCAATCGGCATCTCAAGTCCCTGCTGGCAGGCGAGGCACACGCGCCCTTCGCGTGTCGGATTGGTATGTTCGTCACAAAAACCGCGCCCGCACTTCACACACTTCCCCAGCGACGGATTATCGCACTGATGCGGCACCAGATAACCGATGATCATTTCACATTGTTCAGCCATTGAGACACCTCTATGAAAATAGCACTGCTTTCCGAAAAGTATACACCAGACATCGGCGGTCTCGCAATCTCAACAGGACGATTGGGGGAATTGTTTGCATCGGCTGGACATGACGTACGCGTCTTTTGTCCAAGCCCGAACCTGCCTCCGTCCGAAAAGCAGATCCTTCGCTCAGGCGGTGTCCGCGTCACGCGCTTCGGCGCGCACAAACGCGTGGACGACACACTCGTGGATTGGTTCGAACTCATCACAGATGAGCACCAGCGCGAGCCGTTCGATGTGATACATGCCTACTTCCTCCCCATGGCGGGATTTGTCGGCGCGTATGCAGGGAAATACCTGGGCGTTCCCAGCGTCGCGTCCATCCGCGGAAACGACATCGAACGTGCCGCATTTGACCCAAGCAAATTCGCGCATGTCATGTATGCCCTGCAATACGCGGATGCCGTGACCACAAACGCCAGCATACTGGCGAAGAAGGCAAAGGCTTTCGTTGACCGCGAGATTCATCTCATCCCCAATGGAATCGATACGACGTTATTCAAGCCGATGGAGAGGAACGAGACGCTGGCGGAGAGTGTTTTGGAGGCGCCTTTGCGGGAGCAAGCTCCCGGAGTCCAAATGCCTGTCATCGGCTTCGTCGGGGAATTGCGCGAAAAGAAGGGACTGGCAACGCTCCTTTCCGGCTACGCGCAGTTGGTGAAGAAAACACTCGCTTCCCTGCTCATTGTCGGCGAGGTGCGGAATGGTGAGGATAAAAAAGTCTTCGAAGAATTCCGAATATCAAATCCCGAATATCAAATTGCCGTCACAGGGCATGTCCCCCACAAAGACCTTCCCGCCTACTATTCATTGATGGACGTCTTCGTACATCCGTCAATGCGGGATGGAATGCCGAACGCGGTGCTCGAAGCGATGGCATGCGGCAAAGCGGTCATTGCCACGCCGGTCGGCGGCATGACTGATATTATTGAAGACGGCGTCAACGGCTATCTCGTGAAGATCAATGACGCGGCGGGGCTGGCGGAGAAAATGGCTGAGGTGTTGAGTCAGCCGGAGAAACGCGAAGCAGTTGGCAGGTCCGCGCGGGAGGCGGTCTTGAGTCAATTCACGCTTGCGAAGGAATTACAGTCAAATCTAAACATCTATGCAAGTCTTGGAGTTAAACAGTGAAGTACAGAATCGAACATGATCTTTTGGGGGAACATGAAGTCCCAAGCGACGCTTATTTCGGCGTGCACACGGCGCGGGCGTTGAAGAATTTCCCGATCAGCAATATTCCCATCAGCACGTATCCGAGTTTGATAAAGGCGCTGGCGTGTGTGAAGCAGGCATGCGCACAGGCGAACAAGGAGTTGGGCTTGCTCAACACCGAGCGCGCGGATGCGATCATCAAGGCATGCGAAGAGATCCGTGACGGCAAATGGATCGACCAGTTCGCGGTGGATGTCATCCAGGGCGGCGCGGGCACATCCACGAACATGAATGCGAACGAGGTCATTGCCAACCGCGCGCTGGAGATCATGGGGCATGAGCGCGGCGAATACAAATACCTGCATCCGCTCGAACACGTCAATTTGAGTCAGAGCACGAACGACGTGTACCCGACGGCGGTCAAGGTGGCGCTGCGATTTCTGATCGATGATTTGATCGAAGGCATGGAGGCGTTGCGTCTCGCCTTTGCCGAAAAAGCCGCGGAATTCAAGGACATCCTGAAGATGGGGCGCACACAATTGCAGGACGCCGTGCCGATGACGCTCGGTCAGGAGTTCAGTACATACGCGATCATGCTCGAGGAAGACCAGCAACGCCTGCGCGAAGGCGCGCTGCTCATTCAGGAGATGAACCTCGGCGCGACGGCGATCGGAACAGGCATCAACGCGCATCCCGATTACGCCGCGCTGGCGCGCAAACATCTCAGTGAAGTGACGGGCATCGAATACATCACTGCCGGTGATCTTGTGGAGGCGACACAGGATGTCGGCGCGTTCGTACAGCTCTCGGGTGTGCTGAAGCGCGTGGCGGTGAAACTTTCCAAGATCTGCAACGACCTGCGCCTCCTTTCTTCGGGACCCCGCACCGGGCTTGGCGAGATCAACCTGCCCGCCGTCCAAGCCGGATCGAGCATCATGCCCGGCAAGGTCAATCCGGTCATCCCGGAAGTGGTCAACCAGATCGCGTTCCTCGTCATCGGCAATGATGTGACCGTTTCCTTCGCCGCCGAAAGCGGACAGTTACAACTCAACGCCTTCGAGCCGATCATCGCGCACAGCCTGTTCGATAATCTCATTTATCTGCGCAACGGCTGCATCACGCTCGCCGAACGCTGTGTAAAAGGCATCACCGCCAACCACGCGCGGCTGGACGAACACATGACCCGCTCGGTCGGAATCGTCACAGCGTTGAATCCGATCATCGGGTACGAAAATGCAAATTCGGTGGCGAAAGAGGCGTATGCGACCAACAAAAGCGTGACCGAGATCGTGCTGGAGCGCGGTCTTCTGACCAAGGCTGAACTGGATGAGATCCTAAAACCCGAAGTGTTGACCAAGCCGCGCTGGATTAAGAAGTGATGAGTGAACCGTAAAAAGGAACGGGTTGAACTCGTCTGGCAAACTATAGGTGACCCATGACAACTCTTTTCGACTCGACCAAGACCGTCAAATCCGAACTGAACAAGCAGAAATACATCGCTTCGGATGAGATCGCGACGATCGTTTTTCTCGCCCAGAAATTGGGCAAACCGCTGCTGGCGGAGGGACCGGCAGGCGTAGGCAAGACCGAGTTGGCGAAAGCCATCGCGGGCGCGACGGGGCGTGAGTTGATCCGCCTGCAATGCTATGAAGGCTTGGACGAATCCAAAGCGCTGTACGAGTGGGAATATTCCAAGCAATTGCTCTACACGCAATTACTGCGTGACAAATTGAACGATACGCTCGGTAAAGCCGAATCATTGGCGGAAGCGGCGGATAAATTGGCAAAAGAGGAGGATGTCTTCTTCTCGGACCGATTCCTGCTGCAGCGTCCGCTGTTGAAAGCGATTCTGAGCGAGACGCCGACGGTGCTATTGATCGACGAAATCGACCGTGCGGATGCGGAGTTTGAAGCCTTCCTGCTCGAAGTGCTGAGCGATTTTCAAGTGTCCGTGCCGGAGTTGGGGACGCTCGCCGCAAAACACCGTCCATTTGTGGTGCTGACATCCAACAATACGCGCGAACTTTCGGAGGCATTGAAGCGCCGCTGTTTGTATCTGTTCGTGGATTATCCAACTTTGCAGGAAGAGTTGGCAGTCGTCCATTTGAAAGTGCCTGACTTAAATCCCAAACTGGCACAACAAGCCGTGGAATTTGTGCAACGTCTCCGCAAAGCGGACATGCGCAAGTCACCGTCCATCAGTGAAACGCTCGACTGGGCAAATGCGCTGGTGGCGTTGAATGCTTCACAATTAGACAAGGATGTGCTGGAAGACACGCTTTCGGTTTTGTTGAAGCACGAGGCGGATCTACAAAAGGCAAAACGGCAATTGACCAGTCCGCCGTCACAGCCGAAGCAGCGTCCGCCCGCGGATGATTTCGGAAGATTTTCTGGGAATTGATTCGTAGGGGCGAGGTCCTCTCGCCCTTTGCAACAAGGATTACAGGACGGGGAAACCCCGCCCCTACAGGATAAAAGAAAATGGAATCCCGCATCTTACAGTTGATCTCAGCTTTGCGCGCCAGCGGAGTGCGCGTGTCGCTTGCGGAGTCCGCGGAGGCGTTTTCGGCGGTGGATCTGATGGGGATTCAAGACCGCGAGACGTTTCGCCTGTCCCTGCGCGCCACGCTCATCAAGGATGTGAAGGACCTGCCCACCTTCGACAAATTATTTCCGCTCTTTTTCGGTTCAGGGACTCCGCCGGAGATGGGCGGTAGTCCGTCCGATGACCTGACGCCCGAAGAAATACAGATGCTGGCAGAGGCGCTGAAGAACTTTGCCGAGAACATACGTCAGCGCATGGAAAGGCTGATGAATGGCGAACAACTGTCCCGTGCGGAGCTGGAGGCGCTGGCTCAACTCGTCGGGCTGAATCAGGCGGACAATCTCAACTATCAAAACTGGATGACCCAGCGCATGATGCGCGCGATGGCGTTCCCCGAAGTGCGCGAGGCGCTGCGCGAGTTGATGGAACAACTGCAACAGATGGGGATGGATAAAGAACGCGTCGAACGGCTGCGCGAGCTGATCCAACAAAACATGCAGGGGATTCAGGGACAGCTTGAGCAGTTCGCGGGCGAGCACATTGCCGAGAATTTAAGCGAACGCCCGCGCGGGGAAAATATCGACAACCTGATGAACCGCCCGTTTCAGGCTCTCTCCGATGCGGACAAAAAAGCATTGCAGCGCGAAGTGAAGCGTCTTGCCGCCGCATTGCGGACGAGAATTGCCCTGCGGCAAAAACGCATGAAAAGCGGGCAGATGGACCCGAAGGCGACCATCCGCGCGAACTTGAAATATCACGGCGTGCCAATGGAGATCAAACATCGCGACAAAATCCGCAAGCCGAAGATCGTGGTCATTTGCGATATCAGCACGTCCATGCGCTTTTGCTCGGAGTTGATGCTGAGTTTTCTTTTTGCGTTGCAGGGACAAGTGCGCAAGACGCATGCGTTTGCGTTCATTGACCATCTCGAATCCATTTCGGAAGATTTCACAGGCACGAACGCAGATGAAGCGATCCAGTCCGTGCTATGGCGCATGCCAAGCGGACATTACAATACAGACCTTGGCTGGTCGCTTAACGATTTCCAAAACGAATATATGGACACGCTCAACAGCGGAACAACTTTATTGATCGTCGGCGATGGGCGCAACAATTATAACGATCCGCGCATTGATATTTTCTCGGCAATGGCACGCCGCGCCACCCGCACCATCTGGCTCAACCCCGAACCCGAAGTCATGTGGAACGGCGACAGCGACATGCGGAAGTACGCTCCGCTGTGCAGTAATGTATTGAAGGTGGGCAATCTACGCGAGCTGGCAAACGCCGTGGATGAGTTGATGACGGGGTAATTGAAACAATTCCCTCATGCAACAGTGGTGCCGAATAGTTTTCCAACCAGGGCAGTTGCCAGCATGGCGAGCAGCCCCCAAAACGTGACGCGCAATGCCCCAGCCCACATATTTGCGCCGCCAAGGTAGGCGGCTAACATCCCCATCAACGCCAGAAAAAATAACGTACTGCTCACCACGATCGGAATCATCAGGTTCACCGGTGCGATCAGAACCGCAAGCAACGGCAAAACCGCACCCACCGCAAAGGACAGCGCAGACGCGACCGCCGCCTGAATGGGCTGTGCTGTATGAGTTTCCGTCAGTCCAAGTTCATCACGCGCATGCGCCGCCAGGGCATCATGCTCCATTAACTGCTCAGCCACTTTCTTTGCCAGCACAGGGTCCAATCCGCGCTTTACATAGATATTGGCAAGCTCACGGCGTTCTCCGGCATCATCCGTTGCAAGTTCTTTTTTCTCACGCGCCAAATCCGCCTTTTCAGTATCTGCCTGGGAACTGACGGAGACATATTCTCCCGCCGCCATGGACATGGCTCCAGCCACCAATCCCGCAATCCCCGCAATCAGAACATCCCCTTGGGCGGCACTCGCCGCCGCCACACCCACCACCAAACTGGCGGTCGAAACGATCCCGTCGTTGGCTCCCAAAACAGCCGCACGAAGCCAGCCGATCCGGTCTGCGTAATGGATTTCAAAATGTGATCTGGGCATTTCTCATCTCCTTGTTGATTTCATTATTACCACCTCCATTCTATGCCGCATTATTCTTATTACACCTGCTATATATCACCACTTTCACATGAAGAATTAGCAACGAACCGCCCGTTTTCTATGCGAATAAACAAGAGAATATAATACCTATTGATGGCTTAGAATTGGTCGTCTCAGGAGAAATATCTTGTATCTAATTCTTTGGGAATATTACGTAAAAGCGGAAAAACTGCCGGACTTCGAAGAGATCTACTCCCCTACTGGCGCATGGGCGGAGTTGTTTCAAAAAGGCGAGGGTTATTTGGGGACGGAATTACTGCACGATAAAACAAATCCCTGCAGGTATCTGACGATCGACCGCTGGGAATCCAAAGCGACATACGAAACATTTCTGTCCGTGCAAGAACAGGCATACAAAGAGATGGATGCGCGCTGTGAAGGGCTGACGGAACACGAATCCCTGCTGGGGAAGTGGATACTCGAATAGAACTAAAATTTCAACAAAATCCCCCAATTTATCCCCTATTACCGTATATCCACGCCGCACTGCTCGAACATGCGCTGGAAAATAGCGGTATCCTCTCGTGAAAGATTTTCCACTTCAAAGCCAATATTGTAGGAATTCGGCTGGAGTTTGTCCATTTCGCACCAGCGAATGCGTCCGTTGAAGATCATATAGGTTTTTGCAGCCAGTTCCGGTGCCAGGTCGATGCGCAGCCTCAAGTGTGAGTTAACCGGTAGAGGCATGTCACTGTCCACCCGGAAACCGATCAGGCTGATGTCTGATAAATAACCCAGGACTTTCAGTGTACCGGCGTCCACCACCGGCATGTAGTAGGTAAACCTTCGCCGCTGCTGTTTACGTCTATCCGACTCCATCGAAGTCTCCTTTCTCCGCTCATGCAAGCCAATACCTTTGCCGCCAGCCCTGTTCGGTGTGGAACAATAAAAAAAGGGAGAAGAACTCCCCATCAATAGTATATAATTTTTTACAGAAATTTCAATAGTCCTAAGGTATAAATTCTACACGAATACCCCTGACAGGGCATCTTCAAGTGTATAATGTAGCAGGAAAAGGCGCGGCATGACCGTGTCATTCAGGATGAGACTATGGCAAAGATCATGATTGTGGATGACGACGAAAAGGTAACGACGCTTCTTGGTCGTTTTCTGTCGTCCGTTGGTCATCAGGTCACCACCCTTAACCAAAGCTCAAAGACCATCCAGATGGCAAATTCGGTGGAACCGGATATCTTCCTCCTTGACATCATGATGCCGCCGCCCGACGGGTTCACGCTCTGCCGGATGCTGAGAAACACCCCCAGGTTTTCACAAACCCCGATCCTGATCATCACCGCCTTGGATAACAGCAACAGCAAAGCCGCGACCTTTGGCGCAAATGACTACCTTACAAAGCCTTTCAATCTTGACGAACTCTCAACCAGAATCGATATGCTGCTCGTCCGATCCGAATAATTGTTCTTTAATGGAGAATGCTCATGGCAAAGATATTAATCGTGGATGATGACATAGAAACGACCAGCCTGCTGGAAAGCATCATCAAAACCTACGGTCACGAACCGTTTTCCATCAACGAAAGCAAGCACGCGCTTGAATCGACAAAATCCCTCATGCCGGACCTGATCCTGCTGGACATCATGATGGCGGAGATCAACGGCATCGCCATCTGCAAGTTCATCAAATCCGATTCCAGCATCAGCCACATCCCGGTCGTGATGGTGTCCGCGCTGGGAGATGAAGGCACCAAACGGGATGCAGCCAATGCGGGTGCGAACTCCTTTATCACCAAGCCCATCATCCCCAACAAGTTCATGCAGGAGATTAACACCATCCTAGGAGAGCAGCGCCATTAATTCACGCTGCCACACCAACCTTACAACCTCCTTGTGTTTGCCCGCAGGGAGACTGTCCCAGCCCTTTTTTAGTTGTATGATTGGCGGAAATCCAGATACTTCATAAGACCAAGGCACACTATGACAAAAATTTTGATCGTGGACGACGACCATCTTGTAACAACGCTGCTGGAAAAACTGTTAGCCATTGAAGGCTATGAGACCGTGAGCCTGAACGAGAGTTCACTGGCTGTTGAGACCGCCCGCCTCGTCAAACCGGACCTATTCTTGGTCGACCTGATGATGCCCCAACCCGACGGCTTCCGCCTGACCCGCATGCTGCGGGAAGTGCCGGAATTCGCGTCCACCCCGATCATTATTGTCACCGCGCTTGATGATAGCGACAGCCGGGCGGTCGCTTTTGGAGCAGGCGCAAGCGATTACATTACAAAGCCATTCCACCCTGATGAGCTATCCGAACGAATAAAAGAATTACTGGAAGATCAGGAATAATTCACGATATCTTATTGAAACAAAAAAGGACGCGCCGAATGGCGCGTCCTTTTCATCGAAATACAGATTATCTTAATGTTCGAATATACGCAACCGTCTGCCAGATCTGTTCATCGGTCAGAATACCCTTCCACGCCACCATGGAAGTGCCATCCACGCCGGTGGAAATGCGCCAGAACAGGAAATCATCCCCAACCTGGGCTGTCAGCTCGGGTAAATTCTGTGGAGCAGGATCAAGCGCGAGACCGGCAGGACCGTCACCGTGTCCCTGAGGACCGTGGCAGGACTCGCAATTGGTCTTGTAGATCGAAGCGCCGGCCGAAGCCGCATCCGCACCAAGCGGATTGGTCAAACCGGCATAATCAGACGGAACAGCAGGGATCTCCGCCGGCGCGCCCGAACTGCCTCCATCACCGCAAGCCGCGACCATCAACGCTGCAAGAACGAACACAGCAAACATGACTTTTTTCATCTCATACCTCCAGTTGATATTCTTGACATGGGCGGATTATATGTAGGTTGCGAGTTTATATACAGTGACTTAAGTTACAAACCGGCAGCAGCCTACTTAACCCTCCGCCCGCCTTTCAATCTGCGCTGCAGTTTCTCGAACCCCGCCCAATCCTCCTTCACAGCCAACTTCGCCTGGTCGATCCATCCTTCGGGATTCATCATCTGCAAACCTGCCTCATCGAGCACGTTCTGAACGTCTACAGCCTTTGCATTGGCAAGGTCCTCGAACGTCGTAATGCCCGCCGCCTTCAAGACCTTTGTCACTTTCGGACCGATCCCCTCGATTCGGGTCAGATCATCTGCAACCTTTTTCCCCTTGGATTTGAGCGCCTCAGACTCCGCCGCAGCCTGTTCCTGCCGCCTTGGAGCAGTCAGCCACCCGGCGATGATCACCAGTACAAAAAAAGCAATTCCGATATACAACAACCACAAAAGTTCCGTGTTCGGACCCTCCGCGCCTTCCGCCAACAAACGCATTGCAAGCATATATGCCTCCAGGGTATCTGTTTTGACTCGTTTATACGTGAAAAGATGGAGCATGTCAATTCTTAAAGGTAAAATAGCACGATACCAATTCGGAGCAGACGCATGAAACTCAAACGCTGGCACTATATCGTCATCTTCCTACTCACAGCCATAATCACCTTTCGCCTCACCACCCGCCCCGCGCCGCATCATCCCTACTACGCCGCGGATCTGAACTATCCGCTCGTCATCGCCCATCAGGGCGGCGACCATTTGTGGCCCGGCAATACAATGCTCGCCTTTCAAAACGCCGTTGATCTCGGCGTGGACGTGCTCGAAATGGACCTGCACATCACCAGCGATGGCGTCCTCATCCTCATGCACGATGAGACTGTGGACCGCACCACCGACGGGACCGGCGAGATCGAGGCGATGACGCTCGCCGAACTCAAGGAATTAGACGCCGGCTACGATTGGACACGCGACGACGGCGCGACCCATCCCTTCCGCGGGCAGGATGTCACCGTGCCGACCATGGAGGAGGTCTTCACCGCCTTCCCCGATATGCGCATGACCATCGAACTCAAGAAGACGAACGCATCGATGGCAAAACCCTTCTGTGAACTCATCCATCGATACAACATGGAAAACAAGGTATTGGTCGCCTCCTTCCATGACGAACGACTTCAGGAATTCCGCCGCGAATGCCCCGGGGTCGCGACCTCCAGCGCGAGGCAGGAAACGACCGTCTTTGTCCTCATGACCAAAGCCTATCTTGGCAGTTTCTTCACCCCGCATTTCTTCTCCTTGCAAGTCCCGCAAGAATCGAGCGGCATCACCGTCATGACGCCATCCTTCGTCAGAGCCGCACACGCCCGCAATCTTGCCGTCGAGCCGTGGACGATCAACGACGAAGAGACCATGCGCAAGTTCATCGATTGGGGCGTGGATGGCATCATTACAGACAGACCCGATCTCATGCTCGAGATCCTGGGGCGATAATATGACATCCTACCAAGAAACCATTCAACTGGCGCGCCAACAAAAGGACGAAGCCATCAAAGCCGATTCTCTGCATTGGATGAACCTCGCCGGGTTGTTCTGGCTGGAGGAGGGCGAAAACCCCTTCGGCAGTGACGATGATAACAAGATCTCGCATCCATCCTTCCCCGAACCTGTTTGCGGAAGTTTCACTCTCGTCAACGGACAGGTCTTTTTCAAACCCGCGCAGGGAATTGAATTCACATCCAACTCCCCCGACCTCACCACCCGCCCGCTGATCTCAGATCACAACGCGGAGCCGGATATCATCCAAGTCAACTCGCTCGTCATGAAAATCATCATCCGCGGCGGCGCTCCCCTCATCCGCATGTGGGACCGGGAAGCGCCATCCAAAATGAATTTCAATGGGTTGAAATATTATCCAGTCAATGAAGGTTATCGCGTTACTGCCAGATTTATCCCCTACGACCCGCCCAGGACGATCAAAAAGACGGAGGTCATCGGAACGGAGGTACAGGCTGTTCTGCTGGGGCAGGCGCAATTTAACCTGCACGGCACGGACTGCGTGCTCCAAGCCGAAAAAAGCGGGGAAAAACTGCTCCTGCATTTTGCGGACGGGACGAACTCCAAAACCACTTATGGCGGCGGGCGCAGAATTTACATTCCACCACCCAAAACGGATGAGTTCATTCTTGATTTCAACCTCACAGATAACTGGCCCTGCGCTTACACGCCGTACGCCACTTGCCCGCTTGTACCGCAGGAAAACCGCCTGCCGATCTCCATTGAAGCGGGCGAATTGAAATATCACGAATAAAAAAACGGGCAGTGATTTTCACTGCCCGTTTTCACACAAGATGGCTTATCCGATCCACGTTACGCGGTCTTCAAATCCGGCGCGGGCGTGCGGTTCCGGCGTCGCTTCCGGGTAGCCGATATAGATGAAACCGATCAAATGCTGGTCGGCTTCGAAGCCCAAAAATTCCTTGACCTTCGCATCGCGCGCCCATTCACCCGTGCGCCAGATCGCGCCAAGCCCCAGCGCGTGGGCGGCAAGCAGAATATTTTGCGCCGCCGCGGAGACCGCAGAGACATTCTCGATCTCGATGGCTTTGGAATCAGGGGCGGGTTTGTCCGCGCCAACGGCGATGACCACCGGTGCGCGCAGCGGCAAGCTTCGGGGTTTCTCCGCGGCTTCCTTGGGCGCATCAGGATTCCGGTCCAGAAAAGAGGCGGCAAAAACATCGCCCAGTTTTTTCCGCCCATCCCCGGTCAAGACTACAAAACGCCACGGGCGCACCTTATAATGGTTCGGCGCTTGCACGGCGGCGCTCAACAACTTCTCGATCAGGTCGCGCGGCAATGGGTCAGGCTTTACCTTGCCGATTGTGACTCTTCCATGAATCGCTTCAAAAACTTCCATTTGGTTCCTCCGGCAACACAGACGCTTGCGGGTAAAATTGTCTTACCATGAAAATATTGTACTCGGAAGAACATCGAAATCATTATCCGCCGTTCGAGGTGTTCGACGGCGGAATTCGTGTGCCGTATTATGAAAATCCTGACCGCATGGATCAAATCGTATCTGCGCTTAAAAAAACGGATTGGGCGGAGTTTTGCGAGCCGGATGATTTTGGACTCGACCCGATCCTCGCCGTGCACGACCGGGCATATCTCAACTTCCTCGCATCCTGCTGGGACGAATGGCTGGATTCTGACCCCGAAATTGCGGCTGCGCCCGAACTGCACGCCTTCCTGCCGGCGACCTTTGCATTGCGACGCACAGCGCGCCCCACCGCCTCCATCCGCGGACGCGGCGGCTACTACCTGATGGATCTCTCCGCCTGCATCGTAGCAGGGACGTATAACGCCGCGCTGGCATCTGCGAACATTGCCTTGAGCGCCGCATCGTCCATTGTTCACGGACAGTCTGCGTTTGCCTTATGCCGTCCGCCCGGTCACCATGCCGGGAGGGATTATGCCGCTGGCTACTGCTTCATCAATAACACCGCCGTCGCCGCGAATTGGCTTTCCACGAAAGGCAAGGTTGCCATCCTCGATATCGATTATCATGGCGGCAACGGCACACAGGATATTTTCTACGAACGCAATGATGTGCTGACCATTTCCATTCACGGCGACCCGGATTTCGAATATCCTCATTACATCGGCTTCGCAGACGAGACCGGCGCAGGCGCGGGGCTTGGTTTCCACAGAAATTTCCCGCTCCCGAAAGATACCGGAGACGAAGTGTATCTTTCGGCATTGGAAGAAGCGTTGACGATGATCCGCAAATTCGCGCCCGATTTCCTTGTCCTTTCCTTCGGCGCAGACACCTTCAATGGCGATCCGCTTGGCACCTTTCACGTCACGCGCGAGGGATTTTCTGGGATCGGAAAACGGATCGCCGGATTGAACCTCCCAACCGCTGTCATCATGGAAGGCGGCTACGCCAACGAAGCGCTTGGCGAAAACACAGTCACTTTATTGGAGAATTTCAAATGAGAAGAATGTGCTTAATGCTTTTGCCTGTTTTGCTTGCCATTTCCGCCTGCGGACCGTCACTTTCGCCTGAGGACCAAGCCATCCTCACCGCTGCCGCATGGACGGAGACATCGACGCCTGTCCCTGTCCCCACCTCCACAGCGACCCTCGTCCCAACCGCCACATCCACCCCGACAACTGCCTTTACACCAACGGTCACATTCACGCCGCAGCCCACTGCCACGCCGACCTCCTCACAGCCCACAGTGACCGTCAACCAGCAGGCACGCTGCCGCTACGGACCGTCCACAGCGTATCTTCACGCCGCCGATCTCTACACCGGCGACAAGGGCGTTGTCCGCTGGCGGGCAGTGTACAGCCAGTGGCTGTACGTCCAGTTCGAAAAACTCAGTTACTCGTGCTGGGTCGCCCCCTCCACCGTGGAAATGGTCGGCGATGTCAGCACGCTCCCAAAAGTGGAACCAAATCTGCAATCCATCGGCAGCAATATGTACGGACCTCCGCAAGATGTGCAGGCATCCCGCAAAGGAGATC
Source organism: Anaerolineales bacterium (assembly GCA_023382595.1). Classification (GTDB taxonomy): domain Bacteria; phylum Chloroflexota; class Anaerolineae; order Anaerolineales; family Villigracilaceae; genus Villigracilis. Next base: position 90,345 of record JAHDWB010000008.1, on the reverse strand, counting down.
AGGTCACCATTTCTTGGGACCAGGTCGAGATGACCCAGGACGATGACCGCGGCTATTTCATCGAAGCCTTTGTCTGTCAGGGCGGCGCCTATCTGTGGTGGACTTTTTCCTACCCCGACCAGTACAGCACCACGCTCACGGTCAAGGACGAGGCGGGCTGCCACTCGCCTTCACATGGAAAGCTGTACACCGTGGAAAAACACGGCTACTCCCAGCCTGTGGACATCCCCTGGCCCAAACCATAAAAAAACAAAGTCCCTGACTGGAAATGTCAGGGACTTTGTTTCATAAAAATCTACGAGAGTATCTTCGCCTTCTTAAACGCGCTTTCCAGCATATCGAGCGTCACCGGTTTGATCACCATTGCCTGCGCGCCGCCGCGCAGCACGTGCTGGCGTGTTTCGGGCTGGTCGTCGGATGTGATGATGACCACGGGCACTTTCATCAGGCGCGGTTCGCGGCGGATGTAGGCAAGCACTTCCGTGCCGTCCACGCCGGGCATGTTGATATCGAGACAAATAAAAGAGGGAATAAATCCCGCAAGAATCGACATGGCGGGGCTTGATCCATATGCCACCTTCGCGGGCAGGTCAAGCAGCCCCAACATTTGCTGCAATGCATCCGCCGTCTGGCGGTTATCGTCAATGATCAATCCTTCCAGCATCAATCCTCCAAAATTACCGTGCCCATCACAGACACGTCATATCCTTTCAGGTGAGATACCGCCTCCCGGAACCGCGGATCAGGCAGCAGGTCGAAGAGAGGCGCAAGCAGTTCGTCATCCGCAAATTGTTTGGGGATGACCAGATCGTAACGTTCCTGGAATAGCGGGATAAAGTCCAGATCCAACGCCTGAGCCGCAGCGGCAATCCCCAGCCCGCAATCCGCACGCCCCGAAGCCACCGCCGCCGCCACGCCCAAATGAGTATACTCTTCCTGTGTATAGCCCGCAATGGACTCCGGGGGAATTGACATCAAATTCAAATGATAGTCGAGCAGGACGCGCGTGCCCGCCCCGCGCTGGCGGTTCACAAACTGGACATCACGCCTCTCTCCCGACGCGGAACTGCTGAGGTCTTCCAGGCTTTTGATTCCCTTTGGGTTTCCCTTCTTCACGATCAAGCCCTGATCGCGCCCCACCAGTGCAACCACCTTAACCGGAATATTCGGCATGTACTGGCGGATGTAGGAAATGTTATATTCGCCCGTTTGCGGATCGAGCAGGTGCGAGCCTGCCAGATGCGCCGCGCCGCGCCGCAACGCCACCAGCCCGCCCTGCGAACCGACGTTGGCGGAAGCCAGCCTGCGGTCATGCTCCGCAAGGAATTGCGCGATCAAGTCCAGCGTCAGGTCGTGCGAGCCGATGGCAAGGATGGTCTTTTCGATCTCGTTCCGTTTGCGATACAAGCGGACTTGGATCTTCTCGCCCGCTTCCATGCCCTGCGTGCCGCTCGGGATCAATGCCAGTCCATCCGCTTGGACGAGCGATGTGATCACTCCCGCTCCGCGCGAAAGTGGAGCCGCAAGCAATTTCCCGCCTACTTTCCCGACCACAACCCGCACAAAGTCATCATCGCCCGCAGGCGAGACCAGCTTACGCGTGAGCGTGGCTTCTTCGGTCGGCAATTCCAGCGGACGCCGCCCCAACCACTTGGCAATGAAGGGTTCGGCGAAAATATCCACGGTGAGCGCGGCAGAGACGGGATAGCCGGGGACGCCAATGATCGGTGTCAGGTGTGAGGTGTCAGGGTTCAGGTCTTCGGATTTTCGATTGATGAGACCGAGAATAACTGGATGACCGGGTCTCACCGCCACGCCATGCACCAACAATTGACCCAACTTTTCCACCACCTTGGCGGAAAAATCTTCCGCACCGGCGGAGGAGCCTGCGTTCAACAGAACCAGATCGTGCGTTTGCGCGGCTTGCCGAACGTTTTCACAAATGAGATCAAAGTCATCTTTTATGATCGGATAGCGGGTCGATTCGCCGCCCATTTGTCGAATTTGAGAGGCGATTACAAGCGAGTTGTATTCGAGAATATCCCCCGCCTTGAGTTTCGAGCCGATCGGGACGAGTTCCGTTCCGGTTGGGATGATTGCCACCTTCGGCTTGCGCGCCACGCGGATAGACTGGTGTCCCGCCGCGGCGATGGCGCCCAAATCCACGGGCTTGAGGACATGTCCGGCGGGAAGTACCAATTGCGTGGCAACGATATCCTCCCCCATCGGGCGGACATGCGCCCACGGCGCAACGGCGGCGCGGATGCGGATGGATTTCGGCGCGCGGATGGCAGAGGTGATCTCGCCGTTCGCGTCCAATGATTCGACGTTTTCGATGGGGATGACAGCATTCGACCATTCGGGCAGCGGATCGCCGGTATCCACATACTGCGCTTGCGGACCGGTGTACAAGGTTAATGGCGAGGAAGGCTGTGCGCCGCTCGTCTCCACAGCACGGACGGCAAAGCCGTCCATCGCGGAGGCGTGATAATGCGGCGACGAGATGGACGCCCAAACTGGCTCGGCAGTGACGCGCCCCAGCGCATTCTCATCGAGCGGAATTTCTTCCGTGCCGAGCGTGCGCCACAGATTCGCATCCTGCAAGGCTTCACGCAGGCGGGCTTGGGCTTGGGAGAGCGGGATGTCGTGAAGGTAGACGGACATAAAATATTAATCAAACTCCGCTGGTTGAGTAGCGCGAAGCGCGTATCGAAACCAGATGTTTTCAAGAAAAGTAGAATCTCATCAACCTGCTGGTTTCGATACAACACTCGCCAAAGAACGGCTCATGTCTACTCAACCAGCGACTTTACTACCCAACCCCATCCATCGCCGCGCCGAGGCGCTTGACGATCTCATCCACTTCATCTTCATTGATGGAAAGCGGCGGAGAGAACGCCAGCGTATTTCCCAGCGGACGCGAGCGAAGTCCGTGCGCTTCGGCGGCTTTGAAGATTTTCATTGTCGTGGCAGGGTCGGCAGTTTTGGTGGATTTATCTGAAACGATCTCCACGCCGCACACCAAGCCAAGTCCGCGCACATCGCCGACGAATGGGAATTCGCTCAGCGATTGCAGTCCTACAAGCAGGCGCGCTCCCAATTCACGCGCGCGTTGCGGATAATTCTCTTTCTCCATGATCTCGAGATTCTTCAATCCCACCGCGCACGCCATTGCATGACCCGAATAGGTATATCCATGCATGTACGCTTCGCTGTCCGCGGCGGATTCCATCGTCTCGCGGATGTCGTCCGAGATCTGGATTCCGCCCAACTGGGCGTATCCGCTCGTGATGGCTTTGGCAAACGACAGGATGTCGGGTTTGACGTTCCAATGTTTGAGCGCGAACCATTCCCCCGTGCGACCAAAGCCCGTGATGACTTCGTCCGCGATGAAGAGGATTTCATATTTGTCACAGATCTGCCGGACGAGCGGGAAGTAATCGTCGGGTGGAACGATCACGCCTCCGACGCCCATGACAGGCTCGGCGATGAAAGCGGCGACAGTGTCGGCTCCTTCGCGCAGAATGGCGGATTCCAATTCCCGAGCCGCCGCCTGCCCGACGGTTTCCCCATCCTGCAATTGACCCTCGTAGCGATACGGATTCGGCGCGGGGATGTGTACAAATCCATCCACGGCGGGACCGAACATGGTGTGATATTTTTCCAGCCCCGTGGCAAATGTCGCGGAGAGCGTCACGCCGTGATACGAGCCGCGCCGCGCAATGACCTTGTACTTGGTCGGCTTGCCCTTGCGCTTCCAGTAATAGCGCGCGGTCTTGAACGCTGAATCATTCGCTTCCGATCCGCCCGACGTGAAGAAAGTAGTGTTCAAGCCTTCGTAGGCAAAACCGGCAAGTTTGTCAGCGAGTTTTACGGAGGGCAGGTTGGTCATGCCCGAAAAATTGGACGTGAACGCCAGTTCCTTCATCTGCTCGTAGGCGGCTTTGGCAAGTTCCTCGCGCCCATATCCCGCGTTGACATTCCACAAGCCCGCCATGCCGTCCAGGATCTTTCGCCCGTCGGTGGTATACAGCCACACACCCTCCCCGCGCTCGATCACCAGCGGATTGGCGTGCGACTTCGGGTGATACACGGGATGTAATTGTTTTTTGTCTTTCTCGATCCAATTTTGTGTTTGGTCAGTCATGATGTCTCCTTTTTATTCTCGCTTTCCTGCCTCTCCCCTAACCCCTCTCCGACGGGCGGAGAGGGGGACGCTATGGTATTTATTTTGAGTTCACTGATTTTAGAGCGTATTACCTCAAGAACAGATGGAAGATTCTTTTCCACATCCTGTGCCCTGAGCCTTAAAACATTCAGTCCGAGTTGTTCAAGAATATCCTGCCGCGCATGATCCAGGTCAACCTTCTCATCATGGATGGAGCCATCCACCTCGACAACCAGACGATAAACGGAATTATAAAAATCCACAATGAAATTTCCAATCGGTTGCTGTCTTCTAAATTTTATTCCATCCAATTTCTTCCCGCGCAAAGCCTGCCAAAGGATGTTTTCGCTCTTCGTAGGTTCTTTACGAAACTGACGCACAATCTCCAACATCTTACGCCGAATCTCAGGGGAAACATCAAGCCGTGGAAAATCATCTTTCATGACAAAACCTCCCTCCCCGCTCGTCGGGGAGGGGCTGGGGGTGGGGTCATCCCAACACTTCCACATCATGCGGACCCGATTCCCTCAGCCCCGCGCCTGTCATCCGCACAAAAATGGCTTTTTCCTGAAACTCATCGATCGTCTTCGCGCCGCTGTAACTCATCCCCGATTGCAAGCCGCCAACGAGCTGATTAAGCACCTCGCGCGCCTTGCCGCGATACGGAACCGCCGCTTCCACACCTTCAGCGACGTAATCTTCGATCTCCTCGCGTGTCAGGTCATTGCCTTCGCGCTTATTGCGTTCGATATTCGCCGTCAGTGATGCCATCCCGCGCGATGCCTTGTAACGATGCCCCCGGCGCGTCATGATGAGACCCGGGCTTTCGTCCGTGCCGGCGAACAGCGAGCCGATCATCACCGCGCTTGCGCCCGCCGCGATTGCCTTCGCCACATCGCCGGGGTGACGAATCCCGCCGTCCGCAACAATTGGAATCCCATACGGGCGTGCCGCCTCCGCGCACTCGATGACCGCCGTCAACTGCGGGACACCCGATCCCGCCACCTGCCGTGTGATGCAGATCGAACCCGGACCGACGCCGACTTTTATGCAATCCGCGCCAGCATCGATCAATCGTTTTGTCCCGTCCGCAGTCGCCACATTCCCGCCGATGATCTGCGCCTCGGGAAAATGCTTGCGGATGTTCTTCACCATTTCGATTTCCATGTGTGAATCGCCGTGGGCGATGTCCACCACGATACAATCCGCGCCCGCCTGCAGCGCGGCTTCGACGCGCCGCATCTCCATATCCCGCACACCGACCGCCGCACCGACTGCCAGCCGTCCTTTCGCATCCTTGGTCGCCTTCGGGAACTGCGTGATCTTCATAATATCCTTGAGCGTGATCAAACCCGCCACTTTGCCGTTTTCATTTTTCAGAGGCAGCTTTTCCACGCGGTATTCGTGCAGCAACCGTTCCGCTTCCTTCAAGGAGGTATCCGGCGGAGCGCTGTGGACCTCGCGCGTCATAATATCCGTTACAAGTTTGGAATCGTCATGCTCGAACAACAGGTCGCGGGTCGTGACGATGCCGACCAATTTATCATCCTTATCCAGGATCAAAATCCCGCCCGTGCCGGTCTCCTCCACCACGCGCTTCACATCGCCCACCGTGTGGTCATCCATCATCGTGATCGGCTTGTCCACCACGAACGACTCCGCCTTCTTCACCCGCTCGATCTGGCGCGTATGCTCGGCGATCGTCATAAAGCGATGGATGATCCCGATCCCGCCTTCGCGCGCCATCGCAATCGCCATCTCACTCTCGGTCACCACATCCATGTTCGCGGAAACGATCGGCGACTGCAACGCGATTCTTTTTGTCAACCAACTCTTCGTCGAAAGCCTGCGCCGCGAATCCACATCGGAATACTGCGGCACTAACAGAACATCATCGTAGGTCAAAGCAACATCAGGCAAAATCTTCATATCATCTCCAGACTTCCGAAGTCTTACGAATTATAATACTTGATGATGAGTCTTCACGCGCTTTCCCCGCTGGATGGACGCTACGAGAATGAGACCGCTCCTCTGCGGGATTTCTTCTCCGAATTCGCCTATCTCCACGCCCGTGCCCGCCTCGAACTGGACTTTTTATCTGCTCTTTCCAAAACGGACATTTTCCACGCTGAGAGTTTGTCAGGCTTCAAGCCTGACCTACAGACTTTCACCGAAGCCGACGCCCTGAAGATTCAGGAATACGAAAAGATCACGCGGCACGATGTCAAAGCGATTGAGTATTTTTTACGCGAACGCCTCCCCGCCGAACTTCACCAGTGGATTCACTTCGGCTTGACCTCCGAAGACATCAACAACATCGCCCAGGCACTCGCCCTGCGGGATTCACGCGACCAAGTCCTGCTCCCCGCCTTGGATGAGTTGCTCACATCCCTGCGCGATTTCGCGAAAAAGCATCGCGCCCTGCCCATGCTCGCGCGGACTCACGGTCAGCCCGCCGTGCCGACCACGCTCGGGAAAGAGATTGCCGTGTACCTCGCCCGCCTGAAGACATGCCGTGACGAGATCGCAAATCACAAATTTGAAGCCAAACTGACAGGCGCCGTCGGCAACTTCAATGCTCTGCATTCCGCATTCCCAGATATTGACTGGCTCGTCTTCAGCCGCGATTTCATCCATAGCCTCGGCTTGGACCCCAACCTCGTCACAACCCAGATCCTGCCGTATGACAATTGGATTCGTTATTTCCAATCCGTTCAGGTGACCAATTCAATCTTGATTGACTACGCGCAAGATATGTGGCGATACATCAGCGATGGATGGCTGAAACAGAAAGTGATTCAAGGCGAAGTCGGTTCCTCGACCATGCCGCAGAAGGTCAATCCGATCCACTTTGAGAACGCGGAGGGCAATCTCGGTTTGGCGAACGCCCTGCTCGCCCACTTTGCACAGAAACTGGCGGTTTCCAGATTGCAACGGGACCTGTCCGATTCGACGGTTAGAAGAACGTTCGGCACGGCGCTGGGACATACCCTGCTGGCATGGACGAACATCACCAAAGGCATGTCCCGTGTGGATGCGGACGAGGAGAAAATCAAAGCAGAGTTGAACGCGCACTGGGAGGTTGTCAGCGAAGGTGCGCAGACGATTCTTCGCGCGGCAGGACGAAGCGACGCCTACGAGACGCTCAAGTCCGAGACGAGGGGAAACCAAATGGACAGTGGCAGGTATCGGCGCTGGGTTGAGGCGTTGGATGTGGATGAGGAAACGCGCGGGCGGTTGATGAGTCTCTCGCCGGAATCCTATATCGGGTTGGCGGTTCAAATAACAGATCATGTCATTGCGAGCGAAGCGAAGCAATCCCCTGATTAGTTGGAGATTGCTTCGGGCTTCGCCCTCGCAATGACACAAGGAGTTGAAATGTCTGTCACAGCAGTGATCGGTTCGCAGTGGGGCGACGAGGGCAAGGGCAAGGTGGTGGATTTTCTGGCGGAGCGCGCGGATTATGTGGCGCGCTTCAACGGCGGAAATAACGCGGGGCATACCGTCATCAACGAGTTCGGGACGTTCAAGATCCATCTCGTGCCGTCGGGGATCTTCGCGCAGAACACAACAGGGTTGATCGGCGGCGGCGTGGTCATTGACCCCGCGGTATTGATCGAAGAGATCGAGATGTTGAACAAGGCGGACGTGAACGTGGATGGACGCCTGTGGATCTCGCCGCGCTCGCATTTGATCATGCCGTATCACAAGATGCTGGATGGCTTGTACGAAGAGGCAAAAGGTGCAGGCGCGACCGGTACAACGCGGCGCGGCATTGGTCCTGTCTTCGCGGACAAGGTCAGTTACAACGGCATCCGTTGGTCGGATTTCACGAGCGAGGCGTTCGAGTCGCGCCTGAAAATGCAGATCGAGTTGAAAAATAAGATCATCGTCGCACTGGGCGGGGATGCGTTGAACTACGTGGAAGTACGCGATGCGTATCGCGGGTATTACGAAACGTTAAAGCCATATATCAAGGAGTTATTCCCCATCGTGCAGGCGGGTTTGAAAGCGAACAAGCACTTCCTGCTCGAACAGGCGATGGGTACATTCTTGGATAATGACTGGGGCACGTATCCCTTCGTGACCGCCTCGACGACGATCCCCTCCGCCGCCTCTGCTGGACTCGGTATTCCGCCGCGCTACATCACGGACGTGGTCGGTGTGACCAAGGCATACACCACCCGCGTCGGTGCGGGTCCGCTGCCGACCGAGATCCACGACACGGACAGCGAAGTATATAAAAAGTTCGGGGAGGTTGCCGCCACGACGGGACGCATCCGCCGCGTCGGCTGGCTGGATTTGGAACTCGTCCGCACCGCCGTCGAGTTGAGCGGCGTGACCGAACTCTGCCTGACCAAACTGGACATCCTGAGCGGACTGGAGCAAATTCAAGTCTGCGTCAATTACAAACTGGATGGGAGGTCCGTCCGTTACGCGGATGTGGATGCCTACGGCTTGGATAAGGTCGAATGTGTTTATCAAACCGTCCCCGGCTGGAGCGAGGACATCAGCAAGGCAAGGTCGTTCGATGAATTGCCCGCGCAGGCAAAGGATTACGTAAAAATGATCGAGATCGCCGCAGGCGTACCGGTCAAGTGGATCGGCGTGGGTCCCGAACGGGAAGCGACGATAAGAAGGTAAAAATCCTACATATTTCCTATATGTATCCGAAAAAAACGGCAGAATTAAGTGCTATACTTTGATTGTCAATACAAATTGCCTGTAAACACTGCGGGCAAAATCCAATTTCACATGGAGGTAGATATGAACTGGCTTATATGGATCATCTTTGGCGCGCTCGCTGGCTGGCTCGCGAGCATTGTCATGGGCAAGAACAAGCAGATGGGCGCTCTTGCCAACATCGTGGTCGGCATCATCGGCGCCTTCATCGGCGGCTATGTGATGCAGTTTTTCGGCGCGCAGGGCGTCACAGGCTTCAACCTTCCCAGCCTGTTGGTCGCCATCCTCGGCGCAGTCATCCTGCTATTCGTGGTCGGCTTGTTCCGCCGCTGATCAAGCAGCCTTCTCAAAAGAGCCATGCAAATTGCATGGCTCTTTTTTTATCACAAACTCCCCTTGTCTTCTTCCCTGTTTTACTCGTGACCGGATCGTTCTCACTAAAAAATGGGCAGTCCAGTCTATTTTGCAGGCAGGATCTTTCCTGTCACTTCGCCGAAGCCGACGCGATACCCATTTCCCTGACACCACCCCCGCATCGTGACGGTATCGCCGTCCTGTAAAAATTTCCGCGTTTCGCCATTTGATAATTGGATCGGTTTTTCACCGCGCCAGGTCAGTTCGAGCATCGAGCCGTAACTGTCATCGGTCGGTCCGCTGATGGTGCCTGTACCGCACAGGTCGCCTGTGCGCATGTTACAGCCCGTGACGGTATGATGCGCGAGCATTTGCTCCATGCTCCAATACAAGTGCTTCATATTCGAGCGGCTGATGGTTTGCGCTTTGTCCATCGTCGCGGATTGCAGGGTCACTTCGAGCGTAATATCAATTCCACTTGGAGAATCAGATTTGAGGTAAGGCAGAGGCGCGGGGTCTTGCTTCGGTCCCGGCACGCGAAAAGGTTCGAGCGCATCCATCGTCACTACCCAGGGCGAGATCGAAGTCGCGAAGTTCTTGGCGAGGAACGGTCCGAGCGGCTGATATTCCCATGCCTGAATGTCGCGCGCGCTCCAGTCGTTGAGCAGGACCATGCCGAAGATGTGTTCATGCGCATTCTCGATGGAGATCGGTTCGCCGAGGTCGTTGCCTGTGCCGATGAAGAAACCCATCTCCAATTCAAAATCCAACTGTCGTGACGCGGTGAATTCCAACGGCGCATCTTTCGGTTTGACCTGCCCGCGTGGACGAATGACATCTGTACCAGTCAGCACCACCGAACTCGCGCGCCCGTGATAACCGACGGGCAGATGCAGCCAGTTGGGCATGAGCGCGTTTTCTTTGCCGCGAAACATGATGCCGACGTTGGTGGCGTGTTCGCGCGAGGCGTAGAAATCGGTGTAATCGCCGATGACGACGGGCAGATGCATTTGGACATTTTCAACGGGGATCAACGCCCGCAGGCGCATCGCTTCTTCCCAGACCGTATCGCCACCCGCGCTGAGCAGGCTGGTCAGGCGCTGACGGATTTTCTGCCACGTCTCGCGCCCCGCGGACATGAAGCGGTTGAGGGATGCATCCGCAAAGAAGCCGTATGGCTGGTCGAATAGGTTTTGCTCGTCGAGAAAGGCGAGGTCAACGACGAAATCGCCCAGCCGCGTGCCCACGCGCGGGGACGGATTTTCCTTGGTGGAGAAAATTCCATACGGCAGGTTTTGGATGGGGAAATCGGATTCGGGGGATACTTCGATAAAGGATTTAAGCATATTCAATTCTTTAGATAATTTACCCTTGCGCCAATGATGTCATCCGAATTCGGGTATCTTCGACGACAGAGAAATGTCCAGCCCAGTTATCACGGCTTGCGATAGCTTGAACAGCGGCTTGCGCAATGTATTCGGAAGACTTGGGTGTAACGCGAAACAAGATTATCCCGCTTTGCGCGGCAAGTTTTGAGCGGAATGCCAGTTCCCCAAAATCCTTGTCAAAGGTAACAACGATACGGTTCTCTTGCTGGGCACGCTGAAGAATGACATCATCGGATGCGCCGCGCGCGTCTTCCCGAATCCATGCGACATCGTGCCCTGCTTCACGCAATGCTTCAACCGCGTCCAGCGGGAAATTCTCATTGGCAAGCAAACGCATGATTAAGCCCCCGAAAGCTCAAATGGATATACTTTCTCGGCTTTGAGCATATTAGACGCATACATCAGGCAGGCGGCAATATCTTCATGCGTAACTCCCGGGTAATTTCGCATGATCTCACCCTCCGCCCAGCCTTGTGCCAGCAATTCGAGGATGAACTCAACCGCCAACCTTGTCCCTTTGATGACAGGTTTGCCGACAAGTATGTTTGGGTCAACAATAATTCGTTCTTTCCAGTTCATCGGAAACTCCTTGTTTCCAGTATTGTAGCATGGAGAGTTTACAGCAGCCCTAAATTCCGCAAATCTTCGCGCGGTTCGTCGAAGCTGCAGCTGCCGAAGGAGGTGGCGAAGGGGCGGCTCTTCGTGATTTCCGAAGTGACTACACGCAAATCTCTCCAAACAAAGCCGTTTTCATCGAAGGTGAAATTGGCGGGGTTTTCATCTTCGAGAATGGCTTGGATCTGCGCCTGCGAAAGTCCATGCGCTTCTGCCAGCACTCCCGCCCCGAAGACGTTGAGAAAGCCGTGCATTTTTGCCTGCACGCTTTCGTTGTAGTGGCGGATGGGATGGTGAAGTCCCGCCGTGCATTTGAGCGGCACGCCCGCATCGCGGACAGATGCAATCGCCCACGCGACCTGCTCGGTGGATGGGAACGCATCCGCAGTCACGCCGCCGGTGCGGAGTTTGAACCCGACGTGGCGGTCTTTGAGTTTGCGCAGGGCGCGGATCAGATTCTCCGCTCGTGCCTGCCAGCCTTCGCCGAATAACGCTTCAAAAAAGACGGTGATGCCGTTCTTGTTGAGCATATCCGAAGCGGATTTGACGAGGTCGTGCGCCTGTGTCGCATCGGTCAACGCCGAAGATGGCAGCGCGACTTCGAACATATCCACGACGACGCCAGCGCCGTGCGCTTCACGAAAGGACCGGATGTCTTCGAGGTCGAGGTTGAGGTGGGCGAGGAATTCGTCCGCAGTGGCGCCGCTCCGCCCGAGGGTGGTGAACGACAACATGGGAGCAGAAGCAGGCATGAGCGGAGTCAGATGCGGAAGCCGTTTGGCGGGGATGACGAATCGCGCAAGCATCCATGAGTCGGGCGAGTCTTGATACTCCAGAAAGTTCTGGAAGGCTTCCTCCAACGGTAAATTGGCGGGCGGATAGAGACCCGCATAATCAATGATGCGGGACATGAAATGTCGAAGCGAACGTTTCGGGTCGGTCATGCGGGCAATTATACCCAGCACAGGCACAAGCGGTAAAATTAGCGTTATGAAAAATATTTTGATGCTGACGAAAGACCATGATGCATATCGCGCGCTTGTGGCTGCCGAACTGCCGGACGTGAATATTCTCACCGAACCGACGGATGAATGCGAGATCGTACTTGGCGCGCCGTCCATGATCGCCAGGGAGCTGGACAACCTGCCAAACGTGAAGTGGGTGCAGTCCACCTGGGCGGGCGTGGAACCGCTGCTCGATCCGTCCCTGCGGCGGGATTATGTTTTGACGAACGCGCGCGGCGTCTTTGGCGGGTTGATGTCTGAATTCGTGTTCGGGTATCTGCTGGCGCACGAGCGGAAAATATTCGAACTTTCACAAGCACAACAACGCAGGGAGTGGATGCGCTTTCTGACGGGCACGCTGCGCGGGAAGACCATCGGCTTGCTCGGTGTCGGTTCCATCGGCGCGGAGGTGGCGCGGACGGCGAAGTTCTTCGGGATGACCGTGCGCGGATACACACGCTCCAGCGAAGATTGCGAGTTTGTGGATGAGTATTTTCACGCAGTTCCCCCTCTCCCTGAGGGACGTGTGCCCACAAGGGTAGAGGGACGGGGTGAGGGGGTACTGAAATTTGCTGATAAATTAGACTATCTCATTTCCATTCTCCCAAACACCAAAGATACACGCAAACTCGTGGATGCAGACTTATTCTCCGCGCTGCCGCCGCATTGCTTATTTATCAATGTCGGGCGCGGCTCGGCAGTGGATGAATCCGCATTGATCTCGGCGCTCGAGAATGACAAACTCGCTGGCGCGGTGTTGGATGTCTTCGAGCAGGAGCCGCTTCCGCAGGAACATCCGTTTTGGACGACGAAGAATTTACAAATGACCTTCCACACATCCGCGCCGAGTTTTCCCGAAGATATTGCGGGAGTCTTTATTGAGAACTATCGCTTGTATATCGAAGGCAAGCCGTTGAAATATCAGGTTGATTTTGAGAGAGGCTATTAGCGATTGAGTTATCGTAGGTCACGTTTGAAACGTGACATCCACGACATGCAGAAAGTGTCATTCTTGGAGATTGAATTATGACCGTCACACTCACCGACATCCAACAAGCCGCAGAGCGGATTCAGCCGTACGCGCATCGCACGCCTGTGATGACGAATGAAAGTTTGAATCAGCAAGTCAATGCGCAGGTGTTCATGAAATGCGAGAACCTGCAAAAAGTCGGCGCGTTCAAATTCCGCGGGGCAACGAACGCCGTGTTCTCGCTCACAGACGAAGAAGCGGCGCGGGGTGTGGTCACGCACTCATCGGGGAATCATGCGGCGGCGCTGGCGTTGGCGGCGCGGAATCGCGGCATCCCTGCCTATATCGTCATGCCGGGCAACGCGCCGCAGGTCAAGAAAGAAGCGGTTGCTGGCTACGGCGGACAGATCACCTTTTGCGAGCCGACCTTGCAAGCCCGCGAGAGCACGATGGAAGAGATCCGCGGGAAGACAGGCGCGGCGGTTATACATCCGTATAACAATGAACGCGTCATTGCTGGTCAGGGGACGGCGGCGCTCGAATTGCTGACCGACTTCCCCGATCTGGATGTGATCATCGCACCCGTCGGCGGTGGCGGGTTGTTGAGCGGTACGTCCATTGCGGCGAAGGGACTCAAGCCGGGCATCCGCGTGATTGCGGGCGAACCCGAAATGGCGGATGATGCCTTCCGCTCGCTGCAGGCGGGTGAAATCATCCCGTCCGTGAATCCCAAAACAGTGGCGGATGGTTTGCTCACCTCACTTGGAAATCTCACCTTTCCCATCATTCAGCAGAACGTCGAGCGGATCGTCACGGTCAGCGAGGCGGGCATCATCGCGGCGATGAAGTTCGTGTGGGAGCGCGCGAAGATCATCATCGAGCCGTCGTCCGCGGTGGCGATCGGCGTGCTGTGGGAAAAGAAGATCGACCTGAGCGGATTGAAGATCGGCGTGATCATCAGCGGCGGCAATGTGGACTTGGCAAAACTGCCGTGGCAACCGTAAGGGATGGTTGAGTAGGCGGCGGGTCTCGATACGCCCTTCGGGCTGCTCGACCAGCGCCGCCGTATCGAAACCACCGCATATAGGAAAATCTATGAATCCCATCGAAACCCTTTTACAACATCAACCTATCGCCATCGTGGATGGCGCGCTCGCGACCGAACTCGAACGGCGCGGCTGTGACTTGAACGATGACCTGTGGTCGGCGCGTGTGCTCATGGAGCAGCCCGGACTCATCCGCGCGGTTCATCTCGATTATTTTCACGCCGGCGCGGATTTCGCCATCACTGCCAGTTATCAAGCCACGGTCAAGGGCTTTGCGCGGCGCGGACTGAGCCGCGACGAGGCGCTGGCGCTCATGCAAAGATCGGTGAAACTGGCGCAGGATGCCCGCGATGAATTTTGGGCGGATGAAAAGAACCGCGTCGGCAGGCTGCGCCCGCTGGTGGCTGGCTCGGTCGGTCCGTATGGCGCCTTCCTTGCGGATGGCTCGGAATATCGCGGCGATTACAAGTTGACGAAGCAGGAATTGATCGACTTCCACCGTCCGCGCGTGGAGGCGCTCATCGCCGCAGGCGCGGACCTGTTGGCTTGCGAGACCATCCCATGCCTGATCGAGGCACAGGCTCTTGCTGAACTCCTGCGCGAGTTCCCGAACACGTCCGCGTGGTTTTGTTTCAGCGCAAAGGATGGCGAACACATCTCGGATGGAGAAAGGATCTCGGAGTGTGCTGCCATGCTCGAGCGAGTCCCCGAGGCGGCGGCGGTCGGAATCAACTGCACGTCGCCGCTGCACATCCCGTCGCTGATCCGCGAGATAAAAAAATCAACCGGCAAGCCGGTCATCGTGTACCCCAACTCGGGCGAGTATTACAGCGCGGTGACCAACTCCTGGCACGGCGAGACGTCGTGCGAGGCGTTTGGGATGCAGTCGCAGGAGTGGTATGAGAACGGCGCGCGCCTGATCGGCGGCTGCTGCCGCACCACGCCAGACCACATCCGCGAGGTGAAGGCGTGGGCAAGGGAGTTGCAGGGGTGAGAAACAAGATTGGGAATTAAGATATAAAGGTGATGGTCACGTTGGGCGTGACCATCACCTTTTTTGCAGAAACCGTCCACGAATTCAGCACGAATACTCGAATGGATACACACATATTCGCGTATTCGTGTTCTTATTCGTGGATGGTTCACGGTTGTGAGCCCCCTACGGGGATGCAAGGGAGCAGCGAAAGCCGAGTCCATCACCATCAATTGTAGGAGAGATTGAATTACGATATGTAGATCTAGATCTGTACTCGCGAGTACTCCATGCGCCGCCGCGAGCGATTCGAGTTTGACCTGAATGAGGACCCAAAGGATTTAATAATGGAGATTCTTCATAGTAAGCAGATGAATACCAATCATTCACCCACTCCCAAACATTGCCTGTCATATCATAAGCTCCATAAGGGCTTTTGCCGCTTTCGTAACTGCGGACTTTGCTCGTGTCGCCAACACAAAGCCTGCCAGCGTAATAATTGGCGTTATCGCAACTAATTCCCTCACCCCAGGGATACGTTCTCCCATCTGTACCGCGCGCGGCTTTCTCCCACTCGGCTTCGGTGGGCAGGCTGCGCCCCGCCCATTGGCAATAGGCATTCGCCTGATACCCATTTACATAAATCACGGGGTAATCGTTGAACTCGGAATTACCGTAATAACTGTTGCGGGTGTACGACCTTGAAGATGAGGGTGGCGTGCATCCGCCATCTGCAACACATGTGGTGTACATGGCATTGGTTACTTCAGTTTGATCGATCCAAAAAGCATCCAGATAAACTTGATGAACTGGTTTTTCATCTGGTTCACCATTATCACTTCCCATCGTGAATTCCCCCGCCGGGACGAATACCATTACCATGCCGTCTCGTTCCGAGATCGTGGTCGAGCCAATACCGGGCGTGGGGGTGATGGTGACGGTGGCTGCGGGGGTGATAGTGACGGTGGCTGCGGGGGTGATAGTGACGGTGGCTGTGGTTTGCTCCGGCGGAGATGCGGCTGGTACCCGGCTGAGCAGGGCGTTTATGCCCCAGAAGAGCAATCCCAAGAGAATGACGCCAAGTAGGATGCCGCCAAGTGCAAGTATCGGCATGAGAAAACTCTGAGGTTGTTTGGAAACCGCTTTTTGGAATGCGGGCGAATGCGGTTGGATTTTCTCAGGGGCGGAAATTTCGCTTGGTTGCCTACGCGCATCTTTTTGGCGGGCTACTTTTTCTGCTGCTTCCCGCTCTGTCTTTTCACGGGCAAGTTTCTCGGCAGCTTCGTGTTCTGCTTTTTCTCTTTGCTCGCGCTCTTGTTTTTCGCGTAGGGCTTTTGCTGCCGCTTCACGTTCCGTCTTCTCTTTGGCTTCCTGCTCCACTTTTTCGCGGGTGAGTTTCTCGGCGGCTTCGCGTTCTGCATCTTCCGCCGCTTCCAATTGCAGTTTTTGCAGGTGCCTTTGTTTCAACGAACGCAAAAGGATTTGATACGTGCGTTCCTTCTTATCCCCGAAATAATCACCCCACTGCCGCGAAGCTAAATAGCGTGGGATTTCGCAATTGTCCAAACGGAAAGGGATCAGAAAAATGACGTTACGGGGCTTTTCCAGCGAGAGCTCCCACGCGTAATTCAATTCGCGCTGGACAAATCCCTCCTTCTGCACCGAATTACGTGACAGGAAGATGATCACCACATCTGCATCATGCAAGGCATCTTCGATGACAGTTGTCCAATGTTGACCGAATGACAACTTCTCCTCATCCAGCCACGGATCGATCCAGTCCTCGTTTTTTAGACGCCCGTACAACTCCCGCACGGCAGGCTTGTCTTGTGATGCATGGCAGAGAAAAACGCGCAGGGATCGGCTCATTAGGGATTTCCCGATAAAGCGATTATAACAAACCCCGCCGCCCAAAAACAAAAAAAGCGCTTCCCAACTCATCAAAGAATTGAGAAGCGCTGAACCTTCAACTCACCACTTTCTACTCCCCGCCTTCTGCCTACTGCCTACTGCCTCCTGCCTTCCGCCTTCCGCCTTCTGCCTCCTGCCTTCCGCCTTCTGCTTTCTGTTCTACCTCCCCCCGCCCGTGATGTAATGCTCCAACTGCGAGATCATGAACTTCTGCACGTCCACCACTTCCTTCAACACATCGCGCACCGAGAGCAAGCCCAGCAATTCCTTGCCGTCATACACCGGCAAATGGCGGATGTTCTTATCGATCATCAGCGCCATGCATTCTTCTAGTTCCTGCCCCGCTTCCACATAAACGACCTTGCTGGTCATGATCTCACTGACCTTCGTGCTCTTGGAATTTTTCCCCGCCAGGTCCACGCGGCGCACGCAGTCACGTTCCGAGAGGATGCCCTCCACCTTGCCATTGCTCACCACCATCAATGCGCCCGTGTTGTGCTTGTCCATGAGGGCGAGCGCCTCATACACCGTCGCATCTGGAGAGATCGAAAATACTTCACTTCCCTTTTTACGGATCATATCGCGCACTGTGGGCATGGCATGTCTCCTGTGTGGAATTTTCCCCGAAGTATACCAAAAATGGATGTATCGCGCGAAAAAAGGACGTCCCCCGCTCATGGAGGGACGTCCTTGACAAACCGAACCGCTTCGACTCTTAACCCGCGTCTGCTTCTCCGGGGACGACTTTACTGCCCTCGTGCGACTGCAGCGCAAGGTACTGCTCGCCGTATTTCTTGATCTTTTCCATTTCAAGGTCATACTGGCTGAAGTGGCGTTCCTCTTCCTCCACCAGTCCCTCGAAGATCTTGCGCGAGCCTGCATCCGCGTTGGCAGAGCACTCGTTCGCCCAGACGTTGTAATCGCGGGCGCTTTCTTCTTCCATCTTGCGCGCCAGTTCCAGCATCTTTTGCGGATCCTGGATCTTCTGCACCTCCACGGCGGGCTTCATCTCCACATCGCCGCCGAGGAACAGCACGCGTTCCGCACAGCGTTCGATGTGATGCATCTCGTCCACCGCGGTCTTGATGAACAAACGCGAGAGCAGTTCGTAGCCCTGGTCCTCGCAGTGGAAGTGGAAATACATGTACTGATGCACAGCCGAGAGTTCGTCCGCGACGGCTTTATTTAGTAATTCGATGCTTTTTTCAAACATGGCAGATCTCCTTTTCAATTTGTGAATATTCACTCAAACGTATTATAACAACTTTCCATTGCAAAATGGCTCGCATGAGCGCGGAACCAAATATCGCTTTCCGCGCACCGCCAGAAGCTGGCAATTGGACTCCAATCCGCACGCCGCGCATGCCTTCCCATCGGGTCCGACTTCCACCAGCCTGCCCTTTTGCACCAGCAGTTCCAGCATGGACCTCACCGCCGAGGGCTGGGCGTTTATCTGGCGGCTGATCTCGAACAGACTCAAGCCGTCTTCCTTGCTCTCTAGTAAAGACACTAGTTGCATCAGCATTTATCCAAATCCCAACAGCAGACCGCCCTGATACACAAGGACTGCCGCCAGCCACGCCACCGCAGTTTGGTACACCGCCGAGGTCACCGCCCAGGACGCGCCGAATTCATGTTTGATCGCGCCCAGCGTGGCAATGCACGGCACATATAAAAGCACAAATACCAGCAAAGCCGCCGCGCTCAATGGGGTGAAGTGCTCGCGCAGTGCGCGGCTCAAGACCGTATCCTGCGCCTCTGCCTCTTCATCCACCAGATCCACGCCGGGCATGATGCTCAACAGAATCTTTCCAGAATTCATAGTCGCATCGAGGAAACCTGCACCGATGCCTGCAAGGTCTTCGCCAAATGTGGTCGGTTCGGAAACTTCCGCGCCGTCATCCGCGTTGATATAGATCTGGCTGAGCGTGCTGACCACGATCTCCTTCGCCATGAAGCCCGTCACCAACGCGCCGCTGGTCTGCCAGTCACCAAACCCAAGCGGAGCGAAGACAGGCGAGATCGCGCCGCTGACCTGACCAAAGTATGAATCGCGTTTGTCCTCCACGCCCCATGGGAAGTTGAGCAGCACCCACATCACCACTGACGCGAACAGGATCACCGTACCTGCCTTGCGGATGAATTCGCGCGTGTTCTCCCACATATGGATCAGCACGCTCTTCAACGCGGGCTGACGATACGGCGGCAGTTCCAGCACAAAAGCGGACGAGGCATCCGGTTTCAGAATTGTGCGCGTGAAGACCATGCCCGCCAACATCGCCACAACGATACCGAGCGCGTACATGCCCCAGATGACCGTCCCGGCGCGCGCCCCGAAGAACGCCAGACCGAACACAACATACACGGGCAATCGCGCCGAGCACGACATGAGCGGCACAAGCAGCGCCGTCAAAACTCTGTCGCGGCGGCTGGCGATCGTCCGCGTGGCATAGATCGCAGGGACAGCACACCCGAAGCCGAGGATCATCGGGATGAACGATTTGCCATGCAAGCCGATCACGCGCATGAAGCGGTCCATCACGAAGGCGGCGCGGGACATATAGCCCGAATCTTCGAGCAAGGCGAGGAAGAAGTATAGGATCAACAAGCCCGGGACAAAGACCAGCACGCCGCCGACTCCGCCGATCACTGCCTCCACGACGAGGGAATGCATCCACGCGGGAGCAGATACGAGGTCGAGAAGATGCGAGGACCATCCCGCGACCGGACCGGTGATGACCGCATCCGTCCAATCCAGGAACGGCGCAGAGACATCGATCACGAGTCGGAACATCACATACATCATTGCAAAGAAGATTGGCAGCCCGAGCCACTTGTGCGTGACGATGTCATCGATGCGGTCGGTGAGCGTGATGCGGTCCATGTGCGGACGGTGCAGGGCTTGGCGCACGATGCCGTTAATGAACCCGTAGCGGCGGTCGGCGATGAGCATATCCACATCGTCGCCCAGCATGGATTTGAGCTTCTCCGCGCTTTGTGCCGCCGTTGCAAGGACCTGCTCCCCGTTCGGCATGGCACGCACTTGCTCCAGAATTTCCGCATCGGCTTCGAGCAGTTTGAGCGCCAGCCAGCGTTGGGGATAGCGTTTGGTGTCGAGTTGAAGCTCGGAGAACGATTCGATCAGGCGCGTGATCTCGCGTTCGAGCTTGCCGCCGTAATCGAGCCGAAAGAGATGTGTTGCCATTGTCATTGTCCTGCCGCCTTCACCGCTTTGGACATCAACTCACGGATTCCCACACCGCGATTCGCGGTTGTGTTCACAATGGGAATGTCGCCGAGAAACTGCGAAAGATGATCGAGGTTGATCCTTGAGCCGTCCTTTTGCAGGTCGTCGGTCATGTTGAGCGCCATCACCACGGGCACATCGAGTTCGAGCAATTGCACGGTCAGATACAGATTGCGCTCGAGGTTGGTCGCGTCCACCACATTGATGACCACATCGGGGCGGTCTTCGATGATGAAATCGCGCGCGATGATCTCTTCGGGGGAATACGCCGTCAGGCTGTACGTGCCGGGCAGGTCCACAACATTGACGAACGTCTCCCCGACCTTGATCCTGCCTTCTTTTTTCTCCACGGTCTTGCCGGGCCAATTCCCCGTATGCTGTGACAGCCCCGTCAGCGCGTTGAAGATGGTGGTCTTCCCGGCGTTCGGGTTGCCAGCCAGCGCGATCGTCAACTCAGCCATTGACCACCTCATGCAAACGGACTTCGATATGCGCGGCTTCCTCCCTCCGCAATGCGAGGTGATAGCCCTTGATGAAATACGCCACCGGGTCGCCCAGTGGAGCGTCCCGCTCGATCAAGATGGTCTCGCCTTTGACGATGCCCATTTCCACAAAGCGGCGGCGTAATGCGCCCGCGCCGTTGACCTTCAAGATCGTCCCGCGTTGACCGGGTCGCAGCAGATGCAGTTGAATTGATTCAGCCATGATGGTTTCCTTGTTATTTCGTTGGCCTCACGATCACAAATTCAGCCAGTGACAGCCCCAATGCCACTTCCTTATCGCCCACCCTCAATGTCAGCGGACCCTGCATCGGCGCGGCTTCGATAATTTCAATATCGCGCCCGGGCAGAATATTCCGCTCCTGCAAATATTTCAGCACCTCTGTCGCCGTCGCATTGACCGCCAGCACGCGCACCGTCGCGCCAACTTCCGCTTCGCTCAGCAAGATGCCGTCCAGCGGTTCGAATGAGCCATCCTCGGCAGGGATCGGATTCCCGCGCGGACAGGTCTTCGGATGCTCCAAAAATGCAGCCAGCGCCTCGGTCACCTCCGGCGCGGTGGCATGTTCCAGCGAGCACGCAAATTCATACACTTGCGCCCACTCGATCTTCAAATGGTCGTGTAAAAAACGCTCCCACAATCTCTGCCTGCGCAGTACATTGCTGGCAGCCTCGCGCCCCTTCTTCGTCAACGTCACGCCTTTGTATGGTTTGTGCGTGACCAGCCCCTGCTCCCCCAAGCGCCGCACCATCTCGTTTGCGGAAACAGGCGTCACGCTCAAGCGTTCCGCAAGGCGGGCCATCGCCACCACATCACGGTCGTCCAGCTCCGCGATCGCTTTGAGATACATTTCCGTGCTTTCACTCATGGGTTTCGAATTCATAAGGCATGCCTATTAAATAATGTTATGGTTGACCTTATTATTCCAGATGCCCCGCTTTTTAGACATGGAAGGAAATCCCGTCTTTTTGTGACTTAATTCACAACGCTTCCCGCCGCCCTGACACGTGATCCCGATAAAAAAAAACAGACCCTGCGCTGCGGCAGAGTCTGCAAAATGAGTCGCGCGATGGATTGTATTACGCCATCATCTTAAAATTGACCAGACTATCCCAGATCTCCGTATTCAACTGCTCGCGCCGCGATTGGGCGAAATCCCAGAACAAGGTTTGGGAGCGTGTGAAAGGATAGTTCAAGTTGCGCACAATGTAGACCGTACGCCGCAGGTCCAAGCCCTGCAGTTCGACCTTCTTGATGCGCCCGAACGCCAATCCGCGCGCCGCCACCATTTCTGAGACGAAGGCGATGCCCACCCCGCGTTCCACCGCCATTTCGATGGCTTCCGGATTGCCAAGTTCCATGGTCACATTCAGCATGTCGGGCGTAATGCCAAAATTCTTCAAGTTTTGCAGCACCGTTTCACTCGTCCCGGACATTTCTTCCGGCATGATCATACGCTGGTCTTGCAGGTCATCAGGTGTGGCTTTGCCGTAATCCGCCCAGGGATGGTCGCACGAAACGATCAGAAAGATGCGGTCATCGAACAGGGGCAGGCACTCGAGGTCCCGGTGTTCAAAATACTTGCTTGAAACGCCCATGGGAATGCTTTGATTCAACAGACGGTCATGCACCCCCTCCCGTCCCATTATCTTAACGCGCGGATGAACCGCCGGATATTCCCGCTGAAAGTCGGAGAGCAGCGCGGGCATGAGATACTTCCCCGCCGATGTGGAACAACCGATCAACAATTCGCCGCCCACATGATTATTGATGCCCTGAAAGCCGTCTTCCAACATGCGGGCGGCGCGCAGCACCTCCCGCGCCATCGGCAGAATGGACTGCCCCGCCTCGCTCAATTCCACCGAGCGCCCGCGCCGGATGAACAACTCCACGCCGTACGCCTTCTCCATCGATTGGATGTTCTGGCTGACGGCGGATTGCGACATGTGAAGTCGTTTCGCCGCATTGCTGAAATTCTTTTCCTCCGCGGCAATGAGAAAGACCCGCAAAGTGGACAATTCGATCATTTTTTTTCTCCGTATCCAATAAGTGATGATGATGGGTTCTTTGCATAAGAATAAGCCTTTCTCATAAGCCTGGGTAGTGACAATCGTCAAGTTTCACTTATGACGCCATAAAACAATCTGCCTGCGAGGAGGTCTCGCAGGCAGATTGTTTCCACTTTCAGGAGCATGCTCCCGATTCTTTATTTGACAACCGGCAGTTCAGCCCCGATCCAACCGCCCATCCCCCCGTTCAGATTACGGACATTGGTGTATCCAAGGGATTGCAGATACATCTGGACCACCGTGCCGCGATGACCGCTCGCGCAGATCACAACGATGATGGCGTCCTTCTCGGCGGGCAGTTGGTCCAGGTTGGCGGGAACGTCATTGAGCGGAACCAGCACCGCGCCGTCGATATGACCGACATCATCCCATTCTGCCTGGCGGCGAATGTCAAGCAGGAAGATTTCCTTGCCTTCCGCCAATTCGGTGTTCAGCACATCGTTCTTGACCGAACCGAAACCGGCAGCCGGATCAAGATTGCTCAAGTAATTGTCGAAGTAGGCAAGGCGGATGGCATCCACATCCGGCGTGCTGATGGATTCAGCCGCTTCGGGCATGCCTTCCACCACTCCGAATTCGGCTTTCTTCCAGGCGTTCATGCCGCCGTTCAGGTTGAAGACTTCCGTGTAACCCAGCATGCGCAGGGCGACCATGGCGTAGCCGCCGCGGTGACCGGAGGCGCACATGATCACGATCTTCTCATCTTTGCCGGGCAGTTTGTCGAGGTTCTTCATCAACTCGCGGATCTCGATATGGATCGCGCCTTCGATGTAACCATTAGTTTCAATTTCAGAGGCTTGACGGACATCTACGATGAAGGGCGGATTTTCCACCAGCATCTGGTTCAAGTCGGCGGCTGCCACAGAGTAGAACTTCTGCTCGGCGGGCAGGTTGGTGATGAAATCGGCGAACGTAGCGGGCCAGTCAACTACACCGACGACAGGCATGCCGGCGGCTTTCCAACCGTTGAGTCCGCCGCCCAGGTTGACGACATCGGTATAGCCCATCAGGCGCAGAGCCATCATGACCATGCCGCCGCGATGACCGGAGGCGCACAGGATGACGATGCGGGCATCTTTATCCGCCGGGAGTTGGTCAACGTTGGCAAAGAAATCGCTGAACGGCAGGTTGATGGAACCTTCGATGTAGCCGTCCTTGTCCCATTCACCCTGACTGCGGACATCCACGATGAAGGGCAGGTCTGAACCGGTCAGTTCTTCGGACAATTTGGCAGCATTGATGGCGTAGAAGCCTTCCGGCATGTTGACAAAGAACCCATTGAGCATCTCATAGAGAGGTTGGTCGTCAACAATGGGGGTGCTGATGGCTTCGGGCGCCTGGGGCATGGAGCCGGTCACGACCGGGAGTTCAGCTTTCTTCCACGCATTGAGACCGCCGCCCAGGTTGCGGACATCGGTGTAGCCCAAAAGCCTCAGGGCTGCCATGACCATGCCGCCGCGATGACCGGAGGCGCACAGGACGACGATGGTGTCATCCAAACCGGGGAGTTTGTCCAGGTTGTTGAGCACGTCGCGGACGGGGATATTGACAGTTCCGTCAATATAGCCGTCTTTTTCCAATTCGGCGGCTTCGCGCACATCCAGCAGGAAGATATCCTTCTCGACAAGCTCGGTATTGAGCGCGGCAGCGCCGACCGAGCCGTAACCTTTGTCGGCGGGCAGGTTGGCGGCGAGGTCGGTGAACAGCGCCAGCGCATCCGGTCCGGTCTCGACAACGGGTTCTTCTTCCACGACAACTTCGGGGGCGGTCTCCGGTTGCTGCTCTTCCACTGCCACCGGCTCGGCGGGAGCAGGTGCAGGTGAACCGCACGCGCTCATAACCAGGCTGAGCGCGAGGAACAGGGCAAACACTACTTGAAACTTTTTATACATTATGTCTTCTCCTTGTGAAGATTCTTTTTTTCATATCAAGCGGCTTTACGGCAGCTTGTGACATCCGGAACAGCTTTCATTCTTGTATTCGATGTGACTTTCAGGGAACACGGGCGCATTACGAATACCGGCGGCATGACAGGCGACGCATGAGGTCGTGGCAAGGTTGGCATGGCTTGCCGGTTGAGGAATGGCGGCAAAGATCAGGTCCAGCGGAGCCGGCAGGGCTTGCACGATCACGGACGAGTTCGCTGTCAATTCGGCTTCCTGCACTTTGTCGGCGGTCAGAAAAATATCCGGGTTGCCGTGGCAGGCTTCGCACGAGGCATTCTGAGGCGTATTCCGTTGAATGTTGTGCGGAGTGGCATATACCCATGTCGGCAGGGCATTGAAGTTCGACAGCAGGTTCTCTCCATAGAATTCGTAGCTGGTCGGCGCGATCGGCACATGGCGGACAGGAACATACTTGTAGGGACGCTCCTCGCTTTGGATCGGATTCTTCCCAATGAAGAACGTCGCGTAGGTCGCCTGCGTCTCGAAGAACGGATTTCCGCTCGTCTCGCTGACCGCCACGTGACAGCCGTCACAGCTTGTGTAACTGATCGAGTGACAGACCTGGCAGGATAGATCATCGCTGTGCTGTCCGTGCATTTCGACGCCGTCCACGCCGCCCGCCGCATCAGGATGACAGTCGGTACACTTCGGGTCTTCCGCCCCGCTCAAGCGATGGTCCGGCATGAGGGATGCATCCGCCGTACCGTGTATGGCTTCGCCCGTATGGCATTTCACACAATTCATGCGCGCTTCGCGGAAGTGAACATCGCCGGGGAAGCCTTCGTTCTTGCCGAGGAATTCGTTCCCAACGCGGCTGCCGTGACAAGCCGTACAAGAGCGCGTCATCGGCGGGGTCTTCTCGAAGACATGCCCTGTGAACAAGCCGCCGCCCACGTTCTTTGGCTGGCTGACATGACATTCGCCGCAGGATGTATGGCACGACGCGCAGTGATTGCCGAACATTTCTTCCAGCGCGGGGTGGTCTTCAGGGATGTTCCCGTTGCGGGTGTTGATGGTCGTCCAGTACCCGGCTTGCGTGTTGTGCAAAGAATTCGGATACGCAGCCGCTTCCGCTTCATGGCATTCGGCGCAATACACATCGGGCTGTTCGCTCGGGCTGGCGATCATCTCAGTGTGCGCGCTGTCCTTCACGGAAACATTCACGCCTCCATGACACTCGATACACGTCAATTTGCCGTGTTCGGTCTGCAGGAATTTTTCAGCATCGACGAGCACTTTCTCCCATGGCTCCAACGGAGCCACCTCGCCCCCTCAGCCAACCCCTTTGGATTCAGCCTCGTGGTCCGCCTCTTCAGGCTTCGCCGTATCGATGAGGCGCTGTTTATCCGTATGACACGATAGACATTCGCTCGAATCCGGCGCAGACTCAGCGGCAACTGCTTCTGTTTCTATCGGCATTTCCGCCGCCGGAACCTCTGCCCGCGCCGAACACCCGGACAGGAGCGCCCCCAACACGATCAAAACGCCCGCTATCATCTTTTTATTCATTGCATCTCCAATTGTGATATATTTCACTAAAAGGGATTTTATACCATTCCCATATTTGGATAAGTGATAAAGGTAATATTCAAGTATTAGATTCGCTAATGAATACATATAATGTGCGAAAGTAGGTCGGATTTTCTAAAATTGCGCGCAACTTTAGAAGCAAAATCTTCCGATTTGCTTTAATATCCCCTCGAACGGTGACATATCTCACTTGCCCCACAAAACTCAAAAGTTACAATTCGTTTATAGATAAGGAGCAAGCCGTGAAAAAGATCCTTGCAGTATTCAGCCTGTTGATCCTTGCCAGTTTATTGGTCATCCCCTCCGCACACGCGCAGACATCGGATGCCGTTGTGCGCACCGTGTTCTTCTATTCCCCAAGCTGCGGGCATTGTCACTACGTCATCGAGAACACCTTTCCCCCGCTCCTTGAAAAATACGGCGACCAGCTCCAGATCGTCGGCGTTGACGTCACCCAGCCCGAGGGGCAGAAACTGTTCCTCGCTGCGCTGCAAAAATTCGGTCTGGAAAGCAGCGGAGTTCCCTTCCTTGTCGTTGGAAACATCTACCTGATCGGCTCTGCCGACATCCCCGAACGATTCCCCGCCCTGATCGAAACTTACCTTGCGCAGGGCGGCATCGACTGGCCCGATATTTCCGGCTTGCCCGAATATTTGGGCATCTCCTCGCCTCAAACGCAACTCGAACCTGCCGATTCCACCCAGACCGCCACCACCCTTCCGATCGGGGATACAGCAACCTGGCAGGAAAAATTTTCAAGAGACCCCGCTGGGAACTTGCTTGCAGTGGTTGTGCTATTCAGCATGTTTACCGCCGTTCTTTGGGGAGTTGGCGAATTTCGTAAAACGACAAGGAAAAAGAGAGGCGCAAAGACAGCCGAGCCCATTTCCTGGAATTGGTATATCCCGGTCTTGTCTCTGATCGGGGTCGGCGTAGCCGGCTACCTTGCCTATGTGGAAACTGCTCACGTCACTGCTGTCTGCGGACCGGTGGGAGATTGCAACACCGTGCAGCAAAGCGCGTACGCCCGCCTGTTCGGAATCCTGCCCATCGGCGTGCTGGGATTGATCGGCTACATCGCCATCGCGATTGCATGGCTTCTCGCCCGCTACTCGAAAGGGACTCTGTCGAACTGGTCGACTGTCGCATTGCTTGCCTTAAGCGCGTTCGGCACGCTCTTCTCGATCTACCTGACCTTCCTTGAGCCTTTTGTCATCGGCGCGACTTGTGCGTGGTGCATCACATCTGCAATAGTGATCACCATCATCATGCTCCTGTCCATCCGCCCGGGGAAATTCGCGCTGAGACAATTAAAGTTGGTATAGAAAAGTCCGCGCAGGAATGTGTGCATCAATAAAACCCCCTCCCCAAAATTGGGGAGGGGGTTTTGCCTCTAAAACAAGTACAATAAGTTCGAACCAGAGAGAGGCAACCTGATGCGCAGGCTGATCCCCGATTTTATTATTGAAAAATACAAGTCGAATGAAATGAGCGGATCATTTCAAGCCGCCGCGATCTTCGTGGATCTTTCCGGTTTCTCAAGGTTGACTGACACGCTTGCCAGGCACGGTCAGCACGGCGCGGAGGTGCTGGCAGATTTCATGCGGGTCATCTTCGAACCGCTCGTCAATACCGTGTACGCATACGGCGGTTTTGTGGTCGGGTATGCCGGGGATGCGTTCAATGCCGTTTTCCCCGCCGATCAGGTCAAAGATCAGGAAGTGAGGCGCTGTCTTGCGGCATTGGTCGCGATCCAAAAACACATCAGCGAATATCCGCAGATCAAGACCGTGTACGGGACCTTCCATCTCTCCGTAAAATCAGGCATGGGATATGGCGAGACGAAGTGGCAGATATTCAATTCCAAAGACAATGCGCATGCCAGTTATTGGTTTCGCGGCGAAAGCCTGAACGGCGCGGTGCTCTCCGAGAAACGCTCGATGCCGGGCGATATCACGCTGGATACCGCATCCTATAACATATTAAGGGATGTGGTGGACATAGAACATGCAGCGGAATGCCACCGCCTCACGAACATCCGCTTTGAGCTGCCTGCGCCCGCTTCGTTCACCCAAACGGAAGTGGATGAAGCCGTCACGGAAATTTTCTTCCCGCACACGGTCTCGCGCCTGCCAAGCATCGGCGAATTCCGGCAAGTCGTCAATCTCTTCATTGACATTCCACTCAATATCACAGATGGCGCGTTGATCAAACCGTTCATGGAAACGGTGTACGCCTTGCAGGAAAAATATGGCGGATTTTTCCTGCGCCCCGACCTCGGCGATAAAGGGTTCAACCTGCTGCTTTTCTGGGGCGCGCCGGTTGCCAGGGAGCGGGACATCGAATATGCCTTGAATTTCGTGCTGGAACTTGCCAGGCGCACCCAGATCCCCTTGCGGGCAGGGATCACCTACCGCATTGCATACACGGGCTTCATGGGTGCACCCATGCGCGAGGACTATACCGCGTACGGCTTGGGCGTGAACCTTGCCGCCCGCCTGATGGAACACGCTTCTCAAGATGAGGTCTGGCTGGATGATGAGATTGCCCGCCGCGCAGCAGAGTTCTTCAATCTCGTTTCTCTGGGTGAATTTTCTTTCAAGGGCTTTTCTGAACCGCAACACGTTTGGCGGCTGGCAGAGCGAAAACAGATCGAAGAAAAGATCTATCAGGGCAAACTGATCGGACGCGAAAACGAACTAAAAACGCTGGCATCCTTTCTGGAGCCGTTGCGCAAAAGCGGATATGCGGGCGTGATGATCGTACGCGGTGAAGCAGGCGTAGGGAAGAGCCGCTTTGTACATGCCTTCCAGCACTCCGATTATTTCGATGATTTCCCCGTCAATTGGGTCGTCTTCCAGACCGAGGAGATGATCCAGCAGTCCTTCCATCCGTTCAAGGCGTGGCTCAAAAAACGCTTTGGAGTGCTGGATGGTAAACCCGATGATGAAAATTGGAAGACCTTCCAAGACCGCATGGAGGAACTCGCCCAAGCCACTCCTGACGAACAACTGTCGGCGGAGTTGATGCGCACCGCCTCGGTGCTGGCGGCGCTGGTCAATATCTCTCATCCCGACACGCTATACGAGATTCTGGATGCCAAGGGACGCTACGAAAACACCTTCATCGCGTTGAGCGTCCTGTTCCGCGCGGAAAGCCTGCAAAAGCCATTGATCCTTTTCATGGAGGACATCCACTGGCTGGACGATGATACCAACTCTTTCCTCTCCTATTTCGTACGCACCCTGATCGCCGACGCGGACAGGGAATATCCGATTGCGATCATTACCACACAGCGCCCTGAAAATGACATCAAAGTCATCGATACTGCGCCCATGCACAGCATCGACCTGGGCAGGCTTGCATCGGACGATCTCGGCAAGCTCGCGCAGGAGATTCTCGGCGCGCCGATCTCCAACCCGCTCAAGGATATTCTCAGTGAACGCGCAGACGGCAATCCGTTCTTCATCGAGCAGATCTTGCGTTACCTGATGGAAAGCGGAATGTTGAAGACCGACAAACGCGGTCATTACACTACGGATAAAGCCGCATCCAGCTCCCTGCCGGTGGATGTGCGCGCCGTGATGATCGCCCGCCTCGACCGGCTCTCGCAGCAGGTACGCGAAACCGTCCAAACCGCTTCGGCGCTGGGGCGCGAATTTGAAGTGGACGTGCTCGCCGCCATGCTCCACCGTCCCGCCGAACTGCCCGAGCATGTTGGGCAGGCACAGCGCGCGAACATCTGGACGCCGCTCAGCGAGATCGAATACATCTTCCGCCATGCGCTCCTGCGTGACGCCGCCTACTCCATGCAATTGATCTCCCGCCAGCGCGACCTCCATCAACTGGCGGTTTCCGCCCTCGAGGAAGTCTATCAGGATGACCTTGAGCCGCACTACGGGGAACTGGCGTTCCACGCCGGAAAAGCAGAACTGCGGGACAAAGCGCTTCATTACCTGACTTTGGCTGGGGACCTGTCCATGAGCACGTATCTCAACCGACAGGCGTCCGACTACTTCACCCGCGCCCTGGCATTCGTCCCGGCCGATGACCTGCGCACGCAATTCGAACTGCTCATCAAACGCGCCGAATGCTCCCACAATCGCGGCGATACCGCTTCACAGGTGGATGATCTCGCCCGGCTGGAATCGCTCGCCCGGGACCTTGCTGACGATGGTCTGCTGGCGCGCGTCCTCACCAGGCAGGCATATCGTTCTTCGATGACGGGGGATTATCAAAACGCCGTGAAATATGCCTTTCAGGCACAGGAACTGGCAAAGGCGGCGGGCGACCATGCAACCCTGCTTTCCCTGCAGATCGTCCTGCCGGATGCGCTCACCCACACCGGCAAATTGACCGAAGCAAAACGGTATGCCGAGGATGGATTGAAGTACGCCCGAAAAGTGAACGATCCGCACAGCGAAGCCTACGCCCTCACCGCCCTGGGCTTGGTCACTTTGGAGTTGGAGGGTCCAACCGCCGCGCGCCGGCATCAAGAGAGTGCGCTTGCGCTCGCGCAACAGGTCAGGGACAGCAATCTGGAAGCGAAGGTTCTAAACAACCTTGCCATCTCTGTCGGTGTTTCGCAGGGAGATTATTACGCCGCGCGCGAGTATTTCCAGTTATCGTTGGCGATCTTTAATGAACACGGCAACCAGCGCGGCAAGGGGCTGATCCTTGCCAATTTGGGCTGGCTTTCTGGGCTTCTGGGGGATTATCTCTCGGCAATGACCTATTACGAGCAGGCATTGAAGATCGCGCGTGAACTGGGTCAGCGGCTGGAGGAGATGTACACCTACGTCAACTTGAGCACGGCGGCGTACGGGCAAGGCAGCGCAGCCGAGGCGCTCAAATGGGCGGAAAAGGCGCAGGAACTGGCAGTTGCCGCCAATGACCGCATTGCGGAGGGCTGGGCTTGCTTCAACACAGGCTACGCCCGCCTGCTGGCGCGTCAATACGACCTTGCGGCGGAATCTTTCCTGAAAAGCATTGAGATCCGGACGGAAATGAACGCCGCCATGCTGCTCGTCGAATCACGCGCCGGGTTGTGTGAGGCATATCTGGGATTGGATGACCAGGCTGCGGCGGGGAGAGAAGCGGAGCACGTCTTCCTGCAAATGGAAAAAGACCCATCCTTTGAGGGCGCGGAGGAGCCGCTGCGGATCTACCTTTCCCTGCTGACGTTCCTCGAGAAAACAAAAGACCCGCGCGCCACAGTTGTTTTGCAAAATGCAATGGAACTGATGAACGGGCAGGTCTCGAAACTGCGCTCGGACGATGCGCGGCGGATGTTCGTGGAGGATGTCCCCTGGCGGCGCGCGCTGCAGGCAAGGGCGGCGGTGTAGCTCAATTCAAGCTATCAGGTCGTTTTTCCGATGCCAGGATCGCCGTCTGTTAACCGGATCACGCCATTGACGGCATCGATTTCGGTCGGTATCCCGTTGCTGCCGCAAACCACCACTTTTGTTTTTCCGGCAAGCCCGGGGATGGTGACCGAATAATTGATGGATTTTCCGTTCGTTTTTATTTCAAAATTGTTGAACCACTGGATTTTTCTGCCATCCGGCATGTTTTTGGGCAGATCGTCGACATCGAGTTTTTCAACGGTGTAATCGCCGTCCTCGGACAACTCGATCGTCAGGTTGGTCTCTCCCGGCAATTTTCCCTTTTCAATCTCAAATTTCCTTGCGTTTAACTTTTTTACCTTGCCTCTGACCGGTCTTTTCCTTTGCATGGTATCTTCTCCTCTTTTCACTGACGACGATTGGATTATATCTTGATTTCATGGGGACGGCGCGTGAGGCAGTTAAATCAGGCGCAACCGCCAGGTTAATCGCGCAAGTCCAAATACGAATACGAGAACCAATAGGTTCACTCCACACACGTTGATTCTCAATTGGTCGAGAACGATCGTCATCAGAAAAACGAGCAGGGCGCCCGCTGCCAGTATTCCCAAACGCGACAGGTGCCTTGCTTCAAGCGCCGGGACGTCGTTTGTTACGAACACAAGCTTTAATCGCTCCTGAAACTCGATCAAGTCCCAGGCAAAAAGGGAGAACAGTACGCCCGCGAACATCCAACCGGTGTTTACTCCAAACCAAACGCCGCTCGCGCCAATGATCACCGCAAGGATCAATCCCGCCATGGAAAACCAGTCCAAACTTCGCCATTGAGCGTAGAACCAGATCGCTCCAAAAATCAGGGACACTACACAAAGGAACCAAAGTCCCGAATTGGCAAAACCGAGCGCGAACGACCCCGCGCCCAGCCCAATGCTGGCGAACAATGCACGTCGTGTCATGGCGTCCTCTCGATCATTCCTCCCAGGGGTATGCGGCTCAAATAGGGTGTGACCGCACGATCGAAAGGTTTCGCCACATCCCACTCCACGACCTGAATGCCGGCATGCAACAGACGGCGCAGTGCTGCACGGCGCTCAAGGGAGACGATCCGCCCAGCCAGGCGTGTTTCATCCGTGGGAGGCAGTCCCGCCAGTTCAAAAGTTGCCGAATCGGGAATGATCGCCATCACCTGATAACCGCGTGCGCGCCATTGGATCAAAACATCCAGATCGTCGGCGATCAATGGGTCTGTGATCAACGGGCTGACCAGAACGATCTGGGATCTCGGCGGAAACAGGCTGAAAGATAAACGGGGCAATCCTGAAAAGGTCTGAGCCTCTTCAAGATGTACATGGGTAAGCTCCTGCATGATCCGTTCCCGTTGAACTTTGCCATAAGCGGGAAATGTCCAGCGCAGCATGGATTCTTGGACCGCCATCCCGACCCGGTTCCCCTGCATCAAGAAAGCATCCGCCAGTGCCGCCACGGCAATGATGGAATGATCGAGCATGGAGCGTTTGCCCGCAAATAAATTCGATTGCAGGCGGGCGTCCAAAATAATGCCCACGTCCGCTGCGCGTTCCTGCTGGAATTCATTCGAATAGAAATCCCCATGGCGGGTACTGGCGCGCCAATTGATCGAACGCGGCGGGTCGCCGGGCTGGTAGTTGCGCACGCCAAAAAATTCGGTGCCCGATCCGCCGGCGCGTGCCGGGATATTCCCCGTATAAACACGGGTCCGGCGTGGTCGAATGGCGATATGTTTCAGGCGGGGAATATTGGGGACGATGAACAACTGCCCCGGCACGGGCAGAAGCTTGACACGATGCGTCAACCCCAATGCATCGCCAAGCTCGACACGCGTCTCCTTGAAATGATATGTTCCGCGCAGGGCGGAAAGGACATACTCAAAACCCACAGTGCCCCCTTTGGGCAGGTTGAAAAGATGACGGGAAGAACCGGAACGCATCGTCACCCCGTCCGGCAGTACATCATCGATCACCGCCTCGGTCAGGGATCTGCCATGATTCTGCACGGCAACCTTCACGGTCACAAGGTCGCCCGGATTCGCTCTTTCAGGATGGATCGAGCGGCTGATCTCCAAATGGCTTTCTTCCGGAAAGCTCAACATGCCCCAGCTCAGGTAAAGGATCAGCGGAATGGCAAGGATGAGCAGCCCGCCTTGCATGCTCAAAAGGGCGGCGACCAGCAGCAGAAATACAAATGCGGAGATGAGATCCGAACGGCTCATTGAAGTACCGGCACCGCCACCTTGCTCAACACATCATTGACCACATCATCCCGCACGCGCTGCGACATCCAATATTCGGGCTGCAGTACAAGCCGGTGACCCAATACAGCCGTTGCAAATCGTTTAATGTCGTCAGGGATGATATATTCGCGGCTGTCCAGTGCCGCATAAGCACGCGACAATTTCAAGAAGGCGAGCGAAGCGCGCGGGCTGGCGCCGACCACCACCCGGCGGTCGACACGGGTGGCATGGACCAATTCGGAGATATAGTTCTCAAGGTCGGGGTGAACATAGACGGTCTCGACCGCCGCGCGCATCTCCATGATCTGCCCGGGCTCGGCGACACGCAGCAGCTGCACTTCATCCTGCCTGCGCTCGCGCCTTCGACGCAGGATCTCCCGCTCCTCCGTCACGCTCGGATGCCCCACCGCAAGTTTGACCATGAAGCGGTCCAACTGGGCTTCAGGCAGGGGAAATGTACCTTCGTATTCAATGGGGTTCTGGGTCGCAAGGACGATGAACGGATCAGCCAACGGCAGGGTCTCGCCCTCGAGGGATACCTGCCCCTCCTGCATTGCCTCCAGCAGGGCGGATTGGGTCTTTGGCGAAGCGCGGTTGATCTCATCCGCGAGCAGGATCTGCGTGAACACCGGACCTTTTCTCAATTCGAATTCATTTTTATTCCGGTTGAAGATATAGCCCCCGGTAATGTCGCCCGGCAGCAGGTCGGGGGTGAATTGGATCCGCTTAAATTCCAAACCCAGCACAGCCGCAAAACTGCGCGCGATCAAGGTCTTGCCCAGCCCCGGGTAATCCTCCAACAGAACATGTCCGCCCGCCAAAGCGGACGATAACACCATGACCAGCAGGTCGTGTTTACCCACGATGGCGCGCTCGACCTCGCCGACCACCTGCCTGCCCAAAAGAGAGACTTCTTTAATTTGCATCGTCACGATCTCCGATTTCCTTTTCAAGATATTCAACGGTACTCAGAAGATTCGCCTCATGTACCGTATATCCTTCCGGACCGAATGAGCCCTTCAAGCCATGCCGGAAATAGGATTCTACAGCAGTGGACGGGTCCCAGTCCAAACGTTTCAAGACGCTTCCCTCTTTTTTATCACGCTGTAAAAAAAACGCCTGTGCCAGCCTCGCCAATTTACGAGCGACCAGCCGCCGGTAATAGGAACGATGCCGGGATTGACGCAGCCAAACATTCAGCTCTTCCACAGGACCCGGCAGCAATTGGACATCCCGGCGGGCATCGTCGCTTGAAGGTTGATTCCCGCCGAACAGGGTGGCATAGGCGATCAAGGATACGATCACAGCCGCCAGCCTGAACCAGATGTCCTCCGGGAATGTCTTGAAATAAATTTCGATCCTCCACCACAGATAAGCGGCAGGGACGATAAGATTATCATTGATCGCATCGCGCAAAAAGTATGCCAGCACAGCCGCAAATATCCCCACACCGATGACCAAAAGCCGCCTCAAGCTCATAACGCCTCCCCGCAATACTGCGCGATCTCGGAAAGACATTCCTTTGCCTCCTCGACCTCGACGGCTCGCGACTCGCGCGCGCCGTATCGCACCGCCTCGAAAAGGCTGGTCAACCGGCGCACCGAACTGCCCGGCAGCCCCAGTTCTTCAAGGCGGATCGCAAACTCTGTCGCGGTCCGCGAAGTGTCCCGCTCGATCTTTTGACTGCGCATCACGACCTCGTTCATTCTGGCATAGCAAGCAACGACAGCATCCCGTTCATCCAATCCCGCCTCCAAATCATCGAGCGCAAGGCGCGCAGCCTCGCCGATCTCCGCCAGCGGAGTCACACGCGCGGCAAGCGGGCGGGATCGCCGCCAGTAGTACGCCATCCAGACGGCGAATATCAGCGACAAAATGATCAACAGGCTGACCAGATATAGAAGCCAATTTGAGATCTCAGGCGGCGTGAATTCCTGCGGCGCGGCATCGGGAGGGAGAGGCGTCGGAACGATCACATCCGCAGGGACCGCTGTGGATGCGGCATTTTGTATCGGACTTTGTTCTTTCGTCAAGGAGGATGGCGGCAGGGTGGAAACTATGACCACCAGCAGCATGGACAACAACAGGATCCCGATCTCCCGCTTGCGCCGTTTAAACAAAAAGAATAACAGCAGCACGACAAAAAGTAATGCGTACGCCACGATGATGAATAACTGGCTTGGCGGAAAAAACGCCAGATCCAAAGCGGATTCGTCATCCTGCCGCGCCAAAGGGACTCCCCCTCCGATCTCCAGGTTTTGAAAGCCTGCAACCAACAGGACCAACGTCCCCAATAGTACGCAAACCCATAAGAAGTCCCGAAATTTGCCATCTTGGAAGTATCGGGGTTTCCGCTGGAAGGGTTTGAAGATCAGATTGGAGGACATTGTTGAAAGACCGAACCGGCTCGCGCACGGTATCTGGAAGAATTATACCAACGAGCACCTGCGCGACGATGCTCCTCAATGCAGGGATGTCTATTCTGGGTGTGCAGAAGTTGTTGGGACACAAATATGTGGAGACGACCCTGCGGTATGCGAGGGTATATGACAGCACTGTGGAAAAGGATTTTTTGAATGCAAACTGGATAAGGTTATAGGCTTCTTACTAATTTGACAAGTTCTCTCCTTGGTCAAAAAGAACTTTTATTTCCGGTTTTGTCAGAAGAATAATTGGAAAGATTCCCAAGATAGTGCCGAATGGCATGAAAATAGTTTCAATGCCTCCAACAACCAAACAGTAGGTGTGCCAATGTCGCGTCTTGATAAAGTATCCATTTAAGGAAACTGCAATCGCGAACATCCAACCAAGAACTACTATTCCTATTGGGAGAAGGATAAACATGATAGACAAAAATGTAAACGGAGAAAAAGCGTCGCCCTGCACCATAGACTTGGGTATATCTGAAAGTGTAGACAACCCCATTGACAGATTTACCAGCGGAAAGCAGGAAAATAATCCTGCTACACTTCCAACAATCAGGTGAAAAATAGATAGTAAATTCAGATAACGATCATCATTCATTTTTGTGCTCTCTAAAGACTATGGAGGTGTAATCCCCGGTGTATTCTCCGGATATGACCAATTTTTGAAATACTCCTGTTCGGAGATTTCGGCCGCATAAAATTTCCTCACAGTTCCGTAATCTACACTTACCGTATATGAGCCGCTGGAATAGTCAATGATCATGACGGTGATCATGTCAACCGGTTCCGGTTGCGAAGAATCATTTATAAATGTATCCATAACAATTGAATGTACATCCTTGACCAATTCGTAAGATCTTCGCTGCTCACCTTTCATCAAATTACCGATTTGAATATCAATGTCCCTGAAGCCCAACGTCTCATTCTCTGATACTGTAACATCGTGGACAGGATATCCCTTATCGCTTAACTCACGAGTGACGCGAAGCCACCAAAGATAATCGGGATAAGCCGGTGAATTAAAAAAGTCGTTAATTCGGGGCGTCAGCAATACTACGCACAAAAAAATTACCAACAACGGTGGCACAAGGATAAGTAATGCAAGGCGGCGATAGGATTGATTATTTCGCATGTTTTTCTGTCTATGTCGGGAGTTTTTCAAATGCTGCCTTTACCGATGGGCGTATAAGGACAATGATGGTAAAAACTCCAAGCACGGTCCCAAACGGAGTGAACATGCACTCGGTTCCAGCCACAACCAAGCAAAACATATGGTTCTTTCTTTTTGCGATAAACCTGCCAGTCAGGATGACGCAGATTGCAAATGCCCATCCAAAGAGAATGAACCCTCCGGCAAGTAATGTGAAAAAGAGTCCAATAAGCGCAGGTTCACCCTGAGGCGATTGAGTAAAACCGGAAACCAGCATACTTAATCCAAACGCAAAGTGAATAATGGGAAAGCACGCGAACAACCCCACCATCCCACCGACGATATAGTGAAATATTGAAAGTAATTGTAGATATTGTTCATCTTCGCTTTGTTTCATAGTAGCCTCTTACAGTTTTACTGTCTTGTTGGTTTCCAATAAGCATCTATATAAAAGTATTCACTTGGATTTCGCAGGAAAGGACTCTTCCAGCCAGACTTTACATTACGCTCATCCTAAAGATGTTTTTCTGTTAGGGTATTATCATGACGACTGAAAAGAAGAGATTTTCTTTTGGGTAAGAATGCATCACTGTTCACTTATAGCCCAAACAATAAAAGCGATTATTGCAAACAAAGTGACCATGGAATTAAGGTAAACCGATTTTCTTTGTTCGCTTGACAACGACTCCCAAGAAGGGCTAGAAAATACAAGCGGGTTCACGCCATGAAGCCATGCATAAGCAAGGCTGGGATAGCCCAAAATTATTAATGCCCCCGGAATTACCCAATTAACACAGAGAAGTAATCCACCAGTTACGAGTAACCCCACGATTAACCATCTAGCGCCTTGCGCCATTATCACAACAACGGCGCTAGCGAATAAAATCATTGAAAAGATAAACATAATCCTTGAAATTAAAACCAACCTCGCCTCAATAGACTTATATCTCCATTTCATGGCGACCCCACCGTTGCAAGGATATCGCTAAAAGTCACTCCATTTTTCTGATCATCTAACGCCCATTTCCAACCTAAATATGGATCTCCAACGCCTAACGGAAAAGTTACGCTTATCCCTGCGCCTGCCCCAGCCCCTGCGCCTACATAAAACGTTGAAAGCGCTGTGTAATTACCTTCGGTACGCAGGTGCGTTCCCGCACAAAGAGGTGAGATATTAAAGCCACCTACTAATATCAACTCTGTACTGGCACAGACCCCATCTATAGCAGATGTGACCTCAGATGACGAGGGAATATTACCGAAACAGCCTTCGCCCAAATTATTCCATGTCCAAGTACACAGATAACCTTCAAAATAACCCAAACCTAGTGTTGAGCCAGCTCCAAATGAGAAGGCAAGGTGAAAATTTCCATTGATATCAATAATAATTTGCGCTTCTACAGGACCATACCCACGCGAGAGACCATGAAATTGCGGAATATCAGTAAAACTCCCAAAATCTAAACCATCAACAAAGGACCGCCGTGAATTTGGATATGTTGAAAGACTAAATAAATCGTAAAATATTGGAGAAGTGTCGCGCCACCAAATTGCAGGATATCTTTGACGCTTAACCACATTATCGAAATATTGATTTAATGGTTTGCCGCCAACCCAAATTTCGCAATTCCAACTCTGAAATCTTTCTCCACTGGAAAAAGATACATCAGAAGCCATAATATCAAGAGAACCAGCTTGAATATAATCGCCATCTTGTGCATTGAGTAAGAGGGCGTAGAAACCCCAACGTGAATGATTCTTATTGTCAAAGAATCCATCAGATTCAAATTCCATAGGATCAATACTGTTTCTTATCATTTCTTTGGAATAAAACCCAGAAGGATCAATCCGGTTTACTGGGTTTCCTCTTGCATAAGAGTACAGATTATTTTCCATGCGGGACGGGTCTTTATTTATAAACCTTCCATTGGCAGGATTATAATATCTCGCCCGCAGGAACAACAACTGTGTGGAATCCCCATATTGTTCGCCCGTGAAGCCAAACTCTGTTTGGGATGCGCCGATGGTGTAGGTCACTACGCTCCTTCGACACGGCTCAGGATAAACTCCGGGATCATAAGTCTGGGCGAAGGTAATTTCTCCCGCAGGGTCGCTCATCTGGCGGGCGAAACCCAGTGTGTAGAGAGGAAGTACAAATAAATAGCTTCTTTTACCTATACGAGCATATCACTTCTATCTTTTCAAATCCAGTTGGAATAGATGCTCCTACATATTTTCCATCATGAAACGTAATGGTAAATCGCCCGTAGATTTCATTAAGCCTCGGCTCATTAAATACAATAGACAAATTCGGATCAGTAATGTCATTCCCTGCAACTGTAATATCGCCCATCTCTTCTAGTTTGCTTATTATTTCTTCAGGCGTTGTTTCGGTACTAAATGGTTCACAAAGCAATATTCTCAATCTGTCTATTCGTTCCGCGTGGATAATCTGATAAACAGAATATTCGCGATACAAGGGAATGAAGAAAAATACCAATATTATTACGGAGAACAACAAAATCAAGGAACAACCTATCAATAGTCCTATAACGATAAACCTTTTATTTGAGGAGTTCATGTTACTGCCCTTTCAAGTTGAGTCCTTAGAAAAACACCACTTCTCATCAAGCAGGGTCCCGTTGTCTCTTGTTGAACAGCCTATTATATAGGTACTCCACGCCGCCATCGTTATGGAATATGCTTCCAGAACGGTTAAACAAACGCACCGCCTTCGGGTAAGGCGGTGCAATAATGCTTGTCGGGGTGCGCGGATTTGAACCGCGGACCTCACGGACCCGAACCGTGCGCTCTACCGGTCTGAGCCACACCCCGAACGTTAAGCGTGCGAATTATACCATTCTGATTTGTTTTGGCAAGGCGGATTTACGGATTCAAGATCACGTCCACGCTGAACAGATAGACCAGCCGCCCCAGCTCCGGGTCGACCACGCTCAAGGCTGGGTTATCCTGCCGGAAGGTCAAACGGGCGGACGTGGGTTCGGTCACATTGTACGGCAGGACGGTCTCAAAGGGCTGGGTATCCGTGCCGCTCAATGACAGGACGCGCGCGATCAACGGTCTGCCGTTCTGCCCGACCAATTCCGCGAAGATCAACTGGTCGTTGTAGGGCAAAATGCGCCCGCTGATGTTCACCTCGCCCGCATAGAAATTGGAATTCTCCCCGACCCCTTCCACCATCACGCGCTCGTAGATGATATTCCCCGGCGGGTTGACCTGGGTTTCTCCGACGGAATACAACAGCACAGGCAGGGTGTTCAACGCCTGAAGTCGCCCGAATTCGTCCTTCGTGCTGATGCGGATGTACCCGGCTTCGGAAACGGCGCGGATCTCGAACGACATTTCGAAACGCTGGGGCGTCCCGCGCGGGTTGCGCGGCAGGTTTTTCAGGATGCGCTGAAGGACGCGCCCATCTTCGCCAAGCAGGTC
Source organism: Anaerolineales bacterium (assembly GCA_023382595.1). Lineage (GTDB taxonomy): Bacteria > Chloroflexota > Anaerolineae > Anaerolineales > Villigracilaceae > Villigracilis. The sequence goes on along the minus strand of JAHDWB010000008.1, from coordinate 49,300 downwards.
CACTTGAATCAGGTCACTTTCCCCGGCGGCGATGATGGTCTGCAAAATGAACGGTGACGTCAGGCTGGACATCGGACCCGGAGAGACGAAGCGGATCTGGGCAAACTCGCTGAAGCCCGGCGCGAACGTCGGCGTGGGGCTGGGGAGGTCAAGCGGCGCCTCGAACGTGGACGTTGGGGCTGGTGTCTCTGTGGGGAGCGCGGCTTGCGTCAACACAGCCGAGGTGGCAAAGGCGGCTTGCCCGGTCAACGCGACGACCGTCGGGAGGTGGTCGGGCGGGAGAGGCGTCGGGGCGGGACCGGTCGATTGGGTGCAGCCAGCTAACAGTCCGAACAGGGAGGCGAGAAGGAGCAGGTGTCGTTTCATAAAATAAAAATAGAGACGCCCTATGGACAGGGCGTCTCGTTCGGTTGATCCAAAACTAAAGCCCGTAGATGTCGCTGTATTTCTTCGTCAAATAGCGCACGTACGCGGCGGAGTCGATCTTCGAGCCGGTCACTTTTTGCACGAGGTCCTGCGGGTCGTACTTGCGCCCATACACGTGGATCTTTTCGTGCAGCCAGCCGAGCAGTTCATCGAACTTGCCCTTGCGGAACTGTTCATCCAGCCCGCGGATGTCCTTGTTAACCGTCTCCCACAGTTGCGCCGAGATGATGTTGCCGAGCGCATAGGTGGAGAAGTAACCGATGGAGCCGTACGACCAGTGGATGTCCTGAAGCACGCCGAGCGCGTCGTTGGGCGGGGTGATGCCGAGATAATCGCGCATCTTCTCGTTCCAGATCTCGGGCAGGTCTTTGATGGCGATGGAACCGTCCACCATGCCGATCTCCATTTCGAGGCGCAGCATGATGTGCAGGTTGTACGTGGCTTCGTCCGCGTTCACGCGGATGAGGGATGGCTCGACTTTGTTGATGGCTTTGTAAAAGGCTTTCAAGCCCACGCCGTCCAATTGCGACGGGAAGGTCTTTTTCAGTTCGGGGAAGAAGTGCTCCCAGAACGGCAGGGAGCGCCCGACGATATTCTCCCACATGCGCGACTGCGACTCATGCACCGCCAGCGACGTTCCGCTCGCCAGCGGGGTGCGTTCGTATGCCGGGTTGACGCCCTGCTCGTACATGGCATGTCCCGACTCGTGCATGGCGCTGAACAGTGTCGCCAGCGGATTGCCCGCTTCGAAGCGGTTGGTGATGCGCACATCGTCAACGCTGAAGGTCGTCTCGAACGGATGCGGGGCTTTGTCCTGCCTGCCGCGCGAGAAATCGTAGCCGAACTTCTTGATGATCGTTTCGCCGAAATCCCAGACCTTCTTTTCGTTGTATTTCTTGTGCAGGAAATCATCCTTGACCTGCTTGGAAGCTGCGATGGCTTTGATGAGTTCCACCTGTTTCGGGCGCAGGTTGCCGAAGATCGTCTGAACGTCGGCGGTCTTCATGCCGGGTTCGTAATCCTCCAGCAAAACATCATAGGGATGGTCCGCGGGCGGGAAGAAGGAAATGTACTTCTTCACCAAGTCCACCAGTTTTTCGAGATGCGGACGGAAGATGGAAAAGTCCGCCTTCCCTTTTGCCTCCACCCATGCTTCGAATGCCTTCGACGCGACCATGGCTTGCTCCGCCACGAACTCAGGCGGCACGCGTTTGGCTTTGTCGTAATCGCGGGCGGCAACGCGGATCATCGCGCCGTCATCGGTCCCGGCGTCCCCGTATTCGCTCTTCAATTCGTCCAGCAATTTCCCCACTTCATCCGACGTGAACTTTTCCTGGGCGATCTTTCCAAGTGTGGCGAGCTGTTGTCCGCGCGCCTCCCCGCCGCCGGGCGGCATATTCACCTGCTGGTCCCAGCCGAGAACGCTGGCAGCGCGGCCCAGGTCACCGACCTCGCCAAAGATCTGCTTGAGTTGATTCAATTTTTCAGACATGGTTTTCTCCTAATAGGACATAAGGAACGGCTCGACCTTAACGGACGCCTGATTCTGCTCCCCGGCGGCATCTCAGTCTGACATTGCCTCGCCGTCATACTCCGATTGTACCGCGAGATGAGCGAATGATGCCGCAAGCTACGGGCAATTGTGACTGACACCCAATCCATTCACGGTGATGTACACGGTCATCCCCTCCCGCACTTCGACGCGTTGGATCTCCGGCGCGCCCGGCAGGAACATATCATGCACCGTGTACGAGCCGGGGTCGACCTGCACCTCGTTGAGGGTCAGCGAGTTGGTATAGAGATTGTACAGGTAATGATCGCCGGGTTCCACCACCAGATCATGCTCCGTGCAATTTTTGATGAAGGCAGGCTTGAACCAATCCGTGAACGTGAAGTTCGGCACGGAGTTAAGGTCGCCGTCCACGCGCGTGAAATCGGTCATGACGGAAACCCAGCCCGCGTTCTGCGAGTTGGGCATCTGCACCTGCACCCAGCGCGAGAGCACATCCTGCCCGATGATGCGGATGCTCTCTCCTTCGCGCAGGACGCCGATCTGGTTATATGGCAAGCCCGGTCCGCGGCGGATGTAAAGATTGCCCTTCGTAACCGTGAGGATCACCTCCGGCTGAGGCGTGGGCGGAATCTCCGTTTGGGCAGGGATAAGCGTCGGCGTGGGAAGAGGCGTTGACGTCGCCGGGAGCGGGGCAAAGGTTGCAGCAGCAGGTGGTTCCTGAGTAACAGTCTGCGCGGGAATACATCCCTGAACGAAGAAGAGCAGCATCAGGGCGTAGATGGACTTCCGAAACGTTGACATGACTACTCGTAACGCAGGGCTTCGACGGGCTCGAGGTTGGCGGCGCGGCTGGCGGGATAAATGCCAAAGAACAAGCCGATGATCGCCGAGAAACTCGTGGAAAGCAAAATCGCGTCCGTGCCGACCACGGGCGTGAAGTTGTTGCCGGTGGCGGTGGCGACCTGCCCGACGACGAATGCGATCAGCCAGCCGAACATGATGCCGATGACCCCGCCGATCAGACTCAACAGGGACGACTCGGTCAGGAACTGCAACAGGATGTCGCGTTTGCGCGCGCCCAACGCCTTGCGCAGACCGATCTCCTTGGTGCGTTCGGTGACGGAAACCAGCATGATGTTCATGATGCCGATGCCGCCCACCAGCAGGGAAATGCCCGCAATGCCGCCGAGGAAGATGGTCAGAACGCCGGTGATGGTTTCAAACGTTTGCAGAAAATCCTGCTGGGTGAACACAGTGAAATCATCCGCGCCGATGGGCGTGCGATGACGCTGGCGGATGATGTTGGAGATCTCCTCCGACGCCTGTGGAACCGTATCCGCGGAAGTTGCCTGGACGAAGATGACATCCACGCGGTCCGGCGTCGAACGTTTGATCAGGCGCGCCTGCGCAGTGGTAAATGGGATATAAGCGGCATTGTCCTCGCTTCCGAACGCGCCGCCGCCTCTCGCCACCAGAACACCGATCACACGGAACGGCTGCCCCTCGATGCGGATGGTCTCACCCACCACACCGTCGGCATGACCGAACAGCGCAGTAGCGGTCTCCGGTCCCAGCACCACAACCGACATCCGCCCGAGCAGGTGTTCTTCATTGATAAAATCGCCTTCCGCCACCTGAAGGTTGCGCACCGGCGCATACAACGGCGTCACGCCGCTGATGGTCGTGCTGGTATTCTCGCCGGAGAACGCCAGCATCCCATTTCCCTGGATCACCGGCGCGACCGCCTCCACCGACGGCGCGGCAAAGGGATCGGAGATCGCATCCGCATCCCCCAATGTCAGCGGACGCGTATTGCTTCCGCTTCCACCGCCGCCCGATCCTGGTCCGCCGCCCTGTTGCGGTCCGCCGCTGAAAACGAACAGCAGGTTGGTGCCGATATCGGAAATGGAACCGGTAATGGTCGCCTGCGCCCCGTTGCCGACCGCCAGCATGGCGATCACCGCCGCCACGCCGATGACAATGCCGAGCACGGTCAAACCGGAACGCATCTTGTTCCCGTTCAAACTTTCAAGGGCTTCTATGACAGCCTGCCAAAAGCTCATGCCTGCCTCCCGTTGCTTTCCTCTTCCCCGGTATCCAGCAAGCCGTCGCGCAGGCGGATGACGCGCTGGGTCTGCTCGGCGATCTTCGGGTCATGCGTGACGATGATCAACGTCGTGCCGAGGTCCTTGTTCAAATTCAATAATAGATTCATGATCTCTTTGCCGACCTTTGAATCCAGATTCCCGGTCGGTTCGTCCGCCATGATGATGGCGGGGTTATTGACCAGCGCGCGCGCAACAGCCACACGCTGCTGCTGCCCGCCGGAGAGTTCATAGGGGCGGTGCGTCATGCGGTCCCCCAAACCAACCGCTTCGAGCGCGGCACGGGCGCGGTCACGGCGTCCTTCGGTCAGCCCGGCATAACGCAGGGGCAGTTCCACATTCCCCAACGCGGTCAAACGCGAGAGCAGGTTGAAACTCTGGAAGACAAAACCCACCTTGCGGTTGCGGACACTGGCTAACTGGTCGTCGGTCATCTCCGCCACCGATTCGCCGTCCAGAATATATTCGCCGGAGGTCGGGCGGTCCAGGCAGCCGATCGTGTTCATCATTGTGGATTTGCCCGAGCCCGATGGTCCCATGATCGACACCATCTCCCCGCGCCGGATCGTGAATGACACGCCGCGCAGGGCATGGACTTCGAACTCGCCCATGATGTAGGTCTTCTTCAGGTCGCGCGCTTCGATCACCCAATCCATGTCAGCCACCGAACATGCCTCCAGTAAAGAATGACGGCGGATTGAGAATGATCAGATCGCCTTCCTTGACATCCCCTTCCAACAGCACGCTCATCGTATCGGATGAAGCGCCGAGTCGGATTCGGACCTGAACGGGACTGCCGTTCACAAGCACGTACACCACCCGCTCCCCATCCACCAAACGGACTGCGCGGTTGGGAATGAGCAGGACATCCTTGACCTCGTCCACCACGATGCTGACGGCGGCGGTCATGCCGGGTTTCACAAGTTCGTCGGCGTCGGTCAACTCGATGGTGACCGTAAAACTGACCAAACCCTGAAGCGTCTCCCCGACCTGCCCCACTTGCACGACCCTGCCTTTATATTCCTTGTTCAAGATCGCATCGAACAGGAGGGTCGCATCCTGCCCGATCCGAACGTTGTTGATATCCACCTCGGAGACCTGCACATCCACCAACAGGCTGGAGAGATCGTCAATGCGGAACCCCGTCACCCCGGCAGAGACCTGATCTCCGGCGGAGGGGATCACCTGGGTGATCGTGCCGTCAAAAGGCGCGCTGAGATACGCCAGCCGGAGGGTTGCTTGCGCGGCGGCGACACGCGCCTGTGCGGCTGCCACTTCCTCCGAATCGGGTCCCTTCAGCAGGCGGTCATAGGCGCGGCGGGCGTCGTTAAGGCGCGCCTCTGCAAGGGCGAGGTCCTTGTCCGCCTGATCGATCATCGCCTGGCTGGCGAAGCCCTTGTACTTCTTGATATTCTTTAAGTTACCGTCGTCGTCGTAGATATAATCGGTCAGGTCGATCTTTCCGTTCAAACGGATGCGCCAGTTATGGGCGCTGTCATATTTGACCTTCGCCCTGTCCACAGCCTGCTGCGCCTCCAACAGCGCCGTATTCGACGTGAGCAGGTCCTCCAGCATCTTTTCCGCGTTCACCAGGTCCGCTTCGGCGAGGATGATGCTCTGGTTGAGGGATGATTTTTCAAGGCTGGCAAGCACAAAGTCACGTGAGACGCGGTCTCCAACTTCCGCGTTGACGGAGTCTACGATGCCGCTCGTCTGCCAGATCAAGGCGGCGCTTTGTCTTGCCCGCACACTGCCCGTCGCGCCGACCGAGGCGATCAGGTTTCCCTGTTCAGCCGGAACGGTCTGGAAGGCAACGGCTTCATTGCCGCCCCGCTGTGTAAGGAAATACACGACCAGAATAACCGCCGCGATCCCTGCAAAGATCCAGATCCGGCGGGCATGTTTCGATAAGAACTGTTTCATTATGGTGATCCTCCAAAATACAGTCAGCCTTCATTAAGGCAATCTTACTGTTTATTTGTCACAATTCCATTAACCTACGCGTGGAAGTTGTAAAAGTTTTTTTGCCGTCAATGATTTTAATGCACAGATGGATTGTAAAGGTGTTTTTTTATAGTACCATTAACCAATGTCTAATGATAAATTCATGACGATTGTCTCCCGCTTTTGTGACATTTACGCCTGTATCTGTCCAATTAGATTAGGTATCATCCCTAGGAAGATTTTATATGTAGATTTTTCCCCAACTCGGAGGTTTCATGCAGGCAGTCCCAAGTGAATTTTTAGCAATCGACCGCAAGGAGCGCGCCAACCGCCCGTTCTTTGATCTTGACTTGCGCCCCGCCGACACGCGCACCTGTGACTTCGACGATGTCGTCATCGAGTTCGAACCCGAACGCGCCATGGTCGAGGCGTCACGCTGCATTCACTGCCCGGATCCGGCTCCCTGCATGGTTGCCTGCCCCACCGCCAACGACATCCCCTCCGCCATGTGGCTGATCGAACAGGGACGCTTCACCGAGGCGGCTGCCATTTATCACAAAACCAGTTCGCTCCCGGAGATCTGCGGACGTGTCTGTCCGCACGAAGCATTGTGCCAGGGCTCGTGCGTGCTCAACAAACATGATGCCCCGGTCTTGTGCGGCGAACTGGAGGCTTTTGCTGTCGACTACGAACGCCGTTCGCGCGGACATTTCATCCCCGTCGGTGTATTAAATGGAAAAAAGGTCGCCATCATCGGCGCTGGACCCGCCGGATTGGGCTGTGCGGATATTCTGGTTCAAAAAGGCTACGATGTCACCATCTTTGAATCCAAGCCTGCGCCCGGCGGTTTGCTGGTGTATGGCATCCCCAACTTCAAACTACCGAAGGACGTCTGGCAGGAAAAATGGGAAGAGTTCGAACGCGCCGGCGTGAAGTTCGTCCCCAACACCTACATCGGCAGGGACAAGACCATTGACCAGCTTTTCGAGGAAGGCTTCGAAGCGGTCTTCATCGGTGTCGGTTCGGAAGTGGACGCGAAAATGGAAGACACTCCCGGCACCGACCTGCCCGGCGTCTACGAAGCGACGGATTTCCTCATCCGCGGCAATGTGGACCCGGAACTGCTGCCCGACGATATGAAGGAACCGCTCCAGATCGGCAAGCGCGTCGCCGTCATCGGCGGCGGCGATACCGCATCCGACTGTCTGCGCACCGCCCTGCGCCTCGGCGCGGAAGAGGTCACCTGTCTCTATCGCCGCACCGAAAAGGAAATGCCCGGCGGGAAAAAGGACCGTCAACTGGCGCGCGAGGAAGGCGCAAAATACCGCTTCCTCACCCAGCCCGTCAAATTCATCGCCGGCGCGGACGGCAAACTCGCGGCGGTGGAATGTATCGAAATGAAACTTGGCGAACCGGATGCAAAAGGACGCCGCAAACCCGTCCCGGTCGAGGGCTCGAATTTCAGCATCGCCATCGACACCGCCGTTCTGGCGCTCGGCTACTGGCCCGACCCGATCCTCGGCAAGACCACGCCCGATCTGGAAACCCACAACTGGGGCTTGATCAAAGTCACCGACAAAGCCACCGGCGCAACATCCCGCGAGGGAGTCTTCTCCGGCGGAGACTGCGTCACCGGACCGGACCTGGTCGTCACCGCCATGGTGGGCGGCAGAAAAGCCGCGCTCGCCATCGACGAGTATTTGAAGAACAAAAAATAGAGAAAAACTTTTGCCGGCATGCTGGCAAAAGTGAATCCTGTGAGGGCAGGGTGTACAGCACGGCGAGGTATTCTGCCTCGCCGTGCGCTTTTGTTATAATCCCGCCATGTTTTTCCACCGGATCATCCGCGGTCTTGAGATGACCATCGTCCTGCTCGTGATCGCCGTCGTCGGCGGATACAGCAACCCCTCATTGACCAACCCCATCGAAAAGGTCCGCGCCTACACGCGCCAGATCGAATTCAACTACGTCGAATGGATGGCGAAAGCCGCCATCATAAAGATGCGCGCCGCCTCCATCAAAGCGCCTTACACGCTCGATCACACGGCTCAAAAACAGGTCGTGATGGAGTATCTGCGCACCACGCAATTCATCCTCGAAAAGGAATATCAACTCACCCAACTCTACGCGGATGCATCCATTCCGGACAAGGAAACCGCATCCCAGCCCCTGCGCAATGAGCTTGCCGAACTGTACGCGCGTCAAAGCGAACTTGCTCCGCTGGCGGAGGGCATCCTGCAGGAACAGGTCACGCAAGTGCTCGCCGAACTCGATCTGACCGCCATCGGTCAGCCTGTGCCGAACGTCTGGTACCACTCGACGCCCCTGCCGGTTGCGCTCATCGTTTCCCCGCGTGACCGCATCGTACAAACCGCGAACATCTCCCTCAATACCGATCTCACCGTGGACGAACAAGTCTCGCTCGAATCCCAAGTGGACAGCGGGCTCAACATCTCTTCGCTCGTTGTGCAGATCGGCGGTGTAGGCGTCTACCCGACCATGGTGATGCGCAGCACCAACCTGCCGTGGCTGGTCAACACCATCGCCCACGAATGGATCCACAACTACCTCACCCTCCGTCCGCTCGGACTGCTCTACGGCGAAACGCCCGAACTGCGCACCATGAACGAGACCACCGCATCCATCGCCGGGGACGAGATCGGAGCGCTTGTTATCGAAAAATTCTATCCGGAACTTAACCCCGCCTCGCTTCCGACCTTTGAACTGGTCTCCCTCCCCTTCCACCGACCCAACCCCGGCGACCTGCCGCGCCCCGTCTTCGACTTCCGCGCGCAGATGCATGAAACGCGCATCACCGCCGATGCCCTGCTGGCGGAGGGAAAGATCGAAGAAGCCGAGGCATACATGGAAGCGCGCCGCCAGATCTTCCTGCAAAACGGATACCTGCTGCGCAAGATCAATCAGGCATATTTCGCCTTCCACGGCGCATACGCGGACGTGCCCGGCGGTGCGGCAGGCGCAGACCCTGTCGGTCCTGCTGTGCGGGAGTTGCGCGCCCGGAGCGCCTCGCTGGCGGAATTCGTCAACCGCATGTCATGGATGTGGAACTTCGAACAATTGCAGAAAGCGGTCGATCAATAAATGAAACAGACTTTTTTTACACTGTCGCTTATCGTCGTTGCGCTGTTCGCTCTCAGTGCCTGCGCTTCGCCAACACCCGAAACGGACATCACCCCGACTCCCATCACGGTCTTGAATCCCGTCATCCTGAACACGCCCACGCCTGCATTCAGTTGCACCAGCATCACCACAGAAGCAACGCCCGTCCCGGATTCTGCATCTCTTTTTCCGCCCGTCAGCGGCGCGGATTTTTTCATCGGTCCCGCCGATGCGCCGGTGACCATCATCCAATACTGCGATTTCCAATCGCAGGGCTGTGCGGGCATGGCGTCGGTCATTGACCGTTTGATGCAAAATAACGCCGGGATTCGCCTTGTCTTCCGTCCGCTGCCATTGATCGGTGTGCTCGACAAATCGGAACAAGCTGTCCTCGCCGCGCTCGCCGCCGATGAGCAGGGAAAGTTCTGGGAAATGCACGACCTGTTGTTCACAAACTATAATGAATGGGCGAATTTGGGAGTCAGCGGATTCGACGCCTGGGTCTTGGATCAAGCCTCCGCCGCAGGCATGGATGCGGACCAGCTCTCAGCGGCGATGAAAGCCGGGGAGACCAGGACCAGGATGATGTCCATGTATGATGCGGCGAAACAGTTGGAGATCCCAGCCGTGCCGCTCATCGTCATCAACGGGGTTATCCAGCAGTCCTACGTCCTCGACTATCAAAGCATGAACGATACGATCGGACTGATCCTGCTCGGACAAAAACAGTTCACCGAATGTCCGCCGTTTAGCATTGATGCGTCGAAGCAGTACATTGCCACCATCGAAACCGAAAAAGGAAATATTGTGATCGAACTCCTGCCGGACAAGGCGCCGTTGGCGGTCAATTCGTTCGTGTTCCTTGCCCGGCAGGGATGGTACGACGGCGTGACCTTTCACCGCGTGATCCCCGGCTTTGCCGCGCAGACAGGCGACCCAAGCGGGACCGGGCGCGGCAACCCCGGCTATTTTTTCCAGACCGAGATCAGCGACCTGCTGTTCGACAGACCAGGACTGGTGGGTATGGCAAACTCCGGACCCGATACGAACGGTAGCCAGTTCTTCATCACCTTCGCGCCGGCAGCGCACCTCAACGGGGGCTACACCATTTTTGGGCGGGTCCTCAGCGGGTTGGACGTGGCGGAGAAACTCACGCCGCGCGACCCAGCCCAGCCGCTCAACCTGCCGACCGGCGACCGCATCATAAAGATCATCATGGAAGAGAAATAATGCAACCGACAAAAACTCATTGGGCATCCTTATTGACCTTGATCGTGCTCGGTCTTGGCATTCCGGTTTTATGGCTGATCGCATTCGGGATGGGCGTCAGTTCACTGATCGATCTGTTCACCGGGGAAAGTTCTCCCGCCGCGGAAATGATCGGCGCGGCATCTTTCTTTTTTCTGGGTCTTACCCTGTGCGCATCAGCCTGGTTCGTCCTGCAAAAAGTGCTGAAGCGCGAGCAAGCCGACCAATTTCTCCACATTCCGTTTGCATGGTGGCAGGCGGCGGTGGTGATCGGAGTGGTCGTGTTCGGTTTGGGGATCGGCAGCGTCATCGCCGTGACCGAGATCGCCTGGCTCGGCTGGCTCACCCTGCCCATGTTGACCATCCTGGTCATCGTGGCGCCCATCTGGCTGGTATTCGGGATGGGCTCCAACGGGTTGGAAACGGGTCCGCGCTGGCGCTTCTTCGCTGTCTTTGGGCTGGGTCTCACGGCGGGACCTTTGCTCATCATCCTGCTGGAACTCATCATCCTGATTCTCGCCCTCCTGGGCGTGGGCGTCTACCTCGCCGTTTCACAGCCGTCGGCAGCGGATGAACTGATGCAACTGGCTCAAACCCTCAGCACCATGTCGAACGAGGAAGACATCCTGAACCTGCTGGCGCCGTACATTACAAATCCCGCCCTGATCGCATCCGCGCTTGGCTTCATCGCGCTCATCGTTCCATTGATCGAAGAACTGCTCAAGCCGCTGGGGGTCTGGTTGTTCGCAAAGCGCATCGAAAGTCCCGCCCAGGGCTTCATACTGGGACTGTTGAGCGGCGCGGCGTTCGCGCTCTTTGAAAGCCTGAACGCCAGCGCAGACGGATCGGTCGGCTGGGCGGCTATCGCCGGGGCACGAGCCGGGACCAGCGTCCTGCACATCACCGCCTCGGGACTCGTCGGCTGGGGCATCGTTTCCGCGTTCAAAGAGAAACGCATCGGGCGGTTAGCCGCATCGTATATCGCCGCGGTCCTGATCCACGGGGTTTGGAACGCCGCCGCGGCAGGGACCGGCATCGCTGCGCTCGGCGAAACGGTCGGCAGACCCGAATGGCTGTTCATGTACGCCCCCGCCCTGCTGTGCGGACTGCTCGTGATGGGGGTCGGCATGTTCGCCGTATTGCTGGCATCCAACCGGAAGTTGAGAAGGGCAAAAGAAAAAGAACAAGTACAATTATCCGCATGAAATACGAAACCACAGCCCGGGACGGCGACCTCGCGCAATTGGTCGGTCTCACCCACAAACACTTCATTTTTACGCTCAAAGAGGGCGGCGAATTCCAAAGCCATCGCGGCGTGCTGAAACATGACGACCTGATCGGCATACCGTGGGGCTCGCAGATCTTCAGCCACACCGGCGCGCCCTTCTTCCTGCTCCAGCCCTCCCTCGCCGACATCCTCAACGAACTGCCGCGCACCACGCAGATCCTCTACCCCAAAGACATCGGCTACATCCTTGTTCAAATGGGCATCTCCAGCGGGCAGACCGTCATGGAGGCGGGCACCGGCTCGGGTTCGATGACCATCGCGCTGGCATCCGCTGTCGGTGCAGAGGGACGCGTGATCTCTTACGAGCAAAAAACGGATGTGCAGAATCTCGCCCGCAAGAACGTCGAACGCATCGGGCTCGCTTCGCGCGTGGACTTCAAACTGCGCGACATCCAGGAGGGCTTTGACGAAACCGATGCCGACGCCTTCTTCCTCGACGTGCAAAATCCATTCGACTACATCCCGCAGGTACGGGACGCCCTCAAACCGGGTGGATTCTTCGGCACGCTCCTGCCCACCTTCAACCAGGTGGAAAAGGTCTTGAACGCCCTGCGCGCCAATAAATTTGCCTTCATCGAGGTCTGCGAGCTTCTCCTGCGCTACTACAAACCCAACCCATCCCGCCTGCGTCCCGCCGACCGCATGGTGGCGCATACCGGCTTCCTCGTTTTCGGCAGGAAGATCGAAGCCGTCATTGACCCGCGCGCGGCGCAACTGGCGGATGAAGCGGGGCTGGATCTGGAATAGATGGACCTGACCCGCGAGTACATCGCCAAAAGACTGCTCGACGCGCAGGAGAACGCGCCCGCGGACGAGTACGCGGAGATGGCGCTCAAGCCCGATACCCGTCTGAAATGCGCGGCGGTCCTGCTCCCGCTCATGCGCTTTGACGATCAATGGCATGTGCTCTTCACCCGCCGCACCGACCGCGTCGAATCGCACAAGGGACAGGTCTCCTTCCCCGGCGGCGCCTGTGACGAGGGCGAGACCACGCCCGAGCAGACCGCCCTGCGCGAGGCAGAGGAGGAGATCGGTGTCAACCCGGCGGATGTGCAGGTCATCGGGCGGCTCAGCCGTCTGATCACCATCAGCAATTTTCGGGTCAGTCCGATCGTGGGCGTCATCCCCTTCCCCTATGCCTTCAAGATCGCGGGCGTCGAAGTGGCGCGCGTCTTCACCATCCCCCTGCTCTGGCTGGCGAACCGCAACAACTACTGGGAATTTTCGTTCGGCAACTCGGACCGCTCGTTGATCGCCTACCATCCCTACGACGGCGAACTGCTCTGGGGCGCCACTGCGCGCATGACCGTCACCTTTTTGAAAACGCTCGGGTTTCTAAGGGAGTGAGCAGGGAACACGCTTCCAAAAAAACAAAAAAACATCCGCCATCGTAGGATGGCGGATGTTCGTTCTTGAACATCGGGCGGAAATTACTCGCCTTCTTCGTCCTTCTTGCCGCGCTCCACACTGAGTTCGGGAGCGGCTTCTTCTGCGCCGGCTTCGCCTTCAGCGCCCGGAACGGCTTCTTCTTCACGCGCGGCGGTGACCACTGCCACCATGTCGTCAAGATCGTTCAACACCAGCACCTTGTCGGTCAGCATCGCATCCACTTCACGCACGCGGATGCCGTCGCCGATCTGCTTCAGGATGGAAATGTCCACAACGATGCGCTCGGGCAGGTCGGTCGGCAGACATTCCACTTCCAGTTTTTCAAGGTTGTGCACCAGCACGCCGTTGTAATCCTTCACTGCGGGCGAAATGCCGACGAACTGGATGCCCACGTTCGTGCGGATCTTCTCGGTCAGGTCCACCACCATGAAATCGACGTGCGTCAGGTTGCCCTTGATGTAATCGCGCTGACGGTCGCGCACCAGGGTGGGATACTGCTTGCCGTCCAGTTCGATCGTCACCAGGCTGGAGGCGGTCAACTTCGTCATCGCCAGCCCCGTGCTGTGCGCTTCCAGCGAGATCGCAACCGGTTCCACGTGTCTGCCATAGATCACCGCCGGCAGTTTGCCCGCGCGGCGCAGCGCTTTCACCTGCTTGCCGGTCACGTCGCGTTTTTCAGCTTTCAATACTACTTTATCCATCGTTACTCCTCGGGCGCCTCTCACCGCCGGATTGCGGTTACCTTCACCCTGTGAATGATTTTGTTCCCAAAAAACACGCCTCCAGGTGGAGGCGTCACTGAGAACGGATGTGATTTTATTCGTTTGCCAGCCTTTCGTCAAGGATGGCGCTATGTCATTGCGGGCAAGGATTCAGTCCGGCGAAGCGGTCTCCCCGCTAACCTAACCGCCCCCGGCTGGTCGAGTAGTCCCGAAGGGACGTATCGAGACCATCGCCTCCGCCACCCCCGCCGAATTCTCGTCCCCGCGCTTCTCCAACTCCTCCACGATCGTCCCGTACGATTCATCGTCGCGGTTCTGACTCAGTTTATAGCCCGCGTCGATTCGCGTCACCTCCAGCGCAAACCCCGCCACGCCATTCATTTCCTTCTCTACAAAATCCTGCGGCAGCGCACGTAGGCTATACGAAGTGCCATCTTCGTGCTTTTTCACCAGGCTGTCCAGCAGGTCATACAACTCCTGCCCTTCCAGCATGCGCACCCTGCCATACACGTGCACCATCATGTAATTCCACGTCGGCACGTTGACATGGTTGTACCATCTCGGCGAAATATACGTATGCGCGCCTTGAAAAATAAGCAATACTTCCTGTTCGCCGAAACTCTTCCACTGCGGGTTGGCGCGGCTCATATGCCCCAGGACCGTCAGCGACCCGTCCGCGTGCTCGATCACCTCCGTCGGCAAATGCGTGGCGGTCAGTCCCTGCCCGTCGTGCGAGACCAGCGCCGGGAAACTGTTCCGCTTCAGGAATTCGATGATTCGTTCCTGATCTTCTTCTCGGTATAGTTTTGGGATATGCATAAAGTTCTCCGAATTAGATGGATAACCCCTCCCCCGTTCGTCGGGGGAGGACGGGAGGGGGCTTTTCTCGGTACTGTTTTGGGATGTGCATAAAGTTCTCCGAATTAGATGGATAACCCCTCCCCTGCTCGTCGGGGGAGGACGGGAGGGGGCTTCTCTTGGTATGGTTCTCCTACATTCCCCTCGATTGTACTTCCAGATTGAAAGGTTTATGTAATTCGACTCTTGACTATCTACGCGCAAGGTCGGGTAAAATAAAGCAATTGGGCTTTATTTTGGATAGTTGATGGGATGTATTTCATGAGTTTCAATGAAAACACCAGAGTAAAAATCCCCGCCATCCTGCACTTATGCAGGCTGGGATATGAATATCTTTCCCTTTCAAAAGCCGAATGGGACGGTGAAACCAATATTTTCACGGATATTTTTAGCGAGTCGATACTGCGTCTCAACCCCGGGTTGACCGTGGAGGATGCCAAGCGCGTATTTCAGGATGTCTCGCTCGCGCTGGATAATGAAGACCTTGGGCAAGCCTTTTTCGAAATGTTGACCGCCACTTCGGGGACGCGGTTGATCGATTTTGATGACTTCGATAATAATTCTTTTCATGTTGTGACCGAGTTGACCTACAGGAACGGGGACGATGAATTCCGCCCTGATATTATTCTGCTGGTCAACGGAATGCCGCTGGCGTTCGTGGAAGTCAAGAAACCGAATAACCAGGATGGGATCTTGAAGGAACGTGAGCGCATCAATGCGCGCTTCAAGAACAAGAAGTTCAGGAAGTTCGTCAACATTTCGCAGATTTTGGTCTTTTCCAACAACATGGAATACGACCCCGACGCCATCGAGCCTATTCAGGGCGTGTTCTACTCCACCACATCCTACTCCGAGGCGAATTTCAATTATTTCAGGGAAGAGGAAGATGTAGACCTGCCGCGCCTGCTCAAGCCGGAAGACGATGATCTTGAGAATTTCGTGCTCAAGGATAACAACCTGATCATCATTAAACATTCGCCTGAATTCCTCACCAACAAAGACCCGGAAAACCCCACCAACCGCGTGTTGACCTCCCTGTTCAGCAGGGAGCGGCTGGGGATGCTGTTGCGTTATGGGATCACCTACGTAAAAGAGGGCAGCGGACTTGAAAAACACATCATGCGCTATCCGCAGTTGTTCGCCACCAAAGCCATCGAGCGCAGGCTGGAGGAAGGCGGCAGGAAGGGCATCATCTGGCATACGCAGGGCAGCGGCAAGACCGCGCTCGCCTATTTCAACGTCCAATATTTGACGGATTACTTCCACCGCAAGGGGATCGTGCCGAAGTTCTATTTCATCGTGGACCGCCTTGACCTGATGGTGCAGGCAAAGGGTGAGTTTTCCAGCCGCGGATTGGTGGTAAACACGGTCAATTCAAAGAGCAACTTGCTGAAAAGTTTCAAGTTGAAGCAGGCGGTCGAGAACCAGAGCGGCAAGCCTGAGATCACCGTTGTCAACATCCAGAAGTTCAAGGACGATACGGACGCGGTACGAGCCAGCGATTACGACATCAACACCCAGCGGGTGTATTTCCTCGATGAAGTCCACCGCAGTTATGACCCAAAGGGCAGTTTCCTTGCCAACCTGGTCAGTTCAGATCGTGACGCGATCATGATCGGGCTGACGGGCACGCCGCTCATCACGGGTGATAATATCTCGCGTCAGGTATTCGGGAGTTACATCCACAAGTATTATTACAACTCGTCCATTGCGGACGGATACACCCTGAAATTAATCCGCGAGGGGATCGAGACCGAGTACAAGATCCGCCTGGAGCAGGCGCTCAAAGAGGTCGAAATTCTCAAAGGCGACGCCGATAAAAAGGTGATCTACGCCCACAAGACCTTTGCCGAGCCCATGCTGGACTACATTGTGCGGGATTTTGTGAACAGCAGAAAGAAGTTCGATGATTACACCATCGGCGGGATGGTGGTCTGTGACAGTTCCGAACAGGCGCGGAAGTTGTATGAGATCTTCATCAACAAATACAACCCCGGACAGAAAACGGTCGAGGAGGTGAATCGGAGTTACAAGGCGATCTCCGAGCCGCCCGCCGAATATGTGACCTACCAAAAAGAGACAGGGGATAGTTTCACCGCTTCGCTCATCCTGCATGATGTGGGTTCCAAAGCTGACCGCAAGGATGAAGTGGAGAAATTCAAAGCGGGGCAGATCGATCTGCTCTTCGTGTACAACATGCTGTTGACGGGCTTCGACGCCAAACGCTTGAAGAAACTGTACATTGCGCGACTTGTTAGAGATTTCAACCTTCTTCAGATGTTGACGCGTGTGAATCGCCCGTACAAGAATTTCAGGTACGGTTTCGTGGTGGACTTTGCCGATATCCGCGGGGAGTTCGACAAGACCAATAAGGCGTATTTCAATGAACTACAAGCCGAACTTGGCGATGAAATGTCCACATATTCGAGCCTGTTCAAGAGTAAAGAGGAGATCGAAGAGGAGTTCAGGGATATCAAGGAGAAACTCTTCCATTATGACCTGAACAATATGGAGGTCTTCTCCCAGCAGATCAGCCAGATCCAAGACCGCAAGGTGATGCTGGACATCCGCAAGGCGCTGGAGAATGCCCGCAACCTGTACAACCTCACCAAGTTGTTCGGGCATTATGAATTGCTCGAGCGGATCGACTTCCGCAAGTTCAACCGCCTGCTGGATGAAACCATCGCGCACATCGAATTGCTGAACCTGAAGGAAAACATCGAGAGCGATGTGGATACGACCAACCTGCTGAACGTGGCGTTGGAGAATGTGGTCTTCGCCTTCCGCAAGGTCTCCGAGGATGAATTGGTGATTGCCGACCAGTTGAAGGGGATGCTGCGCAAGACGCGCGAGGCATTGAACAATAATTTTGACCCAAGCGACCCGGAATTTGTGACACTGTACGAGGAGCTGAAACGGCTGTTCGACAGGAAGAAGTTGAGCGAAGTGACGCAGGACGATATGCGGACCAACATCGGCGCGTTGGAAAAGATATTCGAGAAGGTGACCGAACTCAACCGCAGGAACAACCTGCTGAAAGCCAAATACGAAAACGACGCGAAATACGCCCGCACGCACAAGCGCATTGTGGAGCGCGGCGGGCTGACCCAGCGCGAGAGCGCCATTCAGGAATCGCTGGCGGAGGTGAAGAAGCAGACCGATGAGCGCGTGTTGTATAACAACAGGTTGATGGATTCGGAAGCGTTCTTTGCCCAAATGGTGATGAAGAACATCATCGAAGCATTTGATAAAATCAAGGTGAAGTTAGACCCCGACTCGGCAAGGTTTATCAATGCCTTGCTGGTGAAGGAATATATGGGCGAGTATCAGGGGCTATAATCAGGATATGCAACCCATCCCCGCAACCCTGGCGCCCTTTTTTCAGGAATATAATTTTGCATTGTTAAACCCGCAGAATGATGCCGCTACCATTATCGAGCGGACACTGCGGTATGGGTCGCGCGCTGAATTGCGCTGGCTGTTTGCAGAATTTTCGCGCGAACAGATTCGGGAATGGGTGCGGCAATGGGGAACCTTTGCCCTGCCCGCGCCGCATCTTTCCTTTTGGCGGCTGGTTTTGGAGATCGAATAAATGACCGAACTCTATTGGAACACCATTACCCCTGTCATGCGTTCGGTTTGGCAGGGATTTTCTTCAAGCGGCATTTCTGCCGAGTTTTATCTGGCAGGCGGCACGTCATTGTCTTTGCAATTGGGACATCGGCTTTCGGTTGATCTGGATTTTTTCTCACAGACCCAGAGTGACGTTCCCGCTTTGATCGAGCCGCTGCGCCATGCATTGAAAGATTTTTCGCCGACATTGTCAGATAGTTCGTGGGGAAATCTGGTCTTCCTCGCAAATAATGTGCGCGTGGGGTTTTATGGATATGGCTACAACCTTGTAAAGCCGTTATTGAAAATAGACGGCTTTACGCTGGCGAGCGTGGAAGATATTGGCTTGATGAAATTGGACGCGTTGCTTGGACGCGCCAACCGCAAGGATTTTCACGACCTGTACGAATTGTGCAAGCAGATTCCGATGCGCGACCTGCTGAACCTTGCGCCGCAAAAATATCCCGATGTGCGCGATTTCGAGGCGCAGGTGGCGCGGCATTTGGCATACTTTGACCGTGCCGAGCAGGAATCTCCGGTGCCATTGATCAAGCAAGTGGAATGGGCAACGGTGAAGGAATGGTTCCGCCAGCAGGCGCGGGATATTGGAAATAGTTGGTTGAAATGAGCACCTATTCGCAGATCTACATTCAGGTGGTGTTTGCGGTGAAGTATCGGCAGAGTTTGATTTTGCCTGCTTGGGAAGAGGAATTGTACAAATACATCACGGGGATTGTGCAGAACAAGGAGCAGAAAATGCTGGCGATCAATGGGATGCCCGACCATTTGCATTTTCTGATCGGGATGAGGCCTGCGTGTTGTTTGTCGGATTTGGTGCGCGAGGTGAAGAAATCGTCGAATGAGTTTATCAAGGTGAAGGGATTTTGCCCGTCAGGGTTTCAATGGCAGGAAGGGTTCGGGGCATTTTCGTACAGTCATTCAAGTTTGGATAACGTCATTGGTTATATAATGCGCCAGAAGGAACATCACAAGAAGCAGACATTCAAGGATGAATATTTGACGTTTTTGAAGAATTTTGCCATCGAATATAAAGACGAATATTTATTCGATTGGATTGACCAGCAATAAAAAAAACATCACATGCGACCGCTTCGCGGTCGGGCGCGGACGGCATTACACGTGTTATCAATATATGACCCCTTCGGGGTCACGGCGTGGAATGATCGAATTTGACCCCGAAGGGGTCTGATGTTTGTAACCGTAAAATGCAAAAATCAACCCGACCCCAACGGGGTCGAACGTTGGTAACGAACGGCACAAAATCACATGCGACCCCTGCGGGGTCGGCGCGGCGGCACGATCAACGATTTTCTATAAACATGGGACGCCTTCGGCGTCTGACCCTGAAAGGGTCAAATATTTATAACGTAAAATATAAAAATCAACCCGACCCCAACGGGGTCGAACGTTGGTAACGAACGGCACAAAATCACATGCGACCGCTTCGCGGTCGGGCGCGGACGGCATTATTGCATCTATAAACATGGGACGCCTTCGGCGTCCTGACCCCTGCGGGGTCGGCGCGGCGGCGCAATCAACGAATTCTATAAATATTGGACGCCTTCGGCGTCCTGACCCCGAAGGGGTCAAACGTCTATAGCATAAAATGTAACAACCATCCCGACCCTGAAAGGGTCGTATGTTTGCAGAGGACACATGGCATTAACCACGACACAAGATTTCACGACCCAAACCAAACAACTGATCGACTCGCTCAAGGGCGTGTGCGCCAATTATGGACTGGGCAATGACGGCAACGAGTTCAAGATCATCACGCAGACGTTCCTGTATAAGTTCATGAACGACAAGTTTGGCTATGAAGTGAAGCGCAAGAACCCCAAACTGGCGAACGCCGCAAGCTGGGAAAAAGAGATAGGTGGATTCACTGACAGCGAATACGAAATGCTGTTGCTTGGGCTCGACCCCGAGGTCCCGAAGTTGAAGCGCGAGCATTATCTATCCTATTTATTCAACAGGCAATCCGACGGGCAGTTCGCCAAGTTATTCGATGACACGCTGCGCGACATCGCCATCTTCAACAATGACATTTTCTCGGTCAAGACCGAAACAGGCGCAAGAGTCATCCTGTTCGACGAGTTGAGCAACTACATCACCGATAGTTCGAAGCGCGACGCGTTCTGCCGCGCGTTGATCAACCCGCTGGTGAATTTCAGTTTCGAGGGCGTCTTCGAGCAGAAGTTCGATTTCTTTGCCACCATCTTCGAGTATCTCATCAAGGATTACAACAAGGACGGCGGCGGAAAGTATGCCGAGTATTACACGCCGCACGCGGTGGCGAAGATCATGGCGGCAATTTTGGTGGACAAGCCCGTGCAGAACGTGACCGCCTACGACCCCGCCGCGGGCTCCGGCTCGCTGTTGATGAGTCTGGCGCACGAGATCGGCGAAGAGCGCTGTACCATTTACTCGCAGGATATTTCGCAGAAGTCGAGCGGCATGCTGAGGCTGAACCTGATCCTCAACAACCTGGTGCATTCCATTCAAAACATCATTCAGGGTGATACGCTGGTATCGCCATATCATAAAAAGGGCGATAAGTTGATGACCTTCGATTACATCGTTTCGAACCCGCCCTTCAAACTGGACTTTAGCAAAACCCGCGATGACATGGATACCAAAGCCAACCACGAGCGCTTCTTTGCGGGCATTCCCAAAACGCCGAACAAAGACAAAGACAAGATGGCAATTTATCTGGTCTTTATTCAGCACATCATCTTTTCGCTCTCCCCCAAAGGCAAGGCGGCGATTGTGGTGCCGACGGGCTTCCTGACCGCCCAAAGCGGAATCGAAAAGAAAATCCGCGAGAAACTGGTGGATGAAAAAATGTTACGCGGCGTGGTTTCGATGCCGAGCAACATCTTCGCCACCACGGGCACCAACGTCTCGATTTTGTTTTTGGACAAAGCCAACACCAAAGGCGAAATTGTGCTGATGGACGCCTCCAAACTGGGGACGACGGTGAAGGAGGGCAAGAATCAGAAGACCCTGCTTTCGGCGGATGAAGAACAGCGCATCATCTCGACCTTCAACCTGCATCAGGCTTCGGATGATTTTTCCGTCGTTGTGAGTTACGAGCAGATCAAAGACAAGAACTACTCCTTTAGCGCGGGTCAATACTTCGATGTGAAGATCGAATACGTGGACTTATCGCCCGCCGAGTTCGCCCTCAAAATGGACGGGTACAAAAAGAACCTTGATGCGCTGTTTTCCGAGAGCAAGGATTTGGAGAAGGAAATCAAGAAGCAGTTGGATGGATTGAAGTATGAGTAAAACGCTGACGCCATTGTCAGAAGTAATTGACGAAATTTCAATGGGTCCATTTGGCTCTGACATCAAAGTAGAAAACTTTGTTTCGTCAGGTGTGCCAGTATTAAATGGTTCAAACCTTACAGGCTTCAAACTTGTAGAGGATGAATTCAAATATGTGACTGAAGAAAAAGCAAGCACATTCAAGAAGGCTATTGCTCGAAGAGGCGATATTGTAATAACTCATCGTGGTACTTTGGGACAAATATCTTATATTCCTGAAAATTCAAAATATGATTTATATGTAATTTCTCAAAGTCAATTTCGAGTAAGACTAAAATCTAAAAAAGTAGACCCTGCTTTTTTTGTCTATTATTTCCATACACCTGAAGGTCAAAAAAGACTTTTGTCTTTCAAAAATCATGTTGGCGTTCCTGCTTTAGCACAAGCAACTACGAATTTTAGAAAATTAGAAATACCTTTACCTGACCTTTCCACCCAGCAAAAAATCGCCGCCGTCCTTACCGCATTGGACGCAAAAATCGAACTCAACGCCCGCATCAACGCCGAGTTAGAGTCGATGGCGAAGACTTTGTACGATTATTGGTTTGTGCAGTTCGCCCCCCTGCCCTTCGGACATCCCCCCAAATACGACATGGAAACTCTGGGTAATACAGAGAGTCAACCCGTCGTATTTGGGGGGACTGAGGGGGGTCGGAAGATGGTCTGGAATGAGGAATTGAAGAGGGAGATTCCGCTTGGGTGGGAGGTGGGTTCTCTGCTCGATATTGCAGATTATATGAACGGCTTGCCTTGCCAAAAATTCAGACCTACGGGTAAAGACTTTCTGCGCGTTATCAAAATTAGAGAGATGCGCGATGGTTTTACTGAAGACTCAGAACTTGTTAGACCTGATATTCCAGAAAAAGCAATCATCGAAAATGGTGATGTCTTATTTTCGTGGTCTGCGTCTTTAGAAGTAATGATTTGGTCAGGCGGAAAAGGCGCATTGAATCAGCATATTTTCAAAGTGACTTCTGACAAGTATCCAAAGTCATTTTACTATTTTCAGTTGGTCAATTATTTACAGCATTTCAAAATGATGGCTGAAAATCGCAAGACAACAATGGGTCACATTACACAAGAACATTTGAAACAAAGCAGAATCGTTTTGCCGCCTAAAGAATTGACAGAAGAACTTGATAAGATAATTTCTCCTATCTTCGAGAAAATTATCATCAACAAGCAAGAATCCCAAACGCTGACGGAACTGCGCGATTGGCTTTTACCCATGTTAATGAACGGTCAAATAAAGGTGGGGTGAGATATGGCGAAAAGTAGAAGTCAAGTCAATGTTGGCAGAGATTTTGAAGGGAATTTGATTCAAGGCGATGGCAATACTATCGTCAATAATGATATTGACAGTGAAGAGTTCGGTCAAAGTCTTGGGGAAGCCATTTCTGAATCATCACGAAGAGAACAATTTTGGGAGTTACGTCGTGAGTCTGAAAGGGAAGATTCACGCCAAGTTATGGAAACCGTCCTTGTTTCCTTTATCAGCGGGCTTGCCATTGGCGCATGTTGGAAACTCGCTTTTCCTTTCAACTGGGTAACAGTTCCATTTTCCGCGATTGGAACAATTGTATTGTTCAATGTTTTGAGAATCACAAATTTTGGACTTCGCCGTTCCATAATCAAAGGCTTTCTCATCAGCGCCATATTTTCATTGCTTTTACGATATACATCATTTATTCAAACATGGATGGAAATCAATCAATTTGTAGGAGTTGCCATTCTTAGCATAATCGGCGCAGGAATTGGTTTGGTGGTTGGTATTATTCAGTTATTTTGGCACCCATTGGAAGATTAGAGTCAACTGCTGACGGAGTTGCGCGATTGGGTGATGTCCGCTGGTGACATTGTCCCCTTGTGGGATGAATGGGCAGGTGCAAGTACAGACCTGAGGAAGATCCGCGCCGTTCTCCGCTCGCGCGCAAAAGGCGATTCATCCTCGAAATGAACCTTCCAACTTGACACCTGACACCTGACACTTATAATCCCCCACCATGAAACGCTACCTCCTCTTCACTGTTTTCATCTCCGGCATGGCAACCCTCGGCGCCGAACTCACCGCCGGTCGGCTCATCGGCAACGTCTTCGGCACCAGCAACCTCGTCTGGGCGAGCATCATCGGGCTCATCCTCATCTACCTCGCCTTCGGCTACCACCTCGGCGGCAAATGGGCAGACAGGAACCCCACTCCGCTTGCCATGTATCGCATCCTCGCCTGGGCGGCATTCACGGTCGGCTTGGTACCCTACGTCGCTGTTCCCGTCCTCAGGTACGCGGCGGGCGCGTTCGAAGCGCTCAGCGTCGGCGTCATGGCGGGTTCTTTTGTCGCGGTCCTGGTTCTTTTCATCGTCCCCATCACCTTGCTCGGCACCATCTCCCCCTTCGCCATCCGCCTCTCCATGGACGATACGGAAAAATCCGGTCAGATCGCCGGGCAGATCTACGCCGTCTCCACGCTCGGCTCCTTCATCGGCACATTCCTCCCCACCCTCATCACCATCCCCACCATCGGCACGCGCCTCACCTTCATCCTCTTCGCCATGATCCTGCTTGCCGTCGCGCTGGTCGGTCTCAACCGCTTCGCCAGCCGCCGCGAAATGCTCAAACTGATCTGGATGCCCGTCGCATTGGCGGTCATCGCCTTTGCATTTTCCAATTCCGCCCTCAAGCAGAACACCGGGCAGGTCTACGAAGCCGAATCCGCCTACAACTACATTCAAGTGCAGGAGCAGGACGGCTACATGCTGCTGCGTCTCAACGACGGGCAGGGCGTCCACTCCATTTATCATCCCGATGTCCTCTTCTACAACGGACCCTGGGAGCAATTCCTCGTCGGACCATACTTCTACGCAGACCGCTCGCCCGACGACATCAAAAGCATGGCGATCATCGGACTCGCCGCAGGCACAGCCGCGCGCCAGGCGACCGCGGTCTACGGCGCTGACATTCAGATTGACGGCTTCGAGATCGACGGGCAGATCGTCGAGGTCGGGCGCGAATATTTCGACATGAACATGCCGAACTTAAATGTCATCGTCGGCGACGGCAGACTCGGTTTGGACCGCAGTCAGGTCAAATATGACATCATCGCCATCGACGCCTACCGCCCGCCCTACATTCCCGCCCACATGACCACGCTCGAATTCTTCGAGATCTGCGCTTCACATCTAGCCGACGATGGGGTGCTGACCCTCAACGTTGGCTCCACCCCGGGTAACCGCCGTCTCATCGACGGTCTCGCCACCACCATGGCACAGCTCTTCCCCTCCATCCACATCATGGACATCCCCGGCACGCTCAACACCATGATCTTCGCCACCAAACAGCCCACCGGCAGGGATAATTTTTCCGCCAACATGGTCCGCATCGCGCAGGACGCCAGCCTCGACCCCGTGCTGGTGGTCACCATGGCATCCACCTTCGCCAACCTTCAGCCCGGCTATACCCCCTCCACCGTCTTCACCGACGACCTCGCCCCCATCGAATGGATCGTCAACAACATGGTCGTCAGCTTCGTCATCGAAGGCGGCTTGGAGTTCTTGAAATAGGAATTTAATGTCATTGCGAGGACGGCGTTCTAACCACCAACTACCAACTACCAACTACCAACCGCCAACTACCAACCGTCAACCGCTACCCTCTCCCATGAAACCCGCCCTCTCCCATCTCACTTCCTTCCTCACCCCCCTCGCCCTCATCGGACTAGCCGTCCGCATCCTGCTCACGCCGCTTTTCTACACCGTCGAATACAACCTGCCCTGGTTCCCCGCGGATGAATACGGCTTCACAAAGCAGGACCGTCTGCAATGGGCGAAACCTTCCGTCGCATACCTCGTCAACAGCGCGGACATCTCCTACCTCGGTGACCTGCAATTCGAAGACGGCACGCCGATCTATAACGAACGCGAGCTCAAACACATGCAAGATGTCAAAGCCGTGGTGCAGGGCTTCCTGCGCGTTTGGTATGCCGCTCTCGCCATCCTTGGCATGCTCGCCCTCCTCGCCTGGCGCTATGATCTGCTTCCCGAATATCTGAACGGTTTGCGGCGCGGCGGCTGGTGGATGATCGGATTGGCGGGCGCGCTCGGCTTGATCGCAGGCGCGGGCATCCTGCTCAACCCGAACATCTTCTGGGCGTTCTTCAGTTGGTTCCACACCCTCTTTTTCGAGGGCGATACGTGGCTCTTTGCATATTCCGACACCCTCATCCGCCTCTTCCCCATCCGCTTCTGGCAGGATGCCGTCCTGTGGGCGGCGGTCATTGCCTTGGGCGGAGGAGCAGGCTTGGCATTGGGTTTGAGGCGCTACGGCAAGTGAGATTTCCGTTTCCATCGCGCAGGGACA
Source organism: Anaerolineales bacterium (assembly GCA_023382595.1). Taxonomy (GTDB): domain Bacteria; phylum Chloroflexota; class Anaerolineae; order Anaerolineales; family Villigracilaceae; genus Villigracilis. The sequence continues at coordinate 23,371 of JAHDWB010000008.1, read as the reverse complement.
GGGTTACACATCACATGATGTATAATTTCATTACAGGAGAGTCTTAATGTCCTTCAAATTGACTTTAGAGAACAAGGTAGCCATCGTCACTGGCGGCTCGCGCGGCATTGGGCGCGCGATTGCCGTCGAACTCGCCTCGCGCGGCGCGGCGGTCGTCGTCAATTACAACAGTTCGTCCTCTGCCGCCGAGGAAGTTGTCAAACAGATTCAGGAGGCGGGCGGGAAAGCCGCCGCGCACCAAGCCGACGTATCCGACTTCAAACAGGCGGAAGCGCTGATCAAATTCACAGTGGATACGTTCGGCGACCTGGGCATCCTCGTCAACAATGCCGGCATCACCCGCGACCAGCTCATCATGATGATGCCCGAAGCGGATTGGGATGCCGTCATCAACACCAATTTGAAGAGCACGTTCAATTGCTCGAAAGCCGCCGTCAAACACATGATGCGCAAACGCACCGGGCGCATCATCAACATCGCCTCGGTTGCCGGGCAGATGGGCAACCCCGGGCAGACCAACTACTCCGCCTCCAAAGGCGGGCAGATCGCTTTCACCAAAGCGCTCGCGCGTGAGATCGCCGGACGGAATATCACCGTCAATGCCATTGCGCCCGGCTTTGTGGATACCGAAATTTTGAAAGCCATGAATCCCGAAACACTCGCAGCCGCGCTCAAGATGGTCCCGCTTGCGCGGCTTGGCAAACCCGAAGAGATCGCCTTCACCGCCGCATTCCTCGCCTCCGATGGCGCCGCGTACATTACCGGTCAGGTCATCGGCGTGGACGGCGGCATGGCAATGATGTAAGGAGTAAACCGATCATGGAAGACACTCAAGGCAAGACCACCGTATCCCCCGAAGTATTGACCACCATTGCGCGTCTCGCCGCGCTGGAAGTGTCCGGCGTCAGCCGCCTGGCTCCGGTCGCTGGCGGGGTGAACCGGCTCTTTCGTCGTGGAACAAATGAAGGCGTCCGGATCGAAGCGAAGGACAATCTCGTGCAGGTGGACCTCTACCTCATCCTCAAAGAGGACGTGAACATCCGCGAAGTCAGCCGCAACGTCCAGCAGAATGTCGCCCGCGCTGTGCAGGAAATGGTCGGCATGGACGTCGGCGAGGTCAACATCCACATCGAGGATATCCACTACGAGGATAGCGAGGCGTAACGGAATGAAACCCCGCACCAGGGCGCGTGCTGTCGCCCTGCAAGTCCTGTACGAGATCGATCTATCCAGCCACCCTCCCGGCGATGTTCTGACCACGCGCCTGCAGGAAGACCCGATTTCCAACGACCTCGCCGAATTCGCGCGCAAGATCATCTTCGGCGTCCTGCCGCTCACACAGGACCTCGACCAGTTGATCGCCAAATACGCGCCCGAATGGCCCCTCGACCAGATCGCCGCCATCGACCGCAACATTTTGCGCATCGCATTTTGGGAGTTCGCCGTCTCGCGCGAAACGCCAGTCAAGGTTGCCATCAACGAAGCGGTGGAACTGGCAAAACTCTACGGCTCTGATTCAGCGGCGCGCTTTGTCAACGGGGTGCTCGGTACGCTCGCCGAACACGAGAACGAGATCCACCAGATCATCAAGAACAGGCTCGCACAGGAAGCAAAACTGGAATCATAAATGGAAATTCTCGGCATCGGCTTGTCCGAACTTGTTTTTATCGTCATCATCATCTTGATCGTGCTGGGTCCAAAAGACATGCAGAAGGCGGGGAAGACGCTCGGGAAATGGATGAATGGCATCATCACCTCCTCCGGCTGGAGGGCGCTCAAAGAGACGACCAATGAATTGCGCCAGCTGCCGGTGAAGATGATGCGTGAAGCGAACCTCGATGGCTTCGACCCGAACGCGCCTCCTCCGGACCCGTACATGGGCAGTACCCGCAGGCATCCTGCAAACCCGAAGCCGGGTTCCACCCCTCCCGCGGCAAACTATGCGTTCCCCGAAAATAGCATTGCCGCCCCCCCGGAACAAAAAGAGACCGAAAGCGACCAGCCCGACAATGCGTAACCTGCTTCATGGAATTGGACAGGGCATCCTTGTCTACTTCCGCGTTCTTTTTCGTTTAATCGCCTTTCCGTTCATCCTTGTTTACCTTATCTTCGAATTCCCCGTCCGCAAACTTCGCGAATTCAACAAATTCCTGAACACCGAACCCAGCGAGCAACCCATCCTGGATGCCGTTGCCGGGATCGCATCGGACAAGCAGGTTCAACAGCATTTCTGGGAGCAAGTGGGGGTTCTGCGTTCTCATTTACTGCGTGCCGTCATTGCACTGGCAGTGACGGTTCTCGCCGCATTCGGGGTCGCGCAGGACATCATGGCATTTCTCGCCATTCCCATCGGCGGGCTGGAAAACCTGCAAGCCATTCAAGTGACCGAGGAACTCGGCGTGTTCATGCGCGTCTCGATGTCGGTCGGAATTGCGGTGGCGTTTCCCTACATTGCTTTTGAGGTCTGGTTTTTCGCCGCGCCGGGCTTGAAACCGCGCGAAAAGAAAATGGGACTGGCAGGTATTCCGCTTGCCACGCTCCTTTTTCTGATGGGCATGGCATTCACGTTCTTTGTCCTGCTTCCCGCCGCGCTCCCGTTCTTGGGAGGCTTCACGCCCATTTCCGAGTTTTGGGCGGCGCGGGAATATTTCGGCTTCGTCACCGGTTTGATGTTCTGGATCGGCATCTTCTTTGAATTTCCGCTTGTGATCTATGTGCTGTCCTCGATGGGATTGGTCAAGCCGGAGATCCTGCGGCAGCAGTGGAGGCTGGCGGTCGTCATCATCGCGATTCTCGCCGCCGCCGTCACCCCCACCGTCGACCCGGTCAATATGGGATTGGTGATGATCCCCATGATTTTGTTATACTTCATCAGCATCGGCTTGAGCTACATCGCCTACGCCGGGCGGGTACGCAGAACAGCCGGGGCGCAGGAACATGCCGCAGATGAAGGAGCAGGCTAGAGCGTGGAGTGATGCGTGCCGCGCATCCGAGGAGAGAGAATGAATCATCCAGTATTGTCATTTCGCCGCATGGTCAGTGTGGCGATTTTGCTTGCCCTTGGGCTGCAGTCGTGCTCGTTGCCGCTGTTCGAAAATCCATTCAGTTCCGGTCAGCCCACCCAGCCGCCGGGAGCAAGTGTCACATCCACGCCGTACCCGGTGGCGCAGACCACCTTTGTGGCGACGCTGCCCGAGGCGCTTCAGCCGAACGAAACGCTCGTCCTTGCGGTAATGGATGAAGTGACCGGGCTGTCGCTGAACGCGATGCAATTCCCGATGAATGCGCGCGATACGCTGACCTATACCGCCACGCTCCCGCTCTCCCTTAATTCGGTCGTCAAATATCGTTATGTCCGGCGCGGCGCGGCGCAGGTGATGGAAGATACCATTCTCGACGAGCCCATCCGCTACCGCCTGCACCATGTCGTCGGTCCGGCGGAGATCAACGACATCGTTGCGGATTGGGGTGACAAGAACTTCACCCGCCCGAATGGAGCGATTCTGGGGCAGGTGTTCAACGCCGATACCGGCTCGCCCCTGCCGAACATTCTCGTCACGGCGGGCGGTGTGCAGCACATCACGGATTCGCTTGGGCGCTTCGAACTCACGGGGTTGCCGACCGGCACGCACCAACTTGTGGCGTACAGCCTTGACGGCATGTATCAGCCGTTCCAGCAGGGCGCGGTCGTCGCAGACGGCAGGAGCACCATCGTGGACCTGCGCGTCAAATCGGCGCGTTTGGTGAACGTCACGTTCGTCACCTCGGTTCCCGCGGATACCGTTCCCGGCGTCCCCGTCCGCATTGCGGGGAACATCCTGCAATTTGGCAACACCTTTGCCGACCTGCTCGGCGGCGTGAACACCAACACAGACCGTATGCCGCTCATGAGTCTGCAAGCGGACGGACGCTATGCGATCACAATGGGGTTGCCCGTCGGCGCATATATTCAGTACAAATACACGCTGGGAGACGGCTTCTGGAATGCCGAACGCAAAGCCGATGGAGGCTGGAATCTGCGCGAGTTCATCGTGCCGGAGCAGGATGTCACGCTCGAAGACCATGTCCTCACCTGGATCGTCTCGCGGGAATCGTCGCCCATCCTCTTTGAAGTGACCGTTCCATCGGTCACGCCGCCGGGCGACATCATGTACATCCAACTCAACACCTTCGGCTGGATGGAACCCATCCCAATGTGGTCCCTCGGCAACAACCGCTGGGCATACAAACTGTACGGTCCGCTCAACTTCCTCGGCTCCTTTTCCTACCGCTACTGCCGCAACGGTCAATGCGGGAGCGCGGATGACAACCAGACCGCGGGTGTCTCGCCGGGCGGCAGACAGGCATCCACCAGCATCCTCGGGCAGGATATCAAAGACACCATCGGCTCATGGAAGTGGTTCGAAAATCCCGAACCGACCACGCTCGTCGGCGCGAACATCACGCGCCGCGCCGGCAGTTTCGTGGCGGGCGTCGAATATCAGCCCGGATACCACCCCAACATCTCCTACTACGCGCCGCAGGCATTCGCGAACACGCAGGCGCTTGGCGCAAACCTCGCCATCCTCACCCCCACATGGACGTACTCCAGCGTTTCCCCTCTGCGCTTCGCCACTCTCCCCGGACAAGATCCGCTGTGGATCGACTCTGCCATCATGGTCTCACAAGCCAGAGCGTTGGGATTGAACGTCGCCATTTTCCCCTCGCCTCATTTCGCGCTGACATCTGATCCGTCAACCCAGCCATCGTCCGCCTTTTGGCTGAACGCTCCGCGTGACGCGCAATGGTGGCAGACCTGGTTCACCCGTTACCGCGCCTTTGCCGTCAACTACGCCGACCTTGCCGCACAGACCGGCGCGCAGTTCCTCATCCTCGGCGGTGACTGGGTGATGCCCGCCCTGCCCGGCGGCACACTGCCGGACGGCACTCCATCAAATCCGCCCGCCGACGCCGAAGCGCAGTGGAAAGCCATCATTCAAGATGTCCGCGCGCGCTTCAAAGGACAGGTCTTCTGGGCAATGCCGTTTACAAGAGCCAGCATCGAAGCGCCGGTCAATTTCCTGCTGGACGTGGATGGCATCTACCTGCTCTGGTCAGCGCCGCTGGCAACCAGCCAGACCGCCACCAAAGCGGATTACGCCAATGAAGCCGGGCAATTGCTGGACAATGAAGTCGCGCCATTGGCAGCATTGGTCGGCAAACCTGTCATCATTGCTGTTTCCTATCCATCCGCAACAGGCGCGGCAAATGGATGCGTTCCCAACGGCGCGGGCGGCTGCTTTGATCTCTCATACCTGTCCAGACCCAATGCAGACATCGCATCCGTCAACTTGAACCTGCAATCCCAGGCAGATTTATATGAAGCCATGCTGACCGCGGTCAACGCGCGCTCATGGGTTTCCGGTTTCGTCAGCCGCGGCTACTTCATGCCGGTGGCGCTCCAGGATAAGTCCGCCTCCACCCACAGCAAACCCGCCGCGGATATTTTATGGTACTGGTTCCCAAGGCTATTGGGGATTGTGCAATAAAAAAACGTTTTTCAATAAAACAACATCCATGGACTGTCATTTCCCTCCAGCATCCATGGATGAATTTTTTGCCGGAGAAGAGTCATGAGAACAGCAGGCAAGTTGATCGGTCGTATTTTCATTGGCGCATTGATCTTGTTGGTCGTTGCGGCGGCAGGCGGGTTCTACTATTTCAAGAGCCACCTGCCCAACAACGTTGCGCCGAAATCCTTCCCGCAAATTAACGGGGAGATTCAAGCCGCAGGGCTGGACGGCAGGGTCGATATCTACCGCGACGCGATGGGTATCCCGCACATCTACGCCACCACCTCGCACGATCTGTATTTTGCGCAGGGCTACGTCCACGCGCAGGACCGCTTCTGGCAAATGGACACCTGGCGTCACATCGGCTCGGGCGAGCTTTCGAAGATGTTCGGGGCGGGTCAGGTCGAAACGGATGCCTTCATCCGCACGCTGGGCTGGCGCAAAACTGCCGAAGCCGAATGGCAGGCACTGCCCCCCAACCTGCGCGCCATCCTGCAAGCCTACACGGACGGCGTGAACGCTTATCTCAAAGATCACAGTGGAACCGCCCTCAGCCTGGAATACTCCATCCTTGGTCTGCTCAGCCCGGAGTACGAGATCGAAGCGTGGACTCCCATCCATTCGCTCACCTGGGGAAAAGCCATGGCGTGGGACTTGCGCGGCAACATGAACGCGGAGATCGAACGCGCCGTCCTGCTGAAAACGCTGACACCTGAACAGATCCAGCAGCTTTTCCCCGCCTACCCGCAGGATCATCCCGTCATTGTCGAGTCGATGCCGGTCGAAGTGCAGGCTTGGCACGCGCCCGCCAGCGCGGAAGTTACATCCTTTGACTTCTCCAAACTGCCGCTTGACTCAGCCGCCTACAACGCATCCTTACTGGACCCGATACTTGGTCCGTGGAGCAGCGGCATTGGTTCCAACTCTTGGGTGGTTTCCGGCGACCTGACCGATACCGGCATGCCCTACCTCGCCAATGACCCGCATCTGGGCATCCAAATGCCTTCGATCTGGTATCAAATGGGGTTGCACTGCGTGGAAAAGACGGATGCCTGTCCGTTGAATGTGGCGGGCTTCACCTTCGCGGGCGTCCCCGGCGTGGTCATCGGGCATAATGACAGGATCGCATGGGGCTTCACCAACACCGGACCCGATGTCATGGACTTGTACATCGAACGAGTAAATCCGGACAACCCGAACCAATATGAGGTCAATGGCGCATGGGTGGATTTTGAAACCTACGAAGAGACCATCGAAGTCGTCGGCGGCGAAGCGGTGACCCTCACTGTAAAAAGCACCCGCCACGGACCGGTCATCTCGGAGACGTATCTTCCGCTCAAAGATCAGGGCGCGCCGGACGATGAAGAGTTCGAGGCGTTCAAGGATCGTGCTGGAATCGAACTGCCTGAGCAATATGTTATCGCGCTGGCATGGACCGCCCTCACTCCATCCACGCCGTTCGAAGCCATTTGGGGTTTCAACAAAGCGCAGAATTGGGACGAGTTCCGCGAAGCCGCGCGGGCATTCCACGTCCCTGCGCAAAACCTGGTGTACGCCGACGTGGACGGCAACATCGGCTACCAGATGCCCGGCGATATTCCGATCCGCAGGAACGGCGACGGCACACTGCCTGTCCCCGGCTGGACGGACGAATACGATTGGATCGGCTACATTCCATTCGAGGAACTGCCCTACTCCTTCAATCCCACGGAGGGATACATCGTCACAGCGAACAACCGCTGCCAGCCCTGGGATTATCCCTACCTCATCACCAAGGATTGGGATTACGGCTTCCGCGCCGACCGCATCGTGGGCATGATCGAGAACACATCCGGCAGGATCGATATTCCCTACATTCAACAAATGCACGGCGATAGCCATGACGCCAATGCCGAACTGCTCGTCCCGATCCTCCTGCAAAGGGATTTCAAGTTCTCGAAACCGAATGAAGCCATCGCTGTGGATATCCTGCGCGGCTGGGATTATCAAGCCCGCGTCGACTCTGCGCCCGCGGCTGTGTTCAACGCCTTCTGGCGTCACCTCCTGCAGAACACGTTCAACGACGATCTCCCCGAACGTTACTCCGTGGATGGCGGTTCGCGCTGGACAGAGGTCATGCGAACCATGATAAATAATCCCGATGACCCGTTCTGGGACGATAAATCCACGAGCGAAATTGTCGAGGGCATGGACGATATGATGAGGGCGTCATTCGAGGAGGCGGTTGCCGAGCTGGAAACTCTGCTTGGAAAAGATCCGTTGACATGGCAGTGGGGCGATCTGCACACCGCCACCTTCCGCAACGGGACCTTGGGGGAAGCCGGCATCTTCCTGATCGAGGATCTGTTCAACCGCGGACCGTTCCCGGCGGGCGGCGGGGATTCCATTGTCAATGCCACGGGCTGGTCGGTTCGCGACGGCTACGAGATCGACTGGCTGCCTTCCATGCGCATGATCGTGGATTTCAGCGACTTGAACAATTCGCTCACCGTCCACACAACCGGACAGTCCGGTCACGCCTATCATCCGCATTATGACGACATGGCTCCCTTATGGGCGGGTACCCAGTACTATCCCATGTGGTGGGACCGCGCTTCGATCGTCAACGATAGTGAAGGTCTTTTGACCCTTGTGCCATAACCCCGCTGATCTACAAACAAAAAACAGAAGCCCTCACGGCTTCCGTTTTTTGTTTAATATCCAAGCAAGAAAACCGAAGAACAGGATGCCGGCATAGTTTGCAAGCAGATCGGCGAGTGAAGCATCCCTGCCGCGGAAGAAGTCTTGCGATAACTCCTCCAGCGTAAAGATCGCAACGAAGAGAAAGCCCGAGGCAACAGCAACCCACTTCGGGTTTATGGAACGAAGCGACTGGATCAGGCTGGACGTCACCAGAAAGGTCAGAGTCCCGACCAGCAGGAAGTGCAGGATCTTGTCGCCGAAGGGAATCCTGCTCAGCAGACGCAGGGGGATCCGCAAGTAACCAAAATCCGCGAGCAGGATGATGGAAATGAAAAAGAGGGTAAAAAGGATCGCCAGCCTTTTCATGGAGTGCGGCGATTCGCGGACGCCCATCTACTTCCCGGCAGTCTTTGGCGAGCGGTTGGCGAAGTATTCCATAACCAGCACAAGCGCGATGCCTGCAACCATAAATAAAACCGCGATGAATACTTCGGAGTTGAATGCCGCGGGAATGAAATTCGTTTCCTTGATGAAGGTTTCGCTGATGGGTTCGAGTTCCTTCCAGGGCCAGACCTTGCGCAGCGAACCGATCATGAAGCCCGTCAGAATGGAAACGACCAGATCGTGATTTTTGTTCAACATCCAGCGCAGCAGACGCACAAAGGCAAGCAAACCGATCACCGCGCCCGCGCCAACCAGCGCAATGGTGACAAGGTCAAAGTTCTTGACAGCCGCGAGAACATAGGCGTATTTTCCAAGCAGAACGAGAATGAAAGCGCCTGAAATACCCGGCAGGATCATGGCACAAATGGCGAACGCGCCGCTCAGGAAGAGCAAAAGCGGAGTGTGCGGCGTCTCGGACGGGGTCAGACCAACAAGGATATACGCTCCGACCGTTGCTGCCAACGCCGCCAAAATGTTGACCGCGCTCCATGTGCCGACCCGTTTGCGGACCGTGATGATCGAAGCGACGATCAAGCCGAAGAAGAACGCCCAGATATATACGGGCTTGTTTTCCAGCGCCCAGTGCAAAGCGCTGGCAAGGGTCAGAATGGCAGTGCCAATTCCCAGCGCAAGCGCGAGCAGGAATTGCCAGGGGAAGTTATCGAAGGCTTCGCGCCATTTGAGGGTAAAGATGCGGCGGATAAAGTTCATGTCCACCGAGTGGATGGCATCGAGCAATTCATCGTAAATGCCGAGGATGAACGCCATCGTGCCGCCTGAAACGCCGGGCACAACGTCCGCCGCGCCCATTGCAAATCCGCGCGCGCCGATCCAGAAATAATCCAATAATGTTCTTTTTTTATTCGTAGGGTTTTCCATAATAAGCACCTGATTTCAATAATTTCATAAAGATGGAGAAAGTCAAAACGGGCGGATTATACCCCTTTTTTCTTTTTCGGTTCGATGCGGCTCAGCCAATCCCCCAAAAGGAGCAGGAGAATGCTCCCGATCAATCCGAAGCCGATATCCAGCGCGCCGAACGGAAAAAGGGTCCAGCCAAATGCCATGCTCCCCCACTGTCCAATGGCAAAACCGAGGATACTGAGCAGGGAATTGACCAGCAGGCGTAAACCATCCCCGCCGCGCACCGCGTGAAACAGCGCTCCAGCGAGCAATGCGAGAATCAGTCCAAACAACAGAGCGGGGATGGTCATCCTGACAGCAGTCGCCTTTTGCAAGCGGACAGTCACGAATGTGACTGTCCGCTTGATCTCGATGGAAACGTTACGGCTTCAAATGTTTGGTAAAGAAGTCTGTGATGGCATTGTAGCAGGTGACGCGGTTTTCGTACTTCAATACGTCGTGACCCTCGTCTTCAAAGACCAGCAGTTCGATGGGTTTGCCTTTCTTCTTTAGTTCGCGGACGAGGTCTTCCGACTCCGCTGCCACCACGCGCGGGTCGTTTCTTCCCTGAATGACCAGCATCGGCGCTTTCATCTTATGGAGGTGGGTCTTGGGCGAACGTTGGATCAGGTCGGCGCGTTCTTCTGGTTTGTCAATATCACCGATGGCAAGTTTGAAGTACGGCTTCCACGTCTCGGGGATGCGCTCGGAGAACGTGACCAGATCATACGGACCGAACATATCGCAGGATGCCTTCCACAAATTCGGGTGCATGCCCGCCTGCATCAACGTCATGTATCCGCCATACGAGCGTCCGACCACCGCCGCGCGTTTGACATCCACACGTTTGTCCTTTGGTAGAACCTTGGTCATGGCGTGGACATGGTCAAGGCGGTCGAGCCCGCCCCAATCACGGTCGATGCGTTTGGTATAGGAAAGTCCATAACCGGTCGAGCCGCGCACGTTCGGGACGAAGACCGCAAATCCGCGCAGGGTCAGGAACTGGATGAGCGGCATCGAGAACCACGCGAAGTCCGGGCGCTCCTGTCCCTGCGGACCGCCGTGTATGTAATACACCAGCGGGCGCGGTCCCTTGTATCCCAGCCCTTTGGCGGGGAGATAAAGCCGCGCTGAAACGCGCAAGCCGTCATGAGTGATGAAGGAGGCGTCTTCGCCTTTCGAGAGATGTGCATCCGGAATTCCAAGGATCTTCTCGTTGGTGTGCAGGATCATCAAATTACGCTTCGTGCCTTCGATGGAATAGATCTGCGTCGGTGATGTAGCGGTCGAGAACGAGAACGTAAAGACATCCTCCGTCTTGTCGTAATCCATGTGCTCCAGCACACCGCCGTCGAACGGCTCCTGCCCGACCAGCACATGCTTGAGCGTCATCGTCAGTTTTGCTTCATCGAACACGCCTTCATACGCCCAGGAACAGCCGTCGATATTGAAAGTGACCAGATAGCGGTTTTCCTTTAAATGAGAGATATTCTCCATCTCGCCCACGCCCATGTGGACAACACCCTTCAACGCAACGGGTTTGAGCATGCCGGGCTTCTTGAGGTCGATGTATCCCAGGCTGTATGTATCGTCAAACACGGAACTGGTGATGATCACACCCTTTCCGCCCGGAGAGAATACCGCGCCGCCCAATCCGTTCAACGGAACCTGCTCGCCGGGTTTACGTTTTTCCAACGGCTTGCCGTACAGGAGCGTCATCTTGCCGTTCACCCACAGATACAGCACCGCGTCACCGACCGAGTAGCCTGTGCCCACCAGCAGTCTCTTATGATCGGCGCTGTGCGCGCCAACGCCGTACCCAAAGGCGCTTTGCGCGATCTTCGTCAACTTGCCGGTCTTCAGATCACCGCGATAGGTTTCGACCAGCGGCTTGTCTCGGCGCTCTGCCTGCAGGTAGATGATGCCTTTATCAGGGTCACACTCGCCGAGATGAACGCGATACTTCGCAAAGAAATTCTTGAAGGATGGCTCGGGGAAACCGCCGTCCATTGGGAGCAGCATCGGTTGGTAATTTTCATCGCCGTTGCTGTCGATCATCACCAGGATCTTGCCCAGTTTTGGGAAGACGTAGAACGAATGCCCCCCGATCAAATGCGGATTCTGCAGAGCAATATGCGGGGGCAGGAGAGGCTCCGGCACACTGCCGCCATGGTACATGGCATACAAACTCAGGTGCCCCGAAAGATTGCTCAGGAAATACACGCGCTCATCCGCATATTGCGGCGCAACGAACAAACGAGCAGACATTAACGATTCGATACGATAGTTCATGGAAGATCCTTTCTGGATGAAATTAGGTTGGTTCTTCTGCCAGCCTCACTTGGAGGCTGCGTCGTCAGTGTTTAAGTTTCTTATGGAATGATCCCTCCGCCAAGCATGACATCGCCCTGATAAAAAACCGCCGCCTGACCCGCCGTCGCATCCCGCACAGGCGCATCGAACGTGACGTGTGCCTGATTCCCGTCCATTGGCTTGACCCACGCCGGCACTTCCTTCGCCGTGTAACGGGTCTTCACTTCCGCGCGGAAGGGTTCGTTCGGCACCTCCCCGCTGACCCAATTGACATTGCCAGCGGTCAACTCCGAGATCCCCAATTCATCGCGCGTCCCCACCACCAACGCATTGCTCGACGCGTCCTTCGTGATCACATACAACGGCACGGGCGAGGCGACTCCCAAGCCCTTGCGTTGACCGATGGTGTAGTTCGCCAGCCCGTCATGCCGCCCGATCACCCTGCCATCCGGGGTTTCGATATTTCCGGGTTGAAGGATCTCAGGCGCATTGCGCCGCAGAAAATTACGATAATCTTCGCCCGCGAGAAAGCACAGGTCCTGCGAATCGGCTCTCGAAGCGGTCGGCAGCCCAAAGTCAGCCGCGAAGCGACGGATCTCCGGCTTGGGATATTCCCCGACCGGGAACAAGGCATGTTTCAGCTTGTCCTGCGTCAGCACATGCAAGACGTAGGATTGATCTTTCGAGTGATCCACCGCGCGGAGCAATTCCTTCTTCCCCAATTCACCCTGCCGGATGCGCACATAATGACCGGTTGCCATGAACTCCGCCCCGAGAGCCAGGGCATGATCCAGCAGAAACGTCCAGCGGATCTGGCGGTTGCACAGCAGGCACGGATTTGGAGTCTCGCCGCGCGCATAGCCGTCCAGAAAATACTGGACCACAGTCTCGCGGAAGACATCCTTTGCATCGATGACATAAAACGGGATATCCAGAATGCCAGCCACGCGCCGCGCCTGTGCCATCGAATCGGGCGTGCAGCAACGGTTGGAATCTTCCTTGCCCGGCTCGCTCCATAAACGGAGCATCATGCCGGTTACATCGTAACCCTGCTGTTTGAGCAACGCCGCCGCAACGGACGAATCCACGCCGCCGGACATGGCGACGACCACTTTTCTTTTTTCCATAACAGCCTGATTATACTCATTGGAGGGCAGACCGTGGACAAAAGACCGTAGAAAGCAGAATTGACGCATGCGGCGGACTCAAAGTATATTCGGCGCATTCGATGGAATGACAGGAGAGACCATGACCAGCAAAGCAGACATCGTGATCGAGAACGCCAGAGTCTTCACCAGCAACCCGGACATGCCGTACGCGCAAGCCGTGGCGGTGAAAGGCAGCCGCATTCTCTTTGTGGGAACGAACGAAGGCGCAAACGAATTCAAGGAAGACACCACGCGCGTCATTGACGGACAGGGATGCACGCTGACGCCCGGGTTCATCGACTCACACTTCCACCTGCTGTGGGGAGCCATTTGGGCGGGAAGCGCACAGTTGTATGACGTAAAAAATTTGGACGGTCTCAAGCGCACCCTGACGGAATTCGCTTCGCAGAACCAAACTTCCACATGGGTGGACGGGCGCGGAATCAAATACGGTATTGTGGAAACCCGCCAACAACTTGACGCCATCATCTCCGACCGCCCCGTATATATAAACGCATATGACGGTCACACTTCTTGGGCGAACACCAAAGCGCTCGAACTGGCAGGCATTCTCCAGCCCGGCGTGGAAGCGGAAGGCGTCGGCGTGATCGTCCGTGACGGGGACGGGCTTGCCACCGGAGAATTGCGCGAAACTGCCATGCGCCTCGTTGCGGACCTGATTCCCGAGCCAGGCGAAGCCCGCAAGCGTGAACTGCTGAAGATGGTCATCGCGCGGATAAATGCCGCAGGCGTGACGGGCGTTCATAATATGAACGGAGATATGCAGGAATTGATGACCTATGCCGCACTGGAAGATGCCGGGGAAATGACCTTGCGGGTCTATGTGCCGTATCACATCAAGCCAGAGACTACGGAAGAGATGCTCAGCGAAGCCGCGGAAATGGCGAAGGTACAAGGCGAATTCGTGCGAGGCGGGGCGGCAAAGTTCTTTATGGACGGGGTTTGGGAGTCGTACACTGCGCTCAACCTTGAGCCGTATGCGGACGACCCGCACGCCAAACCGGAAGGGATTTTCTCGGCAGAGCATTTTACGCGCATGGCATCCGCTTGTGACAGGCTGGGCTTGCAGATATTCGTCCATTGCTGCGGGGATGGGGCGGTGAGACGCACGCTCGATGGGTACGAAGCAGTTCAACGGTCGAATGGGAAGCGGGACAGCCGCCATCGCGTGGAGCATATCGAAGTCATCCATCCCGATGACCTGCCGCGCTTCAATGAATTGGGCGTCATCGCTTCGATGCAGACCGGGCACGCGCCGCTCGATGCCAGCGACGGAGATGTCTGGCTGGAGCGGGTCGGGCGGGAACGCTGGGGCAAGTCCTTCGCATGGCGTGACGTGAAAAATGCCGGCGCGCACTTGTGCCTCGGCAGCGACTGGACGGTTGCGCCGTTCGACCCGATGGTGCATCTGCATGCCGCGCTCAATCGTAATAAATGGAGCGAGGCGGACCCCGACCAACGGCTCACGTTGGAGGAAGTCATACTCGGTTATACGCGCGACGCCGCCTATGCAGAATTCAAGGAACATGAAAAGGGACAGGTCAGGGAAGGCTATCTCGCCGATCTGGTGCTGTTCACGCACGACCTGTTCGCTTTGGAGCCCGAAAAGATATTGAACGCCAAACCCGCGCTGACGATTGTGGATGGAAAGATCGTTTTTGAAACTCCCAGACAATAATTCGCTCGCCTTACGCGATTTTGTTGCAGGGGCGACCCGCCAAGGCGCAGCCCGAAGCCAACCTATAAGAAAGGGTCGCCCTTTGCAGCGAATTTTCATGACACATGGCTGGGTTACCCCTACCGCGTACCATCAATAATTCAATCAAAACGCGGCAGTCCTTTTGAAAAGGACTGCCGCGTTTGTTGTGAGACAGGGCTGCGAAGGGAATGCTTCAATCAATCCATCAAACGGCGCGCCTTGCGGACCAAATCCGCGAACTCCTTCATGGCATCGTCTCGGTGAAAATAGTCTTCAAGGCGGCGGGCTTCTTCATAGACGGCGTCCAGAGAACCATCCTCCGCCCAGTAACTGCCTTTCAATATCTCTGCATATTCGGCAACAACCACTGAGAGTTGGAAGTACGGGTCGGTTTCACGGAAATTTAAAGCAAGTTGGCGCGCTTCAAAATCGCGTGAAATCTCAACGATTTGATGTGTGCCGGGGTCCTTCCAACGCATATACACTGTCGCGATCCTGCCGCGCGCTTCGGGATACAACTTGATTTCATACAAAGCAGTCACCGAGTGCCCTGCCCCAATCTCGCCCGCATCCACGTCATTATCGCGAAACTCGTCATCGTCGATGGCGCGGTTTTCATACCCAATCAGCCGGTATCGGGATACCGCATCAGGGTTGAAATCCACCTGTACTTTCGCATCCAACGCAATGGTTTGCAGAGTGCCTGTGATCTCATCCACAAACAATCTGCGGGCTTCATCCATATCGTCCACGTACGCATAGAAGCCATTGCCATTATTTGCAAGCTGTTCCATCAGGGTGTCATTGTAATTGCTCATTCCAAAACCAACGGTCGTAAGAGTGACGCCGCGTTCCACATGGCGGTCGATCACATCAAGGATCGCGTCCGCCTCGGTCTGCCCGACATTTGCCACACCATCCGAGCATAGGATGACCCGGTTGATTCCATCCGACTTAAATGCTTCCATCGCCATGCCATAACCAAGCCTCAACCCCGCTTCGGCATTGGTCGCACCTTCGGTTTGCAGGCTGTAGATGGCGTCGAGAATTCGGCGGTGATCCGATCCGCGGGTGGGTTGAAGTACTACGCGCGCATCTGAACCGTACACCACAATGCTGACTGTATCGTCACGATGCAGCTGCTCGACCAGTAATTCAAGCGAGCGTTTGACCAATCCCAGGCGATTCTCCATTTCCATCGAACCGGAGATGTCAATGACAAAGGTCAGCGCGGCGTCTTTGCGGTCTTCATCCGCCACATCGTACCCTTGAATGCCGATGCGCAGCATGTGATAACGTTCGGTTTGTGTGAAGGGGGAAGGTGCGCCGTCAACGTATATTCCAAATGCCTGATGCGCAGGCGGCAGGGGGTATCCGTAGTCAAAGTAGTTGACATATTCCTCCACGCGGACGGATTCCTTCGGGGGCAAATTCCCATCGTCAAGATAGTTCCGCATGACCGTGTACGACCCCGTGTCAACATCCAACGCGAAAGTGGAAAGGTTATCGTCCTCGGTATCAATGGATGGATTGACCCCGTAATCCTCGAAGAACATATCGTACGGCTCGCTATTGAATTGGGAAGGCGCTGCGCCCTGTTCGGGCAGGGAGGGCGCCGGCTCAAAAGCGGGCATCTCTGCGGCAGGTGCCGGGTGTTCCGTTGCTGCAGGGGCACCGCCACAAGCATAGGTAAATATCAATAGAAATACAGCACAAAAGCCCGGGGCTTTGCGTAAGGTTTTCATTTTCTTCTCCTTTGTGGTCATCAAAACAAACATAGCAGGAGAATCAGCGGACGGCGTTCCGCTGTCTCCATGTAAGCCACATCACATCATGGAACCTCCTTTCAGAATACGGTTGTTATTATGAACCAGACGCATCGCTTATGGGGAAAGTTCCCCCAGTCAACGATATGAACATTTTGACATCTTTTCAATTCAAAATCAACCGTCAATTTTGAAAGATGCGCTGATAAAATTCCCCCATGCAAAACAATGCCGTAATAAAAAAAGTCTCTCTATTCATCTCAGCCATTGCCGCCCTGGCGATCCTCGCTTTCACCATCCCCAACTTGGACGTAGCCGCGCGCGCGGTGAAAGCAATCAAAAGCGGAACGTTCAGCGTGCAAAGACTGCGCTACGACATTGCATCCTTCAACATCGGGCGCAGGAGTGAAGTCATTCCAGTGGATGTGCGCGTCTCACCAAAGGACGGGATGAGGCAAGTCTTTGTGCCCGCCGGGGAATTCCTCATGGGCAGGGACGGTCAGCCATTTCAAGGCGCGCCGCCGCACACCGTGTATCTGGATTCGTATTGGATGGATCAGGTGGAAGTCAGTAATGCGATGTACGCAGGCTGCGTGAAGGAAGAAGCCTGCGAACCGCCGACCCTGCGTCTCAACCCCTACTACGGAAAATGGGTCTATCGAAATTATCCGGTCGTATATGTCAGTTGGTTTCAGGCGCAAGCCTATTGCGAATGGGCGGGCAGGAGACTGCCGACCGAAGCGGAATTTGAAAAAGCCGCACGCGGCACGGACGAAAGGAAGCATCCCTGGGGGAACTCACAGCCCACCCCGCGCCATGCCAACTATGCCGAAGCGCTGATCGGCGAACCTGTGCCCGTGTACCGCTATCCCTTGGGCGCAAGTCCCTATGGCGCTTTGAACATGGTCGGCAACGTGCGCGAATGGACGGCAGACTGGTATGACATTGACTATTACTTCACATCCCCGACCATTGACCCGCGCGGACCCGAAACAGGCATCGAGCGAGCCATGCGCAGCGGCGCGTACGATGCGGATGCGAACGAGATATTGACCACGTCCCGCTACAAACATGAACCGAACTCCGCCGGAGCAAGCCGCGGCTTCCGCTGTGCCGAAGCGGAGAAATAAAAAAGGGGCGCAGGGTCACTGCGCCCCTTACGGGGTTACTTTATTTTTTCTTCCACGACCTGCGGAAGTTTTGCCAGCGAAGCCTTGACATCGCCGTTGAGACTGCCCTGCGCGAGATTGGGGCGTCCGCCTCCCTTCCCGCCGATGCCTGAGATCAACTCCCCAGCCTTGACTCCCCGCTTGACAACGTCCTCCGTCACGGTGGCAATGACCGTCGTGCCCGTCACCAGCACCGCCGCGCCGTTCTTCGGATATTTCTCGCGGAACTTGTCTGCTAACATTCGCAGGGTATCCACATCCACTTTGGGGATTTCGACCGCCAGCACGTTGACCCCGTTCACCGTTTGGACGTTGGAAAGCTGAAGGTTAAAGGCGGAAAGCGCGGACTGCGCGCGCAGGCTGGCAAGTTCCTTCTTCAACTCGGAGACTTCCTCCTGCAGGGCGTCCGCTTTGGCGGGCACTTCATCCAGCGCGGACTTCAAGGTTCCGGCAGCCTGCTTCAGAGTCTTGAAACGCTTGTGGATCAATTCATATGCGCCGCGTCCGGTCACCGCTTCGATGCGGCGGACGTTCGCCGCCACCGAACTTTCAGCGACGATCAGGAACGCGCCGATATCCGAGGTGCGCTCGAGATGCGTACCGCCGCAAAGTTCATAAGAATACTTCGCATCGGATTCAGGGAGCCTGCCGCCGTCGGTCTCCAAGATGCTGATGGTGCGCACGGTCTCGCCGTACTTTTCGCCGAACAACGCCATCGCGCCTTCCTTTTTCGCTTCGTCCAACGATTTGACCTGCTTATGGACCGGCATATCCGCGGCGATGGCTTCATTGACCATGCGCTCGACGCGCTCGATCTGCTCGGGGGTCATCGCTTCGGGGTGATTGAAGTCAAAGCGCAAATGGGTCGGCGCGACAAGCGAGCCTGCCTGTTTTGCCTGGTCGCTCAACACGGCGTGCAGCGCCTTGTGGAGCAGGTGCGTGGCAGTGTGGTTGCGCATGACATCGTGCCGGCGGGTCATATCCACTTCAGCGACGGCTTTATCACCTACTTTGGGTTGACCGGAGATGACCGTTCCAATGTGGACGATGACGCCCGCCGAGGCGCGGCGCATGGCGGATACTTCAATCTCCCAATCTGCCCCCCCTTCCCCTCTCCCTGCGGGAGAGGAGTGAGGGGTGAGTGATCTGATGTAACCCGTATCGTCCACTTGACCGCCCGCTTCGATGTAGAAACCGGTCTTGGGCAGGATGACTTCGACCTGGTCGTCGAGCGAGGCGGAAGTTACCATTTCGCCGTTCACGATCAGCGCCAGCACCTCGCCTTCCGCGCGCGGACTGGTGTACGGGTCATATTCGACGCCGTCTTTGCCGAGTTTGCCTTCGGCTTGCAGGTTTTTCAGGATATTCGCAAAGAATTCCGCATCTTCGCCGCCGAGTTTGCCCATGGCTTTGCCGCCGCCCGAGGCTTTGGCGTGCGCTTCCTTTGCTTCGTGGAAGCCATGTTCATCCACGTCAAGCCCCTGTTCGCGGGCGATGTCGCGCGAAATCTCGAAGGGCAGACCGTACGTGGCGTATAAGTCGAAGGCTTTGCGACCGTCAAGGACGGTTTTATCTTGGGAGCGAAGGTCGGAGAGTAAGTTTTCCAGATGGGCGGTACCCGCTTCCACCGTACGCGCGAAGCGAACTTCCTCGCGGGTCAAGTTATCGAGGATCGCGGGTTGACTCTTCCGTAGTTCGGGAAAAAAGTCGCCGTAATAGTCGATCACCGCCTGCGCAACCTTGGCGAGGAAGGGTTCGTTCAAGCCGAGCTTGGCTCCAAAGCGCGCCGCGCGGCGGATGATCATGCGCGCCACGTAATTGCGCCCCGCATTGCCGGGTACGACGCCGTCGGCGATGAGAAACGCCGCCGAACGGACGTGGTCGGCGATGACGCGGTAGGGTGTGAAATCGGCAAGCATCTGCGCCTCGCTGTGACCGGTAAGCGCGCGCAGGACATCCAGCGAGTCGGTGAAGAGATCGGTCTTGTAGTTCGAGTCGACGCCTTGCAGGACGGAGACGATGCGCTCAAAGCCCATGCCGGTGTCCACGTGCTTGGCGGGCAATGGTTCGAGGCGTCCGTCATCGAACAGGTTGTATTGGATGAAAACGTTATTCCATAACTCGAGGAAGCGCGTGCATTCGCCGTTCACGCCGCAGACATGCTCGCTGCCGCGCAGGTTGTCGCGCTCTTCGCCAAGGTCGATGTGGATCTCGGAGCATGGACCGCAGGGACCGGTCTCCGCCATTTGCCAGAAATTCTCCTTGCGCCCGAAGAACAGGACGTGGCTGGGCTCGAAGCCGGGCTGTTCCTTCCAGATGTCGGCGGCTTCGTCGTCGCGCGGGATGTCGCCCTGATCGTCTTCGAAGCAGGTGGCGTACAGTTTGTCCTTGGGCAAGCCCCACACGTCGGTCAGCAATTGCCACGACCAGGCAATGGCTTCCTTTTTGTAGTAATCGCCGAACGACCAGTTGCCGAGCATTTCAAAGAAGGTGTGATGCGTGTCGTCGCACCCGACATCGTCGAGGTCGTTGTGCTTGCCCGCCACGCGCATGCACTTCTGCGAATCGACGGCGCGCGTGTAGGGTTTCTTGTCGGTGCCGAGGAAGACGTCCTTGAACTGCACCATGCCGGAGTTGGTGAAGAGCAGCGTGGCGTCGCCTCCGGGCACCAGCGACATGGACGGCACGGCGGTGTGTCCGTGCTCCACGAAAAAGTCGATGAAGTCCTGGCGGATCTGGTTGCCTGTGAGTTTTTTGGTCATGCGTTCTCCGATTCGATGGTAATGACGGGCGAATTATACCAAGCGCTCTGTCGTTGCGAGCCGCGCTTTTGCCTTTCGCGGCGAAGCAATCTCCAAATAGGCTGGAGGATTGCTTCGGGCGAAAAGAGCACACCGCACTGGCGTACAGCGCAAGTGTCGCCCTCGCAATGACATAACAAAAAGTCCCGAACCTGTGGGTTCGGGACCGGAATTCCTCGCTTCCGTCTCAAGCCGTGGCAGGTTCGCAGGTTCCGCAGGTAGCGGACGCGGCTCGAGCGGCTGCGCTGGTCTTGAGGGTCGTTTGCATGCGCGCGATTATACCAGTTCCTTTTCAAACCGGACAAGATTTCCGAAACCAGCGATCCGGTCATCTGCCCAAGCCACCGCTCTGTTTCGTTGACCGGCGCGGCGGGACAGTATCAGGCGTCGGTTATGTATCGAGCGGGGATTTGACAGCTTTGGCTCCGCGCTGCACGCGAAGCGCGTGGGTGTAGATCATGGTGGTCTTGAGGTCTTTGTGTCCTAATAGTTCCTGGACGGTGCGGATGTCGTAGCCGTTCTGGAGGAGGTGGATGGCGAAGGAATGACGAAAGGTTTGGGGGGAGACCGGTTTTGTCATTCCAATTTTTAGCGCAGATTTTCGAATTGCTTTTTGCAGAACGCTCGGGTCCTGGTGATGTCTTTTCATGGTTTTAGAGTCCGGGTCTACCGTGCGCATGGAGGCGGGAAAGACGTATTGCCAGATCCATTCTTTGGCGGCGTGCGGATATTTTTGGGCAAGGGCGTAGGGTAACGATGTTTCGCCAAAGCCGTCTTTCAGGTCTTTTTGGTGGATCAATTTTACGGTTTGTAGATGCGTTTCCAGATCTGAAATGATCGAATCGGGCAGGATGGCGACCCGGTCGTCTTCGCCTTTCCCATCCCGAATGATGATCTGATGATTTCCAAAATCAAGGTCTTTAATTCTGAGGCGTAAACATTCTGATAAACGAACGCCGCTGCCGTATAATATTTTCGCCATTAATTGGGGCGTGGACGCCATATTTTGAATGACAGAGAGCGCCTCTTGATGGGTCAGTACGGTCGGCAGTGTTTTTGATTTTTGAGCGCGGAATAAATGCGTTGGTATTTCCATCTCTTTTTTCAGGACGTGCCGATATAAGAAGAGGATGGCGCTGAGGGCTTGGTTTTGAGTGGAAGCCGAGACGGCACGGTCTGCGGCAAGGTGGCTGAGAAATTCCTGTATTTCTTGTTGACCCATGTCGTCCGGGTGGCGTTTGTTATGGAAGAGAATGTATTGCTTGATCCATTCGATGTAGGTTTTTTCGGTGCGGTAGGAGTAGTGTTTGATACGAATGGCATCACTGACTTGCTCGAGAAGTTTTTTGCTCTTGGAGGGGGTTTCTGTTGTTGTATTTTGCATGTTGACCTGAGGAAATTGTGTAGGTATAATCTGATAATAAACTAATTTATAGCAGTATATCACAATGAGCAAGGCTTTACACCGCCGCCGTCCATAATCTGTTATGCGGTGGCGGTATATCCCTTAGTTAGCCCGCATCCGCGGTGAAGTGCAAAAGGAGAGATGGTAGTCTGATGTTCACTATCGAACGCGCAAAGGTCAACGAGGTAGATCTAATCAAGGAGGTCTTGAGTGAGACCTGGGTCGCGACCTACGCTGATCACTTGTCTCGCGCGACGATCGAGCAAGTAACAACGCATTGGCACGACCCTAAAGTGCTTCGATCACAGATCGAGAAACCAGGAGACTACTTCGCGGTTGCCAAGGACGATGGGACGATCATCGGTCTCGTTACCTTGATGGCGTTGAACCGAGACGAGCTCTACCTTTCGCGGCTGTACGTTCGTCCTGCGTACCAAGGCAAAGGCGTCGGCACGCGCTTGCTCAACGCGGCGATCGCATCCTATCCAGATGCTTCGGTAGTACGGCTTGGGGTTGAGCAGCAGAACGCCAAGGGCCACTCCTACTGGCGCAGTCAGAAGTTTGTCGACATCGGAACGAACGTCGAACAAATTGGTCATGACAGCATTACGGTGATCACCATGGAGCGGAAGCTCAAATGATGTTTTCCAGTAGCCTCGTTGAGGTGCGGGCTAACACCGCGTGCACCCGACTTGGGGTACGCACCGCGTTTCTGAGCATGCTTCTGGCTTCGGCGGACTCCCGTTTCGAGGGTCAGTCCACCCTCCCACCCCAAGCGGGTATCCCGTGAAAACCACGCGGGACGAGACGCAAACCGTTGGGCGCTTGGTATAAGAAGGAAAAAGTACAGTTTCCGTTGAATACAAGGATTAAAAGATGAAATTTCATAAGAAATGCCCAGAATGTGGAAATGATGAGATCTATGCAAAAACTGTTGGTGCACGAGGCGGTTACGGACCAGATTTACTTCCTGGCGTAGGTGGTTTTTGGGCAGGAGGTAAATTTGAAATATATGTTTGTGGGAAATGTGGATATTCACAATTCTATGTTCCGCAGAAATTGTTAAGTGATGTAAAAGAAAACTTTACTCGAATGAAATAGTCATATGTACATTCAGTTCCAAGAAATCATCCGCTTATGTTCATGACTATTTCACCTGTCGTTACAATGAATAATATCCCTATCAGTTCTGTAGCGAACATTCAAGAGTATCATTATTGTTAGCTGATTTCTTTTATGTTGGTGCTCCCGTTGTTACAATATATTTATTTGTCCATATTCAGCCTCTCGTGTTTCAAAAGAAACTCTAAAAAGACGAATAGAATACGTTTCCAAGATTACGAATTTGTAATAGTTGTTATGAAATCGGGCAAGGTTCTATTGAAAAGCATGTGAGTCTTCAATTCATCCAGAGCCTACCGATAAATAGGAGTGTCAAGGGTGGAAGGTCACGAAGTTGAAAAATGAT
>JAHDWB010000007.1 GCA_023382595.1 Anaerolineales bacterium | reverse complement strand
TGCCCCACCCCAGCCCTACCACTTCGTGGCACACGTCCCCAAATACCCTTGCGGGCACGCGTACCCCCTTATGGGCACACGTGCGACGAAGATCACGTCGAATTTGGGGAGGGAGTGGTTGTGTTTGAGACGGTATTCATAATCAAGCTATCTGTCATATTGCCCCCCAACCATCTGCCCCCTCCTAGCCTCCCCCATTTACGCCCCGCAAAAACCAGCGGGACGGAAATGGGGGAGGGACGGTTGTGTTTGAAATCAAAATTCTGGTATTCATAACCACGCTATCTGTCTTATTCTTCCCCAAATACCCTTGTGGGTACGGCACTTTGCTCATTCCCATCGTTCACCACGTCCCAGATGACCGCCAAAACAGAATCGATGCGGTTCATGACATCGTTATTCCAAAAGCGGATCACTTTGTAGCCCTGCGTTTCCAAAAACTTCGTTCTTTCCGCATCATATTCCTCTTGTTCCAAGTGTTGACTGCCATCCAGTTCGATGATGAGTTTCTTTTGGATGCAGACGAAGTCGGGGATGTAGTTGCCGATGGCGTGCTGACGCCTGAAGGTGACGCCCATTCGGTCGTTGCGGAGGTGCGCCCAGAGTTTGCGTTCGGCGGGGGTGGGTTCTTTGCGGAGTTCGATGGCGCGGGTTCTGGTTTTTGAGTTGCTTCGGGGCGGGCGCGGCATTTGTCCCCCTCCTAGTCATCTGCCCCACCCCAGCCCTCCCCAAATACCCTTGCGGGCACGCGTGCGACGAAGATCACGTCGAATTTAGGGAGGGAGTGGATGGTTGCGTTTGAAATCAAAATTACGGTATTCATAAAAACTCTATATGTTATGTTCTCCCCCGATTTCGACGGTTCTACCGTCGCAATGGGGGGAGATGTCCGACAGGACAGAGGGGGGCGGACAGAGGGGGGGTCCGGTGAGACCTGTCAGGTTTTTAGGTCTTAACTTTCCACGATCTTGATCTCTTCTTCGGTCAGACCGTACAATTCATACACGAGACGATCAATCTCTCTATCGGTGCTCTCCACCTCCCGCGTCAGGCGATCTGCTTCGTGCGGATTATGCGCGGATGCGAGACTCTTGTGCAACCCCAACATGCGCTCGACCAGCGACACCATTTTGTCGTGCCGCGCTTTATCGGCAAGGTCGGAGAAGTTGATCTGACGGATGGGGAGTTGTTCAATGTATTGACGATTTAGTGCGTAATAGCCTTGCTGAAAAGTTGTGCTGATTGATTTTAGAAACTCACTAATTACCTTTGAGTTCAAAACTCCTAAGAGATAAAGATAGTTAATTTCTTTATCAGGTAGTAGGCTTATTCCGTATCCGCCCCCACCACCTCCGCCACTTCCGACAAAATAATACTGACCTTCAAGGTCTGCCGCAAAGCAGCTTCCTGTTGCTAGTGAAGGAACAAGCAGCTTGGGGCTATCAAACCGAGTGTGGTTTTTCTTGTAAACATACCCATACCAATCTTTTCCCATATCCCCCTTGTTGCGCGCAGATAAACGCGGCTTACATTCTTCTAAATATGCCCAAGTCAAAGGATATTTTTGCTGATATTCTTTCGAGTCTATCAAGAGAGATTTGCCATCAGAAGTAACATAAGGAAAAATCAATCTTTTATTCACATCTGAGAAATAATACCGCCGAATATTTACCGACCCTTTGAGAAAAGGCTTTAGATGATCGTTTTCAAGCCAATACTCTTTTCCTGTATATTTTGATGAACATAGAACCTTGTTATTTTCTTGCCGAATTTCCTCTACGATATAGACATCGTCTGCGTCGGTTTGCAAGCCAACAAACAAATGGCTTACATCTCCTAATTTCACAGGCATTTGCGATAACTTTTCAAACAGTCCAGCATCTTTGCCAACGCTAAAATTCCATTCACTCGCAATTACGCGGCTGGCATTAATCATGCCTGAGACTTCCGAAGTCCCCCCTACGGGGACAATGTCCGAGACTTCGGAAGTCTGCTGGTTGCGCCAATCTTCAAGGTTACTGACTTTCGTGAATTCAAATTCAGCGCTGGCTTGTTTGTTCAAGAACATCAGGCAGGTGTAGGTCGTCGCCCCTTTAAAAACCTGCTGGTCGCTAAAGTGAACAACCTTCGATAAGTGCTTGCCCTTTGCGATAATGCCCCGCAAAGGTTCACCATATTTTGCGTTGAAGAACTTGTGCGGCAGGATGAACCCTAATCGTCCTTTTGTGTTTAAAAGGCTCAAAGCCTTCTCGACAAAGACCACATAAATATCGTAATTGCCCTTGCTGGCGGCTTTGTATTTCTTCGCGTAATACTCCACCTGTTCCGATGCCCATTCCCGCATGGCTTGAATCCGAATATACGGTGGATTACCCACCACCGCATCGAACCCCCTCCCAGCCTCCCCCAAATCCGCACTACTGCTTTGTCGTAGAGTCTTCTCACCTGCGGATTTGGGGGAGGTGCCTCCGCCGTAGGCGGGGCGGAGGGGGTCGAACACTTCGGGGAATGCCGCTTTCCAGTCAAAGGCGTTGACACGGACGCGGTCTTCGTCGCTCACCATTAACTGTCCTTCAAAATAATCGGGTCCGATCAACGAGTTGCCGCATTGAATGTTCTTCCCCAAATCGGGCAGAATGCGCTCGTCGAGAAAGGTCAACTGCCCGGGGTCTTCGATCACCTTCAAGAGCAGGGAGAGTTTGGTCACCTCCACGGCTTGCGGGTCAATGTCCACGCCGTAGAGGTTGTTGAGCAGAATTTCCTTCTTCTTCGCCACGCTCAACTTCCAGCCCCCACCCTGCCCTGCCCCAATGGAAGAGCGTAATTGGGGGAGGGAAACCAGCGCGGGGTTCTTCCCCTTTGCCCATTTTTCAGGGTCGTGGTTCAAATACCAGTCCAAATGCCAATCGAGCAGGTATTGATACGCGCCGAGCAAAAACGTGCCAGAGCCGCACGCCGGGTCTACGATCCTAAGTTTTGCCGCCTGCTCCGGCGTCTTGCCCTCCAGCAGTTTCCCCAACGTATTGCCCACGATATAGTCCACGATAAAGGTTGGCGTGTAGAACACGCCGCCCGCCTTGCGCACTTCGGGCTTTTCCTCCACCTTGGCGCTGCCGCCCGCCGTCAGCCGGATGACCCTGCCCAAGAACTGCTCGTAGATCTGCCCCAGAATGTCGGCGGGGATCTGTGAGAACACATACGGCGACGGGTAATACAGGTCACGGATGACGTCCTTCAATACCTTGTCGTCGATCTCCAAACTCGTGGTGAACGTGTCGGCACGTCCGCGCCCCGTTTCGTCCTTGAAGTGGAACAACCCGGAGTTATAGCGCCGGTCCGCTTTTTCAAAAAGGCTCTTCAAGCCTTCATAGATATTCTCGCGCTTCGCCAGTTCCTGCAATTGATTTTCGGATTCAAAGCCCCGGTCTTCGCAAATGCGCAGGAAGATGATGCGGTCGATCGTCATCTGGACGGCGTAATTCAAATCCGCTTCGCTCCGCACCTTGTCCCTGTTCCGCAAAGCGACATTTTTCGCCAACGCCTCGCGCCAGCCCTCGATCTCATCCAGGAACGCCGAATCCACTTCGGCTGTGCCTTTCTTCTTCGCCGTGCTGTTGGCGAACTGGTCGAACTGCCCCTTCATGACCGCTTCATGCGAAAAGATGGCGGCGATATCGTCCCATTTTTCGATGTAGTCGGTGTATTTGAACAGCATGACGCGCCCGGTCTTGACCGAGTCGCTCACCTGCGGCTTGCTGCGGCACTCATACACCGCAAACTCCTCGAAGTCTGTGAGAATGCCCAGCGGCAGTTTCGCCGACCAGACGTACCTCCGCAACTGGAAGGCGACTTCGGGATTGGTCTCGATCTTGACGGATGGTTTCTTTGCCTCCACGAAGAACTTGCGTTCGCGTCCCACCTTGAAGGCGTAGTCGGGCGCTTTCTTCACGCCTTCGATCTCCAGCGAATCCTCGTGGATGACGTGCTTGTGGTCTTCGGAATAGCCGAGTTTGTTGAACACATCCCAGCCCAATGCTTCAAAGAACGGGTCTAAAAACTCGCGCCGCAACTGCGTCTCGTTATACTTCCCCGCACGATACGCGGTGTAATGCTGTTCAAACCGTTCGACCAATTGTTTGATGATGTCAGGGGCGGGCATGGGTATATTCTCTCCTGTTCCCGATAGCCAGTGGTGGATTGCGCAAGCATACCAAGAAAACGCGGTAATGGGCAAGACCTGTCTTCAGGGTATAGACCTGACGGGTCTCATGGATATTTTTCCAGAGTTTGTGTTGGGCGGGGGGGGCATTTTGCCCCCTCCTAGTCATCTGCCCCACCCCAGCCCTACCACTTCGTGGCACACGTCCCCAAATACCCTTGCGGGCACGCGTGCGACGACGAGCACGTCGAATTTGTGCCCCACCCCAGCCCTACCACTTCGTGGCACACGTCCCCAAATACCCTTGCGGGCACATGTACCCTTATGGGCACACGTGCGACGAAGGTCATGTCGAATTTGTGCCCCACCCCAGCCCTCCCCAAATGCGACGAAGATCATGTCGAATTTGGGGAGGGAGTGGGACGGTTGCGTTTGAAATCAAAATTATGGTATTTATAAAAACTCTATATGTCATGTTCTCCCCCGATTTTGACAGCACCATCGTCGCAATTGGGGGAGGGGTTCGGGTTAGACCTGACAGGTTTCAAAAATGATAAGTAAAGCTAACGTAAATGAAAACTTAAAGCCTTGCCAAATCACAGCCGCTTTGCGATAATGGCGATCAGCGCTGGGAATTTGCACGACCAAACAGCCTTTACAAACCATCATCATCAACTCTGAGGGAAGTTCCATCTCCCGCCCCATCCGGGGCGGCAGACACGGCGCCTTTGCCCGACCTGCGCCGAACCGAATATGTCCCCGCTGGCGTGCCCCTCACGGGCACCGTCCATCA
The DNA here is from genome assembly GCA_023382595.1 of Anaerolineales bacterium. Classification (GTDB taxonomy): domain Bacteria; phylum Chloroflexota; class Anaerolineae; order Anaerolineales; family Villigracilaceae; genus Villigracilis. The sequence goes on along the minus strand of JAHDWB010000007.1, from coordinate 134,541 downwards.
TGTTGTGAAAGTATGTAAAGGAGATATAGCCATGAAAGTCACACTCACCCCCATGTTCGAAGAAGCCCGCGGCAAACTGGGCAATGTGGTCTTCCGCGAAGTCAACGGCAAGATCATCGCCTCGCGCATGCCGCGCGTTTCCGAACCTCCCAGCGAAAGCCAGATGGCGAACCGCGAACGCTTCAAGCAGGCGGCGGCATACGGCAAGTCCGCTCTCGCAGACCCCGAGGCGCGCGAGTATTATCAAGCGGTGGCGGAGAGCCGCAACATGCCGATCTTTGCCGTCACCATCGCCGATTTCCTGAACGCGCCGGTCATCGACGATGTGACACTCGCCTCCTACCACGGGCAGGCTGGCGACATCATCCACATCGTTGCCCGCGACGATTTCGAACTGGCGTCCGTGCATGTTTCGATTTCGGAAGATGGCGGCAATGCCATCGAGAGCGGCAACGCCAACCCTGTGACCGGCGGCTGGGAATACGAGGCGACGCAGAACGTGACCCCCGGAACGACGGTCAACATCCTTGTGACCGCCAGCGACCATCCCGGCGGAACCACCGTCACCACCCTGAGCAAGACCGTGTAATTGGTCACGCCGTCCCAATGTGCCAGCGGGCGGGACCCCGTGACCAAACAAGAGACCCTGCGAGACTTGATATCCAGTGGAATGGAAAGTCTCGCAGGGTTCGTCGTTATTATATCAGGCGGATGGGATAAAAAGAAGCCGCCGGGTTACAGCCGTTGTTCAAGCAAGGTGCGCGCCAGTTCGATGGTGTGGGTTCTGGTTTTGGGATTGCTCCGGGACGGGCGCGGTATTTTGCCCCTCCCTAGCCATCTGCCCCACCCCAGCCCTACCACTTCGTGGCACACGTCCCCAAATACCCTTGCGGGCACGCGTACCCTTATGGGCACACGTGCGACGAAGATCATGTCGAATTTGTGCCCCACCCCAGCCCTCCCCAAATGCGACGAAGATCACGTCGAATTTGGGGAGGGAGTGGGATGGTTGCGTTTGAAATCAAAATTCTGGTATTCATAAAAACTCTATATGTCATGTTCTCCCCCGATTTCGACGGCACTATCGTCGCAATTGGGGGAGATGTCCGACAGGACAGAGGGGGCAGACAGAGTTGAGATAAAAAGAAGCCGCCGGGTTACAGCCGTTTTTCAAGCAAGGCGCGCGCCAGTTCGAGTTCTTCGTCGTTGATGGTATGTCCCATGTTCGGGTAGATGCGCTCGGTCACATGCGCGCCCATCGCTTTGAGCAGGGCTGTGGTCTCCTGCACGCGCTGGAGCGGGATGTGCGGGTCGGTATCTGAACAGCCGAGGAGGGCGGGCATGCCGCCCAAGTCACCGGCTGGTCCGCGCACCGATCCCATCTCCCCGATGTAGCCGCCGCTGAAAGCAAGCAGTCCGCCATAGGGGCGCGGGTTGCGGATGACATATTCGCTGGCGAGGCAGGCTCCCTGCGAAAAACCGCCAAAGAATATCTTCCCGGCAGGGATGCCGCGCGCTTCGACCTGAGCGACAAGGTCGTCAATTTTCTTCAAGGCGGCGGAGAGGTGCGGTTCGTTGCGCTCGACGGGGAAAATAAAGCGGTTGGGGTACCAGGTGTAACCCTCCGCCTGCGGAGCGAGGTACGCAACTCCCGGGTAGTCCAGATGCGCAGACAGGGAGAGGATGTCCTCCGCTGTGGCTCCGCGCCCGTGGAGCAGGATCAGCGCCGCGGAGGCGTCCTCCAATTTGGTTCCCGCCGCATAGACGGGGGATGCCGCGTGAGGCAGTGTCATGCCGCGCCCGCCTTTTCGACAGGTTTGAGGGTGATCGGCGCGAGGCTGGCTTCGATCCCGGCGCGGTTGACCTCCTGCCACTCCGGCAGTTTCAGGGCTTCGCCGAGTTCCGCTTTTGTTTCATCGCGCAGGAAGCCCGGCGTATCTGTGGCGATCTCGAACAGCACGCCGCCCTGCTCGCGGAAATAGATCGAATGGAAGTAACTGCGGTCCATGACGGGCGAGACGCGGAAGCCCGCGGCGCTCAACGAGGTTTGATACTGCACCTGCGCGTCATCATCCGGCACGCGGAAGGCGATGTGATGGATCGAACCCGCGCCAAAGCTGGCTTGCATCCTGCCGGGGCGGTGGAGGATATCCACGATATGACCGGGCGCAGACGCGTCGCTCACAAAGCGATGGCGGTCGTTCTCTGCGCCCGCAAAGCGATAGCCCATTTTTCCGGTGAGTAATTCGGCGGTCGGCTCCACTTCGTCCAGCCATAAGGTGACGCTATGGAACGCGTGCAGGGCATGGGAGCGCGGCACGGGACCATCCTCCCAGTGCTGGATGGCTGGGAGCGTCTCCACCTCGACCAATTCCACGCCCATGCCGTCCGGGTCGGCAAATGCGAGCAGGTTCTGTCCAAAGCGCGTCCTGACGGGTTCGGGGGTGATGCCGTTCTGCTTCAGGCGTCCCTCCCAAAATGCCAGCGAGCCGACGGGTACATTGTAGGCGACGGTGTTCGTCTCGCCGTTGCCGCGCACGCCGAGCCCCGTGCGTCCCCAGGCGAAGAAGGTCAGCACACTGCCGGGAGTGCCGGTCTCATCTGCGAAATAGAAATGGTAGGTGTCGGGCGAGTCGAAATTGACCGTCCGCTTGACCAGGCGTTGACCGAGTACATTCCGATAAAAATCCACATTCCGCTGTGGGTCGCGCGCCACTGCTGTGACGTGATGTAATCCTTTGATCGGTTCCATTTTTTTCTCCTTCCTTTCAGACGCGCTGCGCATGAAGATCCTTCGTTGGAGTTTTATATGAGTCCCACTCCCTTAAAACAAAACAGTCTCCAGGCTCAACATCTGGAGACTGCCCATTTCTCACCCGTATAACTCTTTCCTGAAAAATTCGGGCAGGGCGAATGCCGCCTTGTGAATTTCGGGATTGAGATAGTTATTTTCGCCGGGCGGATAGGATGTCTTCAATCCGTTCGCCCAGGGCGTGTCGGAGACGTACATAAAGCCGATGCCGCCGCCGGGGTAGGTGGGAATGTTGGCATAGTAATAGGCGGGATTTCTGGTCAACGCTTTGGCGGAGCGGTAGATGGTTTTGATCAATTCCGTGTCAAAGAAGGGCTGTTCGCATTGGGTTGCCGCCGCGCCGCCGGGGACGAGGGCGCGCACCATGAGTTTATAGAATTCATCCGAGAAGAGACGCTCCGCCATGCCGATGGGGTCGGTGGTGTCGGAGATGATGACATCGAACTGCCCGGGGTTCTCTTCGAGGTAGCCGAAGGCGTCCCGGACGAGCAGTTTGGCGCGCGGGTCCGCCCACGGGTCGCCGAAGGAGGCGGCGAAATGCTGGCGGGAAAGGTCCACGACGCGCTGGTCCAATTCACAGACGACCGCCTCCTGCACGGATGGGTAGCGCAGCACCTGCTGGAGCGAGCCGCCATCCCCGCCGCCGACGATCAGCACGCGTTTGGGTTCCCCCACCGCCAGCATGGGCACATGCACGATCATTTCGTGATAGCCCATGTTATCGCGTTCGGTGAGCTGGATGATGCCGTCGAGGATCATTGCGTTGCCGAAGAACTCGGTTTCGACAACCTGCAAATGCTGGTATTGCGTCCGCTCGTCGGCAAGGACGCGTTTGATGCGGATGCCCTTGCGGTAATAGGGATGTAACTCTTCCGTGAACCAGATGCTCATGTAGTTTCCTTATGCGGCGATGGGGAGTTTGGTCTCGATGGACGCTTCGCGGTCCAGTTTTCGCACCGAGAAATCGTCCGCGCCGAATGCCTGTTTGAGGCGCATCAGCACAGGCATGAAGTCCTGACCGATGGCGCAGGTGAATAGGTCGATGGCGCAGTAATTATACTCGGGCCATGCGTGCAGGCTGGCATGGGATTCGGCAAGCAGCAGGAAGCAGGTAAAACCGTGCGGGCTGAATTTGTAAAAGCCTTCATCCACGACCGTCAAGCCGCTGTCGCGCACGGCTTGCGAGAACAATGAATACGCCCGCTCGCTATCCATCAAGATCCCGGGGTCGCAGTCGGAGAGGTCGAAAATATAATGCTCTCCCAGTTTCAAACTAGCGTTCATTCACACCTCCGGTGTTAAAAAGTAAAGAACCCGCCCGAAGACACCAACTTTTTCATTTCAAAACGATCCGCAGGATGTATCCCTGCGTAACGCCTGAAACGGTCTTCCAGCAGACTCTGCGGGCGCAGTTATACTACGAGCCGGCGGGCTGTCAATCTTTTTAGGCAGTGAATATTTTTTATTGCGCGGCTTGTGCGATGTCAAAATCGTCATGCTGGAGTTTCCACAGGTCATAATAAGGATTAAAATCAGCCCTGCGTGCACAATTTGATCCAGGCTCAAAATGTGCGTTTATTTTTTCGGTCCTGGTATGATCCGCGCCCGTCCGCAAAGGAGATGAGATGACCGACGCTTTGAAGCAACTCAACGACGAAACCCGGCATGCCTGGGAAGTCAATGCGCAGGTGTGGGATGAAAAGATGAAGGACACCGGCAACGACTTCTTCAACCTGCTCTGCTGGACGCCGCTCGCCTCCCTGCTTGACCTCCAGCCTGATTCGCACATCCTTGACATTGCCTGTGGAAACGGCTTGACCACGCGCCGCCTGATCGAACTGGGTGCCGCGCACGTCACCGCCTTCGATTTCTCCACCAACCTGATCGAGTTCGCCAAAAAACGCACCGCCGAGTACGCATCACAGATCACCTACCGCGTCATGGATGCCACCAACGAAGCGGCGCTTCTGTCCCTTGGCGAAGCGACGTTCGACGCTGCCCTCTCCAACATGGCGCTCTTTGACATTGCCAACATCGAGCCGCTCTTCCGCACGCTCCCCAAACTGCTCAAGCCGGGCGGACGTTTCGTCTTCTCCATCACACATCCCGCCTTCAATAACGCTTCCTGCATGCATGTCGCGGAGGAGATGGATGACGACGGCGAGATCAAAACCATGTATTCCATCAAAGTTTCGCGCTACATGAATCCCTATCACCAGCGCGGACTCGCCCTGTCCAACCAGCCCAAGCCGCAAGTCTATTTCGAGCGTCCGCTCCAGTATTATCTCAATCTCGGTTTCCAAAACGGCTTCGTGCTCGACGGCTTCGAAGAACGCGCCTTCCCGCCGGAAACGCCGCAAACCACTCCGCTCGGCTGGGGCGGCAAATTCAGCGAACTCCCGCCCGTCATCGTCGCGCGCATGAAACTGACCGATTAACTCTGCGTCCCAGGAACCGACACTTGGAAACTTCCACATCCATTTACATCCACATTCCCTTCTGCAAACACCGCTGCGCCTACTGCGACTTCAACACCTACGCCGGGCAGGAGACCATGATCCCTGCCTATGTCAACGCGCTCATAAAAGAGATCGAATGGATCGGAAACCAGCCAACGCGCCCCTCCGGCTATTCGACCATCAAGACCATTTTCTTCGGCGGCGGGACTCCTTCGCTTCTTTCCGGACCTCAGTTTGTATCCATCATGTCGGCTTTATCCTCCGCCTTTGCCTTGTCCGCTGACGCGGAGGTGACGATAGAAGCCAACCCCGGCACCATCTTCCCCGTCAAGCTGGATGCCATCCGCGGAGCAGGCATTAACCGCATCAGTTTCGGCGTGCAATCCAGCGTCACTGAAGAACTACGCATGCTCGAACGCGAACACGATTTCTTCACCGTCATCGAAGCCGTATCCACCGCGCGGAAGGCGGGCTTCGACAACCTCAACCTCGACCTGATCTACGCCCTGCCGCAGCAAACGCTCACCTCGTGGCAAACCACAGTAAAGCGTGCGCTGGAGCTTCATCCCGAACACATCTCCGCTTATGCGCTGACGCTTGAGCACGGCACGCCCTTCGGCAAATGGGCGGACAAAGGCTTGCTCCCGCTCCCAGACCCCGATCTCGCCGCCGATATGTACGAGTGGACAATGGACTATCTGCCCCAATCTGGCTACGCGCAGTACGAAATCTCCAACTGGGCATTGAACCGCCACGCATCGTCCGCCGTCCACGGTCTGCCTTCTCTCGCTTGCAAACATAACGTCCAATACTGGCGTTCGCTCCCCTATCTCGGTCTCGGGGCGGGCGCGCACGGCTACGCAGGCGGATACCGCTACTCCAATGCCCTGCGTATCAAAACGTATATCGACCGATTGGACCATTCCCAGTCCGCCAATCTTCCATTTCCCTTAACTCCCGCCACGGTCAACCACCACAGACAAACGCTCCAAGATGACATCTCCGACTATATGATCAACAACCTCAGGCTGGTGGAGGTTGGGGTCGAAGAAGCAGATTTCAGGTCCAGATTTGGAAGCGGGCTTTCCGATGTCTATCCAAAAGAAATGGATGAACTCATCCATGCGGGTCTCATCGAACAGAAGACCTCCGAAAATTCGGAGGTCTTCAGGCTCACTCGCCGCGGAAGGCTTCTGGGAAATCAAGTCTTTATGCGGTTTTTGGGGTAATCCCTCATCCCAAATCAACCATCCGATTTGAAAAAAGAAGCCCCGTAGAAACTCCGGGGCTTGAAAACGGGCTGCGTTCTGAGCGAAAGCGGCGATACGACCTGTTAGGAAACTGCCGCGCCCGCGCTCTTTATTTTTTGGTGATGCCGCCAGGCAATGAAAACCAGCCAAAGGAAAGTAGCTGGAATATAAATCATCATCACAGTTTGAAACGTATCCACCGCGGGGTTGTTCATGGCGCGCATGACAACATATGCGTTATACGCGAAGAAATAGGTAAGGAATAGGACAGCGTCGCTCCGGCTGACGGTGTTGCCCACAAAAAAGACCGGGACGGTGATCAGCGCGGCGAAGATCGCAACCGGCAGGTCAAACACCAACACGTGATCCGCGATCGCAATGCTTTGCGGCGCGGCAATTCCCGCCACGCCCAAAACACCCAGCACATTGAAAATGTTACTGCCCACGACATTGCCTGCGGCGATATCCCCTTCCCCTTTATATGCCGCAACGATGGAGGTTGCCACTTCCGGCATGGAGGTTCCCGCCGCCACAATGGTCAAGCCGATGACGAGTTCGCTCACGCCGAGGGTGGCGGCAATCGTTACGGCAGATTCAACCAGCAGGTCGGAACCGAAGACCAAAAGACCGAGCCCAACCGCGGTAAACATTAGGTTTTTGACGATGGAAGCCGCGCCGGGCTTTTCCTTGCTTGCAAATTCCTCCGCGTATTCATTTTCCACTTCCGCGCCCTCGGACTTGCTTTTTCGAATAAGGAAAACGACATACGTAATCAGCAGCGTAAACAAGATCACGCCGTCCAAACGGCTGAGCGAGCCGTCCAATGCAAGGACAAAGGCGAGAATGGAAACACCCACCATAATGGGCGCATCCAGACGGACAAGCTGCTGCGCGATCTTAATCGGACGGATCAATGCGGACGCGCCAAGAATAAAGACAATGTTGAAAATATTCGAACCGACCACGTTGCCAATGGAAATATCCGCCTGCCCTGCCAACGCGGATTTGACGGAAACCGCCAGTTCCGGCGAACTGGTCCCAAACGCGACAATGGTCAAGCCGATGACCAAAGGCGAAATTCCCAACAAAGCGGCAAGCCGCGCAGCACCGCGTACCAGCAATTCCGCGCCCGCAACCAGAACGACCAACCCTGCAATAAAAATAAGAATTGAAGTAAGCATGTATTTGACCTCGAAGTAATGATCTTTATCCAAGCATCCTGACGAACTCAATCAGAGACCAACCGCCCCCCGCGATCAAAAACGCAAAATATATGATGGTCGCAACATTGGAAAGGTTCCCCAGCAGAATGAACCCGCCATCCTGCTCCATCATGCCCATCGCGAGAAAGATGAGCGCCAGCGCGGGCAGGGTGTTGCTAAAAGGGATGAAGCCGAACGGCGCCATCAGCAAAAGCGCGGCAAGGATGAATGACAGATGATTCAGTTTGGTCATCCCGCCTTCAGCAGTTAGAACTCTCAGCCGGTGCGGCTGGCTTATTTTTTCAAGGCGGCGGACCCACACCAACGCGCGCTGAAATCCTTCGCGTAGTTTGTTCGAAGACAATTTCCGATGCGCGATCTTCTCCGGCAGCCATATTTTTTTGGAAAACAAATTCGTGATGCCAATCAACAGGATGGCAGACCCGAACACCGTGCTGACCCCGGGAATGGAAACAGGGACGAGAAAAATCAGCGACAGGAAGATGGTCAACAACAAAAGGCTGTCCACGCCAACAATGTCCATGATCTCAACCAGTGTGACTTCCTGCGGCGGCAGCGTCTCAACGATGTGTTCGATTTTTTCGCCAAGCGCCTCCGACTCTGCGGCGGGCTTCTGCGATTGCAGTACATGTATTTGATTCATGCTCGATCCTTGTCCAGACAACACAAAGACGCAGAAAACCATTACTGGCATGCTCTGCGCCCTGAAGTGTTTTATTCTTTGCCGTCTTTGTCGACGAACAGGGACAAATTATAATTTGTTATACAAATATTCACCAGTGCAACTGGATTGGATATTTGGATCTCTATCCAAAAGAAATGGATGAACTCATCCATGCAGGTCTCATCGAACAGAAGACCTCCGAAAATTCGGAGGTCTTCAGGCTCACTCGTCGCGGAAGGCTTCCGGGAAATCAAGTCTTCCAGCGCTTTGTTTGATCATGGGAATGTGCAGTAATAAACGACAGCGATAAACACTCCGGGGTTTATTCTCCAGGCGCATCCTGCCGCCTCACAACTTGATTGATCGGAATACAGTTCAGGATTTGTACATCCCGCAACCTCTTTAGGTTGTGGTGTCGGAGAGTCTTTGGGGCACAACATCGGCTCATAGCCCGTCGGGGTAAATCCATGCGCTTCACGGCAGGTGTTATCAAAGGAATGCAGGGCTTTCAACGGATAATCACGCTTGTCCTTGATCGGCGAGCCGGCATCCTCCTCCGTAAAACGATCGACATAATCCAACTGCGAAATATCCTTCAAGTCCGCATCGGCAAATACACCGTACATAAAGACATTTCCGATCACAGCCTGCTTGATGGCAAACTGGACCGTCGCGTTCGGACCTGCATTCATCCGCACCCAAACCATGTCGGTGTCTTCGTTGGTGGTCAGACTCCCATCGAACAACAGCGTTTCATAACCATCTGATGAAAAAGGTGCATCCGAGCGCACAGCGGACAGCCCCGACGTGTTGCGGTTCTTGTCCGCATACACGCGGACATTCGCTGCCGTCCACTCGTCGGTATAAGGCGGACTGGCGACCATAACAAAATCACCATATCCATCATTGTTGATGTCGAACTCGACGCCATAATCGATTCCGATCGAATTATTGGGGTCTTCACCGATAAGCCCGATGGAAACATAGATCCAATCAGCATCCCGTCCCAGACCGAATGTACGAATATCCAAATCGGGGATATAGGTCATATCCTGCAAAAATGGGCGCTCAAGACGGTTGATATCGTACGAATCGCCGAAAGGCGCCCGTTGCTCCGGCGCGGTGATGACAGATTCAACATCATAGGACAAACTCGAGTTCGGTGCGGAGGCGGGAAAAACCTGATGTTGTATGGGGGAAACCGGAACGGATGTCGCCGGAAGTTCTACAACCGGAGCCAATGTTGGAGCCTGTATAGGTCGGATCGGGGTTGCCATGGGTTCACTGGTATCAGGCAAAGTACATGCCTGCACAAGCAAAATCAACATTAGAAAAAGTAAAAGTTTGGATTTTGCGCTCATCACTCATCTCCTTTATCCTATTATGAGCGCTTATCCTCCAAACACAAGATTACTAAAGGACTATGAAAAAGCCCCCGCCTTTCGACGGGGGCTTACAATCTGCTTACTTTTTGACTTTCTTCTTGGCGGTTTTTGCCTTTACCTTCACCGCCTTCTTTACAGTCTTTTTCGCCACAGCCTTCTTTGGCATGTGTTTCAGCACCGCATGGGCTGCCGCAAGCCGCGCGATCGGCACACGGAACGGCGAGCAGGAGACATAGTTATTGCCGATGATATGGCACCACTCGATGGATTCGGGGTCGCCGCCATGCTCACCGCAGATACCGACTTCGAGATTCTGACGGGTTTCGCGTCCTTCATCGACCGCCAATTGCATCAGCCTGCCCACGCCGTCACGGTCGAGCGTCTGGAAGGGATTCTTTTCCAGAATGCCCTGCTCCTGATATGTGATCAGGAAATTGCGCTCGGCATCATCGCGCGAGTAGCCATAGGTCATCTGCGTCAGGTCGTTCGTACCGAAGGAGAAGAATTGCGCCTGCTTGGCAACTTCCCTTGCCGTGACCGCCGCGCGGGGGATCTCGATCATCGTGCCGAATTTATACTCGAACTTGACGCCTTTTTCCTGCATGACGGCTGCGCCGATTCGCTCCAGCCGCGGCTGGATCCACTCCAGTTCCTTGACCGTCCCCGTAAGCGGGATCATGATCTCCGGCTTGACGACGATGCCGCGTTTCGTACAATCGGCTGCGGCTTCGAAAATGGCGCGTACCTGCATCTCGACGATCTCAGGCATGGCAATGGAAAGGCGCACGCCGCGCAAACCCATCATCGGATTGGATTCATGCAAGCCCTTGATGGTCGCAAGCAGATCTTCCTTTTCCTTCAAGCCCGCAGTCTCACCCTTGACGCGCATGGTAATGACTTCCTCGAGGAGTTTTTCCTCGTCGGGCATGAACTCATGCAGAGGCGGGTCGATGAGGCGGATGATGACCGGATAGCCGTCCATTGCCTCGAAGAGACCGTCAAAATCCTTGCGCTGATGCGGCAGGAGTTTATTCAAGGCGGCGGTCCGTCCTTCGCTCGTTCCGGACAGGATCATATCCTGCACAATGGGAAGGCGCTCCGGCTCGAAGAACATATGCTCCGTGCGGCACAGACCGATGCCAACCGCGCCGTACGAGCGGGCGCGTTGCGCATCTTTCGGATAATCTGCATTAGCCCAAACCTGCAAACCGCGCGTGGGCGAGCCCTTTGGCGCCACGCGGACATTTTTGCGGGCGCAGATCTCATCCGCCCACTTTAGCAGGGTCATCAATTCGGTTTGTTCCTCCAGCGACGGGGTGGTCATCGGTATTTTGCCGACAAAAACTTGACCAGTCGTGCCGTCCACGGAGATCCATTCGCCTTCCCTGACCACATTTTCGCCGATGTTCATGACGCGTTTGTCAAGGTCGATCTTGATCGCAGAAGCGCCGACCACGCATGGAATGCCGAACTGACGCGCTACGACCGCCGCGTGGGAGGTTGCGCCGCCTTCACTGGTCAGCACACCCTTGGACGCGATCATGCCATGCACGTCGTCCGGCTTGGTGAAAGGACGCACCATGATGGTGTCCTGTTTTTCTTCCTTGGCAAATCTTTCAGCGGTGTCCGCGTCAAAGTAAACCCGACCAACTGCCGCACCGGGAGAAGCGTTCACGCCTTTCGCGATCAGCGTGCCCGATTTCTCGGCAACCTTTTTGGCTTCCTCATCAAATTGCGGATGGAGGAGCGTATCCACGTTATCAGATGTGACGCGCTCAACGGCTTCTTCCTTTGTGATCAGCCCTTCCTTCGCCATATCCACCGCCATTTTGACGGCAGCTTTGGCAGTGCGCTTGCCGTTGCGGGTTTGAAGCATCCACAACTTGCCGCGCTCGATGGTGAACTCCACATCCTGCATATCCTTGTAATGTTTCTCAAGGCGCGCAGTGATCTTCATGAACTCATCATAGGCTTTGGGCATATCCTTCTTCAGCGCTTCAATGGGAAGCGTATTGCGGATGCCCGCCACCACGTCCTCGCCCTGCGCATTGAAGAGGAAATCACCCATCATCTTCTTTTCGCCATTGGACGGGTTGCGTGTGAACGCCACACCGGTGGCGCAATCATCGCCCATGTTACCGAACGCCATCGTTTGAATATTGACCGCAGTCCCGAGGTCGTGGGAAATGCCGGTGGCATTGCGATAATCGATGGCGCGCTTGCCGTTCCAAGATTTGAAGACGGCTTCCGTTGCCAATTCAAGTTGTTTATACGGATCCTGCGGGAAGTCGAAACCCTTCTCTTTTCTAACCACCGCCTTAAAGATCTCAACCATCTCCTTCCAATCTTCCGCCTTCATTTCCGTATCGAGCTTGTAGCCTTTTTTATGCTTATATTCCTCGAGCGGATGTTCAAAAGCCTCATCGGGAATCCCCAACACCACTGCACCGAACATCTCCACCAAACGGCGGTAGGAGTCGTAGGCAAAACGTTCATCGCCAAACTGCTCCGCCATCCCCCTGGCGGATTCGTCCGTCAAGCCAATGTTGAGCACCGTGTCCATCATCCCGGGCATGGAAAACTTTGCGCCCGAACGGCAGGATACCAGCAAAGGATTCTTGGAGTCGCCAAACTTCTTGCCGGTCTTCTTTTCGATCGCCTTCAGAGCTTTTAATTCCTGCTGCCACAAACCGGCAGGGAACTTGCCCAGTTTCTGATAGGCATTGCACGCTTCGGTCGTTACGGTAAAAAAGGGCGGAACCGGCACTCCCGCGCGGGTCATATCCAGCAAACCGGAGCCCTTCCCCCCCACGAGCGCCTTCACTGCATCCCACGAACCACCAGCAACCTTTTCCGCTTCTTTTACTTCGTTGTACAAATAAACCCACTTGGTCATTTTAGCCTCCATAAAGGATTTGAATTTTCAAATTTTGATTGTGAAATATTTTACCAAAAACGGTCTAATTCACACATGACAAACATCACCAGATAAGCAGACCTCTTACACGAGTATTCAATTCATGCACACGCTCTCAAAGATAGCCGACAAATAAACCATCCCTACAAAACGAGATGCACAGAATCCTGGTCAGCAAAATGATGATCTCAATGCCTTGCAAGCCGACCAAACAAATTAGATAAGTCAGGCAACCTGTAAATATATTGCAAAGTTCACTTTGGGATTTATCGGTCATAATTGTGCCAACGGTAAACTTATGAACACAAAAATTCTTGTAATCGATGACGATATCGCCATCACCGAACTAATGAGCATGCTGCTCAAAACCCACGGCTTCGACGTGATCACAGCCAACAGCGGCGCGGAAGGTATCCACCTCGCCAAAGAGAAAAGCCCGAACGTCATCCTGCTCGATCTCATGATGCCCGACGTGGACGGCTGGCAGGTCTGCAAGGCGGTACGCCAATTCAGCAGCGCACCCATCCTCATCCTCTCCGCCATCAACGACCCGCGCATGGTCGCCAGCGTATTGGATGTCGGCGCAGATGATTTCCTCGTCAAACCCGTTCCGAGCGGCGTCCTGGTCGCGCACATCCGCAAGATGGTGCGGCGGACAGGCTCCCTCCACATGCCGGTTGACCAAAAAAAAGTTAATTTAAGCAACACCGCTCCGCTTCTCCCCTAGCCGACAATTGATTCTCCTTGATGAACAAGCCCGCCACTGATATGTGGCGGGCTTGTTTATTCACTTCAGCAATTTCAATGCGTCGGCAGTCTCTTCTGGAAACTCCATCATCGGGAGATGACCAGATCCTCGAAGGACGACCAGTTCTGCATCCGGCAAAGCCGCCTTGATCTCCTGCGACTTTTCCAGCGGAATCAGCGCATCCGAATCGCCGTGGATCAGCGCAACAGGAAAATCAAAGGAGGAAAGAATTGGCATGGAATCCTCCCGCTCCGCCATTGCCTTAAGCGCGCCGATCACCCCAGCCTTCCCCTGACTCAAGATCGATTTTCGCGCGAATGCCTGCACTTCTGCGCTGGGAGAGAGTTTTGGCGTCATGGCATCCGCCACAACCTCCACTCCTTTTTCGGCGACATCCTGCGCCGTTTTGTAGCGTCCCTCCTTGCGATCGGGCGCATCGGCGGCAGCTTGCGAAGAGACCAGCACCAGCCCGCTCACCCTGTGCGGATACTTCTTCGCAAAAGCAAGCGCCACATATCCGCCCATCGAATGCCCTGCCAATGCAGTTTTCTCGATGCCAAAGTGGTCCAATAGAGCCGCCAGATCATCCGCCATATCGGACATGAGATACGGCGTTTCCACCGTTGAAGAAGCGCCAAATCCGCGCAGATCCGGCAGAATCAGGTCGAAATCGCCCTCGAGCAGGGATGCTGTTTCATTCCACAACGTATGGTCGAGCGGAAAGCCATGCACCAGCATGAGCGATGTTCCCGCGCCGCGGCGCTCGTACGAAATCTCAATACCGTTAAGTTTGATCATTTCCATTTCACACTCACTTTCAGTTTACTTCCCAATTTGGATTTGTAATAAATATACCCGTTATCTCGCCCAAATTCAAATACGCGGCGCGTGATATCCACGTCCGCTTTGCAGTATTCGGCAACCTTATCCAATTCGCCATTCCTGAACCACTGTACGGACTGGATGCCGTCGGCGGTTTTTGCCGTGCCAAGTGTGGCGCTCGCAATGTTATCCAGACTCAGGCGAAAGCCGAGAGTCCGCTGGATATCGAGGAGCAGGTCGAGGGTCGGGATGGAGGCGAAGCGGGTCTGAGGGGAATATGGCTGCAGGACTTTGTAGTCGAAATTAAGCAGGTTAAATCCGACCACTTTCGTCGCGGACTTCAATTCGTCAATCAGAGCGGGAACATCCGTTTCCCAATAAACAGTGAAATCGTTCTTTGCAGTCGAATATGTGACGCCGCAGGCAAATTTGAGTTTGTCGATGTGGTCGCGCCCGCCGACTTCGTCGAACAGGTTTTGTGATTCGAGATCGAAGAATATGTAATTCATTATTCACCTTTAAAGTTTTCCATTTCTTCCCGCGCGAATGTCAGCGCCTGCTCGCGGGTTTCGATCTTCCCGGCGGCTTGATTCTCGCGGATGGATTCAAGTAATTGTCCGATCACGGGACCCGGCTTGAGCCCCAGTTCTTTGATCAGGTCATTGCCATCGAGCAGGCGCGGAGGGGCAACCACTTCCTCGGGTTTTTCCCAGTAATTCTCGAGCAGGAGGCGGGCAACATCGAGGTAGGCAGTCCAGGTGTCGGTGGTGAGTTCCGCGGCTTGCGTACCGCGCACATCCGCGAGCGCAAGCAGGATCAAGTCAATGCCCGCGCCGCCGCTGTCACGGAAAAAACGATAGATGGCTTTACGCGAAGGGGTTTGCTTTTCGTACTCAAGGCGGGAGGCAAAATTATGAAAGCGCATGTGATGACGAACGATGGTGTGCAAACGCTCCACTTCGTCACTGCTGAGGTTGAACGCGCGTGCGCGCGCGGCAACCACATCCGCGCCCTTGACGTCATGATCGAAAAAGCGAATACGACCCGTCTCTTCGACAGTTTTGGTATCGGGTTTGCAGACATCGTGATACAAGGCGGCGAAGAAGAGCAAAGAGCGGTGCGGGCGGTCAATGTTCAACGGGCTGGAAAAATGATTCGCCAGTTGCTCGCGATACCGTCCAAGACGCACACTGAGCAAGCCGGTGTACATATCGTTAGTGGACTCGGCGTTATAGCCGATGCGCAGGGACGCGATGAGCTGGTCGAGTTGATCCAGCACGGCGAGGGTGTGTGTCCACACATCATACACATGCGGCGGCGACTGTTCCACGCCTTTCATCTTAAGCAGTTCAGGCATGAGGTGCGAAAGCACACCGAGCATGTCCAGGGCGCGGATGGATGCGCCGGCTTTGGGTCCGTTCAGGATCTTGAAGATCTCGTCGCGCAGACGTTCAACGGAAACGCGTCCAACCTGACCTGATGCCTGTTTCATCCATTCGCGCGTGGTCTTGTCGATGGTGTAACCGAACGCCGCCGCCTGCCGCACCGCCCGCAATATGCGGACCGGGTCATCGGTAAAAGCAGTCAGTGAACAAGCGCGGATGACCTTGGCGCGGATGTCATTCCCGCCATCGGTCGGGTCGATCAACGTGCTGTCCTGCAAGTTATAGGCAATGGCGTTGATGGTGAAATCGCGGGCGCGCAGATCTTCGTCGAGGTTGGCGCCGCGATACGTGGCAAAGTCAAGGAAGACGCGCGATCCATTCTCGTCTGTGACGATGACGCGTCCCGTATCGCGCTCATCGTCAAGTGCCAAAAAATCGGCGTGGAGGGCGTTGGCAACTTTTCGGGCAAGGGAAATGCCGTTCGAAGGCAGGGCAAAATCAAAGTCGGGAGAGAGGCGGGAGGATAATAAATCCCGCACGGCGCCGCCGACGAGGTAAATTTCCTGGTCGGGCGGCAGGATGTCTTTTATTCGATCAATGAGAGGCGGGATGGAAAAAGGGACGGGCATGAATTGAATCTCTGGTTTTTCCTTGAAGCGGCTGGACTGCGATGCGCGGAGCGCCTGTTCCGGTGTGCCGCCCTGTGCAACGACACGACCGCGCAGGATGGCAACCCAGCGACCTGCATAGGGAGAAGGCTGATCGTTGCGGTTTTTCTCGTCCGTCATCCCCTGCCCCGTTGAGCGCTCATTCGGACGGTTTGTATTTGTTCAAATCCACAACACCGACGAACGGCAGGTTGCGGAAATATTCGTCGAGGTCGAGTCCATAACCAAAGACGAATTTATTGGGAATGGTGAAGCCAAGATAATGGATCGGCACGTGCGCTTCGCGGCGTTCGGGTTTATCGAGCAGGGCGCAGACTTTGAGCGATCTTGGATTGCGGGTTTCGAGCATGTGCAAAACCGATGCGATGGTATGTCCGCTGTCAACAATGTCTTCGACGAGCAGGACGTTTTTGTCACGGATGTCGGTTTGCAGGTCAAGAGTGACGCGGGCGGAGCCGCTCGATTCGCGCCTGCCTGCGCCATAGGACGAGACCGCCATGAAGTCCATCATATGCGGAACCGTGATGTGCCGGCTGAGGTCCACCATGAAGGGCACACCGCCGCGCAGAATGCAGATGAGCAGAAGTTCGGTCTGAGAATAATCCCTGCTGATCTCCGCACCGAGTTCCTTCACGCGTTTTTGGAGCGCATCGGCTTCTATGAGAATTTCACTTAGAACATCCTGATAGTTTTGCATGCCTGACTCCTTCTTTCAGCTAACGCGGGACTTCGTGATGCTGGCGGCAGCGCGCTTCGTACATTTCGGATGCGCCCACAATGACTATCGGTTCATCATAACGGGCAGGCTTGCCATTGACCAATCTCTGCGTGCGCGAGGCGTCCCCGCCGCAGACCATGCAAATGGCATGGAGTTTGGTCACGTCCTCCGCCTCCGCCATGAGAACGGGCATGGAGCCGAACGGCTCGCCGCGGAAATCCTGATCGAGACCGGCAACGATGACGCGCACGCCGCGCGCCGCCAATTCCTGCACAACTGCCACGATGCCGTCATCGAAAAACTGCGCTTCATCTACGCCGACGACGGTGGTGTCCGCGTCCAATTTCGAGCGGACATCCGCAGATGATTCGACGGGAATGGCATCAAACGTGGAGCCTGTGTGCGAAGCGACCTTCTCAACCGCATAGCGGATGTCAATGGCGGGTTTGAACACCTGCACCTTCTGTTTCGCGATCGTCGCCCGCACCAGCCTGCGGATCAATTCATCCGTTTTCCCGCTGAACATCGAACCGCAGACAACTTCGATCGAACCGTGTGTATGACGCATTCCGTGATTCTCCCAATTCAAAAAAATAGGCAGACGCTTTCGCGTCTGCCCGTAAGTTTACCTGAGAAATCCCCGCCTGACAAAGCCGCCCTATTCAGCCGACTCGGTCGCTTCGGCTTCTTCGCTTGCTTCAGGAGCCTTGGCTGCCTTCTCGACCTTGGGCGGTTCGGGAAGTTCAAAATCCAATGCGCGCAGTTTCTTCTTGGTGGCGGTCAACGCGGATTGACCATAGCCTGAAACTGCAAGCAGGGCGGCATCGCCTTCCGCAAGTTTATCGAGCACCTGACCAATGGTCAGGATGCCAGCCTTCTTGAGCGAATCCGTTGCGCGCGGGGTGAGAGCGAGATCGTCAATGGAACGATCGAGCGAGTTCAAGGAAGCTTCCTTGGCTTTCTGCTGTTCCACGTAGGTCTGGCGCGCGGAAAGCTTCTTGTAGAAGCGGTCCACCTGACCTTCCACGTCGAGGATCTTCGCGGATTCACCAGTAAAGAACGGATGACAATTGGAGCAAACGTCGATGCGCAATTCCTTCTTGGTGGAAGTGGTCACCCAGGTATTGCCGCAGGAAGCGCAGGTGACCTGCGCCTGAAACACGGTGGGATGGATATCAGCTCTCATTATTCCACCTCGGCAGGCACGACGTTGACGCGCTTGCGTCCGCGCACAACATCGAACATCACAACACCGTCCGCAGTGGCAAACAGGGTATCGTCCTTGCCGACCAACACGTTCTTGCCCGGCTTGATCCTGGTTCCGCGCTGGCGCACGAGAATATTCCCAGCCAGCACGAACTGACCGGCATAACGCTTCACGCCCAGACGCTGGGCATTGCTATCACGACCATTGCGGCTTGAACCGCCGCCTACTTTATGTGCCATTTCTACCTCACTCTACTTCTATTCAGCCTGTTTCTTTGCAGACGACTTGGCGGAAGTGGATTTCTTCGCCGCGGGCTTCTTCGCTTCCTTCGGCGCCTTTTCCTGCTTCTCGGCGTTGGCTTCTTCCTTCGCCTCCGCCTTTTCGACCTTGGCGGGAGCTTCCTTCTTCTTCTTGGGTTCCTCGCCGGGCTTGCCGATGAAATCGATCATCAAACGGGTATATTGCTGGCGGTGTCCGCTCTTCACACGGATGCGCTTCTTAGGGCGGTACTTGAACGTGACAAGCTTGGGACCTTTGATGTGACCCATAACCGTGGCGGACACCTTGATGTCACCGACGGTGGGCGTTCCGATCATGACGGCGTCGCCGTCAGCCATGAGCAGAACACGCTCAAAGTCAAACGTTTTGCCCACTTCATGGGCGAGGCGGTCCACCTCGATGGTGGCGCCTTCGACGGCGCGGTACTGCTTGCCGCCGCTTTCGACGATTGCAAATCTCATTTTCTTTTTCTCCAGTCATTCACTTCGCCGCGCGTCCTGCGGAGAACTTTCACTCTGCGCCAAACTGCGGGGAAGCTGGTTATTTACAGGCAACCGCCCCGGTTCGAACCTCCGAGGCTGAAGCGGACGATATTATACATGTGAGAGGGCTGACCTGTCAACGCTTTCGGGGTGGAAAAATCTCAAAACCGGCAGCCAATGACCGGCGGGGAAAGAGGCTTATTTGTTCGGGATGATCGATGAGACGATCTTCGTCACCGACTGGATCTGCCCGACGTGCGCCTTGAGCTTGTTCGCATCTCCCGTCCGCAAACCGGTCTGCACTTCGGAGATGGTCTTTTCGGTGGTCTTTTCGTTATCGATGATCTTCTGGGTGATGGCTTCCAGATTAACGAGCATCTGCTTCACATTGGCGGGGATGAGCGGAAGGTTCTTGATGATCGGCAGCAGGACATCCAGGATCTGATTGGCGGTCTTTGCATATTTCAAGGTAAGCGTATGGAGCGATCCCAGCGAGGACGTCAGTTCAAGCGCAAGTTCCTGGATCGAGTCGATCATCTGCCGGTTGCTTTCGATGATCTTGACAATATCGTTCAACGAGCCGGTCAATTTATCGGAAAACTTGACATAGGAAGCGGTTTTTGCGGGCGTAGCCATGAGAGTGTCTCCTAAAGAATAATGGTGGATTTTTGAACCATGCCAACTATACTTTAATTAATGCGCTGCAACAACCTTGAGCGAAGAACGAACACAGAATTTTTCATTGACAAAACTTCCCCGATAATTTACATTCGCTTCATGCCTGCCCTCAGCTTGGTACAACGTCAGATCGTTGAATCTCCCCTTGACCTTAAACTCTTCGTCTCCGGCGCGGCTGGGACGGGCAAGACCACCGCAGGTGTGGAGCGCGTGCGGTTCCTGCTGGCGCAAGGCGTTCCCGCCGATTCGATCCTGTTGCTTACTCCGCAGCGAACGTTGCAGGAGCCGTATCTCGACCTGCTGGAAAGCCCCCAACGCATGGCGGGCGGCGAGGTCACCTCGGCGACGGTCGGCGGTTTGGCGAGGCGCATGACCGACCTGTTCTGGTCGTATGCCGCGGAACAGGCTGGGTTTCATCACCCGGAACGTCCGCCTGTATTTCTCACACTCGAAACCGCGCAATACTTCATGGCGCATCTGGTGCGTCCGCTGTTGGAACAGGGTTATTTTGAATCGCTGACCATCAACCGCAACCGGTTGTATTCCCAGATCATCGACAATCTGAACAAAGCCGCCGCGGTCGGCTTTCCTTATACCGAGATCGGCGCGCGGCTGGACTCAGCCTGGTTTGGCGACCCCGCCCAGCGCCGCATCTACGCCAACGCCCAGGAATGCGCAACGCGCTTCCGTGAATACTGTCTTGCCAACAACCTGCTCGATTTTTCATTACAACTGGAAATTTTTACAAACATTCTGTGGCGGAACGACGAAGTGCGCGGCTATCTCATGCGCACGTATCGTCATCTCGTATATGACAACGTGGAGGAAGACCTGCCGCGCGCACATGACATCATCGGCGAGTGGCTGGCGGAATTCGACTCGGCGTTGTTGATCCATGACAAGGATGCGGGGTATCGAAGTTTCCTCGGCGGCGACCCAGCCTCCGGCGCGGCACTGAGCGAGGGTTGTCATCAGGTAATCGAACTGAACGAGTCGTTCGTCTCATCCGAAAATGTCATCCAGTTATCAAATGTGCTTGTTTCGGCGATCGCGCACAGCGAGCCTGACACGACCGGCGGCGACCTGCCCGCGATGGAATTCATCATGACGCATTTCCATCCCGAAATGCTGGATGCCATCGTTGCCAAGATCCAAACCCTGCTGGAGGGGATGCCGCCCTCCGAGATCGTCATCCTTGCGCCGTATCTTTCGGATGCGCTGCGATTCTCGATCACAAACCGGCTGGAGGCGGCAGGCGTCCCGTGGCGGACGCATCGCCCGTCCCGCTCCCTGCGCGATGAGCCTGCGAGCAAAACCCTGCTGACGCTGTCCGCGCTGGCGCACCCGCAATGGAACATCCGCCCGCCAAAATTCGACGTGGCTCATACGTTGATGTTCGCGTTGAATACCGATCTCGTCCGCGCGCAACTGTTGACCGAGATCGTCTATCGCCAGAAGGATGGACGGCTTTCCACGTTCGATGAGATCAGACCCGACATACAGGAACGCGTCACGTACGCGCTGGGCGAACGGTACAGCCAGCTCCGCAACTGGCTGGAAGACTATCGCATGTCCGAGCCGTTGCCGCTCGATTTTTTCATGCGAAAACTTTTCGGCGAAGTCATCTCGCAGCCTGATTATGGATTTCATGCCAACCTCGATGCGGTGCGCGTGGCGGCGAGTTTGGTCGAGTCGATCAAAAAATTCCGCAACGCGATGGAGCCGATCGGTTTGACCAGCCTTGACTTTGGACGGGAATACATCGCCATGCTCGAAGACGGTGTGCTCGCAGCGCAATATTTGGAATCGTGGCGCAATGAAGATAAAAACGCCGTGCTGGTCGCGCCTGCTTATAGTTTCCTGATGATGAACCGCCCGGTGAGCGTGCAATTCTGGCTCGACCCCGGCTCGGACGGTTGGGCACAGCGTCTGTCCCAGCCGTTGACTCAGCCGTTCGTTCTGTCCCGTCACTGGGAAGCGGGGCGCATTTGGACGGATGCCGATGAAGTGGCGGTGGAAACCGAAACGCTCGCGCGGCTGGCGGGCGGATTGCTGTGCCGGTGCAGGGAAAAGGTCTTTTTGGCGCTGTCAGACCTCGGCGCGTCAGGATTCGAACAAAGGGGCAGTCTGCTTCGGGCATTCCAGAAAGTCTTGCAAAACCAATGAAATCCTTCCCAACCCATCTTTATTACTTCCTGCGCAACCGTCCGGCGCGCCGAAACGTCATCAACCTGATGCGCTTCTTCGGCATTCTGGCGGGTCTTGTCACGCTGTACAGCGTTCTCTTCCATTACATCATGGCGTTCGAGGGACGCTCGTACAGCTGGATCACCGGGTTTTACTGGACATTAACGGTCATGTCCACGCTCGGGTTTGGTGACATCACCTTTGAGTCTGATCTTGGGCGGATCTTTTCCAGCATCGTCCTGATGAGCGGCGTGGTATTCCTGTTGATCCTGCTGCCGTTCACCTTCATCGAATTCTTTTACATGCCATGGACAAAAGCACAGGCGGCGTCCAGAGCGCCGGACAGGCTTTCGCCGGAGATCCATAACCACATCATCCTGACCGCGCTGGACCCCATCGCGCGTTCGCTCATCAAGAAGCTGGAGGAGTACGAATACGATTACGTCGTGATCAATCCCGACATCACCGAGGCGCTGACGCTGAACGACCAAGGCTATCAAGTCATGGTCGGTGACCTGGACTCACCCGCAACGTACGAAAAAGCGCGCGCTGAAAACGCGCTGATGGTCGTCACCACACGGAATGACATGATCAACACAAACGTCACATTCACCGTCCGGGAGGTCGCGCCACAGGTGCCCATCATCGCGACCGCAAACTCGCCCGCCTCGGTCGATATTCTGGAACTGGCAGGTTGTAACCACGTCCTGCAAGTCGCGGACATGCTTGGGCTGGCACTGGCGCGGCGCGTGCATGGACATGACCGCCTGACACACGTTATCGGGAACTTCGATAAACTGCTCATCATCGAATCCACCGTAAAAAATACGGCGATTGAAGGGAAATTTCTGCGTGACAGCCGCCTGCGTGAAACCTACGGTCTGACCGTATTGGGCGTCTGGGAACGTGGCGAGTTCAAGCCCGCCCATGCGGATACGCGCATCACATCCAGCACGGTGCTGGTCATGGCGGGCACGGCAGAGGGAATCTATCAATACAACCGGGCGTATTACGACGAAGGGAACACATCCCATGCGCCGGTCATCATTATTGGCGGCGGACGTGTGGGCAGGGCAGCCGGGCGCGGCGTCGGCGAGCGCGGACTGGATTACCGCATCATCGAACAGCAGGAAGAGCGCAACCGAAACCCGGAGAAATACATCATCGGCAACGCCGCCGAACTGGAAGTCCTGATGAAGGCTGGCATCAAGGAAGCACCGTCGGTCATTGTCACCACGCATGACGACGACATCAACATCTATTTAACCATTTACTGCCGCCGCCTGCGCCCGGATATCCAGATCATCAGCCGCGCCACGCGCGAACGGAACATCGCCACCCTGCAGCGCGCCGGCGCGGACTTCGTCATGTCCTATGCATCGCTGGGTTCGAGCGCCGTCCTCAACTTGTTGGACAAAAGCAGTGTGCTGATGGTCGCCGAGGGCTTGGATATCTTCCGGATGAAAACTCCCCCAGCGCTCATCGGACGCAGTCTCGCCGAAGCAAAGGTACGCGAAGAGACAGGATGCACGGTCATTGCGATAAAAGAGGGCAAGGAGATGGATTTCAAATTCGACCCACACATGCCTCTGACCCCTGAGCATGAGATCATCCTGATCGGCTCGATCTCCGCGGAAAAAGAGTTCATCAAAAAGTTCAAACGCAATTATCAACACGCGGAAGCATGATGCTCTGTTGATTTCCGATAAGTTTTTTCCGGTTTGGGTTACAATCCGCGATCATGGATAAAGAAATACAAAAACTCATCCGCGGATCGAACCTGTTTCAAGACATCAGCGCCGAGGGGTTCGACCAGGTCCTGGGAAGCGGGATCCTGCGCTCGGTGGAAGGAGGCGGGTTCTTCTTCATGCAGGGCGATCCCGCCGTTCACGCCTACGTCCTCGTAAGCGGACGCGTCAAGATGGTGCAGATCGCGCCCAACGGACAGCAGATCACGCTGCGCATCATGACACCGGGACAAACCTTCGGCGGGATCGCGATCCTGAAACCGGAGGCAGGCTACCCGGCGACCTCCCATGCGGAGGAGGACAGCACAGCAATGGCATGGGATACGGCGCATCTGCGCGAGCTGGCAAAGAGCGAACCTTCGATCGCGATGAACGCAATGCAGTTGATGCATGGATATATTACGGAATTGCAGGAACGCCAGCAGGCGTTGGTGACGGGGCGCGTGGAGCAACGCATTGCGCGCATCCTGCTTAAGCTGGCGGCTGATTCTGGAAAAAAGACCGATGACGGCATCCTGATCGACATCCCGCTCACCCGGCAGGACGTGGCGGAGATGAGCGGGACGACGCTGTTTACGGTCAGCCGCACAATGAGCGAATGGGAACGCAACGGCTTGTTGAAGATTGGGCGCGAGCAGGTCATCATCCGCGAGCCGCATGGGTTGGTAAAGATCGCAGATGATTTGTTGAAATAACAGTTTTTTTTCCACAGATTACACAGATCGCGCAGATCGAAAAATCGGCAAAATCTGCGGATCGTTTTCCTAACGGCGGGTTTTACCCCGCCGTTTTCTATTTGCGCCAGCGCAAAGACAGCCGGGGGCAAAAGGCGTACTATGGGGACAAATCAGCGGCGTTTTATCCGAATTCCGCCGCGCAACACACCAACATCAGGAGAAATACAATGAAAAACCTTAAAACTCTTTGGATCGTCATCCTCATTCTGGGCTTGCTGAGCGCCTGTATCCCTTCGGCGCATGCCCCTGTCAACACGGAATATGTGCTTACTACGGATATGCGAAACGGCGAATTCGTGTTCGTCGGCGTGAACGGCGACATCAACGGCGTCATCAACCCCGACCTGAAAGCCCAACCCGGCGAGCGGATCACGGTCATACTCGTCAACAGCGGCTGGGGAACGCATGACATCGTATTCCCTGATCTGCAGGTCAACTCCAGCAAGGTCTCAAAGCAGGGCGAGACCACCTCGGTCACGTTCACCGTCCCCGCCGAGGACGTTTCGCTCGATTACTACGACTCAAGCCACAAAAAGCTTGGGATGCAAGGCGTTCTGCTGGTCGGTAATGCCAAAGCAGCCACGGGACATGCGTCCATGAGTGCTGTTGCCACGGGCGGACTGGTCGAATACACGCTTGAAAGCAACCTCGCGGAAGGCAAGATGGTCTTCATCGGCAAGGGCGGCGACATTGACGGCATCGTCAACCCCGACCTGAAAGCCAACGTCGGCGATACCGTCCGCATCCACCTGACCAGCGGCGAGGGCGCCATGCACAACTTCTATCTCGATGCCTTCAACGTCCAATCGGAAGATTTCATGGGAAGCGGCAGCGCCACCGTGGAATTCGTCGCCAGTGCAGAAGGCACGTTCGAATACTACTGTGCCATCCCCGGTCATATTCAGGCTGGCATGAAAGGCAAGTTCATCGTCGGCTCCGGCGTTTCAACGGCTCAATCCAGCGGCGGCACTTACGCCAGCCCCAGCCCTGTCCAGCATGCGGCGCCTGTGACCGCCGCCGGTCCTGTTGACGCGAACGCTGTGGACATCATCCGCCACCCGACCGACATCCCCGCCCCGATCGGCAACCGCGGTCCTGAAACCGTCGTCGTCGAACTGGAAACCGTGGAATTGGTCGGCAAGCTGGCGGACGGCACCACCTTCAAATATTGGACCTTCAACGGAACCGTCCCCGGACCCTTCCTGCGCGTGCGCGTCGGCGACACGGTGGAAGTTCATCTCAAGAACCTGCCCGACAGCATGATGGCGCACTCGGTTGACTTCCACGCCACCACGGGTCCCGGCGGAGGCGCAGTCGCCACCCAGACCATGCCCGGCGGCGACACCATGTTCACCTTCAAAGCGCTCAACCCCGGCTTGTACGTCTATCACTGCGCCACCCCGATGGTCGCGCATCACATCGCCAACGGCATGTACGGCTTGATCCTGGTCGAACCCGAAGGCGGACTGCCCCCCGTTGACCGCGAGTTCTACGTCATGCAGGGCGAACTGTACACCGCGCAGCCCTTCGGCACCGAAGGCATGTTGACCGACGATATTGACAAACTGCTCAATGAAAACCCCGAATACTTCATCTTCAACGGCGCATCCATGGGCTTGACCACTGAAGAGTACAAACTGCGCGCCAACGTCGGCGAGACCGTGCGCATCTACTTCGGCGTCGGCGGACCGAACTTCACCTCGTCCTTCCACGTCATCGGAGAGATCTTCGACCGTGTGTTCGACCAGGCTTCGCTCACATCCAACCCGCTGACCGACGTGCAAACCACGCTCGTCCCACCCGGAGGCGCAACCATGGTCGAATTCAAACTCGACGTGCCGGGCAACTACATTCTGGTTGACCATGCCCTCTCACGTCTCGAACGCGGACTGGCGGCATTCCTGCTGGTCGAAGGCGACGAGAATCCCGACATCTTCCACGGCGAGATCACGCCCGGAAGCGGACACTAATCCGACATGGAACGCCCGCCTCTTTCCCCCTCGACCCTGGTCGCTGACCTGTTAGCCGCCTCCCCGCTGACAGCGCGCGCCCTGCTCGACCTGCGGGTGGACTGCATCGGGTGTTCCATGAACAAGTTCTGCACCATAGAAGAGATCTGCCAGCACTACGGGCTTGAAATCGAGATGGTGATGGAAAAATTAAGGAAGGGCGACCCGCCAAGCAAGAACCAGCGCCCTGACCTTCCTTGAAGGGTCGCCCCTACAAATAATGTAACAAAAAACAGCCGCGAAAATACGGCTGTTTTTGTTTGTGTCGGGCTATAATTTGGTATGCCGTATTGGAAACTCCATTATCACTTCGTCTGGGGCACAAAGAAACGCCTGCCGCTGATTGACCAAACTCTTGAGCCTGCGTTATATCGCGCCATCGCGGCAAAAGCACAGGCTATGGGCGGATTTATCCATGCCCTTGGCGGGACAGAAGATCATGTGCATTTCGCTGTTTCCATCCCGCCGAAACTTGCGCCTGCAAAGTTCATCGGCGATGTGAAAGGGAACAGTTCGCATTTCGTCAATCACGTCATCAAGCCTGATTTCGAGTTTTACTGGCAGGATGAATATGGAGTGTTATCTTTCGGCGAGCGGAATCTCCCTGCGGTGGTACGATACATCCACAACCAGAAACAACACCACGCGGACGGGACATTGATCGCCGCGATGGAGAGGATGGAGGATGTGTGATTTGCTTCGACGCGGTGCGTAGCCCGGCATTGCCCGCCGTGGGATGAATGTGTCGCGCGTGCGATGGTGTATTCTATGCCATGCCCGCCCGACGATAAACCGTCGGGCTACACCTGCAAAGGCGGCTCAAGCCGCCTAGCCCACACCCAGTCCGCTTTAGCGGGCTTTGTACGAATAGCACGGTGGTTTTACGCGTGCCCGCTAGGGTATCACCGTGCGGATTCACAAGGTAGAATCAATTTATCGAAACAGAAAAGCATCCAGCCACAACTTGACATCTGACACCTAAATACATGACACTTCCCTTCACTCCTCGTCCTTCCCAACAAAACATCCTCCGCTACAACGGTGGGCGGCTGGGCATTGCCGCCGTCCCTGGCGCGGGGAAAACGCATATCCTCTCCGCATTGGCGGCGCAGATCATTCAGAGCGGCACGCTCGGCGACGATCAGGAAGTGCTCATCGTCACGCTCGTCAACTCGGCGGTGGACAATTTCGAAGCGCGCATCAAACGCTTCTTTGATAATCCGCTTCAGGCGCTGTACAAATATCGCGTCCGCACACTGCACGGGCTGGCGCATGACATCGTCCGCGAGAAGCCTGCGCGCGTGGGGCTTGAGGAGCGTTTCAGCATCATCGACGAGCGTGAGGCGGGCTTCATCCGCCGCGAGTCGGTCAATGCGTGGCTGGCGTCGCATTCGCTCGATGAATATCTTGACCCTGCCCTTGATCAATCCAAAACGGATTGGGTCAAACGTCAGCAACTACCAGACTTATTGGATTCCCTCGCCTTAGCCTTTATCCGTTCATCCAAAGACCGCCTCCTGACTCCCGACAGCTTGCGCGCCAAACTGGATGCTTCTCCCGCCCCGTTGCCTCTTGCCGAACTCGGCTGGAGCATCTACGCGGACTATCAACGCGCCCTCGCCTATCGCGGCGCCGTGGACTTCGATGACCTCATCCGTTTGGCGTTGACCTTGCTCGAAAGCGACGAAGAATTTCTTGCGCGTCTGCAATATCGCTATCCGTTTATTCTTGAAGATGAAGCGCAGGATTCGAGTCAGACGCAGGAGAGAATACTTTCACTTCTTTCTGGTGGTCGAGTGGGCGAAGCCCGTATCGAGACCACATCTCTAAGTTCTGGTTTCGATACGCCCTTCGCAACGAACACTCAGGGCTACTCAACCAGCGGGGACTTAGGTAATTGGGTCCGCGTCGGTGACCCCAACCAAGCCATCTTTGAAACCTTCACTACGGCTTCGCCCGAACTCTTGCGTGCGTTCATTCAAAACAACCCCAGCGTGGACATGCCCGAGTCGGGACGGTCGCAGCCTTCGGTGCTGGCGGTTGCCAATCATCTCATTGACTGGGTGATGACCTCGCATCCCGACCCCAATGCGCGGACGGCGCTCTCGCTTCCGCATGTTATCCCTGTGCCGGAGGGCGACCCGCAGCAGAATCCGCCCGATGACCCGGAGGCGATCAAGTTCATCAGTACCAGGTACACGCCCGAACAGGAATTGGAAGCGGTGGCAAAGTCTGTGAAAGGGTATCTTGATTCGTTCGCTGATACTCCAATCGAGGAACAGCCGACCGTCGCGATCCTTGTCCCGCGTAACCAGCGCGGTGTGGAGGTGGTGGGCGAGTTGCGCAAACGCGGCATCGAACCGATCGAGTTGATCTCAAGCACGAGCGAAACCCGCGCGGCGGCGGGAGCGTTGAGTTATCTGCTGGCGTATCTGGCGGACCCGGGTTCGGCGCGGAAGTTGTCGAAGGCGTATGAGGTGTGGAGGCGGGATTGGAGGGAGGGAGCCGCTGGTCGAGCGCAAGCAGTCGAGACCAACGCGGTGGATGGTGGCGAATATAGTGGTCTCGATACGCCTTTGGCTGACGCCTCAGGCTACTCGACCACCGAGTTGCTTGGAACGGTGACAAGGCTTCTGAGAAAAGTCCTTGATGTGGAGAATTTCATCGCGCCACAAAATGCCAATGACTGGCTGGCAGGTGTCGGGGAGAGTGAAGCGGCGCAAGTCATCGAAGAATTAAGCGCGTTCCGAGTGGTCATCCAGCGATGGTTGAACGCGGTGACTCTGCCCATCGATCAATTGGTGTTGACGCTGGCGCAGGATGTGTTCAGCGAAGCGTCGGATCTGGCGCTGGCGCATAAACTGGCGCTGGTGCTGAGAGGGGTCGCGGACGATCACGCGGATTGGCGCCTGCCAGAGTTGACGTCAGAACTGGCGGTGATCGCGAAGAATGAACGGCGCTTCATCGGGTTCTCGTCGGACGATTCGGGCTTTGACCCCGAGCGGCATCGCGGACGTGCGGTGGTGACGACGATGCACAAGGCGAAGGGACTGGAGTGGGACCGCGTGTATATGATGTCGGTCAATAATTATGACTTCCCGTCGAACATGCCAAATGACCGTTTTATTTCAGAGAAGTGGTTCGTGCGGGGCGGCTTGGATCTGGCGGCGGAGTCGCTGGCGCAGTTGACCGCGCTGGGGTCTCGATACGGCTCGCCTACTCGACCCACGCCAGAGGAGTTTGACTGGTACGAGGAAGGCGCGGCGACGATGCGCTCACGGCTGGATTACGTCAAGGAACGTCTGCGCCTGTTCTATGTGGGCATCACGCGCGCGAAACGTGAGTTGATCGTGACGTGGAATTCAGGTCGGCAAGGCGATGCGACGCCGAGTTTACCGCTGAGTGAGTTGACGGGGTGGTGGGAAAATCGATGACAAATGTGAATTGCATCACACTGCCCTTGCTGCCATTTTCCTTGAGCGAAGCGAGTTAGTCGAGTGAGCGACTAAGTTGGCGAAAAGAGATAATTTTATAAACACACCAATACCTGATAAATAACATTGGAGAATCGTGCATGAATGTTTTAATTATTGGAGGAGCTGGTTTTGTTGGTTCACAGATAGCATATTATCTTCACGATAAAGGTTTTAAAGTTTCAATAATGGATAACCTGAGTCGTCGTGGAAGTGAGTTGCATTCGATGGAACTTCAACGTCGTGGAATGTTCCTTCACTGGGCAGATATCCGAAATCTTGAAGACTTTTACTCTCTGCCTAAAAACATTGACGTCATTTGCCTTGCGGCTGCTCAACCCTCAGTAGTTTATGGATATAAAAACCCAAGATTTGATATTACAAATAATACAATGGGAGTAATTAACACATTAGAATTTGCTCGCCAGCGAGGATGTGGAGTAATTTATTGGAGTACAAATAAGGTCTATAGTGCTAATTATATTAATGCTTTTCCGTTAAAGGAGACAGAAAAGCGTTGGATTTGGGATTATGAAAAAATAATGTCCCATAATATTCAAGGTGTAGGATTTAATCCTAAATATGGCTTTTCAGAAAACTTAAATGTGGATGGAGGTCAACATACTATATATGGCTTATCCAAATTAATGGGAGATTTAGCCTGTCAAGAATATTTTAATGCTTTTGGAGTTCCAACTGTTGTAAATCGTTTTGGTTGTTTGGCAGGTCCAGGACAATTTGGAAGATCTGAACAGGGATGGGTAACATGGTTTGTAATCGCTTTTCTAATAAGGCGTCCGCTCACAATATTTGGCTGGAAAGGGAAACAGGTGCGTGATATTTTATTTGTCGATGATGTTTGTAGATTAATAGAATTGCAATTAAATAATTTTTCCCGCATTAAAGGTGAAGTATTTAATGTTGGTGGTGGTCATAATAATACTTTGTCATTATTGGAGGCAGTAGAGAGATTAGAAGAACAATTTGATCGGCGAGTTGATGTAGATATAATTGATGCCCCACGCAAAGCTGATCACTGTGTGTACATTTCCGATATACGCAAAGTTAGCGTTAAACTTAATTGGAAACCTGTTACTGGGTTACAAAATGGTTTAGAAAATATCATTCGATGGATAAGGGAAAACGATTATGTTTTGAAAGCCTTTATTGATGACTAATTCTAAGGAAAATCTCACAAAACACCAAGTTTGATTTTTATCAGAGTTAATGGAATCAATATTGACCTATGGAGGAAGTCTTTATAAGGCTGTGAATGGTAATGCCAAACCATGGATTTGGGTTCGTAGATGATGTCATATCCATTCGATATAACATTTTCCATCCACAAACGATCTTCACAATAAGGTAACTTTTCATTAAAAGGATAAATTTTCCATATGTTTTTTCGAATAGCTGTTGAAGAATTCCAAACTAAACTGGGAATGTTTTTTCGTGACCGTTTCTGGAATAAAAAAGGCAAACTTATAATCCAGCTTTGCAGGGAGCTTTCGGGATGAGGAAGAATTCTGCTGGCAACGGCAACCACCTTTGGATTTTCAAAGTGATGTACTAGATTACTTAACCAATTTTCCCCTTGTGGTATCGCGTGGGCTGTTAAAGTAATAAGTATCTCACCACTACTATTTGCGAAGCCAATATTCAATGCTCGACCAAAAGAGAATTCACTTCTGGATATTTTTATTACCTTTGCTCCATTTTGCTTAGCAATCTCAATCGTTTTATCACTTGAGCCAGAATCGACTACTATCACTTCACTTGGTCGTAGATCTTGCTTGGTCATAGCTTTTAGAGTTTCCCCAAGCCACCTTTCCTCGTTGAGAGTTCTAATAACAATTGATATAGATTTATTCTTTTCCATACTTAGAAGCTCGTGCCAATTTAGCCCACACGGATTGTTCTTTAAGGGCTGACAACATTGCACCAAGAAGTAATAATGTTAGCAGGCAATCCAATATAAAAATCAGCACATAGGGAAAGGAAAACCAATTCTTATAATAAAAACTAAGGAAAATGGGGGTTATACAAGGAAGAACGAATAGAATCCACCGACCAGTGGAAATTAGTCTATGAATTGTTAGAGTCGATTTCCTCATATACTTTAGCCGCTTTTCTTCAAAAAGAAAGACATCATCTTTGGCAATTTCTGAAACCCGATTGCCTAAATAATCGAATAGATAAAAAGCATTTGCATAAATCATTAATTCGTTGTCGAAAAATATAAAACCCAATGGTGCTACAATAATAGGTAGAAAGAGTAACAGTATTATGGCATTTTCAATTTGATTCTGGCTTACAACAAATATCGCGGAAATAACGGCTCCCAGTATAACAATCAAGAAATTGAATGCTTGGCGTTGGTATTCAAACCGTGAGAAGATATCTTGGCGAAGTGCATTGTATTCCGTTAGGTGAGCATCAAATGCGAATTTCCTGTTATCGATTTCCTCAGGAGTTTTTTTAGTTTTTTTAGTTTTTTTTCTTTTTACCATAGGTAGTTTTCTCTCAAAAACATGCAGATTTATTTCGAGACATCACAACATGTTCTCTAAAATATAGTTTAGCACAATAATTGTATGCGATAGATAATTATCATTGATTTTTTGCACGATAAAATCTTCTTTTAAGAGAGATGAATTTTTCAATTAGAAGAGATTGGGTTGGTTCATTTGAAGGAGGAAAGGCTGAGTTGGGATGAGAGGAGGGGACCTCACCCCAGCCCTCTCCTAAAGGAGAGGGAGGCTGTTGCGCAAATTACCTAATGTCTCCCCTTCAGGGGAGATTGAGAGGGGTCAAATGAAAACCGGTCTCGGGACATCACGTTCGCGAGACCGGTTTTTGTGTCTGAGCCGTCTTGAGTCTTCCGAAACCACCCCCTTATCAATAAATCACGAGTAAATACGCATAATACAGGATCAATACAGGATGAATACAGGATGAGTACAGGATCAGTACAGGATCACGGAAGGCAGTACGCAGACATTCCGTACAAATAACTGGGATTTATCGACCAGTGTGTACAGGGAATGGGAAAATGACAAACGGTCTCGGGCTGTCCGCGAGGGTGTTTTTTATCGAGCCAAAGCTTTCCATATCGTGAGAGCGGGTCTATTTGGGGGATTGAAAACCCGGCGCGCGAGTCGTATACTGGTTTAATCGACCAGCCGGAGAACAAGGAGAGACCATGCACTCCCATCATTCCATTCTTTGCATCACCCCGCCGCACATGCTGAAGGAGATCGCCGAGAACGGCACGCCCGAACAACGTGTGGTGGCTCAAAGGACACTGCTCGAATCGGACAATTTCCGCACGCGGCGCTCTGCGTTGGCGGCACGGATCGCCCGGGCTGTGATGTCCGCCCAGGTTACGGGAGGCAAGGATCGGGTCGTCTATGACGCGAAACAGGGTTCGCAGCTGCCCGGGACCAAGGTGCGCGGCGAGGGCGATCCGCCCACATCCGATGCGGCAGTGGATGAGGCATACGACGGCAGCGGCATCACCTATGACCTTTATTTTGACATCTACGGACGCAACTCAATTGACAACAAGGGGCTGAGGCTGGATTCGACCGTTCATTTCCAAAAAGGATACGACAACGCCTTCTGGGACGGCAAGCAGATGGTCTACGGCGACGGCGACGAAGACCTGCCCGTCAGCCAGCGGCTGTTCAACCGCTTCACCATCTCGCTCGATATCATCGCCCACGAACTGACGCACGGCGTCACGCAATACGAGGCAAATCTCAACTACTCGAACCAGCCCGGGGCGCTGAACGAATCGATGTCGGACGTGTTCGGCTCGCTCGTCAAACAATATCAACGCCAGCAGACCGCCGATCAAGCCGATTGGGTCATCGGCGAAGGCTTGTTCACATCCAACGTCAACGGCGTCGGCATCCGCTCGATGAAAGCGCCCGGCACGGCATATAACGATCCCGTGCTCGGCAAAGACCCGCAGCCCGCACACATGAAGGACTACGTCAGCACCATTCAGGATAACGGCGGTGTGCACATCAACTCGGGCATCCCGAACCATGCCTTTTACGTGATCGCGCGCGAACTCAGCGGTTTCGCGTGGGAGAAAGCCGGGCGCATCTGGTACAAGGCACTCACTGAGAAACTCACCACCACATCCAGTTTCGCCGATGCCGCCAACCTGACCTTCCAAGCCGCCACCGAGATCTACGGTCCGGGCAGCCTCGAGGAACAAGCCGTCAAATTCGGCTGGGCGGAGGTCGGCATCACGGTCGGCGAACCGTCCACGAACGAAGGCTGTTTCTCCGCCGCCATGCGCGCATTGGGGTTGAAATGATGCGCCTCCACTTTGAACGCACGGGCGGCTTCATGGGACGCACGATCAACCTCGATCTCGATCTGGATGACCTCTCCCCGCCTCAAGCGGAGGTTCTGCGCCTGCTGTTGGATAAGGCGAATTTTCTCGGTCTGGAAGAGGAGACTCCCGCCTCAGACCCCGCCCGTGATGTGTTCAACTACCTGATCATGGTCGAAACCGACGACATCCGTCACACCGTCCGCACCAGCGATGTGGACATGCCGCCCCCCCTGCGTCCGCTGATCGAGGAGTTGAACCAACTCGCCCGCACGCTGCCCGCCAGGTGAAATCCCGCCGCCACAAGCACCAACTCTGTGCTATAATCCGCGCCACGATGTCAAAGCAGATCCACTTCGCCAATAACGACAATAACGACAATAACAACGATAATGACGATCCCCGAATCGTTGGGCGAAGCTTTGCTGGTTAACGGATACGAAAGTCGAACCAAATCGCCCGACGCGAATGCGCAGGGCGATTTTTTATATCAAATTAACCGCCAAGTACGCGAAGAACGCCAAGTTCCTTTTTTCTTTTCTTTGCGACCTTAGCGCACTTAGCGGTTCAAAATCATCGGAGGCGCACTATGTACAGAACTCATTTATGTGGAGAATTACGAGCCAGCCACGCGGGACAAACCGTCACGCTCTCGGGCTGGGTGAACCGACGTCGCGACCACGGCGGGGTGGCTTTCTTCGACCTGCGTGACCGCGCGGGCATTGTCCAAGTCACGATAAACCCCGACCTGCCCAAAGAAACGCTCGACCTTGTGGCGGATGTCCGCTTTGAGTGGGTGTTGCAGATCGAAGGTGTGGTGCAGAAACGCCCCGAAGGGATGGCAAACCCCAAAATGGCAACCGGCGAGATCGAGGTCATCGCCACGGACGTCAAGGTCCTCAACCCGTCCAAGACGCCGCCTTTCATGGTCAACACGGATGCGGACCTGCCGGATGAGAATATGCGCCTCAAATACCGCTACCTTGACCTGCGCCGCGAGCGCCTGACCAAGAATATGGTGCTGCGTCACAAGGTCATTAAGTTCATGCGTGATTATCTCGATGAACAGGGTTTTATTGAAATCGAAACACCGATCATGTTCAAAGCCACTCCCGAAGGCGCGCGCGACTATCTCGTGCCCTCGCGCATCTACCCGGGGCAGTTCTACGCATTGCCCCAGTCACCGCAGCAGTTGAAGCAATTGCTGATGGTGGCAGGCATGGACAGATATTTCCAGATCGCGCGCTGTTTCCGCGATGAAGACCTGCGCGGCGACCGTCAGCCGGAGTTCACGCAGCTCGACCTTGAAATGTCCTACGTCCACCGCGATGATGTGCTGGGGCTGGTGGAGGATCTGTTCACAAAGATGCTCCCCGCGGTTGCGCCGCACAAGAAGTTGTATTCTTCGCCGTGGCCCAGGTTCTCGTACAAAGAGGTACTTGAAACATACGGCACGGACAAGCCCGATCTGCGCTTCGGCATGGAATTGGTGAACGTTTCCGATATTTTGGCAAAGAGCGAATTCAAAGTTTTCCAGTCCGCGTTGGAGGCGGGTGGCGTGATCAAATGCATCGTCGCGCCGAAATCTGCTGAGATGTCTCGCAAGGAATTGGATACGCTCACGGAAGTGGCAAAGTCGTTCGGGGCGAAGGGAATGCCGTATGTGGCGGTCACAGCCGAGGGCGTGAAAGGAAGCGCGGCAAAGTTCTTTAAGGAAGAAGAACTGGCAGCGTTGAAAGAGAAAACGGGAGCAGGAGTCGGCGATCTGATCGTCTTCGCTTCGGATGCCCGCGCGGTTGTGAACAAGACTCTCGGCGGACTGCGCTTGTGGTTCCGCGATAAGTTGGACCTGGCGGATAAATCGATGATGGCGTTCGCGTGGGTGGTGGACTTCCCGTTCTTTGCGTTCAACGAAGAGACGCAGGCGTGGGAGTCGGAACATCATCCGTTCACGATGCCGAAGATGGACGACTTGCCGAAGTTCGATACCAACCCCGGCGACGTGATGTCGGATGCGTATGACATGGTCTGTAACGGTTATGAGACGGCTTCGGGTTCGATACGAATTCATCGCCGCGACATTCAGATGAAGATGTTCCAGATGCTCGGCTTGAGCGACGAAGAGATCAAAACGAAATTCGGTCACATGCTGGAGGCGTTCGAGTACGGCGCTCCGCCACACGGCGGCATGGCTCCGGGTATTGACCGCCTCGTCATGCTGTTGGCGGACGAACCCAACATCCGCGAAGTGATCGCCTTCCCGAAGAACCAGAACGGGCGCGATGTGATGGCGGATGCGCCGTCGGAAGTAGAACCGAAGCAGTTGAAAGAACTACATATCAAATTCAGTTAGGATAAAAGAAAGGAAAGGAAACCATGAACATAAAAGAATTGATCGTCAACAAAACAGCGAAGTTTGTTTACTGCACCGATGGAGCGCTGTGGTATGACGTCGATGGGTTTCGCTTTCCTGTTCCGTTCGAAGAAACGGTTGGCGCTTATTTCGAGCCCGAGCATAAGGCGATCAACCTGATGCGCTGGATACGCAAGCAATTGGAAGAGAACGAAGAACAACGGAAAGCACAGTCGAAGAATTAGGTACAGTGTGGATGGACGTTAAACCAGGTGATGTGTTTTGGATCACGCCGAATGAAACAAACGGAATTGAATCCGATCACCCTCATCCGCATGTTGTTGTCCAGGTCAACGCACAAAATAGAGTGACCGTTTGTGCGTTGACCACCAACCTAAAACGCGCTAAAGACCCCGGCAATGTACTGCTTGATGAAGGGGAAGCTGGTCTTCCGAAGCAAAGTGTTATCGTCGCATCGCAAGCTTCCATGGTAAATGCAACACAATTAGGCGAGTTTATCGGCTCGCTGAGTGAACAAAGGATTCAACAAGTGCTGGCTGGCATACGTTTTTTGCAGACCATGACCCAGCACCATGAATAAAGATACGGTGGTCGAGTAGTCCGGAGCGAAAGCGAATGACGTATCGAAACCACCAGTCTCAAGTAAACCTTTAATTTTATATTTGCCTTCAATTATTGGTCTCGATATGGGCGGGACAATCACCGCCCTACTCGACCAACGGAGTATGGATAATATGTCAACCATCGATACCAAAACCGTCAAGCACGTCGCCTACCTCGTCCGGCTCGGAATCTCTGAAGAGGAAGCGAAAAAATTCAGCGGACAATTCTCGTCCATCATTGACTACTTCAACATGCTCAATGAAGTGGACACGGAGAACGTCCCGCCTGCATCGGATATTGCCAACGCCGAAAACGTGCTGCGCGAGGACGTGGTCAAACCGTCCATGAGCCGCGAAGAATTCCTCAAGAACGCACCGAACTCTGAGCGCGGATATGTCAAAGTGCCGACTGTTTTAGGCGACGAATAAATCTCACCGCGGAGACGCAGAGAGCGCAGAGTTTTAAATTGCTCTTCTCAGTGATCTCCGCGCCTCTGCGGTAAAAATTATGCAACTACATACACTAACCATTCAAGAAGCCCATCAATTACTACTCACCAAGCAGGTTTCCTCCGTCGAGTTGACGCAAGCTACGCTTGACCGCATCCACGACGTGGACCAGAAAGTCAAGTCCTACGTCACGGTCACGGATGACCTTGCGCTCGAACAGGCGAAGAAAGCCGATGCGCGCATTGCCAAAGGCGAGAACGTCACTCCGCTGACAGGCATTCCCTTCTCAATGAAGGACTGCATTTCCACGCGGGATGTCCGCACGACTTGTTCGTCAAAAATTCTTGAAAACTACGTCCCGCAGTACAACGCCACCGTCACAAACAAACTCGCGGACTCTGGTGCAGTCCTCGTCGGCAAGACCAACATGGACGAGTTCGGCATGGGTTCTTCTTGCGAGAACTCTGCGCTCTTCAACACGCACAACCCCTGGGATTTAGACCGCGTCCCCGGCGGTTCCAGCGGCGGCGCAGCGGCGAGCATGTCTGCGAGTCTTTGCACCTTCTCCATCGGCGAAGACACAGGCGGATCTGTCCGCATGCCCGCAGGCTTCACCAACGTCACAGGCATCAAACCTACTTATGGTCGCGTTTCCCGCTATGGCTTAATTGCATTGGCATCATCGTTTGATAGTATCGGTCCGATGGCGCGTGACGCGTATGATTGCGCAACCGTCCTCGAACACATTGCCGGACACGATCCGCACGATAGCACCACGTACCAATCTCCAATCACCAGTTATACAAAAGACATCAACAAACCCGTCAAGGGAATGAAGCTTGGCATCCCAAAAGAATATTTCGTGGCAGGTATGGAGGCAGGCGTTGAGTCCGCCATGCAGGAAGCGATTCGCACCTACGAAAAACTCGGCATGGAGATTCACGAAGTCTCACTCCCCCACACCAAATACGGCCTGCCCGTTTATTATCTCCTCCTTTTCGCCGAAGCCAGCGCCAACCTCGCCCGCATGGACGGCACGCGCTTCGGTCTCTCCGTTTCAGACGGCGCGAAGGATGTCATCGACATCTATCTCAAGACTCGCCACGAAGGTTTCGGAGATGAAGTCAAGCGCAGGATCATGCTCGGCGCGTATGCTCTCTCGGCTGGATATTACGACGCGTATTACTTGAAGGCGCAAAAAGTGCGCACGCTTCTTCGTCGGGATTTTGAAACTGCTTTTTCCAAAGTTGACATTCTCCTCGCCCCGACCTGCCCCACCACGGCGTTCAAACTCGGTGAGAAGACCAGCGACCCGCTCGAAATGTATCTCTCTGATATTTACGTGGTTGCCACCAACCCCGCTGGCGTCCCTGCGATTGCGCTCCCCGCCGGCTTCTCGGACAACATGCCCGTTGGTATGCAACTCATCGGCAAGCATTTGGACGAGTCAACTCTGTTCCAAGTCGCGCATGCCTATCAGCAAGTGACCGATTGGCATAAGCAGCAACCACCTCTTTAATGTCACTCTGAGCGCCAGCGAAGAGTCTCTACCACAGCACAGAGATTCTTCGCTGCAAAGAACAAGAATGTGGCTCAGAATAACATTAAATCGTCACGGATTTTCATACACGTAAAAAATGTAATCCTGATATTTCGTGTCCACGCCCAAGTCATGCAAGGCACGCAGAAGTTGAGCGCGATGATCGGTGGCGTGATTAACAACATGAAGCAAGACCTGCCAGACGATCAAGTCTTTGTCCTCTTCGGGATCGGTGATCGGCTTGGAGAACAACTGGTCATCTTGTAAGTCTGACAGATACGTGCGGGTGTTCTGCTCCACGGCATCCCACAAGGCGCGGATGGCATCACGGTCATCTACATCCGTCGTTTCAGGCAAAGGCTCAGACGGTTGAGCGCCGCGCAACTCGCTGATCCACACATCTTCTGCATCGATGAGGTGAATGAGTTGCTCCCGAATCGAGCCGCGAGAGTAATCCGCTTTCTGAGTGAACTGCTCAAAGGTCAATGAAGCGACATGCTCCCAGACCTTGCGGTTCTCGGCAAAGTGATAGTTGTAAAAATGGCGAAAGGCATCTGCATTCATAAAGTTGCTCCTTTATCTGAGTTTGAAACAGTATAGCACGTGTGTTCTAATAAAATCTGCGGAATAAACGAATGACAACAAATCGTATTCTCAACTGGCAAGGCTGCAATAACGTCCGCGACTTGGGCGGCATGACTGCTTCCAACGGATACAAAACCCGTTGGGGAGCCATCGTCCGCGGCGACCAGCCAGCCAACCTCACAAATGAAGGCTGGGATGCGCTTTATCAACATGGCATCCGCACCATCCTCTCCCTGCGCACGCATGGACTGGAAGAAAAAGATCATCCCATCGTCGTCTCGCCGCGTTCTGATATTCAAGTGGTTTCTGTTGAGATCGAAGATGTGACGAACAAGGAATTCGTCGAAAAATGGGCGACTTCCGACCTATGGGGCACACCGCTGTATTGGATCGATGCGCTCAACCTTTGGGCACATCGTCACGCCGCCGCGCTTCAAGCCATTGCCCAAGCTCAACCCGGCGGAGTCTTCCTCCACTGTAAACGCGGATACGACCGTACCGGCATCATTTCATTTTTATTGCTCAGCCTTGTCGGCGTCTCTCTTCAAGACATCACCGCCGACTATGAATTAAGCGCAGACCCCGTCCGCGACCAACTTTTAGCAGAACGCAACACCAATGCTTACGAAGTGCTGCAACGAACATTGGCAGGCATTGACCTCGAAAATTATCTCCTCGAAGGCGGCATGTCTCAAAGTGATATCAACGCTATAAAAGAGAAATTGCTCGAAACAAACTTGTAACCTTCAACATGAAACTATCCAACCAAGAGACTAACCAACTATGAAATACGAACCCGTAATCGGACTTGAAATTCACGGCGAGTTGCTCACCAACTCCAAAATGTTTTGCGGCTGCTCCGCAGACTATGGCTCCGCGCCGGAGCCGAACACAAACATCTGCCCCGTCTGCACAGGGTTGCCGGGTGCCATGCCGGTCGTCAACAAAAAGGCGACGGAACTTGCCGCGCTGGTTGGTCTCGCGTTGAACTGTTCCATCAACAAACACAACACCTTTGCGCGCAAAAATTATTATTACCCCGATCTGCCCAAAGGCTATCAAATTTCGCAATATGAATTGCCGATTGCAGAAAAAGGCTGGCTCGAAGTCAATGCCGATGGAGAGAATCAACTCAAAGTGAGAGTGAGGCGGGTTCACATCGAAGAGGATACCGCCAAACTATCGCACGAAAAAAATTATGCGCTGGTCGATTTCAACCGTGCAGGCGTCCCATTGCTTGAGATCGTCTCCGAGCCGGATATCCGCACCGTCGAAGCCGCGCTCGATTACGCCACGAAAGTCCGCGCGATCTTGCGTTACCTCGGCGTGAACTCTGGCGATATGGAAAAAGGTGTGCTTCGTTTTGAGGCGAATATTTCTGTGCGCCCCGTCGGCAGTGACGAGTTCCGCACGCGCACCGAAATTAAAAATCTCAACAGCTTCCGCGCGCTCGTCCGCGCTTCGCAATATGAGATCGAACGCCAGATTCAAATTTATGAAGAAGGCGGCACGGTCGTGCAGGAAACTCTCGGCTGGGATGATGTGCGGGGCGTAACGACCAGCCAACGGTCGAAGGAAGAGGCGCACGACTATCGCTACTTCCCCGAGCCTGACCTGCCTCCGCTGCAATTATCGGATGCGTGGATCGAGTCGATTCGGGGTGGACTGCCCGAATTGCCGGAAGCAAAGACATCGCGCTTCATCGATCAATATGAATTAAAGCCGCAGGATGCGCGGCTGTTGACTTCCGAAAAGGCGCTGGCAGATTATTTTGAATCTGTCGTCACGAAATCGAAAAGCCCTGCCAAGACCGTCCACTCGTGGATCGCAGGCGAGTTCATGCGCTACTTGAACGACTCAGGCTTGAGCATTGACGATGTAACTCTCGCGCCCCAGGCGTTCGCCAAACTGATCGACATGGTGACGGACAAGACCATCGGCGCGAGCGCAGGCAAGACCGTGCTGACCGAACTATTCACAAATGGCGGCGACCCGGCGCAGATCGTCAAAGAAAAGAATCTCCTGCAACTGACCGATGTAAGCGCCATTCAAGAGATCGTGACGAAAATATTGAACGACAACCCCAAAGAAGTGGACGAGTTCAACGCGGGCAAAGAGACGTTGTTCCAGTGGTTCATGGGGCAGGTTGCAAGAGCCACTAAAGGCAAGGCAGACCCGAACGTCGCAAAGGAATTGATGGTGAAGGGCTTGGAAGAGCGGAAGAAATAAAAATAGGTCATTGCAAAATCTTCGGAAATCCGACCTGTGAAAATAGAACATTTATGCTACAATCACTCCAACCTTTATTAAGGAGTTGACCCGATGGCAGAGCCGAAAACCCAAAAAACAAATGCAAGTGTCGAAGCGTTTCTGGAGAGCATTCCCAACGAACAGACCCGCGCCGATTGTTTTGAGATCGTGAAGATGATGAAGCAAGCCGCCAAAACCGAGCCTGCCATGTGGGGCAGCAGTATTGTGGGCTTCGGCGAATATAT
This sequence comes from Anaerolineales bacterium, assembly GCA_023382595.1. GTDB lineage: Bacteria > Chloroflexota > Anaerolineae > Anaerolineales > Villigracilaceae > Villigracilis. Next base: position 92,296 of record JAHDWB010000007.1, on the reverse strand, counting down.
GCTGACCTATGCCAATGGAAGCCAGCTGCCCTGGCCCCTGATCGCCTTCTCGCCGCGCAAACAATACATCACCCTTTATATCGACCCTGGCATGGAAGGATACGAAGGCAGGCTCAAAAAACTCGGCAAACATTCCACGTCCAAAGTTTGTTTGTACATCAAAAAACTGGCGGATGTGGACAGGAACGTGCTCAAAGAGATCATCGTTGAATCAGTAAAGACAACGAAAAAACTGAACAAGTAATCTATACGATAATTCTCCACCGTACAAATTCCAACATTGAACCGCACAGTTCATGAAGATCGCAAAGGAAATCTTAAAATAGCGCTCTTCGCGGTAAAAACGGGTGAATGTACGGTAGAGCAAGATAACAGTCACTTCGGAGTGGCTGTTTTTTTACCCATATACAGCAGTTTGTTATACAATTCACATGTATTTCATAAAACTCTATTCCGAAAAGGAGTAACTCATGCCAGCCCCCAAGAAACGTTCGATCACTGCCGAAGACCTGTACGCCCTGCAGCAACTATCCGATGTGCGCATTTCGCCGGATGGCGGTCACGTTGTGTACCGCTTACAACGGGTGGACCGAAAGACCGAAAAGAAGTATGGGAATTTGTGGATCGTCCCGACCAAAGGCGGGGAGCCGCGCCAGTTCACCTACGGTGACCAATCCGATTCGTCCCCGCGCTGGTCGCCGGATGGGAGCACGATTGCATTTCTCTCCAACCGCGCCAACAATACAAAACCGCCGCAGATCCATCTCATCCCGTTCCATGGCGGTGAGGCGCGCAAACTGACCTCCATCGACGGGGAGATCAACCTTGTGGGCTGGTCGCCGGATGGACGTAAACTGCTATGCACCGTCCGCAAGACGGATGCGGAAGCCTTGGAACGCGAGAAGGATGAACAGAAGAAAAAACTCGGCGTGGTGGTGCGTCATTACAAGCGCCTCTTTTACAAGATGGACGGCTACGGCTACCTGCCGCACGAGCGCACCCACATCTGGGTCGTGGATGCGCGCACCGGAAAAGGCAAGCAACTGACCGACGGCGCCATCCATGACGAGACCTCCCCCACGTTCTCGCCCGACGGCAAAACGATCGCCTTCGTCTCCAACCGCGCGGATGACCCCGATGCCAGCCCGGACCGCGACGATCTGTTCCTCATGCCTGCGGATGGCGGCACACCGCGCAAACTCAAAACGCCGATCGGGTCAAAGTATATGCTTTCGTTCTCGCCGGACGGCAAATGGCTGGCGTATCTGGGAAACGAAGGCGAGCATCAAGGCTACAAGAACACCAGTTTGTGGGCGCTGCCCATCGACGGTTCCAAGCCTGCGAAGAATCTCACGGAAAAATATGACCTGCACACCGCCGCTGACGTCATCACGGACTTCGGCGCCGCGGAGACCGTCCCGCCGGTCTGGTCAAACGACGGAAAATTCATCTACTTCCAGGCGGCAGTTCACGGGTCCACGGTGTTGAAGCGGATCAGCATCGACGGCAAAGATTTGACCGAGGTCATCGGCGAAGGCGGGGCGCTGGGAACCGTCTCGTTCGACAAATCCCAAAAACAGGCTGCATACTTCTACGGTAGCCTGCACGACACGCCGCAAGTCCATTTGCGCGAGTTGGAGGGCAGTACCATCCGTTACCTGACGCATATCAACCGCGATTTCTTTGCAACGGTCAAACTGCCGAAGGTGGAGGAATTTTGGTACAAGGGCGCGGACGGCACCGACCTGCAAGGCTGGATCATGTTCCCGCCGAATTTCGACCCGAAGAAAAAATATCCGTCCATCCTCGAGATCCACGGCGGACCGTGGACGCAGTATGGCAAGTTCTTCATGCACGAGTTCAACTATTTCGCGTCGAACGGATACGTGGTGTACTTCACCAATCCGCGCGGCGGACGGGGCTACGGCGAGAAACATTCCAAGGCGATCTGGGGTAATTTCGGCGGACCCGACTATGACGACCTGATGAAATTTGCTGACATCATGGCAAGGAAGCCGTACATCGACTCCAAACGCATGGGCGTGACCGGCGGCTCCTATGGCGGCTTCATGACACTGTGGATCGTCGGGCATACGGACCGCTTCAAGGCGGCGGTGGCACAGCGCAGTGTGACCAACTGGGTCAGCATGTGGGGTTCGAGCGATTTCAACTGGGTCTTCCAGTTCTGGGCGAAATCCGGCTCGCCGCAGGAAAGCGTGGACAGGTTGTGGAACATGTCGCCGGTGAAATATTTGGGGGACGCCAAGACTCCCACGCTCATCATCCACAACGAGCACGACCATCGCTGTCCCATCGAGCAGGGCGAGCAAGCCTTCGTGGCGCTCAAACGCGCGGGCGTGGAGACGGAGTTCGTGCGCTTCCCCGAAGAACCGCATGGACTCTCGCGCGTTGGTCGCACCGACCGGCGCATTGCGCGGCTCAACCACATTTTGCGCTGGATGGATAAGAATTTGAAGTAGGTGGTTAGAGGTGACAGTCATCTTGCCCACTCCGCTTCGCTACGGGGTGCTTCACAAAAGATGACTGTCACCTTTTGTAAATCGATTCGAACCTAGCAAGAAAGTTGTTGGTGAAGGTGCCAGAAGAAAGAAGAAAGTAAAATTTGTAATAAAACCTTGAAATTGCAAAGGAAAGAAAAATGCATGAACCCTGTTTACAGTGGGTAAAAATCAATAACAAAGTCAAACATGTTTCTGACTATGCCCAGCTACCGCCTAATAAAAGACCAGAAGTTTTCTGCCCTGTTTGTAATCAACCTGTACTGTTAAAGCTTGGTCAAGTTAGAACTCACCATGCCGCCCATTACGAAGGAGCAATTTGTGTTACAACTCAACCTGAAACAGTTATTCACTTAAACGCAAAATATCATATAAAAGAAGAGTTGTCTTCACAAAAAAGGCTGAAAGTTTGGCAGTATTGTAAAGGGTGGAATAGTGGTAGTTACAAACATGAATGCTTAAATAAAAACAAGCATGAAGTTACTCTTTTAGAAACATGGGATAGTGTAAAAGTAGAATGGCGGTATGACAAATACCGCCTTGACATTGCATTACTTGAAAAAGAAAAAGTCGTCGGCGCTATTGAAGTACAGGTTACTCACCAAATAGAAAAAGAAAAGATTGACATCCTAAATCAACACAAAATTGCATGGGCGGAAATTGAAGTCAACCAAGGTTTCTACACATCGCCAACAGAATGGAAAGCGTACAACCCACTTGAAATTGTTAATTGCAATTATTCTTTATTAGGAGAATGGCAATGTCCAGAGTGTGCAAAAGCAAAAGAAAAAAATCAAAAGCACCTAAAAGAACAAGAAACATACAATCAAGAAAGACAGCGAAGGCAAGAATATGCAAAGCAATTTGAGACGCTTTATTTACGTATAGTCGATTTTTACTATCCAAGTAAAAAGAAATATCGCCAAATATATGAAATCCAAACAAAATTAGAAAATGAAAAGATTACTTACGCAACCCTAAATGAACTCGACTATAAAAATGAACGAGTTTTAAGACGCCAAATCAAGACTGAATATCCTCCAAATTTTGGCGTTGATTTCGAGAACTTGAAAGTTTTTCTAGAAACTGAACTAAAAAATAAAAGCAAGAATTGGCTTATTGATGATTCAAGGTCATGGTTTCAACCTCAAAAGAGATTTCATCCGCAGCAGTTTATGAATTTAGATAAATATCCACATAATTTCGAACTAGAAAACAATCAATGGAAGAAAATTGAAGATAAGATAAACGTTTCTCAGAGTTTTGAGCCACACTATTTTGTTCCAAAAAATTCGAAGACAACTACAGAAGAGCTATCATCAGAATCGCCAAAAATAGAAAATGAATTAGCATTTCTTGATGCAGAGTACCCATGCGAAAAATGCGGTCAAATCACATCAGATTGGATACAATCATTTGGAAAAACGAAAACTTGTATTTGTAGAGAATGTGCTAATAAATCTCAATAACATTTCTTCTGAAAACTTCTCCATCTTTTATCAGGTAATATTGCACCTACATGTAATATAATTGTCCAAATTTATTTACTAAAGGAACTCCCCACATGACCGAACACGTCAGCGTTTCAAAAATATCAAACCACGTCGGGCAGGATGTTATCATCAAAGGCTGGGTCTACAACCGCACGGACAAGGGCAAGTTGTGCTTTTTGCTCGTGCGCGACGGCTCGGGCTTCATCCAGTGTGTTGCCTTCAAAGGCGACCTGACGCCCGAACTGTTCGAGACCATCTCCAAACTTCCGCAGGAATCGTCGGTGATCATCACCGGCTCTGTACGTGAAGACAAGCGCGCGCCCGGCATCCCCGGCGGCTACGAAGTCGGCATCAAGGATCTGCAGGTCGTCCAAGCCGCGGACCTCGACTACCCAATGGCGCTCAAAGACCACGGTCCTGATTTCGCGCTCGATCACCGTCACCTGTGGATCCGCATGCAGAGCCAGTGGGCGATCCTGCGCGTGCGCGTGCGCGTCATGTCCGCGGTGCGCGAGTATCTGGACGGTCAGGGCTTTTTCAACCTCGATACGCCCATCCTGACCCCTGCCGCCGCCGAAGGGACGACGACTCTCTTCGAGACACCTTACTTCGACGAAGGCTCCGCCTATCTCGCGCAGACCGGTCAACTCTACAACGAAGCCAACATCTTCGCCTTCGGAAAGGTCTATTGCTTCGGTCCCACCTTCCGCGCGGAGAAGTCCAAGACGCGCCGCCACCTGACCGAGTTCTGGATGCTCGAACCCGAGATCGCCTTCTGCGACCTCGACGGCTTGATGGAAGTGGAAGAAGGCATGATCACCTACATCGTCCAGTCCGTGCTGAAGGATTGCGCCGCCGAATTGAAATTCCTCGAACGCGACGTGAGCAAATTGGAGAATGTGGTTGGTCCCTTCCCGCGCATGTCCTATGACGATGCCGCGAAATACCTGATCGAACTCCACGAAAAAGAGAGCGACTCGGAACGCAAAGAACTGCTCAAATTCGAATGGGGCATGGATTTTGGCGCGCCGCACGAAGTGGAATTGACCAAACTGCACGACAAGCCGCTGTTCGTCTACGGCTATCCCTCCGCGGTGAAGGCGTTTTACATGGAACCGTGGCAGGACCGCCCCGAAGTCTGCAAATCCGTGGACCTGCTCGCGCCGGAAGGCTACGGCGAGATCTGCGGCGGCTCCGAGCGCATGAGCGACCCCGAGAAACTGCTGGAGCGCATCCGCCACGAAGGTCTGCCCGAGGAAGCATTCAAGTGGTATCTGGAATTGCGAAAGTACGGCTCGGTCCCCCACTCGGGATTCGGCATGGGCGTGGAACGCGTGGTGGCATGGCTGTGCGGCATCGAACACATCCGCGAGGCGATCCCCTTCCCGCGCACGATCAAGCGGATCTACCCGTAGCAGAAATCCCCAGAAAACAGAATCAAACATCCCCGTCGTATGAAGCGGCGGGGATGTCTTTCTTCCTCCAATATATATATCACAAAGTCATTGGGAAATCAATATTTTTGTTAAGAGCAAAGTTTAATCTTTATATTCCATCGCACTATGGAGTATGGTATAAGAATTGTAACCCTGCTGTGCCCGTGATTATTGCCATCACGTTTTGAGCCAACACCCCCTTTTAGGGTCCTTATCTCAAAGGAAATAACGCGATAGGCCTGAGCCAAGGCGGCGTTTCCCGGTCAGGACCCACCTGCGAAAGCAGGTTCAAAACCCAGCAGTACACGGCATAAGCGGGGTCCCCGCAAAAACGGACGGGATGTTTTCAACATCCCGTCTTTTTTTATTTCCTGTGAATGTCGATCGCGGCGTGCAAGCCGGACTCGAACGCGCCCTGGATCCAGGCATGATAGAGCGATGCGTGCTCGCCCGCAAAATAGATGCGACCTTCGGGTTTGACGATCTCATCGTGAAGCAGGGTCTGTTGACCGGGATCGAACAACGCGAACGCGCCGCCCGCAAAGGGATCGTCATGCCACATATGCGATGCGCCCGCTTCGAACTCCGCCGTCACCTGCGGATGAACGACCGCGACATTTTCCAACGCCTGTTCGATGCGCTCGTGCGGCGGGAGCGATCCCCAGCGTTGGGCATCCTCGGACCAGGTGTAGCTGGCAAGCAAAATGCCGCGTCCCGTTTCCTTCCCGTAGCTGGTGTAGAACAAATTGCGGATGGCAAGGTCAGTGACCGTGCCGCCGCCGTAGATGCCCTCGTCCGTTTCCCAGAAGCGGCTGCGGGTCTGGAAGAATATCTTGGCGGAGGCATCGTAATGCAACTGGCGGATGGCGCGTTGTTTGGCACGCGAGAACGGCTTGAGCACTTCCACATGGCGCAGAACGGGGAACGGGACGGTGATGATGGCAAAGTCCGCGCGCGTTTCGAAGTCACCTGCAGGCGTGCGATAGTGGATGACGGCTTCATCGGGCGTCTGGTCGATGGCGGTCATCTTCGCGCCGTAGCGGATGTGCGCACTTAAGGCGGGCAGGAAGGCATGCGGCAGGTTGTCCATACCGCCGACGATCTCGCACATATTGGTGTAGTAATTGCCGCTGTCCTCGCGGAACAATTCGAGGAAGGACGAGTTCATCACGGCTTCCTGATTGTTGAGCAGACCGAACATCTCGATCAGCCCTTCCGACCAGCCGATCCATTCGAGAAACTCGCGCACGGAATACTGGTCATATTCGGCGACCACGCCGTCCCAGCCTTCCTTCTCCACCCGTTCCGCCAGCGGACGGATCGCCGCATCCCACAGATCGCCCGCCAGTTTACCCTTTTCACCCGCGGATGTCTCAAAGCCGAGCAGGTCGGGGTTCGCCTGTACGTCCGCCATGCGGCGCTTCACTCCGCCGATATGCACATAGGTCTGCGGATTGCCCATCACGAAATCCTGGGTTTGCAAGCCGAATTTTTCGATGTATGCCATCGTCAATTCGTGCGAGCGCGGAATGCGCATCGCGCCCGCTTCGCCGTACAAGCCCTGGGCAAAGGGTTCGCGCAGGGTGTAGATCCTGCCGCCAATACGGTGCTGCGCCTCGAGTATCTCCACGGTATGACCCGCTTCCTGCAACGCGTACCCGGCGGCAAGTCCCGCCAGACCCGCGCCGACGATGATCACTTTTTTGGGTGTGCCGTTCTGGAATTTTTTCCCCAGCCCCTGTTTCACAACGTCAAGATAATCCCCAACAGGATAGTCCGCCATCTCTGCCTCCGTTTAGAAAAGTACTATTCATATTACCTGTACCGTATTTAAAATTCAATCACCTATTTGGCACTTGACGAACCCGCACCATGCGGGTAAAATCGCCGCCATTGTGAGGTCGGGATGATAATTGAATAACGGAGATATAGCGGCTGGGTCCCCTTTGGTTTCGATACGCGCTTCGCGTTACTCAACCACCAGCGGGATCACGAGGTGGAGGTTCTCCCGTGCGAACGGGACGCTAATTGCCTTTCAAAGGCAAGAAAATCGGATAGATCAGCGGATGCCTCTGGAGCCAGTTCACTGGCTTCCTTCTCCCTTCCAAAGCAAGCGGATTTGAGCAAAGGAGTTTAAAAAAACTCTGCGGCTCGGCACCGAAAACCACGCGGCGACGCATGGCACAAGGTGACCGCAGTGAACAGGCAAACCTGTTGTGGTATCGTTTGTCTGGGGTGCGTTGGAAGGGCATTACTTTTTAATACGGCTGTGTATTTAAACAGGTATGCCCAAGCATACCTGTTTTTTTATTTCCACGAGCAAGCCAGACAGGTTTCATAAAAAGCGAGAAAAAATGAGCAAGAAACGGGTCGTCTCTTCAAACAATGCCAAATACAATCTCCCGGACCAAAAGGAGATTGATATGGAAAACCAAACCGTACCTTACCAACACTATACACTGATCGACCAAGCCATCCGATACATCGAAGCCAACGCGCGGCAGCAACCCGAGTTGAAGGAGATCGCCTCGGCGGTCGGGATGAGCGAGTATCATTTCCAGCGCATCTTCACCCGCTGGGCGGGCATCAGCCCCAAACGCTTCATGCAATTCCTGACGAAGGAACACGCCAAGGAACTGCTCGACAAGTCCGAAAATTTATTGGACGCCACGCATCAAGTCGGACTTTCGAGCCTGGGACGCCTGCACGATCTCTTCATCAATACCGAAGCCGTCACCCCGGGCGAGTACAAAACACGCGGCGCAGGGCTGACCATCCGCTACGGCATTCACCCCACGCCGTTCGGGAAATGTCTGATCGCCACCACCGAGCGCGGCATCTGCCACCTCGGATTTGTGGAAGGCGGCGAAGGCACTTCGATTGACTATCTCGCGGACCACTGGAAGCAGGCTGTGATGATCGAAGACTACCGGGCGACCGCTCCGCTGGTCACACGCATCTTCTCCTCGGGGATGCCTGATACACCTCTCAAGCTTCATCTGCGCGGGACCAATTTCCAGATCAAGGTCTGGGAGGCGCTGCTCAACATCCCCGCCGGAGCAGTGACCACGTACGAGCACATCGCCGCGCAGATCGGCAGACCGAAAGCCGTCCGCGCAGTGGGAACCGCCGTGGGAGACAATCCCATCGCATATCTGATCCCCTGCCACCGCGTGATCCGCAAGAGCGGCGAGTTTGGAAATTACATGTACGGCTCGGCGCGCAAGAAGGCAATATTGGTAAAAGAACTTAATCCGTAGATCATGCTTGCAACATGACAAAATGGTCACGTTCAAAACGGTCACGCTCAAAGCGTGACCTACAAATCAACAATAAGGAAACAAATGAAAACAAAAACCTGGATCGCTTTACTGGCTCTTTACATCGTCTGGGGTTCGACCTATCTGGGCATCAAAGTCGCCATCGAGACCATCCCGCCGTTCTTCCATGCGGCGGTCAGGTTTCTGGCTTCGGGCATCATCCTGGTCATTTGGCAGCGTTCGGCAGGCGTGGCAATGCCTACGCGAAAACAATGGATCTCCACCGCCATCATCGGCAACCTGCTCCTGCTCGGCGGCAATGGATTGGTCTCTTGGGCGGAGCAGTTCATCCCCTCGGGTATCGCGGCGCTCATCATTGGTTCCGTGCCGATATTTCTGGTGATCGGGGAAGCCGTCCGTCCGGGCGGTGTGAAGCCAAACTGGCAAGCCATGCTCGGCATTTTGATCGGGTTCACAGGCATCTATATCCTCGTCGGTCCATCCAACACGGATGGGACCTCGCTCAATATCTTTGGCATCATCGCCCTGTTGTCTGCCTGTCTGTTGTGGGCGAGCGGATCGATCTACAGCAAAAATGCCGACCTGCCAAAATCCGTGTTGATGTCCACCGGCGCGCAGATGTTAATGGGCAGTATCGGCTTGTTCATCGTTTCCGGGTTGACGGGTGAATTGAACGGCTGGGATGTCACTGCCGTGTCGGCGCGTTCGATCTACGGCGTGCTGTACCTAATCTTCATCGGTTCGCTGATCGGGTTCGTCGCATATGGCTGGCTGCTGCAAAATGCGCCGATCTCGCTGGTGGCGACGTATGCCTACGTCAACCCGATCGTGGCGGTGTTGCTCGGAAACTGGTTTGGAAATGAACCGCTGGAGCCGCGCATCTGGCTGGCGACAGCGATCATCATCGGGTCGGTCATGTTCATTAATAGCAGAAGCAAGCCTCGGGTCCAGAAGGAGGCGAAGGAGGTTGTCCGTGGAGAGTGACCAGTGTTCGTAACGTCGAATGAAAATTACAGCATAAAAAATCAAAAAGGAGAAATAAACAATGGACGGAAAAGATCTGCTCAAACGTGTAAAGGAAGATAATGTCAAGTTCCTGTCGCTCCAGTTCACGGATGTGATGGGGTCGGTCAAAAGCGTGGATATGCCGGTCCGTCATCTCGAAGGCGTGCTGGAGGACGGCGCATGGTTCGACGGCTCGTCGGTGGAGGGCTTTGCGCGCATTCAGGAAAGTGATATGCGCCTGAAGATCGATACGGACACCTATGCGGTGCTGCCGTGGTCTTCGCCCGAGTCGCGCCGCGCGCGTGTGTTCTGCGATATCTTCATGCCGGACGGCACGCCCTTCGAGGGCGATCCGCGCGGGACGTTGAAGCGCATGTTGAAGAAGATCGCCGACCGCGGGTGGAAGTTCAACATTGGTCCCGAACCGGAGTTCTTCCTGTTCAAAGGCGGGAACGGGCACGGCATTCACCCTGTCCCCCACGATACGGGCGGCTACTTCGATTTCTCGTCTTTCGATGAGGCGGTCGTTGTCCGCACCGCGTTGATGGATGCGCTCGACAGCATGGGATTGGATGTGGAGGTCGGTCATCATGAAGTTGCGCTCGGTCAGCATGAAATTGATTTCCGCTACGCCGACGCGCTCAAGGCGGCTGACAACGTGTTGACCTTGAAATACACTGTGAAAGCGATCGCCGCCCAGCACGGACTCATCGCTTCGTTCATGCCCAAACCTGTGTACGGCATCAACGGCTCCGGCATGCACTGTCACCAGTCCCTCTTCGATATTAAGACGGGCGAAAACTTGTTCTTCGACGCCAAGGACGAGGCGAAACTGTCCAAACTGGCGTATTCGTTCATCGCCGGTCAGTTGGAGCACGCCCGCGCGCTCGCGGCGGTGGTCGCTCCGACGGTCAATTCGTACAAGCGTTTGGTTCCGGGCTATGAAGCGCCTGTGTATATCGGCTGGGCACAGCAGAACCGCTCGGCACTGATCCGCATTCCGCGCTACACCGAAGGACGCGACAAATCCGTCCGCGCCGAACTGCGCTTCCCCGATCCGGCATCCAACCCGTATCTGGCATTCACGGTGATGCTCGCCGCCGCGCTGGATGGCATCGACCGCAATTTGACCGCTCCAAAACCGCTCAACAACATCAACCTGTACGATTTGAACAAGGAAGAACGCACCAAACTCGGCGTGACCGAACTGCCCGGCTCGCTGGGTCAGGCGCTGGCTGAATTGGAGAAGGACGACGTGCTGAAGGCTGCACTGGAACCCGCCACGTACGAGGCGTATATGCGCGCGAAACTGGAAGAATGGGACGAGTACCGCCTGCGCGTGTCCGATTACGAGATCGAACGCTATATGGAAACTGCGTAAACTTTCGAATCGTTGGCTTAATAGCGTCCAGAGTTCACATCTCTGGATGCTTTTTTATTGCTAAAAAAGGAGGCTGGCATACTGGGATATAATGTCAGGCAAGGTATTTGTGAATGAAGTCCGCATCCCTGATCAATACGCTAAGAAGTTACATCCCCACTATCTTACAAAACCGCATTGCGCTTGATTCCGCACCGCCAACCAAGCCGTTCACCCAACTAAGCCAGGCAGCGGTCCTTTTTGTGGACATTTCGGGCTTCACGGCATTGACGGAGGAATTTGCAGCACGAGGTCCATCCGGGGCGGAGGATATTTCCGCGATCCTCAATGATTTCTACGGTCAATGGATCAGCATCATCACAAAATACGGAGGGGATATCATCAAATTCGCCGGAGATGGGTTGCTCGTGATCTGGTCCGGGGATCTGGAAAAAGCGTGTCAACTCGCGGCGCAGACCGCGCTCGAGGCGCGCGCAACACTGGAAAATTTCCGCGCAGGAGACCGCTCGCTCCACATGCGCATCGCGCTGACGGCGGGACCGATCGCATTGGCAGGACTTGGGGGAATCTTCAACCGCTGGGAGGTCGTTGTCACGGGGGATCCGATCGAGCAGATCAGCCGCGCGCAGGACGCGCTTCCCCCCGGGATGATCATCGCTTCGCCGGAGGCGTGGGAATTGCTCAAGGTCCACGCGGCAGGCGAAACGGTTCAGGGTGGGCATGTGCTCGTAACCGGTATCAATTCAAAGGTCGAGCCGGAGGCGGTGCATTCCATCCAATTGGATGAGGATTGTATCCCGGCATTGAGGTCATACATCCCCGGCGCCATCGCAAAACGGATCGATGCGGGGCAGTCGGACTGGCTTGCAGAATTGAGGCGCGTTACCAGCCTGTTCATCAACATCCCGGAACTCACACAGGGAACCGACCCTGCCTATGCGCAAAAAGCTGCGCAGATCCTGCAAGGCGCGATCTACCGCTACGAAGGCAGCATGAACAAGATCGTGGTGGACGATAAAGGGGTTTCGCTGCTTGCCGGTTTTGGACTGCCGCCATTCTCTCATGAAGATGATCCCCTGCGCGGCGTACTGGCGGCTGAGGATATTTACAATGCCATCACGGCAGAGGGCTTGCACTGTTACATCGGCATTGCCACGGGGCGCGTCTTCTGCGGCGTAATCGGCAATGAAACCCGCAGGGAATACACAATAAACGGCGATGCGGTTAACCTTGCCGCGCGATTGATGCATGCCATCTCATCCGGCATGACGATGGATGACGGCAGCCCTGTGAACATCATTTGCGATACGAACACCTATGAAGCCGCGATCTCGCGCGTGGATTTCACAAGCCTCGCGCCCATTCGTGTGCGCGGCAAGGCGTACCCTGTGACCGTGCATGTTCCACAGGAACGTCACGCCAAGGGAATGACGCACGTGCCGCTGACCGACATGATCGGACGCGAGAACGAACGTTTCGCGCTTGCCGAAGCCTTGCGCGCACTGGTCACAAAAGAGAGCCGCGCCATGGTGATCGAGGGCGAGGCTGGGCTTGGAAAATCCCGGCTGGTGGAGGAATTGTTCCGCCAGGCGGATGCGATGAACGTGAACATCCTATTGGGGCTTGGTGAAGCCATCGAGCAGAACACGCCCTATCAGGTCTGGAAGGATATTTCCAGAAAGATATACAACCTGAACGAACAGGAAAGCTCCTCGGAACAGAAGGTCTCGTTCGAAAAAGCGACAAGCAAAGACCCGGGTTTGAGGGAACGCGCGCCGCTGCTCAGCGCCGTCTTCCCTTTTGTGATCCCCGACAATGAACACACACAGAACGTCGTTGGGGATGCGCGCGCAAATGCGATGCATCAACTCATCATCGAACAACTGATGCGAGTTGCCAGCAACGCACCCACCGCATTGGTGATCGAAGACGTGCAATGGCTGGACTCGGGTTCCTGGGCACTGCTCAAACTCGTCGCCCAGCGCGTCCATCCCCTGCTGATCGTGATCACCGCCCGCCCGATGGGTATTAATGCGCCGATGGAATTCAACACCATACTCGACATGTCATCCACGCGCTACCTGCCGCTCGCCCCTCTCGGCGACGCGGATATCGAAACACTGTTATGCCAACGGCTGAACGTAAAAAAACTGCCCAACGAACTTGTCACCTTCATCCGCAACAAGGCGGAGGGACATCCTTTCTATAGCGAGGAACTCGCCTACGCCCTGCGTGACAACGGATTCATCAAGATCCAGGGAAACGAGTGCCGCATCACATCCACAGCGGGGACACTGGACGAACTGAACCTGCCCGGCTCACTGGAAGGGGTCATCACCAGCCGCATCGACAAAATGCCGCCTTCGCATCAACTCACGCTGAAGGTTGCCTCCGTCATCGGACGCGTTTTCGCCCTCCGGGAGTTGTGCGCCATCTATCCGATCAAATCCGAGCTTGAGGCACTGCCCGAATACCTGACCCATCTCGAAAAGCAGGAACTGACCATCCTCGATACGCCCGACCCGGAGATCACCTACCTATTCAAGCACATTATCACCCAGGAGGTCGCTTACAACCTGCTGTTATTCTCACAGAGACGATCCCTGCATCGTGCCATCGCAGAGTGGTATGAAAACGCCTTTTTGCAGGATATCGTCACATATTACCCTGTGCTTGCGCATCACTGGAAACAGGCAGATGTACCGCAAAAAGCGGTCGAATATCTCGAAAAGTCCGGCGAAATGGCATTCCGCAACGGCGCCTACAAGGAAGCCATACGCTTCTTTACACAAGCGCTGGAAAAGGTGGAAGTATTCCGGGACGCGGCTGTTCCGCCCCTGAAACAGGCATATTGGCTGAGGTCCATAGGCGAGGCGCAGATCGGGCTCGGAGACCTGGACACCGCCCGTCAATCCTTCCGCAAAGCCGCCGCGCTTCTCAAACGCCCCAGCCCGGCAACAAAGACCGGTGTACTTCTTGGTCTATTACATCAATGGTTCGTTCAAAATCTCCATCGAAAATTTCCGTCGTTTTTCATCGGCAGGTTGAAGGAAAAAGACGCCGAGGTGCAGGAGATCGCCCAGATCTATACGCATCTTGGTACGATCAATTACTTGAAACTTGAAAGCCTGCCCATGCTGCACCATGCACTCGCAAGCTTGAATCTCTCCGAAGATGGCGGGAGCATGTCCCCGGCACGGGTGTGGGCGCTTGGGTCAGCCAGCGCAATCTACGGGGTGATCCCGAACCATTCACTCGCAAAGCATTATGCGGAACAGGCGCTTCGCGCCTCCGAGCAGGTGAACAATCCACGCTCACAGATGTGGACCTATCTTGCAGTCGGCGCTTATCAGCTTGGCATGGCGGAATGGGAACAATCACGCACCGCCATATTGAAGATGAAGGAGCTCGCCCTCAGCACGTCGGACAGCCGTCTGGAAGGTGATGCCGAGATCGTGCTGGCAGGCTTGGAGTATTACCGAGGCGGCGATTTCAAATCCTGCCAGGTCATTTACGATAACCTAATGGCACAGGCGAAAAAATCAGGCAATCTTCTCCACCTGACCTGGGCGACCTACGGATATTCGTTCCTGCACCTCGTCCGCGGAAAGTTCGAGCAGGCGCTGGAAACCGCCAAAGACGGCGAGACGCTCGACCCCACGCCCATCAATGTGGCGCATTTGAACTGCATCCGTGCAATGGCGAACTGGCGGCTGGGCAGGGATGAACAAGCCGTCCAAAACCTTGCCAATGCCATGCCCATCCTGGAATCGCTCCCGCCGCAGGTATATTCCCTGCTGGTGGCATACCGCATCGCGGCACAGGTGACATTTGAGATCTGGGAACAGGGGAAAACGTTCCATGTCCCCGGCTGGAGCACTGCACCCGAGATACACAAGACCGTTGTAAAACTTTTACGGCTGCTCCGAAAATTCAAACCCGCCTTCCCCATCGCAGAACCGTCCTATCTGTACTTCGAGGGCATGCAAAAATGGATGGAAGGCAAACAGGATGCAGCCTTCAAAAAATGGAGGACGAGCGCGGAAACCGCACGGAAATCATCCATGCCGTGGGAGGAGGCGAATGCCCTGCGTGAGATCGGTAAACACTCCACGGGCGAACCTCGCCGCGAGCATTTGCAAAAAGCGTTCGACCTTTTTTCGTCCAGCCATGCGAAA
Organism: Anaerolineales bacterium; assembly: GCA_023382595.1. GTDB lineage: Bacteria > Chloroflexota > Anaerolineae > Anaerolineales > Villigracilaceae > Villigracilis. The sequence continues at coordinate 77,003 of JAHDWB010000007.1, read as the reverse complement.
TACGATGCGGGCGAAACAAAAAAAATGCTGGAAATATAAAAAGGCTTCCATACCAATGGAAGCCTTTTTGCTTTTAGAGGGGATGATTTAATGAATCGTTCCGCGCGCCAGTTCCATGATCTCTTTTTTATCTTCGTAGATGCGCACCAGTTTGCCGTCCTGCATTTGCAGGACGCGGTCTACGAATTGCACCATGCGCAGATCATGGGTGACGATGATACCCGCGCGGTTGTTCTCGTGGATGAGATTGGCGAAGGTTTCCACCACCTGAAAGGCGCGTTCGGTGTCGAGCGAGGCGGTGGGTTCGTCCGCCAGCACCACGGCAGGGTTGTGGATCAACGCCCGCGCAATGGCGACGCGCTGCTGCTGTCCGCCCGACATTTGGGCGGGGAGGTTGTGCAGGCGTTCGCCCAGCCCGAGGCGGGCAAGCAGTTCATCCGAGCGGAGGCGGGAGGCGTGATCGAGTTTCGCGTTGAGGCGCAGCATAAATTCCACATTCTCGCGGGCGGAGAGATACGGGATCAGGTTATTCGCCTGAAACGTAAAACCGATCTTCTCGCGGCGCAATTTGACGCGCTGTTTCTCGTTCATCTGCGCCAAGTCCACGCCATCCACCAACACCTGTCCGCTGGTGGGCGTGAGCAGGGCGGCAAGGATGGAGAGCATGGTGGTCTTGCCCGATCCGCTGGGACCGACAAGCGCAACAAACTCACCTGATTTAACTTGGAACGAAACGTTATCCACCGCGTTGATGGTCGCGCCATCGAGCGTAAAGGATTTCACCAAATCACGAACTTCAAGGGCAATATTCGACATGACTAACCTAACCTGAGCGCTTTCAACGGCTCGATGCGAACCGCATAAATGATGGAGACCATTCCGCCGAGCGGACCAATGAGCATGAGCAGGATGACCGCAAATAGAGAGTTGACGCCGTTGAATACCAACGGGATGGTGGGCGGGAAACCGAGCGAAAAGAGGAATGTCAAACCGCCTCCGATGCCTACGCCGAGAGCTGTTACTACAATGATCTGGATCACTGCCGCCAGCCCCACCACCGCATTGGACGAACCGATGGCTTTCAGCACGCCGATCTGCGGGACTTTCTGCAAAATCTGGATCTGGAAGAACCCGCCGATGACGAGAATACCAATCAGGAGCGTAAACACGCCCTGCGTTTGTACCGTCCCTTGCTGGGCGGAATAGCCGGGGATGTTATTGATCGTGGTCGGGATGTCCGCCACTTCGATGCGGGAGACCTGCTCCACCAGCCGCGCGGACATGGCTTCCGCCTGAGACGGGTCAATCAGTTTGACGGCGATGATGTTCGGGAACGGCGTATTGCTCAGCAGTTCCGATTCGGATTGCGGACGCATCTTCTCCCACGCGGCGGGCGGGACAAAGATGGTCGGTTGGAAGAAATAGGATTGACCATCCACCAAGCCGACGACTTCGAGTGTGAAGAATTCATCATCCACGCCTTGTGTGGAGCGGATCTCAATGGTGTCACCTACTTGGATGCCAGAGCGCAGCGCCACATTGCGGTCAATGACGGTTTCGCGGACTTCGCCTGTGCGGAACTCGCGCCCTTCCAAGATGGGCGGCATGCCGGGCTTGCCAGGCTCCACGCCAAGCATGGAAACTTTGAGCGGTTCATCGAGCGAGACGATCTCCGTGCTGGAGGTGTAAATGGGACCCGCATCCTCCACGCCATCCACGCGCTGGATGGTTCTGACGATTTTTGAATCCAACCGGCTGGCGGTGATGATGTAATCCGACTTTTCAAGGAAGACGATCAACTGCGCGTCGAGGTTTGCCACATACTGGCGGTTGCCGTTGCCCAGTCCTTCGCCGAGCGCAGCGATGAATAGGACGAGCAATGTGATGAGCGCGATGACCAGTGCGACCATCAGGAAACGCCCGCGGTTGCGGACCACTTCCTTGACGGCGAGATACGTTGCAAGCGAAAAATTCTTCATTCGATCTCTTTCGTTCTATACCAAGGGCTTTGTGTCAAACGGTTTCTGCCAATCCACGCCCATGACGCCATGCAGGATCAAATCCACGGGCGGGTGGTCGGCGATGTCTTCGTAGTAATACGGCAGGCGGATGCGTCCGTCCGTGCCGATGATGAAGGTGCCGGACATTTGGTAGGCGTCCTGCCCTTCGTGCGGGACTTCGGACTTGTAGCCTTTCACGCGTGCCAGACGGCGGTTGGACGCCCAAATACGCGGCGAGATCAGGGTTTGCCACATCGTGCCGCGATACAGACCATAAGCGCGGTAGGCGTCTCGGTCGGGGTCGGCGAGACAGGTGGCGCTGGGCGCACGCTCATCGCAGAAGGCTTTGGCAGATTCAGCCGAAGCGTGGGAAACGATCGCAAGGCGCAATCCCCTGTCCCGTAGGGCTTGATGCGAGTCGATCAACTGATCCACCATCTCTTTGCATTGCGGGCATCCAAAATGGCGGGTGAAGGCGAGCACAAGCACTTCCTTCTTCCAAAGGGAGGAGAGACGCACAGGATTGCCGTTCACATCGAGCAGTTCCACATCGGGCGCGGGGTCGTTGAATTTGAGGTAGTTTGGTTTTGCCATAGGTTCCTTTTTACAAAAAATCCGCGTCATCAGACGCGGATTTGAGTGTCTGATAGTATTAGTTTACCAGACTGTCTATATTTTGTCAATATTTTGCAAAGGTCGATTTAGGCGATATGTAAAATGGATTTCTCCACCTTGTTCCCCACCTTGACCATGCGCCGCCAACTGGAGTTATCGTTGAGCGAGATCCAGCGGCGCTCTTCGGTGCGGTAGAACCAGTCCTTATCCTGCTGGTAATACACGAGCACACCCGTGGACTCCCAGATATTGAGTATCTCGTTGCCATGAGCGTGAGTGTCGTCAAAGTCGGTGGTGGCGCGCTGACCCATCTCGCTATACAGTTCGTTGAGCTCAAGCAAGAGTGTGTTGATCTCGGGCGAGAGATGACTGACCCTGAGACCGATGCGCTTCGCTTCTTCATATAAAATTGGGTAGCCGTGTGAGGGATACTTTGAGTTCAACGTGGAGGCGATCTGCTCCGCCGTTTTCTCGTCTTTGATGTGATACGCGAGCAGTTCCTTGCACAACATGATGGAAAGCGATTCGGCGCGGTCCACTGCGCCGATGACAAGCGGATGCACATGCCCGAACAATTGCTGATACGGATTCTCGTTCGAATCGGACCGTTGAGCCTGCCACAGTTTCACGACGCGGTTCAATTCATCCAGGCTGACGCTGACGCGGTCGTTGTCGCGGTCAATGGGAGAGAGCGCGTGCGTAAGCGAGGTGTCCACCGAGGTGAGGTATGCCATCGGTCCCATGTGGATCTCGTTCGCGCCGAGCGTGATCATGGTGGCGGCGGAGGCGCACTCCAGCGGAATCACCGCCACGACTTCGTCACAGTATTGGCGCAGTAAATTGACGATGCGCAAAGACGCCTGTCCGTTGCCACCGCTGGATTTGATGAAGAGGTAGATCTTTTCCTGCCGCCCGATCTTTTCGAGCAGTTCAAATAACGCCAGCACATCGTCGTGGCACACGCTTCCACGCGGATTGTTGAAATACGTCACCAGCGTGCCGCCAAGTTTCTTGTTCACTTCCTTGATGATGGCTTGCGTTTTATCAAAGAGAATGGGAGGTTGTTTTTCCTTGTGATTATTATTGTTCTGTTTTGCCATGTATAAATCTCCTAACCTAAAGGTGGGCAGGATATTATCACTTTTTTCGTAAATTTTGGCTGGACGAATGTACTATTTGTCAATTTATCGGCGCGACCATAACCAGCCGCCTGCAAATCCGATCAATTCCCCCGCAAGCGTAAAGACAACCACGCCGGACAAGCCTGCGTTCAAAAGCCACTCCCCCAGCCCGAACAAACCAAAGGAAAGGGCGTTATACGCCAGCAAACCACCCAACAGGATGCCCAGCGACCAGCGCACTGCCTGCCGCCGGCTGGCAATTTGAAGGATGACGCCGTAGGAGATCATCCCACTCGCAAAAATGATCAGCATGGCGACAAACCAGGCGGAGAAACGCGGAAAACCTTCCTTTGAGACGTAGGGGTCCTCCACTTCCACGACAGGCGGTTCGGGAGTGGGCTCAACAATGGATTGCGTCAACTCCGGCACAACCACGGTCACCGCAACCGCGCCGGATTGCGACACATCCAACTGCAGGACTTCGGAGATGACCGCGGGCTCACTGGCGACACGGATCTCAAGCAGACCGGGTCTATCCAAGCCAAAAGAGGCGCGCGCAATTCCCTGCGTGGTGACCGCATCCACCTGCTGGAGTATGCCGCCGCCTTCGCCAGTCAGCACCATGGAGAAATGAACCACCGTTCCATCGGGGACGGCATTTCCGTTATGGTCGCGGATCACACCGGTGCGGATGGCGATTGTATCTCCAATGCGGAAAAGCGGGATCGGGGTCGGTTCGGGCGTGAGAAAAGGACCGGGGGTAACAGGAACAGGCGGGAGGTCCAGAATGAGCGGAATGATCTGGGATGGATTGGGCGACATGACGGAGATCAGGTCATATCCCACCGCGGAAATGGAAACAGGGGATGCGCCGACGGGCGTCAATTCCTGAAAGAGCAAACGGGCGGCAACATCGACGAATTGAGGCTGCTTGCTGTACAGCGCGTAATAGGCGGTGAAACGGGAGATGGTGGTGGTATCGAAATAATAAGGCGCGCCAAAGGAGAAAAGGATCAAGCGTTTATCGCGCAGAAGATCAGGGCGCTCACGCAGAAGGCGGCTGATGAGGGCGGATTGTCCCTGAGTTGTGTCGACGATCGATAGAACGACCCAATTCGCACGGTCAAGCTCCTCCTGCATGAACTGATTCTCTTCCGGAAAATCGAACAGGGCTTGCAGGTTTTGGAACGAGAACGACGCCAGACGATAATCTTCGATCTGATTCCCGCTCTCAGGACCATACAATTGCAGCACAGCGGACTCGAGCGCATCGACCGCCAATAAAGGTTGCGCCGGGCATTCGGCGCATTGCCGCGCGTTGGTGGAATCGGTAATGAAGACCACATGCTCGTTCGGTTGAGGCGGCAGCGGCATGACCGTGGCAAGGTCCTGCACGTCAGGGCTGATCAACGTGGCAGAATTACGCGCCACCGTGAATGTAACGTCAGTGGCGGTCCCAAAACTGGATGCATCCAAGTCAGGGACGGTCACATTCGCGAGGATAAAGTTGTCGTATAGACCGAGTTTCGCCGTAAGGATGCGCGATACAGATGAATCCACCCGCTGGGCAAAGGCGGGATCTTCGCGGTATTTCTGGGTGAAGAAATCCAGAATGCGCACGGTGGTGGTATAGGCATCCGGCGCATCATTGGACCTGATATTGCCAAGATACAACAGGTCATTACCAGCCAGGAAGGCATCACGCGCGACGGTGCGCGCCAGGAATTGTCCGCCGCCCGATGCATAAAAATCCCGGATGGACGCAGAGCCCAGATCGTCGCTGACCAATAACCCGCCTCGTTCGTACCAATCCGTGAACTGGGGCAGCGCAAGGATCTGTCCCAACGCCTGCGGATCGAAACTGATCGGTTTGGTGGTGGCGCGGATATTGCCCTGAAATCCCTGATAACGGATATGCGACACGAGCATACCGTCAACAACCGTGTTCAACGGACTCGATACGTTTGTCACGGAAAAGAACGGAGCAAGCTCAACCTGCTTCAACTGCTCAAGCGACTTTCGCACCGTGGAAACTTCCACCTCCGGCAGGCGGTCCGCGCCGCCAACACCGGGGAAATGCTTGGCAATCACCAACAATTTTCCATCGCTGCCTTTGTGCAGACCCGTCACATAGGAACGCCCCATTTCCCCGACCCAGAACGGATCGCCCCCAAAGACGCGCGTCCCCAAATCCCCGCCTGAAATTGAGGGCACCTCCAACACATCCAAGGACGGACCGAAAAACAAGTTGAATCCGAGAGCCGAGAGTTCACGTCCGCGCACTTCGCCGACGCGCTCCGAGAGCAATGGATTCCACGTCGCGCCGATCGCCATTTCACTTGGCAGAGACGTCAGCCCATTTAAGATCTGGTCGGTCGGGTAACCGCCCCCCTCCTGCGCGATGCCAATAAAAAGAGGCACATAGGCAGGGTAGATCCTCTGTCCCGTGGACGGGTCGGGGAACGTGTTGGATGTAAGAGAATTCTCCCATTCCAGCCGCTGTAATTCATCGATCAACGCATAAGCCTGCGCCAGCGTATCCGCCGCGAAGTTATTATTGCCGGCGGTCAGCACCACGCCTCCCACATGGTAGCGCGTGATCAAATCACGGATCTGCGCCTCCGTACCGGTATCCGTCCCAGTGAACGACACCAGGAACAACTGCCCGATCTTTTCCTCGGCGGTCATTGAACTCAACACCACCCGTACGGCAGCAGGCGGAGTGGGAGTCTGCGCTTGAACGGACACAGGCAAGAGAGTCAGGATAAAAATAAAGAGTAAAGCAACCCGAATTAAACGCATCGAACCCCTCTTATAACACAATCTGACCCGGGACAAAATAGACGCCGTTCCTTGAACGACGCCGCCTGCGCTTCACTCTTAACCCGGGTTTGCCCCCGGCATTCGGACAGCATCACTCCCCCCTCCCGAGCGCGCGCACCGCAATGGCAGGATCATCGGTGAAAATACCATCCGCGCCCCATTCCTTAAGGCGGCGTACCTCTTCAGCCGAATTCGCCGTCCACACATGTACACGGCGCCGGATACGGTGCGCCCGCTGTATCTGTTCCCTGCTGACGCTCGATATATGCGGATGCAGCGCCTGATATTCCCCGAACATAAAGCCAAAGGAACGCGCCCACAGCCCAAGCAAGCCCGGCATGGCGAGCAATCCGCGCGGCACAGAGGGCAGGACCTGCGCGGCGATCTTCAAGTTGGATACGAAAAAGGATGAGAAAATAATCTGTTCCTGATTGTTGTGGCGTTTTATCAGTTCACACACTTTTTGGGTCAAGCCGTCGCGCGGGGTGTTGTAATTGGTCAATTCGATATTGATGAGCCTGTCCCTGCCGACGGTTTCAAAGACCTCCTCCAGCAAAGGGACTCGCGTGCCCGCAAACCTCGCATCGAACCATGTACCGGCATCCAGTTTGCGGATGGCGTCAAGCGTGAAGGAAGCGACTTTTCCGCTTCCATTTGTGGTGCGGTCCACAGTCGCATCATGAATGACGACGACATGACCGTCGGCGGTCAACTTCGCATCCAATTCCACACCGTCCGCGCCTTTTTGGATGGCTTGTGAAAATGACGGGAGGGTATTCTCGGGAGCGTGAGCCAGGTCACCGCGATGGGCGAGAAGGATCGGGCTGGGAAACTGTTGAAGCATGGCAATCAAATATCCGTTAAGGAGGAGGCGGGTTAAATATCCACGAAATAGGCTTGGGCTGCGCGGTCGATCATCTCGCGCGTCATGGTAGGCTGAACGGAAAGATAGGATGAAATGTCAAGGATCTGATCGCAGAGATCGCGCGGGTGGGATGCGCGCAGTTTGCGGTTGCGTTTGATGTACCATTCCTGCAAAAGATAGGCGAGACCCTGGTCGTTGTATTCAATGCGTTTGTCCTGCGCGACCCGTTTGAAAATTTCGCGGTATTCTTCAAAGGATGGGTCGCCGATCTCGATCTTGTGGCGCAGACGGCGCAGGAAGGCTTCGTCCACGAGGTCTTTGGGAGGCAGGTTGGTGGAGAAAACGATCAACACATCGAAGGGGACTTCGACCTTGCGCCCCGTGTGCAGGCGGAGATAATCCACGCGGTTTTCGAGCGGGACGATCCAGCGATTGAGAAGATCGCGCGGGCGGACCTGCTGACGTCCGAAATCGTCGATGAGCAGAATGCCGCCGTTGGCTTTGACCTGGAACGGCGCTTCGTAAAATTTTGCGGTGTCATCAAAAACGAGATCGAGTCCTTCGAGAGTCAACTCGCCGCCGACGACGATGAACGGGCGGCGGATCTTGACCCAGCGCGGGTCGCGGCGCGTGTTGGTGCGCAATCCGCCCGTGGAACTGGAGCCGAGAGATTCGGTATCCGGCGCAAGGCTGTGACTGACGGCATCATAGACTTTGATGACTTGACCATCAAGGTATAACGCATAGGGAATATACATGCTCTGGCTGAGAACCAGGTTGCCAAACGCGCGGGCAATGCTGGTCTTGCCGTTTCCGGGAGGTCCGTACATGAAAATGGATGTCCCCGAGTTCAGTGCAGGACCCAATTTTTGAAAACTCGCTTCGGAAATGACCATCTGCGAAAGGATCTGACGCATGGTGCGCGTGGTGACGGTCAGGCGTCCGCTTTTCTGGCGGCGGATGGATTCATTATAGACTTCGAACGGAACCGGGGCGGGACCGGCATATTGACTGCGCTCCAACGCCTCGCGCGCGCGGACGATCCCTGCACTGGTGATGCCGTAGGTGTACGCACCCTCCCCCAAGCCTCCCTGCGACGATTTGACTTCGATGAACTTATCCCCTTTCAAAGGGGCGAGCAGTTGGTCTGTGACTCCCGCAAAAGGCAGGGCGATCTCTTCGGCGATCTTGAAACCGGTGAGATACCCTCGAAAATATAGTACCTTCAAGATCAAATCCTGCAGCCAGAGATGAGAAAGCCCGGTATCGTCAAGTTTATTGATCTGTGGCGGAGAAAATGCGCCGGATGGAGCGTGTATTTGACCAGTTTGTTTCATCATAATGATCACCAATCCCAAGCGGGGAATAAAATGCCGTGTGCCCGATTATACTTCTTTTCGTTTATAATCCAGCCGCCATGAAACTATCCGTCATAATTCCTGTTTACAATGAAGTTGAAAGCATAAAAACCATCCTCGAGCGCGTGAAGGCGACAAAACTCGTGCATGAGATCGTCGTCGTGGATGACGGCTCGAAGGACGGCACCCGCGATATTCTGAAAACACTCGACGGCAAAAAAGGCGTGCGCGTCATTTTGCATGAGAAAAATCAAGGCAAAGGCGCGGCAGTGCGGACAGGGATGTCCGCAGCGACGGGGGATGTGCTACTGATCCAGGATGCAGACCTCGAATATGATCCGCGTGATTACCCGGAGCTGCTGAAGCCCATCGAAGAAGGGCTTGCGGATGTGGTCTACGGTTCGCGCTTTTTGGGGAGAGCCCATCGTGTCACGATGTTCTGGCACATGGTTGCAAACAAATCGCTGACCTTCATGACCAACATCCTGTACGACACCATCCTGACCGATATGGAGACAGGCTACAAGGTCTTCCGCCGCGAAGTGATCGAGGGTATGGTCATCCGCGCGAATAGCTTCAACTTCGAACCGGAATTCACTGCCAAGATCCTCAAGCGCAAGTACCGCATCTTTGAAGTTCCGATCACGTTCAATCCGCGCGATTATACGCAGGGCAAGAAGATCAAATTGCACGATGCGTTCGAGGCGGTTTGGACATTGCTCAAATATCGATTTGTGGATTAACAAAAAAGGACGGGCGCACGCCCGTCCTTTTTTGTTAACGCATCACCCTACGGTCTGACGTACACCTTATAGTCGTACACATAGTCGCCCGCATCGTACTCCGCTGACCCGTCGCTGATCGCGCTCCTGAATGTCGCGGTGGTAATCAAGCGATGTTCCCCGCCCAACCATTCAGATAGCGCCAAATAGACCAGGCGGCATTGCAATCCACCCGAAGCCACATCGAACACAGCAGATTGATCGGCTGGAACATCCCGTCCATTCAAATTGAATTTGAGATCGATCTGGCTGAAGTTCTGTTCCAGCGTGTCAGTATCCTGCGCACACCAGGCGTATGACCAGATCAGGGTTTGCGAACGGTTGAGCGTTACCGTATAAGTCAACACGCCGGGGATGGAATAATCCGCATCGGTGTATTGTTCGCGCGCCACATCCTCAAGAAAGCTGGCGCCGGATGACAAAGCGGATTCAGCTTCGCCGGGCATGGCGACCTTCGGCGGCGCAGACGGGGTCAGTCCCGCTCCAAGCGGTTCGAGCACCGCCCGGATGCCTGCCTGCAGGACAATGTCCTCAGTTGTGTAGGCGGTCGTTTCGTCGATCGGGACGCGAAGCGTCGGCGGAACCCCCTGCCCCTCGAGGAAGATACCGCCGTCGGGTAGGATGAAGCGCCCCGTCGGAATCTGCAGTGAGAATCCCTCCGGCAGGCTGAACTGTCCGCGGGCAACTTCCGCTTCAACTCCGCCGGTCGGATACTGCCCGACCGTGACCATACCGGGCACCTGGCTGAATCCGTACGCCTCGATCTCACAGGCGCTGTAACAGGTTTGACCGACGAGCAGCACCATCTTGTCGAAACTGTACTGATTTTCGTTCGGCAGTACCTTGTCAGGTAAGCCCTCCGGTTCGAATTTTCCAGTCGCTTCGCTGAAATATTCCAATTGCCCGAGCGGAATTTCCTGATCGGTCAGGAAGCCCGCCAGCCCCAAAGGCGCGCCGCCGCTGTTGTACCGCATGTCGATGATGATGCCCGCCACCTCGCGCGCCTCGAATTGCTGGAGAGCGCGCTCGAAGAGACGGATGACGAGGTTGAGATCATCGAAGTTGCTGTTGATGCGCACATAACCGATCTGGGCGTTGTTGGAGGTGATCAGCTCGGAATCGACCGGAAGCAGACTGTCCAACTCCACGCCGAAATAGACCGAGGTGCGATTGAAGGATTGACGTTCGGCAACCGCCGTCAGGCTGACCGTTTGTTCAGCGCCGCCGGGATTTGCAAAGGTCACTTCGGCGGTATCCCCGACATTGGCGCGCAGAAGATACCGCGCCTGTTGATAACGGATGGAGAAATCCGAGGATTGCAGCGCATAGGATTGCGCTGCGCCAATTGCCTCCGTGATCGGTTGACCGTTGAAGGCAGTGACCCTTGCGCCGACTTCGATACCGGCTTCTGCGGCGGGACTATTTTCCAATACATAAATGACAATCACCTGCCCATTATCCAGTTCGCGGATGGCAAAGCCATATCCGCCCGAGGTGGCTTGTGTGAAATCTTCATTTGCATACTGTCCGCCGTTCAAACCGACATGCCCATCCTTGAATGCCCAGGTGAAATCACGCAATGCCAGATAGAACGCATTGGCATCGCTAGTCTGTTCGGCTTGCTCCACACGCGGTTTTAATTCCTCGTACAGCGCATCCCAATCGGGCTGTTTGCCCTCGATGCCATTGAAGGCATATTCCCTGCGGACAATATCGAACATGCTGTCAAACGCTTCGGTATACGACAAACCAGAAAAATCTTTGACCGCCACATCATCCGGCTCATACAGCGTCATTTCGACGCTGGGTTCTTTGATGAACGCGAACGGATCCTGGTCCAAGTCCACGATGGTGTACCCCGCGCCAATCGGTGCAACCGGATCGTCATCTGTGAAGAGCAGACCATCCTCGCCGAAACCCGTCGGGAACTGCTGGTCCGCATCCGGCGACCAGACGATCAGCATCCCGCCGATCACTTCATTATCGTTCTCGGTATCCGTCTTCACCGTTGCAAGATAGGAGGGCCAGCCCAGCGAACGGTCATCGCCAACAGAGAATGGATCGCCGTACAGATTGGGCGAATATCCCACCGCAAAGATCTGCACGCCGTCATCCTGCCGCCCGTTGTTGTCCACATCATTGAATTCGCCTTCCGGCAAAACCGGCAGATTTAAGTCGAACGTTCCGCTCAAGGTTTCGGCGTCATAGGTCATGTATCCGAGCACCTGCGAATCGACCGGCAGTTCCCACTCGCGGTCGCGGATCACAAATCCATGCATATCCAACAGCGCCACCGCATTTTCGACATAATATGTAAAAACAAAATCATTGGTGATCGAATACGCGCCCGTCACTTCGAACGGCTCATTCTCGCCGCTTGAAGCAGCCTCGGTTGCAGGCACTTCAAGGGTCGCAGTCGCATTTGGCGCACAGGCAGAAACCGCCAACGCGAATATCAATAAAAGTGAAAGATAGCGGAAAAGGTTAGTTTTCATAAAGGGGCTTCCTCCAAGATTGAGCATTATAATCCCGCACATGGACAATCACATTAATGCAGAATTGGAACGTGAATTCGAGCGCGCACTACAAGCCCGCAAAAAAAACAACGAGGGGCAGGCTCGGGTCTGTGCGCGGCGCGCGGCGGGCATTGCAATTCGGGACTATCTCTCCCGCAGGGGAATCCGCCCGCCGAGCCCCAGCGCCTACGATCTATTGAATCTTCTCAAGGATGATCCGCTTCTGCCCCCCGACCTGAAACTGGTCGCTGACCATTTGACCTTGCGCGTCACTGAGGAGTTCAAACTGCCCGTCGAAGCGGATCTGGTCGCCGAGGCGCGCCAACTTTGCGAGTGGCTGTTAAAAAACTAGACCCTGAAGGCATGACCTTCAGGGTCTGCTGTCTGCAAGACGACTACGCCGCGCTTTTGCGTCCAGCTAAATAGAAAAAGGCGCGGGCAAGCGTGATCAGCAAGAGCATCCCGGACATGACGCCGCCAAAGACGAAGAACAGCCTGCGCCAATCGGTCAGGCGCAGGGCGATATCACTCCGGCTGGGCATTTGAATTTGGATGCGTCCGCGCAGGCGTTGGACCAGGTCACTCGAAGGGGTCACCCGCTTCAAGGTCCCGGCAAGATGCGCTTCAAGAGCATCCATATTTTCTTCTTGCGTCTGGTTTGTCTTGCGGTTGGGCATTCCGTCTTATTCCTAGAAGTTATTCCGCAGGATACAGGATCAAGCCGACCGTGCCGGGTCCGAGGTTTGCCGCGATCGAAATGGACAGTTCGCTGATCATGGTTTCCTTGTGGTTGAAGTGACTCTTCGCCTGCTCGAGCAGGGCTTCACCGGATTGCGGATCTCTGGCATGGACGACTGCAAGGTACACCGGCTGGGTGCCATACTGTTCCTTCGCCATTTCAATGACACGATCCAACGAGGCTTTGCGCGTGCGGACTTTTTCCGCCATGTTCAATACGCCGTCCTGAAGCACGGCGATCGGCTTGACGTTGAGCAGGGAGGCAAGCGCGGCTTGCAACGTTTTCACACGCCCGGACATTTTCGCGTATTCCAATGTATCCAGCGTGAGAATGACGCTGACCTTGGATTTGATGGATTCGATGTAGTTGACGATCTCATCCACGCTTTTTCCGGCGCGCTCCATTTTGCGGGCTTCACGGCACATCAAACCGATGCCGAGCGAACCGCAGGCGGAGTCGACCGGGATGACGTTGAATTCGCCTTTCAATTCTTCGGCGGCTGCCACGGCGGATGCGTACGTACCGGAAAGTTTGGCGGTGATGTGAATGGACAGGATGGTATCGCCCTTTTGCGCGATCTTGCGGTAGAACTCGACAAATTGATGAGGCGACGGCTGGGAGGTCTTTGGGATGCGCTTGCTTTCATCCACCAACTTATAAAAACCTTCATTATCCAACTCCACCCCTTGCAAATAGGATTTCTCTCCGAACAGAATGTTCACCGGGATTGTATCGATCCCATATTCCTGCGCCCAGGCGGGCAGGATGTCGGCGGCGCCGTCGGTCACAATTCGTAGCATGGTTTACTCTCCTTCAAGATTAAGATATTGGTCCTCGAGTTGGTCACGCAGAGCCAGCAGAGTCCGGTGGTACAGACTCTTCACGGCTCCTTCGCTTCTTCCCATGATCCTGCCGATCTCGGCATTGGACATGTTCTCCACAAATTTCAGGATCAACAGATTCTGACGTTCCGGCGGCAATTTGCGGATCATTCTCAGCAGCGCATCCTGCTCCTGCGAGCGGACCAGGTTCTTTTCGGGATGATCGCCCTTTGTCGGCAGGATGGGCAGGTCGTCCAGCGGGATCTCCTGCTTGCGGCTGCGGTCACGATGCCAATTCGCGACCAGATTGTGAGCAATTCGGTACAACCATGCCGAAAACGGGACACCGCGGTCCGTGTAGTTCTTGATGTGGTTCATCGCCCGCTGGAAAACACGCGCCGTCAGGTCTTCCGCGTCGTGCGAGTTCCCGGTGCGATAGTACACGTAGTTAAAGATGCGCTCCACATAATGCTCGTAGAGGCGGCCGAAGGCATCCCGGTCACCTTTTGAAGCAAGGGCAAGAACCTGTTCCTCGTTGTATTCCTGATCCGACAAGTTAAAAACCTTACCGGCGGATTTTCAATACATAACACCGCCGGATTTGAGAAGTTGCACTCAGTATAACATGAGCAATCATACTGTAATCATGCAGGAGTGTCTGCCTTATGATCCCTCGGTATAATCTTACAAAAAATCGCTCATGCATCATGGAGACACATCATGAAAAAATCTTTGATTTTATTTCTTATCATCACATTAACTGCCTGCGCCGCCCCGCAGGGCGTCGAATCGACATCCACTCCCGAAGCGACAGGAACCACCCCGCCGGGAACCGCAACCCCGGCACCGACCGCTACAGAAGACCCGTTGTATACCAATCTCGTCCTACAGCTTCAAACACAAGTGGAGGGAAATTCCTACCTCGCTAAACTTCAAGACCTGACGGGCAAAGACCTGCCAGTGGAATGTGCGGAGGCGGCTGTGCAAATCGCCGAGGAACAACAGGTTGACTTTCAAGTCACCATCGACCCTTTCGGCGATTGTCGTGTCGTCTCCAAGGATGGTAAACAAGCCATCTTTCCCAACGACGAAGGAGACCTTTATGTAACTGAAGTTGGCGGACGAGCTTTTTTGGAAGGAATTAATCATCCTCAAGCCAACATTGCTATAATTCAATTCGACAATCTCTCTGGATCTTGGTACGGCGAAATGGTTAATCCTGAAACTGGCGAAGTGTTGGCCGTCGCCACCCGTGATGCAAACAGACAATGGCGAGAAATGAAAAATGGTCAAATCGTGGATGAAGCTGGCAAGCCAATGATTGTGCCCACTGCCACCGCAGATGTCAGCGGCAGTGAGCTTGACGAAACTCTGGATGTCAGAGTAGCTGATGAAGCAACACTCAATGCAATTGCCGATAAAATCCTGGCTCAAAAAAGCAAATTCCCCGAAGGCATGCCTGACTTCATGAACTGGAAATTGATTGACTTCTTAAATGCCAAAATTGGACCGCGACCGATTTATTATGAAACTGGTAAATCTACTTTCTTTTTAAACCGCCAGACGGGAAAGATGGAAGAAGTTCCAGGCAGTTACTCTGAGAATAAGGACACAATCGACCGTCATAGCATTTCTACCCTTATTAAGGTCAAAAAAGACTCTCGCACTGGCTTAAGCAGTTACGTTGATGAAATCACTGGAGAGCTGGTTGTGATCGAAAACAGTCATGGCGTGGATTGGGCTTGGAGGGGAGAAAACAGCCTTGCTGACGGCTACGCCAAACTACCGGGGAATACAGAATTAGGAGAGTCTGTCAGAGACTGGGTAGAGGGTGTAGACGAAGAAAGAAAAAAAGTGATTATACATTTTGTATCAACGAGCGACGAACCCACTGTTCTGCAAAGTTTTCAATCAGGAGTATGGTTTAGCAGAACTTCCTTGGAGGGCTTTATCGTCCAGGCTGATCAAAATGGAGACCCACTCTTTGGAGTAAAAACTTTCATGCCACCCGAAGTAGCTATGACCATTGGTAATCCTAACACTGATAAAATAACCAAAGATCTAACCAGACTAGATGTTTACATGCAGAAACCGACAGAATTTAAGGCTGGTAAAATTTTCTTTGCACTAGTGACTCCAAATCAAGAACGAATTTGGGAAAGCTCATTCAGAGGAACAATGGATGATTTGGAAAATGTTGTTGACATTGCAGAAACTTGGAAAGCGATAGTTAATTATGAATTTACTGGAGAGAGTATTTTCATACCCGCAAGAACCATCTGGGAGGTTCAAATTCACTAACCAGTAGTTTGTTTCTTGCTTTTTGACCGCTCAACTTGCTACACTGTCTAGGTGTCAAGAAAACTGCTGTTTACACTACTGGGGTGCTTTATTTTAGCTTTGCCTGTTATCTATCTCAGTTTCTCAAGACGACAAGCAGGTCTCCAATCATCCCAATCGAGACAAAAATATAGATTGGTATAATAAAAGGTTGTCTGCCAAGTAAACTTGTCGGAGTCGGCTTCATTTTCAGAACGTTTGTGCTATAATTACTAAACGTTTCCATCTCTCAACAAAGGTTAATCCATGTCATCCAACTCAATCCGCGTTGTGGGCGCGCGCGTCCACAATTTGAAAAATATCACGGTGGAGATCCCGCGCGACAAATTCGTGGTCATCACGGGGTTATCGGGGTCGGGCAAGTCGTCGCTGGCGTTCGATACCATCTTCGCCGAGGGACAGAGGCGCTACGTCGAGTCGCTTTCGGCATACGCGCGCCAGTTCATCGGTCAGATGGACAAACCCGATGTGGACTACATCGAGGGACTCTCCCCCGCCGTATCCATTGACCAGAAATCCACGTCGCATAATCCCCGTTCGACGGTTGGTACAGTTACTGAAATCTACGACTACATGCGTCTGCTGTTCGCGCGGGCGGGCATCCCCCACTGTCCCGAGTGCGGACGCGAAGTGGTCAAGCAGTCGGCGCAAGAGATCGTGGATCACATCGAGAAACTGCCCGACGGCACGCGCATCCTGATCCTTTCGCCGCTGGTGCGCGGACGCAAAGGCACGTACCAAGCCGTGTTCGAGGAGATCCGCAAGGCTGGCTTCACCCGCGCCCGCGTGGACGGGACAGTCCATTCGCTGGACGATGAGATCGAACTCGACCGTTACAAACAGCACACCATCGAAGCCATCGTCGACCGCCTAGTCATCCAGCGTCACGACGATAAAGAAGAAAAGAAAGCCGCACGTACACGTCTGACCGACTCGGTGGAAACCGCCTTGAAATTCGGCGAGGGCTATCTCGCCGTCAATATCCCCCCCACCCAACCCTCCCCCAAATTGGGAGAGGGCAAGGAAGGGGGCGAAGACCTGCACTTCTCCGAGCATCTCGCCTGCCCCGAACACGGCTCGACCGTCCCCGAGGTGGAGCCGCGCACGTTCTCGTTCAACACACCGCAGGGCGCCTGCCCCGACTGCCAGGGACTCGGCTCGAAACTGGAGATCGACCCCGAGCGCATCATCCCCGACGACAGCGTATCACTGAACGATGGCGCCATCGTCAGCTTGGAGTGGGGTCCGCGCGAAGAAGGCGGCTACTACTGGCAGAGTCTGGCCAACGCGGCGAAGGCATACAAAATAGATTTAAATGCGCCGGTGAGCGAGTTGACGAAAGAGCAACTGAAGATCGTTCTATACGGAACGGGCAGCAAACAAATTCCGATGACCTATCAAGGCTCGAACGGAAACGAGTTCAAATTCACGCGCGCGTTCGAAGGCGTGATCACCAATCTCGAACGCCGCTACCGCGAGACCAACTCGGAATACATCCGCGAGAAGATCTCCGAATACATGTCCGACCGTCCATGCCCGAGCTGCAAGGGCAAGCGTCTCAATCCCGCCGCGCTGGCGGTCACCGTGGATGATGTGAACATCGTCGACGCCAACTCGTGGCATGTGCTGAAAACGCTCGAATGGGTGAAGAAACTTTCAAGCAAGAATTCGCCGCTCACATCGAAGCAGAAAACGATCGCCGAGCGCGTGTTGAAAGAGATCCACGAGCGCTTGAACTTTCTCGTCAATGTAGGATTGGATTACCTGACCTTGAACCGTCCCGCCGTGACGTTATCCGGCGGCGAGGCACAGCGCATCCGACTTGCGACGCAGGTTGGTTCCCGTCTCGTGGGCGTGCTCTACGTTTTGGATGAGCCGTCCATTGGCTTGCATCCGCGCGATAATGCACGTCTGCTGGACACGCTCAAAGGTCTGCGCGACCTCGGCAACACGGTTCTGGTCGTCGAACACGACGACGAGACCATCCGCGATGCGGACTGGGTCGTTGACCTGGGTCCCGCCGCGGGCGAACACGGCGGACAGGTCATTGCGGAGGGTACACCGAAGCAGATTTTGGCGCACCCAAAGTCACTGACAGGACTCTACCTCTCGGGGCGCAAGCAGGTTCCAGTTCCGAAAAAGAGGCGCGAAGGGAACGGGAAGAATCTCAGGATCGTCGGCGCATCCGCGAATAATCTCAAAAAGATCGATGTCAAGATCCCGCTCGGAAAACTGGTCTGCATCACGGGCGTGAGCGGATCGGGCAAGTCCACGTTGATGAGCGACATCATGTACAACGCGCTGGCGGCGAAGTTGATGGGCGCACGGACGCAGGCGGGCGAGCATGAGCGCATCGAGGGCATCGAGCATCTCGACAAGATCATCAACATCGACCAGTCGCCGATCGGGCGCACGCCGCGCTCGAACCCCGGCACGTACACCGGCTTGTTCGACGAGATCCGCAAGTTGTATGCGGAACTGCCCGAAAGCAAGGTGCGCGGCTATAAGCCCGGACGTTTCTCGTTCAACGTGCACGGCGGGCGCTGCGAAGCCTGCCAGGGGCAGGGCGAACTGCGCATCGAGATGCAGTTCCTGCCTGATGTGTATGTGCCATGCGATATTTGTCATGGCAAGCGCTTCAACCGCGAGACCTTGCAGGTTCTGTTCCGCGACAAATATTCGATTGCCGATGTGCTGGACATGACCGTTGACCACGCGCTGGAGGAGTTCAAGAATTACCCGCCGATGCTGAACAAATTGAAACTGCTTCAGGAAGTCGGCTTGGGGTACATCCGCGTCGGTCAGCCCGCAACGACGCTTTCCGGCGGCGAGGCACAGCGCGTGAAACTCTCGAAGGAACTGTCGCGCCGCGCTACGGGCAGGACATTGTACGTGCTGGACGAACCAAGCGTCGGGTTGCACGCGGCGGACGTTCATAAACTGATCGAGGTCTTGCAGAGATTGGTCGATGCGGGAAATTCCGTCCTGATCATCGAGCACAATCTCGACATCATCAAAGTTGCAGATTGGGTCGTCGATCTCGGTCCCGAAGGCGGTGACCGGGGCGGCGAGTTGATCGCCGAAGGCACGCCGGAACAGGTGATGAAGGTCAAGGGTTCGTATACAGGAAAGTATTTGAAAGACCATATGAAGTAGCTGGAAAGTCTCCGCATCGGTTTTAAAACACGGGTACAATTCTCCGACTCTTGTCCCTTGGAAACCTACGATGCGGAGAACAAACACCATACACAAAATCGACCTGCGCGAAAAAGCCCCCATCATACTTGTCTCGGTCCTGTTCTTTCTCTCCGGCGCGGCGGGCTTGATGTACCAGACGGTCTGGGTGCGCCTGCTGGAACTGTATTTCGGCGTCACACTGACCGCCATCACGCTGATCGTCTCCGCTTACATGGCGGGGCTTGGCTTGGGCTCCATGATCGGCGGGAGAATCGCGGGAAAAAGCCGCAATCCCATTCTGCTTTATGGAATCATCGAAGCCGTCATCGGCGTTTTTGGAATACTCAGCCCAGCCTTAATTAATTGGCTTGGACAAAATACAGCGGGGAGTCCATATGCATTGGTCTTCTTTTTAAGTTTCGCATTGCTGTTAATCCCCACCTTGCTGATGGGCATGACCCTGCCACTGCTCACACAGGCGTTTGTCAAACGCATGGAGAACTCTGGGCAGGTGATCGGGCTTCTATATGGGATCAACACGCTCGGGGCGGCAATCGGCGCGCTGGCATCGGGCTATATTCTGATCGGCTGGTTTGGGTTTGGCGGCACGTTGTTGACCGCGGCAATCATCAATTTCATCGTCGGGGCTGGGGCTGTCCCGTTGAAACCCGGCATGGAGGTCAACGCCGAACAGCCGTCCCATCGAGATGATGCGGCGAATCCATCAACTTCACAATCATTGAGTTTTCAAGCCGTTCTGGGGTTCGCATTCCTTGTGGGGTTCATCGGGATGAGCTTCGAGATGGTATGGTTTCGCATACTCGGCATCTTCACAAAGGGCACTGCTTACAGTTTTCCGGGCATCCTGTTCGTTTTTCTGACCGCGCTGGCGCTGGGCGGCTGGTTTTGGGGTAAAAAAGCAGACCAAAGCAAGGACGCTTCACAATTGTTTTGGAAACTGCAACTTTCGATCGGCATCGTCACTTCGCTCTCCTTTTTCATCTTTTGGTTCGTGATCAATACCTCGCAGCTTCAACCTCAACTTCAGGACATGTTCTATGAAGTCCGCCAGCCCATTCCGCCGACATTTCACATCGGCGATGAGCTCGTCCTTTCCCGCTCGGCACTGCTAACCGGCTTGCTGAACTATTTTTTGCCGATCTTGATCATGGTGCTTCCCGCCGGATTGTTAATGGGCGGCGGTCTGCCGATATTGGATAAACTCGCCATTGACCAAATCTCGCGTTCAGGACGACGCGTCGGGGACATCCACCTCGCGAACATCACCGGTTCGGTCTTGGGGACGCTTGTTACAAGCTTCGTTCTTCTGCCACTCCTCGGCAGTGAATTGACCTACAAAACCCTGGCGGCGCTCACGCTTATTTACCCCGCAATTGCCTTGCTTTCAACAAAAACCCGCTTTGACAAATCCATGTGGATGCCTGCATTGGCGTTGATCGTTCTCATTGTATTATTGCCGGGCAAAGGTCAATTTTATACGAAGTTGTACCAGACCATGACCGGGTTCAAAAGCGTCGCGATCCATGAAGCCGGAGACTCGGTACTTGCCATCACATTCCGCGGCGAGAAGACCGACCCCGCCGAATTATGGATCGGCGGCATCAAGAATAGCTTCTTCCCATCCACAGGCGGATATGAGCGTTCTGCGCTGACCTGCGCATCTGCGGTACAACCGAAACGCATCCTTGTTATCGGGATCGGCGGCGCGAACACTGCCAATTTTCTGGCATCCCTGCCGGGGGTGGAGGAAGTCATCGTCGTGGAATTGATCGAACACCTCGGCACATTCCTAAATGACCATGTCCCTGTGGCGCGATCCACGTTCAGCCAGCCCAATGTCCGCTACATCACCGATGACGGACGCCGCTACTTATACGCCAATCCGCATGAAACGTACGACTTGATCTTCATCGATCCGCTCTGGAGTTTTACGGCGGGACATAACAACCTGTATTCGCTGGAAGCCATGGAATTGTATAAAAAGCATCTGTCAAATGGCGGTATATTTTGTGCATGGATCAATGAAGGACATTTGATCCCAAAAACTGCGGCAAGCTTGTATCTCCACAGTGATAACTTTGGAGACTATCTGGTCAATAGCGATCAACCGCTGCAATACGATCTGACGTACATGTCCAAAGCCTACGAGCACTATCTTGAAGCCGGTTCAGCGTATATTGTCCCATCCGTATCCGAAACCCTGAACCCGGATGGGATCATGGAGCGCCTGAAAAGCGGACAAAGCGCCACGCTCGAACTCGAAGCGGATACCCCAACCCTGACAGACCTGACCCCGTGGCTTGAATACTATTACTTGTGCCCGCCATCGCTCGCAAACCGCCTGTCCATCCGGCAGATGCAATACTGCCATCAAAGTCCGTGACGAAAATATCGCCCAATTCCCGCGCACGCATCATGTGGTTTTCAGGTAGAATCACAAGATGCTGCGTTTGCCCGAAACGGCACAGAAGGGACGCAGTTCAAAAGGAAAAATAAATGGCTAACAGACCACCTATTTCATCATCATCCCCCAGTTCCATTAGTTCGCTCCGCAAGCGCAAGCGCAGCGGTCCCAATCTCGTTGTCATTATTGCGGGCGTACTCGTGCTGGGCGGCATCGGATTGCTGATCTACTGGCTTTCCAGCACCCCGAACAACCCGATCTCGAACCTGTTCGCAACGGAAACCCCCACCCCGACATTGACATTTACTCCGACCAATACGTCAACGCCCACATCCACACCGACGGAAACACCCACGCCAACCATCACCGTCACCCCGACATTCGCATCCCCGTTCACATATACCGTACAGGATGGCGACTATCTGGCATTGATTGTGGAGAGATTCGCGCTCGGCGATGACGGCGTTGCCTTGATCCTGTTGCTCAACCCCTATGATGAGGACACCGGGATCGGCATCGACCCGGCGACCCAGGTCATTATCCCCGGACAGGTCATCCTGCTCCCCAACCCGGATATGGAACTCCCCACCGCCACGCCCATTCCGCCGGACCTGCGCCCCGGAACCCTGATCCCCTATACCGTACAGGCTGGCGACTCGCTGGCAGCCATCGCCGCCAGGTTCAACAGCACCATTGAGGGGATCATCGCGCAAAACAATATCACAAACCCCAACGCGCTCTTTGTTGGGCAGCAACTCCAGATCCCGGTGAATCTGGTCACGCCCACTGCAACCCGTCCGCCGACCAGCACTCCCATAACACCGGGACCCGGCACGGTGCTTCCCACCTCCACCTCCACCCCGATCAACTAGACCGAAGACAAAATTCCGCAGGCAGAATTTGCCTGCGGAATTTCTTTTAATTTCACTGGACAAATACACCCCCCTCATGTAAAATACAGCGCTGTCAAAAAGAAAAGAAAGGTAAGTATTTTGGAGGAAGACCTTGGCTAACATTCAGTCTCAAATCAAACGCAACCGTCAGAACGAAAAGCGCCGCCTGCGCAACCGCAATGTCCGCGGCGCCGCCCGCACAGCGGTCAACACCGCGCGCAAATCCTTTGCAGAAGGCAACCCTGAAACCCGCGAAGCGGTTTTGAAAGCCATCAGCGAACTGGACAAAGCGGCGGAAAAAGGCGTCATTCACAAAAACAACGCCGCGCGCCGCAAAAGCCGTCTGATGAAACAACTTGCGTCCTTCGTCCCCGCCGAAAAGACCGCGGACGACAAAAAAGCTTCAAAGAAATCCCAATAAGTTTTTCCACGAATGACACAGGCGCGGGAGTCGAAAGACTCCCGTTTTTGTTGCATGTCCACCATCATATTCATCAACGGCACATCCTCATCCGGCAAGACATCCCTGCTAAAAGCCTTGCAGAAAAAACTGCAAGAGCCTTACCTGGACATGGGGATCGACAAATTCATCTGGATGCTCCCCAGCCGATATTTGGACCGCCCGCTTTGGGATGAAGTACTTGGAAAAGCGCTTCATGCCGGACCCGTGGGCTTGACCCTGTTCTCAGGCATGCACCACGCCATTGCCGCTGCCGCTTCGCGCGGGAATAACGTCATCGCAGACCATGCATTCGTCGAAAAAGCCTGGGTGGACGAATGCGCCAGCCTGTTCGCAGGGATGAACGCTTATCTTATTGGTTTGTACTGTCCGCTGGAGGTGTTGGAACAGCGCGAAAAGGACAGGAAAGACCGCACGCTTGGACAGGCAAAATTGCAATTCGATGTGATCCACAAATATACAAAATACGACCTCGGATTGGACACATCAAAGCTGACCACAGAGGAATGCGCCGACAACGTGATCGAGCGCTTAAAAACGCCGCACGCCGCATTCAGGCAAATCCGCTGATATATCCTACCCGACAGGGTATAATCCAAAAATCATCCACAGGATTGCTTCGCTTATGTTTCAAAAAGAACAACAACTCATCGAAGAAAAGATCGCGGAATTCTGCAGGGCAAACGATATTGCGCTGGCAGAATTGAAATGGCAAGCCATTCCCTTTGCCGGGGAATGGGGATTCTCCACGTCGTTCTTCCAGACCGCCGCCAACGAGGCGAAGCGCGGCAAAAGGAACAAGGTCCCGGTGCCGCAAAAAGCACAGGAGATCGCCGAGCAGGTCAGGGCGCAAATCGGAAGCGTGGAAGGAATCAGTCACGTCGAGGCTGTGAAGGGCTACATCAATGTCTATTTCAAGACATCCGATTATGCCCGCCGCGTCGTGGATGCGGTGCTCGCTTCAGGTGTTGACTTTGGGCGGGGAAAGCCAAAAACCGAGACGGTGATGGTCGAATATGCCCAGCCAAACACCCATCACTCGTTCCATATCGGACACGCGCGCAATACGATCCTTGGCGAAGTGCTGGCGCGGCTGGTGGAATTCGCAGGCTATAAGACCATCCGCGCTTCATATCCCGGAGACATCGGTCTCGGGGTCATCACGGTTATGTGGGCGTATGACAAATTCTACAAAGGACAGGAACCCGAAGGCGTTCACGAGCGCGGACAGTGGCTGCTGAAGTTGTACGCCGAAGCGACCGCACGGCTCGACAAAAAGGAAAACGAGACCCCTGAAGAGGCGGCACAGCGCGAGGCATACGAAACCGAGCGCCGCGAGATGTACCGCAAATGGGATGCGGGAGATCCGTACGTGCGCGAGTTATGGAACGTCACGCGCGAATGGAGTTTGCAGGAACTGCGCGAAATCCTGCACATGCTCGATGTCAATATCGACGTGTGGTTCCATGAAAGCGAAGTGGACGAGCCGTCCAAAGCCATTGTGGATGAATTGATCCAGCGCGGGATCGCCGATGACGAACGCGCAGGCGGCGGTCCGGTGATCGTGAAGATCGATGAAAAACTTGGGTTGACAAAGGACAAATACCGCACAGCGGTCATCTTGCGGAATGACGGGACATCGTTATACCTGACGAAAGACCTCGCGCTTGCAAAGGTCAAGTTCGAGCAGTATCACGTGGACCGCTCCATCTATGTGGTGGATTTCCGACAGAGTTTACACTTCCAGCAGGCGTTCAAGATCCTGGAGCTGTGGGGCTTCACGCAGGCAGAGAAATGTCATCACTTATCCTACGGCTATGTGACCCTGCCAGAGGGCGCAATGTCATCCCGCAAAGGACGGGTTGCATTGTTCAAGGAAGTCTACGACGAAGCTGTCAGGCGCACGCTGGCAGTCGAAGCCGAAAAGAGCGGCGACATCCCTGCCGAGGAGCGCGAGAAGATCGCCCAACAGATCGGCATGGGCGCACTGGTGTATTCCATGCTCTCGGTTGACAATAACAAGGATATCGTCTTCAACATCGACGAGGCGCTCTCATTCGATGGACGCACGGGTCCGTATATTCAAAATGCACATGTGCGTGCGAACTCCATCTTGAAGAAGGCAGGTCAACTTACGGACGCTGCATTCGATTATGAATTAACCAAACATGAGATCGAATTGATCGAACAGATCTCGCGCTTCCCGCAATTGGTGCAGCAGGCGGCGGAGGAATACCGTCCGCTGGTGATGGCAACCTACGCTTATGAACTGGCGAATGCATTCCACTCGTTCTATCATGCCGTGCCCGTCCTGCAAACGGATGATGAAAATGTGAAGAATGCCCGTCTGCGGCTGGTGGCGGCGGCGAAACAAGCAATCGCCAACGCGCTCCGCCTGCTTGACATCCAGGCACCCAATGTGATGTAAAAAACAGGTCGCTCTTACGAGTGACCTGTTTTTTTTATTACGGCTGCCAGATGACTTGCAAGTCATCTTTCATCGTCACGGACATTTCGCGGATAGTGACAAGCACTTGCCCGTTGGGGTACCCATCCTTGCACAACTGGGTGTAGGGCAAGGGCAAAGATTCGATCTTCTTCACATCCGACAGCCAGCATTGGTCAGCGCGGATGTCCATCTCGATGCTCAAGCCGAAAGATGGGTCTGCATCCACCACGAACTGATAACCGTAGTCATATCCTTGCGAGCCGTCAATGTAGTTGGGGGTGGTAATGTCTGAGAAAGTCACTGCCTGCGCGGAGACGATCTCGAATTCAGAGAGATAACGGGAAACCCCGCCAAAGGGGACAGAATCTGTCATATCAAAATCAGGCAGAACGTTACTTCACTGGCAAACCAATCTCTTTTAGATTAGACTTTAACTATCGTAAATGTCGCCCTGGGTAAAAACGGAAGGCTCAAATCCCATTCGGAGTCCTTCGGACTAAGTCCTCAGGATGACATGCACAGGAGTTTCCTATGCCGATCAAAACCATCATCATGGGCGCCGCGGGGCGCGATTTTCACAACTTCAACACCTACTATCGCGGAAATAAGGACTATGAAGTTGTGGCGTTCACTGCGACGCAGATTCCCAATATTGAAGGACGCGTCTACCCTACCGAATTGGCTGGTGACTTGTACCCAAAGGGCATTCCCATCCACCCCGAAGAGGAACTGCTCGACCTGATCAAGAAATACGGTGCGGAGCAGGTCGTTTTTTCGTACAGTGACGTGCCGCACGAATATGTGATGCATAAAGCCAGCATGGTCAACGCTGCGGGCGCGGACTTCCGCATTTTGGGCACGAAGCATACGCAGATCAAGTCGAACAAGCCTGTCGTGTCGATCAGTGCCGTTCGGACAGGATCAGGCAAAAGTCAGACGACGAGGCGCGTGTCTTTGATCCTGCAAGAGATGGGCTACAAGGTCGCGGCGATCCGTCACCCGATGCCGTATGGAAATCTCGTCGCGCAGGAAGTGCAGCGCTACGCCGATTATGATGACCTTGATGAATATGAATGCACCATCGAAGAGCGCGAGGAATACGAGCCGCACATCGACAACGGCGTGATCATTTACGCGGGCGTGGATTACGAGAAGATCATCCGCAAAGCTGAAGCCGAAGCCGACATCATTCTGTGGGACGGCGGCAACAACGACTTCCCGTTCTATGTGCCCGATTATCAGATCGTCGTCGCAGACCCGCATCGCACGGGACATGAATCGACCTACTATCCCGGCGAGACCAACGTGCGCATGGCGGATTGTTTCGTCATCAACAAAGTGGATACGGCCGATGCGGAGAATGTCATCAAACTGCGTGAGAACTTGCGCAAGCTGAATCCGAATGCAGTGCAGATCGAAGGCGCCTCTCCCCTCTTCGTGGACGACCCCGATGCCATCTTCGGTAAGCGTGTGCTGGTGGTGGAAGATGGTCCGACATTGACTCACGGTGAAATGGCGTATGGCGCTGGATACGTTGCCGCCCGCCGCTTTGGCGCAAAAGAGATCGTCGACCCGCGTCCGTTTGCGGTGGGGACGATTGCCAAGACCTTCGAGAAGTATCCGACCACGGGCGCGATTCTCCCCGCAATGGGCTACGGCGACAAGCAGACCAAGGAACTCGAAGAGACCATCAACAAGTCTGATGTGGACTTGGTAGTGATCGGTACGCCGATTGACCTGAGCCGCGTGATTAAGATCAACAAGCCTACACAGCGAGTGCGCTATGAGTTGCAGGAGATCGGTCAACCGACGTTGAAGGATGTGTTGATGAAGAAGTTTGGGGTGAAGAAGTAGTCAGTTAGTCAGTCAGTTTGATAGTCCGGTAGTCGGTTTGTCGTTGAGATGAGCCGACTATTTTTTATTCCACCGCCAATACTCGCATCAAAACCTTCCGCCTGTGCGGACGGGCGCGATGCTCAAAGACGTATATCCCCTGCCAGCTTCCAAGCGAGAGATCGCCATCATCCACAGGAATGGTGAGGCTGGTATCCGTCAGCATGGCGCGGATGTGGGAAGTGGCGTCATCGGGTCCTTCGAGATCGTGCGTGTACCAACTCTCCCGTTCGGGGACGAGGCGCTCCATAAAGGTTTCCAAGTCGGCGCGGGCGGTTGGGTCCCAGTTTTCGCTGATAACCAGAGAAGCGCTGGTGTGTTGCAGGAATAGAAAACACATCCCTTCGCGGACATTCCACTCCTTTAACTGTGCACGGATATACGATGTGATGTCGTGAAGTCCCTTGCCGGAAGTGTGGATTTCGAGTGTGGTCTTATGCCAATTCATCGTGGCGGATTATAGCAGGAGAAAAAAGTAGAACTGGAATGCTTCCAGACTTTGCGCCAGATACAAAGGTGGCGACAATATATATCCACCCTATTCCTTAATGACAGTGCAATTCCTTCCATTTTTCTTCGCTTCATATAACGCCTGATCAGCAACGCGCAGCAATTCTTCAGATGTCGTCATAGCCGGCTGTAAACTCGCAACGCCGACGCTGATGGTGATGGGGATATGCTTTCCGTCAAAAACGATGCGTGTGGACCGTACGATCTGATGGACTCGTTCCAGCATTGCAACCGTGCCTTTTGCCCCGCTGCTGGGAATTAATATCACAAATTCATCACCGCCATAGCGCGAAAGAACATCGGAATCGCGCAGCTGTCCTCGCACCAGATCTGCGATCTGCTTCAGCACCCCATCCCCTGCCAGGTGACCCGCTGTATCGTTGATCTGTTTGAACAGGTCAATGTCGAACATGGCGATGGAAAGCGGACGCTGGTAACGACGGGATGCGTTAAACTCATATTCGAGTAATTCGAAAAAATAACGGCGGTTGAATAAACCCGTCAAACTGTCCGTGCGTGATGCGGTCTGCTCGCGCTCGAAAGCTCGTTGAAGGACCTGATTAATTTCCTCGATCGCATCCTTCGTGCGGCGAAGTTCCTCCTCCGCCTGTTTCCGCTTGGTAATATCATGATTGATGGTCACGCCGCCGATTACCCTTCCGTCATCATCCTCCAGCAACGTGACAGAGGCGGACACCCACAATTCCCTGCCGTCATGGTGATGCTGTTTTAACTCCCCGGTCCAAAACTTGTTGCACAGAAGTGTATTTCTGGCATCTTCCTGCTGACCGTCAATGAACTCCGTGCGGCAGACATCGTCCAGCAGCTTGCCGATCGCATCCGATTCCCGCCAGCCATACAGCCGCTCAGCGGCGGCATTCCAGCGCACGATGCGCAAATCCGCATCGATGGAGATCACAGCGCTTGAGATCCGATCCATGATGAAGGCGAGATAACGGACGCGCTCCTCCTCACGCTTCCGCTTCGTGATATCGCGGACGATCCCCTGAATCCGCCCATCCTCCAGGATCTTCGCACTGATCTCCACCGGGATGGTTGACCCATCCTTCCGGTGCAGTTCCCATTCGAACAGAATGCTGTTCCCTTTCTGAAGTTGATCAAGGTAATCGAAAACGGGAAAATTATCCGCAAGCAGCTCATTAATACAGCGTTTTAAAATTTCCTCGCGCGCATACCCTGTCAGCGCGCAGCCCGCGCGATTGACATCAATATAGTGTCCCAACGGATCTGCGATAAAAATCCCGTCAGACGCTTCATCCATGATGGCGCGATAGCCTGATTCGCCGGCTTTCAACGTCTCTTCATTGCGTTTGGCAAGCGTAATATCCCACGCAAGGTCCGCGAGCAGATGGATGACATTCACATCCGCCTCATCATAGTCAACGTCCTTGTTCCCCACCCCCAAAATGGCGACGACCTTTCCGCCTCGGGCAATGGGAACGGTCAGGATCCTGACCAGTGGAGCATGTCCTTCGGGCAAACCTTTTCTATGCGGCAGGCTCGGATAATCGTTATAAATAATGGGGCGCCGTTCGCGGACGCAATCCACCCACACTCCCGCCATATCCATGTCATAGTGCAAAAGTTTCCCCTCAGCAGTACAGGCATTTTTCAAGGTATTTGTGGACCAACTCTGCAGCCAGATCGTGTTCTGGTCATCATCCAAAAAATGAAAGAAGCTGATGGCGCTGTCCGTCAGCTTCTCGGCTTCATCAAGTGTCCTTTGCAGGAGTTCTGAAAGCGAATGGGAATGGGCAAACTCGCTGATCCGCAAACGCGCTTCCAGCGTGCGTCTCTCCAGCGATCTATCCGAATGAGCGGAAAAAGGCATTCGAGGAACTCCTTACCCAAGTCCAAAGAAGGCATCCATGAAAACTTCGTAGTTGAAAGACCAACCGGCGTCCATAACGCCAACCTTGACGCCTTATATAACTTTATGACGGTTTTATGTGAATGTCAAGCCGGGGGGATGACCCAAATACACCCCATTTCCGGCAAGTTGACGAGTTGGGAGATTCTACACCTCCCAACTTCGACGAGTTCCTTGGCGCGATGTTCCCTATATCTTCCCTGCCAGATAATCCAGGACATCGATCTTGGTCAGGATGCCGATGGGTTTGCTCTGATCGATCACGATCAGGGCAAGCCCTGCGGTGAGGGACGGCATGGCTTCATCCAGCGAGGTTTCGGGCGGAAAGACCGCGTTCGCGTTCTGCACAAGCGAGTCGATCTTCTCGTCATGGCTGTGATCGTGTTCCTCGAGCATGTGATTGAGCAGATCCACCTCTTCGATGAGACCGACAAGCGTTCCATCCTCGCCGACGACGGGCATTTGGGATACAGCGTGCTGATGCATCACCGAAACCACCTTGCGGATCGAGTCGCCGATCGTCGCGGTGATCAAGGCTTTGTTCGGCTTGGCAATCAACAGGTCGCCCAGAGCCGTTTCACCGAATTCCATTGAAAGGAAGCCGAACTCGCGCATCCACTTGTCATCATAGAATTTGGAGAGATAGCGCGAACCGGAATCAGGGAGAATGACTACGGGCAGGCGACCCGGCTGAAGCTTGCGGCAATATTTGATCGCGCCTGCGATCGCGGAGCCGGACGAGCCGCCCGCGAAAATTCCCTCCTGCCGCACGAGTTGACGCGCCCATAAAAATGATTCCTTATCGCCTGCGCGCTCGATGGCGTCCACATAATTGATGTCCATCGTGGACGGCAAAAAGTCCTCGCCGATGCCTTCCACTTTGTAGGTTTTGGGATATGCGCCCGGCGGAATGATGCCCTTATTCTGCCATATCTCGGTCAGGATCGAGCCTTCGATGTCCACGCCGACGATGGTAATGTTCGGATTCTTGGATTTGAGATAGCGCCCCACGCCGGTGATCGTTCCGCCCGTGCCAATGCCAATGATGACATCGGTCAATTTCCCTTCGGTCTGTTCCCACAATTCGGGACCGGTGCTCAACTCATGGGTCTTCGGGTTATCAGGGTTGTGATATTGATTTGCCAGAATTGCATTGGGAGTTTCACGCGCAAAACGCTTTGCCACCTCATAATAAGAACGCGGATCATCAGGTCCGACCGCCGTGGGGGTGATAACCACCTTCGCCCCGTACGCCCGCAACAAAAGGATCTTTTCATTGCTCATTTTATCCGGCATGACGAAGATGGTCTTGTATCCCTTCAATGCCGCCGCGATTGCGAGACCAACCCCCGTGTTGCCGGATGTGGCTTCGACGATCGTCCCGCCGGGTTTAATCTCGCCGCGCTTCTCCGCCTGCTCGATGATGTTCGCTCCGACCCGGTCCTTGACCGACCCGCCGGGATTCATGAACTCCAGTTTGGCATACAGCGGAACGGGCAGGTCGCGTCCGATGCGCTCCAGTTTGACGAGCGGCGTATTCCCCATCGCGCCGATGACGTTGTTAAAGACTCTTCTCTCTTTTGATTCGGGTAATCCAATCACGGTAGTCTCTCCTTGGTTGGAAGATATTTTACCGTCTTTTAAGAACAGCCCTCCGAGTTTTTCAAAAACTCGGAGGGCTTGATGCTCGTGAGGTCGGCAGTATGGAGGCGAGAGGGAGTAACGAAAAGCGACGCTCATCTTATAGATGAACGTCGCTTCAAATTCATTCTTGGAAATGTCTTATTGCACCGAGAAATTGACCGTATTGACCAACACACCATTGAAAAGGACTTCCACCTTGTAGGTGCCGACGGGCCACTGTCCATTAACCGGGGGCGGGAAGAAGAAGTAAATGGTGCCGCTGAACGAATCTTCTTCCACTAGGATATCCGCAGAATCGATCAGGAAGTTCGGTTCCGTATCCGCCACATCCACCGCGTACCAATTGGATGTGACCACATTCCCCAGCACGCCATTGCTCAGGTCACTGACAACATACACCGTATCAAATGTGCCGAACACAGAAGTGGTTTGATTGCCATCCTGATCCCTCGCCGTGCGGACATTGCTCAAAGTCGGTTCGCCACCCATCGCGCATGCCAGCGTGGAAATGATCAACGCCGCCAGCGCCAGCAGGATCGAAAGCTTCTTGGATTTCATTTTTACACTCTCCTTTGTTTTTTGCAGCAAAAGTTGTTATACGAAAGAATTATAAAACACGGCTCGTGAAATCCGTCTCCCCTATTTGGGCTACTCCACTTCGATATAAATACGCTTGTTGATGGCGCCCTTGCTTTTGTAATCCGTCACCTTGACCGCGCCCACCTCAGACGTATTCGCAACATGCGTCCCGCCATCGGCTTGCAGGTCGAGCCCGATAATCTCCACTGTGCGGACTTGCAGTATCCCCTCGGGCAGCAGATTGATCTTGGTGCGAATCAGGTCGGGGATCTGGAACGCCTCTTCCCGCGGGAGAATTTTGACCTGAATCGCGCGTCCCTGCCGGACCTCGAGGTTGACTGCCGCTTCGATCTCGCGTACCAACTCCCCGCGCATGGTCTCGAATTCAAAGTCCATGCGCCCCTTGAGCGGCTCCATATCCCCGCCGGTGACCTTCGCACCGTAATCGCGGAAGACCACGCCGCACAGGACATGCAACGCCGTATGGGTGCGCATCAGCTTGAAGCGCCGTTCCCAGTCCAAAGTCCCGGAAGAGGCGGAACCGGAAGCGGGCAAAGGCTCAGTCCCGCCGAGAAAGTGCAGGACGTCGTCGCCCTGTTTCTTTACTTTTTCCACAGTGTAGGTCACGCCACCGGATTCAAGCGTTCCAACATCGCAGGGCTGTCCTCCCCCGCCGGGGTAAAACGCGGAGCGATCCAGCACAACAGCGCGGGTTTCCGCATCCGTCGAGAGAACGGTGGCAGAAAACTGCTTGAGATAGGCATCGGTTTGGTAGAGAAGTTCGGTCATGCGCTCATTATAGCCGAGGGCATCCAAGATTAGCGTTCGATTAGAGGTTGATTCACCGCTTGACTTCGCATCTCGAATTATTGTATAGTAATCAACGGCAGAAAAGGCACCGCCCACGGGCTGTGTCTTTTCTTTGCGAAAGTCCCATTTATTTATTCAACCGAATTGCAAGGAGAGGCAATGATCAAAGTTAGTGGTCTTACCAAGGACTACGGCACGCGGCGCGCCATTCATAACTTGAGCTTTGATGCACAGCAGGGCGAGATCGTCGGGTTCCTCGGACCCAACGGGGCGGGGAAAACCACCACCATGCGCATCCTGACCGGGTACATGCCGCCCACGGACGGCGAAGCCATTGTGGCAGGATATGACGTGGTCGAAGAGTCGCTTGAAGTCCGCAAGCGCGTCGGCTACCTGCCGGAGACGGTTCCGCTGTACACGGATATGGCAGTTTTTGATTATCTGAAATTCATGGGCGAATTACGCCACATCCCGAACGTGGATGACCGCGTTAATGAAGTACTGGATATGGTCGGCTTGATCGACCGCGCCAACGGCTACATTGGCAACCTGTCGAAGGGGATGCGCCAAAGGGTCGGGCTGGCGCAGGCGCTTCTGCACCGCCCCGAGGTGTTGATCCTCGACGAACCGACCATCGGTCTCGACCCCGGTCAGGTCGTGGAAGTGCGCGAGTTGATCCGCGAGATCGGGCGCGAACGCACCGTGCTGCTCTCCACTCACCTCCTATATGAAGCCCAGAACCTATGTGACCGCGTGCTCATTATTAATAAAGGAAAGATCGCCGCGGAAGACACCACCGAAAACCTGCAAGCCCGCCTGCTCGGCGCAGAACGCGTCATCGTGCGCGTACGCGGCGAATCGGACGAACTCGCCGACACGATCAAGAGCGTGAAGGGTGTGCGCAAGGTCGAAACCCATGATGACGGCGCAGTGGAATTCGAATTCGCTTCCGGCAAGGATTTGCGTCCTGAGGTCGCCAAGCAGATCATCAAGGACGGCTACGACCTGCTCGAACTCCGTCCGCTCGGCTTGAGCCTGGAGGAGATCTTCCTTGAACTCACCGGCAATGACGCCAAAAAGAAGTAGAGAGGCATCCCATGAGAAATATTTGGACCATTGCAAAACGCGAATACGATAACTACTTCAACAGTCCGCTGGCATATGTGGTGGCGTTCGCCATCCTCCTGCCGCTTGGCATTTACTTTGCGCTGATCCTGTGGTTCAGCGCGGAACAAGCCTTATTCGGCGGTCCTGCCCCGGATACCACCCTCATCAACGGCTTGTTCATTTTTTTGATGATCTTCCTCAGCCCGGCGCTGACCATGCGCCTGCTCTCGGATGAAGCCCGCATGGGCACCCTGGAATTGATGCTCACCGCCCCCGTGCGTGACTTTGAGCTGGTCGCTGGAAAATGGCTTGGCGCGATGCTCTTTATTCTCTCCATCATCCTGCTGACATTGATCTTCCCCATCGTGCTGAACAATTTCGTCACCCCCGGCATCGACTGGATGCTGGTGCTCTCCTCCTACATTGGCTTGATCCTTGTCTGCGCCACCTTCCTGGCATTGGGTGTGGGCATCTCCGCGATCTTTACCAACCAGTTCGCGGCATTCTTCGTCACGCTTGGACTGTTCTTCTTTATGTGGTTCCTGATCGGCTTGCCCGCGGGGCTTCTGCCGCAAGCCAGTGAACTGCTCAACTACTTGAGCATCAACTCGCACTTTTCACAGAGCCTGAACCGGGGCACGGTCACACTTGGGGCTCTGACCCTAAACTTAAGCCTCACTGCGCTGGGCTTGTTCATCGGCACCACCGCAATCGAGATTCGGAGATGGCGCTAATGGCTGGAAAAAAGAAAAATCCCTACGCAAAATATGCCTTTATCGGTCTGATCCTTGCGCTGGTCGCCTGTGTCGTTTCGGGCTTGCTCGTCTCTGCCAATGCCCTACTGGCGGTCGGCATGTTCAACCTGTCACCCGAACAGCGTGACACGCTCACGCTTGCCCTGCAGATCAGCATCGGCTTGCTGGTGATCGGACTGGCGGCATACGCCATGATGAGCCCGGATACTGTGCGCCGCTTCCTCACCGGACGTCAAGCTCGCTACGGCTCCAATTCACTGATCCTCACCCTGGCATTCATCGGCGTGATCTTCGTGGCGAACTACATTGTCTTCAATAATCCCAAATCGTGGGATTGGACGGAGGACAAATCCAACACGCTGGCTTCGGAGACCATGGACATTCTCTCCGCACTGCCCGCCAAGGTAACCGCCACCGCGTTTTATTCCAGCAGCCTGGACCGTTCCACCGCCGAAGATCTACTGATCAAGTTCAAGACGAACAGCGGCGGCAACTTCGACTATCAATTCGTCAACCCAGACCTTGACCCGATCGCCGCGCGCGAAGCCGGCATTACTGGTGACGGTAAGATCCTTCTGCAGATGGGCGAGGCGAAAGAGATCGCATCCTTCGCATCCGAAACCGAACTGGCGCGCACCATGATCCGCCTCATCAGCCCGGAATCGCGCACAGTTTACTTCCTGCAGGGACATGGCGAAGCCGCCCTCAGCGCGGGCAGTGAGCGCAGTTTTACCATCGCGAAAAGCACGCTCGAATCGAAAAATTATGTCGTGGACACGCTCAACCTGCTCTCACAAAGCAGCATCCCGGAAGATGCGGATGTGATCATTGTTGCCGGACCACAGAAACCGCTCACAGCGCAGGAAGTCAATCTGCTTAAGGATTTCGTCGCGGCAGGCGGCTCCCTGATCGTGATGCAGGATCCGATTCCCTTCACCGAGTTTGGCAATGCTGCCGACCCGCTCGCCAATTATCTCGAGAGCGATTGGGGCATCACCTTGAACGATGATTTCATCTTCGACTTTGCCAGCCAGCAGCCGCTGAATGCCATTTCCGCCGGCATCACCCCCCACCCCATCACCCAGAACCTGAGCATCAACTACGCCGTTATCATGCCGCAGGCGCGCAGCATCAGCGTGACTCCATCCGAATCCATGGAGATCGTGGCCACGCCGCTCATGTTCACCTCCGATAACTCCTGGGGTGAAACCAGCTACGACGAGACCGCCGAGCAATATCAATACGACGAAGGTGTGGATAATCTCGGTCCGCTGTACCTGGCGGCAGTCGGCGAAAACACTGTCACTTCTGGAAGGGTGGTCGTCTTCGGGAACTCCCTCTTCGTCATCGACGGCAATTTTGACGTATACGGCAACGGCAACATGTTCATCAACTCGGTGGACTGGGCGGCAGAGCAGGAAGACCAGCTTACCCTCACCACCCGCCCCGCCACCCAACGGACCTTTGAGCCACCTTCCCAGATCGGCTTCATCATCCTTGTGCTTGTGTCCGTCATCGTCCTGCCAGGCATGGTGATCGTCTCAGGTATTTCCGCGTGGATCTCACGCCGCAAGAGAGGCTAGTGAATGGCTCCCCGCAAAACGACAAAAACCGCAACGAAATCACCGCGAACCACCCGTTCGCAAAAACCAAAGGAAACCGTTGCCCCAAAGCAAAGAAAACCCATGTTCCGCGCAGGGACATGGGTTACCCTGTTTGTGCTCGCGCTGATGATCGGCGCCGCGTATTACCTGAACCAGCAGGGGGATGAAGGCACAGAAGAAGCTGTAACACCGGAGATGTTCACCATCGAAGAATCCGAGTTTCTCTTTGCCGATGACCGCGTTGCGAACAGCATCGAGGTCCAGCCTGCCGAGGGCGAAACCGTCCGCGTGGAGCGGGACGGGGACAATGCCTGGGTGTTGACCCTGCCCTTCGAAATAGAAGCAGACCCCGGCTTGGCTGAGGCGGCAGCGTCCCAACTCACATCGCTCAACATCGTGGATGAAATCGAAAACGCATCCGACGCGAGCGTCTTTGGCTTGGACGAGCCCGCCTATATCATCACCGTCCAATTTGCGGACGGAAGCACCAGCACTCTGGAGGTCGGCGATGCCACCCCCAGCAGCAGCGGATATTACGTGCGCGTGGACGGGAGCCGGGTCGTGATCCTGACCTTGAGCGGGATCGACTCGCTGACCAATCTTGCGGACTTCCCGCCCTACCTGAACACACCCACGCCCACTCCGCCTCCACCGACCGAGACGCCTGTTCCGCCCACCGAGGCTGCACCCACACTGGAAGCGACTCCCACACCTTAAAGCCTGTTCCAGCGTAATACAAATGCGTTGCAAAGCATCTGTAAGGATGGGCAGGTATTGCTTTTCACCTTAAAAAAGTGTATTCTAGTTTGAAGGAAAATTTTTACCGAAAGTTGGATATTTGAATGGATGTAGAGAAAATATTGATGGTCGACGACGAAGAAGAGTTTCCCGCAATTGCAAGACTGATCGAACTGGGGCGGCAAAAATCGTATGTAACGTTGGACGACATCCTGCACTTCTTCCCCGAAGCCGAGCAGGATGTCGAGCAATTGGAGGAGGCGTTCTCTGCTTTGTTAAGCGCGGGTATTCCGTTCGTCGAGGACACCGTCATGCCGGAACCGACCGAGGACGAACTGGCGGCGGTGGAGGAAAGCGGCGAATCGGAGCCGGAACCCGACCTCTCGCTGGATGATTATCTGGCAAATATCGACACCGACGATACGATCGGTCTGTACTTGAAGGAAGTCAGCCGCGTTCCGCTGCTGACCGCCACAGAGGAAGTCCAGCTTGCCCAGCGCATCGAGCGCGGACGCACCGCCCGCGAGGAACTGGCACATGGGAGCGTTTCTCCCAAGCGGCGGCTTGAACTCCGCCGTTTCATCGAAGACGGCTGGGCGGCGCGCGAGCATCTGATCACGGCAAACTCCCGCCTTGTCATTTCCGTCGCTAAAAAGTATATGGGACGCGGCGTGCCCTTCCTCGATTTGATCCAGGAAGGCAATATCGGTCTGATCCGCGCGACCAAGAAATTCGATTACCGCCGCGGACATAAATTCTCCACGTACGCCACATGGTGGATCCGTCAGGCAGTCACACGCGCCATTGCCGATCAGGGACGCACCATCCGCGTACCGGTCCACATGGGCGACCAGATCAACAAACTTCTGCGAATCCAGCATCAGCTCACACAAAGGCTTGGACGCGAACCCAGCGTGGAGGAGCTTGCCGAAGCGTTGGATGTCCCGCCGAAAAAGGTCGAGAATATGATCCAGGTGGCGCGCCGTCCGCTTTCGCTGGAGACCCCGACGGATGATGAGGAAGATTCGGTGCTGGGTGATTTCATCGAAGACGACGAGGCTCCCCCGCCCGACGATACCGCCACTTACAACCTGCTGCGCGAACACCTCGGCGAAGTGCTGAACGGCTTGCCGCCGCGCGAGGTCCGTATTTTGCAATTACGATACGGTCTGCTGGATGGTCAGGCATACACTCTCGAGGAAGTGGGACGCAAGATGGGCGTCACGCGCGAGCGTGTGCGCCAGATCGAGGCACAGGCGTTGAGCCGCCTGCGCCACCCGTCCATCCGCAGGAAATTGCGGGATTATCTCGGCGAGTAAAGCTCAAACAAATTTGGAAGCCCTTGATTTTTCAAGGGCTTCCTTTATCATTGGCAGGAATATCCACAACCAGCAGATTGATCACTTTCACATGGAAACAGTGCAACCAAAAAAACTATGGATCATTACAAGGATTCTGCCATCGTTGAGCGATGTACTGTTCGTATCGCTCCTCTTTGCGGTCTATCTGCTCGGCGGGCGCATGCTCAACATTGATTCGGACCTCGGGCGGCACCTGGCAATTGGAGATTTCATACTCGATACAGGCAGCATACCGACGAAGGACATCCTCTCGCATACAAGAGAAGGGAATCACCGCCCTCCATACGAATGGTTTTCTCAAGTCCTGCTGGCTGGCACCCACCGCATAGGCGGGCTAGCTGGCGTCATCTTTCTGACAGGCTTGATTATCTCTGCAACATTTACGATTCTCTACGGCGAGGCAGTCAAGCGGACCGGTCTCCCCATTCTCAGTGCATTTCTCATCATTCTGATCGCAGGCGCATCAAGTTTGCACTGGCTTCCCCGTCCGCATATCTTCACCTTTATATTCTTGACAGCATGGATTATCCTACTTGAAACGCATCATAATTCACCGAAGAAATTAATCCCGTATGCATCAGGCATGATGATCCTGTGGGCGAATATCCACGCAGGCTTCATTTTTGGTCTGCTGACCTGGCTTGCATATTTTGCAGGCAGTATTTGGGAATGGCTAAAAAAACGGCAGGAAGGCGTGGGTAAAGTGAAAGTCTTCCTTATCACGGGCATATTTGCCCTGATCGCTTCCGTGATCACTCCCGACGGCTGGGGCAATTGGATCGCCCTGCTAGGGAACAACAGCCGATACATTCTGGAAAACACGACCGAAACAATGTCCCCCAATTTCCATAACGCGGGAATGTTTCCATTTCTAATCCTGCTCGCCTTTTCCATATCCCTACCGTCCCTGACAAACGCATCCATCCGTCCTGCACTCGTCTTTCTCAACGCAGGAATGGCAATGGCGGCGCTTCTCGTAGCGCGCAACATTCCGCTATTTGCCATTTCCTCCGCTTTTATGTTAAGTTCATGCATAAAAGAAATTTTTGTCAAGGAATCCCTCCTGATGAAAATTGAGTTGCGCACACTACAGCTACAAAGCCAGCTACAAGGCAGATTTTGGAAGATGACCGCCGTCATCCTGTTTGGCGCAATCATCATCCTCAATCACGGGAACTTGACTTCAAGGTATCAATTCGCCCCATCCATTTTCCCGGTGGAAGCTGTCAAATGGCTAAATGACAACCCCCAACAGGGCAATATGTTCAACGAGTTCAACTGGGGAGGGTATCTTGAATACGCCATGAAGCCGCGTCAGCCTGTCTTTATCGACAGTCAGACCGATTTTTATGGGGAGTCTCTTACAAGGGAATATCAGGCGGTCATTCTATTAAGCGGCGATTGGGAGCAAGTCTTTGAAGAATATGAAGTCGACTGGGCGATCATTAAAACAAATTCCATCCTCGCCACACATCTGATCCGGGAAAAGAACTGGGAAATCCTATACGGGGATGATACAGCCGTTATTATAAAAAGATAGATTCAAGTTTTCAGCATCCGCCTGCGGGCTTGTTTGAAAATAAACCTACACCACCGCATCGATCATCAACGCCAGGAAAATGAACGCCAGATACATGCTGGACCAGCGATACATCGTCCATGCCACCTTGTTGCCGCCAACGCGAAAGACCTGCCACGCCGCATAGAGCAGGAAGCCGCCCAGTATCAGGGCGGAGAAAAGATAAATGGTGCCTGCCAGATTGAAGATCGGCAGGAGAAGCGTGACAGCGATCAGCTCGATGGTGTAGATCAGGATCTGTTTACGAGTCTTCTCCTCCCCTTCCACCACAGGCAGCATTGGCACGCCCGCCTTTTCATAATCCTTCATGCGGACGATCGCCAGCGCCCAGAAATGCGGCGGGGTCCACATGAAGACGATGGCAAACAGGATCCACGCGGCAAGACCGAGTTCACCGGTCGCCGCCGCCCACCCCACCATGGGCGGAATTGCGCCCGCGCCGCCGCCGATGACGATGTTTTGCACGGTCGCCTTCTTCAGCCAGACGCTGTAGAAAAAGACATAATAAAAAATACCCGCCAGTGACAGCAATGCCGCCAGCAGGTTGACAAACCCCGCCATGACATAATAGCTGAGCAAACACAATGCCAGCCCGTAGGACAACCCTTCGGCGGAAGTCAGGCGACCATCCGCGAGTGGACGCTTGGCAGTGCGCTGCATTTTCTTATCGAGTTCGCGGTCGATATACTGATTGAGCGCGCTCGAGCCCGCCGCCGCCAGCGCGCCACCGAACAAGGTCCAGAACGTGAGCGAAGCGGAGGGCCACGCCTTGCTCCCCGCCACCAAACCGCCATACGTGGTCACCAAAAGCAGCGCCACGATCAACGGCTTGGAAAGCACAAAGAAATCCTTCGCGCGCTGGCGGTGATCAAATTTGACGACTTCGGGGTTGTCCTTTGCCAGCGTGCCTGAAGTGAACACGAGAAATCCGAGCGAGATCCACAAAGCAACCGCTGTCAATCCGTGCAGAACCACCAGATGCATCGGGTAGGCACGCGTCACTTCGACCGCGCCGACGAGCGCCTGCCCTACGAACAACACGCCAGTCACAGTGACAAGCGGCAGGATCAACTTCTGTTCACGCTGTTCGCGCCAGGCTTTGCGCCACACCAGCGCCATGAACACCGAAGCAACCCCCACCAGCACAAGGTGCGCAAGTTTCCAATAACCGAGCGGGTCAGACGGAATGCACAGGGGCCAGCCGACACAATGCGCCCACGCGCCCGTCACAGACACGACACGCCCGACAACCGTCAACAAAAAGACCGACGCAAACAACGCCAGCACAAGACGCGCAAAAGATGAGCGCAGTGAATATTTCATGGATCAATCCTGCTTTCGCAAATAAAAGGGATAACCAACGAACAGAATCGTGGCAAACGTGAACCACTGCAAAGCATACCCGAAATGCGAGCCTTCGGTCAATTCGATTTCGGGCTGGTACGGGATGGGCGGAACGGTATCATCTTCATCCACATCGGGTTGAACGAACACTTCGAGAATGGGATACGGGAACTGCGCGGACATCATCGCCACGTCCAGGTTGTTCCACACGTTCAACGGACCGCCATCCGCAGGCAGCGCATCCGCGACGCCGCCGAAAGCTGGTTTACCCTGTCCAAGCCGGATCTGCCCCGTCACCGTGACCGGACCCGGCTCATCGAACTCGCGCCAGTCGGCGTCAGCGGGGATCCAGCCGCGGTTGACAAGAACAACCGTCCCGTTGTAACGAAGCGGGGTGATCAAATGGTATCCGTATTGATTCCCGTAATATTGATTCCGAAGCGCGACCTGATTCTCGAAATCGTATTCGCCGGTGACCGTCACCGCGCGCCATTCCATCGAAGTGATATCAGCGGGCGTGTTGACGTTCAAATCCAGTTGTTCAGCCGCACGCATGGACTCGACCTGCGTGTTGAACGCGCGGCGACCTTCGAGCCGATCCAACTGCCAGATGCCAAGCCGGATGCAAACTGCCGTACCGATGAAAACGAGCAGGGTCGTCAACAGCCACTTAGGGCTGAACATTTTTCGCAGAAGCATGTTTCGCGCCGTTCTTTACAGGCAGGATGGAGGCGTATAGGGCGATCAAAATTCCCATTGGGATCCCGGCAAACAGAATGCCATACACCCGCGTCCCCCACGTGAGCGGTTCATAGACATCCAAACCGATATAGTTATCCGCCTGGAAGGAACATTCGTAGGCGAGGCTTTCCGGTTTGCCCAGCGTCAGTTGACCGGATGTGCCCGCTGGAACCCAAAGCGGACCCAACTGATGATCGACAGCGTCCTCGTTCTTGATGATGAGCACATCCCCCACCACAAAGGTCATGCCTTCCGGGAGCGTGGGAGGCTGTTCGCCGCGCGCCACAAGTTCCGCTGTTCCCTGCGGGACGGTCACTGTGATGGTTTGCGGCTCCCTCGCTGTTCTGCCCAAAAAGACGAAGGTGATCTCGCTGAGCGCAATGCCGACCAGCAAGCCAAACAGCAGGGAAAACAAGATGCGTCTTACAATGGTTTTCGACATGATTTCTATTTCAAAAGAATCCTAATATCATGGGCAATGTCTTCGGGCGGCGTCTGGAAACCGTACGTCAGGCGCATGTTCCCATCCTGATCGATCAAGGTAACGCGGGCGGTGTGATTGATGATGTAATTGGTCTCTGACGTGCCTTCCACCACTTCCCGGAACACGCCGTACCCGCTCCAGATCGGCTCGAGTTCATCCTGTGTGCCGCTCAAACCAAGGAAGGAAGGATTGAATCGCTCGACATATCCCTGCACCGCTTCAGACGTATCCCGTTGCGGATCCACAGAGATGAAGACCACCTGTACCTGATCTGCATCGCCTTTGAGTTGATCCACTGCCAGTTTCATCTCCGCC
The DNA here is from genome assembly GCA_023382595.1 of Anaerolineales bacterium. Lineage (GTDB taxonomy): Bacteria > Chloroflexota > Anaerolineae > Anaerolineales > Villigracilaceae > Villigracilis. Next base: position 34,264 of record JAHDWB010000007.1, on the reverse strand, counting down.
AGCGTGGCAGGACAGACATCCGGGCAGTACATATATCCGAAAAAGAGCAGGACGATCCTGCCGCGATAGTCGCTCAAGCGCTGAACCTTTCCATCCGCGTCCGTCAATGCAAAATCAGGCGCAGGCGGAAACGGCTCGGCGTACATCGTTCCGCGAAAGTTTGCCGGTCTCGAAAGGACGACCGTGAGAAAAATGCCAAGCGTCACTGCGAAGAAAACCGCCAGCCCAGCATAAAAGATGCGTTTATCCATGGATGCTCCCAAATATGATATCCCCTTTATACCAAAGATTGATTAATCGGCAATAAAAACTCCGCCGCCTCGTCGGCGGCGGAGTTTCTTTGGTTATACAGCCCTGCCGATCAGATACAAAGCGGGGTAGAAGAAGATCCACACCAAGTCCACGAAGTGCCAGTAGACCGCGGCGGCTTCCACGCCCCAGTGTTTTTCAGCCGTATACAAGCCCTTGCGCGCGTTGTTCCAAACGACAGCCAGGAAGATCAAGCCGGTCAGGACGTGGAACGCGTGCATGCCTGTCATCATGTAGAACACGCCTCCCATCGGACCTATGGCTGGGTTGCCAAAGGTGGCAGTCAATCCATGCTCAGCCGCCAGACGCCATTCCACGAAAACCACTCCGAGGAAGAAGGCGAGTCCCAGCACAAAGGTGATGAGCGTGTTGTTCATGAAGGTCTTGACATCGCCATAGGACATGGCGGTCTCACCGCGGTTCATGAAGAAGGACGAGATCAGGAGCACGGCGGTCACAGCAAGACCGAGGTTCTGATCCAATTGTTCGGGACGGGTCAAGCCGAGCAGGTTGGCGCGCATCACAAGCAGACCGGCGAAGACAAAACCGTCCGAAAGCAGGAACAGCCACAAGCCGATGCGATTCGTCCCGGTCTTGAATTTGTAGGAATGTTCGTCGGCGCCATCGTCGTTGTTCAACTTGTAGATGTGCATGTAATAGTACATGACCAGCGCGGCTTTGATGACGGCAACCACGATGAGAAGCGGGACGGCGTCGAGCGCCACCGCGACAAAGAATTCGATTATGGTCAATACAGTCAGATAGATGAAGATCACCACGCCCTGACCAAGGGCGGAGGATTTGTCCTGTGAATGTGCCATTTTGCTGTTCACCTTTATTTATGCGCGCTCTTCGCAGGAGCGGAGAATTCGACGTACTTCGAGCCTTCCAGACCGTAATCGTACGGCTCGCCAACGACTTCGAACGGCTGGTCGTAGTTATGCATGGGCATCGGGGAGGGAACCTGCCACTCAGGCGAGCGGGAGTTCCAGACATTGCCTTCCGCTTTCTCGCCGTTCTTGATGCTGTTGAAGAAGTTGTAGAAGAAGATCAATACGGAAAGCGCGATCAGGAAGGCGGCGATGGTCATAATGAGGTGATAAACGTCAATGCCCAGCCCGGGGTCGTAATCTGCGATACGGCGGCGCATCCCGATCAAACCGACATACATCATCAGGAACGTCAGCACAAAGAAGGAGGGGGTCATCAGCCAGAAATGCCATTTGCCGAGCGTTTCGCTCATGCGGCGTCCGGTCGCTTTAGGGAACCAATAATAGATGGCGGCAAAGAATGGGAACACAAATCCGCCGAAGATCGTGTCGTGGAAGTGACCGACGATGAAATACGTGTCGTGCAGGTGAAGGTCGGTGGAGACCGTGGCATTCGGAGGTCCGGAAAGACCGCCCATCAGGAAGACCACGATCGCGCCGAGCACGAAAAGCATCGGGGTGGGCGTCGTGATCTTGCCCTTCCAGAGCGTGGCAACCCATGAGAAGAACTTCACACCGGTCGGTACAGCCACCAGCAGGGTACTATACATAAAAGGCACACGCAGGTATTCGTTCATACCGGAGGTGAACATATGATGCGCCCACACGACGAAACCGACCAGGGCAATACCAAGCGATGACATGGCGATCCAGCGGTAACCGAAGAGCGGTTTGCGGACGAAGACGGGCAGAAGTTCCGAGATCACGCCGAGACCAGGCAGAACGAACACATATACCGCGGGATGCGAGTAGAACCAGAACAGGTGCTGGAAGAGGATCGGGTTGCCGCCCTTCGCCGGGTCAAAGAAGCCCATGCCAAATAAACGCTGGAACATCACCAACTGGAAGGAAAGACCGATGAACTGCGTGGCGGTCAAGGCAATGATGGAGGTCGCAACCGCCGCCCAGACGAAGATCGGCATGCGCATCGCTGTCATGCCCTTGGCGCGCATGCGGAGCACGGTGACGATCACATTGAGCGCGCCCAAAATGGAGGACCAACCCGCCACAAACACGCCGAGGAAGAACATCTGCATACCGACAGGGGCGCGGGCGGAGAGAGGCGGATAGCCCGTCCAGCCGGTGTCGAAACCGCCGAGGAAAAGGCTTGCCAACAAGAGCACCGCCGCGGGAACAGCGATCCAGAATGAGAATGCATTGAGGCGCGGGAACGCCATATCCTGCGCGCCGAGCAGCAACGGCACGGCATAGTTGATAATGCCGGAGATGCCCAGCAAAATGGACACGATCATGATCATGCCGTGCAGGGACATCAGAGTGTTGTACAGATCAGGTCCGCTCTGCCCAAACAACTGCAATTCCCGCGTGAGGAATTGCAGTTCAGACGCGGCGAGTTCTGCGCGGAAGATCAACGCAAACAAGCCGCCGATGGCGATCAACAGCAACGCCACAATGGTGTACTGGATGCCGATCACCTTATGGTCGAGCGAGACATTGGTGTATTTCTCCCAGCCGCTGAAATGTTCTTCGTGATGCTCGGGGGTATTAATACCGCGCGCCCACTTGAACCAGTCGTCGGTGACGCCGGAGCCGAACAGAAAGCTGATCGCGCCAATGAACCCGCCCAAAACCCAGGCAGGCTCCGTAAAGAAGAAAGTATCGGTCGTGCTCAAGCCCATCAACGCACGGATCCCCGTGACCAGACCGGCGCCCAACAAGGTTCCGATCAACTGCCACAGCAATCCGCGCATCAGGGCGCTGGAAAAGAAACGCTTCATTTGAAAAAATCCTCCGCCAAATTACTTCAACGTCTTGATGTACGCGATCAGATTGGCAATCTGCTCATCGGTGAGATCATAGGGCGGCATCACAGGAGGATAACCAGCCACGATCTTAGCGAGCGGATCCAAAATCGATTCGGTGATATAGGCATCATCCGCGGTCACGCCGCCGCCGCTTTCAAACTGGCGCTGGCTTTCATACAGACCAAACCAGGTCGGACCCGTCAATGGCGTACCATCAATCGAGTGACAGCCGATACAGCCGTTCTGTACCGCCAGAATTTGCCCCTGTCCCTCGGGAGATTGACCCGCCAAAGCCGCAAGCTCACTCTGCTCCGCTACCCAGGCGTCATAATTCACCTGCGAAGTGACGATCACCGTATTTTCCATGAACGCATGGGATGTCCCGCACAATTCCGCACAACGCACCTTGTATTCCCCCTCCAGTGACGGGGTGATGCGGTACTCGGTCACGCGACCAGGCACAATGTCCTGTTTGACGCGGAATTCGGGAACCCAGAACGAGTGGATCACATCCGGCGATTCCATCTTCAATAACACCTGCTTGTTCACCGGAAGATAGAGCACATCGCTGACAATCCCATATTCAGGATATTCGAACGTCCATGCGAATTGACGGGCGGTTACATTAATAACGAACGCGTTGGGATCCTCCCGCCGCACTTCCCCGAGCGAATACGCCCCCAGATAAGCGAACACCACCACCATGATCAACGGACCCACCGTCCAGCCGATCTCCAGCGTTGTATTCCCCTCCATGTGCTCGGCATCGGTCGTGTCGCCCTTTTTGCGGCGGAACACCACCAAGCTATAAACCATCGGCACAACGATCAGCGCAAACAAAAAGGAAATCGCAATGATCTCCAAATTCCACAGGCTGTCGATCGACTCTGCCTGAGCGCTTGCCGCAACGGGGTGCATCTGCCTTGCAATGCCAGCCGCGTCGAGACCAACATAAGTGAGGATAGTCATGACAAGCACGAGAATCCCCACGATCACAAAATGTCGCATACTCTCTCTCCTGAAAATATTGAACGGGGAAACCCCGAATTATGATTCCATAGAAAATTGGATAAAGCCAGTAGGATTTGTCGCAATTTTCACAAGTTGTGATTATATCAAATTCCCATCTGCTTGTCACTATTGCATGGGAAATTTTCGCTTCGCTGCCCAGCCGGCAGCTGGTTCAAAAAGTGAACAGAATCATGCCGACGGCTTGGTCTACATTGCCGTCGGCGCATCGTCTGCTTTATAACACGAACCCATCCATTACGCTACTTTAAAATCGATCAAGCCAATCCCAGTTCGGCAAGCAATTCGGTGCTATGCTCCGCCGGGCGGACGTCCTCGAACACACGCTTGATATTCCCCTCCCCATCGATCAGGAAGGTGGTGCGCAATACGCCTTCATATTCCTTGCCCATGAACTTCTTCGGTCCCCACACGCCGTATAGATCACAAACCTTGTGCCCATCGTCTGCAAGCAGCGGAAACGGCAGCTGGAATTTCTTTTTGAACTTGACGTGCGACTCGACCGAATCCGGGCTGACGCCGAGGATCACTACATCCGCCTTTTCATACGCAGAATAATCGTCGCGGAAGTTACAAGCTTCCTTCGTACAGCCGCGCGTATCGTCTTTGGGGTAAAAATAAAGCACAACATTTTTTCCCCGAAAATCGGAAAGTTTTCGCGGGGTATTGGAATCATCCATCAATTCGAATTCGGGCGCGGGGATTCCGGAAGAAATGGGCATATCAGTTATGGTTCTCCTTTAGCGGTGAGCGCTATTATAACTGTAAAAAAGGTTTGTGAAACGACCAGGCAGATATTCAAACAAATCCCCTGCCCGGCATCCATGCGGGCAGACCTTACGGTATAATTGCACGCGCCCAGTGCGGGCAAATCTACGCACCGGGGATGTGCTGGAACTGGCAGACAGGCATGACTTAGGATCATGTGCCGCAAGGCGTGTGGGTTCGACTCCCACCATCCTCACCAAAATAAAACGAAACCGGACAGGTTTATAAAACTAGAAGAGGTTACTTTGAACATCGAAAAACAATACCAGGAAGACCATTCTGTAAAACTGATCGTGGAAGCGGATCAGGACAAAATGAACGAGTATAAGAAGCGCGCCGCAAGGAAGATCGCATCGCGCGGAAGCATTCCCGGCTTCCGTCCCGGCAAGGCGCCCTACGATGTCGTCGTCCGCACATACGGCGAGGCGGCGATCATCGAACAGGCAGTTGACCTGTTCATCGACTCGGAATATTCCAACATCCTGAAAGAAGCGGATGTGAATCCCGGCGCTTCCGGCTCGCTGGAAAACATCGAGAGCATGGACCCGCCCAAGTTCATCTTCCGCGTGCCGCTCGCGCCCGAAGTAGACCTCGGCGATTACCACTCCGTGCGCCTTGACTATGAATGGACGGCTCCCGAACAAAAAGACGTGGACGCGGCGCTCGAAGACCTGCGCCAGATGTACGCTTCCACCGAAACCGTGGAGCGCGCAATCGAGATCAGCGACTACGTCTTATTGGATGTCAAATCGGAAACTCCCGAACTGAACCGCACCGGCTTCGCGACCTTTGTCCGCAAGGAGGAGCGCGATACCGAATGGCCCTACAACGGCTTCGCACAGGAACTGGTCGGGTTGACGGCTGGAGAGAGTAAGACCATCAAACATACCTTCCCCGCAGATTGGGAAGTGGAAGAATTGCAGGGAAAGGATGTGGAGATCGAAGCCACCATCAAGACCGTGCGCGGCGTGACCCTGCCCGACCTGAACGATGACTTCGCAAAAATGACCGGCGCAGGCGAAACACTAGATGCGCTGATGGAAGCCGTTAAGAAGGATGTGGAAACCCGCTCCCAGAACGAATACGATGACAAATACTTCGTGGACTTGATCGAAAAGGTCAAGGAAGGCGCGACCATCAAATATCACGAGCATACGCTCGAGCATGAAGGCGAGCATGTGCTTTCGGATCTGTCCAACCGGCTTGGACAGCAGGGCATGGACCTCGACACCTATTTCAAGATGCGGAGCACCACGCGCGAGCAGTTCATCGAAGATGAAGTGAAGCCTGTAGCAAAGAAACGTCTCGAACGCGGCTTGATCCTCGATGAAGTTGTCCGCGTGGAAAAGATCCAGATCGATGACGAAGCCTTGAACATGGAATACAACAACACGCTCAACAATCTTGTAATGCAGGGCGTGGACCTGACAAAGATCCGCGGCGGGCGCAAAGGACAGAAGGAATTGAGCCAGGCGATCGCGATGGAATCCGCGAGCCGTGTGATGACCCGCAAAGCGCTGGACATGCTCAAATCCATTGCGACAGATAATTACAAGCCTGTTGAAGAAACAGTCGAAGAAGTAGTGGAACAAGCAGTGGAAGAAGCGAAAGCGGAAGATGAACAACCGGCTGAAGCTTCCGTCGGCGAAGTTGAAGAAACGGAAACACCGACAGCGGAAGAAAAAGCCGAATAAGGGCTGGCAAACCTGCCTGTCGGATGTGAAGCGAATGTATTGGAATCGTCTATCAAACTCTTACGAAAATCCAATACTGGTTCGGTAGCATTGGTCGAATAAAGGAGACCTATATGATCCCAGATTTCAAGAATGTTGTCCCGATGGTTGTGGAAAACACGGGACGCGGTGAACGCGCATACGACATTTATTCGCTGTTGCTGCGCAATAATATTATCTTCCTCGGCACGCCGATCGATGATCAGGTCGCCAATGTGATCGTGGCGCAGCTCTTGTACCTGAACCACGAAGACCCGGAGAAGGAGATCCGCATGTACATCAACTCGCCCGGCGGTGTGATCTACGCAGGGCTTGCGATCTACGATACGATGCAGGTGATCTCCAACCCGATCAGCACCTTTGCCATCGGTGTGACCGCCTCCTTCGGGACCGTGTTGCTGGCTGCCGGAACCAAGGGCAGACGCTACGCCCTGCCGCATGCCACCGTCCACATGCACCAGCCTCTCGGCGGCGCACAAGGACAGGCAACGGACATTGAAATTCAGGCAAAGCAGATCCTGCGCCTGAAGAGCCTGCTTAACGGCGTGATGTCCAAGCATACGGGTCAGCCGCTGGAAGTGATCGAGCGCGACCTTGACCGCGACTACTATCTCGATGCGCAGCAGGCTGTGGATTACGGTCTGGTGGACCAGGTGATTGAGACGCCGGAGAAAGTTGCCTAGATTTTAGCCATTCGTGTTTAGTCAAGACCTCGGAGAGAAATCTTCGAGGTCTTTCGCTTATAATGCTGGCTGCAAATTTCACAACATCACAATTCATAAACTGACATGATCCCAACCAATATAAAAGCCATCATCCTTGACATGGACGGCGTGATCTGGAAATCGGACGCGCCCATCGGCGACCTGCCCGCCATTTTCAAACGAATCCGCGAGCGCGGGTTGAAGTTCGTCTTTGCCACCAACAACGGCACAAAGACCCCGGAGGAATATCAGCGAAAATTAGCGGACCTCGGCGTGGAAATCGAAGCGCCGCAAGTGGTGACATCCGCCATAGGGATCGCTTTCCTGCTGGCGCAGAAGCATCCGCGCGGGACGAAGATCTTCATGATCGGCGAGGATGGCATCCGCTCGGCGCTGGAGGAAAAGGGATTTGAGATCCTCGGCGTGGACAGGGCGCCTGAAGCGGAGGCAGTTGTCATGGGCATTGACCGGGGCATCAACTTCCAGAAGATTGCCGAAGCGACATTGCTGGTGCGGGCGGGACGTCCGTTCTACACGACAAACACCGACCGCACCTTCCCCACTCCGCGCGGAGAGATCCCCGGGTCGGGCGCATGGCTTTCGGTCATCACGACCGCCACGGGCATCCAGGCAACTGTGGCAGGAAAGCCTTTCCCGTTTTTGATGGAACTTTCGCTGGAGCGGCTGGGAACGAGGAAGGAAGAGACGCTGGTCGTCGGCGACCGCCTCGAAACGGACATTGCGGCTGGTCAGTCGGTGGGATGCCCCACTGCGCTGGTGCTGAGCGGAGTCTCCACGAAGCAGGAGGCGGAAGCCTGGAACCCCGCGCCAGACATGATCGCAGAAAGTTTAAGTGAATTGATCAGTTAACCAAGCGACCCGCGCATGCGCGGGTCGCTTTGGTGATTACGGGATTAAGGGTAGGATGGTGTGCCGGTCGTCGTTCCGCCAACATTGATGATCACATAGATAACCGTGCCAAATGCCTGTCCATTGGCATTGGTCAACCGCCAGTCGCCGCGGATCTCGCCAGCGGTGGTGGGAGCGGTCATTGGTACGGAGATATCCACCGTCGCACCGGGGCTGACAGCCGCGCTGATGGCGGTCGCTTGCCCGCCCATGGCATTCCCGGAGACAAAGGTCAGCTGGTAAGCGGTGGTCCACGGACAGGTCCCGTTGTTCTGCAAGCGCCAGGTTTTGGTAAAGGTTTGACCGGGCGTCATTTGTGTGCCGTCCGGGATGGTGACATCGGAGACGAAGACGGAGTTGTCACAGCCGACCGCGGTGCCGCCTCCACCCGAGGAAAAGGATGTGGTCGGCGAAGCAAGCAGGGACTGGGTGGGAAGCTCCAGAGTCGCGAACGGGGTGACGGTTATTGTCGGCGTGAAAGTGAAGGTCGGTGTGGCAGTCGGCTCGGATGCCTCGATGGTCATTTGCTGTGCCACAAGCGTCTCCGCCGCGTTGGTATAAATGACGTTGACATCGTCCGCGCCGCCGCCCGAACTGCTGAAGGATGCGATCAGGGCGATAATGCCCGCCAGCACCAGCAAGCCCACCAGCGCCCATAAAATTACGTTGCGTGGAATTGTCGTTTTTGGTTTTAACATTTTCTCTCCTTATTCTTGCAAGGCTATGGATTATATTTGGAGAAAATTAAAGGAATATAGGTTTTTCCCTACGATTTCCGTACTTTTCCCGGATTCAAGTGGGAATCAAACGAAAAAGGTCGTGCGGAAGTTCCTGCGCAGGTCTGCTAAAATACAACCAATGAAACTTATCTACGATCTCGATTTCACAGCCATCACAGCTACATTCCACGAATGGAACGAACCCGCCTACCGCGCGAAGCAGGTTTGGCAGGGACTGTACCAGCATCTGTATGCTTCTCCCGATCAATTTACCAACCTGCCCAAGTCATTACGGGAGAAGCTGGCGGAAAATTTTTCATTCACGCCATTCTCGGTCAAGACGTATCTCGATTCATCGGACAGGTCCACGCGCAAGACGTTATTCCAACTGCCGGACGGAAATCTGATCGAAGCGGTGTTGATGCGCTACGGCGACCCGGCGGATAATCCACAGATCACCACCCCTGCGCCGAACAGCGAGAATTTGCGCGGAGCGAAGAATCGCCGCACGTTGTGCATCTCCACGCAGGCGGGCTGTGCAATGGGATGCGTGTTCTGCGCAACCGGTCAGCTCGGGTTTAAGCGCAATCTCACCAGCGGCGAGATCGTGGCGCAGGTCATGTACTACGCGCGGATGTTGAAGGAACAAAACGAGACCGTCAGCAACATCGTTTTCATGGGCATGGGCGAACCGTTCCACAACTATGACAATACAATGGCAGCAATCGACCGGTTGAACGACGCGGACGGATATCACTTCGGCGCGCGGCGCTTCACCATCTCGACCGTCGGGCTGGTCCCGCAGATCCGGCGATTCGCAGACGAGGGACGTCAGGTCAACCTCGCCATCTCACTGCACGCCGCAGACGATGATGAGCGCCTCGCCATCATGCCGGTCAACCGGCGTTACAAGATCGACGACGTCATCGAAGCCTGCAAGTATTACATCGAAAAAACGCATCGCCGCGTGACCTTCGAGTGGGCGCTGATCAGCGGAGTCAACGACACGCCGGAAGTGGCGAAAAAGCTCGCCGCACGCCTGAAGGGACTGCTGTGTCACGTCAACGCGATTCCGCTCAACCCCACAGCGGGCTTCGACGGACAGGCGACCGACCGTCAGCGGGCGAACCTGTTCAAGCAAACGCTGGAGCAGGCTGGAGTTCCGTGCACGATCCGTATGAGGCGCGGCATAGACATCAACGCGGGCTGCGGTCAATTGGCAGGCAGTCAGACGGGGACATGACCTGGCTTTCCACTTCAGCATCACGAATTACGAAACCCGCCACCCTGTTATAATCCTTCTCACTTCGCATTAAACTTTCTCTAATATCATCAGGCAACTTTATCGAAGGTGAACCTATATGGAACAAAAAAGACCCTGGCTCGAACGCCCCATCCACGCATCCCTGCCCGCCATCACCAATGAGATCGCGATCTTCGCGGTCATTATTTTGCTTGCAGTGGTCACACGCTTTTATGATCTTGAAACGCGCGTCATGAGCCATGACGAAAGCCTGCACACCTACTTCTCCTGGCTGTTGTCCCGCGGACAGGGCTACGAACACTCGCCCATGATGCACGGTCCGTTCCAGTTCCACATCATCGCGCTCAGCTACTTCCTTTTCGGCGCATCGGATTTCACCTCGCGCATCCCCGCTGTATTGTTCAGCATCGGCACGGTCTGGATGGTCTGGCACTGGCGGCGCTATCTCGGCACATGGGGCGCGCTCATTGCGGGCTTTTTGCTGGTCATTTCGCCCTACATGCTGTACTACGGGCGTTACGTCCGCAACGAATCCTTCGTCGGCTTTTCGGGCATCGTCATGTTATACGCCATGCTGCGGCATCTCGAAGTGGGCGGCAAAAAATATCTCTACATCCTTGCCGCCGCGCTGGCATTGCATTTCACATCCAAAGAAACATCCTTCATCTATACCGCACAGGCGCTGATCTTCCTCGCCGTGTACTTCATCGTGCAGGTCACCCGCAATCCGTGGAAAGATTCCGAACGCGACTATCGCTCCTTCATCATCGCCCTCAGCATAGCCATCCTGCTCGTCGGCGGCACGCTTGGCTATGGATTGTTCACCCATCGGGAAACCACTTTGACAGGCGCAGAGACACTCGTGCCGGTCAACCCGTTGGACCCGGTCTCGCCTCTTGCCGCGCCGGAACCTGCCATCCCGTCCCTGACCGTGATCCTGGCTGTATTCGCGTTGATGGCGCTCATCGTAACCGCCTATTTCCTCATCCGCGGCTACTCATGGGAACGGCTCCGCAACGAACGCTCCTTTGAACTGCTCATGGTCTCCGGGACCATTGTCCTGCCGCAGTTATCCCCCTTCCTGCTCAGCCTGACCGACGTCACCATCCCCACCACTGCTCCCGAAGTGCAGGTGCTTGCCGGGGATACGCGTTCCATCGTCGTCATCGGCGGCTTCCTCCTGCTGACCTTTGTCCTCTCCATCGTCGCCGGTCTGCTGTGGAACCCGGAAAAATGGCTGAAGACCGCCCTGATCTTCTGGATCCCCTTCACCATCCTGTACACCACCATTTTCACCAACAGCGACGGCTTCTTCACCGGAACCATCGGCTCGCTCGGCTACTGGATCGTGCAGCAGGATGTCCAGCGCGGAAGCCAGCCTTGGTACTACTATCTGCTCATCCAAATCCCCATTTACGAATTCCTGCCCGCATTGGGATTCCTGCTCGCGCTGGTGCTTGGGTTCAGGAAAAAGTTTGCGAAGCGCAACCAAGCCGCTGAGGTCAGTGACGAGGCGGTTGTTCCATCGGAAGAAGTCACCACTGAAGAACATAACTTCAGCAACACCTTCAGCCTGCTGGTCTTTTGGAGCGTCATCAGCTTTGCCGCGTTTTCCTATGCGGGCGAACGCATGCCCTGGCTGACCTATCACATTGCGTGGCCCATGATCCTGATCACAGGCTGGGCGCTTGGGCGTCTCATCGAAACAACGGACTGGGAGAAACTGCGCAGGCAGAACATCCCGCTCACGCTGGCAACGCTGGCGATCTTTATCGTCAGCACGGGGCGCGCGATCCTGATCTTGAACGGCCCCGTGCGCCCGTTCCAAGGGCAGGGATTGGAACAGTTACAGGCGACCAACGCCTTCCTTCTGCCGCTGATCGTTGCGATCCTGAGCGCGGTGGCGGCGGTGTATTTCCTGCGCGAGTGGAGCCTGCGCGAATTCCGGCGGGTGTTCACACTGGTGTTCTTCGCCTTTCTCGCCGTGTTGACCGTGCGCGCATCGTTCCGCGCCAATTACATCACCTACGACGAAGCCACTGAATTTCTTGTCTATGCGCATGGCGCGACAGGCATCAAGGAGGTCATCGCGCAGGCGGAGGAGATCTCCAAACGGACGACGGGCGGCATGGGCGTCGCGCTTGCCTACGATGCTTCCTCGCCGGATACGGGCGTTTCGTGGCCCTTCGTCTGGTACCTGCGTGATTTCACCAACCAGCGTTCCTTCGACCAGCCCACCCGCTCCCTGCGCGATTCGGTCGTCATCGTCGTGGACGAGAAAAACTTCGACAAGATCGAACCAGCCATCGGTCCCGGTTTCTACCGCGTGGATTACATCCGCATGTGGTGGCCCATGCAGGATTATTTTGGATTGGTCTTTGACCGCGATCCAAGCCAACCCTTCCCGGATGACTATGCGTGCAACGGTGCGATGAGTTTCTTAAAACTCAGAAGATCAAAAGATTATTCGCGGTTCTGTGAAGGCTTCACAAATCCGCAGATCCGCGCAGGTATTTTCCAGATCTGGATGAACCGCGATTACACACTCTATGCGCAAGCCAAGGGACGCCCCGATTTGACCGTTTCCACCTGGCAGCCTGCCGACCGAATGCGCCTCTATATCCGCCAGGATGTGGCTTCGCAGATTTGGAACTACGGCATCGCCCCGACCACAGCCGCGGTCATGGAGGATCCCACCGAAGGAAAGTACGCGCTTCTCTCCGCCAACCTGATGCTTGATTCGACCCAGGCAAACCCTGTCCTGCTGAACGCGCCGCGCTCGCTCGCCTTCGCCAAGGACGGCACATTCTACGTGGCAGACTCGCGCAATCACCGCGTGCTGCATCTCGATCTCTCCGGCAACATCCTGCAGGAATGGGGAACGTACGCCGACGGCGTGGGAATTCCCATCGGTCCCGGAACGTTCAACGAACCGTGGGGCATCGCTGTGGGACCGGACGGCTCGGTCTATGTGACCGATACTTGGAATCACCGCGTCCAGAAATTCACGTCAACCGGCAGGTTCGTCAAGACGTGGGGAATCTTCGGGCAGGGTGAAACACCTGATGCGTTCTACGGTCCGCGCGGATTGGCGGTGGATTCTCAGGGGCGAGTCTATGTCACAGATACCGGGAACAAGCGCATCGTTGTGTTCGATGCGGACGGGAATTTCATCACCCAGTTCGGGATGGCAGGCTTCGGTCCCGGCGAGTTCGATGAGCCGGTCGGCATCGCGATCGACAAGAACGGCTTCGTTTATGTGACAGATACGTGGAACCAGCGCATTCAGGTCTTCCTGCCGGTGGATACGGCGGGGATCCTGACCTTCATCCCCGACAAGCAATGGGATGTCTTCGGCTGGTTCGGTCAATCGCTGGATAACAAGCCGTTCATCGCCGTGGATGACAACCTGCACGTCTTCATCACCGACCCCGAAGGCTACCGCGTGATGGAATTCGACCGGGACGGCGAGATCGTCCGCGTGTGGGGCGATTACGGCAATACGAACACGAGCTTTGGCATCGCCTCCGGCATCGCGGTGGATGCGGACGGCAATATCTGGGTGACCGACAGCGCATTCAACCGCATCATGCGCTTTACACTTCCGTAAAGGCAAGGGATGAAGGTCTTGCGAGACCTTCATCCCTTTTTTATTCTGGTATAATGCCGATGCTTTCAAGCAAAATATCCCCCGAGGGAGACTAATGAAACTCCACGAATACCAATCAAAAACAATTTTTTCAAAGTACGGCATCCCAATTCCAAAGGGAAGGGTCGCGGCTACCGCTCAGGAAGCAAAGCAAATCGCTGAAGAGTTAGGTGGTCGCGTTGTAGTTAAAGCCCAGGTGTTGGTGGGCGGACGCGGCAAGGCGGGCGGCGTGAAACTTGCCAAGGACGCCAACGAAGCCGAACAACTCGCCACCCAGATCCTCGGCATGGACATCAAGGGGCTGCCTGTGCGCAAAGTGCTGGTGGACGAAGCCTCCGCCATCGATCAGGAGATCTACTTCTCGATCACCGATGACCGCGCTTCCCGCAAGCCGGTCATGATCGCCTCTGCCGCCGGCGGCGTTGACATTGAAGAAGTCGCCGCAAAGACGCCGGAGAAGATCATCAAGGTCAACATCGACCCGCTGCTCGGTCTGCGCGAATATCAGGCGCGTGACGTGGCGGTCGCCATCGACCTGCCTCGCGATTACTGGAAGGATTTCGTCAAGATCGCGATGGGCTTGTGGAACGTCTACAAAGAGAATGACGCCTCGCTCGCCGAGATCAATCCACTGGTGATCACCAAGGACAAGAAAGTGGTCGCGCTCGACGGCAAGATGATGATCGACGACAACGCGCTCTTCCGCCATCCCGAACTTGGAGAAATGCGCGACACCGACGAAGACGCTCCCGCCGAGATCGAAGCCCGCAAATACGGCTTGTCCTTCATCAAGCTGGACGGCAACATCGGCTGTATGGTCAACGGAGCAGGGCTGGCAATGACCAGCATGGACGTGATCAAACTCTTCGGCGGCGAACCAGCCAACTTTTTGGATGTCGGAGGCGGCGCGGACTCGAAGAAGGTCGCCGCAGCGATGCGCATCATCCTGACCGACCCGCACGTCAAAGCCGTGCTGTTCAATATCTTCGGCGGCATCACCCGCTGTGACGAAGTTGCGCGCGGCATTCTCACCGCAATGGATGAAGTCAAACCGAACGTCCCGATGGTCGTCCGCCTTGTCGGCACGAATGCCGAAGAGGGACGCAAACTGCTCGAAAACGCAAATATGATCACTGCCGAAACCCTTGCGGACGCGGCGAAAAAAGCGGTGGAAGCCGCACAGAAAGGCAAATAAGCAATGAGCATTTTAGTCAACAAGAACACCCGCCTCATTGTGCAGGGCATCACCGGCAACGAAGGCTTGTTCCACACCACACAGATGGTCGCCTACGGCACGAACGTCGTTGGCGGCGTGACGCCCGGCAAGGGCGGAGAATGGGTGCTGGAAAAGATCCCCGTCTTCGACTCGGTCAAGACCGCCAAAGACGCCACCGATGCGAACGCCACCATCATCTTCGTCCCCGCCCGCTTCGCCCCGGACGCCATGTTCGAAGCCGCCGACGCAGGCATTCCCCTCATCATCTGCATCACCGAGGGCGTCCCCGTGCAGGACATGATGCGCGTACGCAACTACCTCGACCAGAAGAAGGTCCGCCTGATCGGACCGAACTGCCCCGGCTTGCTCACGCCCGGCGAAGCCAAAGTCGGCATCATCCCCGGCGACATCGCCATTCCCGGCAACGTCGGCGTGGTCTCCCGCTCCGGCACGCTGACCTACGAAGTGCTGTACGCCATGAAGAACCTCGGCATGGGCGCAAGCACCTGCGTGGGCATCGGCGGCGACCCGATCAACGGCACGAACTTCATCGATGTGCTGGAAATGTTCGAACATGACCCCAAGACCGAAAAGGTCATCATGATCGGCGAGATCGGCGGCAATGAGGAAGAAAAAGCCGCGGACTTCATCGCCTCCAAAATGACCAAACCGGTCGCATCCTTCATCGCCGGTCAGACCGCGCCTCCCGGAAAACGCATGGGACACGCCGGCGCGATCATCGAAGGCGGCGCCGGCACCGCCGCGGACAAGGTCAAAGCGCTCGAAGCCGCAGGCGTGAAGGTCGCCAAACACCCGGAAGAAATTCCAACCTTATTGTAAATCCTGTAAGGGCACAGCGTCGCTGTGCCCTTGATGATCCCCTGCCAATTCCTATCAAGAATCACATAGAGCCGCCTCTTCAGGCGGCTCTACGGTTATAATCCCAAACAATCAATTACTTGCGCGCGTCGATATAGTTGACAGCTTCGCCGACGGTGGTGATCTTCTGCGCATCTTCATCGGAGATCTCGGCGCCGAATTTATCTTCAAACGCCATGATCAACTCCACGAGATCCAGCGAATCAGCCTCGAGGTCCTCGCGGAAGCGGGCTTCCATCGTGATCTTCTCCTCATCCACGCCGAGCAGATCCTTGACAATCGCCTTTAGTTCATTGTATGTGTCAGACATTACAAACCTCCAGTTGGTAATTTATTCAGTATTGTAATCGCATGGCTTGCACTGTCAAGCCAGCAATATCAAACACAGGAACACCCCCCCATGACAAAAGTTGCGCCGATCGACCAGCGGAAAGCCGACCACATTAAGATCAATTTAGAGCAGGATGTCCGCTCCGCGCTGACGACCGGGCTCGAGAACTATCGCTTCATCCATGAGGCATTGCCCGAACTGGATCTGAACCGCCTCGATACGACCGTCAGCCTGTTCGGCAAGACCCTGGCATCGCCCACCCTTGTCAGCTCGATGACCGGCGGGACGTCCGAAGCGGAGACCATCAACCTGCGGCTCGCGGAAGCCGCGCAGGAATGCAATATCGCGATGGGAGTCGGCAGTCAGCGCGCCGCCATCGAACACCCCGAACAGGCAAAGACTTTTCAAGTGCGGAGAGTCGCGCCGGATATTCTGCTCTTCGCCAACCTCGGAGCCGTGCAATTCAACTACGGCTATGGCGTGGACCAGTGCCGTCAAGCCGTGGATATGATCCAAGCCGACGCGCTCTACCTGCATCTCAATCCGCTTCAAGAAGCCGTACAGGATGCAGGCGATACGAACTGGATCGGGATTGCGAAGAAGATCGAAGAAGTCTGCAAAAAACTCGAAGTGCCCGTCATCGCAAAAGAAGTTGGCTGGGGTATCTCGGAAAAGACCGCCAAACTGCTCGCCGATTGCGGCATCTCCGCCATTGACGTGGCAGGCGCGGGCGGTACGAGTTGGTCGCAAGTGGAAATGCACCGCGCACCCGATGAATTCACCCGTAAACTCGCGGCGACCTTCGTCGGCTGGGGCATCCCCACCGCAGACTCGATCATCAATGTCAAGAACGCCGTCCCCGAGATGACGGTCTTTGCCAGCGGCGGCATCAAAGACGGACTCGATATCGCCAAGTGCATCGCCCTCGGCGCGACATTGGGCGGCATGGCAGGTCAATTCTTGAAAGCGGCGGCGGTTTCGACAGAGAAAGCAGTTGAGATGATGAAGTTAACCAAGCGGCAGATCGAAGTGACGATGTTCGCGGCAGGAGTTGGAAACTTGGAAGGTTTAAGAGTTGGAAAGTTGAAAGAAGTCGTATAATTAGTTGACAGCGGGGACATCCCCGCAAAAAAACAAGATGACGAGCGACCAGAAACCTCCTCTCCCGCCAGAAAGCAAGCACATCTCCATCAGCGGAGATGTGCGGGATAGTAACGTCATCATCGGGGACAACAACACCGTCAACCAAACCATCATCCAAAAATTCTTCAATATCTTCAAAAGTGGCGCGGAGACTCTCGAGCATCGCAACCGCCGCATCCTGCTGGGACATGTCGAAAACGCATGGATCAAAGGCGTACTAGACGCATCCCTGCACGGCGCGGCATTATTGGACTTGGGCATAACACAAGACCCCGAAGCAGTGACCCAATATCCGTGGGCGATTCAAAAAGAATCCACCAAAGAAACCCTCCCCGCAGGGATATCCATGCTGGAGATCTTCGACGCCATCGGTATGGGACGTTCCCTGTTGATTCTCGGTGCGCCTGGATCTGGCAAGACGACTATGCTATTGGAACTCGCCCGTGGACTAATCGCCCGCGCAAGGGAAGACGTGACCCAGCCCATCCCGATGGTATTCAACCTCGCCTCGTGGACAGAGAAACTCACGCTCGCCGACTGGCTGGCGCAGGAGTTGAACAACCTGTACAGCGTCCCGCGCAAAACCGCACCCGATTGGGTGAAGGGAAACAAACTGCTCTTGCTCTTGGATGGTTTGGACGAAGTGCGGCAGGAAAGCCGCGCCAAATGCGTGGAGGCGGTCAACGAGTTCAGAAAACAAAACGGCTTGACCTCTCTTGCCGTGTGCAGCCGCAGTCAGGATTACGCAGACCTCAATGCAAAATTATCCTTTGAAGGCGCAATCGAAATCCAGCCTCTTACGCAGGGACAGATCACCGAATTCTTTAACCGCTTTGGGAATGAGATGGCAGGGATCAAGCAGGCGCTTGAAAAAGACAGCGGATTGCGGGAAATGGCAGAGACGCCGCTGTTTTCAAGCATTATGATCATGGCATATCGGGATAAACAGGATGTGGAGATTTTGGTTTCGGGGGATGAAAAGGCAAGGCGCAAACAACTTTTTGAAACTTATATTGAGCGTATGGTTGAACACCCACGCTCAAAAAATGTAGCTTTCAAAAAACAAGATAAATTACATTGGCTTTCCTGGTTAGCGGGCAGGGTAGTTGAGTACAATGCAGTTCCATATTTACTTGAGGATATGCAGGTAGCATGGATTGATGAAAAAAAACAGAAACAAAATAGACTATTTGTTGGTTCATTTACAGGGCTACTTTTTGCACTGATTTTCGGAATAGAGCGATATGAAATTTCCACTGTTGATTCTCTCTCATTTAATTGGATAAAAGTCAGAAAAGGGCTGATTCTTGGACTGATTCTTGGACTATTTTTTGGACTGGTTTTTGGACTGTATGCCGGGTTGCTTGTTAATCCAGTTATCGGGCTATTTGTCGGGTTGCTTATCAATCTGTTTTTCGGACTGTTTGGCGGGCTATTTGCCGGGCTTGGCGTAGAGTATGTAAATCAAACCGCATACCCTGAACAAAGAATTACCCTATCAGGAAGAAATTTCCTTTTTGTCTCTGCTATTGTCTGGTTGTTTGCTGCGTTGTTTTTCGGACTGGTTTTTGGACTGTCTTTTGGACTAGTTACCGGGTTGCGTGCTGGGCCGATGGTCGGGCTGATAATCGGGCTGATGGTCGGGATAGATTATGGTGGAAATTTTCTCATCCAACATTACACCCTCCGCCTTATCCTCGCCGGCAACAACATCCTCCCGTGGAGACTCGTCCCCTTCCTCAACCACTGCGTTGACCTGATCTTCCTGCGCCGCGTCGGTGGCGGATATATCTTCATCCACCGCCTGTTGATGGAACACTTCGCTGAAATGTACGTGGACACCCCAACGCCAAAGGGAAACTAGAATGATTTACACAAATTCTTGTCGCAAAAGCAGAAGATTCCCCTTAATACGTCTCCACATACACCAAAACCGAAAAAATGACCGCCGTCAAAAAGCCGATGACAGACAACCCGATCCCGGCTGTCGCGGCTTTTTTATATTCCGAACGCCTTCCAAAATAACCCGCAATGATCCCCAAGATCCCAAACCCGATGCCAAGAATGGGAATCAACCCAGTGCACAGGCTCAACACCCCCAGCGCGGCAGATGCGATGGCATAGAATTTATTCAGCCGTTCTTCAGGGTCGAGCGAAGCGGGATCGGTTTGCATGATTTTTCTCCTGATAACATAAACCCTAAAGGTCT
This sequence comes from Anaerolineales bacterium, assembly GCA_023382595.1. GTDB lineage: Bacteria > Chloroflexota > Anaerolineae > Anaerolineales > Villigracilaceae > Villigracilis. The sequence continues at coordinate 14,647 of JAHDWB010000007.1, read as the reverse complement.
TCGAGACCTTTAGGGTTTGTTTTTTTACTCTTCTTCGCCCGAAAGCAGTTTAATCCGCTCCCACGGTTTCAGGCTCTCGTCCTCCGCCAGCAGGGACTTCAACTCATACAACTCGTCCCGCAAGGCGGCGGCGCGTTCGAATTCAAGGTTCTTCGCGGCTTCCTTCATGTGTCTTTCCACTTCCGCAACGATCTTGCGCAGCTCGCCGCGCGGCATGCCGCCAGCGCCAATGCTTTTCACCTTGTACTCACCGCGCATCTCACTGACCGCCTTGGCAGACATTTCCTCGGTCAGGTCGTGGATCTCCTTGTGGATGCTGATCGGCACAATACCGTTCTCTTCATTGAACTTGACCTGCTTGGCACGGCGGCGGTTGGTCTCATCGATCGCGCGCTTCATCGAATCGGTCATGCGGTCGGCGTACATGATGACGCGCCCGTTCACATTACGCGCCGCGCGCCCGATGGTCTGGATCAGCGCCGTATCCGAACGTAGGAAACCTTCCTTGTCGGCATCCAGAATCGCCACCAATGAGACTTCGGGCAGGTCCAAACCTTCGCGCAGCAGGTTGATGCCCACCAGCACATCGAACGTGCCCAGGCGCAGATCGCGCAGGATGCCGACGCGTTCGAGCGTCTCCACCTCCGAGTGCAAGTATTGGACTTTGACTCCCAACTCGTGCATGTACTTGGTCAGATCCTCCGCCATACGCTTGGTGAGAGTCGTGACCAGAATCCGCTCGCCTCTTTCGACCCTTTGCTTGATTTCTCCGACCAGATCATCCACCTGCCCCTTGACCGGGCGCACCACGACCTCGGGGTCCACCAAGCCCGTCGGGCGGATGATCTGCTCGACGATCTGCTCGGCATGTTCCATTTCATACGTGGACGGTGTCGCGGATGTGTAGATCGTGTTGCCCATCACCTGCTCGAACTCCTCGAACTTCAACGGGCGGTTGTCCATTGCAGAAGGCAGACGAAAACCGTATTCCACCAGCGTTTCCTTGCGTGCGCGGTCACCGTTATACATCCCGCGGATCTGCGGCACGGTCATGTGACTCTCATCAATGACCAGCAGGTAATCATTCGGCAGAAAGTCGATCATCGTCCACGGATGCGTGCCGGGCTCACGTCCGTCCAAGTGGCGCGAATAGTTTTCGATACCCGAGCAATAACCGACTTCCTTCAACATCTCCAAATCGTACCGGGTGCGCTGTTCGATCCTCTGCGCCTCCAAAAACTTGCCCTGACTTTTATAGAACGCCAGTCGTTCCTCCAACTCCGCTTCGATATGGGCAATGGATTCTTTCATGCGGTCGGAGTCGGTCAGGTACTGCTTGGCAGGGTAGATCGAAATCTCTTTCGGTTCTTCGAATATCTCCCCGGTCAACGGGCTGAACTGCATAATGCGTTCCACTTCATCACCAAAGAAGGTGATCTTAAAGCCGCGCTTCTCCTCGTAAGCAGGGATGATCTCCAGCGTATCGCCGCGCACGCGGAACGTGCCGGGGCGCAGTTCCATGTCATTGCGCTGGTACTGGCTCTCGATCAACTGACGGAGCAATGCATTGCGGCGGTAGATCTCCCCTACTTGAAGAGTCACGGTCCCTTTGCCGAACTCCTCCGGCGAGCCCAACCCGTAAATACACGACACAGACGCAACAATGATGACGTCCCGGCGGGAGATCAGCGCGGTCGTCGCAGCCAGCCGCAGACGCTCGATCTCTTCGTTGATCTGGGTCTCTTTTTCGATGAACAAGTCATGCCGCGGGACGTATGCCTCCGGCTGGTAGTAATCGTAGTATGAGACGAAATACGAAACCGCATTCTGCGGAAAGAATTCCTTGAACTCGGCATATAACTGCGCCGCAAGCGTCTTGTTGTGCGCCATGATGAGCGCGGGCTTCTGCAGCTCCTGAATGACGGACGCGATCGTAAAGGTCTTACCCGTGCCTGTCGCGCCGAGCAGAACCTGATGCTTAAGTCCTTTGTTCACGCCGTCCACAAGTCCGCGGATGGCTTCGGGCTGGTCGCCCATGGGTACGAAGGGTGCTTGAAGTTTGAATTCCATTGGTTATCTTTTCGCTGATTATGGGAACGTGTGTTCTATTTTACTCCAAAACCCCGCTTTTGTTTTGATGACCAAGACATCCCGCGAGACCGCGGCAGGGTGGAGATGCTCCTCGAGACTGAATCAGGCGTCGGGGAGAAACAGATGCGACAGATGAAATTACATTCCATCTCCCAATCGGGATAATATATCCAGCAACTTCATCGTCCAGACCTCATCCTTCGATAACGTCACCCAATACGCGGATTTGCCGCCACGCACGCCGTTCCCCAGATCGGGCAGGCGCTTCGCCTCCGACCCGCCGGCTGGTGAGGGATATTTGAGCAGGATCTGCCCCGCTTCCCACGCCACCGACGACAACCCCGCCTTCTCGGCGCGGAGTTTGACGCGCATCTGATACAGCAGGTTCTGCACCATCTCCGGCAATTGACCGAAGCGGTCGCGGAACTCCGAGCCGAGCGCATCCAACTCGGTCTCATCGCGCAGATCCGCGATGCGCCGATACAACCGCAGGCGCAGGTCCTGATCGGAGATGTAATGCGCGGGGATGCCCACCGCCTGCGGCAAATCCACGTTAACCGGGATGGACAGCGGCAGATTGAACTGGGAAAATGCGCCTTCCAACTTCTCGCCGTCCAGTTTCAGCGCGCCAGAAGCAACACGCCGCAGACGCCGCACCGAATCCGCGAGCATTCGCGTGTAAAGATGAAAGCCGACCGATTGAATGAAGCCGTGCTGGCGCGTGCCAAGCAGTTCACCCGCGCCACGGATCTCCAGATCGCGCATGGCGATCGAATAGCCCGCGCCAAGCTGCGTATTCTCCGCGATCACCTCCAGCCGCTGCTGCCCGTCAATGGTCGGTGACAGTTTGTTGTGGCGGAAGAAGTACGCATACGCACGCATTGCGCCGCGTCCCACCCGTCCGCGCAGTTGATAAAGCTGCGCCAAACCAAAGGTATCGGCGCGGTCCACGATCAGGGTATTGGCGTTGGGAATATCCAACCCTGATTCGATGATGGTGGTCGAGAGCAGGATGTCAATTTCACCAGCCGTGAAGCGCCGCATGACCGCCGAGAGTTGATTCTCCGCCATCTGCCCGTGCCCAATATCCACGCGCGCCTCAGGGACGAGCTTTTCAAGATGCGCCTTCATGGCTTCAATTGTTTGAACACGATTGTGGACAAAGAAGATCTGTCCTCCGCGCTCCAACTCGCGCAGAATGGCTTGACGCACCAAGCGCGGAGAGTACGGTCCGACATGGGTGATGATGGGCAGACGCTCTTCGGGCGGCGTGTTCAGATTGGAAATATCACGGACACCCGTCAACGCCATGTACAGCGTGCGCGGAATCGGCGTGGCGGTCAACGTCAGCACATCCACTTCGGTGCGCAGTTTCTTGAGATGCTCCTTGTGCGTAACACCGAAACGCTGTTCCTCGTCAATGACGACCAAGCCCAGATCTTTGAAATGTACATCTGATGAGATCAGGCGATGTGTACCGATGACAATGTCCACTTCGCCGAGGGCGAGTTGATGCAGGATCTCTGTCTGCTCGCGCGGGGTGCGGAAGCGGGAAAGCATCTCCACCTTGACAGGGAAGGCGGCGAGACGCTGGGAAAAGGTCTCGAAATGCTGCTGAGCCAGCACCGTCGTCGGCACGAGCACGGCGGCTTGTTTGCCGCTCATCACAGCTTTGAAAGCGGCGCGTAATGCGACCTCCGTTTTTCCATAACCGACATCACCGCACAAAAGGCGGTCCATGGGACGGGCGCGTTCCATATCGCGCTTAATGTCCACAATGGCGCGTTTCTGGTCTTCGGTTTCAACATACGGGAAACTGTCTTCGAGTTCGCGCTGCCATTGCGAGTCGGGTTGGAACGAAAAACCCTCCACCACCTGCCGGCGGGCGTAGAGATCGAGCAGGTCTTCGGCGACCTTTTGCACCGCCTGCTTGACGCGCGCCTTGGTCTCCGCCCATGCCTGCCCGCCAAGATGATCGAGCGAAGGCTTGCCGCCGTCCGCGCCGACGTAGCGCGTGAGCCGGTCCGCTTGATGGACAGGCACATAGAGAATGTCGCCGCGATCATACTCAACGGTGAGATACTCCCGTTCGTGTCCGTCCAACTGCCGCTGAATCAGACCCGCGAATCGTCCGATGCCATGATCCACATGGACGACAAAATCCCCGACCTGCAAATCCGCATACAACGATTCTGGCGTATCCGCCGCCTTGCGCGGACGGGTGCGCGGCTGCGGGCGCTCCCAGCCAAAGACCTCGGAGTCGGTGATCAGATGCAGCGCGGGCGTTTCATCGACTGCAAGCGTAAACCCTTCGGAAAGCGACGCCTCGACAAAGTCAAGATTCGGATACTCCGAGTCGGGATAATACTCGCCCCATAATTCGCGCAAGCGCTGCGCCTGACGCGAGACGATAAAGATCCGCCCGCCATGTTCGACCAGCGGGAAAAGATAATCAACAAAAGGTTTGAGCCTGCCGCCAAAACGTTCGTCGTGACCAAAATGCGAAGCAAGTTCCACGCCATCTTCAGTTTCCGTCGAGTGCCCCAACTCCAAATGGGCGAATTCGCTGAGATTGTCGTGCAGTTCCGACCACGGAATGTACGGCACGGGGAAATCCACCGAAAGCGTGCCTTCGGCGATGCTCTCCTGCCGAAACTTGACCGCCTGCTCCTCCACCTCGTTCGCCATCACTTCGATCAGGCTCAGGTCATCCACAAGCAGAGTTGTCTTTTGCGGCAGGTAATCCAACAGCGACGCGGGCTGCGCATGCAGCAGCGGAATATGAAACTCGGACAATTGCAGTTCATCGTCCAGCGTCTCCGCCAGAAACTCGCGGGCAGGTGTGATGAGGATGTCATCCAGTTTTTCGATGGTGCGCTGCGTGGCAGGATCAAAACGGCGGATGGTCTCGATCTCGTCACCGAAGAAATCAAGGCGGACGGGATACGACTCGGTCGGCGTCCACACATCGAGGATGCCGCCGCGATGCGAAAACTGCCCCGGCTCGAGGACGGTGTTCACGCGCTGGTAGCCGATGCGCGCCCATTCCCGCATCAGACCATCGGGTTGGCTGTTCTGGCTTGCAGACAGTTTTTTACACGCTTTGAGAAAGTCCCGCCGCGGCAGGGTGCGCGTCATCAGCGAACGGACGGAGGCAACGATGATCGGCGGAGTCTCCGGTTTTTTTGTAAACGGCAAGTGATATGTGGAAAGCGTTGTGAGGGTTTGCAAACGGTCGCGGCGCGTGGTGACACCCCAGGCGGCATCTTCATAGAACAGCGGATTTGGTTCCGCGAACAAATAGCGCGGAGACTTGACCCAGAAACCAAGCTCATCATAATGGGAGAGCGCATGGTCGGCGCGGTCCGTAATGAGCAGGATGGGCTGATCCAAGTCCGCGTGGAGCGCGGCAAGAAGAGGCAGGCGGACAGAACGCGGCAGCCCCAAACCAGTGATGGGCGCACGCGCGTTCAATCCGCCCAGCAGGCGCTGATATGCAGGAATGGAGCGTAGATGATCCAGGATGGATTGCATGTTTATCAGAAACAGTTTGCAGCCGTACCGATACGATCAGACGATGGGCACCCGCCCTTATACGGAACCGTTGTATTTATTCATTGCCGCATTCAAGCCATTTATCACAAATTCGAGGGCGGCATCCGCGGCGCGGTTGAGCACATCCGGCAGGAGTTTGAAATCGTCCTTCGTGAAATTTTGCAGGACGTACGCCTTCGGGTCCATGCGCCCGGGCGGACGCCCAATGCCGAGGCGCAGGCGCGGAAAATCCTTGGTGCCGAGCAGTTCGATGGTGTGCGCCATGCCGCGTTGACCGCCCGGTCCGCCGCCGGGACGGATGCGAAGCGTGCCAAAGGGCAGATCCATGTCGTCGTGCGCGACCAGCAAGTTGGTGACGGGGATCTTGTAGAAGTTCAACAGTCCCTGCACGGATTGACCGGAGAGATTCATATACGTCTGCGGCTTGGCAAGGATGATCTTGCGCTCCTCGTAAAGCGCGGAGGTGATGATGGCTTTGGATTGCAGTTTCATCCCGCGCGCATCCAAACGGACAGCCAGCACATCCATCAGCATGAAGCCGATATTGTGGCGGGTGTCCCTATATTCGCGCCCCGGGTTTCCGAGACCAATGATGAGGAAAGTATCTGTCATGGGAGGTTCCAAGTTTCAGGTGTCAGGCGTTCCTCCGCAGGCGGAGGAGAAGCGAAATCAGGATGAATACTCCAATAATGGCTAGCGCGCTTTTCCCAAAGATGGCGAGGACCTCGGACGCGGTCAGCGTGGCAGGATTGGCCGGGAGCGGTGTAGCGGTTGGAAAAACGGCAACAACCGGCGTCGAATCTCCCTGCGATGGTGAAATGGGAGTGGCGTTGAAGAGGGAAAAGGACGGCAGGGTCGCGGTCACCGTGGGGGTGATGGTCGGTGTGGCGGTGGGGTCAGGCGTGTAGTTGCGGATGCGCACACCGGCAACAAGGGCATCCTGAAAGGAGCCATCCACGGAGAAGACACGCAGGCGCAGATCGTAATCACCGTCCGTCAGTTGGGTGGTGTCCCACACGGCGAGCAGGAGATCCGCCGGGGGCTGGGAAAAGGTCTGAATGGTGAACCAGGCGTCAGCGGGGCTGGACGCGGCGTAGGAAAAAGCCAGCTCGGCGGAGGCAAAATCCGGGACATCCATCTGACCGAGGATCTCCACCTGTCCGCGCAGGGTTTCGCCCGCTTCCGGCTTCGAAATGGCAACGGGGAATTCCTGAAATTGGAAAAGCAGGAGAACGGTCAGGACGGCTTTGAGCATGGCAACCGTTAAGTTTAACATGAAGGATGGGAGGGGTCAAATTGAAATCACATTCATTTTGAAATGCGCGGGCAATTCTCGAATGAGGATTTTTCTGGTAAACTCAGTTCGTCCCAACACCATGTAACTGCTTTCCCAGGAGACCGATTTATGGCACAATCCCGCTCAGACCTAATGGTGGAACGTCTTCGCAATATGCAAGCCGCCGCACCAGACATTGAAGCCTCAGCCGTTGTTTCTGTGGATGGCTTGATCATGGCATCCGCCCTGCAGCAGGGCGTGGAAGAAGACCGTGTTTCCGCCATGTCGGCGGCGATGCTCAGCCTCGGCGAGCGGATCTCCGGCGAACTTGGACGCGGCGACCTGGAGCAGGTGTACATCAAAGGCGATAAAGGCTCGATCGTGTTGACCGCCATCGGCGACGAAGCCGTGCTGACCGCGATGGCGCGGCACGAAGCCAAACTCGGCATGATCTTCCTGGAGATGCGGCGCGCCGCCGAGGACCTGGTGAAACTGGTCGGATGAAAAAGAGAGCACATCCACGACCACAAGGAACGCAACCCCAAATGGGGAGGGCTTAAACGCCCTCCCCATTCTCTTTGTCAATTTACAGCGTCATCGGGAGATATGTGGTTTCGATACAGGCAGGAAGAACACCCGCCTTACTCAACCACCAGATCCCATGATAACGAGGAGATATTCAATGACGACAAAATATTTATTTTTTACCGGCGGCGTGGTGTCGTCGGTCGGAAAAGGTGTGACCGCCGCGGCGACAGGCTTGCTGTTAAAGGAACGCGGGTTCAAGGTGGCGGTGCAGAAACTCGACCCGTACATCAATGTGGACCCTGGCACGATGTCGCCGTATCAACACGGTGAGGTGTATGTGTTGGACGACGGCGCAGAAACGGACCTCGACCTGGGTCACTACGAACGCTTCATTGATATCCGCCTGAGCCGCGTCAGCAACTTTACGACCGGGCAGGTGTATGCCGAGATCATCTCGAAGGAACGGCGCGGCGATTACCTCGGCGGGACGATCCAGGTCATTCCGCATATCACCAACGAGATCAAACGCCGCATCGGGCTGGTAGAAAAGGAAACCGGCGCGGAGATCGTCATTCTCGAAGTGGGCGGCACGGTGGGCGACATCGAATCCCAGCCGTTCCTCGAAGCGCTGCGCCAGCTCCGCAACGAGGTGGGACGCGAGAACTGTCTGTTCGTGCATGTGACCTGGCTGCCGACCATCGGCGCGACGGGCGAGATCAAGACCAAACCGACCCAACATTCCGTGGCAGCATTGCGCTCCATCGGTATCTCACCGAACGTTATCATCGCGCGCGCCGATGCCAAAGTGGATAAAAGCCTATGCGAAAAGATCGCACTGTTCTGCGATGTGGAAAAGGACGCGGTCATCCCCATGGAAACCGCGGATGTGCTGTATGAAGTGCCGTTACGGCTGGAAAAACTCGGCGTGGGCGACCTGATGCTGGATAAACTTGGCTTGAAAGCGAAGAGCAAACCGAACATGCGCCCGTGGAAAAAACTGGTGGAGGAAGTGCGCAAGCCGAAGCCGCCGGTCAGGCTGGCGCTGGTCGGCAAATACGTCGAACTGCAGGATGCGTATATGTCCGTGCGCGAGGCGCTCAAACACGCCGCACTCGCCAACAGCGTGGAAGTGGAGATCGACTGGGTGCATTCGGCTGACCTCGAAAAAGACAAGGGTTGGGATGTGATCAAAAAAGCGGATGCCATCCTCGTGCCGGGCGGCTTCGGTTCGCGCGGTGTGGAGGGCAAGGTCATGGCGGCACGGTATGCGCGCGAGAATAAGGTGCCCTACCTCGGCTTGTGCCTGGGGATGCAGGTGATGTGCATCGAGTTCGCGCGCAATGTATTGGATCTCGAAGACGCCAACTCGTCCGAATTCGACCGCAGCACCGAACACCCCGTCATCGACCTGATGCTCGACCAGCGCTCGATCACCGACATGGGCGGGACGATGCGCCTCGGTCTGTACCCGTGCCTGCTCCAAAAAGGGACGAAGGCTGCCAACGCCTATGCCGTCCCGCACGTGGACGAACGTCACCGCCACCGCTTTGAGTTCAACAACGCCTACCGCGATACCTTCAAGGAACACGGCATGGTCTTTTCCGGTCTCTCCCCCGACGGCAAACTGGTGGAAATCGTGGAACTGGCAGACCATCCCTACATGGTGGCAAGCCAATTCCACCCGGAATTCCTCTCGCGCCCGATGAAGCCGCATCCCTTGTTCGCGGGGTTGTTGAAAGCGGCGAAGGAACGCGTGAAGAAGTAAAAAAAACAGGGACTGTGTGAAGATCACACAGTCCCTGAACTTTTAACCTGCAACTTGTTATTCCATCCTGAAGGCTTTGACCAGGAAGACCGCCATTTGCGCACGGGTGACGGGGGCGTCGGGGCAGAAGTTGCCATTGCCGCACCCGCCAGTGATGTTCTCGCGGGCAAGCTGCTCGACCCAGGCAGACGCCCAATGATCGGCAGGGGTATCCAGGAACACGGTCCCGGAGGCTGCGGGCGGTTTGTACCCTGCGCCGTGCATGGCACGCAGGAGGAAGATCGCCATTTGTCCGCGAGTTACGGGATTATCGGGGCAGAAGTTGCCATTCCCGCACCCGGCAGTGATGCCATCGGCAGCGAGGACTTCGATCCAGTAACGCATCGAGTGATCGGTGGTATCGTTAAAACTGACGGGCACCACAGGAGGAGCAAAACCGGCACCCCTCATGCTACGCTCAAGAAAGACCGCCATCTGACCGCGCGATACGATCTGATCCGGACAGTAGCGCAAAGGGGACAGCGTACAACCGCCAGTTATGCCAGACACATACATCTTCTCAATGAAGGACCATGTGGATGAAGTGACAGAAACATCAGCAAAAATGGAACCGGATGAAAATCCACCAGCCGGCTTCAACACGACCGTCAACTCATAAGACAAGCCACCGTCCACAATACGCACGACATCCGTATCAAAAATTGAAATGTATCCAGCGAAAGCTTCGTATCCGTTCTTGTACACCTTTACGAGACGCAGCATATCATTGCTGTTATGCGGTCTGACCGCACCGCCCCAGGTAAAGGAAAGACGTCCGCCGGCATTCGTGGCACTTTCGACCATCAATTGGGATTGATTCGGTGACGTGCCAATCACACTCCAAACCTTAACCACAGCGGATTCGACCGGCATACCGCTCTCGGTGACAACGCGCACATTGATATTGGAAAGATCCACAGTGGGAGCACCATTGCGGTAATCATTGCTGATGATTGCCGCCGTGAGGCTTGAAAAGCGGACATACGCCAGCAGATTCTCACGCGTGAGCGGATCAACAACAGAACCAAACTTGATGGGGTTGCGCAACAGCGGGTCTGCCATGAAATCCTGACGGGCTGCCCAGAAGGGGTCGGCAGGATCGTAAATGTTTATATTCCGCAGGGGGTCCATACCTGTGGTATCTGTGACAGAGAAGAGGTTATAGTATTCACCCAACCCTGCACCAAAGACGTGCGCCATCTCATGCACCATGAGGTGAATCTGCGTCCAGTAGTCGTTCAGTTCGGCAGAGGTAAGAGAGTCGGGGTTATAAATGCGCGTCCAACGCAAACCGGCAAGCACCCCCGCACCGCTGACATCCACACCGGCATAGCCATTATGAGAAATAGCAAAATTCGTGCGGATAGCATGCGCCCAGATCTCAAAACCGTTCACCGGCAGGGGCGGAAAGGCGTAATTCGTTTGAGGCTGGGCGCTGGTCAGGATGATATCGGTTTCGGGGTTGAAGACGAGGCGGCGGCTGGTGTTCTTCGCCAGAATGGTATTCATATCCGCCACGTATTTGGGGAGCATGGCTTTCGCGAACTCCATATCCGGGACGAGGGCGGGGTCGAGATAGAATTTGAAGACGTGTTGCTTAAGGACCTGCTCTTCGGTGGGGGCGGCTGCCCTCACGCGGGCGGGCAGGACGGCGAAGCATAACGCCAGAACGACCAACCATGTGAGCTTGCGGGTGAATGATGATGAGGATGCCATTGCTTAAATCTCCTTGCAAGGGCATCCCGGCGGGGACTGTGCTCTAACGGCAGAGGTGTGTGGAGGCCACACACGGCTGTGTTTTCGGCAGCCTGGCGATCGTGGTCGTGCATGTACAACGGTAGACCCATGGCTTTGCGTCCCCGTCTTTCGACGGGTTTGCCCTTATCGATACAACTTTTTTAAGTTACAAAATAATAAAACGGACCTGTGCAATACCAGGTCCGCCAATGGAAAGAATCATCCTATGATGTATTTCGGCGGCCTGGCGATCGTGGTCGTGCATGCACAACGGTAGACCCATGGCTTTGCGTCGCTGCCTTTCGGCAGGTTTGCCTTTATCGGTTGTTCTTACTGCACACAGTGTAGCACAAAACAAGACGGATGTGTTTTTCAATTTTGCAAGGAACTTAACATTGTATGGAGGCAAAAAACACTGACATTCGTCACGATTTCCACAGATAATCACACCTAAGCGATTTGCACGTTTTCCAATAAAATGGTACATTAGTAAACATCGGGGAAAACCCGAACCTCAGTTCCCGAACGCGCGGAACGAGGCGTCGAACCTAAGCGGGGTATTGAGCCCAAAACAAACCCAACAGGGCAGTACTTCAATCCCCAAGCGCATGGAAGTTACAGGAGGTCACTGAAACGATACGTCCATCTCCCACCACACCGTTGTAAGCGCCGTCCGTACGCCGGCGGTGCCATAGGGGCTGCAAGCTTGTGCACGGAAACAAGCGGGACAAGTCCGTTCTCCATCCTTCAGCGATGGAGCGTTGAAGCCAAACGGGGCATCGAGAACCTTCCGAGAGGGCACAAAAAAACGATCCCCCAACGAGCTGAAATAAACCAGGAGGCAATATGAAAAGCATATTCAAAACAGGGTTCATCCAACTGCGCCACATGGCAGCCGCATGCGTGCTGGTCCTGATACTGGCTCTGCCCATGAGCTACAGCGTGGGCGCTGCGAGCCTGTGCGTGGAACCAAGCGGGGCGGATGGATGCCATACCACCATTCAAGCCGCCATCAACGCCGCCAGCGCGGGGGACACCATTCACGTCAGGGCAGGGACCTACAACGAGAACGTCATCATCAACAAGAACAACATCACCCTGACCGGCGCGCTAGCGCTGAACCCCAACGACACGCCGGACGATACGATCCATACGATCATCAACGGCGCCGCCCCGGCAGTGATCACCAGCCCGGGCATCTCGATCCCCAACGGGGTAACGGGGGTGACCATCCAGAACCTGCGCGTGCAGGGCTTTGCAAGCAACAGCGGCATCTACGGCGCCGCCAACAACAACAACCTGACCATCGACAGCGTGCACGTGTACAGCAACAACACCAACAACGCGACGAACGGCGGCGGCATCTACATGAACGGACCCGTCTCCAACGTGTCGATCAACAACGTGGATTCGCAGTTCAACCGCGCGCGCGGCATCGTGATCTGGAACGGTTTCAAGCAGAACATCAGCATCACCAACAGCTACGTGGCGAACAACAACTGCTGCGGCATCGAACTGCAGGACGGGACCGCCTCGGGCGTGACCCTGAGCGGCAACACGGTGGTCAACAACTTCGACAGCGGCATGTCCGTCATCGGGTTGACCTCCGGAGCCGGCGCGAACGTGATCAGCAACAACACGCTCACGAACAACGGACGCTACGGCATCGAGATCAAACTGCCGAACGGCAACGGCGCGGACAGCGGCGACGGGAGCATCGTGGTGGAGAACAATACGGTCTCCCTGCCGAACCCCGGCGCGGACCTGCGCGACTTCGCCGGCATCGCCGTGTTCCGCCGGAGCTACCTGGTGGGCGCGGGCTATGTGGACATCCCGACCGGCGTGATCGTGCGCAACAACACGGTGAGCGGCTTCCGCCAGAGCAACTCCGGCTCGAACAGCACCGGCTTCGGCATCGTGCTGGAAGGGACCAACATGCTGGCGGAGGGCAACACGCTCACGAACAACGACGTGGGCATCCAGGTGCAAGCCGGACACCTGCCCTACACCGCCAACACGAACATCGACGGCGACCAAGCCAACCTGAATGACGACTACTTCGGGCGCGGAAATTCGCCGCTCGCATGCGCGCGCGTGACCAATGACAACGTGTACGACGCCAACGGAGTGGACGCCCGCACCGTCGGTGCGAACGCCGGCAGCGCCGCCGCCATTTACAATGAGACGGCAGGCTCGTACCACTGCAGCATCCAGCAGGCGATCGACAGCGCCGACCCGGGCGACACGATCCGGGTTCCCGCGGGGACGTACGTCGAGGAACTGATGATCGACAAAGCGCTGACGCTGCTGGGACCGAACGACACCGTCAACCCGAACACAGGCACACGCGGGGCGGAAGCGGTCCTGCATCCTGCCAGCACCGGCGCGGACCCGAGCATCTGCACCGTGATGGCGTACCTGACGACAAGCAACGTGACCATCAAAGGGTTCACCTTTGACGGCGACAACCCGGCATTGAGCGGCGGCGCAATGATCGGCGCGGCGGACGTGGATGCCTGCGAGATCATCGCCAGCTACGAGGGCGTGGGGAACATCGTGATCGAGAACAACATCCTCGAGCACAGCACCTACAGCGGCATCGACATGTACAACTACATCATTACCGATGCGACCTCCGGCAACTACATCCGCTACAACCTGTTCCGCAACATCGGCGAAACGACCTACAACTGGGGGCTGGGCATTCTGGTCTACAATAACTTCTATGCCGACATCACCGACAACGTATTCGACAATGTGCGCATCGGCATCCAGACCGGCAACTTCTCGAAAGCCAACCCCGGCGCGACGGGCAGCATCAGCAATAACGAAATCAACGCCTGGCGGATGGGCATCTTCCACAACCTGTGGTACTCGAACGCCTCGGTCATCCCCGTGGCGGGCAACACGGTGAACGCGCTCGACCGCACGGGCGTAACATCCTGGAACGGCATCCTAATCAGTTCGTTCCAGCAGACGCTCAACACGCTCGTGACGGACAATACGATCACGATGGGCACGATCAGCCAGAACCCGGCGAGCGGCTATGTGGTCTGGAATACGCCGACCAGCGCCGCGCTGACCATTTCCGGCGGGACGGTGACGGGCGGGACCTACGGCGTGTGGGTCAACAACTTCGAGGGTTATAACAGCAACGGCGCGAACACCTCCATCATCGTGGACGGTGTGACGATCTCCGGGGCGACGGGCGCGGGCGTGTACGTGCTGGACAGCCCCGACAATACGAACAATTCGACCGTGTACGCCGAGGTCAAGAACAGCGTCATCCGCGATTCCGGCGCTGGGATTTGGGTCGCCGGCAGTGACGCGAGCGCGAAAGCCAACCTGAACGAGATCTTCGACAACACGGCGGGCGTTACCAACACCTCCGGCACTGTGATGGACGCGGAGAACAACTGGTGGGGTTCGGACCACGGACCCGAGGACGCCATCGGCACGGTCGAGATGCCGTTCGACCCCGAACCGGCTGTGAGCGACATGCTCAATGCCGAACCGGCGGGACAACTCGGCAACCCGGTCAGCGATGACGTGGATTACGCACCGTGGACGATGAACAACGCCCCGGTCATCACCGAAGGCTCTGATATCGGCGTGACGATGTCCAAGAACGGCTTCCCGGACAAGTTCGCCTTGAC
>JAHDWB010000006.1 GCA_023382595.1 Anaerolineales bacterium | reverse complement strand
CACCGCCCCCGCCCTTTTCTCTCAGAGTGGGGTTGGTGCGGTCGAACGGGAAGACCTTCGCTGTGTTGCAGTTCCGGTCGCAGCGCCAGGAGTGCGGGTGGTAGAATGCGGTCAAGGCAGGCGTTTTTTCTGAACTGTCGTCCAGGACAAGCTGGTTGGACGGCTTCGCCTATCCATTATTCACATTAATATAGTTCCCGCGGAAAACACCTGACGTAAAAACCGGGCGAGAAAGAATATGGGATAAAAATCAGGCTCCGCAAGCAGGTCAGGAAATGTGACTTCTGTCAAGATGACGTCTCCCGCCATTGGGATTATACTTACGGTCGTTAGGGCGAGGACAAGGTCGATCTCATTGGATAGGTTTGAGATTATTTCGCCGCAGTTTCATACACCGTTCCTCGCAATGACATATATTGACTTTAACCCCAGGAGTACAAAATGGACACAACGATCGAAAGCATCTCCGCGCTGGAAATTCTGGATTCGCGCGGCAATCCCACCGTGGAAGTGGAAGTCGTTCTGATGGATGGTTCGTGGGGGCGCGCCGCAGTCCCGTCGGGCGCATCCACGGGCGAGCATGAAGCGCTGGAAATGCGCGACGGCGATAAGAAGCGCTACCTCGGCAAGGGGGTCTCGCAGGCTGTAGCGAACGTCAATGGCGTGATCGCAGACGCTCTTTTTGGCTGGGACGCCGCTGAGCAAAAGGCAATCGATGCCGAACTGTTATCGCTGGATGGCACGCCGAACAAAGCCAAACTTGGAGCGAACGCGATTCTTGGCGTGAGTTTGGCTGCTGCAAAAGCTGCGGCAAATTCCTTCGGGATGCCGCTTTATCGCTACCTCGGCGGAGTGTATGCACATGTACTGCCGGTGCCGATGATGAACATCATGAACGGCGGCGCGCATACCGGCTGGCAAAGCACCGACATGCAGGAATTCATGGTCATGCCGTTTGGCGCGCCGTCCTTTGCAGAAGGTCTGCGCTGGGGCACGGAGATCTACCATGCTCTCAAGTCTGTGCTGAAGGAAAAGGGCTACGGCGCGCTTGTCGGCGATGAAGGCGGCTATGCCCCCGCACTCAAAGCGAACAACGAAGCCATCGAGTTGATCCTCTCCGCGATCGAAAAGGCAGGTTTCAAGGTCGGACGCGGCGAGCAGGTTGCGATTGCGCTCGATCCCGCCGCATCCGAACTGTACGATGAAAAGACGAAAAAGTACAACCTTCGCAAGGAAGGCAAAGAATTGACCGGCGCACAGATGGTGGAATTCTGGGCAAAGTGGGTCAAGGATTATCCCATCGTCTCCATTGAAGATGGGCTGGCGCAGGACGATTGGGACTCTTGGAAATTGATGACGAAGGAACTCGGCGATAAGATCCAGATCGTCGGCGACGACCTGCTGGTGACAAATCCCGAGCGCGTCCGCAAGGGAATTGTGGAACAGGCGGCAAACGCCCTGCTGGTGAAGGTCAACCAGATCGGCTCGCTGACCGAAACCATCGAAGCTGTGGATCTCTGCCACCGCGCAGGATGGAGTGCCGTCACTTCACATCGTTCCGGTGAGACGGAAGACGCAACCATTGCCGACCTCGCTGTCGCCCTCAACACCGGTCAGATCAAGACCGGCGCCCCCGCCCGCTCGGACCGCGTTGCAAAATACAATCAACTTCTGCGCATCGAAGCAGAACTGGGCGGCGATGCCAGGTATGCAGGCTGGGATGCGTTGAAAATAAAGTAAGAAAAAATCCCAGAATCAGGGACAGGCTCAAGGTCCGGAAAGAAGCGGATGTTGAGCCTGTCTTTTTATAATAGTTGACAAACATTCCAAGTTCGCTATAATTAGTTTGTTGCCCCAACATACTAAACTCCAATGATATCCAGAAATACGACTGACCAAACTTATGTCCGCGAGAAAAACCTCTCGCTGGTCCTGCGGTTGATAAACACCCAATCACCGATATCCCGCGCACAATTGGCGGTTATTACCGGGTTGAACAAGTCCACCATTTCCAGTTTGGTGGATGAACTGCTGGAGCGCAATCTTGTATTGGAGACCGGCAGCAACACCGGCGGGACCGGGCGCCCGGCAACACTGCTGGAAATGAATCCGCATGCGGGTTCCATCATTGGCGTGGAACTCGGCGTGGATTTTGTGTCTGTGGCGGTGACAGATCTCCTTGGCAGCATTCTTTGGCGCAGGCGTGAGGATGCCGACCCAACCGAAGATCAGGAAAAGATGATCAACCAAACATTGCGCATCGTAAAAGAGGCGATGTCGGTTGGTAAAAAGAAGAATCATCATTTTCTGGGACTCGGTCTTGCCACGCCCGGAACTGTGGATGTGAACGAAGGGGTCTTGATCTTCGCCCCGAACTTGCACTGGCGGGACGTGTCGTTCGGAAGGATCTTTTCAGAGCAGACGAAATTAAAGGTCTTCGTTGAGAACGATGCAAATGCCGCGGCAATTGCAGAGAATCTCTTTGGAACCGCGCGGCACTGCCAGGATTTCCTGTTCGTTTTTGCAGGCGTCGGCATCGGCGGAGGCTTGTTCCTCAACGGGAAGTTGTATCGCGGCAGGAACGGGTACGCCGGGGAGATCGGTCACTCCCCCATTACAGCCGAGCCGTCACAGACGGTCTGTCATTGCGGCAACCGCGGATGTTGGGAAACATATGCAAACCAATACTCGATCATCCAGCGCGTGCAAGCACGGTTGGAAGTGAAACGCTCCAGCATTATCCCGAAATTAATGGCGGAGCAAAACGCCGTCCTAAGCATCCCGCTCATCAAACAGGCGGCGGACGCCGGCGACCAGGAAGCCATTGAATCGTTCGAAGAGGCGGGTCACGCCATGGGACAGGGGTTTGCCGGTTTGATCAACATCTTCAACCCTGAAAAGATCATCCTTGGCGGACCGCTGAGTATCGCGGGCGAGTATCTGCTTCCAGCCATCAAAGAGACGGTTTCGCGCCACGCCATGCCCGAACTTATCCAGCAGGTGGATGTAGTCCTCTCTCCCTTTGGACCTGACGCAAGCCTGATCGGCGCGATCGCCATCGTCGCGGATGATGTACTCTCGCGCCCACCGGGCACACGACCGAAACATTGACTTGGGGATATTGAACGACCTCCCCACAAGCTGCATATTCAGGTGGGCAAAAAAATGAAAACTCCTCAGGCGGAGCGAATCGCAGTACAGCCTGAAATCACAAAAAAATCTATTCTTCGGAAAACCCATTCATGACGAAACAACCGCTCAAAACCACCACCCTCCTCATCACGGCAGGATGCTTCCTGTCATTCTTCGTGTTCGGTTTCACAGATAATCTTAAAGGTCCCACCCTGCCTGCCATGATCGACGAGATGGGCATCAGCTACGGCACAGGCGGAAACATCTTTTTCGGAATTTACCTCGGTTTTTTGATCACCACGCTAATCACAGGCATCCTGGCAGACCGCTTCGGGCTGAAACTCGTCCTGATGCTGGCAGGCGGACTTCTCATTCTGGGCGTGGGCGGATACAGCGTCTCCCGGAGCGCTTTCCTGCTCGGCGCATCCTTGTTCGTTGTCGGGCTGGGGCTGGGAGCCATCGAACTTGGCGCAAATGCCGCCATCGTGCAGGCGCATCCGCGAAACAAAGGGATGTACCTCAACTTGATGGCGGTCCTGCACGGTCTCGGCGCGATGCTTGCCCCGCTGTTTGCCGGTTGGCTGCTCAACCTCAACGTTTCCTGGCGCGTCATCTACCGCTGGGACATCCTGCTCATCGTCACATTCGTTCTGATCTTCTCTTTCATCCGCTTCCCGAAAGTGCAGGAACAAAACAGCCTTGATTTTCGGCAGATCCCAAAACTCGCCTTCAAAGGCTACCTGCCGTGGTTCTATGCCGCGCTCATGTTCTATGTCGCCGCGGAAGTTGGGATCGGCTCATGGCTGGTCACGTTCCTTCAGGACGTGCGCGGCGAAAACGTTACGACCAGCACAGGCGCTCTTTCATTATTTTTCGGATTGCTCATGCTGGGTCGCCTGATCGGCAGTTTCTTCGTCCAAAAGCTCGGCTACCTGCGTTCGATCGTCACCGCCTCCATTGCCAGCCTCATCTGTATCATTATCGGGACGTTCACAAACCTGTCCATTTTTCTTCCGATCACGGGCTTTTTCTTCTCGATCATTTTCCCAACCTTCACTGCCACGGTCTCCGAGATCCAAACTGAAAACACGAACACCGTGCTCGGCATGCTTTTCACTTTCGCAGGCATGGGCGGACTGCTTGGTCCCTGGGTAATTGCATGGGCAAGCGACCTGCTCGGATTACAGATAGGTTTTGCAGGCGGCGTGATCTTCACGATCCTGCTCGTCATCTCCGCATTCATTTTGATGAAAGGAACAAACGATGGACAACCAGCTTAATTGGGGATTGCTTTCGACGGCGAATATCAACCGCGCTTTGATCGATCCCCTGCGCGCCTCAAAACGGACCCGCCTGCTGGCGGTGGCTTCGAGGAGCCTTTCCTCCGCTGAAGCCTATGCCCGCGAATGGGACATTCCCCGCACACACGGCAGTTACGACGACCTGCTCACCGACCCGGACATTGATGTGATCTACAATCCATTGCCCAATAATATGCACGCCGAATGGACGATCAAAGCCCTGCGGGCGGGCAAGCACGTCCTGTGCGAAAAACCGCTTGCGCTCTCACTTGAAGAAGTGGACGCCATGGTCGCCGCCGCGCAGGAGACCGGGAAAATCCTCACCGAGGCGTTCATGTATCGCCACCATCCACAGACGTTGAAAGTAAAAGAACTCGTGGACAGCGGGGCGTTGGGTAAGATCCAACTCATCAAAGGCGCATTCACATTCACGTTGACGCGCGCGGGAAATTACCGTCAGATCAAGGAGATGGGCGGAGGCAGTCTCTGGGATGTGGGATGCTATCCCATTTCCTATGCGCGGACGATCGTCGGGGAGGAACCGGTTGAAGTATTTGGCTGGCAGGTTGAAGGTCCGGGCGGAAGCGATGATGCGTTCTTCGGGCAAATGCGGTTCGACAATGGAGTCCACGCGCAATTCGACAGCGGTTTCACATCGCCCTATCGCAGTCATATCGAGATCGTTGGAACAGAGGCGGTATTGAACATCCCGCAAGCTTTCAAGCCCGGTCTGAAGACCGAACTATATCTGAAACGAGGAGACGAGATCGAGACGCTCAACATCGAAGGACAGGAACTTTATATTGGAGAAGTGGAGGATATGTGCGATGCGGTTTTGAACGGCACGCCGCCGCGCATCTCACTGGCAGACAGCCGCGCGAACACCGCCGTCATTCTGGCGCTGCTCGAGTCTGCACAGACCGGAAAAACCATGGCGATTTAATGTGATTTTGTTTCCCCGGGCAACAAACTACCCTTAAAAAAATATAGGTCAAAATCAACCTTATGGTTATAATAAAAGCACCATATTCTTAAGACTGGAGGTTATCATGGCAAGCGTAACATACAAGAACGTAATCAAACGATTTGGTGATCTGGAGATCATCAAGAGCATGAATATCCACGTGGAGGACAAGGAATTCCTTGTGCTCGTGGGTCCATCAGGCTGCGGCAAAACCACCGCCCTGCGCCTGTTGGCTGGACTGGAAGAGATCACTGACGGTGAGATCACCATCGGTGACCGCGTGGTGAACGACGTCGCGCCGAAAGACCGCGACATTGCCATGGTCTTCCAGTCGTATGCGTTGTATCCGCATCTTTCGGTGTACGACAACATGGCGTTCGGCTTGAAGCTGCGCAAGACCCCGAAGGATGAGATCAAGCGCCGCGTGAACGAGGCGGCGGAGATTCTGGGCATCACCGATTTGCTAGCCCGCAAGCCGCGGCAACTCTCAGGCGGTCAGCGGCAGCGTGTGGCGGTTGGGCGCGCCATCGTCCGCGAGCCGAAGGTCTTCCTGTTCGATGAACCGCTCTCGAACCTCGACGCCAAACTGCGCGTGCAGATGCGTGCCGAGATCAGTAAACTCCATCAGCGCCTGCAGACCACGTTCATCTACGTCACCCACGATCAGACCGAAGCCATGACCATGGCAACCCGCATCGCCGTGATCAACAAAGGCATTCTCCAACAGCTCGACACCCCCCAAAACCTTTACGACAAACCCAATAATATCTTCGTAGCCGGCTTCATCGGCTCGCCCGCCATGAACTTCTTCCCCGCGAGACTCTCCGTCAGCGGCGGGAAAGTGACGGTGGATACCGACGATTTCCAGGTCAAGGTGCCCGATGCGCTTACCGGACCGTACAAGGATCTGGACGGCAAGGAAGTGGTCTTTGGAATCCGCCCTGAGAACATCCACGATCCCGAGTTCGCTCCGCCGAACATCCATGGCGAGCGGGTTTCCGCCAAGGTGGATGTGACCGAGTTGATGGGCAACGAAACTTTCCTGTATCTCGTCAGCGGAAAAAATACCTATGTGGGCCGTGTCGACCCGCGCTCCAAGACGCGCGTCGGCGATACCATGCAAGTCATCTTCGATATGGACAAATTCCATATCTTCGATGCCACAACTGAAGAAGCAATCCGATAAACTTGAAGCGAAAGGAGGTGGTCTGTTAAAAGAATAAACGCCGAGTGTTTTCACCACTTCCAAGTATGAACGATTCTTCAACTATTTCAAGGAGTATAAGAGAATGAAAAAGAACTTGCTCGTTTTGTTGAGCGCACTGATCATTGCGTCGCTTGCGCTCTCCGCCTGTGGAGGCGGTGGCGGAACCACCTCCGGTGATGTGACCGAAGTTACCTTCTGGCATGCGTATGGCACCGGTTCCGCTGAGGAAGAAGTGCTCGCCAAGATCCTCGAACAGGCTGCCACGGATTTGCCGCAGTACAAGATCAACGTCCTGCAGGTGCCCTTCAATGACATCTTCAACAAGTACAACACCGATGTCGCCGCGGGCGGCGGTCCTGACATGTTCATTGCCCCCAATGACGAACTCGGCAACCTGGCACGCACCGGCACCATCCGCGATATCACCTCCGTTGTGGAAGGCAAGCTCGGCGATTACAGCGAACTCTCCCAGGGCGGCATGATGTACGACGGCAAGATGTATGGCATCCCTGAATCCCTCAAGGCTGTGGTCTTGTGGTACAACAAATCCCTGCTGCCCACACCTCCCGCCACGACCGACGAACTCAAGGCTCTGATGGAAAGCGGCACGCCTGTTTCGATCAGCTACGGCTGCTACCACCACTGGGGCTTCTACGGTGCCTTCGGCGCCCAGGTCTTTGACGACGACTTCAACTTCGTCACCAGCGATGCCAACCAGGCAAAGATGACGGAATCGATCTCCTATCTGAATGACCTGTACGCGCTCTCCGTTGCCAACAACTGGCCCAAGAACGACAGCGATGGACTCGCCCCCTTCACGGAAGGCACCACGGTCGCCATCACGAACGGTAACTGGGCAATGGGCGATTACCGCAATGCGCTCGGCGACAACCTCGGCGTTGCTCCGATCCCCTCCGGACCCGGCGGCGCAGCCAACCCGCTCCTCGGCGTTGACGGTTTCTACTTCAACCCGAACAGTGAGAACATCGAAGCCGCCGTTGACGTGGCGCTCTACCTGACCAATGCCGCCTCGCAGACCATGATGATGAACGAAGCCGGTCACGTTCCCGCCAACATCACTGTTGATGTGACCGACCCGCTCATCCAGGGCTTGCTCGACGCCTTTGCCACAGCCTACTTCCGCCCGCAGGTGGAAGCGCTCGGCAACTACTGGGGCAACTTCTGCGGCACCGACCAGGTCTTTGAAGCCGGCGTCGCTCCTGCCGAATGGGTATCCGGCGCGTTCGAGAACGCAACCAAGTAACATCTGTAAAGCGTCAATGCAATAAAACCGGGAGCGGACAAGGGACTCTTGTCCGCTCCCGATTAAAATCCGTTCTTCTTATCAGGAGAGAGACATGGCAATTGCAAAACGATCCAGTTCCCGCCGCACAAAAATGCAGCGCGCGATCCTGCCTTACCTATACCTGCTGCCTGCGTTCCTGATCATGGGGGTCATCACGTTCTATCCGCTTGTCTATCAGTTCATTATTTCATTTACCAATTTCGACACCACCCATCTGCTGCTCGGGTTGAAATCCCCCGAACTGCGGTTTATCGGTATCAAGAACTATGCGGACATCCTGACCGGAGCCCTGCCGGTGGAGAATTTCAACTTCTTCAGGGTACTGCTCTTCAATTTCTGGTGGGCGATCAGCAATGTCGTCCTGCACGTGCCAACCGGTGTCTTGATCGCGGTACTGCTCAATACCGAAGGTCTTTGGATGAAGCGCATCTACCGCGCCGTTTACATCCTGCCGGTGGTCGTCCCGCCGCTGGTTGTGGCAACCGTCTGGCGCAACATCTTCGACGAGCAATACGGTGCGATGAACCAGTTCCTGACCGCACTAAGCGGCTTCTTCACACAATCCGATGCGATGGTACGCATCCGCTGGCTGAATGAGTACACACCGCCCATCCCGGGTTTCCTGCCGGGCGCACCGCTGACGCTCGCCTACTATGCCATGATGATCGCCAACTTCTGGCTCGGCTGGCCCTTCATGTCCGTCGTTGCAACAGGCGCACTGCAAAGCATCCCGCGCGACCTGTACGAAGCCGCCTCCATTGACGGCGCAACCGGCAACCAGCAGTTCTGGAATATCACCGTTCCGCTCCTGCGTCCCGCCATGATCCCCGCCGCCGTCTACGGCTTTACGTTGACGTTCAATCTATTCAATTTCGTCTTCTTCATGACAGGAGGTGGTCCCGCACGCTCGACCGAACTCCTTGTCACCTTTGCTTATAACCTTGTCCGCAACCTGCGCTGGTACGGCGTTGCCGCCGCCTTCGCGGTCATCATCTTTATCGTGGCGTTGATCGTGTTCCTGATTACGAACCGCATCACCCGCGCCACCCAAAACTATCAGGAGGCTTAACATGACAACCGCCTCGCCTGCAAAAAGCAAAAATCCGATCGTCCGCTTCCTGAATATGAACACCTCCGGGCAAACCAGCGGACGTAACCTGCCGCTCTGGCGCCAGTTGCTGCTCCAGATCCTGTGCCTCTTCATTCTGACCACCGTGATGTTCCCAATCATGTACATCGTTACGATGTCCTTCAGTTCGCAGACATCACGCCCGTCCTCGCTGGACCTGTTCCCGAAGGAGATCTCCTTCGTCGCCTACAAACAGGTGTTGGACCGTCCCACAGGCAACCCCGTCACCTTCATTGAACTTCTGGGCAACAGTTTCAAACTCTCCGTAGGAGTGGGCGTCGTCGCCCTCTTCGTTGCGGTCACTGCCGCATACGCCTTCTCGCGTTTCAAGTTCAAAATGCGGGAAGTGATGATGGTCATGGTGTTCATTCCGCTGCTCATGCCCGCTGTGGGTCTGGCGACGCCGCTTTACCTGTTGCTCAACCAATTCCGCATTTCCGAATGCAGCGACGGCGCAATCTCCATCCTGCCGCTCTTCGCCTGCGCGGGCGACGAACGGGGCAGGCTGCTCTTCAACCTGCGCGACTCGCTGCTCGGTGTCGGCATCGCCATGACCGCCACCGCCCTGCCCTTCGCCGTGTGGAACCTCAAGGGCTACCTCGACACCATCCCGCGTGAACTCGAAGAAGCCGCTGCCATCGACGGCGCGGACGCCAACCAGACCTTCTGGAAGATCGTGCTTCCGCTGGCTGTCCCGCAACTTGCCGTCACCTTCTTCCTTGGCTTCATCGGTCACTGGCAGGAATTCGTGCTCACCTGGCTTTTCCTCTCCCAGCCCAAAGACTACACCCTCGCCATGACACTCTACAACATGACCGGTCAATACGCCAACAGCATCCCGTGGAACCGCTTCGCCGCCATGGCGGTCATTGTTGCGCTTCCCGTTGCCATTGTGTACATTGGTCTGCAAAAGCACATCGTCGGCGGGTTGACCAGCGGAAGCGTCAAAGGCTAGACTTTCAAACAACATCCCAACTTCCTCTTCCTTCAAAGCGAAGGGAGAGGAAATTTTTTCTCCCGGATACTTATGCTTAAACGGATATTTCTCACGCTTCTGCTTTTATCTCTTCTGACGTCTTGCGCTCTTCCCGCGCCGTTGGCTGGTTCCAACCAGTCAGCGGATTCGGACTGGTGGCGGACCGCCGTCTTCTACGAGATCTTCGTCCGCTCGTTCTACGACACAGACAGCGACGGCATCGGCGATTTCAACGGAATTATCCAAAAACTGGACTATCTCGAAGCGCTCGGCATCACCGCCATCTGGTTGATGCCCATCCACCCATCGCCGTCCTACCATGGATATGACGTGCTCGATTATTACGCTGTCAACCCCGAATACGGCACCATGGACGATTTCAAGACCCTGCTGGCAGAAGCTCACAAACGCGACATCCGCATCATCATTGACCTTGTCCTCAACCACACATCCAGCCAGCATCCCTGGTTCGTGGAAGCGAACAGCGACCCGAACTCCCCATACCGCGATTACTACGTCTGGGAGGATGAAAACAAGGGCAATGGCTGGCACCAAGGGGAACAAGGTTATTATTTCGGTCTGTTCTGGGGCGGTATGCCCGACCTGAACTACAACAACCCCGCCGTGACCGAGGACATGCTCAAAGTGACCGATTACTGGCTGAACGAGATCGGCGTGGACGGTTTCCGTGTGGACGCCGTGAAGCATTTGATCGAAGAGGATGGCAAGACCGAAAATACGCCCGCCACCTACGCATGGCTGGAGGGATTTTACGAGGCATATAAAAAGCAGAATCC
The DNA here is from genome assembly GCA_023382595.1 of Anaerolineales bacterium. Taxonomy (GTDB): domain Bacteria; phylum Chloroflexota; class Anaerolineae; order Anaerolineales; family Villigracilaceae; genus Villigracilis. The sequence goes on along the minus strand of JAHDWB010000006.1, from coordinate 143,326 downwards.
GAATGCGTATACCATCGGTGAAGTGTTCAACGCTGGTTCATCGGTGGTCAAAGCCTACACGGGCGACAAAATGGACCATGTCTTCAACTTCGAGATGGCAAGCGGATTTGTCAACAGCGCGAACGGCGGCGCGAATTCGGGCGTCAACAGCGCGATCAAATTCGCGTTGATGGACATGCCCGATTTCAACTTTGCCATCTTCCTCACCAATCATGACCAGAACCGCGTCATGTCCGTTCTCAATGGCAACGTAAACAAGGCAAAGATGGCATCGTTCCTGATGCTGACATCTCCGGGTACGCCCTACATCTACTACGGCGAAGAGATCGGCATGCAGGGACAAAAGCCTGACGAAGACATCCGTCTGCCAATGCAATGGAACGCGGACGAATTTGCAGGCTTCAGCACCGTAACTCCCTGGCGGGGCGTTCACATTGACTACACGCAAGTTAATGTGGCAGCGCAGGAGGGCGATCCCACCTCCCTGTTGGAGCATTACCGCGCGCTCATTCAGTTGCGTAAAGACCATACAGCATTGCAAACCGGTAACATCGCCCTGCCGGAAACAGGAAATTCTGGTATCTTTGTCAGCCTGCGGAGCGACAGGAGCGGGACATTTCTCATTCTGGCGAACCTGACAGACAAGGAAATTTCGGAATACGGCATCAAACTCAACGGCACGGATCTGGAAAAATCCGCTTTCAGCGTGGAAACCCTCTTTGGGGCTGGGCAGGCACAGGGTCAAGGAAGAAGCGGCGAAGCCGTCCCCTACAAACCGTTCGAGAGTTTGAGTCCGTATGCGATGTATATATTGAGAGTGAACAAATAACCTGGTGGTTTCGATACGCGGCGCCAAGTCGCCGCTACTCAACCACCGTCAAATCCATAACAACGAGGTATCATGACGACACCAGACTGGGTGAAGGACGCAATTTTTTACCAGATTTTTCCCGACCGTTTTGCGAAGAGCAAGCGGCTGCCCGACATCGGATTTGAAGCGTGGGACAGCCCTCCGACACATTACGGGTTCAAAGGCGGCGATCTGTACGGCGTGATCGACAAGCTGGATTATTTGCAGGAGCTGGGGATCACTGCGCTCTATTTCAACCCGGTGTTTGCTTCCGCTTCGAACCACCGTTACCACACCTTTGATTATTACCACGTGGACCCGCTGCTCGGCGGCAATGACGCGTTGAAGAAATTGCTGAACGCCGCGCACAAGCGCAACATCAAAGTGATCCTTGACGGCGTGTTCAACCATGCCTCGCGCGGATTCTGGCAGTTCCATCATGTATTGGAAGTCGGCGCCGGCTCGCCCTACAAGGATTGGTTCCACTTCGACGAAGAACGCCTGAAGGGACACAAACATTGGGGCGCATACCCCACCCCGCACGAGCAGAAGTTATTGCATCACGAAGACAGCCTGACCGCCATCGGCTACCGCGGCTGGTGGAACATGCCCGCCCTGCCGAAGTTCAACACGAACACACCGGCTGTGCGCGAGTTCCTGTTCGACGTGGCGGAGTATTGGATCAAGTTCGGCATCGACGGCTGGCGGCTGGACGTGCCGGGCGAGATCGACGACGACGAATTCTGGCGCGAGTTCCGCCGCCGCGTGCGGGCGATCAACCCCGAGGCGTATATCGTCGGCGAGATCTGGCACGAGGCGCAGAGATGGCTGCAGGGCGACCAGTTCGATGCGGTGATGAATTATCTTGTCACGTCGGCGTCGCTGGGATTCTTCGCCAATTCGCACCTGAATATCGATGTGCTCCATCATGCCGGCGGATTGAAGGACCGCGTCCGCCCGATGCACGCGCATGATTTTGCGAACGAGATCGACCGCATCCTGCATTTATATCCGCAGGACATTACCTTCGCGCAACTCAACCTGCTGGACAGCCACGATATGCCGCGCTTTCTCTCCTGCGCAAATGGAGACAAGGACGCGCTGAAGCTCGCCTGGCTGTTCATGTTCGCCATCCCCGGCGCGCCGTGCATCTACTACGGCGACGAGATCGGCGTGGACGGCGGTCACGACCCCGATTGCCGCAAGTCCTTCCCGTGGGATGAAGCGAAGTGGGATCATGACCTCCTTGATTACGCGAAAGCATGTATCACGTTGCGGAAGGAACATCCCTCCCTGCGGCGCGGCGAATACAAACGCATCCATGCTGAGGGCGATGTGGTGGTATTCTCCCGCTCGTACAAGGCTGAAACACTGACCATCGCTTTCAATGCCGCCAAGGAAGAACGGACGGTCAGTCTGCATTTCGAAAAGAATCCAAACGTGCTGTTCGGCTCGCCGAAAATAGCAGGTGACCAAATTACCATTCCCCCGCGCAGCGGAGTGGTGTTAAAGTAATCCAATTGCAAGAGTTCCATAGTTGAAAACCGAAGACGGTGGGAATCCCACCGTCTTTTTGATTCAAAAAAAAGCGAATTTTGGCTATAAAAATCCGATTTTTTAAGGGATAATAGGGGGAACGAGCCAAACCAGAGGAGGAAGCCTTGCAAAGACCATCAGAGGAACGGCTGGCAAAAGCCGCCTACAACTGGCTGAGAATCTCGCCGGTCGTCACGATCCCCACGCTATTATTCATTGTCGGAATGAACATCGCCTCCACATTCTGCCTGGAGTACGGGCTCAATGTGTGTAATTCCCAAACCAGCGACGCGATCAATTACACCTTTGGCGTGCTCGGGTCGGCGCTGTGGCATCTGGTCCTACTCCAATATGCGAATAACAAAGACAGCGAGTTCGTCCGCAAACACGGACAGCAGGCGGCGATCTACGCGGGCATCCGCACGGCAATTCCGCTGGGCGGTGTGATCCTGAGTTATTTTGCAGGCGCAAGCATCATGCTAATCTGCCTTGTCGTTGGCTTGCTTGTCATTTTATGGCTCGCTCTTCCAAACATGGGGATGGCACAGATCAAAAAGGACCTCGCAGTGGACAGCAAGATCACGCGCGATGAAATCCTTCCGCGACCCGCACAGGGAACTCCGCTTCAATCCAATCAGGTTGTCAGTATCGAGGCTGATATGAGCGATCCGAACAAACAAAACCCGGAAGAAATCCTGAACGAAGTTCTTTCAGGATTAAAAAGCACAAAAGTGGAAGACCGTGCGGAAGCGATGCGGCGGTTAAGCGACCTGAACTTCAGCAGCGAAGCCATCCGCCGCGAACTGGAGATCATCGCAAGCAGTGACGAGAATAAATACAACCGCGCGAATGCGCTGGCGGCGTTGAATCTGCCGTCCAACCGCATGGTGCAAAAGCGCAGTAACGCAAACCGGCTTGACCGCGGTACACGCTATGTAATTCTGCAGGAGATCAACGAGTGGGTTAGAGCCAACCTGCTGGACAGCCAAAACGCAGACTTGATCCGCCGCCGATACGATTTCGACTTCGAACCTTCAACTGCCGCTCAGACTCCGCCTGCGCCTGTTCCCGTCCAAGCGGCGGAAGCCAAAGCCGAGGCAAAGCCCGCTGGAACGCAGCCAGCCGTCCCGTTGGAACGACGCGAGCCCGAAGGTCCGCGCCCATCCCTGTTGCAGACACTCACCAGCGAAGCAGCGATCCGCATTTACCTGTATCTCGGCGCGTTCTTCGTCATCGCCGCCGCGACCTTCGTCGGCTGGGCGATCCCCGAGTTCCGCCTGCCCATTTTGCTCTTCGGCACGTTTGCGTTCGGCATGCTGTCGGTTGCCATCAAAAAGAGATTGCCGCAGCCGAGTTTTGCGCTTTTCATTGTTTTCTCTTTCCTGCTGATCATCACGGCAAATAATATCGAAGATACCCTGCGCACCGCCATGAACCTTTCGAGCACGTTCAGCGCGGGATATTGGGTGGTGGTGTTCCTGCTGATGGCGGGGCTGTGGGGCGGGAGCACAAGGCTGTATCAGTCGCGGCTGTTCAGCATCACGGCATTCGGCTCGCTCGTGCTGTCACTGTACCGCATCGGTGACCTCTTCAACGCCAAGCCCGAATTTTATACCAGCATGGTCGGGGTTGCCGCGCTGGCGGGGCTGGGAGGCGTGTGGCTGGTGAAAAAATGGAAGGATGAGAAATTCGCGCTGCCGCTCTTTTTCGCGGCACAGGCGGTGCAGGGCATCACGCTGATCTCATCCATCTCGATCTTTGGCGTCAACATCGTCGACCCATCCAACCCGGCGCTCTGGCACTTGGCGGCGTTCACCACCTGGGGATTGGCGTGCGCGTTCTTAATCCTCTCGAACGCGCTTTATCCGTTCTTTGCCTTTCCGTGGCTGGCGGCGGGAGCGCTCATCCCGATGCCGTGGTTCATCGCCGCCGCATTCGACTTGGAATCGCTCGGCTCGACCATCGTATTGATTCTCTGGGGCGCAGTGCTGGCGATCGCAAGCGAGATACTTCACAAGTTTGAAGCGGCGCGCAAATACAGCCTGCCCGTACTGCTGGCATCCATTCCCGCCTTCGGGTTGGGATTGATCACAGGCTTCGCCCATGACGCATGGCTGGGCATGGTCGCCGCGCTCGGCATCGCGCTCATCTACGCCGCCCTGCACCTGTTACGCAACCGCTGGTGGTTGTGGACGATTGCCCTGCTCAATTTTGTCTTCGCCTATTTCGCATTCTTCAACCTTGAGATCATCCAGCGGCTGGATATTTTCATCGGCTATCCCTTGCTTGGCATTACCATCCTGTTCCTGCTGCCCGACCTGTTCCTGAAAAAGGACTGGCAGGATGTTCCCGTGTGGCGGCTGCCTCCGCGCATCTACGGCGCGTTGTTCACAGCGTACACATCGCTCATCCTTCTGATCCAGGATAAAACAGGTCATGTCGCTGTCGTCTATGCAGTGATGACGGTCTTCTTCGCGATTTATGCTTTGTTATATCGCAAGCCTTTGCTGGGCTATCTCCCTGCCGCCTATTTGCCGCTTGCCGTTCTCTTCGCGCTCGATGCGTTTGACCTCGACGCCTGGCTGCCCGCGTTGACCGTTCTCGCGGTTCTGTATTTCGCCTTTGGGATCGCCATCCGCGCGAAGGAAGGCTGGTCGTTCACGCTCCGCAACAGCGCGTTGATCCTCGGCGCAGTGGTTTCATTCGCCGCGCTCCTGCAAATGAAGGAAACAAGCGGATGGTACGCGCTGGTGGTCGGTCTACTCTTCCTTGCCGAGATGTACCTGCGCAAGAATGGTCTGTTCGAACCTGGCGCGCCCATTTTCTTCACCATCGGCGCATTCCTGATCCTGCGCGATCTCGACGTGCAGCGCATCACCCATCACATGCTCGCGTACAGCCTCGTCTGGATCCTGACGGATCTACTGGCGCATCTGACCTTCCCCCAGCGGCATTCGTTGAGCATCGCTACGCGCGCCATCGGCGGTTTCCTGACACTGGTCAATTATGGATTTCTGTTCGCCGACGAGAGCGCGTCGGTTGCCGCGTTCGGATTCGCGATCTACACGCTTCTCGCGTTGACCGTAAGCCTAGTCTACCGCCGCCCGAATTTGTTCTACGCCTTCACCCTGACCCTGCCACTCTTCGTCACCTTCCTGTTTCGCATCTTCGATGTGACGAAATGGATCCACCCGGTCATCGTGCTTGCGGTGCTGTACTACGCGGCGGGATTCCTCCTGCGGGCAAGAAACCGCGCCGAAGGCTGGGACAAGGTGTTGCTGTACAGCGGACTCGGCGTAGGGACATTCGTCTCGATCGCCTCACCCGCTCTCGGCGGGTTGGACGCGGCAATCCCCGTCGCAATTGCCGCCACGCTATGGGCGGTCGAAGCGTTCGCAAAACGAAATGCCTGGCTGGCGTTCCCCGCCAACGGCTTGTACCTGCTTGCGTATTTCATCCTCCTCGGCGAGTTGAATGTGGACGAGCCGCAGTTCTATTCGATCGGCACGGCGCTGCTGGGACTGGTCCAGCATTACCTGCTTACGCGGGCTGGCAGCCGCCCGGGTGCGTTCATCATGGGCACGTTGTCACAGTTCGTGCTGTTGGGAACGACGTATATCCAGATGCTCGTGGTCATCCCCGTGCCGGAGATGTTCCGCTATTTTGTGCTGTTGTTCTTCCAGTCGCTGGCGGTGCTGGCGTATGGGATCGTCATCCGCTCGCGCAGCCTGACGCTGTTCCCGATCGGGTTTGTGGTGCTGGGCGTCATCACGCTCTCGTTCCTTGCCACCGGCGGACTTGGCACGGTCTTCATCGTCGGTTGTACGGGCATCCTGCTGCTCGGTCTCGGCATCCTTGCAGTGCTGATGCGCGAACGGCTCGCAAAACTCGGCGAACGCATGAGCGATTGGAAGCCGTAGGCTGACCGCACCGGAATATATTCGCAAGCCGTTGGGCTGGTAAAATCTGGTCAAGACAGATATTTTTACGGCAGTGCAGATATCCCGTGGAGATCACACGGGATGATGTCCGCAAGGCGTTAGCTGGCTGATAATTGAATAAGGTTGGATTTATTTTTGATGAAAAGCAAAGATGAAACTTTAGGTAAATTTGAAACTATAACCACGATTATTGTGAATTTAGGGACGATAATTTCGTGGGTTATTACTTTTATTACAGCCTTCGCGTTAATGGTTCAACCAACTCCTATATCACTCCCAGGATTTTTTGAACTTGGAAAGCCTTATAAATTAATATTCTTGATAAGTATTTTGTTCGGGTACTTGCAATTACTCCGTCGTTTCTGGCGTAATTCTAAAATGACAAAAGCCGATAGCGAAAATAATTTTAGTTCATATCTTTACGGAAGCATTTTCAAACTTAAGAGACCTTTTGTAATAATTGGCTTTGCAGTAATTTTTATTCAACTATATCAAGTAGAACCTACTACTACATCGATATTTTTGGCTATATCTTTATTGACATGTGGCATTATTGCTTATGCCATGTTCGACGAAGATTCACCCGCTGACATCAAGAAAGTTGTTTGGCAAATAGATGATGAATTTAATAAACGTTGGATAAAAAGAGTAAAAAGCCAACTTCACGACAAAGGTTATGCTTTTACAAGCGATTTTAGTAATTTAGGGATTGATTTGGATGAGGTAAATTGGGCGATAGAGTTTTATTTTAATCGCTACGAATTTGAGCAAGACTTAATTCTTACAAAACGTTGGTACAAAGAACAATTTGAAGAAAAACTATTCTTAGAGTTGAGATACAATCACTTACCAACTCGGTTAAAAGATGGTAACTCGTCTTAACCATCACCAGCCAACACAGCGTGCACCCCGTCTCCGCTTCGCTTCGCGGCGTGCGCACATCCTAAGCTTTTTTCTACGCCTGGCCCTTTTGGTTGGACGGCTTCGCCGAGGCAATCCCGTGAAGATCACACGGGACGAGCCGCAATACTCCTTCGGGGCACGAGCCTGTTGGGCAGTTCTATTCGAGAATCGGAAAGTAGAAGATGAAAGCCATCGTAACCGGAGTTAATGGCACAGTTGCACCCGTCTTAGCGAAATCCTTGATGGCGGCTGGTCACAGGGTCGTGTCTTGGAACCGTGCGCAAGTGCCAACGGATAATCAGAAGGCGATCAACGAGTTCATTGTCAATGAACATCCTGACTGGTTCTTTCATTTGGCAAATGGAAGTCCTGATTGGGCAGAATCAGCAGCGCAAGTCTGCGCCCAAAACAGGATCAAGTTCCTGTTCACAAGTTCCGTTTCTGTATTTTCTTCAGCGCAGCGCGGTCCGTTTACAGTAAACAGCCTTCCACAGCCTGATGACAGTTATGGAAATTACAAACTCGAATGTGAACAACGAGTAATTGGCTCCAATCCTGATGCGCTGGTGGTACGTTTGGGTTGGCAGATCGGGGAAGCGCCTGGTGCGAACCATATGGTGGATTTTCTAGATCGCACCTTCCGGAGCGATGGGCGCATCACTGCCAGCGTCAACTGGTATCAAGCCTGTTCGTTTCTCGCCGACACGGCTAATAGTCTCAGACATATCATGGATCGCCATCCGGCTGGCATCTATCATCTTGATGGAAATCCCGGGCTCAACTTTTATGAAATCGTCCTGGGTCTCAATCGTCTTTTTGGGAATCCCTGGACCGTGGCAACAAACGATGCTCCCAATCTGAACAATCTTTTGCGCGACGAACGTGTCCCAGTCAACCCCATCACAAGCCGGTTTGCTGTGCGATCTGATATCCAATAGGTTAGCATCCAAATATCACGCCGCCCACCGATTAACAGCAGTGTCAACCCCAAAGGGGTGTTCCGCGGTTGAGTGTTAAAAAGAGAAGGCAGCAAAGCGCAGGCAAGTCCTTTTTTCTGGCTGAACGGAACCGCCAGAGGCGGGCTCGTGCCATTATGCCCGGAATAGGCACAAAGCAGTATCGCTATTGTGCAAAATGCTGACCCACAAATGCTTACGGAGTGAATTCAAAATCTACAAAAGCCCCAGTGCATTCATCTGTTTCAATTCCATTTTCGTAAATGTGACCGTAAACCACGACGCGTATAACAATTTCCCTTCCCATATTTGGTTTGATTGGAATAAGTGATACCTCACGTTCATTTCCCGGATCATTTTTTCCAACAATATAGTTTATATCAAAAGGCAAATACAAAACGCCATTCTTCACCTCAATCCACTTATTCTGATTACCATCAAAAGACAGCAACTGAAGATTGTAACCTGATGGAAATATAACAGACTTACCGGAAACACTTTCTAGAGAAACATGAGTATATCTATCCCCTTCGTATAGCGGACCCACAAACCTAAGCAACAAATGATCATTCATTGAACAATTTTCATACAGTTCACCAAAAAGTATTTCAGCTTCTTGTGACGAAACCAGATTCGAGCATCCCGCCAAAACCAATGTAACAAGTAATATTACGCGCATAATGAATTTTATCGTCATTCTTCACCTTCTTGGTATGGTATGCATAAAAGGCATTCCAGTGTACTTTATCCCCTGAACTCCCCAATCAATCAGCATATTCAGCACAAGAAATACTTCAATCTGCCGGTTTTTGTTGTTACTAAAAGGATAACTGAAGACCAACCTATTATCATCTTATTCACTTGGAAGGGTGACGATGTAAAGTTGGTCCTGTTTGTCTTTGTTTTGCAATCCCATATAACTAGGTGTTGAAATAATAGGCGTAGGGGCAGCACCCCTGTGGGGCACGCCTTATCCCACAGGGATGCTACGCGATAGCGCATCTCAGAGACTTTGGTCCCATTTGCATCGGTGACGATGCTGGTAGAACCCAAGTGGTCGCCAAAGATGTAGAACAACTCTCCAGCCTTTCTCACATCGTCCCGATGTCCCTCGGGATTGCAGTGCGCAGTGCTCCTGAACAGGAATAATTGGCAACCATTGAACCTGTCTACCCTATGAAGTGCTCTATCTACGCATTAATTCAAATAAATACTGAAATCATTGAATTAATAATGAGATGAAACAGAATCGACGGAGACACACGACCAGATCTTTTTGTAAGTTCGCTCAGAATATACGTTCCTATCGGAATCGTCAGAAAGAAAGTAAGAGGCGATCCGATAGCACCTAAATGCGAAAACCAAAACAAGGCACCTTGGGTCCAGAAAATAGCATTATCATTCCAATTTAAATTTTTTAAATATCCCCACAGGAACCCACGGAATAGTATTTCTTCTATTGGAGCGTTAAACGAGATGTTATATATTACCCTTCGCATTGCATCCCAAAAAAAACCATATGATACCGGCGCATCATACAGTACTCTTGACGGCTGAAAAGATTCAATAAAGGCAATTGGAACAAGCGTCACACAACCAATAAATAAACCAATAACTAACCACCGGAAATTAGTTTTGGGTACTTGGGCCCAATTCAGAACTGCGCTAACGAGCACAACCAATCCTGCTATTCCAATGATAAGCAGAAAAATAAACTCGTTCTCGACTCCAAGTCGCCTTCTAAAAACAGAACTGAAAACCAAGAGAAGCAATGAAAATCGATCTAAATTAAACTCGCGGAGATTTTTTCTCTCAAAAAATATCAATAAAGCTATTACTACGTATATTGGCGCAATTAATAGGTAAGCAATATTCCAACTTAAGTCGATAAATAGTGACATTATCGACACAAATAATATCTGTGCGCAAATCATTAAAGTTAAAACTAGTCCGATTTTTACGCGCATAAACTACTCCGAAGCAAGATGATACCAAAAATCTCATCAAACATTAACTAATCCTAATTTGTTCAGAAATTCAGTATGCGTCATTGCTGAAATGGAGTTGCTGTCTATGGTGTTGGTGGAGGAATAGGCATAGGTGTATATAGACTAGGTGTTGAAACAATAGGCGTAGACGCAGCACCCCTGTGGGGCTGGCTTTGTCCCACAGGGATGCTGCGCGATAGCGCATCTCGGAGACCACGGTCCCATTGCCATCGGTGACGATGCTGGTCGGACCCAAGTGGTCGCCAAGGATGTAGAACAACTCCCCAGCCTTTCTCACATCGTCCCGATGTCCTTCGGGATCGTGATACGCTAGGTCTCTGCGGAGTAATATTTTGTCACAATGCCGTTAACTTCGTAGTGGTTGCCAACAAAATAAGCAGTCGTAACACCAACAGGGTATGCTGTATCTTCTTATCGTTTGTTGTGATAGAAAAAAAGTAAGGTGGCGAGTTCCGGGAAGTTTGATGAGTATAACCTAAATGAAAAGACCCCAAATTCTTTTAATGTTTTGTATGGTATTTCTTTTCATGAATATCAATAATAATTAAAACTATGCTGTTAAATACAACAGGAATAATACTACTCACCATTATCCAATCAGGCACATCTGATATTGAAGCTGCCTCATTGTAATGGGTTATTACAAAACCTATTATCCCTGTTAATGTGATAACTAACGATATTATCAGCAAGGGAAATAAAAGAAATAATCTTCTTATATTAATCATTGAACAAGCAACTATCCAAGCCACTATTGCCGCTGAAATGTTAGCAATGTGTGAGATAAAAAACAGCTTATCAGAATTAAAAACATGGACACATGTTGCTGTTATTAGTCCAGCCGAAAAAATAATTCTATTGTTTTGTGATATAAAATTCATTAGATTATCCTTATGGTTTTTTATTGCAACTTCTACGTAACGCACTTGCATAACAAACTGCTGGATAAGTTTGAATGGGTCTAAAGGTTTGAGTGTACCAATAATGAGGATTCTCATCTAGCCCAAAATAAGTTACTGCTAAACTTGAAGTTTTCCATCAACTTTCCATTCCAATTTATCTCCCCAAGCAATATCTGCATCCCATAGCAAATCAAAAGTCTCTTGTCCATTTGAAAGTTCATAGTGATTGCCAACAAAGTAAGTAGCTGCAGCATCAGCGGTGATTTCAACTACCGACGTAATTCGTTATCCATCACTATTATCAGTTCATGCCTGACATTTCTATCGACAAGCTATTCAATCCCATTATCATTGCGGTTATTCCTGTTACCCCAAAAAGAAATACTATTAATATTCCAGACACAACAGCTAAATTGCCTTTATAGGTATTTCCATAGAGCCATGGCATTTCTCTTTTGTAAATCTGAGCCATACCTCCAACGCAAGAAATAAGAGACACTAGCCCTAGACCTATACCTAAATACGAATCTGGTACCGGCTTATCTGAAAAATAATCTATGCATATTAATATAATAATATATAAAGAAAAACTTATAGTTGGTGGTGCAAAAACCAGCGCACGAATATCTGTGTCATCAAAAAATGACTTCATTCTATTGATAAGATTATCTCTTTGCATCATGGCACACCTCCAAAAAATGGAAAACTGAAAAGCCAGGGATTGATTCTATTGTTTATTGTATTATCAATTGTTACACTTGTAGAATAAGCGGCGATACCATAACCAATGGGACCGGTCCCTCCGACAAATGCCCTTGTTCCCATTCCAATACTAGCTCCATCAGTCACTACACACTCTAAGCTTCGGACGCCGGTACTCAACACTCGTTGAAAATAATTAACTATCTATCTTGCAAAATAAAGAAGCTCATTATGAAAAAACAATGCATCGTAGGTGCCGTCAAGGTGAAGACAATCAACGATTCCTGTACTTACACAAATCTTGGTAAATATCCACTCCAATTATCTTTTTGAGATCTAAAGCGTAAATGCCATCTTGACCTATGTAGGCTAGTTGTTTTCCATCCGGGGACCATGTCGGAGAAATTGCTCTGCTTAAAATTGGTAATTTTGTGTCACAGGTTCCATCAGCCCGAATCAGATTGATTGAGTGAGTCGCATCAATTTCTTGAGGGGCATACTTCATGTAGGCAATAATGTTCCCGGTAGGCGACCATTGAGGAAACGAACTGTTTCCATCAAAGGTTAGCTGAATTAATCGCTGATTCTCCAAATTTAGAACATATATATCGCTTGGATAAACCCCATTAGCACCGCCTTGTTTGTCACTAAAGGACAACGCTAATTGATTTCCATCAAATGACCATGATACACCCAGAGGAACAAGTGCGTTTTCATTTTCATAGACGAATTCTCGCGTTTTCGATTCGATATTTATTAAAGATAAAGAAACTTTCCGTGATTCCCCCGGTGCAAAGTTGACGCTGAGCAAGGCGAAGGTCTTCCCGTCAGGCGACCAGTCTAAGCTGCCGTATTCTTCTAGAAAGAGCTCTTTTAAATTATCCTGCAAGTCAATAATCCAGATACCTGACTTCATGTCTCCGCCCGTTATCATATCCGCGGTAACAACAACATAACGCCCATCTGGCGACCAAGACTCCCCCTTCAGGACACCATAATCATTATCCGCCAGAATTGTTTTAGCCCTATTGTCAAGTAAATGTACTTGCGGATTCTGAACTCCAACACCAGATGCACTAACCAGAAATCGGTTAAGGTCCCTGGGTGACCACAGTATAGAGTAAGCACGTGGTTTACCAAGCGGCGCAACATAGGATGCTCCAGGCAGCAGTTTCAACCGATCAAGTCCATTACATGAAGTTAGCAAAAACAAGACTGTAATACAGAGACATTCAACCACTAATTTTTGGGCGAAAAATTTTTTATGTTTTTTCATTTCTACCTGACAACACTTATCGATTATAAAGCGGATATGATGCACCTGGCTCGGTCCTTAAAAGAGATAACCCTGCCCAATACCAAAAGTCATATTGCTTCATGCCTGAAGTGAATTCAGCGGGAGTTAGCGAGGCTAATGCGTGCTCTTCCCTTGATCCAGGTTGAATTACACCACCAAGATGCTGATAGACATCAAGTCCCACCTTCCATGCTTGCATTTCTCCTAATTGTGTAAGTGCCAATTCTTTTCCTTGTTCAATGTGATACGCTTCATGAATAATATTCTGAAGCGCCCATTCATTAGCAAGAATGCCTTGTTCTGTTATTGAGGTATTTGGTGGGATCCACGAGGAGCCTCCCTGGGTTATGTAAACAGTATCACTAGTCCACCATGCTCCCCTTTTTAAATATGAGGGCCATCCATTCGTTATAACAATGTGTATATTGTTTGACAGCATGTATTCAACACCATGAACTGCATTTGGTCCGCCCTCAATGTAGAGTTTGAGAAGAACATCTTTCTCCCAATCTGAATACCCTGTGAAATCGAGTTTATCCTTACCACTTCCGCCCTTCGACCCCGTCCCGCCAGCATAGCCGGAACCGTCGTATCCGCACCAAATGCCGTCGGGTCCGCATGCGGGGTCATGTCCTGTTGGATCGGTGTACTTGAGCGGATTATACCGGACGTAACTGTACCTATTCCAATCGAGCGGATTGTGTGGATCGGGAACGATGCTGTCAGGTTGGGTGCTTTGCAAAAATAGTTTACACCAAGGGTCTCAGTAGAAGTTAAAGTTATGGCTGGCGTGGCGGATATTTTTCATCCAGATTGCCATACCCATCCCAAGGATACATGACTCGCAAGGTTTCCTCTGTATTGTAATAGCCATTGGAAAAGAACTTTGCTTCCAGCATCTCCTTATAAAGTAGCGGATCGAATATTTCTAGACAACTGATTTGAGTATCTGAATTTATTTCAAGTTGATCCAACTCTGTTGTATACGAAAACGACACTCCTTTTGATGGATGTACTAAAATAACCGTCCTGCCACCATAAAAGTTATTTCCGCTAATAATATTTTCTGGCTCCCCTATCTGTTCGATAATATCACCTACAGATGTTTTTATTTCTCCGCAAAAAGCCAATTTACTGACTTCATTATTTATTATATATACATACCCTTGTAACCTAGGAGCTTGATTTAGTGACCAATTCTGATGAAATGAGAAGAAAGTTTGGTTATCAAATATATTCCAAGGCTCATTTGTGATTTTGATGGTTTTCTGGTCAATATCAGGCAAACCTTTTAGGATTTCCAGAAGCTCTTTTTCTGTTGTTTGCCCTGCAGTAATTCCATTCCAGCATGGCAGAACACAATTCGATCTATCCAGAATTGAGTATTCATCAGGTAAACTACCACATGCAACTATCAAAAGAAAGAAGAACAGAATCAATCTTTTCATATTTACCTCCATGGCAGAAAATATCTGGAATTTGCAATTTGAGAATCAATCCAAGCGACCACGTGATTTGGGACAGATACTCGGTTGTAAATTGTCGCAGAAAATGCCTCGGCAAAGTATTCATTCCGCCCGCTGTTGCCGTAGGCATCACCTGATGGTGTTCGATGATAGCCAGGATCCCATTGAGGTACATTATTGCCAGGTGCACAAAACAGACATACGCCTGAGCCACCCAGATCCAAATTCATATGATACGAAGCCGCAAAACCTGTATTGATATCCCAGATATGGCCTAATTCGTGGGCAAGTAACACTTTGGCGCCCCAAGAGTGGGTCATCCAATTTTTGTCCAACTGTACTCCAATGAAAGGCCAAGCATAGGAACGTCCACTTCTATGCTGACTATGCATAATGGTTGTGCCTCCAAATGCTTTTTGCATCCACTCTAGCCCATTTCCGTCAGTCAGGTTGTCCGCAAATTTCTCAATATCCTTACCCGTTTCGTAAATGGTTTTAAGTTCTTCCAACTTCCACTTGCCCTTAAGATTCCATCTGTAGATTTCTTTGATCGCATTGGAATAAATGTGTATTTGATACGCATCGTCACTTGGATTTCCGCAATATCCATCATCCAGACAGGGCAAATGACCGCTCGGGTCGACATAGTTTATTGGCGAATTATTGACATGTGGGGCAAATAACAAGGCGGGGTGCATCCCGCCGCCGGGTGGCTTCCGGGCATATACTTCCAAATGGCGAGCGAGCGGAAACGCTTGAAGAACCAGTTGGAAGGGAGCGCCGGGTAAGGCGTTGGGACCGGTCGAGTATGCGTATGAGAAGATTCCCTGTGAGTCAAGCTCGCTGACATGTGTGACCGTCCCGCTCGATTCTGCCCGCCTGAGAATGGCGCAATGCGCCACAGCTCGATTGCGTGTGTGAAGCCTTGTCCCAAAAATCGGAAGAGCCCGGCCCCTTTCTGTTCCCCAACCTGAAAGGAGGTTGTTATGCCCACTCCAAAACGGTTTATCGGTTTGGATATCCACAAGCATTACATGGTGGCCGCGGGCGTGGACGCGGATCAGCAGGAGGTGTTGAGTCCGCAGCGGGTGACCTGGGACCGCTTCGAAGGCTGGATGAAGCGAAATCTCAAATCCACCGATGCGGTCGTGATCGAGATGACGACCAACACCTGGGATGTGTACGATGCGCTGATCGAACATGTCCAGTCGGTGTGTGTGGTGCATCCGCCGCACGTCAAGGCGGTCATCAATCCGCAGGTGATGACGGACAAGATTGCTTCGCGCACGCTGGCAAAATTGCTTGCCGCGAAATTGCTGGTCTCGATCTGGGTGCCGCCCAGGGAAGTACGTGACCTGCGGATGCTGGTAGCGGAGTTTCGCAAGATGTCGGTTCTGGGATCGACTGCAAAGCATCGGCTTCATGCGCTCCTGCAAAGGCATCGCATCCAGCCTGAGACGGGGTTGGAGATCTTTCATCCCGATGTGCGTCCGTGGTGGAACTTGTTGCATCTCTCGCCTGCCGAGAAAGCCTGCATGAACACCGACCTGAACACGCTGGCGTTCGCCAAGTCGCAGAAGAAGGCGTTGGAAGCCGCGCTGGGGGAATGGGCGGCGAAGGATGAACGCACCGCATTGTTGGTGCAATTGCCGGGTGTGGGACTGCTCACAGCGGTCACCATCCTGGCGGCGATTGGGGATGTGCGGCGTTTCCCCGATGAAGATCATCTGGTGGGGTATGCAGGCTTGGGAGCGTCGGTTCATGCCAGCGGGGAGAAACGCACCAGCGGAGGCATCACCAAGCATGGACGCCGGGATCTGCGAAGGGCGATGGTGGATGCGGCGAATCATGCCGTACAGGATCACTCGCACTGGAAGAAGGAACTGGCGCGGCTCGAACCGAAACTCGGTCGTTCGCGCGCCATTGTGCGGATTGCGCGGCTGTTGCTGGTGGCGGTTTGGCATATTCTCTCGAAGGATGCGGTGGACAAACATGCGGATGTGCGCTCGGTGGCGTGTTCGTTGTTCAACACCGCCTACCGAATGCGGGTGCGCAACCTGCCCCAAGGCATGAGCGCCAAGCAGTGGGTGCGGCATGAACTGGATCGGCTGGGCATTGGACGAGAGATGAATGAGTTTCGCTGGGGCACGAAGACTGTGAAACTCCCGCCCAGTACGCTTAAGAAAAAAGTGAGCGGCATCCCAAACACAAAATAGTGTGAACTCTTTGCAGAGACCCACGCAGGGGTTTTGCGGGCTCGCCGCTCATCATCATTATACGACGTCTCGACACGCTCGACGCGTCGCTTTTCAAAACGTTTTGCACTCGCGCAAAGCGGCAGGTTTGTGTTGTTCCAATGCAAAGGCTCTTGCCACCAGCCAGAGTAGAGGTACAATACCACTACCCCACATCCAGAGACGGACTGAACTGCCAAGTTTGGTTCGTCTTTTATGTTGCATTGGGAAAAGCATCCTCAGTCTTTCTCCAAATCACAAATGCTTCTGCATCATAAGCTCCAATTATTAATACCTCTGTCCGTTTTGCTAACTCTTGCAAGAGTTTATCACTTAGCGTGTTCCCGGACTTAATCTTGGGATTCTGGTCAGGCAGCGATGTCAGGCTTGTAATCAATGGATAATCTCGGCTACGACGGAATACAGACTTTATCGTATTTCGACTTCCGGATTTATCTGCATAAAGATAGAGGCGGCCGTCATACATAAAATTATCATCCAAAGCCTTTTTAGGGAAAACCGGCACTCCTGCCATTAGGGTCTCCGCTATGAAGTAACTATTGGACCTGTTCTCTAGAAATACACTTATGCGGTGGGCTACATGATTATCGAGATCTTCCCGAAAATTCACTCCCGCTGTTTTATAAACGCTCATATTGAACTTCAAAGCGTCGGTCTCCGACAGCAGACTTGGCAAGAAAGTCACTACATCGCCATTGCTTAGATTCAGTTCCAGCAGGAGCGCTTGAGAAAAACCCCACCCAAGTGCAAGCTCTTGTTGGATATAGGTAATTGCCTCTTCTTGCCTCAAAACAAAAGGTTGTATTAGCAGGCTCATTTCGGTTCCATACTTCCATCAGGGAATATGCGATATCTTCGATGCCAGGGATCTCCATAATCCCAGTGCGGTCCATGGGATGGAGAATCGGGCTCCCAATGGAACCACTCCTCTGTTTCCTCATTGTACCAATTCCCTTGTCGGCTACCTGGCGTTGAGCCTGGTTGTCCCTCCCAATCAAAACCATTCGCAGGAGGCTTGGTTGGATCATCTGGAAAACCATAGGGCGACTCGTAAGGTCCGGATGAACCCGGAGCGCTTTCTGGATAATCCGCTGGTTCGAAGAACTCGTCCAAAGACGGGTTGCCGTCCACCACCTGATCTGCCGCTTCTGCCAATGCGGCAATTGCCTCTATACTTGTATGAACAGCAACGGCTACCAAAACCACATATTCGATGGGATGTTCATCAATCCATTCGGCTAATTGATAGGACGGGTTGGATTTCGCTGCCGTGACACGAGCTGCAAGATCGGCATCGCTGGAGGGCGCATAGGCTGGAGGTGCGGCGATCATCCATACTCCAACAACGACTGCCGCCGTAATCAGAAATGGTACTATTGCAAAGTGACCTGAAGGATCTGTATAATAGAGGGGGTTGTTATTTGCGTACGCATATCTGTCCCAGCCTTGTATACCACTCGGCACAATCGTATCCGCCTGGGCAAAGCGTCCCAGTGACGGGTCATACCACCTTGCATTATCCACTTCGCTGTCGCTACGGGATGCTTCGCGATAAAACATGAGACCGAAGTCCGCGGTGTAGGAGTATTGCCCCGTGTAGGTATATTCAGTTAGGCTCGCTCCGCTTTCATAGCGGACTTCGCCCTCGCGCAGCATCCCTGTGGGGCACGCCTTGTCCCACAGGGATGCTGCGCGATAGCGTATCTCCGAGACTTTGGTCCCATCCGCATCAGTGACGATGCTGGTCGAGCCCAGGTAGTCGCCGATTATGAAGAACAGATCTCCATCTTGTCGCATGGCTATTCTCTGTGCGCCTGCATAATAATATTTGGTCGCGACTCCATTAGTCACTTCGTAGTGCGCGCCGAAGGGTTCGCTACCAAACACTATCATTTTTGAGACGCGCATTAAGAATTAATGCTATTATTCCAACAAATGCAATCGCTACGAATGCTATTCGCGTAACAACAAGACTTCCAGTTGCAGTATTAAGTAATTCACCTTGAAGAAAAACGAGACCTACCCCTGAGAGAAGTATGTTTGAATAAATCAAGAAGATTAATATATTAATATTATTCTTCTTCGAGTTTAAGTACATAACCCAAACCAGAAAAAGAGCCATTCCAACCCTATATAATATTTCGGATGCATCAAAGTATCCCGACGTTACTTCGATTGTCCATTCAAGAAAAATCCAACAAACTCCTACGGCATACTGTGTTACAAGCCCATTTATTAGTATTTTTGATGATTTCATAATAGTTTTCTCGCTTTTATTGTGGTAGTATCATTTGTTGAAGAAACTTGAACTTTTCCTCGCCTATATTTTTAGCAATTTTTATTAGGAAACCAGCACCGGCCACTAGAGCTACACATCCTCCCCAGTGTATACGGCATGCCCCAGCACCACCTAGTGTTATCATCCCTCCACTGTTTCTCGCCCATTATTTATGTAGGTTTGAGACGTTACCAAAACATTACCTTTGCCATTATAAATCACAAAGGCAGCGCTATCCGCGAACTTATCAACCATTCCGGTATTGTGATCTTGTGCTATTCCAATAGCGAAACTTAAATAACCGGCAATCTTCCCTAGGAATTTCTCATCAATTGTTCCTGCAACAGATGTTACGCCTTCTGATGCAAATTCTTGAACTACAGATAAAGTGTAGTCATCAAGGGAAAGCAGGAAGTTAGTAAATGTCAATTTTTCAGACAGACATATTGACATTCATCCAACCCTGCCGATAATCGCCTGTAGGGTTAGTTGCCCATCTATCGGAAACCCGTCAGGGCTGGAATACTACAAGCTCGGTGCCTTCCACTTCTTGATCGCATCCACAAAGGGCGGATCGATCTTCTTCCCATTGAAGGGATACCAGCCCAATTCCCCGCGCACGGCTTGTTCTTTTAGTTCGGTCGCGCCCCAGATCAACGAAGCGCCCGCTGCGCCAAGCAGAGCGGAAACCCAATCGTTCGGGACGAATAACGCGCCGATTACACACGCCGCGCCCAGTCCGATCACATAGGGCCACCACAGATAACCGAAATATCGCTCCCCGCGGATCACCCACACAAAGCCCATTCCGATCACAAACAACGTAATCAAACAGATCCAGATGCCGAAGAAATTCATTTTGCACCTTCCTTCAGCGCGGCAATCTCCTGAGGAGTATATTGCCTTCCGATCGGATCGCGCTCAAGCAAGTCCACGGTGGTCGCTTCGGGATGATCTGCAAGGATCTTTGCATGGCGAGGGTTATTCGGATTGGCAGGAGTCTCTCCGCGCTTGATGCGCCTGGGCTGGCGGATGCCGATCTCAAGCGCATCCCACAGCAAGGTCACACCGACGATACCCGCCGCCGCAGACAGAGGCAGGCTCGAGGTCAGGGTGGAAGCGAACCACAATACCAACCCCAATACAAGCGCGATCGTGGCTGGTATCCACAAGTTCACGACCTCCCGTTCGATCTTACGGACAGATACATGCCCCCACCAGATCCCAAAAAACGTCGCCAGCGCGGCGGCAAGCCCAACGAAGTTGATCTCCATAAGAACTCCCATGATGATTTTCGTCCATTATATCCAGTACGGTGTTTTCATTGAAACTTGCAACTCCGCGTGCTATGATGGAATCGGAAAAGGAGTCTGCCATGAAGAACAATAAGAACGTGTACTCGAAAATCCTGGCGCTCGTGGGAACCGTACTGACCTGGTTCCCCGTGGCGGCGCCTTTTATTCTCGGGCTCGGGTCGCTGATGGTGGCGGGTATCTTTCGCTTCGACTATCTCATGCCGGCGGAGTTATTCCCGTCCGCTTTGCTCGGCAGCCTGCTGTTATTGTGGGCATCGCTGCGCGAACACGCCCATGTCAAGTTGATCGGCTGGGGCTTGGCAGTCGCGGTCGTTCTATTGTTCGGCGGGCAGGGCTTGGCAATCGTCACCGGGCTGGCTTCCGGTGAGACGGAACCGACGCCCTGGCTGATGGCGCTTGTACTGGTCCCCATCCTGCTGTACGCGGTCGCCATTGCCGCGGTCGGTGTGGGCGGCATCCTGCTGACACGCGACCTGTTCAAACAGAAAACCGCTTAAGACAGAAGGGCGAATTACAACGGGATCGTGAAAAAGAACGAACTTCCCGCCCCTTCGCGGCTCTCGAACCAGGTCTCGCCGTCGTGCAGGTCAATGATGTGCTCGACGAGCTTGAGACCGATACCAAACCCCAGGCGCGGGTCGGTTTTGTCATCCAGAATGGTCTCGAACGGCTCGAAGACCAGTTCCTGCTTTTCCTCGGGGATGCCAATGCCCGTGTCGCTGACTTCGAACAGGATGTTCTGCGTCTCCCGCGTCACACGGACGGTGATCGTGCCGCTCTCGGTGAATTTGACGGCGTTGTGGATGTAATTCAACAACGCCTGTGTGAGCCGCTCCGCGTCCGCCTCCACCGACGGCAGATTCTCGGCGATATCCTCTTCCAATCTCAAGCCGGATCCGGCTTCCACAAGCTGGTCGGCGATGGTCAACACGCCATCCATCACAGCATGGACATCCACTTCGTCAAGGTGTAGTTCCATCCTGTCAGTTACGGTCAGGGCATAGTCATGAAAGTCATTGACCTGCGCCATCAACGGCACCAATGCGGCATGGATATGCTCGATGGGCGAATCTTTTGAGTCAATGTAATCTTCAAGTTCTTCGACCTTGTACAAGTCATTGACCTTCCTCTGCACTTCGCCTAATCCCCTGCGCAGGTGCGCGGACATCTTGTACAGGTATTCGTTGTATTTACTGTCAGCAGTCATCCTCGCTCCTCACTCCTGAAATCCCGTTTTGTACAGATCAAAGTATTTACCCTGCTTCGCCAGCAATTCAGTATGTGTTCCCTGCTCGGCGATATTTCCGTCTTCGATCACAACGATCTTATCCGCATTCGTGATGGTGGAGAGACGATGCGCAATGACAAAGGATGTGCGTCCTTTCAACAAGCGCGCCAATGCCGTCTGGATGATCTGCTCGGTCTGCATATCAACGGATGATGTTGCTTCGTCCAATATCAAAATTCGGGGATTTGCCAGCAGTGCGCGCGCAAATGAGAGCAATTGCCGCTGACCAACGCTCAGAGTCGCGCCGCCCTCCTCCACGGATGTTTCATAGCCATTCTTCAAATTCACGATGAAATCATGCGCGCCAACCGCTTGCGCGGCGGCGATCACGTCATCGTCGCTGGCATCCAGCCGCCCGAACAGGATATTCTCCCTGACCGTGCCATTGAACAGGAACGGGTCTTGCAGGACCATGCCCATCTGCCGGCGCAGGGATTGCTGAGTCACCGTCCGCAGGTCAACGCCGTCCACGAGCACACAGCCGTCGGTTGGGTCATGGAAGCGCGTCAGCAGTTTGACGATGGTCGTCTTGCCCGCACCCGTCTCGCCGACGAAGGCAACCGTCTCGCCGGGTTTTACATCCAAATTGATTTGATCGAGGACAAGGGTCGGGTCATCGGAATAATGAAAGGAGACGTTATCGAATCGGACCGCGCCGGTAATTGGCGGCATCTCCCGGGCATCTTCCGCATCCCGAACCTCGACCGGCGTATTGAGCAGTTCCAAAATGCGCTCGCCGCCCGCCATCGTGGATTGAAGCGTATCGAAACGGCGGCTCAGGTCGCGGATGGGTTCGAAGAAGCGGTCAATGTACAGTATGAAGGCGATGAGCACGCCCGCCGTAATAGACTCGCCCAACACAGCCGTCCCGCCGATGTACACGACCAGTGCAGTCGCTACTGCGCCGAGGATGTCGATCACCGGCGTGAACAGCGAAGCAACCTTGGCGGCATCGAGACTGGTCTCAAGAAAATAACGGTTGACGTAGCCTTTGAATTGCTCATGGTTGTGCCGTTGACGGGAGAAAGCCTGCACCACGCGCACGCCGTTGACGTTCTCCGCCAGCACCGAGTTCGCCCACGAGACCGCCGCGCGCACCTTGCGATAGTTCTTGCGCGCCACCTTGCGGAAAATGATCGTTGCCCAGACCATGATCGGCAGGACGGCAAAGGTCAGCAGGGACAGTTCGAGATTCAACGACAACATTGCGATGATGGTGCCGACGATCCCGAGCAGGTTGCGGACAATCGCCAGCACCGCCCAGGTGATGAACTCGCGCAGAGTTCCCACATCGTTGATGACGCGGGTAATGACGCGCCCTACGCTGTAACGGTTGTAGAAACTCAGCGACAATTTTTGCAGATGGTCGAACATGACCGTACGGACGTCATACAGAATATGCTGCCCGACCCGCGCCATGATGCGCACGCGCCAATAGTTCAGTCCCAATTGAATAATGGAGACGACCAGATAGGCGAGCGCGATATTCCGCAGGGCGGTCATATCGTTCGCGCCAATGCCGTCGTCAATTGCCAGTTTGACAAAGTACGGTCCCGAAACCGCGGCGGCGGTGACAATGACCATCAGTCCCAATGCAAACGCCATGCGTCCGGCGTATGGTTTCAGGAACTGCAAAAGTCCGCGTGCAACGACGGGATCGTAGAACTTGTCCAACTGCTCTTCGGACTGGGTGATGAATGTTGGTGGGATGATTTTAGTTGCCATAGTTTTTATATCCGCAGGTCGCTCAGAGGCAACTGATCACCTCTGCGAAACCCGCGGACGAAATTTATCCTGAATTTGACCTGCCCGAAATGATGGTGTTCTCATGCGTCGGTTTCTCGCTGATGATCAACTCAACTTCCTTCATTTCGTCTTCAAAGGTGTCCCGCAGCTGCAATTGCAGGTCGTGGATCTCCTTATACAAGCCGCCCTTGGCGAGCAATTCGTCATGCGTGCCGCGCTCGACGATCCTGCCTTTATCCATCACCAAGATCATATCCGCGCGGCGGACCGTGCTCATACGGTGCGCGATCACAAAGGTGGTGCGACCTTCCATCAAGGTATCCAGCGCAGCCTGGATGAGCTTCTCCGTCTGTGTATCCACGCTCGAAAGCGAATCATCGAGGATCAAAATGCGCGGGTCCATCAACAACGCGCGCGCGATCGCCACACGCTGGCGCTGTCCGCCGGAGAGCGTCACGCCGCGCTCGCCCACGATGGTGTCATATCCCTTCGTGAAGCCCGTAATGAATTCATGCGCCTGCGCCGCTTTGGCGGCGGCAAAAATCTCTTCATCGGTCGCATCGGGTCTGCCATAGGCAATATTCGCGCGGATGGTATCCGAGAACAACAGCGACGTTTGCAGCACGATCCCGATCTGCCTTCGCAGGGATGTCAGGTTCACATCGCGCACATCGTGTCCATCCACCAGCACCGCGCCCTCGGTCACATCGTAAAAGCGGGGGATCAAATTCACCAGCGATGTCTTGCCCGAGCCTGTCGGTCCGATCAAGGCGATGATCTGGTTCTGTTTCACATGCACGTTGATATCCGAAAGCGACTCGGTCTTCTCATCCTGATAGCGCAGTGAGACGCGCTTGAATGCAACTTCGCCGCTCAATGTGGATAACGCCGCCGCATCTTCTCCGGACTTTATGGCTGGTTCCACATCCAGAACTTCGAACACCCTCTTGGCACCCGCCGCCGCTTCGCCGCCCGCGTTGACAAGCCCCGTCAGTGCTTGGGCAGGTTCCGCCAGCATCAGGATGTAGGCATTGAACGCCACCACCGCGCCGACGGTCAGTTCGCCGCTCATCACCATCTGTCCGCCAAAGAACAGGATCAGGATCGTGCCAAGCGTGGTCAGCCAGTTGGTGGTCGGCATGATCTTCGCCCACTCGTCAATGACCTTGACCCACTTGCGGAACACGTCCATATTGGCGGCTTCAAAGCGCTTGATCTCGAAGTTCTCCCGCGCAAAGGCGCGGACGACCTGTACGCCGGTCACATTCTCCTGCAAACGGTTGGAGACTTCGCCCACCGCCGCATCCACTGCGAAGAACAACTTGCCGATGCGCGTGCCGAAATTGCCCGTCATCAGGATCAGGGGGATCATCGGCAGGAGCGCGATCAGCGCCAGCGTGACGTTCGTGGAAAGCATCACGGCAAGGATGCCGACTGTCAGCAGCACGAACCGCACCAATTCCGCGATGGATGAGCCGGAGAAACGCTCGATGGCGCGCACGTCTTCGATACAGCGCGAGATCAACTGCCCCGATTGGGCGTGGTCATGGTATTCGAACGGCAGGTACTGGATATGGTCATACATGCGGTTGCGCAGGTCATAGCCGACATGCACGGCGACCCACTCTGAAACATAACGGTTGACCATGCTCAGAAGCGCAGAACCAAGCCCAAGTCCGAGCAGAAGAAGCGCGGCGCGCACCAGATAGGCGGTATCGCCGCGTATGAGTCCATCGTCGATCACGGATTGAATGACGCGCGGAACGATCAGATTAAGTCCCGTAAGGGTCAGCAGGGTCACCAATGTGACGGCGATCTGCCGCACATACGGTCTGAGAAAGGGTGTGATACGAAGAAGATTTTTCATAACAGGAAAATAATGTCAGGTGTAAAAAGCGGATATCCGGCAGATATCCGCTTTTGTTTCTTTCACGACGCGGGCTGGCTACATTCAAAATGCAGGGAAACAAATACAGCGCAACAGGGCACAATAAGAAAACGGGTAAAGGCGAATGGGGCAAGTCGTTTCATTTCAAACACTAAGGAAATCTTTGTTTATTCTACTAGAAAAAATCGGGCTGACAAAGCCAGCCCGATTTTAGAAAACGGGAGAATTGGAGATTATACATCCACCGCAAGGCAGGTCAGTGTCTGTTCGACACCGGGGATGGGCTGGATCTCCAGCGCGGTGATCTTTCCAAGCTTGGCGATGTCGGCTGTGTCCACCACCGCAACCGCATCATATGGACCGAAGGTCATGTGCGCTTCGACGACATCTTCAACTTTGCGGAGGTGGTTGACAACATCCTTGACATCTCCGGCACGGATTTTGATCATGATATACGCTTTCATGGTTTCTCCTTTTTAATCTTTCTTTGCTCTCAAGAATACGACCCAGTAGATGGCGGCAACCAGCACCGCACCGCCTATTATATTCCCAATCGTAACAGGAATCAGGTTATTGACAAAGAACGCATCCCATGTGAGCATGTCCAAATTGGCAACCTTGCCGCCGACCTTTTCCATGAACGCCGGGTCAAAGTTCTTGATGAACAAGGCGTATGGAATAAAGTACATGTTCGCAATGCTGTGTTCAAAACCAGCGGCGACAAAGGCAGTGATCGGGAAGACGATCGAGGCGATCTTGTCCAGCGTGGTGCGCGCGCTGTATGTCAGCCACACGGCGAGACAAACAAGCGCGTTGCAAAGAATGCCAAGCGCTATCGCCTGGACAAAGTCAAGCTCGACCTTCGCAACGCCGATCCGCAGGGCAGCAAGACCGACAGAATCGGAACCGAAAGTATATTGTTTCGAGAAGAACATCAAAACGACAGTTCCGATGGAGCCTAGGAAATTTCCAAGATAAACGATTACCCAATTGCGGAGCAGAGCGCGCCCGGTCACCTTGCCGCTCGCCCATGCCATCACGATCAGATTGTTGCCCGTGAACAGTTCCGCACCGCCGACGACGACCAGAATAAGTCCGAGACAAAAGACCAATCCGGTCAACAAACGCGTTACGCCATACGGCAAACCTGTGGTGTATGCCACCGCCCCGTCCGCTGCCGTAACGGACATACCGCCTGCTGCCACTGTCGTGGCAAAGATCGCGCCCAGAGAGATGAACGCCCCCGCTAAAATGGAAAGCATCAGCATGTTTATGGCGGGCATCTCCGCCTTGCGGACGCCGAGATACTCCGCCCGTGTCGCCATTTCGGCGGGCAACAGCGAGTCGATCCGTACTTCAGTCATGGCTATCCCTTTCTATTGTTTGTGTCAATTTTCACAACAAAAGTATATCAGGCTGAAGATTAATCGGTTAGTTCGGATGTAATGGAAAGGGCATGATGTTAATCCGCCGCTTTTCCTGATTTTTTTCGCCCAAGCAGCGAGCCAACCCCTGCCGCCAAAAGCGCAACGATGACAATAACGCCAACCACCATCCCGCCGCTGCGAAGGGATGCAGGCGCGACCGGTTCAGGCGTGGCAGTGGATGTGATGGTGGCGGTGACGGGCAGTGTGGCGGTGGATGTGGGAATGCCAAGCGTCGCGGTCCCAGCCGGGGTTTCGGTCGGAGGCGGTGTGCCTGTCAAAGCCTGCCGGATCTGCAGACTTTGCCCCTCGAAGATATTCTCGGACGCGAGGCGATTCAGGCGCTTCAAATCGTCGACAGTTGTGCCGTACGCCAGCGCGATGCTCCACAACGCATCCCCCCGCCTCACGATATGCACTGTCTCGCCATCCGGTTGCGGCGTGCTGACGATGACGATCACAGCCTCCGTGCCGCGCGCGCCAGCTGTGGAAATGACGAACTGCCCCGGCGTTTCCGGCGTGGAGGTCGGCGGGGATTCGTCCACTTCCGAGCCGAGGTCCAGCACATAGTACGTGATGCCATTTGCAACCGCCATGCCAGCGCCGGCATCACGCAGGTCAGGAGAAAGCAAGGAGCGCAACTGACTTGCATCGCTCTTCCACGCGCTCACGACATCCGCTGGAGAGATGGTTGAGCCCGAATAGATCAACTCCGCGAACAGCCCGCCCACCGAGATGTCCCCCGCCACCGAATAGCCCGCATCCAGCGCGCGCTGGTACGGGCGTTTTCCATCCGCGCTGAACTGGGTCAGCACGCCGGTGCCGGCGATGTAATCTGCGTGATTCTGCGCGGTACGCATCAGGATCTGATTGACCTGAAGGGCTGGCAAATTCTCCGAAGCCCGCAAAGCGTTCACTTCCGCGATCAAAGCCTGGGCGGATAGGTTGGGGGAAACATGCCCGAGACGGGCATCCGCCCGCATGGACGGGAGCAGACCGAGGGTCGCGAAAAGAAGCGCGAGCAGCATCCAAAAAATATGTTTTTTCATCCTGAAAATTATACCCAGTCGGGCACTTCCCAAAAGAATTGAGTCTGGGTAAAATTATATATAATATATAATCTCAGGAGACAGACATGCCGGGCTTCACACCAGGTCGCCGTTACCAGCCGCCGTTCATGCCGTTCAAACGCCAGCCGCTCAAAAAACGTGCGCTCGCAAAGATCGAACTGGCAGTCAAGGGACCTCTGTTCGGCTGCCGCATGTGCGGCAACTGCCTCCTGCAGGAAACCGCCTTCATCTGCCCGATGGAATGTCCGAAGGGGCTGCGCAACGGACCGTGCGGCGGCTCGACCCCCGAAAAATGTTACGTGGACGAGTCGCGCCCGTGCATTTGGTATAAGATCTACGAACGGTCTTTCAAACTTGGGCGTGAAGCGTTATTGCTCGAGGTGCTGCCACCCATGGATTGGAATAAGGCGGGACACGATAGTTGGGGCGATGTGTTCGAACAAGCGGGAAAAATTGGATTAAAGACCATCGCCTCGGGTCTGACTTCGGGGAAGCCTGGTTCTGTTTCTCAAACATTGGATTCCATCTTCAAGCCTGTGCGCCAGCCCGATTGGTGGCAGGGCGATGCAGAATATCACGCGCCGAAATATGACGAACCCGTTTCCGAACTGGAACGCAGATTGAAAGCTGGCGAGTTCGTCGTCGCGGCGGAAGTCACACCTCCCCTCTCCATCGACACGGACAAATTCAAACAGAATATCAAAATGCTCAAGCCGTATACCGTGGCGCTCAATTTCACCGACAGCGCGTCGGCGATTCCGCGCATGTCATCGATGGCGTGCAGCAAGATCGCATTGGACTTGGGCGCCGACCCCGTGATGCAGATCACCGGGCGCGACCATACCCGTGTCAGTCTGCAATCGAGCGTGATGGGCGCATCCGCGTTGGGGATTCGCAACATGTTGTGTCTGACAGGCGACAGCATGGTGCTGGGATCCGGTCCGCAAGGGCGCATGGATGTTGTCGACTTGGACGGAATTCAAATGCTGTGGATCCTGCGCCGGATGCGGGATGAAGCGAAATATCTCGACGGGCGTGAGATCAAAACTTCGCCGAAATATTTCCTCGGTGCGGCGGCATCACCGTTCGCATCCAACATGAAGTTTCAGGCGTTGCGCGAGCAGAAGAAGGTCAACGCGGGGGCGCAGTTCTTCCAAACCAATGTAGTCTTTGATGCAGACGCGCTCGACGAATGGCTGAATGAAATTTCCAAGCGGAATATTTTGGATAAAGTTCACATTCTGATCGGCATCACCCCGCTGAAGAATTACAAAACCGCCGCGTACATGGACAAGAAAATCCCCGGCGTGTTCGTGCCGGAGACAATTCTAAAACGCATGGAAGCCGCCAAGGAAAAAGGCGGCGAACAGAAAGAAGGTTTACAGATCGCGCTGGAGTTGGTGGAAAAAGTAAAAGCCAAACAAGGCGTGAGCGGCATTCACCTGATGGCAGTCGGCTGGGAAGAGATCGTACCGCGCATTGTGGTCGAAGCAGGGTTGGAGAAACATTCCGAGCAAAGCGTGGACATTTCTTCGGCAATGTCTCTGACTGCTTGATTCACTTCATCGCTGACAGGCTCACCCATTTCAACCGACTTCGGTTGAATCCCAAGCAGGGCGACTTCGCAATTTAATTCCAAGGTCAAATAGCGCGCCAGCATGGACAGCGGCAGGCTGTGTGTGTTGGCGCTCATTCCTTCGATCTGTTCCATGGGGATGAGCGCAATGCTCCCCGCTTCTTTTCCCATATCGGCGGCGTCGATAAGCAGCACCAAATCGGGGGCGAGTTTTCGCAAGTTGGCTGTGGCGTTTTCGGGGATGTGTCCACCTTCAATAATTCGCAAACTGTCTGAATTGACTACACGCAAACTCAAAGCACGGACAACGAGCATCCCTGCCGCATCATCGCCGCGCAACTCATTGCCGATGCCGACGATGGCAATTCGTTTATTCGCCTGTTGAGTCAACAGGCGGCTTAGTGAGGTTCTCCAGCATTTCGTGGACATCCTCTTCCTTTCCATAAAACACGGCAAATTCTTCCTTGTTCAGCGCGGCGTGTTCCCAATCTTTGTTGGACATGCCCATACATTTGAAGCGGCAATTCAAGGCGCATTGTCCGCAGTAGATGCAACGGTCCATGTGATATTTCAGGACGAAGCGTTTGGCGGCGCGGTCAATGGTCACTAACTCGATGGCTTTAGATGGACAATCTTTTACGCACAGGCAGCAGCCCGTGCATTTGGCGGGGTCGTAGAACAGGTTGCCGCGAAACCGTTCGGGGGTGGGATGTTTCTCGAAAGGATACATCTGCGTGCTGTTCTTTTTGAAGAACGACGCCAGAATATCCTTGAACATGGTTCCGATTTTCATGGCACTTATCCTTTCAATAAAATGGTGACGAGAATCTGCGCCAGTACTAAAATCGCGCCGAAGCGCCACCACAAACCGACAGTCTGGTCGATGCGCAGGCGGGTAAGCAGGGATTGCAGAATTGCCATAAAGAACAGCAGGGCGATGGTCTTGAGCAGGAACGAGCCAATGCCCGTCAAGCCGCCAAGATAGAACGCCGAGACCAACGTCAGCCCGACGACCAACTCGGCGGACTTCGCCAGATGGAACATCATCAAGCCGCGACCGCTGTATTCGGTCAACGCGCCTGCGACGATTTCCGTTTCCGCTTCGGGGGCGTCGAAGGGCGGGAGTTCCAGTTTACCCATTAAGCCGATGACCGCCACGATGAATCCGATAGGCTGTGACAAAATCAGCCAGTGACCGATGGCGTAGTCGTTGATCTCGCTGATCTGCCAACTGCCTGCCACGAGAGCAGGTCCGAGCAGTGCCAGCAGGAATGGCGCTTCGTAGGCGAAGAGCTGCGTCAGGGCGCGGGTGGCGCCGATGAGCGAGAAGCGGCTGGTGGTGTTCCAACCCGCCAAACCGATGCACATCGTCGGCAGGCTGAGCAGGTAGATGGTGATGATCAGGTCACCCGTCAGGCTGTGAGGCGGGGTGAGTCCAAACAGCGGAACGTACAGCGCCGCGGTCAATGCTCCAGCGAGCGCGAAGATGGGCAATCCAAAAAACAGGTAGGGATTGACGATGGCGGGCGTGATCTGTTCCTTCGCCAGCAGTTTGAGCGCATCCGCAAACGGCTGGAACCAGCGCGGACCGACGCGGTTTTGAAAGCGGGCGACGAGTTTGCGGTCGACCCATTCGTAGAACATGCCCATCAGAATGAGCGTGACGCCCGCGGGGAAGATCAACAAAGTGACAAATGAAGTGAGCGTGTTCATCGGTTGTAATACTCGATTCCGTATTCACGCAGACGTTTCCATGACCAGTTTTCTTGTGTCGCGGAATCCACCACGGTGACGACGCGGTCATTACAGGAGAAGCACGGGTCCATGCCTGCGATCAACATCGGCACATCCGCCAGTTGACGCCCGACCGCCTTCTCCAACACAGAGACCCAGTTGCACAAACTCGGCGTGCGGACGTGGACGCGGGCGGGGATTTCGCCGCCATTGCTTTTGATGAAGTAGAACAACTCGCCGCGCGGCGCTTCAATGCGGGCAACGGTTTCGCCTGCTGGAATTTTGCGCGGCATCCGCGCTGTGAGCGGACCATCTGGCATGTTATCCAAAATCGAACGCATGGCAAAACAACTGACCAGCAATTCCTTCAAGCGCACCACACAGCGCGCTTCCAGATCACCGTTCGTTTCGGTGACGAGACTGACAGGATAACGGATATACGCTCCATAAGGCGCTTCCACGCGGACATCGCGCATCACGCCTGACGCGCGGGCGGTGGGACCGAGTAAACCAAAACGCTCCGCTTCGGGCGCGGTGATCGTGCCAATGCCGCGCGTGCGGTTGAGGAACATGGCATCGGTGGTGACCACTTCAAGGTAGTGACGGATGCGCGTCTCCAGATACGAAAGCCCTTCCTTGATGGCTTTTGATTGTTCTTCGCCAATGTCGCATTTCACACCGCCTAGCAAATTGGCGGAGTAATTCACACGGTTGCCCGTGATCTGCTCAAGTAAGTCCATCACAGTTTCACGGTCGCGCCATGAGTACATGAAGAGTGTATCGAAACCCGCTTCATGTGCGGCGACGCCCAGCCATAACAAATGACTGTGAACACGCTCAAGTCCCGCCACCAATTCGCGGATGGCTTGCGCGCGCATCGGCACTTCGACCTTTGCCAGTTGCTCCACGCCCGTGCTGAACGCCATTGCGTGCGTATGCGAACAGATGCCGCACACACGCTCGAAGAGATACAAATTCTCAACCCAGCTTCGGCTCTCGGCGGCTTTTTCAATTCCGCGATGGGCATAGCCCAAACGCATCTTTGCAGCGGTGACGATCTCGCCATCCACCGTAAAAGAGAAATGACCAGGCTCCTTCAACGCGGGGTGCTGCGGACCGATCGGCACGACAAACGTATTCTCACCCACGCGCCCAGGTTCGGGCATCTGGTCCACATGGCTTTCCCCCATCGCCTTCGCCTGCTCATTCGTAAAATCCGCGCGCTGGGGATACACGCCAATGGGCCAGTCTTCGGGCAGGAAGAGATGGTCTGTAACAGCCAAGCCATTTACTTCGATGCCAAACATTTCCTTGATCTCGCGCTCGAAAAATGTCGCAGGCGGGATGATGTCGGCAATGCTGGAAACCACCGCTTCATTACGCGGCATGCGGACTCGCAGTGACGTGATGGCAGGTCCATTGCAGAAGTGATACAGCGCTTCGAGTTGACCTGCTTCCACGCCCATGTCCATGCCTGTGATGGCGGATAGATAACCCCATTTCGCCTCATGCAACACGGACACCGCTTCATGCAACGCCTCAGGCTGGATCACCACATCCAGGCGGTTTTCTTCGGGACGGATGGTCTCCTTGTTCCACGGCGCAAGCAATTGTTCCGCGGTCTGTAATTTTTGTTCAATGCTCATGAAGATACCTCTTCCACGATTTTCGGTTTCGCCACAGGGCGCGGCGCCCCGCCTTGCAATTCGCCCAGCAACTGGATGATGCCGTCAATGATGGCTTCGGGGCGCGGCGGACAACCAGGCACGAACACATCCACAGGGATGACTTCATCCACCGAGCCGCCGACGTTGTAACAGCCGTCGAATACGCCGCCCGAAATACTGCACGCGCCGACCGAGATGACAAACTTCGGTTCAGGCATCTGCTCGTAGGTGCGGATCAGGCGTTCGCGAGCCTGACGCGTCACGGGTCCCGTCACCAGCAAGACATCCGCATGGCGCGGGCTTCCGTGTAGTTTGATGCCGAAGCGTTCCACATCGTAGCGCGGCGTGAGCGTGGCAAGGATCTCGATGTCACAGCCGTTGCACGAGCCGCTGTTGAAGTGGATCGCCCCGATGGAATTCATCCGCGCCCACGTGCGGACCTTGTTCATGGTTTGTTTCCAAAGATTTGGTTTTGTTGCATTCATACAATCACCACTTTCGCTGTCAATGGCGGGTTGCAAACCCGCCCTACGGTCATCCTAAGATCAACGCGATCAACGCCAAGATCAAACCGAGCAAATACACGATGGTCACATTCGAAAGATCGCTACTGCCAACCATGATGACACCGAGATGCAATACTGCAAAGAACAAAGCGATCACAAAAAATTGACGGTAACCAGGCGCGGCGGGCAATGGGTCGTGGTCTTCGCCGCTGGCATACGCCTCAGACTTGAATTGCGATGCGCGTCCCTTTGCAGAGAACAACCGTCCCAGCCCAGAAAGCGCGGAAGCCGCCAGCGCATAAACCAGAAAAGCGATCAATGGAGTAAGTAAAAGTTCAGCCATATCAACTCCCGAACATCACAAGCAAACTTTGGGCGGCGGGCAATGTGATCCATTCCATTAGCTGCGGAACAAAGCCTAGAACAATGATCATGACCAGCATCAACACCATCGGCAGGGAAAGCGCAAACGGCACAGACTTACCCGCCAGCACCTGCTCGGACGGAACTTTACGATACATCACATTCACTAGCGGCGCATAATACGCCAGCGACAGCACGCTGTTCAACGCCATGAAGATCATCAAGCCGATGATCCAGCCGTCGCCTGTTTCAAAGCCCGCCACAAAGATCTGCCATTTCGACATAAACCCAGCCAGCGGCGGAAGTCCGCCAAGGCTCAGCACGGCAATGCTCAACGCCAGCGCAGCCAACGGATACTTCTGCGCCGCGCCCGCCATGTCATTGATCGTCAATGACTGGTGCTGGTCGTTCTGCAAGTACATTGCATATATCAACGCGCCCACCGCAAGAAACGCCAATCCCTTCATCAGCATGTGCGTGAACAAGTGAAAGAACGCTCCCTGCGCGCCCAATGCAATTCCCGAAACCAGCGCAATGCCCAAGCCCATCAGCATATAGCCTACATGGCTCAAGCTCGAAAACGCCAGCATGCGTTTCACGACGGTTTGGCGTAATGCAAGCAAGTTGCCGTACAAAATATTCAACGCGCCAAACAACAGGAAGATGATGCCCCACGAAACCGCAAAACCCGTCAACGCCGAAAGCGCGCGCAGCATGGCGATCAACCCCACTTCGATGACCACGCCCGAAAGCATCGCGCTGATTCCGCTTGGCGCTTGCGAATGCGCATCGGGCAGCCAAGTATGGAGCGGGACGAACGCCACTTTGACTCCGAAGCCGATGATGAACAATGCGCCCGCACTGAGCCACGTCAGGCGGTTCACATCGGACCTCAACACTGCTTCGCGGACTTCGAGCAGGTCCAACGTCCCAGCATTGGCAAGGACGAGCGAAATGCCCACCAGCACCAGCACCGATCCCACCGCGCTTTGGACGAGATACTTCATGCCCGCTTCCAACGATGCAGCTTGCTCGCGGTAAAACGCCACCAACAAATACGATGAGATCGCCATCGCTTCGAACCAGACCCACAGGTTGAACAGGTCGCCTGCGCAGGTCAAGCCGATCATCAAACCGATCATTGCCAGCAGCATGGCGTAGTATTTTTCTTCGCAGACTTCCCCCGCCATATACGGACCTGAGAAAAGAATCACCAGCGTCCCGAGCAGAAGAATTGTCCCTGATACCAACAGGTTGATGCCATCCACCCGCAGCCAGATGGATTCGAGACGAACCTCCTGTATGCCGCCCGCCAAAAAGGTTTGGATCGCAAATACGAACGGAACCCACGCGGCAAGGATGACCAGCAGAGAAAGTCCGCGCACGAGATAGGAACGGCGCTGCAAGATGAGGTCATGCGCGCCCAGCCTGCCCGAGAGATAGACGAAGGGCGAAGAAACAAGCGGGATGGTGATCATCCCAACAAAAGTGAGCAGGTTCATTTAGACTCCACTCCACCACAGCACCAACAGGACAGCCAGCAAGCCGCCCATGATGCCGAGAATATTCCAGTTCAGTTCACCGCTTTGGGTGAAGCGTAATTTTTCAGCGATGAAGTTCACACCGCGCACCACGCTGTGATTGAGCGATTCAAAACCGAAGGAAGTTTCGGTCAACGTTTTCCACCAGGCGGGCGCATCTACGAGCGCGGACTTCCGTCCGAGCACGAAGAAAAGCGTCAGGCTGGCAGCAACTATCAGTAAGGCGAACCAAGTCAGGGGCGCGGAGAGAAGCGTCTCCATCATGTGCAGGGTGGACTCTTCGTGCAGTCCATGAAACGACAGGGAAGCGGTCAACAGTCTGCTAAATCCGCCGAAAGAAAGCCAGGTGACGAAAGTTCCAATCGCAAGTAGCGCAAGAGAAACTTTCATCGTACTGCCCGCATCGTGCGCATGCAGGGAGTCGCGCTCTGTGCCGAAGAAGACCAGCCATGTCATGCGGAAGGTATAGAAGGCGGTGAGGGCGGCGCCGAACAGCATGAGTGCGTAGACCCAGAGCGGCGAGTGCTCGAAGCCGACTTCGAGAATGAGTTCCTTGCTCCAGAAGCCGTTGAAGATGGGCAAGCCGATGAGCGCCAGCGCGCC
The DNA here is from genome assembly GCA_023382595.1 of Anaerolineales bacterium. GTDB lineage: Bacteria > Chloroflexota > Anaerolineae > Anaerolineales > Villigracilaceae > Villigracilis. Next base: position 107,509 of record JAHDWB010000006.1, on the reverse strand, counting down.
GATGACGAATGCGTTGCGGACGAAAGGCATCTGCCTGCCGAGCGCACCCATGCGACGCATGTCACGCGTGCCAACGGAATGGATGACCGCGCCCGCCGTGAGGAAGAGCAAGGCTTTGAAAACTGCATGGCTTTGCAAATGGAAGTGACTCGCCAGTACGCCGCCCGCGCCGATGGCATAGACCATGTAGCCAAGTTGGCTGACGGTGGAATACGCGAGCGCACGTTTCAGGTCGGTGGCGGTGAGCGCCATGAAAGCGGTGATGAGGGCGGATGTGACGCCGACGGCGATGACCGCCGCGCTCCAATTTGGAACGGATGCAAACGCAGGCTGAAAACGCGCAAGTAGATAAATGCCCGCGTTGACCATCGTCGCGGCATGGATGAGGGCGCTGATGGGCGTCGGCGCTTCCATTGCATCGGGAAGCCAGGTGTGGAAAGGGAATTGCGCCGACTTTGCAGCGGCGGCGATCAGGAAGGAAAAAGCAATGAAAGAGAGAACAACTACAGGGAGTGTGTTTGCTTTAGCAAGCAAATCCGCGATTTGGAAAGAGCCGAGATTGGCATACGCCAGCAACGCGCCTGCCAGCAAGCCTACGCCGCCGACTTGCGTGATGATGAGCGCTTTGATGCCGCCTTTCACGGCTTTGGGGTCGTCGTTGTGGAAGGAGATCAAGCCATAGGAACATAGGGCGGTAATTTCCCAAAAGAAGAAAGTGAATAGCAGATTGCCGCTGAGAACGAGTCCCGCCATTGCGCCGATGAAGAACAAAACAAGGAAGTAGTACCTGCCGAGTTGCGCTTCTCCGCGCATGTAATCCATCGAGAAAAGGACGGCGAGCGAACCAATGACCGTGGCAATGACAGTCAGCGAGACCGCCAAGCCGTCTGGGATGAAGGTCAGGCTGCCAAAGGCGGAACCAAACCACAGGTCAAGTGCGGGGCGAGAGTCTATAACAGTCAACAAAAGCAGGGAGGTGATCCCAGCCAAGGCGCTAAACCCGAAGGCAAGCCAATGCTGGGCTTTCGGACGTTGGTCACCGACCAGCCAGACCACGATCGCGCCGAGCCATGAAAGTCCGATAACGAGAAGAGTCAAGATGCCAGCCATGTCATCCTTTCAGCGTGGAGATTTGCGGCGCATCCAGCGTGCCGAAACGGCGGCGCACCTGCACTGCCAGCGCCAACCCGACCACCGCCACGATGGTATCCGCGACGATGACGGTGGCGGCGATGGACTGCCCCAGCCCGAGGTTGCCGCTCAGTTTGCCCGCAAACACCAATGACAAAATCACGCCTTTGACCAGAATTTGCAAGACCATTACGATCTTGATCAGGTTACGCGTGATGAGCAAACCATACAAGCCGACGCCAAACAGCGCGGCGATGCCGACCAGAACAATATTGAGGGAAGTCATGTTCATGCGCCCACTTCCTTTTTCGGGTCACGGATGCGCTCGGAGAGCAAACCCAGAACGCCCATCACGCCAGAGAAGATCAGCACGATCTGAATCCACACGTCCAGCACGCGGGTGCCCCACAACACGCTGGCAAGATCAACGGGACCTGTGGTTTCCGCAGTTTGAATGGACGGGTAAACCATCCAACCGACCATGAAAATCGCCAGCCCGACAACAGTCAACGCCAATGGTTTTGGAATGATCGACGCAGGGTCAAGCGCATCGTCACCAACGACGCTGACGGCGTACACAAGAAGAACTGTCACCAGCCCCGCCCCCACCGAGAGTTCCATCACAGCAACTTGTGCCGCACCAAGCAGGTAGAGCACCACTGAAACCAGGGCACTGACACAAGCCAGATAGATTGTGGAAACTAAAATTCTGGTGGATACAATCGCACGATACGCAAAGAAGACAGCCCCCAACAACAGAAGCAGATACTCTATTCTTTCCATTAGTGGTCTCCAATTATCGATAAAGCGTAAACGGCTTTACCAATTCACCTCCGCTCATATATGTTTTCTTGGCTTGTGAAATATATCACTAAAAGTCATTTCCTGCACCCGCCTAAAATCATAAATACCATGTGACTTATATTGAAACTGCCTTTTTTACGGGCTGTTTCAGCAGATTTAATTCAGTTTCCTTCAGATTCCGCCATTTTCCTACATCAGGGTTTTCAACCGATTCCGCCAAGATATAATAGAGGCTCTCAATATGAACTGTCGTAGTGTGGAGTGCGCGATACTTCCATGCGTGAATCATGGAGCAATGCCATAGCATTGCCGAAGAAAATATGGCGCATGCACGCAAGCCGCCATTCTTTTGTGAGATTGCAACACTTCTCCAAAATCATCGAGTGTAAAATTATCCAACACCATAACAAGGAAGCCATATGAAACGAACTTACTTGATCGTTTTTTCATTTTCACTTCTACTCTTCGCAAGTGGATGCGAATCTGCCATTCAATCACCTACGCCTGATGTCAATCTGACCGATATCGTGATGACCGTTACGCACCTGGCAGACAGGACCCCAACACCAACGATCACATCCACCCCCGAAGCCACCGCAACATCCACGCCGATCGTTTTTACATCAGACACCGAAACGCTTTTTCGCGATGACTTCAACGCAGAGTTAAAGCCTGGCTGGCAGTGGCTGAATGAAAATCCAATCAACTGGAGTCTTGCCACTATTCCCGGTTCGCTGCAAATCCAGGCGGAACCCGGTTATATTAACTTTGGCAATGCAAAGAATCTTTTACTGAGACCCGCACCGCAGGGCGATTTCTTTGTCGAAACAAGTGTCAACTTTCTCCCTGATGAAAGCGATCAATTTGCCGGGGTTGTTCTCTTTGAATCGATCGCAAATTTCGCGCAAGCAGGGCTGGGATACTGCCTGCCGGCAGTCGGCTGCCCCGGGCAGGGGCACTATTTCGATATTTACCAAAACGGCATTTATGCGTTGCCGCGAAACCCCACACAGTATTTCGGGAATACTCTTGCCATCCGGCTGGTTGTGGAAGGAAACATAGTCAGCCTGTTCACCAGCCCGGATGGCAAAGCCTGGTATCGTTCATATCAACGAGCCATAAATTTTGATATTCAGCAAGTGGGTTTGTTCGCCGGACAAAACAATGATACGTTGAACATTCCCGCCACGTTTGAATATTTCGAGATCGGCAAGTTCAAATAGGAAACTCTTTGGGATGATGTCTTCTGATGTCTTCTGACGTCTTCGAGATCCGCATCTGTACAGGCTGCGGCTTGCGCTACCCCATCCGGCAGGGACATTCATTCGGCACGCGTTGTCCGCACTGCCTGGGGGAGACACGAGTGGTATTGGAGAAGTCCATTTCGGAAGAGAGCATGACGCGCGAACATGAACGGTCAACCCGCAGCGGAAATTTTGCCGTCCTGATGGATAACATCCGTTCAGCCTGGAATGTCGGTTCGATCCTGCGCAGCGCGGACGGATTCGGGTTTACCCACGCCTATTTATGCGGGATCACGCCCACGCCGGAGAACGAAGCGGTAAGAAAAACGTCGCTTGGCGCGGAAGAGTACGTTACATGGTCCCATCATGTGGATGCGGTAAAACTTGTAGAAAACTTGAAATCGGAAGGCTGGAAGGTGTATGCGCTGGAGGAGCACGGGGCGGCAAAAGATATCCGCAGCATGGATGTAAAAATGCCGGGCGAAAATCGCCTGCTGATCGTCGGGAGCGAAGTAACTGGCGCGGACCCTGACCTGCTGGAACTATGTGATGAGATCGTATTTATACCGATGAGCGGAAAGAAACGCTCGTTCAACGCCGCGATCGCTTTTAGCATTGCGGCATTCGCGTTAGTCGAATAGCTGCGACAGCGTTTCGTACCATTTCCCGGTAATGAGGTCGTATCCGGCGGCATTGGGATGAACGCCGTCATCTGCAAGCAAAGCGGGGTTGGAAAAAATATCAGCATTGTAAAAATCCACCGTTAACACGCCGTACTGCTCCGCCTTTTGCGTGATAAGTTCGTTATAGCGCCGCGCCTGCATGGACATACTTTCCAATTCATCAAGGGTGATGCCCGGGAAATTTTCGCTTTGCAAAACAGCAGGACGGTTGGATGGATCATCAAGCAGGGCAATGATCACTTGCGCACCCGCCCCGCGCAGTTCGATCAGGATCGTATCAAGATTCGAAGCGAAGCGTTGGGCGTCCTGCTCCTCCACCGCGTCCGTGACATCCCCGCGCTCATACAAACGCCAAAGGTCATTGTGACCGATCCAAACGAGCACAACCACGCCGCGACCTTGTGAAAGGGACAGATTTACCTCTGCAACCGCGCGCTGTACCTGACCGAACATGCCCTGGTCGCCGTCGATCAACATGTCCGACGTCCAGCCTGCCTGACCAAAATTTGTGATGGCAGAACCGGGGCGCTCCATGGTCACCATCTCCAGCAGCCGCCCGGGATAGCCGCGCCCTGTCCCGTCCCCCACGCCCTGTGTCAGGCTGTCCCCAATGGCGACCATGCTGACCGCTCCCGCGGGCAACGTCTGGGGCGGCGGGAAACGGACCGGAGTTGGCGTTGCGGTCGGAATCGGGATCGGCGTCCCTGTCGGCGAAATTAGGATCACCTCCGTCGCCGTCGGCGGAGGAGCAAGCTCGGTCACAACCGGAAGCGGTGATTGCGTGCGAATCTCCTGCGTACAAGCGGAGACCAGCATCACGGTCAGGAGCAAGAGGCGTTTCATCATATTCGATCCTATATTCGAGATGATCAATTTTACTTCCGGAATTTAAAATATGATCCGAACAGGGGTTGCGTTTTCAGGGATATGCTCATATGCCTTTTCGAGCGGGATATGACTTGACATGCAAATGAGCGACGCAAGCGTGAGCCCGTGCGATACGATCAATAACGGACCTTGAGCCTGCTTCTGCAAAATATCCTTAACCGCCGTCCCAGCGCGTTCCGCCACCTCTGCCAGCGTCTCCCCTTGCGGCGGACGGGCATTTAACGGATTCTCATCCCGCTCCCTGAGTTCATTCGGATAGCGGGCTTTGACATCCTCCGAAAGCATCCCTTCCCACTCTCCAAGATTGACCTCGCGTAGCCGCTCATCCACCAAAACCGACATGCCTTGTTTTTCAGCGACTGCCTCGGCGGTCTGACGTGCGCGCAACAGGTCGCTGGAATAGATCGCGCCAAATTGAATTTCAGATAATTCTTCCGCCGCGGAACGCGCCTGCGCAAATCCGGTTTCGTTCAAGCCGGGCGCAAAGGGAGCCTGTCCCTGCCACCTGCCTTGCAAATTCCAATCGGTCTGTCCATGACGGAGAAGCCAGATCTCCCTCATACGCGATATCCAAAACAATCCGCAAGGATGGAGTCCAGACGCTGTTCCAACACAGTGTACGAAAAATGTTGTTTTGCGAGCGCATAGTTTTTGTCCGCCCATTTGCGGGCTTCATCGGGGTTCTGCAAAATAAACCTCGTCTCATCCAGCGTATCCTTGCTGATGTAACCGTCGAACCACACTACGCGGAAGCCCTTGGGTTTGATATCCACTTCATAAATGGAATAATTATTCACAAGAATGGGGCGATGGAAATACACTGCTTCAAGAAAAGCATTGCCAAACCCTTCAATGGCGGAGGGATAGGTCACCAAATCGGCGTAGGGATACACATCCCCCAAAGTGTAAACCTTCTTTCCGTCCTTTGTCAGTCCGCGATGTTCGTTGACCTGCTCATCTTCAAAGCGGACGGTCACATTCAATAAGTCAGCATATTCATGCACGCGCTGTTCGTAATCCGTGCCTTCATCGCCTGCCGCATGGGAAATGACCAGCTTGGCGGGCAGTCCCAGCCTGCGGACCAGTTCCACCGCGTGCTCGATACCCTTGCGTTGAATGACGCGCGTGGGTTGCAGGAAGAAGTATTCGCCCTGCTCGATGCCCATATCTTCACGGACGGATGTTGTGTACTCGTCAGGCGCGGGCGGCGGGGAGTCGAAATCCATTACATTCGGGATGACGCGCGCCGTCACGCCCGTCCGCAGGGCGATCTGCTGCGCTTGCACAGAGTTGATGACCACGTGCCGAACGGACGGCAGGTTGGGCGGAAACGCCGCGGCGAGATAATCCCCCACGCAGTTGACCTGAAAGCGCTGACGTTCCCAATAAAAGTCATGGTGATGCGCGATGGTCGGGAAGCCCGTTTCGGCGATGAACTCGGTCAGCGCCAGCCCAAGCGGAATATTGAGCGGAATGGTCAGCGCATTCTCGATGACGAGCAATTCCAGATTGAAGCGATGCGCGAACTTATACAATTGTTCCTTGAAGTAATCCTTCAACTCGTTCACGCGCTGGGTCATCCCCGGCGGGCGGACATACATGGAGAAGAACGGCTTGTGCAACGCTGCGATCTCAGGATGGGCGGCGCGCGCCTCTTCCGTGACCGTCCAACTGCCCGAATACGCCTGCTGGCTGATCCTGTCAATTTCGGGGTGGCGATAGAACGCTTCTTCCACCACATGGCTGACCTCAGCGGGGCGGTCACATTCGCCCGCAAAGTAAAAGCATTTGTGCCCCATGCGCTCCAGCACGGTCGCCCATTTGGTCACTTCCAAAGAGACGCCGTCTGTGCCGGCAAAGCGGGTGGAGATAAAACCAATGTTTCGAGATGTCATATATTCCAATCCTACAGACCCAAAAGGTTTTTGAAACCTTTAGGGTCTTGCAATCCAAAGTATTTGATACGGTTCAAGCGAAAGGACTCTTCCGCTCACAGTGTTTCCAGTCATCATATCCTTTGCGCTTTCAAACGGCGCATCGAGCGTGACCGCATCCGCGCTGACGTTGCACAGGCAGAGCACCCGCGCCGAACCGTCGGGCGAGATCCGCTCCAATGCGAAAACGGACTTATGCAAGTCCAGCACCTTTTGCCCGCCATGCGGATGGAAAGCGGGCGAACACCCCCGCGCCGACAGCAATTCACGATAGCGGGAGAACACCTGCGAACGCAGGGATGCGGGATCGGCAAGTTCATGCTGAATGGTATCGAAATTGCATTTCTGGCGGTTGATGGTGCGGTTGCGCCCTGTCTGCTTCACGCCTTCGAGCCAGCCGCGCGAGCCGAACAAACTATGGAAGTAAATCCCCGGCATACCAACCAGTGCAAGCATGACGGCTTGCGCCGCGATGAAACGGTCTACTTGCAATGCCAGCGATTCATCACTTAGCGGACTCGAAAGCGCATCGAAATAATTGATGTTCATCTCGTACGGGCTTTGCGAACCGTCCGCGTTGTGCTTGTATGAGATCAAGCCGCCGTGCGCGAGAGTCGTTCCCACAAGCGAGTCGATGTCAGCGTCCGACAAAATCCCCCGGGCAGGATTCAAGCCCACCCCGTCGTGTGAAGCGAGAAAGTTGAAGAAGGTCGTCTTATCCGAAGGCAGGGTCAGCGAGTCCGCCCAATCCGAAAGGATCCGCGCATCGCCTGTGTGGAAGGTGTGCAAGGTCAGCGGCGGCAGGGCAAAGTTATAGACCATCTGCGCCTCGTTCGCGCCGTCGCCGAAATAGGAGATGTTATCCGCGTGCGGCACGTTGGTCTCGGTGATCAAACCCACATGCGGCGCGACCTCATCGAACACCGCGCGCATCAATTGAATGATGCGATGCGTTTGCGGCAGATGAATGCAGGGCGTGCCTATCTGCTTCCACAGATAGGCGATGGCGTCGAGACGGATAAAATCCGCGCCGCGTTCGGCATACATCAACAGGATGTCGATGATCTCCAACAGTACAGCGGGGTTCTGAAAATTGAGATCGACCTGGTCATCGCTGAAAGTCGTCCACACCTTCTTCACGCCCGAAGGCGTTTGAAACGGCGTGAGCAGCGGCAACGCGCGCGGACGCACGACCTGCGAGAGATTCGGCTCGCCATCCACCACAATGAAGTAATCCTTGTAATGCGGGTCATCCTGCAAAAACTTCCGGAACCAATCGCTCTGCGCCGACATATGGTTGACCACCGCGTCGAACATCAAACGGAAATCGCCCCGCATCGCCGTCACATCTTCCCACTCCCCCAGCGCAGGATCGATCTCGCGATAATCCATGACCGAAAAACCGTCGTCCGAGGTCCAGGGATAAAAGGGCAGGATGTGGATTCCGCTGACAACATCTTTAAGATGCCTGCGGCAAAACTCCGCCAACGTCTTCAGCGGCGCTTCCTCCGACCTTTGGACCTGGTCGCCATACGTGATCAGGATCGCATCTCGTTCCGTCACTCCCCCCTCCCGCGCGGAGGTGCGCGCGCGGTACTTCGCCATTATCGCCTGAAGATCGGAATGCACTTCAGGGGCAGTCTCGGAACCGTATAAAAATGTAAGATCATCCAGTAATTTTTTGTCCATCGCTGAAAAGATTGTACCTTGAACATCCGCCTGAGCCGTGCAGAATGAACGATCTTTTAGAAAATCCTAATGATGCTACAGGGCGGAATCGCTCAAAACGCCGTCGGACACCGCGCGGACGTACATTCCGCCTTCCAAACGAAAGCCCATCTTCCGCAAATAGGATACATGCCTGGCGTTTCCCGGGGCGGTCACCAAACGGCGGATGCCTTTTTGACTGAAGAACTCAGCGCTTTCTTCAAAAAGGAATTTCCCCGCCCGAAAATCACGATAGCCGGGGATGACAAAGTCGAGGAAGACCTGCGCCTGTTCCCCTTCCGGCTTGACGATCAACACGCCCGCAGGCACCATGTTCCGCAGGACGAACAGCACCAACTGGTCGCTCTTCGGCTTGAACAAATAGGTCGGGATGAACTCCAGGATCTCGTTCCGGTAAAAATCCAGGAACTTTTTCAGATACGCGCTCTCGGCGCGGATCTCCATCAGCGTAAAGTAATCCTTCTGCCGCAGCATCCTGACCAGATTGTAGAGGTTGATGAACAGGATCAAGCCGTTCAGAAAGACGATCGGCAGCGCGCCGACCAGCAAGCCGTAGGTGATGAAGAACACCGCCCCCGCCATGCTGATGATCCGCAGGCGCAGGATGGATTTCATCATCAGCGAGATGGCAACCAGAATGGAGCCTGCATAACCGACAAGTTCGTAGAGAAAAGACAATTCCATTTCGTTCACTTCCTGTCAAAGAAATTTCAAGCGGGGCATTATACACCCGACAGCAGTTTTTGCGACTTTTCCCAGCCTGCCGCGTATACGTCCTTAAGTAACGAAAGGAGACAGCCATGACTGTACAACGACAGGCTTTACGCAGATCAAAAAAGAACCGCATCGTGGCGGGCGTGTGCGGCGGACTCGCCGAGTTCTTCGGCATCAGTTCCTTCTGGTTCCGCCTCGCGCTCATCATCGCACTCATCCCGGGCGGCGTGCCGGGCATCCTGATCTACCTGATCGCGATGATCATGATCCCGTCGGACTAGGTCCGGTTTTTTTAGCAAGACGCCAACAGCCGCCTTTCAGGCGGCTGTTGGCGTTAAAAAGGTCGTCCGCTCCATTACTTTCCAGACAGCAAATGGTGCAACTTTTTTTCCGCCTCGAGCGGCGTAATGGAATGTACAAAGCACCATTCACTGATCAATGCCTTTTCCGCGCGCCGCATCACAGCCCCGTCCGATTCGCTCCAGGAATGGTTTTTTCGATACCCGGTCAGGTCGCGGATCACCTTGCAAACCGACTCTGCCTTGCCGTCTTCAAGCCGCTCGTGCAAATGGGCGGCGCGCAGCCTGCGGTCACCCGGAAGTTCTTCAGCGCGGCTGGAGAGAACGGAGAGCAGTTTATCAAACCCCGCCGCGCTGGTCGGGCGGCGCAGACGGTTCTTAAGATTGTCGTCGGCGGGGATCCAGATCGTCAAATCCTTCATCTGGACCATGTAGTAAAACGTGATCTTGTCGAAGAACGTGCGTTCTTCGATGGCAAGCACCTGTCCAAGTCCATGCGTGCAGTGGACAACATTGTCGCCCGATTGGAATTCCATTACAGCCTCCTCGGTTGGTTGGAAAAAAAACCGCCAGCCCTGCAAAAGGACTGGCAGTTGGAACTCGTCGATCCTGTGAGTGATGAAATGATTATATCACGGGTCACTTATTGAACCACAGCCCGCTGACTTCGTGCGGCTCAGCCATGCGGAACACCACCCGCACCGTGACCGCATCATCCTGCTCGAAGACCGCATCGTAGATGACGGCATAGAAGTCGCCGCCCTGCACCACGCGGTTCACCTGACGCGAAACATACAACCCCAACTTGGCATCCCGGTCCTGCTTGAAACCGGCAAAATCGGACTGCGCAATGACATCCAGCATCGTCTGGTCGAAATCCCGTGAAAATGCGGCGTAGTCGCCGGCGTTCATGCCTTCAAGCAAGTTATCCGTCTTTGCCTCGCTGAAGGCAAGGACAGCATCTCTTTCTTCACCGGCGAGTACGGTCTCACTTGGAGCACATCCGATCAACAGACTGAACAGGAACACGCCCAGCACCAACAGACCAAGTCTGGCCTTTGCAATAGAATTATGAGACGAGATCCTTCGCCAAACGGCGCTTCTTTCATTAGTTGCAGTATTCATTTCTACCTCCATGTAGATTTGATGAAGGAAGTGTAGAATACTTTTACCAGGGTGTCATCAAGAGAAGGGCGGATCTATTAATCAATCAAAAGTTGGATTAATTAGAGAAGCACCCTTCGATAGGTCCTTCCTTCGCCAAAAATAGGTGAAAGAAATAGGGCTAATCGAGTAAAGTTGTGCTTCTCATATATATCAAGGGTTACTTATTGAACCACAGCCCGCTAACTTCGTGCGGCTCAGCCACGCGGAACACCACCCGCACCGTGACCGCATCATCCTGTTCGAAGACCGCATCGTAGACGACAGCGTAGAAGTCGCCGCTCTGCACCACGCGGTTCACCTGACGGGACACATACAACCCCAGCTTGGCATCCCGGTCCTGCTTGAAACTGGCAAAATCGGACTGCGAAATGGCGTCCAGCATCGCCTGGTCGAAATCCCGTGAAAATGCGGCGTAATCGTTGGCATTCATGCCTTCCAGCAAATTGTCAGTTTTTGCTTCACTGAACGCGAGGACGGCATCCCTTTCTTCACCGGCGAGCACGGTCTCACTGGGAGCACATCCGATCAACAGACTGAACAGGGACACGACCAGCACCAACAGACCAAGTCTGGTCTTTGCAACAGAATTATGAAACATCATCAATTTACTCCTTCATCTATGGATCGCAGCGAATGAGCGATCTTTTCGAGCACACGACACGGGTCCTCGTGCGCTTTGATATTCCTGAGCACAGCCGCCAGGAATATGTAATGCTCAAGGATCGAATTGAGTTCGCGCACCGAGCCGTACTGCGCCCAGGCGTTCTTATACTCCCTGACAAGCTCATCATGGACCTTTTCACTAAAGGCGTTCTTCCTGCCGCCCAGGTGGGCATGGAGATGCCGCACCAGTTTCGCCTCCGTCACGCCGACATTTGCCCAGAAGTCGTCGGGGGATGTCCGCTGATTCTGTACCGCCATCTTCTGAACGGCATCGATCTGCGCTCCGATATCGGCAAGTTTGCGCTTTGAGCGGGTGCCGCTCCGCAGCATCTGCAAGATGAGCGCGGCGAGATAATTCTTCAGCGGATAGGCTTCGCCATCTTTTCCTCCCCAGGCTTTCTTGTAGGCGGATTCCATCTTTTTCAGCGCGGACGTACACGCCGCCGGAGCCCTGTCCGCCAACACCAGCGCCAGCCGTTTGTATCCGCTCCCGATCAGGGACAGACGCTCGGTCGTCTCGCCGACCGTCCGCATCAACTGGTTCAGGCGTTCGATCTGATCCTCGATCTTTGTCTTCGAAGAAGCGTAGTTCGCGGGGTCGTTCTCGAACTCCTGCACCGCCAGACGGATGATGCAGTTCGCGCGCTGTTCCAACGCCTTGATGGGAGCGCCGGACTTCCCGTTCGCGATGGCACGGTCGTAAAAACCGACCGCCTCCTCGAACAGGAATGCTTCGGCAAACGCCTCGCCCAATGCATTCAGCAGGACAGCGTCATCCATCCACTCGCCGTTCTTGTCTGCGATCTCCGCCAGCACAGACCGCAGATCACCCACGATCTTCCCGATGCCCTGCGCGGACGCGGTCTTTGCCAGTTCGTAGATCTGGTTGACCTTGATGACCGCCTCATCGATATCGACAAACCTGTCCCTGCCGCCGCCCCCGCCGCCCAAACTCAAGACCAGACGATAGGTCGGGTCACCATAACATTGATAGGCGCCCCAGGTATTGGTCCTGTCCTTGTGCAGGCGGTAGGTCTCCACGCGCGCCGCCTTGACCGCATCCCCGAAATAATCCCCTTTGAGCATGCGCTCGTAAAAGACCTCAGCGAAGGTCAACGCCGCGGCATCGTCAACAGCCCACCCGGCGGCAACGACCGCCTTGACTCCCATGTTGATCAACTCCTCGGACAGGCTGGCGGCAAAATCGTTGAAGGCGTAGCGCGGGTCCCGGTCCTCTTCCGGCGACGAGAACTTGCCCAAGTGACAGCAGTTGATGAACACCAGTTCCGGGATGTTCATCTTCTGTTTGATCTCATTGGCGGTCAGGAAGATGCCGTCGCCGAGCACCATGCCGGTATATTCCTCCGCTTTGGCATTACCCGACCTCTTATAGGTATAGCGGTACACGCCATGCCCCGCCAGATGCAGGACGCGGTAATCCCTTGAGAACAGATGGTTCATGATGTAGCCGGGGTCGGCATGGATCGCGCGCTGGACCTCGAAGCCGAATTCCTCCAGCTTGGAGGCGACCTGATGCGCCTCCTGCTCCGCCCCGGGCAGGTTCGAGAACCCTTCGGGCGCGTCCGCCGGGTTGCCGATGACCATGACCTTTTTATTGCGGACATCCACCACCCGCTCCTGAAAATTGAAGGTGCTGAACTGGCGGATCATCCCCATCTGGATGACGAGCGGCAGGTCTTCGCCGGAGCGGCGGTCGTACATCAACTCCCACGGATAGCGCGCGGCTTCCTTGTCCACCACGAAGAGCGAGCTTTGCATGTCCTTGAAGGAACCTTTGATGCGGTTCGGGATGGTCAACTCGAACAGGGACGACGCAAGGTTCTGATCCCAGTTGGGGAAGCGTACCGCCTGTTCGATCAGGCGTTCCAGGCTGGGACGCTGGATGGTCAGGCGTGAATCCTCCGACCGCGCCCGGTCGGTCGGCACGGAAAAGATCAGGGGCGCGCCGTCCTTCTCCTCGGCACGGATGTAGATGCGCTTCCACCAGCCTGCCGGTTCCTCATAGGCAGCGCGCTTCCAGCCGCCCTGCAATTTCTGCAATTTGCGGTTGACCTGAAACGCCTCATTCTCCGGCAGCGAGCCCAACGCCTTGACCGCCAGGATCGCCTGATCCTTGAACAGTTCGACGAACTGTACCTCGGTGATGCGGATGTTGTACCGATAGCGGGACGTGCCCTGGTCGGCGACGACGATCTGCGAAAAGCTCCGGTTCGCCTGCAAGACCGCCGAAAGGATCGCATCCACCGAATTCATCACCGAAAGCCCATTGCCGCCCGTGCCGATCAGCAGGGTGGAGATCTTCAATTCCCCATCCTCCCCGACCAGATCGTTCTCGACCGCTTTTATACCAAACTCGCGCAGGGCATTGGCAAAGGAACTTGTCAATTTATGCGGCGACAACTCACCGGCTTTCCCAAGCCCGACGATGATCGCACCGCCGGGTTTCCTGCCGTCCTCGTTCAGGACAACGTCCGCCGTGCCTTCGGGACCCGGATACCTGCCCAATTGCAGCCGGTCGGACAGGCGTCCGTTCAGGTGGTGATCGAGCGCTTTCTCGGCGCTGTACAGACCGTCACCTTCGTAATGCCCGACCGCCACCGGGTCACTGCAGAACGAGAGATTGCCGTGCACGACCGAGACCTTGACAGGCCGCACAGCGGGCTCCTGCTGGCGCAGCGGGGACGCGCCAAGCACTGCCGTTTCCAAGTCCAACTGGGACGGGTAGATCTCCACGCTTTCATCGCGCAGCGGATAGCGTTCCTCCTCACTGCGGTCGTAGCGCGGCGGGGTCTTCGAGAGGCGCGTCGTCGCGCCTTCATTCAACAGGTCGTAGATCGCCGCAAAGGACGGTTTGTGATTTGCCAGGTCACCGTGCGGCGCTTCCATATAGTAGGTGCGGTCCTGACCGAACTCCGGCAGGATGCCCGACTCCCACGGAACCGTCCCATCGCCCTGATTGGTGCCGACGAAGACGGCTTCCTTTTTCCCGGCAAGCTCAACCGAGACCGCCGCGCCGCGCCCGTACCCGGCAACATACAGGATCTTGCTCCAGTCCTGCAGGTTCTTCCTGCCCGCCTCCAGCAGTTCATGGAAGGCACGCGCCTGCGCCAGATCTTCGGCGCGCGGCTTGACCCACTTCCCGCCCGCGTTGGGGAGTTTCTCCCAGGCGGCGGCATCGAGGAAATCGAGCGCCCCGTCCGCGCCGATCGGCAGAAGCTGCAGAACGCCGGGGAAGCGCACGATGACATCCAACAACTGCCGGACCGAGTTCTTGACGTCCAGCATGGCGAGCATACGGAAGGTCTTTTCCTGCCCGACGATCAGGCGCGGGATCTGGTAGGAGCCGCGGTTGGGCGTGCCCAGCATGATGAAGCGCGAGCCGTCCCGTTTGCTGACCTGCTCCCACAGCTTGGGACGCTGGGCGATCATCGCGCGCGTCACCAGCCCGCCCATCGAGTGGGCAAGGATGCGGATGGGCTGATCCGTCTCTTTGAGTTTCGCTTCCAGCGCGTCGGCGAAGCGGTTGGACTCGTCCACGATCGAGAGCCGCCAATCGTACGGGAAGGGGATCACCTCGTGCGTCGCGCTCAGATAATCCACCAAATTGGCGTAGGCGAGCGCCACCAGCGCCTGCGGCTGGACCTTGCGGCTGGTGATCTGCAGGTTGGCGATCCTGCCCTGCGCCAGCTCGAGCACGTTCAACCAGATGCGGCTGCCCCCCTCGGCAAGATGCGTGCCCATGATGCCCGGCAGCACATACACCACCGGCTGGGACAAGTTCGCCCGTTTCTGAAAGGAACGCGCGCCGAGTTCAAGTTCCGGGACGGCGCTCAGGTATGCCTCCTTGAGCGGACGGAAGCCCTTCGCTTCCAGTTTGTCGGGCTTGGGGTTCGTCAACGCCTCGCGGACGACCTCCGCTGTGCGTTTGTTCGAGAAGTAACTGGAATGATGCACGCCGGGACCCTTATAGAAGAAGTAGCGCCCGCCCTTGCGCGTCGGTCCGCCGTACATGGCGGGCGTTTGCACCACCAGATCGTGCTCTTCGGAATAGAAAAGATCGGTAAAGAAGACCGCCAGCCTGCCCACCACGTCATTCTTTTCGATATCCCCGGCGATCACGCTCAGGTCAACGTCGAGTTCCACGTCCGGGCGGTTGATCAGCTTGATGAAATCCGACTCAGGCGTCATCGAAGCCAGACCGGGCATCGCCTCCGGGTCGGCGGCTTGCTTCTTGAAATCCAACAGCAGGTCGGTGATGACGCTGTAGGTCTGCGCCGCGCCCGGGGGCAGCAGTTTGCCGATCACGTTGATCATGACCTCCAGCCAGCGGTCGAGTTTCTTGGAAGCCAGCGCCGTGCCGCGCGCCGGACAGGCAACCCGCACAAAGCGCTCGACGGTGATTCTTTTCTTCGCCAGCAGGTCGGAGAGTTCCTTCAAAGACGCGGCAGTGAGCGGGTTCGCAGACACCAGCTTCAGGTCGTCGGCATCGAACGGGGGCGCCCCCTTCCGCCCGCCGCGGCTGAGCAGTTCACCCACCAATCCGCCGCGCGAGTGTGTGACCAGATGCAGGTTCGCCCCCACCGGCAGCCGCTTGACCAGATCGAGCGCGTTCTCGACCGGGCTGAGCGAAAGCGTCTTGTGGTCGTAGCCGAAGATGCGTTCGCCGTACGCGCCTTGCAGCGCCGCCCAGACCTCGGGATGGAAAGCGCCGAAGCCGCCGGACGTGCTCGAAAACGTGCCGTGAATAAAGAGCAGGAGCGCTTTCTTCTTATCCTTTAGTTTAAGCTGTTTGATGTCTGCTCTGGGTGCATCGAAGCCCTTGTCGAAGCGGAACAGACCCGGCTTGGGCATGATCCTGCCGTCCCAGAATTCGGCAAATTTCCCGGCGGCGGCTTTGACCGGATCGAACTTCAGGACGCGCAATGCCTTGAGCGTCCACGTCAGCGCGCCGCGCGAGGTCTCGCCGCTGGGCAGTTGGGCGGGGATCTCGAGCACATCCGCTTCCTCCCCGCGCGACAGTTGATACTTGAACTCCCGTTCCAACTCCTCCACTGTGACCCAGCGGTGGAGGTCGCCTTCGTAGATCAGTTCGACCACGTCGCTCTTTTTCAAGCCCTTCAGCAGTTGTTCGCTGGAGGAGGCGCGGTCGTTCGAGAACTGCACCGCCTCGGAGACCGAGAAGTTGGGCAGGTGTTCGCCGAAGTGGACGTTCTTCAGGCTTTCGTCGCGGTGTCCGAATACTTTTAGGGTCGTCATTGCGTCTCCTTTTCGTGCCTGCCCGCCGCGGATTCATAGCAACGGGGCTGACTGCCAGCCAAATGATGAAGCAGGATGTATTATGGACGGATGGTATTAGTGTAGGGGAAAACAGGCAAAATTACAAGCGCGGAATATGCAATAACGCCCAACATAAATTTTGCCTCAAAATTATCAGTAACCGTTTATTTGCATGAGCTATAATCGGTTGCAAGTTCGTTTTCTACTACAAAGGCACCCATGCCCAACCAACTGATCAACGAAAGTTCCCCCTACCTTCTCCAACACGCCGACAACCCCGTGGACTGGTATCCATGGGGCGCGGAGGCGCTGGAAAAAGCCAGGCGCGAAGACAAGCCGATATTCCTAAGCATCGGCTATGCCGCCTGTCACTGGTGTCACGTCATGGCACACGAATCCTTCGAGAACCCCGAAACCGCGGCGCTCATGAACGAGCATTTCGTCAACATCAAGGTTGACCGCGAAGAGCGCCCCGATCTCGACGGCATCTACATGCAGGCAACCGTCGCCATGACCGGTTCGGGCGGCTGGCCCATGTCGGTCTTCCTCACGCCGGACCTCAAGCCTTTCTACACAGGCACCTACTTCCCGCCCGTGCGGCGCTACAACATGCCCGCCTTCACAGATGTGCTGACCGGGCTTGCCAACGCCTGGAAGAACGACCGCGCCGAAGTGGAAAACACCGGAGACAAGGTCAGTTACCATTTGCAGGCGCAGGTCAAACCGCAGACCGCCGATCCGCTCACGCCGGAGCATCTCAAAGCCATCGCGAACGCCATGCAGGAATCCTACGACTGGGGCTACGGCGGCTGGGGCGATGCGCCCAAATTCCCGCAGGCGATGGCGGTTGAATTCCTGCTCCATCATTCCGCTACACGCAAAACGGACGAATACAACAAACTGATCGAACACTGCCTGCAAGCCATGGCGCGCGGCGGCATGTACGATGTGGTCGGCGGCGGCTTCTCGCGCTACAGCACCGACAACCATTGGAGAATCCCACATTTTGAAAAAATGGCATACGACAACGCCCTGCTTGCGCGCGCCTATCTGCACGCGTGGCAGGTCACCAAAAACCCTTTCTACAAACGTATCGTGGAGGAAACACTCGATTTCGTCGCGCGCGAAATGACGCACGAGCGCGGCGGCTTCTACTCCTCTCTCGACGCCGACTCGGAAGGCGAAGAAGGAAGGTTCTACGTCTGGACACAGGACGAACTCCGCGCCGTGCTCGGGGACGCCTACGAGTTCTTTGAAGCGGCATATGGCGTGACTGCTAAAGGGAATTGGGAAGGCAAGACTGTGTTGCAGCGTGCACTGGATGACGCCTCGCTCGCCGCCCGCTTCAAACTCGACCCTGAAGCTGTTCCCGCCAAACTAGCCAAATCTCACGCCAAGCTTCTCACCGCCCGCTCCGTCCGCGTCCGCCCGGGCACGGATGACAAGGTGCTGACCGCGTGGAACGGACTGATGCTGGCGGCATTTGCGGAGGCGGCACGGGTTCTCGCGGACGATTCCTCGCGTTCCGACTCATACCTTGATCTGGCTACGCGCAACGCTGATTTTTTACTCTCGGAGTTGCGCCCGGATGGTACATTGCGCCGTTCCTGGCGCGACGGCAAAACGACCGGCGAAGTGTTCCTTGAAGATTTTTCCGCGCTCATTCTCGGTCTATTGGAGTTGTATCAGACCGATTTCAATGAAACATGGTTCACCGCCGCAAAGCAATTGGCGGATGAAATGATCGAACGCTTCCGCGACCCCGATGGCGGCTTTTTCGATACGCCGCACGATGCCGAGACCCTGTTGCTGCGCCCGAAGGATATTCAGGACAATGCCACACCGTCTGGAAATGCGCTGGCGTGTGAAGCACTGTTAAAATTGGCGGCATTCAGCGACGAAGGCAGATACCGCGACTTGGCGGAAGAATCCCTGACGTTGATCGCTGGGTTTGTCCTGAGGTATCCGCTTGGGTTTGCGAGGTGGCTATCGGCGGCGGAGATTGCTGCGGGGACGATGAGACAGGTTGCAGTCTTGGGCGAGGCGCAGGATGAAGATTTCAGGCGGATGCTCAAGGCGATCCAGTCGGATTATCGCCCGAACGTGGTCGTGGCAGCTTCGTCCCATCCCAAAACAGAAGTCTCCCCTGCCCTGCTGGAAGGCAGGAGCATGCTGGGCGGCCGGGCGACGGCGTACGTCTGCGAGGGCTTTGTGTGCAAGCAACCGGTGACCGAATTGGAAGCGCTGGTTGAACAACTAAATAATCAATGAGGCAAAAATGGATCCACTATTTATCGAGAATTTGATCAAGATCGTCATGGCGGTGCTGGTGGGCGGCATCATCGGCGCGGAACGTGAATATCAGGACAAGGCGGCGGGTTTCCGCACCATCATCCTGATCACGCTCGGCTCGACGCTGTTCACCATTTTTTCGCTCAGCATGGACCCAGGCTTTACGCAAACGCGCGTTGCCGCGAACATCGTCACCGGCATCGGCTTTCTGGGCGCGGGCGCAATCATGCGCGAGGGCGGCAGGATCGCCGGGCTGACGACCGCGGCGACCATCTGGCTTTCGGCGGCGCTCGGCATGGGCATCGGCGCCGGACAGCTTTACTTTGTGCTTGCCGCCACCTTCATCACCATCCTGGTGCTGTTGGTCTTCCCTCGTCTCGAGCTGCGCATTGACCGCATCCGCGAGGCGCGTTCGTACCGCATCGTGCTTGCGACCGGCGAGTATCAAAAATTGGCAAAGGTCAGCGCGGCATTGCAGGAATGTTCGCTGACCGTGTACGAACACCACCAAGCCAAGACGGAAAAGTCGATCATCGGCTCATGGAAGACCATCGGCGCGCCGGACAATCACGAAAAATTCATCATGTTGATGCTGCAGGACAAGGAAATCAAGGAAATCGATTATTAACCCGCCAAACCACTTGCACTGAATCAAAAAAGCTCCCTTATCGGGAGCTTTTTTGATCTATTTCGATTCGTCCTGCTCAGGGGTCTCGGCTTCGTCGTCCTTGCCGCCCAACCCATCACGGAAAGACTTGATGCTGCGCCCAAGTTCGCTCGCAATCTTGCCGATGCGACCGGGACCGAACAGGAGGATGACGATCACAAGAATGACGATCCATTCCGTACCACGCGGCAAACCCAACATACGTTACTCCTTGATTGAATTTCAGGAAAATCGTACCACAAATCAATGAGAACGTGCTTAAAGTTCGCGGCGCGAGAGAATGCCTTCGATGAAACGCACAGCGCGCAGTAACAGCGAGCGCAGGCGGGCGAACAGACGGTAGCGCTTGGGGTACATCGGTTTTTTGGAGGAGATGGGACCCGTCCATTCGACGGTCATCGCGCCCCAGGTCAGCCCGGCGCCGAAGCCCACAAAGACGACCTTGTCGCCGCTTTTGATCTGTTCCTTCTCCACCGCTTCCACCGCCGCAATCGGGATCGAAGCTGTTGATGTGTTCCCGTAGCGGTCCACATTGACGATGAACTTGTCCATCGGCAGTTTCAGATATTTTGCGGCGGTCTCGATGATGCGATAGTTCGCCTGATGCGGGACAATCCATTGGATATCGTCCGTGGTCAATCCCGCCAGTTCGAGCGACTCGAGGGTGGCGCGCCCCATGACACGGGTGGCGAAGCGGAAGACCTCCTTGCCGTCCATCTGGATGAAATGCTTTCCGTCGTGAATCGTCGCCTCAGTGGCGGGATAATGGGAGCCGCCGCCGGGTAAGGTCAACAGGTCGGCGCCAGAACCGTCCGAGTGCATGACCGCGGAGAGCACACCGCCGGGCTTGTCGCTTGCCTGCAGGACGAACGCACCCGCCCCATCCCCGAACAGGATGCAGGTGTTGCGGTCCTTCCAGTTCACAAAACGGGAGAGGGTTTCCGTGCCAATCACCAGCGCATTCTTGATGGAGCCGCTGCGAATGGCTTGCGCCGCCATATTGGTGGCGTAAATGAAGCCCGAACAGGCGGCAAGCAGGTCGAAGGCGCCGGCTTTGCTCGCACCAAGCTGGTCTTGAATGATACAAGCCGTGGCGGGGAAAATATACTCCGGCGTGGAGGTCGAGCAGATGATCAGATCCAATTCGGTGGGAACAAGGTTCGCCACCTGAAGCGCCTTGGCGGACGCTTCCACCGCCAGCGTGGACGGGAATTCATGGTCACGGGCAATGCGGCGTTCGCGGATGCCCGTGCGGTCGCGGATCCACTCGTCGTTGGTATCCACAAGTTTGGCAATGTCATCGTTTGTCAGCACAGGCTCTGGAGCATACATACCCCAGCCCGTGATATGCGCGTACGGCATTATGTCTCCTTTACTTATGGCGGCTCAATATCAAGGTC
Source organism: Anaerolineales bacterium (assembly GCA_023382595.1). Lineage (GTDB taxonomy): Bacteria > Chloroflexota > Anaerolineae > Anaerolineales > Villigracilaceae > Villigracilis. Next base: position 86,597 of record JAHDWB010000006.1, on the reverse strand, counting down.
GCGTTGTGACCGCCAAACCCGAACGAGTTGGACATCACGCGGTCCACTTTCAATTCGCGCGGCTGGTTGGGCACATAATCCAGATCGCAGACGGGGTCGGGGGTTTCGTAGTTGATCGTGGCAGGCACGATACCATTCAGGATCGTCAGGGCGCCGACGACCGCTTCCAGCGCGCCGGAGGCTCCCAACAGATGCCCGGTCATGGATTTTGTGGACGAGACCGGAACCTTATACGCATGTTCACCGAAAACAGTCTTGATGGCGGCGGTTTCGCTTTTATCGTTCAACTGCGTGGATGTGCCGTGCGCATTGATATAGTCAATGTCGGCGGGCGAAAACTCCGCATTTTCCAGCGCCAGTTGCATGGAGATCGCGGCTCCCGCCCCATTTTCCGCGGGAGCAGAGATATGGAAGGCGTCATCCGAGGTGCCATAGCCCGCAAACTCGCACAAAATCGTTGCGCCGCGCGCTTGAGCGTGCTCCAACGATTCCAGGATCAGTATGCCCGCCCCCTCCGCCATCAGAAAGCCGTCGCGGTTCTTATCGAAGGGACGCGAGGCGCGCTGCGGATCGTCGTTACGCGTGGACAAGGCGGTCATCACGTTCATGCCCGCCATGGCAAGCGCACTAATGGACGCTTCGGACGCCCCCGCAATCATCACATCCGCCGCGCCGCGCCGGATCATCTCCGCCGCCTCGCCGAGCGCGTTCGTGCCGGAGGCGCAGGCGGTTGCCAGCGCCATGTTCGGTCCGCGCGCACCGACTCGGATGGCGAGGTTGCCCGCCGCCCCATCTGAGATCATCATCGGGATCAGAAATGGACTGACGCGTTCCGGTCCGCGCTCTTTCATGACTTCGTATTGCTCCAACATGGTGATGATCCCCCCGATCCCCGAACCGATCAGGATGCCAATCCGATCGCGGTTCGTATCGTCGATCTTCAAACCGGATTGCTCCAGCGCTTCCAACGCGGCGGCGGTTGCAAACTGCGTAAAACGGTCCATCTTGCGGGCTTCGCGCACGCCGAACAAAGATGCGGCGTCAAACCTCTTGACCTCCGCGGCAAATTTCGTTTTATGGGCGCTGGCATCGAACGCGGTGATGGGTGCCGCGCCGGATCTGCCCGCCAAAAGCGCATCCCATGTATCCTTTACATTATTTCCCAACGGGCTCACACAACCGAGTCCCGTCACTACGACTCGTTTTCTCATTAATCACTCTCTCCTGAACAAAAAGTAAAAGGACAAGCGGACTTGTCCTTTGCATAATAACACGCTTGCAGGCGTGAAGACACGCGCGATCTACAGTTTCTTCAATATCGACCACGCCTGTTGAATGTGCATGCGGTCATGCTCAGCCATAAATCCAGCCACTTCCAGAAAATTGGTCGGTCCGAAAATGGCATGGCGCGCCTTCCTTTCCCACGCATGCGCGGGAAGGTTCTGCAACAGTTCAATGGTTACGCGCCTCGCATCATTGAACTCACGCAGGGATGCCGCACCGTCCTCCTGCAGATAATCGCGTTGACTCGCCCACACACCCGTATCCGGGCGCGGGATGAACGGCTCATCCTGCCCCTCAAACAGTTTCAATTGCAGGTGATGGATCTCACGTTCGGTGTCGCGCAGATGGCAGGTCAATTCGAGCATGCACCAGCCGTCCCTGGATGATTTGCGAGTCCAGGCTGCGGAATCCAAATCGCGCAACAAACTGTTCAACACGGCAGGCGTGGATGACATAATGCCCAGAACAGAATCGCTGGATTTGAAGGATGGCTTCAGGGATTCGAGGTTCGTAGATTCAAGCCACAGACGCAGATCCGATAATGTGCCGCGCGCATCCGCTTCAGGTCCGGACCCGGAGGCGGGTTCTTTATCCACATGATAGGTCGCCAGCCCGAGCTTCTTCGCCGGGATGATGTCACGCTCAATGTCGTTCCCGACCATCAACACGGGACCATCATTCCAACCCAGCCGACCAAGTGTTTCAGCATAATAGGCGGGATGGGTCTTGGAAAAATGAAAATCCTCGAAGGCAGTGACAAGTTCAAACCGCTGCGGATCCAACCCCGCCCAGCGCAGGCGGTGATGCGCGGCTTTGCGCGGCAGAAGCGGATCGGTGGCAATGGCAATGCGATAACCCTGCTCAAACGCCCAATCCACAAACGATTTTGCGTCTGAGACAGGGGTGGTCAGGCTTTGCAGGGTTGGGAAAATATTGTCGTAAAAGTTTTCGATCTCGGGGTCGAGTTCGCCGCGCGAGACGCTCAGTTGAGGGTAGAAATCCGCATTGAAGACATCGCGCAGGGTGTGCGAAAAATCATCACTCTCGTTCATCAGGCGCGTGCCGGAGAGCAGGGCGCGGAATATCAAGTCGGGCGCAATATGCGGTGCCAGTTGCTTTGAAAGCGCCTGGAAATACGCGGGAACGAACGCTTGCAGGTTGGTGTTGAGCAGGGTGTCGTCGAGATCGAGCAGAAGTGTAAGCGGCATGATGTGAGACTCCCCCGGAGAGTCTGTGTTTATTCTTTTATTTCAAATGTGAACGGCAGGGCATGGCACTCGCCGCATCCCACTTGCGGCTCGGCTACATCCCGCTTGGATTTTTCGCAATAGGCTTTGACCTGTACGCGTTTCTGAAAGAGTAGGAGAAACGGGCGGGCAACCTCGACGTTCAGCGTCATATACTGGCAGGAATTTGCGCGCGCAATATCAGGCACGGGGCAGGTCTTGCACAGGTCAGGCGACCATTGCTGTCCCTGCAATTTGAGCAGGCGGCACTCCTCCGTGCTCCTGCCCCTGTGGTAATCACCGTAAAAATGCGGGCATTCGCGCCCGGCGGGCGTCTTCATGACTAAACGCGGGTGACGTACTCGCCTGTGCGGGTGTCCACGCGGATGGTATCGCCAACGTTAACGAAGTTCGGGCATTGTACGGTGATGCCGGTCTCGGTGATGACCTTCTTGGTCACGCCGGTAGCGGTATCGCCGCGGATCGCCATTTCCGCTTCGACAACTTTGAGGTCGACCGAGGTGGGAATTTCAACGTCGATCGCTTCACCTTTGTAGAAGGTCAATTTGGCTTCCATGCCCTCCTTCAGGTACTGGGCGCTTTCGCCGAGCGCTTCCTTTTTGATGGCGGGCTGTTCAAACGTCTGAGTGTCCATGAAATAGTACATGTCACCGTCATTGTAGAGATACGAGACATTGGCAAAATCCAGGCTGACATCCTGCACGGACAGACCGGAGTTGAAGGTGCGCTCGATATTGGCGCCGGTCAGCAGGTTTCGGGCTTTGACGCGGATGGTGGCGTTGCCGCGCCCGGTTTTGTTGTGGCTGTAATCCAGCACCTTGTACAGGTTGCCGTCCAGTTCGAATGTGACACCTTTGCGAAGTTCATTTACATCTATCATGCGAAACACTTTCCTTGATTGTGGTTTTTTATAGGCTGGCGGATTATACCAACGACTTGCGAATCATGGGTAGATTAAGGCAACTCCCCGGCGCAGTTGCGCCGGGGAGTTGTTCATGCTTCCCTTAGCGGTTAGTATCCAGTGCTGGATACATCATTGGACGGGCGCCACTGCGACCATTTGTCCGTGGCAGGATCGATGGTCATGTTACCAGCGGATCCACCCTTCCAGAAGACCTGGAAGATGTTTGCATCGCTGTCACGGATGGAAGTAAATGCCAGGTTCACGCCTCCGCAGTCCCAGGTGGGACCTGAATCGGGTCCTTCATAATCCGTCACCCGGTATTCTTCGTTGGTCATGAAGTCATAGGTGTACACATCCAGGTTGCCGTTCCGTTCGGACTGATAGGCAATGCGGTTGCCTTCCGGCGACCAGACATGGTTGTTGGTTCTGCCGTCAATCGTGATGCGTTTGGTCTCGCGAGTATCCAGGTCGATCACATACAGATCGGTCGCGCCATCCACATTGACGAGGTAGGCGATCTGCTTCCCGTTCGGCGACCAGGCGGGGAAGGTCTCATCCACAAGCGAGTCGGTCAATTGGAATTCGTTACCCGTTTCCACATCAAGAACGAAGATATCCCAATTACCGTTGCGATTGCTCTGGAACACCAGCCGCTTTAGATCAGGCGAATAGAACGGGTTGATATCGTCTGCCGGGTCACTGGTGATCTGGACTTCTTCGCCGCTCTCCTGATCGATCGTGAACAGGTCAAAGCGTCCGCCTCGGTCACTTTGGAAGACAACGGTCTTGGAATCGGGACCATACATCGGGTTGATGTTGTTGACAGTGGACGGTGAATTCGTCAATTTGATTGGATTACCGCTTCCAGAGAGATTTGTGTAGTAAAGTTCCACATTTCCATCACGATTGCTCTGGAAGACGACCCACGAATCGTTCGGGGAGCGGCTTGGCCGGCTGTCAACAGCCTCACTCTTGGATAGATTGAAGAGTTCGAAGCCTTCCTGTCCTTCGATGCCATCGAGGCGGTAGATCTCCAGGTTGTCATCACGGAAGGTGTGGAAGACAAGGCACTGGATACAGATCGAGGAGCCGGCAGGCGCAACCGAAAGCACCGGTTCGTAACAATTTGTCGATGCAACACGGACATTAAGTCCGCCAGCGCCCGCGATGGACAGCACCAATTCGCCGCCAGAGCCATCCACTTTGAAACTCAGACTTTGCCCGGCTTTCAATTGGAAGGAGCCGGTCTGTACCACATTGCCATCGGCGTCCGTGACTGTATACACTTCAGCCACTGTCATGTCGCCGCCGCCATTGGTGATGATAAAGGATGCGAAGTCAGAATTGGCGATACAGAGTCCGGTAGCCGTTAGAGCGGGGGGAGGAGGCGGGACTACACAGGTCGAAGTATCCGCCTGAGCGGTCAAACCGCTGTCATCCGGGCTGGACAAGGTATATAAGGTCGACGAACCGGAAACAACCACCACCACACTTTGCCCAGACATCAACTGGAAGGAGGCGCTTTGAACCGCATTTCCATTGGCATCAGTAATCTCGTAGGTGTACGGCGTTGACATATCCGCGCCGGTATTGGTGATCACAAATCTCACTTCACCTTCATTGGACGTGCACACACCCACTGCCGACAAGGCAGGGCTGGATGGAGGCGGAGCACAAGTTGTCATATCCGCCGTGTCGGTCAGAGAACTGTCATTGGGGCTGGCAAACGTGTACGAACTCGACGAGCCGCCGATCGTAAAGGATGCACTCTGTCCGGCATTCAACTGGAACGTAGAGGATTGCACAACATTTCCGTTGTCATCCGTGATCTCGTAGGAGTACGCGGAGGTCATGTCGCCGCCACTGTTCGTGACGACAAAAGTGGCAATTCCCGAAGCGGAAGTACATGCACCGCTCACACTCAGGGACGGCGGCTGCACACAGGTTGACAGATCTGCCGTCGCATTTAGAGAGCCATCGTCCGGGCTGGTCAAGGTGTAGGTCATGGAGGAGCCGCTTACCTTTATATTGGCACTCTGTCCGGCGCTCAACTGGAACGTGCCTGTATCCACAACATTGCCATTGTCATCCTCGATATCATAGGTGTACGGCGCTGACATGTCGCCACCGTTGTTCGTGATGATAAACATGGCTTCGCCAGCGTTGGATGAACACGCACCCACTGCAGAGAGTGATGGAGGCGGAGGAGGAGGCGCGCAACGAATCGTATCTGCATCGGCGCTCACATTGCTGTCATCCGGGCTGGACAACGTATATGTGTTCGAAGAGCCGCTTACATTAATGATCGTACTGGCGCCAGCCCCCAATTGGAATGCACCCGTATCCACAACATTGCCGTTGTCATCCTCGATCTCATAGGTGTAAGGGCTGGTCATGTCGCCGCCATTGTTCGTGATAACAAACGTGGCAGAGCCGATCGCCGTGCCCGTACACACGCCGCTCGCTGTCAGGGACGGAGGCATGGGCGTATTGGTCGGCGTGCTGGTAGGAGTAAAGGTAGGTGTGGTTGTGGGGCGCAGCAAGCAGGAGCCGGTCACACTCAGCGTCACAGATGAGAGCAGGGACGTGCTGTAGGTGACAGTCATGGTCGCGTACCCTGCACCTTTTATGGAGGTGGAATCTCCGGGTTGCAGATCCACCGGTCCGCTTTGCTTCGGCTCGGACAGGTCAAAACTTCCGTTGCTGACAGCGCCGGAGATATTGCTGATAATAAAGGTCGCTGACAGATCCGTATTGCACAAAACCGCCAGATCCAACTGACCGTCCAAGATCTGAATCGTCGGGGTTAGGGACGGCGTATTTGTGATCGTCGGGGTCAAAGAAGGTGTCCGAGTCTGCGTGGGCGTGCGGGTCTCGGTCGGAGTCCGCGTTACGGTCGGTGTCGGGGATGGACCCGGCGTAATGGTGGAGGTCGGCGTATTCGTAGGTCGAGGCGTTCTCGTCGGTCTAGGCGTGCGAGAAGGAGTCGGAGTCGGTGAAGGTCCAGGGGTAATCGTGGACGTGGGCGTGCGAGTCAATGTCGCAGTACGCGTTGCCGTGGGCGTGCGGGTTACTGTTGGGGTTGGGGAAGGTCCCGGTGTATTGGTCGGTGAAGGAGTGCGGGTGACCGTGGGCGTGCGGGAAGGTGTAGACGTGGTAACAGGCGTATTCGTCGGCAGTGGCAGACAGGTGCCAGTCGCTTCAAGATTGACATCTTCCAGTTGAGAGGTCGAATAATTGACAGTGACCGTTGCATTCCCAGCTGCCTTAAAGGAAACACTTCCGCCCGGGCTCAGATCAAGCGGAGAAGTAACGGGCGATTTACCCGGCTCGGAAAGGGTGTAACTGCCACCGGTCAAGGGTCCGCCATAATTGGTGATCTTAAAAGTTGCGGACAAATCATTGTTACAAGCCACGCCCAACCCGATATAGGGATCTGGCTCAAGCGTATTTGTAGGCGGCGGCAACGGCGTTTCCGTGGGTGTACTAACCGCAAGCCCGCTCACACCGGGAGTCGCAGTGAGAGTGGGCTCCAAAGTATTTGTCGAGGTAGGCGTCTCTTCAGGAGTGGGTTCAAGAGTAGGTTCAGAAGTTGCCTCCAAAGTATCTGTAGGAATAGGTGTCTCTTCTGTAGGAGGCACCTCGGTGGGCACTTCTGTAGGCGGTTCTTCCGTAGGAGATTCCTCTGTGGGTATCACCTCCTCAGTCGGCGCTTCCTGGGTCTCCGCCTCGCCTCCGCCGCCTGTACCTGACAGGAAATCCGGGTTGGCAGGAACACAAGCCGAAAAGATTAGCGACAGAACGAGCAGCATGGAAAAGAACTTAAATAAACTATGGGATACTTTGGTTTGCATGGTACCTCTTCTCATCACGTTCCTCTGAATTGTTTTCTCTGTAATATTAACTCATAGTATTAGTTGGGCATTTGGACAAAAAAGGGTTGCGATCATTATCCGAATTTGCCCGACAAATTGCCAAATCATGCCGATAAAGTCCGATTATATTTCCTATTCAATTAAAATGCGCTAGAATAAACAAATCCCAGCATTTTGCCCGAAAGTTGCAAGGTTTACACCGCTCTAATACCTTCATAATTCAAGAATGATACCATCGACCAATTCGCCGAGAGGAAGTGAAAATCACATGGACCAAAAGAAGTTTCGCCTTCAGATATTCAGTCTTTTTATAGTTTTTCTGCTTTTATTGACAGGCTGCCAGCCGCAAGCCGCCTCAACAGACGAACCCCAGCCTGCCCCAACACCAGAAGCAGTATCCACCCCCGAAACGGATCAGTCATCCGCCATCAGTGCTGATATTGTACTCGACCCCGCCGTCACCGAAGATGCCGACTCGCTGCTGGTGAGTGGATATTTATACGAAGGGCTGGTTCGGCTGGATGAGAATGGCAATCCACAGCCGGGCATCGCCGTTTCATGGGTCACTTCAGATGACCAGCTCAACTATATCTTCGAGATTCGTCAAAACGCAAAATTCAGCAACGGCAACCCCATTACCACTGACATCATCGTCGAAAATTTCAACCGTTGGTTCGACCCGCAAAGCCCCCTGCATGGTGATGGCAACTACCCCACATGGAGCAGGATCTTCCTTGGTTTCAACGGTCAACGGGATGCAGACGACCGCGCCATTTCCCAGGTGGATGGCATCCAAAAAGTGGACACCAACACGGTCATCATTCACCTCAACCGCCCCGTGCCTGAACTGCTTGAATATTTGGCACATCCCGCCTTCACCATTCTGGATACCAGTTCTTTGACAGACGGGTACGGCACACAAAACAGTTCCATTGTCTCCAGCGGAGCGTATCAGATCTCCTCATGGACAGACACCGGATTAACCCTCACCCGCAATCCTGAATATTGGGGCGCGGCTGGCGAACCCGAAATTTCCTTCATCTGGAAATAAATCTCAAGCAAAAAAGCTACGGAAAGACGGTCAGTTTGAACGTTCAAACTGACCGTCTTTTTTATTTGCACAAAGTTTACATGGTACCAATGGCAAATTGTGCTTTGGCTTGGGCTTTGCTACACTGTAAATGTTGGAAGGAGAATATCATGAACCGAAAATTGATCTTGGTACCCCTCGTGCTGATTTTGCTTCTATCCGCCTGCAATCTGCCGACAGGGACGCAGGAGGCGGGCGAAGGCTTGATCTTTACACTTGCAGCACAGACGATCACTGCCGCCGCGCAGGAGACGCAACCGCCAACAGAAATCAACACATCCACGCCGATACCCAGCGAAGGGGCAGCCACTTCCACGCCGCCGCCCGCACAAACGAACGCCACCAATACATCCATTCCGTGCAATGTCGCGTCTTTTGTGGCGGATGTGACAATTCCGGATAATACGAACATCGCAGTGAGCAAAGCCTTCACCAAAACATGGCGGCTGCGAAATTCCGGCTCATGCACATGGACGTCCGGCTATCAGTTGGTCTTTGACTCAGGCGATGCGATGAGCGGACCCGCATCCCAGCAGCTGACAAATGGGAATGTAGCCCCAGGTCAGACAGTGGATGTGACCGTCAACTTGACCGCTCCCGCCGCACCCGGCACGTACAAAGGCAACTGGAAGCTCAAAGAGCCGGGGGGCGTGATCTTTGCCCTCGCTTCAGGTCCGTTCTGGGTGCAGATTCAGGCTGTGGCTGAGTCGGAAGCGCAGTGGAAAACGTTCAGGTCCAGCGATTCAGGCGTGGAAGTGTATGCCATTCAACACCTTCTGCGGGCGCATGGTCATGATCTGGATGTGGATGGAAAGTTCGGTCCGATCACGTTGTCGAAGGTGAAGGATTTCCAATCTGCAAAAGGGTTAACCGCCGACGGGATCGTCGGTCCGCAGACCTGGCAAGCGTTGATCATTCAGGCGGCGCAGGGAAAGACCGGGCAGGAAGTGCGCGCCATCCAAAGGCTGCTGAGGGATAAGTTCAATTATTCCATTCAAGTGGACGGCATCTTTGGTCCGGACACTGCTGATGCAGTGAAGGATTTCCAAACTGCGAACGGGCTGACCGTGGATGGGATCGTTGGTCCGCTGACCTGGCGGTATCTCATTGGAAAATAGAGATGAAATGACAAATGTCCAATAATGGCAATTAATTCGCAACTTACAAAAATGTAATTAAGGGCTAAAATAGAGACATGGACACTACCAAAGGCTACCTGCTGGTCGTGGAGGATATTCCCGACATTCTGGCGCTGCTGGAAACGACACTGAAATTCAAGGGTTACCGCGTGGAAACTGCCGTTAATGGGCAGGATGCAATCGAACTGATCGAGAAGGAAGCGCCCACGCTCGTGATCACAGACATTCTCATGCCACGCATGGACGGATTCAGCCTTGTCCACCGCCTGCGCATCGAACCGAAAACGCGAGACATTCCGGTCATTTTCCTTTCCGCCACATACGTCGCACCGGAGGATAAAGCCTTTGCGCTGGACATCGGTGCGACACGCTTTATGGAAAAGCCCGTTGTGATCGAGGATTTCCTCGCCTTGATCGAAGACTTATTAAAGGCGCCAAAACCGGAGGCGGTAAAACCGGTCACTGAAAAGGAGTTCTACCTCGGCTACCGTCAACGGCTGGAATTTAAACTGGCGGAGAAGAACATGCAGATCGCGCGCGCCGAGAGCCTTGTTCAGAATGTCAATGAGGTCGAACGAGATCATTTCACCGGTTCCCTGCACCACACGGTCAACGAGCGGAAGGAACTTCTGCGCCTGCTGGACCAGGTCAACGCGCATTTGGAACGGCTGGAAGAAGCATAGTAGAAGAATCACCAGTTCGATTTTAGTCACGGGCAGGCGCAAATTCTCGGCGTCTGCCCGTGCGGTTTTCTACACACCCGCAAAAAGCCATCAATCCACAATCGCTAGTATAATTGCGCCCATGCAAACCATCGCCAACAACATTATCGGTGTACGCTTTACCAAGATCGGAAAAATTTACCACTTTGACTCATCCGCCATCTCCGGCATCAACGTCGGCGATCACGTTATTGTGGATACCTCCCGCGGCAGACATCTCGGCGAAGTCGTCCAGATCGTACAGGAAATTCCCGAAAGACCCGAGGGCGGCTGGAAGCAGGTGGAACGACGCGCCACGCCGCGCGACCTGCTGCTCCAGCAATCATGGCAGTCCAAACAGACCGAAGCCATGATCAACTGCCGCGCGCGCGCATCCGAACTTGGCTTGCTCAACACCATCAAGATCGTCACCGCCGAATACAACTACGACGGCACGCGCCTCGCCTTCCTTTTCAGCACGGAAAGCGAAGACAAGGTCGATCTCAAGTCGCTGAAAAAGGACATGCAGGAACTGTACCCGAACACACACATTGAAATGCGGCAGATCGGTCCGCGTGATGTTGCAAAGTTCCTGGGCGGCATGGGCGCCTGCGGCATCGAAACCCGCTGCTGCTCCAAATTCCTGACTGACTTTTCCCCCATTTCGATCAAGATGGCAAAAGAGCAGGGCATCTCGCTCACCCCGAACGAGATCACCGGCATGTGCGGACGCCTGCGCTGCTGCCTGATCTACGAATATGAGCAATATGTCGAAGCCCGCAAACAACTTCCCAAGCGCAACAAACGCGTGGTCACACCAAAGGGCGAAGGCAAAGTTGTGGACATCCTGCCAATGAGCAACAAGGTCATGGTGCTGCTCGAAGACCCGGATGGAAAGCGTTTTACCGAAACCTTTGAGCGCGAGGATCTCCAGCCTTGGGATGAACTCGAAGCTCTGCGCCGCAAAGCGGAAGCGCCCTGCGACCGTCACGAAGGCGGCGGATGCACCTGCGGCAAGGCAAAGAAAAAACAGTGATTTCAGATGATACGGATTACGCGTCACGGCGTAATCCGTATTTCATACTCCACATCTCATGACCAAACCCGAACCCTGGGACTCTCCCAAAAACATCCTCGTCATCCTCGCGCACCCCGACGACCCTGAATTCTTCTGCGGGGCAACCCTTGCCAAATGGGCGCGCGACGGACACGCTATCACCTATCTCCTGCTCACCTGCGGCGATAAAGGCTTCAATCCCACCACCCACCCCGAAATGACGCCTGAAAACCTATGCGGGATCCGACATGAAGAACAGCGGAATGCCGCGAAAGTCATCGGCGCGCAGTCGGTTCACTTCATGGACCTGCCGGACGGCTACCTGATCCCAAGCCTTGATCTCCGCCGCGACGTTGTCCGTGAGATCCGCAAACACAAGCCGGACATCCTCGTCACCTGCGATCCGCAAAACCTGTTCGCCATGTATGGCATCAACCACCCCGACCACCGCGCCTGCGGACAGGTCGTACTGGACGCCGTCTTTCCAGCCGCCGGCAATGTGGCTTATTTCCCCGAACTGCTTGCGCAGGGATTTGAACCGCACATGCCGAAGGAAATCTGGTGCTCGCTCACCAGCCAGCCCAACACCGAAGTGGACGTCACCGAAACCTGGGAGATCAAACTCAAAGGCATACTCGAACACAAAACCCAGGTGCAGGATGTGGAAAAACTTACTGAACGCCTGAAGACACGCCACACGGAAGACAGCACAGACGAAAATCCGCGCTACGTGGAAAAATTCCGCGTTGTGAAATATGGATAGCCCAAGTAATAGGTTAGAAACTGCACAGCTCAATTAAAACGTTCAATTCTAAACGGAGAAAATTCATGCCCAACTTCCTCAAGCAAGCCGAAGAACTCTTCCCTTACACCCAAGCCATGCGGCGCGACTTCCACAAGCACCCTGAGCTGGGATTCAACGAGATTCGCACCGGCGGCATCGTCGCAAAAGAACTCGAAACCCTCGGGCTTGAAGTCACCAAAGGCGTCGGCAAAACCGGTGTCGTCGGCTTGCTCGAAGGAAAAAGACCGGGTCCAACGATCCTGCTTCGGTTCGATATGGACGCGCTCCCCATCACCGAAGATACCGGCGCGGAATATTCCTCCATCAACAACGGCGTCATGCACGCCTGCGGACACGACGGTCATACTGCCATCGGATTGACCGTTGCAAAGATATTGAATGAATACAAGGACAATCTCGCTGGCAATATCAAATTCTGCTTCCAGCCGTCGGAGGAAGGCACAAACGGAGAGGAAATCGGCGGCGCATTGATGATGATGCGCGACGGTGTGCTCGAAAACCCGAGCGTGGAAAAGACCCTGTCACTGCATTTATGGAACGACAAACCCGTCGGCTGGATCCACGTCGGCGAAGGACCTGTCTTTGCCGGGGCGGAACTGTTCATCGTCAAACTGACAGGCAAAGGCGGGCATGGAGCCGTTCCCGAGACCACCATCGACCCGGTCGTGTGCGCGGCGCAGATCGTCACCGCGCTGCAAACCGTCGTCTCGCGCAACATCGAGCCGCTCAAACCAGCCGTTATCAGCGTTACGTCCATTCATGCCGGTACAGCCTTCAACGTTATCCCGCAGACCGCTGAACTCAATGGCACGATCCGCACCTTCGACCCCGAAGTCCGCAAGACCGTGCTGGAACGCTTCGAGCAAATTGTGCGCGGGGTCGCCCAAGCCATGAACTGCGAAGTCGAGATCACCATCAAACAGGTCACTGCACCCGTGATCAATGAAAGCAAGGTTTCGGCGAGCGTGTACGAAACCGCGAAAGGCATCTTCCCCGAAGAGTACATCCAAACCAACACCTACCTGACCATGGGCGCGGAGGATATGGGCTATATGCAGGAAAAAGTTGACGGCTGTTATTTCTGCATCGGCTCTGCCAACGCCGAGAAGAATTTGAACTACAATCACCATCATCCCAAATTTGACTTTGACGAGCGCGCGCTTGTCAACGGCGTGGCGTTGATGGCATCTGCCGCAGCGGATCTGCTGAAGCCGCCCGCATCATCCTGACATTGGAACTGCCTGCACATCCTTCGGCTTTTTCACCCTGACAATGAATCCGCTTTTAAGTCAGACGGCTCGCCGCCATAATTTCGGGAGCAAGCTCCCTGATTCCATAAGCGGATAAAAACACATGAAGCACAAACGGAATTTACTCATCGGCATCGCCCTCTCCGCAACGGCGGGATTTCTTGCTTTGCAGAGTGTCAACGCGCCTACTGCCGAAACCGCTACGCCTGACGCTAGTGAAGACTGTTACTTCGTCTGGGCGCAGCAGGATGACATGGAGTTATCCGAGAAACTGGATGCCGCCGTCCGCGCGCTGGACGAACGGGCAAATGCAAATGCCATGCTCTTTGGGGAGGATTGCGTATACGCCGACGGCACATCCACGTTCGGCGTCATGGAAACCGACTTCTACGTCCGCCGGGAAGTGGATGATCTGGCAGACGAGGACGCTTTCGGAGACTGGATCAGGCAGGTCATGACCGTCATCCTAGAACTCCCCCGCGAGGAGATACAGGGACCTCAGCCAGGATTTGTGGAATTTCGATTTATCAAACTTCCCACAGAGCAGGTCATCGTCCGCGTGCCGATCGAGCAATACAAGAGTGAAGCGCAGGGAAAAACAGGCGCGGAACTATTCAGGACGTTTTACGAACCGCCATAAAAAGACAAAAGCCGCCGAACTTCGGCGGCTTTTTTGTTCTTGACAAGTTGGGGAACTTATCATATATTACGTTTAGTAATTACTAAACGTTCTAAAGAGTTAATAATGGCCATAAAACTTACCCAACTCAAGCAGGAATTCACCGAAGGTCTCAGCCAGATCAGCCGCTTTTGGGGCTTTCCAAAAGGCATGGGCGCGATCTTCGCCGTGCTGTATCTTTCCCCCACCCCGCTCTCGCTGGATGAGATCGCCGAACAGACCGGGCTCACCAAAGGCGCGATCAGCACCGAGGTGCGAAAACTGGCGCGCATGGGACTGGTCCATCGTTCCTCCAAACTCGGTGACCGCAAGGATTATTACGAAGCGGAAAGCGATTTTTATGCCTCCATCCGCTCGATATTGAAGGAGCGGCAGAACAGCGAATTCGACCGTGCCGTCCTGTCGGTGAAGGAAACGCTCGAGAAACTGGAATCAGGCTCGGTGTCCGGTAACGAGGCGGAGATTCAATTCATCCGCGAACGCGTGAAGGCGTTGCAGGATTTTTTCAATGCGATCGACAGTCTCGCCAAGGCGGTCATCAAACTGGACAGCCTTGGGATTGGAAACGTCAAAAACATCTTATCGATTTTGAAATAAGGAGAACCATGAACAGCATCTTTTTCTTTTTACTTGAAGTAATACTGACACTTGTCATTTGCGGAGCGGTCGTTCGTTATCTGCGCCCGTTCCTCAACCGTATTCTTGTGGATCTATGCGGCACGGAAGAACGCGCTCAATTCTGGACGGTCTTCTCAAATATTTTATTGGTGGGGTTACCGCTGCTCATCGCGCTGACCTACCAACCCCAAGCCAAAAACACCGAAGAGTTATTCTTCGAAATCACCCGCAGAATCAGCGGAAATCTGACAGGCTTTCTGTTCGCACTGGTCGGAATTGGATTGATCGTATCGTTCTTCGCGCTGGTTGCTCCACGCAGAAAAGAGGCACAATGAAAATAGCAGTGACTGGCGCATTTAGTTATTCAGGCAAGTACATCACGCAGCGTTTGCTTGCGCGCGGCGAGGAAGTCATCACATTGACCGGGCATCCGAACCGTCCCGATCCATTCGATGGAAAAGTGAAAGCCTTTCCGCTGGACTTCGACGAAGCAGGCATGACCGAATCCCTGCGCGGCGTGGATGTGCTGGTCAATACCTATTGGGTGCGCTTTGACAAGGGCGAGAACACCCAGCCCCGCGCAGTAGAGAATACGCAAAAGTTGGTGAATGCGGCTGTGAAAGCTGGCGTGAAACGCATCGTGCATATCAGCATTGCCAACCCGTCCGCGGATTCGCACCTGCCGTATTATTGGGGCAAGGCGGCGAATGAAAAAGCAGTGACCGAATCGGGCTTGTCCTATGCGATCCTGCGTCCCACCGTACTGGTCGGCGGCGGACAGGATGTGCTTATCAACAATATCGCCTTTCTGCTTAGACGCTTCCCGTTCTTCTTCATCCCCGGCGACGGATCATATGGCATTCAGCCTGTGCATGTCGAAGACTTGGCAGAACTTGCCGTAGAAGCCGTGTACAGCAAGGAAAATTATGTGATCGACGCCGTCGGACCCGATTCCTATACCTTCAAGGAATTGGTGCAGATGGTCGGTGAAAGCATCGGTGTGAAGCGGCTCACGATCTCGGTCCCGCCAAGGGTGGCGCTATTCGCCGCGCAATTCTTGAGCCTCTTTTTGAAAGATGTGCTGCTGACCCCTGAAGAAGTGGATGGCTTGTCATCAAACCTTCTGGTATCCAAAGAGCCTGCCCGCGGGAAGACCGTCTTCAAGGAATGGTTGAAGGAAAACCAAAACATCATCGGCGCGAAATATGCTTCCGAACTGGAAAGGCATTACAAATGAAAACACAAACCTTCTTTCGGCTTGCCCTGCTGTTTCCGTACGGACTCTGGATCATTTGCATGATCATCATCGGGATAACCTCCAACCTGATGGACGTTTCAGACACGTGGCAGGCACTGATGTTTCCCTTCGCCATCTATGCCCTGGGAGCATTTATCTGGTTCGTTCCCTACACACTGCTTGCGATCGGCTTGGGGTTTTGGAGCAGGAACAAATCCACAACCGCGCTTTCCAGAGCCGGATTGCTCTCCCCGCTTCTCTTATTCCCATTGCTCGTGATCGAAGCGGTAGTGATATACCTGCCCGCTGACAGTACCGCCCAATTTCTGGAGGGCTTGCAATACGGCGCACTCCTGGGCGGGTTTGGTCTTGTGTTCGGTTACGTATGTGTTGGGGTCGTTTTTGGGATTTTCAAATTCCTTCAGGCAAAACAGTTCATCACACCGGAAACACCGCAGCCCGCGGCAAGCTAATCAATCGCCACCACACCGGCGCAGCGCGGACTATCCATGCAGCCATAATACTTCTTTCCCAAGTCCGAACCGTTGCGATGGATACGCAATACCATCATCTTCCCACAAATCGGGCAATTCGGAACCGTATCAGACGGACTGTCCACGCGCAGTAAATTCGCCCCGCCAACCTTCGCCACCGCCAGCTGGAATAAATTGATAATATCCGCTGCCTCATACTTCTCCCCAGACGGGATATGCACAAGCGGCAGTCCCGCATCGGTGAACAGTTCTTCCATAAACTTATCCGCTTCACGCCCGCCATCCTTGGCGATCGGTTTGACGATCTCCACCCCAAAGGATGGCGCAAACGTTTTTGGATCGCACAACAAAAAGTCCACATGCTTGCGGAAGATCTTATTAAAGAAATGCACATTCTCATTCGGGCGCAGGATGTAAAAGACATCGTTCAGCGCCACCTTTGGGCAAATTAAATAGCGTTCCCCCATCATTTCGGTCAACATACGAAAAAGAGCCAATTCCGTCGTGGTAAGGAATGGCTCTCTTAAGCGATAGGGTAAACGTGTGTCCGCCTGTTTCGATGTCATGGACGCAATTATATATAGGATATGCGCATGACACAAGATTAAAAACGGATTAAATCTCCCGCTTCTTCCCGGACTTTGGCCCTGACTCGATGTTCAAGCGGATTCCAAATTGGAAGCTTTCACTTGAAATAATTTCTCTTCTCCCATCTACAAAACGGATTCCAAATATTTATCTTCCTCGTCCTTGTTCGTCACCTCCCCATCCAACCATGCGGCGCGGAGCTTGGTGAGGATCTCGCCAAATTTGGGACCCGGCTCAAGTCCGCGGGCGATCAGGTCAGCGCCGGTGGTGTGCGGTTTGACATGCCGCCACATGGAGAGATAACTCAGGAGCGCGTTCTCGCGCGAGACGAGATAGACGGCATAGATTGAAAGCGGGGGCAGTTTTTCGAGCGCATAGGTCCACACACTGGGTTTGGAATCCTTAAGGAAAGGCAGGCTCCATTTCAATTGCGCCGCGCCCCACACCGCGTGGGTCAATTCGGTGGTGAAATCCAACCGCCGCGAGATGGAGATGACATCCTGCTCGGATTCGTCCATCAGCCAGAGCATGTAGCCCATCGTCCGCCGGTCTGCGGGGATGTCGAGGTTGACGTCCATATCAAGAAAGTCGGCGTAGTGTGGGTTGAAGGGCGGCAGTGCAGGATGGATTGCCTTTAATAACCCCAAGTTGGCTACGCGCAAAAGAATTTGGGGAGCGTTATCTTCTTCAAGAATGAGGTCGAATTCGTGGCGGATACGTTCCCCGCTGAGGCTCGAAAGGACACGAAGTGCCTCCGTATTGACCAAGCCCGACGTGGCGGTATCCATATTGAAGGAATATCGTCCTTCATAACGAACGGCGCGCAGGATGCGGGTTGGATCATCCACAAAGGAGCGTGGATGCAGGACACGGATCGTCCCCTGCACCAAGTCTTCTTGTCCATTCAGCGGATCGAGAAATTCGCCAAAGTGGTCACCGTCCAGACGGATTGCCATGGCATTGATGGTGAAGTCGCGGCGGCGCAGGTCGTCTTCGATGGTGGATGGGGTGACAGTCGGCAATGCGCCGGGCTTTTCGTAAATCTCTTTGCGGGCAGTGATGAGATCCAAGGTGTCAGGTATCAGGTTCCAGGTTTCAGGTAGATGCCAGATGGCGGTGTGGAACGCGTCGTGCGGGGTGAGTTTGCCGCCGAATTTTTTGACGAGAGACCTGCCAAGTTTGATGGCATTCCCTTCAACGATGACATCGAGGTCTTTGACCGGACGGCGAAGCAACAGGTCACGGACGAAGCCGCCGACGACGTAACAGGGAAAGCCCAATGAGGCAGCTTGGGCGGCAATGTCCGAAAGGAGAGTCTGCTTTTCGGACGGGATCAGGTTCGGGTCACGCAGGAGGCGGAGCACGTCATCCTTTTGCATAAAATCAATTTTACCCTTATAATTCAGCCTATGTTAATGAACCCGAACCCGTCACCTAGAATGCGCAACGCCTCCAGGTCTGGCTAGGTTCGCTTAATCGCGCCAAAACGGCTCCCGACCTGGTGAGCCGTTTTTATTTTTCACAATGGACAGTAGACGATGGACGATACGAACTTGACGATCAACGAATTGACAGAACGTATGCACGCGCTGGTGAAGTCGAAAGGCTGGTACGAAGCGGACAGTAAACGCCCACAGACGCCGCGCAATCTGGCAGTGTCGCTGTCGATCGAGGCAGCTGAGATTCTGGAACATTTCCAGTTCACCGACGATATCAAAGACCGCGACGAATTGGGAAGCGAACTGGCGGATGTGTTGTTGTATCTTCTGCAATTGGCTTCGATTTCCGGTATTGACCTGGAGGAAGCGGTGTTGAGGAAGATCGAGAAGAATAAGACGAGAACTTGGGATGTGGAATGATGAATATAACGATTTTTGGCGGATCACAACCCAAGGAAGGCTCATCTGCATATGAAGAGGCGCGCGAACTCGGCAAACTTCTTGCCCAGCGCGGACATACCGTGTTGACCGGCGGCTACATGGGTACGATGGAGGCGGTCTCGCGCGGGGCGCATGAGGCGGGCGGGCACGTCATCGGCGTGACGTGCGGCGAGATCGAAGCGTGGCGTCCGACCGGCGCGAACAAATGGGTCAAGGAAGAGCGCAAGAAGGATACGCTGTTGAGTCGGTTGCAGGAGTTGATCGAAGGCTGTGACGCGGCAATGGCGCTGCCGGGCGGTCCCGGCACGTTGACGGAGATCACTTTGATGTGGAATTTGATGATCGTAAAATCCATCCCGCCAAAACCGCTGATCTTGATCGGGCAGGGCTGGGATTACGTCTTCGATGGTTTCTTCGTCGAGTTTGAAAGGTACATGTCCGCCGAGCATAGGGAGTTGTTATACTTTGCGGATGATGTGAAAACTGCGGTCGAGATATTGGGATAATCCGGTGGTTGAGTAGCCCAAAGGGCGTACCGAAAACACCAATAAACTTGAAAACATAAAATACTTTACCAATTGTTGGTTTCGATATGGCGGACAAACACCGCCTACTCAACCAACAGGGTAAACAAAAAGAGGAAAAATGGCTGAAGAGAAATTACCCACCCGAGCGGAAGATTTTGCAGAATGGTACAACCAACTGGTCGTTAAAGCGGATCTGGCGGACTATGCCCCCGTGCGCGGATGCATGGTCGTCAAACCGTATGGCTGGGCGCTGTGGGAGAACATCACCTCCTGGCTTGACCGCGCCTTCAAGGAGACGGGACACGTCAACGCGGCATTCCCGACGCTGATTCCCATGTCGTTCTTCGAGAAGGAAAAGGAACACGTCGAAGGCTTCGCGCCCGAACTGGCAGTCGTCACGCACGGCGGCGGCGAAGAACTGGAAGAGAAGCTGGCAGTCCGCCCCACATCCGAGACTATCATCGGTCACATGTATGCCAAATGGGTCAAGTCGTGGCGCGATCTGCCGATCCTGATCGTGCAGTGGGGTTCTGTCCTGCGCTGGGAGATCCGCACAAAACTGTTCCTGCGCACGGCAGAGTTCTACTGGCACGAAGGTCACACTGCACACGCCACTGAGGATGAAGCCAAAGAAGAGATGTATCGCATTCTCGATATCTACGAGAAGTTCTGCCGTGAAGAGGCGGCGATCCCCGTTATCAAAGGCACGAAGAGCGAGACCGAGCGCTTCGCCGGCGCGCAGATCACCACCTCCATCGAAGCGATGATGTGGGACAAACGCGCCCTGCAATCGGGCACGTCCCATTATTTTGGCACGAACTTTTCAAAAGCCTTCGAGATCCAGTATCTCGACAGCAATAACACCCTGCAATTTTGCGAGACCACGTCGTGGGCGATCTCGTCGCGCATCATCGGCGCAATGATCATGGTGCACGGCGACGACCAGGGCTTGGTCATGCCTCCGCGCCTCGCACCCATCCAAGCGGTCATCGTGCCGATCTTCAAAAAGGAAGATGAAAAAGCCAAGGTGATGGAAGTGGCAGACCGCGTCTTCAAGGAACTCAAAGCCGCCGGCATCCGCGTCAAAATGGATGACAGAGACAACGTCAGTTCTGGATTCAAGTTCAACGATTGGGAGATGCGCGGCGTGCCCGTCCGCGTGGAGATCGGTCCCAAGGATGTCGAAAAGGGAACCGTCGCGCTCGCCCGCCGTGACAAGCCCGGCAAAGAGGGCAAGACCTTCGTCCCGCAGGCGGCTCTGGACTCCGCTGTGAGCGGCTTGCTGACCGAGATTCAGGCTTCACTCCTCAAGCGCGCCACCGACTACCGCGACGCCAACATCCATGATCCGAAGGATTATGAAGGACTGAAACAGGTCGTGCAGGATGGTTGGGCGTTCTCGTACTGGTGCGAATCCACCGAATGCGAGAAGAAGGTCAAGGAGGAGGCGAAAGCCACCACCCGCAACATTCCCTTTAATCAGCCCGAAAAGGAAGGGACCTGCATCGTGTGCGGCAAGCCTTCCAAACGCAAAGTGTATTTCGCAAGAGCGTATTAAAGTGTCATGTGTTCCTGTGTCAAGTGTCAGGTTTTCCTGATACTTGACACTTGACACATCGCATCTGTCCCCATGCCCGCCATTGACCTGACCCGCCTCCGCAAACAAGCCAACCGTCTGGCAGATTTCTTCTTCCTGCCCGATGAGTTCATGAAGCATTTGCGCGAGATGCTGGATTTTTACGTCAACTATACATTGCGGACCGTTGAAAACGTCGCGCCCGGATCGAACCTGAAGACATATCGCACGCCGCCGGCCGTGTTGACCCAGATCGAAAACGAACTGCGCCCCATTGCGGAAGCCAATCCGCATTTCGCATTGGAACTGGCGGATGTTTTGTGGGACGAAGGCGCGCTCGAAACCCGCCTGCTTGCCGCTTTCCTGCTTGGGCGCATCCCGCCGCAGGAGGAACGCCTGCTACCGCGCATCACCGCATGGACCCAACAGATCCGCGACCCCAACGTCCGCGCGGCGCTGCTCTCCACCAGCCTGACGCGCATGAGAAAGGAAACGCCCGACCAGTTCCTGACGCTCGTGCGCGAATACCTGCATCCCGAACGCGCGCGCACCTGGTCGAACGGCATTCAGGCGCTCATCCCCATGATCGCGGACACAGACTTCGAGAACCTGCCCGCCATCTTCGACATCGTCGAACCCATCATCGAAGAAGCGCCGTCCACCCTGCAAAACGACCTCACAGATCTGATCGTCTCGCTCTACCGCGCCTCCGCCAGCGAAACCGTCTTCATGCTCAAGCATGTCCTCGCGAATTCACAGAACCCGATGACTGCGATCACCCTGCGGCGCATCTCACCGAACTTCCCGCCGCCACTGCAAAAGGAACTACGCAATTTGCTTCAAGCACAGCCGCTCATGCGCCCGCAACCGGTCGAAGAGATCGACGACTTCATCGACGAAGAGCCCCTCATTCATGAAAAAGCAAAACCCAAACCCAGGAAAAAGAAAATGGACAACTCGCGCATCATCTACCTGCATGGTCTCGAAAGCAACAGCCAAAGCGGCAAGGCGCGTCAGTTCGCCGAAAAATTTCCCGGCATGGTCACGCCCGATTTCACCGGCGAATTCGAAGAGCGCATGGCGCAGCTAAAACCGATCCTCGGACGTAAGAAAAACTGGACGATCATCGGCTCGTCCTTCGGCGGCTTGATGGGGACGGTCTTCACTTGCAACAAGCCGAACCAAGTTAGGAAATTGATCCTGCTCGCCCCTGCCCTGCTCAAAGAACCCTTCGGCTCTTATTTGGACTTGGAACCTGTTTCTGTTCCTACGATCATCATCCACGGGACGGAGGATGACGTAGTCCCGCTCGAACCTGTGCGCGAGATCGCAGAAAAATTATTCACCAATCTCCGCTACATCGTTGTGGACGATGGTCATCGCTTGCACAAAGCGTTCGGGGAATTGGATTGGAACGAGATATTGGAATAAAGTCGGTGGTTTCGATACGGCGGCGCTGGTTGAGACGCAAGCAGTCGAAACCTGCCGCCTACTCAACCACCGGGGAGTAACAAATGAAACAACACATCTACTGGCATACCACTGTCCAAATGCCGGATGATAGTAATCTCACACCCATCCCCGCCAAAGCGGACGTGGCGATCATCGGCGGCGGGTACACGGGCTTGAGCGCGGCGCGGACATTGGCAAAACAGGGAGTGAACGTCGTCGTGCTTGAAGCGGAGACCATTGGCTGGGGCGCAAGTTCGCGCAACGGCGGCATGACGTTGACGGGACTCAAGCCCGCCATGCAGACCGTCATCAAAAAATATGGGCGGGAATTGGCAAAGGAGTTATTCCAATGCTCGTTGGATTCGGTGGATATTGTTGAGAGAATCGTCAAAGAAGAGAATATCGACTGCGGCTTTGCACGGACAGGTCACCTTCTGACGGCGAATAAGCCGAAACATTACGACGCGCTCAAAGATGAAGTCGATTTCATGGCAATGGAGTTCAATCACAACGTGCGGCTCGTTTCGCCAAAGGACTTGCGCTCTGAAATCGGCACGGATGTCTATCACGGCGCATTGGTGGATGAGGTCAGCGGCGGGTTGAACCCGGCTCAATATGTGGCTGGGCTTGCGGATGCGGCGGCTCGGGCGGGGGGGACGCTCTGCGCGCGAGCGCGGGTCAGTAGGCTTGAGCGGAGGGAGAAGCGGTTCGTCATCCAAACAGACAGAGGGGGTTTGGAAGCGGAATCCGTTTTGGTGGCAACATCCGGCTATACGGGAAATGTCATCAAAAAGCTGCAAAAGAAAATCATCCCGATTGGATCGTTCATCATTGCGACTGAAAAACTTTCGGACGAACTCGCGCATGAACTCAGCCCGAAGAATAGAATGATCTTCGATTACAAGCATTTCCTGAATTATTTTCGACTGTGGGATAACCGCATGATCTTCGGCGGGCGGGCGGCGTTCTTCCCTGAAAATGAGAATACGATTGCACAAAGCGGAGAGATTTTACGGCGCGAGATGATCCAGGTGTACCCACAGTTGAAGGACGTGAAAGTGGAATATGTGTGGGGCGGCACGCTTGATTTTGCGTTCGACCAGATGACGCATGTGGGCGAAGAGGACGGGATTTATTACGCGCTTGGTTATGCGGGGCATGGCGTTGCAATGGCGACGTATTTGGGCGCGACGGCTGCGGATGCGATGATGAAGGGAAATATCAACGAGCATCCGTTTGCACGGTTTGAGTTTCCGTCCGCGCCGCTGGGATTGTATAACGGCAATCCGTGGTTTCTGCCGTTCGCAGGGATGTATTACAAGATCCTGGATTGGGTGGAATGAATTCAGGTGACGGGCATTTTGAAAGTGACCGTCACCTTTCAGCAAAATGGTATTAAAATTGCAAAAATTTCAGACAGAGGAGAGAACCATGGCGAAGAAGCAAATGGAAGGCGATGTTTACTATCCGTCCGAGCAGGTGGTGGAGCAGGCGCGGCTGAAGGATTGGGGTGCACTCGCCGAAAAAGCAGAAAAAGACCTGGAAGGCTTCTGGGCGGACGAAGCCTCTGAATTGGAATGGTTCAAGAAGTGGGATAAGGTTCTCGACGACTCAAATAAACCTTTCTACAAATGGTTCGTGGGGGCGAAGACCAATATCGTGCACAACGCAGTTGACCGGCATTTGAAAACCCACCGCAAGAACCAGCTCGCGCTGATCTGGGAGAGCGAAGACGGCAAGGATCACCGCACTTTTTCGTATTTCTCGATGAACCGCGAAGTCTCGCGCATGGCAAACATCATCAAGGCGATGGGCATCGAAAAAGGCGACCGCGTGACGATCTACATGGGGCGCATCCCCGAGATCGTCTTTGCGATGCTGGCGTGCGCCAAGATCGGCGCGATCCACTCGGTGGTGTTCGGCGGCTTCTCAGTAGACTCATTGCAGGGACGCATCGAAGACAGCAAATCGAAACTGGTCATCACTTGCGACGGCTCGTTCCAGAATGGAAAAGTCGTCGAACTGAAGGCAATCGTGGACGAGTCGCTGAAGCGCTGCCCGAGCGTGGAAAATGTCATCGTCGTGAAGCGCGTCGGCAACGGCGTCACAATGGAAGCGGGACGCGATCACTGGTATCACGACCTGTGCGTGCTGCCCATCGCCAACGGCAAGTGTCCCACCGAGGAAATGGACGCGGAAGATCCGCTCTTCATTCTTTATACATCCGGCTCCACCGGCAAGCCGAAAGCCATCCTGCACACGCACGGCGGCTACATGGTCGGCACATACTCCACGCTGAAATACGCCTTCGACGTCAACGACATGGACCGCTGGTGGTGCACCGCCGACCCGGGTTGGATCACCGGGCACTCTTATCTCGTGTACGGTCCGATGATCGCGGGCGTGACGTCGTTCATGTTCGAGGGCGGACCCGCCTATCCATATCCGAACCGCTGGTGGCAGTGCATCGAACGCTATGGCATCACCATCTTCTATACGGCTCCCACCGCCATTCGCGGACTGATGCGCTTCGGCGAATCCTGGCCCCAGAAACACGATCTTTCGTCCCTGCGCCTGCTCGGCAGTGTCGGTGAGCCGATCAACCCCGAGGCATGGAAGTGGTACCACCGCGTGATCGGCAAGGAGAAGTGTCCGATCATCGATACCTGGTGGCAGACGGAGACGGGCATGTTCATGATCACGCCGACGCCGGTCGTGCCGCTCAAACCCGGCTCCGGAACGAGACCGTTCTTTGGGCAGAAAGCCGAGATCGTGGATGAACAAGGCACCCCGGTCCCGGATGATACAGAAGGCTACCTGACGCTGCTCAACCCGTGGCCCTCGATGCTGAGGACCATCTACGGCGATGATGAGCGTTACGTAAGTCAATATTGGAGCAAGTACCCCGGGCGTTACACCACCGGCGACTCCGCCAAGCGCGACAAGGATGGCTACTACTGGATCATCGGGCGCGTGGACGATGTCATCAAGGTGTCGGGACACAGACTGGGCACGGCTGAAGTAGAATCCGCGCTGGTCAGTCACCCGGCAGTGGCGGAGGCGGCGGCGATCGGACTTCCGCACGAGGTCAAGGGACAGGCGATCCACACATTCGTGCTGTTACGCGCCGGTCATGCCCCCTCGCCCGAACTGGCGGAGGAGCTACGTCAGCATGTAGCGACGCATATGGGACCGATCGCAAGACCTGAAGATGTGAAGTTCCTCGATAAACTGCCGAAGACGCGCTCAGGCAAGATCATGCGCCGCGTGTTGAAAGCGCGCGCGCAAGGACTGCCAGAGGGTGATATTAGTACGTTGGAAGAATAAGCAAGCAGGAAAGACAAAAGAAGAAAGAGCCAGACGCATAAAAACGTCTGGCTCTTTTGCTTTGGCGCAGGAAAACTAAATCCCGCCGCGCTCTTTCATGATGGCGCGGATTCTCTTTTCGAGTTCGTCCGCTTCTGTTTCGAGAGCGGAGAGTTCATCTAAATACGGTTGACCAGCGGAGGGATCGGGCAGGGAGTTGATGTTGATGCGTACGTTGTAACCTGCGGCGGTGAGCGAGGCGCGCGCCATGGCGAAACCGGACATAGAGTCACTGATGGCGCTGATCAGCCCGCGCTCGGCGCATTTGACGGCGAGTTCCATGATCTTGACGGAGTTCTCAGCCGAGTGCAATGGGATGTGGGCGGCGTTGAGGGTGGCGACCTGAATGGCGGCGGTGCGGGCGGTCTGCTGTTCTTCGGTATCTTTGGGGAGTTTGAATGCGCCGATGACCGCTTCGAAGGAGGCGGCGTCGTCTTCGACGGCTTGGGTCATGTCGGCACGGAGCTTTTCGGCGATGACGCGGATGGCTTGCATTTCGGCTTCGACTTCAGCGTATTTCTTTTTGCCGATGGTGAGACCGGAGACCATGGCAACGAGGGCTGCGCCCAATGCCCCGGCATAGGCAGCGGCAGAGCCGCCTCCGGGGGCAGGTACGGGGGAGGCTACTTCGTCGAGGAAGGAAGCAGATGCGGGTGGGGATTGAGGCGCGGCGGAAGCTGAAGAATAAAGCCTGGACTCAAGGATCTGCTCCTTGTCAAATCCATCCAACTGCGTGTACCAGACCGCCGCATCCACAAGGGACTCTTGGGGAATCAAACCGACGAGTTCGCTGTGGTGGATGGCGACGCCGTAACGCTGCGCTTCGCGGCGGATGAACTCAACGACGCGGGCGATGGGGGTCTGGCGGAAGTCGGTGAGGTTCATGGAGACCTGCGCGCGACCATCCACGAGCAGACCGAGCCCCTTGACATAGCGCAAACCGCCGGTGGAGTGGCGGACGGCTTTGGCGATCTTTTTGGCTATGCTGACATCGTCGGTGGTGAGATAGACGTTGAAGGCGATGAGCGGCGCGCGCGCGCCGATGACGGTGGCTCCGGCTTTGGGCAGGACTGCAGGTCCGTAGTCGGGGGTGCGCTCGGGGTCCGCGATCTCCGCCTTGAGCGCTTCGTACTGTCCTTTGCGGATGTTCTCGAGATTGACACGCTCGGGACGGGTCGCGGCGGATTCGTAGAGATAGACGGGGATGTTCAGTTCCGAGCCGACGCGCTGACCGAGACGCTGGGCGATGGCGATGCAGTCTTCCATGCTGGCGTCCCCGAGGGGGACGAAGGGGACGACGTCGGTGGCGCCGATGCGGGGGTGTTCGCCGGTGTGCCCGTCGAGGTCGATGAGTTCGGCGGCGGTCTGGATGGCGCGGAAGGCGGCTTCCTCCACTCCGGCGGGGGAACCAGCGAAGGTGAGGACGGTGCGGTTGTGGTCGAGGTCGGAGGAGCGGTCGAGCAGTTTGACGTCGGGGACGGCTTGGATGACGGCGACGATGCGGTCAATGACTTCGGGGCGGCGCGCTTCGGAGAAGTTGGGGATGCATTCGATGAGGGGAGTGGTCATTTGGTTTGGTGGTCTCTTGGTCGGTTAGTCTGTTGGTCTGATTGGTCTAACTGGTCGGACGGTGGGTATTATAAACTGAGTTGGGGGAGCTGTTGGCGGTTATGACGGGGGCTTTTGGGATTTGCGCTCGAGGTAGGCGTCGCCGAAATCGACGAACAACTCCACCCAGAGCGGGAGGTGATCGGACATCTTGAAGGTGCGCCACTGCTTGTATTTGGCGAGGGTGCTTTCGGGCTGGTAGGTCTGCCAGTCGGCGTCGCGGTAGACATGCTCAAAGAAGGGGAAGGCTCCAGCGCGCGCCAGCCCCATTTGCGATTCGACGTCACGCGCAAGGAAGGCGATCTGGTCGAAGGGCTTGTTCCGCACGGCGTTGGTGTAGGTATTGCGCAGGTTCTTGGGGATGTGGAACATGCCCTTTTCGAGCGCTTGAAAGGTCTCGTCCTTGGTGGAGAAGACGTTGAAGTCGCCGAGCAGGATGGCGTTGTATGCCCAGGCGTCCTTGGAGCGCATACGCTTCTTTAGGAGTGCGACAACCTTGCGGGCTTCTTCGACACGCTGGGGGTCATCCGCTTTTGCCTGCCCGTAGTAGAAGTGCTGGGTGCAGAGGGTGAATTTGAACCATCCAGCCTTGAACCCAGCCACATAGGGGGTACGGGCAAAGGAGAAGTCGGAGGCGAGCAGGTCGCCCTGCTTCTTCATCTCAGGCACGAGTTCGCCCGCCAATCCGCCGAAGGAGATCTTGCGCGTGTCGTAGATGTAGGCATGGCGTTCGTTGTTGC
This sequence comes from Anaerolineales bacterium, assembly GCA_023382595.1. Lineage (GTDB taxonomy): Bacteria > Chloroflexota > Anaerolineae > Anaerolineales > Villigracilaceae > Villigracilis. The sequence continues at coordinate 58,480 of JAHDWB010000006.1, read as the reverse complement.
CCTGCGCCCCGAGGGTGACATCCGAGACGAGGTACTTCCACCAGCCGCCGAGGATGTTCATGAGGCGGTCGAGTTCGTCGAGGTTATCGCGGACTTCCTGTACGGCGACGATGTCGAAGCGGGAGATGATCTCGGCGAGGTAGAAGAGCGGTTCGGCTTCGCGCCCGCCGGATTTGGAGCCGCCGAATTCGCGGATGTTCCAGGTGGCGAGCAGGAGGGTGGAGTCGACCGTCTTGGCAGGGATGGTTTTGTCCAGTTCGAATTTGAGCACGCGCAGGTTGTGGGCGGTGCGCCTGCCCGCTACGGTTCGGCTGTCGAGACTTTTATAGAACGGCATGGGAGCCTCCTTTGGTCGGTTAACAGCGGTTGAATGAGTATATATGGTTTGTGGGCGGGTTGCAAGCGGAGGGAGGAAAGTGGGGAAAGGGATGGTTGGTGGTTGGTGGTAGGCAGTTGGTAGTTGGTCGGAGTAGTCTGATTAGTCTAAATGGTCTGACTGGTCGGTTAGTCGCTTGGTCGGGGAAATGGAGCATGCGTCAAATCCCGTTTTTGCTTGGCTACAGTTTGGTTGCAGGATGGCTGTAGGATGGTTGCAGCTACAGTATAGGATGAGTGGAGCCTGATTGGAGCTTGATTGGAGCTCGATTGGAGCTCGATTGGAGCTACAGTACAGGATGATTGGTGCTCGGTTGGAGCTTGATTGGGGCTTGATTGGTCTGAGTGGTCTAAATGGTCTAAATGGTCTGAGTGGTCGGGAAGTGGAAAGTTTGCAGGTTGGAAGGTTGGAAAGAGGAAAGAGGTGGAAGTAGACGGTTGGCTGTGGGATGAGCGAAGGATGAGCGCGGTGGAGGTGTTTGCGGGATTTTGTGTGCTGGGTTTGCGCCCGGAAGCATATGGAACCATATGGGAGCATATAGCGAGCATATAGGATGACTATAGGATGACCGTTCGATACAGGGGGAATATTGCTTGAGGCAAATTTGGGCTCGAAGCTGGTCGAGAAGTTTTTTGCTTTTGGAGGGGGGATCTGTTGTCCTGTTTTGCATGTTGACCTGCGGAAATTGTGTAGGTATAATCTGATAATAAACTAATTTATAGCAGTATATCACAATGAGCAAGGCTTTACACCGCCGCCGTCTATAGTCAGTTATGCGGTGGCGGTATATCCCCTAGTTCGGCGTCGCTCGGCGAGCACGAAAACCAAGAGCGTGCCCCCCTCACTAGACCCCGGACGGGGTACAATATCCGTACGACGCGAGACACGGGTCCTCAGGCAGGACGAATTCTCGAAAAAAACGGTTTTTCGACAGTCTCGTTGGGCGTTTCTAGAATATAAAAACTGAATAACAAGGAGTAAATTATGTCTGACGATAAGTTTAAACTTCCTGGTTCTTCTTATGAAGAGTTGTGCAAAATCATTAGAAGTTATGGTTTTTTTGACAAGCCATTTACTTTAGATGAAGCCGCTCAAGTAACAAAAATGCACCGAACACAGGTTAGCCGTAATAATGGTTTTTTAGGTGCAGTGGGAATAATCGAAGGAGATAGAACAAAGACGACAAGCGATTTAGGAAAGCGTTTAGCACGCGCATTAGAGTTTGAGCGTGGCGATGAAATAGCCTCGGCATGGCGAGATATCGTTGGGTCAAATGAGTTTTTGTCCAAAATGCTTGCGGCGGTTAAGATTCGAAAAGGAATGGACGAATCAACCCTGAAAAGCCATATAGCCTATTCTGCTGGACAACAAAAGACGAAAGATGTTATGGCGGGAGCACAATCAATTATTGACATTCTCAAAAGTGCTGAATTACTTTCTGAAAAAGATGGACAATTAATTCCAACAAGTCTGGTGTACAGTAACAGCGACCAAATAACACAAGAAGATGTTGAAACGACAATTGTTAATAATCAGAAACTTTTGCCCAATACACAAACTATAAAAGAAATTGTCCGCTCAGTTGATTTACCTAGTGGTGTGCCAGTTAATATACAAATTCAAATAAGCGTAACTCCATCAGACCTTGACGATTTAGGTCAGAAAATAAGGAAATTACTTGACGACTTGTCAACGTCAAGTAAAGAAGATTCGTCTGCTGAAAACGAAATAAATTAAACCCATGCCAGTAGATATTTTCCCCACTACGGCAGAGAATGTAATCGCCGCAACCGACGCAGTTCTAACAAGAATGCAGGGTTGTGACGAAAATTATGTGGCTGAATTTATGGATGTGCCACTGACAAATGCTCGCAATGCTCTTGGAATGGCAACAGAACTAGGTTTAGTTGGACTACAAGCAAATGGTAATTACTGCCCACAAAAGCCTTTTGCCATATATCTAGTAACTGCCAGAGATAGCCAAAAAGCCGCAGTTTTACGCCTTGTCTTAGAAAATTACGCCCCTTACCAAGCATTTAAATTTCGCCTTGCAGTTACGGGATTAGCATCCACAGCAGCAGAACAAATAAAAGTAATGTATTCTTTCCAAAGACATCGAGATGAGATAAAAGATACATTGATCAGTCTTGGAACTTTTGCACAATCATTAGTTACAGAAGGTGGCGGCTTATTTAAGCCTGCTGAATTTGACACTAAGAAAGCAGGCTTTATTGAAATCGCATCTGAAGTAGCACTAGACCGTGCTTTGGCTGAAACAAAAATTAGGTCACGATTGGGAAATGAAACAGCAGATTGGATTAATTATCAAGAAGTATTCACTCCCCTAACTACGGCTTTTCAAGAATTGCGCTCGGAAAATTCCCGTACATCTATAGTGTTTGCGGGTAATGCAATTGAGTCGTTTCTTGTACAACTCGGTACTCATCATTCTGTGAATCTTACTGGCGCAACAGGTATCAACTCAAAAGTTGAAAAGTTTAACGGCACTCAAATTCGCACAAAACATAAAAATATGTTCAAATATCTTGGACATATCAGAAACGCGGCTGACCATGGAGTCGACACTGAAATTGGCACTTCTTGGACAGTAACTCACGAGACTGCAATAGAATATGTAAATGTGTCACTAAGCACAGTAAAAGCAGTCACACTAACAGTCTTAAATCTTGGCTATACTGTATAGAATCTTTCAAGACCACGCCTACCGATGAACAGCAGTGTCAAGAGGTGATGGCATAAAAGACCAGAAAGACAGCCAGGAATAAAAAGCGGTTCGGATGTTGCATGGTCCGAGCCGTTTGTTGTTCGTGGTTCGAAGAGAGAAGGCAGCCTTCCAGACGCGTACCCTATCACCCTTCGCTCCAAACGGAAAGTGGATGTACAATGGCGCTTGTTCGCGCTGGTTCATAATATCGCCAAGATCCACGCTTTCGCGGCGCTCCGCTGACCCCGGACGGGGTACAATATCCGTACGACGCGAGACACGGGTCCTCAGGCAGGACGAATTCTCGAAAAAAACGGTTTTTCGACAGTCTCGTTGGGCGCTTCCCGTATTAGAAACAAAAAAGTTCCACAAGGATAAAAATATGGTTGACAAAAGGCTGGAAAATGCAATTCAATTCATAAAGCAGAGCGACAAGAGAAATGCTGGTCTTCTCTTGCAAGAAATAGTAAAAGAAAATCCAAACGATGAGAGTGCTTGGCTATATTTGGCTTTTTGTGTGGCAAAAGTTGAACAAAAACGATATTGTCTAAAAAAAGTTCTCGAAATAAATCCGAATAATGTACAGGCTCGAAAAGCCATTCAGGAGTTACAAATTGAAGTTCCACAAGCAAACTCTGTTGCGTCCCCAAGAAATGTAATAAGTAGAAGTGAAAAAAAGGTTGAAAAAGATACTCCAAAAAACAACAAGAATTTAACCCAAATATTGTTAGCAGGTTCATTGTTTCTGTTTAGTTTATCAGTATGTGTTGTGGTAACGTTTTGGGTAATGTCACAAAGAAATTCGCCTAACATAAGCATCATTCCACCTGTGACAATTAGTACTCCTATCGATTCGCAAAGTGGGACTGAGCAAGCGATTCTAGGCGTTTGGAGAGATACAAAGGTAATTGCTAATCCAGAATTTGTTGGAACAACAGTTGAGTTCTTAGAGGATGGCACCCTTATCATGACCAAGTCTTGGAAAACTTCCAAGGAGGTATATGTGGGGGATTATGAAATCATCGAAAAGAATCGAATCCGAGTAAGCGTTAGCTCAATACCAGCCATCATATTGATGATCGATTCAATAGATAGTAAATATCTCCTCATATCATCAGACCAAGATTTGGGTGAATATCTGTGTTGTGGTTCAACGTACATTTTGGGATTTTCCTACCGCTTCGAGAAGCAAGATTAGCAAGAATTTCCGCATCAATCACATTATCTAGTCCTGCTCGGAGAACCGCGTCTTCCGCGAGCCGCGAATTGAGCATCATGATCCATTTCACAAATCTCTGGTGTTGACAACATCGAATGAAGTCTCGTCAAGTCAATCTGCGCCCAACATGGCGTGCGCTGGACGGGTGGTATGGTTCGGACTTACCAGCGTTTTTCTACGCTGAAGGCGTTTGGTCAAACAGGAATAGAATGAGAAATAAATTTGTAAACTGGGTCAAAGATAATCGCTTCTTAATCGTTTTATCTTTTTCGCTTATTTCTGGAATGTTTCTCTCGTTCATCTTTGGGAAAAACCCTGATGAAAACATTGCTATCTCCCTGAGAAACTTCCTTTCTAACCTAGCCTCTGAAATCGCTGGTGCATTAATTAGTGTATGGATAATTTCCAGTTTGCTAAATCGCCATCAAGAACATTCCTTGCGAGATGTTCGGCATCTATTATCAGATTCTGTACGCTTATCTGTGTATGAAACGGCAAACAAAGCAATAGGCTCTATCGCAAAACCTCAATATGAGATAGTGAACTTATCGGAATTCAACGACCTACTCCATAGTATTTTAGAGTGTCATATAAAAGAAGCACGGACACAACTTGAAGATTTGACTGATAAAGTCTACTACCCGCCACTGGATCCAATTGCTTATTCAGACACAAGAAATATGGCTCGCGTACAACAAAGGGAGTGGGCAGATTTACAAATAAGGTTTATGCAATACCTTCATCCAAATCAGTTTACAATTTGCACAAAAATTATCGAACATCTAAAAAACATATACAAGGAAAGCGGTGAAGTTGAAAACTCAATTCACAGAGCGGGCAAAACCGAGCAAATTCTTTTGGCTAGTCAATTGGCTCCAGTATTAATTTCTGAAATTAAAGAATTAACGAAAGAATGTTTAGATTTACTAGAAACAACTTTTGAGTAAAACGTGTTGTCCAACAAAACACGCCCACCGATGAACAGCAGTGTCAAGGGTAAGGAATGAAAAAGCTCCATGTCTATCAAAAGCAGAGGAGCTTTTTCCTTTTTTCGAGAAAGGTCGAAACACAATTCAGCAGGATCTCAGACGACAGGCAGCCTTCACCGCCCCCTTCCTGACAAAAATGCAAATCCCATATATGGGGGTCTCCTTGTCCGTGTTGGGATGTGTTGACATGTGTTGAGATGTGTTGACATCTGTTGACATCTGTTGAGGTCTCAGCGGCTTTGGGGTCCCTGAAACTTGCGTAAATGTCGATTCCACACCCCCATATCTGGGGGGTGGGCTTTTGGAGTAAACTTCGATGGACAAAAACAGGGCTGACCATCGATCAGGCGTATAATGAGATCACGGTCACATGACCGAAGTCACAATCCCATCAACCTGCATCATGGAGGCAGCAATGGCATACACACTTGAAACAACCGTAGGCACGATCATGGACGACACCCGCGCAGTGGAGGTGCTGGAGAAGTACGCTCCGGGCATTTCAAAGAATCCCATGCTGGCTTTGGCGAAGGGCATGACGTTAAAGTCACTGCTGGAGATGCCGCAAGCCAAGCAGTTCGGCGTCACCGAGGAGATGGTCACCAAGGTGCTGACGGAAATCAACGCACTGAAGAAGTAAACCGTAAGGGAGTGTATCCGCAGATCGCGCCGATACAAGCAGATTTTCCCCTGCCCGATCGGTGTCATCTGCGGAGCACTTCCGGAAAGATCCAGTAAACCGGGGCTGTAGTTCATAAGGGGGATGTCCGCTATTGGGAAAGCATTGGATACTTACGGGGGCTTTTTGTGTTAACCGTGCAAGTCAGTGACACCCATTTCATTTACAGGAGAGAGACGTATGCTGCCGCTTGAATTGGAAGTAAAGTCATCGTACACCTTGCGGGTGCTGTTCATCGGGCTGTTCACGCTGGGGCTGGGGGCGCTGGCGATGCTGTTGGAACAGCGCATGTGGGCAAGGACTTTCACGCACGAGGGCGTCACGCGCCGCGACGGAAAACAGTTCCGCTGGGCTGACCTGTTGGAAAAGAATGCGGTCTATATACGGCAGAGGGGTGCGGGTCAGGGGTCGTTGAATAATTACGAGCTGGTCTTCAAGGACGGGAAGGCGCTGGTCTTCCACCGCATGCTGGAGAACGAAGGGGAAGTGATGCGGTTTCTTGAGACCGTGTCCGCGCAGGGGAAGCAGGCATGAGCGCGGCTGGGATGCTCCCGATGGAGTTACAGGTCAAGAGATCGAGCTATCTGGCGTATCCGCTGGTGATCGTGCTGACGTTTGGGCTCGCCATCCCTGTGTTGATCAGTCATGGACGTCTGTTTGCAAAGACCTTCGATCAGGAAGGTGTGATACGGCGCGACAAGCGCAAGTTCCTGTGGACCGACCTGAAAAAGGTGGATTTTGTGTACAGGCGCAGCCGATACACCACTACCACGCGGCTGACGCAGGTGGACCTGATCTTCCCGGATGGGAAAGCGATCGTCTCGCCCCGGTCACTGGTCAACGAGAAGGAAGTGATGGAGTTCATCGCCTTTCTGGCAGAGAAGAAGTGACCGGTCAGCCGCATGATACCGGATGATAAATCTGCGGTATGATTGCCCGAACCGACAACTTAACTCATGGAGGATGAGCATGGCAATCATAGAAGTCTCTCAAGCACAGGGGCGCGTCCCCGTCACCGTATTTCATTTGCAAGACCGGGTCAATTTGGGGAATGCCGCCGAAATGGAGAAAGCGGCGCGGGAAGCTTTCGAGAACGGTGCGCGGGATATGGTGATCGACATGACGAAGACACCGTCCATCACCAGCGCCGGCATCCGCTCGCTGGTGGCGATCTACAAGCTGTTTTCGGCAGACGGGACGAACCGCGTCAAGCTGGCGTGTGTCTCCCCGCAGATCCGCGAGATCTTCGAGGTGGCGGGCATCACCCAGCACGTCGAGATCCATGAAACGGTGGACGATGCGGTGGCGTCGTTCTAACATCCCATGTCCATCCTAACGGAATTTCACGAGAACACCGCCCGTATCCGGCTGTCCGGGGCGATCGACTATTCCACACAGGATGCGTTTCAAGAGGAAAACAATAAGGCGCTCGGCGCGGCACACATCACAGAGATCCTGGTGGATTTGGATGAGGTCACGTTCCTGGATTCGTCCGGCATTCGGGCATTACTGACGCTTCAAAAGAATGCGGTCCAGACCGGCAAGGCGCTGGTCATTTTGAACTGCCGGCATCCCGTGCGGGAGATCTTCGAGATCGGCGGCTTCGACCGCATGTTCACCTTCCGCTAAGGGGTTCCCTCGCGCCATGGATAACCGCTCACACCCCGCCCAAAGCTGTCCCCACGACGGAGGCGAATCCAACGCCATATCCTGTCCGCGCAAACCATTCCACTACCGGAGATATTTCCATGCGTGAAGAGACCATTCAACTCGAAATACTGCGCCAGCGCATCGAAGCCGCGGAGAACGAGTCGGGCAACATGTCCGATTACCTTGACCGCGGCAGACCCACCGGAAAGGAAGCCAAGTCCGCGCAGGAGCGGATGGAGCAAATGACGGAGCAGGCAAACAAGCTGAAGGTGGAACTGCGCGACCTGATCGCAGGCAGTCCGCGAGAGGCGGTGGAGGAATGGGTCAACTGGCACAAAAGCGTGCTGGAAGATATCCTTAAACAACCGCCAACCGGACCGAACGGAAAGACCCGCCAGCATGTGGCGCGCACCACCCTCGCTGAATGGGAAGAGGTCTTGCAGGGCGGGCGGGAACATGTCAACATCAACTGGTATTTCCTGAAGGACTACCAGGAAAAGGCGCAAAAGACTTTCAAGGGCGGCAAGTTCGGCGCTGTCCCCGCTCAGAATAAATCCACGAAGAAAAGCTGGTGGAAGTTCTGGGAATGAAAGCCATCCGCTTTGTCGGTGTCAACCAACCCTTGCAAATGCAGGATGTCCCCATTCCTGAGATCGGGGCACGGGATGTGCTGGTCAGGGTAAAAGCCGCGGGCATTTGCCACTCCGATGCACACTACCGCGCAGGGGGTTCGCCTGTCCACCCGGTGCCGTTGACATTGGGGCACGAAGTGGCGGGCGTGGTGGAAAAGGTCGGTGCGCAGGTCACGGATCTGACTGTCGGCGACCGTGTCTGCCTGCACTACAACATCTCGTGCGGCGATTGCCGTCATTGCGCCGCAGGCAACGACCAGTTCTGTGAAACCGTCACAATGATCGGTCACTTTACGGATGGCGGCTACGCGGAATATATCGCCATCCCCGCGCGGAATTGCATTCCCCTGCCGGATGAAATTCCATTCGAGCAGGGCGCCACGCTGATGTGCGCCAGCGCCACCGCCTTCCATGCACTGCGCAAGAGCCGCATCCAAGCCGGGGAGCGCGCTGCAATCTTCGGCGCGGGCGGACTTGGACAGTCCGCCATTCAACTGGCAAAAGCGTTCGGCGCGCTCGAAGTCTATGCAGTGGACATCAATGATGAAAAACTGAACCTAGCAGAACAGTACGGCGCGATCCCGGTCAATGCAAAGGATGTGGACGCGGTCGAAGAGATCCGGCGGCTCACGAACGGCAAGGGCGTGGATGTCGCCATCGAGATGATCGGGCTTCCGCACACCATGCGGCAGGCGGTTCAAGTCACCGGCGTGCTGGGGCGCGCGGTCATTGTCGGGCTTTCGGACAAACCGCTTGAGATCAACACCTACACCGAGTTGATCGGTCGCGAAGTGGAACTGATTGGTTCGAACGACCATCACTTGCAGGAACTCGCGCCGTTGGTGGAAATGGCGCGCGGAAAAGTATTGGACACGTCAAGAATCGTCAGCAGGACCATTCCGCTGGACGCAGACCAGGTCAACGCCGCGTTGGATGCGCTGGAAAGGTTTGGGGGCGATGTACGCACCGTGATCGTGCCCGGATTTGAGTTGACCTATTATATGAATCCGTAAAAAAACTAAAACTCCCGAACTGTCATGCTCTTGAGAGTGATGAAAAGAACGGGCTTTATTGACCACGAAATCAGCCGCTCTCTTTCAATTTTGCATTGAATGCCGCATACTATAGAATGTTATAATCGCGCACGGTATTGAAAACTTCATAAAGGGTAGGCCGATGGCACACTCAGAATACAAGATCCAGGTCTTAAAGCTTGACGAGTTCGACGACAAGTTAATTTCTCAATGGAGTGAACTGGAAGACCAAGCCATCGAACCCAACGGTTATCTTTCGCCGCACTTTGTCATGCCAGCCGCCAGGCATATTGTGAACAAGGATCATGTATTCGGGGTACTCGTTGAAAAAATAAACAGGGGAGGCTACCCGCAGCTATCGGGGGTTGGGCTGTTCCAGTTGTCCAAACCATCCAAGTATTTTCCGCTTCCACACCTGACAGCATTCCACTCCAATCATTCATATCTTTCAGGCTTCCTTGCGCACCGCGATTCACTCGAAGATGTGATGCATCACATCTTCGAATACCTGATCGCGCAAAACAATAAGTGGCACGCCCTGGTTATCCAGGACCATCTCCGTGAGGGCATATCTGCAACGACAGAAACAGAAACAGCCAAACGATTAGGCGCGCGCTGGGCAGGCTACCGAAAATGGAACCGTGCCGCCCTGCAACCCCAAAAGAGCCAAGACGACTTAAGTTCGAATCTAAGCAAAAACACCAGAAAATCCTTTAAACGCAGAATGAGACGGCTGGAAGAACTCGGCAAGGTGGACTGGAAGGTGTACCGTGGCGATAGCCTGGACTCTTGCATATTAGACAGGTTCATGAATCTTGAGCACCTAGGATGGAAAGGACAGCAACGGACTTCCATATTATCAAACCTTGTCGATAAGAATTTTTTCCTGGAAATGATGACTGGCTTCAACAAGGCGGAAAAAGCATTTGCAACTGAATTGATCCTGAACGATCAAACGATCTCATCCACGGTCAATTTTGTCTCCGGCAACGCCGGCTTCGCGTTCAAGATCGGATGGGACCCGGCATATTCCAAATTTTCGCCCGGCATTCTGAACGAGATCAAGTGGCTGGAGTGCAATGATGAGTTCATCAATGGGCTTCAGTTCATCGACAGCGGCTCATCTGAAGATGCCGCATATATCAACAGCCTGTGGACCGATCAAAGAGCCATGGAGTCGGGCGTATATGCGCTTACAGGTGCGGGAAAACTCGCACTACCATTGGTCAGCATGGCAGCCAGGGCAAAAAATATCCTGAAGAGAAAAGGCGACCCTCGTAAAAAAACAGGGGATTAAAGTAATACCCAAAGCCGCGATTTTCCAGGCACGTTGCAGGATCATATATCAGTCGGCTTTAATTTAGCTGCACTGCCATCACAGATGCTTTCATCATCTCCAATTCATCATCTGTTCTGACAAGGCTCTCTACAGGCATTTCTGCGATAGAATCCCCATCTATGAACATCCCAAACCGCGTTATTTCGCTTGCCGAACTGAAACGCAATACCGGCGAGCGCGGCACGCGTAAATTCATCGCCCATCAAGGCATCGTATATGATGTGACCGACTGCCCGAAGTGGCGGCTGGACATGCACGAGTGGCTGCACTTTCCCGGACAGGACCTGACCAGCGAACTCCCCGAAGCGCCGCACAAGGAAGAAGTTTTCAAGCATGATTGCGTGATAATCGTTGGAAGGTTGGAAAGTTGACAGGTTTGAACCTTCGACCCCGCAACCCTTTAAACGGACAAATAAAGGATCTCTCTCGATGACATCTACAAAATGGTGGCAGACCGCAGTGTTCTATCAGATCTATCCGCGCTCGTTCGCAGACGGCAACGGCGACGGCATCGGCGATTTCAAAGGCATCACCGAAAAACTCGATTATCTTGCCAGCCTCGGCGTGGATGCGCTCTGGCTGTCGCCGCACTTCCCCTCCCCCAACTGGGATTGCGGTTACGACATCTCCGATTACTGCAACGTCGCACCTGAGTATGGCACCATGCAGGACTTCAATCACTTCCTGTTCGAGGTGCACAAACGCAATATGCGCGTCATTCTGGACCTGGTGCTGAATCACACGTCGGACGAACATCCGTGGTTCAGGGAATCCAAATCCAGCCGCGATAACCCCAAAGCCGACTGGTACGTCTGGGCGGACACACCGCCGAACAACTGGCAATCCTGCTTTGACGGCGACGCATGGACCTATGTCCCTGAGCGTGACCAGTACTACTATCACTACTTCATGAAGCAGCAACCCGACCTGAACTGGCACAATCCCGAAGTAAAGCAAGCCATGTGGGACGCGGTCCGCTTCTGGCTCGACCTCGGCGTGGACGGTTTCCGCCTCGATGCCATCGGCACGATCTTTGAAGATGCCAACCTGACGCCGCACAACGTCCCGATGAATCTGGCGGAACTGCGCCGCTTCTCCGAACTGGCAAAAACACCGAAAGAGATCAAACTCAAGGATAAATACTGGCACGACATGTTCAAGAACCAATGGGGACAGCCCGGCGTCCACGAGTTGATGAAGGAACTGCGCGCCATCCTCGACGAATACGACGGCGACCGCATGTTGGTCGGCGAGGACGACAATATCGACTACATGGGAAACGGAAAGGACGAACTGCATCTGGTCTTCAACTTTCCGCTCATGCGCACCGAGCGCATCACACCGGACCATGTCCGCAAGAATCAAAGGGACCGGATCAAGCAGTTGGACGCGCTCAAGAAGGAACGCGGCTGGGCATGCAACACACTCGGCAATCACGACTGTTCGCGCGTGTACACCCGCTTCGGTGACAGGCTTCACGACACGGAGTTGGCACGTCTGCACGCCGCGCTTGTGTTGACGTTGAAAGGCACGCCCTTCCTCTACAACGGCGAGGAGATCGGCATGACCGATTACATGCTGACCGATATCTCACATGTCAAAGACACGATGGGTTCATGGTATTACCATGCCATTGTCACCGAGATGGGCGTGCACCCCGAAGAAGCCATGCTCCGTACCGCCGAAATGACGCGCGACAAGAACCGCACGCCGATGCAGTGGTCCAATAATCCCAACGGCGGGTTTTGCCCCGCCAGCGTGGAACCGTGGCTGCCCGTCAACCCGAATTACCAGAACGGCATCAACGTAACGGATCAGGAGAAAAACCCGAGTTCCCTGCTCAATTACTATAAACACCTCCTGTTTGTCCGCAAATCGTCGGCTGCCCTGCAAACGGGAGAGTACATTCCGCTTCATCCATCCGCAAAGGAATATTTCGCCTTTCTGCGTCAATCCAGCGGACAGACCGTTTTGGTCGTGTTGAATTTCTCTGAACAGGCGCTCGAACTGGATTTCTCCAAAACAAAGGAGATCAAGAAGCACAGCCTACGCCTGCTCTTCTCCAGTGCGGAACGGCGCGGCGGCGAATTGGCTCCGCAGTTCAAGGTTGCTCCGTTCGAAGTCTTCATCGCGGAAGTGACCCGATGAGCGAAACCCGCGTAAAGCCCAAAGCTTTCGCCACGCTATGCGGACGTATCTTCCGCGATACGGATCCGCAATATTTCCCCTCCGCGGAGCATCGCGGAAAGCGCATCCTGTTATGCACGGATGCCTGCCTCGGTGCATTTCTCGCCGACCCCGACGTGTTCTGCAAGGTGCACCGTAATTCAGACAAAGCCGCCACGCGCCTGAAAACGGAGATCCAGCATCTTATTGGTTTATGGAGCAAGTATGATACTTCCACGAAAAGCGATTGAATACGACAGGTACGAATTCAAGAAATGGGAACATTTTGACGCCGAGACCATTGTAGAGACTCCCGTTTCATTAACGGTCAACGGGCAGGTGTGGATTTCGTTCATGTGCACGCCCATTCACCTCGAAGAACTGGCGGTGGGATTTTTATACAACGAAGGCATCATCCAGAGCATGAACGACGTGGCGGATGTCCGCTTGTGCGAGCATGGCGATAACGTGGATGTGTGGCTGGAATTCGCCGCGGAACAGCCAACCAACTGGCGCAGGACATCCGGCTGTACGGGCGGCGTGACGGCAGTTGACCTGCTCGCGAAGCCGAATGTCAATTTCGGAGAGAACAGGCTTAAGGTCCAGCCGGAAGCGATCATGGACATGGTCGAGAAATTGTTCGAATCGCAGGAACTGTATCGCGATACGGGCGGCGTCCACACCTCCGCTTTATCCGATGGCGAAAAAGTTGTATTGGCAGCGGACGACATCGGCAGGCACAACACGCTCGATAAGATCGCGGGCATGTGCTTGATGCAAAACGTATTCCCCGAAAAGCGTATCCTAATCACTACGGGGCGCATCAGTTCGGAGATGCTACAAAAGGCGGCGCAGCTCAACGCGCCGATCCTGATCTCGCGCACTTCCCCATCATCGCTTTCAATTGAAATGGCACAGCGATACGGCATTACATTGATCGGCTACGCCCGAAAGCACAGATTCAACGTGTATTCAAATGGAGAAAGGGTTGGGTTGTGATGGCAAAGAAAAAGAATAATTCCAACACACCAATCGAGTTTGGTGGATCCGATTCTGAATTCGGCGTAAGAGGTCCGAGAGTGCCCATTCCAGACAGACATCCGAATTGGGAATATGGGTCATATACTGATGCAAAACCCAACGTACATGAATGGATATTGGCTGTCATTCTTTGGACAGGTACTATTTTATTAGCCGTGTTTTTTGTATCTGAAGCCATTTACACAGAGTCCCAATGGCTTATCGTAATAATTTGTGGAATAAACGCCATCTTGTGGACGATTTCAATTAGCCAAAGAACAATTATTCGTCTCCGCAAGAAAAAGGGGAAAGCGGCACAATCTCGTCGAAAAAACAAACAGGGTAACAAACTCCGCGAGTAAACCAACTGCGACGCATACGGGGTGGATTGTAGAAAAGTAAAAATCTACGAACAAGACCTGCTCCACTTGAGCAGGTCTTGTTCGTTAAAGCGGGCGTGAAAATTGTCATATTACATCAGGATGAACTTCCTCACATGGGATGAGTAAAGAGACTTATAAAAAGAGACTATTTAGGTGAGAATTAAGCGGCAGGCATAAGAGAAAGGATGTCGCTTTAATGAACTTAACCGAGATCATCAAACTGGTGGACGGTTCGAACCTGACCTCCGAGTTGAACTTGGATATCGAGATCGAAGGCGGCTGTGGAGCAGATTTAATGAGCGATGTACTGCTTTCCAGCCAGCCCAACGCAGTCCTGTTGACAGGACTGACCAACCCGCAGGTGGTGCGGACAGCGCTGATGGCGGAATTCCGCGCCATCATTTTCGTACGCGGAAAAAGACCCCAAGCCGAAACACTACAATTAGCCATTCAGGAGAACATGCCGCTCATCTCCAGTCCGTTGGGTATGTTCGAATTATGCGGCAGACTCCGCAGTGCGGGCTTGCCCAGCTTCGAGAGCCATGTCCCATCCTCCTAGACCGCCCACCGACCAGGAGCTGTACGGACGAAGCGGGCGTCCTGTCACTGACAAAGATGCGCAGGAGATCAACCGCGTCGAGGAACTTTCGTATGACCTGAAGATCCGCGAGGTCATGTCGAAGAGCCCCGTGACCGCCAGCCCGGAGATGTCGCTCGCCGAAGTGTTGGAACTGATGCGCATCCGTCAGGTCTCAGGCGTGCCAGTCCTGGAAAATGAACAACTGGTCGGCATCCTCAGCATCGAGGACGTGGTGCGCGCCATGAACCGCAACGACCTGACCGAATCCGTGCGGCAGTATATGACACGGGATGTCGTCAGCGTCGCCAGTTATGAATCCATCGTCAAAGCCATGCAGAAGTTCGCCGAGAGCGGCGTGGGGCGGCTGCCCGTCGTGGATGAACACAACCAACTGGTGGGAATCATCACCAAAGGGGATATTACGCGGGGCATCCTGATCGCGCTCCAAAAAGATTACAAAGCCGAGGAACTGCGCCGCTACCGCGCCAGTCATCTCTTCGAAGACATCATATCCGACCGCACCACGCTTGTCCTGCGTTACGCCATCAAGCAGCAGGATTTCACGCACGGCGGCAACGCCTCCAGCCACATTAAACGCGCGCTGCTCCGCCTCGGCGCGGACCCGCAGACCGCCCGCCGCTGCGGCATCGCCGCCTACGAAGCCGAAATGAATCTCATCATCCACACCACCAACGGCGGGATCCTGAAACTGGAAGTGGAGCCGTACCGCATCACCATCTCCGCCACGGATGATGGTCCCGGCATCGCCGACGTGGAACAGGTGCTCCAGCCCGGCTATTCCACCGCGACCGAAAAGGTGCGCGAAATGGGGTTCGGCGCGGGCATGGGTTTGATCAACATCCAGCGCTGCGTGGACAAAATGGAACTTGAGTCAAGCCTCGAAAAAGGCACAAAGCTTATCATGCGCATCCACGTGCCTGAGGAAACGCTCACCGGACGAGCAAAAGGACAACCCAATGAACCTTCATCAGATCACCGAACAACTCAATCTGAAACTACTGACTGAACCACGCGACCTGACCACCATCCAGCCCAAAGGCGGCTACGCATCCGATCTGCTCTCGTGTGTGATGGCAGGCGCAAAGGGAAAATACTTGTGGGTCACATTGCAGGCACACCTCAACATCGTCGCGGTCGCGGCGCTGCTCGACGTTGCCGCCATCATCATCACCGAAAACGCCCAGCCCGATCCCGCCGCCATCGCAAAAGCCAATGAAGAAGGCGTCATCCTGCTGTCCACCGCCATGCCCACCTACGCGGTCTGCGGCAAACTTTGGGAACTTGGTATCCATGTTTGATATGGCATGAAAACCTTTCGCGCCGATCTGCATGTCCACACCGTCCTCTCGCCCTGTGCCGAGGTCGAAATGATTCCGCCGCTGATCGTGCGCGAAGCGCTTGAACGAAAGATCGACATCATCGCCGTCACCGACCACAACGCCAGCGCGAACGTACCCGCCGTACAAAAAGCAGCGGACGGAACGGGCTTGACCGTCCTGCCCGGCATGGAAGTGCAATCCCGCGAGGATGTCCATCTGCTCTGTCTCTTCGCTTCACTTTCGGACCTTGAAACCTGGCAGCGCGAAGTTGACCTTTCCCTGCCCGACACAAAAAACAACGCCGACATCTTTGGCGAACAATTCGTGGTGGATGAAAGCGGTGAATTCATCCGCAGTGAAGAACGGATGCTGCTGACATCCACACGCTTTTCGATAGACGAGATATTCACACGCGTGAAACAACTCGGCGGACTCGTCATCCCTGCCCATGTAGACCGGACTTCCTTCGGTCTCTTCCCCACTCTCGGTTTCCTCTCCGAGGATTGGGACATCACCGCGCTGGAAATCTCCCGTCACACCACGCCCGATGGATTGCATAAGCAATACCCGTCTTCCATCGGTCACCCGCTCATTCAAAGCGGAGATGTGCATCGATTGAACGAATTTTTAGGCACAACCCTGTTCGAAATCACCACGCCGACGCTTTCGGAAATCCGCATGGCATTTATTGGTGAAAACGGAAGGAAAGTATGTCTTGAAAGGAAGTTATTTGCCTGACAACTCTCACCACCTTTCATATGACATTGGTCATTGACTGAAATCCATTGCCAGATTAAACTAGATTTGTGAAAATTATCACAATTTATCAAGGTGACATCCATGACACGATTACTTAAGGAAATCGCAGCCAACGACCCGCTCAATGTTCAGGAGCAAAAGTCCATCATTGACGGCATCATCACGGCAAACAAGGAACGTCCCGGCGCGGTGATGCTGGTGCTGAATGAAGTGCAAGGAAAAATCGGACACGTCTCCCCCGCCATGCAGGCATACATCGCGCGCGAATTGAAGGTGCCGCTTGGGCAGGTGCACGGCGTGGTGACGTTCTATTCCTTCTTCCGAACCCGCCCGCACGGCAAGCACACCATCAAGTTCTGTCTGGGGACTGCCTGTTACGTGGCAGGCGTTCCGCAATTGGTGGAAAAAGCCAAGCAGATGCTGAACATCGGATTGGGCGAAACCACCCCCGACGGGCAGATCACGCTCGAAGAATGCCGCTGTGTCGGCGCATGCAGTCAGGCGCCTGTGGTGGTGGTCAATGAAGAAGTGCAGGGCAAACTGCGCCCGAACAAGTTCCCGCAACTGCTGAAAAAGGTGCAGGGATAACCATGCGCGAGATCGCCCTGCACCTGCTGGATATTGCGGAGAACAGCGTTTCGGCTGGGGGACGAAATATCCGCATGGACGTGCTGGAGAATTTGCAGGATGACCTGCTGAACGTCTCCGTCACGGACGACGGCAGGGGCATGGACGAGGAAACCGCGAAGCGCGTGCTCGACCCGTTCTACACCACGCGCACCACACGCAAGGTCGGGCTGGGGATCCCGCTCTTGAAACTGGCGGCGGAAAGCTCGGGCGGAGGCTTAAGCCTGGAAACAGAATCAGGCAAAGGCACGCGCATCGAAGCGACGTTCCGCCACAGTCACATCGACCGCATGCCGCTGGGCGACGTCGGAATGACGATGCTCACCCTGCTGGTCTCGTATCCGCATGTGAATTGGACCTTTCATTACGAAGTCAACGGGAAGGACGGAAATCGTCAATTCCTGCTGGATGATAAAGAAATCAAATCGGCGCTGGGCGATGTTCCGCTGACCGAACCGGATGTGTTGAAATTTTTGCGCGGCATGATCGAAGAAGGAATCGCATCGATCACGCCCGAAACTGTTACCTGAAAAGGAGAAACCATGCCTGCGATCAAATCACTGGAAGAATTAAAACGCGTGCGCGAAGAGGCGCTTGCGAAGAAGCAATTGAAAGCCACGCCCGGTCATATTCAAGTGATCGTGGCGATGGGCACCTGCGGGATTGCCGCCGGTGCGCGCGACACGATGAAAAGCGTGCTGAACTTCATCGAGACCGAACACCTGAGCGGCGTGACCGTGACCCAGACGGGCTGCATGGGCATGTGCGAACAGGAGCCGATCATGCAAGTTGTCATTGGCGACCAGCCCAAGGTCGTGTACGGCAAGGTCAATGCGGAAGTTGCCAGCCAGATCATGAAACAACATGTGCAGAATGGAAGCCCTGTAAAAGACTACGTCCTGCCTTTATAAACCTCCGGAGTGAAAATGGCGTTTTACCGTTCTCATGTATTGGTATGTGTAGACCCTGAGTGCCTTGCGAAAGGCGCGCATGACGTCGTGGATGCGATGCAGGATGAACTCGTCGCGCAGGGCTTGCTCGACGAAATCCAGGTTTTGGAGACGTCGCGCATCGGGGGATGCTCCGATGGACCTGAGATGATGGTCTATCCCGAAGGCGTGCATTATGTCGGCATGACTGCCGACGATATTCCGTATCTCGTTGAGGAACATTTCCTAAAAGGGCGTATCGTCGAAAAATTCCGCGAGGTGACCAAGGTCGTGGTGGACGAGGAACTCGGTCCGCTGCGCCCGAAGGAAGTGCGCGTTGTGCTGCGCAACTGCGGCGAGATCGACCCGATGAATATCGAGGATTATCTTGCCGTGGACGGCTATCAGGCACTCGGCAAGGTCATCGGCGAGATGACGCCCGAGCAAGTCATTGATGAAGTGACCAAATCCGGTCTGCGCGGACGAGGCGGCGCAGGCTTCCCTGCCGGACGCAAATGGGGACTCACCCGGCAGGTGGAAGACAGCCCGAAGTACATGGTCTGCAATGCGGATGAAGGCGACCCGGGCGCGTTCATGAACCGCCGCGTACTGGAAGGCGATCCGCATTCCGTGATCGAAGGCATGATCATCGGCGCGTATGCCACCGGAGCAAGTTTCGGCTATATCTACTGCCGCGCGGAATATCCGCTGGCGGTGGAAACGCTCAACCTGGCAATCACACAGGCGCGCGAGTTCGGCTTCCTTGGGAAGAACATCCTTGGCACGGATTTCAACTTCGACCTTGAAGTGCGCGTCGGCGCGGGGGCGTTCGTGTGCGGTGAAGAAACCGCGCTGATGGCGTCCATCATGGGTATGCGCGGAGAGCCGCGCCCACGCCCGCCGTTCCCCTCGGTGCAAGGCGTGTGGGGCAAACCCACGAATAACAATAACGTCGAGACGTATGCCAATGTGCCGCAGATCATTTTGAACGGCGCGGACTGGTACGCCAGCATGGGCACGGAACGCTCGAAAGGCACCAAGACCTTCGCGGTCGGCGGAAACGTCGCCAAGCCCGGTCTGATCGAAGTGCCGATGGGCATCACCCTGCGCGAGATCATCTTCGACGTGGCAGGCGGCATCAAGGATGGCAGGCAATTCAAAGCGGTACAGACGGGCGGTCCGATGGGCGGCTGTCTCACCGAGAAACATCTCGACCTGCCGCTGGATTACGAGGCGTTGTCTCAGGCTGGTTCGATGATGGGATCGGGCGGCTTGGTCGTGATGGATGAAAATTCCTGCATGGTGGACATTGCCCGCTTCTTCATGGACTTTACGCAGGCGGAATCCTGCGGGAAGTGTGTCCCCTGTCGCATCGGGACACGCCGCATCCTAGAACTGCTCCAGAAGATGTGCGACGGCAAGGGTCAACCAGGCGACATCGAAAAACTTGAGGAACTCTGTCACGAAGTGGCGAAGAACAGCCTGTGCGGTCTTGGACAGGGCGCGCCGAACCCCGTGTTGAGCACGCTCGCTCACTTCCGCCATGAATATGAAGCGCATGTATACGAGAAGCGCTGTCCCGCCAAAGTGTGCCGACCGCTGATTCGCTATGAGATCGAGGAGTCCTGCACAGGCTGTATGGTCTGCGCGCGGAACTGCCCCGTGGAAGCCATCAGCGGCGAGCGGCGGCAACAGCACGTCATCGACCAGAATATATGCATCCGTTGTGGAATTTGTATGCAGGTCTGCAATTTCAACTCGGTTGCCGTGGAATCATAGAATCGGAGGCTGAATGGTCGCATCACCTGTTGAAAGCGAAGTAAAGGAAGTCGTCCAGCAGGCAATCGAAAAGCACGGGAAATCGCCGGATGCGTTGATCCCCGTCCTGAGCGAGATCAACCGCGCGCTCGGCTACGTCCCTGCGGAAGCCATACGGGAGGTAAAGCGTCAGATCCACAACCCAGCCGAAAGGACGTTTGCGGCGGAGAGTCAGTTGTATGGCTTGGTCAGTTTCTACGACATGCTCTCCACCCAGCCGCGCGGACGGCATGTCATCAAGTTCTGTGAGAATGCTCCCTGTCACGTCGTCGGCGGCAAGGCGATCTGGGATGCGCTGCGCGAAACCTTGCAGTTGAAAAACGGCGAAACCACGCCGGACAAGAAGTGGACGCTCGTTACAACCTCCTGCATCGGTTTGTGCAGTGTCGGTCCCGTCCTGCTTGTGGATGACGACATGTACGGCAATTTCACTGTCGAGCAGATCCCGGACATTTTGGAACGGTATGAATAGGAGCCAGCCATGAAAACAAAACGCGCCATGATCCTGGTCTCCACCGACCCTGAGAGCATCCGCCTTGGGGCGAATGAATTGCTTGAGAACTTAAAGGAAGCTTTGGATGCGTACGGACTTCAGGACGAAGTGGATATCGCCACACTCGCTGACACCGAACGCTCGAACATCCTGCCGGTTGTGGTGGTCTACCCCGAAGCGACGATCTATGGACCTGTCAAACCCGGCGACGCGCGCTATCTCGTGGAGGAACACCTTTACAAGGGGCGCATTGCCGAAGATTTGCTCGCTCCGCCCAAAGAATTGACCGGGCAAATCGGTTCCCTGCGCGCCAACAAGGGCTACAACCCCGCCGAACAGCGCATCGTACTGGAACGCGCCGGACGCATCGATCCTGAAAATATCGAAGAGACCATCGCCAGCAACGGTTATGAAGCGCTGGGCAAAGTCCTGACCGACATGACGCCGGAGCAGGTCATTGACATCGTGGAGAAATCGGGCTTGCAGGGACGCGGAGGCGCAGGCTTTTCCGCCGGGCGCAAGTGGAAATTCGTCCGCGCGGCGCAAGGCGATAAGAAATACGTCATCTGCAATGCCGACGAAAGCGAACCGGGCACGTTCAAAGACCGTATCGTGCTGGAAGGTGATCCGCATGTCATCCTGGAAGCGATGGCAATTGCCGGCTATGCCGTCGGCGCGGACGAAGGGTACATATACATCCGCGGCGAATATGGTCTTGCCTATCGCCGCCTGCAACATGCCATCGAACAGGCGCAGGAATTCGGCTTCCTTGGGAAGAATGTTTTCGGAACCGATTTCAATTTCCATGTCCATCTCCATGCCGGCGCGGGCGCGTATGTGTGCGGTGAAGAGACTGCGCTGATCGAATCCATCGAGGGTAAACGCGGTATTCCCCGCTCACGCCCGCCCTACCCCGTCACACACGGCTTGTGGAAAAAACCGACCACGGTCAACAACGTGGAGACGCTGGCGAACATTCCCGCCATTATCCGCAACGGCGCGGAATGGTATCGCTCGTTCGGCACACCGTCCAGCCCCGGCACCAAGGTCTATACCATCATGGGCAATGTCAATTTCAGCGGCGTGATCGAAGTGCCGATGGGCATCACCCTGCGTGAAGTCATCAATATTTACGCCAAAGGGATGAAGCCCGGCAGCGTATTGAAACTCGCGCAAACGGGCGGAAGCAGCGGCTCGGTCATCCCTGCCGCGCTTCAGGACGTGCCGATGGATTTCGAATCCTTCCGCAAAGCGGGTGTTTCGCTTGGTTCCGGCGCCCTGCTCATCTGCGACCAAAACACATGCATCGTGGACCTTGTGAAAGTCCTTTTGCAATTCTTCCGCTTTGAGTCATGCGGCAAATGTACACCCTGCCGCATCGGGACACAGCGCACCTATGAGATCGTGGAGCGCATTTCGCAGGGACAGGGAAAACTCGAAGACCTCGACAAGCTGGCAGACATCGCCGCCGAAATGGAGCGCGCTTCGAACTGCGGATTGGGTCAAACCGCCGCAGTCCCGATCCGGGATATGCTGAAGCACTTCCGCACGGAAGTGGAGGCACATATTCAAACCGGTAATTGCCCCACGGGCGTCTGCGAAATGACAAGAGATATCGAGTTGGCATGATCATCGGATCGCCAACCGAGAGAATCAAAGAGGAACGCATGGTAGAGATAACGATCAATGGAAAAAAGGTCAGCGCCCCAAAAGGAACGTCCGTCTTGCGCGCCGCAGAGATGGCGGGGATCCAGATCCCCAAACTCTGCGACCACAAGCACCTCGCCCCATACGGCGGATGCCGCCTGTGCATTGTGGAAGTGAAAGGCATGAGGGTGCCGATCGCATCCTGCACGCTCCCGGTCAGTGACGGTATGGAGATCGAAACAGAGACCGAAGCGCTCAAGCAATCGCGCAAGTTCATCCTTTCGATGCTTTTCAGCGACCGTAATCACTTCTGCCCCTTCTGTCAGGTCAGCGGCGGGGACTGCGAACTGCAAAACGCGGCATACCATGAAGAGATGACCCATTGGCCCATCCAGCCGGGCTGGAACCACTTCATAACAGACACGTCGCATCCATATTTCATCCTGGACAACAACCGCTGTATCCTGTGCCGCCGCTGCGTGCGTGCCTGCGCTGAAATGGCGGGCAACTTCACGCTATCCGTGGCGGAACGCGGGGCATCCAGCATGATCGTCGCGGACACCAACGTCCCGCTCGGCGACAGCACCTGCATCAAATGCGGTTCGTGCGTGCAGGTCTGCCCGACAGGCGCGCTGATCGACCGCACCAGCGCCTATCAGGCAAAGGACGAACAACTGACAGAAATCAAATCCGTATGCGCAGGTTGTTCGGTGGGATGTTCGGTCAACATCATGGTACGCGACAACCGCATCGTGCGCATCGAAGGGGATTGGGATGGTGATGTCAACCACGGTGTTTTGTGCGAACACGGGCGATATGACCCCGTCACCGAAACCCGTACTCGCATCACAGCTCCCTTGATGCGGGTCAATGGAACCCTCCAGCCTGTTTCGTGGGAAGAAGCCTTGTCCGCTGTGCAGGAAAAACTACAGCCGCTCGCAGGAAACAAGCATGGGGTTGCCGCGCTGGCATCCACCCGGCTGCCCGCTGAGACGTTGAGCGCCTTCAAAGACCTGTTCCAAAATAAATTCGACAGCGAGTTGGTCACAAGCATCGAAGAAGGCGTACCAACCGCCGCAGTTTCAAAATATGCGGAGAAACATGCCGGCTTCGAAGGAAAGATCGACACTCTGCGCAATTCCGACACGGTCCTGTGCATTGGCGCAAATGTCAACCGCAGCCACATAGTGGCGGGCTTTTTATTCAAGCGCAACCTTTCCAAGGGCATCCACCTTATCAATATCGACCCGGGTGAAAGTTCGCTTGACGAGATCGCTCACATAGCGCTTAAACCGAACAACGGCGCCGACCTGGTATTGATCCGCGGATTGCAGGCGGTCATTGCAAAGGAAGGCTTGGAACGAAAATCGCTGAACATTACAGACGCAGATGCCCGCATCCAAAAAGCGGTCAAGGAGACGGGAATTCCGCTGGATAAATTGACCCAGGCGGCGCAGATTCTGGCGCACGCCGTTTCGCCGGTGATTATCTACGGCAAAGGCATCACGGCTCAACGGGACGAGACACTGATCGAGGAACTGCACCAGCTCGCAGTCCAGGTTGGATGCGTGGATGAGGAGCGGAACGGTCTGTTGTCGTTGAAAGGCGAGGCGAACAGTCTTGCCGCCGCCCTGCTCGGTCTCGACGAATCCTTCGAACTGAACGGTCACAAAGCTGTGTATGTGGCGCTCGGCGACGACCATGTTTCGCGGTCGCTTGCCGAACGTGTGTCCAAAGCGCCTTATCTGGTGGTGCAGGCGAGTTATGAATCCGGGATCACCGAAAAAGCGGATGTCATCCTGCCTGTCTCCACGTGGTCGGAGCAGGAGGGGCATTACATCAATCTTGATGGACGAATCAAAAAGGCGGAAAAACTGCTTTCTCCGCCCGAACATGTGCGCGACAACCTGGACGTATTGACCGATCTTGCAAAGCGAATGAGCCTGACGCTTGACACCGACTGGCAAAACGCAGTTCGCGCGCGCAAGGCGAGCGTAACACTGAATTAGAGGAAATCATGAACAAACCGAAAATTGCCTCCGATTGGATGTGCGGATGCGCGGGATGCCACATGTCCCTGCTGGATATGGACGAGCGTATCTTGAAGATCGTCGAACTTGCGGATCTGCGCGCAACTCCCATCACAGACTTGAAGGAGCCGGACGAAAGCGGTGTGGATGTGGGCGTGCTCGAGGGCGGCATCAACAACACCGCCAATGAAGAGGTCGCGCACAAGATGCGCGCGCGCGCAAAGATCCTGGTGGCATTGGGTGATTGCGCCGTCTTCGGCGGTGTGCCTGCCATGCGGAATTTCTGCGGCGTGGAGGAGGCGCTCCGCCGCGCCTATGTGGAAGCCGAAAGCAACGAAGCCGGCAGCGAGATCCCCAACGACCCAGAACTGGCGTCCATGACCCAGACCCGCGCCATTCATGAAGTTGTGCCTGTCGATTACAACGTTCCCGGCTGCCCGCCCGATCCGGATGTCATTTTCCACGTTCTTTCCGAATTGGCTCAGGGGCGCAAACCCGAATTGAAGGACGACCTGCTGCACTGGCACTAGCAGCCCTGGAGAATATATGACAACTCAAAAAATAACCATCGAACCTGTCACCCGCATCGAAGGTCACGCCAAGGTGACCATTCACGTGAAGGAAGATCATACCGTTGAGCGCGCCTACATGCACGTCAACGAGTTCCGCGGCTTCGAAAAATTCTGCGAAGGACGGCTGTTCTTCGAGATGCCGCAGATCACGCCGCGCATCTGCGGCATCTGCCCGGTCAGCCATCATCTGGCATCCGCCAAGGCGGGCGACGCCATCACGGGTCAGACTCCGCCGCGCCCTGCCAATCTTCTGCGCGAATTGATGCATATGGGGCAGATCATTCAAAGCCACGGCATGCACTTCTTTGAACTGGCGGGTCCCGATCTTTTACTGGGCTTCGATGCCGCACCAGAAATGCGCAACGTGGTCGGCTTGATCGGCGCAAATCCCGACCTGACCGTGAAGGCTGTTCAACTTCGCAAATTCGGGCAGGAGATCATCAAAATCCTCGGCGGACGACGCATCCATCCCGTTTTTGCCGTGCCGGGCGGCGTCAACAAAGCCCTGTCCGTGCAGGAACGCGATACCATCCTCGCAGGCGTGGATGCCGCCGTCGAAACGTTGAAAATCGGCTTGCAGATCATCAAGGATTGGGCGGAAAAGAACATGGAGGACATCAACAAGTTTGCCGTCTTCCCAACCGGTTACTTCGGCTTGATCACCCCTGAAAACGGACTGGAACTCTACGACGGCGACATCCGCCTCATCAGCCGCGACGGCGCGGAACTGGAACGCTTCCCGGTCGCCGATTATCTCGACCATATCGCGGAACACGTCGAGCCGTGGTCGTATCTAAAATTCCCCTACTACAAAAAGATGGGCTACCCGGACGGTGTGTACCGCGTCGGTCCGTTGGGACGGCTGAATCTCGCCGACAAAATCGATACTCCGCTGGCAGATGCCGAACTAAAAATCTTCAAGGGGCTTAACAACGGCAAGCCTGTTGAAAACACACTGTACTATCATTATGCGCGCCTGATCGAAGCCCTGTTCGCCACCGAGCGTGTGCAAACACTGTGTGAAGATCCTGACATCCTCAGCACGGATATTCTCAACACCCGCAAAGATTACAACGGACACGGCGTCGGCGTTCTCGAAGCGCCGCGCGGAACATTGATCCACGATTACACAGCGGATGAGAACGGAAAATTGCTGCGGGTGAACTTGATCGTCTCAACCGGTCACAACAACTGGGCAATGAGCAATGCCGTGGACAGCGTGGCGAAGACCTATGTCAAAGGAGCAGATGTCCATGAGGGGATGTTGAACCGCGTTGAAGCCGCCATCCGCGCCTATGACCCGTGCCTGTCCTGCTCCACTCATGCTGTCGGTCAAATGCCCATCCAAATTGACATTGTCGCGCCAGACGGTACAACGATAAAGACGCTGAAACGAGATTGATTTTCAAGAAAAACACCTTTCATCGTTCCTTCGAATAGGAAAGGAGACCAGTCATGACGACCGTTCAAAACCTGCTTGATGAGAAGCCCGAATCAAAAGTCGTCACTATCCACGCCGGCGCCACCGTTCTGGATGCTCTTCAGGTTTTGGAAGAAGCAAATACAGGATCGATCCTGGTGACAGAGAACGAAAAGATCATCGGTATTTTTACCGAGCGTGACTATGCCCGTCTGGGGGAAGTCAAAGGCAGATACGCAAAAGATACTCTTGTCCGGGAACTGATGACCGAACAAATGGTAATGGTGCATCCCGAAACCTCGCTGGAGGAATGCGCCGAGTTAATGCGCAGGTTCCATGTGCGGCATCTGCCCGTACTGAAAAACAATCGCGTGGTCGGAGTTGTCTCCATCCGCCGGCTGGCGGAAGCGCTGCTTCAGGAAAAACAAGGCGAGATCGTCAAGCTGGAGAACTATATCCTCGGCACCGGATATGGCGAATGACGTCATAGGGAATATCGCGTGAAAAAAATATCATTTATTGGTTATGGAAATCCCGACCGGGAGGACGACGGCGTTGCATGGCATGTCCTGCGCGAAGTTGCCATACGGCTTGGTCTGTCCGCGCCTGAATCGTACGAGGATGAATTCCCGGCAAATAACCTGGCGGACTTCGCATTTTCCCTGCAACTCACCCCCGAAATGGCGGAGGAGATCGCCGGGTATGACCATGTTTGTTTTGTGGATGCCCACACGGGGAATGTCCCCGAGCAGGTCCGGCTGATCCGTGTCGAAAGCGAATTCCAGCGCTCCCCTTTTACGCACCACCTTACACCAAATTCGCTTCTATCATTTTGCGAGACAATCTACAACAGGAAACCTGCGGCGGCGCTGCTTTCTGTGCGCGGGTATCACTTCCGCTTTTCCCGTGAGCCATCCGAAGAAACCTCGGCGCTCCTCCCGCAGGCGGTTGATCTGGTCTGGAATTGGATGCGAACCGAAGGCATTTTACCGGCGGCGGCGTGACACAATATATGCAAGGAGATCATATGGTTACGATGATGATAAACGGAAAGGAAGTTAAAGCGCAGGAAGGAATGACCATCCTGCAAGCCGCGCAGGCGGCGGGCATCACCATCCCAACCCTGTGCGACCATCCCAACCTTGAAGCGTTCGGCGGCTGCCGCCTGTGCGTCGTGGACGTGAAAGGCTGGCGCACGCCGATGGCATCCTGCACTCTGCCCGTCAACGAAGGCATGGAAGTGAATACACACAGCCCTGCCATCGAGAAATCGCGCAAGACCATCCTGGAAATGTTCATGTCCAACTATCATGACAGCGGCTATGAGAACGGACAGAAGGAAGAGACCCAGTTCATGCACTGGGTTAAGCACTACGGCTTGGATGTGGAAAAAAGCATGGCAGCCACACCCCGCCACACCGTGGACAGCGACGCGAATCCCTTCGTCTTTGTGGATCTGAACAAATGCATCCAGTGTACGCGCTGTGTGCGAGCCTGCGCCGACATCCAGGGACGCTTCGTATGGAGCATGGCGGAGCGCGGCTTCGATACGCATCCTGTTGCGGGCGCGGACACCGACATGCTCGACGCCCGTTGTGAATCCTGCGGCGCGTGTGTTGCCTACTGCCCGACCGGCGCGTTGGATAACCGCATGTCCATGGGCGCCGGCGTGCCCGACAAACTGGTGATGACCACCTGCACCTACTGCGGTGTGGGCTGTCAGTTTGAGTTGAATGTCAAGGATGGCAAGATCATCCGTGTGACTTCGACCGAGAAGGCGCCCGTCAACGGCAATCACCTGTGCGTGAAGGGACGCTACGGCTACGATTTCATTCATCATCCCGACAGACTGGTGAAACCAAAGGTCCGCCGTTACCTGCTCGAAGGCGGCAAAAAGGAATTGAGCGGTTCGCCGTGGGATTGGGTCGAAGCCGAATGGGATAAGACGCTCGAGATCGTGGCGAACAAACTCGCCGACACCCGCTCGAAATTCGGGGCGGACTCGATGGGCTTCCTGACATCGGCGAAATGCCTGAACGAAGAAAACTATCTGATGAACAAACTGGCGCGGCAGGTCATGGGGACGAACAACATCGACCACTGCGCCCGTCTCTGACACTCCAGCACGGTAGCCGGTCTGGCTGCCTCCTTCGGTTCGGGCGCGATGTCCAACAGCATGGACGATGTCGCCAGTCAGGCGCAAGCCTTCCTTATCATTGGTTCGAACACCACCGAACAACACCCCGTCTTCGGCGCAATGCTGCGCCAGGCGGTACGTCAGCGCGGCGCAAAACTTGTGGTGGCTGACCCGCGCAAGATCGATATCACCGAATTTGCGACACTGCACCTGCGCCAAAAGCCCGGCACGGATATTGCCCTGCTCAACGGATTAATGTACATCATCCTTGAAAAAGGCTGGGAAGACAAAGCCTTCATCGAGGAACGCACCGAAAACTTCGACGAATTCAAAGCGACCGTGATGCAGTACCCGCCCGACAAAGTGGCGGAGATCACGCGCATCCCCGTGGAGAAACTGTACGAAGCGGCTGAGATCCTCGCCACGTCCAAGCCGATGGCGGTGATATGGGCAATGGGCATTACGCAGCACATCGTCGGTGTGCGCAATGTGATGGACCTCGCCAACTTCCAGATGCTACTCGGTAACATGGGCAAAGCCGGCGGCGGCGTCAACCCGCTGCGCGGACAGAACAACGTGCAAGGCGCATGTGACATGGGCGGTCTGCCGAACGTGTACCCAGCATATCAACCCGTCACGAGCGAGGAAGCGCGCGAGAAATTCCAGAAAGCCTGGGGCGCAACCGCCGAAGCCAAGGTCGGACTCACTGTCACCGAGATGATGCCGGGTATTCTTGACGGCAAGATCAAATCACTGTATATCCTCGGTGAAGATCCAGTCATGTCGGACCCGGATACGAAACACATCCGTCATTGCCTGGAATCACTGGATTTCCTCGTTTTGCAAGAGATATTCCCGTCGGAGACGGCTGCATACGCGGACGTGATGTTGCCCGGCGCATCCTTCGCCGAGAAGACGGGTACATTCACAAACACCGAACGCCGCGTGCAGATGGTGCGTCAAGCCATCGAGCCGCTGGGCGACTCGAAGCCGGATTGGTGGATCCTCTCCGAGCTGGCAAAACGGTTGATGATCAGAATCAGTGACCGGGTACAGAGAGATGCGCCGCACGCTGGTTGGGAGTACACATCCACAGCCGAGATCATGTCCGAAATCAATGCGGTCACGCCATCCTACGGCGGGATCACGCATGCAAGACTGGAAGCGGGCGAGCGTCTGCAATGGCCCTGCCCGACGGCAGATCATCCCGGCACGCCGATATTGCATACCAAACAGTTCACGCGTGGCAAGGGCAAGTTTATGCCGATCGACCATGTGCCGCCTGCGGAACGCCCCGATGACGAGTACCCGATGGTAATGAACACCGGACGCGTGCTGTATCACTGGCACGGCGGGACAATGACCCGCCGCACTGAAGGCATCATGCAGGTATACGGCGAGGCATTGATCGAGGTGAACCCGGACGACGCCGAAAAGATCGGACTCAATGGGAAGACCCATGTGCGCGTGACGTCGCGGCGCGGAAGCATCGAAGCGAAAGCCTGGGTGACCGACCGCGTGCCGCCCGGCATGGTGTATGCAAACTTCCACTTCCCCGAGGCGTCTGCCAACGAACTGACGCACGCTTCGCTTGACCCGGTTTCGAAGATCCCGTCCTATAAGATCACGGCAGTCAAGGTGGAGTTGGTGTAAAAATCGAACAAGGTGACAGCCGCTTTGAAAGCGGCTGTCACCTTGGATATTGCTATACCCTTGCAGGCTCGCAATGACGTGGTTTAATTAATTTGTCCACCCAACCAAAGGAGATATGCGATGACCATTGTACGAAAACTTCTGGAAGCCAAGAAAAGCGCCACCAATTTCTCGGTGGACGCCAACACCTCCGTGCTGGAGGCGATCAAGGTCATGTCGGAGGCGAACATCGGCGCGATCTTTGTCACGGATGGCGGCAAGATCGTCGGCATCTACACCGAGCGCGACTACCTGAAAAAGGGCGAACTTGAGAACCGCACTGCCAAGGATACAAGAATCAAGGATGTGATGGTCTCGAGGATGATCACGGTCACGAGCGAGACGAGCGTGGAACAGTGCATGGCGCTGATGAACCAGTACAAGATCCGCCACCTGCCCGTGGTGGAGAATGACCAGTTGATCGGGCTGGTCTCCATCCGTGATGTAATGACGGCGGCGTTGGAGAACAAGGAAAGCGAGATCCGCGGTCTGGAGAATTACATCATGGGATCGGGGTTTCAGTCGTAATATCTTGTGAAAAGCAGGATGCAAAGGCGCAGGAAAATCCTGCGCCTTTTTGTTATGCGATATTCACAGCGCATTTGGTAGAATCATTCCCATGTCTTTCCAAAAAATCATCATTGGGCTGTTGACCATCGGTCTACTCGTCTCATGTACGCAATCCGACCCAGAACAGGTCGTCTTTCCAACTTATGATCCTTTCCTGCCGGTGGAAGGTTCAGATAGCCAGTCTGCAGCGGCGGAAGAAAGCGGGACGCCGCAAGCAACCGCCACCCGTCCACCCACGCCGACGCGCGCTTCGTTCAGCCTGCCCGAATCATTTGGAGCAAGCGAGCAGTACATTTTTACGCCGACGCCGGACCCGATCCGCGCCCTGCCGACACCGCGCCAGAATGCGGATGAATATGTTGTGCAAGCGGGTGACACACTGGGAATCATCGCCCGCAGATTTGGAATCAGCATCCAGTCCCTGATGGAAGCGAACGCCATCGGCGACCCGAACCTGCTCAGCATCGGCACTGTCTTGAAGATCCCTGCGCCGAATCCGGTTCAGGCAGGGACATCGCTCAAACTCCTCCCCGACTCGGAATTGGTCTACGGACCCGGGACAATTGACTTTGACGTCGACGAATTCATTAAAAGCCAGAACGGCTATCTCTCCAGATATACGCAGGATGTCAACGGCTCGTTGATGAGCGGCAGTGAAGTCGTTTCGTTCGTGGCAAAGAACTATTCGATCAATCCGCGCCTGCTTTTGGCTCTACTGGAATATCAAAGCGGCTGGGTTACAAGCCAGACGCCAGCCAATACATCCTACCCAATGGGTTTTGCAGACGCAACGCGCGAAGGTTTGTACCGCCAGTTAACTTGGGCGGCGGATACGCTCAATCGCGGCTATTATCTATGGCGGGTGAACGCGCTTTCCACCTGGGTGCTGAATGATGGTCAGGTTGTGCCGATTGATCCCACCATCAATGCCGGGACAGCCGCTGTCCAATACTTCTTTTCGCAGTTCAACGATCTCGCCACCTGGGAACGCCATGTCAACGAGACCGGCTTGATCGTCAGCTACTTCGTCTTCTTTGGCAACCCATACAGCTACGCCATCGAACCGTTGATCCCATCTGGACTGGCGCAACCTCCCATGAACCTGCCTTTCAGCAAAGGCGAAAGCTGGTACTTCACCGGCGGTCCGCATGGCGGCTGGGACTCCGGATCGGCTTGGGCGGCGCTGGATTTCGCCCCGCCGGACAATACCACCGGTCACTGCGCGGCAAGCCCATCGTGGATCACCGCCATGGCAAGCGGCTTGATCGTCCGCTCTGAGGAGGGCGCAGTGGTACAGGACCTCGACAACGACGGCTACGAACAGACCGGCTGGGTCATTCTTTACATGCACATCGCCACGCAGGACCGCGTCCCGGTCGGCGAATATCTCTTTGCGGATGAACGCGTCGGGCACCCCTCCTGCGAGGGCGGTTTCTCGAACGCCACCCATATCCATATCGCGCGCAAATACAACGGCGAGTGGATTCCCGCCGACGGTCCGCTGCCCTTCAACCTCGACGGCTGGATCTCCAGCGGGACAGGCGTAGAATACAATGGCTTCCTCTCGCGCGGCTCGGAATCCATCGAAGCATGGGACAGCGCCAACGACTTCAACCTGATCTCACGCTAATTCATCCCAACTTAATCTATGCGGATATAATCAATCCAACGTATGCATCGCGCTGTTGCTGTTCTTATTCTCATTTCGATGACCTTATCCGCATGTGGATCGACCCCATCCATCTGGGGGACTCTGCATACCCCCACACCGGATGCGCCCATCCCGGATACGCCTCACTTCGACCCGTTCGTTGTTCAGGACGAACCGATCATTCATCCCACCGAGACCTTTCCCCCGCTCTCCGAAACAGATCCTGAATCCACGCCCACGCCGCCGGGAACGGACACCGCCATCCCGTCCACATCGACGCCGCCGCTGGCAGATTCCGCTCCATTCCTGTACTACTCCCAAAGCGGAGACATGCTCTCCGCAATCGCGAGTCGTTTCAGCGTCAGCGAAGAGGAGATCGTCTCCGATACCGACCTGACCCGCTCCACCCTGCTCGAACCCGGCACACTGCTCATCATCCCGAACCGCATCAACGAAGCCACCACGCCCAACATCCAGATCATGCCCGATGCGGAGGTCGTTTATTCGGCAACTGCGCTCAACTTCGACACAAAACAATATGTGCAGGAGCAGGGTGGATACCTGAGCACTTTCAGGGATTACCTCGGCTCCACCGGTTGGATCGAAGGTCACGCCGCCATTGACCGCCTCGCCATCGAGAACTCCATCAATCCGCGCCTGCTGTTAGGCGTGCTCGAATACGAAAGCCGCTGGGTGCGCGGACAGCCCATCAACATCCTGCGCACGGAATACCCAATGGGATTCCACGATTATCGTTATAAAGGTATGAGCGTCCAGTTGACCTGGGCGATCAACACCATGTCCATTGCATATTACGGTTGGCGCGCCGGGACAATGACCCATCTTGAATTCGCCGACGGCACCACACTTCGCCTTGACCCGCGCTTGAATGCAGGCACAGTCGCCATCCAATATCTGTTCTCGCGCCTGTACAGCCAGTCACAATGGGCGCAGATCATCAACCCGGAAGCCGGCTTCCCTGCCATGTATGTTGACATGTTCGGCGACCCCTGGGCGCGCGCAGATCTGATCAGCCCGATCTTCCCCACCGCGCTCGACCAGCCCACCCTCGTCCTACCATTCGAGCCGGGCGTAAAGTGGAGTTTTACCGGCGGTCCGCACAACGGCTGGGGACAGATCAACCCAAATATTTACGGGCAGGGACACAGCGTCTACGCCGCCATTGATTTCGCTCCCGGTGCAGAAGAAACCGGATGCGCCCCCACCCTGACATGGGTCGCCGCCGCCGCTCCCGGTCTTGTGGTGCGTTCCGGAAATGGCGTTGTCATGGTCGATCTGGACGGCGACGGATACGAACAAACCGGCTGGAACCTGCTCTATCTGCATATTGCCGACAAGAACCGCGTGCCGATGGGAACCTGGCTCGAAACGAATGACCGCATCGGTCACGCCTCCTGCGAAGGCGGCGTCTCGACCGGCACCCATCTGCATTTTGCGCGAAAATACAACGGTGAATGGATCACAGCGGATGGACCCATTCCATTTATTCTAAGCGGCTGGCGTGTTATCGCCGGCGGGAGAGCCTACGAAGGCACCCTCGTCCGCGGCGACCAAGTGGTGATGGCAGACCCGCTCGGCGGGAGCCGCTCCAACATCATCCGCGAAAAAGATGAATAAAACGAAAAAATATCTTACTTCACTGTTCGCCGTTTTTCTCAGCACGGTGATCGGTATCACATCCTGCAACCTGCCATCGTCCAGCCCCAGCCTCTCCTTCGCAGAACCAACCAGCCAGGTCGGCGAGGCAGTCGATAATGCTTTCTTTCCAACGCCCCTGCCTGTCCGCCCAGCCTACAACCCCGGCGAACTCGTGGATTACACCGCCCAAACCGGTGACACCCTGCCAGCACTGGCGGCTCGCTTCAACACCACTGTGGACGAGATCCTGTTCGCCAATCCGCACATACCGCGCGACGCCACCACCATGCCGCCCGGCATGCCCATGAAGATCCCCATCTATTACCGCGCTCTATGGGGCAGTTCCTTTCAGATCATCCCCGACCATGCGTTTGTCAACGGACCCACACATACCGGCTTCAACACCGCCGCTTTCGTCGCCTCCCAGCCGGGCTGGCTGAAAAGTTATCGCGCATACGTCGCCGGGACATGGCGTTCCGGCGCAGAACTGGTGGATTATGTCTCGATCAACTACAGCCTCAGTCCGCGCCTGCTGCTGGCGATATTGGAATATCAGGGCGGGGCATTAACAGCGGCGGAGCCTCCTGTCAGCCGCAACCTGCTGGGATTCTCCCGCACCTACTGGGAAACTCCCTATCTCCAGCTTGTGATAGCTGCCAACACTCTTAACAACGGATATTACGGCTGGCGCCTTGGGACTCTGCTGGAATTTGAAGACACCAACCGGAACCTTCTCCGCCCCGATCCCTGGCAAAATGCCGCCTCCGCCGCGCTTCACTTTTATTATTCAAGAATGTTTACTGGAGATGCCTACGCGCAAGCCGTCAGCCCGCAGGGATTTGCACTTGCCTATTCAACTTTATTCGGCGACCCGTGGCAGGAAACGTCCGTGTTGATTCCCGGTAGTTTGCAGCAGCCGGAACTTCGCCTGCCCTTCCCCAGCGACCAGACCTGGAGCTTCACCGGCGGTCCACACACCGGTTGGGGCTCCGGTGAACCGTTCTCCGCCATTGACTTCGCCCCGCCCATGGAAAAAGCCGGCTGTTTCCATGCCAAAGAAGAGAATTACGCCATTGCCATGGCGGATGGACTCGTGGTGCGTTCCAACCCGCAGGAAGGCGTTGCACTCGACCTTGACATGGATGGGAATGAACGCACAGGCTGGGTGATCTACTACCTGCATCTTGCCACCAACTCACTTGCACCGCTTGGTTCGACATTAAGGGTTGGAGATATGATCGGCTATCCATCCTGTGAAGGCGGGCGCTCGACCGGCACGCACGTCCATGTGGCACGCAAATACAACGGCGAATGGGTCGCCGCAGACAGCCCGATCCCCTTCGTGCTAAGCGGCTGGACCGTCCGCAACGGGAACAGGGAGTATCTGGGAACGCTCACCAAAGGCAGCGCCGTCGTCCGCGCCTGCGATTGCAGTGACGCATTCACCGCCATCAATGGCAGTTACCCGTAGTTTTCTATTTTTCCTTGATAATTGCAGGGACAAATTTTTCGAGATTCCGCTCTGAGATGCCCCCGATCCACATCAGGCGCACCTGCCCCTGCCGGTCAATAACATAAGAACTCGGCAGGCTCATGGTCTTGAACGCGCGCCCGGCTTCACTCGCCTGATCCAGCCAGATCGGAAATGTCAGTTTGAATTCATCCACAAACGGTTGGACCTTTTCCGCCGTTTCCCCCTGGTCAATGGCAACCAGCACAAACCCATTGGATTTATATTTCTCGTAGAAGGAAAGCAGCGCCGGCATTTCCTCGCGGCAAGGCGGGCACCACGTTGCCCAGAGATTGACCAGCACCACATCGCCTCGAAGGTCTGCAAGGGAGACCGGTTCGCCAGCAAGATTCATGAGATCCAGTTCGGGGGCGGGAAAATCAACCTGGGCGGGAACAGTTGAAAAGTCCTGGGTAGAGGCGGATGGGATATCCAAAAGCAGGATGAACATGACCCCGATCGCGATCAATCCAAATCCAATTAAAAGCAGTGCAAAAAAGCGCCCCGGGGAAGGTTGTGAAGAAACTGTCATGTCATTCCATTAAGCCGCCTGCGTCGGGCGGAAGATCATCGCATGTCATCAAATTCATGAAGCGATGAAAACTCTAAAAATTACCGATTTCACAAAGTATAACGCAGGATTTTTAGCGGCAAATAAAAAGGGGATAAATGTCACCCTCTTTAGGATGGATGATACTGGAAACCTGCCCGCGCGTTGATTACCATGCAATGATAATGTTGGAAAACCTGCCCTACATTCCGCTCTTTCAGGACCTTGAGCCTGATCAGATTATGTTGGTGAAGCCTCTCTTTGAGCCCTTTTTTTGCCAGACGGAAACGGCCATCTTTGAGCAGGGCGACCCCGCCGATTACGCATACCTGATCCTGAGCGGAAGGGTTGGCATCCGGTATAAACCGTACGATGGTCCGCCGATCATCCTGACCCGCCTGCGCGAAGGGGATGTATTCGGCTGGTCGGCGGTGATCCGAAGCCCAAAATATACCAGCAGCATTGTCAGCGAATCGCCGGTTGACGCGATCCGCGTTCACGGGCAGAATTTGTGGAAACTGGTTGATGAGCATCCCAAAACAGGGCAGACCATCATCAACCGTCTGGCGCGCATTGTTGCCCCCAGATGGGAGAATGCGCACGCGCAGATCCAGGCTTTCTTGGATTCCAATCATAAAGACAAATGGGAAACCGGCTTATGAACACAATAAATACCGAAAACCGCGAAATGCAGATCCGCCATCTCTTGGAGAATTTGAGCGCCTATATCGAGCAATTCCATGGAGGGACTGTGGAATTCATCTCCTTGGAAGGGGATGCGCTCAAGGTCAAACTGGGCGGAGCATGTTTGAATTGTCCGCTTCTGCCCTCCACGCTGCATGGCTGGGTGGAGGGAACGGTGCACCAATTCTTCCCTGAAATTCATGTGGAAGAAGCAAAATAAAACACAGACACCCCTGCAGTACCGGCAGGGGTGTCTGATTCAATCGGGCGTGTTTAAGCCCGCCTGGAGAAATAACGGAACAGCAAAAAGCCTCCCGCTACAATCAGCGCAATCGCCCAGATATAGTTGGCAAAATCGAGCAGGGACGCGATCCCCAGAAAGCCCATGATGCCCAACACCCCGGCGGGCCAGTACGCCCAACTCATTTTCGCCAGCACGGCAACGAGCAGGAAGGTCAACGCCAAGCCGAAAAAGAAAAAGCCTGCCGTCTGAAACTCGCCGAACTGCTCCGCGGCAATCGTCACACCGGCAAGGGTAGCAAGCACGCCGGCAGGAATCAATGCCCACCAGCGCTCCAATCGATTCGTCAGATACACGACAAAGAAGGTCAGCCCTATTCCGCCTAATACGATCGCGCCGGAATATTCTTCAAACTGCGCGGAAGCGAGGATAAGCAGCGCAAGCGCGGTCAACACGCCTGCTGGAATGATCGCCCACCAGCGTTCGTCGCGGCTGGTGAAATACACATACCAGAAGGAAAGCGCAATCCCGCCCAAAAAGACCGCGCCGCCAATATCTTCCAGCGAGTCGGGGAGCAGGATCAATACACCAAGCGCGGCGAACGTAAAACCGGGGAAAGCACTCCACCAGTGCCCGCCGAAAAGCATCGCGATAAAGGTCAGCCCGGCGACAAGGAAGACACCGCCCCAAAAATAATCGGAGGCGTTTTGCAAATAGCCCATCGCCTGCGCCAGCGCGAGTCCGCCGCTGAGGATGAGCATCAACCCAAAGACAATTCGCAGATCAAATCGTTTCATATCAATACCTTTTACTTCACCTTTACTGAACATGCGCCGCCCTTGACATGAATATCCACCGCGTTGGCAGCGGTCTCAAAGTCAGGCGATACATCCTGCGGAAAGCGGGAGCGGTTCACGCTCAAGTCACCTGCGCCGAGCGAAGCGCGGACCCGGATCGCAACGCCATCGGGGACGACCAAGGTCAAAGATGCCGCACCAATTTCAAAGTCTGCGTTGAGGCGCCCTTTTGCCGGCAGGGTGAGCGTCGTATCGCTGGCTCCCGTTTTGAAACGCAAATCGGTGATGGTCATGTCGTGCAGGTCGAGATTGGATTTGTTCGCGCCAAGGCTGAAATCCAGCTTCGTCGGGACGGACGCATTGAGAGCAACATCCCAATCAAGCTGGGACCGCGGTCCAAAGAATGGAAAATCGACGAAATCCTTTGCGGGTCGCATCTTGACCTCGAGCCTGTCACCGTTTCTGGATGTCTTGTGCTCCACCCCGCCGACGAACGAGCCGCGCATGAATTCATTTGCACCCGCGCCGCTTCGAATATTCAACTCGCCCGCGCCGTGATTGATCCGCAAACCGGCTTCGGATGCGCCCTGCAGGTCAATGCTCGCGGATTCGGTGTCGACCTTGCCGCGCATAAAAACGCCGACCAACACAAAAATGCCAAACCCGATGAGGAGCAGGGGGAAGAAAAGACTCATTAGTGAATTGCCATTCGGGAGGGTTATCCCCATGGCATTGGCGAGCATCACAAAGCCGAGCAAAACCAGGATGCCGCCCCAAAATAATTGATTGCGGCGCATGTTATTCTCCCTGCTTGCGATAGGAGCGATATAAGCCGCTGCCAAGCACATACAAACCAAGCAGGATCAGCAGAATGGCAGGACCGTAACTGCCGAGGATCGTCCAGCCGCCAAAGAAGGCGGAAAAGACGAGGAACAACACGGCGCTGAACACGATCATGTTCATACCGCGCTTGAGGTTATGCGAGGTGTTATCGCCGAGCAAGCCTGCAAGGACGCTTCCAACACCGACAAATCCGGGGATGAGAGTCCACATGTACGACCATGAACCGTAATCGCCGCTAGCCTGTTGGTAATAAAAAATGCCGCCGATACCCGCAACGATCGCGGCAGGGACAGACATGCCGGGCGAACCAAGCACAAGACCCAAAACGAAGATCACACCGCCGATCAAGAGCAGGTTGACGGGCCATTCAGTGTACTTTGAAAAGAAATCATGGAAGGCGGGGACTGTGCGGTCCAGCAGGAACCATCCGCCGAGCAGGATCAGCAGGACGCCGAGTGCAAGTTGTGAACGACCTTGTTTGTTCATAGTTCATTCTCCTGTGTTGTGGAATTCAGTATTAGTGTATAACCTTTTTGTGGAAATTGAAAGTCTTTTAAAGTATACGAAGAAAATAAGGGGAAGTTGCCAAAAATCTTCCCCAGCGGGTCAAGAATTCTACTCATTGGCTGTACAAACTCAAAAACCTTTCCAGGCTGAGTTCCAGGGAAAACCTTTGAACGACTGTCTCCCGCGCAGCATCACCCAGCATCTTTCGATGTGTTTCGTCTCTTAACAACCGGTCGATCTGCCAAGCCATTTCACGATCATCGGCAACCGCAATCCCGATTTCAGGTAGAACGCCAACTCGCGTGCCGATACCAACCACTCCACATGCGGCTGCTTCCAAAACCGCCATTCCCTGCGATTCGTACAAGGATCCCTGAAGCAGAAGCGCCGCAGATCGGAAAAGTTCCGGCATTTCATCATGCGCAGTTTCGCCCAGAAATTTTACACGGTCAGCCATCTGCAGGGCGGAAGCGGCAGCTTGAAGTCCAGAAAGAAGCGGACCTTCGCCCGCAATCTCCAACTGCGCATCCGGGACCATGCTTACAGCTCGAATAATCATATTTTGACCTTTCACTGGATAAAGCGATCCCACATTGAGAACCGTTTCGCGTCTGCCCTCCCCGACAGTTGGGTAAAAACGCCCGATATCGACCCCAAGCGGAGCCAGAATCAGTTTTTGCTGAGCAGTACTCTCAAGATGTCTTTTTGCAATATACAACAGGTAGTCTGACCCGGCAGTGATCCATTTTGCCGAGGACAACCCCATACGTATCAACAAGTCTCGACCGGGAAGGAGTTGCAGACCATATTGAATGTCGCGAATCCCCGCCAACTCTCCGCCAGCCAAGCTGATGACAAGCGGAATATTCAATCGTCTTGCCGCCCA
Source organism: Anaerolineales bacterium (assembly GCA_023382595.1). Lineage (GTDB taxonomy): Bacteria > Chloroflexota > Anaerolineae > Anaerolineales > Villigracilaceae > Villigracilis. The sequence continues at coordinate 18,326 of JAHDWB010000006.1, read as the reverse complement.
AGCGGCAACCCATCCGGGTTCATCTGCCCAAAATGCATGAACCACAGAGAATGGCGCGCGCTCATGCTCTATCGTAATTTTTTGTACAGTCCGCGCATACAGCCGAAACGCCCCGCCCATGCCAATTCGTTTCCGTCCGCCCATTGCATGAACCGTGGCGCCGTAGATAGAATAAAGCCCATTCTGCTCGGGCCATCGCAAAGTGAATACATGCACTTCCGCCCGGGCAGCGAGAATACGAACATAATCAAGAAGGGCGGGAATACACCAATCCTGCTCACTCTTAGAGAAACCCGGCACAACAATTGCGATCTTCATGAAAGCTACCTGTCAACGGAGTATAAAACCCAATCGTCATAGGTTCCAATTTCGCGCAAGGCAAAACTGTCACGCAGCCATAGATAATTCACAAGAGGTGCCTTTCCCACCCATTGTGTTTCCAAGTTTTCTATTTGAACGAAGACATAAACGGGCTGCGATGCGGAATCCATTAATGCTTGAAGGGTAACAGGCGACTGAGCATAAAGATCAACCGGTTCGACATCCGTATAATGATCGAGGGTCAGCGTCGCACTAAAGGTGATAACCGTCGAGCCGGGAGATGTCATTTTTTCGACATAGGAAGCATACCCCAACTCGCGTGATTTTAAATCGAAGAGGGCATTTAATCCCTTATATGTAAATGGGACAGATGCAATGAGAGAGACGAAAACAGCCGTCAAGATCCAGCGACGAAGCGAAAAAGGCGGTACGGCAAGCCCAACAACCGCAAAAATAATAACTGGCGGAAAAAACGCGAGTCCAAAACGGAAATTTTCGAAGGGGATACCGATCAAGAAAAGATAGAGCATCATCACCCAGCCGCCAAGCGGTATCAGCACTCTGGAAGCACGCAGCCGCCACATCCCTGCAAGGACAAATGGAGTCAATAACGGAAACAGGTAATAGGGGTGAAAAAGCGGCGAGGCATAGAACACAAGAGGCGGCCACCGGTACTGAAATCGCCCATCGGGGGTATCGAACATCGTTTGAAAGGCATATGACAGATTCCAATTTTCCAGCCAGATATGCCCAAGAACCGGCTCAGCTGAATTTTGACTAAAAACGAATTGCAGACCGATCAACAATAAAGAGAGTATTGCAAATAGAACAAAACGGGACGAGCGAAGCAGGGAGTAATGCGCAATTACAAAATAGATGCTAAATGGCAACAATAGACCGGCGTACAACCAACGAGTCGCTATCGCCAAAGCAAGGGGAAGGATAAACAGAAAAAGCCAAACCCATGACGAGGAGCGGTTCAATCGCAACAAGGCATAAAGTGAGAGCAGTGCCCAGAACAAGGCTGACATATCAGACATGATCACAACGGAAGAGTGGATCAATTGCCCGGCAAGCGCTGCGATAAACCCGCCCAAGACCTTGAAAAGGACAACATCCTTAAAGCTCAACCCGTCAAGAACGAGCCCGATAATCTGATATATCAAAAGGGGTAACAGAGCACCAAAAAGCACATTGACAGCCTGCGCCCCAACAACAGGATCGCGGACAAAAAGTGTGCCAAACGCAGCCAATGCGGGATATCCAAGCGGCCAATAAAACGGACCCGCCAAGTCAAGTTCGAGAATTTGTTTAGTGTAACCAAGATAAGCAAAGGCATCCTGTCCATAAAGACCATCAAAACCGCTCGCGACAATGACACCCAGCCGAATAGCCAATCCAAACAGGAACAATCCAAGCAATATCCATCTCTCGCGGACCTGAGATAAGATCCCAGTAAATGATATTGCGATAACCATGCTCATTCCATTCGCTCAACCGGCTTGTTCATGATCTTTCGCATCCTTTTCCGTAAAGGCAGCCAGATCGCGATTTCCCCAAAGAGAAGACTTAATGCAGCACCCACAGCACCGTAGAAATATACCAATGGCAATCCTGTCAGAATCTGTATGCAAGCCACAAGTCCACGCATTTTTGTTGCATATTTTTCTTCGCCAGCCGCATAAAGATAAGACTGCATATTTCCATTCAACAAAGAAGGCAACAGTCCGATGCCCAGCCAAAAAAGAATTGACGAGCCCTGTTCGTACTCTGCGCCATAACTAAAATAGAGAATGGGACCCGAGAACAGGCATAGCGTAAAAACAAGACCGACTGCCAACACATTTATGATTGGAACAGATCTTTTGTAATAACCCATTCCGTATTTTGTGGCAAATGCCGGGTACAGGACACCGAATATCCCATTGGGGATTAATTTCGCAGATTCGCTCCAGCGGGATGCTGCACCAAACAAACCGAGTTCAGCCGTATCCCGCAAGTAACCAACCATCATCGTGGCTGACCTCATTTGAATTGCAGCGAAAATCCCAGCCAAAGCAAAGGGAATGGCATGTTTTACCATGACCATGGAAGTATCGATAGAAAATCGAAGTTCCCCTCCACTCCTGCTCAATTTAAGCCACCAAAAAATGCCAATCGATATTACCTGCGCAATATCGATCAACGCCGCAATCCAAATCAGATGGAGCAGCCCTCCGCCCAATCGGAGCGCAAAGATCGACAATGCCAACTGGACAACCAATCCCAATATATTGCTCAAAACGATCGGGGCAACCCATTGGACAGATCGAAATATTGCGGTGAACGACCCATAAACAATACCCGCGAATGAAATGGTCACCACCGCCGGCATTGCACTAAATGTCTCAGAATTGATGCTCAAAAGTGGAAAAAAAAACCAAATTACCATACCAAGAATCCCCGCAAAGAATATCTGAACCGAAAGTGATGCAACAAGCAGCCTGTTAGCTTCTTCGGAAGTGCGGGATACATCGCGAGTGAGCAGACTATTTATTCCGAACTCGCACATCAAAGAAATAATGGCAACCCACGTAAAAAGAAAAGTCCAGTTTCCCAATTCCAACTTTCCCAATCCCCTGCCTATTAGAATCGAAATTCCAAAACTCAGCGCAGCACCGCCAATATTGGAAACAATAAGAAGAAGGCTGTTTTTGGTTAATAGACGAAAAGACAACCTTTCCCCATCCGTTGGAATTAATTTGCGATACATGAAACCCCTGTCTCAAATAAAGAACAATCCTTAAGCCTATTCGCCCATGGTACAGCCAGCAGCTTTTTTGATCCATCCACCTCGATATCTGCGGCTTTGACATTAAGCATATCGAACAAGTCGGAGAATTGAGATACCCCATAATGCGGTTGTCCATCGATCGTCACCAGTAGAATATCTTTTCTTGAGCATGCAATCAGGGCTTCGAACGGGTCTGTATGTACATACGGGATAACCAGCAAATCCGCCGGAAAACCAATCGACAATCTGCCCGAAACAGTTAAGCGAAACAAGTTTGCCGGGTTTTCCGACACCATCTGAAAAATCTCCCTTGCAGTGACTCCGCCGATTCCCGCAGCCATCCGCATTTCTTCCAATAAATCACGAGACCCGGTCAACCGCGAGTCGCTGCCCAGTGCCAGCCGAGGTGCTGCCGCAACGTCCAAAAACTCCCGCACTGGAACGGTCTCTCCGAGCAAGAACATGTTGGATGACGGACACCAAATCAACCCTGCGCCCGAGGATGCAAGTTCGACCCAATCATGTACACCCAACCCAACCCCATGCACCAGGATAGTATTTGATCCGAGACAGCCGATATCCTTCAGACGCTTAAATTCGTTTTTTGCAGTCTCGTCCACTCCCTCAGCAATATGGATAATAAAGGGATGGTCTTTCGGTGTTTCCCGGTACCGCATCAAGACATCACCCGCCTGTTCGCCGCCCGCCCCGGCTTTTCCGCCCTGCAAATAAAACGAGTGTGCCCAGCCATAATTTTTGACAATCCGCACAGGAAAACGCCGGTCGAGTCCTCTATAAAATGGATTATGATGCGCGACCGTTGTCACGCCGCTCAGCAGGTTTTTTATCCCGCCAATAAAAAGCCTGTCCTTTAAAAGAATTGACCTGCCTTTCACCAAAGCCTGATCCGAAGCAAGCTGCTTGTTCATATCCCCAACCCACTCGGAAGCATTATTGTATCTCTCCCGAAATTTAACGCGTCCATAGTGGTTAAACTCGAGATGATCGTGAGCGTTTATCAATCCGGGAAATAGATAAGCTCCATTCAAATCCACAACCATATCTTTTGAGCTTTTCTCGACATCGAATCCGTCAATGACCTGCCCCTTAATTCGCAGAGATGATGCAAAAACGCCTCCGCCGCCAACAACCCTGGCGTTGGCAAATAAGATCGAGCGGCGCCGAAAAAACCAACCCATGACTATTGTTTCCGCGCCCGCACAGCAAGAACAGCCGGAGAACCCGACCAGCGATGTTCTCCCTCGATCAGTGGCTCGCGAATATCTTCAATGACCAATCCATTTTCACGGCAAGCACGGTGATGTTCATTGTACAAATGAAAGTAATGCCTGACAGAAACTTCCCTCCCGTTGACATCCCGGAAAATACGCTTCCAGCCGGTGACCTTTCCAAACGGGTGGAGGTCGGAATAAATGACAAATCCGCCCGGGCGAAGAATCCGGCTTATTTCGGAGAAAACAGGCTCAAGTTCCAAACAATGACCGATGGCGAGTCCGCAGATGATCACGTCGAAAGACAAGGAGTCCATGGGTATATGCGACATATCCGCCAGCACGAGATTCTTCGATGCGAGCCTGGCATGCAACAGCATGGGCGCAGAAAAATCCAATCCGCAAACCATCTTCGTTTTTTTGCCGCGTGCAATTTCAAGATACCTGCCGCTGCCACAGGCAAGATCAAGGATGGTCTTATTTTCCAGCTCAGGCAACAGGTCAAGCATCGCGGACTGCTCCATCCGCATGAGTTCATTGTGCGCTTCAGCCGGATACCGATCAGCCCAACGCAAATATGCATCGAGAGGATTGAGCACCGGCATGGATCTGCCGCGGAAAAGATTTAATAATCGCGAAAACACAAAGATCAAAACCCTGTGGTTTCAGGACGCTGATAATGGAGTACCCGTTGGGCAATGCGAAGTTCAATGGGGAAATCATAGAAACGCAGGTGATAACGCCAGGCCGACATGGCTCTTAAACCCATGCGCCAAAACGAATTCAGGCGCACATCAGTAGCAGTGGGATAATAAGCATTCAACACACGTTCAAAATCATGCAACCGTTGCTGCAGCGTCTGCTTGATCCACGGCATGACCGAAGATCGGCGCTGCGAAAACTTCACCCAATCAAGCTCAACCCATTCATCGAGCGTTTTCGGAAAGGCAAAACCTTCCGCCTGCGCCTCGTCATACAGATCGCCGGAAAGCGGAACGGGCGAATAAAGATACATGATGATCTCAGACTGCGGATTGATTCTTTTCACCTTTCGGATAAATTCGATCGTGTCATTGATATCATCCTCCGGACTTGGGGGATTGCCCACCACAAAAGAAAACTCTGGAATGATCCCCCACTCGCGCGCGACTCGCGCGATCTCAAGCGTTTTCTCAGGGGACATAGTGCCTCCCTTATCCATACGCTTCAATGTCTCAGCCGAACCTGATTCTGCGCCCATGAACACCATCTTCAGCCCGGAATTCCGCATCAATTCCCAGGTCCGGCTTGAATACTTTAACAATGTGTCAATACGGGCTTCACCCCACCAGCGGACATTGAACGGCATAATGCGTTCTGAAAACTCAGCAGTACGGGCTTCATGGACAAAAAAATTATTATCATAAAACTCAACCGCGTTCACCCCCCATCGTTCAACGTACATCCGCACAACATCCGCCGTCTGGCTCGCAGTCCGGGCAAGCCATTTACCGCCCACCATATTAACGACCGCGCAAAAATTACAAAAAAATGGACAGCCATACGATGAATGATATCCCAGGGTGCGTGAGCCCAAAAACGTATTACGGACATATAGCTCAACGGGGACTTTATCAAAATTGTAAGAAGGCAAATCCTTTGGGCTGGGAACAGGCGCCGCCGGAGTAGACACAAAACCGGCAGACGGGTCGCGATAGGCAATTCCATTAATGCCAGACAGCCCGGTCAATGAAGTCCCATTTATGAAGTTCAATAACTCCAAAAAGACCAATTCGCCGTGCCCTCGTACAATATAGTCGACAATGTTGGAATGCAGACACACATCCCAATGCTGTGTAGGAAAATACCCACCCCATATAATGATCAGTTCCGGATAACGCGATTTTAGCTCCCTGCAAAGGGGAATCGTTTGTGATAATTGCGGACCCGGCATGATGGTCATTGCCAAAACACAATTGTGATCGCTATTTTGGATCAACTCGCTCAACATCAGAACAGGGTCTGCTTCGAGATTGCCATCCACAATGCAATATTCATATTTTTCATCCAGAACTGCGCCAACCGCCAGCAAAGCCAGCGGCAAAATGGGTTTTCTGCCAGCGCTGGATTGCGGATTGTACAAAATGACCTTTTTCATGAAATGCTCCGATTTAGCCTACGAATGCTCATACTCAAGAATTAAATGGTCTGCAAAATACCTGAATGGGTACAATCCGGAAAATGTCCTTTCAAGTCTTACGAGCAATTTCCATAATAACGGGCGGTCCGAGACGACACCCGCAAGATAAGTCGGCGGCAGGAAAAGCCCCAAGCCGGTGATCTTTTTGAGCGTAAAAAAAACGCCAAATCTTCTCTGAATGTCTTTTAACGAAGGGTACCATACGCGGATTATGCTGTTTTTTAGTTTTACATCCACGCCATTGGAACTGAAACGACGAAAAGCGGTTCGAATCTCGCCATGCAATAAATGCCAGACCATTTCCCACAAACACCAGCGCCCCATGATGACAAGTACAAGCCGCCCATTCGCTTTTATCTTCTCAGCCAAATAAGATGCGATTGGTTCTACATCTTCCACACAGTTCAATCCTCCAAAATTGGAAAAGGCACAATCAAATTCATGGTCGATTTCAAGAACCGGCTTTTCAAGGTCAAGCAAGTGCACATCGACCCTGTCCTGAAGACCATGGGATCTTACCTTGCGGGATGCAAGCGCGAGCATCTCGGAAGAGACGTCTGTCGCCGCCACCCGGCATCCCTGTTTGGCGAGCCAAACCGCATCTTCTCCAGTACCGCAGTTAAGCTCCAAAACAAAGTGGTTTGCTGCAATATTCTCCTTCAAACGCCCCCAAACGATCCCGCGTAAATAACGTCCCAATTTTGTTTCAGTAAATAAAATATCATAATCGAACGCAATCGCATCGAATGGAACTGTTTTCACTTTGTCTCCAGCTCTTTTTCAGTCATCCACATACCGGCACGTCCAATCGCAATATTGACAGCCGCTTTTACCATCTTTACCGGGCTTCCCCCATCTTTCATCTCACGATCAAAGGAGACCCTATTGACAAGCCAGCGGTTGGCAAATGAATAATACCTGCGCGAACGCCGCCCGATCACCGATAATTGGCGGTCGCTTCGATTATCCCAGTCCGCAGCAGCAAGGATGCGGTCCTCCACCTTCTGGTAATACGGGGTCCCTTTGATGGGATAGGCAAGCGTGGTAAGAAAAACATCCGGCGCAGACCTTTTCAAATGTTCCGCAGTAGCTTCGATGTCGCGCCTGTCCTCCCCCTCGTATCCAAGCATAATGAACATGCCCGTTTGGATACCGTGTCGCTTTAAGGCATGCGTCATAGCCTGCACCTGTTCAACTTTTACTCCGCGGCGCATCCCATCCAGAACGCTTTGGGAGCCGGACTCTGAGCCGATCCATAAACGATAACAACCCATATCAGCCAAGGCTTGGATCACCTGCTCATTCAAGCGGTCTGCGCGGGATATGCACTCAAAGGGAATGCGGATATTGCGCCGTTTCAGTTCGGCTGCATATTCAAAGAACCAGGAATGTTTGATGGTGAAGACATCGTCCGCATACCAGAGCTGATCCGGCTGATAACGTCCCAGCAAATATTCGACCTCATCCACCACCCTGTGGGGCGAACGCCGCCTATGGGTGTACCCATAAACGGCATGACTGCACCATTCACAATGGTACGGGCATCCGCGCGCGGTGATGAGTGAGATCGAACTGGCGCCGTGATGCTTCTTCCAGGTATCCAGATACGAATGCAAGTTGATGGCTTCCCTGTCCGGGTCCGGCAGGCTGTCCAAGTCTGCGATCTGAGCACGCGGAAGGGTCCTTGTCACCGCGCCATCATCACGCCGAAAGACAATACCTGCGATATCATCCAACTTGTTCAATCTATATCGGGCTAAACTGGGAAGTAACTCTTCCAGCGCCTGTTCCCCCTCGCCCAGAACGATCACATCCGCGCCGCGCACCAGGTATTCCTCGGCATAATTCGCAGGCTCTGGTCCGCCCAGCACCACGAGAGCGCCGACTTTTTTAGCGAGAGTGATCATCTTCAACACATTGAACTTGGTCATTAAATTACAATACAAACCAATGACGGAAGGACGTTCCTTGTCGAGCAATGTCTCGAACGAATCAAGCGTGTCAAAAGTGGAATCGAAGATCCGCACGCTAAACCCGGTCCGCTTCAAGTAAGCCGATAAATATAAAAGCCCCAACGTGGGATACGGCTTCATTACCCGGCGTTCCGCCGCATCTTCAGATAAAAAGTAACCATGCGCAAGCAGAATATCCACAGCAGCACCTCGATCCAGTTCAACAGCACATTTACGGTATCATCCGTCTAAGGAGGAATTCCGTTTTACACAGACCTGCCAGATAATAGGGGATGCGCATCAAACCTCGCAGGTTCCCCAGCCTCCAGGCACGCCGCAGGCGGAATTCATGATGAACCCTTCCATGCAAAACACGATAAAACTCCTGAGGGAACGGTCCGCGATAGAGTAAGGCGAGGTCGTCAGAATCCACCCAGTTCTGTTTTTCGCCCAATTCCACTTTCACGCGCTCGTGGAATTTCGTCCCCGGCAACGGGTATGAAACAGAAACGCCAATATCATCGGGCATACATTCGCGTACCATCTTCAAGGTCATCTGCACGTCATCCCAGGTTTCGCCCGGATAGCCAAATTGCAAAAAGAAGCCCACCTCGATGCCATTTGCATGCAGCAACTCGGCGGCGCGATGGATATCCTCCACCCTGTCACCCTTATCCATTGCATCCAAGATTTTCTGCGACCCGGACTCCGCACCGATCCAAACCGTTTTACAGCCTGCATCCGCAAGAGAACGCGCCGTCTTTTCGGTGATCAAATCGGCACGCTTTAAACATTTGAAGGGGATCACGGCATCATACTCGCGCAGGAACTCCGCAAAACGCTCCACCCATTTGGGCTTCAATCCGAAGATATCATCCGCAAACCAAATATGATCGGGCGCAAAATTCTCTTTTAACCATTTCATCTCTGCCGCCACATTTTCGGGCGAGCGCGAGTTATAACGCTGCCCCCAGATCGGCTTGGCGCACCAATTGCAATGGTACGGACATCCACGCGTGGTTACCATGTTCATCGAAAAATAACCATGACGTTCCAGCCAGATCCTTTTATACTTTTCGACATCGACGAGGTCCCAGGCTGGGAACGGGAGAGAGTCCAAGTCCTTGATATCAGGCCGACGCGATGGATGAAGCGTTGCGCGCGACGCCAGCCCAATGATATTTGCCGCATCCCTCCCCGCCGACAGTTGGTCCAGTAATTCCCCAAGCGTTTCCTCCCCCTCGCCAAGCAGACAGTAGTCTGCGCCTTGCTCGAGATATTTAGCGTAATGATCAGTGACATCCGCGCCGCAGAGAATAACGGTGCAGCCGAATTCCTTTGCCATGCGGATCATCGTGAATGCAGCTTCGCGCATCCTGAGCAAACACATCTTGGATAGATAGTTAAAGTTATCTTCAAAGATGACAGCATATTGCGGCTTGAATTCATCCAATGACTTCGCCCATCCATCTTCTGATTCCGCCAACATGGCATCGAACAAAGCCACTTCATATCCCCTTTCGCGGATATAGCTGGCGGCGTACAACGTTCCAAGCGGCGGATAAGGCATCATTGCATCCCAGAGCTTGGGATCGAAACGCAAATAATAAGATTGACCAAAAAGCACTTTTTTTGTCATGCGTTCAACCAGTCACAAACGAAGGAAGGCTGCGATACATGGAGCAGACACAAGTATTGCATTCTGCGCGTTTTCCCGAACGGATGTCGCGGCGAATCGATGACATCACCGCTGCATTTACATCCCGGGCTTTCTCTTCAGGCTCAATAAAATAACAGGGCTGTACAAAGCCGTCTGCCGTAAAAACGGATGAAAACCGAGGGGCATTGCACTTCACTTGCGGGAAATTTGCCAGCCCATGCATCGCGGAAAAGTATTGGTGCAGGCGCATTAACTTGGCTGGGGATTCTGCAATGAAGCCCGTCTCAAAATCTGAACGGGAACGGCTCGTCAATTCGCACAATATTCTTTCGAATTCCGGCAGATCTTCCGGCGCAAGCGAAAGGTCTGCTTTTATGGCATCTTTGCGCGCAAATGCCGCATGGGTTAATGTGTCGATCGCAAGAAAAGAGATTTGATCCACGCCCAGATCATGAGCAAGATCGATCAATTCCGGCAGTTGGCGGAAATTTCTGCGCTGTACCGTGCACCGAATCGATACGCGCCTGCCTTGCTTTACAACTGCGCGAATCCCCGCGCAGACCTCATCAAATGCATCCAGCCCGCGAATCGACTCGTAAACATCAGGCGTGGCTCCATCGAGTGAAACGGTTATATTTTCGCATTTATCGATCACCTCGCTAGCGTGCTTTTTTAAGGACAAACCGGCGGTCAGAAGCCACAATGACCGCTTTCCGCCTGAAAGCACATCCGCGATCTTCCCCCACTGCGGATGCAACAAAGGTTCACCGCCAGACAATAAAACCCAGCGCGTGGACAACGCATCAAACCGGGAGGAAATCTGCCCAGCCTGTTCGATGGATAGAAATACATTCCCATTCTTCCAATAATCACACATGACACAACGCGAGTTGCATTTATCCGTCAGATATACAATGCCCAAGGGCAGAACGTGATTCCGGTCATGCAGGAAGTTCAATACAAGACGAGGGTCACGGACCTTCATTTGCCAAGTCTCCCCACACGTTCCGAAACAGGCTTGACCTTGGACATATCACCGAATCGTTGCATCCTCTGATACAGTCTATCCAACGTTGCCGTGCCATGATGATCGAAATTGCCCTGACAGACCTCGGCGTTGAATTTTGTTTCAATACCAAATCCAGACTGTTTTTTAAAGCGCCTGATCTTGCGATTCATCTCCCAAGATTCAAAGAAATCACCGAATCTGTTGGCAAGAAGATATTCGAAAATCGATTGCGGCAATTTGCCGGCGCCTCCCTGCCTCATCTCGCTTGAGGCGGGGGTGGCGGCGGTGTTTGGAAGGATATCGAAGACCCACGAGTTGGCTACGCGCAACCTGCGATAGACTTCCACCCCGCTAATGGGGATCATCTGGGCGAACTCGCGGGCGGTGTATAGATTTCTTGTGCCCCACTCAAGCGCGGTCTCAGAGACAATGACATTTGGACAAATGACATCGCCGAACAGACGAACGAGCCTGCCAAACAGCAAGACAAAAGCGCGCGCAGTCCATACGCGCCCGGATTTTGTGACCAGCATATAATCCATATCCCTGTTCTTTGACAGATTCAGCATGGCAAGGGAACCTGTCAATGCAACCATACGGACAAATGGAAGTTTCTCAATGATCCTTCCGTAAAACATGGCGCGGGCAAACGCAGCGCGGGAGCCGGCTTCCCGCTGCCTGCGAATCTCGACAATTTCAGGATGATCCGTCAGAAAAAAATAGCCATCTTTGACCGAAACCCCGTCCATGCGGGAAACGGACTCCGTGATCTCACGTTTCTCCGCAGAAACGGTCAGGAACTTATGCAGTTCATCCAATGTCAGTGGGTAATCAAAAATATCCGAATATGCCAGCGTTTCGAGGATCGCATGTTCGAGCGGATCAGTAGTTTGAAGCAAGGGACTTAAGGAGGCAACGGTCAGGGACATGAGAAACGCTCTTTAGACGGAGGCAGGCTCAGGGTCACGGGCGAAGCGGGCAGAGATGGATTGGATGATGGTCAAGCCAGAACAGTAGAATAATCCGAGGGCAAAGACAAAGGCATACATCGTCATCAGATAATAACCGAGCCGAAACGCATACCACGCAGTAAAAATATTGAACATGCCAAGCAGGATCTCGTACACGATGAGCGGTTCGACATCGATGTGATAACGGTTGCCGCGCCAGGATTGATCGCGGCGCGTGATGCCAAACTTTGGAGTTCGCTCGAATGGAATGAGGCGTTTTTGTAAAATCTGAAAAATGGCGCGCACCGTATTGACCGCCATCCCTGAAGCGATCATGGTCATCAGCACAATGAGCGGGAGCGCATGAAGCCATCGCCTGCGCAGCACATGCTGACCCACAGAGAAGTAAAAGGCGGGCACAAGCGCAAAGAGGCTCATAAACACACCAAGACCGACCGGCGCAAGAAGTTGCGGATATTGTGACGCGAACAACAATAACAGCGGATAGATCAACATCAGCACAACGGTAAACAGGTGCAGTAAGTAACTCGTAAGGTGCAGCGTGGCATGCACTTTTCGCCCAAATGTGAAATCGGAGCGCCAGATGACAGGTAAATATTTGACGGCGCATTCAAGGATGCCGCGCGCCCAACGATATTGCTGGCGGCGATATGCCGTGATGCTGACCGGAAGTTCAGCAGGCGCTTCCACATCACCGGCATATCGTGCCGTCCAGCCGCGCAGGAAGGCGCGATAGGATAGGTCCATGTCTTCGGTGAGCGTATCCGCCTTCCAGCCACCCGCATCGAGAATGGCGGATTTACGCCAAACACCTGCCGTACCGTTGAAATTGAACGCAAAATCCTTTCTGGAGCGGACAAGCTGATCGATGGCAAAGTGGGCATCAAGGGACAAGGATTGAAGCAGCGTAAGCAGGGAGTAATCACGGTTCAAATGTCCCCAGCGGGCTTGCGCGAACGCAACCCGATCATGGTCGAAATGCGGCAGGATGCGGCGCAGAAAATCGGGCGACGGAACAAAATCAGCATCGAAGATGGCAACGAATTCCCCGCGCGCGGAGGCAAGTCCATTGGCAAGCGCGCCCGCCTTAAAGCCTTCGCGGTTCTTGCGATGGATATGGACTGCATCCACTCCCTCCGCCTGCAGGCGCCTGACCGTCCCGGCAACCAACTGGACCGTATCATCCGTCGAATCATCCAGCGCTTGAATTTCGAACAAGTCCCGCGGGTAATCCAGTGCGGCACAGGCTCTTAATAAACGTTCCGCCACATAGCGTTCATTGAAGATCGGAAGTTGTACCGTAATGAAAGGAAGGTCTTTCGACAGGCTACCCTTATCTTCGCGCAAATGCCTCTTCTTCACCAATCCAAATAAGGCGAGATACAGCATATTAAAGATATACACAACCAGGGCAGCCATGACAAGCGTATAAACAATGAGGGCAGGCGCCAGCAAGTATGAAGATAAACCCATGCTATGCCGCCTCGCTCAATGCCGCAGAAAACATCCCCCACCCCAGCCATTGCCACAACCGTCCCGGCATATACATCCATGTGTAATAATCGAACAAGCCGACCACTGTCAATGCGATCAGCAAGGCAAACGAACCCAATATCAGGGGCTGGTGAAGATATACTCTCCAACGCGCAAGGAATGCGATCACAGGCACAACCAGCAGCAACAAATAAAACACACCGCCGAACACACCGGTTTCCATCGCCGCGTTCAGGATCGCATAATGCGGCGGCTGAAAATCCAGCGGGAACTCTTCAAAGCGTTCCTTCATCGCCAGCGGCGAAGCGCCAAGTCCAACGCCGATCGCAGAATGTTCCACGAACAAGATGTTCCCCGCATCGATCAACATCGTGCGCTCGATCATCGGCGCATCCTGCGAGACATTCCCTGAATTGACCCGCTTTTGAAAGACCGAATTATTCTTTATCAGGAACGGCACAGCCACGAGCAGACTCAACACTCCCAGCAGGACCACACGCTTGACCGAATCCCATCTTCGAGCAGACGCTTCGCACACGACCATGAAACTGCCAGCCACCATCAGGCTTAACCACGCCGACCGGGAGAACGTCATCACCAGCGCAGGGAACGCCACAAGAAACACGCTTGAAGCCAGCACGGGCTGACGTCCCTTTCCGTACAAGGTCACAGCCAGCAAAAGGACGAGTCCGAAAGCGATACAGCCGCCGAGAATGTTCGGGTGATCGCTCAAGCCATAGGCGCGCAAGAAGCGAAATCCGTCCCCGATGACAACGCTCACGCCAGATCGTGCCGGTTCCAGCGCGTGCTCGCCCAGAGACTCTAATCCCAGGGACGATTGGGCAAAGGACTGTCCCACGGCAACCATGGATTGAATGATAATTTGAAGCGCGCCAGGGACAATCACCCAAACAGGGGAATGAATTTCGTTGACGATAAAGAAATAAAAAAGGAGCAGCAGGACAAACCGAACAGCGTGATAACCGGAAAGCGTCGCATCCACACTTACAAGGATGGATGCCCATCCTGCGACGGTCAAGCCGGCAAGGCAGAGACTGAGCAGCAATGAACCTGCCTTCAACCTGCGCGGCATTATCAACAGCGAACACCCCCAAAGCATAAGCATATACAGCAGGGTAAGGTCAGCCGCAAAAAATAAAAAATCGGTGTAATCGGAATAGACGGGAAAGAACGGACGCTGCCACAATTCCACGCGCCAGCGCAGAGGGAACAACACGATCGTCAGCATGAAAGCCAAACGCGCCGCAATGACGAAGTAATGCGATATGCGATCCTGTAAGGATGGTGACATTTAAATCAGACCGGAATAATCCTATTTCTAATTATAATCCGTGAATGTCTTTAAGTATTGCGATCAATGGCCGCTTTCGACACAGACGCATCACCGGCGTGGAGCGTTATGCGCACGAGGTCTCAAAAAGACTGCAACCCCGTAAACGGTTCATATCTCCTCAAAAGCCGTTGGGGCAATTTTCAGGTCATCTTTGGGAGCAGTTCATCCTGCCGCATTTGGTTTTCAAAGACGAAGTTCTATGGTCGCCCGCGAACACAAGCGCATGGAGTGTTACAAGACAGGCTGTCACCCTCCACGATGCCAGCGTGTTCGACCACCCGGAATGGTTTCGCCCCGCCTATGCGGCATGGACAAGACTCTCATGGAAAATACTGGTGAAACGCGCCAAGGCGATCATCACCGATGCCGATTTTTCGCGCAATAGACTGAAACTTCATCTGGGTATCCCTGACGAGAAACTCCACGTCATTCATCTTGGGGTTGGGGATCCATTTGTACCGCAGTCACGAAAATCCGTTGAAGCGGTACAAGAGAAATATGGATTGCGAAAACCGTATTTTCTTTTTGTCGGGACAATGGAACCGAGAAAAAATTTAAAGACATTGCTTCAGGCTTGGGAAATGGCGGATCTGAATGGACACGAGTTGTTCATTGCAGGGACAGAATCCACAGGTCATATTTTCAACACGACAAATCATAGTCATTCAATCCGTCACGCCGGGTCTCGATACACAGCACGTACAGCGCCGCTGCCTGACCACCAACGCGTGGACTACGTCCCCGATCAAGATTTGCCCGCCCTGTATTCAGGCGCAGCTGCACTCGTTTCCCCATCCCTTTATGAGGGCTTTGGTCTGCCCATTCTGGAGGCAATGGCATGCGGCGCGCCCGTCATCGCATCCGACATAGCGGTTTTCCATGAGATATTCGAAGGCGCAGCGCTGTTCGTCAACCCGCAGAAACCGAACGAAATCGCTGAAAGCATGCAAAGGATCATCGAAGACGAACAACTCGCTGCAACAATGCGCGAACAAGGTTTAAAAACAGCGAAAGAACTTACCTGGGATAAAACCGCAGCGAACACACTCGCCGTCCTCGAGCGCATGGCATGAAACTGGCGATCGTCTATGAATGGTTAAATATCTATGGCGGTGGGGAGAGATTGCTCGCTGAGATCCTCGACATGTACCCGCAGGCACAACTACATTCCTTAATACACAACGGATCAAATCTAACAGGCACGCGGCTCGAGGGGCGCAGCGTCAAAACATCCTTCCTGCAACGCATCCCGCGCGTCGAGCATCTGTATCGCGGTCTGCTCCCGATCATGCCGCTTGCCATCGAAAGCTTAAATGTCCAAAGTTATGATGTTGTCCTGTCCATCTCGCATGCGGTGGCGCACGGCGTCAAAATACACAAGGATCAGATCCACATTTCCTACGTCTGCACGCCGATGCGTTACGCCTGGCATTTGCAGTATGACTACCTGCACCTGCATCATTTGGATAAGCCGATCATCGGCTCCGCCGCACGCCTGACCTTGAGCCTGCTCCGCCGTTGGGACAAATTTTCCGCCGCCCGGGCAGATTCATTGCTCGCCATCTCGCAATGGACAGCGGGGAAGATCCGGCAGGCATGGGGGCGGGATTCGCGCGTTATTTATCCGCCTGTGGATGTGGAGCGATTTTCACCAGCAAAGGAACGCGATGATTTTTATATCCATATTTCGCGGCTGGTTCCCTACAAAAGGACGGCGGAGATCGTCAAGGCGTTCAACACGTTGAAGCTTCCGCTCATCATCATCGGCGATGGACCCGAAATGCCGCGCCTGCAAACACTGGCGAAGGAGAATGTTAAATTATTGGGGCATCAACCTGATGATGTAGTGACCGATATGCTCAACCGCGCCAAAGCCTTCGTGTACATGGCAACTGAGGATTTCGGGATTGCAATGGTCGAGGCGCAGGCGGCGGGATGCCCTGTCATTGCGTATGGGAAGGGCGGCGCGGCAGAGATCGTCCACGACGGGGAAACAGGGTTGTTATTTTATGAGCAAACCGCGGAGGGGTTGGTGGAGGCGGTTCATAGATTTGAAGGGATGAAATTAAAGAGCGAAGCCGCGAGGGAGAATGCGGTCCGTTTTTCGAGGGAGAAATTCAGGGAGGAGTTTCAGGCATATTTCGAGGAGAATGCGCGCCGTTAGTCTCGATACGTGGCGCTTGCAGCGCCACTACTCGACCAACGGCGCGCAACGACATTACAAGACTGCCTTCCCCAACGCTTCCAAGCCTGCGAGGTCGTCCAAATCCAGCCATTGCAGCATGATGCGCTGGAGTCCGCTTTCTTCGAGCTTCTGCAACTGCTCTTTGACTTGATCCGCGCTGCCATATACGATCCCCCGCCGATCCAATTGCTCAGCGGATTGCCCAATGGCATCGAGTTTCTGCCTGAGCGCGGATTCGGTGTGACCGAAAATGCAGCCCGTCATCATCGAACGGCGCATGGATTCGGGAGCGCGGTTCTCGGCGTTCAAGGCTTCATCCATGAACGCGTTCAATTCCTTGACCATCGCAGGCGGGGCGAAGATGATGTTCCACTCATCGGCGTAGCGGGCGGCAAGTTTCAGCGTGCGATTCTTTCCGTTGCCACCGATCAGGATGCGGGGTCCGTCAGGTCGAAGCGGGCGCGGGAGCAGGGTCGCTTCACGGATCTGATAATACGTCCCGTCAAACGAGACTGGCGAGTCGCTTTTCAATAATTGAGTCACGACCTGCAAGCCTTCTTCGAAGCGTTCCATGCGGGAGTTGACATCCAGCAGGTCGAAGCCGTAGAGGTGATGCTCGCGCTCCTGCCAGCCCGCGCCGAGACCGAGCGTGAGCCGCCCATTCGAGAGATCGTCCACTGCGGATGCCATGCGGGCGGTGTGCGCGGGATGCCGAAACGAAAACGGCGTGACCAGCGGACCGAACTCGATGCGCTTTGTGTTGCACGCCAGCCAGGTGAGCGAGACCCACAACTCGAGCGAGTCTTTGTCGGGCGGATTCATGTTGGTGAAGTGGTCGGAGCGGTACAAGCCGACGAAGCCCGCATCCTCCACGAGACGGACGATGTTACCCCAGCGCGTCCAGTTCAATCCGTTTTGACCTTCAATCATGACAGCGATTTCAAGCATGGAATCTCCTTTCTCTCCCCATTGTAACCACAAAGTATCCAACAGCAGACTTCGGAAGTCTATTTATTGACCCTTCCATCCCCAAGACGTATAATTCGGGTATCCGACACTGCCTACCGGACTGCACGCTGTCCCCGCCCCCGGCGCCGTGCTTCGCGATCCCGTTCGCTCCGCTCGGGGACGGTGATGCAAGCCGTTGAAACTGTCGAAAAAGTGGGGGGATTTTAATAACCAAATTCATACGCCGG
>JAHDWB010000005.1 GCA_023382595.1 Anaerolineales bacterium | reverse complement strand
TCGACCTAGCACGTCCGTAAGTTTGTACGAATGAATAAATCTGGCTGCCGTCCACTTGGGCGGCAGCCAGACCAGCAAGAATCTTGATCCATATATAATGAGGAACAGGGGGTACAAGGGGGATCGGAAAAACCGCCCTCCACGGAGGGCGGTTTTTCTGCGACCGGCAAGAGAGCCGGTCAAAAAAGGATATATGATGAACGCAAAACCCATTACATTCCGTCAGATCGTGTCCGCGTGCCTGCTGGGGCTCATGCTGATCCTGTCCAGCCATAGGAGCGCCAGCGCGAACGGCAACGAAGCGCCGGTCATCACCGAAGGCGGGTCCGTCTTCGTCGCCATGCCCGGAAACGGCTTCCCGGACAAGTTCGCCCTGACCCTGAACGCCACCGACGCTGAAGACCACACCCTGACCTGGAGCATCCAGACCCAGGCTGGCAACGGAACCGCCACCGCCACCGGCGACGGCAACTCCAAGGTCATCGCCTACGCACCGACCCTGAACTTCTCCGGCGCGGACAGCTTTGTGGTGCGCGTCACCGACCAGCTCGGTGCCTTCGATGACATCACGGTCAACGTGACGGTCTCCGCAGGCGGCGACTTCCCGACCTTCGTCGATGTGCCCATGGCGAACTCCGCCTGGTCCTACATCGAGTCCATCTACTATGCCGGCATCACCGGCGGCTGTTCCACCAACCCGCTTGCCTACTGCCCGAACAGCTCCGTCACCCGCGCCCAGATGGCGATCTTCCTGCTGCGCGGCATGTACGGACAAGCCTACACGCCTCCCCCGGCGACCGGCACCGTCTTCGCTGACGTTCCGCTCACCCACTCGGCTGCGGCTTGGATCGAACAGCTGGCTGCGGAAGGCATCACCGGCGGCTGTGGCAACGGCAACTACTGCCCGAGCAGCCCGGTCACCCGCGCCCAGATGGCGATCTTCCTGCTGCGCGCCAAGTATGGCGATGACTACGTCCCGCCCGCTGCCTCCGGCACCGAGTTCCTGGACGTCCCGATCGGTCATTCGGCTGCGGCTTGGATCGAGCAGCTGGCTGCGGAAGGCATCACCGGCGGATGCGGCGGCGGCAACTACTGCCCCAACAAGTCCGTCACCCGCGCACAGATGGCGATCTTCATCCAGCGCACCTTCGACCTAGCACGTCCGTAACCACAAAGGGCGGTCCTTTAGTGAATTATTTTTCATCCTTCTTTTGCTGAGGGGACAAAAGAAACTGCCATCCGAACGGATGGCAGTTTTAGAACAAACCAGCAAAGCAACTTTCGCCCCTTGAAAACCGGAATTTGCTAATTAGCAAACCAACTTTTGCTACCTAGCAAATTAAAGTTTGGTACATAGCAAATCAAACTTTACCTCCACCGGGGGCTGCGGCGGGCGCATTTGGGCAAGCGGACCATCTATCGCAAACCTTCGAACAAGTCCGTTTCGACCTGCCTGCCGCCGTTGACAAGGCTGAAGGCGCGGTAGAAGGTGCCTTGTTTGGCAAGGATGGGAATGGCGGAGTCCTCGTCCAATTCGGCGAGTCTGCCAAGCGAACCCACTTGGGTTCGATGGCAACGGATGGCACGCCAGGCGGTACGGCAGTATTCGGTCGTTTCGATGCGCGTGGTGATCATCCACTCCTTCCACGGCGACTCTTCGCGCATCTGACCGTCCACGGGGAAGGTGATCTCATCGAAGAACGGCATGACCATATGCACGAACTCTTCGCTGTCCACCATGTAATACAACTTCGATACGCGGTGGGATGGCAGGTCCTGCGGGTCTTTGTAATCCGCATCCGCGGCGCAGACGATGGCGGCGGTTGCGAACTGTCCGATGGCAATATGGTCGGGATGCCCGTAGATACCGTCATGCGGGAAGGTCACCACCACCTGCGGGCGGATGCGGCGGATGTGCGTGACGATCCTGCCGATGGCTTCGGCATGAGGCGCCTGATCCACGTCTCCGTCCACGTAGCCGAGGAAGGACAGGCTCTTCATGCCGAGCAGGGCAACCGCGTTCTCCAATTCCTGTGTGCGGATCCTGCCGAGTCCCTCCAGACCGGGATCCTGTTCGGCGGGACCTCCCCAGCCTCGTTCCCCGCGTGAAGCGCAGACGAGGTGCGTCTCCACGCCTTCGGCGGCATACTTCGCCAGCGTGGCGCCCATCCCCATCGATTCGTCATCAGGGTGTGCAAATACGGCTAACAGTTTAAGCGGTTCCATTCATACCTCCAAAGCATAAAAACCCTGAGCGATGGCACAGGGTGTATCGTTCAAGACGTTTTGCGCCTATCTGCTGGAAACTTTTTTGAGCGTTTCGGGCGTGATGTTGTATGCCTTCGCAAAGCCCGCCACGAAACGTCCGCCCTTGGGTTTGATGCGCCAGAAATTGAAATCGGCAAGCTGGAATAACTGCTCCGCTTGTGGAAAACGGGCGAGATATTGATCGCGCAGGGGAGTGTAGCCGGGTTCGCCGTTCTGAACGACCTCCGCTGTGCCGCGAATGGAGACGCGCGCCAGCGTTTGCGGGTCTTCGCGGCTGTCATCGGGTTCGGCGATCAGCAGCGCCACGCGTTTGTCCTTTTGCATGTCCACGGTATGCTGTGCCAGACGACTGACAAAAATATGATACAGGGAAAAATCGTCGTTCGTGACGTACGCCACCATGGAGACCTGCGGCGCGTCATCGCGCAGGGTCGCCAGCGAGGCGACGCGGGTGTTGCGAATGATATGTGCAAGCAGTTTCTCTGATTGGGCATCCATGTTTTTTTTTACTCGCCTACGGGGGGATTATCGAGGCGCAGACCATGTCCGCGCACTGTGTTTATGAATTGATGACTAGGATCGAGCACGGCGAGGCGGTCACGCAGGCGGCGGATCAACGCGTCCAATGCCTGGTCGGAAACGCCCGCCATCTGTTCATCGCCCCAGACCACGCTTACCAGCTCCGCACGGCTGATAACCTGTCCCTGTTTTTCGTACAACTTCCACAACAACCTGAACTGCTGGGCGGATAACGGCGGCGCGACCTGCTGTTGATTGACCCACACCTGACGGGATTTCTGGTCCATCAACAGGCGACCAGCGCGCGGTCCGCCTTCCGCGAGCGGCATGGTGGCGTCGGAGGTGAGAAAAAGGAATTGCTGGGCAAGCGCAATGCCGAACAGATCGCCGTCCTGCAGCATGACCGGCGCGGAGAGTTCCGTGCCGTTGTGATTGGTGCCGTTCTTGCTCCCAAGGTCTTCGACGATCACGCCTTCGGGCGTGGGCGTGATGCGCACATGGAAGCGTGAAACCTGCCTGTCCTGAACCTGAATGTCACAACCGGGATCGCGTCCCACCATCAACGTGCGGCTGAGCGCCCAGCGCTGTCCCTTGAGCGGTCCATCCTGCGCAACTAGAATGGGATACTCATCATCGTGTTCCATAATCTCCTCGTTGGCTGCCTGCTGTAATAATTTCATCGTTCAATAAATCCCAACAAAAGCGTAATACTCCACATCACCAAAGGCGTTTATAATATAGCAGAAAAGCGGCGTTCTGTGCATGATTATAGTGTAAGTTCTTTATATTCCCAATACACAAAGTGATACACGCCGACAACATCACTTCGCACAGAGCGCGCCGGCAGCACCCAAAGGAGAAGATTTGCCCCAATCGTTAAAGAATGGGGAGATCCTGCGTGACCGCTATACCATCCGCGAACAGATCGGACAGGGCGGCACGGGCAGCATTTACCTTGCGGAGGACAACCGCCTGCAGGGTCGTTTATGCGCGATCAAGGAAGTCGATCACAACAACCAGGCTCTCCCAAAGGAAATCCTTGCACAGTCCCGCGAGCAGTTCTTTCGCGAGGCATCTGTGTTGGCGCGTCTCGACCACCCCAACCTGCCCAAGGTTTCCGATTACTTCTCCGAAGGCTCACGCGATTACCTCGTCATGGATTACGTACCGGGCAAGGACCTGCGCGAACGAATGCAGGAAGCCCGCCGCAACAAGACCTTCCTGCCTGAAAAGGAAGTCCTGCAATGGGCGGTCCAGATCGCCGACGCGCTGAGTTACATGCACCAGCAGGACCCGCCCATCATTCACCGCGACATCAAGCCAAGCAACATCAAACTCACCCCGAGCGGACTGGTCAAACTGGTGGACTTCGGTCTGGTCAAGATCATGGCGCCGGACGAAGTCACGATCACCGTCATTCAAGGTCAGGGCACGGCGCTCTATACACCGCTGGAACAGTACGGCGGCGATGACACCCATACCGATCCGCGCGCGGATATTTTCTCGTTCGGGGCGACGCTTTACCACCTGCTGACCAATGAACCTCCCGCCGAAGTCCGCAAACGCTTCCTCAATAACCGCAGCCTGATCCCCCCAAAAGAGATCAACCCACGCCTCAGCCCGCACGTGGAACGAGCCGTCCTGTGGGCGATGTCACTCCACCCGGATAACCGTCCCGCCAGTGTGATGGTCCTGCGCGAAGCACTGCTTGGAAAACAGGGTGCGCCTCACGACACCGGCCAGCTCCGATTCGACCAGCCCGAAAGCGAGCATTCCCTATCGGAACAGATCGCAGTTTACGCCGCGGCGGGACTTTTCCTAGCCGGGCTAGCCGCCACCCTGCTGCGCTAGGGCTGTCTGGTCCGCCTTTTCGATCATCCTGCAAAATGAACACAAGCCCGGCGCGGACGTGGGCTGTCCGCACTTGGGGCAGGCATGCAGATGAGCCTGCTCGATGTTCTTGTCGATAAATAATTCCCCGCTTTTTTTCGCATCCAAAAACTTCACATAAAAGGTCAGCTTCGCACCGGGACGCGCCGTCTCCAACTGGTTGAGCGCCTCCTTATAGAAGATCTGCTTCGAGCCTTCCGCGAACGGACATTCATCATAGATGTATTCGATGCCGCGCGCCAGCGAGTAGGCGGTCATTTCGCGCTCATAGAACCGGCAGAGCGGCTTGACCTTGCGCGCCAGCCCGTCCGAAGCTGGCAGGACGGGTCCCTGCCGCAGAATATATTCCGATGCCCATTGCATGGTGTTGCCGAACAGGACCGCCGCCTCGTCATCGAGATTATGACCGGTGGCGAGCACATCATAGCCGAGGTCGCGCGCGATGCGGTTCATCTCATGCCGTTTGGCAAGTCCGCACACGGCGCACGGTTTGCCATGTCCGCGGTGGCTGATCGCCGAAAGGACGGGGATGGAACTGCCATATTCCTTTTCGACATCCAGGACATGCAGTTTCAGGTTGTTCTCGCTTGCGAATTTTTCGGTCAGCCGCTGGGATTCATGTGAATAGCCAATGCCGCCGTCGATGCCGAGACCGAGATACAGCCCGTCCGCCTGGTAGCCGAGGCGCGTGAGAATATCCCACAAGGCGAGCGAATCCTTGCCGCCGGAGACCGCCACAAGGATCTTCTCCTCGCGCGTGAACATTTGATATTTTTTGATGAAACGCTCGGTCTGCTCGGGCACCCACTCGAGGAAGTGTTCCTTGCATAGTGCCAGCCTGTGCTGGCGCATGTTGAGGGAGGCTTTACCGCCGCACTTTCGACACTTCATTTTGCGCCGCCTGAGATCACCGCGATCAGCTTGATCACGTCGCCGTCCTTCAAGATCTCGTCCTCGGTGATCATTTCGCCGTCCCGCGTGGCGATCACGGATTCGGGGACGATATTGCTTTTCTTCAACGCATCCAGCAGGGTCATGCCTGCCCTGACTTCATATTCCTTGTTTCTCAAGATCAACTTTGCTGTCATCCGTTCTCCTAAAGGGATTTTGATTCTACCATGCCCAATCTCCCACTTGACATTCACCTGTCCATGCCGTAGCATATTCACATGCGAATCGGAATGATGGTCGACAGTTACAAACCGTATATCAGCGGCATCACCAACTACGTCGAGGTCAACAAGCAGTATCTCGAAAAAGCCGGGCACGATGTCTTCGTCTTCACGTTTGGCGATGTGGATTACAAGGACACCGAACCAAACATCATCCGCAGTCCGGGTCTTCCACTGGCAGATACGGGATTCTACCTCTCCATGCGCTATTCGCGCGCCGCAAAGAAAATGCTGCAAACCATGGATGTCGTCCATGTGCATCACCCCTTCCTGAGCGGACGCCTCGCCCTGCGTTACTGCCGTCCGCTGCGCATCCCCATCGTGTTCACCAACCACACGCGCTACGATTTGTACGCCCAAGCCTACCTGCCGCTCATGCCGGACGAGGTCAGCCACGGGCTTCTGCAAGCCTACATGCCGCCCTTCTGCAAAGCTGTAGATCTCGTCATCACGCCGTCGGCAGGCATGGAAAAGGTGCTGCGAGAACTCAACGTGGAAGGCAGGATCGAGATCGCGCCCAACGGCGTGGACCTGAACAACTTCCACAACGCCAAACCACTTTCGCGGGAACAATTCGGCTACCAGAAGGATGACATCCTGCTCATCTATGCCGGACGCATCGCGCTCGAAAAGAACATCCCCTTTTTGCTGGAGTCATTTTCCGGCATCGCAAAAGCCATCCCGAACGTCCATCTGCTGCTGATCGGCGGCGGAGTGCAGCAATATGAAACGGGGATCCGCGCACAGGTCAAGGAAATGGATGTTTCCCGCAATGTGCGCCTGATCGGAAAAATCCCCTACGACCAACTGCCCGCCTACCTCGCCATGTGTGACATCTTCGTCACCGCCTCGGTCACGGAGGTGCACCCGCTTTCGGTGATCGAAGCCATGGGCGCGGGACTGCCCGTCATGGGCATCGAATCGGTCGGTGTTGGGGATACGGTCGATGATGGCAAGACGGGCTTCCTCGCCACGCACGACCTGCCCGCCTTCACCGCCAAACTGACCCGCCTCTGCCTTGACCTTGAACTGCGCAAGCAAATGAGCCGATCCGCGCGGGAGGCTTCCTCCGCCTATGCCATCGAGCGCACCACCGCGTTGATGCTTGAGCACTATGAACAACTGGTCAAGGACTCGGCTTCACGAAAGAAAGGCTGGCTGACGCGCCTGCGCGGGTTCATGGAACGCCTCAAGCCATGACGAAGCACAACCAGCGTGTGGGCGCCTGGGGCGAGGAAACAGCCGTCAGGTATGTGACGAAGCGCGGCTATGAAGTCATTGCACGCAACGTGCGCACGCCCTACGGCGAGATCGACATCATCGCCCAACGGGGAGGCATCGTCATTTTTATCGAAGTAAAAACACTGACATCCAGTAAAAATTTTTTACCTGAACATCAGATCACTGCGCGCAAGCGCGAGCACATGCTGCACGCCGCCCAGCACTACGCCGCCGAACACGCCATTGACCACTGGCAGATCGATGTCATTGCCATCGAGGGGAAGCCGCAGAACGAGCCGGTCGTCACGCATTTTGAAAGCGCCCTGTAAATCCGTTGTATAATTTTATTGACAACTAACAACAAGGAGAGAGCATATGGCAAACGTCATCGGAACCGATGTTAGTTTTTATCAGGACGATCCCCAGACCCCGCAGGGCATCGACTTTGCAAAGATGCGCCAGAACGCGGAATACGTCATCATCCGTGCCGGGCAAAACCTGTGGACAGACCGCGATTTCAAGGTCAATTGGCGCGAGGCAAAACGGGTGGGCTTGCCGCGCGGCTCCTACTGGTTCTATGACAGCCGCGTCGACCCCAAACGACAGGCGGAACTCTGGGCATCGCTCTTCGGCGGAGATACTGGCGAACTTCCGCTCTTTGCAGATTTCGAAGAAAATTACGGCGGCGCTTTTGGCGGCTGGAGACACTGGTACACCTTCCTCGAACGAATCAAGGAACTCGTCCCGAACAAGGAAGTCGGCATCTACACCGCATATTATTACTGGGTGCAAAACACACAAGGGGTCGGCATCCCCACCGGTTCGCTGAACTATTTCAAATTCTATCCGCTTTGGGTCGCCAACTACGGCGTGACCAAACCGCTCGTCCCAAAACCCTGGGATACATGGACCTTCTGGCAGTTCACCGAAAACGGCGACGGCTCCATCTACGGCGTGGAAAGCAGCCGCATCGACCTGAACTACTTCAACGGCGATCTCGCCGCCTTTCGCGCGCGCTTCAAACTCGGCGATACTCCCCCTCCGCCGCCAGACCCTGACCCCGTCAGCAAGTTCTTCCGCGTCACGGTCCCCTCGCTAAAGGTCCGCGAAGGACCCGGCTTGACCCACAACCAGATCGGAAGCATCTTCCTAAACGAAGTAGTGGAAGAGATCGATGCGAACGGAGACCGAACCTGGCTGAACATCCGCAAACGCGACGGCAGCCTGACGGGCTGGAGCTTTGCCGCCTATCTGGAACGAGTCAGCGCCCCGCCGCCGGACCCGACACCTGATCCGGAACCCGAGCCTGATCCCGAGCCGGAGCCCGAACCGACCGACAAATGGCACCGCGTCAACACCGCCTCCCTGCGGGTGCGCGAAGGACCCGGAACGAACTTCAACCAGATCGGAGGGCTGATCTTCAACGATGTGGTTAAAGAGGTCGGAGCCAACGCAGACCGCTCGTGGATCCAGATCCGCAAGGCGGATGGAAGCCTGACCGGTTGGTGCGCCAGCGAATTCCTGCAGCCCACTGATCCGCCGCCAACGCCGGAACCTGAGCCTGAACCGGAGCCCGAACCGACCGACAAATGGCACCGCGTCAACACCGCTTCGCTGCGCGTCCGTGAGGGAGCGGGCACAACGTTCAAACAGGTCGGAAGCGTGGTGCTCAACGAGGTGGTGCAAGAGATCGGCGCCAATGC
The DNA here is from genome assembly GCA_023382595.1 of Anaerolineales bacterium. Classification (GTDB taxonomy): domain Bacteria; phylum Chloroflexota; class Anaerolineae; order Anaerolineales; family Villigracilaceae; genus Villigracilis. The sequence continues at coordinate 172,769 of JAHDWB010000005.1, read as the reverse complement.
AGACCGCTCATGGCTGCAGATCCGCAAGGCGGATGGAAGCCTGACCGGTTGGTGTTCCAGTGAATTCCTGCAGCCCACCGATCCGCCACCGACACCGGAACCTCCCCCTGATGACGAAGATGAAAATTGGTACCGGGTAACCGCCTCTTCCTTGAAGGTACGCGAAGGACCCGGGCTTGAACACGAGTCGACCGGGCTGGTCTATTTCGGGGAACTGGTGGAGCGCATCGATTCCACAGCAGACGGTTCATGGCTGAAGATCCGCAACCAGAACGGCAGCCTGACCGGTTGGAGTTCCAGCGAATACCTGATCAGCGTTCACTCGCCCGGTCCGATCGAGCCGCCTCCGCCGCCGCCCATCCCCGACGATACCAAGAACAAACCGTGGTACCGCGTCAATACCACCGCCTTGAACATCCGCACAGAGCCGAACGCCACCAGCAAGATCCTTGGCACATTGGTCAAAAATGACACCATTCCCGCGCTGGATGACACAACCCATGCGAGCTGGGTACAGATCCAGCGCCTCGACGGACAAACGGGCTGGTGCGCGAAAAGTTATCTTGTGCCGGTTGGAAATACGCGTCCCGCGTCCATCACACAGAACCTGTTCCCGGGCATCACCTACCTGCGAAAGGACCTGACATCTCCGCGCCCGATCGTCGTGCACGTCATGGCGATCGACCTGCAGACTGCCAAATTGGAATTCCTCGTCACACCATCGCCAAACGACAAGGACATTTTATGCACGCGCACCACGTCCAAGTTCCTGGAGGAGTTCAAGCTGCATGTCGCCATCAACGGCGGATATTTTAGCTATCTGGATGCATCCCACGATCCCGCCACTCTGTGTCCAAACGGCGGCGAGCCGGTACGAGTCAGCGATTATGCCGCCTCGCGCGGAAAGATCTATTCGCCCAAAAAGACCATCCAACCGGTGGTTCACATCAGGCAGAAGAATCAGGTCTCCTTTAATACGGTTGAAGGAAATGTCTTCAATGCGGTCGCCGGAGACCGCATGGTTGTGGTGGACGGAAAAGTGGTGAAGAATCTGGCGGCGCAGGCTCCAAATCCGCGCACGGCTGTCGGCTTGAGCAAGAACGCCCGCTGGTTGACCCTGATGGTCGTGGACGGACGCCAGCCCGGTTACAGCGAAGGCGTCACCTTCCCCGAACTGGCAGAACTGCTGATCTCCTATGGCGTGCATACCGGCGCCAACATGGATGGAGGCGGTTCGTCCACCATGGTCATCCGCGGATTTGACGGCAAAGCCCGCATCTTAAATATCCCTGTGGATCTGGGCAGACCCGGCAAGGAACGCGAAGTTGCCAATCACCTTGGGGCTTTCATTCGAGCATAAAAGACCCCCGAATCAAAAACAGTCCAGCCGCGGCTGGACTGTTTTCTTTTTAGAGAACGATCTTATTTTTCTTGAATCTCCGCCGCGCGGAACGTGTTCGCCATCAGCATCGCAATCGTCATGGGACCGACGCCGCCGGGAACAGGAGTAATGAAACCAGCCACTTCTTTCGCTTCCGCAAAATTGACGTCGCCGACCAGTTTCTGGCGCGGCTTGCCCGTCTTCTGGCTAATGACCGGGGAACCGTCTTCGTTCAGCATCGGGATGCCGTTGATGCCCACGTCAATGACCGCGGCGCCGGGTTTGATCCACTCACCGCGCACCATCTCCGCGCGCCCGATGGCAGCGATGATAATATCCGCATCACGCATCACGGCAGGGATGTCCTTTGTGCGCGAGTGGACGACGGTCACCGTGGCATTTTCCTTGATGAGCAGGAGCGCGGCAGGCATACCGACGATGTTCGAACGTCCCAACACAACCGCATTCGCGCCCGCGATCTTCACGCCCGCTTCCTTCAAAAGATAGATACAACCGTACGGCGTACAGGGCACGAACAGCGGTTCGCGTCCCTTCTGCGCCAAACGACCAAGATTGATCGGCGAGAAACCGTCCACATCCTTTTCGATGCTGATGAGCGACAAAATCCGCTCTTCATCCAAATGATCGGGCAGGGGCAACTGCACCAAAATGCCATGCACCTTCGGGTCGGCATTCAGTTCCTTGATCAATTTTTCCAGATCTTCCTGCGTAATATCGGCAGGGACGGGGTGATGGAACGAGGTCATCCCCAGTTCAGCGCACGCCTTCTGCTTCATACTCACGTAGGTCGCCGAGTCGATGCGTTCGCCGACCAGCACGGTCGCCAGCCCGGGTTGGGATTTCCCCTCCGCGATGCGCTTGGCAACTTTTTCTTTCACTTCATCGCGCACCTTCTGCGCAATGGCAGTACCGTCAATCAATTGAGCCGTCATAGTTTGCTCCTTTTCATGTTAATTTTCGCACAAAAATTATACAAGTTCTCCCCCATTTCAAGTAGTGACATTCGTACCTATCGGATTACGCCTTTTACCTTCTCGCCATCCACTTCGAGCAGTTCCACCTCGTCCACCTCGTTCCAGCGCGGCGAGGGAGCCGCGGCGCTCACGCGCAGATAATTCCCCGACCAGCCTTCCATGCGCCAGCCATATTCGCCATATTCGGTGGTGGATTCCCACAGCACGGACATGGTCTGCCCGATGAATCTCTCACGATAGGACCTCGCCGACTCTTCGATGGACTCCTGCAGGATGCGATTACGCTTCTTTCTTAACTCCGGCTTGACCTGCCCCTTCATCCTCGCCGCCCCTGTGCCGGGGCGTGGCGAATACGAAAAGACATGTCCGCCCGTGAATTTCATCTCCTTCACGAAATCCAGCGTCTCGGCAAATTCTTCTTCCGTCTCTCCGGGGAAGCCCGCGATGATATCCGTCGTGATGGCGACATCAGGCATCACGTTGCGGGCGGCATCCACTAACTCACGGAAGGATGCGGGCGTGGTCTTGCGCGCCATCCGCCGCAGGGTGGAGTCACTGCCAGATTGCAGAGGCAGGTGCAAGTGAGGCATGAGGCGTTTGTCCTCCCATAGGGAGAAAAAGTCGGCATCCAAATCCCATGGTTCGAGGGATGATAGTCTCAAACGACGCACATCCGTTTCGCGCAAAATGGCTTTGACCAGATCGCGCAAATGAAAATTCATCTCCTGTCCCCATGAGCCGAGATGCACGCCCGTCAGCACGATCTCTTTGGAATCGCCCGCGAGCGCAGAGTTGATATCCGCGATGACATCTGCCAGCGGAAGACTACGCCCTTCGCCGCGCGCGACGGTGGTGATGCAAAAAGTGCATTTGTTATCGCAACCATCCTGCACTTTGATGAAGGCGCGCGTACGGCGATGCAGACCGGGGATGGGCGTGCGGTCGATCGGCTCGAGGTCGAAAGTTTCAGGGGGAAGATTTAATGTCTGGGGAACAAGGGTATCTTTTTTGTCGTTGGTGACAACGTGTTTGACGTTGGGCAGCGCGGCGGCTTCCTTGGGTTGCAGGCTCGTCCAGCAACCTGTGGCGACGATCTCTTCCACGCCTGCGCGGGCAATGGTGCGGATCTTGCCGCGCGAATCGGATGCCGCCTGCGTGGTGACCGCGCAGGTATTGACCACCGCCATTTCGGCGTGGTCGGCAGAGGCGACGATCTCATGCCCTGCGGCGCGGAACTGGCGCGCCATGTGTTCAATTTCCGCCTGGTTGAGGCGACAGCCGATGGTATCGAGAAAGATTTTCATTGGAGTTTGGAATCAGCCAACTTGTTGGCGTATTACTAGAGCATACTCCCTGAATCCACGTTATGGCTGCATTACAACAAAATTATCGAAGATGATGTCCACACCGGGCGTATCGAACGTGCCAGCCAACATGCCGACATCGCCCGAAGCCAGCGCATCATTCTGGAACTTGGCGGTCTGAAAACCATTCACATAAAAGGTCATGCTGTCGCCCACGCAATCCGCGCGCAGGTGATTGACCGCAAGCCCCGTATGGATGTTTTCCGATGCCTGCAATTCGTTCTGACCGAGCAGGATCGCCTGCCCGTCAAAGTAGATGCCTGTGCCGTAGAAACCATCGCTGGTGATCATGAAGAAATAATAATCACTGCCGTTGAAGCGGCAGATCACGCCGATGCGGTTCTCGTCGGGACCCGCCAGTTTGCCTGTATCCACTTCGATGCGGACGTCCGAAAAATCCCTGGCGGGCGTCGCCCAGAAATTGGTCTGGCTGGCGTTGACGAGGATGCGATATCCGCCCGCGTCGTAATCCATGACGCCCTCGCCGACCTGCATCCGATTCCAGCCCGAGCCGCGGTTCGCGAAATCATCCTGGAACAGCACACTGCCTGATGGCAACGGCGTTGCCGGCTCCGGGTTCGCGTTCGCGTCCGGAAGATAGGCGCATCCGAACAGGGATGAAACAAGCAAAAACAATAAGGAGATCTTTATCCGATTCATGAGTGTGATTTTATCACGCACATCATGGGAAATACTGTACCAACAACTTAACCGCCAACTCCCCATACTCGCCGGATGCGCGTGCATCGCGGACAAACGTCAATGAATTCACTGCCGCAACCCGGTTCCCCTGTGCGAGATAATTCATGGCAATATGAATATGCGCGGGGTAATAAACAGGGTCGATCTCAAGCGCCTTCAAAAAAGATTGCTCCGCATTTGCAAACCGCCCGCTGGAAAAGTACGCCATTCCAAGCGCATCCAGCATTTCCGCGCTTTCCGGCGCAAGCCGCACAGCTTCCAGCGCAGCAGGCAGACCAATCTCCTCCACATATATATTATTCTCAGCACAAAATACCGCCAGCAAGCGCCGGTAGGTCGCGTCGGTGGGAGCAAGCTCCGCCGCCCGCTGAAAGGCGGTCAACGCAGCGTTCAGATCACCGCGCTTTGCATACGCATCACCAACCCCCGCCCGCCAGGCAGGATTGTCCGGCTCATACTCCGCGGCAAGCAGGTACTCGGCAAGCATCTGCGCATATCGTTCCTGACGCTCCCAATACAAGGCACGGAGTCCGCGCACGACGACGGACGTACGATCCAGCGAAAGCGCGCGATCGAGCTCCACGCGTCCATCCTGACCGAGTTGCTGTTTCGCCTCTCCAAGCCATGCCCACGCCTCGGCATTTTCCGCATCCGACGCAATCGCCCGCCCGAACGCCGCGAGCGCCAGTTCCCACTCCTGCACGAGACCGAGCGCGCGCCCCAGCGCGATCATCTGCGCGGATTTATCCGCCTGGGTATAGGACAGATTCAAGGCGGAGCGCATTGTCTGCACAGCCGGATCAAGTTCGGGATTAAGAGAGGAGGCGATTGTCAATTTGTCGTATGCCCGCTGCGGATCGAATATACAAAGAAGGAGTCCAAGTCGATAATAGGCAAAGGCATCATCCGTTCCCAAGCGGATCTGGTTTTCAAGCGCCAGACGTTCGGCATTCCAGTCTTTTTGCTGGCGATGGATATACGCAAGCCCTGAATACATGTAGGGCGAATCGTAAACCTGTAATCCGCGTTGAAAAGCGAGAAGCGCGGACGGAAGATCGTCCATGCGGAAATGAGAATATCCCAGCACGCTCCAACCTTCCTCCGAAAGTTCGGGAGCGCGGTTCAAGAGCATGACCGCGCCGGGAAAATCATCCGCAGAAAACGCGGCAAGCCCCGCCCTTTCCCACAAATCTGCGCGCCAGAAAAGCAGGCGCGCAGCATCCTGAAAGTTTTGCGATGCGCTTGCATGGTGACCTGCCCGCTGATCCGCCTCAGCGCGGCGCAAAGCGGAATATCCGCTGATCGGTGTGGGCAAAATCATGGCAGCTATCAGAGCCATAAGGACAAGAGGACGAAGCCATTTCTGGTTGAACATCGCAACGATAATTATACGTTACGCACAGCTTTTTTTATCAACTGGCAGTATAATCATCGCTGAATGAGCGCATTCACCAATTTAATTCTCACACAATTGACCGTGCCGCCGGGGGACTTGATCTATTATGTTGTGCTGGTCTTTACTGTCGCCAGCGCACTGCAATCGGCATTTAATCACTGGCGGGTAAGCGAATTCCCGCAAGCGCGGCGCGCGTTGACCGGGCTCGGAATCCTGCTCACCGCACAGATCGTTATGTTCATTTTCAGCGGACTGGGCTGGCAGCAGATCATCGATCCGAAGACCGTCCTGCCACCGTTGGACCGCGCCTTCCTCATGTTCGGCATTATCTGGATCACCTGGCTGTATGCCTTTCCGGAGCCGAATCGCGCGGCAGATGCCATTGCCACCATCGCCAGCCTGTTCATTCTCATTGCACTGGGATTAAGCCTTGTAACATGGCAGCAGCAGATCCCCTTCACGAGTTACAACCAAACCGCGGATGACTGGTTTTGGCAGGTCGCATCGCTTGTCTTGACCCTGGCTGGCATCACCATCCTGTTCATTCGCCGCCCCGACGGTATGTGGTATGGCATCGCCCTGCTTGCGCTTGGTTTTCTCGGTCATAGCACACATTTGCTCTTCCGCACCGAGGGGAATTACTCGGGAATCGTACGGCTTGCCTACATGGCGGCATACCCCATCTTATTGACATTGCCGCAGAGATTCGGCATACCGACGACCACTGTCAGCATGGCTCCTCCGCGTCCTGCATCTTTGAAACAGGATACGGGGTTTCCGGAGCGCCGCCGATACAGCACAGACCCCAAGACCTTCCACGCCATGCTGGCGCTGGCGGCAGAAACGAAACCAACCAAGATCAGCCAGTCGGTCACCCGCGCCATCGCGCAGACCATGCTTGCCGATCTGTGCTTCATGATCTATTTGACAGACAACAATAATCAAATGGTCATCGCCGGAGGCTATGATCTGATCCGCGAGGACAATTTGGAGGGCGGATCACTCAACAAGAGCACGATCCCCATGCTCGCAACTTCCCTCCAGCGCGGACGTCCGCTGCGCATGCCGGCGAGCAGTACTTCGGCGGACATCAAAGGCTTGGGCGAGATACTCGGCTTGGGGAACCCCGGTCACCTGTTAAGCGTGCCCATCCTTACGCCGGACAAAGAATCGCTGGGCGGTTTACTTCTTCTCTCACCCTACTCCGACCGCACCTGGACCGCTGAAGACCAGGCATTCCTTTCGAATATTGCGGCATCGCTCGTACCGATCATCAAACGCAATCAAAAGATCAATGATCTCGAAGCCCAAAGCGATCAGGCGCGTGCCCATGTAACCGACATGGAGCGGCGCATTCAAGAGCTGACTCAGCAATTGGAAGCGGCACGGACTGACCTCGAGAAAAGTAATTCGATGGACCTCGCATCGCTGATGGCGGCTCAGGAAGAATCCCAGCGCATCATCGAGCAACTGCAAATAGAGAACGCCGAGATCCGCACCGGGAAGAACCTGCCCGCATCCTCCGGTCAGTTGGAAGATGAGTTGAAGGCGTCTTTGAAAGAGCTTGCGCGTCTGCAAAACCAGCTCGCGGAATCCAACTCGCGGGTGGTGGAACTGGAGAAGGGGCAGATCGCCACGCGCAGTTCGGAACAGGCGGAGGTGATCGCATCCATTTCGCAGGAATTACGCCAACCGCTCTCCTCCATCGTCGGGTACACAGACTTGCTGCTGGGCGAATCGGTGGGAATACTCGGCGCGTTGCAGCGGAAGTTCGTGGAGCGCATCAAAGCATCCACGGAGCGCATCCGTAGTTTGACGGATGACATGATCCAGATCACAACGCTTGAAGCGGAGTTGAACGAACTCAAACCCGAGTCTGTGGACCTGAACTCGATCATTGACAATGCGGTTTCGTACACCAGTACACAGGTGCGCGAGAAGAATATCTCCATTCATCTGGAACTTCCCAAGACGCTTGCGCCCATTCAAGCGGACCGCGAAGCAATGCAGCAGATCCTGATCCATTTGCTGCAAAATGCCGGGGCGGCGTCTCCGTTCGAAGGGACGATCAGGCTCAAGGTCCAGACGAGAGGCGAAGATGGGCTGGATTACATCCTGATCCAGGTTTCGGACAGCGGCGGCGGAATCGCTCCGCAAGATCTGTCCCGTGTATTCAGCCGCTTGTACCGCGCAGACAATGTCCTCATTCAGGGAGTCGGTGACACCGGCGTGGGTCTATCCATTGCGAAGACCCTGACAGAGGCGCAGCACGGACGGATCTGGGTGGAGAGCGAGCCGGGTGTCGGCGCAACCTTTAGCGTGTTGCTGCCGATTGCCGGGGAAGCGGCGACTGAAAAACAGGCGAAAAAAGGAAGCAGCTGATGCGTGGAATGCGCGATTTTGGCAACGCGCTGATCGTGGCGGTTGTTTCAGTCGGCTTGATGTTGGGGGCGTTGTCCATTTCGCTGGTTGAATTCGTACCGGAAGCGACACTGGCTCCCACTGCGAATTTATTTCCATCGCCCATTCCTGTCACCGCCACCTCCACCTTCCCGCCGACATTCACATCGGAAGCAGTGTTCGACATCCCAACGCCAACAACGACCATGATCCCGGCGGGGTCCTGCCAGCCTCCAGGCGGATGGAGGTCGATCACTGTCCGCGCCGGTGACACGCTGGACAGTTTTGCCGCGCGTTACCGCATCAGCAAGGAAGTATTGCGAAGCGCCAATTGTCTCTTGAGCGATAACCTGCTGCCCGGCACGGTGTTTTATGTACCGCCGGCGCTCACCAGCACGCCCATCGTTTGCAGTCCGGGCGCGGTGGGATGGGTCAGGTCGTATGTGGTCAGACCCGGCGACACGATCTACTCGATCGCGGTCAATCACTACACAACTGCCAGCCTGTTAAAATCAGTGAACTGCCGCTCAAGCGATATTATTTACATCAATGAAACTCTATGGGTTCCAAGCGTCGCCACGCGCACGCCTGTGCCAACACCACTGCCCGGCTCAACAGTCACGCCGATTCCCACAGAACCGTTGACGCAAACCGCCCTGCCGTTCACAGCCACTGTCATTCCAAGCGACACATCCATACCGCCTTCACCAACCGCGATTCCCACCTCCACGCCGGTGCCGACAAGCACTCCAAGCCCGACGGCATTTCCATAATCACTGATGCGAACCCACATCCGTTCCACGCTGACCGCCTTTCTTGCGATTCTTATCTCCGCCTGCAGCGCAACACCCGCCCCCGAACAGGTGGTTTTGCCGTTCGTGCTCATTACATCCGCGCCGGATTCAACCTCCACACCAACGCCGTTTCAACCATCCCTATTTACGCCAACCCAACCGCCTCTATACGCCTTTGACGTGAACGCCGCTCCGCAGTTGATTTACCCCAGCGAGACTCCATCCCCAACTGCAACGCCTCATACCGAACCGACAGCGACCACTGCCTTCGACCAACTTTTCCCCACTCAAGCCGCTCCCCCGCCCGATGGCGCGGTCAACCCAACCGCCCTGCCTCCGCTGACCGACACCGAGACCATCAATTTCCTGCTCATCGGCTCGGATAGACGACCGACGGGCACATCCCACCGCACAGACACCCTATTGATCGCCATCGTCTGGCACAGGGAGGGACAAGTCTCCTTGATCTCCATTCCGCGCGATTTGTGGATCTACATCCCAACCGTGGGAATGCAGCGCATCAACACCGCCTACCAAAGCGGAGAATCCGGCGGCTACCCCGGCGGCGGCGCAGGGCTATTGAAAGATACCATCGCCCACAACCTCGGCATCCGCATTGACCATACTGCCATGGTCGAATTTGACGGCTTTCGCCGCATCGTGGATACCCTTGGCGGGATCGAAGTCCCTGTTTCCTGTTCCTACACCGACTGGCGCCTGAAAAACCCGTCCCTGGACCCCAATAACGAGAACAACTGGTGGTTGTACACCGTCGGTCCCGGCGAAGTGTTCATGGATGGCGACCTCGCCCTATGGTATGCAAGATCCCGTTCCAAATCCAACGATTTTGACCGCGGACGACGCCAGCAGGAAGTCATCCGCATGCTGTTCCAGAAGGCTCTGAAGACAGATACGTTCAGCAAGATCCCCCAACTCTACGACGATCTATCCAGCACCGTGCTGACAGATTTAGGCTTGGGTGACATGATCCGCATGGCTCCCTACGCGCTGAACTTCACAAATGCCAACATCCGCAGTTACTACATCCGCCCGCCCTACGTACAGGGATGGACGACGCCTGGCGGCGCATCCGTTCTCCTGCCGCAGGAGGCGCAGTTGCAGCAAATGTTGATCGAAGCCACTACTTTGTCCACGTACGCGGCGGTGCGCGAAAACATCATCGTGGAAGTACAAAACGGCGCACGGTTCGATACACTCGAAACTCTCGCCGCCTCCCGCCTAAATTATGCCGGCTATCAGACGGTCACCGGGGTCGCCGACACGCGTGACTACGCGAATTCTGTAATCGTGGACTTTACACTTGGGCAAGATCCTTCTCAAAGACAGGCGATTATCAATGTCCTCGGTTTGTATTCAGCGAACGTGATCTCCCTGCCAGACGCGAACAGCGCTGCCCAGTACCGCGTCATCCTCGGCGCGGACTATAAAGCGTGCTTCCAACCGGAAGATCTGACCCATTAACCGGTTGACAACCCCCGCCATTTTCATTAAACTATACGAAAAGACTATACGCCATCGCGTAAGGATATCCTATGGCAAATACATCTGCACACCTCAATACAAAAACCATGCTCCCCGCCGCCATCAACGGCTGGGAAATGTACATGGCGGATCAGGGACGCTCACCCAACACCATCAAAGCCTTCCTTTCCGACGTGCGCCTGCTCAACCAATTCATACCGCCAGACAAGAGCATCGGCGCAGTCACAACAGACGATCTCAACCGCTTCTTCGAATGGATGGAAAAGGGGCGCGGCGTCCCTTGCAGCCCCAAGACCCTCTCCCGCCGCATCACCTCGGTCAAGTCGTTCTTCCGCTGGCTGCACCAATACGGTGTGCTGGCGATTGATCCCGCCGAAAAGGTCGTGCAGCGCTCCGCCATCAGTCCCCTGCCGCAGGTGCTGACGGAGGATGAATATCAAGCCGTCCTGCTCGCCGCCGACCGCCATCGCCGCGAAAAGAAACCCGATGCGCGTCCGTACACATTAGCCGCCCTCCTGCTCAGCACCGCCATCAAAAAAAGCGAATGTCTCGGCATCCACCTCAACCACATCGACCTCGATGCCAAAAATGGACCATACCTCTTTGTCCGCTACGCCAGCCCCGCCAACCGCTACAAGGAACGCAAAATAGAACTTGAGCAGGACTGGGTTGCCGCCTACGAAGAATACCTGTCGCAATACCAACCCACCGACCAGGTCTTCCCATGGTCGCCGCGCCGGCTGGAATATCTGCTTGAGGACATCGGCGAAGAAGCCGGCTTGACCAAGCATCTCTCCTTCGATATGTGCCGCTGGACGTGCGCCCTGCGCGATTATCAGGCGGGCATCGAAACCGACAAGATCCGCCAAAAACTCGGCGTGTCAAAGATCCAATGGCGCGAATTGTTCATCAAACTAAGGCAACTGAACGGCGAAACAAAATAAATACACAAAATCCCCGCTACTGGCGGGGATTTTCTTCTTCCGTGATCTTTTCCTGCGGACGCACCATCGAAAAGTAAACGATATTTTTAGTCGTATCCTTCAAACGGTGGCGGTGTGACGGGCGATGCCCCGGGATCCATACGATCTCCTCCCCCGCACACAACAGGGGCCAGCGGTCACGCGCGCGCTGGGGCATTTTCGCATTCACAAAAAAATCGGAAAGCTTCTGCGAATGACCGTCCATGCCGAGCGGGGAGAAATGATCACCGGGAAATCTCGTCCGCAATTCCAGCAGACCGGATAACTCATCCGCATCCAACCAGACCTGAAACCTGTCCTCGTTCCGTTCAGCCTGCTCCCACGCCAAAGCCGGGAGACGCCAACGCTCGCAAGTCATCTTCCATCCGCCAGCCAACACGACCTGACCGGGCAGGGCGACATCAAGCCTGTCCGTGTCGGCTGGTATTTGGGGCCAAAGATCGAACGGCAATTCCGCGCCATGCGTGCAGATATAGATATGTTTCGCCTCCCTGAACATACGCAAGCCGCCCTTCAGATCCGCAGAGGCGGATGGGGCGCTGGAGGCTATCAACTGGGTGGCGCGCTCCAGGATCGAGAAGGTGATGTCCACACCTGGGTGGAGAGTCTGCATGGCATGTTTGACCAGATTGCGTTGGAGTCCGAGCGAATGGCTCGAGAGCAGGACCGCGTCAAAGGTGACGACTCCCTCCTCCACGGATAAAACCGTCTCCTCCCATCCTTTTTCCAACGTTTCCATCACGAAGGTGAAATCACTCTTCAACGACTGCGACATGCGCAGGATCGCCTCGCGGAACTTGGGATTGTAGGTTTCAAGATTTGGGATCAAGAGGTGACGGATGCGGTTGCGTTGAAAGTTGAGCGAATCATTACTTGAATCATAATGCGGACGAAGCCCGTGGACCGCGCAGTACACAACCGTTTCATCCCGCCACAGATCAAGCAAAGGACGCACAACCGGGATGTTGGGATCGAAAGTTTGGATGATGGAACGATAAGACATACCCTTCAAGCCGGCGATACTGCTGCCGCGCAAAAAGTGCATCAACACCGTCTCCACCTGATCGTCCGCAGTGTGACCGACTGCCACCGCCTGCGCATCGAACCGATGCGCCAGTTGAAAGAAGAATCGATACCGCAAGTTGCGCGCCGCTTCTTCGATGGACAACTTGTGCTCCTCGGCATGCGCGCGCACATCTGCGCCATCAATGACACAGGTGAGCATCAGGCGCGCGGCGGTTTTTTCGACCATGCGCGCATCCAGATATGAATCCACGCGGAGTTGATGATCGAAGTAGGCTACGATGAGCGGGTAGCCTGCCTGCCGTAAAATTTCCATCAGGCATAGACTGTCGGGTCCGCCAGAGACGCCGACAATGATGGGACGGTCTTTGACAAGACCGCATTCGTTTTCCAGGATCGCTTCGATATTATCCGTCATGCTCAGATCTGATAGAGTTCCACGAGCACGCCGCCCGTGGACTCAGGATGGATAAAGGCATATTTTTTACCGTCCGCTGCGGTGCGCGGTTCTTCGTTGATCAGACGGATATTTTTTTCTTTGAGTTGGGACATCATCCCGTCAATATCATCCACTTCGAGGCAGATGTGATGCATACCGGGTCCGCGTTTGGTAAGATATTTGGCAATACCGGAGTCGTCCGTGGTCGGCATGACAAGTTCCACTTCTGCTCCCGCCAACGGCAGGAACGCCACCTGCGACTTCTCGGCAGGGACATCGCGCAGTTCATGCAATTCAATTCCGAGCGCATCGCGCCAGAATAAGAGGGATTTTTCCATATCGTCCACGACGACGGCAACGTGATTAATAGCTTTGATCTTGGGCATGTTTTCTCCAAAAAAGAATTTCAAACTGATTTTACTCCAGTATTCCCAATGCGATCGGCAAAGCCAACTTCGCCCATTCGGCGTACATCCTGCCGGAAGGATGCAGACCGTCGCCCGCGATCAGGGACGGGTCGTTCGCCGCTTCACGCGAGACAGGCGTTACATCCAGATAGGCAACGCCGAGTTTTTCGGCTTCTTCCCGGTTGACCGCATTGAACGCGTCGATCTCCTGCGCGATCTTTGCCGCATCCCTGCCTGCTGCGAACGGTGTGACGCCCCAGTCTGGGATGGACAAGACAAACACATTCGCCGGTTTGTCCCCTGCGTATTCGATGGCTTTCTCCAGCAAGAAGCGGAACTGCTCACGGTACTCATTGATGTCATATCCGCGATACTGGTTGTTGACGCCGATCAGCAGTGACACCATGTCGTATGGCAGTTGAATTGCGCGCATTTCGATCCCCTGCCAGAGTTCGGCGGTCGTCCAACCCGTGCGGGCAATAATACTCACTTCGATGTCTCGTCCATCAAGTTGGGAGGATGCCCGCAATAAATCAGCGAGTTGATTGGACCAGCGTTCGCTCTCGGGGACACTTTCGCCGATGGTGTAGGAATCGCCAAGGGCAAGGTATCGGATGGCTGGGTTCGATGGAGCAGGTGGTGTCACAGGACCTCCGCAGGAGATTAGAAGAATCAGTAGAAAGCTGGTAATAAATTTTCGCATGTGACCTCGATTTTAATGCAACAGAGACATTCATGCGAATGTCTCTGCCATGAGGAGGAGAAAACGATTTTTATACGTTTGGCAAACAGGTGACAGTCGCTTTTTGAAGCGACTGTCACCTGGAGTTGTTACAGCGATCTGATCTTCAACCACAAGGCGGGGATCTTGCTCAACTTTCCGAACGCGCTCAAGGATGCGCGGCGGGAAAAGACGTCGTAATCGTGCTTTTCGATGTCATCCAAAATGCCCTGATAGAACACGGAGGCGGCGCCGATGGCGAGTTGACCTTCGCGTTCGAGCATCTTCACGCCCGCCCATGCTTCTTCATATAACTGACGGGTGCGTTCGATCTGGAATTTCATGAACTGACGCCAGTTGTCCGTAACGCGCCCGGCGGCAATATCCTCTTCGCGAATGCCATACGTAACAAGTTCCTCGCGCGGCAGGTACAGGCGTCCGTTGCGGTAGTCCTCCCCCACATCGCGCAGGATGTTGGTCATTTGCAGGGCAACGCCCAGTTTGATGGCATAAGGCACAGCGTCATTATTCTTGAAGCCAATGATGTACATGCTCATCAGCCCAACCGTGGAGGCAACTCCATAGCAATACGTAGCAAGGTCTTCAAAGGTCTGGTAGCGGGATTGGGAGAGGTCGCGGGCGACGCCGTCGATCAATTGCAGGGCATAGTGACGGGGAATATGGTAGCGGGTGAGAGTATCCGCCCAGGCGAGGGCAACCATGTCATCGGTCGAGGGAGAGGCGGTTTGGACGATATTCCGCCAGTAATCCAGTTCAAAGTCGCGGTCTTTTTTGGTTTCCACTTCATCCACAATATCATCCACGGTACGGCAGAAGGCATACAAGGCGCGGACGGCGGAGCGCTTCTCTTCAGGGAGCAGACCGGATGCAAAATGGAAGGATTTGCTATGCGCGGCAGTCATGCGCTCGGCTTGCTTGTAGGCATTGCGCAGGGAGGCATCGCCAGCCCAATAAGAGAAAAAGGGACGGGTGGACGGGTGTGGGATGTGCCCCGCTAGGGCGAGTAATTGGTTTTCCCAGTTGGCATTTGCTTGCATGGTTCTCTCCTCAGAATGGTCTTGGAACGTCGTATCGCTCGGTAATTGAATTTTACGGAAAATATTATATTTGTCAAGGTTTTGCAAAGATGAATTTTAAACCTTGACAAATATTAGACAGTGTGTAAAAATAGAATTACGAAGAATTTTGGAGCCGAAAAACGGCTCGGCACAAGGAGAAAAATGAAACCAACTGCATTAGTCATCGGCGCGGGGATCGGCGGGATCGCAACCGCCGCCCGCCTCGCAAAAAACGGATATGACGTGACCGTGCTGGAGAAAGAATCCACCCCGGGCGGACGCGCCAACCAGATCATCCGCGACGGTCACCGCTTCGACATCGGACCGACCCTGTTCCTCATGCCCGAAGTTTGGGAGGAGACCTTCGCCTCGCTCGGCGAAACCATGAGCGACCACCTCGACCTGCGCCGCATCGACCCGACGTATAAAGTCCACTTCGATGACGGTTTGCAGTTGGAATTGACCTCGGACATCGGAAAGATGCAAACCCAGCTCGAAGCCGTGGACAAGACCGCCTTCACGGGTTTTCTCAATTACATCGCCGAGGGAAGCAAGCATTACAAAATGTCGCTGGAGAAGTTCGTGGGGCGAAACTTCTACAACATCTTCGAATATTTCAGTTTGAAGAACCTGCCGCTCATCTTCCAACTCAAGGCATTGGACAAGCACTACCGCAACACAGGTCGCTTCTTCAAGGATGAACGGCTCAAAGCCGCTTTCACGTTCCAGAACATGTATCTGGGATTAAGTCCCTACGACGCGCCAGCCACCTACTCCCTGCTCCAATACACGGAACTTGCTGAAGGCGTGTGGTATCCAATGGGCGGAATGTACGCGGGCATTCAGGCGCTGGTGAAAGTTGCCGAAAAACTCGGCGTGAAGTTCATCTACAATGCCCCCGTCAAACACATCCATGCTGGAAAGTCGAAAGTGGAAAGCGTGGAGACAATGGATGGCAAGACTTACAACGCCGACATCTTCGTCGGCAATGCAGACCTGCCCTACATCTACAAGGAACTTCTGCCTGACACAAAGGAAGCGAAAAAACTCGACGAGAAACTGTACACCTGCTCCACCATCATGTTCTATTGGGGCGTGAAGAAGCAGTATCCGCAGATCGCGCATCACAACGTGTTCCTCGGCGGCGATTACAAAGCCTCGTTCGATCAGATCTTCGAAGACCACACATTGCCCGAAGTGCCATCGTTCTACGTCCATGCGCCTGCGCGCACCGACTCCGCCGCCGCGCCGAAGGGAGAAGATACGCTGTACGTACTCGTTCCCGTCGGTCATCTCGATGCACGCACCGAGCAGGATTGGGACGCGTTGGTAAACCGCGCGCGCGAAACCATCTTTGCACGGCTCGAAAAAGAGATGGGTATCAGCGACCTCAAAGAGAGCATCAAGTTCGAGATCGTGTACCAGCCCAAAACGTGGAAAGAGCGTTTCAATCTCGAAAAGGGAGCCGCGTTCGGGCTGAGTCACAACTTCTGGCAGGTCGGTTATCTCCGCCCGCAGAACCGTCACAAGCAATTCAAGAACCTGTACTTCGCAGGAGCCTCCACACACCCAGGCACAGGTCTGCCGATCGTTCTCCTCTCCGCCCGCCTGACAACGGAACGAATCCTCAAAGAAGCAGGTACAATTGCTGTACAAAAGGTTGTCAAACCAACTTTAAATCCAGCTTAAGGAAGAACAATGATCAGCAAATCCCCTGCCTTCAATCTCAAAGCCGTCTTGCTCGAAACAGGTCTCGCCGCCGACACGCTGCGCGCCTGGGAACGCCGTTATGGCTTGCCCGCGCCGCAGCGCACGGCTGGCGGTCACCGCCTGTATTCACAATACGACATCGAAACCATCAAGTGGCTGATCGCGCGCCAGGCAGAGGGACTATCCATTTCACGCGCCGTGGACTTATGGAACGAGCACATCGCCTCGGATACCGACCCGCTGGCTGGTTACACACCATCAAGCATGATCGGCGCTGTGACCTCGCCTTCCACCCAAGCCCCCGAAACCACACTGGACGCCCTGCGCGCGCAGTGGATCACCGCCTGCATGAACTTCAGCGAGACCAACGCCGAGCAGGCATTGAACAAAGCCTTCTCGATGTTCACCGTCGAAGCAGTTTGCACGGAAGTCATTCAAAAAGGAATGTCGGAGATCGGGGACTTGTGGTACGAAAACCGCGCATCGGTCCAGCAGGAGCATTTCGCGTCAGGGCTGGCGATGCGCCGCCTCGATGCGCTCTTGAGTGCCTCCCCCATCCCGTCCCGCCCGCAGACGATCTTGGTGGGATGTCCGCCCGGGGAATGGCACACGTTCACGCCGTTGTTGTTGTCCCTGCTCCTGCGCCGCCGCGGATTGAATGTCATTTACCTTGGTGCGAATGTCCCTGCCGAGCGTTTCGCGGAGACCGCGCAAAAGGTGAAAGCCAACTTAGTCGTACTCGTGGCACAGACACTGGTCAGCGCCGCATCCTTGCAGCATGCCGCACTTGCGATCACCAGCCAGAATGGGCAGGTCGCATTCGGCGGGCGCATCTTTTCCATGCGGCCGGGCATCGTGGAGCATGTGCCCGGCTTCTACCTCGGCGATGCGCTCGAACCGTCCATTCAGGAAGTGGAGAAGATCATCCGCGGCAAATCTACAGAGCGCGAGATCAAAACTGCAACGCAGGAGTATCGGGTTGCCTTGCACTCCTTCCTCTCCAAACGGACGCGCATCGAAGGCACGCTCAGGGAGCGCATCCAACCGCTGTCCATCAGCCCTGAAGGCTTGAACACGGGCATCCATTTCCTCGGTGACAACATCGCCGCCGCCTTGCAACTCGGCGACATGGGACATCTCAACGACGAAGTGGAATGGCTGAAGTTGCTCCTGCAAACACATGAGCGCCCGCCCGAGGAACTTCAATATTTCATGAACGCCTATTCCCAAGCCGTGGACGAACAGATCAACGGTCAGGGAGAGCCGATCAAAGCCTGGCTAAGTGCGCAGATAAGCGCATAAAGAAAGGAAGATCGCCATGATCCGAATCGTCACCGACAGCACCTGTGACCTGCCTGAAGAGGTCGTGAACCAACACGACATCACAGTGCTTGCCCTGCACATCAACCAGGGCGCAAACTCCTTCCGCGACGGCATCGATCTCTCACGGGATGAGTTTTACACACAACTACCCGACTACAATCCGCCGCCTTCAACCGCAGCGCCGGGACCGGATCTCTTTTTGCAGGCATACGAGCAACTGGCGAACAAAGGCGCACAGGAGATCCTGTCCATTCATATTTCTGAAAGTCTGAGCGCCACGGTCAACTCGGCGCGCATTGCGGCAGAACAGTTTACGCGCA
Organism: Anaerolineales bacterium; assembly: GCA_023382595.1. GTDB lineage: Bacteria > Chloroflexota > Anaerolineae > Anaerolineales > Villigracilaceae > Villigracilis. The sequence continues at coordinate 154,229 of JAHDWB010000005.1, read as the reverse complement.
TCCCGGTCACTGTGCTAGATTCAAGCCAGCTCAGTTTGGGAACGGGCTTCATCGTTGAAAGGGCGGCGCAACTGGCTCAGCTTGGGAAAAAGATGGAGGAAATCGTATCCAGCCTGCAGGGCGTCATGAAGCGGACATACGTCTTCGCTTCACTCAAGACATTGGAATATCTGCGCCGCAGCGGACGGATGAATTTTGCCCTTGCAAAACTTGGCGAGATTTTGCAGATCAAGCCGCTGCTGCATATGAACCAAGGCAAACCGACCGCATATCGTGTCCGTACACAAACCCGCGCCTCGGAACGCCTGATGGAATGGCTGAACGAGTATGCCCCCTTTGAAAAACTGGCGATCCTGCATGCCGGCGCGCATGAACAAGCGCGGATACTGTACGAACAAGTCCGCAGTTACTTCCCGCAAGGAGATATTCATATCGTGCAAATCACACCCGTACTTGGTGCCCATCTTGGCGTCGGCGCGCTTGGGTTTGCCTGTATCACCAAGGAATAATCCATGAAAAAAACAGATCTCACTTCACTCATCATATTTCCAATTCTGGTCCTGATCGGTTATCTGGTCGCTTTGGCAGGGGGGCAGGGCGGCGCGACGCTCGGCGGCGTTCCTGTGTTTGCCATCGCCGTCGGGCTGGCTTTCCTGATCCAGTGGCTGGTCTTTATTCCGTCCTACATCTTCCAGACCGAAAAGTTCTTCGACCTGACGGGCGGTTTCACGTACATTACCGTGGTCGGCATCTCGGTCTGTTACAGCAGGTACAGCGTCGATCTGGACGCGCGTTCCATTCTTCTGGCGGCTCTGGTTATTATCTGGGCGATCCGCCTCGGAACCTTTCTATTCAGCCGCATCCGCAAGGCAGGCAAGGATGACCGTTTCGACGAACTCAAACCATCCTTCTTCCGCTTCCTGAACGTGTGGACGATGCAGGGGCTGTGGGTGACGTTCACCGCCGCCGCCGCACTGGTCGCCATTACCACCACCTACCGCAAAGAACTGGATGTCTTCGCCGTCGTCGGTTTTCTCATCTGGGTCTTCGGCTTCGCCTTTGAAGTCATCGCCGACGCGCAGAAAAGCCGCTTCAACGCGGACCCCGCCAACAAGGGCAAATTCATCCGCACGGGACTGTGGTCACGTTCGCGCCATCCCAATTACTTCGGCGAGATCGTCCTGTGGATCGGTGTTGCGATCATCGCATTGCCCGTCCTGCAAGGCTGGCAGTGGATCGCATTGATCTCCCCCATTTTTGTAACACTGCTCCTCACCCGCATCAGCGGTATCCCTCTACTCGCCAAAAAAGCGGATGCCAAATGGGGCGGGCAGGCGGATTACGAAGAATATAAAAAGAACACGCCCGTGTTGATCCCGCGGTTGTAACAGCGCAGTGATGTTATCTAAATGCCAACACGTAGATAAGGAAACCCATGACCTTCCTTGAAATTCTCCAACTCATCGCCGTCCTCCTCACTATCGTAACGGGACTTGTCTCCCTGCTCGCGCCGCGCAGTGTCTTTGGCTTTACAGGGCTAAGCGCGGAGGGCGGACGCGGCATCACGGAGATCCGTTCCATCCTCGGCGGCGTCTTCATCGGGCTCGGCATCGCCGTCTTCGTCCTCGCCACACGCGAGACCTACCAAATGCTCGGCATCACCTATCTCGCCATCGCCGCCGCGCGTTTCGTTTCCATATTCGTGGACAAGTCCTCCGTCCAATCCAATTGGATCAGCCTCGCGGCGGAAATTGTCTTCGGGATCATTCTGGTGCTGTAATGAAAATCGCAAAAGTCATCTCCCTGCTCGGCGTTCTCGCGATGACCGCCGCCATCGCCAACGCATTCATCGTTGGGGATTTTGCCAGCGAAGGCAGTCAGTTGGCGTCCATGCCGTGGGGCATCGTCTCGCTCGTGGACCTGTACACGGGATTCATTCTCTTCTCGATGTGGATCTTCTACCGCGAAAAGTCCCTGCCCGCCGCCATCGCGTGGACAATCGCTATGATGGTGCTGGGTTTCTTCACCGGCGCGCTCTATGCTTTCCTCGCACTGCAAGCCAGCAACGGTGACTGGCGCAAATTCTGGCTTGGGAAACATGCCTGAGAAAGCCCGCGAACTGCTGGAGGAATTCCGCAGTGTGACCGGCAAGGTCGGTCTGCTGGATACCATCCTGCCGCCCGTTCTCTTCCTGCTCTTGAATGGACTGGCGGGCTTCGAAGCCGCAATGATCGGCGCGCTGGGATTAGCAATCATCATTGCCATTGTGCGTTTGAGAAGGAAGCAGTCACTCTCATATGCGCTGGCTGGGCTGGGCAGTGTTGGTTTGGCGATTGCGCTGGCATATTTCCTAGGACGCTCCGAAGGCTACTTCCTGCCAGCCATCGTCAACGGCGCGCTGACCGTTGCGCTCGCGCTGTTCAGCCTGATCATCCGCAAGCCGATGGTGGCATGGACAAGTTATCTCGCCCGCCGCTGGCCCCTCGACTGGTATTGGCACGAGCGCGTCCGACCCGCCTACACCGAAGTGACTGTAGTGTGGGCGTTATTCTTCGCTCTGCGTCTGTTCTGGCAGGTGACGCTTTTTCAAAACAGCGAAATCAGCCAACTTGCGTTGGTCAACGCACTGATGGGATGGCCCGCCATCATCCTGCTGCTTGTATTCACCTATCTGTACGGAACCTGGCGGCTTGCGCAGTTGGGCGGTCCGAGCGTGGAAGAGTTTCGGGAAAACCGACCCGCCCCATGGCAAAGTCAGAGGCGCGGGTTTTGAGTCAAATATAAAAAAGGAATTATCAAATGAATCGAGATATTTTAGGGAGTTTCTTCAATCGCATCCTGCCGCTCTTCCCGCCCCGCACTGAAGCTGTTCTACGGGATGTGGACACCGACTCGCTGCGCAAGTTGAACTTCCGTTACATCTTCACCGTGGACGGCATGACCACCATCAGCCATGTCATTGAAGACATGATCACGAAAAACCCCGGCGTGGCAGACCTGCACGTTTCGTTCCAATACTTTTCGCGCTTCGCCGACCAGGAGAAACGCTACGAGGAACTGGCGCGCAACGCGACGGGATTATGGCTGTACGGCGTGGAGGATGTGCCCGCGCCGCAACTGCCGCGCTTGAATGTCGTTTCCACGGCAGGCACACCGCTGGAGAAATACTGGTTCGTCATTGCCTACGGACCCGGCGTGCATGCCACATTGCTCGCAGAAGAGATCACGCCCGAAAACCGCCTGCCGCATGAGCCGCGCATGTACGAGGGCTTCTTTACCTTTGAAGCCACTACATCGTTTCAAATCCTGACACTGCTAAACCAGATGTTCATAAAACAAGTGCCCGCTCCTGTTGCGCCTGAAAAGATCACTGCATAACTTTGACCATGACCTCGATCTGGTGGATTCGCCGCGACCTGAGACTGACGGACAACCCAGCGCTTCATTCCGCGCTTGAGGCTGGTTCTGCCCTGCCGGTCTTTATCCTCGACCCGGCATTTTCCTCCCAATCTCCCCGCCGCAGGGACTTCCTGTACGCCGGGCTGAACGCACTCGATCACGAACTGCGGAAACGCGGTTCGTATCTTGTCATCCGCAAAGGCAAACCCGTGGATGCGCTTCGTCAATTATTTGACGAAGTGCAGGCGGATGCGATTTATGCGGAGGAGGATTTCACACCCTACGCCCGCAGGCGGGATGCGCTCCTTGCCAAACTCCTGCCCCTGCAACTCGTCAGCGGACAAACCGTGCATCATCCCAAATCCATTCTGAAAAAGGACGGCAGACCGTACACGATCTATACGCCATATTCCAAAGCGTGGAAGACGGCGCTCGGTAAAATCGAATTGATCCCCGCGCCGGAACGCATCAACAGCCCGCAAGGAATCGCATCCGAGTCGTTGCCGAAATTTGCAAACGATTCGCTCTTCCCGGCGGGTGAAGTAGAAGCGCTGACCAGACTCGAAGAATTCCTGTACAAACGAATCCATGAATACGCCGATAACCGCAATCGCATGGATCTGGACGGCACGTCCGCGCTCTCGCCCTATCTTCGTTTCGGCATGATCGGCTTGCGTCAGGCTGTCCATGCTGCAAAACTTGCAAACTTTCAAAACACCAACTCACGTGGCGCGGAGATCTGGCTCAACGAACTTATTTGGCGCGAGTTCTATATCCAAATCCTGTATCACTTCCCGTATGTGACGAAAACCGCGTTCAACAAGTCACTGGCGAACATCCCCTGGCGGAACGACCTGTCAGAGTATGAAGCGTGGAAGGATGGCAGAACAGGCGTCCCTGTGGTGGATGCGGCGATGCGTCAACTCAAAGCGACGGGCTGGATGCACAACCGCGCGCGCATGATTGTCGCGTCATTTCTCGTCAAAGACCTGTTGATCGATTGGCGTTGGGGCGAAGCGTGGTTCATGGAAAACCTGATCGACGGTGATCCCGCCGCGAACAACGGCGGCTGGCAATGGACGGCTGGCACAGGTACGGACGCCGCGCCATACTTTCGCATCTTCAACCCCGTGTTGCAAAGCGCGAAGTTCGACCCGCACGGCGATTACATTCGCAAGTGGGTTCCCGAACTACGCGGAGTGAGCGCGGAGGAGATCCACGCGCCGTGGGAATATGAAGTGCACGTCGCCGGGTATCCGCCCCAACCGATCGTGAAGCGTGAGATCGTCAAGGAACGGACGTTGCAGGCATACGCCATTTCAAAGGAAAAAGTGAGATGAAAAAGTTTTTTCGCTGGGCGGGAATCGCTCTTGGAATCATTCTTGCACTTGTATTGATCGGACCGTTCCTCATCCCCGTGCCGCCGTTGGAAAATACAGTTCCCGCGGAAACATTGGCGGACGCGGACAACCAGTTCATCGAAGTCAACGGGATGAATGTTCACTATAAAAAATTTGGGAGCGGCGAACCCGTCTTCATCCTCCTGCACGGATTTGGCGCGAGTCTGTTCTCATGGCGTGAAGTGACCGCTCCGCTAGCGGAGATCGGAACTGTCATCGCCTATGACCGTCCCGCCTTCGGGTTGACCGAACGTCCGATGGAATGGGAGGGCGAAAGCCCATACAGCCAGGAGGCGCAGATCGAACTCGTCATCGGGCTGATGGACGCGCTCGGAGTCGAAAAGGCGATCCTGGTCGGCAACTCGGCGGGCGGGACGATCTCGATGCTGACCGCGCTGCAATATCCCGAGCGGGTCGAAAGCCTCATTCTGGTTGACCCAGCCGTCTATGCAGGCGGAGGCGCACCCGCGTGGATTCGTCCGCTGTTGAAGACGCCGCAGATGAATCGCGTCGGTCCGTTGTTTGCGCGGCAGATTCAAACCCGCGGACCCGAACTGGTCGAAGTCGCCTGGCATGACCCCGGCAAGATCACACCCGATGTAATTGAAGGCTATCAAAAGCCGCTTCGTATTGAGAACTGGGATAAAGCTCTTTGGTACCTGACCGTTTCCAGCCACGAAAGCGGGCTCGCCGAACGGCTGGACGAATTGACCCTGCCTATCCTCGTTATTACAGGCGACGATGACCGCATCGTCCCCACCGAGCAGTCGGTTCGACTGGCGGGAGAACTGCCGAACGCCGGATTGGTCGTCATCCCACAAAGCGGACATGTGCCGCATGAAGAAACCCCTGCTGAGTTCATGCAGGCGGTGATCCAATTTCTTGAGACGCTGGAATAAGAACGAATGGACAAGCCAATTTCCCCCGAAGCGGGACGCGCTGCGCTCAAAGCGTTATTCAAGGAAAGATCCCCGCTCGGTCCGCTGAAAGTGATGGCGAAGCACGTCGGGCGCTTCTTTCAAATCCCCATCCCCGGCTTCCGCCCCTATGTCGTTTTCGGTCCCGAAGCGAACCGCAAAGTGCTGGTCACAGAGCGCGATAAAGTGCTATGGCGCAACACCGATCCCGTCACGGATTTGTTGGACCGCGGCGTGCTGATCGTCGACGGCGACGAACATGACCGCTACCGAAAATTGATGGAGCCTTCGCTTCATCCCTCGACCCTGCCTGGCTACACGGACATGATGATTCGCCACACCGACAGAGTGACCGCCGAGTGGCGCGACGGCGATGTGGTGGATATGCTGATCGAAAGCCGCAAGATCGCCCTGCTCATCATCATGGACGCGCTCTTCAGCAGGGACGCCTGGGACGACATCCCGCGCATTTGGATGCCGGTACTGAAAGCCATCGAGTACATTTCGCCCGGTGCATGGATCATCTGGCGCAAGATGCCACGCTTCGGTTTCCGCAAGCCGCTGCGGGAGTTGGATGCGTATTTGTTTGAAATCATCCAGGAAAGAAGAAGGAATAAAGAGGAAAAGACAGATTTATTGCAACATCTCATCGACGCGAGACTCACAGATAAAGTCATCCGCGACCAGATGCTGACCATGCTCATTGCCGGGCATGACACATCCACGGCATTGCTGGCATGGGCGTTCGCCCTGCTTGGACAGCACCCCGAGATCCATCAACGCGTCGTGGATGAAGTGGACGGCATGGAAAAATCTCCCCTGCTCGATCAGGTCATCAAGGAAAGTCTGCGGCTGTATCCGCCCATCCACATCGGCAACCGCCGCGTGACGGAAGAGATGGAATTTGCGGAAGGCAGCGTCCCCGCAGGCGAGCGGATGTTCTACTCGATCTACCTCACCCACCGCGACCCCGAAATCTGGGAGAATGCCGAATCCTTTTGCCCCGAGCGTTTCGCGCATGGACGTAAAACGCCGCCCTTTTCGTACGTTCCGTTTGGCGGCGGTCCGCGGGCATGCATCGGCGCAGCGTTCGGTCAGGCGGAGGTGCGGGTCGTCATGGCACATTTGTTGAAAAACTACACGTTCGAATTCACCAATCATCCCATCCACCCGCATATGGGCGCCACGCTGGAGCCCAGACCGGGTGTGATGATGAAAATTAAGAAACGCCCGGTGGTTGAATAGGGCGAAGCCCGTATCGAAACCACAAGTTTAATAAAGCAACCAAATTTTCATACAAGTGGTGGTTTCGATATGCCCCGCGAAGACCACGCGGGACTACTCAACCACCGGTTTAGGAAATAACATGACATACTTTGGATTTCTACTTCGCTTTCTCGTCATCCCCATTCTCGTATTTCTTGCCATCACATGGTGGGACAACCGCAGGGGCAACCTCACGCGCGGATTCGCGAACGGGCGTGCCGTGTGGACGGCGATCCTTGTCCACATCATCATTGCGGTCACATATACCACCCCATGGGATAACTATCTCGTTGCCACGGGCGTGTGGTACTACAACCCCGATCTTGTGACAGGTATCGTCCTTGGTTATGTGCCCATCGAAGAATATACATTCTTCGTGCTGGAAACATTACTTGCAGGGTTATGGTGGTGGTTCCTGGCGAGGCGCATCCCCGAACCGACGGAAACATTCAAGCCATCCGTCAACGTCCGATTGACCGCGTTTGGGATTCTCGCCGCCGCCTGGCTGGTCTTCACCTATCTGCTTTTCCTCGGCGGGCGCGAGTGGACCTATCTCGCCATCATCTTCTTCTGGGCGTTACCCGCCATCTTCCCGCAAATGCTCTACGGCGCAGATATTCTCTGGCATCACCGCAGGCTGGTACTGGCTGGCATCCTCGTGCCCGGCACATTCCTCTCCCTGACCGACATCATCGCATTGACCGACACCACCTGGTCCATTGCGAAAGATCAAACGACGGGTATCCTTTTCTTCGGCATCCTGCCCATCGAAGAAGTCGTCTTCTTCTTCATCACCGTTACGCTCATTAATTTCGGAATGACGTTGCTGTTATCCAACATCGGGCGTCAACGTTTTGCGGATTGGAAGGCGCGTGGATACAAAGGACTGCCGTAACTACACATTGACCAGGTCGTGCATCCATCTGCGCGACCTGATCCGCCATACGCTGATGAAAGCCTTCACCAGCTCTTCCAGCGCCACCATCAGATAGACATAATATACGGGCAGCCCCAGCACAAAAGCGCCGATATATGCGGATGGCACTCCAACGCCCCAAATGGAGAAAAGTTCCATGAACATGGCAAAGCGCGTATCACCGCCCGCCCGCAGGCCGCCGATAAAGGTCGTGAAGTTGAGCATGCGGATCCAGATCGTGCATGCCATGACCAGCATCAACACCCGGACACTGTCCACGCCGTTGGGGGAGAGATTGTACAAACTCACTACAGCATCGCGCAACAGGAAGACGGTCAAGCCAACCACCCATGCGGCGATAACTGCCAGCGTGACTACACGCCACAGGGTTTGATAGGCTTCCTCGCGCTTCCCTGCCCCGATGCGGTTGCCGACCATTACCGCGCAGGCGTTCCCCAACCCCATAAAGACTACAAAGCCGAGCTCCTCGATCGTCGCATTGACGTTGATTGCGGCGATGGCATCCGTGCCGATGCGGGCATAGATGGCGTTGTAGGTCGTGATCCCCAGCGACCAGAAGAATTCATTGGCAAGCGCGGGAAGGGTGGTGCGCAAGACGCGCCCGAAGAAGGAGAGATCAAAGGAGAAAAAGGTCAACGGGTTGGCGGCGAGAGGAGTCTTCCAGGTGTGGACCAGCACAAAGAGCAGGATCACTTGCAAGATCCAGCCTGATGCGGTGCCGATCGCCGCGCCTTCCACGCCAAGTTCAGGGAATATCCAAATGCCGAAGATCAGCATGTAGCCGAGCGTCGTTTTGAAGATCAAGGCGCTGATAGTGGCGATCACGGCGATCTTGATCAATTGAATACTGCGCAGGACGGCGACATAGGAGGTGGCGATCGCGACGGGAATATAGGAAAGACCGACGATGCGCAGGTAGCGGGCGCCGATCTGGATCACTTCGGAGTCGTTCGTATAAAAGCCCAATACCACTTCAGGTATCAGCGTGGCAGTGAGCGTAAAGATGACCGCAATGATCGTCGTGGTCAGCAGACTCATGCCCAGCACCTTGCGGATCGGCTCGACTTCCTGTTTTCCCCAATATTGCGCGGTAAAGATCGCCATGCCGCTGGTGGTGCCAAACAACAACAGGATGAAGACGAAGAACACCTGATTGGACAATCCAAGCGCGGCGATGGAGGCTTCGCCCAATTGACCGACCATGATGACGTCGATCATATTGAGTGAGGCGCTGACAAGCTGCTGGAACGAGATGGGGACGGCGATCGTCAGCATTTCGCGCAGGAAGGCGCGGTCTTTGAGAAATGAAAGATTCATGGGAGACGGTTAATTAAATAGGGATACGATGCAGGCTAAAAACAAATAGCCGCTCAACATAATTCAGTCACATCAAGTGACTGATGGAATGCAAACTGGAATATTATGATGTTAAGCAGGGATTGACGGGTTAATCCTCCGGCGCCTCACGGACGATATACAACGGTCTCCCCTTCGCTTCATCGTACAAACGACCAATATACTCGCCAAGGATGCCAAGCGAGATCAACTGCACACCGCCGAGGAACAACACCGCGATCAAGGTGGTCGCCTGACCGAAAAATGCGCCACTGCCGGTCATGCGCATGTAGATGACCACCGGAATCGCCAGGATCGCAATGCCTGCCGAAATGAAACCAAAATAGGTTGCCACCTGCAATGGGAAATACGAGAACCCCGTCACAGCGTTGATCGCCAGCCGGAGCATTTTCTTGAACGGATATTTGGTCACACCTGAGCGCCGCGCGGCGCGTTTGTACGTCACGCCGATCTGGCGAAAACCCACCCATGCCGACATCCCGCGCGGAAAACGATGCCGCTCCTTCATGTGCTTGAGCACATCCACCACCTTGCGGTCCATCAAGCGGAAATCCCCCGTATCCACGGGGATCTTCACATCTGTAATACGATAAATGATCCGATAGAACAGCGACGCCGTCCACAACTTGAACCAGGATTCGCCTTCGCGCTCGCCGCGGGTTGCGTACACGACCTCATACCCTTCCTTCCACTTCTCGGCAAGGTCCAGGATCACTTCAGGCGGATCCTGCAAATCCGCATCGATGATGACGACCGCATCACCGCGGGCGTAATCCCAACCGGCGGTGATGGCAACCTGATGCCCAAAATTCCGCGCAAAGATCACAGGGCGCACGGTCTTATCCGCTTCTGCCAGCTCGCGGATCTTGTCCGTCGAACCGTCGGTCGAGCCGTCGTCAACCAGGATCAGTTCCCACGGTTCGCCGGATGAATCCATCACTTCCTTCACACGGCGGTACAACTCCGGCAGATTATCGATCTCGTTATAGATGGGTGCAATGATGGAATACGTTATTTTCATGTATTGAACTCATAATAGTTTTTTGACCGCTTCAAGTGTCGGCTCGATGATCGGCGCGGACTGAACAGCCTGCATCGCGGCGCGGACATCTTTTAGTCCGCTGCCGGTATTCATCACCAGGATCGGATCATCGCTTCCGACCACGCCCGAGCCTGTTGCTTTGACCACTCCGGCATATGCCGCCGCCCCAGCCGGTTCGGCAAAGATGCCCATCTTGCCAAGCTCCGCAATGGCTTTGGTGATCTCATCGTCGCTGACCGTGATGTACGTGCCGTCGGTCTGCATTGCCGCCCGCACCGCGCGGACGCCGTCGCGAGGCAAGTCGACGGAGATACTGTCGGCGATAGTTGTCGCAGAGACAGGTGTGATCGTCTCGGAATTATCCCGGAAGGCATTCGCAATCGCGGCAGACCCTTCCGCCTGCACGCCGATGATGCGCGGCATGTTGGGAATCCAGCCCAATGCCAGTAGGTCTTTAAATCCCTTGTGAATACCTGAAATAATATTGCCGTCCCCCACCGAGACAAAAATGGACAGGGGCGGGTGGTTATCCAACGGGCTATCCTTCTTGTGCCAGTGACGATGCGCATCAAGCCACCATTCCCAGATCTCAAAAGCGGCAGTCTTCTTGCCTTCCGCGGTGAACGGATTGTAGCCCGTGTTACGGCAGTACCAGCCGAATTCATCTGCGGCTTTGACCGTCAGATCGAAGGCGTCGTCGTAGGTGCCGTCTACAAGGATGACCTTCGCACCGAAGACCAGCAACTGCGCCACCTTCGCCTGCGGCGCGGACTTGGGCGCAAAGATGACGGCTTTTTGTCCCACCGCAGCCGACATGCCCGCCAGCGCCGCGCCGGCATTGCCTGTCGAAGCGGTCACAACGATCTTGGATTTCAATTCCCGCGCGCGGGTCACAACAATGGCGCTGGCTCTATCCTTGAAAGATGCGGTAGGATTGCGGGACTCGTCCTTCAGCCAGAGATGCTTCAGACCGAGATTATCCGCCAGTCGCGGCAGGGCAAACATCGGGGTCCAGCCTGCGGCGTGCAAGGGTGTGGAATCCCCGCCGGGCTCGGAAACAGGTAACAGCGGCAGGTACCTCCACAGGGAGGTATCCTTCCGCGAGATAACATCCTCCGGTTGGAATTTTTTCTTGATGGTTTCATAATCGAGGATGACATCGAGGTTGCCGCCATCCTTCGGGCAGGTGTAGGCAACCTGCCCGGGCAGATATTCTGCCCCGCAAAGCGAGCATTTATAACCAACGAATTTGGACATGTTGTTGTTTCCTCTGCTTGATTTTACCCGAATGCAACATAACAGGACTCCCCAATTACTCGGAGAGTCCTGTTATGCTTTCTATCGGATGTTTTTTACCGGTTGATTTTTTCTTCGCGCTCCCACAACTCCCGCGCGATCACTTCCTGATCCACGGGTAGTTTATCCAAGCGGACACCGACAGCGTTGTAAATGGCATTGGTAATGGCAGGCGTGGTGGGGATGCTGGAGATTTCGCCGACGCCCTTGGCTCCATAAGGACCGGATTCGATGGGATGCTCGACAATGATGGACGTGATATTGGGCGTGAGCATGATACCCGGCACACGATAGCGGGCGAGATGATCTGTGACCACATTACCGTTCTCGACGATGAATTCTTCTGTGAGACAGTTGCCAAGTCCCATCATCACACCGCCTTCGACCTGTCCCTGCAAACCGAGCGGGTTGACCGCCATGCCGACATCGTTGGCGGAAATGACGTTCAACACGCGCACTTCGCCCGTCAGCTTATTGACTTCCACTTCGGCGGCTTGCACACCGAACGAGAACGCGAAGTGCATATCGCCGCCTGTGCCGAGGGGCTGGGTCTTCGGCGCTTCATATTCATAACGGACGCGAGGGTGCTGCCCCATGCCTGTCATTTCCTTGTAGATTTCTTCGTAGGAAAGCGAATGCCCGTTGACATGGACTACGCCGTCTTCAAAGCGGATCTGCTCGGGGCGCACATCGAATTTTTCCGCCATCGAAGCAGTGATCTGATCGCGCAATGTCTTGGCGGCATAGCGGGAGGCATTGCCGGTCACGAACGTCTGGCGCGAGGCAGTGGTGGGACCGCCATTCGGCGTCAGGTCAGTATCCATGACGAGCACGCGCACTTTTTCCGGCGCGACGCCCATCTCCTCCGCAACGGTCAGGCGCATGACGGTGACCAATCCCTGACCGAGTTCGGCGGCGGAACTGCGCACTTGGAATGTGCCGTCTTCGTAGAGTTCCACATCTGCGCCGGATTTATCGGGAGCACCGCCGCCAAGCCCCGTGTTCTTGTACGCAGCGGCAAAACCCCAGGAGCGGACAAGGTTCGGGTTTTCAGGATCAACTCGCGGGGCAAAGGGAAGCGGGGTGTGCTTCCGCATTTCGGCATCCACACGGTCAATGCATTCCATCAAGCCGACAGACTCTTTCAATTCCTGTCCCGTGTTGGTGATACTGCCGACGTGCAGCGCATTCATGCGGCGCACGTCCACGGGGTCGAGGTTGAGTTTTTCAGCGAGCATATCCATCATGGATTCGACGGCGAAGGCAGATTGCGTGACGCCGAACCCACGGAACGCGCCGGATGGCGGATTGTTGGTGTACATGGCGTAACAGTCGGCGCGGACATGTTCAATGTCGTACGGTCCCGCCGAGTGCGTGGTGGCGCGGGTCATCACTTTTTCGCCGAGCGATGCATATGCGCCCGTGTCGCCGTACAACTCGGTCTCCGCCGCGATCAAACGCCCATCCTTCTTCGCGCCGATCTTCACGCGGATCTGCGTGGCATGGCGCTTGGGATGCACAAGCAAACTTTCCTGTCTGTCGAACAACAATTTGACAGGGCGCTGGGTGACGTTCGCAAGCATGGCAACGTGGATCTGACCCATCACGTCTTCCTTGCCGCCAAAGCCGCCGCCCATCAACTGCCCGACGATGCGTACGCGTTCTTCTTCCCAACCCATCACGCGCGCGACCTGCGTGCGGTCTTGATAAGGGATCTGCGAGCCGACGTAAATTTCCATGCGCCCATCGGGCAGCGGCACGCCAATACTGCACTCCGGTTCGATGAAGGCGTGGTCGGTGGTTTGCGTGTGGAAGGTATGCTCAAGGACGATGTCAGCGGCGGCAAAGCCCGCATCCATATCACCCTTGCGGACCTTGATGTGCTTTAGCAGGTTGCCGCTGTCATGGATCTGCGGAACACTCTCTTCGCGCGCCATGACCGGATTTGTAATAACAGGCTGGAGGTCGAACTCCGCTTCGATCAACGCCGACGCCTGTTCGGCGATCTCCTGGCTTTCCGCCGCCACGATGGCGAGTGCGTCCCCCACGTAACGGACGCGTTCTCCAACTCCGATCATCACGGGCCAATCGAAGATGACCAATCCATGATTCTTTTCGGCGGGAACATCTTCCGCAGTGAGAATGGCGACCACGCCGGGCAGGGCTTTTGCTTTGGAAATATCGAGCTTCGTCAAAAAACCGTGCGGGATCATGGCGCGTTTTGCTTTGGCATAAAGCATGCCGTCGAATTTCAAGTCATCGGTGAAAATGGCTTCACCGGTCACCTTTTCCACGGCTTCGGGGCGCAGATGTTTGCGTCCAACCGTCTTGTGATCGTGAATCGAATCAGGGATATGAGTCGGCTTCTGGACGGGTTCGCCTGTCTGCAACGCCTGTGCCGCAGCGAGAATGGCATTTTCAATGGACGGGTAGCCCGCGCAACGGCAGAGCGTATCCTTCAACGCAAAACGGATGTCGTCACTGTTCGGGTCCGGATTGCGCTTGAGCAGGGCATAGGCGGTCATGATCTGCCCGGGGATGCAGAACCCGCACTGGACGGCACCATGCTCCACGAAGGCTTCCTGCAACGGATGCAGTTTCATCTCTTCATGGACGCGCTGTGCCAGCCCTTCGATGGTAACGAGAGTCTTGCCATCTGCGCGTTCGGCGGGGTAGACACAAGACATGATCGGCTCGCCATCCACAAGGACAGTGCATGCGCCGCACTCCGCTTCTTCGCAACCGATCTTCGTTCCGGTCAGACGCAACCGTTCACGCAGCAGGGTGGAAAGGGTTTCACCTGCAATAGGTTCAACCGAATATTGTTTGCCATTGACGGAAAAAATTATGTTCGACATACCAGTAATCCTATTCTGCGCGTTTCCACGCGGTATCCAGCACATCCTTGAATAAGCCGCCGACGATATGCCTGCGATAATCCGCGCTGGCACGGCGGGCGCTGGTGCGGAACTTTGCCTGACCGAGCAGGATATTTAGAGTCTCGGCAAAGGTCGTTTCATTCAAGGGTTTTCCACGCAGGGCGGATTCGGATTCGGTGGCGCGGAAGGGAGTCGCTCCGCCGGGACCAACGGCGATATGAATATCCTTCATCGTGTCCCCTTCGCGCTCAAGCCAGACAGCGCAATTCAAAATGGGAAGCGCAACACCCTGCGGACGCATGATGCGTTTGAAGCAGGAGGCTTGCCCCTTTTTGGATTGGGGGATGTAAAAACCAACGATGATCTCTTTGCTTTTGTCGATGGCGGATTTTCCGGGTCCAAGGAAAAGCGAGGTGAAGGGCATGCGGCGTGTGCCTGATGCTCCGGCAACTTCGGCGTGGGCATCGAGGGCGGTCAGGGCAATGGTCCCGTCCGCGGCGGGGAGGGCGTGCGCGACGTTGCCTCCGAGCGTGGCGGTGTTGCGGACTTGCGGTCCGGCAATCAGGTTGCAGGCTTCGACCAAAGCCTGGGCATGCGCATCAGTCAGCGGGTCCAGTGCGACGCGGTTAACCGGGACGGCAGCTCCGATGAAGAGTTCATCACCTCTCAATTCGAGGGTGCTCATCTCCGGGATGAATGTCAAATCAATTAAAGTGTGGATGGGAGGATGGTTGCCTTGTTTCAGGTCGAGCAGAAGGTCTGTTCCGCCGGCAATGGGCAGCGCAGGACCGGAAGCCGACGCTAGGGCTTGAACTGCCTCCGTGATGGAGACGGGACGTTTGTATTCCTGCCATAGGTTCATAGGTGGTGTCCTTTCTTACACAGGCGGCGGCACTTTTCGATGGATGCTACGCGACCCAACGCCGCTGATCTTTAAATCAGCGACCACCGAACCGATGGATAGTGTTTTTTTCTATTTATCAAAACCCCGCAGATCTATGCGGGTTGTGCGGCACTCTCTTCGGGATGCACGCCTGCCATGAGCAAGCCAAGTTTTTCGGGGGTGGCTTCTTCACGCGGAACGATATCCATGACCTGACCTTCGTAGAGAACGGCAATGCGGTCAGAGAGCGCGATGATCTCATCGAGGTCTTCTGAGATGAGCATGATGGCAACGCCTTTGCGGCGCTGTTCGAGCAGTTGTTCACGGACGTATTCGGTGGCGCCGATGTCAAGTCCGCGAGTGGGCTGGGCGGCGATGATGACACGCGGGGTACGGAAAATTTCCCGTGCCAGCACGATCTTCTGAATATTGCCGCCGGAAAGATTCTTGGCTTCGGTTTCCGATGAGGGGGTCTTAACCTGGAAGTTCGAAATCAATTCATTTGCATGGCTGGAGATCTCGCGTAACCGCAGGAAGCCGTACTTCGAATACGGCATTTTATGGTGTTCGCGCAGGATCATGTTCTCGGCAACTGAAAAGTCCTTGATCATGCCATCGCGCATCCGCTCTTCAGGGATGTAGGAGAGCATTCGCTCCGTGATCTCTGCCGGAGGGAAGCCGGTCACGTCTTCGCCCTCGAGGTAGACCTTGCCGCCGGTAACTTTTCGCAGCCCGGTGATGGCTTCCGCCAGTTCGCGCTGCCCGTTGCCTGATACTCCAGCGACGCCCAAAATCTCGCCGGAGCGGACCTCGAGGTTCACGCCGCGCAGACCCGGGGTGCCGCGGTCGCTGCTACAGACAAGGTCTTCGATCTTCATGCGCGTTTCGCCAAGTTCGGCAACGCCGCGGTCCGGTGAAAAGCCCACTTCGCGCCCGACCATCCAGTTGGCAAGGATCTGTTTTGTGATCTCTGAAGTGGGACGGGTGCCGATCTTACGCCCGTCACGCAGGACGGTGACGCGGCGGCTTATCTCCACGACCTCATGCAGTTTGTGGGATATGAAAATGAGGGCATGACCGTCCCGCACCATCTGGTTCATAATGACAAATAATTCGTCCACTTCCTGCGGGGTGAGCACAGCGGTCGGCTCGTCAAGGATCAGCAGGGCGGCTCCGCGATATAGGGCTTTGATGATCTCGACGCGCTGCTGTTGTCCCACCGACAGCTGCCAGATGTAGGCATCCGGGTCGATCTTCAACCCGTAGATGCCAGCCAGTTCGATGATGCGTTTGGAGACGCGATCCAGGTCCGTGAGTGCGCCGCGCGAGGACGGCAAACCAAGCGCCACATTTTCAGCTACGGTCAGTGTGGGAACCAGCATGAAGTGCTGATGGATCATGCCGATCCCAAGGTTGATCGAATCGGTCGGCGAGGAAATGCGGACGGGACTGTCATTGATCAGAATCTCACCCTCATCCGGGTGGTACAAGCCGTACAGGATCTTCATCAATGTGCTTTTGCCTGCGCCGTTCTCGCCCAGCAAGGCATGAACTTCGCCCGACCGCACATCAAAATCCACCTTGTCACTGGCGAGCACACCGGGGAAACGCTTGGTGATGCCGCGCATCTCCAGTTTTTCAATGCGTGTACGTCCGGAGGGAAGCAGGTTCGATTCGGTCATTGGTGCCATCCTTGAAAAAAGTGGGAAAGGCACTTCGGAAGTCTTGGACTTCCGAAGTGCCTTTTTAGAAACTACGGCAGGGTGATTGTGATGGTCTCTTCGATGATGCCCTGGACGGTCTGATCCGCCAGCACTTTGACATCGGCGGGGAGAGCATAGCCAGGATTGTATTCCATCAACTGACTACCGTCACCGAGATTGATGACGAAGGATTTGCCGCCCAATGTGCCGGCAGCGATCAGGTCCATGATCTCACGGACGACCACTTCCCAGTGATAGACCTGGCTGGCAACCACGATATCAGGAGCCAGCGAACTCTGATTGGACTGGGTGCCGAACCAGAGAACGCCGTTCTCCTGTGCCACGCCGATCGCTCCAACCACCATCTGGGCGGTACCAGTCATAACATCCGCACCGGCGGCGATGTGGGTATTGGCAGCTTCTGAAGCCAGCGCCACATCAGAGAACGAGCCGATATAATTGACGTTCACCGTGATGTCCGGGTCGGTCGCCTTGACACCAGCCACGAAGCCGTCTACATACAGTTTGGCATCGCCGGTCTCGATCGGTCCAACCACACCAACGACCTTGCTCTGGGTGAGGCTGGCAGCCAGCACGCCATTGACGTATCCGCCTTGATGAGAAGCGGCTTCATAAGCGAAGATGTTCGGCTGACCGAAGGTTTCCACAGTGGTGCCCCAGGCAAAAGCAGTTTCGGGGAAGTCGGGAGCAATTTCCTGCAGGGAGGAGCCGTACTGCGAACCATGCCCAATGACCAGGTCAAAACCCTGGGTGGCGTAGTCACGGAGCGCCGCAGCGGCATCATCCACAACGAACATGTTGTCCGAATAGACGAACTCAAAATATTCGGGTCCGCCCATTTCCTGTTGGATCAGGATCAGCGCATCGTACATGCTCTGGCTGAACGCCAGATCATTGATCGAACTCGGCATGACCACTGCCACACGGAAAGGCTCCGCCGGGGCGGCAGGTTCAGCTTCGGGTTCGGTGGATGTTTCAGGGGCGGCTTGGGGCTCTTCCACGGGGGCGGCAGGAGCCGCAGTCGGGCTTCCGCATGCGCTCAACACAAGCGACAGGGCTAGCAGAACGGTCAAAATCCACGTGACTTTTTTCATTTTCTTCTTACTCCTTTTGAAATTTTGAATGGACCAAAATTGAACAGATGGGACAGGTGATTGTTTTATTGCAGATGTCTCCTTTCCGGGATCAACCTTCCCGCTCAAACGGTTTCGTCAATGCAGATGGCGAACGTATCTTGGATGCAGTCGCAACCAAAACAATGATCGTCAAAATATAGGGCATCATCACTGCCAGTTCGGACGGTATCGGCAGTCCCAACACCTGGATCCACAACTGCAATGAATTGACCAGACTAAAGAGCAGTGCCCCGCCCAACACACCCAGCGGGCGCCAACCGCCAAAGTACACCAGCGCAACGGCGATAAATCCAAGACCGCTGGTCATGTTCTGTTGAAAGACATTCAACAGGGCGATCGAAAGCGATGCGCCCGCAATGCCCGAAAGAATACCGCCCAAAATGATCGTAAAGTAACGGATGCGCTTCACACTCACGCCAAGCGAATCCGCCGCATCCGGATTTTCACCGACCGAGCGTATCTTCAAGCCCAGCGTGGTCTTATTCAATACGAACCATGCAATCGGCACAAGCAAATACGCGCCATAGACAAGAATATTCTGGTTGAAAAAAATATCGCCAACACCGGGAATACCGCTCAAGACCGGAATGCTAACTCTCGGGAAACCGCGCACCGTTTCCACGGTTCCCATCAGTTTTTGGAAGAGCAGGTCGCTCATCCCCAAGCCGAAGAGATAAAAACCGATTCCGCTGATGCCCTGTTTGGCTTGCAGATTAACCGTCACGAACGCCATCGCCAACCCCATAAATGCGCCAACCATGATCGCCGCCAGCAAACCGAACCACAGGTTACCAGTGGTATACGTGATGTAAAAAGCGGCGAAACTGCCCAGCAGCATCTGCCCTTCCACGCCAAGGTTCAACACGCCGCTCTTCTGGCTGAACGTCTCGCCGATGGCGGCATATAGATACGGAGTTGCGAGGCGGATGCCCGATGCCAGGATGCCGATCAGGACCGTAGTAGAGAAGAGATCGGAAATCATTGCCGCGCCTCCTCTTTCTGGACTTCAGGTTGGTCCGGCTGCGGGGGAGATTCCTCATCCCTGATAGCGACCAGCCTGCGGCGCTGACGGTAGCGTCTCCAGATCTCACTGCTGACGACAAAGACCACCACAAGTCCGTTCAGCGCGATCACCAGCGCGGATGGAACCTGCACCATGCGCTGCATCTTGTTTGCGCCCACCAGCAACGCGCCGAACAAAATGGAAGCGGGAATGGATAATAAAGGATGCAGTTGCCCGAACAACGCCGCCACGATCCCGTTGAAGCCAGCCGAGCCGGTAAAGCCCGAAGCCGACCCGTCTGTGATCATGCGATAGTTGACGCCATAGACTTGCACCGCACCAGCCAGCCCGGCAAATGCACCACTGAGCAAAAGCGCAAGGACCATGTAGCGAGGAACATTAATGCCGGCGTAGCGAGATGCGTTCGGGTTCTGCCCCACCGCGCGGATGCGATAACCGAGCGTGGTGCGCCACAACAAAATGTACACCAGCACTGCCAGCACCACTGCGATCAATGCACCGAGGTGCAAACGGGTGGGAACCAGACGCGGCAGCTGGAAAATATCCAGCAAACGTGCGGTCTGTGGGATTTTGGAAGCCAACTCTGCCTGCGAAGGATCGATCATCGGTCCGCGCAAGAGGAAGTTCATCAACTGAATGGCAATGGCATTCATCATCACTGTGCTGAGAATTTCATTGACGTTAAAGTAAGCTTTGAGCACGCCGGGGATACCGCCCCAGACGGCGCCTCCCAAAAAACCGCAAACCAAAGCCAGAACAATGATCAACCAGCCGGGCGCTTCTGTGAAGGTCAGCCCCACCCAGGTCGCCAGCAAGGCACCAACCACCATCTGCCCTTCGCCGCCGATGTTGATCACATTGCCGCGGAAAGAAATACAGATTCCCAGCGCGACCAGCAGCAACGGCGTGGCTTTTACCAGCGTCTCCGCAACCGCATTGGGACTGCCAAATGCGCCATCCCATAGAGCGGCATACGCCTCGATCGGGTTGACTTTCAGTAATAACAGCATGACCGCGCCGACCAGTAATGCCGCAAGGGTGGCAAAGACTGGCAGAAACGCGTCCACAGTGCGGGACAACCATTCGCTTTGAAATAATTTTTTCATCGGTCCGTCACCATTTGGTTAGAATATGGTCTTACGAAAGATCGTGTCATCAAGATCGTGACCGCTCACAACCACGTCATGCGGCATCCATCGCCGCCAAATCAACTCCATGCCTGTACCAGACACAAACGCAGAATCGCATCGTTAAAATAATTGTTTCCAAGCGCCAACGGTACATTATCCTTGCTATAAAATGCCAGCTGTAGTTCCAAGACCGTTTCCCCCAACATATCCCCCATCGCAGACTTAAGTTCATACCTTGCCAAAACGGAGCGAATATCCGTGATCGCGAACGCGATCTCCTGCCGGCAATACCTTTGCAGAATCTCCCGTATGGTAAGGTGTCCATCGATCTCCTGCAGCGGCACACGCAAAAACGAGGCGGGGATCACATTCTTCGCCAAAATCACAGGCTGGTCGTCGGCATGGAAGAGTCTCGTCATTGACAGCATTTTTTCCTGTGGGTCGATTGCCAGCGCAGCCGCTTCCTTTTCAGAAGCGCTCCGCAGTTCAATGGACATCGGCTTGATCATGGATTTGTACCCATTGCTTTCGATCAGGGTCACAAAATCCCACAAATTCCCGAAATTGGCGCCTGCTCCGCGTACTCTTGAGTTGACGTAGGTGCCATCTCCATGTTTCCGCAGGATCAGTCCATTCACTGCCAGTTTTGCGAGAACGGTCCGCACGGTTGCGCGGCTGACGCCAAACTCTTCAGACAGTTCGCTTTCCGAGGGTATGCGGCTCCCGGCAGTGTACGTGTTGTCACGGATTCTCCCCCGAAGAATCTCTTCAACCTGATCTGCAATCGATTTCGATTGGACTACACGCATAAATATGGTCTCGCAGATGATAGTCGTCTGACGTCTTTACAGTTGTAGCATAATTCACAATGAAATTCTAGTATCATTTTGTCCATTGAAAAATGACATTTATTACTTCCCCTCCGGAGGAAAGCACATGGGACGAGGTTCACTCGTCCCATGCGCACGATATCTTTTAATCCCGCTCAAACGGCACACCCAAAGCCGCCGGCGGAGAGGTGCGCATGGCGCGCAATAGCTTTGCAAAAATCTTGCGCGTCGCTTCGGGCATGGCGGCGAGCGCCCGCTCCACCCATTCCGCGTTGCCGATGTTAACCAGCAACAGTGTCAGGATCATCAACGGGAATGGCGCAACTTGCAGAACCTGTGACGGGACTTGAGTCAGCACGGGTTGCAGGACCAAGCCAAGCCACTGAAGGAACGCGAAGAGATAAGCGCCAAACGCGCCTCGCAGCGGATTCCATCCGCCGAAGATGGTGATGGAGAGTGCGATCCAGCCGAATCCATCCAAGCCGGAAATGGTTCCCATCCAGCCCGCACGGGTGGCAAGGGAAAAGGCAGGACCCGCCAAGCCGATCAATGCGCCGCCGATGATCGTATACACATAGCGCATTAAGTTGACGTTCGCACCTCGGATGTACGCCGCGGCTGGTTTCTCGCCGATGCCTTGCAGCATCAACCCGGGGCGGGTTCGGAAGATCCACAACCATGCAAGGAAAATGGCGATGAAGCTGATGTACGTGATGGCATCATGACGGAAGAACAGTTGACCAAGAATGGGAATATCGCCGAGGAACGGGATCGGGACTGCCTGCAAACGCGGACCGGGAACGCCCATGTAAGGGTTGCCAAGAAAATAGGAAAGGTCGCGGCAGGTCAACGCAAGCACAAAGCCGACAGCAACTTGCGATTGCTGCAATGTGATGCTCGCAAATGCCACGATCAATGCCACCAGCGCGCCAATTAACATCCCCGCCAGAAACCCGAGGACGATATTATTTGTGTTGTAGGCGACCGCAAAGCCGCCCATTGCCGAAAGCAGGATCGTGCCGTTCATGGACAGATTGATCACGCCTGCCCGCTCGGAGATCGTCTCACCGATAACCGCAAAAACGATGGGAGCCGCAGAGGCAAGCACGCCAGCCAAGCCGATGATGATGGTTTCCTGAGACATGTTATGCCTTCCTCCCAAATTTCTGCCGCACCCCCGCCGCCAGCAGGACGAACAAGACCAGCACGCCTTGCAGCACACCGGAAAGGGATGAGTCCAATTTCATGATAATCGGCAGTTGAATGCTGCCGATGTTCAAAGCCGCAAAGAACAACGCTACCGGCACCGCCCAGAGCGCCTGATAGTTGATCAACATTGCCACCATGAGACCGAGATAGCCGTATCCGCTGGAGATGGACGGGATGAGGCGATGATAGACCGCCGCCACCTGCATCGCGCCAGCCGCGCCCGCCAGCGCGCCGCAGACCAGGAAGGAATACATGGAATACTGCCAGGTGGGAATCCCCAGCAAATATGCCGCGCGGAAGTTCTTCCCGACCGCTTTGAGGCGCAAGCCAAAATATGTGCCTTGCAAAAGAAAATAGACGACCACAATGCCCGCGAGGGCGATCCCCAATGCCCACGGACTGATGCGGAGATTCTGCCACAGCGGCAGTGAAAATTCATCGGGGAATGGAACCGTCCCGCTCATCGAGGCGACACCGGGGCGCTTCCAGGGACCGAAGATCAGGTAAATGGTCAGCGCGGTGGCGACAAAGTTCAAGCCGAGACCTCCAAAGATCTCGTTCACGCCGCCGAAGACTTTCAAAATTCCCGTCAGCGCCGCCCAGATCGCGCCGCCGAACATCCCGCCAATGATCGCAAGGATAATGATCAAGGTGGGATGCAGGTCACTGTCAAGAAAGAGGCGGTAAACCCAGGTGGTTGCGATCGCACCCAACACCACCTGCCCCTCCACGCCAATATTCCACAAGCCGGATGAAAACGTGACCAATAGCCCTGCTGTCACTAAAAGAAGCGGCACGAACGCGACAAGTACCTCTGCGAATTTTCGCATCTCGCCGAACGAGCCTTTGAACATGTTCGTGTATGCTTCCGACGGGGATGCGTCCACCGAAAGAAGGATCAAAGACACCACGCCAAAGGCAAGCACAAGCGCCGCGAGTTGATATACCAGATTGATAAGACGATTCTTCATCATGCGCGCTCTCCCTTGTCCGCCCAGCCCTTGCCGCCGATCAACTGACCGAGCTGGTCCACGCTGGTCTTGTCCGCATCGAGCGGCTCTGAAACCTGACCGCTGAAAAAGACCAGAACGCGGTCGCTGTATTGCAAAATCTCCTCCAGGTCGGACGACATAAATATGATGGATGAGCCTTGTTTACAGCGTTCTTTTAATTTGCTCCAGATGTAAATCACCGATTCGATATCCAGTCCGCGGGTGGGGTGTTCGAGCAGAATCAATGAAAGCGGGTCTTGCATCATCGCCAGTTCGGCACGCTGTTGATTACCGCCCGAAAGCGACTCGACCGTGCTGAGCGGCGTCCCGCGGATATTGAAGGCGGCGATTCGTTTCTCCGCCAGTTTTTGCCCGGCATCCCGGTCAATGAACAATCCCTTCGGTTCTTCTGAAAGGATGAAGTGATCGGTCAACGTCAAGCCGGGGACCAGAGCCTCCTCGAGGCGCGCCGCCGGAAGGAAGTTCACACCGTGGCGCTTGAACACGTGATAGGATTTCCCGGTCAAATCCTGACCTTTATGTTCGATCCTGCCACCGACTGGTCTTACCAGCCCGGAACATGCGCGCATGAACAATCCCTGCCCGGAACCTTCCATGCCAGCCAAACCGATCACCTCTCCCGCGCGGACATCCAGATCCACGTTTTTGATCTTCAAACGCATATCTTCGATGGAAACATCCTTGAGCGAAAAGACAACGTTCCCCGCTTCAGCGGGCTGTCTTTCACCCAGCGTGATCTCCTTGCCGAACATCATTTCCACAAGCTTCGAGGTGACATATGGGGCTTTGGTCTCACCCACCAGTTCACCTGCCTGCAGCACCGCCACCTGATCGCACAGGCTTTCCACGTCCTCCAGTTTGTGCGAAACGAAGATGATCGTCATGGATTGTTCGGGAAGTTTTTTGAGCGTGGCAAACAACTTCTCCTTCTGAGATGCGCTGATACCCGTCGTTGGTTCATCGAGAATAAAGACACGCGCGCCGAGGAAAATGAGGCGCATGATCTCAAGCTGTTGACGCTCCCCCACCGTGACCGAATCCACATGGCTGTCCGGGTCAAAGGAAAAGCCGAATTCCTTTGCGAGCAGTCTGAAATCCTGGGCGGCTTCCTTTCGGTTGGGGAACAGTCCGCCCGGCATGCCAAGCAAAAAGTTATCAAGCAGACTCATCGGAGGAAAATCCAACGGGTCTTGATGGAGCATACCGACACCATACTTGATCGCGTCGGCTGGAGAATGAATAACGACGGGTTTGCCGTCCAGAATAATTTCACTGCCGGGGTCGGCTTGAATAAAGCCCGAAAGGACCTTCATCAAGGTGCTTTTACCCGCGCCATTTTCCCCCAATATCCCCTGAATGGTTCCGGAGGGAATGGTCAGGTTGATGTTCTTGTTGGCATGGACTTTGCCAAAATGCTTGTTGATGTTCTTCAGTTCAACGTTCATGGGCTTTTGGTTTCTCCATGATGCGTACGATGTTAGAGAACGGGGCACAGAAAAAATCTGTGCCCCGTTTTGGGTTTACAACTTGGGTTATTCGGAGGCGCTCAAGCCCTGCATGCCTTCGAGCAGTTGCGGCAAGTACCAGACCTGCTGGTCGGTGGCAACTTCACCAGCCGCAAGATAGGCTGTTCCATCCTGCAGGTTGATCGGACCGGTCCACAGGCTCAGTCCGCCCGCGAGGTCAGCGATGAAGGCTTCCAGCGTGGTGGCGTTCTCGGCGCTCAACGCATTGCCGTTCACGAAGCCGATGGCGGAGGTGTCGTGGTTGTTGATGTCAGACCAATCGGGTCCGGAGAAAATGAACTGGGACTGCCATGTGCCGTCGATCGCAGACTGGATGACGGTGAGATAATCAGGACCCCAGTTGAAGTACGGAACACCGAGGCAGACATCCGGCGCGGCAGAACACGCGGCGACGTAGTCATAGGCGACACCAAAGGACGGCGTGCCTTCCGTAGTGAACTTCTGCGCTTCGGCGAGGTTGACGGGGTTGTCGATGCCTGAGATCACAACATCGAATCCGGTCGAGTAGAAATCCTTGGAGACGTCCACCGGGTCGGTGGTGAAACCGGGGATGTGGAACCAGAAGCCGATCCAGGTCACTTTGAATTCCAGCGCGGCAGGATCATTGCCAGCCTGTTCCCAGCAGTGCTTCGCACCAAGATAGGCGGATGCGGCGAGGCGGCGGGTTTCATCATTGATCAACGGTCCAAGATAACCGATCTTGCCGGTTTCGGTGGTCAGCGCGGCAGCGCATCCGCCGATCATCTTGCCGTATTCCATGCGTCCCATGATGTTGGTCAGGTTCGCAATGGGTTCGTAGGCTTTGCCGTCTTCCCACACCTGATCGCCGGACGCCATGATGACGAACACATCAGGATTGTTCTTGGCGAAGGTCGTGGAGGCATCCTTCATGTCATCGGAATTGAAGATGACGAGTTTTGCACCCTGGGCAACCAGCTCCTCAGCAAGTTGATCCGGGGTGGTGCCGGGGCGGTCGGCGGGATTGACCTTATCGAGATAGATCAGCTTCGCGCCGAGCTTCTCTTCAATATACAAACCGGCTTCGTAGTGAGCCTGGCTCCAGCCGTTGTCGTTATATGGACCGACAAGCAGCATACCAAAAACGAACTGTTCAGCCGGCTGTTCGGCAGCCGGTTGCTCTGCGGCGGGCTGTTCGGCGGCAGGTTGTTCAGCAGCGGGCTGTTCCGCGGCAGGTTGACCGCCACCACAGGCAGCCAGGACGAGCATGAGTGCCATCGCAAGCATTGCGAGGCGGGCGAAATTCTTATGCATACTTCTTCTCCTTATTGAAATTTGTTCTTTTGACAAAACTGGCAAGGTCAATTCGTAAATGGACCTCCTTTCAATTGTCTATACAATTCTACCAAATTAATGGTTTTGAAAAAGAGTACCTTATGAACTTCTAAGGTGAACATCCAAATTCACCTCGCACCTCGCTCAAGGCATCCGCTTGTTGCGGGGTGCGTTGTGTCTCACGCTCAATACGCTCCCACAATCTGCACAACAAAGGACCTACAAAATCCCTTGAAATTCGGTGGGATATCAAAGACAATTCTACCGCTTTTTTCCACTCTCCGGTGTGAGCATAGCCCTCGATGAAAACAAAGCGCTCCAACGGATCGTTGGGTGTATCATCCAACGTCAATGCCGTCTCTCCAAGTTCGACGACACGCTCCCAATCCCCCATCTGACGTGCCAACTCAGCCTGATTGAAATAAAAACACCAATCCTGCGACAGTTCGCCTCGGTACAGCGGACCCGGCAACTGGTTCTGTTTCTCGAACAGGATCACACTCTGATTCGAATACCGCACAACGTCCCGCAGATCAGGCGGAAGAAGACGGTTGTTCGCCTCCACTTCCGGATCGACCACACGGAAACAGCCGGGCGGCGAATAATTGATCACCAGAATATTCAATGTATTCCCAGAGAATGTTGGACCAATATAATACAGCGAATGCGCTTGACCCGGCTCCACGCTTGGCAGGGTCTTACCGACTCGAATGGACGCGAAATACAACATCAAGTTCATCTCGCCGGGCAGACTGTAGATCCAATTGAGCGGACCCGTCAGTGAATTATCCGAATAATAGGTAACGGGCAGATCGTTCGAGAGCAGGATCGTCCCTTTTTCAAGCGCGGGGATGCGCAAGGTCATCTGCTGGAAAAAATTCTGCTGGGTCACCCAGTCGCGGCGGAAGATCTCATCGAGCCGGAAGTGGCGGCTGACCGCGAATCCGATCAACAATGCGACCAGGATCATCTGCACACGGGGATTTTTCATAAGCGTGATCATGCACGCCATAAGCAGGCTCGCTCCCAGCATAAATGGCAGCATGAAGCGATCCATCGAGAAGTTGAACTGCGGAACAACGCCGATGACCCACACCGATCCGCCCGCCAAGCCCCAAAACACCAACCCTATCCATGCCGCCTGTTTCGCAAACTCGCGGTCATTTGTTTCGTCTGATCTGAATTGGAAGAGATAGATACCGGTGATGAAAATGCCGAAGAATAACAGAACCAGCATCAAAGACAGTGTGAGCGGACCCAGTCCTGTGATGCCGACAGTGAGGAACGGCAGAAGCCAGGCTTCGAAAACTGTCCGCCAGAAGCTCAACAAGACGTTACTGATGAGGAGCAATAATCCTGAAAGGAAATTTTCGCGAAGCGCGTCCAGCAGGACGTATTGATAGCTGGCGTTTTGATAGGTGAAGAAAAACATGCGCCAGACCGTGACGCCGATAAAGATGAAAAAATAAGGCGAAAAATAAAAGACGGATTTTTGGAGGCGGGCTTTGTTCGTTCCCTCCAGCATTTGCCAGAAGAGGAAGATGCGCGCAAATTCGATGAAATAAAAATATTCCATCGTCAGCAGATTGACAGCGGCGAGCAGGTACGATGCAAGGAACAATGCGATGCGGTATTTTTCTGATCGCAGCGCGAGCAGTGATAAATATATCGACAGCAAAAATATGGAGAGCACGATGTAGAAATGGCTGTACATCAGCGCGATATTTTGCTGCCCCATACCCGGATAGACGAGGAAGAACAGACTTGCCCACAATGCAGGTTTGGGATGTGCAGGGTAGAGCGTGCGGAGAATCTTCCATAACAGGACAGCCGTCAGCCAGCGCAAAAGGATGGCGAGCAATTGCCAAGCCCAGGGGTTGGGTCCCAGAAGCGGAAGCGTCACCTGATAGATCATCCCCCAGAACGGGCGGCTGGTGCTGAATGTTTGGGTCAGCATCTCCGGTCCGAGGCGGAAATAGATCCACGTCCAGGGAAATTCATCCCAGTAAAAGCCGCGCTGCCAGAAGAAAAGTCCGTAGGTCAGCGCGGCAATAAACAACAGAAACCAGACCGTACTGCGCGGCGTAAATGTAGCGGTGTTCAAACGGTCAACGAGTTTCTTCATCGATTTTGAAAATTACAACGCCGCCCAACATGGCTGGAGATGGGCGGCGGCTTATATCAAAGTTATGCGACGATCCAGGTCCCGGTCTCACCTTTCAAGGCGCGTCCAATATTTTCAGGGTTGGTGATCAGCGCCTGCTTGCCGCCATTTTCCAAATACCAGACCGCGGCTTGTATCTTCGGCGCCATGGAACCCTTTGCAAAATGGATGCCTTCGTCCAAATAGGCTTTCGCTTCCGCGAGAGTCATTTTATCGAGCCATTTCTGTTCGGGTTTGCCAAAGTTGATCGCAACCTTTTCGACCGCAGTAGCGATCAGGAACATATCCGCTTGAATGGCTTGCGCCAGAAGCGACGATGCGAAATCCTTGTCGATCACCGCGGCGGTTCCAGAAAGCACGCCGTCGCCACGGTCGACAACAGGGATGCCGCCGCCGCCAACAGTGATGACGATGTGCCCGGCATCCAACAACACCTTGACCGAATCAAACTCGATGATCTCCATCGGCAGCGGAGACGCGACGACTCTTCTCCAGCCCCTGCCTGCATCCTCGACCACAGACCAGTTCATCTCCTTTTCACGGCGTCTGGCTTCCGCCTCGTCCATGAAAGAGCCGATCGGCTTGGTGGGTTTTTGGAAGGCGGGATCGCTCTGATCCACACGGACCTGGGTGATGACCGTACAGGCTTTCTTGTCGATGCCGCGCCGAAGAAATTCATTCCGCAGCGCCTGCTGCAATTCGTAGCCGATCGCGCCTTGCGAATCCGCGCCACAGACATCCAGCGGGATCTCGTGCATTCCCTCCACCTTTGCAGCGATCTCCGAGCGGCGCAGGATGAAACCGACCTGCGGACCGTTGCCGTGACCAATTGCCAAGTCCCAGCCCGCTTCGATCATATCCGCGAGATGTTCGGCAGTTTCGCGCAGGGCTTCCATTTGGCTTTCCACCGTTACGTTCTTGTCATCCTTGATCAGGGAGTTTCCGCCAATGGCGATGACAGCAAGTTTGTTCGTCATAGGTTCTCCTAAAAGTCTTTGCAGTTGCGGAGTAATCCCTGCATGCAGGGATTACTCCGCTGTTCGTGTGCAATTACAGGTTATGACATTGTCAACGCCATGACCGCTTTCTGCGCATGCAGACGGTTTTCGGCTTCGTCAAAGACCACAGACTGGGGACCATCCAGCACGCCGCTGGTAACTTCGATGTCGCGGTCGGCGGGAAGCGGATGCATGTAGATCGCGCCTTCGTTGGCAGCCTTGAGTTTGGCATCGTCCATGATCCAGTCCTTGTACATATCCTGGAGTTTCTTGCCTTCCGCCTTGTCGGTGGTAGTCAATAGCGGACCCCAGGATTTGGCATAGATCACATCTGCGTCTTTGCAGGCTTCGGTCATGCCATCCTTGGAGTCAATGATCTCAAAATTTGTACCCGCGATCTTCGCCTGTTCCTTCGCCTGCTCGACAATATCAGGCATGAGAGGAAATTCAGGGGGATAGGCAAGCGTCACATCCATACCGAAGCGGGGCATCTGGAGGATCAGGGACTGGGGAACAGATATCGGTTTAAGATAGGAGGCGGCGTACGCCCACGAAACGACGATCTTCTTCTTGCGGAGGTCGCGTCCTTTTTTCTCCATGATGGTCATTAAGTCCGCAAGGCACTGGAATGGATGATATACATCGCATTGCATATTCAGGACGGGCGCGCGGCTGGATTTTGCAACGTCATTCAGGTATTTGTTGCCGTCGCCGTAATCGCAATGGCGGATGGCGATGCCATCGAAATAGCGCCCGAAGATCTCACCAATCTCGACAGGGGTGTCGCCATGGGATATCTGGGTGGTATTGCTGTCAATGAATGCGCCATGTCCGCCGAGTTGCGCCATGCCGGCTTCGAACGATCCGCGCGTGCGGGTGGATGAGAAGAAGAACAGCATCGCGAGAACTTTGTCGCGCAGGTAGGGATGCGGTTCGCCGAGCGCGCGTTTGCGCTTCAGATCCCAAGCCACATCCAGAACGGTTTCGACTTCCTCTTTTGTGAAGTCGAGGTCGCCGATGAAATCTCGGCCGCGAAAATTGGTTTGCATTTTATAAATCTCCTTGTTTTGTAGTCTTTATGAAAATTGACACACTTCTTAATATTTTTTTACTTGGAAATACGCAACGGCTCGCCGCGCATAAATCGACCATCATCCCAGAATAGACGCGCGCCCTCGCAGTAATCCACAGCTTCACCCCATGCAGAAAAATCCGCATCGGGCAGGCAGGCGATCACACCCAGTTCCACCACGCCGCCATGGTTGACCATCAGCGCAGAGCCGCCTTCCGCAAGACCATCCACAACACGGGTGTAATAATCTGCGAGTTGGTTGGCGTACTTCGCCGCCGCGCCGCCCTGCCTGACGATCACCGAGTAGTGATGGAACGGCAGGGGCCAGGGAGCTTCGCGTTCCACCTTACCGCCATAGGTGTTCATCAATTCGTTCTGCTCCGTCACTGCAAATCCCATCGCAATGGCGGTCTCAAAGGCGCGCGGAAGCGTGGACGTTCCAACAAAATCGAACGGACCGATGCCCTGCCCAACCCTGCGTGCCAACGACACGCCTTTTTGGTTCAGGTGATCGCCGCCCGGCTGGCGGATGGAGTGGCGTCTCACTTCAAGGATCTTCATTTGATCAAGCTGGGCAGTATCGCGTAGAACTCCGTTGCCTTTACCATGTCATCCAGCGATACACTGTCGTTGACGGTGTGCGCGGTCTCTTCATCACCGGGACCAAAGCCGATGGAGGGAATCCCAGCCTTGCCAGCCCAGTAGATGCCGTTCGTCGAGAAATTCCACTTGCCGCTCGGCGCATCAGGCAGACCGATCAACTTGCGTGCTTCCTGTCCAGCCTGCACCAACGGGTGGGTTTCTTCGTACGCCCATGCGGGGAAATATTTATCCACAGGGAAGACAAAGCCCGTGTAGGAAGGTTCATCATAGAACAATTCTTCCAGTTTGACCGTATCCTTGAATTCGGCGGGGATCAATTCTTCGATCTGCTTCTTAACCGCTTCCTTCGTCTCTCCGAAGGTCATACGGCGGTCAATGTAGATGATGGCTTCATCCGGAACGGCATTGATGGACGGTGTCTTGACATGCATATCACTGACCGTGATCTTGCCATGACCGAGAAATTCATGGTCGCCCAGTTTCGGCTCCAGATCGCGGATGCCTGCAATGACAGGCAGAAGTTTGTAAATGGCGTTATCACCAAGATGGTTGCTCGCCGCATGAGCAGACTTGCCCTTGGCAGTCACTTTCATTTCAAGGCGTCCTTTATGACCACGATACACCAGCATCCTGGTCGGCTCGCCGATGACAACAAAATCGGGCTTGATCTTCGGGTCTACTTCCACAAAGGTGTTCGGAGCGATCCCATCACACCATTCTTCCATGTTGCCGAAGTAGTAAGCGGTCCAGCCGTCGAGCAGACCGAGGTCCCGCGCGATCGCAAGCCCATAAATCATGCCGGGCGTGCTGTTCTTTTCATCACATGCACCGCGCGCATAGAGAACGCCATTCTCCACCTTGCCAACGAACGGATCCCATTCCCAAGAAGCGGGATCACCGATGCCGACCGTATCAATGTGCGAGTCGAATACGATCACTTTCTCGCCGTTACCGATACGCCCGATGGTGTTGCCCATCTTGTCGAAGCGGATCTCATCATAGCCAAGCTTTTTCATTTCCGCTTGAATGCGCTCGCCAACCGCCCCGATCTGCGATTCCATGGAAGGGATCGCAACGATCTCCCGCATGAACTTGATGATGTCTTCGCGCGCCGCTTCCACGCGCTTTTGGATCTCTTGCGTTTTATCTGTCATGGTTTCTCCTAATCAATCATGAGGCGGTTATTGAGTCCGCCAAGTTTTATTTTGCGCTTACAGTCAACTTCCTCCAACGCGTCGTACCACGTGGAAGTTGAAATAGCCCGGAATAAAATAGCTCAACGAATAATCCACAAGCCTGCCGTTCGAATCGAACAATTGGGAGTTGAAATGCAACAACACATCGTCGCGCTGGATCTCCAGCGGCTTCGCCACATCCGCCGAGGCGCCGATCGCGCTGACGTTCGCACGGGAGGTGGTCAACGGGTCGCCGCGTTCAAGCAAAAGGTCCAGTACCGAGCCGTTGAAATTGGACGGCAGGTCGTCCGTGCGCAGGATATCCACAGGCAGGATATCCACCAGATATGCCACAGGTCTGTTGTCCGTGCGGATGACGCGGCGCACGCGGGTCAGTTCCTCATCCACCGGGACGTTCAAATTCGCCGCGAGCTCGGCATCCGCAGAAATCGTTTCGATGTTCAGGTCGCTGACAGACACCTCCAAGCCCATACGCTTCGCGATGGTTTCGAGGCTTTCGAGCACTTCCAATCCACTATCGAGTGCCTGCATTTTGCCAACCACGAATGTACCGGACCCCTGACGCCTGCGGATCAAACCCTGTGTTTCGAACGAGCGCATTGCTTCGCGCAGAGTGGCGCGTGAAACACCGAGCTGCTTTGCAAGGTCAGGCTCGGATGGAAGCCGCTGTCCCGCCGGCGCTGTGTTAATAATTTTTGCAAGGTCACCCTGCAAACGTTGGAATGGAAAATTAGCCATGTCGATTCTCACTTTTTTCCGCAGAACGCCATGCGGTTATCCTTGATCTTCCAGCACCGGGATGAAATCGAACCGCGTCACATCCACAAGCCCCTTGTCCGAAATACGCAATTCCGGGATGACCACCAGCGCCAGCAAACTCAACTGCATATTGGGATTATTCAACTCGCTGCCGCACATCTTGAAGCCTTCCAAAACCGTGCCAGCTTTCTTTGCCACAATATCCGCGCGTTCGTTGGACATCAGCCCCGCGATCGGGAATTCCACCAGCCCAACGACTTTGCCATCCAGCACCACCACCTGACCGCCGCCGCACTTCGCCAATTCATTCGCGGCAATTGCCATGTTTTCATCATCCGTGCCGACCACGATCATGTGATGGCTGTCGTGCGCAACCGTCGAGCCGATGGCGCATTTGCGCGTAAATTCAAATCCCTTCACCAAACCGACCACGACCTTGCCCGTCGCGCGATGGCGTTCCACCAGCGCGATCTTCGCAATGTCGCGTTTCATATCCGCCTTGACTTCGCCCTTCCCGGCTTTGACCTTCAACTTAAGATGACGGGTCGGCGCTTGATTCTCGATCACCCCGATGACATTCGCATCGATCTCCGCCCCGTCGTCTGCCCTTGTCCGAAGGACAAAATCCTCGGCTGTGAGTTTTTTCTTCAAATGAATGGAGTTGGTGACCCACTTGGGGTATTTCACCACCGGCAGTTTGACCTGCCATTCGCCCTTCTCTGCGATGACCTGCCCCTTCGCAATGACCATATCCGCTTTGAAATTCATCAAGTCTTCCACGAGCACCACATCCGCCCAGCGACCGGGCGCGATCATGCCCATCTCTCTCGTGAGACCGAAATGCTCCGCCGTGTTGATGGTCATCATCTGGATGGCGGTCATCGGGTTCAAGCCTTCGCTGATGGCATGCCGCAGGACGCGGTCCATATGCCCCTCTTGAGTCAAAGTTTCGGCATGAGAATCATCCGTACACAAGATGAAGCGGCGCGAATCCAGTTTCTTTTCAGTGATGGCTTTGACCTGTGCGGCAACGTCGAACCACGCCGAGCCGTAGCGCAGCATCGCCTTCATGCCCTGACGCACACGCGCAATCGCATCATCCAACCGCGTGCCTTCGTGGTCGTCCTCCGCCCCGCCCGCCACATACCCATGAAACGGCAGTCCGAGATCGGGCGAGGCGTAATGCCCGCCGATCACCTTGCCTGCCGCGCGTGTCGCGGACATTTCATCGATCATCTTTTTATCGCCCATGAACACGCCGGGGAAGTTCATCATTTCACCCAAACCGATGATGCCCTTCCACTTCATTGCTTCGGCAACTTCCTTCGGACCGATGGACGAACCGGGCGTCTCCAACCCCGGCGCGGACGGAACACATGAGGGCATCTGCACCCAGACGTGAACGGGCTGTTTCTGCGCCTCGTCCACCATCAATTTCACGCCTTTGAGACCGAAGACATTCGCGATCTCATGCGGATCGATGAACATGCCCGTTGTGCCGCGCACCGCCACCGCACGGACGAATTCCGTCACTGTGACCATGCCCGACTCAACATGCATGTGCGCGTCCAGTAAACCGGGGACGAGATAGCGCCCGTTCGCTTCAATCACCTTCGTTTTCTTGCCAATGGTGTGGCTGGCATCATGCCCGACAAAGGCAATGCGTCCCTGCACCACAGCCACATCCGTATTTTGGATGATCTCGCCCGACTGCACGCTCACCCATCTCCCACCGCGAATGACGAGGTCGGCGTATGCGCGCCCCATGGAAACGTCGATGAGGGCAGTAGTCAGTTTTGTGGATGATGTCATAAATATCTCCAAACAAATCAATGTGGATTGCGCTGATTATATCGTTCCAACAAATAGTCATATTGACCAGTGTTGAGCTTCCAGATCTCAGAAATACGATCCCAATCGCTCAACGGACTCGTAACGACAACATGCAATTTCTCATAATACAGTGCAAGGTCCGGGTCGGCGATCTGGTTCTCACCGGTTTGCAATGTTTCAAGATACCCTTCAGGCAGGTCACGGCGGAAGTGTCCAATTTCCCATTCCGAGACCGGCAAACGCGCCAACAAATGATCGGACAGGGCATAGTAATCGATCACGTATATATTTGGACCTTTGCTGTAGCCGGGTTTGCCAAGCGCCTCTGCAATATAGGCATCTTCAAAGCCGGTAAAACGCCATTGATCTCCTGCAAATGTTGAACCCCATTCATATTCACGGAAACCATTTTCAACCAGACTATTATATTGACCCTTCCGGTCGTTGCCGAAATAATGCAAACGCTGGTCGGCAATGGCATTGGCATCGGTGATCTGATACTCCGGCAAATAAGCGACCATGTTCGAAGACCAAAGCGGCGAGCGGATGGAGAACACGCCCAGCAAGACCACCACACCCAAGGCGAGCAATTGAAACTGCTTCACAGCGAGTTGACTTGAAACAACTGCCACAGACAAAAGCAGGGGCGCAGAGAAGAAACGGCTTGCGAAAAAGTCACCGCCGATCCAAACAATATACATCAAATACAACAATACACCGGAGAATAAGGAAACCTGCTTTTTTTTCGGCTCAAGATACAAGACGACTCCCGCCAGCAGGATGCCAAAGATCGTGACCGTATCCCAGTTGATCGCGTTGAGGAAGTAGTCGAGTCCCTGCAGGATGAGCAGGCTGTTGGAGATGCCCGTATTCAGTTTTGCATATGCCGTATTTGGGAACAGAAAGCCGAAATAGAAGAGGGAAAACAACTCCCACAAAAGCATGGGAACAAACCCAAGCAGGATTCTTCCCAGATCTGTTTTGCGCTGGCTGGAGGTCCACCAAGCGTAGAGCAAGGCAGGCAAGACCATCAAGAAAGCATCCACCCGATTGAGCATGATGAGCGAAGAGATGAGGGACAAAAGCAAAAGGTTTGGCTTCTCAATCAGAAAGGCAATGACGAAGACCACCAGCAAAAAATGGGTCAACGGATTCTCCAGCCCGGAGGTGGAAAAATCCATAAAGCCATTGGAGAGCACGAGGGTCAATGCCGCCAGACCAAGCGAAAGAATGCCGGGTTTGGAAATGCGGGTCAACAGGAGGAAAACAGCGAGAAAAGAGAAAAGGATGGATAGGAAGAACGTGATATAAAACAGCGCGTTCGGCACGCTGGGCAGGAACAAACCGCTCACGAAATAAACCAGCGCGATCAGGAACATCCACAATGGATGGGTAAAAACCTGCACGCGGACATACGGGTTATATCCCAAGCCATACCCTGCCAGAAAATTCTCCACCGCCCGGAAGGTGATGATCGCATCATCCGATATCCACGCACTGCGGATGACCAGCAGCAGGTAAACTGCCAGCGGGAGAAAAATAATGACCGCGTTTTCTCTTCTTGAATAGTTCATTATCTTTTACGAAAGCAATCGTCTTGCCGCTTTGTTGTGCTTTTCGATCAACACGCCTCGGTCAACCGTTGCGAGTTGACCTTCCTTCACCACAAACTTCCCGCCGACCACGGTGTAATCCACGTTGACGGATTGACCGAAGACGATGGCAGAAACAGGGTCGTGCATGCCAGCAAAGCCGAGCTTGTTCAAGTTCACAACGAAGAAATCGGCGCATTTGCCAACTTCGAGCGAGCCGATGTCGTTGCGTCCCAGCACCGCCGCGCCGCCGCGTGTGCCGAGGTACAAGGCTTCGCGGGCGGTCATCAATTTTCGATTCGGATCATTGGAAAGGGAATAGCCGGTCAGCCCTTCCTTGACACGCGAGACCAGCATCGCGTTGCGGACTTCCGCCAGCAGATGCGAGCCGTCGTTGGAAGCGGAGCCGTCCACGCCCAGACCTACGTTCACGCCTGCCTTCCGGTATTCTTTGATCGGAGCGATCCCTGACGCCAGCCGCATGTTCGAGGTGGGACAATGCGCCACGCCGCAGTTGTGCCTGGCAAAGACTTGGATCTCCTCGTCATTGACCCAGACGGCATGTGCAAACCAGACATCATCGCCAACCCAATCGACCTCCTGCATATAGCCGACGGGACGATGACCGAACATCTGCATGCAGAATTGTTCTTCGTCTTCGGTTTCGGCGAGATGCGTATGGAGGTGCACGCCGTATTCCCGCGCCAGTTTGGCGGACTGTTTCATCAGGTCCGAGGTGACGCTGAATGGCGAGCACGGCGCAAGCACGATCTGGGTCATCGCGCCGGGTTTGGAGTCGTGATATTGTTCGATGAGACGCTGGGAGTCTTTGAGGATGTTCTCTTCGCTATCCACCACGCTGTCAGGCGGGAGTCCGCCTTTGGATTCGCCGAGGCTCATCGAGCCGCGTGAAGCTTGCAGCCGCAGACCAAGTTCGAGAGCAGCGGCAATTTCATCGTCCAGTTTTGAGGCGTTTGGATACAGGTAGAGATGATCCGAGGCGGTGGTGCATCCCGAAAGGGCAAGTTCCGCCAGTGCGGTCTGAGTCGAGATAAAAATATCATCGGGCTGAATTTTCGCCCAGATGGGATAAAGCGTTTTGAGCCAGTTGAAAAGGTTGGCATCCTGCGCGGCAGGGACGGCGCGCGTGAGGGTCTGGTAAAAGTGATGGTGCGTGTTGACCAACCCCGGCACGACGACGTGACCTTTGAGATCGAGCACTTCATCAGCGCTTTGCGGGAGTTCGCTTGTTGCACCGACCTGCTCGATGAACCCGTCCCGAATAAAAAGACCACCCTCGGGAATCTCCCGCTGGTGGTCATCCATGGTGACAAGATATGCGTTTTTGATGAGGAGGGTCGTCATTTTTGTTCGGCCTTTAGCGGATTCTATGTGCACTGGCAAATTTGTCTGACAAATTGTAGTTTAGCAAAAAAACAGGAGGATGTCAAATAGACAAATGTAATTTCGCAAAGGTGACAGGCAGTTTTGACCATTTACTTGTTGCAATAAAAACCGTCATAATGGCAGGGTTCTTATTCACCCAAATTTCCTATTTTTTATCAAAAAGTGCGCTTCTTTTAATTTGACCTTCATTTTCAAAGGTTAAGAATCCACAAGGCGGGGGCGTTGATTGCCATCGCTTTGGTTCTGTTTGAAGAAAGGAGATGACATGAACCAGATCAATAACACAGATCAGATCCAAACCTCAACGAACCGCACTTCGGCAGTGCGAGTGTTCACCCTCAATGAGGGCACTCTGCGCCGCATCACCGGGCTGATCCAGTTGGGATTCGGTGTGTTGAATGGCATGATCGGCTTGCGCTTCCTGCTCAAGTTGATGGCTGCTAATCCGCAGAATCCATTCGCCAGCCTGATCTATTTCATCACACAACCTTTCCTGTGGATGTTCCAGGGACTCACGCGCACACCCAGTTTCGAAGGCATCGAGGTCGAATTCTTCTCCCTGATCGCCATCGTGGTCTACGGGCTGCTCGGTTGGATCATCATCCAGCTGATTTGGATCCTGTTCGCACGAATGAAATAAAAATATGAAAGAAGAAAAATCCCCGCCTTTGAGGCGGGATTTTTCTTCTTGACAAATAAAACATCCGTTCTATAATCAAGAACTATGCTCACCCGCTTACGCAAACTCTATCACGAGTTCCCGCAAAAGTTCTGGATCATCGTCCTGACCTTCTTCATCGACAGCATCGGCGGGACGCTGCTCTTCCCCTTCTTCTCGCTCTACATCACAGGCAAATTCAACGTCGGGATGACGCAGGCGGGCATGGTGCTTGCCACCTTCTCCATCTTCGGCATTGCCGGCAACATGATCGGCGGCGCATTGACGGATCGTTTCGGACGCCGCAAGTTGATCCTGTTCGGCTTGGTCTTCAGCGCGCTCAGCACGCTCTCTCTGGGATTCGTCAACTCGCTGGCGGTGTTGTTCCCGCTTGCCGCCTTCATCGGCTTGCTCTCGGATGTGGCGGGTCCTGCGCACCAAGCCATGATGGCGGACATCCTGACCGAGAAACAGAGACAGGAAGGGTTCGGGTTGATGCGCGTCGTCCGCAATTTAGCCTGGATCATCGGACCGAGCATCGGCGGCTTCGTCGCCAAT
Organism: Anaerolineales bacterium; assembly: GCA_023382595.1. Lineage (GTDB taxonomy): Bacteria > Chloroflexota > Anaerolineae > Anaerolineales > Villigracilaceae > Villigracilis. The sequence continues at coordinate 115,129 of JAHDWB010000005.1, read as the reverse complement.
TACTCATTCACGCTATTGTTCGTCATCGACGCCATCGTCAGCTGCATCGTGGCGGTCATCTTTTTCAAGCTCATGCCCGAGACCAAGCCCGAGCATCACCACGATGAGAACCAGCCGCACGAATCGTTCTGGCAGACCATCAAAGGCTACGGCGTCGTCCTCAAGGATTTTGCCTTTGGCGCGTTCATCGTCGCCGCCATCCTGATGAGCGCGGTGTATCAACAAATGTACAACTCGCTCTCCGTGTATCTGCGCGACAATCACAGCATCAATCCGCAGGGTTATGGTTTTCTGATGACCACCAGCGCCATCACCGTCATTCTTTTTCAATTCTGGGTTTCGCGCCGCATCAAGCATCGCCCGCCTTTTATCATCATGGCGCTCGGCACGTTGTTCTATATGATCGGCTTCAGCATGTTCGGCTTCGTCGCCGCGTACTGGTTGTTCATGTCCGCGATTGTGGTCATCACCATCGGCGAGATGCTCATCATGCCCACAAGCCAGACCCTCGCCGCCAACTTCGCCCCCGAAGAAATGCGCGGGCGTTACATGGCGGTCTTCAGTCTCACCTGGCTGCTCCCATCCACCTTCGCGCCCATGCTGGCAGGCATCATCCTCGACAACTTCAACCCCAACCTGCTCTGGTACATCGGCGGGGTTTTATGCGCCGTCTCTGCGCTCGGATTTTACGCACTCCACCTGCGGCTGGGAAAACAGGAACGGTTTCTTCCGGTCAACGATTGATCTTCTTCTTTATGGATGCATACCGCGAGACGAGATGCACCCACCAGGGGGATAACTTCGTCTTGAACTTCGCCTGACGAATCACCTCTCGCATCCCCTGCGGACCTTCAAACGGGTCCAACACCATGACGGATGTGCCCACCTCGAACGCCGCATGCGCATCAGAGCCAACCGTCCCTGCGAGATTGTACCGCTGTGCAAACAACTCCGCCCGATGATTGAAGCGCGGATCCATACAGCGTGAGTTGAAAATCTCAATCGCATCCACATGGGGGATGATCTCCAGTAAATCATCTTCCATCCAGCCGCCCTTGCGATGCGTATCATACGGATGCGAAACGCTGATAAACGCACCCTGCTCCTTCAAGCGTCCAATCGTTTCCTCCGGCGTCAAACCCGGCGGAATTTCCTCCTGCACAAACGCCGCGAGAATCTCCCCCTTCGTCGTCATGATCTCTTCGCCAACAATCACCAGCTCCGGGTCGAGCCTCTGAGCCGCCAACGCGCCTTGGATCGAGTTGTGATCGGTAATGACGAGGCGGTCCAAGCCCTTTCTGCGCGCCGTGTTGACCAGATCTTCAGGGCGGGTGAGGGAATCTTTTGAGGCGGAAGTATGGCAGTGAAATTCCAGCGTAATCATGACATTTGTTCTTGACAAGGAGTTTTGGAAAAGTATATACTATTTTTGTCTATCTATCAGGCGGCAACACACGGGAGACATATTCAAAATGACAGACGACCGAAACATGATTATTGGCGGGATTATGACAGTTCTTTTCATTCTGGCATCGTTCTACTTGATTGGAGTCTATTATTTCAAATCATCCAAAGAACACGGTTTTCCCCGGAACATCGTTCCTGTAACGATCTATGCGCTGCTGGTATTGGTCGTCTCCTTTTTGTTTTTGTGGCTGCCGAATTGGCTTGATGTTTTTTTTAGCCGCATCCTTAATCTCGACCAATGGATTCGGTGGGGCTTCATCCTTGCAATTGGAAGCATCTACTTCGCAAGAAAGAAAAACGCCGAAGGACGCGGCATCTTTTCATTCCTGACCGTTTATGCCATCCTTCTTGCTGGATGGCTGTTCAACAAGTGGATCGGAATAATTGCAATTTCGCTTCCCATTCTCACAGCGCTCCTGTTCGCAGTCTATTATATTGCGCTTGCCATCCTTCCCGCATCCGACCCTGCAAACCCGCAGGAGAAATTCTACAGATTCGCCGCCTTCCTTGCCTATCTGTGGGGACATCAACAATCCTTTTGGAAATCTCCCGCCCCCATCAGTTCGACAAAAGAACCAGACAAGCGCATCGACAGCACACAAACGTTCAAGTTTCTCCAGGGCATCGGCTGGACATATCCCCATCAGGCAGCGGGGATTTTGAGCGGCGCAACGTTCGATGTCCGCGGACCCGGGCTGTTCTTCTTTAACAAAAGCGAACAGCCTTTCGAATTGATAGACCTGAGAGTGCAAAACAAAAAATCAACGATAAAAGCCATATCGCGGGAGGGCATTCCCTTCGAGGCGGATGTGTCGGTTTCCTTCTGCATCGACAACGAGACCTGGACACGGGAACAATATCATACCCATTTACGCGCCAACATCATTCAAGGCAGGGAACCTGACACAAATTTAGACGGGATATTCCCATTTTCAAAGGCGCGCGTAAAAGCTGCGCTGAGCTTCAGAAGCAAGCGGATTCTTGAAAACGGCGAAGAGGCGGTCATGTACTGGGACGATCGAGTGCTTGCCATGGCGGAGGAAGCCGCGCGGGAGGCGCTTTCGGAACGCTCCATCGAGGAGTTGTGGCGGGCGCGCGTCCTTGCAGGCGGCAGCGCAGCGGACGAGATCGCAACCGAGATGCGAGCCCAGCTCGATCTCCGCCTGCGAAGAATGGGGATCCGGCTGCTCAACGCACGAGCCGGATTTAAAGATAAGGACAGCCCAAAAATTGACGAGATCGCCCAGCAGCAGATCAGCGCATGGACCGTGGAATGGGAGCGAAAACACGCCATGATGATCGCGGACGGCAGAGTGGAGGCGGAGCGCGTCCAGCAGGAGGCGCGTGCCTATGCCCACTCCGTCCTTCTCACCGCCATCGCGGACGGGCTCCGACAGGCGCGCGCATTGCATGAAAACCTTCCGCGCTACGTGATCGCCATGCGCTTCATCAGCGTGTTGGAGAAACTGGTGGATGAACAGAGCGGCGAGAACGAAAAGACCAGCCAGCCGGACGGCAAAATAACCTCCAAAAAATCTCATCTGATCGCACCGCACGGGGAGTGACAATCATGCCTTTCAAACCATCATCCGACCCCAGGCAATGGCAGGAACATTATTCCGAACAGCAGGCGTTCAATGATTCTGCCAGCAAGGAAAGCCGGTTATCCATTGTGACTGTGATCGCATTGATGATCCCGGTTCTGTATATTGTCTTCTGGTCGTTCGATCAATACGACAAAGGCATGATGTGGCATCCATTGCGTCTCCCGTTAATGATCGTGGGTTATTCCTGCGGGATGCTCCTCTTGTTCGGCATCGGCAGATACTGCATTCAACGCGCTGCTGTGGAATTCATCCGGCACTTTCACGACCTGCAGGGTGACGAAGATCTCTCGCGTGTTGTAAGCCTGCGGGTTGCCGGAATTCCGCGGCTGCCGCCTCCCTTCAATAAATGGATCCGTTTCCCGAAAGTGACCGTGGAAAAGAGCGCGCTCAACCCGCCGGACCACTGGTCAACGATCATCGGCGGACCTGCGAAACTGGAGATCAAGCCAGGGCATGCGTTGTATCTCGAGCGCTTCGGGCGGTTCTCGCGGGTGGTGGGACAAGGCAGCGCGTTTCTAGATTGGGAAGAACGGATCGCGGCTGTCATCGACGTTGGTACCAAGACGGAAGAATTCAGCGTTGAAGCATGGACAATGGACGGGATCAAGATCGAGGTCCAGGCGCGAGGCGAGTATTTTCTCGGCAGGGAGCGCAACGAACTTGACGAGAATATCCTGATCCCATTCGATCCGGAATCCATCAAGAAAGCGGTCGAGCACACCTACAAGAACGGCAGGGATGCGAACGATTGGATCAAATCGGCGACTGGACAAACGCAGGGGATCCTGGGCGGTTTTATTTCACGACATTACCTCGACCAGCTTTTCCTGCGCGACAGCCATGATGCGACTCTGCTTTCAAATGGAAATATCACCGACCTGGTCAATGAGATAAACCAAAAATCCCGGGAATACGGCGTTTCGCTTTCGAACCTTCAGATATTGAGCGTAAAGGTCCCGCGCAAGGTCGATGAACTCCGCAAAAAGACATTCGAAGCGGCATACGAAAGTACGGTCACGGTGACGCAGGGGGAGGTGAAGGCGCACGAAATCCGGATGCGGGAACGAGCCCGCGCCGAAATGCAGCGTAACCTGATCCTGACCATCGCGCACCGGCTGAACCGCGACGATGCGTCGAGATTCCCAGAGCACATGATGTTGTTCATTTCGGGCTTTTTGGATCAGGGCATTAGCGACCCCGCCGTGCGCGCGAACCTCGGGAAGGAAGCGCTTGAAATTCTGGAGAAATTGCAGGAGACGATCAAATTCCCCCTGCACCTGCCCGGTAACGAAGAATGAAGCCTGAGATCAACCAAATCCTGATGTTCGCGATCTGCGCGGGTGAAACCCACCGCATCCGCAACGCCGTCGCGCTTCTGGATTCCACCGAGCCCGACGGTCTGCAGCGCATGATCGAACAGCTTGACGACGTGATTGCCACGTCGGACCTTGGGAATCACGACCTAGTCGGCATGTACAACTTCTTTCTGGCGTGCCTGTATTACGAGCGGGACGAATACATGGCTGCGGCTCAAAAAATCCGAACGGCGCTGGTCGGCATATGGGATTCAGCCGTCAACAAGGCATTGGCGAACTGGCTGCTTGGTCTGTGCCTTGCCGGACTGCTCGACTTTGCGCGGGCGCGGCGCGAACTACAACAGGCGCTGCATCTGCTCGAGATCAGGACGCATATCAATTCTCCTGAACTGGACCATGAACTGCGCATGCGGAACGAAATACGGCTGGAGATCAACGAAGTGCTGGAGCATTGGAGCAACGAGCCTCTTTTCCGGACCGTTCAGCCTGATCCCGCCCATCGGGAAAACAACTTCCCAATTCAGGACCCGCCCGCGGACGATGAAGAGGGAACGTCGGTCGCCTTAAACATTCCCATCCGCATCTCGAACGAGAACCGCCCGGTCAACAACGTGAACATGCCGGTCAATATCTCGAACGAGAATTACCCGGTCAACAAGGTGAACATCCAACTCCCTGCTGAGAAGCGCCCCAACAGTGACGATGAACCGCTCGAGAACGAAACCCGCACCGATGCCGAAGGGTATATGATCATCCCAGCCCAACCCATTTACAAGCAAAAGGTGCGCGCGGGAAAGTCGGGCGCACCGGAACTGGACGGGCTGAAGAATCATTTTGTGGAAGTAAAACATGTCCACATGGATGGGAAAAAGTTCGAGTTACACTCGCTTCGCCCCGGCGCCCAGATCAACCCGGCAAAGGGCGATGAATGGGGTTGGATGAAAGTCGAAGGGCACAGCATGAACAACATGCGGGGGCATGCCTCCATCGAAGACGGCGATTACGTCCTCGTAAAAAAACACCCTTCCCCAGATGAAAACGATGTGGTCGTTGCATTTATCTTTCACAAAGAAAAGAACCAATGGCGCGCGGTTGTCAAACGTTTCCGGGGAGCAAAGGGAGTGCTTGTTTCAGAGACTCATGAAACAGGTCCGGAATATGAAGCGATCATCATGGACAAGAACGTCCATATCCACGGCATCGTCTACGCGGTGGCAAAGCCTATTTCCCAATCCTGATTGGCGGATTAACTGATTCTGCTTTAAAATCACCTCATAATGAGGAACCTCTTTAGCGGAATTGGCGCACTTCTGAAAACAGCGCCGGGCATCATTATTTTCATGTCCGCCCTGTGGCACGGTGTTGTATGGTGGCTGGATATTCCATTCAACCCGCTTGTCAGCCTGTTCATACTCGGCATCGACATTGCGATCGCACTCTTCCTGCTCGACCGTTTAATTTACTTCTTTTCGCAATTCGTTCTCCCGATCCAAAACCCGAAGCACCGGCAGGAGATCTACACCCGCGTGCGGAACTTTTCATCCGGCAATCGCGGACCCGCCATCTTCATCAAGAACGGACGCGTGATCGAGCATGAGGGGGAACGCGGGAAGGTCGGACCGGGCGTTGTCCTGCTGGATACCGCCAGCGCGGCAGTCCTCCGCACCGACATCGAATTCAAGGATACGGTCGGACCCGGCATCAAGTTCACAAAAATGTACGATGTCAACGGCAAGGGCTTCAGCGAGTTCGTGGCGGACAGCGTGGATCTGCGCATCCAATGGCAGTTCATCGGTCCGCGGGCGGGCGAAAACCTGACCACCCAGACCAACTCCAAAAAACAAAAGATGCTGCCGGCTGCCCTCCAGCAGACATCCGGGTTGACGCGCGACGGCGTCGAGGTCTCCCCCACCATCAGCGTCAAATTCCGCCTCAAACGCCCCGACAAACAAACGCCGACCGAGAGCGGCGTCACCTCGCATTACGGCTACGACGAACAAGCCGTCCGCAATGCAGTGACGCGTGAAGTCGTCCAGTTGGGTTCCTCCGAAGGCGGAAGGTCCCGCATGGAATGGGACAAGTTTCCCGAACACCTGGTGGTGAACATCTGGCGCGAATACATCCGCAAGTTCAAACTCGAAGACCTGTTCGCCAACCATAACGGACTCAACGGCTTGCAGGTCATCGAGGAGATGATCAACAAACGGGTCAAAGAAGAGTATCTGGAAGGCTTGGACGACACCGGCGCAAGGACGATGGAGCGCATTTACAGCGCCGAATACAAACAACTGCAGGCGCGCGGACTGGAGATCCTCGACGTGCGCATTCATGACATCCACCTCGACCCCGCCAATGAAGACCTGCTCAGCAGCCAATGGAACGCGGAATGGATGAAGATCGCCAAAAAGGACGAAACCCTGCTGAACGAACAGGAAGCGCTGCTCAAGACCAACGCCCGCAACGAGGCGGTCAAACGCTTCACCCGCATCGTCACGAAAAAATTCGACAACCCGATCGCTTCCGACCCCGATCCCTACGCCCTGCTGCAGGACCTGATCCAGCCGCTGCGCGAGTCCATCCTGAGCGAGAACACCGCCAACCGCGAAGTGGATACCGAACTCAGAAAACTGGACGAGATCTGGAAATGGCTGCTGGTCAACAAGTTCATCTTCGACAACCAAAAGGGACAGGACAACCCATGAGGGCAGCCAGACAGCGCGACACCATTGCAGCGCACGTCTTCGGATTAAGCGAGGAGAGCGTAAACGTCCGGAACCGCTGGCGCTTCCTGCTAGCCGCCGTGGTCTGGTTCACGCTGGGCGGATTCACCACCATCCTGCACATTTTCACGCTGACCGAGTCGATGCACCGGCTGGTGGTGGTCGTGTTGAGCTTCCTCAAGTACCTGCCCCTGCTGTGGGTCGTTTACGACGTGGCGAGACAACACGCCGCCCATTATCTCGACGACATCTTCGAACTGGAGAACGAAGCCCTTGCCGCGGATTTCATCGAGGAGGTCGCTTTCGGGTATGGGCACGAGTACATCACCATCAACGAAGGCAGGATCTCCGCAGATGACGAACGCTCGCCCATCATCCTTGTCGGCGGACCGGGGCAGATCCAGGTCAACCTCGGCAGCGCGGCATTGCTCGAAAAACTGGACGGCGAACCCGAGGTCATTTATGCGCGCGGCGAGCCGTGGAACCTCGGCAGGTTCGAGCGCATCCGCGAGATCGGCAAACATGACGAGGTCGGCAAACGCGAATATGCCGTCATCAACCTGCGCGACCAGTTCGTCAGCGGTCTCTCCGTCAAAGCGCGCACCAGGGACGGCATCCCGATCGAGGCGCTGGACATCAAACTGATGTTCAGCATCAAGCGTCCGTACAGGGGGCGCGGCGCAAAACAGGAGAACGACCCCTATCCCTTCGACAAAAAGGCGTTGTACGACCTGGTCTACCAACAGATCACCGTCACCCCGCCGCCCAACATCCCCGGCGTGACCTTCCCCTGGGATACGACCGTGATCCCGCTGGTGGCGACCGAACTCGAAAAGCTGATCTGCTCGCACGACCTGAGCGACCTGCTCGCCAGCATCGGGCAGAAGGAATTGGAACTGATCAACGACAACGAGAAGACGGTCGAGCAGATGCGCGTGGAAATGACCGGCGCGCAGACCGCGGCGCACAAGGTCGGCGAATCCCGCACGCGGAACGTCGAGTCGCGCCCGAACCTCACCAAAAAGTTCATCGAGAATGCGGATTTCCAGAAAAAAGCGTCCGAACTCGGCATCACCATCGAATGGATCGACATCGGGACCTGGCAGGTGGCATCCGAGATCGTCAATGACAAATTGAAGGCGGGTTGGAGCCTGCTGCGCGAAAACACCAAGCGGCAAAAGAACATCGAACGCATGACCAAAAAATACCAGGACGATGAACTGCTCGGGCTGATCAACCAGGTCGTGATCGCCAATTTCGAGAAGAACTCAACGCCCTTCAAGTTCACCGAAAAGGAACTACAGAAAGCCAGGGAACTCAAAACGCTCTTCGACAACAACCCCAACTTCAACATCGGGGCGTATCTTGACAAACTCGTCAACCCGGAAAGCGCCAACAAACGACCGCCGCTCGAGACCGCCTGCGACCTGCTGAGCGCGTTCCGCAGGGAATTGATCGCCGCCCGCGACCTGATCCAAAAGGAAAAACCCGACTCCGAACTCGACATACAGGCAGAGATCGCAAGGATCGACAAGGCGCTGCGCGACATCGCCGTGCACGTCCCCTACAACAGCCAATGAAACATCCCAACTTCCAACTCACGCCCGAGATCACCCGCGCGCTCGATATGGGCGCGCCGATCGTCGCACTCGAATCGACCGTCATCACGCACGGACTTCCGCACCCGCAAAACCTGGCACTGGCGCGGGACATGGAAACACAAGTGCGCGAGCATGGCGCGATCCCCGCCACCATCGCCCTGCTGGATGGAACCATCCGCATCGGACTCTCCGACGCGGAACTGGTGCGGCTTTCTGAAGCAGACTCCACGCTGAAGGTCAGCCACCGCGATTTCGCGACCGCCATCGTCAAACAAGCGGACGGCGGCACGACCGTGGCAGGCACGATGTTCGCGGCGAACATGGCGGGCATCAAGGTCTTCGCCACCGGCGGGATCGGCGGCGTGCACAAGGAATCCGCGTTCGACATCTCCACCGACCTGCGTTCGCTGGCAGAGATCCCCACCGTGGTGGTGTGCGCGGGCGCGAAAGCGATCCTTGACCTGCCCGCCACGCTCGAATATCTCGAAACGCTGGGCGTGCCGGTGGTCGGCTACGGGACCGACGAATTCCCCGCCTTTTACTCCCGCGAAAGCGGACTGGGCGTGAGCGCGCGGCTTGATTCGCCCAAAGAGATCGCGGACTTCGCCAGGGCGCACTGGAACCTCGGCATGAAGAGCGGCATCCTCGTGACGAATCCCATTCCAGAAACGCAGGCAATTTCAAAGTCCGAGATGGAACCGATCATCGCCAAAGCCTCCGCTGAAGCGATCGCGGGCGGCATCCACGGGCAGGCGTTGACTCCCTTCCTGCTTGGGCGCATCAGCGAGTTAACGCAGGGCAAGTCATTGAACGCCAACCTTGCCCTGCTGTTGAACAACGCGCGGCTGGCGGCGGAGATCGCCAGGGAAATGAGCGGGCGCAAACGGGAGTGGGCGTTGTAATAAACACACAGACCTGACAGGTTTTAAGAAACCTGTCAGGTCTTGTATAAAATTTGTCTCGCGCGGACGGTCACCGTAACGGGTACTGGAACACGCGGGGCTTCTTTATTTCACGAATTACGCCTGTCCCACCAGTTCCTTGACCATCTCCTCCGGCACCTGCACGGCGACCACCTCGCCCTTCACGGTGATCACACCGTCCACCTGAATCCATTCCTCCACGACCACTTTTCGTCCCTTCACTTCTTTGATCTTCGCGCGGATCTCGAGCATCGGTCCCAGCGGCGTGGGCTTGAGATAATCCACGTGCAGGGAGGCAGTCAGGTAACGGAGCGGCGGCTCGCTGTCCATGGCGCGGTTCCCGGCGCGATAGCCTGCCGCGGCGGCAGTGCCTGTGCCGTGGCAGTCGATCAACGAGGCAAGCAGACCGCCATAGACGTAGCCCGGCACGGCAATGTGATGCGGTTTGGGCTGAAAGTGACAGACCGACTCGTTACCGTCCCAGTAACTTTTGATCTGGTGACCGAACTCGTTCAGCCTGCCGCATCCGTAACAGTGGGCGAAGTAATCGGGGTAGTATTCCTGGAATGCTGTTTGTGTCATGGTTTTCCCTTTTGAAGATTATTTTCTCTACCGTACAAACGCCAAAATCGAACCGCAAAACTCGTAAAGAAAAGCCTTAATCCGCAGATAACGCAGATCGAGCAGATTTGAAGAAGAACAGAGAAAAAACCTGCAGCAGATGACGAAGATCGAACAGATTTGAAAAAGAACAGAGAAAAAAAAATGCGGATGAACACGGTGCTTCTTACGGCGTCGGCGTGCGGGTTGGCGTCGGTGTAGTCGTCGGCGTCAACGTGGCAGTCGGCGTGACCAAACTCTCCAACACGCGGAAACGCCCGACCGTCTTCCATTCATATCCCATAAAGATGACCACTTCATATTCGCCCGCCTGCCAGCCGCCGATCGGCTCGTCGCATTCGGTGTAGCCTTGAATGCCGCCTGTGCCCCATTCATCGCGCCACGGCTCGGTCTCATAACACACCAACTGCCCGTTGCGATACCAGAGCGCCGTCCATTGCACGCCGGGGCGGGTATTGTTGTAGTCGAATCCGCCGTACAGGATATCGAGCGGCAGTTCGAAGACGGTCTTGGGGTTGAGCGGCTCCCCGTTCTGCAGCTCGGTCGAAAACTGCAGCGCCGTGAAGACCGCCTCGGGATTGGGCGTCACCGGTCCCGCGAACAGCGCCTCTATGGCATTCGGCAAAAAGGGCGTCAGGGTCAGCGTGGGCGTGTCCGACACGGAGGGCGTCAACGTCAGCGTGGGCGTGAGCGTGATGGTGGGCGTCAACGTGATGGTGGGCGTCAACGTGATGGTCGGGGTCAGCGAGGGCGTGAGCGAGGGCGGGAAATAACGATAGACCATCTGCTCGCCGCGCGTCGGCAGCCAGAAGGCAAGTGCCACCAAAAACAGCGCAAAAAGGAGCAACCGCCACGCATTGGCATTATGCCGCTTCCGCAAACTGTAGAACGACAACTTGCGCGCTGCCTGCATGGATTTGACTGCCGCACGGAAGGACAAATACGCCCCCACCACGGCGAACAAGGCAATCACGATAATACCTGTGCGAATATCCATGACGCGATTATAGCATTGGAAACGACTGACACTTTTTCACGTTTCTGTGTTAAAACTTGCACCATGACAACCGAAATCGTGCTCCTCAAACTGGGCGGATCGCTCATCACCGACAAGGACAAACCTTTCACCCCAAGATTGGATAAACTGGCAGACTTGGCGCTGGAGATCAAAACGGTTCTGGACTCAAACCCGAACCTGCTCCTGATCCTCGGGCATGGTTCCGGCTCGTTCGGACACGTCGCCGCAAAAAAACACGGCACGCGCGAAGGCGTACATACGCGCGAGCAATGGCTGGGCTTTGCCGAGGTCCGCTTTCAGGCGGCGGAGTTGAACCGCCATGTGATGGAAGCGCTCGTGCATGCGGGCATCCCTGCTGTTTCCTTCCCGCCTTCTACATCGATGATTTCGGAGAACCGCAAGGTCATCCACCACAATATTTTGACTATACGCAAGGCACTGGACGTCCATCTCCTACCGGTCGTGTACGGGGATGTGGCATTCGATGAGGCGCTGGGCGGCACGATCCTTTCGACGGAGGATGTGTTCAAATTCCTCGTCGAGCAGTTCTCCCCCGCGCGGATCGTATTGGCGGGCATTGAAGCGGGGGTCTGGGAGGATTTCCCGGCGAGGACCAGGCTCGTGAAACAGATCCAACTGTCCGATTATGAACGGATGCGCGAGGGCATCGGCAGCTCGGCGAGCACCGATGTCACCGGCGGGATGAAAGCCAAGGTCGAGGAAATGCTGTCCCTCATCCAAGCCAACAAGACCCTGACCGCGCAGATCTTCTCGGCGGAGGAGCACGGGGCGTTGACGCGCGCCCTGCAGGGCGGGAACGTGGGAACGCTTTTGACCGCCTGACATGACAAAAATATGACGAAAAACTCTTGCTTTTTTCATTGATTGTCAAGATAATAGAGCGAGCACATTATATATAATTCAAGGAGACTCCATGGCAACGAAAGCAACCCCCAAGAAGAACGCCACCAAGGCGAAGGCAAAAGCAAAAAAGATCGTCGCGAAAAAAGCTGCGACCAAAAAAGTTGTTGCAAAAAAGACCGCGCGCAAGGCTGCCCCCGCGAAAACAGCCTTTAAGCCGACCAAACTGAAACTCCTGCGCCCCGTCCCCTCCGATATTGACATCGCGCAAGCCGCAAAACTCAAGCCGATCATGCAGATCGCCAGCGAACTCGGCATCCGCGAGAGCGAACTTGAATTATTTGGACCGTACAAAGCCAAGATCAAACTTGAGATCCTGGAGCGCTTGAAGAGCAAACCGAACGGCAAATACATCGACGTGACCGCCATCACCCCCACGCCGCTGGGCGAAGGCAAGACCACGACCACAGTCGGTCTTGCGCAGGCGATAGGCGCACACTTGGGCAGGAAGGTGATTGCCGCCATCCGCCAGCCCTCGCAGGGACCGACCTTCGGCATCAAGGGCGGTGCGGCAGGCGGCGGGTATTCGCAGATCATCCCGATGGAAGATTTCAACCTGCACCTGACCGGCGACATCCATGCCATTACCGCGGCGCATAATCTCGTTGCCGCCGCGCTGGATGTGCGCGTGATGCACGAAAAGAATCAGGACGACGAAAAACTCTTCAACGCGCTCTGCCCGGTGGACAAGAAAGGCAACCGCAAGTTTTCGCCCACCATGCTGCGGCGCTTGAAGAAACTCGGCATCAACAAGACCAATCCCAACGACCTGACGCCCGAAGAGCGCAGCCGTTTCGCCCGCCTCGACATCGACGAATCCACCATTACCTGGCGGCGCGTCATCGACGTCAACGACCGCTTCCTGCGCGAAGTCAAGGTCGGCATGGGCAAGGATGAAGCGGGGCACGAGCACATGTCCGGCTACGACATCACCGTCGCCTCCGAGATCATGGCGGTTCTGGCGCTGACCTCCTCCCTCGAAGACATGCGTGACCGTTTCGGACGCATGGTGGTCGCCACCAACAAGCAAGGCGAAGCCGTCACCGCGGAAGACCTCGGTGTGGCTGGCGCAGTGACCGTCCTGATGAAGGACGCCATCAAGCCCAACCTGATGCAGACGCTGGAAGGCACGCCCGCCACCGTGCATGCCGGTCCGTTCGCCAATATCGCGCACGGACAATCCTCCATCATCGCGGACAAGATCGCGCTCAAACTGGTCGGCAAGGACGGTTTCGTCATCACCGAATCCGGCTTCGGCGCGGACATCGGCATGGAAAAATTCTTCAACATCAAATGCCGCTATTCGGGTCTGATCCCGCAGGTAGTGGTGCTGGTCGCCACGATCCGCGCGCTAAAAATGCACGGCGGCGGACCGAAGGTCGTGGCTGGTAAGCCGCTTGCCCCCGAATACACCGATGAGAACCTCGAACTGCTGCGTGCAGGCTTGGCGAACCTCGAACGCCACATCCAGAACGCTTTGAAGTTCGGCGTGAACGTGGTCGTGGCGGTCAATTCCTTCGCCACCGACACCCCCGCTGAAGTGGAACTCGTCCGCGAAGCCGCGCTCAAGATGGGTGCCATGGACGCGGTCGTCTCCACCCACTGGGCGGACGGCGGCAAAGGCGCGAAGGCGCTGGCAGAGGCGGTCGTTAAAGCCGCGGAAAAGCCGAGCAACTTCGAGTTCCTGTACGATCTCGACGCCACCAGCATCAAGGAAAAGATCGAGACCATCGCATCCGAGATCTACCGCGCCGACGGTGTGGATTACACTCCCGAAGCGGACGAGCAAATTGCGCGCTACACCCGCCTCGGCTTCGACAAACTGCCGATCTGCATGGCAAAGACCCACCTTTCGTTCAGCACCGATGCGTCCCAGAAGGGCGCGCCGACGGGCTTCCGCATTACCGTGCGCGAGATCCGCGCGAGCGCCGGCGCAGGCTTCCTGTATCCCATTCTTGGCGATATGCGCACCATGCCCGGTCTGCCCACCCGCCCCGTCTTCTATGATGTGGACCTCGACCTGAAAACCGGCAAGGTACTCGGTCTGTTCTAACCTCCCAACAAAACTGTAAACCTTTCATACTCTGTCAGGAGATTGCCTCCTGACAGAGTAGTTTTATATCAGTACGGAAGGGCTATGGAGAAAAAAAATCTCCCTGCATATAATTACATCATATGAATCTGGACTCCTTAACGTTAATCGAACAGCGCGATCTGATGAAAAGCGGTGAGATCGACGCTTCTGACCTAACCGACACCTGCCTCCGTCAGATCGAGCGCCTCAACCCGACGCTTAACGCCTTTATCACCGTTATCCGCCCCGATCAAAACGAATCCGCATCCGGCAACGGCAGTATGCCGCTGTTCGGCATTCCCATCGCTGTCAAAGACTTGTACAACACAAAAGGCATCCTCACTACCGGCGGCTCGAAGTTCTTCGCCGATCATGTCCCCTCAGAAGATGCCGTGGTCGTGGAAAAGATCAAGCATGCCGGCGCGCGCATCATCGGCAAGACCAACACGCACGAGATCGCGCTCGGCGTGACCAATAACAACCCGCATTTCGGCGCGTGCCGCAATCCCTGGGACGTGACCCGCACGCCCGGCGGCTCCTCCGGCGGGAGCGCCGTCGCGGTCGCTGCGGGCATGTCCATGGCGGCGCTCGGAACCGACACAGGCGGCTCGATCCGCATCCCCGCCTCGCTGTGCGGCGTGGTGGGACTCAAACCCACCTATGGGCGCGTCAGTCTGCGCGGAATCCTGCCGCTTTCGTGGAATCTCGACCACGCCGGACCGATCACCCGCCGGGTCGAAGATGCGGCGCTGATGCTGCAAATCATGGGCGGATACGACGAACAGGACCCCACGTCCATAAAAACGCTGCCCGGCGATTACTCCAGCCATTTGCGAGACACGATGAAAGACCGCAAAATGGCTCTCGCCGTCGGGGATTTCGTTGAGGAAGCAACGGACAGGGAAGTATTGCAGGCTGTCCGCACGGCGGCGAAAGTGATGGAAGACCTGGGCGCGCTCGTCACCGAGGTCAACCTGGATTTTCTCCGGGAAGCCGCGTCTGCCAATGCGCTGATGACCCAAGCCGACGCTGCCGCGTTCCACCGCGAACGGATGCAGGAACATCCCGACTGGTTCGGCGCGGATGTCCGCTTGCGGCTGGAAACGGGCGCAAACTTCACATCCAGCGAGTACGTTCTGGCGAGGCGCATACAGGTCGAAGCGCGACGACGATGCGAAATCATGTTCGAGCAATTCGATGCGCTTCTACTTCCCACGACCCCCATCACCGCCCCCGTGCTGGAGGGCGAAAACGCCATCGAACGCGCCCGTATGCTGACGCGTTTCACCTCCCCCTTCAACCTGACCGGTCTGCCCGCGCTTTCGATCCCCTGCGGGTTCTCGAGCGAAGGGCTGCCCATCGGCTTGCAGCTCGTTTCGCGCCCGTGGAACGAGGCGGGCGTCCTGCGCAGCGGGTACGCCTACCAACAGGCGACCGAGTGGCACACCATGAGACCACAGATCGCCGTATCGTAAAATTCCAAGATCCAAAAAAACAAGGTGACAGCCGCGAAATGGCTGTCACCTGTTATTATCGGCGCATGAACATACAACAAAAATGGATATTCGCATGGGCGGTCCTGCGCCTGCCGCTCCTGGCGCTGGTCATATACCTGTTCCGTTTTCAAATTGCGGAAGCGCTCGAAACAACGGTCGAACTTTGGCGCGTGATGGATTTTGCAGTCTACTCTGCCAGCACCGCCTCGACGCGCCTCCTTCTGTATTTGGGCTGTGTGCTGGTACTGGGGCTTGGTCTCTGGCTGACGGGGAAGCTGCCAATCTCTCCATCCATTCGGTATGTCTTGAGCATTGCGGGGGCATTTGCAGGGATCGTCATTGCCTTCATTTATCTTTTCAAAACCGGCGATGCGCTGGCGCGGGCGGGAATCGTGACTGCGCTCCTTGCAGTGAACACCGTGCCGCAGGAATGGCTTTCCAAGCGGGTGGCAACGGGGAGATTATTGTCGCTGGTGTTCCTCGCAGGCGTCGGGTTGGTCGAGGCGGTCGTTCCGCAGGCGTATGTTACTTGGCTGGCGGAGAAATTCCGGGCGGGGAATTCCATCAAAAAATGGTCGTGGCTGAGCGGCGTCATGATCGCGCCAGTGTTCTGGATCTTCCTGCTGGTACCGTTCGACAATCAGCGCGTGCTGACATTGGGAGAACGGCTGCATGCCAGCCCGGCAGTGGAAAAGTTCGCACAGGGCGATTTTAATTGGATCGAATTGAACGCGGAACACGGTTTGCTGTATGCGGTCGGGCGCGGGACGAACTACCTGCTCGCGTTCGATGTGAACGACATTGGCAAGCCGCCGCGCAGGTCGCAGGAGGATATTGGCAAGACGCAAGGGTTCGCATACAACCCCGAACGGCAGGAAATCTACGCCTACAAAGCCGAGACGCGCGAATTGATCTACATGGACGCGTTGACCTTGGAAACTTTGCGCACCGTGCCCGTGCCGGACCTTTCCCCCGGTGATATTTGGATGGTCTGGGAGAAATATACGGACAGCATCCTCATCGCATCCGAAGCGGACGTTGAGACTGGGACGCCGCTCATCATGTTCGACCGTGAAAGCGGGAACGTCATTGCCACCCTGCCGCTGCCGTGGGTGCCGACGAATATTGCCGTCCATGCGGATAAGCCGGTGTTGTACTTCAATTCCTTCAAGGATACGTATCTCGCCGCATGGGACATGGTCGATCATGAGATCACAGCGCAGACCAAGACCAGCCAGAGAACGGATCGGTTGGTCTACTCTCCGATCAGTTCTGAAATTCTGGTGGCTTCCACTCTGGAAGGGCTCATCCTGCGCTACGATGCAGAGACGCTGGAATATCTGGGGGGCATCAAGACCAGCCTCGGCGACCGCACCATGACGCTTGATATAAAACGGAATTTATTGCTGGTTGGGAATTTTATAAACAACAAGCTGACCGTGTTCGACCTGAACACCTTCGAGCCTGTGGAAACCTTTTATCTGGGACCGTGGATCCGCACGATCACGCTGGACGCAGAGCAGGGCGTTGCGTATGTTTCCTCTGTCCGCGGGTTGTTCAAAGTGCGGTACATCCACCCCTGAAGCATATATTATGAGCCGTATCGCTCCAAAATCTGCGCGAACACAGTTTTATCTTCCGGCATGATCTCCACGATCTCAAAGCCGACATGATACAAGTTCGGCAGGATCTCGTCCATTTTGCACCATTTCGTACGGGCGATGAAAACGATATAGGGGACAGATCCAAGATCCGGCGTGAGTTCGAGGCGCAGATAATAATCCTTGTTTTGGGGCAGCGGTACAGCCGTTTCCAGGCGCAAGCCGACCATGCTGACCTCGACCATGTGACCGAGGATCTCCTGCGTATCGTCATTCAGGACACGCATATAAAAAGTAACATTCTTTCGCGGCGTCGTGCGTCGCTCCGGCATACAGATCTCCTTTCGTACCTCTCAACGAACTTTCCATCATTATACATAACAGCCCCCGCCATTTGTTCGGATTGAAAGCAGATTGTTAAGTGCTTACTTACTCGTATTTCAGCGCCAGCACGGGGATCATCGTTGCGGCGCGCAGTGCCGGGTACAATCCCGAGATCATCCCGATAAAAATGGAAAAGAGCAACACGAAGACCGGCAGCCACAATGGCGTATAGACCGCCACGCTCGGCGGGATGCCGCCCTGTGAAGCCGCCTGCTGTGCAAGGTAAACAATGGCGATGACGTTCAACGCCTGTCCCGCCAGCCAGCCGATCAGCACGCCGCCCAAGCCGCCGATGAATCCGATGCCCGCCGCTTCCCCCAGGAACAGTGAAAGTACATCACGGTTGGTCGCGCCGACGGCTTTCATCAAGCCGATCTCGCGCGTCCGCTCAAGAATGGACATTGCCATGGTGTTGGCAATACCGATCGCCGCCACCAACAAGGCGATGGCGCCCACGCCGCCCAGCACCACCTGCAAGATCTTGTAAAAGTTGTTGATGCCCTGCACAAAATCGAGCATGGTGTTCGCCTGAAAACCGAGCGCAATGATCTGGTCGCGGACCTCGAGGGTCTTGTCCGCGTTCACGACCCTGACGATGACTTCGTTATAGCCCGTCTTGTTGTAATCAATGCGCGTCCCCATCGACCATTCGTTCATGAGCTTGATCTGGTCCAGAGGCATAAAGATGGTCCAGTCCGCTTCCGTGCCGGATTCCCTCAGCACACCCGCCACGCGGATGCTGTAATTCTTGCGGATCTCATTGCCTTCGTTATCATATTTCAGCAGGGTCAATTGAATCTGCTGGTCGTACAGATCGGGCGGCGAGGCGATCTCCTGCCCGGGTTTCCAGTTCGGGTCGGAGAAGTTCTGGGCGACCATATATCCGATCACGACCGTGGTGCGCGTCATTTGCGTCGTGCCGAGATCGGCTTTCAAACCCAAATCGGCGAGGTCGTACGTGCCAATTCCATAGATCCCGCTGTACCCGACCAGACGTTTGTATTTGAGCATCATATTGGCGTTCAGGTACTCGCGCGGAAGCACGGATTGCACGCCGGGGATCGCGCGCAGTTCGTCAAGCGCGCTGTTCGTCAGCCGTTTGATATCCTGACTCGGACCGCCACCTCCTCCGCCCCCGCCGCCAGACATTGGTACTTCAACGTAAACTTCGCCGCCGTAGTTCGGGTACACATAGATCTGGCTCAGATCACCGATGCCGTATAACTGCTCGGTGGCGTTCATCTGCAAGCCGATGGCAAGCGAAACCAGGATGATGACCGCCGCCGTGCCGATCACCACGCCAATGGCGGTCAAGCCGACGCGCGCTTTGCGCCGGCTTAAGTTATTGATAACGAGTCGGATCAGATCAAGCGGTTTCATCGTCCTAGCCTTTGGGACCGCTTCCGCCTCCACCGCCGCCCGGAGCGGGGATGCCCGGCTCGATCAGCGGAGGACCCTCCATCTCGGGAGACGAGGCTGGGGGAGCGCTATCCAGACCGAAAAGTCCGAGAATGAAGCGCCAGACCTTTTGCAGGAAGGTCTCCTCGGTCGGGAAAAAGTCACCGCCGCCGCCTTCCATGCCCGGCTCCGGAGTCGGTTCAAAGAAACCTTCCTCCACGTTCACTTCCAAGGTCTTTTCGATCGTGCGCGCGCGGTTGAAGTCATCCGTGTATTCGATCAGCACGTTCAATTGCACGGTTCCGGCAGCATCGGGATAGAACATCGGGTCGAGCGTGTAATAGCCGCCCGCGTCCAGCGAGCCAACCAGGGCAGTGCCGTTCTCGACCATGCCGCCGCCCGAAGTGACGGTCATGTTCCCCAACACGGCAGTGCGTTTGCCCAAATTCACGATCTGGAGCGGCAACTGGGCGGGCTGACCCGCAAAGAACATATCGAGCGGACGATAAAAACTGATCTCCACATTCGGCAGGCTGAACACGAGCAGGGTGATGACTTGCTCATCATTGACCACTTCGCCCTTGCCGTTCAAATACGAGAACGTCACTTTCATCGGGTATGCGCCGGGGTTGGTGGACACGTTCACGATCAAGTCCTGCGAAGCCTGCACACCAGTGCTGGCAGGCAGATCTCCGAGAGATTGAATGTTCGAGGAGCCCAACGGGGCAAAGTTGGAAAACTCGCCGCTCCCGCCGGAGACTCCGCCCGGCTGGGGCGTGCCGTCTTCCCCGCTGCCGCTCGAGCCGCCGCCCACGATCATGGTCACACGCTGGGCTTTGTCATTGCCCATGTTCTGGACAGTCATAATCAATTTGAATTCGGAGCCCGGTTGAAGCGGGTCGACCGATGTGCTGTAGGATGAAATGATCAACTGCCCGCTGCGGACTCCGGTCGGGGTTGCTGTTGCAACGACGCCTGATCCTCCGCCCCCGCCGCCACTTCCCACTGGGATGGTGAGCGTGAATTTATCCGAATAGGGTGTGCCCTTGTCGTCGTAATATGTGACCGTGACATCCACGAGGATGAACGTCTTGCCGTACAACGGACCGGCTGGGATGAAACGCTGGTCATCGGCGAAGTTACTCCCTGGATCGAGGGGATTTTTCAACACGATCACGCCGCCTGTATTAAGCGGGATCAGATCGGGGGAAGAAAAGACCGCCTGCGCGTTATACGCGGGCATGTTGCCGGCATTTTCAAAATCCACCGCGAATTTGAATTCCTGCCCGGTGGTGACCTGTTTCACGTTCGTCCAGGAGGATTTGACATATATTTGCGGGCGCGTGAATGGAGGCGGAGCGGAAACAGTAAGTATCGCCGAGCCGCCAGTTGATGTAACTGTAATAATGTGCTCCCCAACTGCAACGCCAGCAGGAACGGTCACTTGGAGTTCAGTGTTGTTAATAAATACTGTGCCAGGCAACTCCACACCATCCAGCAGTACTTTTGAAGAGGCATCAAATCCGTCGCCTTTAACGGTAATAATCGTAGCCACATCGTTAGTAATATTAGCCGGTTGGACAGAGGTAACATCTGCGCCCACCATGGAAAACGGCACAGACGCCATCATCAAAGCCAAGATCAAACCAAATAAAATAAGAGATTTTTTTGTAAACAACATATTCATCCTCCGTGCGAAACCTGAAGCGGACCCATCGCAGCCGATTGATACTCCGCTTCAGTAACAACTTTTCCATCCAGCAAAAAGATGCGGTGCGTTGCGAAACCAGCCATGCGCGGATCGTGCGTCACGACCAGCACCGTCCGACCGGCGCGATGCAGATCGGATAATAATTGCATCACAGCAATACCGCTCTGAGAGTCGAGATTCCCGGTCGGTTCATCCGCCAGAATCAGCATGGGATCGTTCACCAGCGCGCGCGCCACCGCCACACGCTGCTGCTGCCCGCCGGAGAGTTCCGAGGGCGTGTGATGACTCCGATCCGCCAGCCCGACCTGCTCCAGCAAACTCCTTGACGCCTCATTCCGCCTCGCAACAGGCACACCCGCGAACTGCATCGGAAATGCGACATTCTCCAGCGCGGACATGCTTGAAACGAGGTTGAACGATTGAAAAATAAAACCCATCGTTTTACGTCGGAAGAGCGCCAGTGCATTCTCGTCCATCTGGTCAAGCCGCTCGCCATTGACCGTGATCTCGCCCGCGGTGGGGCGATCCAGCCCGCCGAGCAGGTACAGCAGTGTGCTTTTGCCCGAGCCGGAGGGTCCCATCACGACCGTCAGTGTATTGGCAGGAATCTCAAGATCCACTCCATCCAATGCGCGGACCGTATTCCCGCCCATCTGGAAGTGTTTTTTCAAACCAGTAATACGAATTAAGGGAGCGGTCATGGCTTAGAAGAACGGTCTCTGGACGGCAAGCCCGCTCAAGCCGGAGAGAAGCGTCCCGATTCCAGCTTGAGCAAGTAACTGTAAAAGTGTGATGATGACGATATTCGCGACAGCCTTCGCCTTCGGAAGTTTATCCGCCACGCCGAAACCGATCACCAGCAGGATGCAGCTCCAGATCAGGAAAATATCCGCGCGCGAAAGAAGCTGCATCAAAAACGCTGAATCCGCCACAAAGCCGGAAAGCCCCGGGCTGGAAATGGCGCGCCCGGCAAACAGCATGAAGATGATCCGCAAAACATCCCGCACCAGAAAGGGCAGACTTCCCCAGCCTGTGACGTTCAACGCGCTTTGCATCGAGCCGCGTCCGCCAAGCAGGGTGGAGCCGAGATGCAGCAACCCGCTCAGGATCAGCCACCCCAGCCACAAGCTGACCAGCGCCGTGACCAGCGGAATGATATACGCGAAGACCGGTCCCTGCATGGCTTGTTGGGCGCGCATGTAGTTCTCCTGCATTTCAGGCGACCACCATTGCCAGTCGCGCGGAAGCGGCATCTCGCCCATCATTGCCGCGCGGGATGTCAAATATCCGCTGACCATGACGCTCAGGAACGTGGACACGCTCAATGCCAGCATGGGGGTTCCCCAGGCAGCGCGGGCTTCCTCGACCAGCAATGCAAACGTGCGCGCAGGCTGGAGCAGGAACTCCGGAATGCGCGCAAAACCAAACCTGCCTGTGGATTGCGATGGGGTGGTCTCTGTCATGATCTCTTGTCCGTTTTTGGGATATTGCAAAATTTTAGCACTCTTCAATCATTCACGCCTACCCAAATTTAACGAAAAAGCGGCTGGATTTGTTCCAGCCGCCTTCGCTACATCCCTTCGAAAAGATCCCTCTTCCTGTCGAATCCATCCTCCACGGGCGGATAGGCGCGCATGAAATCTTCCTTCTCGCCGAAGACCTTGGTGATGAATCCCATCAGTCCGCGCCGCATTTGGATTCCGCCCTGTGACGCATGCGCCGCACTCGCCAGCCGCTTCTCCTCGCTGACCGGGCGGATGTCCACCCGCACATGCACGGGGAAATCCACCTCAGCAAGTTCCTTCAAATTGATGTCGCCGTTGCGCCCCCATTTGGTCGGGTCTTTGCCGAGAATGGGCATCAGGCGTGTCATCACACGCAGGAACCAGCGCGGAAAAACTTGAAAGTACAATGCCGACGGCTTGAACGGCTCACCCGCTTCGGGGTAGAAAGAGGCGTCATCCGAATTCGCAAACGCCATCACCGTCGCCTTATGGATGTGGATATGGTCGGGGTGCCTGTATCCGCCGATCGGGTCGAACGTGATGACGACATCCGGCTTCAACTCGCGGATATATTTCACAACCTTCCCCGCCACTTCCTCGACGGGATGCTTAATCTGCGCGTCGGGATGGTCGTTCTCCTCCATGCCGGGCATGCCCGAATCACGGTAGCCCAAAAAGAAGACTTCCTTCAACCCCAAATGCTTTGCCGCGTTCATCAACTCGTGCGTGCGCAGTTCCGCCGTATCCTTGAAGCCGTTCAGGTGCTCCGCATCCACCGTGCCAGCCTCGCCGCGCGTGGCGCACACGTAATAGGTTTCATATCCGCGCTTTGCATACAACGCCAGCGTCCCGCCCAAGCCAAACGACTCATCGTCGGGATGCGCCAGCACTGCCAAAATTTTTTTCGTCATGTTCACCTCGGGTTGGAACTATTTTTCAGTAAGTTTCGTCCATGGATGGACGCGCAAACAATTCACAAGTTTACCTCACTGTGATAAAATCTTGCCGTCGAAAGGATACCCAGCGAATGACGGACAGCAAGTAGTTAAACCAATGTTTCAGGGCAACACCCTATTGGCATTTTCAGCCGAGGCTTGCCCTCGGTTTTCTTTTTAACTACAGGTGTCACCATGCTTAGTATCCACAACCTCCACAAACATTTCGGCATCCAGCCCGTTCTACAAAACATCAACTTCAATATCAGCGCAGGCGAGCGCATCGGTCTGATCGGCGCGAACGGCTCCGGCAAAACCACCCTCATGCGCATCCTTGCAGGTCTCGACCATCCTGATTCGGGGAATGTCGCTTCGACGCGTCCCAATCTACGGATCGGCTATCTCGCCCAAGGAATGGATTTCCAACCCGAACAGACGCTTCACTCCGCGCTCGGGCTGGATTCAGATTCCCAAACCGACCCAGCCCTCGAAGTGGAATCGCTTGCATTGGCGTTATCTCAACATCCAAACGACCTCACCCTCCAAGCCAAATACAACGCCGCGCTCGAAAAACTTTCCACTCCCCACTTTCCACCCGAAACCATCCTCGGTCCATTAGGTCTCGCGGACATCCCCGCCGACACCCCCATCGCCCACCTCAGCGGCGGACAGAAGACGCGCCTGATGCTTGCCAAAGTCCTGCTCGAAGACCCGCACTTGCTATTGCTGGATGAACCCACCAATCACCTCGACATCGAAATGCTCGAATGGCTGGAAGACTGGCTCAACCGCTTCCACGGCGCGGCATTGATCGTCTCGCACGACCGCACATTTTTGGATAACACCGTCACCAAAATCTTGGAGCTGGATGCAGCCACCCACATCACCAAAGCCTATGACGGCAATTACAGTGATTATCTAGAGCAAAAACTGCTTGAATATGACAAACAAGTCCAAGCCTATCAAGATCAGCAGGATGAGCTCACCCAACTGCGCCGCGCCGCAAAGCACATCCGCAGTTTGACGATCATGAAAAAAGGCGGCAAAGCGGACAGCGGCGACAAGTTCGCCACAGGTTTCTTCGGCAACCGCGCCACCAAACGAGTGGCGGGACGCGCAAAGAATATCGAAGCCCGCATTGACCACATTTTGACCGAGGAGAAACTTGAAAAGCCGCACGGCACATGGAAACTCAAACTCGATTTCGGCAAACCCGACCATCAATCGAAGGATGTATTGGTCACCGATTCGCTCTCAATTGGCTACGCGCAAGACAATCCTTTACTGACGAATATCAACCTGTTCATCCGCGCAGGTCAGCGCGTGGTGTTGACGGGCGCGAACGGCTCGGGCAAAACGACCTTCATCCGCACGATTGTTGGGAAAATTCCCCCATTGGCGGGTTCATTTCGTCTCGGAGGTGCGGCCAAACTCGGCTATATGGCGCAGGAGCAGGAATTGCTGAATCCAACTCTCAGCGCAGTACAAACCATCCAAGCCGTATCAAGCATCGGCGAGACAGAGACGCGGAACTTCCTCCACTATTTCCTCTTCAAAGGCGATGCGGCATTACGTCCTGCGGGCGAACTTTCCTTCGGCGAACGCGCACGGTTGCAACTGGCATTGCTCGTGGCTCAGGGATGCACGTTCTTGATCCTTGATGAACCCATCAACCATCTCGACATCCCCTCGCGCGAGCGGTTTGAAGAAGCACTGGAAAATTTCAACGGGACGATCCTCGCCGTGGTTCATGACCGCAGTTTTATCGAACGCTTTGCCACCGATGTATGGCTGGCAAAAGATGGTAAGATTTTGAAATAAACTCGCCAAAGGAGATTGAATGAAATTTGAAACACTCGTCATCCATGCAGGGCAGGAGCCCGACCCCAACAACGGCGCGGTGATGACGCCCGTATATCTCACATCCACGTACAAGCAGGACGGCATCGGCAAACCGCGCCAGGGCTACGAATACTCGCGCACGCTCAATCCCACACGCAAGGCATTGCAAGATTGCCTCGCTGAGCTCGAAAGCGGACAATGGGGGCTGGTATTTGCATCGGGCATGGCGGCAACCGATACGGTTTTACGGATGCTGGCACAAGGCGATCATGTCGTCGCGGGCAATGACGTGTACGGTGGCACGTTCCGTTTGTTTGACAAAATTCTGCGCCGCTTCGGTCTGGACTTTACATTTGCCGACACGACCGATCCGGAGAACCTCGCTGAGGCATTGACTCCGCAAACCCGCATCGTGTGGCTGGAAACTCCCACCAATCCCCTGCTCGCCGTCACAGACATCCGCGCCGTGGCAGAAGTGGTGAAAAGCCATCCGAACAAACCGATCCTCGTGGTGGACAATACCTTCGCCACGCCGTACCTGCAACGTCCGCTCGAGTTGGGTGCGGATCTGGTTGTCCACTCGATGACGAAATATCTTGGCGGTCATTCGGACGTGGTCGGCGGCGCGATCATCGGAAAAGATAAAACGCTTGGCGAACAACTCGCCTATCTGCAAAACGCCATCGGCGGCGTGCAGGGACCGATGGACTCGTTCCTTGTGTTGCGCGGGATAAAAACCCTCCCCATCCGCATGGACAGGCACGCCGAGAATGCAGGGAAGATCGTGGCGTTTTTGGAGAAACAGAAAAATGTCAGCAGGCTGATCTATCCGTTTCACGAGAGTCACCCCCAGGTCCAGATCGCGAAGCGGCAGATGAAGAACGGCGGCGGGATGATCTCGTTCATCATGAAAGACGGACGCGATGCGGCGGTCAAGGTCGCGGAATCGACGAAGATTTTTACACTGGCTGAATCATTGGGCGGCGTCGAGTCGCTGATCGAAGTCCCCGCGGCGATGACACATCTCTCCACGCAAGGCTCCACATTGGAGGTCGACCCCGGGCTTGTGAGACTCTCGGTCGGTATCGAAAACGTGGATGACTTGATCGCGGATCTGGAACAAGCACTCGGATAAAAAAGACCTCCCGATTTGGGAGGTCTCGCTTTTAATCGGCACGCGTCGTAACCGCGACCAGCGTCACATCATCGTCCTGTTTACAGCCATCCTGATATTTTTGAAGCGTATCGAGCATATGATCGCACATCTGTTGAGCGTTCATTTTTGCGTACCCGCTTAGTACGGTTTTGATGCGCTCCAACCCAAAAGGCTCGCCTTTGGGGTTGCGGCAATCGGTCATGCCGTCGGTGTACAGCAGCAGGGTATCGCCGGGTTGAAGCGTGAGGGCGCGTTCATCCAGCACAATGGTTTCCCACAGTCCCAGCGCCATGCCCGGGCTGTGAGGGATGCGCTCGACACTGCCGTCGGCATGCAAAAGCAAAGGCGGCTCGTGTCCTGCGCGGGCGTAGGAAAACTCGCGGGTTTTCAAATCCAGGATGCCATACAACACGGTGACAAACTGCGTGGATTTTTGCAGGCGCGTGATGTGCATGTTCACCAATCGCAGCACTTCCCCAGCCGTGAGTCCAATATCCGCTTCCGCCATGAGCAGGGCATGGGCACGCGCCATGAACAACGCAGACGGCACACCTTTATCTGCCACATCACCGATCAGAACACCGACACGATCTCCTTTGAGCGGGAAGACGTCATAAAGATCGCCTCCCACCTGACGGGCAGGCAGGATACGCGCACCGAAACTGAATTCGTCGAAACTGGGCAGGACATCCGGCAGGATGCTCAACTGGATGTCGGCGGCAAGCTGAAGCTCATGCTCGAGGCGTTCCTTTTCGATCAACTGCGCCTGCGCGGCTTTCAACTCATCGTACGCGGTTTGAAGTTGACGGTTCTTCTCCGTGAGGTCGCGGAAGGTGGCAGTGTTGGTCGCATCTAACCGCTGACTGAGCACGCGCACCATCGAGATCGCGAGTTCGGGGTGTTTCTTTGTCAGGTCGAGGAACTGGGTGCGGCTCATCGAAAGCAGCGTGGATTTTCCCCGCGCGCGCACGCTGGCAGTCCGCTGTCCGCCCGGTGTGATCAGACTCATCTCACCGAAATATTCGCCTTCATACAGAACGTTGAGCAGGAGTTCTTCCGGTGTCTCCTCCGCCATCAACACTTCCAGCACGCCGCTCACCACAACATAGAAATGTTCGCCCGGTTCGCCTTCACGGAAGAGGATCTCACGGTCTTCCAGTTCGCGCACATCCAACGCGGAGAGCAGACTATCCAATTCCGGGGCGGGGAGACCGGCAAAGAGCGGGATACGGGACAAAAGGTTAATGGACATATTGGCTATCGTCTGGTCAGGTCTACGATCTCCTTGCCAGCCAGTTTATCCTGAATGCGCTGGGTGACAAGTTCCAAGTGGGCGGGCCGATTGGCGTAATCGAGGTCATTTGTCTGGATGGTCAGGACAGGACAAAGGTCGAAAGAGCCGAGCCATTCATCATAAAAAGAATCGAGCAGGGCGAGATAATCGGGCGTGATTCCCGTCTCGATATTTCGCGCACGGCGGCGGATGCGATCCATCAAGACCTGCACCGGCGCTTTGAGATAGATCAGCAAATCGGGGCGCGGAAGTCCATTGACCACCACATCGAACAATCTGCGATAAGCGAGATAATCCCGTTCCGCCAGATTGCCCATGTGATGCAGGGCGCGCGCGAAGATGTGCGCATCCTCATAAATACTGCGATCCAGGATCGCGGAACGCGCGTCGCGGGCGGCTTCGAGGTATTGTTCCGCGCGGTGTCCCAGAAAAAAGATCTGCAAATGAAATGACCAGGCATGCATGTCCCCGTAAAAATCGGAAAGATACGGGTTATCCGCCACGGATTCGTACCCCGTCCACCAGCCGAGACGCGCACCAATGCGCTCTGTCAATGTCGTCTTTCCAGCGCCTATATTTCCAGCCACCAACACAAGGTGTTTTGCCATAGATTGCCTATTTTATCATGTCTAAGATTTATAGGTATAATTTCGCGAAAGGAGACTACATCAATGAAAATTCGCGACGCATCCGGCTGGACCATCTTCATCTTCGGAATCCTGGCATTCCTGCTTGGGCTGGTGGGTTTGATCCACCCTGAGATCCTGCTTTCCATTCTCGGCTTTGACGTACTTGAGCGCTCCCAACGCGCCGCCGGCGATTACACCATCGTCTTCATGACCGCATCATCCATGGCGTCATTCAATATCGGCATCTACTACATGCTTGCCGCCCTGAACGATGTCAAGATCTTTTACCGTTGGACCGTGCCCTTCCGCACGCTGACATTCATCGTCTTCAGCACGGTCATATTTTTAGGTATCGCGCCGCAGAAATTCCTGGGCGTCGCCGTATGGGAACTCGTCGGCGCACTTGCCACGGGAATCGCGTTATACTCGGAAAAACGCAAATAACCGGGCGAAACGTCATCGGCTTTCACCAGGAGACAGGAGTTAGACATGAAATCAAAATGGATCGAATACAAGGGAAAAAGCATCTTTTATCAGGACTATTCCAACCTGTTCTTCAACGACAAATCCGTCATTGAAGAATTGGAACAGGTGCAAGCCGTTGTATTAAGCCAGCCCGAAAACTCCATCCTGGTGTTATCCGATTTTTCCAACACCGAGGTCACCATGAATCTGATGCCGATCCTCAACGAGTCGTCAAGCAAGACCAGGAACCATGTCCGCAAAACCGCCGTGCTCGGTGTAACCGGCATCAAGCGCACCCTCGGAGACCTGCTCACCCGCATTACGGGTCAATCCCTGATGTACTTCAATGATGAAACCGAAGCAAAAGAATGGCTGGTGCAGGATTAAGTACTCGATATGAAAACCAGAATTGCATCCATTTTGGCTCTGCTCATTGTTGGAGCCCTGCTTTTTTCGTGCGGGACAAACACTCCCGACCAAAATGGTGAGACTGTCGTTGATATTGACCAGGTCCACACGCAAGCTGTCGCCACCTACGCTTCATCTCTGACCGAAACCCTGGTCGTCAATCCCATAACGTCTCCCACGCCGATCATCCTGCGGACCGATACCCCCATCGTCATCACCGCAACCATCGAGGCTTCCCCCACCTCCACATCGAATCCCTGCTATAACCTCATGTACATCGACGATGTCACCATCCCCGATGGGACCGTGATGAAGGCTGGCGAGGTTTTCGTCAAAACATGGAAAGTGCAAAACATCGGCGGATGCGCCTGGCGGACAGGGTTCACCTTCCGTCACTATGGCGGCGACCCGATGCGGGGCAATACGGTCACCCTGACAGAAGCGATCCAAACCGGCTCCATCCGGGATCTATCCGTCCAACTCGTCGTCCCCAGCGAGAACGGCTCGTTCCAGTCCGCATGGCGCATGGCGGATGAGAACGGGAATTTCTTCGGTGACACACTCACCGTTGAGATCGTGGTGGAGGGCGGCGCCACACCGGTCCCAACCGGCGCACCCTGACCCTTCAGACGCGCGAACGCCCCAAAAAATATCCGATTCCGACAATAAAGATAAACGGCGGGATGCCAAAGAAAAAGATACCGAACGCTCCGATCAGCCCGCCGACCGTCATCCCGAAAAGCGCGAACGGAACTGCGATCACGGCGGCAATCAATATAGCATTAAAACTGCCACGTGTATTCGTTTTT
The DNA here is from genome assembly GCA_023382595.1 of Anaerolineales bacterium. GTDB lineage: Bacteria > Chloroflexota > Anaerolineae > Anaerolineales > Villigracilaceae > Villigracilis. The sequence continues at coordinate 85,228 of JAHDWB010000005.1, read as the reverse complement.
CCCAGAAAATAAATCAGCCCCAACCCATTGAATAAGCCCGCAAGCAGTACAAAAAGGTAGTTTGCCAGCGGAGTCTGCGCATCCGCACCCCAAATGCCGAATAAATTGACAAGCCCTTGCAAAACCAGAAACAAAATACCAACGGCAAGCGCCCATAGCATTGATGGTTTATTCTTCATGATGATTTACTCCCATGATCCATTGAATTGAAAAACACTCGAACCAGATTGTACTCCTCCCGCAACATCTCGAGCATTTCAACTTAATATCTCACGCTCCGCCTGCTCGATCTCCGCAAAGATCGTCTTGACCTCCTCTTTCATTTCAGCGGTGGCGCTCGGCGTCATGGATATGAATTTGATCATATCCCGCGCCTGACGCAGCAGGTCCTTCACGCCCGCCACATAGGACAGGTCGCTTTTGCCCAAACCGTCAGCGGGGGCGGGCAGTTTCCGTGCCTGTTGGATCAACTTCCGGGCGCGGATGATGCGCTCCGCGGCGGGGATCAATCGTGCCATGCTTCCTCCATATCCATTGAAAAGGACGCGAACATCGTCGCGTCCCAATCATATCGCAAATAAATCAACCGGGTTAAGCCGCGCGGTCCAGCGCCACCTGAGCCGTGTTGGACGGGTCATAACGGACATAGACCGTCTTACCCACCGCATATTTATCGCGGGCGATATCGCCAATGGCGGCTTGTGTCTCTGCCTTGAAGGGCTGACCAACCCGCGGCGTGACATCAAATGTAAAGCGGAACATGGAGCCGCCGCCTTCCACGCGGATGTTCATATCTTCAGCAGTCAGGATGACCGCCTTCGCCTCTTCGCCGCGCTGACGAAGCTGCTGGTAATATTCCTCCTGCGCCATCACCGCAGATTGCCTTGCAGCCATGCTTGCGGAACTCATCACGGGCGGATTGATGGATTCGATTGCCACTTTGCTGGTGTCGTTCGGGTCGTAACGGACGGTCACAGAAGCGCCGGGCACGACCATGCCAATTTGCACACGCCCGACAAAGGTGGTCGTTACCGCCTGAAATGGCGGACGCCCCGCAGGCGTCACTTGAAGCGTGAGGCGCACCTGCGGACTGTAATTCATCGTCACACCGGTATCCTCCACGCCGAGGATAACCGCCGGAGCGGAAACACCAGATTTAAGCACGGTATTATTCCCCGACATATTCTTAAACACGCGGTAAACGAAATAGCCAGCCACGCCAAGAGAGACAAGCGTAATGCCACCCACACACAGTAATGTAAAAATTGTGATCAAACCGGGAGCCAGTAGATCCATGGAAATCTCCTTCCAGTAAATTTGACTGGATTGTATCATCTCGATTTTCGCTCCATGCTCCCCCTTTTGGGGGAAAAACGGTGATAGAACCATCGCCATTCTAGGATACACTTGCCCGCATGTCAGCCCTGACCGAAGTCGCATCCCTCTTCCTCAAACTTGGTTTCACAGCCTTTGGCGGACCCGCCGCCCACATCGGCATCATGCACAACGAAGTCGTCCTGCGCCGCAAATGGCTCACCGACGAAGAATTCCTCGACCTGCTCGGCGCGACGAATTTGATTCCCGGACCCAACTCCACTGAGATGGCGATCCACATCGGCTATCGGCGCGCAGGCTGGCTTGGTCTGCTTGCGGGCGGAATTTGCTTCATTGTTCCCGCCACGTTGATCGTGCTGGTGCTGGCATGGCTATACGTCCAATATGGGACCACGCCGCAGCTTGAATGGCTGATGTACGGCATCAAACCTGTGGTCATTGCCATTATCGCGCAGGCTCTGTGGATGCTCGGGGGCAAAGCCTTCAAAAACAAACTCGGTCTGCTTGCGGGGTTTGCTGTTTTCATTTTGTACTTCCTCGGTTTCAACGAGATCGCACTGCTGTTCGGCGGCGGTTTGCTGCTTATGCTCATTTCCAACCTGCAACGCCTGCGACGCATAAACCCTGCCATCCTCCTGCCGCTGGGCGGCATAACGCTTGCACAAAACATCCCCTTTAACCTTTCCACCCTCTTCCTGACCTTTCTCAAGATCGGTTCCGTACTCTACGGCAGCGGCTACGTCCTGCTCGCCTTTCTGCGCAACGACTTCGTCCTGCGCTTCGGCTGGCTGACCGACCAACAACTCCTCGACGCAGTCGCCATCGGGCAAGTCACGCCCGGTCCGCTGTTCACCGCCGCCACCTTCATCGGCTACCTGCTCGGCGGCACATCCGGCGCGCTGCTCGCCACACTTGGCATCTTCCTGCCATCCTTCATTTTCGTTTTGATCGTCAACCCGCTGATCCCCATGATCCGGAAATCGATATGGGCAAGCAGTTTGTTAGACGGAGTAAACGCCTCCTCCCTTGGACTGATGGCGGCTGTCACCATCCAGTTGGCTTTCTCCTCGCTGACAGACATCCCGACCCTCCTCATCACCCTTGTCTCACTCGTATTGCTGCTCCGCTATAAGATCAACTCCACCTGGTTGATCGCAGGTGGAGCATTGACTGGCTTGGTCGTTTCGATGATGCGGTGATTATTTTCTTATGCTTGCCAGCCAGTCGGGTAGCTGATCGAACAAGTTGCGCATGATGTCTTTGGTACGTTCTTCGAATAGTGCCAGATTATCGTATGCCTCCCCTTCCTGTTCGTTGACCATGTCACTGACGCCGCGCAAGATGAGCAAACGCGCCCCGTTCTTGTTCGCCACCCACGCCAGCGCACCGGATTCCCAGTCGCCGGCGACGGCGCCCTGCGCTTTGAGATAGGCGATCTTGTTCGGGGGCAGGTCGCTGTCGGCGGAGGCGATGAGTCCGCGGCGGACGAGGTAAGGCAATGGGTCTGGCAGCCAGTATAGGTCGAGGGAGGAGGCGTAGTATTCGATGATGTTGAGGTCACCCATCAGTTCGACAATGTCATAAATAAAGGTCCGCTCAACGAGGACAATATCACCCTGCTCCACCACACCTTCAAATCCGCCGCATGTGCCGAGGTTGACCACGAGGTCCGGCTGGTGATGGTCAACAACGTATTGCATCATGCCAGCCGATGCGATCTTGCCCCAGCCGCTATGATAGAGGACCAAATCCCACCCCTTGAGATTCAGGGCTGCGGATTCGCCATAGGGCGCTTGCACGATCTTAAGTTGGGGAAAGATCTCACGAACTGCTTTCCATTCTGCTATGGCAGAGACGAGTACAACGACTTTCATGGAAGACTCCCTTCGAGGTAATCGAGGATGAATTGAAAAGCGGCATCGCATGAATATTGCTTGTTCTGTTCGCGATCCCCCTGCCAGACAAAATGGCGCGCCCATTCGCCGTCGGGGGCGGTGAGACCGATCCATGTGGAGCCGACGGGCTTCTCTGGAGTCCCGCCGCCGGGTCCGGCAATGCCGCTGACGCTGACGGCGATATCCACTCCCAACGCCTGACGCGCACCGCGCGCCATTTCGAGAACGGTCTCCTTTGAAACCGCGCCTTTGGTGTTGAGGGTATCCCACGAGACGTTCAACAGCGCGACCTTCGCTTCGTAGGAATAGGCAACGATTCCGCCCGCAAAGTATTCAGACGAGCCGGGGACGTCGGTGATGCGATGGGAGATCAATCCACCGGTGCAGGATTCGGCAGTACCCAGGGTGGCGTGGCGTTGGCGCAATATATTACCTATGCGCAATTCTAGTGGAAATTCCATGCATTCTCCATGCTAAAGATTTGTTCGCTCATCCAGATGGAAGGAACGGCATGGGCTATTTTATCCCCAAATTGCTCCATATATCCCATCAGTGCAGAAAAGGCTGCCCTGTACTGACATACTTCGCTTATTTTTCTCGTCTCATTCAACAAAGATTGACATTTGGGAAAATTATATTAGAATTTAAATCAGCCATAAAATTTCAAAGAACTTTCTGAAGTATTTTTTTTAATGAAAAAATTAAAATATATTTTGAAACGAGATTTTATGCATACATTTGTCCCCATAGAAGGAAGATAAAAAATGAAGAGCAGAATACAACTCCTGGCAGAAAGAATCAACATGTCGTGCGATGAGTTTGTCGGCGAAATGCGAAAGCTGGGGTGCAGTGAACCGACAGCTCTAAAGATCTGGCGCGGCGAACATGAAAACTTTGATGATTTTAGCGACAACAATTTGCAATTGAGTAATCTTCGCAAGGCAGCGGTTGTATTAAAGGTCGGCACAGGGACCCTTCTTCCAAAATAAACTGGCTCGCACTTGCATCCCGCGAAACCTTCAACGCAAGGATTGGCGCGTTTACACGCTGACAAACAGCCTGCGCTCTTTTGTTCGCTACCCTCCCGAAAAAACGGTTCAAATACGAAGCAACAGGCGGTCAATAATCGCCTGCTATTGGTTTAACAAGGGCATCTATATGGTTTCGGTTATAATCCGCCCATGTCATCATGGAGCGGCAAAACTCTCGGCAAAGTACAGGTCGGCGAACTGATCGCGCGCGGCGGCATGGCGGAAGTCTATTACGGCAAACATATTCCGCTCGACCGCGAAGTCGCCGTCAAGATCATGCGCGAACATCTGGACGACACCGATATACGCGCACGGTTCGAGCGCGAAGCGCGCGTCATTGCAAATCTGCACCATCCCAACATCGTTCAATTATTTGATTATGAACTCGTGAATGGACAGCCATGCATCATCATGGAACTGGTGCGCGGCGCGTCGCTCGGCGGATACCTCAAATCCCGGCACAAGCGCAACGAAAAACTTCCCTTCGACACAGCTGTGCGGCTTCTTACGGCGCTTGCATCCGCCATTGACTACGCCCACAGCCAGAACATCGTCCATCGGGATATCAAGCCTGCCAACGTCTTGCTGCGCACCAAGAATGGACCTGTCAGCCTTGATGAACCCTTACCTGAAGATGTGGAACCGGTTCTCACCGACTTTGGGCTGGTACGCCTTCTCGATTCATCCATCCTCACCTCGACCGGGACCGTCTCCGGAACCCCAGCTTACATGAGCCCCGAGCAGGCACGCGGTGACAAGGTGGACCATCGCTCGGACATCTATTCCCTCGGCATCATGCTGTACGAGATGCTGGCAGGAACAGTTCCCTTTGACGCAGAATCATCCTTTGGGGTGCTGATGAAGCACCTGAACGAACCTCCCCCTCCCATTCCCGGACTCTCCACCGACCTGCAAACTGTTATTGACCGCGCACTCGCGAAAGACCCAGCCCTGCGCTACGCCACCGCCGGGGAATTCGCCAAAGAATTCATCTCGGTCTTTAACGGACAGACCGTCTCGCAACATACGATCAACCTGGTGGATGCCGCCAGGCAATCCTCCACCGAACCAAAAAAGACCCGTCCATTCCCGGTGGCGCTGGCTGGACTGGGTATCTTTGCAATGGTCGCACTGGCGTTTCTGTTCTTCCGACCCGCGCCAGCGCAATTGAGCAATGATCAGATCGTAGGAAAAGTCACCTATCTGGATTTCAATTATGTGCTGGATAAAGCCACGATCACGCTCACGGGGCTGCCCGCGCCAAAAAATGGAACGCATTACGAGGTTTGGTATCTTGCAGAGGGCGGAGAGATACGCCGCAACGCGGGGTCGGTCCAATTGGATAACGACGCGCAGGGACAATTGGTCTTCATCCACCCGGAGCGAGAAAACATTCTTGAGTTTTTTGACCAACTCGAAGTTACGGTCGAAGCGGATGATAACCCCAACCCAAGTTTCCCTGCCGGCGAGGTGGTTGCGTCTTCCGTCTTCCCGCCGCTGGCATTGATCCATGTGCGGCATGTGCTTGTCTCGTTTCAAGGTGCGCCGGATGAAGAAGCATTGATCCAGGGGTTGTGGTACGCCGCGGACTACACGGATGATTCGATCATCGAATTGGAGGCAGCGTTCCAAGCTGGTGACGAGGCGCTTGCCAGAAAAAAGATCGAGGAGATCATTAACCAACTCGTCGGGAGTGGGAACTCTGCGCAGTACCGCGACTGGGATGAGGACGGTACGATCGACGACCCGGGCGATGGATTTGGAGTGCTTGAAAACGGGAACGGGCTGGGCTACATCCCTGCCACCATCAGCCACGCAATCTTTGCGGCAAACGCAACAGATGCGACCGAGAACATCAAGATCCACAGCGCGCACACGGTGGCGTGTGTTGAAAATATGAAAATTTGGTCAGAGCAATTGCTCGAGATGGCACTGCAACTGCAAGAGATGCCGTTCGGTCCTGAAATGGGGTCGATCATTCTTGAAATGCGGTTGATCTCCGGGCAGGTCCTCTATGGGGTGGACGTGAACGGCAACGAGTTGATCGAACCCGTTCCCGGCGAGGGTGGAGGCGACACTGCTTACGAGCATGCCTACTACATGGCGGAGATGCCGCTCCTGCCCGGCGAGCATCGCATCCCGCCTCCGGCGTCATCCCCGTAAATGAAACGACCTCCCAAAACGGGAGGTCGTTTTTGATAACTGTATGTCTAGGGAGCAAATTGTTGCAATTCCTGGAAGGTGCTGCTGACAACAGGTCCCAACAACGACACGAGACCGATCATAAGACAACAGCAGAGGGTAAAGATGACCAGCCCCGGAATGATCACCGAGCCGATCGCCGGACCCCAGCCGAAGCGATTCACGCCCTTGACCGCTGTCACCTGAAGCACCAAGACGTAGATGCCGGCTGCGAAGGAAATGATCCCAAAACAGAACCCCACATAAGGAATCGCGCCCAACAAGGTCAGTGTCGCCGCAAGGATCGTGAACGGCACGGAAATCGCTGCGATGGCATACAGGAGTTTGTCGTACGTTCCCACGCCGCCGAACAACTTTGCGATCCACTGCACGATGGCGACACCGAGCGCAAAGAAAAGCACATACACAGCGCCAGCGATCGGCGAAAGGCATAAAGTGATCAGAAGTGTCACACCAGCGGTGCCTGGGTCACCTACAGCCTGCGGCATGTATTCTTCCAGACCGGGGATGGGGATCTGCGGCGTTGTTCCCGTCGCCGTGTAGATCGCCTGAAGGATCGCCTGGAAGATCGCGGAAACCGTCCCTGCAATGAAGACCCAAAGATATGCGGTCTTCGGTGTTGCGGCGGGATCTTCGGTCAGGTCAATGAACGTCTGTTCATTGGGTTTGGTGACGGCGGTCTTCCAAACTTGAAACCAACCGGCAACACCCGGCTTGGATCCCATGACGGGGTCATTTGAAGGCATTTGTTCCATTGCTATTCTCCTTTTGGTCAATAATCTGATTCCATTGTACAACGTCAATTGTAAAAGTCCAACAATGGATTGCTGTACATATTACGAAAAGACCTCCCGTTCGGGAGGTCTTTTCGTAATATTCGTCTTTTTTAGAACTGCGGAATTTCGAATCCGCTGCCGCTCATTTGCAAATATACACCTATCGCGGCATTGATACAGGCGGCAAGGAAGCCCAACACGTTCAGCGCAATTCCTCCAATCGCCATCGTCTTCTGCGACGGATCCTTCATGCCCAAAAATCCAAGCACTGCACCGGTGATCGAAAGCGGAATACCGCAGATGGGCAGGAACCAGGCGCACAAATTGATGACACCCAAAACCAGAGAGGCTATTGCCATCACTCTTTGATTGCCGCTTGGGGAAGCAGTGGGCGGGGTGGAAAACTCAGGCGTATTCGATTCCATTTTACATTCTCCTTTAGTTGGTTTTGGTCATTGTACCGTATTAACAATAAAAACTTTATCCAACCGTAGTCCTATCCGTGATCTCCAGCGCCTTGTCGAGCACATCGAACCCATCCTTCAACTGTTCCTCGTTAATGATCAACGGCGGAATGATCAACACCGTATGCCAGTGCGTATACAGGAACAAGCCATTATCCAAACAAAACTTGCGCAACGCGGTCATCTCGGGCGACGACCCGTTCCACGGCGCCATCGGTTCTTTCGTTTTTCTGTCCTTGACCAGTTCGATGATACCGAATAAACCGATACTGCGGACCTCCCCCACGGATGGATGCGCTTCGCCCAGATCCGTTAACATGCGCCTCAAGACTCCGCCCATGCCTGCCGCATGTTCGATGACCTTATCCTCCCTCATGGCGTGGATGTTCGCCACCGCCGCCGCCAAGGAGACCGGGTGGGATGTGTACGTCAGCCCGCTCTCGAAGGGAGTGTCATTGAACGCCGCCGCGATCTCGGGCTTCATCGCTACCGCACCCAACGGCGCATACGCGGACGTGAGTCCCTTTGCCATCGTGATGATATCCGGGACGACGTCCCAATGCTCGACCGCAAACCACTTCCCAGTGCGACCAAATCCGCTCATGACCTCGTCCGCGATCATGACGATGCCATATTTGTCGCACAAGGCGCGGACACCCTGCATGTATCCGTTCGGGGGGATGATAATGCCGTTCGTCCCCGTAACAGATTCCATTAAGATGGCGGCGATGGATTCCGGTCCTTCGTATAGGATGATCTCTTCCAAATGGTTGACGTAATCGCGCGCAAATTCATCTTCGGAAATATCGGGATTCGTGCGGTGAAAAGTGGAGCGGTAGCGGTAGGGATCGAGGAAATGGACAACACCCGGCATGAGGTTCGGCTCCCATGCCACCCGTCGCGGATCGCCCGTCGCCGCCATCGCGCCCGCTGTCGCGCCGTGATAAGAACGATAGCGCGTGAGTATTTTGTGACGTTTTGTATATCCGCGCGCGAGTTTGATGGCGTTCTCATTGGCGTCCGCCCCGCCAAGCGTGAAAAGAACTTTGCTCAACGCTTTGTGCGGCGTGACATCCGCCACAGCTTTGCCCGCCAGTGCGCGGATCTTCGTCGTCATGCCCGGCGCGGCATACGGAAGTTCCGCCGCCTGCTCCTGCATGGCTTTGATGATGCGCTCGTCACCATGACCGATATTGACGCACATGGTCATCGAGTTGAAATCGAGGTAGCGCTTGTCATCTACATCCCAGAAATACACGCCTTTCGCGCGTTTGACCGCGATGGGGTTGACCTTCGCCTGCGCCGACCAGGTGTAGAAGACGTGTTCCTTCGAAAGCGGGAGAATTTCGTTATCAGGGAGATCGAACATGGAGATTCCTTTTGAGACATATGGTTTTGGATGTACGATTGCTTATTGCCAAATTATAATCCCCTGCCCATGAATACATTCCCTTTTCAACGCATTGTCGTTATCGGCACAACATCCTCAGGCAAATCCACACTGGCAAAAGCATTGTCAGAACGGTTGAAACTGGATTTCATCGAGTTGGATGCCCTATACTGGGAGCCGAACTGGACACCCGCAGACCCTGTCACATTTTGGGAGCGCGTCAAGCAAGCCACCGATGCAGAAGCGTGGATTGTCGCAGGCAATTACAGCCGCGTGCGAGACATGATCTGGAGCCGCGCCGAAGCGATCATCTGGCTCGATTATCCGCTGCGAATCGTATTCTGGCGTTTGCTCGTCCGCACCATTCGCCGCGGCTGGACACAAGAAGAGCTATGGAACGGCAACCGCGAAAAATTCTGGTGGCATCTCAAGCTCTGGTCGCAGGAATCCCTGTTCCACTGGCTTTTCAAAACCTACTGGCGTCGAAAAAAAGAGATCCCAACCCTGTTTTCGCTCCCCGAAAACCAACATCTGACGCTCATCCATTTCAAACATCCGCTCGAAACGGATGCGTGGCTAGCATCACTCGACCTACCATAAACGGTCAAGGAGAAGCGCGATCAAGATGCCGCCCGCCGACAGGAAACCGATCCGCAATATATGACGCCGCTCCATGCCCCTCGCATCATCCCTCGGGGACAACTGCTTCAGTTTCCTGCGAAATTCGGTCAGATCCCAGGCGAAGAGCGCAAACAGCGCGCCGCTGAACATCCAGCCGAGATTGAGATTGAACCATAGGCCAAAAATGGCAAGCAGTACGGCAGATACCGTCCACACGGATGAAACCCAGCGCCACCTCTGCCATTGGGCAACAATCCAGAAAACGCCAAAAGCGACCACCCAGCGCGCCAGTGACTCAAACCCCACCTGCCAATAGCCCCACGCGAATGCGCCGATACTGATCATCATACTGAGAGCAAGAGCCGCCGCGCTCAAAGATCACCTCCTGAACACCTGCATGGAATTTTACCATTCGGCTAAAAATCTGCATGTTATACTCTCCAGCCATGAGAAGCGAACAAGATTGCGATGGTCCATTGCACCCCAAAGTCATCGAAGGGATCGAATTGTTCAACGCAGGCAGATTTTTCGATTCGCACGAGGAACTGGAACTCGCATGGAGGGAGGAAACCGGCGAGATCCGCGACCTGTATCGCGGCATTTTACAGGTGGCAGTGACCTACCTGCACATCACGCGCGGCAATTACGACGGCGCTGTCAAAGTCTATGGGCGCAGTCTCAAATGGACACAGGGCTGGAATGTTGTATGCCGCGGAGTCAACGTCGGGAAATTCCGCAATGATGCGCAACTCGCCATGCAGGAAGTACAGCGTCTGGGAAAGGAAAGGCTCGCCGAATTCGACAGGTCGTTATTCAAACCGATCCAGTGGAATGCAAAACGATTGTGGATCTGCGACCGCTGCGGGAACGAAATGCGCGAGAAGAATTGCAAGGTCACCTGCCCCAATTGCGGCAACCGCTTCGACTGCTCGGACCTGAACTTATATTTCGATTGAGAACCATGAACCCATTATTTCAAGACAAAATCGCCATCGTCACTGGCTCCGGGCGTGGAATTGGCAAAGCGATCGCCCTGCATTTCGCCCAACACGGCGCGGATGTGGTCGTCAACTTCTTTCGCAACCGCGTCCCCGCCGAAGAAACCGCCCGCGAAGTGGAGAAACTCGGGCGCCGCGCATTGCTCGTTAAAGCGGATGTCGGTGACCTGGATGATCTCTCGCGCCTGTTCGATGAAGTGGAAAAAGAATTCGGCGGGCTGGATATTTTCATCCACAACGCGGCTTCGGGCTACAACCGTCCCGCCATGGAGCAAAAACCAAAAGGCTGGGACTGGACGATGAACATCAACGCCCGCGCCTTGCTGTTCGCCGCTCAGCGCGCCGTTCCGCTCATGGAAAAACGCGGCGGTGGAAAGATCGTCAGCATTTCAAGCGCAGGCTCCACACGCGTCCTGCCCGATTATGTGGTGGTCGGTGCGAGCAAGGCGGCGTTGGAATCCCTGACGCGCTATCTGGGCGTGGAACTGATCCAGCGCGGCATCAATGTCAACGCGGTGTCACCAGGCGTCGTTGAGACCGAGGCGTTAAAGCACTTTGCATCCATGGGCGGACAGGAAAACGTCATCAAGAAATTCATCGAGATGGTCCCGGCAGGACGCCTCATCACCCCGCTGGAAGTTGCGGAGGTCGTCTCGTTCCTTTGCTCTCCCGCCGCCGCGATGATCGTCGGGCAGACGATCGTGCTGGACGGCGGTTATACTTTGCCCATTCAAAAATAAGGAGTTTCATGTCGCTCTTTCAAGTTCCCCCACCCACCCGCTTTGACCTGCGTTTTTCGGTCGCCGGAATTCCCGTGCGCGTGCATCCGTTGTTTTGGGTGATCGCCCTGCTCTTCGGTTCCGGCGCCAGCAGTTTTCTGACCATCGCGTTTTGGATCATCGGTATCTTCATCTCGATCTTGATCCATGAACTGGGTCATGCGCTTGCCTTCCGCCGCTACGGACAAGATTCGCACATCATCCTGCATTTTGCAGGCGGCTTGACGGTACCTGAAACCGTCGCATTTGGCGCGGGTTACGCACGTGTTGCACTGACGCCCAACCAGCAGATCCTGATCTCGCTGGCGGGACCGTTCGCAGGCTTCTTCTTCGCGGCGTTCATCATTGTCGCGTCGCTGGCGCTGGGCGGGACGATCATCCCAAACACCATTCTGGGATTCATCCCATTCCCAATTGTGTTCCTGCCCGAAAGTTTTGCGGTCCTGAATTCCTTTTTCATGATCCTGTTGTGGGTCAATATCTTTTGGGGATTAGTCAACCTTGTGCCCGTCTTCCCGCTTGATGGCGGACAGGTCTCCCGCAATATTTTCATCCAGCGCGATCCGTGGAACGGCTTGCGGACCTCGATCTGGATCTCCGTGATCACGGGAGGCATCATGGCACTGGTCGGCTTCTTTATGCTGGGCAGTATTTACATGGCGTTCCTGTTCGCCCTGCTCGCATTCCAAAGCTGGCAAATGCTTCAAATGAGCACGGGAGGATATTGAACCAAAAGGCGGTGGTTAGTCCACCGCCTTTTTGATCACCAGCATGGTCAGGTCGTCGCCAAGCGGCGTTGTGCCGATGAACTCGTTCAGGCAATCCTCCACCGCCGCGATGACATCCTCGACAGAACCTGTCTGCGCCGCCTTCAGCGCGTCCATCACGCGGTCGTCGCCGAACAGATCTCCGTCATCCGAAAACGCCTCGGTCAACCCATCTGTGTACAAGAATAACGTGTCGCCATTCGACAGGGACAGTGTGTGTTCACCCATGTTCGGCTGTTCCATCACCCCCAGCGCCACCGCTGTGCGGGTCAACTTCTCAACCTGACTTTCTCTCACTAAAAACGGCGGGTTATGTCCCGCGTTCACATACGTGAAACGCCCTTCCATCAGATCCAGTTCGCCGTACACGGCGGTCACGAACATGCCCTGCTGTGTATCCGGCAAAAGCAAGTCGTTGACGCGGCACAGCGCCTCGGCAGGAGAGCTGGTCTCAATCACGGCGGCGCGTACCAGCGTGCGCGTCAACGCCATGAACAAGGCGGCGGGCATGCCTTTATCCGCCACGTCAGCGATAAAAATCCCAAGTCTGTCGTTTGGCAGTTCGATCACATCGTAAAAGTCACCACCCACCTGGCGGGCTGTACGCCAGCGCGCCGCGATCTGCCATTTGGGATGCACGGGCAAAACATCCGGGATGAAAGTCTGCTGGATCTGGCGAGCCAGTTGAACTTCCGTTTCGAGGCGTTCGCGCACCACCATCTCCTGCTGGAATAGATCGTTCTGGATCGCAAGCGCCGCCTGCTGTGCGATGCCGTTGATGATCTCGATGCGGCGCGAGCGGAAGCGGCGCGCATTATCCGCCTCCTCGATCAACATGACGCCGAACAGGTCGTTCTTGATGGTAAGCGGGACGGCGATCAACAGCCGCTCGGCATCCATCGTGTCCGCTTCAAGTTGGAACTCGGGCTTGATCTTCAACCATGAGGCGGGTCCTGCATTGGGCTTGAGCGAATGTGTGACCAGTTGATTGTTATCCCGCACAAAATCGAGGAAGGGAAACGCCCCAGCCGGAAACTCGCTTTCGGTGAATGTCTCCTCCTCTTCCTCTGAAAACCCATATTCCTGCGAGGCAACGAAGATCATGTTCTCCTCGTCCCAGCGATAGAGCGCCACGCGCTTCACCCCGACCAGGATCGGCATGATACGGATGATGGAAGTGAGGATTTCATCGAGGTCACTCAAACTGACGACCGCCTGCGCCACCTGCAACAACGCCGCGGACGCGTACGCCTGTTCCTGCGCAGCATCGTACAGGCGGGCGTTTTCAATGGCAACCGCAGCATAACTGGCAAAAGTGGCAGTGATGGCTTGCGCCTCATGCCCATAACGCCCAGCCGTGTGATGGGCAAGCGTCAACAAACCGAGTTGGCGGTCTCCCACCCGCAGCGGCGCAGAAATGGACGAGTAATCCTGGTTGTAGCCCGCCGTCAGCCCGCCGGGCCAGATCGGGTCTTCGGGGCTGCGGATAACCGGAGAATCCGCCATCAAAGTCTCCGCCATCGAGTACGCTGCATCAGGGTTGGAGATGCAGGTCTGCTCGAGGCGGGCGGCGTCAATACCATGTACCGCGGAGAGGCACAATTCGCCATCCTCCAGAAGCCAGATGGCGGAAATATCCACCGGAAGATTACGGTCCAATTCGGCAAGGATGGTCTCAAGCACCTCGTCCACGCCAACATTGCTGGAGATCAAACCCGCCACTTCGCGCAAGCTGTCCGAGATCTGGCGGCGCCATTGCTCGGAGCGGTACAAGTCCGCGTTGCGGATCGCCGCCGCCATCGTATCCGCCACGGCTTCGAACATCCGTTGGTCATCCTCGGTAAAGGCGTTCACTACATCAGACTGAATATCCAACAAACCGACAACACGGTCATTGTAGATCAAGGGAACGCATAATTCAGATTTCGTATTCTTGGGCGGCAAAGGTGAAGGGAGGTAGCGGTCATCTTGAGAAACGTCGTTAACCAACGCAGTCTGTCCATGACGCGCCACCCAGGGCATGATCCCCTCCGCGGCTTCCAGCGGAATGGAAAAACCCTCCAAATTTTTACTGCGTTTCCCGCTTCCCGCCTCATACACGATCAGACGCCGGTTGGGATGAACCGTGAACAGTGAGACGTAGGGATAACCAAATTTTTCATGGATCAAATTGGCGGCATCGCGCATGAACTCCGACAGATCGAGCGTGGAGGTCACACTCCTGCTGACCTCCGAGACCAGCGCGAACTGATCCGCGCGGCGGCTCAGGTCGCTGTACAAACGCGCACCGTCCACCGCGCGAGTGACGTTATCCGCAAGCGCATGCAGGATGAGCAGATCGTTCGGATGGAACGCGCTCGGCTGGTCGCTTTGCACATCCAGCACGCCCAGCACACGGTCTTCGAGTTTCAACGGAATGACCACTTCCGATTTGGTTTCGGGCAAACTGTCAATGAACCGAAAACGCGGATCGGATTGCACATTGTCACACACGATCGTTTCACCCGTCCGCGCCGCTTCGCCGATCAAGCCTTGGCCTGTTTCCACTTCCAAGGCAATGCTCGCCTTCTTTTTCCCCTTGCGCGGAGCGACCGCACTGGAGCGGAAGCGCAACCCGTTGGAGTTCGACTCCATCGTGAAAATGGCGACATAATAAAAATTGAAGGTCTTTTGGATGAGTTTGGTGACCCGCTTGGCGAGTTCGTCCAGGTCAACGACGTTTGCGATCTGCGCGCTGACCTCGCGCACCAGATTCAACTGCCGCAGGCGGAACTCTTCCACCTCGGCGCGATGCGACGCAAAGAGGCTGACGGACACGATCTGTGCCAGCCCCTGCAACAAATTCAATTCTTCATCAGAGAAGGCAGGTCCCTTTGGGCGGGTGATCTGAAGCGCTCCCAGCGTAACCCCCTGATCCTCGAGCGGGACCGAGGCAAAGGTCGAGAGCGATGCGCTTTTTTTTGTCCCGCCGTTTTTTGTGACGAGTTTCCCCGACTTGATGGCGCGCTTCATCCCCTCCAGCGACGGCTGGTTCGGAAAAATCCGTCCGTCGCTCCAATCCGGAAGGCGAAACATCATTTCCTGCAGCCAGACATCCACCTTGCCGTCGATCAGGCGGCTCGTCATGGATGCGATCTGGTCTCGCTGGGCGCTGAGAGAATCCACATTCCGCAGTTGCTCCCCAAGGCTGGCGAGCGCAAGCCAGTCCCACGAATTCCGGGTTGCGGCGCTCATGCAGTTATTCCCTCCGCTTGGTCATCTTGAGCAGGTTGCCTGTTTTGGCGTTGGCTTCGTAATGGACCGTATCCATTAGCTTGCGCATAAGATAGACGCCCAGTCCGCCGATCTGGCGTTTGGACAGATCCGCTTTCAGGTTGGGTTCCTTGACGTCGGAAGGATTGAACGGTTTCCCCGTATCCCGCATGACGATCAAGATCTCGTCGTCCTGCATGTCACATGAAACGTAAAGGGATGCATCGGAGATGCCATCGTAGGCATGTTCGATGATATTGGAGGCGGCTTCGTCGGCGGCAAGTTGAAGCGAATAGATCGCCTTCTCGGAAAATCCGCCATCGCGGGCTACTTGTGCGACCATGTCTCGAATTTCATCCAGAAATTCAAACCTGGCTGGGAATGTGTAACTTGGCATGAATAAATGATAAACCGCCTCCATCGTAAAAAGAGGCGGCAATTTCCTGTCTTGTTTTATCCAGGGCGGCGCCGCGCGCTCCTAGAAACTGCCCACCGCTTCAATGGGATCGTCGAATGTTTTGAAGAGTTCGGTGAACCCAGCAAGTTCAAGCGCTTCTTGAATCCGCTCAGGGACGTTGACAAGGACCAACTCGCCGCGGTTATAGCGTTTGCAATTCCTTTGGGTTGCAAGCAGGGCACGGAAGCCGGCACTGGACATATACTCGAGTTCATTCATGTCAATAACGATCTTAAAGCGGCCGTCTTTATTGATCTTCTCAAGCGCCTTCGAGAACTCGGGGGCTGTTGAACTGTCCACGCGCCCTTTCACCTTCAACAAATCGCAATGTTTGAATTCCTGAGTTGTGATTTCCATGATATCTCCTTGCAACAAGTTGGATTTTGCCGCTAATCGGCAGGATTATATCACGTTCTGTTCAGTACCAGACATGCTTTGCGCTGTTGTTTTCACTTTGCAAAAATGCCATGTCCGATACGGGCAAATCGTTTACAATTACAAAAATCCGGGAAGGAGCCAGACATGATGGGAGAACCTGTATTAGTCATGCTCGTGGAAGACAATGCAGACCATGCCGAACTTGTGATCAGGACACTGGAAGACCATCGTATCGCCAACAAGATCAAGCATTTTACGGATGGTCAATCTGCGCTGGATTATTTAATGCGGCGGGGAGAGTATACAGACCCGGAATCAAGCCCTCGTCCGCACATGATCCTTCTGGACCTACGCCTGCCGCGCGTGGATGGACTCGAGGTTTTGCGCACCGTCAAAGAACAGCACGATACAAAGAACATTCCCGTCATTGTGTTGACCACCTCGGAAGCCGAAAAAGATGTGGCGCGCGCATACGACAATTATGTCAACAGTTACCTCGTCAAACCGGTGGGTTTTGAAGAGTTCAGCAGACTCATGGATGACCTTGGTTTTTACTGGCTCGGATGGAATACACACCCCCGCCTTTAATTCACTGACACCCTTATGCCGCAAGATACGACCAGTATTCTTCTCATCGAAGACGAAGACCCGCATGCGGAATTGATCCAACGCGCTTTCGAAGATCAGCAGCCGCACATTCAATTGCAGCGCGCCCGGTCCCTGAACGAAGCCCGCAGATACATGCTCGCCCGCCCGCCCTCGCTGATCATTGCAGACTGGCGCCTGCCGGATGGCGAAAGCATGGAACTGCTTCCAAACACATTCGACCCGTTCACATCCCCTCCCATCATCCTCATGACAAGCTACGGCAACGAAAAGATCGCCGTGGAAGCGCTTAAATCCGGCGCATTGGACTATGTGGTCAAGTCCCCGGAATCCATGCTGGATATGCCGCATCTCGCCGAACGCGCCATCGAACAATGGGCGGCTCGCGCTGAACGTGCGCGGATGCAAAAAGCTCTGCTTGACAGCGAATCACAATTCCGCCTGCTGGCTGAAAACGCCAGTGACATGATTTCCCGCCTCTCCACCGATGGACACATGCTCTACGTCTCCCCAGCCTGTGAGGTCATCCTGGGCTACACCCCCGAAGAACTGACCGGAAAACTGAGCTATGACCTGTTCCACGGTGAAGACCGCGACATGGTCATGAATATCTTTAATGGTCGTTCCGTCGAGACAACCCAAACCGTGACGTTCCGCGCCATCCACAAAAAGGGACATTATGTCTGGCTCGAATCCACAGCCCGTGCCATCCTGGATCGCGCCACCGGCTCCGTCCTCGAAGTGCAAGCCGCCTCCCGCGACATCACCGAACGAAAAAAAGCGGAGGAAGCCCTGCAGATCGCGCATGACAATTTGCGCGAAGCCTACGAAAGGACAATCGAAGGCTGGGTGCGCGCCCTCGACCTGCGTGACCGGGAAACCGAGGGACATACTCAACGCGTCACCGAACTCACGCTCAAGGTCGCCGCAAAGCTCGGCTTCAACAACGAGGAACTTGCCCACATCCGCCGCGGCGCGTTACTTCATGACATGGGAAAAATGGCAATCCCCGACGAGATCCTGCAAAAGCCCGGTCCACTGAACGAATCCGAATGGGAAGAAATGCGGCGTCATCCCACATACGCGTACGATATGCTCTCCCCCATTGCGTACCTGCACCCCGCGCTTGAAATTCCCTTTTACCACCACGAACGCTGGGACGGCAGCGGATATCCGCGCGGATTAAAAGGCGAAGAGATTCCCACCACCGCCCGCCTCTTCGCCATCATCGACGTATGGGATGCCCTGAGCAGCGACAGACCCTACCGAAAAAAAATGCCGCGCAACGAAGTCATCGCCTACTTGAGGGAAAAAGCCGGCGTCCTATTCGACCCTCATCTCGTTGAACTTTTCCTATCCAGCATGGAAATCAAAGACGAATAGTTTGACACCCCTCCTCACTTCGGGTATCCTTGCGCCTGTCCGGGCAGGCCCGGCGCGGCGAAACCTTTCGAACCCCGCCAGGATCGAAAGATAGCAACGGTAAGGAAGCGTCTTCGGGTGCCGCCGGTCGCCTGTCCGGATATTTGTTCGCCCAATCCCCACAGTCACAAATTGTGAGCGCGCTGGGTATAATCTCACCATGTTGTCATCCAATATCATAAAGCTGGTCACTGCGCTTGTCATCGGCATTGCCCTTGGACTGGTATACGGCTGGGTCATTGACCCGATCGAATACACCGACGTCCCCCCCAACATCCTGCGGGAAGATTACCGCGTCGATTACATCCTCATGACTGCAGAGGCATATCAAAGCGATTTCGACCCCGAAACCGCCGCCCGCCGCCTCGCCATTCTCAGCAGCGAATCTCCCGCCGACATGACAGCCTCCGCGCTGGATTACGCCGTCCGCACCAACTTCACACAGGATGAACTGCTGGCGCTGCAAACCCTGCTGACCGCCATGCAGACATACCAGCCACAGGGGAACACCAATCCATGAACCGGACACCTCCCCACCTGACCTTCCTGCATCTCATCCTCGCGCTTCTCATCGGACTTGGACTTGGTCTTGTTTACTCCTGGTTTCTCTCCCCCGTCCAATACGTGGACGCGAATCCCGCCATCCTGCGCGCCGACTTCAAAGACCAATACCGCATTGTCATTGCCGCATCCTACACATCCACCCGTGACCTTGCCCGCGCCCGCGCCCGCCTGGAACTTCTTGGTGATACAGATCCCACCACCGAACTAAGCGCCCAAGCACAACGTATGGTCGCCGCCGGGGAGCCCATCGAAAAAGTACAACACCTCGTTCAACTCGCCACTGATCTGCGACAGGGATTTGCCAGCGCCCCATCCACCTCCACGCCGCTGCCAAGTTTCAACACACCTGTTATAGATGCCACCCCGCAAGCAACTGAAACACTGTCATCCGTTGAAGCAGACGAGGAACCAACAGAAGCCCCCACTTCCATACCCACGGTCTCTTTTGAACAAACCCCGCTTACCCCATCCATTGCAGAAACCAACACCCCGCGCCCAACGTTCACGCCCAGCTCTGCACCCGGCGCACCCTTTACCCTCGCGGAACAGGAAACCATCTGTGAACCGGGCGGACAACCCGGGTTGATGCAATTCATGTTCATGGATGCGCGCCGCAGACAGGCGGCGGGTGTTGAGATTGTCGTCACATGGAATCGGGGGGAAGACCGCTTCTTTACCGGTTTCAAGCCCGAGTTAGGCAATGGATACGCTGATTTCGTCATGCAGGCAGATACAGTCTACAACATCCGCATCGTCACAGGCGGATCCTTCATCCCCAACATCACAGCCCCCATTTGCACGGAACCGAATGGCACCCAATATCTTGGCGGGCTATCCCTGATATTTCAACAGCCTTGACCCTGCAACCATATCGACTTTCATTCGTTATATCTTCCAGTCTGACATTACAAGGAGAAACGAATGAACACATCCTATCCCGAACAAAAACCCGGCTTGGTTACAGCCATTGCCGTCATGACCCTCACCAGCGGCATTATCAACATTTTCTGGGGATTTGTCGCATCCGCCACCGCGCTCGGCACCTTCATCGGCGTTATCTGCCTGCCGGTCACCATCCTGCCGACCATCCTCGGAATCTTCGAGATCGTCTACGCCGCAAAACTGTTGACAGCCCAACCGCAGCCCACCCAGCCCTCCACATCGATCGCTGTATTTCAGATCCTGACCGTCCTGATGGGCAACGTCTTCTCGATGGTGGTTGGCATCCTCG
The DNA here is from genome assembly GCA_023382595.1 of Anaerolineales bacterium. GTDB lineage: Bacteria > Chloroflexota > Anaerolineae > Anaerolineales > Villigracilaceae > Villigracilis. The sequence continues at coordinate 65,060 of JAHDWB010000005.1, read as the reverse complement.
CCCTCATCTTCTACAATGACCTGACCGTAAAGGATTATTTCACCCGCCTCAATAACGCGCCGATGCCTGTCTCGCCAACCCCAGCATCTCTCCAGCCTGAAGTTCTTTCAGCACCCGTCGAGGAAGAAGCTCAAAAGGAAACACCCGCACAGCCCGACAAACCGAAACGCATCCGCAAAGTGGCAGGCAAACAGTAACCATCGCTGCATCATCGAATAGACATCCAGCTAAATGCTTAGCAGGATGTCTATTTTTTAGCCTCATCCAGAATCTGGCAGGACTAAAGTACCTTCCACTTTAAATGGTTTTGAAGTATCCTTGCGAAAGTTTTCACGTATCATTTATTAAGGAGAAGCAATATCATGAAATCCCAATATCGCATGTTGTTTGCATTTGTTGCCTTGTTGGTAGCCGTAAGTTTGGCTTGTATGGGAGGAGGTACCCAGCCCGCCGAACCCGCCCCGACCAACCCACCCCTTCCGACCAACCCCCCTCCCCCAACCAGCGCACCTGTTGAGCAGCCGCAACAGGAACAGCCTCCCCAACCTCCGCCACAAGAACCATCCACATCAGGGAACCAGCAATTTTTCACCGAAGAGTTTGACGCTCCGCTTTCCAGTGGATGGTCGTCCCTATCCGTAACCGGCTCGGGTAATTCTGATCCTGACAAAGTAACAGTTGAGCCCAAGAATGGAAAACTGGTCTGGAACTTCGACAGCGAATACGTATACTACTACCTCTTCTATGAAGGTGCAAATTACACCGACGTGAAGCTGGAAGTCACTGCCGACAACAGAGGCAGGAACAACAATTCCGTCAGCTTGATCTGCCGCTATGACCCGGAAGTTGGCTGGTATGAGTTCAACATCGCCAATAATGGTTTATATGATATTCTCTATGCCGAAATCACGAGCAATGGAGATATCGATTACTTCACGATCACAAACGGCGGTTCGAATGCCATCAAGACCGGCAAGAACATCAATGAATATTCCATCACTTGCGCCGGTGACAAGTTGACATTGACCATCAATGGCAAGGAAGTCAACTCCCTGACCGAAAGAAAATACGCGCTTCGCGATGGCGGCGTCGGTGTTTCGGTGTCCGCTTTCAACGTCCTTCCGATCCAGGTCGAAATGGATTGGATCAGGATCAGCGAACCGTAAGTATCACTACACGCAATAAAAAGACTTCCCAAGCGTAACGCTTGGGAAGTCTTTTTATTCTCCCACGCGAAAGACAACCTCTGTCAATTTTCCATCCAGCACATCCACCCAGCGCTCGAAAAAGATACCAGCCTCAATAAAAGCAATCCGATAACCACCTGCTGGAAGATCCCCGATCACAACATCCTCCTGATTGTTTTCAAATCCTTTGGCATAGGTCGTGACGTAATAATTGATACCGGTCGATCCCGTGATGACAATATCCCGCTCAAGCTTGGTCGTTCTATCAGAAAGCAGCGTAATGGAAATCGTTCCCGTCCCTGCTTTGGGGATCAGCCATAGTTCGGGGTTTTCTGTGGAGAAGTAATCGGTGATGTCCTCGCCGCGCCGCACTTCAAAATGGAGGTGACTGCCCGTCGCCCCGCCCGTCTGCCCGACCTCGCCAATTTTTTCACCCGCAAACACCCACTGACCTTCGCGCACGTCAATCTGCGAGAGATGGGCGTACAACGTGTACAGGTCATTTTCATGGCGGATGATGATCATGTTTCCATAGAATACCGCCCACGGACTGTACACTGCCGTTTCGTCCGGTCCTGCAAACACCACCTCCCCGTCACCTGCCGCATGGACAAGCGTGCCAAAGCGGTTCAGGAATTCCACGCCATGATGCGGATCGCGCGTCCGTTTGGCGGTGGTGCCGTAGCGATAGGAAATGTCGACTGAATCATTACCCGGCGGCAGGATGGGTCGTTGAAAGATAAGCGTCTCGTCCGTGATGCAGAATTCGGCAATGAATGGGTCGCAGGGAATGGGCGTCTCTGTTGGGACGATGGTCGCGGTTGGAAGCGGCGTTACAGTCGGCGGTGGGAGAGTCGCTGTCAGCGTGGGCGGGAGAATGATCGGGGTGGACGTCGCTTCGGGTGGAGGAGCAGGCTGGGGCACAGCGCAGGAGGCGATAAATGTCAACAGGATCAGGGTGAGCAGTTTTTTCATCACAGACAAAAAGTATATCAGGGACTCGGTTTTCATTTCCCATTATGCTACAATGATTCCATGGATGCGCTTGACCTGCGACCTTCTCCGATTGCGGGAACCTGGTACGAAGGTATGCCCAAATCGCTTGCAGCGACCATCGACAGGTATCTCGCGGATGCGAAAGTGCCAAAACTAGATGGGGATGTGATCGGCGTAATCGCGCCGCACGCGGGGCACAAATATTCCGGCGCGGTTGCTGCGCATGCGTTTGCCGCCCTGCGCGGACAAAACCCCGATTTGGTCGCCGTCCTTTCACCGTTCCATAATTATGCGCCATATCAACTGATCGCCACCAGCCATCAAGCTTATGCGACGCCATTGGGCAACCTTGAAGTAGATGCGAACTCGCTGGAAGAACTGCAACGCCATCTCGATATTCCCATCACGCGCATTTCAAATGACAAGGAACATTCGCTGGAGATCGAACTCCCGTTTTTACAGCGGGTCTTTCAAAATGGATTTAAACTTTTACCGGTCATGATCCGCGAACAGGAGGAACACACCGCGCAAAAGCTCGGTGACGCGCTCGCGAAAACGCTCAAGAACAAAAACGCGCTACTCGTCGCGTCCACAGACCTCTCCCACTTTTACGATCAGCAAACTGCAAAGATGTTCGACCGGCACATGCTCAAGTGTTTCGAGTCGTTCAACCCGCATGCCATTTTTCAAGCCGAATACACCGGCAAAGGGTTCGCCTGTGGTCATGCGGCAGTGGCGGCAACATTATGGGCGTGTCAGCATCTCGGCGCAGACAGCGTGCAAATTCTCAACTACGCCACATCGGGCGATATTACAAAAGACTACTCATCCGTGGTCGGCTACGGCGCAGCGGCAATCCTGAAAACGTTATAATCAAGGCATGTTCGCCCGCCTCGCCGTCAACATCCCTGCCGTCTCAGGCATCTTCGATTACACCGTCCCCGACGAACTCGCCCCGCACGTCCAGGCGGGGTGTTTGGTCACTGCGCCATTCGGGAATCAGACCGTGCAGGGCGTCATCATCGAACTGACTGAATCTTCCTCCATCCCGAATCCCAAACCGATCCTTGACCTGCTCGACCCTGCACCGCTTCTGACTCCGCCGCAAATTGCTCTTGCGCTTCATCTGGCAGACTCCACGCTGAATCCGCTCGCCGCGATCGTTGGGTTGATGATCCCAACAGGGTTGTCCCAACAAGCGGATGTACGTTATGAATTACGCATCGCGGAGTACGAAGATAAAGCATCAAAAGTCACGACCCGCATTCTCACGCTTTTGAAGGAGCGTGGTCCCCTACGCGGACGGCAGATCGACAGTCACTTCGCCAAAGTGGACTGGCGCAAGACTGCGAACATGCTGGTCAAAAAAGGCGTGCTGGCATCGCGGAACGTCCTGCCGCCGCCGAGGGTGAGACCAAAGCACATTCGCGTTGCCCAGCTTGCAGTCATGCCAGAAGCGGCGCAGGCAGAGATGGAGAAACTCGGCTCCACAAAACAAACTCAGGCGCGGCGCGAGTCCGCGTTGCGATTTCTCATCCAACAACCTGAAGCCATCAACCTCTCGTGGGTGTATGCGCAGACAGGTTGTAACCTCGCCGATTTGCAGGAATTGGAAGAGCGCGGGTTGATACGCCTTTTCGAAAATGAAATATTCCGCGATCCATTGGAAAGGCTGGAGAATAGAGAACTGGAGAATGGAGAACCATTTGCGCTTTCCCCGGAACAAGCAATCGCGCTGACCGAAATCGTCAACTCGATCACCAATCATCCAACTGCCAACCTGCACTATCTGCTCTACGGCGTGACCGGCTCCGGTAAAACCGAGATCTACCTGCGCGCCGCGGAAGAAACGATCAAGCGCGGGAAACAAGTCATCATCCTTGTGCCGGAAATTGCCCTCACCCCGCAAGCCGTGCGGAGATTCCATTCGCGTTTTCCCGGACAGGTGGGATTGGTGCACTCGAAACTGTCCGAAGGCGAACGCTACGATACCTGGCGCCGCGCGCGGGACGGAAAGTTGAACGTCATCATCGGCGCGCGTTCGGCGTTGTTCTCTCCCTTGCCGAATATCGGCTTGATCGTCGTGGACGAATGCCATGATAGTTCGTACTATCAAAGCGAGCCGCCGTATTACAACGCGGTGACCGCCGCGCAGGAATATGCGCGCCTTTGCGGCGCGGTCTGTGTGCTTGGCTCGGCTACGCCGAAAGTGGAACAACGCTATCTTGCGGAAACGGGACAGATCCGCAAATTGGAATTACCCGAGCGCGTGACGGATTCTGTCCTGCCACCGGTGCAGGTGGTGGATATGCGTGAAGAATTGAAGAGCGGAAATCGCGGAATCTTCTCACGCGGACTCGCCGAGTCGCTGGCGGAGGTGATCGAACGCGGCGAACAAGCCATCATCTTCCTCAACCGTCGCGGCACCGCAACGTATATCTTCTGCCGCGAGTGCGGGACGACGCTGAAATGTCCCAATTGCGAAACTCCGCTGACATTGCATTTGGAGAATAAGGAACATTTGCTTTGTCACCGATGCGGATACACACGCCAAAAACCGAGGGCTTGTCCCGCTTGCGCAAGCACGCAAATCCGCGAGTATGGGCTGGGAAGTGAAAGGGTGGAAGCGGAAGTCAAAGCCATGTTCCCGCAGGCGCGGACGCTGCGCTGGGATTGGGATACCACCCGCCAAAAGGACGCGCATGAGATCATCCTGACGCACTTTGCCAATCATCAAGCCGATGTGCTGGTCGGCACGCAAATGCTGGCGAAGGGATTGGATCTGCCGCTGGTCACGCTGGTGGGAATTGTCCTTGCGGATGTGGGCTTGAATTTACCCGATCCATTTGCGAGTGAAAAGGTCTTCCAAACGCTGACGCAGGTGGCGGGACGGGCAGGTCGCTCCGCGCGCGGAGGCAAGGTCGTTTTGCAGACGTTCATGCCCGAGCATTATGCTGTTCAATTTGCGGCGGGACATGATGTGGACGGCTTCCATCAGCGCGAGTTGGAATATCGCCGTCAGTTGGGGTATCCGCCGTTCGCAAAACTGGCGCGGCTGGAATATCGGGATGCGGATCCGCTCAAGGCGGAGGCGGAAGCTCACAAACTGGCTGACAGGCTCAAGGTCAGGTTGGAGGCGGAAGGTCGCCGTCAAACCGAAATAATCGGACCTGTCCCGTGTTTCTTTGCAAAGGAAAACGGCGAACACCGCTGGCAGATCATCTTGCGCGGACCTGACCCCGCCTCAATATTAAGAGATGCGCGATTCGCCGATTGGCGCGTCGAGATCGACCCGATAAGTTTGCTATAATCGAAACGTTTACTCAAAAGGAGATACAGCATGGAAAGTTTTTCACGCGGATGGTCGTTTCTTAAACAAGCCTGGAGCATGGCGTTCAAGGACAAGAACCTGCTCAAGCCTTCGGTGTACGCGCTGATCGTTGGAATGATCCTTTCGGTCTTGGGGATCATCCCCATTGTCGCCGTTGCCTTTTTATTTGGAGAGTATTCCAACATTGTCATCTATGTCATAGGGGCGATCATGGTATTTGTTCAATTCGTAGTGACCTATGTGTTTTCAGGAATGACCATCTACCTGATCTATGGGTATCTCTCCGAAGGCGACGGGCGCATGGATAAGGCATGGGATATCGTGCGACGCGACTTTTTTGACATCCTGACGCTGGCGGCGGTTTCGACAGTGGTCAACCTGCTGCGCAGTGCCGCGCAGAAAAACAGGAACCGCGGCGTGGTCGGCAACCTCGCCCGTTCCGCGACGGGCGTGCTCGAGGTGCTGTGGACGCAAGCCGCATTTTTGGTCCTGCCTGCCATGATCATCGATGACTTGAACTTGAAAGACGGCGCGCAGCGGGTTTGGAAGATCACAAAAGAAAACCTGCTGTTGATCGGTATCAGCACGGTCGGTGTGCGCTTCGTGGCGGGACTAATCAGTTTTGTGTTCGGTCTTATCGGTTTTATCCTCGCTTTTGCCATCGGCGGCGGACTGGCTTGGGTTTCCGGCGGGCAAACCGCACTAACGATCGTCGGTATCGTCATCGGCGCGCTGATCTTCTTTACCTTCGTAATGGTCGCAAGCGTGTTCAGTTCCTATACCAGCACTGCCTATCACACCTGCCTGTATATTTGGGCGCGTGATGCGGAGAAAGCCGTCGCGGAGGGCAGAGAACTCTCACAGGTGGCGGCTCCCGCTCCGTTGGCAGCGGCGTTGTCATAGAAAGTTTTCAGACCCTAAAGGTCCCGAACCTTTAGGGTCTTTTTTGATACAATACACGCATGAAACCTGAACCCCGCCGTCGAGAGATCGTATCCTGGGAGGAGGTCAACAAGTTGATCGACCACCTGATCCCGCAGTTCCGCCGCGAATTTACCGCGATGGTCATGATCACGCGCGGCGGAATCATCCCCGGCGGGATGCTGGCGGAGGCAATGGACATCACCCACATCCTGACAGCCGCCGTTGATTTCCCCGCCCAGACCGAAAGCGAAAAGTCCGCAAAATTCATGGCATGGCCCGAGTTCATCCAATTCCCCGCCGATGACAAACTGCGCGGACGCCCGACGCTGATCGTCGATGATGTCTGGGGATCGGGACGCACGATCACGGCGGTCAAAAATCGCGTCTCCGCCGCGGGCGGATTCCCTGAAACCTGTGTGATGCACTTCAACCCCTACCGCAATCTGTTCGGAAGCGTCCGCCCGGATTATTATGCGGCAACCACGGACGCGTTCATCGTCTATCCGTGGGAGATCGACCGCGGCGCGGATCAAGTCCTGCTCGGCGAAATCTAAACCCAACCATGAAATTCATCGAGTCAAACCAAAAACAAAAGATAAAGGTTCTGCGCGGGAACGAATATTTCGACGATCTTCCCGAACCCATGCTAAAGGACATCGCAGAGCACATGCATATGCGCGAGTACCAGCGCGGAGAAGTCTTGTTCTGGGAGGGCGATCCCTGCGACGGCTTGTTCATCGTCGAACAGGGCAGCGCCAAAATCTTTCGCCTCTCGCCTCAGGGACGGCAGTACATCGTCCGCATCCTTCAAGAAGGCGACACCTTTGCCGAGGTCCCTGCATTTGACGAAGGGACGAATCCCGTCAACGTGGAGGCGCTGGAAACCACCCGCATGTGGGTGATCAACAGCAAAAAATTGCACGAATTGGTGATGGCGCACCCGATGTTCGCGCAAAAGGTGCTGGTCAATTTCGGGCGGATGCTGCGCGGCATGGTACGCATGGTGAGCGAAATGGCGTTCTATCAGGTGACGCACCGGCTTGCGCGCCTGATCGCGGAGATGCCTCAGGATAAGTCCGCGCCGCACTGGACGCAGGAACAACTCGCGGCGAGGCTGGGAACCGTGCGCGAGGTAGTCGCCCGCTCGATGAAGGAACTGGAGCGCAGTGGCGCGATCCGCGTGGAGGATAAACGCATCCAGATCATGAACAGGGAAGTGTTCGATCAGTGGGTTCAGCCGAATTAACGCAAAGACCGTAGATCTCATCTACGGTCTTTTTATGCGGGGATGTTCGAACGGTTATTCCAACACAACAAAGTTGGAGATTTGAAAGGACAGTTCGTCGTCGATGGCTTCCTTGATGTAATCAATGGCGATGTTGGCGGGGTAGCCGTACACCGATTCGTATGCCACAATGACGTCGTCCGCTTCGGTTAGAGCAGTTTCCAGCTTAAGGAAGATGCGGTCGATCGTCGCGTAAGATACGTAGGTCTCGTAGGCAGGGTCGGTCGGGTCGATCGGCGTCCCATCAAAGCGGGTCAACGAAACCACTTCGCCATCTTTCACTTCGATGTTGAGGGGCATGTCCTGTGCGAACGGGCAGAAACAGCCGATGAACAGGCTAAAACTGTAATGGCTGACGCCGGCATCCTTCCACTTGGCTGCATTCCGGTCGAATTCAGATGGCGCGCCCGCGGTGCAGGCGGCGAGAACGAAGATCAGTACGAATAAAATTAGCTTTTTCATTTTTTCTCCTTTTGATGTGATTAACGATGTGCACTGCAAAAAAGTTCCAGCTTAAAAGAAAACTCCCCGCCATGGCTGACGGGGAGTTTATGTGAATTTGATTTTTACGGATTGGAATAGTACGTGCCGGTTGCAAGCAGCGACATGTCATTGACCGACTGCGCCGCGAGCATCTGCGCCTGTCTCGCCAAATTCGTGGACTTGGCTAAGACCTCCAGCGCGTATTCGGGATTATGGAAGCCCGTGCTGTTCTCGGCTGAGATGTAATCCCACATGAACTGCGATTCGCGATGAAGTTTGCGCGCCTGATCGAGCAGTTCCTGGTCGGCGGCAGGGTTCGCGGCGGCAAGTTTGATGGCGTTGATGGCGTCAATGATGGCGTCCTCGGTTGCGATCTTCGTTTCTGCAACCTGCTTCTGGATCTGATGGACGCGGTTCACCACGTACTCGACATTGGTGTGACATTGTCCGCAGGCTGGCTCAGGGTTGAGCAGCGGACTCTTCACATCATGCGTGGAGAATTTCGCAGCGCCGTCACGAACGTAGGGCATGTGACAGTCCGAGCAGGAGACGCCCGCATTGTAGTGTGTGCTGCCCGCGGTAAAGAATTCGAATTCAGGATGCTGCGCCTTGAGCATGGGCGTATCCGTTTCGGGGTAGGTCCAATCCTTGAAGCCCACTTCCTCATAATACTGGATCATTTCCTCGACCTTGGTACCCTTGTCCCATGGGAAGGTCAGGTATTTGCCTTCGCCCGCAAAATAGTATTCGACGTGGCAGTTCGCGCAGACGACCGTCCGCATTTCCTGACGGGTGAAAGTGCGCCAATCCTTGCCCTGACGTTCGAGCGCTTCCTCCAACGCGGGGTTGGTGACGATCAACCGCATCGTTTCGGCGTCGTGACAGTTGGCACAACCGATCGGCTCGGAGATGTGCTCGCCAAGTTCCACAAAGGACATGGCGTCGTACGCTTCCATGCCGAGGCGGTCCCACAAACCGGGGTTGTCGGACGATTTACAGGAGTAGCATGTGCCCGGGGTGCGGGCAGGATTGCTCACATCCAGGTTGAGGCGCTTGGTTTCCTCCACGTCCTGCAAGGCATTGGCGTGACCACGGTCATCATTGTAATCCACGCTGAACGGGTACCCGCCAAACAGGATGACCTGACGCGGGTCGCGCTCCAGCCATGAAAATGCCGAAGAACCGGCGTACACCGTATCCAGATTATTGGTCTTCGTCTTCATGAACGTATCATATTGGTTGGGGAAGTTCACGCCCCACACAGACGAGTCCGGCTCCATGGGCGCGATCGCCACCAACGGCTCGACTGCGCGCTGCTGGACCGGGTGATTACGGACATACGTCAAAACGCCGATCAACACAGCGGCAAGAACGACCACCAAACCAGACAGTATCAGAGTAGTATATTTTTTCATAGGGCATTCTCCTTATTTGGTCGGATAAAGATATGAGTCTTGATAGGGCGAACTGGAACCACCGCGCTCACCATGTGCCGAATGGCGGTGACAATCCCAGCAGTACCGGTCAAACTCCTGCTCCCCCATCATAATATCTGCCACCGCATTCTGATGGCAATGGATGCAGTTCTCCTGCACGATCTCCTTGGTCTTTTCCTCGGCGCGCATCAACTCGGGAATATGCCCCGTCACGAAGGCATACGTATCCTTCGCCCCCTGGCGTCCCTTCTCGGCATAGTACACCACGATATTATCGTGCGGCAGATGACAATCGGTGCACTTTGCCCAATTCGAGTGACCGCCGTGATACCAATTTTCATACTGCGCATCCATCGCATGACAATTGGCACAAGTCTCCGGCGCGCTCCCCCCATACGCAGCGGCATCCGATATCAACGCAAAATAACCCAGCGCAAGGACTGCTGCTGCAATGGCAATGATTGGAATTTTAGACATAGGCTGACCTCGCTTTATATTAACCTGCGCTTAATATACCTAATTCTAACAGATTGCATTGTGACTTTCGTCACAAATATGATACGAGCTTATATATCTGACTATTTTTACCTAAAAACTCCTATTAAATCAACTGACGTTCGTCCCGCTTCTCCCTACGGGACAGCTGATTCCGTCCATGCAACCATCCCCACTTTGGGTCATGGCAAAATCCGCTCCTCCATTTATAATCAAGCGGATTTCAAACTTCCCATTGGAGCAATTCGACTCATGACCCTTGAAAACTATCTGGCGGAGGCTGGCGCGCTCGCCGGGCTGGCAGGCGTATTGGCTGGCTTCTCACTTGCCGCAGTTGTGCAGTTCCTTGCGTCAAACGACAACAAAAATAAACTCATCACCGCGGAGGTCGTCATCTTTGCCGCCGCATCGGTCATGTTCTTGTATTCCCTGCTGGTATCGGTGCTGACTTTCTCCGCCGCTGCCGAGTTAAACCGTGTCCCCGAAGAATTGAGCGGCATGAACACTGGCGGATTCCTGATCCTTTACGCGGCGATCTATGTGTTCCTGGGCGGCGTCGGTTTGGCAGGTTGGATCCGCTCACGAACCGCAGGGATTATGACAGCGATCTTCGCGCTCATCTCGATGTGCCTGGTTTCGTACGCGCTATTCAATGTAGTCTCCATCTTCATGTAATATCAAAAAGTCCCGGAAACTTGATAAGTTTCCGGGGACTTTTGTATTTAAGGCATATTGTGACCGTCCATGCCCGAGCCGCCCATATCCACCGCATCCTGCACCGGAACAGACAGCGCCACATCGGCATATCCATTGAAATGCAGGGTGACCGTAATGCTTTCCCCCACTTTCAAGTCCTGCCTCAAGCCGATCAACATAATGTGATAACTTCCGGGTTTGAGTTCCAGCATTTTGCGCGAAGGGATTTCCACGGCATCCTGCTTAATCATCTGCATCACATTGTCCGCGCCCATCTGGCTCAAGTGAACCTCCACCGCATCGGCGGCATCCGAAGAAGCGCCGATCAATTCCACATCCTGCCCCGTGCCGTTGACCAGCATCATGTACGCCGCGCTATTCCCACCCATCATGCCGGTCCGCGCCCAGGCATCCTTTGCCTCCACAGCATCGTTCATCTGCATGCCGCATGCACTTAATAACAACATCCCCGCCAAAACGAACAGTACGATCTTTTTCATGTCTCTCTTCCTTATGGGTTTGATTACGCTTGGATTATACGCCTGCATCATCCCACGCAAGCAACAAGTTAAGCAATGATTTTTGTCACACACTTGGGCGGTATGTCCTGCCGCGCCATGTGACCCCCTGCCCTGAAAGCACCTTCCATGCGGAGGCGAGCATCATGGCGGCAAACACGCCCGCGCCGAGCGGAGTTGTCCATGCGTACCAGCGGGAGATACCCATTCCATGTGCAACGTTTGCCCGCGCAGAGATCAACGCACCCCAAACCAGCAGGGATTGCAAAAGGACGCCAATCGCCATCCACCCGCCGCCATTGACATACCAAATGATTCCGAGAATAGGCCAGACGGGTAAAAACAGAGCCGCGATCAACGCCAGCGTCGCGCCGAAAGCCCCCAGCAGAAGCATGGATGGATGGTCACGCAAGCCGAGATAGATATTCTTCGTCCAGCCTTCCCACATCTCCGCCAGCGACGTGTACATGCGCGTGCTGACCACCTGCGAGCCGTCCGCCACGATGAGCCGATAGCCATTCCATTTCACCTGCTCGGAGATGGCTTTATCTTCTACGATCTGGTCTTTGACACTTTCATGTCCGCCGATGGCATCATAGACCGAACGTTTGATAAAAATGAACTGTCCATTGGCAATGGCGTCGCGGCGTTTCGGGTCATTGACCTTGCGCGGGGAAAATCCTACCGAGAGCGCGGTCATCACCAGCGGCATGACAACCTTCTCCCAGAACGAGCCAAGGATCTGACGCGTCATGACCGTGAACATATCTGCTTCTGTTTCCCGAGCCTTTGCCAACACAGACGAAAGCGCATTCGGCGCAAGGAAAGTGTCCGCATCCACGAAGCACAGCCACTTGCCGCGGGCAGATGCCGCAGCCTGGTACAAGGCATGGGGTTTGCCCGCCCAGCCTGCGGGTAGGTCCGAGCCGTGGATCGGGATGAGACGAGGGTCGCGGGACGCGATCTCCTGCAATAGAGTCGGAGTCGCATCGGTGGAGCGATCATCCAAAACAATGACTTCGAGCCTCGGATAGTCCTGCCCCAGCGCAGATTCGACGCAGCGGCGGATGTTACGCTCTTCGTTGCGCGCAGGGATGCAGACCGAAATGAGCGGCACATCTGCGGGCAGCGGCGCAGGTGTGACAACGATGTCGAGATGATGCTGGTTGTGAACCCAATAAACGACGATCAACCCCGCAATGCACAGCAGAGTGGAAATGATGAGATAGGTCATGAACTACACAACGCGGACCGTGCTGCCCCGCTCGGTCTTTTCGATCTCGATGCGGTTCGGGAAGGCATCCTTGAGTTCATCGAGATGCGTGATAATGAATATTTTTTCAAAATCATTCTTGACCGCGTTGATGGCTTCGATGAGCCGCTGGCGACCCTGCACATCCTGCGAGCCAAAGCCTTCGTCAATGACCAGCGTTTGCAGGCGCGCGCCCTTGCGCTGCGCAAGGATCTCGGAGAGCGCGAGCCGAATCGCAAAGTTGACGCGGAAGGCTTCGCCGCCCGAATACATTTCATAATCGCGCGTGCCGGATGCATCGCTGATCTGAATATCGAGCGTTTCCTTCAGGTCGTCGCGTTTTTTGTCTTTGTATTCCGCTTGCGTGACGAAACGGATCGACATTTGTCCATCACTCAAGCGGTCGAGCAGGTCGTTGGCTTTTTGCTCGATCTGCGGCAGCGCCTGTTCGATCAGCAACGCGGGCACGCCATCCTTGCCGAAAGCGCGTTCCAGCGATTTGTGCCGCAGGATGTTCTGGTTCAGTTCTTCGCGCTGGGTTCCGTAATCCATCTTGCGCTGGCGCAGTGTGGACAAGACATCCACGCGCTGACGCGCTGCTCCCGCCTCATCACGGACGCGGTTCTCTTCTTCGCGCAGTTCGAACAATTTGCTTTCGGCTTCGTTAAGACTCGGCACACCCGCTTCGGATTCCGCCAGTTTGGCGACGGCTTCGTCGTAACTTTTTTCCTGCTCGCCCACTTCCTCTTTCTTCTTTCGTATTTCCTCGCCCAACTCCTTGATCTCGCCTTCGATCCGTTTGCTCACTTCGCGCGCGGAATCAAGTCTTCGGTAATCATCTTCGATCTCGCGCAGTTCGAGTTCCTCGGCGCGTTTGGCTTCATGCGCAGACACGTCATAGCCGAGTTTGGCGAGTTCTTTATCAAGCAGTTTGAGCGCTTTTTGCGCCTCACTCGCATACTTGCCGCTTTCCAGAATCTTTTCGATTTCCTTCAAACGCTTTGCGCCTGTCTTTTCCCATTCCGTATTTTGTTTTTGAACTGTTTCCAATTGCGTAGTCAATTGCGAAATGGAATTGGAGAATCGCAGGCGATCAGCATCGGCGTTCGATAACTGCGCGATGCGGGACGCGTAATCCGCGATTTGTTTTTCGAGAACTTTTGCTTCGGCTGTATTTGCGCGAAACAAATCACCTTTTGTTTTTCCCTCGGCTTCCAACTGCCCGAGCGTGGACTTGCGATGCGCTTCGCTCAGCGGCTGTCCGCACAACGGACATTCCGCGCCGTCCGCCACTTTCAACGCGTCGATGCGGCGCTTCAACTCCTCCATTTGAACGCGCAACGTTTCATTCTCCACCTTCAATGCCGCCTGCCGCTCACGCGCCTCATTACGGGATATCTCCAACTCGACGCGCTCATTGACGCGGCTTTCCGCTTCTTGCAGTGACGTCTGCGCCGCCTCCAACTGACCTTGAAACTGCTCCACATCTCCCAACTGATCACCAACCGCTTTCCTCTTTCTATCCAGTTCCCCCGCCTCCTGCTCCAACTTCACCTTCTCCACCTCGATCTCACGCAACAGCGGTTGGCGTTTCTCATCATGCTCGCGGAACTGCGCCGCAACCTGATTCATCTTCTCCACGTCCGCGCGCACCTTCTGCCACGCCTTGTGCGCAGATTCGATCTCCTTCGCATGGGTCACCAGGTCGGCATACGATGTCAGTTCGGATTCCTTTTCCGCAAGCCTGCTTTCCAACCCCGCCAGCGACGCGCGGGATTTTTCCAACGCTCTTTCAAGCGTCTCCAACAACTTGCGTTGTTCGTTCAAGACAGCCGCATTCCTTTTGATAGTTTCCAGCGTGGACTCCTGCGCCGCCCTCGCCGCCGACAACTGCTTCAACGTCCCCTCCAGTTCCTCCAGCCGACGCCTTCGCCCATCCTCTTCCGCCAATTCCGCGTCGATCTCTGCAATGCGACCATCAATTTCGTCCGCATCGCGCTCAATGGACTTGCGCCTTTCAGCGGTCCGTTCTTTATACGTGTCCCAAATCTCCAAACCAAGGATCGTGCCCAGAATCGACTTGCGTTCACTGGCTTTCTTCTGCGTGAACTGATCCGCTTTGCCCTGCAAAAAGAACGAAGCGTTGATGAACGTCTCGTAATCCAGTTGAAGTGTCTGCTCGATGCGCGCCTGAGTCTCGCGCGTCGTCTTCTCCGTCAGCGGTCGCCATGTCCCGCCTTCTGGCTTCCGCTCTCCCCCGTCCAAAACCTGAAACTCCAGCACCGTACTCTTCCCCCTCGGCAGAGTCCTCTGCACGCGATAGACATTGCCCTCGTACGCGAACGTCAATGCGACTTCTGCCGCCTTCACATCCTGATTCAAATTGATCACGTCCGCGCCCCTGCCGCGCGCCTCGCCAAACAACGACCACGTGAAGGCATCCAACAACGACGATTTCCCTGCGCCGTTATGACCGGAGATACAGGCAAGGCTGATCGAATCAAAATCCAGTTCGGCGGGATCGCGATACGATAAAAATCCTGAAATACGAAGATGAAGTGGAATCATATCAAGTTACCCAAAACATCATGCATTATAATCGAACCACCATGCTGGATACCGAGACCACTCCCCGCACGCGCCGCCGCATGAGACTGCTCGCGGTCGTCATTGCCACCATCCCCTGTTATTGCGCCGGCTTCATCGTGCTCTCCTTTGCACCCAATCTGCGCGCGACCCCCACTCCCACCATCACCCAAATCACCGAAACTCCCACCCTCAGCCCAACACCCGTGATCTTTACGGAAACGATCACTGCCACTTTTACAGAAACCTCCACCCCAACCGAAACCCCATCCCCCACCATCACTTTCACGCCGTTCCTGCCGCCCACAAATACTCCCACTTTCACGCTGACCCCATCCCCCACACCGACGTTCACGCCGTCCAACACGCCCACTTTCACGCCAACTTCATCGGCAACGCCAACTCCAACCAACACCCCAGCCCCATCCCCAACCGCCTTTGGTGGAACCCCATGACCGACATCCTCCCCTTTCTCAAATCCCTTATCTCTGTTGCAGGCGTATCAGGACATGAAGCCCCTGCCGCGGACCTGATCAAGCAGAAGTGGACTCCGCTGGTGGATGAACTCACCCACAGCCGCCTCGGTTCGATCCATGGACTGAAAACTGGCACGCTAAAGAAAAGCCCCCGCTCCTCTGTAATGATCGCCGCCCACATGGATGCCATCGGCTTGATGGTCTCCCGCATCGTGGACGGGTTCCTGCAAGTCACCAATATCGGCGGTATCGATCCGCGCGTTCTGCCCGGCACACCGGTCATCGTCCACGCTTCGGAGACGGGTGAAGACCTGTACGGTGTGATCGCCATGCCGCCCGCCGATCTCCTGCCCGACGGCGAAGGGAGCGGTGTAATCGCCTTGAAATATCTGCTGATCGACACAGGGCTCACGCCGAACGAGGTGGCAAAAAAAGTCCGGGTGGGAGACAGAGTCTCCTTTGGAACAGAACCAGTTGAAATGTCGGGGGGATGCGTGAGCGGTCACACGCTCGATAACCGCGCATCCGTCGCGGCGCTTACGATCTGTCTTGAAGAACTCCAGTCCAAATCTCATTTGTGGGATGTATGGGCGGTGGCGTCTGTTCAGGAAGAAGTCACACTCGGCGGCGCGCGGACATCGGCGTTCCAATTACGCCCCACCATCGCTGTCGCCGTGGACATGACCTTCGGCAAAGGCACCGGTTCAAGCGGATATCAGACCTTCGGCATCGGCAAAGGCGTGACGCTCGGCATCAGTCCCAGCATCCACCCGTTTTTGTACAAGCGTTTCAAGGAAGTGGCGGAACGCATTGAAATTCCCGTGCATGACGACCTGATGCCCGCATACTCTTCCACCGATGCGGACGCAATGCAATTGGTGGCTGAGGGCATCCCCACCATGGTGTTAAGCATCCCGCAGCGTTATATGCACACACCGGTGGAATTGGTGGCAATGAAGGACATCCAGCGCGCGGGGCGTTTGCTGGCGGAATTTGTCGCTTCGCTCGAAGCGGATTTTATGGAAAGAATTGCCTGGGATTAATCATGCTAACCATCGGCTCATCACAGATCAAACTGCTTGAAAAATTATGTAACGCCATGGCGGTCTCAGGCGATGAAGGCGAAGTACGCCGCATTGTTCTGGACGAAGTTAAACCGTATGCGGGCGAAGTCAAAGTGGATGCGCTTGGCAGTGTGCTGGTGCGAAAAAAATCCACTGCAAAAAAGGCACTGCGCGTATTGCTCGATGCCCACATGGACGAAGTCGGCTTCATGATCGTTGCGGACGACGGCGACGGCTTCTTCCAATTCGAGACCGTCGGCGGCATCGACCCGCGTCATCTGGTCGGCAAACAGGTCATCGTCGGCAGGGAGCACAAGATCGGCGTGATCGGCGCAAAGCCCATCCACATGACCACCGCTTCCGAAAGGCAAAACACCATCCCGGTGAATGCCATGCGCATCGACCTTGGTCCCGAAGGAAAAGCCAAGCCCGGTGACCGCGCCGCGTTCGCGACGAAGTTTAAGCGCGTCGGTCCATCCATTCTGTCAAAATCCATCGATGACCGGATCGGCGTGGCAATCCTGATCGAATTGCTCAAGCACGCGCCAAAGAACATCGAGCTATGTCTCGCATTCAGCGTGCAGGAAGAGATCGGTCTGCGCGGCGCGAAGGTGGCGGCGCATCACTTCAACCCCGACCTAGCAATTGCGATCGATTCCACGCCTTCACGCGACCTGCCCGATTATGAAGGCAGGGAAAACATCGCCTACAATACGCAACTCGGCTTGGGTCCTGCCATTTATCCCGCGCATTCGCCCGTCATCAGCGACCCGCGCCTGGTCAAGTTCCTTGCGGAAACGGCGGAGAAGCACAAGATCCCGTATCAATTCCGCCAGCCGGGCGGAGGCGGCACGGATGCAGGCACGATCCAGCAGGCGCATGCGGGCGTGCCGGTGGTTTCGGTCTCTGTGCCGCACCGTTATACACATTCCCCCATCAGTATCTCGCGCGTGGACGATTGGAAGAACACGCTAAATCTGCTTTACATG
Source organism: Anaerolineales bacterium (assembly GCA_023382595.1). GTDB lineage: Bacteria > Chloroflexota > Anaerolineae > Anaerolineales > Villigracilaceae > Villigracilis. The sequence goes on along the minus strand of JAHDWB010000005.1, from coordinate 47,342 downwards.
GCATTGAAGAACATGGATTCGTCATTGCGAGCAGGGCGTTAGCCCGACGAAGTAATCTTTCAACCGAACAAGGAGATTGCTTCGTGGCAGCAAATGCCACTCGCAATGACAAGAAAATGAATGGTCTGATCGCTTTACTCGGTTCCGGTGAATACCTGCCTGTGATGGACGAGGTGGATGCCCATTTGCTCGCGAACTGCGGCGCGGATGAACGCAAACCACGCGTGGTCTGCCTGCCGACAGCGGCGGGACAGGAGGGCGACAAGAGCGTGAACCGCTGGTCAACAATGGGTGTGGATCATTTCACCCGCCTCGGCGCGGACGTTCGGGCTGTTCCTGTTACAGACGAAGTATCTGCCAACGATCTGGAACATGCGTCGGCGGTGGAAGAAGCGGATGTCGTCTATTTTTCGGGCGGGAATCCTGCCTACCTCCATCAGGTTTTGAAGGACAGCCTTGTGTGGAAATCCGCCCAGAGTGTATGGGCGCGCGGCGGTGTGTATGCGGGCTGTTCGGCAGGCGCGATGATCCTGGGAAGCGAAGTGCCCGATTTCCGCGCGATGGGACTGCGTTCGACCGCGGTGTTCGGGATCGTACCAGCCGCATTCATCATCCCGCATTTCGATGCCTTCCCGATGATGTGGAAGCCGCTATTGTTCTCTTTGCGCAAGCGATTGCGGGCAGGCGAGACGTTGTTGGGTATTGACGAAGATACAGCGGTGGTCGGAACGCTCGGCGGCGAATGGACGGTAATGGGAAAGTCGCAGGCGCATTTATTTACAAAAGACGGCGAGAAGGCGTATGCCGTTGGTGAGACATTTATTTTGGGATAATAAAATCATTTTGAGATTGCTTCGGGCGTCCGCCCTCGCAATGGCAGATAAGAGGATATTCATGAAACAACTTCTCAAAACGCTCACAGAAACATTCGGTCCTTCGGGATTTGAAGATGAAGTCCGCAAGGTGATCCAGAAGGAAGTGAAGCCGCTCGCCGACGAGGTGCGCGTGGATGCGCTCGGTAATCTGATCGTGCGCAAGAAACCGGCGAAGAACGCAAAGAATCCGAAGAAGATCATGCTCGCGGCGCACATGGACGAGATCGGCGTGATCGCCAGCCACATCGACAAGCGCGGGTTTGTGCGCTTTACCAATGTCGGCGGGACGTTCGGCAAGTACACGCTGGGCGCGCGCGTGCGTTTTATGAACGGTGTGACAGGCATCGTCGGATATGACCGTTTTGAGAACGTGGACAGCACCATCCCGCTCAACAAAATGTACATCGATGTCGGCGCGACCAATAAAAAGGATTGCCCCATCAAGGTCGGTGACTTCGGCGCATTCGAACGCTCGTTCATGGAAATGGGAGACCGTCTCGTCGCCAAGTCAATGGATGACCGCACGGGCGTGTTGGTGCTGATCGAAACACTGCGGAATATCAAATCCACGCCAAATGACCTGTACTTCGTGTTCACCACGCAGGAAGAAGTCGGCGTGCGCGGCGCGGGTCCTGCCGCCTATGGCATCGACCCCGACATCGGCATCGCAGTGGATGTGACCGCCACAGGCGATACGCCCGCTTCGTTGAAGATGGTGATGGAGCTGGGCAAGGGTCCGTGCGTAAAGTTCCGCGACCCGGGCATGCTCTCCGATCCGCGCATTACAGAGTGGATGATCCAGACGGCGGAAAAGGCGAAGATCCCCTATCAGCGCGAGGTATTGCTGCTGGGCGGTACGGATGCGCGGGCGATCCAAGTGACACGCGCGGGGGTCATGTCGGGTGTGCTGTCGGTGCCGTGCAGGTACGTCCACTCGGCTTCGGAGATGGTGGATCTGAACGACCTGAAGAACTCGGTCAAACTGCTGACGGCGATGTTGAGCAAGGCAGTTCCGTTCTAAAAATCAACCACAGATAAACGCAGATAAACTGGATGTTTTTCAGCTAAAATCATCCGTGTTCATCTGTGGTGAATGGAGAATAGATGGGAGATTACAACCGTTCCACCAAGGAAATCACCTTTGAGAACATCACACCGGATGTGATGCAGAGCATCAAGACGTATATCGAAAAGCATAATCTGGGAGACATTCTTACGAATGTCTCCATTTGCATCGTGTCGACATCGGAGAAGATCAAAAAGGGATTGTTCAGCAGACCGGGTCCCAGACTGCTGGTGCAGACCGTCATCCTGACCGACCACTGGCTGCTCCTTGCCGACCGTGTAGACCAGAATGCGATCTATGTCAGGACGATGCAACTGCGCGATATCACCGTGGAAGATTACGAAAAGAGCGTCTTTTATTCAAAGATCCCCGACACCGGCTTGACCGTCTCAGGCATTGCCACGGATACCACCGAGAAAGGCTCGATCTTTTTGCCCTTGGGGAAGGATTCAGCGGGAGAGAAGTTCAAGTCCGCGTTGATCGAGGCGGTGCAAGAGGCGAAGAAGTAGCAGCTGCCTTTTCGCAGACGAAACAAGTTTTATGCCCATCTCCCCTATTTACTCAAAAAATATAAATATCCCTGCCTCTGCCATTGACGAGAACGGACACGTCAACAACGTGACCTACGTGCAGTGGATGCAGGATATCGCCGTGGAACATTATGCTTCCATCGGCGGCATCGAGGCGCAGGGACCGGACTCGACATGGGTCATCCGCGAACACCGCATCGAATATCTTCTGCCAGCGTTCGAGGGCGAGGAAATCGAGATCCGCACATGGGTGGAGAACATCCGCAAGGTGCGGTCTTTGCGGATGTATGAATTTGTGCGGAGAAGCGATGGGAAGGTACTGGTAAAAGGCGAAACAGACTGGGTATTTGTGGATGTGAAGACGGGAATACCAAAGGCGATACCACAGGAAGTCGGGCAAGTTTTCAACACAGACGCCAAAGGTCTTAAAGACCTTTAGCATCCAGTAACGCTTCATACACGCGTCTCAACTTCTTTTGAGACTCGTGCCAGGTGAATTTCGTCAACGCGCGTTGGGAGGCGGACCCCGCCAGACGCTGAGATAATTCCATGTCATTCAACAGAATCAATGCCTGGCGCGCAAGATCGTCCGGGTCGTTCGGGGAGAAAAGCAAGGCGTCCACATCTTCGCGGACCAGTTCACGGACGATGGGCATGTTCGATGCCAGCAATGGACGTCCCGCCGCCATGTATTCCAAGACCTTGATCGGACAGGCTCCCTGCGTCACATTGCGGTCATTCAAACCGAGCGGAGCCACGCAAATATCCGCGCCCGCGATGAGATCAGGGATCTCATGATGAGGCACCGCAGGCTGGACGGCGACATGCTCGTCCAAACCAAGTTTGCGGATCTGCCTGGCAATCATCTTGCGCTGACGGGAACGTCCGCGCCCGACGATGTGCAGCCGGACAGGTTTCTGCTCGAGGATCTTCGGCAATGCCTTGATGACGACATCCAATCCCTGCCAATCGGCGAGGGTGCCGATATAGAGCAGGACCGGCTCGCGTCCCTCGCGGCTGGGAAGGGGGGAAGCGGAAAAGTCCGAAGGACTGACCCCGTTCGGGATAACAGTGACCAGATTGCGGTTAAGTCCGAGCGAGGCGATGTAGTCGCGGGTGACGCGCGAGGGACAGATGATGGCATCGCTCAGATGAAGCGCGGCAATTTCCTGTTCCTTGATCTTGGCGAGGAGTTCCGCATCCAGCCCGGGGTAATGATATTTAAGTTCGATGGAGGGCAGTCCGTTGACCTCGAACAGCGTCTTGTAACCGAACTTCCTTTTGTTCTGGGCAATATGGAGACCGTCCCAAATGTTGCGGTAGTGGACGACATCATACCCGGGATGCAGGGCAAGATGAGCGAGCACGGACTTGCCGAAATGCACGGCGCGGGCAAGGAAATTCTGGGAAAGGTCCTGCGGGATGCGCGTGACGCGCGCGCCTTCAATAGTATCTTCGGGGGGGAGCAAACCGTCGTTGGGCGTGATAAGATGGACGACAAATTGGCTATTGACCAGCCCGCGAATATTATGCAAAATATGGGTTGACGCGCCCTTGGGGCTTGGTACGATGTCGAAGGCAGTGTAGAGAATGTTGGGCATTGCCGAATTATAAACTCACATACGCGCTCGAGAAGGAATTTACCAGTACAACTCGGAGGAATGAATGCCCGTCTTTTGCGGAATTTTCGTCGTCATTGTCATCCTGTTCATTTATCTGTGGAATACGGCGCGCAAGAAAGCGCCAAATCCCAATGCGGGGGTAAAACATTACACACCGGTGTACGTCTCGATCGCCGACAAGCCCGATTCGATCATGCGCGGCATGGATAATTTCGTAAGGGAAGTGCAAAAGACCGAATCGGCGGGGGATAAATGGCGCTGGGTTCCCCTGTTGATCTTCTTCGTCGGCGTGGGGCTGGTCGTCATCGACCTGCTGCTGAGCCTGTTCGGTTACTTCTCGATCATCTTCTCCATCGGCGCGTTCGGGTTGTGGATCGCGTCCTTTGTGCTGGCGCGCAGCCTGAGAAAAAGCGATTCGCACGACTTCTCTCCGCGCTACTACGGGGCGAAGGAGATCCTGCACACGCTTCGCGACGACCTCAAGCCTGGCTCGACCTTCCTCGGTCATCTCGACCTGACCGGAGCCATGCTCGATACCAAGGTGGCAAGAGAAGCGACTGACACCCAAAGCCGCGTGACCCAATACTTCAACGACCAGTGGCTTTCATTGAAAGCCAAACTGTACGACGGCAACGTCCTGCGCGTGTCGGCGGTGCAGAAATCGAAGCGGCGCAAGAGCTACTACAAGCGCAGCCGCATCAGCGGCAAGATGAAAATGAAGCCCGCTAAAATGAAAGGCACCGGACAGGAACTGAAGGTGCGCATCGTGGTCAACCCGCAGGTGTACAACGTCCAACCGTCGCCCGGGTTCTCGCCCGGCAAGAATGTCGGAAAATACACCATCGCCGAACTGAGCACCGAAGGCGGCATGATCAACATCCTCGCCAGATCCCCATTCGAAGACATCGAACAGGAGCACATCCTGAACTTCCTTAAATCGGCATACTCCCTCCTCCAACGAAAGGCTGCATCATGAGTCGAAAAATCATCCCTTTTACTGTTGCGATCGTACTGTCCTGTCTTGTCATGGTCGTGGCGGGCGTGTTCGCCTTCAACGGCTCGGTTGCCGCCCAAAAGTTCGGCAGCACGGGCATGTGGTCCCAGCCGTATTCCACCGCCGAGAGCATGAAGGTCATCGACCTGAGCGGCGACGGGCAGAATGAACTCTTCATCCAAAGCCCGAACGATGTGACCGCCTTCGACCCGAACGGCGGCGTGTTGTGGAGTTTCCCCTACTCCGCCGCCAAATCCACACTGGGAGATGTGACCGGCGACGGCGTGGAGGACGTGGTCGTGTTCCATCGCGGGACAGGCGGCAGCGTGGATGTGATCTCAAAGGGACAGGTGCGCACGCTGGCACAGTCGCTGAGCATCGGCAATCCTTCGCGGGTGGCGGTCATCCGCTTCCCTGCCGGACCGCAGATCGTGCTCGGCGATACCTCGGGCAAACTGCTCGGACTGGGCGTGGACGGCGCGCCGCGCTGGGAAACGAACATCGGCTCGATGGAACTGCGCGGCATGGATGATGCCCGCATTACAGGTCAGATCCACGTGGCGGTTGCCACGAACGACGGCAGCATTGCCGTATACGATTCGAACGGAAGAGCGGTCTGGGAGGCGAGTCAGGAAGTGCTGCGCCGCATGCGAGCCTTCGATCTGAACGGCGACGGCAACAGCGAGATCATCACCGGCGGCGAGTACGGCGCCTTCAAAGTGTACAATGCCGCGGATGGAAGCATCCTGTTCGAGAAATCGCTCGGGCAGGCAGTGACCGAAGTACGCGAAGTGGAATTGGACGGCGACCCGTCGTCGCGCGAGATCATTGCCGGCGGCAAGGACGGGGGCGTGTGGGCATTCTCGTTCGACGGAACAACCATCCGCCAGATGTGGAGCGGTTCCTTATCCGAAAAAGTGAACGAGATCTCGGGGCTGGACATCGATGAGGACGGCAAACAAGAGGCGGTCATCGGCGACGACGACGGCAACGTGGCGATCTTCACGGACACGGGCAGCCGCAACAACCTGCCCAAACATTCGAGCGGCATCACCCGCATCGACATCGGCAGGCTCGGCGACGACCGCTATGTGGTCATCGCGGACAACAATCAGGTGCAGGTCGTCAAGGTCGATTTCAGTTCGATCCCCGGCTTCCGCTTTACGCCGCTGTTGATCGGTCTGCTGCTCTCTGCGGTGATGCTCATCATTGCCGCGATCGTCGCTTCGATACCTCCGAAACCCGAAATGAAGGTCTCCTTCCAGGATAAGAGCAGGGAAAGCCTAGATGCCCAGCGGCGCATGTTGAAGGAACACATCGCAGATGTGGAACGCCTGCGCAAGGCGGGCGAGATGTCCAGTGATGCGTATCTGGCACGGCTGAAGCGTCTGCGCCATGACCTTGCCGAGAACGAAGCCGCGTTCCGGGCGGCAGGGCATCAGATCAAAGCGGAGACGTTCAACTGCCCGAACTGCGGCGGGACGCTGGAACTCGGCATGGACAAATGCGAATATTGCGGACAGGTGATCCTTTCGTAAGGGTCTCCAGCCGCGGAATAACATCCAACAAGCAACAAGGAGCAGAGCATGGACGAGTTTTCTGTAAAGAGTGAAGGCAGGGGGGAGGTGACCGTGGTGTCTGTGACCGGCAGGGTGGATTCAGTCACCGCGGCAGCGCTGGACGCCGACCTGGGCAGGATCGCGCAGGAGCGCAAGAAGCTGGTGCTCGATCTCAAGCATGTTTCGTACCTGTCCTCGGCGGGCGTGCGCGCGATCGTGCGGACAATGCAGAACGCGCAAAAGGCGGGCGGAGGCGTAAAACTGGCGCACATCCCCAGCCACGTGTCGGAGGTTTTGCAAACGGTCGGGTTGATGGAGATGATGGAAGTCTTCCCCACCGTCGATGAGGCGGCGGCGAGTTACTAAGAGAACGATGCAAAGAAAAAGCGCGGACTTGCAGTCCGCGCTTTTTCTCGAGCAAAGTATCGCTGGGAATGAAGTGTCTTACATGCCTTTGACGAACAGGCTGATCAACAGGACGAGATAACCAACGACGACGAACCAGGTGGCGTAGGCGGACACAAAGGGGATGGTGACGAACAACCCCAGCAAACCGAGAACGAACAAGGCAACTGAAATGTAAAAAGCGATCTTGGTGGGCGGATTAAGCTTCATGGTGATTCTCCTTAGATTGTTTCCCAACGATACCTTGATTATACGAAATTATTCCAATAACACAACCCTTGAGAAGGATCTCTTTTCGCAGCGTGACCGCAAGCGGCGTCCATCCTACCCCTGCCTGCCCGCAGTTGACCGGCTGCGGAGCGAGCGCATTCCGAACAGCCCGGCTAGAAACACAGGCAGACCGATGCCGAACGGAACGAAGACATCCCTGTATTTCGAGCGGAAGGTGTTCAACTGCACGCCGCGGTCCTCGAGCGGATCGTACAACACTTCGACCTGTTGACCGATTTCATAGGCGGGCGGCGAGGCGCACACATCGCCGTAATAGACGACGGTCAGACCGTCGCTGCGGGTGAAGACGAAGATGGGACAGTAGCTCTCGCCTTCCGTCCCGGCGCGGAGCGAGTACTTCTCCACTGTGGCAAGCGCAGTTTCGGCGCGCCCTTGGAATTCGATCTGGCGCATGAAGGCGTATCTAGCCAGCGATAACAGCGCGATGCCGATGAGGGTAATGAGCAGGAGAAAGCGTTTCATGGTGAGATGTCGATGGGCGGCAGTCGGGTGAGGGTCACTCTACCAGTGACCCTCACCTTGTAGTGTACCAAATTTCCCGCAGAACACGCCGGTACGACAAAAATACTACAATTAAGGTGATATTTATTACCTTTTGTATTCCTTGCAGGAATGTTATTGCACAAATCAAAATCCCTTGTACAATGACCTCAAGCAAGTGGAAACGTATGTCCTCCTGCACACAATTCACCTCTATAGGAGTAAAGAAACATGACCGTTAAATTCAACATCGTTGAACGGGGCAACCCGAGTGATCGCGAAGCCCCCAAGAAGTTCTACCCCGCCATCCGTTCGAGCGGACGGAGGAGCACGTACGATCTGGCAGTTGCCGCATCGAAGCGCTCCACCCTCAACCAGACCGATATGGCGGCTGCGCTGGCATGTCTGCTCGAGATCATCCCGGAAGAACTGGCGCGCGGCAATGTCGTGGAACTGGGCGACTTCGGTTCGTTCTGGCTGCGCACGACCTGTTCCGGCGCCGAGACCGCCGACGACGTGCGCGCCACGCAGATCGAAACCATCCTGCCGCGCTTCAATCCCGGCAAACAGTTCAAGAAGGGACTCGAACAGATCGAGTTCGAAAGGGGTACGCTGATCAGCCAGCCGCAGGAAGATTAACCCATCCCTCCCCCCGCATAAGAGATGTTTTCGTACGGAACGTCTCTTTTTTTATTTAAGGTGACAGTCACTTTAAAAGTGACTGTCACCTTTTTTCTGGAAAAACTGTTAGGAGTTTTTTAAAAAAGAGCAAGCAGTTTTTTAAATACTGCTAGGAGTTTTTTAAATAAGTGACGGTCACTTCTCATTCGTTTTCAGATGATTGCACGCGGTTTCGCCCGCTCTGTTTGGCGAGATACAAGGCATGGTCGCCGCGTCTCAGCGTCGTTCCCAGATCTTCGTCATCGGGGCGGACGGTTGCAATTCCGATGGAGAGATATATGTTCAAAGGCTGGGAGTCGAACATCACCGGCGTCTGTTCGACCTTCTCACGGATCCTTTCCGCGATGGCATATGCCCTTTGCTCGTCCGCATCCGTCAGCATGACCACAAATTCATCCCCTCCAAGGCGGGCGACCAGATCAAAGGTACGGACCTTCGAGCGCAGTATCTCCGAAAGGGCTACAAGAACCGCATCCCCCGCTTCATGACCGTGATTATCATTGATCGATTTAAAATAGTCCGCATCTATCAATAAAAAGGATAGATCACGCCCAAACCGCCGGGCACGCTGGAACTCCATTTCGGCATGTTCATTGAAATGACGGCGGTTGTGCAGGTTTGTGAGCGGATCGGTGCTGGCGATCTCGCCCAGTTCGCGGCGGACAAGCTCATGGTCCAGTTCGAGGCGGGCGCTGTTCAGGAAGAAAAAGTAAAAGTTCCAGATCAGGATCGAAGCGACAATGATGCCCGAAAACCAGGAGTTCAGACGATCGGAGAAAAAGTCGATCGGTTCCGATTGAAAGAAGGCAAAGTATGCGCGGGCGAACGGGAAGATGGCGGTAATAAAGAACATTCCCCCCACCATGCGGGATATCTTTGCCAGTTTCGGGGGCAGTTCCTGAAACAGCCTGCTGCCTGCACGCAGGACGAAAAAACAGAGAACAAGCGACGACAGGACAACCCGCGCATTAATATCCGGCGATGAGTATGTGAAATAGGTCTGCAGGAGGAGGTAGAGGACAAAGACCAGATAATTCCAGAAGTTGAATGGGGGCTGCGCATAAAAGCGCTGGATGCCTTCGTAGATAAGGATGACGCTGTACATAATGAGCGCATTGCCGAGCACGACCGAGATGAGTTCGGGGATGTAGCCGCGCAGGGAAACGCATAAAAACCCCGCACAAAAACCGAAGTTTGCCAATACCCAATGCCGAAAGCCGGTGTATGTTTTTCTCTCCCGCATGTATGCCAGCATGGCAAAGCCAAGGATCAGCGGTACAACGGCGGAAACCATCCCCATTGTCCTTACATCTAAGATCATGATCACCTCGTTAAACAGAGAATAGGGGGTGACGGATCGCGCTGAACAGGCAAATGTTATTATGAAAAGCTTCCCATCATTATAGTTGAAAGCGCCGAGGCAACCCATGTCCTTAAGTACCAATTGCGCCGAGCAGGCAGCTTTCAAGCGAAGAAATCGGCAAGTTGTCCGCATTGTCTGACAACTCATCAGCGATATTCGACCTGTTTTCCTGTAAAATCGGGCAAAGGGATAAGATATTCCCATCCCGTCTGCCCTGCTCCGGCAAGGTGAACGAGGGAAGAGACACTGCTATTTTTATGAGATTTTTTATCGGTTTCAAGATCAAGACCCTGTGCTCCACCGCCCCGCCCTGCGGGATGGTGGAGGTATCCCGCCGCAGGCTGGGACGGAGGGGGAAGCATGCCCTACGACACCAACCCTAGAAATTACCGCCGCGCCAAAGAGCTGCGCCGGAATCTTACGCCCGCCGAGGCAAAACTCTGGACGCACCTGCGCGCCCACCGCATGGGAGATGTCCATTTCAGGAAGCAACATGCCATCGGCAATTACATTGTGGATTTCTGCGCGCCGGTCAGAAAACTGGTCATTGAACTGGACGGTAGTCAACATTTGGAGCAGGTGCAATACGACGCTGAACGGACTGCCTATTTGGAGTCAAAGGGCTTTCGCGTTCTGCGCTTTTGGAATCATGCTGTGATGAACGATCTGGATACGGTTCTGACCGTGATCTGGGATGCGTTGCAGGAAGGTGATTGATGCCCCCCTCCTGCCTCCCCCCATTCGGCGAACTCGAACGGGGGGAGAGAAGTTTCTGTTTTTTTAGGGACTTTGTATTCGTTTCAAAATCGAGATTTCATCCTCCCCTGTCCCGCCTTGCGGGATGGGGGAGGTGTCCCGCCGCAGGCTGGGACGGAGGGGGAAGCATGCCCTACGACAACAGCCTTGGAAATTACCGCTCTGACCGTGATCTGGGATGCGTTGCAGGAAGGTGATTGATGCCCCCCTCCTGCCTCCCCCCATTCGGCGAACTCGAACGGGGGGAGAGAAGTTTCTGTTTTTTTAGGGACTTTGTATTCGTTTCAAAATCGAGATTTCATCCTCCCCTGTCCCGCCTTGCGGGATGGGGGAGGTGTCCCGCCGCAGGCTGGGACGGAGGGGAAGCAAGTTTCAGGTAAAATCAGGCAAAGTAAAAAGGATGTGAAATGTCAAGAAAGAAAAAGAGCAATTATTCATGGGTGGCTTGGGTTACTGGATTTATTGCTGTCTCTTATTTTTGCAGCAATTCTAGTGGAGGTAGCCCAAGTAGTCCTGAGTATCCTAACGACCCGCAACCTTTTGCATATGAATATCAAAACGACATGGCAGAAACAGATCCCCGTATACTGACTGCGGAAGCTGACCCATGTATACGGTATGGTGCGTGTGATGACTTCATCGAACCAGATGATGGATACCATGACTACTTATTTGAGCAGGAACAACAATCAGTCAACACGGATTCTCCTTGTCCAAACGGTTGCACAAGCTATGTAAGTGGATGTGACATCAAAGGCAATATTTCATTTAACAGTGGTGAAAAGATTTATCATGTTCCCGGTCAGAAATATTACGATTCGACGATTATAGAACCAGCATATGGTGAAAGATGGTTTTGTACCGAAGCCGAGGCACGAACAAGCGGATGGCGCAGGTCTTTTGAGTAGTTACTCGTCAATCAAAAAAGCATATAATTTTGGAAATGTTAGATATGAAACAAACCCTTATTAATGCTGCAATAGGTTTCTTGGCTTTTCTCGTTTCAGCATATTACTTGTACCAAAACTATTTTGGCAGTAGGGTACGCCTGACTTTTCGAGCAGGATGTTATATGTGGCTGGTTTTGATCACCGGAGCAGTTATGGTATGTACGGGAATATATGCTGTTCTTGAACTGATTTGGGAAAATCTATAAAAGTTATAGTCACATAAAATAATAAAGAAGACCTCCTTAGAAGCAGGAGGTCTTCTTGTTACTTATTATCTTCAACGCACTAACACTCACTATACCCGCAGGCGTAGCACTTGCGGCAGCCTTCTTCGTTCACCACCGCCGCTTCGCCGCACTCGGGGCACAGGTCACCGATCTTCATTGCCGGTGCGGCAGGCTCATTGTGCGCGCCATTGCCGTTGCCGCCCGACTTCACTTCTTCCACGAACGTGCCATCCTTTTCGCGCAAGTACTGGTCCAAGACCTGACCGATGCCGTCCGGCAGGGAACGCACACGGTTGGGACCGAAGCCGAGCGAGCGTCCGCCGCCGATGCCGATCAGTTGAATGACGACTTCGCGCAGCCTGTCCAACGGGGCAACCGGCGATGCCATGCGCAAAATGTACGAGATCAAACGTCCGATCGCCTCGGAGACCGCCGCCGTCTCGGAGCCAGCCTTGGCAGTGTTGACGAAGGTCTCGAAGGGCTGGTCACCGCCGTTTTCGTTGATCGTGACGAACGTCTTGCCGACGGGCGTATCAATGTTGAAGGTACTGCCGGTCAATGCCTTGGGGCGCGGCTTCTTGGTGCCATGCCACATCGTAGGAGATGCCTGTTTTGTTGAAGCAGGTTCGGGCGGAGTCTGCGGCGCTTTCTTGTCCGCCGTGGCTTTTGTTTCCAATACGACGGTCTCGCGCGAGCCGGTCACATAGACGGTGATGCCTTTACAGCCCAGTTCCCACGCCAGTTGATACGCGATTGCCACGTCGCCTTCGGTGGCGCCTGCGGGGAAATTGACGGTCTTCGAGAGCGAGTTATCCACAAAGGCTTGCAGCGCGCCCTGCATGCGCACGTGTTCCTCGGCGGTGATATCGCCCGAAACTACGAAGGTATCGCGCACGGTTTGCGGGATCTCGGAGATGTGCTGACAGGTGCCTTCGCGCATGACCTGCTCGACGATCTCCTGCCGCTTCTCTTCGCCCAAGCCCAGTTTCTTCAATGCTTCGTCGAAACGCGGACTGGCATAGGTTAATTTAAGGTCTTTGCCATTGTCGTTGACATGGCGGATGTATGCCAGCGCAAAGACAGGTTCACAGCCGTAGCCTTCACAGCCTGCCACGGTGGCAATCGTTCCTGTCGGCGCGACAGTGGTCTGCGCGGCGTTGCGGATACCGTGCTCTTTGATGCCTTTGACCACCGCCTCCCAGCGGACCTCGGGTCTGTTCCAGTTATGCTCATACTGGGTCAGCGGCTGGGGCGGCGTCCAGCGCATATCGTCCATATCGTAGATCGAGCCTTGAATTGCGGGGAAAGGTCCGCGCTCCTGCGCCAGTTCGACGCTGGTCAGCATGGCGTGATAACGCACAAACTCCATGATCTGCGCGCCGAACTCCTGTCCTTCCTGCGAGCCGTAACGCACCCCGGCGTGATACATCAGGTCTGCCAGCCCCATAATGCCCAGCCCGATGCGGCGCGCGCGGTGTGCGGCTTCCTGCAATTGCGCCACGGCGGGCACATAGGCGTTTGCCTCCACCACATCATCCAGGAAGCGCGTGGAAAGCACCACGCTCTTGCGCAGGGATTCCCAGTCCACCGTGCCGTCCGGTCCGCAGTGTTCGTTCAAATTGACCGAACCGAGACAGCAGTTCTCGTACGGTCCAAGCCATTGCTCTCCGCACGGGTTCGTCGCCTCGAGCGGATACAAATGCGGAACAGGGTTGCTGCGGTTCGCCGCATCCAGGAATAGGACGCCCGGCTCGCCGTTGTGATGCGCCTGTTTGACGATCTTGTTGAACAATTCGCGCGCGTTGACCTTCCTGTAGGTATTGATCTTGATGCCGGCTTCTTCCGCCTGTTCGAGCGTGCCTTTGAAGCCTTTTTTCTTCGCTTCCGTCAGGTCGGGGAAGCGCAGTTCCCATTCCTTGTCGTCTTTCACGGCTTGCATGAACGCATCCGTGATGCCGACCGAGATGTTGAAATTGGTGATGTGGTTCTCATTGATCTTGCAGGTGATGAAATCTTCCACGTCGGGATGGTCCACGCGCAGGACAGCCATGTTCGCGCCGCGGCGTGTGCCGCCCTGCGCGATCTCGCCAAAGGCATGGTCATACACGCGCAAAAAGCCGACCGGTCCTGTTGCCTGCCCCGCCGAGCTTTGCACAAATCCGCCTTTGGGGCGCAGGCGCGAGAAGGAAAAGCCGTTACCGCCGCCCGTCTGCTGGATCAATGCCGCGTCGCGCAGGGTTTGGAAGATGCCGGCACTGTCGCGTCCCATATCGTCGGTGATCGGAAGCACGAAACAAGCGGCGAGCTGTCCCAGCGGAGTTCCCGCACCGGTAAAGGTGGGAGAGTTCGGGAAAAACTTCTTGCTGGAAAGCAAATGGTAATACTCGACCGTGCGCTCCTGAACATCGGCGCCCCATTGTTCCTCGACCTTTGCGACGTGATATGCCACACGCCAGAACATCTCCTCGACGTTCTCGGCGGGTTTGCCATCGTCACCGCGCCGCACATAGCGCTTCATCAGCACCTGCCGCGCGTTATCGGTCAACTGTGCCTTGGGCAATCCCTTCGACATGGGAGGCGTGGGCAAGAGACCGTTTTTGACTTTGGGTTCGGTTGATTTTGTTACCATGTGACACTCTCCTGTAAATATTTTCGTTTCATCGCAGGGGCGACCCTTTATGTTTTCAACAACAACGTTCTCATCCAGGGCGGGCCGCCGCTACAGAATTTCACAGATACAAAAAGGCAGTGACACTCTCCCCCCTTTTGAGGGGGAACGTCCCTGCCTTGGATTAGTCTTTCTTGCTGAAATTTTTAATGACAAGCAGCAGGCTGACAACAAGGGCAATCGCCCCAGCCATTATAAATCCGCTGTTTTCCGTGTAAAGACCAACGCCGCCTATGATGACAGCGACCACAAAAATTGCCCATGTATCGGCTGGAATGCCGAAGAAATCCCGATTACTCATAAAACTCTCCTAATCCTTAAGCAGCTGGTCGATCTCGGTGCGGATGGACTGCAGGTCGTCCAGTCCCAGATACACGATCGCATAACGGATGTACGCGATCTGATCCACTTCTTTCAATATCTTCATCACCAGGTCACCGACGATGCGCGAGGATACTTCCGCCTTGCCCATTTTTTGCAGCTGTGCCTCCACCTGCCCGATCATGCGCTCGATGTCCGCCGCAGAGACCGGTCGCTTCGCGCAGGAAATACGGATGCCGCGCGCCATCTTCTCGCGGTCGAACTCCTCGCGCGTGCCATCCTGCTTGATGATCAACGGCACCGCCAGAATGGGGCGCTCGTAACTGCTGAAACGCTGTCTGCATTTCAGGCATTCGCGTCGGCGGCGGATGCCCCCATGACTGTCGTGGGAGGTGTCCAGCACCTTCGAGTCGTGATGTTTGCAATAGGGACAACGCATCCGAAAGGCTCCAGTTTTAGAACAAATGTAATAGCCATATATGGGCGTTACAGCACTGCATCCCCGTACATATGGTTATAGTGTTCGGCATTTTAGCACTTTCGCCGGTCATTGACAAGGGAAATATGGGGGATTCAATCTTAAAATATCGTTGCATTTCCCCGCTTCATCCTTAACGGATGCCTGTTTCTGTTTCGAACGGGCTTGTTCTCCCCCTCGGCAGTGCGATCCACCGTTATTGCAGGGTGCGCAGAAAGTTCATCACATGCGGGTTGAACTTCTCAGGGTGGCACTGATGCGGCACATGTCCGCAGGCGGGCAGTTCATGCGTCCCTTTGACGTTCGGCAGCATCGTCATCAGATTCGGAAAGGACGATGGCGCAAGTGTCTGGTCGCGTCCGCCCCACAGGAGCAGGGTCGGCTGGGTCACACGGGACAGGTCACGGGTCAGACCTTGAAGCGTGCGCGGTATCTTGTAGATCCCCGAGGCAGCCCGTTTGTAATCCAGCGCGGTCTGATAACGGATGTGTTCGGGCAGGACGTGTGATTCGCGCTTCCCAATGTAGGTGCCCAAGCTGCTCACATCCACAAAAAAGCGGAAGAGACCGTACGGCGCGCGTTCGATGAGTTCGGGTTTGATCAGTTGGTGATGGAACATGCGCTGCAGCATGGGCGGCAATTGTTTGAGATCGTAGAACGGATTGACCAGCACCAGCGCGCGCACACGTTCGGGATGTCGCAGGGTATACATCAGCGAGAGTCCGCCGCCGAGCGAGTGCCCGATCAGGATCAACGGTTCACGCCGTTGGAGCGAATCGATCCATTTCGCGTAATGGGCAAAGGTGTCTTCGAGCGTGTAGTGATGGTGGTGCAGCGGTTTCTCGCTCTCGCCGTGCCCCAACAGGTCGAGCGCGTAGCCCGAATAGCCCGAAGCGGAAAGCTCGGGCAGCAGGTCGTCCCAATCGTGGAGCGATGCGGCAAGCCCGTGCGTCAGGATGACCGGGTCGCCGTATCCCTGCCGGACGTAATTCACTCCCTGACCATTGTCCAGGAGCGTCTTTTGATATGTGATATTGTTCGAAAGCATGGCACTCATGAGTTTGAAGAATGAGCGGAATGATACTCCGCCTTCATTAATGGCAGGTGAACTTTTGTTTTCTATTCACTGGCAATCTGTTTCCCATAGCGCTTTGCCAGTTCGCGCCGCAGCACTTTACCGATGAACGTGCGCGGGAACTCGTCCATGAAGATGACGAAACGCGGCACCAGATGCGGCGGCAGGCGGCGTTTGCAATATGCCTGCACCGATTCGGCGCTGGGCTTTTCCTTGCCTGCAATGACGAACGCGAAGGGATGCCCCGCCACGGCGACGACCGCCACTTCCTTGACCTGCGGGATCTCGTAAATGACTTCTTCCACATCGCGCGGGAAAGCGGGGTCTTTGCCGCTTTTTTCGGGGTACCACATGTCCGCCTTGCGGGCGATGATGCGGCAGAAACCGTCCTCGTCCATTTGCGCTACATCGCCGGTCAACAGCCAGCCGTCCTTGGTCAACACTTCGTTCGTGGCGGCTTCGTCCTTCCAGTAGCCCATCATCACCTGCGGACCGCGAACCGCCAGCTCGCCGATCTGCCCGGGTTCCACCTCCCTGCTCGAAGTCTTCAAGTCCACCACCGCCGCCTGTGTGGATGGCAGCGGCACGCCGATGGTGCCGATGCGGCGGTTCTTGCCCATCGGGTTGGCATGTGTAACAGGCGACGCTTCGGTCAACCCGTAGCCTTCGACAAGTTTGCCTTTGGTGAGTTTCTCGAAGGCTTCCTGCACCTCCACCGGCAGAGGCGCAGAACCGCTGATGCACGCCTTGATGGAACCGATGCCGTACTTGCGCACGCCGCGGAAGTTGTTGATGGCAACATACATGCTCGGCGAACCGGGGAAGATGGTCGGTTTATATTTCTTGATGGACTTCAGAACGTTCAGCACCTGAAATTGCGGCTTGAGGATCATCGCCGCGCCAATGGAAACTGGCACGTTCATCGCGGCGATCATGCCATAGCTATGGAAGAACGGCACCACACACAGAAAGCGTTCCCTGCCAGCGTCGGCATCGGGCAGCCAGTGACGGGTCTGCAATGCGTTTGCCACCAGGTTGCGATGCGACAACATCACCCCTTTGGATTGCGCCGTCGTGCCGCCTGTAAATAGAATGACCGCAAGGTCGTCAGATGCAACATCCACAGCGGGCGATTTTATGCTGTGCTGATAGATCCAGCGGTGCCAGCGCAGCGCGCTCCGCATACTCAAGCCGCGGTTACGCCAGCGGGAGATCATATACTTCGGCAATGACAGATAATCGGCAGGGTCGGTCAACACAATGTTGGGAATGCCCGTCGCATCCTTTATCTGTTGGGCAAGTCCCGACCACGTCGAAAGCGTCACCAGCACACTGGCATCCGTATCTTTGATCTGGCGGATCAACTCTTCCGGCTCGATCACGGGCGGCGTCAGCACCACCACTGCGCCAGCCTTCAACGCGCCGTAAAAGCCGATCACCATCTGCGGCACGTTCGGGAGCAACAAGACCACGCGCGCGCCCCTGCCAATGCCCTGCGCGAGCAGCGCATTGGCGAAACGATTCGCTTCGTGGTTCAGTTTCCGGTACGATAACTTCGCGCCTTCAAAATATATGGCAGGGCGGTTAGGGAACCGTCTGACGGAAGAACGCAATAAATGATGGGCTGGGATACGCGGCACATCCACAGTGTACGGAACGCCATCGTCGTACTGATTAAGCCAGGCGCGCTCGCGCTTCAAGTCATCACGCGACGATCTGGGAGCGACGAAGGATGTATCGCGCCAGGATTTTTTGGACTCGCCTTCGAGAAAGCCCGCAATTGACCGGTCCACTGCCGCGCGCCTCTCCAACATGACCATGTGGCCCGATACGCGGACATCGACATCTTCCGCCCCGGGAATGGATCTTGCCACTTTCTCAAAGACCGGGCGGTCGAAGACATAGTCGCGGTGTCCGCGAATGACCATGGTGGGGACCTGCAGGTTTGCGAATTTCTCCCAGCCGATCCATTTGGACATGTTGCGGTTATAGAACTCTCTCAGGGCGTGGGGCGGCGCATGAAGCCACGAGCGTGTGAGCGGACCGATGATCCGCAAGACGGAGGCGGGCAGGCTCAACCCCAGTTTGAACATCGGGTTCAAGCGGAACTCGCCTGCCGTGGCGATGAGTATCAGTTTCTCGATGTGGTCGGGGTGATTGAGGGCATAGTCCGTGACGACGGCTCCACCGAAGGAGTGACCGATCAAGACAAAGGGTGTGGAGACGTTCAACTGGGTCAGTGCAGTTTCGAGGTCCAGTTGGATGCGCTCCATGTCGTAGCCTGTAGACGGCTTGTCGGAGAGTCCGTGTCCGCGCAAGTCCAATGCGATGACGCGGTTGTCCATCGCGAACTTTTGCATTTGATACGCCCATTGCTCCGCCTTGCCGCCGAATCCGTGAATGAAGACAAGCGTGCGCTGTGGGCGCTCGGGGGAAACATCGATTGCAGAAAGGCGGATGAGGGGGCTGGAGGAAACGCGGATCTCGTGACGGTAGAGGTCGAGGTCTATATCCATCCATAGAGTTTACAGGAGATGAGCATGAATGTCAATTAAAAGTCTGCGCCGGAATAAACCCGGCGCAGCGGACGAGCTTTTAAAGATGCTTCAGGGAATGGAATGGTTATGGATTGACCAGTTCGGAGTGGCGGAAGATGTAGTCGGTTTGGTCGTCGGTATCGAGGCGGGTGTTAAGGTCGATGTGGCGGAAGTAATAATCGCTGGTGTCGATCAGCGCGGCGGGCATCGGCAAGGTCAATTCGGGATGGCGTTGGGCGTAATCAGGAAATGACTGATTGGCAGTGACGGGCAGGGCAACGGGCTCCCGTAATGTGATGGTCGGCACGAGCGAAAGCGCCAGAATTACAGCGACCATGACCAGCAGACCAATTCCGACATACAAGGTGGTGTGATGATGTACAGGTGTGGGATGCGGATGGTGGATGACATGCGGCATGGAATTCTCCTTGGTCGGGGAACAGCCCGATCCAATTTGAGTATAGCAACTGTGCATGTCCCTGCCGTGAGCAGGCGCGTGATTGCAGCGTGTTTACTGTGTTTTCTTGAGGACGTTGAACAATTCCTGCGTCTGTCCCGAAGGGGTCATCCCGATCTCCCCCAGATCCCGCTGACAGCGGGTGTATATCTCCGCCACTTTGGACATTTCGCCTTCCGCTTTATGCGCGAGCATCAGAGCGCGGTAGGCAGGTTCGGGTCTTTGCCCAAAGGCGATCCAGCGCTCACCCCATTCCAGAACATCCAGCCAGCGTTTTTCGTTCTGGAGCATCATCAACAAGCGCGCCATGTTGTGCTCAAAAACATAGTTCAAATATTCGCGTTCGAGGCTCACCCAGTCTTCGTAAAATCCGGGCAGTAATTCCCCCCGATAGACCGAAAGGGCGGCGATCAGTTCCTGCGCACACTTTTGTGCAGGAGCGGTCTTCAAGATTGCGGCATCGAGCCACACATCCGCAGACCCAACGAACTTGATGGATAGATCATCCGTTTGCCAGTATTCGGCGGCGGGAAAATCTCCGAACGCCTTGCGGATCTGCCACAACGTATGGCGCAGGTTTTCACGGGCGGTGTGGTCGGGAGAATCCGCCCATAACAACGCCGCGAGTCTCTCCCGCCGGTGAAATATGCCTGCATTCAACACAAGAAAGGCGAACAGTGACTGTGCCGGGCGCCCCAGGATCTGGATGTTTCGCCTCTCGTATTCGATCTCGAAGGTGCCGAGCAAAAAGATCTTCAGCATGGCATCCTTTCGCTTAAAGTATAGAAAATATCAACGGAAATTACAAGTTAGTAAAACATCGTGAAATCTGTTTGCGAAAAACGGTCTCAAAAAATTAAATTGATAATATAATCCCGGTCATGAGCCTTGCAAAAGCAGTGGAAGCCATTATCAAGGAAGCGCAGGAGCGCGGTGAGTTCGACAACCTTCAGAACAAGGGAAAACCGCTCGACCTGACCGCCTACTTCGAAACGCCGGAAGACCTGCGCATGGCGTATTCCGTCCTAAAAAATGCCGGGATGGTCTCAGCAGAAGTGGAATTATTGCAGGAGATCGCGGCGCTGAAGGAACGTCTCGCATCCACCTATGAGGAGAGTCAGCGCATCCGGATCAAGAAGATCATCTCCGAGAAGCAGTTGCAGTTCAATGTGATGATGGAACGACAGAAACGCCAGAAAAGCTGATTGACGGTCCGCAGTCTGCTTTCCATCGTCCGATATGTCCAAATCCACTTTGACGGATTCCGCCCACCCTGCTATAATCCATGCAGTTTGAAGTTGACTTTACCTGCCATTTGGCAGTTTTGTTTGGCAAGGCGTTTTGTGTTTGAAATCCACACAGGGACCTCACGCGGGCAAGTCAGCGGAGGTCTTTTTTCATACTGGGACCCGGCAAAACCTGTCCGGTCTGGTTATGACTTTACCCGCCATAGGCGGTTAACACATCTTTAAATCAAGAGGTATAGAAAACTATATGAGTAAGAAAAACAAATTAAGAATTATCCCGCTCGGGGGGCTGGGCGAAGTGGGAAAGAACATGATGGCGTACGAATTCGGCGGCGACATCATCGTAGTCGATGCCGGCATCATGTTCCCCAACAACGACATGCTGGGCGTGGACTACATCATCCCGGACTATGAGTATTTAAAAAAGCGGGCAGACCGCGTGCTGGGCATCTTCATCACCCATGGGCATGAAGACCACATCGGCGCGATCCAGCACGTCATCGCGGACATCCCTGCTCCCATCTACGCCACTCCCCTCACCCGCGGTCTGATCGAAGGCAAATTGCTGCGCAACAACTCCCAGCATAAGGCACAAATCAAGACCATTCAGGCGGGCGGAATGACCAAAGCCGGTCCGTTCAGCATCGAATATTTCCACGTCAGCCACTCCATCCCCGATGCAGTGGGGCTTGCGATCACGACGAATGCGGGGCTGGTCATCCACATGAGCGACTTCAAGTTCGATCATACCCCCGTCGACGGCTGGCCCACTGACTTTGCCAAACTCGCCGAATTCTCCACCCGCGGCGTGGATCTACTGCTCTCCGACTCGACCAACGCCGAACGCCCGGGCTGGACTCCCTCCGAAGCGGTCATCGGTCCCGCCTTCGACAAAGTCTTCAGCGCGGCAAAAGGACGGGTCATCGTCGCCACGTTCGCATCGCTCATTTCCCGCGTGCAACAGGTGGCAGATGCGGCGGCAAAGAACGGACGCAAAATGGCAATCGCAGGTCCGAGCATGGTGGATAACGTCAAGATCGCGCGCAAAATGGGCTATCTCGAAATCCCAGATGAAATGATCGTCCCCATCGACCAGGCGCTGCAAATGCAGGATCACAAAGTCGTCATCATGTGTACCGGCTCGCAAGGCGAACCGTCTTCCATCGTTGGTCGGTTGTCCGCGGGCACGAACCGCCAGTTCGACCTAAAACCAAACGACACCATCGTATTATCCTCGCATCCCATCCCCGGCAACGAAGAGACCATCAGCAAGACCATTAATCGTCTGCTGCGCCGCGGCGTCAAAGTAGTAGACGACAGCGTCGCGCCGATCCATGTCTCAGGGCATGCCGCGC
Source organism: Anaerolineales bacterium (assembly GCA_023382595.1). Taxonomy (GTDB): domain Bacteria; phylum Chloroflexota; class Anaerolineae; order Anaerolineales; family Villigracilaceae; genus Villigracilis. Next base: position 25,405 of record JAHDWB010000005.1, on the reverse strand, counting down.
AGGAAGAGCAAAAACTGCTCATCAACCTCGTCAAGCCCAAACACTTCATGCCCATCCACGGCGAACTGCGCATGCTCAAACGCCATGCCGATCTCGCGGTCGAACTGGGCATTGCAGAAAAAGATACGGTGGTTGTTGAGAACGGTCAGGTGGTTGAACTCGTCGGTGGCAAGATCCAACTCGGCGAGCGCATCCCCGGCGACTATGTTTTTGTTACCGGTGAATCCATCGGCGACATTGACCACGATGTGATGCGCGAGCGCACCCAACTTGCGCGCAACGGCATCCTGCTGATCGACATCAGCCTCGATACTTTAACAGGACGACTGCTCCACGAACCCGAGATCATCACCCGCGGATTCGTCTCCCCCGAAGACGCCGACGAACTCATCCCCGAAGTCCGCGCGCGTGTCATGGACGTCGTCCACGGCAGCGGCATCGACAACGAAAAGGACATCGTCAGCGCGGTAAAGAGCTATCTGCATCAGCAAACCAAACGCCGCCCGATGGTGTTCGTGACATTGAGCAAATCATAAATCAAGTAAAAAAGTGACAGTCACCTTCAAGGTGACTGTCACTTTTTTATCCGTTCCGCGATCTGCCGATCCACCTTTCCCATTGGGAAATCCCCCAACTCGCCCAGTTTCACCCATTTCAAATTTTTCTTTTTAGGGATGTCAACCGCCCTGCATCGAAACGCATGGACCACCACCCTAAAGTGACTATACGCATGATTGACGATGACGAGCTCCGCCTCTTTCCTAACGCGAAGTTTGGTCACTGACCATAAGGCTTTTTCCAACTCCCCAGCGGGATTCGTGACCACCCGCGCATTGGGGAACTCCCACATCCCGCCCAGCAACCCATCCCGCGGACGCTGGTTCAACAGCACACGTCCGCGCTGCACAATGACCGCCGCCGCATGGATGTATTGCGGAACCTGCTTCTTCTGCTTCATCACAGGGCGCAATTCCTGCGTGCCATTCTCCCGCGCCTTGCACAATGTCATCAACGGACAGAGCAAACAGCGCGGATTTTTCGGCAGGCAGACCGTCGCACCCAGATCCATGAGCGCCTGGTTGTAATCACCCGCTTTTCCTTTTGGGAGATTCTGCGTTGCGTATTCCCAGAGTATCTTTTCACCCGCGGGTGAGTCTGCAAATTCGGTCACATCGTACAAACGCGCAAAGACGCGGCGCAGATTGCCGTCAAGGGTCGGCTCGTCCATTTTGAAGGCGATGGAAGCGATCATCCCCACGGTGTAGCGACCAATGCCAGGGAGTTGGCGCAAGGCTTGAAGGTCACGGGGCAGTTCCCCGTTAAAGTCCGAGGCGATGATCTTGGCGGCTTTGTGCAAATTCCGCGCGCGGGTGTAGTAGCCAAGTCCCTCCCATGCGTTCAAGACATCCCGTTCTTTGGCTTTTGCCAGCGAGATCACATTGGGGAATAACTTCATCCATTTTTCAAAGTATGGGATGACCGTTTCCACCCTTGTTTGTTGAAGCATGATCTCGGAGACCCACACGACATACGGGTCGGCGTGGTCACGCCACGGCATGACGCGGCGGTGTCTGGCATACCATTTTAGCAGCAGGGATGAAAGTTGAGGCATGGTTCAATATTCGAGAATACGGGAAAAATCAAAAGCCGCGGAAAAACCACGGCTTGAGTATTGAAAAAAAGATCTCGCATATTCTTGATCAGCACAGGCAACCCGAAATTCCATCCGGGACTAGAATTGAAAGCCTTTCCGGTCGGGTACGATCTTGTGAGAGTAATTTTTCACATACCCAAACAGACGATCCTGTAAAATCGTCCAATCGGGCGAAGTGAGAATACGGCGCGCCTGTGCCACATCGGCGGCGAGCAGCCCCACCTGGATCTGCGGATACGAGCCATACAAGGTCGCCCATGCCTCAGCGGGCTGCAAACCAAGCCGCTGCACACCAGGCACGAACTCACCGATGATGAACTCAAAATATTCCTGATCGCGTTCCGCCGCGATATCCCAGGTCATGATCACTTTTACAGACATGGCAACTTCAAGCTATCCTTTTTGATAATCGAGCACAACAACTTTTGTCTCGTCAGGCAGCCCCGAACGAGTGACCTTTAAGGACGCCTGCGCATCGAGTTTGCCCAATCCCATTTCCTTGAGGAACTTGCCAAGCGAATCGAGTTTCAGTTTGGTATCTGCCGTGGAATAATGCATCGGGATAACCAGATTGGGCTCGATCAGGCTGACAACTTCCGCGGCTTTCGCGGCGTTCAAACCGCTCCCGCCTCCCACCGGAACAAGAAGCACGTTGACCGTTCCCAGAGCCTCCACTTCGCTTTGCGTGGGAACATCCTGCAAATCACCAAGATGGGCAACGGTAATTCCGTCATAATCAAAAACATACAATGTGTTGCGGACCTTGTCCTTGCTTTTCTTGCCGCCTGTTCCGTCCGTCTGGACGGCGGTGATGAACACATCGCCGACCTCGAACTCGCCCGCACCCATCAGGACGTGAGTTGCGCCTTTTACCGCATCCCGATTGCTATGACCGGGCGCATCGTGGCTGATGGTGACAATTTCTGCTTTTAGTTTCAGCGGGTCATAGCCGACAACCTTGTGGTCGAACGGGTCGGTGACGACGGTTGCATAGTTGCGTTCGGTCAGGCGAAAACAGGAATGTCCGTACCATGTAATTTCCATATAAAGTAAGCCTCCAAAGGAGATATTATACCCGATGGATATCACATACCAATAATCAGTATCATGCCAGCGGCGTTGTCTCCTGTGGAAATTTCTCAGAACCGATGATCCGCGAAAAGCTTCCTCTTTTTACAAACCTTGTGTCAAAGAAAAACTCCGAAATTTCCGCCAGCACAACCCTGATCCCTGTTGCGATCGAATCGCGCATAATTTGGGTGTAGCGTCCATCTTTATGAAATAAATAGCGCCGTAATGCCTTTGGACGCAGGTGAAAGAGAGCTTCGGTCAATTTTATGCCGGCAAACAATTCGAACGGCTTTAGGAACGGTGTGGCAAGCACCTGATTCCGATACGACCAACGCGCAAGGTCAGGTTGGATGATCTTCTCAGGATCGGTGGATTTTCCATCCGATGTCCAGAAATGCGGCGTGAGATACATGGCGTTCAGGATATCCGAATCCAATTCCAACATCCCCTTGAACTTCTCATGCAGGGTTCTCCAGGATTCATCTTCAAGCCCATAGATCAGATTGGTCAGGCTGATGATGTTATTCTCCCGAAGCAGCCGGACAGCCTCTTTGGAAACAGAAAACGGGTTGTTCTTTCGAATATCAGTGATTACGTCATCCTTAACTGATTCAATACCCATGACAATGTAATCCACCCCTGCTTTCTTATACAGAGGAAGAATTTCCACATCGCGGACAACGTCAGCGGCGGTCATGTTCAAGTTGAGAGACAGATCCAGGTCGGATTCAATGATGCGCTCCAGAAGTTCCTTTGCAAGATCACGGTCTGCAGCGAAATTCTCGTCTGCAAACCAGATGATTTTCACTCCATATTCATCCTTGAGCAGCCTCATATTTTCGACGATGTTATCCACACTACGATGCCGCCACTTCTTCCAATACATCCATTGACCACAGTAGGTGCAGGTCAGAGTACATCCGCGGCTGAATTGCAAACCGGCGGCACGGTCAAAACCAAACATCTGATAGTTTTCCCAATCCAACAACTCCCAGCCGGGGCGGTATGAATCCAAGTGCCGGATGGCTGACTGCGGACGATTGACGACAATCCCCGCGCCTCTTCGCCAAACGATGCCTGCAACTGTTTCCAGAGATGTGTCCTTCTCCCAAACCGAAAGCAACTCGACTATCGTTTTCTCCCCTTCTCCGCGGACGATCACATCGATCTCTGAAACATTTTGAAGGATGCTTTGATATGCGTAGGAAGGATACACGCCTCCGTAAATTATTCGCACGTCCGGAAAAGAAGCTCGGATTTCCCTGACCGTTCTCACAACCACATTGTGGGATGCGGTTGACCCTGAATGCCCAAGTAGAATGTATTTCGGTTGGAACTTTCGAACTTCCTGCAGCAATCGCTTCATTGTCCAGCCGTTCATATCATGATCCACAAGTTTCACTTCGAAACCGGCATCAAGCAAAGGACCTCCGATCAGCACCAAGCCCAGTGGTGTAAGGTATCCAAGCCCTGCCCGGTTGGCAATAAAACGGCGAGCGGGATTGATCAGCATAATTCGAGTTGACATAGCGGATCCTTATATTGGATAAATTCGGTCAAATATATCTATTTGTGAATTCTATCACCAGGAAATGTGTTGTCAAGGATTTATAATCAGGCAGATTTCGCCAAGGAAACCTTCAATGCCAAAAACAAAGATCATTGTCTACCTTGAAGCCCTGTTCGCAGTCGTCGTTTGGGGTGCATCGTTCATCGCCACGAAGATCGCTGTCGGGCAGATCTCCCCCATCGCAGTAGTGTGGATCCGTTTTGCAATGGGGATTCCAATTATTTTTCTTGCCGTCGCCGTGCGTAAACAGTTCGCCTTCCCAAAGGGAAATGAATGGCTGTATTTTGCCCTGCTCGGTTTTCTGGGCATCTCCTTACACCAGTGGCTGCAATCGAACGGATTGATCACCGCGCAAGCCACCACCACCGCGTGGATCGTCGCCACCACCCCCATGTTCATCGCCATCCTCGGTTGGCTGGCTCTCAAAGAGAAGCTCACACCTATTCAAGCAGGGGGTATCGCACTGGCAACGCTGGGTGTGCTGGTCGTGGTCAGCAAAGGTGATTTCACAGGACTTGCCGTCGGTCAATTTGGCACGCAGGGCGATTTTCTCATCCTCATCAGTTCGGTCAACTGGGCGGTGTTCTCCATCCTTTCGCGGCATGGATTGAAGAAGCATCCGTCCACGCGCATGACATTCTGGGTGATGACCATCGGCTGGCTGATCACGTCCGTGGCATTCTTCGCGCAGGGCAGGACCGCCGAGATCACAATGCTCGACTCGCGCGGCTGGTGGGCGATGATCTTCCTCGGCATCTTCACCACAGGTCTCGCGTACATTGCCTGGTTCGACGCGCTCAGCCAACTACCCGCCGCGCAAACAGGCGCGTTCCTTTTCCTCGAGCCGCCCTCCAGCATGGTGGTCGCCGCCATCGTGTTGTACGAGCAGGTCACGTGGGCATCCATCATCGGCGGCGCCGTAATCTTGATCGGCATCTGGCTGGTTAATCGGCAGGGGAAAACTGCAAAGGATGAAGGATGAGATCACGGACAACGCCAGACGCAAGTGTTGACAAAACCGAAAGCGGATATCTTTTGAAGATTCCCGCTGGAGATGCTTCCGCTTACCGCTTTTCTCAAATTGACGATTATTTCGGACTCCTCCGCAGGAAGTTTCCGCATCATTCCTTAACGTTGAGCCTGCGCGCGCGGACCTCGGCTTTTCCCCTGCCCGGGACATGGGGTTTCGGGCTGTGGAACGATCCCTTCGGCATGTCTCTCGGGTTCGGCGGGAGACGCTGGCAACTCCCCGCCCTGCCGAATGCGGCTTGGTTCTTCGGCGCATCGCAGGAGAACCATTTGTCGTTCAACGATAAACCGGCGAATGGATTTCTTGCACAAAGTTTCCGCTCGCCGAAATTTCATCCGCTGTTGATTCCAACGGGATTGGTGTTTCCATTTTCAAGAAAAGCGACAAGAAAATTATTGGGACGAATAATTGACGAAGACTCGTCCACTCTCAGCGTGAATCCAACCCAATGGCACAGCTACAGGCTGGAGTGGAGTCAACGAGGCGTTGCCTGGTATGTGGATGAGGTTCGGGTGTTCGAGTCGTCCGTAAGTCCGAATCCGCCGCTGGGATTGGTCATCTGGATCGATAATCAATTTGCATCATTCACCCCTGATGGAAAAATCGGGTTCGGAGTTTTGGAAAACCCCGAACCCGCATGGTTGGAAATCTCTGACCTGAACTTGAGTTAGAACAAGCCAACCCAGAAGTTCGGCAGGAAGTAGCGCAGCAACGCGTCGATGATGAGACCGAGGATGAGGAAGCCGCCAAACCTGCGGTTGTGCTGGAAGGCAAAGCCCGAGAACCAGACGGGCCAGGCGGGCCAGCCTTCGGGAACTTCGACGGGTTTCGACTTGTTCATTACACCGATGATCGTGAGCGCCTCCTTGTAGGCAAGGAAGACGATCAGCATGGCGGGGGTGAAGTAGCGCGGTACGAAGACAAGGTATGCGATCACAAGATAGATCAGCACGATGGCAACTTGATTGACACGGCGTGCGGCGGCTTCGCCCACGCGGACGGGAAACGTGCCGACGCCCTTGGCTTTGTCGTCGTCGTGTTTGTCAATGTGCTTGGCGACGTTGATGCTGGCAACGCTCAAACCGAACGGAATACCCGCAAGCACAACGTTCCAATTCCAGATGCCCGAAAGAACGAAGTACACGCCTGAGATCATGATCGGTCCCCAGATCAGGAAAATGGCAAACTCGCCCAAGCCCCAATATTTGAAGGGATAGGTGTAAGCAAGCAGGGTGATCGCGCCGAAGACAAATAAAATGATTGTGGTGGTCGAGAAGTTCGTGTAGAACAGCGCGTACACGCCCGCCAGCGTTGCCAGAATGCCGCTGACGACGAACCAGCGCATGGAGGTGGCGTTATCCCAGAACTTCTGCACGAGCGGATGAACGCCGTACTGCGTGCGGAAGTAGTTGTCGCCGTCCACGCCGCGGTTATAGTCAGTGTAATCGTTGAGGATGTTGTTCGTGCCGTGGGCAATGAACAAACCGAGCGTTACGATGAGGAACGGAAGCCATGAGAAATGCCCGTCGCGGGCGGCGAGTATTCCTGCGATCACGCAGGAATAAACAGTGACCAGCGTCACTGCAGAACGGGTGGCGATCAGCCATTTGGAGACCACATCCAAAGCATCCCACTCTTTTTTGTCGTCCATCTTGATGAGCTGCCACGAAGCCTTGCGCCACATAGCAAAATTGATATGCATGGTACTCTCTCCTTAACAGGATTATACAACCGCTTTGTGAAAAGTGGAACTTTCAAATTAAAACAAAAAAGCCCCCGAAAAGTTACGAGGCTTCACAGGTCACATTCCCAATTCCTTTGCCGCATTCCAAAGTTCATCCATCTCCTGCAGGGTCATGTCGGATAAGTTGCGTCCCTGCCCTTTTGCCTCGGTTTCAACATAGGCAAAGCGTTTCTTGAATTTCAGGTTCGCCTCGCGCAAAGCAGATTCGGCATCCACGCCGCGCCAGCGGGCAAGGTTGACCAGCACGAAGAACAGGTCACCAAGTTCGCCCGTCACCTGTTCGATGTTTTCAGCCTTTTTGACCTCTTCGATCTCTTCACGGATCTTGTCCAGCACGCCATCCACCTCATGCCAGTCGAATCCGACGCGTGCGGCGCGGTCTTGATATTCCTGCGCCTGACTCAATGCCGGTAACGAGGCTGGGACGCCGTCTAGGATGCCTTTATCTTCCTTCTTCCCGCCTCTTTCCTTTTCTTTCAACTTTTCCCAGTTTGCCAGTACACCGTCCACGCCGTCAAGTTTCACATCGCCAAACACGTGCGGATGGCGGCGGACGATCTTGTCATAAATATGCTTGATGACATCCGTCATCGTGAAATCATTGGACTCGCTGGCGATCTGGGCATTCAGCAGGATCTGTAAAAGCAGGTCGCCGAATTCTTCGCGCATGCCGTTCTTGTCATCCGCATCCATTGCGGATAATGCCTCGTAGGCTTCTTCAAGCAGGTGCTTGCGCAGGGTCTGGTGTGTCTGCTCCCGGTCCCACGGACAGCCGTCCGGCGCGCGCAGATGGGCTACGATCTCGGCGAATGATTCGACGGATGTCCCCTCCCCCAGCGAAGGGATGTAGAGGCAGGCAGAAGGTGAAAAGTCGCCCTCGCCAAAATCCCCCAATTTCTCCTCTTTCTTATTTCCTCCATCCACAACAAAGACCGTGTGCGCATCAGGGTATACCGCGAGCAGCACTGTTTTGACTTGTGATGCCAGTTCGCGCGAGTCAACGCCGAGGATCAAGGTGTCCGCATCGGGCGGGGTGGGAGGATAATGTGCGGATGTGAATTCCTGCGCATCGAGCAGAGTCAACTTCGAGGGCGGGGCGAGGCGCAGCGTCTCGAATGTAGAATTGACGAGGGAGAGATCCATGGTTTCGATATCCTTAAAGCAAAACGTAATGCGTGCACGAAAGTGTATCACGCATTACGTGTCAGGCTTGTAGAAAATGGTCTAGCGTTTGGTGTAGGTCGGAGCCTTGCGGGCTTTCTTGAGACCGGGTTTCTTGCGTTCTTTCACGCGGGCATCGCGGGTGAGCAAGCCCTTTTTGCGCAGGGCGGAAGTCCAGTCGGCATTGATGATCTGGAGTGCCCGGGCAATGCCAAGGCGCACAGATTCGGTCTGACCGGTGACGCCGCCGCCATTGACCAGCACGGACACATCGTACTTGTTGGCTTCCTGACCAACCGCGCCGAACGGGCGCAGAATATCTTCCAGGTCGCCCACACGGGTGAAGAACGCCGAAGCATCCTTCTCGTTGACGGTGAACTTGCCGGTGCCTGTCACCAGGCGCACACGGGCGGTGCTTGCCTTGCGGCGTCCGATGCCTTCATAGTATTGAGCCATATACACTACCTCTTATTCCAAAACTTTCGGGTTCTGCATCGCGTGAGGATGCTCGGAACCTGCATAGATCTTCAGTCGCTTCAACACGGCGCGCCCCATGCGGTTGTGCGGCAGCATGCCCCACACCGCTTCGCGCAGGACGCGATCGGGATAGGTGGCGAGCTGGTCGCGCAGGGATGTGGTCTTCAAACCGCCGGGATAACCCGAATGGCGGTAGTACATCTTCGTTTCCAGCTTCGAGTAGGTCTTCGTGCCGGTCACGCTCACGCGCTCGGCATTGGTAACCACCACATAATCGCCCATCTCCACGCCCGGCGTGAAGGACGGCTTATGCTTCCCAAGCAGGACGTGCGCAATGCGCGCGGCAAGACGCCCAAGGGTCTGCCCTTCGGCATCGATAACAACCCAGTCGCGCTGTATCTCAGCGGCTTTCGGATAGTACGTCTTTTGTTGCACTTTCGTCTCTCCGTTTCTTAATATCATATCATTGTGATCCATAACGTACCTGCACCAGCGTCAGCCCGTGTGCGGGAGCCAGCCCGGCAGGAAGTTTCGCCTGCTTTGATAAGGCAGAACGGACATCCTTGACCGAACATTTTCCCTGCGCCAAAGCCACCTGGACGAACACCAGCCTGCGCACCATACGATACAGGAACGCATCCGCCCGGACCTCGAACTGCCACTCACCATCCGGCTTTCGTCTCCACTCGGAATTTGTCACTGTGCGCACCGTCGTCCCTTTTTCGGAAGTCGGTGAGCCGAAAGCGGCAAAATCATGTGTGCCGAGGAAGAGTTCAGCGTTGTGTTTGAGCACATCTCCGTCCAGCGGGGTCGCTACACGCCATGCAAACCTTTCGCGTAACGGGTCGCGGATCCGGTCGCTGAACAGCCTGTAGCGGTATGTGCGCGAGACAGCATCGAAGCGCGGGTGAAAATCCGCGGCGGCGGGTTGCAGGCGTTTCACAGCAATATCAGGCGGAAGCTCGGCATTGAGCGCCTTTAGCAGCGTCTCCGCTGAATGCGTCCATTCGCCAAAATCGAAGGCGGCGACCTGACCGCTGGCATGAACTCCCGCGTCGGTCCTTCCAGCCATTAATACCGACTTTCCAGACCAACCGATATTGTGGAGGGCTTTTTCCAACTCGCCCTGCACCGTCCGGGAGTTCGCCTGCCGCTGGCTTCCGGCAAAGCCGGAGCCGTCGTAGGCAAGGATCACTTGGTAACGTGCCATATAGCGTTAGCCTTCAGCAGCAAGCCAATGACTGCACGCCAGATGTTTCTTTATTCTTCCACCAATTCAAGGACCACCATTTCGGCGGAGTCGCCGAGGCGGGGACCAAGTTTGATAACACGGGTGTAACCGCCGTTGCGGGTTGTGAAGCGCGGGGCGATCTCGTCAAACAGGCGTTTGATGATCTGGTTGTCGCCCAGCCTGGAAATGGCAAGGCGGCGGGCGTGCACCTTCTGTTCATCGGTGCCTTCCGCGCTGTTCTTGGCAAGCGTGATCAGCTTTTCAGCTTCGCCGCGGATGGCGGCAGCCTTGGCTTTTGTCGTCTTGATCCGCTCGTGTGTAAAGAATTGTTTGATCAGGTTGCGACGCAGGGCAATTCGCGCGCCCTTTGTGCGTCCCAATCTGTAACCTGCTACTGAATGTCGCATTTTCTTAATTCTCCGATGTCTGGTCTTTCAGGAAGCCCTTCTCCCGCATTTTGTCGCGAAGTTCATCGAGGCTCTTCTCGCCAAAATTGCGGATGGACATGACCGCCGTCTCGCCCTTTTCGAGCAGATCCAACACATCACCCACAGTGGTGATGCCGGTACGCTTCAAAGAGTTGAAGACGCGCACAGACAGGTCCAGCGCTTCCACAGGCGTTTCCGCCAATTCACTGCTCAAACGGCTTCCGGTTGTTTCTCGCTCAACCGCCACTGTCAGCATCTCTTCGTTAATGCCTGCAATGTAACGCAGGTGATCGATCATGATGCGGGCGGAGGAACTTAGAGCACGCTCAGGGGAAACCGTGCCGTCCGTCCAGATTTCCAAAATCAATTTGTCGTAATTCGTGCTCTGCCCAACGCGGGCGGAGGCAACTTCCCAGTTGACACGCTTGACCGGGCTGAAGATGGCATCCACGGGCAGTTCGCCGATGGGCATATGCCCTGCGCGCTCGTTGGCGGGGGAATAACCGCGTCCGCGTTCGACAACGAATTCGATATCGAGCTTGGTCTTTGCCCCATCCACCGTGAAGAGGTAGGTATCGGGGTTGACGATCTCGATCTCAGGCGGGCAGATGATATCTGCCGCAGTGACGGTGCCTTCACCGCGTACTTCAAGCTGCATGCGGGCGCTGTCCACACCATCCATCTTGATGCGGATCTGTTTGACCTGCAACATGACCTGGATGACATCTTCGCGCACGCCGGGAATGTCACTGAATTCGTGCAGAACATCCGCAAAGCGCACGGATGTGATTGCCGCTCCCTCCAAGGAGGAAAGCAGGACGCGGCGCAGGGTGTTGCCCAGCGTCACGCCATAGCCGCCTTCCAGCGGACTAATTATGAACTTGCCATAGTTTCGAGCCTCTGCTTCGCGCTCGATCTTTGGCATAACCATGTTCGTGATGATACCTGTCACGGTTCACCTGTCCCTTTTGAAAATGCCCGGGGTCGGTTACCCAATAATCAGGTCCGACCCGAGGCGAATTGGAGGATTAGCGTCTGGAGTAGTATTCGACGATCAACTGTTCGTCGAGACTTCCATCAATTTCAGCCCGTTCGGGCATGCGAGCAACCGAACCGGACATATTTGTGATGTCGCGGTTGAGCCAACTCGGAGAATTGCGTTTTTCGGCAAAGGCTGACAGTTCCTTGAAATAGGAAAGTTTGCTTGAGCCGTCGCGCACGGTAATGACATCGCCCTCACCGAGAAGCATGGAGGGGACGTCGGTTCGGCGCCCGTTGACGGTGAAATGACCGTGCGTAACGAGCAGGCGAGCCTGGGCGCGGCTGGATGCAAACCCAAGCCGGAAGATCACGTTGTCGAGACGTGATTCAAGGATCTGGAGCAGGTTCAAGCCTGTCAGACCGCGGCGGGTGATCGCCGTATCATAATAACGGCGGAACTGGCGCTCGAGCACGCCGTAAATGCGGCGAGCCTTTTGCTTGGCGCGCAACTGGCGGGCAAAGTCGGAGGCGCGCCCCGTGCCCATACCGCCACGGCTCGCAGTGCGGCCATGCTGACCGGGCGCGAAACTGCGCTTTTCAAACGAGCACTTGGGTGTAAAGCAACGCTCGCCTTTCAGATAAAGTTTTTCGCCTTCGCGCCGGCAAAGTTTACAAACCGGACTTAATGATTTAGCCATATATCAACAACCTCACTTACACGCGTCGCTTTTTGGGCGGACGGCAGCCGTTATGCGGCACCGGGGTAATATCGGAAATGGAACGCACCTTCAAGCCCATTGCCTGGACTGCACGGATGGCGTTTTCGCGTCCGGGACCAGGTCCCTTGACGAACAGATCCACTTCCTGCAAGCCCAATTGCTGGGCGGCTTTGATCGCCTGCTCGGCGGCAAGGCGCGCGGCAAAAGGCGTGCTTTTGCGCGAGCCCTTGAAACCGGCGGAACCGGCGGAGCCCCAGGCAACGGTGTTGCCGTCGTTATCCGTAACGGTCACAATGGTATTGTTGAAGGAAGCAAAGATATGCACCTGTCCGTGAGACAGGGTGCGCTTCCCTTTTTTCGCGCCGGAGGCGCGGCGGGTGGAACGAACACTCTGAGCCATGTTTCTCTAATTTACCTTTCGGACAGGATTACTTCTTCGCACCACGTCGGCGACCGCGTCCCGCAACCGTCTTCTTGATGCCTTTGCGGGTGCGCGCATTCGTCTTCGTGCGCTGACCATTAACAGGAAGATTGCGGCGATGGCGCAGACCGCGATACGAGCCGATCTCGATCAGGCGCTTGACGTTCATTTGAACTTCGCGGCGCAGATCGCCTTCAACCTTGTAGTGTTTGGATATGTATTCACGGATGGAGGCAACCTCCGCTTCCGTCAAATCTTTGATACGCGTATCAGGATTGACCCTGGTCTCCGTCAAGATCTGACGCGCGCGTGTGGGACCAATGCCATAAAGGTAGGTCAAGCCAACTTCTGTCCGCTTGTTGCGGGGCAGATCAACACCTTCAATTCTCGCCATAGGTCATTTACCCTTGTCTCTGCTTATGTTTTGGATTTTCGCAAATGATGTACACAATGCCCTTGCGCCGAACGATACGGCACTTGGCACAGCGTTTTCGAATGGAGGGCGACACTTTCATGAAAAATCTCCTTGCTTGCGGCTGTTCTCAGGACAGCCAAAGGTCTGATTATACTGTTTGTTTACAAATTCGTCCATATTTTTTCGGTTGTCTGTGACGCTCACAGGACAGTCAGGATGAGAGGCTCACCTTCGGTGACGGCAATCGTATGTTCGAAATGCGCCGTCAAAGAACCGTCAGCAGACACAACCGTCCATTGATCCGGCAGGACGCGCGTTTCGTGCGTCCCTACGAGCACCATGGGCTCAAGCGCGATGGTCATCCCCGGGCGGAGCAGCATACCGCTTCCCGCCATGCCGATATTTGGCACCTGCGGACCCTCATGCATGCTCTTCCCGACGCCATGCCCCGTGTATTCACGGGTGACGTGGAGACCACGGCTTTCCACATGGTTCTGTATCGCTGCTGAAACATCGCCTGTGCGCCTGCCTTTTCGCATCTTTTCGATGCCGGCATATAACGCGCTTTCGGTGATCTCCAGCAGTTTTGCCGCTTCGGGAGAGATCTCCCCGACCCCGGCAGTGAAAGCGGAGTCTGCGACAAACCCTTCAAAGATGGTCCCGCAATCTATCGAGACGATATCCCCTTCCTTCAGCCTGCGCTTCGGGTGAGGGATGCCATGCACCATCTCGTCGTTTATGCTGACGGTGATGGATGCAGGGAACGGCGGACGACCATAGCCTTTGAACGGCGATACACATCCGTGCGACAACAGCACTTCCTCAGCAGCCGCGTTGAGGTCGGCTGTTGTCACACCTGGTTGTAAAAGTTCCTTCACTTTTGCCAGTACAGCGGCATTGATGCGCCCTGCTTCCCGCATGATCTTCAAGTCGGCAGGGGTCTTTATATTGACCTGGCGTTCCAAACTCATTTAATAAAACCTGCTTTTCAACAGGACATGCGTATCGTCCTGTAATTCACTATATTATTTTTCCAACGCCGCAAGCAGTTCCTTCGTGACCTGCTCGACGATCTGTGTTCCATCAATTTCGACCAGCTTGCCGCTTTTGCGATAATACTCAACCAGCGGCATGGTCTGCTCGAGATACACCCGGATCCTTTTAGTCACAGTCTCGACCTTGTCATCGTCACGCTGGTACAACTCGGAACCGTCCACATCGCAAATGCCAGCCTGTTTGGGCGGACTGAACGTTTGATGATAGATGTGTCCATTTTCGCGGCAGGTCCAGCGTCCGCTGGCGCGCTCGACGAGAACAGTCTCGACAGCGGTGATGTACGGGACGAGATTGACTTCACCGCCAAATTCAGCGAGCATTGTCTCGAGCGCGTCCGCTTGGGCTGGGGTGCGGGGAAAGCCGTCGAGAATTGCACCAGCTTTACAGTCCGGACAGGAGATGCGATCACGGATCATACTGATGGTCACATCATCCGGGACAAGCTCACCTTTATCCATGAAGGATTTGGCGAGTTTTCCAAGTTCGGTTTGATTCTTAAGGTTCTCGCGAAAGAGGTCGCCTGAAGACACATGCGCCAGATTGGTCCTTTCGGACAGAATCTTCGCCTGGGTTCCTTTACCAACACCGGGTGGTCCGAGCAGGACGATAAAGGTCGCCATGATGTCTCCTAGCGTACGAGCAGCGAGTCTTGATAGCCGTGCAATTTCAGTTCGGCGTCGATGTTCTGGAAGGTATCACGCACCACGCCAACCACGATGAGCAAGCCTGACGAGGTCAGGAGGAAAATACCGGTCTGCGAACTTGCAGCTCCAAGCCCGATGGCGCTGAGCAGCAATCCGAGCAGGAAGGGCATGATCGCAACCAACCCAAGGAAGACCGCGCCAACCAGCGTAATTCGCCGCTGGACCGTGCTGAGGTATTTCTGGGTGGGCGCGCCGATATGAACGCCAGGGACGGTTGCTCCCATTTTTCGGAGGTTTTCACCGTAATTCTGCTGGTCAAACAAGACCGATGTGTAGAAGAAGGTGAAAATCACAACCATCAGGAAGTAGATCGTCCAGTAGCCCCAGTTGCTGGTGCCGGTGGCGCCAAAGAAGTTTTGGATGCCCAGGAAGAACTCGCGAACGCCAGGGTTCTCACTTTGTGTAAAGTAACTGGCAAGGATGGTCGGGAATTGCAGAATAGCGCTGGCAAAGATCAAGGGGATCATGCCTGCAAGGTTGACCATCAGCGGCAAAGTGCCTTTGACCGGCATGGACATGCGGTTGCCGACACGGCGTCCCGGGTACATGACCGGAACATTACGGCGTCCCTGCTGCACATAAACGATGGCGTACACGATCAGGGTAATGACGATCAGGGCAAATGCAAGCATGAACCAGCGCGTCTGCTCGTCGGAAAGGAGCGAGATAAGGTTGGCAGGCATTTGTGAGACGATGCCTGCGAAGATGACGAGGGAAAGACCCTGTCCGCGGATGCCGTATTCGGAGATCAACTCACCCAGCCAGATGGCGAACATGGTGCCTGCGGTCATGGCGATCAATACCGTCCATGAGGAAAGCGCCTGGTCTGCATTAAACAATCCAAAAGGAAGGATAGCCTGACCAAGCCCCTGGATGGAGAGCGAGTTGAAGATATTGATCTGCCCAATGGCGGAAAGAGCCGCCATCGGAACTGCAAGGTAGTAGGTCCACTTTTCCTGCCAGCGGCGTCCTTCGCGGGGATCTTCCTGCATCCTGCGTTGAAGAGACGGGATGATCGGAATCAGCAATTGCAGGATGATCTGGGCGGTAATGTAGGGATACACACCCATGGACAGCAACGAGAAATTGGAAACTGTACCGCCGGAAAGCAGATCGAGAAAGCCAAGGAAATTTCCCTGACCAGAGGCTGAATTTTGGAAGGCGGACAGAATTTCATGATTCACGCCAGGGGCGGGCACATTTGCCGCAAGCCTGTAAATGGCAAGAATGATGAACGTGATGATCAGTTTGCGGCGAATATCTTCCGACTTCCAAAGGTAACGCCAGCCTGAAAAAGTGGTTTTCATGCAATAGTATCCTTTTAGAAGGTTAAGCGATCAGTTCCACAGTGCCGCCAGCCTTTTCGATCTTGGCTTTGGCTCCAGCGCTGACGCGATGAACACGAACCTTGAGGGCAATGGTCATTTCGCCGCGACCCAGAACAACGATCGGGTTGCGTGAATCGCGCAGGAGGCGGGCTTCTGCAAGGGACTCGGGAGTCACTTCCGCATCGGCTTTGAAAGCTTGCGAAAGTTGGTCAAGGTTCACTTCGTTGTAAACCACCTGATTGGGCGGGGTAAAACCTTCACCACGCATGAACGGCAGACGGCGATAGAAAGGCAGATTGCCGCCCTGACGATACAGGTTGCCGCCTTCGCCGGAGCGCGCGCCTGCGCCTTTGGTACCGCGACCGGCAGTCTTGCCCTGCCCTGCCGAAATGCCGCGTCCCACGCGCTTCTTGGATTTTTTGGACCCAGGATTGGGTACGAGATCGTGAAGTTTCATATCAATAACCTACTCTTCGATCTTGAGCAAATGGATGACCTTGTTCAACATTCCGCGCAGGGCGGGGGTATCCTTGTGCTCAACAGTTTGATGCAAACGGCGCAGACCGAGCGCTTTCACAGTGGCTTTCTGGTCTTTGGTATAGCCAATGGCACTGCGAACCAATGTAACGCGCAACGTTTTGCCGGACGTTTCTTTCTTAGGCATGTTGCTTCCTCCGTTCCCAGAACGGCAGCAGTTCATCCGCGCGCTTTCCACGGCGAGCCGCTTCCACAGCCGGGGAGCGCAAGCCGTCCAACGCATCGAACGTAGCCATCACGACATTCAGGACGTTGGCGCTTCCCATGGATTTGGTGAGAATGTCGCGCACGCCAGCCACCTCCAACACGGCGCGCACGCCGCCAGCGGCGATAACACCCGTACCAGCCGAGGCAGGCTTGAGGTAAACCCGCGCGCCAGCCACCTTACCGAGGACTTCGTGAGGGATGGTGGTGCCGGAGACATTGACTACGCGCAAGTCTTTTCGCGCGCGTTCAGACGCTTTTCGCATCGCATCCGGGACTGCATTTGCCTTCCCAACACCCATGCCAACAGTGCCTTTCTTGTCGCCGACGACAACCGTCACGCGGAATTGAAAGCGGCGACCACCCTTGACGACTTTCGCCACACGGGCAATTTCAATCACACGCTCTTCAAAGGCGTCCTGCGCTTCGAATTCCTGTTTATCAAATTGTTTTTCTGCCATATCTTTCTCCATACAATGACGGGACTATCCGTCACGCAGTTGTTAGAATTGCAAGCCGCCTTCGCGCGCGCCATCTGCCAGAGCCTTGACGCGTCCGGTATAACGAAATCCACCGCGGTCAAATACGACCGACGATATTCCCTTGGATTTGGCGCGTTCAGCAATGGCTTTTCCAATGGCTTTCGCCTGTTCTGTCTTCTTCATACCCTTCATCTGTTCGCGCAATTCCTTGTCGACCGTGGATGCGGAAATCAGGGTATTGCCCTGCGAATCATCGATGATCTGGGCATAGATGCCGGTAAGGCTCTTGAACACATTCAAGCGGGGGCGTTCGGGCAAACCCACCAGGCGTTTGCGAACACGGGCGTGACGGCTGTCACGAGCCTGAGCACGAGTCTTCTTAGCCATGTTTTATTTGGCTCCTTTCCCAGCTTTACCAGCCTTGCGGCGGACGCGCTCGCCAAGATAGCGCAAGCCCTTGCCGTGATACGGCTCCGGCGGACGCACCTTGCGGACATTCGCAGCCACCTGGCCGACCAATTCCTTATCGAAGCCCTTCACCTTGATCTGGCGGGTCTTCGCATCCGTTTCGAACGAGATGCCCGAGGGGGGATCGATCTTGATCGGGTGTGAATAACCAACGAACAGGGCAAGCTTGCTGCCTTCCATTTCAGCGCGGTATCCAACACCTTCCACTTCCAGAATTACTTCAAACCCCTGGCTAACACCGTGGACCATATTCGCAAGCACAGCGCGGGTGGTTCCATGCAGGGCACGCTCTTCAGGATTATCCGAATTGCGGGTGATATTCAGCTGGTTGTCTTCCATTTTTATGCCGATCAGGCTGGAAAACTCCCGCTGCATTTCACCCTTCGGTCCCTTGATGCGTACCTTGGAGCCAGTCAGCTCCACCTGCACGCCATTGGGGATTTCTACAGGTAAACGACCAATGCGAGACATAATAAACTCCTACCACACCTTGCAGATGATCTCGCCGCCCACGCCCAACTGTCGGGCACGTGCGCCGGTCATGACACCCTTCGGGGTTGAGAGAATGGCAACGCCAATTCCCGAAAGCACCCAGGGGATGTCCGTCTTTTTGGTGTAGATGCGGCGGCCTGGCTTGCTAACACGCTCCAAACCGGAAAGCACTGCGCGACGCTGGCGGCGTTCGCCAACATACTTGATCTTCAGGCGCAGGACCTTCTGTCCTTCGTGTTCGCCATCCACCACTTCAAAACTTTCGAGAAAGCCTTCATCCTTGAGGATCTTGGCGATCTCCAACTTAATCTTCGAGTTGGGCATTGCAACCTGGGCATGGCTTGCCATGACAGCGTTGCGAATGCGGGTCAACATATCAGCAATCGGATCAGTAAATGACATGATCTTCCTCCACCCGGCTACCAGGACGACTTTACGACGCCGGGGATTTTGCCCGTCAACGCCAATTCACGGAAGCAGATACGGCACAGACCAAAGCGGCGGATGAACCCGCGCGGTCGTCCGCAACGCTGACAACGATTACGCACCTGCACAGTATGGCGGCGGCGCAACTCACGATATTGCATACATTTCTTTGCCATAGATTACGCTTCCTTCTTGCTGGTGAACGGCATTCCAAGCATTTTTAATAATGCGCGCGCTTCATCGTCGTTTTTCGCAGAGGTCACAATGGTGACTTCCATGCCGCGCAATTTATCGATTTTGTCATACTCGATCTCAGGGAAAACCAACTGATCCCGCAAACCGAGCGTGTAATTTCCGCGTCCATCAAAGGCGTTTGCCGAAATCCCGCGAAAATCGCGCACGCGAGGCAGGGCAATGTTCACAAGGCGGTCAAAGAACGCCCACATGCGAGGACCGCGCAGCGTTACTTTTGTACCGATCAGGCGTCCTTCGCGCAGTTTGAAGTTCGCAATGCTCTTGCGCGCCTTTGTTTGTACCGGTTTCTGACCAGTGATCTGCATCAGGTCCGCCGTTGCGGCATCGAGCGCCTTGGGGTTATCCAACGCCTCTCCTAGACCGATATTCACCACGATCTTTTCCAGCCGCGGAACCTGCATCACGTTCTTGAAACCGAACGACTTGAACAGGGCCGGAGCCACTTCTTTTTGGTAGAGTTCTTGCATTCTATTCATATTCATTCGCTCCACGCTTAATCGATCGTGGCCTCACAATTCTTGCAAACACGATGAGCGCCTTCATCGTCCCGCTGGACACCGACACGGGTCGGTTCGTTGCATTTCGGGCAGACAAGCATTACATTTGAAATATCAATCGGCATCTCAAGCTGGATACGCCCGGGATTCATGTTGCGCCCAGCTTTGGTCTGCACCTGGCGCTGATGCTTGATGCGCACATTCACACCCTGGACAACCACACGACGGTCACCGAGTTCAACATTAATGACCTCGCCGCGCTTGCCCTTGTCCTCGAGACGGCCGCTAACTATTTCCACTGTATCGCCTTTTCGAATTTTAACTTTCATTCTTTGCTCCTACAGCACTTCCGGGGCAAGCGACACGATCTTCATATATCCCATATCGCGCAGTTCGCGCGCCACAGGTCCAAAGATACGAGTGCCCCTCGGGTTTTCGCCATCCGCATCGAGGATGACAGCGGCGTTATCATCAAAGCGGATGTATGAACCGTCCTCACGGCGCCATTCCTTCGTGCAGCGCACGATGACGGCTTTCACAATCTCACTCTTTTTCACAGAACCTTGCGGCGTGGCGGATTTAACCGTCGCCACCACCACATCACCGATCGCGCCGTATCTGCGCTTGGAGCCGCCCAACACGTGGATGACAAGCAGTTCGCGCGCGCCGGTGTTATCGGCAACCTTTAATCGAGACTCATGCTGGATCATGGCTTACTCTCCCACGCCCTGATCCGCGGTACGGGTCTCGCGCTTCACAACGGATTCGACCGCCCAGCGCTTCTCACGCGACATCGGCTTGGTCTCTACGATCTGGACCTCATCACCAATCTGACAGCCGATCTCATCATGCGCCTTGACGCGCTTGCTCGAATACACCACCTTCTTATAAAGAGGGTGACGGAATTTGCGGGTGATCTCCACCACAACGGTCTTGGTCATCTTGTTGCTGGTGACCACGCCGATCATTCGACGACGATTGTTCATTTTGCACCTTCCACAGCGGCGCGTTCGGTTTCGCGCAGGATCGTTTCCATGCGGGCGATGTCGCGGCGCAGAATGGTCAGACGGCTGGAATCGGTCAACTGACCGGTCACCTGCTGGAAGCGCAGCTTCATCATCTCATCACGCGCATCGGCAATCTTGGTGCGGATCTCCTCCGCCCCGAGCTTGCGAATTTCTTCGACTTTCATGGCTTTCATATTTATTCTCCTCCTGCGTGGCGAGCCACAACTTTGGTCTTGATGGAGAACTTATACTGGGCGCTTTTCAACGCGGCAACCGCGATCTCCGCCGATAAACCGCCGACTTCAAACATAATGCGTCCCGGCTTGACAACAGCGACGTAGTACTCCACATTGCCTTTACCGGAACCCATGCGGGTCTCCGGCGGCTTGTGCGTGAACGGCTTCGCAGGGAAAATACGGATCCAGACTTTTCCACGGCGTTTCATCTCACGAACGATCGAGCGACGAGCCGCCTCAATTTGACGGGCTGTGATCCAGCCCGGTTCCAGCGCCTGCAGACCAAACTCGCCGAAGGAGACCTCCGCACCACGGAGAGCCTTTCCTCTCATACGACCGCGCATCTGCTTGCGCCATTTAACACGTTTCGGCATCAACATCTCAAATACCTCATCTCAAAGCAACGTCGCGATTTACTCGCTGACGTACACGCCTTCCGTTGCTTCAACTTTTTCTTCAACTTCCGGTGCAACTTCACCTTTGTAGATCCAGACCTTGATACCAATCTGTCCATAGGTGGTCAGGGCTTCGGATGTGGCAAAATCCAGGTTCGCACGCAGGGTTTGCAGCGGTACCCGTCCCTCACGCAGCCACACATCGCGGGACATTTCCGCTCCGCCAAGACGCCCGCCAACCAGGATCTTGATCCCTTCGGCGCCCTGTTTCATGGCTTGCTGAATGGCACGCTTCATGGCGCGGCGGTAGGCAATACGACGCTCCAACTGATCCGCAATATTATTGGCAACCAGTTTCGCATCGGTATCGGGCGAGGAAATTTCCTTGATATCCAACTCGACCTTCTTCCCAACCAATGCTTCGAGCGCGGCGCGGATCTTCTTCACACCTTCGCCCTTGCGTCCAATCAGGATGCCGGGCTTGGCGGTGTGGATCGCGATCCGGATCTTGCCGGGGGTGCGCTCCACATCAATGCGGGAGATGCCAGCCTTGCCGTCCTTGACAGCATCAGGCAATTGCTTGCGAAGTTGGCGAACCTTTTCATTGGCAGCAGCGCCGCCTTTGGACAGTTTGCCGGTCAGCAGGTTGCGAATGGCAAAATCCTGATGCAACTGCTGGCGATAGGTGCTTCCTTCTGCAAACCAGCGCCCGCCCCAAGGCTGGTTAATACCCAGACGAAAACCAACGGGATGTACTTTACGACCCATAAAATTCTCCTTATGCTCCGCGCTCGCGCAAAATAACGGTGACGTGTGAAGTGCGGCGCAATATCGGCTTGAAACGGCCGCGGGCGCCAAAACGTCTCCACTTGCGTGTCGGGGCTTCGTCTGCCGTGATTGTCGCTACATACAGATCGTCACGGCTGACCCCAAAGTTTTCCTCAGCATTTGCCACCGCAGAGGCAACCAGCTTCTGCACCGGCATTGCCGCCCGCTTATTTACAAAGCGAAGGATTTCCAGAGCTTCATTGGCGCTCTTGCCGCGCACCATGTCGATGACGGCGCGCACCTTCTGCGCGGACTGAGGGAGAAAGCGAATTTTTGCTTGAATATCCTGCATCTCTCAATCTCCTACGCCGACTTCTCGCTGGTCTGATGGCCGCGGAACGTACGTGTCGGGGCGAATTCGCCCAAACGATGGCCGACCATGTTTTCGGTAATATAGATCGGTACGTGGCGGCGTCCATCATGGACCGCAATGGTGTGTCCGACCATCTGCGGGAAGATCACAGAGGCGCGGCTCCAAGTGCGGATAACTTTCTTTTCTTTCTTTTGATTCATGGCTTCGATACGCTTGAGCAATTTCGGCTCAATGAACGGGCCCTTTTTCAATGATCGTGACATATTTTCTTACCTCATCTACTAGCGGTTCGTCTTACTGCGACGGCGCACAATGTACTGATCGGTCTTCTTATTACGGCGGGTCTTCTTGCCGAGCGTGGGCTTACCCCAGGGACTTTTGGGACCGGGAAGACCGATGGGTTGGCGTCCTTCACCACCGCCATGAGGATGGTCGCGCGGACTCATTGCCGTACCACGAACCGTCGGGCGGATGCCAAGATGACGTTTGCGTCCAGCCTTGCCAAGTTTGATGTTGCCGTGATCCAGGTTGCCCACCTGACCGATCGTGGCATAACAAACCTGATGGATCAAACGAACTTCGCCGGAGGGCATGCGGATCTGGGCAAAATCGCCTTCCTTGGCGAGTAATTGCGCCGAACCACCCGCCGAACGAACGAGCTGTCCGCCTTTGCCTTCCTTCATTTCAATATTGTGGATCATCGTACCCACAGGAATATTGCTGATCGGAAGAGCATTGCCCGAACGGATTTCAGCATTGGGTCCGGACAGAACCGTATCACCGACCTTCAGATCCAACGGGGAAATGATGTAACGCTTTTCGCCGTCCGCATAATGAAGAAGTGCGAGGCGTGCGGTGCGATTCGGATCGTACTCGATGGCTGCCACTTTCGCGGGGATGCCAAGTTTGTCGCGGCGGAAATCAACCAGACGGATGAAGCGGCGTGCGCCTCCTCCACGGTGACGAACGGTTACACGACCATGAGCATTACGTCCACCCCGATTCTTCTTCGGAACGAGCAACGAGCGCTCAGGGGTGCTCTTCGTAATCTCTTCAAAGGTGTAGCCGGTCATGTCGCGCATGCCGGGCGTTACCGGTTTATACTTTTTAACTGCCATTACTGCACCCCTTCAAAGATCTCGAGGGGCTTGCTTCCCTCGGCTAAGGTAATGACCGCCTTCTTGTAGGCGGGCTTACGCACCAGCATGCGGCGCGCGCGTGTGCGGCGTCCGCGTTTGGCCGGGACGTTAAGGACGTTCACGCGAGCCACGGTGACATCGAAGAGCGTTTCCACTGCATCCTTCACCATGGTGCGGGTTGCATTGTTCGCAACAACAAAAACATACTGCCCAAGTTTGCCGGACTGGTAGTTGGATTTTTCCGTAACCAGCGGGCGGACGATGACATTATAAAGATTGGTCATGTCTCTCTCCTATCCAAGGTGCGCAACCAGCGCATCGATTGTCTTGAGAGGCAAGACAACTTTTTCGAAATTAAGCACATCGCGCACGTTCAAATAGCTTGCCAGCAGCACCTTTACACTCTCGATGTTATTGGCGGAACGCATCACGGTCTCGTAGTTCTGATCCTTGACGGGCATCAACACCAACACAGTGGATGTACCAACCAGGTTACCAAGCATATCTGCCATCACGCGGGTCTTGGAATCTTTGAGATCGAGATCATCCACAACCACAATTGAGGCTTCGGCAGCTTTCACTGAAAGCGCGGAGCGAAGGGCTGCCTGACGCATCTTCTTGGGCATGCGCTGCTCATAGCTGCGCGGATGCGGGGTGTGGATACGACCACCACCAACCCACTGCGCCGCGCGCCTGGAACCCTGACGGGCTCGCCCGGTCCCCTTCTGCTTCCACGGCTTGCGACCGCCGCCAGCAACCTCGGAGCGGACCTTCGTCTCGTGAGTGCCGAGGCGGGCATTCGCCATCTGGCGCACATACGCCTGATGCATCAAATCAACATTTACAGGGGCTTCGAAGACATTCGCGGGCAATTCAATCTCGCGAACCTTCTTGCCTTTCAAATCAAGAACATCTACTTTCATGGTTAATCTGGCTCCCGTTTCCTGCGCGCCTACTGCTTGCGCGACTCCTTGATCATGACGAGACTACCCTTGCCACCGGGAACAGCGCCATTAATAGCGATCAGGTTGCGTTCCGCATCCACCATGACGACTTTCATGTTTTGCACAGTGACGCGGTCTACACCCATGTGACCAGCACCGCGCGCGCCTTTGTAAACGCGGCCCGGCGTGGTGCCGGACCCGCGCGAACCGGGGGCACGGTTGCGGTCGGAAGTACCATGTGTGGCGTTCATGCCATGGAAGTGATAGCGCTTCACGCCTCCGGCAAAGCCCTTGCCTTTGCTGACGCCGATCACATCCACACGCTCGCCGACGACGAAGGCATCAGCAACCGATACCTTATCACCGACCTTCAAGCCATGCTCCTTGGCACGGAACTCGCGCAGGACGCGCATGGGGGGAATCTCATTGGCTTTCAAGTGACCCAACTGACCGCCGGTCAGACGCTTGGGGTTTACTTCGCCAAAGCCCAGTTGCACCGCTGAATACCCTTCTTCTTCGGGCGTCCGTACCTGGGTAACGTAACATGGCCCAGCTTCGATGAGTGTCACTGGATAGGCAACACCTTTTTCATCGAAGATCTGGGTCATGCCGATCTTCTTTCCAATAAGCCCTTTCAACATACTCAATTTTCTCCTTCAGAAAATATTGACGAGACTGTCAGCCGGGGCGTCGGCCGCATCATCTCCGTGCAGCGCAGTCAGAAGGTCTGGTGCGAAGCGGATGTGTGTCGGTTCCACACACAGCCCTACTCTTACGCTGTCTCAAATATCCGCGAAGTCCGCGGTTATTTAACTAACTTAGATCTTGATCTCGATATCAACACCTGCAGGCAGGTTCAAGCGCATCAACATGTCGATGGTTTTCGAATCGGGATCCAAAACATCGATCAATCTGTTGTGTGTTCGAATTTCAAAGTGCTCGTGCGAGTCTTTGTCAATGAAAGTCGAGCGACGTATTGTAAAGCGTTCGGTCTTGCTTGGCAAGGGTACGGGACCAACTACGTGGGCACCGGTACGTTCGGCGGTTTCGACAATCCGCTTTGCGGATTGGTCGAGCACCCGATGGTCATACGCCTTAAGGCGGATACGGATTTTTTGTTTAGCCATTATTCCTCGCCTTACTCGATGATCTTGGTGACGACACCAGCGCCGACGGTCAGACCGCCTTCACG
>JAHDWB010000004.1 GCA_023382595.1 Anaerolineales bacterium | reverse complement strand
TCCCGGTCAGTGCCGGGTCATCTTCACCATAGACCTTGCTGCCCGCGTTCGGCGTTACCGAAGCGGTCTTCGGCGTGATAATAATCACAGTGTTATCTGTGCTGCCCAGATAGTTTTCACTTTCTGCATAGGTGTAGCTAGCGGTACAGGGTGTATCTGAGACATTGACCGGTGCTGCACTGCATCCTCCGCTATAAATTGGCATGGGGGTGAGATTGAGTCCGCCCGCACCAGTGACCGTTACTATCGCCGCATGAGGATTGCCATCGTAGGTGAAAGTACCTCCACCCAATACGGTCGTTGTCGAGGTGGCTTTTTCAATGACAAATATTCCGTTCGCAGCACCTGTATAGTTGGGATGGTTAATGGAGCCAACAACGGAATAACTGCCGGCATTTGTTGGCGCAACAGAAGATCCATCATAGGTCAAGTCAACTGTCAGGTTTGGTGGATTCGTTGTCGCAGTCGCGAAAAGAGGCAACCCGTTGTACGTCTGAGTGAGATTCCCAAGCGTTATGGTCGCAGTCGCCTTGTTGACAGTTTGCACAATCGAATCATCGCTCGCCCCAAAATCAGCTTCTCCCACATAAACAGCATGGATCGTATAGGGTGACAAATCTGCGGCGAGTGCATTTGTGCTGAATGTTGCGATCCCACTGGCATTCAATATTGCGCTGCCCAGTGTGACTGCTCCACTCATAAAAGTTACAGATCCTGTCGGGACGCCACCGCTCGATGTGACGGTTACAGTAAAGTTGACGTTTTGCCCGTATGTGGATGGATTATTATTCGACGAAATACTGGCAGTCGTACCATAGACTAGATCCGTGATACTGACAACAAATTGTTTATCGAAGGACAGTCCGCCCATATCTGTACTTCGAACGCAAATCACATAACTATCCTTGGTCTCAAAATCGAAGACCGCCGCAGTCACAAGGTTTGCGCTGTCGATTCCAAACGATGCATTATCCGCTGCCAGCGGGCAGGTTGTAGCGTTCGTCACCAGACTGTAAACAAACGAATCGAGGGGGTCCGGATCTATTGTACTGAGTACACCGACCAATGCGTTGATCGGTTGGTTCTCAGCCACGCTCATGGAATCAAGAGCAATATCTGTCGGCGCCTGGTTGACAATCTGCAGATAGGTCAATTCTACGCTCTCAATAATCGGCGTGCTGTTCACATCCGTGGCACTGAGCGTAACCCGGTATTGTGCATATCGACCGTTGGGACTGGAGATCGGTCCGGTCGCGGCTTCCCACGCAGACCAGCTCTCATCGGGCACTGGAATATTGCCGCTACGTGTTTCAAACGCCGCGTTCGTGCCGGCAGGTGTGGAACCAAGCCAGTTAAGGTTGAACCAATCCACAACCAATCCTGCATCGAAGATGCGTGATTCAAATGAGCATGGCATACTATAAGGCGACATACGCATCCAGTCTACCGCCACCTGTCCGCCTCCCTGGTTCAGGTCGCTGACGGCGGGGCGCATGGTGTTAGAGCTTGAATATGCATGAGCAATGACCAGAACGCCGTCAATGTAATACGAGACGTTTGAAGCAGTCCACTCAATACGATATAAATGAGGCGCTCCAAGCCAGTTTCCGGGGATCGTGTAATCGAAACCACCTGCATCGGATGAAGTGCGCGCCATCAAAGCGGTGCCACCCATGCCGGTGGTAAACATTGCCCACGGAGCGGTGTTGTAAACCTCATTTGGCGGATTTTGGCTGCCTGCACCAAATCCAACATGCTGGAAGGGGGTTGCTGCAAATGTGCCGTAGAATTCCAAAACTCTTCCAGAAGTGTACGCGGCAGGCTCCGGATTAATTCGCATTCCATCTACAATTAGCACACCGCCAGAAACCACGTAAGAACCAGGTGTGCCATCAAAGGGCCAGTCATAACTGCTCCAGCCGGCTGGAAGGGATGCGCTTGAAAATTCGGTGCCAATCGTTGGATTAAGGATCAATTCGCCGTTTGCTGTTTCTGCGACATAGCAGGCGTTCGTTCCGGACCCGAAATCTGATACCGTTGTATCGACCAATCCTTCTGCCCGGGTTGTGAGAGCCCAATCCGAGTCTATGCCAAGCGGATTGCCCGCCAAATCCGTGACTGCGCCTTCCACATGCACAGCGTATTGTGTACCAGGGACAAGGTCGCCGACAGGATCAAGCGTGGCAGTCAACCCGATATAACCGAGGATAAACGGTACATCGATGTTCGCTCCCACCAGTTTCAGCGAGAAATTAGAGGGGATAATCGTAACGGGGTCCATCGGTTCGCTGAAAATAATCGTAATAGAGGTCGTCACGTCTACGTCCGTTTCCATTGGCGCGGGATTACGCCCAATGATCGTGGGCGGGGTGACATCTTCACCATGAGAATAGGTAATGGACACATCTTCCAACAACGGTGTAAACATGTCGTTCGACGCGGCGAGTACAACACGATATTGAATGTAGCGCGAGTTCCCGCCTAATGAAGAACCAGAGATTGGAATCGCTTGGAAGGAAGTCCACGAGCCGTCTGGAGCAGGGGTATTACCGATGCGATAGGATAAGGCTAACGATGTGCCCGCGGGAGTCTGTCCTGTCCAGGAAATGGTCTCCCAATTAACGGATTGCCCGGCATCAAGGACACGCGAAGTGAATGTACAAGGCGACACGTACGGGCTGACATGGATCCAATCCACAATCAACGGAGGGGTGTTGAAGTCGTAATCGCTGGCTGCCACGCGCATTTGACTGCCGACAGTTACAGAACGGCTGGCGACGTTGACGCCGTCAATATAAAAGTCGATGCTGTTTGCCTTCCATTCAATACGGTAGCGATGCGGGCTGCCAAGATACTGTGACCCCAGAGGAATCTTATCATCACCGACGTTATAGGGTCCACCGGCGTTTGCGAGGATACGGGCATAGAGTTGCGCGCCATCGTTGCCGGTAGAGAACATGATCCAAGGCGAATCATTGTAGGTCGTATCACCGGCGCCAAAGCCAACGACCTGGTATGGCTGACTGCCAAAGGTTGCGACAAATTCCAGAGAGTGGCCAGGTCCGAGAAGTGTGTCATTTCGGGCGGAAACTCCGTTCAGGGTGAGCAATCCACCACTGACCGAAGGAGCACTGCCCGTCCACACATGGCTGGACCAGTCAGAAGGCAGGTTGAAGCCGTCAAACTCAGCTGCGATCGTAGGCGGCAGGATCAATTCCCCATTCCCCATCTGGACAGGATAGGCACAACTCAGATCGCCGCCGTTGAAATCGCCTGATGAAGTGTCCATCAAGGCGCCGGACGGCGTCGTGAAGTTCAATGGCATAGCAGGCGGATTCGGCAATGTGGCGGAGTTCGTGCTGGCATCCGCAGAGGTGACGCGGAAGTAGTAGGTGGTGTTGGGTGTCAACCCTGTGAGCGTGATGGAGTGTGACGCGGCGAGCACGGCATCAGCGGCACT
Source organism: Anaerolineales bacterium (assembly GCA_023382595.1). GTDB lineage: Bacteria > Chloroflexota > Anaerolineae > Anaerolineales > Villigracilaceae > Villigracilis. The sequence continues at coordinate 270,881 of JAHDWB010000004.1, read as the reverse complement.
GAGATTCAAAGTGTTCGCATCAGTTCCATAGTCCACGCTTGAATCGGCATTCTCATCCGTATTCCAGGTGATAGTAACCGTCCCATCCGGGTTGACGGTAGTAAGGATGTTAGAAATGACGGGCGGAGTTGTATCGACTGAATAGACGGCTTGATAATCACCGCTGGGAGAAATGAACATGGCATACTCGATGCCTTTGATAACCTCGGTCGTATAAGAAACCGGGGTTCCATTGCGAGTGATGCTTTGCAGCGGTCCCGCGTTAGATTGCGTGGGGAGCATGGCAGACAAGCCGTTTGCACCCGCACCAGAGGACAGATAAAAGTCAAGCGTGTTCCCATTCCATGTGATGCCGCTGAAAGCGGAATAGTTGCGACCATCCACCCATGTTAACAATTGCTGGACGGAGATGACCGGCACGCCGCGTGACAAAGCGGACGATACCATTGCCAATGCATCAGTAGTTGCGCTTGAGCCGCCATCGGTGTGCATGTTTGCAGTGAAAGCGCCGTAGTAGCCAGGTGCTCCGATCGCATTATCGAGAAGCACGTCAATTGTGAAGGGATAAGTCTGCCCTGATTCATCCGTCATTTGTGTCGTCGCTTGATAGACGTCGATCATTGTGCCATCCAGGTCGGCAAAGCGCATGGGCATGCCAGAACCGGTGAACATGCCAGGTCGATTCTGAATCCAACTGGGAGGCCAGTAGTAATAGTTCGTATCCAGACGCATACCATTCTGCAGTTGGACCTTCGGCTGGGTAGCCCAGTCACTGAATGCAATACAGTGCGTACGCTGTGTACGTTGGGGGGCAATGCTTGGGAATTGCACCGCCACTGCGGGAATTTGCGTGGCGTAATTATTTGCAAGCGATGCCGGGGTGAAGTTGGCACAACCAGTATCTATATGGACCGCAAACTCATGTCCCTGGGATTGGAATGCCGTCAATTGCGCATTTGTGATCTGGGCATTGGTATACAGGTAGGTGGTGCTGAGCACGCACTCCCATTCGTCCACGTTACATTCACTCGGACTGAGGGCGTTGTAGGCATTCAGGCGGCTGACAATGTCACCGCCGCCATGCTCATCATGCGTCATCACGAAAACAGCCTTTTCCCCGCGCGGGAAGTACCAGAAGCGTGGCAGAGGATGATTATCCACGTTCATTCTCAGGATCATGTTCGCGAGCAGGCGCTGTTGTTCATCTGCCTGTGGAATTTGAACTTTGTTGAAATCAATCCAATCGGGCTGGGGATCGCCCGCTGCATTGCCAAAAAACAGATTATCTGCACGGATGGGACCCGATTGCCCATCACGGCTTTGACCTGCCCAGGCAGGATTGCCTTGTCGGGTGTAGACGACAGAACGCGCCAAATCGTACGTGAAAGCTGCTGCCTGCCCCCCGTTCGATCCCACGCTGACGATGGTCACTGCGGGGTTAGGAGTGGCAGTGGTCGCATTGGAATACAAAGCGGCAATCGCTGTAGCTCCGTTCAAAATATACATATCCGCTGTGCCATGGAATTGGATGGACTGGTTGACAATTCCTTGTCCCGGCGCGGAGGCGGTATTTACAAGTATGTATCCTTCATTGAGGATTGTGCCCGTGGAAGTTAATCCGAGCAGGCTCGCCAATTGCGGGTCGGGGCGCATAGCGATCAGGTTGCCGCCGTTATTAACCCAGTTGGAGAGCAAGCCGACTTCAGTGGATGTAAGAGGAAATTCCCCGAGGATTACGACCTGATAATCATTAAGTAGTGCGCCCGTCAGGTTGGAGATATCCGTTGCGGTGAATTGGTTCAAACCCTCGGCACGCAGGATTTCGGCATAGTAGCGGCTGAACGGATTCGCCGCGCTGGAAAGCACGAGGATCGGTCCACCGGGACCTTCATTGGGGGGAGGTCCCAGGGTGGAGAATGTCCAAGTGTAGTTAGATGCAAGCGGGTTGCCTGCGAGGTCGGTCACGCCGGACGCGCCACCAGTCACTCGAGCTGTATATGTTGATGAAAGGGCAAGCGGGGAGGAAGGTGTAAGAGTCGCTGTCCGCGTGGCGGTGTTATAGGAAACCGAGGCAGGAACGATGTTGTTGGAAGCGTCAAGCAGTTCGAAGGTGGACGATGTGATAGTGTCTGCATCCATCCCTTCACTGAATATGGCGGTGATGACAGTTCCAGTGTTTGCATTTGTCGCGTTGTTCAACGGGGTCACGGATGTGATGGTGGGAGATGTACCGTCAATGGGCATATCAGGCACGAAGAGCACATCCACCCAATAGTTACTGCCCTGGAAGCTGGCTTGTGGGAAAGCACTGCTACCGTAATTGTATACACCGTTGGGTCCATCCGGTCCGTTGTTCGCCAATGCGTGCACGGGCGCATTGTACACTTCGGACGTGAAGTAATTGTTTACGGCGGCATAGTTGCCGGATTGCGTAAAGTAGGAACCGATGTAGGTGGTGTTCGCAGCAATGGGTATCGGCACATCAAATATGATCTCCTGCCAGCCGACTTCGGCAGTATTGTTGGTGTAATTCTTGGATGCCAGTTGTGTTCCATTCAACTGCCAAAGATGCCCCATGAATGGACCTGTGTTGGCAGCGCCTTTATAGAACGCAATGCCGATAATCGAACCAGGAACATCGGTCTTGAATTTAAAGCCGGCTTCAATGGCTGTAGGATCATCAACCGAAGCAGAGCCTGTGATCGGTCCCTGCTCCCACACACTGTAAACCTGCGGAGAATTATCAAAGATGACATCCACCCAATAATTACTGCTTTGATAGGTCTGGGTTGGGAAGGAACTTGGTCCGTAGCTATAAACGCCATTAGGACCTTCCTCTCCATTGGCAAGTGCTCGCAACGGAGAATTGTTATACGCGGTGAGGAAGTAGTTATCGTCATACACGTACCCGCCATTGGCGGAATGATAGGAGGCAACATAGGTTGTATCTGCCTGGATTTGAACTTGCGTATCGAAATACATCTCCTGCCACCCGGATGCAGTTTCATTAATAATAAAGACTGCCTCAGCAAGTTGCGTCCCATCCGCAGCCCAAAGATGCCCGGTGTGTGTCCCGGTATTGGATGCATGGTTGTAGAACCGCAAGCCGGTGACATATCCCGCCTCACTGCTTTGAAATTTCACACCGACTTCAATGGGTTGACCGTCATTTTCAAAGTTGGAAGGAACAGAGGTGTCGTTCCAAATCGAACATGGGCAAACACGCGGCTCGACGTTGAACGTGTGGACAATCGGAGTGCTGAGGTTGATACTGTCATCAACGGCGCGGGCACGAATATCAGCGATGCCCTCTGTGGCAGTGTAGGTATAACTCCAATTCTCACGACCAGATGCACGCCGCCAGGTCGTCCCACCATTGGTCGAAATTTCGACCACACCCACAACGCCGCCAATGTCGCTCGCCGTGCCGGTGATCGTGACTGTCCCGCCAGATACTGATGCGCCAGACAAAGGAGATGTAATACTAACGGTTGGCGGGGTAGTATCCGTCGAGGTGTTTACCGCAACAAGATTGTCCTGAAGGCTGGCTGGCTGGACACCCATGTCCGCAAACAGATTCACTGTCGCCTGCTGAACATTCGGGTCCTCGGTCGAAGCGCCGCGATCATGATTGCCATCTAGTCCCCACGACCATTGGACGGTGCCCGCTCCAAAAACCAGCGCACCGGACGGCGCCCGGTAGAGACTCAAGTGGTGCTGTTCCGGACCAGCAAACGATGTAATGTTTGTCGTCGAGAGCAGTACACGACCTGCCGGATACCAATCAGCATACTGTGGATATTCAGGATCCCACTCGTAGCCAAGTGTGCCACTCGAGAGAGTTATCTGCCCACCGGGGGTCAGGTTTGCCACCTGAGTGTTACGCCAGAATCGCAACGAGGCATACTCACTTGGAACCGTAATTGAACCTGTGTTCAGCCGCCAGCTGATCTGCCCGCTCAGCGAGTTCTCTGGGGTTGAGCCAGGCGCTTCTCGCCATAGACCGGTCCAAATAGGGCTGGGATCACAGTCGTAGTTGTTGTAACAGTTGCGGTGTTCGGCTGAACCGCTCGGGGCGGCACTGCCTTCCTTATAAGTTACCTGAGTCCGGTAGGATTGGGGCCCGCTATCTTCCCAGCGGGTCTTCCAATAGATCTCATTGCCGCTGAAGAACGCAAGGTGCACACCAGCGTCGCGTGCAGCAGTAACCGCGTCACGCCGTCCCTGCGACCAGTATTCGTCGTGCCCAACCGAAAGGAAAATCTTGTGATTCGTGATTAGGCTGCTGTGGCGTTCTATATCAATTGCCGATGCATAGCTGACATCATAGCCGTTCCGCTCCAACCAACGGATCATCGGGTACTCAGCATTGAAAAGCCAGTTCTCCAACTCTGCACCCCGTGTCGTGAAGGGGCGGTTATAACTGAGTTTCTCTGCCATTATCGCGCCGGAACTGCCATAGGCGTTGTAACCGCCGTACGGATTGTAGGATTGCCAGGTGGTATCGGAGGTTTGGAACAGCAGGTCGGAGGCACTGGCATCATCCCTTACAATGAAAACAATATGACTTGCGCCATCGTTGTCGGTACGTGTTGGACGGGCGATGTAAACACCCGATGTCGCATTGGCTGGAATCGTCCAACTCGCGGAAACTGACCAGTTGCCGCAGTCCAGCAGGTTGCGGTTGGCAGCGTCGAAGTTACAGGCTGGCTGATCGGTTGCTATTACTGAAGATGATGGGATGGTCGCGATAAGCCGCGCACCGTTTCCATTGTAGTAGCCGAGCCGATATATATTGATCTCGTATGAGGTTGCTGTGGTATCGATCTTAAACTCCACAGTCTCGCCGCGATTAAAACTGATGTCAGTCGCGAAACCCTGGATTGACACATCCCCTGCGCCAACCACGTCCCATTCACTGGACGGGTTACCCAGCAAACAGTTCTCAGCCACGATGTCATTCGGCGGGGAATCGCAATCGGCGCTAAGAGCGGATGCATCTTCAACGCCGATTTCTATTACTTCCAGAGGGCTTGCCAACTGGCTCTCCCGGGCGTATACCGCCTGTTCAGGAGAACCGATTACCCCAACAATCAATATCATTACAATTGCCAGCACCTGTAGTTTTTGTACTACTGGCTGCTTAAATAAAATAGTGCTCATGTATACTCCCTTTCAATTTTCCCCGCGAATAAAGATGAAAATAGTTCTTTCGCCCTCTTGCGGAAAAAATTAATGAATAATTAGTCGAAGCTTACAGTTTTGAAAGGCCTTTGTCAAGTGACATTTTCCACCAATTTCATTGCAAATTCATACATGGTGCGCTACACCTTATAAATAAGAAAATGCGCTATCTTACGCTAGTGAGCAGATCAACACCCTGTATGTTGCCGAATCTGAATCTGCAATGAGAATACGAATCCCATAAACATCACTTCCCATAGAATACAAGCGATGTTTATAGCATCTGACTCTGGTGGAGTATTTACCTAGCCGAGTGGATAGTGCGCTTCATCACGCACGGGAAGTTGTTACACCAGCTTTTGTTCGAGCGCCAGTTTGACGGCTTCGACACGGCTGTCCACGCCAAGTTTGTGGAAGATGTTCGAGATGTGGAATTTAACCGTGCCGAGGCTGACGACCAGCCTTTCGGCAATCTCGTTGTTATTCAGTCCATCCACCATGCATTTCAAGACGTCGCGTTCACGTTCGGTCAACTGCCCGCCGGGGATCTGCGGCTGTGCCACGGAGTTCGCCAGCACTTGCGCGGCTTCCGCTGAAAGTGTCATCCTGCCCTCGCACGCCGCATGGATGGCGATCCCCAATTCTTTGGCGGTGACGTTCTTTTGCAAGTAGCCGACCGCGCCCGCCTGCAAGGCGCCCTGCACCATGTTCTGTTCGGCAAAGCTGGTCAATGCGATGACCTTCACCTGCGGATATTTCTTGTGGATCTCGCGCGTGGCGGCAATGCCATCCATGCCGGGCATCATCAGGTCCATTAGAACAATGTCGGGCTTGTGAAGTGCAACCATCTGCACCGCCTCGGCGCCATCGGATGCCTCGCCGACCAGTTTCAGGTCTTTGTTCACCATGAGGAACTTCGATAGTCCGCTGCGCACAACGGCATGATCATCCACCAGAAGGATCTTAATGGTCATGTCCCGCTCCTTATAACACTCTCAATTTGAGATTTGGGTTCTTGTTCCAGGTCACTTCAACGCACGTGCCCGCGCCGACCGTGCTGGAAATGTGAAAGTCCGCGCCGATGGCTTCCGCCCGTTCGCGCATGATACGCATACCCAGGCTGGTCGGCTTACTGGAGGACAGGTCGAAGCCGATACCGTTATCACAGGTCTCGAAATGCACGGTAGCAGCGGAAAGGAACAGGTTGACATTCACCTGCGTGGCGCGCGCATATTTGAAGACGTTGTTCAGGCTCTCCTGTGCAATACGATAGAAGGCGACCTGCACTTCGGGCGGAAGTTCGCAGTCGCCTTCGATGCTCAGCGTGATGGGCAGGCGCGAACGCCCAATAAAGGCTTCGCACAATTGCCGGATGAGGTCGCTGAGACGGGTCTGGGTCAGTGCGGCGGGACGCAGTTCAAGCAGGAGGGTGCGCATTTCCGCCAGCGCGCCGCGCGTGAGCTGACGCAATTCTTCAGTGGATCGTTTCGCCTCTTCCACGTCCATCTCCCACAGATCGGGCAGGACTTCTGCCGTCAGGCTGGCGGAGAACAGGGTTTGAGTGACCGCATCATGCAGGTCACGTGCGAGGCGGGTACGGTCGGCGGTGACGGCTTCATCAGCGGCTCGTTCGGCAAGTTCCTGCTCGATCTTCCTGCGCTGTTCGATCTCCTGCTGGAGGCGCTGGTTGGCTTCCTCCAGTTCGCGGGTGCGTTCCCGCACGCGCTGTTGCAGAGTCAGAAGATAGTCGGCTTCCTGCTCCGCCAGCCGTTCATTGGCGCGTTTCTGTTCGTCGATGTCCTCGATGATGCCGACCAGGTAATCCGGGTTGCTGTTCCTGTCGCGCACCAGGGAATAATTGATGCGCGCCCAGAAGATATGACCATCCTTGTGGCGGTAACGTCTTTCCATCACATAGGAATCGCGCCTGCCTTCCACCAGGTCTTTGAACATCTCGACGTCTATGTTCCGGTCTTCGGGAATGACAATCATGACAGGGTTCATGCCTGCTAAATCGTCGAGACTGTAGCCGGTGATCTTTTCGGTCTGGGCATTGACGGCAACCGGCTGGCGGTCAAGCGTCATGACTGCCACGCCCACAGCGACGTTGTCGAAGATTGCCTGAAAGCGCGCCTCCGACTCGCGAATGCGCTCCTGCATCTTCTTCTGCTCGTCGATGTCAATGACCATGCCGACCAGATAGAGCGGTTTGCCGTCCGATCCGCGCACCGACGACATGGTGACATGCGCCCAAAAGACCTCCCCGTTCCTGCGAATGTAGCGGCGGTCAATCTCGTACGAATCGCGCTGCCCCGAGATCAATTCATCCAATAATTGTGTGGATTGCGGATTGTCCTCCGGGTAGGTGACCTCCGCCGCGCTCATGCCAATCATTTCATCGCGCGTCATACCGTACATGCGGCAGATGGCGGGATTTGCATCGATGATCCTGCGGTCCAGCCCCATAACCCCCATCCCCACCGCCGAGTCGTTAAAGATCGCCCGGAAACGAGCCTGGGATTTGTGGAGTTCCTCCTGTGCCTGTTTCTGTTCGTTGATATCCTCCACGATCGTGACGAAGTATTGCGGCGTCCCATCGGCAGAACGCACGACGGAGTTGGTCAGGCGCACCCAGAATATCTGCCCGCTTTTGCGGACGTAGCGTTTTTCGATCTGGTAGGTGTTCAGCGTGCCTTCCAGCACCGCCCGGAGTTCGGGCATCCCGATCTCTGCATCCCCCGGGTAACTCAGGTCCGCCCCGCTCATCTTGAAAAACTCTTCCGGGCTGTAGCCCGTCATTTCGATCATCGCCGCATTGGCTTCGATCGGGCGGCGGTCCATGCCGACCAGCGCAATGCCGATGCCCGCGCTCTCGAACATGGCACGGAAGCGCGCTTCTGATTCTTGAGATTCAACTGGATGGAGAATTTTCATCTCTGTCTGCGCCTTGGAAATTGTCTTAATTATTCTAGCACCCCGTATCTCAAATCCAAATAAAATCATGACATGTTGCGGGCAATCGAGGATAAAGTACACAGCAAAAGGCGGGTGGAACTCCATTTCCGAGACACCCAAAGATATGTCAACCTTTATGCCGGGGAGAGAATTTTTGAGATGCTGTGTCCAAAAATAGGTTATTATTGCAAGGATAAATTGAGAGAAAATAAGAGCATTCCATGCCAGTCAAATCCACAAAATCAAGATCCAAAAAAGAAAAACCGGGCGAGGAGCCCGTCTGGACGTATCGCGGCTATCATCTTGGAAGCAGCGAGTTCGTTACCGCCATGGTTCATTTTTTCCGCGCCGAAATTCAGCGCGCCAACGTCTGGCGGCAACGACTGGATACCACCACCAACTGGGCGGTCGTGGCAACAGGCGCAGTACTTTCGATCGCATTCAGCCAATCATCCGTTCATCATGGGATCATCATTCTGAATACCTTGTTGGTGCTATGGTTTCTGTTCATCGAAGCACGGCGCTATCGTTATTACGAACTATGGAGTTACCGCGTACGCTTAATGGAAACGGATTTTTATGCCGCGATGCTCGTGCCGCCGTTCCATCCATCCCCTGAATGGGCGGAGAGCCTGGCGGAGAATCTGCTTACCCCAAGTTTCCCAATCTCAATGTGGGAGGCATTCGGCAGGCGTCTGCGCAGAAATTACTTCTGGATTTTCCTCATCCTGTACGCATCCTGGGTGGCAAAGATCTGGCTTTTCCCCGAAGCAGCCCAAAGTCTGGATGAATTCGTCGAGCGCAGTGCTGTCGGCGTGATCTCAGGCGAAGTTATGATCTCCCTTGGGTTAATATTCTATTCCATCCTTGCGCTGGTTGCGCTTGCGACCATCACCATGACCCGCGCCACGGGAGAAATTCTGCCGCGTTTTGGGGATGAGACCGCACCTGCCGCGACTTCCATGCAAGGCAAACAGAAAGGGATCCGCTCATTCTTTGTCCCGCATCGCCGCCGCCGACAACTGCTTGCCCTCATCATCACCGACAAACCCGATGAAGTTTCCGACCGCATCCTGACCGACCTGAAACGCGGCGTGACCGCCATGCAGGGCAAAGGCATGTACACAGGCAACGAACGTTCGATCCTGATGTGCGCGTTGACCATTACCGAAGCGCATAACTTGAAGACCGCCGTGGCAAAGGAAGATCCAAAAGCCGTGGTCATCGTCTCCCCCGCACAGGAAATCCTCGGCGGCGGCTTCGCCCCGCTGGAGGAAGAGAAAAAATAACCTACATGAAACAAAACAGGACAGGTGTCACCTGTCCTGTTTTGTTTTTAATCAGCGGGGTGGTCTATCAATCCGCCGCGGCAGCCGCTTCGTCAAGGACTTCTGTCTCGACAAAGGGCGGTTTGAAGATCAGGAAGACGGCATTGACAAGGATGCCCAGCACCGCCGCTGTTGCAATGGCGGGCAGACCGCTCGGGAAAAGTCCCTGCAGGATCGGGATGGGCAGAAAGCCGCCTTCGAAACCGATGTTCCCACCGATGCCAACGACCATGATCACTGCACCAACCGCCAGGTTGCGCGGATTGAACATGCTGACCTTATGTTCCTGCATCAGGGCTATGCCTTGCATACCGATCGCGCCAAAGAGGTAAATCGCCAGCCCGCCGCTGACTGCCAGCGGGACGGTTTGGATCAAACCAGCCAGTTTTCCAATGAACCCAAGCAGGGCAGCGATCACGCCCGCAGCGATCAACACCGGACCGGAATAGTTGCGGGTGATCGCCATCAGGGAATTGTTTTCGCCGTAATTCGTTCCGGCTGTTGCCCCGAACAAGCCCTTCAGCGTATCGTCGATGCCATCAAGGACGAGGTTGAAGCCGATGTGTTTATCGAGATGGTAGGGTTCGCGCTTCGTATCCTTCGCAAAGCGGTCCACGTACAAGCCGATCTGATAAAGATGGGCGGTGGATTCAGGGATGGTTGCAATTGCCATCACGGAAACGCTGAAAATGGCGGTGCCTACCATTGCGCCGCTGAATGTCGGGAAGGTAAAGTTCGGGACGGCGAACCAAGGAGCGGCGGCGACAGAAGCGAAGCTGACCGATCCCGGCTCGGTAACTGCCGAGAAGATGTATCCGACAACTGCCCCCAAAATCACCGGTATCATCCCGAGGAAACCCCGATTTTGAAGGTAAACAGAGAACATGATGGTTGAGAGCAGGGTCACAATGCCCACGCCCCAATTTGCTGCTGCCAGATCCAACGCCGCAAACGCCAAACCAAAACCAATGATCGCGGCGACGGAACCTGTCACGATCGGAGGCAAAACCATGTCGATCTTGTCCTTGCCGACAGCCTGAATGACAAAACCGATCACAATGTTCAAAAGACCTGTCACAACGATGCCAGCCTGAATGGTGCTGATGACATTATCAGGCAGCGGAGTTCCGAACGCAGGCAGACTGCCGGTCATTTGCTGGGCGATGGCAAGGTACGCCGCAATATAACTAAAACTTGAGCCGTAAAATAGCGGAATGAATTTTCCGATGCGCCATTTTGAAAGCATCAACGCGACGATCGTGCCCAACCCGGAGACGGTCAGCACGGTTCCAAGATGAAAACCGCATAATGCCGCCACGAACGCAGTGGCGGGGAACATGGTCAACACATGCTGAAAACCCAGCAGGATGGTCTGCCCCAAGGGCGGGGCGTCATTTGGCAGATAACCCATAACATTATTGTTTGAAGCATTCCCCGCACTCTTTTTTGAATCAGCCTTCTTTGCCTTTGCCATTTCTGATCTCCTTGTTAAATATTGATAAAAGTTTGTGGTGATCAGCTCATTGTCAATGTCTTCATACACACCTCCTGGAAATATGGCACACAAGTTATGACAGTTAACCCTCGATTTTGCGGGAGGATGCGTGTAATTTCAAGATCGGTTCGGGATATTTTTTCCGCATCTCGTTCTGACCTGTTGCCTGTTCCCGCTTTAGATACTTTTGATTTCCGGTTGACTCTCACGATTGGGTTGTGCTACACTCCAAGCCTTGAGCGCGAAAAATACCACGCAAGCCCCTGAGGAGTATCCATGCAACTCAAAGGCGAAGTAAAGATCAACGCTCCACGAAAACAAGTTTGGGATTTCCTGACCGATCCAAATCAGATCGGTCAGTGCCTGCCGGGGGTTGAAAAGATCGAAACCATCGAAGAAATGAAGAAATACAAGGGTATCGTCTCCGTGGGGTTGGGCTCCGTGAAAGCGCGCTTCTCGGGCGAAGTGGACATTCTAGAACTGGATGAACCAAACCGCGCCAAGCTGAAGGCGCATGGAACCTCCACAGGCAGTGCCGCGGACGCTGTCAGTGAGATGCATCTTTCCGATGCCCCCGACGGGGCAACGCTTGTCAGTTGGACGGCAGATATCCATGTTTCCGGTCAGTTGGCGAGCCTGGTTTCACGGTTGATGGTTCCCGTCTCACAAAAATTAGCCGGTATATTCTATGAGGAAATTCGCAAGAGAATAGAAAAGAAAGACTCATAGCAAAGTATTCATTATCCACGTCAGTTTGAATTTTAGAGGTCTTGAGGAGAGGATGCGCGATATTCTTCCTGATTTAATCCATTGGCAAAAAGAGGGGAAATCCATTGCGCTGGCAACTGTCATACAGACATGGGGTTCTTCGCCGCGCCATGCCGGCTCGAAAATGGCGATCACTTCGGATGGAAAAATGACCGGCTCGGTCAGCGGCGGCTGTGTGGAGAACGCAGTCGTTGAGGCGGGGATCGCGTCGTTGAAAACGAAACGTCCGCAACTTCTGCACTTCAGTATTTCCGATGAAACTGCCTGGGGTGTCGGGCTTTCCTGCGGGGGAAAGATCGAAATTTTTGTAAAACCGCTTGATGCAGAAAATTTTGATTCAGCTTACAGCGCAGTTGAGAACGGAGAACCGTTTGTCATTGCCGCCGTCGTCAACGGACCAGATGCGATTCTGGGCAGGGAAATCGTCATTCGTGAGAACGGTCAATTCATGGGATGCATCGGCAACGAATGGGATGAAAGGGTGTTAAATCTGGCATCCAACGCATTGGAGCAAGGGATGTCGCGCCGCTTGATGCTGAATGATGATATTGAAATCTTCCTGGATGTCATCCTTCCGCCGCCAACCCTGGTCATTGTGGGCGGCGTGCATATCGCGGTCACATTGGTGGCATTGGCAAAGGCGCTTGGTTACCAGACGATCCTCATCGATCCGCGCGAGGCGTGGGGGAACAAGGATCGCTTCCCACATGCCGACCGATTGATCCAAGCGTGGATCGACGAGGCATTTATGCAGATCGAGATCAAGAACTCCACAGCCATTGCCATGCTCACCCATGATCCAAAGATCGATGATCCCGCATTGAAGATCGCATTGACCAGTTCCGCATTCTACGTCGGTGCGCTGGGAAGCAAAACAACGAATGCAAAACGGCGTGAAAGATTGTTAAGTGATGGCATGACGGAGGAGCAATTGTCACGCATCCACGCACCGATCGGTCTCGACATTGGTGCGCAAACTCCCGAGGAAATCGCTTTGGCGATCATGTCTGAAGTGGTAAAAGCTCACAGGAAGAAGAATCCATTTGACGTTAAGGAAGAAGCGAGGCATGAGGTCATTCCATGAAACCTGCTCCCTTTGAATATCATGCTCCCACATCCCTTGAGCAAGCGCTGGAATTTAAAGCCCGGCACGGCGATGATGCAAGGCTGCTGGCAGGCGGGCAAAGTCTTGTGCCTGCAATGAATTTCCGCATCATGCAGCCAGGCATGTTGGTTGATCTGAACCGGATGGATGAATTAAGTTACATCCGTGAAGCCGGAGATGTAATTCAAATTGGTTCAATGGCTCGCGAAAGGCATCTTGAATTCGATGCTCTGATTGAAAAACATACTCCCTTGTTGCACGAAGCGGTTCCCTTCATCGCCCATCCGCAGATCCGTAATCGCGGCACCATCGGCGGGAGCATTGTCAATGCGGACCCCGCCGCCGAACTCCCGGTGCTGATGCTTGCTTTGAATGCACGCCTGAAAGCGAGGAATGCATCCGCTGAGCGTTGGATCGATGCCAGGGATTTTTTCGTCGGCATGTTCACCACCGCGCTCGAACCAGATGAAATCCTGGTGGAGATCGAAGTGCCTTTCATGCCTGCCAACACGGGCTGGTCGTTCATGGAAGTTGCGCCGCGTGCTGGCGACTACGCATTGATGGGCGTTGCCGTGCAGGTGACGCTGGACGAAACCGGCAAATGTCAACAAGCGAAACTGGTCTACCTCAACGCGAGCGAAGGTCCCATTGACGCGCAGGAAGCCGCGCAACTTTTGCAGGGCGAAACGATCACGGATACGTTAATGGAAGATGCCGCCTCGCACGCCAGCGAAAAAGAGATCACCCCATTTGGCAATGTCCACACATCACCGGAGTTTCAGCGCCATCTTGCAAAAGTTTTGACCCAAAAGACCTTGAAACAAGCCATCCAACGCGCGGGAGAATCGCAATGACCCAGTCCATTTCCATTACAGTCATCGTCAATGAAAAGGAATATACCCGCGCAGTGGAGCCGCGCATGCTGCTCAGCGACTTCCTGCGCCATGAACTCGGTCTGACGGGCACGCACGTCGGCTGCGAACACGGTGTGTGCGGCGCGTGCACCATTCTCTTCGATGGCGAATCGATGCGCTCGTGTCTGATCTTCGCCGTACAAGCAGACGGTCACAATATCGCAACTGTTGAAGGTCTCGCAAAAGACAAGGATAACTTACATCCTTTACAACAATCTTTCTGGGAAGCGCACGGACTGCAATGCGGCTACTGCACGCCGGGTATTTTGATGACGATGATTCCCTTCCTGAAGCAGAATCCGAACCCCAGCGAGGATGATATCCGCCACGCGCTGTCGGGAAATCTGTGTCGCTGTACAGGTTATCAGCACATCGTGGACGCGGTGAAACTTGCGGCAGAGAAAATGAAGTAGTTTTACAGACGCAGCCATGCTGAGATACTCAACGATCAAAGACTTGCGCGCCGGAGTGTTGTCGCTTCCCGATTTTCTGGCGCAAATCGAATCGAAATTCGCGGAGCGTGAGCCTGATATCCTTGCTTGCCTCTCTGAAGAAGATCGTTTTCAACGCTTGCATGAGGATGCCGAAACGCTCGCCCTCAGTTACCCTGATCCAAATAGACGACCAGCCCTGTTTGGTGCACTGGTTGGCGTCAAGGATATTTTTCATGTCGAAGGGTTTACCACGCATGCAGGAAGCCGCCTGCCCTCAGAGATCTTGCAGGGCAAAGAAGCTGAAAGCGTAACACGCCTGAAAAATGCCGGAGCCCTCATTTTGGGAAAAACCGTCACAACCGAGTTTGCCTATTTCACGCCCGGTCCCACACGCAACCCTCATCATCTTGAACACACTCCTGGCGGCTCCAGCAGCGGCTCTGCCGCCGCGGTCGCGGCAGGGTTCTGTCACATCGCCTTGGGAACGCAGACCATCGGCTCAGTGATACGCCCCGCCGCGTTCTGCGATGTCGTCGGCTTCAAGCCAACCTATGAAAGAATTTCTCGCGAAGGTGTGATTCCACTGTCTCCGACGTTTGACCACATCGGATTTTTCACCACCGATATTGTCGCTGCCAAGCAAGCCGCAAATGTACTGATCAGGGATTGGAAATTAGATTCCCCGACTCAAAAGCCGATCCTTGGCATACCCGAAGGACCCTACCTCGCCTGCGCTTCAGACTACGCCCTCGCCTGCTTCAACGACCTCTGCCAATCCCTCACCGACGCGGGATACGAACTCCGCCACATCCGGGTTATGGACGACTTTCAAGAAATACGCAACCGTCACGATGCCATCATGTCGTATGATGTATCGCAAGTCCACAAAGATTGGTTCGCCAAATACGAAACCCTTTACTCCGCCAAATTCTCCGACCTTATCAAACGCGGACGATCCGTCTCCAATCTTCAGTCCCTGCTTTTTGCTCGTGATGCCTTGCGCACCTCCATCACCCAAGCCATGGAAGAAAACCAAATTGACATCTGGGTCTGTCCTCCCGCTGTTGGTCCCGCTCCCAAAGGGCTTGATAGCACAGGCGACCCTGTTATGTGCCTGCCGTGGACTCAGATCGGCTTTCCCGCTGTCAACATTCCCACAACAAAGAATGAAGCAGGTCTGCCAATGGGACTGCAACTCGTCGGCAAATGGGACGCAGACGAATCTCTGCTCGCCTGGGCTGAAGACATCGAAAAAGTGGTGAGGAAGATATGACCGTTGTCAAATGGGAAGTCCGTGCAGGAGCATATTACGACTCGGTCGTGCTGATGCAGCTTCAGCGCGGCTTGCTTGGCCTGCCCGGCATCGTGGATGCAGGCATAGTGATGGCGACCCCCGCCAACCGTGATCTGCTCGCGGCAAATGATCTCCTCCCAGAAAAAATCACCGCCAACCCCGATGATCTGCTGATCGTCGTCAAAGCAGACGACGATACCTCTGCAACCGACGCCATCGGCAAAGTGGACGAACTGCTCGCCCGTCGAAAATCATCCAGTGTTTCTCAGGATTTTCGCCCGCGTAGTTTGAGCGGCGCAGTCAAACAATTACCCGAAGCGAATTGGGTATTGATCTCGGTGCCTGGTCGCTACGCCGCAGACGTTGCGCGTGAAGCGCTTGATCTAGGAAAACATGTTTTCCTTTACAGCGACAATGTCTCGCTCGAAGATGAAATCGCCTTGAAGAAATCAGCCCGCGAAACAGGTCTGCTCGTGATGGGACCTGACTGCGGCACCGCCATCATCAACGGCGTCGGGCTGGGATTCGCCAACCGTGTGAGGCGTGGCTCGATTGGCGTGGTCGGCGCATCAGGGACGGGGACGCAAGCTGTGACGGCGCAAATCCATAATCTCGGCGCAGGCATTTCTCACGCCATCGGCACAGGCGGGCGCGACCTCAAATCCGAAGTGGGTGCGGTCACTGCCCATCAAGCGCTCGATGCCCTGGCGCGTGACGATGAAACAAAGGTAATCGTCGTGATCTCCAAACCGCCATCTCCCGATGTGGCGACACAATTGATTTCGGCGGCGTTATTCACAAGCAAACCCGTTGTGATCTATTTTATTGGCTATCCTCCGCCTGCAAGACAAATCGGTAACTTACATTTTGCAATTAGTTTAAGTGAAGCGGCGGAGATTGCTGTGAGTCAATTGTCAGTGAGTGGCAAATGGTTATCAGCAAACGATCAAAAGGGTTACTTGCGTGGATTGTTCTCTGGCGGCACGCTGGCTTACGAAACCCTGCTTGGTCTTCAAGCGTCTCTTTCGCCTATTTATTCAAACGCCCCTATTACGAATTACCAAAATCTTGAAGACCCTCTCCACAGCAAAGCACACACAATCATAGACCTCGGTGACGAATTCTTCATGGTTGGTCGTCTGCATCCGATGATCGATAACGATTTGCGAATAAGGCGTATGAAGCAGGAAGCCGCTGATGCCGAAGTGGGAATGATTTTGTTCGATGTCGTTCTCGGCGAAGGTTCGCACATGAACCCTGCTGAAGAGTTGATACCTGTGATCAAAAAGATCCAATCTTCAAGAAACGATATTGAATTTGTCGCGATGGTCATCGGCACGGATGAAGACCCGCAAGATATCGAGTCCCAAGTCTCTCAGCTGGTGAATGCAGGTGTTGCAGTTTTCAGAACTGCCGCCGAAGCGGTGGAATACATCGCCCTGCGGTTTAGTGCCAGCAGGAAGAATGAATTTACTCCCGTAGATCTTGACCAACTCAAACAGCCTCTCGCCGTCATCAACGTTGGATTGGAATCGTTTTACGACAGTCTCGTATCGCAAGGCGCGCAAGCCGTTCACGTAGATTGGCGCCCGCCCGCGAGCGGGAACGAGAAATTAGCCGCGTTACTGGCGAAAATGAAGAAGTAAATCGGAGAAATCAATGGATATCGAACAAGCCAATACCACTGCTGTAAGCCGCATGATGGAGGCGCGACCCATTTTGAAAGCTGTCGCCGCTGCGCGTGATGTCATCCCCGGAATGAAAGACAACCTGTTCCTACACGCGGGTCCACCGATCGAGTGGGGGCGGATGTCCGGTCCGTTGCGGGGGGCGATCATTGGGGCGATGCTGTTCGAGGGAATCGCCGCGTCCGAAGCAGAAGCAAATTCAATGGTGGAAAGAGGCGAAGTCGAATTCGATTCATGCCACCATCATGGCGCAGTCGGTCCGATGGCGGGAGTCACATCTGCCTCGATGAAAGTCTATGTGGTTGAAAATGTCGAGCATGGAAATAAATCCTTTTCCAATTTGAACGAAGGCTATGGAAAAGTTTTGCGGTATGGTGCTTACGGTGATGATGTATTGAAGAAGTTACATTGGATGAACGATGTGCTGGGTGTTGCGCTGGCGGATGCACTCGCAGCTTCCAGTGGAATTGATATGCGCGTGTTGATATCTGAGGCATTGCACATGGGCGATGAGGGACATAACCGCAACAAGGCGGGGTCGTTGTTGTATCTGAAATTGATCTCGCCGTTGATCGCGAAAACAATGAAGGATGGCGCGGTGATGTCTGATGTGTTGCAATTTATCGGTGACAACGCGCTGAGCGTGTTGAATCCCGTAATGGCGGCGTGCAAGGCAATGACGGATACAGCGCATGGAGTCGAAGGTAGTACGATCGTAACGACGATGGCGCGCAATGGCACGGATTTTGGGATCCGCGTGAGCGGACTCGGCGAGAGACAATGGTTCACGGCTCCTGCCGAAATCCCAGTTGGTCTGTTCTTCTCAGGCTTTTCACAAGCCGACGCCAACCCCGATATCGGCGACAGTGCCATCACCGAGACCGCAGGTATTGGCGGGTTTGCGATGGCGACTGCGCCGGCAATTGTCACCTTTGTGGGTGGCACTCCGAAGGACGCGATGAACGCGACCCTTGAAATGTATGAGATCACTTTTGCCGAAAGTAAATACTTCACCATGCCATCGCTTGACTTTCGCGGTACACCGACAGGGATCGACCTTCGCAAAGTCGTGGAGTTGGGAATCGCGCCGCGCATTAATACGGGAATTGCTCACAAGAATGCAGGCGTGGGTCAGGTGGGGGCGGGATTGGTTAGACCGCCGCTGAAAATATTTGAAGATGCTTTATTGGCTTTTGCAGAAAAATATAATATCTGAAAGAGGAGAAACCATGACCAAAATTTACGACCTCTCGCAAGACCTGAATCAAGATGCCTCATTCTGGCCCTTCTATCCACCGTTTGAAGTGAAGTACATCAAGCGCAAATCGGAGCATGGGGTCAATGCGCAGTATATTCAGACATCCAACCACATGGGCACACACTTGGATGCGCCGAAACATTTCGTGACCAAAGGCAGGACCATTGACCAGATCCCTATCGAATGGTGTTACGGACCTGGCGTCATCGTAGACCTGAGCGACATGCTCGATGATGTGGGTCTTTTCACGCCGGAAGATATCGAAAAGCGGGCGGACGTACAGGAAGGTGACATCCTGTTTATTCACACTGGCTGGCACAAGTATTCCTTCTTCAGCCCCGAAGCGGATGAAGAGCGCTACATCCAGCGGCATCCGGGTCCGCATTACAGCATCTGTGATTGGCTGTTGAAGAAGAAGATTCACATCTGGGGCGTGGACATGATCTCCACCGACCACCCAATGAATCTGCCCATTGGTCGCTTCCTCGGCAAGGGCGGGCTGGAACATTGGCAGAAGGTCCGCAAGCTGACCGAGGAAAAGTTCGGCGCGGACAAGATGGATGAGTTATTCCCCGATTCCGCCTACCAGTTAACACACAACGCGCTGTTCCCGCACGATTGCATGCACGTGGAAAATCTCGGCGGCGACATCGGCTTGAAGGAACTGCACAACAAACGCATCACACTCGGCGTTTTTCCATGGAAATTCAAAGGCGGAGAAGCGGCGTTTTGTCGCGCCGTGGCTTGGGCGTAATTACGAACCCGTCATTGCGAGGGCGGTGTTCTTACGCCCGAAGCAATCTCACTATTGTGTCGGGGATTGCTTCGTCGGCTATCGCCTCCTCGCAATGACGGAGAATGAGGTTCTATGACCACACGATACTTTGGCGAACGGATCAAACGCAACGAAGACCCGCGTCTACTGACGGGGCAGGGATTGTATGTGGACGATGTAGATCTGCCCAACATGCTCCACGTCGCTTTTGTGCGGAGTCCGTATGCGCACGCGAGAATCAACAGCATCGACGTTTCACAGGCTCTCCAGCACGAAGGTGTGGTTGCTGTTTACACCGCCAATGATCTGGGCGATTATTGGAAGCCTGGTCCGTTGTTGGTTTCGCCTCCGCCAGTTGACGATATCGTCTTCAATGAAAAGACTCAAGTTCCACTGGCAAAAGATAAGGTCAAGTTTGCGGGCGAGCCGATCGTGATGGTGCTGGCGGAAAGCCGCTACATCGCCGAAGATGCGCTGGCAGATATTCAAGTGGATTACGAACCGCTCGAAGCCGTTGTTGATATGGAAAAGGCTTTGGGAGCAGATAGTCCACTTATTCATGAAGAGGTTGGCTCGAATATCGCGGCACATGTAGTGCAGACGAAGGGCGATTACGAATCTGTGAAGAAGGACGCGGCGTTGGTCGTCAAACGACGGTTCAGTTATGAGCACGGATGCGCCGCCGCCATCGAAAACCGCGGCATCGTCGCGGAGTGGGATTCGCGCGCGGGTAGATTAACCGTCTGGGACACGACGCAGGCTCCGGTCGTGATCCGAAACGGGCTGGCAGGTATGCTCGGCTTGTCGGAGCGACAAGTCCGCGTCATCGCGCCGTTCATCGGCGGCGGATTCGGTCCCAAGATCATGATGTTTTACCAAGAAGAAGTCTTGGTTCCGTGGGCGGCGATGAAGTTGAACCGCCCTGTCAAATGGATCGAAGACCGCGCCGAGAACTTTGTCGCCACCACGCACGAACGCGGACAGATCCATGATGCGGAAATTGCATTCGATAAGGACGGTCATATTCTTGGCGTGCACGATGTTTTTCTACATGACACAGGCGCGTATGCTCCGTATGGATTGACCGTACCGCTCAATAGTTCGTGCACGTTGCTCGGACCGTATGACATCAAAAACTATTACAGCGAGTTCACGGCGGTATTCACCAACAAGACCATCGTCACGCCCTATCGCGGCGCGGGGCGTCAACATGGCGTGTTCGTCATCGAACGTCTGCTCGACCTTGCCGCGAAAGAATTGAAGATTGACCGCGCCGAAATCCGCCGACGGAACTTCATCCCGCCTGACAAGTTCCCATACAACAACGAGATCATCTATCAGGATTTTGCGCCGCTGGTGTATGACAGTGGAAATTACGAACCGTTGCTGGATGAAGCGCTCGAACGGATCGGATATCACAAATTCGTCAACGAGATCCAACCAAAGTTAAGAGCCGAAGGCAGACACGTTGGGATTGGTATCGTCGCATACGTGGAGGGCACGGGTATTGGACCGTATGAAGGCGCGAAAGTGCAGGTGATGAGCAGCGGGCGCGTTTCGGTTGTAACGGGAGTCGGCACGCAGGGACAGGGGCACTTCACGAGTTTCGCGCAGATCGTCGCGGAGCAACTCGGCGTGGATGTGAATCAAATCGATGTCGTCACGGGCGACACCGACCAGTTCTATTGGGGTGCAGGGACGTTCGCCAGCCGCGGCGCGGTCGTGGCGGGCAACGCGATCAATGAAGCCGCAAAGGTGGTGCGGGCGAAAATTCTCAAACTCGCCTCCGAGCATTTCAACGCGCCCGAAGATGAACTCGAACTCGCAGATGGCATGGTCAAAGTGCAGGACCTGCCGCGCATGTCCATTTCATTGGGTGAACTGGCGGGCAAGGCGAATCCGATGCGCGGAGCCGTCAAGCCTGGTACCGAGCCTGGGTTGGAAGCGACCAATTATTTCGGTCCAGAAAGAGGTGCCACTGCCAGCGGCATCCACGCCATGATCGTGGAAGTCAACCCCGAGACGATGCAGATCCAAATCCAAAAATATCTTGTCGTGCACGATTGCGGCAAGGTCATCAATCCGCTGATCCTCGATGGACAAATTCACGGCGGCGTGGCGCAGGGCATCGGTAATGCCTTTTATGAGCGTCTCGCTTATGACGAGAATGGGCAACTGCTCAACGGCACGTTCATGGATTATCACCTGCCCACGAGCCTGGATGTGCCGCACATCGAAACGGGACACGGCGTGACGCTTTCGCCGCTCAACCCGATGGGCGTGAAGGGCGCGGGCGAGGCGGGCGCGATTCCCGTCGGTCCGCTGTTCGCGCAGGCGTTGGAAGATGCACTTCACGATGTGGACTTTGAGATTTTGGAAATTCCGCTGAATTCGAATCGGTTGTGGGGAATTGTGAATAGTAAATAATTGGATGAAGTACCCCGCTTCTTTCTTAGCCGATGATTGATTCTGTTTCGAAGGACATTGCCCTTACTATTAGCCACCACAAGAGATTTGAAGATTATTGTCTAGTATGTAGCAATTAGTACATATGCATTTGCATTGATTCTCTATGGAAACTACTGTATGATTATCGAGTAAGCCCTCAGACAAGATTTATATCATCTAAAATGGCTCTTCCACTAAAGTACTCTCGCATAACAAACCTTCTTCCTGATTATGAGATAGTCAGGCTTTTAGAAGTTATTAAAGGAAAGCCTGTTTCATCATATGAAGGAAATCGGAGACCATACTTTATCGAAAAGATAATGCAGCGACTATCAAAGTTCGCTCGCATACCCAACAGTAGGCTTTTTGAAGATATTTTATACAACTCTGTGTTACGCACGGCAGAATTTCTAGAACTAGGTAAAGAAGTAGAATTGAGAAAATTATCTAATGAAGAAATATGTGAAAAGATACTGATTGCTATTAATGCACAAGATTATGAGCATATCTTTCATTTGTCTGAAGAGGAACGTATACAGAAATTAAGGGCTATTACACCTAAACCGAATGTCAGCCCTATAGAATATCAACCATATCAAAAAAGCAAGACTTATCATCCTAGCAGTGTGGTTCCAGGGTTATTGTTTCGTTTTGCGTCACCAAAGGTCGATGATCTCGTTAATGCAATAAAACAAAGAAACGGAGTTCATTTAATTGATAGACAAATTGCTTCTGCTTTGGGAGGAAAGCTTAATCCAGCAGATCAATGGAAGGGAGATATCAATCAATGGTGGAGAGAAATCAAAAAACGCTTAGCATGGTTAGCACCTATTGCACTTAAGTTATTGAGAATTGTACTTGTTGTGATTGCTGTTTTGAGCGTGGTTCTAATTATATTTGTAATTGTTGCGTTCATCGTTGAGGCAATCCAAGAGAAAGAAAAAGCGGAAAATTTCAAAATGATAGAAGTCGTGACAGAACTGGTTGCCTGCCTGTGTTTTGACCCCTACAAGGTTCTAGGTTTGAATATAAACTCCTCAGATGAATCCATTCGCAGTACCTATGTTTCTGAATTGTACAAAGTTCACCCTGACCGTATCGTCGGACAATCTGCGGAACAACAAACTTTGGCTTATCAGCGTATGAAAGAATTAAGAAGAGCATGGGAAATTATCCAAATAGAAAAGGGGTTGGCTTCACCATTGTAGGAGATGTTACCCATGAATGGAATTGTCAGTCTTATCAGCGATTTTAGTGTGAGTTGTGTGTTGGAAGGTGGGCGAATTAGTCTTGCACATCTTATGGAGTTTTCCAATTTTGTCGACTTGTACGTACTCGAAAATGAGGTCTATGTTGATATATCAGCGAAAGATGTTACATATCTTGCCTTTGGTGAAGACAAAACTTGTCCTCTGCGCAAGTTACAAGAAAATAAGTTAACAAACGCCGTTTTTGCCGTATCCGATTCTACTCGGGCACTTTATGATTGGGCGCCATCGCTTTCTTTCGATATAAATTCTTATGATTATTGGCTAAAGCTATCAAAAAATGATAAGGATAAAGTACCAGGTATCTTATCGCATTCTGGAGAATATAAGGAAAGGAATGGTCTTTTAATCTCAAGTAAACGACTTGAAGGATACATACGGCTAATACTTGAAGAGTTATCTAAATCATCATTAACCTTAATGCCATCCTCCCGCAATCTTTTACCACTTTTAGATGCTTTTCATGAATTTGATTTACCAGCTCTTAAGATCTATAGGGAATTGGCATCGCAACATAGGAAGAAGGTGGAAGGGTTTCATTCATTAATAAGACCGAGAACAATATATCTACCACCTCTTCTTACGATTCTACTTTCCAGGTGTGAAAAATCATCCGATATACCTCGTCGGCTTATTGAAATGCGAGAGGAGTTGCATGAGTTTAGAGAAGGAACTCAGGAGTGGTCGAATGAGATTGAAAAAGCAAAGTCTTTAAAAGAGAAAGTTGAAATTTATGACGATCTTGAGGACGCAATATCAACAATGTCAAAAAAGTTCGGCAATACTCGTGCTTCGTTCATTAAGGAATTGGCAGGTTCTGTGATTGATGCGCTTGAAGAACTAGATCCAAAAAAAGTTTTGACAAATCCAGCGTTCATGTTATTAAAAGAAGTTTTAACAAATGTTATTCCTGATAAATTAGTAACTAGACGATTCACTGGATTTATTGATCTTATGGATCAAGCTTTACAGATAGAAGGTAATAATCAAATTCTCAGAAAGGTCTTTGGCGAAAAGCTAGATATTTCACAAGAAGAGGTCACAAGCGTTAAGAAGTATCGCCAAAATTTGATATCAAAATACAATTTTGATTTTCCGATGCCAACATAACAAATCCAAGTGACAAAGCCAGGCAGGCGTTATGAATAAATTGAATGGGACCTCACCACTTTGACACCCCCTAACAGGCAGTCAGTGTGACGCCTGATTGGCTTGAGCAATCGACATATCCGTTTGCCCCTTCGCGACATCGTACCCGAAGGGTGAGCACCCCTGTGGGGCTCCTAAAGGAGATGGCATGGGCTCGGCTTCTTTTCTGCGCAGATGGCGGGTGGGTTTCCAAGTCAATTTTTGTTGAAGAGTATTGGCTTCTCCCCTTACTGCTGTGATAAAACAGGCAGCAATCATCTTAAAGATAACTGCCGCCTGCCCACACTTCACCATCATCCCATCGGGTTCATCAATTGGAAATAATTCCCGTCAGGATCTGCCAATGTGGCGATCCAGCCGCCGCCCATGTCATACGGCTCTTTCACCACCACAGCCCCAAGGGACTGAATCCGCTCGAATTCGGCTTTCACATCCGCCGTTTCATAATTGAGCATGATGCGCCCGGGGTCTTTGGTCTTGCCGCCCATTTCAGAGTGGTTCAAAATCCCCAAAAAACCTCCGCCAACCTGCCAGCCCCAGAAACCATTTTCAGGGTCGTTCATTTCTGCGGGTTTGCCGAGCACCTTTTCATAAAAAGCCGCCAATACTTGCGGCTGCGTCGTTCCGAGCATGACCGAATTTAGATTCAACATTAAACACATCCTTTCGTTTTTAGTGAGTAAAATATTCGATATATTTTAGAACAAATATTCTGATTTGGCAAGGTAAAAAAGGGCAATTTCCTATATCCGCTGTGTCAGCTTCGATTTTGCAGAAGCCAACAGCAACACCGAGTAGATTTGGTGAAACCCCAGCAAGGCTCGGAAACCAAAACCCAACGACTCGCGTCCCGCCTTCGGGACGACTGCCGAGCCAAAATATAGCTTTGTCTTCGCCCCATCATTCTCTGTCATAAACCATGAACGGGTACGCCCCAATAAATCGCACATGAGTAATTCGTTTTCGCTTCGTGCTTCGACCGTCCATGCGGCGAATTTGTCAATTTCACCATTGGCTGCCTGCTTTGCCTGAAGATCGGTTGATGGTTTGGATACAAGGAACTTCAATATTGATCGTTCCAGCTTAAATAGCGGCGTTGTGTAAAAGGCGTGGATGTATTCGGGAAATGGCATTAATTTGGAGATGCCAGTCGTGTAACAATCTACATAGGCTCCAGGGATTGACGAATATTTATCCAGCAGAGTATTGTCTGGGACGGGGCATTTCTCGATGGAAAACATATCTTACCTTCCGTTCGTGGGATAATTCCTGGAGGATTACACGTTATCATAATTCTTCTCACAGGCGCAAGCGGTAAAACGGGGAAAGCCATCCTCAGATCACTCTCGAAGTTTGAAAGCATTTGTGCATTCGTTCATCGCGATTTTGTATTGACTGACAAAACTTGCTGCGACTCTGTATAATAGACATTAACTGTCGGAATTATACGTCAATGCAACCCATAAACGCCCTTTCTCTCACGCCCGCTGTAAACGATTGGCTGAAAAATTCGCGCCACCCGCGCATTCTGCACGTCTTCGACCGCGCCTGCAACCTTATCAACGAACACAGGGAGATACTGTCAATCGTCACGCCTCAGATCGGGGATGGTCCCTTCAACCTTGTGATCGAAGATAATGTTTTATTTTCAGAACGTCTTCACATCCGATCCCCAATCTCTATCCATGAAAGCCAACTCACTCTCGGGGATTTCATCATCCCACTTGACCATGCGAGGACATGGTTCCCTCGTCCTGATTGGGAAAAGGGATATGTCAAAAAAGATGAAATTACCGAGCGAGTATCGAAATTGCACATTGCTCATGACGAATTCCCGGGTTTATTATCATTTGCCCTCGCGAACGCGGACATTTCATCCTGCCTGTCTGCCGCCAGACAACTTGCAGGCTTGGGGCAGGGACTCACCCCTTCAGGTGACGACTTCATCATGGGCGCCATCCATGCCGCGTGGATCATTCATCCTTATGAGATCGCAAGTGTGCTTGCAGACGAAATTGCGAAAGACACTGCACCGTTGACCACATCCCTTTCAGCAGCATGGATCAGGTCCGCGGGAAGGGGCGAAGCGGGCATCTTGTGGCATCATTTTTTCGATGCATTGATTTCTGGTAACATGATAATAATCCAAGAATCAATGGAGAAAATCCTTGCCGTAGGCGAGACTTCCGGAGCCGATGCGTTGGCTGGGTTTGTCGATGTTTTTACAAGTCTGAAGAAAAAGGAGTTAACGGTACATGAAGATCCATCTGGTTGACGGCACATACGAGCTATTCCGTAGTCACTTTGGCGCCCCGCCTAAAAAATCCCCCAGCGGACAGGAAGTCGGCGCTGCGCTCGGGCTGTTGAGAAGCTTGTTGTTATTGCTGAGCGACCCGCAAGTTACGCATGTGGCGGTTGCCTTCGATCATGTCATCGAGTCATTCCGCAATAAACTCTATGCAGGATACAAAACCGGTGACGGTGTGGACCCGCTCCTCATGGCGCAATTCCCGTTGGCTGAAAAGGCGGCAGAGGCGTTGGGGTTGACGGTCTGGTCCATGGTCAAGTTCGAAGCGGACGATGCGATCGCCACCGCGACAGCAAAGTTCAAGAAATCCAAATCCATTGAGCAGATCGTCATCTGTTCGGTGGATAAAGACCTGACGCAAATGGTGGACGGCGACCGCGTGATTTGTTGGGATCGCCGCCGCGAGATATTCCTCAATGAACAAGGCGTGGTCGAAAAGTTCGGTGTAAGCCCCAAATCGATCCCTGATTATCTTGCGCTCGTCGGCGACTCGGCGGACGGCTATCCCGGCGTTCAAGGCTGGGGTGCGAAATCCACAGCGACGGTATTGGCAGAGTTCAAACACATCGAGGCTATTCCCAAAGACCCGAAAAAAATCCCGCTAGGTTTGGGGCGTGCGACCACGTTGGTTGAAAATCTGCAAAACAATTACAAGGATGCGTTGTTGTTCCGGGAACTCTCCACCCTGCGCACGGATGTGCCCCTCAAGGAAAAACTCGATGACCTGAAATGGCGCGGCGCGTATCCCAAACTAAAAAAGTTCTGCCACGAGTTGGGCGATGAACGCATCCCCGAACGGATTTCCCTCTGGCGATAGAATAACCCCATGTCCTTCCTCAGCTCTTTCACCGAAAACGTCCGTAACTATCCAAACAAGGTTGCGCTCGAATTCATTGACCCGCCGCTTCAGCGCATTACCTACACAGAATTGAGTGAGCAGGTTAACCGCACGGCAGTTTACTTGCAAAGCCTCGGGGTACAGCCCGGTGACCGCGTTGCCTTGCAGCTTTCCAAATGCACCGAGTTCATCCTATTGCACCTGGCAACTGCGCGTCTTGGAGCGATCTCTCTGCCGCTTAATCTCGCCTATCCGCCTGATGAAGTGAAATATTTCCTCGAGGATTCCGGCGCGAAACTCTTCTTCGCACTCAAGTCGTCAAAAGAGAAAATCCAATCCATTCTTCTGCAATTGCCTGATTTGAAGGAATGTGTTTTTCTCGACCCATCCAGGCCGGACCAATTCAATTCTCTGATATCTGCACCAATCTCTAATCCCCGATTCCCAACTTCCAAGCCATCCGACACGGCAGTGATCATCTACACATCCGGCACTACAGGCCGTCCCAAGGGCGCAGAGATCACGCATGGAAACCTGATCTCCAATTTTGATGCGCTCCATAAAGCATGGGGTTGGCAGGCGGATGATGCCCTCCTCCACGTCCTGCCCATCTTCCACGTGCATGGATTATTCGTCGCATTACACGGCGCCTTGCACGCAGGCGCGACAACCCTGCTCATGCGCGAATTCAACGCGCAGAAGACGCTCGAATTGCTTTCAAGCGGAGAATGCACGGTCTTCATGGCGGTTCCGACCATTCACAAACGCCTGCTCGACGTGCCAAACGCAGGCCAATTCAACCTATCCCGCGTGCGCCTCATCACCTCCGGGTCAGATCGCCTGCCCGACGAGGTCTTCACTGGCTTTCAGAAAACCTTTGGCTACACTTTGCTCGAACGCTACGGCATGACCGAGACAGGCATGAACTGTTCCAATCCGCTGAACGGTGAGAGGCGCATTGGCTCGGTCGGGTTGCCATTGCCCAGGGTGGAAGTGCGGATCGTCCATTCAGAGACGGGTGAGAGCTTGCCAACTGGGGAGATCGGGGATGTGCAATTACGCGGACCGAACATCTTCAAGGGATATTGGAATCAGCCCGACAAGACATCCGCTTCCTTCTCCGCCGACAGCTGGTTCAAAACCGGAGACCTGGGCTGCCTCGAAGCGGACGGCTACCTAACCCTGTGCGGCCGCTCCAAAGACCTCATCATCAGCGGCGGACTCAATATCTACCCGCCCGAAGTGGAGCGTGTGCTGGCGGAGCATCCAGCTGTCAGTGCCTGCGCGGTGATCGGCTGTCCTGATGCGGAATGGGGTGAAAAGGTCACAGCGGTGGTGGTGCTCAATAAAGAAGGATCAACTACCAGCGAAGAACTGATGCGATTTTGCCGCGAAAAACTCGCGCCGTATAAGAGTCCAAAAGCCATCGTTTTCCGCCCGGATTTGCCCTGCAACGCGATGGGCAAGGTTCAAAAAGCGGAACTGCGAAAAGAAATCTGTTCGTAGCGTTCAACTCCTACCGATATCAAGCACGTCATATAAAAATTCGGGCAATTTCCTTCCATGCCCCAACCATCGAAGCCTGCTTCTCTAAGGAAACAGTTCTCTATACCTAATGAATCGCCCGCCTGCAATGTGCGTGAAAATGGTCTGGATCACCCATAAAATAAAGCCCACCATCCAAATTGGATGGCGGGCTGCTTTAAGCTATACGCTCAAGTTTACGGCAGGTCAACACAATTTCCGCTGTTAAGCTGAATGGAATGGTTCGGGTTGGCGACAAGTGCGCACATTTGGGTTGCATTTGCCGGACGATTCGACAAGATGTACTGGGTGAATGGCGGGTCGCCATATGAACCCCATGTTAACTTCCACGGACCAGACCCCGGCGAGCCGGCTTGCTCAGGCGGCACATTGTTGAAGAATATATGTACATGCAAGCCCGGCGTATCGAAATTATGTACGTCATAATCCACGATATATACAGAATTCTCAACACGAATACCGGTTATCACAACATACGGGGTTGTCGGCGTCGGTGTGGGCGGGATCGGGGTTTCGGTCGGGACTTCCGTCGGCGCTTCGGTTGTCTGTTCGGCGGCGGGGATATCCGTAGGTGCTTCCGTATTTACGACAATTGCCGTCGGCTCTTCGAGCGGGGAGGCTGCGCCTCCGCCAAACAGACGGCTGGCAGCGAAAATACCTCCAACGACCAGACAGGCAAGCACGACAACGCCTCCAATGATGACCGGCAAAGCCAACCCGCCTTTTTTAGCCGGCGCGGCTGGGGATGATGAGGCTTTTGGTTTCACCGCAGAACCATCAATGGACGTCCCTGAAACCTGCGAGGAGACGGGGGACATGGGCGAACTTTCAACGATCGTTCCCTGCGGGCTGGGCATGGGACCGCTTTCCACAATGGTGCCCCGGGCGTGATCGGGAGCCTCGACCATGGTTGCCCCGGGACCTGCGGAGGTAAGCGGGGATTCGTCGATCATGGTTGCAATCGGTGCAGGAGACGATGCATCCAATTGCGTCATTGCATTCCGGAGTGCAGCTGCCATTTGCGCGGCAGTCTGATACCGCTGGTCGGGGTTCTTGGCAAGCGCCTTGTTGATGACAGCCACCAGCGCATCAGGGATCTCCGGATTGAGGGTCCGCGCGTTGGGAACCGGGTCGTTCATGTGCATCATCATCAGGGTCATCGCGGAATCCGCTTCAAAGGGTGGTCGTCCGCTGACCATTTCGAAGAGCGTCACACCGAGGGAGTAAATATCCGTGCGGCGGTCCGGCTGTTCGCCTTTGATCTGCTCCGGTGACATGTACATGGCTGTCCCAACCACAGCTCCGGTCGCAGTGTGTCGCTGACTGCCAACGATCTTGGCGATACCGAAATCCATCAGGATGACCTGACCCATGGTATTTAACATCAGGTTGGCGGGTTTGATGTCGCGGTGGATCATTCCGCGCTGATGGGCATAGTCCACGGCATCACAAACGTTAGCCATGTATTCCATCGCATTTTTCGGAGACAGGCGGCGATTTGAGTCGTTCAGCCGTTTCAGATGCGCTTGAATCGTTTCTCCGGGCACGAACTCCAATACCATATAGTAGACATCGTCATCCCGGTTGAAGTCATATACCTGAATAATGCCGGGATGGCGGAGTTGAGCCACTGCCGCCGCTTCCTCTTCGAACCGGGTGACGAAATCCGGGTTGCTGGAGAGGTGGGTGTGGATCATCTTGACTGCAACGACCCGCTTCAAGTTGGGGTCGGAGGCTTTGTAGACCGCCGACATGCCACCCTGCCCCAGCAGTTCTTCAATGAGGTAACGATTACTTAGTTTCTTACCGATCCATTTAGTGGACATTTCCTTCTCCCAAAATTACATTTTTTTGGATGCGTCGTTTCATGAGATCCGCCAATTACTCGATCAACCACAACCAGGCATTATTGAACTCGCAAACCGTGCGCCTGCCCGATTCGCTCAACGCCACCAGCGCGATGAAACCGCGCTCAAATTCCGTATTTACAGAATCGACCGCCCGTTGCCGTCTGGCATAGTCCGCCCTCATTTGCTGCACGACCAGGTCGTATTCTGTCTTCCTTGCCTGATACTCCGCCATTGCCTGGGCATCCGATTGATCGGCGGGTCTCTCCGGCTCCGGAGGCAACGCCAAACCGGGCAACGGCGCGCTGGGATCGATCTCGCCGATCAACGTATCGTTGGTGTAAATATAGAAACGGTTGCCGCGTCCCACTACGGTCAGGCGGTTCGTTGTCTGGTTCTGCCATTTGAAATTCTTATCGCGATTGTAGGCGTATATATCCCGCCCGGTGACCACATCGCCGTTCGCCATGGTCGCGAAAAGGAAATGTCCGCTGGAGACGCGCGTGATAATGGCAAGATATTGATTGAAAGCCGCCTGATTTCCATCCGACCGCAGGACGAACCCGCAACCTGATGTGCTGCCAACGGTATCCCAAGTGATGTCCGCGGATATCACAAAATCAGCCGCCACGGTCCCCAGGAAATAATTGATATATTCGAACTGACGAAAGCCGGAGGCATCCAAAGAGACGGGCGGATGAACCCACCCCAGCCTTCCCTGCGACGGGTCAACGCCATACTTCGGTAGTTCAGCCAGTATCGGGGCAAACGCCTGCGCGGTGGCGGTCATGGAATCAGGGGACAAGACCAGCGCCTGTGTTGCGGCTGCCTGAGCTGTTTCGACCACAGAGAACGGATCCTGTCCCTGTTGCGCAGATGCAGTGCCGGTCTCCCGCACTTGGTTGCTGATCGCTTCCAGCGTGCTTTCTGTCGCCGCGTTATTGCCCCCCATTCCGCAGGCGCTTAACAAGAGAAGCAATATAAGCAGGGTAAATACAACGCGATACCTTCGCATGAGATTTAGATCACATCCTTACGTTTTTGCAGGAACAAGATGGCGCCGAACAGAATCAGGATGATGAAGCCCTGCACCGCCCAGGCAAAACCGATCTTGCCAAAATACGCCACTGGATCCTTCTTATTAACATAAGTGAACCCTGCGCCGTTATAGAAGTTTCTCA
This sequence comes from Anaerolineales bacterium, assembly GCA_023382595.1. Lineage (GTDB taxonomy): Bacteria > Chloroflexota > Anaerolineae > Anaerolineales > Villigracilaceae > Villigracilis. The sequence continues at coordinate 239,099 of JAHDWB010000004.1, read as the reverse complement.
CAACGCCTTCGGCTGGAGCGACCGCAACCTGCAGTTGGGCGCGCGCCGTTTCGTAGGCAACCCGCTCGGTTTGATACAGCTCAACCTGCCGCTTATAGTTTTCCACTTCCACTTCGTACACCTTGAGTTGCGCGAAGAACTCCGCCATGGCTACGTTGTCAGATTGGTTTTGAGGCTCGATAGGACGGGCAGGCTCCGGCGGGAGCGGGGCGGGTTCGACCGGCATGGGTTCATCGACTAATGGGATGTAAAACTTGCCCAAGCCGGGATGATTGCAATATTCCTGTTTGAGCATGTTCACGCCCATGCAGTTACAGCCGTTGGCAAGTTTATCTTCCAGGGTCATGGCATCCTGCACGTCGCGCGGCAACTGCCAGCAGACATCTGCGGCAACATCCGAGCCGGGACCGGTGATGCTCATCAATGCCTCGAACGCCCAGCGCGTTGACGTCGGCGCGCTGATAAAACTTGGCACGGGGATCAGGGCGCCGCCCAGAACGATCTGCGGAAGCATCAGGATGATGACCATCAATGGGGCGGAACTGGCGTTCGGGGCGAGGGCGGAGGCGAAGAGTCCCAGCATCATGCCTGCCAGAGTCGCCAGCGTCATCGTGATATACACCTGCACGAATTCGAGCGTGCCGCCGGGCATGTTGAAGGCAAGATAATGCACAATGGTATATGCCGCCGCTTGATAGAAGGCGAGCAAAGCCGCAACCCAGATCTTGGACATGACATACGGCAGGATCTTGAGGTTGACCAATCTCTCGCGCTTGTAGATCTCCGCCTCTTTGACGATCTCGCGCATTTGCGAGATGCCTCCCACCATGACGCCATAAATGGTCAGCAGGAAAAGCGTGATCATGACCTGCGCCATGTCGCCCAGATAGAAGTCGAACGGATTCCGTCCCATGACAATGGAGAGAACCACATCCAACAAACTGACCAGCGGCGCAGTCGCCAGCATCAAACCAAGCGCGAATTTATCGCGGGTCAGGATCTTTATATTACGCGCTGACAGAATGAAAAACTGTTTTAGCTGTGAAACCTTACCGGTGGACTTGCTGCCCGATTTGGGCGAAACAGCCCTGCCCGATTCCGGTATGGTGACGGCGTTTTGGGGCACCATCTTATCTTTAAGCGGATGGGCAATATAGTCCTGATACGCTTTGCTCTCGCGGTATCGCTTTGCCCATTCATCCGCCTTGCCCTTGCTGGGATCGTCCAGGATGGCGTAGATCTCATCGAATTCGATCTTGCCGGCTCTGCGGTCGCGCTCTGAGCGGTATTGATCAAAGTACGCCAGCGCCTCATCCGGCGGACCAAACCAGGCAAGATATCCGCCGCGGGCAAGGAAGATGACCTTGTCCGCCAGCATAACGTTCTTGGTGGCATGGGTGATGAGGATGATTGTGCGTCCCTGATCTGCCAGACGGCGCATCAACTGCATCAGGGCGGTTTCGGTTCCGGGGTCGAGACCGGAGGTCGGCTCATCGAGGAAGAAAAGCCCGGGTTTGGTCAACAGCTCAACGCCAATGGAGACGCGTTTCTGCTGTCCGCCGCTCAAGCCGCTGATCTGCACATCCTTGCGGTGTGTGAGATCAAGATCAGTAAGGACTTCCATGACGCGCTTGTGCCTTTCCTCCTTGGTCGTGTCACCGGGCATGCGCAATTGAGCGGCATAATCCAACGCTTGATAAACGGTCAACTCCATATGAATGATGTCCTTTTGCGGGACAAATCCAATGTCGTTGCGGATGGCATCAAAATTGTTGTAAATATCAATATCGTTGACCAGCACCCGTGAAGGAGAAGTAGCCGGGCGGTAGCCCGCAACGGCATCCACAAACGTGGATTTGCCGCCGCCGCTTTGACCGACGACCACGATGAATTCCCTCGGCTGGAAGGAGACGGAGATATTTTGCAGGATGTTCAGGTCTTTGCGCACCCACTTGTTGAGGTTGATCGCATCGACTCTTAACCCGTTGCTGTCATCGTATTTGGCAAGCTGATCCTTCCCCATGACAAAGCGATACGACCCCACCCGAATCGTATCGGACGGTTTGAGCCAGACAGCCCCTTCGATACGCTGCCCATTGACGAATGTCCCATTGGAACTGCGCAGGTCCTCCACACGGTAGCGTTGACCGACCCGCTCCACCTGGGCGTGGAAGCGTGAAACGTTGGGAGATGGAAGCATGACGTCATTTGCAGAATCACGTCCGATCTGAATGATGGTCTTTTCGCCGAAGACAATATCCCTTTCGACTTCTTTCGGCGCTTCGCTCGGCGCGTTGTAGTTGATCGTGACCATCATGCCCGGGTCAGCGCCGCCGATCCTGAGTATGTCGCCATGATGAAGCGTGCGGGAGCCATCAATGGGACGTCCCTCGAAAAGCACCGGATTTCTGGCTTCAGGCAGGACGGTCAACTTGTAACCGCCGTTCTCCTTTTCCAGCCGGGCATGTTTTCCCGAGACGATCTGCGAAGGGATGACGATGTCATTATCATCGAGGCGACCAATGGTGAAAGCCTGCCGCGTGAGCGTATGCGTTCTCGGATTTTCCCCTGCAATGGTCACCACCAACTGCGACGGACCCGCGTCTGCCCGTGAGATCATCGGGTCTTCACCGATCATCGTTTGCGCCACGCCGGATGGCACAGCGGCGGGCGTTGACCGTATCATGGTCGCATCCGGTTCGGAGGTTTCCGCTTCCGGCGCTTCATATTTGAGCGTAATTGCCCGCCCCAAACGGATTTCATCTCCCGATTTCAAGCTATGACGTCCGCTCAGTTTTTGTCCGTTGACAAACGTGCCGTTACTGCTTCCCAGATCCTCCAAAACAAAACCATCTCCCTCGCGCGTAAATTTCGCATGGCGGCGGGAGATGGCTGGCGACGTGATCGGAAGGTCAACGCTTTCATCGCGACCAATCACAAGTTCTGACTTGACCAGTTCGAATTCTCTGGGAGGCGTGCTGCTTTGATTGTCGATCAGGACCAACTTGAAATTGCTTGATTGATTCACGAGACTATTCCTCATTTCACTGAATACATATCCGTATTTTCAAAATCAAACACAGACATGGCAATCAAGTTATGTGCAAAAAATCCCCGCTAAATTATATAAAAATGGATAAATAATATGATAATGGGAAGAATTATACCTTTTCAAGATTTCATGTCAAGAATGGGATAGGTATCCAAAAGTAATGGGTAGTACCAATTTCACACCCCCAGCGCGGCATTTGACAATCGCTTTTATGTTATAAATGAAACATTAATTCAGACAAGACAGGTGTAATTTATTATGAAGCAATTGTCAAACCGGACACGGTCAGCGTCCAGCACATTGCTCGAACTGCTTAGAACGCAGGCAAGTCGCCATCCTGATAATCTGGCATACAGATTCATTCAGGATGGCGATTCGGATATCGTCACAGTCACTTACGCGGAATTGGACCGCCGCGCGCGCGCCATTGGCGCATGGCTTGAGCAACACGGCGCAGGCGGTGAGCGCGCGCTTCTGCTTTACCCTCCCGGTATGGATTACATCGCATCCTTCTTCGGATGCCTGTACGCCGGCGTGACCGCCGTCCCTGCCTATCCACCGCGCTTGAACCGTCCGGTGCCGCGCATCCAATCCATTGTCGCAGATTCGCAAGCGTCGTTTGCGCTGACCACATCCACAATCCTGCATAATCTTGAACAGCGCTTCGAGCACACGCCCGATCTGCAGGCGTTAAGTTGGTTGAACACCGAACAGGTTCCGGCGGGGTTGGAAGCGGACTGGCGTCATCCCGATATTTCGCCCGACACGTTGGCATTCCTTCAATATACATCCGGTTCCACCAGCAAGCCCAAAGGCGTCATGCTGACACATGGCAACCTGATGCACAATCTGAAAGCCATCCGCCACGGATTCCAGATCGGCGAAAACGCGGTGGGAGTTTTCTGGCTTCCCAGTTATCACGACATGGGGTTGATCGGCGGCATCCTCGAGCCGATGTACGTCAATGGACCTTCGACTTTGATGTCGCCGGTCTCGTTCCTGCAACGCCCGTTTCGCTGGCTCGAAGCCATCAGCCAATACAAAGGAACGATCAGCGGCGCGCCAAACTTTGCCTACGACCTGTGCGTGGACAAGATCACGCCCGAGCAGATGGAAACGCTGGATCTGAGTTCATGGTCGCTGGCGTTTTGCGGAGCCGAACCCATCCGCCCCGAGACGCTGGAACGTTTCGCATGGACGTTTGAGCGGTGCGGTTTCCGAAAGACTTCTTTCTACCCGTGTTTTGGGATGGCGGAAAGCACGCTGATCGTCTCCGGCGGGGACGGTCCATCCGAACCACGTGTATTGACCATCGACCGTAAATCGCTCGAACGCGATCTCGTCGTTCCTGCAACTATAGCGGATGACAATTCACTGTCCATGGTCAGTTGCGGAAAATCCATCGTTGATCAAAAAATAGTCATCGTTAAGCCGACTACGTTGCAACCATGTGAGCCGAATCAGGTCGGTGAAATTTGGGTCACGGGACCCAGCGTGGCAAAAGGATATTGGGGTCTGGAAGAGGAAACCCGCGCGGCATTCGGCGTGCACATCGCGGATACCGGCGAAGGTCCCTTCCTGCGGACGGGCGACCTCGGCTTTTTGCATGAAGGCGAACTTTTTGTCACAGGGCGTTTGAAAGACCTGATCATTGTTCATGGAAGCAACCATTATCCGCAGGACATTGAAATCACCGTCGAGTCGTCCCATGCCGCGTTACAGCCCGGAGCGGGAGCCGCATTCTCGATAACAGAAAATGGGAAAGAACAGCTTGTCATTATTCAGGAAGTCACCCGACAACACCGCCAACCCGATATAAATGAGGTGGCTTCCGCCATTCGTCAGGCGGTGGCAGAAAAGCATGACTTGCAGGTTTTCGCGATCGTGCTTGTCAAGCCGATGAGCATTCCAAAAACTTCCAGCGGAAAGATCCAACGCCGTGCCACAAAGAACGCATTCTTAAACGGAGAATTGGAAATTGTCGGCGAATGGCGAGCCAAGCCAGTGGCATTGCAACAGGAAAAGACTCAAGAGTTCGTCAAATCGGAATCATCAATCAGTAAACCCAAACAACTGATTTCAGCAGAAGCGGTCCAATCCTTTCTCATCACCCGCATCGCTTCCATTCTAGAGATCGATTCCACATCCATCGACCCGCGCCAGCCGTTCACCTACTACGGTCTTGGCTCGGTCCAAGCCGTCAGCCTGACGGGCGACTTGGAAGTCTTTCTCAACCGCAAACTCTCCCCCACCCTCGCATGGGATTATCCGACCATCGAACTGCTGGCGAATTATCTGGCAAATGACAATCAACCAATCAAAACCGCAACACCATCTCCGCTTCAGTCACCCAATACATTCACCAAAGAAGCAATTGCCATTGTTGGCTTGAGTTGCCGTTTCCCGCAGTCGCCAAATCCGCAGGCATTTTGGGAACTCCTCCGCAACGGCGTGGACGCCATCAGCGAAGTCCCGTCTGACCGCTGGGATGTGGATGCCTTCCATTCAAACGACCCCGCGCCTGGAAAAGTCGCCACCCGCTTCGGCGGCTTTCTCGATGACGTGGATCTGTTCGACCCGAATTTCTTCGGGATCTCTCCGCGTGAAGCCGCCCGCATGGACCCGCAGCAGCGCCTCCTTCTTGAAGTGAGCTGGGAGGCGCTTGAAAATGCCTTTATCCCGCCTGATGCTTTGGCAGGGACTCGCACGGGCGTATTCGTCGGTATCAGCAGTTACGATTACTCGCGCCTGCAATTCGACGACCCTGAACAAATAGACGCCTACGCGGGCACGGGCAACGCGCACAGCATCGCCGCAAACCGCCTGTCCTATGCGCTCGATCTGCGCGGACCAAGCATGGCGGTGGATACAGCTTGTTCGTCGTCGTTGGTGGCGGTGCATCTCGCGTGTCAGAGTCTCCGAAGCGGCGAATCAGACGTCGCCTTGGCGGGAGGCGTGAATCTCATCCTCACGCCAGAGTTGACCATCACCTTCTCGCAGGCGCAGATGCTCGCTCCTGACGGTCATTGCAAAACCTTCGACGCGAATGCTGACGGCTATGTGCGCGGCGAAGGATGCGGCGTTGTGGTGCTCAAACGTTTGTCGGATGCGATGCGCAACGGCGATAACATCCTTGCGTTAATCCGCGGCTCGGCGGTCAATCAGGATGGACGCAGCAACGGTTTGACCGCGCCAAATGGATTGGCGCAACAGGATGTCATCCGTTATGCGCTGGCGGATGCGGGCGTTGCGCCGCAGCAGATCGGATATGTGGAAGCGCACGGCACGGGCACACCGCTCGGCGACCCGATCGAAATCTCCGCATTGCGCGCCGTGCTGGATGATGGAACATCGAACAACCGAGTTCTAGTCGGTTCGGTAAAGACGAACATCGGGCATTTGGAATCGGCGGCGGGAATTGCAGGGCTGATCAAATCCGTGCTGGCGCTGCAAAACGAATCCATTCCACCGCACCTGAACTTGAAAGCGGTTAATCCGCATCTTTCATTGGAAGATTCCCGTCTCGAAATCGGGACTTATCTCCGCCCGTGGAAGCGCCGCGACCAACCGCGCTTTGCAGGAGTCAGTTCGTTCGGCTTTGGCGGCACGAATGCGCACATCATTATTTCAGATGTGCCGCAGGTAGTTGTGGAACAAGGGGAAGTCGAACGTCCGCGTCACATGCTGACTTTATCAGCGAAGACGGAACATGCGTTGAATGAAATGGTCGAACTCACACTCAATGACCTGAACAACAAAGACTCTCTTGCAGATGTTTGCTTCTCCGTCAACACGGGTCGCTCACATTTTGAACATCGTCTCGCAGTTCATGCCACATCAACGGATGAACTGACAAAAGCGCTGGATGATTATCTGAATAAAACCGACTCGCCATTCATTTCAACAGGTCAAGCAAGATCAGGCACTCAAACAAAGATCGCATTCCTGTTCACGGGACAAGGTTCGCAATACAACGGCATGGGAAAAGGACTTTACGAAACCCAGCCCGCCTTCCGCGCCGCGCTCGACGAATGCGCGCAAATTCTCGCTTCCATTTTGGATCGCCCCCTGCTCGAAATCCTTTTCAGCGATAATGACCAAGCCATCCATCAAACCCAATACACCCAGCCCGTGCTCTTCGCCTTTGAATACGCGCTCGCAAAAATGTGGCGTTCGTGGGGCATCGAGCCGCACGCCGTTCTTGGTCATAGCGTCGGTGAGTATGTCGCGGCGTGCATCGCGGGCGTCTTCACACTTGAAGATGGTCTCCGCCTCATCGCCGAACGCGGACGCTTGATGGGCGCGCTCCCGCAAAATGGAACGATGGCGGCGGTCTTCGCGGATGCGTCGCGCATCGCAGATATTTTACAACCCCATCTGGACAAAGTTTCCATCGCGGCAACGAACGGACCCGATAACACAGTCATCTCTGGTGAAACATCTACAATACAAATCATCCTAGATGAACTGACGAAACTTGGAATTTCATCAAAGCCGCTGACCGTTTCCCACGCCTTCCATTCGCCGTTGATGGATTCCATATTGGATGAATTCGAAGCCTTTGCGCGTGGGATCACCTTCTCCGCTCCGCGCATCCTGCTTTGCTCGAACCTGCTCGGCGGTATGCTCGAACCTGATTCAACTCCCGATGCAACCTACTGGCTGAATCACATCCGCGCGGAAGTGAAATTCGCGGCAGGGATGCAGGCTCTCGCCGATTCTGGCATGGATGTTTTCATCGAGATTGGTCCCAGCCCTGTTCTGCTGGGCATGGGCAAACGCTGCCTGCCTGACTCCAAGTCTGCGTGGCTGCCGTCACTGCGGCAAAACCAGGATGATTGGCAGATCATTCTGGACAGCCTTGGAAAACTTTACACCCGCGGCGCGGACGTGAACTGGGCAGGCTTCGATGCGGGATATGCGCGCCGCAAAGTGACCGTGCCCAACTATCCCTTTCAACGTCAACGCTATTGGCTGGAAGCATCCAACAAGGAGCCTGTTATTGAAAAAATATCCATTCCAACGCCATCGTTAACTTCAGGTTCAAACGGAAAACGACAACATCAGAAGAAACAAAAGGCTGATAGCAGAAGTCAAAAGACCAGCCAAATCCCTGTCAGTGATTTCGATAAAACGACACTGTTGAGTGCCAACCCTGCCCAGCGGCAACAATTACTGAGCGATTTCCTCCAAAAACAAACCGCCCGCATTCTGGGCATGGAGCCTTCCCAATTAAATCCAGACCAGCCGCTCGACACAATGGGATTGGATTCCCTCATGGCGATGGAACTCAAGAATTCGCTGGAATCGAAGTTGGGAGTCAACTTGTCGGTGGCGAGTCTTTTGCAGGGACCGACCCTCTCACGGCTTGTATCCGAAGCGCTCGAAAATCTCGATGCGCCTGCTTCGTCAAACGAAATCCCGCTCATCATCGCAAACAATGATTCAAATGAGAGTCCGCTTTCGTATGGTCAACAGGCGTTGTGGTTCCTGCATCAACTCCTGCCAAATGAAATTTCGTTCAATGTGGCGGGCGCGATCCGCATTCATGGCGAGTTGAATGTCCCTGCGCTTAAACGCGCGTTTGAGCAACTCGTCGAACATCACGAATCATTGCGCAGCACATTCCATGTGACGAATGGCGAACCTGTCCAACGTGTTCACGCAACAATGGATGGTTTCTTTCATGTTGAAGACACGGCTGGATGGACCGAAGCGGAATTGCGCGAACGTCTGGCTGTTGAAGCGCATCGTCCCTTTGACCTTGAGCATGGTCCCGTTTTACGGGCATCGCTTTACCTGACAAAAGATTCGCAACACATCCTTCTGCTCGCCATGGATCATATCGTCACAGATTTCTGGTCGATGACCATACTGGCGAGCGAACTGCTGACATTGTATGAAGCGAATAAAACTGGCAAGCCCATTGACCTGTCCCCGCTCCCCGCGCGGTACTCCGATTACGTTCGTTGGCAGGCGGATATGCTCGAAAGTCCGCAAGGCGAAAAGCACTGGGATTATTGGCGTGAACAATTGCAGGGCAAACTCCCTGCGTTGAATCTGCCCACCGACCGTCCGCGTACTGCAATGCAAACCTATCGCGGCGATTCCGAGCATGTGATGATCGATGGCGAAATCTATAAACAACTGAAAACTCTCGCGCAGGAAAACGGCGCGACGATGTTCATGACCTTGTTAGCCGCCTTCCAGACCCTGCTTCATCGCTATTCAAACCAGGAACAATTCCTTGTCGGTTCGGTGACCGCGGGACGCAATCATGCTGAACTGGAGAATCTGGTCGGCTATTTCATCAATCCCATTGCCCTGCGCGCAGATTTTTCGGGGAGTCCATCCTTCAATGAAATACTCCACCGAGTTCGACAGACCATGCTCGGCGCGTTCGAACATCAGGATTATCCACCCGCATTGCTTGCCAAAAAACTGGGAATCCAGCGCGATTCAAGCCGCCCGCCGCTATTCGAAACGATGTTCATTTTGCAAAAGGCGCATGAGACCGATGTGCAGGCGCTCAGTCCTTTCGCATTGGGAATTGACGGCGCGCGCATGGAAGCAAGCGGACTGACGTTGGAATCACTTGCATTGGGCGGCGAACCCGCGCAATTTGACCTGACCATGATGATGGCAGAGACCGATCAGGGTCTCGCTGCATCCCTGCAATACAACACTGACCTGTTCGATGCATCCACCATTCAGCGGATGCTGGGGCATTTCAACTCATTGCTTCGGGAGATCGCTGCCGAACCCGCCAGACCTGTCTCCACACATTCTCTCCTAAGTGATTTGGAAAAACAGCAGATTTTGGTCGAATGGAATCAAACGCAAGCCAAATATCCGCGCGGGAGTTGCATCCATGAGTTGATCGAAGCACAGGTAAAGCGCACGCCCGATGCGGTTGCGGTTCAATTTGAAAATCAATGTCTGACCTACAAAGAGTTGAACGAACGCGCCGATGCGGTTGCACATGTTCTGATGGCACAGGGAGTCAAGCGTGGGATATTGGTCGGGCTGTATGTAAATCGCTCCATGGATATGCTCGTCGGTCTGCTTGGTGTGTTAAAGGCGGGCGGCGCATATCTTCCACTTGACCCATCCTTCCCAGCCGAACGGCTCGCGTTCATGCTGGCAGATTCAAACGCCGCAATCATTCTCACGCTATCAAGTCTGCTTCCGAATTTGCCCGAAAACAACGCGCAGGTGATCTGCCTTGACGAACTCGCAAAAGGAAGAGGCGGCAGAAAACCGAAAGCGACCATCACACCCGATGATCTTGCTTATGTCATCTACACATCGGGGTCAACGGGCAAGCCCAAGGGCGTGCAGATCCATCATCGGGCGGTGGTGAATTTTCTTTTTTCGATGCATGACCATCTCGGCATCGGCGCGGATGACACCCTGCTGGCAGTCACCACGCTTTCGTTTGACATTGCCGTGCTTGAGTTGATGCTTCCGCTAACGGTTGGGGCGCGCGTTGTGATTGCCAGTTCTGAGATCACAACAGATGGTGCACTGCTCTCTCAGGCATTGACCGACTCGAATGCGACATTCATGCAAGCCACGCCTGCCAGTTGGAGACTGCTGATCGAATCAGGCTGGCAGGGAAAACGGGATTTGAACATCCTGTGCGGCGGCGAAGCATTGACGAACGATCTCGCGAAAAAATTGCTTCAACGCGGCGCGCAGGTCTGGAACCTGTATGGTCCCACCGAGACGACGATCTGGTCGACGATTCATCGTGTCCTCTCGGCTGAAAATTCGAGCATTTCCAACACTGTTCCGATTGGAAGACCGATGGCCAACACGCAGATCTACATTTTAGATGCAAACCTTCAGCCCGTCCCTGTGGGCGTGATTGGTGATCTGTATATCGGCGGGGATGGTGTCAGCCGCGGATATTTGAATCGTCCCGAGTTGACGGCGGAACGGTTTCTCCCTCACCCCAGCCCTCTCCCAGAGGGAGAGGGCAATTTCATTTACAAAACAGGCGACCTTGCCCGTTATCTCCCCAATGGAAACATCGAGTTCTTTGGCAGAAGCGACCAACAGGTGAAGGTGCGCGGATTCCGCATCGAGACGGGGGAGGTGGAAGCCGCGCTGGCTGGGCATCCGTCTGTAAAGCAGGCGGTGGTCACGGCGTGGAAGGAAACGTCGTCAGACGCGAGTCTGGTTGCGTATGTGGTGCCAACTACGAGTGAGAAGGAAGCGGATGCCAATCAATTGCGCGACTTCCTGCGGCAGAAACTTCCAGACTATATGGTTCCGTCCATTTTTGTCCATCTTGAATCATTGCCATTGACCCCGAATGGAAAAGTGGACCGCAAGGCGCTGCCGCAACCGACGCAGGCGCGTTCCGCTTTGCGCGTGCCATATGTTGCGCCGCGCACGCCGCTCGAATTTGAACTGGTGGAAATTTGCGCGCAGGTGCTCGGCTTGGAAAACAATAACGGGTTGTCTGCCGTCGGCATCAACGATGACTTCTTCGATCTGGGCGGGCATTCGTTGTTGGGAACGCGGCTGGTGTTTTTGCTGCGCGAGAAATATGGATTGGAAGCCGCCGACCTGCCGCTGCGGACGCTGTTCGAACAGCCGACGGTTGCGAATTTGGCGCAGGCAATTGAAAGGGTGCGGCGCGGAGAACGCAATGAGATCCGACGCAGTGATTTCATTCAGCGCGGGCAATTGAGTTTGGATGAGTTGAATGCCGAAGCACAACTCGATCCAAGCATCACAGCGGGCGATCTGGTGTACGAGCATGTGGATGATCCAAAACATATTTTGCTGACAGGCGCGACGGGCTTTGTCGGCGCGTTCCTGTTGCATGACCTGCTCACGAAAACATCCGCCGATGTGTATTGTTTGCTGCGCGCAATTGATCTTGAACAAGGCGTGCAAAGATTGAAGAGAAACCTGGCTTCGTACCTGCTGTGGGATGAATCCTTTGCTTCGCGCATCAAACCTGTTTTGGGCGATCTCGGCACACCGCAACTTGGTCTCACCGACGATGAGTTCAATCATCTCGCCGCCACAATGGATGTGATCTATCACAACGGCGCGATGGTCAATTTCGTTTATCCATATCACGCACACAAGGCATCCAATGTGCTTGGCACGCAGGAGATCCTGCGGCTGGCGTGTCGGACAAGGTTGAAGCCCGTCCACCTTGTTTCCACCCTGTCCATTTTGTATTCGGGCGGCGTCAATGACGGACGCGTCTTCCGCGAAGATGTGGACTTGGATCAGGTCGGCGCACCATTCGGCGGTTACGCCCAAAGTAAGTGGGTCGCGGAGAAACTGGTCATACAGGCGGGAGAGCGGGGCATCCCCTATGCCATTTACCGCCCTGGCTTAGTCTCGGGACACAGCGTCAGCGGCGCGTGGAATACAGACAATCTGATCTCCAGCATGACGCGCGTCTGCGTGCATTTGGGAACCATCCCCAATCTCGATGTAACCGTCAATATCGTACCTGTGGATTTCGTCAGCAGCGCGATTGTCGAACTTTCAAAAAATCCAGAGAACTTCGGCAGGGTGTATCATTTGGATAACCCCAAGCCGATCCATTTCAGCAAACTGGCGAGCTGGCTCGAATCGCAAGGCTTCCGGGCGCGGCAGGTTTCGTTCGATGAATGGCGCGCAGAACTTTTCCACCAGATCCCCAACATGCCATCCGACGGCTGGGAACCCTACCTGCCCCTGCTCGAAGAAGTGGACGAATCGCAGGTTTTCATGCCGGAGTTCGACCTGAGCAACACGCTGAACCGTCTGAACGGATGCGACATTCGCTGTCATCCAGTGGATGATCAGTTGTTCACCGCCTACCTGAAGTATTTCACCCCACGCGGATTTCCTGAAATATCTGCGCCAGCCTCATCGTGACCCCGTCTCCCTGGTTCGTTCCACCGCGGGTTGACCCAAACGCAGAGTTCCGCCTGTTCATCTTTCCATATGCAGGCGGAAGTCCCGCCGTATTCGGCAAATGGACGATTGAAAATACCGAATGTTGGTCCGCTCATTATCCCGGGCGCGGCTCGCGGTATTCTGAGCCAATGATAAAAAACATCCCGTCGCTGGTCGAGCCGCTTTCGCGCGCCATCCGTCCGCTTTTGGATAAACCGTTCGCGTTCTTTGGTCACAGCATGGGCGCGGTCATCGCGTTTGAACTCGTTCGTTCCATGCGGCGAAACGATCTTCCACTACCGAAGCTTCTCTTTGCTTCCGCGTGTGGCGTGCCTCACCTCCCGGACCCGCACCCGCCCATCCACACCCTGCCCGATGACGAGTTTCTGGCGGCGTTGCAAAAACTCAACGGCATCCCATCCGAGCTATTGCGTCAGCCCGAAGCGATACAATTGCTCCTGCCCATCATCCGCGCCGATTTTGAAGCCATTGAAACCTATCAATACATTTCCGATCATCCGCTCGAAATCCCAATCGTCGCCATCGGCGGCTCGCACGATCCGCGCGTGAGTCAGGAGCGGCTGGAAGGCTGGTCAACGCAGACCAGCGCGGGCTTCAAATCGCATATCTTCGACGGCGACCATTTTTTCATCCACACTGAAAAAGAAACGATTCTGGATTTAATACAGGAAGAACTGACATGACATGGAAAACTCCCCCTGACAGTTTGAATCTGCACCCCCACCAAGTGGACATTTGGCGCATCCACCTTGACCTTGGGCTTGATTCCGTTAAATCGTTCGAATCCACCCTCTCAGCGGATGAAACCCGGCGCGCATCAAGGTTTCAATTCGATAAGGATCGCAATCATTACATCGTCGCCCATTTCAGCCTGCGCGATGTGCTGGGGCGTTATCTCGAAGCCAAGCCCACCCAACTTGAATTTTCCATCGATGAATATGGAAAGCCTGCCTTGCTCGAGCACAAAATGGAATTCAATTTGTCCCATTCAGGCAGTTTTGCACTGGTCGCCGTAACGCAGAACCGCATCATCGGCGTGGACGTGGAACGGATGCGCGAAGGCATATCGTCCCATTCCATCGCCCGCCAATACTTCTCCCCTGCCGAAGTCGCCGAGTTTGACGCAGTCCCCATCGAACAGCGGGAAACCGCCTTCTTCACCTGCTGGACGCGCAAAGAAGCGTTCATCAAAGCGAAAGGATTGGGCTTGTCCCTGCCGCTGGATAGTTTCGACGTCTCCCTAACCCCGAACGAGCCTGCCATCCTGCGCGCCGTCCGACCGCAGCTGCAGGAAGCTGCGCACTGGAAATTGCACTCGCTGGATGTCGCTCCGCGCTATGCGGGGGCGGTGGCTGTGGAACAAACTGATGAGAAAAATCAGGATTTGGAATTCAGGTTATGGGATTGGCAGTACACTGCAAATTGATTCACTCCGTAACTGCTTCAATGCCAAGACATTGAAGAGTATCATCCGTTCTCTCATACAGCCGATATAAATTATTTTCGGGGACAATGCAGTATTCATCCACCAATTTCGACGCGGCGTAGAACCTGTCGCTGAGCGATGCCAGATAGACGGGGCGGCTGGGGAACGCGTCTTCGATCACATCCAGCGCAAGTTGGGAGTCAAAATAAAAAGGGTCTTCCGTCCCCCAGCCAACGACGGTCACATCCGTGCGGATGGGCTCGACCTTTGTAAAATAACGGAAGATGAAATACTCATCGGTATCCGTGTACCATTCGGCGATCACCACCGCATTGGCTTCCAAACTCATGATGGTCTGACTGCCAAATTCATAGGCGGCATAATCTCCGCGCTTGTTGGGGTTGATGTAATACGCCAATCCATTGCGGACATCCGTGCCGATCTTGGGAATTCCAATGACATCATCATTCAGTCCATATCGCGCGGCGAGATTTGGCAGTGCAGTGTAGGAGAACGGAGTCGCCAGAAGCAGGAGTCCCAAAAGCCCGAGGAGTAGAACATGTATCTTCCGCGGGAGCAGGCGCAGGGCGGAGTCTGAACCGATGCCCATGAACATCGCCCAAAAAATGTAGGAGGTGATGAAGAAGGTGAACTGATCCGTGACGCGGTAGAAGATCCCGAACAAGGCGAAAACGATGAACGAGAAAATAATCTTTTGCAGGGACTTGTCATGCGCGCGAAAAATTTCGCGAATCCCGAACGCGCCGAAGAACAAGCCGACTGGACCAAATTGAACTATCAAAAAAAAGATGTAACTGAGCAGACTCTCTCCCAACAAAGCAGGCGTCAAGGTGATGAGCTGGCTGAGAAATGTCGAACCGACGACGGGACCCATGATCTCGCTCAAAGGAAAGTTCGCGGACATGCGGATGAATTGAACGATGTAAAGTGAAAAGCCGCCCAGGAAACCAAGCAGGGGAACGGCAAATTTCTTTAAGGTTGAGATGCGGATGTCGCGATGCCTGATGAGATAATACGCCCCCAGCGCGGGCATCGCCAAAAATGCCATCACATGCGTGGACGCCGCCAGCCCCAAAAAAACCGCGCTGTACACGAGCAGTTTTTTATCGTCCGTTCTTTCGAATTCATCGAAGAGATAAAAACTTACCAAAAGCAGGAAAACGAACAGCGTGTACACTTCCGGCGTGGACGAATGCCACCAAAACGTATGTGACACCGCAAGTGACAGGCTGGCATACAACGAAGTCGGGATGGAATTCGTAAAGCGCATCGCCAGCAGGAAGAGCATCGCCACCGATGCCGCGCCAAATATGGCGGAAACGAGATTGACCAGCCACAGAGGTTCGACGAATGGCAGGACTTTGACGAGCAAGTGTCCCAGCACGATGTACAGGGGGTGATCCCACGCCGCGACTCCCACTTTTGAAAAGATGAATGGGTCTGGAGAAAATTCATCGGGGGACATTTCTGCGATCACGAAGGATTCCCCGGAAACAGCTTCGTTTTGCAATTTTGCCCCATCGCCCCATGCAAGCGAGGGGAGAAGCGTAAAGATATAAAAGCCGATCGTCAGGATGAAGATCAGGAATGAGGCTGTTTTTTTCGTCTGCACAGATGGATTGTATCGTATGATATATAAGCGGATGTTCAGTTATTCGGTTCGTACGCCCCCACGATCAACACGGCGTTGCTGCCGCCAAAGGCAAACGAGTTGCTCATGATATTTTTCAAGGGCATCTTCCGGCTGCCTTCGGTGACGTAATCTAGATCACATTCAGGATCAGGCACTTTGTAATTAATGGTCGGCGGCACGACCTGATCCCGCAGGGAAAGCACACAGCCGATCAACTCCAGCGCGCCGCTGCCCGCAATCGAATGCCCAAGCGCGGCTTTATTGCCCACGACGGGAACGTCATATGCACGCGTGCCAAACACTTCCTTGATCGCCTTGGTCTCGTTCTTATCGTTCCATTCCGTCCCGGTGGCGTGGGCGTTGATGTAATCAATATCATCCGTGGTCAGTTCGGCATCTTTCAGTGCACGCTGCATTGCCATGACAGGTCCAGTCTGTGTAGGCTGGGTCAGATGACTGCTATCTGCGCTGGCGCCATATCCCTTGACTTCCGCCAGAATGGGAACTCCGCGTTCAAGGGCGTGACTCTCCGCCTCCAACACAAGGACGCCTGCTCCTTCACCCAGAACCATACCGTCCCTGTCAGCGCTGAACGGGCGGCAGGCTTCAGCCGGGCAATCTGTGCGGGTGGATACGGCGTGTAATGCCATCCAAGCCGCCACCACCCCTGGTGAGAAGGGGGAATCCGCAGCGCCGGTCACAGCAACCGGCACGATGCCACTACGGATCATATTGAAGGCATATCCAATGGAGTGAGCCGCCGTGGAACACGCGGCATCCACATCCATCAGCGGACCTTGAAAGCCGTATTTGATGGAGATGTTCGCCCCAGGACCGACATTCATTGAAATCGGGATGGTAAATGGGCTTAAGCGATTTTGCGAATAGTACTGCTTGAAGAACGAGTCGGACGCGCTGTAGCCGCCAATGGAACTTCCGACCAGCACGCCTACCTCGATCCGGTCAACACTACCATTATCAAGTTTGGCATCCGAAACGGCTTGTTTTGCAGCAACCAACCCCAATTGAGACGAGCGGCTCATGCGCCGCGCTTCCTTGCTGTCAAAATAGTGGTTCTCGTCATACCCCTTCACCATGGCGCCTATCTTTGACGACATATCCGGGAAGATGCTTTCGTCTATAAAATCCACCCCGGAGCGACCCGTTATCAAAGCATCCCAAAAATCAGTCAAGCGGCATCCCAATGGACTCGCCACCCCCATTCCTGTTACAACTACGCGTTCCGTTTTTCGGGACATAGCGTCCTCCAAAATAAAAAAAGTACCACCATTAAAGATAAGCAGAAATTCTAACATGCTTTGCCTGCCTCGCTGGCGGCATGACATAGCCCTTTGGTAATGCCTGCGGAACTTCGGGGAGGTGATGCTACAGTAAACCGAATCAGGTATCGGTTAAGAAAGAAGCGGAAACTGTCTGCGTTGTTGTCACAAATCCTATGGAATGTAACTAAAGTCACTGCTTCTTTGCTTTCATCTTGCTATCATAGTTTCAATTCAGACAATGCTTGTGAAATAAGACACATTACAAAGGAGAGTGCCATGTCCAAGAAGGATGAACACGAGAATGGACCCGTGCCGAAATGGCAAAAATGGTTCGACAACATCTGGCTGTTGTTCCTGCTGTCGGTGTTGATCAGCACCCTGATCTATAACGTTTGGGGGATCATCGACCTGCTCAACGTTCCCCCTGCCCCCTACTAAAAGGAGAGAAGCATGTTAGCGCCTGAAAAAATCTGGTGGAAGCCGATGGGCAGGATGGAAAAGACCTGGCTCACGGTGGCTTTTGTATGGTGCGTCTTCCTGACGGTGATGATGCCGCTTTGGTATTTCCTTGGGAAACAGAACGTGCCCACGGAAACATACCGCGTGACCCGCGAACAATTTGCGGCACAGGTTAATGCCTTTGTGGAGGAATATCAGATCGGCGAGGAGAACGGGATGCCAATCGTTGCTCCCCCGCCCGGCGGCGACGCCTTCCTGCGTGCCAGCACCTGGCAGTGGTATCCCATTTTGCAATTGGAAAAGGGACAGACCTACCGCCTGCACATTTCTTCGATGGATCTACAACATGGGTTTTCGCTCCAGCCTGTGAACATCAATTTGCAGATCATCCCCGGCTACGACTATGTGGCAACCATTGTGCCGACCAGCGCAGGCGAATTCACCATTGTGTGCAATGAGTTTTGCAACCTCGGTCATCACACCATGGTCGGCAAGATCATTGTGAAGTAGGAGACGGATATGACAGCACTTGCACCTACCACCCCCTGGGTTGCGGGCAAAAAGGACGATTACCGCGTGTGCGGCGTGACCACGCTCAAAGTGGACATGCACACTGAACGCCTCATCATCGCCAATGCGGTGATGGCGGTTGTCACCTTGCTGCTCGGCGGCATTGCGGCTTTGCTCATTGCACTCACCCGCTGGCAAGCGATCCACCTGCTGGACGCCAAATGGTTCTACAGTCTGCTGACCATCCACGGCATCGATATGCTCGTGGCATGGATCGTGTTCTTTGAAATGGCGGGCTTGCATTTCGGTTCGACCGCCCTGTTGAATGCGCGTCACGCCGCGCCGAAACTGGCATGGTTCGGCTTTATCCTGATGGTCATCGGCGGCTTGATGGTCAATGTGGTCGTCCTGCTGGACGCCAACAGCATTGTAACTTTCACGGCATACGTTCCGATGAAAGCACACCCGTTGTTCTATTTGAGCTACATCCTGTTCGCGGTTGGGGCACTGTTACAGGTTATCACGTTCTTTATCAACATTGTGGTTGCCAAACGTGAAAAACGCTTCGAAGGTTCGCTTCCGCTGGCAGCTTTCGGCTTGATGACTGCCGCCATCCTGGCGGTGTACACCCTGCTGCAAGGCGCCGCCGCCATCGTACCCGCCTTCTTCTGGTCGCTGGGCGTGATCGCCTCCTACGACCCCGGCATCTACCGCAACTTCTTCTGGGGCTTTGGGCATCCCGCCCAACAGGTCAACCTCGCGGCGATGGTCGCCATCTGGTACATGCTCGCGCAGATGACGCTCGGCATCCGCCCGCTGAACGAGAAGTTCTCTCGCCTCGCCTTCATCCTGTACCTGTTCTTCATCAACCTCGGCTCCGCCCACCACCTGTTGGTGGATCCCGGCATGACCTTTGCGTGGAAAGCCGTTAACACCTCGTACGCCATGTACCTTGCCGTGCTCGGCTCGATGATGCACGCCTTCTCGATCCCCGCCGCAATGGAAGTGGCACAGCGTGCCAAGGGCTTCACCAAGGGTTTGTTCGGCTGGCTGCGCAACGCGCCGTGGGGTGAGCCTGGCTTCGGTGGCTTGGTCATGTCCATGATCCTCTTCGGCTGGATCGGCGGCGTGACGGGCGTGACCATCGGCACCGAGCAGATCAACATGCTCGCGCACAACACCCTGCGCCTGCCCGGTCACTTCCACGCCACCGTCGTCGGCGGCACAACGACTGCCTTCATGGCATTCACCTACTACGTCATCCCGCTCATCTTCCGCAAGGAACTCAAACTCAAGAAGTGGGCGCAGTGGCAGCCCTACGTGTTCGGCGGCGGAACCGCGCTCGTCTCGCTCGGCATGATCACCAGCGGTCTGCAGGGCGTCGCCCGTCGCAACTGGGACATCACCTTCGCAGGCGTCGTCCCCGGCACCGTGGACCTCACGCTCGCCATCTTCGGCATCGGCGCAATCATCGCAGTCATCGGCGGCATCATGTACTTGAGCATCGTGCTGGTCTCCGTTTTCACTGGTCCGCGCATGGAAGCGGGGCAAATGCTGCTCATCGGCGGCAGTGAAAACCCCCTGCTCGAATCCACCAAATTGACCGACGAGCAGATGGAACATCCCAAGAACCAACCCAAAGGCACGCTCGTTTTGGTATTCGCCTTCCTCGCCTGGTTTGCGATCTACTACCTCAGCAACTGGTGGCTGTTGGGTCGCACCTGGTTCATTCGGTAACGCTCTCCTTTTTATGTCATTGCGGGTGGTGCTGAAATGCCACCCGCAATGACGCAATTTATCGGTAACGCCATGCTTGCATCCTTCCTTCTCGGTCTTCTTGGCAGTCTCGGTCATTGCGTGGGGATGTGCAGCGCCGTCATCATTCTCTTTGACCGCCAACCCATTTTCCAAAATAAATTCGCGTGGGTTCTCGCGCACGCAGGGCGCATCACCACCTATTCATTACTCGGGCTTATTTTCGGCGCGTTCGGTCAGACCCTCTTCGCGCTCGACAAATTGCAAGCCGCGCTCTCCATTCTCTTTGGCATTATCGCCTTTTATCTCGCTTCCGCATTCATCGGTTTGACTCCCTCGCCCGAACTTTTATTTTCAGGCTTGACCCAACGCTGGGGTAAAGCCATCCGCGGATATAAACCCGCTTCACGACTCAGCCAGTACCTGCTCGGTCTCCTGTGGGGACTCCTCCCCTGCGGCTTGGTGCTGACCGCGCTCGTCGCGGCGATGGCTTCGGGGAGTATCCTGCTCGGCGGGCTGACCATGCTCGTCTTCGGCATTGCCACCATCCCCAGTTTGTTCGCTGTCAAATGGCTGGCGGGGAAATCCACCTCCCGCATCTTCTCCCGCGGACTGGCTTCGCTGGTAATGATGCTCTTTGGCTTTCAATTCGCCATGCGCGGATTTGCCTCCCTCGGCTGGGTCGAACATTTCATGCTCGGCTCGTTCATGTTTTGGTAATCAATAATGACCATTGCTGCCACTACATCCCACTCAAAATCCCTCCTCACCTGCTCGCTGTGCGGGTTGACGACCATGCATCCGCTCACGAACAAGATGGGAGATGTATTCTGCTGTCCATCGTGCAGGGAGGTGGCGGCGCTTCTGGCGGAGAGTCCGCTTGGGGAGCGGGAGCAGGTTCAAGTCAAGGGAGAGGCGCAGAGCGTTACCATCACATTGGGCGGGATGTGGTGCTCATCCTGTGCGTGGCTGGTCGGCGAGCAACTCAAGCGCACCAAAGGCGTGGTGGATGCGGAAGTCAGTTTCATCCAGCATCAAGCCAACCTGACGTATGATGCCGCGGCGACCAATCCAAAAATATTGAAGAAGCGCGTGCGCTCGCTAGGATATCAAGCCACGCTGCCGAACGAGAAGCCGCGCGATGAAGAGGAGTCGTTTTTCACGCGCCTGCTGATCGGCGGCGTGATGGTGCTGCACGACATGGTCGTCGGCGCTGGGATTTATGGTCGTGAACTATTGGGTTGGGCGTCGCCTGAAACGCAATGGCTGGTGGATTTCTTCCAGATCATGATGCTGGCGACGAGCATCCCTGTTTTGCTGTTGTTGGGCTTGCCGATTTTGCGCGCAGGCTTTGCAAGCCTATTGCGCGGACAACCGAACATCCATACGCTCATCACGATTGGGACGTTTTCGGCATTTGGGCTGTCGGTGCGTAATTTGATCGTGGGGCATGGCGGCTTGTATTTCGACACGGCGACGATGCTCATCTTTTTGGTCTCGATGGGACGCTGGCTCGAAATGCAGGCGCACAAATCCAGCAACAAGGCGGTAGCGCGATTGCTGGAGCAAATCCCTGACACGGCAACGGTGGTGACGGGTGATGCCGATAAGACCGTAAAGGTCGCGGAACTTCAGCCTGGGATGCGTGTGCGCGTGCGCCCCGGTGAGCGCTTCCCCGTGGATGGCTTGGTTGCCATCGGCGCTGGCGATGTGGACGAGTCGATCCTGACGGGCGAACCGAAGCCGATCACCCACCGCGAAGGCGACAAGGTGCAGGCGGGGACGATCAATCTCGATGGCAGTTTTGAAGTCATCACAACCGCTGTAGGTGATTCGACCACTGCGGGACAAATCGGCAGGCTCTTGCACGAAGCGCTGTGGGCTCGTTCTCCACTCGAACGGCTGGTGGACAAACTCTCAGCGTGGATGACGGTCATCGCCATTTCACTGGCGGCGATTGCTTTCCTGATTTGGAATTATGTCTCTGGTGTGGAAACAGGCTTGATGGTGGCGCTGTCTGTCTTGCTGATCGCCTGTCCGTGTGCGTTGGGGCTGGCAACTCCACTGACGTTGTGGCTGTCACTTGGGCGTGCAGCGGAATCGGGTGCGATCCTGCGAAGCACATCCGCGCTGGAGCGGCTGGCAAAAGTGGAGAAGGTCTTCTTCGATAAAACGGGGACACTGACGCAGTTGCCGATGAAGGTGCAAAACCTGTTCACTGTGAAGAGCGATAAGGACGCGAAGAAGAAAGAGGAAAGAGGAAAGACGTTTCTCCAGATCATTGCTTCCATCGAAAACCAATCCGAGCATCCGCTGGCGAAGGCAATTGTGGAATATGCAAAAGAGAACGGAGTTGAATTCACGAAGCTCGAATCCTTCAAGGCATTGCCCGCGCTTGGAGTCAAAGCGGAATTAAATAGCAAGCAAATTACCATCGGCTCGGCGCGACTCATGTCGGCTGAGGGGTTGGAAATGCCGGAGAAAATCAGTCAACAGGCGGGAGGGTGGAAAGAGGCGGGGCAGGTCGTCGTCTATGCGGGTTGGGATGGGCAGGTCAGGGGTATTGTGGGGCTAGGGGAGACAGTCCGCGCGGAGGCAAAGGATGTGGTGAGTGATTTGCAGTCGCGCGGACTGAATCTCGGCGTGTTGACAGGCGATGACTCCAGCGCGGGCGAACGCTGGCAGAAGTCGCTGGGCATCCCGGTGCAAGCGGCGCTCACACCCGATGAAAAGATGGACCGCCTTGCGGAAAATGCCGCGATGGTCGGCGACGGCATCAACGACGGACCCGCGCTCGCCGCTGCGACGGTTGGGCTTGCAATGAACAACGGTACGGATGTGGCGCGTACCGCCGCGGACATCGTACTGATGCGCGACGATTTGAAGGTCATCCCCTGGCTCTTCGACCTTTCACGCGAGACCATGAAGCGCGTCAAACAGAATCTCGGCTGGGCTGTCATCTATAACGTGATCGGCGTCGGCTTGGCGATGGCTGGCTTGCTGCAACCCATCTTCTCGGCGTTCGCAATGATCGCCAGCAGCATCTTCGTCACTGCCAATGCCATGCGGATGAATAAATTTCCATCTTTGTATGGAGAGGACTCGGTGGTTGAGTAGTCCCGCGTGCTCTTCGCGGGATGTATCGAAACCACCAATGGCAAGTAAAAAGAAATTCGAAATACACGTGAAATGGTGGTTTCGATACGAGTTTCGCTTCGCTCAACTCTACTCAACCAACGGATATATTTGGAATCGGATCAATGTCTCATAACCCCTACGCTCAACGAAAAACATTACGTGCCTTTGAAAAACTGTGGACGAAACTCGAAGGCATCGTCAACCGCTTCACCAAATCGGACTTCAATCCGTTCTATCATCTCGGCACGCTGACCATCTTCATGCTGTTGGTCTTGATCGGCACAGGCATTTATCTCACCGCCATCTATCGTCCCGGGCTGGATGTCGCCTACGCCACCGTTGAGAAAATCGATTCCAACTGGTTCGGTTCGCTGATGCGCAGTATGCACCGCTACGCCTCTGATGCGATGATCCTGCTCATCATCCTGCATCTGCTCAAGATGCTGTTCAGCGACCGTTACTGGGGTCAGCGTTGGCTGGCATGGACGAGCGGCTGGATCATGCTGGCTGGCGTCTGGCTGACAGGCACATTCGGCTACTGGCTGATCTGGGACCAGCGCGCGCAGTGGATGACCGAATTTATGATGAACACCATCGCGGGCACGTCAGGTCTCACCTACGTCGCCGCGGACATCGAATCGCGCACGTTCTCGAACTTCGTCATTATTCTTTTCCTGCACATCTTCCTGCCGCTGATCGGCTTTCTCGGCATTTACATCCACGGGTTGCGGCTTTCGCGCGCGCGTTGGTGGTCGCCGCGCTGGGTCAGCGTGCAAGCCATCATCGGGCTGGTCATCCTCTCGCTCATCAAACCCGCCCAATCCGCCGCGCCTGCCGATCTCTCCACGATGGTCGCCTCCACGCCGATGGATGCCTACTATCTCGGCTTCCTTCCATTGATCGATGCATGGGGCAATGTCATCTTCTGGGGATTGGCGATTCTCGTCGGCGGGACGTTGTTCCTGCTCCCCTGGCTCGCCTCGGGTCGGGACCTCGGACCTGCTTCTGTCACCGATCCGAAGTGTACGGGATGCAATATCTGCTATGCTGAATGCCCGTTCGACGCCATCCGCATGGTGGACCGGGACGATGATTCGGGTTATCACAAACTCGCGATCATCAACGCCGCGCAATGTACGGGATGCGGAATCTGCGTCGGGTCATGTCCCACCGATGCGATTGATTTGGTCGGCGGTTACAACAACGAGCAGGTCTTCAATGCGGTCAAGGGCGCGTTGCACCGTGAGAAGAACGAAGGACATCCTGTCACGGTTTTATTCGCAAGTCACCGCGACGAAGCGTTGGGCGGTTTGCCCGCACCCCTCACCCCTGCCCATCTCCCTTTGGGAGATGGGATTCAGAACGGGGAAAATGCTCCAATTGCAGTATCAGCTTGGGGGGAAAATGAAGCGGCGCGCGTCATCACGGCGGTGCTGCCATCCGCGGGAGCGGTCAACATCGAGTGGATCAAAAAGCTCGAGAACGAAGGCGCGCGCGATATCATCATCCTTGCGCATCCCTACGATGACGGCGTGTACCGTGAAGACGCCCATTGGATCGCCAGCCGCCTGCATTTGCGACCCGCGCTTGTGCGTGAGGGCTTGCATTGGCTGGAGACCACGCCCGGCGATGCAAAGGCGGTGGAAGTTTTTTTGAACGACCTGCATACAAATCAAAATGGGAAACGTCCGCCCACCCTGCCGCCTGTGAAGGAGCGCAGTAGGTTGATTCCATCTTTGGTGAGCGGCTTGTTCGGGACGATTCTTTTGCTTGGCATGTTCGCGCTTGCGTTGCCGTTGGATATTCCATCAAGTATGCAGGCATCGGAAGGGAGCGCATTGCGCGTGGCGGTGGATGCGCGGGGAAAAATATCGGCGGCAAATATCCCCGCAGGCGTGACCCTGCCCGAAGGCGCGGATGCGGAGAAGATCTTCGGCGGCACGCACTTCCCCATTTCGGTGCAGGTGTTATTGAATGGTGAAATCATCCTCGATGAAACGTACCAGCCATCGGGGTTGAGCGGCAACGGACGCATTTCCGCGTTGGAATTTTTGGAGATCACGCCGGGTACATATCAAGTTGAAGTTCTCATCAAGGATGATGACGGTGATTTCCGTTCCGCCTATGCGGGGAATGTCAACTTCGAAAAAGGGCGGACGCTTATCCTTGCGTATGATGAAAATGCGGATATGTTTGTATTGAGACCATAGATGAAGGACGGTAGACAGTGTCCTTCACTGTCTACCGTCCTTGGTCAAATCACTTTTTGAAATATGCGTATGCCACCCCTGCCATGATCACGAGCAGCGCCGCCAGCGGAATCCAATTCAAGCGCGCGCGTTCCGCCAGCACGGCGCGGAAGGGCGCATCCGCGGCGGGGTTGGCGGCGTACCATTTGCCGTCAAATTCTGAAGCGCCTTCCACCAAACCATCGTAATAGACATAGCCCGTGTAAGGATAATAGTGCAACTGGTCAAAGAGACGGGCGGTTGGCTTGTCATCCACAGTTTCAAGATAAACGCGAATGACTTGATAACCCTGCCCGGGGTCGGCGGGCGGCGGCACTTCCCCATGCGTGAAATCGGCAAAGGCGAAGAAGTCCTCGGTCAGCGCGGGATTGGTGATGTTGATCTCGCCCGTGATACCGGGTCCTTTTACAGTGAGGTAATCGAAATTTCCCTTTGCAAAAACGGCGGTCAATGGAAGCAGCATCCCGAAAGCAACGAGGTAAATGAAAAACTTTCTGAACATGGTTATCTCCTGTTTTGGATGACCTGATTGTACAAGACAGTTCGGATAATTACTGTGACAGAAGTCCGCTTTGTGGTTTAATCCCCGTATGCCAAATCGAAAACACCTTCCTTTTCTCATCCTTGCCATCCTCGCCCTGCTTGCGGGATTGTGGGCGGGTCTCATGCGCCTCGGCTGGCAGTTGCCCGCGCTGACACCTTCGCTCGCCATGCTCCACGGTCCGCTGATGATCTCCGGATTTTTAGGGGCGTTGATCACGCTTGAACGCGCTGTTGCCATGAAACAAAAGTGGATGTACCTCGCCCCGCTTCTGGCTGGACTGGGCTGGCTGGTCACCCTCCTCGTGCGGACTCTGCCGCTGGGACCGATCCTGCTCACACTTGCCAGCCTCGGCGGGGTCGCCATCCTGACTGAAATCACGCGCCGCGAATTCGCCCTGCACACGGTCACCATGCTGTTCGGCGCGTTGACGTGGTTCGTCGGCAACCTGCTCTGGTTGTTCGGATGGCAGATCTTTCAGGTGGTTTTGTTCTGGCAGGCGTTCCTCGTGTTGACCATCGCTGGCGAACGGTTGGAACTCAGCCGCGTGTTACGTCCAACGCGGATACAGCAGATTCTATTTGGCGGCATCGCGCTTATGTTGCTGGCGGGCGTTGTCACCGCCGCATGGAATTTACAACTGGGCACACGCATGAGTGGATTGGGTTTGTTATTACTTGCGATCTGGTCCATCCCAAATGACATCGCCTGGCGGAATTTGAATCACAAACTTCCGCTCACGCGTTACATCGCGTGGTGTCTCGCGCTCGGATTGATCTGGCTCGGCATCGGCGGCGGATTAAGCCTGGGGTTCGGCGCGCAGGCGGCAGGTCCAAGATATGATGCGGTGCTCCATGCCGTTTTCGTCGGCTTTGTATTCTCGATGATCTTCGGTCATGCGCCTATCATCTTCCCCGCCATCCTCGGCGTGCCGATCAACTTCCAATCGTCGTTCTACATCCACTTGATCCTTTTGCACGCATCGCTCGCCCTGCGGTTGATCTCCAACTATGCCAACTGGCAGACGGGGCGCATGTGGGGCGGACTGCTGAACGAAGCCGCCATCCTGCTCTTTCTGGCGATGACGGTGATCTCGATCCGGAAGGGATTGTCAACGAAAGTTTGATTTTTTAACGTTATCAAAACGCAAAGCAGAAGACCAAATCGTTGACGTTCGTGCCGCTGGGACCGGGCTTGAGCAGATCATCCAGTTCTGCAAAATAAGTGTACGCATCATTTCTGGACAGATAACCTGCCGCGTACAGTCCAAGCCTTTCCGCCCTTTGAGCGGATGAGCCTGTCACGACCGCGCCCGCCGCATCGGTGGGACCGTCTTCACCATCGGTGGCAATGGAGATGAGCATGACATCCCGCACATCGCGCAGAACATCCACCGCACCGAGCGCCAGTTCCTGATTGCGTCCGCCTGTGCCATCTCCCTTGAGCGTGACCGTCATTTCGCCGCCCGCAAGCAGGCAAAACGGACGCGCACGTTTTTCACTTTGCTTTTTGAGTTCGCGGGCAAGCATCTCCCCCACCTCCCGCGCTTCACCCTGAAGCCCCGAATATAAAATTTCCGTATCAAAGCCCTGTGCTTCTGCTTGTTCTTTCGCGGCATGCAAGGCAATGTCATTGCTGCCGATGATGTGATTTTGCACAGAATCAAAGACGGGATCGCCGGGTTTGAGCGTCTCGCGGAAGTTGCACTGTACGCCAACGAGTTTGGCGACACGCTTCGCATCTGTGACCGTAGTTGGGTCGGGCGCGGTGGGACCGGAGGCGATTGCTTCAAGCGGGTCACCAACCACATCCGAAAGGATCAGGCTGACGATGCGCGCGCCGTTGGCGGCTTGCGCCAGTCCGCCGCCTTTGAGCAAATCCAGGTGACGGCGCAGGGTGTTGATCTCGTCGATCCGTGCGCCGTTGGCAAGCAAGGCGGATGTGATCTCCTGCAATTCGGAAAGCGGGATGCTCGGCGCGGTCATCAACGCCGAGCCGCCGCCGGAGATCAGGCAGACCAGCAGGTCATCGGGCGTGAGACGGGAAACGAAATCCAGCGCGGCGCGTCCCGCCGCGAGGCTGGAGTTGCCGGGGACGGGATGATCCCCTTCGATGACGGTGACAGGTTCGAGGTCCAGCGGTGAGGCGTGCTTGGTGATGATGAGGCTGTCCGTCGGTTGGACAAAGTCCACGAGGGCGGATGTCATCGCACATGCCGCTTTTCCCAATCCAAATGCATAGGTACGCTTCGACGGGGGAAGCGGATTCATTTTAAGAAACTTGCGCACGGCGTCGCCTGCGTGGACGGATTGGAACGCAGATGCGATGATGCGCGTGATCGAGCCGCCGCGCGGATGCGAACGCAGGGAGGCGGTCAAAAATCGTTCAGGGGTGAACATGCACATAGTATAACTTTGGAAATGGTTTCAATGCGGATGTTATGGCATAATCAACGCGTCATTCAAATTACGGGAGAGCCCCTTGAAAAAAATAACCATCATAACAATGGCGCTCGCCATTCTTTTATCGGCGTGCGCGCCAGCCGCACAAGGTGAAACAGTGACATTGCGGATCGCCGTCCTGCCGATCATTGACACCTTGCCCATGTTTGTTGCCCAGCAGGAAGGGCTGTTCGCAAAACACGGCGTCAACGTGGAATTCGTCCCGGTCGCATCAGCGCCCGAACGCGACCAGATTCTTGCGGCAGGTCAGGCGGACGGAACGATCAACGAAACGCTGGCAGTGATGCTCTTCAACAAGGAAAGCATCCAAATGCAGGCGGTGCGATATGCGCTGCGCCCCACCACAAACAACGGGCATTTCTTCATTATCGCATCAGGCAAAAGTGGCATCACAGATGTGAATGGCTTGAAAGGCGTGGAGATCGGCGTCTCGCAGGGCACGGTCATCGAATACGTCACCGAGCGCATTCTGCAAGCCGAAGGCTTCAGCACGGATGAGATTCAAACTATCGCCGTGCCGCGCATCCCCGACCGCATGGCATTGCTCGGTTCAGGCGAGTTGCAAGCGGGCGTACTGCCCGATCCGCTGGGGGCGCTGGCGGTTGGTCAAGGCGGCGTGATCGTCGCGGATGATTCCAAATATCCCGAATACGGCTTCAGCATCATCTCGTTCCGCAAAGCGGTCATTGACGCGAACCCCGATGCGGTGCGTGCCTTCCTTGCTGCCATCGAAGAAGCGACGGAACTTGTCAACGCCGACCCCGCCAAATACAAAAATGTACTCAGCGAGCAGAACCTCGTCCCGCCGCCATTGCTGGAAACCTATCAGGCGCCGCCTTTCCCCTCCGCGGGCGTACCAACTTTGGACGAATGGAACGATGCGCTGAATTGGTTGAATGAAAAAGGGATTCTAACTGTCGATGTCTCCTACGCGGATTCGGTGAACGGCTCGCTTCTTCCATAAGGGAAACTTGACTCCGTTATAATCAAGCGGTGGCTGCCTTTGAGGCGGCTGCCGCTTTTATGATTACGATCTCATCCCTCACCTTCGGCTACCCAAATCACGCTCCGCTGTTTCAAGGTCTCAACTTGAACATCCAGCACGGAGAGACATGGTCAATCCTTGGTCCTTCGGGATGCGGCAAGACCACCCTGCTCTACCTGCTGGCGGGATTACGCCACCCTGATAACGGGCGCATCGAAATTGACGGCGACCTGCTCACCCGCCCCCGTCCGCGCAGTGGATTGATCCTACAAGACTTCGGCTTGCTGCCGTGGGAGACGCTTCGCGCCAACGTGGAGCTTGGTCTGCGCGTGCGGGCATTTTACGGCGCGGACGGCAAACACGCTCCGCGTGATTTTGCACCGAAAGAAAATGTCAGCTACTGGCTGGCACGCCTTGGGCTTGAGCATGTGGCGGAGAAATATCCTTCGCAAATTTCGGGCGGGCAGCGCCAACGCGCCGCCATCGCGCGGACTCTGGCGCTCTCCCCCGACCTGCTATTGATGGATGAGCCGTTCTCGTCGCTGGATGCTGTCACCCGCGAAGATTTGCAATCGCTGACGCTCGAACTGTGCAGGGAGCAGGGCATCACGCTGGTCATCGTCACGCACGCCATCGAAGAAGCGGCGGTGATGGGACAAAAGATTCTCCTGCTTGGCGCGCCGCCGAATCGCACACCGCTGGTCTTTGACAATCCACACGCGGGCGAAAAAGATGCGCGGGACATCGCCGAATGGCGCGATTTGTGCAGCCGCTTATGGCAGGAGATGCAGCGACAGGCGGGGGAAGCATGAAGCGGCGCGATGTGCTTCTGGCAGTGCTGGCGTTGGTCATCGCGTGGCAGGCGGCGGCGATGATCGTCCGTATGCCGATTCTGCCCGCCCCGTTGACCGTGTTCTCCGTGCTGATTCAAGAATCCCAGCGCGGACTGTTGACCCACTTCGCAGTCAGTCTGTGGCGCGTCACAGCGGGGATGTTGATCTCGGTGTTGATCGCGGCTCCTGCGGGGCTGGCAATTGGCGGGTCCAAGCGGTTGAACCGCATCTTCTCCCCCATCATCTATTTGCTGTATCCCATCCCAAAAGTGGTTTTTGTGCCTGTGGTGATTCTCTTTCTAGGCATCGGCGATGTCTCAAAAATCACCATCATGGTGCTGATCTTGTTTTTCCAGATCGTGGTGCTGGTGCGCGACCAGGCGGCGGGACTCGCGCCGCAGTTGATTCAGAGCCTGCAAAGTTTGGGCGCGGGGCGGCGGGCGCTCTTCCGCTTTGTGTACCTGCCTGCCAGTTTGCCTGCCATTCTCACGGCGCTGCGTCAGTCCATTGGGACGGCGGTGGCGGTGCTGTACATCACCGAACTTTCGGCAACCAAATACGGGCTGGGATATTACATCTACTACAACGGCAGCACGTTGTTGAATTATCCCGCCATGTATGCGGGTGTGATCGCGATGAGCGTGCTGGGACTGGGGATGTATTTCAGCGTCGATTGGCTGGAACGGAAGTGGTGCGGGTGGAAGTTTGTATCTTAATTACCGCAGATAAACAGGATAAAAATCAACTCACCCATCCTGTTTATCGGTGTTCATCTGTGGTTAAAGAACCAACCCCAACCAGAAAAACAAACTGAAAAATAACGCGGCTTGACCCGTGGAGGCGAGCGCGGCGTTGAGCGGGCGTCCTTTTTGCTTGAAGACGGTGCGTGTAGCTTGAATTGCAAAGGGGAGAGAGAGCCACGCCAGCAGGGACATCCACGGGGTGATGGCGAGCGATGAAGTGATCGGCAGTGTTAGATAAGCAACTACCAAGCAAAGCACATATTGGATTTTTGTGGCGCGTTCGCCGAAGCGTACAGCCAGCGTCCGTTTGTTTGCTTTGCGGTCGTTTTCCAAGTCACGCAGGTTGTTCACCACCAAAATTGCGGTGACGATCAAGCCAGGCGGAATTGTCATCCACCATGCGGCGGGGGAGACGAAGCCTGCTTGCACGAAATATGTCCCCGCTACGGATGCAAGCCCGAAGAAGATGAACACGAAAATATCACCAAGCCCGTGATAGCCGAGCGGAAACGGTCCGCCCGTGTAAGCGATGGCAGAGAGAATCGCGGCAACACCGATCAAAATGATGGGCAGTCCGCCGAGATAGGCAAGATACAAACCGATAAACGCCGCCAGCCCGAACACCACCGCCATCCCAAATTTCACTTCACGCGGAGTCAGCAGTCCCGCTTGTGTCACGCGTGTTGGTCCCAGCCGTTCGGGCGTATCTGTGCCACGCTCGAAGTCGAACACATCGTTGGCAAAATTGCTGCCGATTTGCAAGAGCAGGGCGGCAAACAGGCAAGCGAGCGCAGCATCGAGCCGCAGGAAGCCATCCCGCCACGCGAGAGCGCATCCCATCACCACGCCTGCCGCCGCCGCGGGTAACGTCCGCGGGCGGATCGCCAACATCCACGCCGCCCAATTTATTTTCCATTCGCTTGAATTCATGCGCCGCAGTATAACGTATCTCCCGCCCGCGCTGTGTATAATTGCGCAAATCCAATGCAGGAGACCACATGACCCAACTCACAGGGCGCGAACGCGCGGTATATGTGCAGGAGATGTTCACAAAAATTGCCAAACGCTACGATCTGATGAATCGACTCATGACCGGCGGACAGGACATCCGCTGGAGGAAACGCGTCATCGAGTTGGCACGGCTCGACAATTCCGCCTCTTTGCTGGACCTCGGAACTGGTACCGGCGACCTGGCACGCGAGGCGCTGTCAGCGTTTCCCCAAGCCCGGGTCGTGGGAGCAGACTTCACCCTGGAGATGATGCGCGTCGGTCAAAAGAACGGAGCGCTCGATTTCTCCACCGCGGATGCGCTTCATCTGCCGTTCCCTGCTTCCACGTTCGATGCGGTCGTTTCAGGTTTTCTGATGCGGAACGTCATCAACCTGAACAAGGCGCTCGAAGAACAATACCGCATTCTCAAAAACGGCGGTCGGATCGTCATCCTGGATACCACACGCCCGAAGAAAAATCTCCTTTCGCCGTTCATCTGGGTTCACATGCACGTCATCATCCCCACACTGGGCAAACTATTGACCGGCGTCGGCGAGGCGTATCGTTATCTGCCGGAAACGACCGAAGGCTTTGTCACTGCCGAGGCGATGGCGTCTCACATGGCTGCAGTCGGATTCAAAAAGATCAATTTTGAGCGGCTCATGTTCGGGACGATCGCCATCCACTGGGCTGAGAAATAATCAACGCAAGGAAACCGCCATGCTCCAATCCGACCTGATCAATCCCTCGCAGTATTCATCGCTCGATGAAGTTTTGCAAGCCATCACGCAAATGAAGGATGACCCGCTTGCCAATGCGGGCACGAACGTCGTTATCAGCCGCGGGAACCCGAACGCAAAATTGCTCGTCATCGGCGAAGCGCCGGGACCGGAAGAAAATATCCGCGGAAAGCCGTTCGTCGGGCGCGCCGGTCAACTGCTGGATAAGATCCTGCAGGCGGCGGACTTCGACCCCGAAACGGATGTGTACATTACCAACTCGGTATTCCGCATGCCGCCCGGCGACGATGGCAAGGCGTTCCGCAAACCCAGCGATCAGGAGATCGAATACTATCGTCCGTATGTGTTCGAGATCGTGCGCCTGATCGACCCGCGCATCATCCTGCTGACCGGGAATGTGGCGTGCCAGTCCATTTTGAAAAAGACGGGCATCACATCCCTGCGCGGCAAATGGACTCAACTTGATGAGCGCTGGCTCATGCCGATCTTCCATCCATCCTATTTATTGCGGAATCCGTCGCGGGAGCCCGGCTCGCCCAAGTCGTTGATGTGGGATGACATCCGCGAAGTCCGCAGGAAGTATGACGAACTGATGGCTGGCTCCTGACCCTTGCGCCAAAGTAAACGGATGTGCTAAACTGAAAGTGCTTTCATTGAAACCATGGCATCCATAAAGAAATCCCCCACCATCTACGATGTAGCCAGACAATCCGGCGTGAGCATCTCGACCATTTCGCGCGTGCTGAACGACCCGGATAAGGTCAACCCGGAAACCCACAAACGGGTCATGGATGCCATTGACCTGCTCGGCTTCGTGCCCCGCGCGGACGCCCGCGCCCGCGCCCTGCAAAACACAGACCGCATCGGCGTGCTGACGCCGTTCTTCACCGCGCCATCCTTCGTGCAGCGCCTGCGTGGCGTGGCATCGGCGCTCTCCAAAGCCAATTACGAATTGGTGATCTATCCGGTCGATTCGATGGATCATCTTCAGGGGTACATCTCCTCCATCCCGCTCATGAGAAATATCGACGGGCTGATCATCATGTCGCTCTCCATCGGCGATCAGGATGCGCAGCGCCTGTCCAACAGCGGCATGGAAACCGTCCTCATCGAATACTCCCATCCGCAATTGAACAGCATTCTCATCGACGACACGAACGGCGGACGGCTGGTCGCCCAGCATCTCATCAAAAAGGGATATAAATCCTTTGCCTTCCTCGGGGATATCGAACCGCCTGAACGCTTCGCGATCCACCCCATCAAATCCCGCCTGACAGGCTTCAAACAGGCATTACAAGATGCGGGCTTCTCACTGCCGAAGACGTACATCCGATCCGCGCCTTATACTGCGCTGGAGACGCGTCAGGCTGCCCTCGAACTGCTCAGCCTGCCCAAGCCTCCGCGTGCCATTTTTACCGCTTCAGACATGCAGGCTTTGAGCGTGATGAAAGTGGCGCGGCAAATGGGAGTCAGAATCCCCGACGATTTGGCGCTGGTCGGCTTCGATGACATCGACGTGGCGGAACATGTGGACCTGACCACCGTCTGCCAGCATTTGGATGAATCGGGCCGGCTGGCGGCGGAGATCCTGCTCTCCCGCATCGGGGAGTCAGATCGTCCGCTTCAGCATATCAACCTTCCGTTAAGAATGATCGAACGCCTGACGACGTAGGCGTCCTGCTCCCAACCCATCCACCATAAAAACCGGCTTTTTAATTTGCTTGTTGACTTTCATAAAAGATGTGCTATACTTTTCTTTGAAAGTGCTTTCATGAAAAGTTACTTTCAACACACTGTCTGTCCCGCTATTGAATTCAAATTTATTTGAGGAGGTGCGCGACCAGATCCGATCCATTCCCATTCCCCCATTCCCATAAAACCGTATCAACCTTTTCTTAAGGAGAGAAGAATGAAAAAAGTTATTTGGCAAATTGCCGCCCTATTCGTCGTTTCAGCCCTGTTGCTGGCTGCCTGCGGCGGATCAACCACCGCACCGGAAGGACCCGCCGTGGTCACCGACGAGATGTGCATGGGCGCACAGCCCGGCGATGAGATAAGCATGCTTTACCAGTGGTCCGGGCAGGAAGAGGAACGCCTCAACCAGATCCTTCAGCCTTTGGTGGAGACCTGCGGAATCGTACTCGCCCCGGAATCCACACGCGACCAGGCTTTGCTTGACACCCGCGTCCAGGCTGGAACCCCGCCTGATATCGCCTTCTGGAACGTTACCCAGTTGACACAGTACCAGGCTCAACTGTTCGCAATGGATGAACTCGGCGCGAACGCAGATGCCTACATCCCCGGTGCGATCGACCCCGGTGTGATCGGCGGCAGATGGCTGGGTCTCCCGGTAAAATCCGACATCAAGACGATCATCTGGTACAGCCCCGCAAACTTCGAAACCTTTGGATACAGCGTCCCCACCACGTGGGCTGAACTGGATGCGCTCGTGGAACAGATGGTTGCGGACGGAAACGTGCCCTGGTCCATGGGCATGGAATCCGGCGATGCCACCGGCTGGACCGGCTCCGACTTCCTTCAGGACATTCTGCTCGTCCAGCAGGGTCCGGAATACGTGATGGGCTTGATCGACGGTTCGATCCCCTACGATGATGCCGGCGTTGTCCAAGCTTACGAAACCTATGGCAAATGGGCAAAGGACCCGGCTTACACCGTGGGCGGCGCTCAAGGCACGCTCTCAACCGCCTTCCTGGCTGCCATCCACAAGCCGTTCAGCGACCCGCCGGAAGCCATGATGGTGAAGCAGTCCGGTTTTGCGGGCGGCGAGATCCAGGCACAGTATCCCGACCTGACCTTTGGCACCGATTATGACTTCTTCGTCGTTCCGGGCGCCCAGGGTCTGCAGGGCGGTTCGGACTGGATGATGGCGTTCAGCGACAAGCCCGCTGTCAAAGCGTTGGTGACGTATCTGTCATCGCCGGTGGGCGGCGCAAACTGGGCAGCCGCCAGCTTTGACCTCTCGCCAAACAAGGGCGCGGCAGGCAACTACACTGATCCATCCTTGATCAAGAAAGCCGAAGCCTTCTACGCCACACAGGGTCTCACGCCTGACATTGGCGACACGATCCCCGGCGGTTTCGGCAGTGCCGAGTGGAAAGCGCTTGTGGACTACCTCAATGGAGCCGACCTCGCAACCGCGCTGGCACAAGCCGCAGCAGTCCAAGCGGAAGCATTGAAGTAAGCATAACCAAACAAATCACTGGGGATGTCTGAAAGAGGCATCCCCAGTGCCGATTTCACCAAAGGAGGCTTGCATGGCTCCACGTTCCGTACCCAATATCATGAGGCAGGGAAAATACGTGCCGTGGCTGTACCTTCTGCCCGCCCTGTTGATCATGAGCATGTTCATCGTCTATCCGATGCTCAACACCATCTCACTGAGTTTCAAGGACAGGAGCGGCGTCGAATCGGCGGCTACGACCTGTGTGGCGGGCAATCCCTGTTGGGGTGTCTTTGAGAATTACCGCATTGCGTTGACGGCGGAATTCGACACCCGTACATTTTCCACATTCTGGTCGTCCTTTTGGCTGTCATCGTACGGCAATACGCTCAAGTGGATCGTCCTGATGGTGAGCGGAACGGTCGGGTTGGGATTGGTGTTCGCCGTGCTGGCAGACCGGGTTAAGTATGAGGCGCTTGCAAAAGCCATCATCTTCATGCCCATGGCGGTTTCCTTCGTCGGTGCGGGCATCATCTGGAAATTCGTCTATGACTATGGCACCCAACAGGTGCAGATCGGGCTTCTGAACTCGATCATCACCAAACTGGGCGGACAGCCCGTGGCATTTTTATCGACCCTGCATGTCAACACATTCGCGCTGGTGGTGGTGGGCGTATGGATCTGGACAGGCTTTTGCATGACCATCCTTTCCGCGGCGCTCAAATCCGTGCCGGATGAGGTGCTCGAAGCGGCGCGGGTGGACGGCGCCACCGAGTGGACGGTGTTCTGGAAGATCATGGTACCGATCATCATGCCGACGATCACGGTCGTGGTCACGACCATGGTCATCAATGTGCTCAAGTTGTTCGACATCGTCTATGTGATGACCGGCGGCAACTTCAGCACGGATGTGATCGCCAACCGCATGTACACGGAGATGTACAAGAACTTCCACGTCGGGCGCGGAACAGCAGTCGCCGTCATTCTTGTCATTGCCATCATCCCGTTCATCTATTTCAACATCAAGCGCTTCATTGCGCAGGAGGAAATGCGATGAAACGCGACCGCATCAACAAGATCATCAACCAAATTCCAACCCATTTCATTATTCTTTTCATGATCGTTATTTGGGTGGTGCCGACGCTGGGACTGCT
This sequence comes from Anaerolineales bacterium, assembly GCA_023382595.1. Lineage (GTDB taxonomy): Bacteria > Chloroflexota > Anaerolineae > Anaerolineales > Villigracilaceae > Villigracilis. The sequence continues at coordinate 202,008 of JAHDWB010000004.1, read as the reverse complement.
GATCACATCCCTGCGCCCCGCGCAGGCGATCAACACATCCGGTTGGTGGACGGTGCTCTCACCTCCGCGCGGATCCGGGGAGTACGCCCAATCCTGCGAAACCTGCCACGGCGCGGATGGGAAGTCACTCCCCAATGCCGACCTGACCAATCCGCAGTTGGTCCAACAGTTCCCGCGCTCGGTACAGTTGCTCGCATCCCTGCGGACCGAGATCAACGGTCAACCGCACATGGGCGATCTTCCCATCCCCGAAGCGCAAGCCGCCGCAGACATCAGCGCATATCTGCGGCAGATGTCCGGGATCGACTCATCCGCCCGCTTCACCTTCAGCAATTACATTGACGCACTGGTCGGTTATCGCGGCACGAGCACCTATCAACAGGATTGTGCCGCCGGAACCGCCCCGCTGGACATAAAATGCAACGCGGGGGACCTGCTCAATCCGCGCGGCATGGGGCGCGCCTTCGTCAACAGCCTGATCGTGACCATCCCCGCCACCATCCTGCCCATCCTGTTCGCCGCCTTCGCCGGTTATGCCTTTGCCTGGCTGGACTTTAAAGGACGCTTCCTTCTCTTCTCGATCCTGGTCGGGTTGCAGGTGGTTCCCCTTCAAATGACGCTGGTCCCGATCTCGCGTTTGTACGCTCAACTGGGTCTAAATGGAACCTTCCTCGGCGTCTGGCTCTTCCATACCGGATTTGGAATGCCATACGCCATTTACCTGATGCGCAACTTCCTCGGCTCGCTCCCGCGCGACCTGTTCGAAGCCGCCTACATCGATGGCGCATCCCACTGGACGGTTTTCCGTCAGCTGGTGATTCCGCTGGCGATGCCCGCAATCGCATCGCTTGGCATCTTCCAGTTCCTGTGGGTTTGGAATGACCTGCTGGTGGCGTTGGTCTTTCTCGGTGGCAACAACCCGGTCATGACGTATCAGATCAGCAACATGGTCACGTCATTGGGCGCGGGCTGGCAGTTGCTGACCGCCTCGGCATTCCTCTCCATGCTTTTACCGATGATCGTGTTCTTCTCCCTGCAACGTTACTTCGTGCGCGGCATGATGGCTGGCGCGGTCAAAGGATAATTGAACACGCCGCTGCTGAAACTTCTGCAAGACCAAATCGATATCACGCGCGTCCCATTCAGTGACCGAGGTTCGCGACTACTGGTTTACAAACATTCTGAGGAGTCCGCTCTGTACATCAAACTGGCAGAGCGGCTCATCAGAGTTGAAGCGGGCATCGAGAGTTATCTGAAGCGCCCGCCCATCATCGAAGCCCTGGGCTTCATTGATGGGCAGGGAAATCCGCTGGACTTTAACATAACGACATCGCCCGAAATGCTGACCTTTCAAAGCAAAACAGGGGATTTCCGCCTCGTTTTTCAGGATGAAAACACACTGGCATTCCGCATCCCGGACAACAAAACCGCAGGGATGCGCTTCCGAATCCGCCCGATCCACTGGCACACCACTGACTCTGGCGGCTCGCTGAGGCATGTCCGCGATGCGGCGTACGGCGTCGTCAACGGCATAGTTACAAGGAATGAAGCGCGGATGGACGAGCAGGGTCACTTCGTGGAATTCATCGTGCAAGCATACGAAGATTGCGCGGTAACGCTCCACATCGGTAATGACCATGCGCCAGCAGCAATTCCATTCTCTGCCGCGCAGAAAAACGCTCAAGCCCGCTGGGAAGCATGGTTCGAACACGCGCCAACCGTCAAGGAAGAACGCCATGAAAAATATGCCTATGCGTGGTGGGTGATGGCGAATAACCTGGTCAGCCCGTCGGGATATGTCAAACACCAAGCCATGATGCCGACCAAGGCGTTTTATGTCGGCGCATGGCTTTGGGACAGCGCCCTGCATGCCTTCGCCTTCCGACATATTGACCCCGAACTTGCGCGGGACCAGATCCGCGTAATGCTGGCAAATCAACTTCCCGATGGGATGCTCCCCGATGCGATCTTCGATGAAGGCGTGGTCTCCGAAATCGGGCATCCCATCCGCGCAAAGGTGACCAAGCCCCCCATCATGGCGTGGGCGGCGATTAAAGTCCACGAGACACATCCCGACGTGGATTTTTTGAAGGAAATCTACGAGCCGCTCAAACGCGAAAACGCCTGGTGGTTCGACCACAACGATGACGACAACGACGGTATTGTGCAATACACGCATCCGTACTCATCAGGATTGGATAACAGCCCGCTTTGGGATCATGGTTTGCCCGTCGAATCACCGGACATTAACACGTATTTGGTCATCCAGATGAACTCGCTGGCAAAGATGGCAGAACTCATCGGTAAAAATAAAGAAGCAAAAGAATGGCACAGAAAAGCGGATGAACTGACACAACGCATGATCGAGCATCTTTGGGATGCGGAAGCAGGCATCTTCAATGCATTGCATGACGAAAAAACGATTCCCGTGCTGACCCCGTTCAACCTATATCCCATGTGGACGGGTCAACTACCGCAGGAAATCAACCAAAAATTGCTCGCGCATTTGCACGATCCGTCCGAGTTTTGGGGCAGATATGCCCTACCAACCGTCGCCTACAATGACCCAGCCTACAGCGCGGACAAAATGTGGCGCGGTCCCGTCTGGGCAAACATCAATTACTTCTTCATTGAAGCGCTGAACATCATCGGCGAAGAGCAACTGGCAAGGAAACTGCGCGAGAAAACATTAAACATGATCGCCAGCCAACCCGGCATGCGCGAGTACTACAACTCACAGAGTGGTGAAGCGCCCGGGTCCGCTGCACCAATTTTCGGGTGGAGCGCGGCGGTCTTTATCGAACTGGCAATTCAGGAATATATGGAAACGTCGAATAAAAATGATGGATAAAAATCTCTGGTACAAGAATGCAGTCTTTTATCAAATCTCTGTGCGCTCCTTCAAGGACAGCAACGGCGACGGGCGCGGCGACCTGCACGGCGTCGCGGAAAAACTCGATTATCTGCAAACGCTCGGCATCGATTGCATCTGGCTCATGCCGATCTACCCATCGCCGCTCAACGATGACGGGTACGACATCGCGGATTATTACAACGTGGATGAATCCTATGGCACGCTGGACGACTTGAAGGAGTTGATCGCCAAGGCGCACCAGCGGGGCATTCGCATCATCATGGACCTCGTGCTGAATCACACATCCGATCAGCATCCCTGGTTCCAGGCTTCCCGCTCCGATCCCAACTCGCCTTACCGTGATTATTACGTCTGGAGCGACACCGATCAAAAGTACAAGGACGCGCGCATCATCTTTTTGGATACCGAAACATCCAACTGGACATGGGACGAAAAGGCGGGCAAATATTTCTGGCATCGTTTTTATTCCAGCCAGCCCGACTTGAATTACGACAATCCCAATGTGCAGGAGGAGATGATCAACGTGGCGCGCTTCTGGCTGGAACTGGGCATCGATGGATTCCGCGCCGATGCCGTGCCCTATCTGTTCGAGCGTGAAGGCACCAATTGCGAGAACCTTTCAGAGACCCATGCCTATCTTAAAAAACTGCGCAACTTCATGGATGCGCATTATCCCGGGCGCATTCTACTGTGCGAAGCGAACCAATGGCCCGAAGACGTGCGTCCGTACTTCGGCGACGGCGACGAATTCCACATGGGATTCCACTTCCCGATTATGCCGCGCATCTACATGGCGCTCAAAAAGGAACGCTACGAAGACATGATGAAAATCATGCAGCGCACGCCGCCCATCCCCGAAAACTGCCAGTGGTGCACTTTCCTGCGCAACCACGACGAACTCACGCTCGAAATGGTCACAGAAGAAGAGCGCCAATGGATGTGGAAGGAATATGCACCCGAACCGCGCATGAAAATAAACCTCGGCATCCGCCGCCGTCTCGCGCCATTACTGGATAACAACCGCCGCAAGATCGAGCTCGCCAATTCCCTGCTGTTCACTCTGCCCGGCTCGCCCGTCGTCTACTACGGCGATGAGATCGGCATGGGTGACAACCTCGACCTGCCCGACCGCAACGGAGTCCGCACGCCGATGCAGTGGGACGATTCCCAAAACGCCGGTTTTTCCGCAAACAAGCCCTATTCCAAGTTCGTCGAAGGGGAACTTGGGCATCAGAACATTAACGTCGCCAGTCAGATCGATGATCCCAATTCGCTTTTCCATTCCATCCAGCGCATGATCGCCGTCCGCAAAAAGCATGAAGCGTTCGGCAGCAGCGGCATGGAATGGATTGAGACGGGCAATCCGCACGTCGCGGTCTACATCCGCCAGCACGGCGACGACATCATGCTGATCATCAACAACCTGAGCAAGTCCGCGCAAACCGTGAAATTGCCGCTACAATATCAAAAGAAATATCTTGACCTGTTCGCAGGCAATGAGCATATCGTCAACGCCGAACTCATGCTTGACCCATATTCCTATCACTGGCTCCAAATGCAGAAATGAAAAACAACCATCGTTTGTACGGCGGCATTGAAGGCGGCGGCACAAAATTCATCTGCGCCGTCGGCACAGGACCGGGGAATATCCGCGCGGAAGCCCGCATCCCAACCACCACGCCGGAGGAGACCATCAGCCAAGTGGTAGATTTCTTCAAGCATCAGGAAGACAGCCTCGGCAGACTCTCCGCCATCGGATTTGCATGCTTCGGTCCGCTTGACCTGAAACCTGATTCTCCAACCTATGGCCATATCCTCCCGACGCCCAAGCCCGGCTGGACCGGCGCGGATGTAGTGGGGATGTTGCAGTCCGCTTTCGATCTCCCCATCGGCTTCGATACGGACGTCAACGGCGCGGCATTGGGCGAGTGGCGTTGGGGCAAGGCGCAGGGATTGGAAACCTTTATATACCTGACCATTGGAACGGGCATCGGCGGCGGCGCATTCGTGGAAGGAAAACCGCTACACGGACTGCCCCATCCCGAAATGGGTCATATTCCCGTCAAACACGATCTGATTAAAGACCCCTTCGAAGGGGTCTGTCCATTTCATGGGGATTGTTTGGAAGGATTGGCTTCCGGCGTTGCCATTGAAGCGCGCTGGGGACAACGCGGCAACTCGCTCTCCCCCGGTCACCTCGCATGGGAACTCGAAGCCGACTACATTGCCCAGGCACTTGCCAGCTATTCGTACATTCTGTCGCCGCAGCGGATCATCGTCGGCGGAGGCATCGGCTCGGTCCCGCATCTCCTGCCCAAAATACAAAAACGGACACGGGGATATATCAACGGCTATATACAGTCTGACATCATCTTGAAAAACATCGAAACATATATCGTATCTCCCGGGTTAAGAAACCGTTCCGGTATCTTGGGAGCGATCGCACTCGCAGAGCAAACCCTGCAATAAGACGACCTGCATCGTTCGCCATTTTTAGCAGGATACGTTATCATCCACGGCATGTCTAATTTACAAACCAACTGGGATGTCATCGTCATCGGCGGCGGCGCGGCGGGATTCTTCGCCGCCATTCGCTGTGCAGAACTCAACCCAAACCAGCGCATCATCATCCTTGAAAAAGCCAGCCAGACGCTTGGCAAAGTGCTCATCTCGGGCGGCGGGCGTTGCAACGTCACGCACGCTTGCTTTGAACCTGCAAAACTCATCACCTACTATCCGCGCGGGGGCAATGAACTGCGCGGCGCGTTCACGCGCTTTCAACCAAACGACACGGTGGCATGGTTCGAGGAACGCGGCGTGCGCATCAAGACCGAATCCGACGGGCGTATGTTCCCCATCACTGATGATTCAAACACGATTGCCAACACATTGCGTTTTTCCGCAAAACAGGCGGGCGTGCGAGTCGAGTTGGGCGCATCCGTTTTGGGCGTGGAAAAAACTCCGCAGGGCGAATTCAGGCTGGAGGTCAGAAGAGAGGCGGGATCGCAATCCATCCAAACGAAAAAACTTTTATTCGCAACGGGCGGCGACCGCAAGTCGCTCGGTCTCATTCGCAAGTTGGGGCATACCATTGCCGACCCCGTTCCTTCATTGTTCACGTTCAACATCAAAGACAAACGCATCGATGGCTTGGCGGGATTATCCGTTGACGATGTAACGCTGACGATGGATTCGCTCACCGCGCGCGGTCCGCTGTTGATCACGCATTGGGGCATGAGCGGACCTGCCGTGCTGCGACTCTCCGCCTGGGGTGCGCGAATTCTCTTTGATAAAAAATACGCTTCAACCTTAACTGTGAACTGGCTCGACAACTACAAACTTGATTCTGCGCTGGAGATTTTGCAGCGCAACAAAGACTGGCACGAAAATGCGCGCAAGAAGATCACAACCCATGCTGCGTTCTCGCAAATTCCGATCCGCCTGTGGAAACAACTGGTGCATTTCATCGGTGATAAAAATTGGGCGGATGTTTCCAAAGCGGAGTTGCGGCGGCTGGCGGAGGAATTGACGGCGGGCGAATTTCGCATTCAGGGAAAGGGACAATTCAAGGAAGAGTTCGTCACCTGTGGCGGCGTGAGTTTGAAGGAAGTGGATTTCAAGACCATGCAAAGCCGCGTAGTGGACGGTTTGTTCTTCGCGGGTGAGGTGCTGGATATTGACGGCATCACGGGCGGGTTCAATTTTCAAGCCGCGTGGACGACGGGTTGGCTGGCAGGGAACGCGATGAGGTAAATGCCTTTTCGGAACGCGAATTTCGCGAATGTACAAATGGCTCGAATATAGAATCATTCGCAATATCCGTCCATTCGCATCATTTGCGTTAAAAGGTTTTGGAGTTTGGGGAAACCAAAAAATTGTGAGTTTTTGTCATTGACCATCCACCTATCATCCCGTAGAATCTCCCCTCAGAAATTATATATAATTTGAGAGGCTATACGCAATGACAAAATACCGTGTGATGTATTGGAAGGATATTCCGCAATCGTTCACTGTGGAAGCGGATGGACAGACGATAAAGAAAGAACTGTCGCAAAAAGTACAAAATAAAATTGATGCATATGCGATGGCGATTGGCGCCACGTCCACTACGGATTATGCCAAGCAGTACAAACGTGGCGCATGGCTCGAGCGAGAAGGGACTGCTGAAGAAGTTGCCGAGGCGCTGCTGGAAGAATTGGAAGCGGAAGCGGCGCAGGTGGAGATTCCTCGAAGAGAAAATTAAACATAAAGGACACGAAGTTCACAAAGAAGAAAGAGGAAAGAATTCTTTCGCGGTCTTTGCATGCTTTGCGGTTTATACATTATGACAAAGAAACACAACATTATTTTGCAGCCTTCGGGTCGGCGCGGGCAGGTGGACGAGGGAACCTCCGTCCGTTCGGCGGCGCGTGAATTGGGCGTGGACATCGAGTCGATCTGCGCGGAGAATGCCACCTGTGGCAAGTGCATGGTTCTGGTGGAAGCGGGTCGCTTCGAGAAATACAACATCGAGTCAAGCCAAGAGAACCTCTCCCCTGTCGGCACGGAAGAACGCGCCTATCTTGAACGCCGTCCCAAGTTGTTGAAAGACAAAGGCTGGGAGATCGGGCAAGTCCGTCTCTCGTGTCAGGCAAAAATTTGCGGTGATGTGCTGATCAATGTCCCTGAGGAAAGCCGCGGGAACAAGCAGATCGTCCGCAAGAGTGCGAGCAACCGCGCCATTGAAGTCAAGCCTGCGATTCGCAAGTATCTGGTTTCGATGACACCGCCCACACTAGAACGTCCGATAGCGGATTGGGAACGACTCGCCAAGGGCTTGGAAACTTCGATGGGACTGGTGCGCGGCAGTGAGGAAAACCTTCCGCGTTGGTATGATTTTGAAATCGATTACGCCTGTCTTAGGACGCTGGCGAAGACCTTGCGCGAATCGAAGTGGAATGTGACCGTGACGGTGCGGGAAGATAAGGAAGTCATCGCTGTGCAAGCAGGTTATCACGAAGAAAGCTACGGCGCCGCAGTGGACATCGGCTCGACGACGGTGGCGTTGTACTTGTGCAATCTCCGCACGGGCGAAGTGCTTGCTTCGGAATCGGAGATGAATCCACAGATCGTGTACGGCGAGGATGTCATGTCCCGTATTCAGTATGCGATCGATCAGCCTGACGGTTTGGAGAAATTGCACAGGGCGATCATTTCCACGCTGAATAAGTTGTTGAAGCAGGCGGTGAAGACGGCGCACGTAAAATTGGAAGAAATCCACGAGATGGTCTTGGTGGGAAATTCCACCATGCACCATGTTTTGCTGAATTTACACCCGAAGGATTTGGGGCTGGCTCCGTTTGTGCCGACAATTCACAGTTCGGTAGATATCAAGGCGCGAGAGTTGGGCTTGCATATTAATCCGTCTGGGAATATTCACATCCTGCCGACCATTGCTTCCTTTGTTGGTGCAGATACGAGCGCGGTCATCCTTGCAGAAGAACCGCACAAACAGGATGAGAACTGGTTACTCATTGACATTGGCACGAACGCAGAACTCGTGCTTGGAAATCGCAAGCGTTTGGTGTGTACGTCCACGCCGACGGGACCTGCGTTGGAAGGCGCTCACGTCGAGTATGGGATGCGTGCCGCACCTGGCGCGATGGAACGAGTCCACATTGATGAAGTGACGCTCGAACCGAAGTATAAGGTCATCGGTGTGGATGGATGGAACACGGATCATGCGGAGTTCATCGGTCACGTCAAAGGGATTTGTGGCTCCGCCATCATCGACGCGGTAGCGGAATTGTTTCGGGCGGAGATCATTGATTCCCGCGGCAAGTTCAAAAAGAATTTAGAGACGAAGCGCGTTCGAGAGGGAGAGTCAGGTTGGGAGTATGTCATCGCCTGGAAGGAAGAAACATCCATCGGTCGAGACATCCCAATTACGCAGCAGGATGTGCGCCAAATCCAATTGGCAAAGGCGGCACTCTTCACTGCGGCGCGGACGCTGTTGAAGCGCAGCAATTTGGAAAGCCCTGATAAAATCATTCTCGCTGGCGGCTTTGGCAGTTTCATTAATAAAGAAAAAGCCATGCTGATCGGGCTGATCCCCGATTGCGAGTTGAGCAATGTGTATGCGGTTGGCAACGCAGCGGGCGACGGCGCGCGGATCGCGCTTTTGAACATCGAGAAGCGTAACGAGATCGATACGGTCACGCGCAAGGTGGAACGCTTCGAACTGCCGACCGACCCTGAGTTCCAAAATCAGTTCATGCTGGCGACGAGTTTTCCGCACATGAGCGAGCCGTTCCCGCATATCGCGCATCTCATTCCGCACCGCAAGGCGGACCCGATGGCGAAAAATTTCATGAAATAATTTTTATGTAGGGGCACGATACGTGCCCCTACGGAGGGCATAATGAACAAATTTCTAGAACGATTGAACGGCGGGGAAATTCTCGTTGCGGATGGGGCAACGGGTTCGAATTTGCAGAAAATGGGACTCAAACCAGGCAAGCCGCCTGAGGATCTCATCATCGACGACCCTGATACATTGTTAAAGCTCGCTTCTTCCTTCGCCCAGGCTGGTTCGGACATCATCCTGACCTGTACCTTCGGTGGGACTCGCATGCGCATGAAAGACTCGAAGTATCAGGATCGCACGCCTGAGGTCAACATACGCGCGGCGGAAATCGCCCGCAAAGCCGCTTTACTGAACAATGGACTGGTGGCTGGTTCGATGGGACCCGTCGGCGGAATCATCAAGCCGTATGGTCCGCTGGAGTATGAAGATGTCAAAGCGACCTTTGCCGAGCAAGCCAAAGCGCTTGCCGAAGGCGGCGTGGACTTGCTAGTGATCGAAACGATGTTCGCGGTAGAAGAAACGACCGCCGCATTTGAAGGCGCACGCTCCGTGACGGATCTGCCAATTGTGGTTTCATTCAGTTACGACCGCGGCACGCGCACGATGATGGGTGTCAAGCCGAAGGACGCCATCAAGAAATTCAGTGAAATGGGCGCGGTCATGGTCGGCGCGAACTGCGGCAACACGCTCGACAACATGGAAGCGGTGGTGAAGGAATATCAAACCGCCAAGCCTGATGTTCCGCTGTGGGTCAAGCCGAATGCGGGCGTCCCGCACATGGATTTGGAAACTGAGCAAGGCGTGTACGACATGGGTCCCGAAGACATGGCAGTGTATTCCAAAAAGTATGTAGAGTTGGGCGCGAAGGTCGTGGGTGGATGTTGCGGAAATACGGCAGAGCATATTGCGGCGATCGTGAAGGCAGTAAAATAATTATGTAGTAGGGGCGACGCGTGCGTCGCCCCTACAGTTTCATATGCGTCAAAAAATTCTCGATCTTCTTCATGGCAAAAAAATTGATGCTCAACCTGCGTTCAGCGGGTTGATTCACATCACGGCGGAAGGACTGGCAAGTGAGGGCTTATCTTTACATGAAGTCCATCACGATGCAGGGAAGATGGCACGCGCGGCGGCGAGTACCTTCAAGTTGACGGGCATGCCCTCCGCGGCGCTGCCGTTGGATCTGTGCTCCCCCGCCGAGGCGCTCGGCGCGGACTTGATCTTCTACAACGATGAGGAGATGCAATTTCCGCAGGTAAAAAAATTATTGTTTCAGAGCACGAGAGAGATCAGAGAATTAGAGATTAGAGATTGGAAACGGGGACGGATCGAGTTAATTTGCGAAGCAATTGGTTTGGCAAAAAAAGATATTGGAGATCGTGCAGTCATTTCGGGCATCATTCCCGGTCCGTACACGCTGATGATCTACATTTGCAAGGCGCAAAATCTTTTCCGCGAGATGAAGAACGAGCCGCAAATGGTTTTGGATGCGCTGCTTCGGCTTTCGTCTTTCCTTGCGGATATCGGCAATGCGTATCGTGAAGCAGGAGCGGATTTCATCACCATCCATGAGATGGGCGGCTCACCAGGATTTATCGGACCGAAGCCGTTTGAGACCTTCGTCCTGCCTGCGCTTCAAAAACTTACGGGAGAGTTGCCCCACCCCACCGTGCTTTCAGTGTGCGGCAAAACGGACTCTGCCATGTCCCTGCTGGCGCAGGCTGGCGCGGATGCGATCTCGCTGGATCAGATGGCAGACTTGAAATCCGCGCGGACTGCACTACAAGACACACTTCTGTTCGGCAATATCGACCCCGTAGGGACACTGTCCGCGGGAGATGAGGCTGGGGTAACAGAAGCAGTTCGAAGGGCGAAGGAGGCGGGTGTGGACGCAGTCTGGCCCGGGTGCGATCTGGTCATCCGAACGCCCATCGAAAATATCAAAATAATGACAGACAGGCGATAAACGCCTGTTTTTTTATCCACATCATTGACGATTTCCCGAGCCGTAGTAAACTAATTTCGTTTTTATATCCTGAGGCTGCATGGTAAAAAAATCGGACAAATTACCCGAAAAGAAAAAGGCTGTGAGCAAGCCTGCTTCGGCGCAAAAACTTCTGAAGCAGTTGCAGCAACGCGAGGCGGAACTGGCGCTCATCCAGAGCGTGCAGGACGGGCTTGCCTCCAGGATGGAACTGCTGGAGATCTATGACCTTGTAGGGGACAGAATCCGTGACCTGTTCGATGCGCAGATCACCATCATCGCCACATTCGACCTGAAGAGCAAGACCCAGTATTTCAATTACTACACCGACCGACAGGGACGTGAACACCTCGACCCTGCGCCGATGAGCAAACTCATGCAGAAGATGGTGCGCATGAAAAAGACGTTCGTGTTCAACGAGCGTGTCGGGGAGCAGATGCAAAAGCACGGCGCGAAACTCATCCACGGACCGTTGACGCCGAAGTCGGTCTTATTCGTGCCGCTGATCACAGGCGACGAGGTGCGAGGCATCATCTCTCTGCAGCACATGGAGCGCGAGAATGCCTTCGAACAATCGGATGTACACCTGCTGCAAACCTTGGCAAATTCGCTGAGCGCCGCATTGGAAAATGCGCGCCTGCTTAATGAAACCCAGCGTTTATTTCAAGCGGAACAACAGCGCGTTAAGGAACTGGCGGTCATCAACGCACTGCAGGAAGCGCTCGCTTCAAAACTGGATATTCCGCTCATTTTCGAATCGGTGGGGGAAAAACTACGCGAGATATTCAACGTACAATCCGTTACGATCTATACCGCCAACCTGACCACACGCATGGTCAACTACGAATACATGTTTGAAAATGGGAAAACCTGGAAGGTCGATCCCAGACCATTCACCGGCGCGCATAAATTCGTCATCGAACAAATTCTCAAGACAAAAAAACCGCTCGTCGTGAACGAGGGCTTCACAAAATTTGCATCAAAATTCCCCGACTTTCGGCGGGTGCAGGGGGGCATGCCCAAGTCCTTTGCGGCAGTCCCGATCATCCTGCAGGGAGATGTCGTCACTGGGCTGGCATTACAGAACATGGAGGAGGAGAACTATTTCTCTGAGAACGATGTCCGCCTGTTGGAAACGCTTGCCAATGCGATGAACGTCGCCCTCGAGAATGCGCGCCTCTTTAACGAGACCCAGCGCCTGCTCCGCGAGACCGAAGAACGCAACGCCGAACTGGAAGCGATCCGCAAAGCGACCATCGACCTGTCTTCCAATCTTGAGTATGCCACAGTCCTCGATTCCATCATGCTGCGGACATCCACATTGATGCCGAGCATCGAGAACATCAACCTGTTCATCTACGAGAACAACGAAATTAAATTCGGAACCGCCATTTCGCATGGCAAGATCACGAATATGCCTGTTGCGACTCCGCGCCCGGGAGGCGTGACAAATACTGTCGTAACCACCGGGGAGATCGTTCTGGTGGAGGATATGCAGGCGCATCAACTGTTTCACAGCACATCCGCAAATTGGAAGGGCGCGCTGATCGGTCTGCCGCTCAAATTCCAGAAGCGGGTGGTCGGCGTGATGAACATCCACTTTTCCGAGCCGCGCAAATTCTCCGATTCCGAAGTACGCCTGTTGCAGTTGTTCGCGGATCAGGCGTCGGTGGTGATCGAAAACTCGCGTCTGTTCGAGGAAACATCCCGCCATGCGCGCGAGTCCGCAGCCTTGAACGAGGTGGGACGCGACATTTCCGCCACGTTGAATCTCACCGCCGTCATGGACAAGATCGCATCACATGCGCGCAACCTGCTCAATGGTTCCAGCAGCGCGATCTACCTTCCCCAACCAGACGGGTTGACCCTGCGTGCCATTGCCGCTCATGGAAATATTGCCGCGGAGATCATGGCGGATGCGATCACGATCGGCGAAGGCATCATTGGATCTCTCGCAGCATTGGGCAGGGCGGAATTCATCAACGACACGAACAACGATCCGCGCACGCTGCAAATCCCCGGCACAACACGGGTGGGAAACGAACGTCTCCTGGTGGCTCCCCTGCTGTCGGGACGCAAAGTCAACGGCATGATGGCGGTCTGGCGCGAAGGCGGGGAATCCTTCTCCGTGGCTGACCTGCGCTTTTTGGAAGAACTATCCCTGCAGGCGGCAATTGCCATCCAGAACGCCAATTTCTTCAACGAGATCCAGCAGCGCGCGAATGAACTGGAGATCATCAACAGCGTTCAGCAGGGATTGTCATCCAAACTGGATGTGCAGTCCATCTATGAACTCGTCGGCGAAAAAGTACGCGGTATTTTCAACACACAGGGTGTTGTAATCTCCTACTATGAAGCCGAAACCGACTCCGCTTCCTTCCCCTATATGCATTGGATGGGCGAGCGTATATATCCTGAAAAACAGCCGATCTCCGGTTTCTCCGGATACGTGATCCGCAACCGTGAGATCATCTTCATCAACGAGAATGTTGATGAAATGGCGCGCAAATACGGCTCCACGCTTCTGGCAGGCGACTCGTTCCCAAAATCCATGATCGCCGTTCCCATCCTTGCAGGGGATCAGGTTTTAGGGTCGCTGTCCATTCAGAACTTCGAGCGCGAACACGCCTTTCATGAAAATGATGTGCGCCTGCTTTCCACACTGTCGGCAAGCATGGGGATCGCGATCCAAAACGCAAGGCTCTTCGATGAGTCCCAAAGCCTGCTGGAGGAAACCCGCCAGCGCGCGGAAGAACTGTCCCTGATCAACAACATCCTGACAGGGATGGATACAAAAATGGATATCCAGTCCCTTTACGATAAAACCGGCGACAAGATCCGCGAAATCTTCGATGCCCAGACCCTGGTCCTGGCGATCTACGACAAACGCACGAACCTGACCCATTATCCGTACATCATCGAAAATGGAGAAAGGTTGTATCAGGATCCCCTGCCCCCGCGCGGCTTCAGCGGACATGTCATCCAAACGCGCCAGCTCATGCTGGTCAACCGCGATTTCGATGAGTATTCCAGAAAGTTCCAGTCCGTAAACCTCGGCGTGGACGACCCGGAGGATGAAGGTGTGGTGGTCAGATCCGGCTTATGGGTCCCGATGATGATCGGCGACGAGGTCAAAGGCGTGATCTCCCTGCAAAATCTGGAGCGGGAGGATGCGTTCAGCGAATCGGATGTCCGCCTGCTGACCATCATCGCAAACTCGATCAGTGTCACCATCGAGAACGCCCGCCTCTTTGACGAAACCCAGCGCCTGCTTCTGGAAACCAAACAGCGCGCCGCCGAGTTGGAGATCTTGAACAGTGTCTCTCAGGCATTGACCCAGCAGCCCGATGTGCAGACCATCATCGAAAAAGTGGGCGACAAATTGCGCGAACTGGTCAGGGAAGACAACATCGGCATCGGCTTGTATGACCCGTTCACAAAAACCATCACCGCGCATTACGTCACGAAAAAGAACGAGCGTGTCCAGTTCCCGCCCTTCCTGCTCGACGATTTCACCCTACATGCCTCCCTGCAGGGAAAAACGCTCGTCATCAACCGCCAATCGCCAATCCTGTGGAAAAAGCTCGGCTCGCGCATGACCGCCTCGAACGAAATTCCAAAATCCGCGATCATGGTTCCAATGGTGGTCGGCAGGGAACTCATCGGCGGCTTGACCATCCAAAACTTCGACCGCGAGAACGCTTATCCTCCATCCATCGTCAAACTCATGGAGGCGATCGCATCCAGCACGGCGACCGCCATTCAAAATGCGCGCCTGTTCGAGGAAGCCCGCTCTGCCCGCTCCGCCGCCGAAAAAGCAAATGAAGCAAAAAGCGCCTTCCTCGCCACCATGAGTCACGAGATCCGCACGCCGATGAACGCGGTCATCGGCATGAGCGGACTTTTGCTCGACACCGACCTCAGCGACGAACAACGCGATTATGTGGAAACCATCCGCAGTTCGGGCGATGCACTGCTCGACATCATCAACGATATTCTGGATTTCTCCAAGATCGAAGCGGGGCGCATGGACATCGAATCCCAGCCGTTCGACCTGCGCGAATGCGTCGAATCCGCGCTGGACCTGGTCACGGCGCGCGCCGTCGAAAAAGGCATCGACATCGCCTACATCTTCGACGGCGATGTGCCGCCCGCTGTCATGGGAGATACCACCCGCCTGCGCCAGATCATCACCAACCTGTTGAGCAACTCCGTCAAATTCACAGACAAGGGCGAGGTCGTATTGACCGTATCCAGCCAACAGCACAGGAACGGAGGCGCAAAGAAGAAGGTCACGCTAACCTTTTCCGTGCGTGATACAGGCATCGGGCTGAGCCACACGGGTATGAGCAGGCTTTTCCAATCCTTCTCGCAAGCCGATTCATCCACCACGCGCAAATACGGGGGCACAGGCTTGGGGCTTGCCATCAGCAAGCGGCTGGCGGAAATGATGGGCGGCGGGATGTGGGCGACCAGCGAAGGCTTGGGCAAAGGCTCGACCTTCCTCTTCACCATCCACACCGAAATCGCAGACCTGCCACCCGCACAAAAGCGCGAGTACGCGGGCGTCCAGCCTGAACTCAAACAGAAGCGCGTGCTCATCGTGGACGATAACGCGACCAACCGCTACATCCTCAACATGCAGACCGCCAAATGGGGCATGACACCGCAAGATACGGAATCGCCGCTCACCGCGCTCGAATGGATCGAGAACGGCGAAACTTTCGACATCGCCATCCTCGACATGCACATGCCGGAAATGGACGGTCTGGAACTCGCGAAGCGCATCCGCCAAAAAGCGGGGAAACTGCCGCTGGTGCTGTTCAGCTCCCTCGGTCGGCGCGAAGCGGGAGACAACGCGAACATCTTCTCCGCCTATTTGACCAAGCCGATCAAACAATCCCAATTGTTCGATACGCTGGTCGGACTCTTCATCCAGACGGATGAGGAGGAACGCAACAAGACGACCGACCGCTTCAAACCCGACCCGCAAATGGCTTCGCGGCATCCGTTGAGAATTCTGCTCGCTGAAGATAACGCCGTGAACCAGAAGTTGACCCTGCGGCTGCTCGAGCAAATGGGCTACCGCGCCGACGTAGCGTCGAACGGACTCGAAGCCGTTCAGGCGATCGAGCGCCAGCCGTACGATGTGATCCTGATGGATGTGCAAATGCCCGAAATGGACGGGTTGGAGGCAACACGCGGCATCCGTGACCTGACTGATTTGAACCAACCTTACATTATCGGTCTGACCGCCAACGCCATGCAGGGCGACCGCGAGATGTGCCTGAACGCCGGCATGAACAATTACATCGCAAAGCCCATCCGCGTGGTGGAACTGGTGGATGCGTTATTCAAAGCGAACAAGCGAGAATGAATCGGAGTGATATGGCTGTCATTGACCTGAACACGTTCAACACTTTACGGGAATCCACAGGCGGGGATTTCATCGTGGAATTGATCGACACCTTGATCGAGGACCTGCCCAGCCAGGTGGCGCAGTTGAAGGACGCGCTTGCCGCGCAGGATGCCGATTCCTTCCGGCGGGCGGCGCACACCCTCAAATCCAATGCGGCGACGTTCGGGGCGTATCGGCTGACGGATCTGGCGCGCGAGTTGGAAACGATGGGGCGTGAGAACAACCTCGAAACGGGAAACAGGCTTCAGGTCCTGGAAGAGGCGGTGACAGAGGTCATCCACCATTTGAAGGAATTGAAGTGATCCAATGTCCAATCCATCCGAACCCGCCCGCCTGCTCGTGATCGATGACAACAAGGTCAACCGCATGCTGCTTTCGCGCAATCTTGACATGCAGGGACATGCCGTGGAGACCGCCGAGAACGGTCTGGAGGGGCTGGAGAAGATCCGTTCGGGCAGTTTCGACCTTGTGCTGCTCGATATCGACATGCCGGTGATGAACGGTTTTGAAGTGCTGGAAGCCTGCCTGAAGGACGCAGAACTGCGGCAGATCCCCATCATCATGACATCCGCCGTGGACGAACTGGATGCGGTCGTCAAGTGCGTGGAACTCGGCGCGGAGGATTATCTGGTGAAGCCGATCAATTCCGTGCTCCTGCGCGCGCGTGTGAATGCCAGCCTTGAAAAGAAACGCCTGCGCGATGAACAGCGCAAATTGTTCAAGACCTTTGCCACGGAGGAGGTGGCGGAGGAATTGCTGCGGACCGGTTTTTCGCTGGGCGGCAAACAGGTGACCGCCAGCGTGCTGTTCGCGGACATCCGTTCGTTCACTGCGATCGCCGAGAATCAGGAACCCGCCGAGTCGATCGACCTGCTCAACCAGTATTTCAGCATGATGTTCGACGCCATCACAAAAAATGACGGCACCGTCAATCAGATCATCGGCGACGGGCTGCTCGCCATGTTCGGCGCGCCGATCTTCTTTGAAGACCATCGCGAAAAGTCCGTGCGTGCAGCATTGCAGATGCTGGAACAGCTCAAGGTTTTCAACAAGGATCAACTGGCGCAGGGAAAGACGCCCATCCGCATCGGCATTGGGATCGCCTCGGGCAAGATGGTGGCGGGATACACAGGGACGCAGAGTCGCGCCATCTACACCTGCATCGGTGACACGGTCAACCTTGCCTCGCGCATCGAGGAATACACCAAGGAAGTGCTGTATCCGCTTCTGATCGATGAGAACACCCGCAAGGGACTGCCCGCCTCCATCGCCGTGGAGGATCTGGGGAAGGTCGTTTTTGAGGGGAAAAATCAAGCAGTGAATGTGTTTGCGGTGGAGGGGTAGCAGACTGGCGCGCGCAAATTGTTGGGCACTTTCGGAGAAAACATGTTTAAACCAGTAAACAGTTTGGAAAAATCATTAATGAGTGCGGCTACAAATCCATCCAGTAGACCGCAGTTCTATCGTGATCTATTGGATGCAGATATTTTTATTATCCAGCATGGCAAAAGCAATATGAACATCCAAAATAATATACTACAAGAAGGCACTCTATTGAAAATTCAGCACATTGAAAGAGATGGAATATCATGGCTGCCCATCTTTTCCTCCTTGCAACGATTACAGCAATTTATTCACTCCGAATCAAGTTATTTACAATTAAAAGCGAAAGATTTCTTTGAGATTACACGCGGCACTCATATCGTCTTAAATCCAGGTTTTGACTATGGAAAAGAGTTTGTCCCACAAGAAATTGCGGGAATACTTGACGGTACTATATTCAAGCCAATTCAAAAGTATGTTGCCCAAAAAGATACTAAAGTTTTTATTGGACAGCCCGCCGTTTATCCCACAAAACTGGTCAAAGCATTATCAGATTATTTTGCAACAAATAAATTTGTAAATCGTGCATATTTGGTACAATTCCATAATCCAGAAAGCGGCGAACCGCCTCATTTACTTATTGGCATAGACGCAAGTGGTGATTGGGAAAAAGTTTTTAGTGACGCTGGCTTAATTGGCACCGAAGTTATGGGAAAAGATGAAATTATTGATTTCATACGTTTAGATAATTCGGGTTTTTCCCAACACATAATTAACTCAGCAAAGCCTATTTACCAGAAATCTTTTCTAAGAAAAATATTCGGTTAAATCAAACCGTACTCAACCAATCATACAGCAACTGTCTTTAACATAAAGGCAGTTGCTGTTCTGTTTTTTCCAACTGGTTATAATTACGGAATGCCCTTCCGCCCCACCATAAAACATCACATAATCCTTTTCACCGTCCTCACCATCATCGCCTACGGAACCCTCCTCCCCGTCACAGGCTTCTACTGGGACGACTGGCCCTTCGCGTGGATCGCGCAGTTCCTCGGTCCCGCCGAGTTCACGCCTGCCTTCGCGCCCTTCCGCCCGTTCCTCGGTCCGATCTTCCACGTCACCACCAGCCTGATACCGATTCATCCGCTGGCGTGGCAAGTCTTCGCGCTCGTCGTCCGCTTCGCGCTTGGTCTCGCCGCATGGTGGATGTTCTCGCAAATCTTCCCGGAGCGCAAGTCCACCGCCTTCATCGCCGCGCTGTTCATGCTCGTCTTCCCGGGCTACAGCCAGCACTGGGTCGCGCTGACGCACATCAATCAGGAACTCATCCCCTTCATCTTCTATCTCTTCTCGTTCGGCTTCACCTTCAAAGCCCTGCGCACGCGCAAACCCACCGACACGATCATCGCCCTGCTCCTGCAACTGCTCGGCATCTTCCCCACCGAATACTTCTTCGGCATCGAAGGCATCCGCTTCCTCTTTCTTCTGGTCTTCTTTCAAGGCAGTTTCCTCCAACGCTTCACACAGGCATTCAAAACCTGGCTCCCCTACCTGCTCGCCTGGATTCTCAACGCCGCGTGGCTGTTCTACTACTACCGCTTCGGTCCCTACAACTCCTACGAAGTCACTGCCGCGCAATCGCCCAATCTCTTTTTCTTTTTGACTCAGGCGCTGGATGCCCTCTGGAAAGCAGGACTCTACATCTGGACTCAAGTCCTCGTGCTGACCTTCACCTCCCTGCCCGCGCCCGCCTCACTCCTGACGTTGGGGCTGGTTGCGCTCGGGGTCATTTTCCTCATCCCCTACCTGTTCCGCTCCGCGCCCGCCGACGAACGTGAGGTTCCCTTCGCGCTCTCGCTGATGGGCATCGGCATCCTTGGCATTTTGCTCGGACGTCTGCCCACCCTCGCGGCGGGACTCCCGCTCACTTTGCAATCGTCTTACGACCGCTTCATGGTCTCGCTGATGATCGGCGGGACGGTCTTCCTGCTCGGTCTGCTCGAACTGCTCATCAAACATCCACGCGCGCGGACAGTCGCCTTCGCCGTCGTCATCGCGCTCGGAGTCGGTCAGCAATTCTTCAACGCCAACATCTTCCGCAGGGATTGGGTCAAGCAGGGCGAGATCTATTGGCAACTCGCGTGGCGCATCCCTGCGCTGGAGCCGAACACCCTGCTGCTCACCCACGAAATGCCGATCGACTACGAAACCGACAACTCCTTCACCGCGCCGATCAACTGGATGTACGCGCCCGATTACACCCGCGCGGATCTACCTTACATGCTGCTCTACACCGAAAAACGCATCGGCGGCGCGACATTGCCCGCGCTCGAAAAAGGCATTCCCATCACCTATCCCTATCGCACAGTGACGTTCAACAGTTCCACTTCGCAAGCCGTCGTCATCTACATGCCGCGCAACGGATGCCTGCGCGTGCTCGACCCAAATCGCGGCGACCAAGTCACCTACTCGCGCGAGCGCGACGTGCTGACGCAAGCCATCCCGCTATCGGATGTGTCACGCATCATTCCAAGTCCCGCCACGCCCGTCGTGCCAATGTTCTTCCCTGAACCGAAGCATGAATGGTGCTACTTCCTCGCCAAAGCGGAACTGGCGCAACAGCAAGGCGATTATGAGCAAGTCGTCACGCTTGGAGATGAAGCCATGTCGCTGGGTTATTCCGCGCAAGACCCGAACGAATGGCTGGTCTTCATCGAGGCATACGCATTGACTGGGAATCTGCAGACTGCGGAAAACCTGTCTCATGTGATGCTTGCCAAGGACGCGCGCACCCGCCGCGGCGTGTGTACGGTCTGGGAGCAGATTCAGGCAAAAGGTCAAGGGGGAGGCGAAGAACGTATCCGCCAGGTTTTGTTGTCATTTAATTGCAATCCATGACTTGCGCGGCTTGACGCTTTAAACTTGATGTGCTACCATCTTTGGTTGATTATGTCGAAAGAGGAGAAACTATGAATAAAAAACCACGCGGTTTGCTGGCGATCACGGTCATTGTTTTATCGGCAATGCTGCTTTCCGCCTGCACACAATCTTTGTCATCCGCGCCTGAAGCAACGCCGACTCTTCTTCCGGAGGGATTGTTTGTTTCGCCGTTCCCCTCGGTGGATAATCCCATGGCAATGATCGAGGAATTTGCCAAACAGACTGCTGCAGCGCAAACCACCATCGCAGAGGGCGGTGATCCCACGACTCCCCAGCCAATCGAAGAGGGGACGGTCATCACGCCGGAAAATGACGTGATCGACACCGCCACCCCGGATGTCAGCGAGCTTGTCAGCACGCCGACGAATATCATCTCCACCATCGCGCCCGCCTCAACCGCCGTGCCGCCCGGCACACGCCCCGCCACCTACACCCTGCAAAAGGGCGAGTGGCCCTGGTGCATCGCCCGCCGCTTCAATGTGGATCCGAACGAACTTCTGCGCCTCAGCGGCTTAACCAGCGCACAGGCGAACAGCCTGATGGTAGGAACCGTGCTCACGATCCCGCAGAGCGGCTCGTTCCCGACCGCCCGCAATTTGGTGGCGCGCCCTGCGACCCACGTCGTTGCCAGCGGCGATACGATCTACAGCATCGCCTGTAAATTCGGCGACATCGATCCTGCCACCATTGCCTCGGCAAACGGAATTTCGGTTTCCGCCTCGTTGACCGTCGGGCAGTCACTGCAAATCCCGTAACACAAGGAACATCGAAGCCCAGGTCACACTGCCTGGGCTTTTTTGATTGAAAGGGAATCCGCCATGTCATTCGAACTCATCCATTCCGAAACCCTCATGAAGGGACGCGCCTTCACCATCCGCCGCGACACCATGAAAACCCCGGACGGGCGCGAGACCAAATTCGATATCGTGGAACATGGCGGCTCGGTCATCATCATCCCCGTCGATGATGACGGCAACCTGCTTTTCGTCCGCCAATACCGTCACGCCGCCGGCATGGATCTGCTTGAACTGCCCGCCGGGACGCGCGACGGGGACGAGCCGTTCGATCAGTGCGCCGCGCGCGAAGTCCGCGAGGAGACAGGCATGGAGGCTGGAACCCTGACCTACGTCGGCTCGTTCTACCTCGCGCCTGGTTACTCGACCGAATACATGGGTGTCTTCCTCGCCACGGACTTGAAACCCAATTCCCTCGAAGCGGACGCTGACGAA
Source organism: Anaerolineales bacterium (assembly GCA_023382595.1). GTDB lineage: Bacteria > Chloroflexota > Anaerolineae > Anaerolineales > Villigracilaceae > Villigracilis. The sequence goes on along the minus strand of JAHDWB010000004.1, from coordinate 179,892 downwards.
TTCCTTTCAGTGGAGAAGATCCCCGTCAAACAGGCGCTGCAAATGGCGGAACATGGCGACATGCCCGACGCGAAAACGCTGGCGGCGCTGCTGATGGCAAAATCAACACTGGAGACCCATCCCAAATAAGAATGCCTGCAACGTCGTCGAACAAACATCATCTCACCGCAGTTCTTCAAGCTTTATTTGTCACCTTCCTTTGGTCAACATCCTGGGTGTTGATCAAGATCGGGTTAAAAGCCGAACTTCCGCCCGTCACATTTGCGGGCATCCGTTACACGCTCGCCTTTCTCTGCCTGTTCCCGCTGGTGGTCTTTAACCGGGAACACGTCCAAACCGTCCGCGGACTTTCCAAATTTCAATGGACGGAATTGGTCATCCTTGGGGTGGTGTATTACACATTGGCACAGGGCGCGCAATTCGTGGGGCTTGCCTTGCTGCCCGCCTCCACATTGACCCTGCTCCTGAACTTCTCCCCCATCTTTATCGCAGTGTACAGCATGTTCAGCCTGCACGAGCGGACCTCCCTCCTGCAATGGGGCGGGATCTTTCTTTCCATCGTGGGTGCGCTGGTCTATTTCCTGCCGCTCTCCGTGGACGGTGGACAGATCATCGGCTTTGCTGCCGCATTGGTCGGTGTGACGGCAAACTCGGCGGCGTCCGTCCTTGGGAGAAAGATCAACTCACATGGCAGGATCAACCCACTGACGGTCACCACCATCAGCATGGGAGTCGGAGGCGTGCTCATGCTGGTCATCGGAATTTTCACGCAGGGCGTCGGCATGTTGACCATCCAGCAATGGGGCATCATCGGCTGGCTGGCGCTGGTCAACACTGCGCTTGCCTTCACGCTGTGGAACAAATCCCTGCAAACGCTCACCGCCGTCGAATCCAGTATCATCAACAGCACCATGCTCCCGCAGATCGCCATCCTCGCATGGATTTTCCTTGACGAGCCGCTTGGCGGCAGGCAGATCGCCGGGCTGGCGCTCGTCGCATCGGGGACGTTGATCGTGCAGCTATGGCGGTTCCTGCCAATTTCAAAATGATCTCTTTTCTCTGCACACAAACAGACAAAATCGGTCAAAATGTCCCATAAAAATGAGGTATCATTATTTCCACCAAACTTGTCCAGTATATGACAACAGGCACGCATAATTAAGCCGAACATAACTAACTGCTGAAGTACAACGGGGATACACTTGTTCCTTGAGGACAAACCACGGGCACTTTGCCCGTTTTAGAGGAGCCAGCATGAACAAAAACATCATAACGCTCGACGGCAACGAAGCCACAGCATCTGTCGCGCACCGCATCAATGAAGTGATCGCCATTTACCCAATCACCCCTTCATCTGCGATGGGCGAATTTTCCGATGAATGGTCAGCCAAACACAAAAAGAACATCTGGGGCACGGTGCCCCTCGTGGTCGAAATGCAATCCGAAGGCGGCGCGGCGGGCACGGTGCACGGCGCACTGCAAACCGGCGCACTCACCACCACCTTCACCGCCTCACAGGGTCTGCTGTTGATGATCCCCAACATGTATAAGATCGCGGGTGAACTCACCAGCACGGTCTTCCATGTCGCCGCACGCTCCATCGCCGCACAGGGGCTCTCCATCTTCGGCGACCACCAGGACGTGATGGCAGTCCGCCAGACGGGTTGGGCGCTGCTCGGTTCGGGTTCCGTGCAGGAAGCACAGGACTTCGCCGCCATCTCACAGATGGCAACCCTCAAGAGCCGCATCCCCTTCCTTCATTTCTTTGACGGCTTCAGGACCTCGCACGAAGTTGCCAAGATCACCCCGCTCTCGGATGACGAACTCCGCCTCCTTCTTGATGGAGACCTGATCCGTGCCCATCGGGCTCGTGCCCTCACCCCGGACCGCCCCGTCCTGCGCGGAACCGCCCAGAACCCCGATGTGTACTTCCAGGCGCGTGAGACTGTCAACCCGTTCTACGCCACCACCCCCGCCATCGTGCAGGAGATGATGGACAAGTTCGCCCAAGTCACGGGCAGGCAATATCGCCTGTTCGATTATGCCGGTCACCCCGAAGCGGAACGTGTGGTCATCGTCATGGGTTCCGGCGGCGAGACCGCCCAAGCCACCGCCAACTTCCTCGCGGAAAAAGGCGAAAAAGTCGGTGTACTGCGCGTACGCTTGTACCGCCCCTTCTCGGTGGAATATTTCATCAACGCCCTGCCCAAATCCGTGAAGAGCATCGTCGTGCTTGACCGCACCAAGGAACCCGGCGCGCTCGGCGAACCGCTGTATCAGGATGTGGTCAATGCCCTCGTCGAGGGCGGCAAAACGGACGTCAAGGTCATCGGCGGACGCTACGGACTTTCCTCGAAGGAATTCACTCCCGCAATGGTCAAAGCCACGCTGGATGAACTGACCAAGCCCGAACCCAAGAACCACTTCACCGTCGGCATCAATGACGATGTTTCCAACACCAGTCTCGATGTGGATGCATCTTTCTCCATCGAACACCCTGAAACCGTGCGCTGTTTGTTCTTCGGTCTCGGCTCGGATGGGACCGTTGGCGCAAACAAAAACTCGATCAAGATCATCGGCGAGGAGACCGATAACTACGCGCAAGGCTACTTCGTGTACGACTCGAAAAAATCGGGACAGATGACCACATCGCACCTGCGCTTTGGTCCCAAACCCATCGAAGCGCCGTATCTGATCGAAGCAAATCAGGCAAATTTTGTAGCATGCCACCAGTTTAATTTCATGGAACGTTTCGACATGCTGAAATATGCAAAGGAAGGCGCAACCTTCCTGCTCAACAGCATGCACGGCAAGGACGAAGTCTGGGAACACCTGCCGCAGGAAGTCCAGTCCGCGATCATCGAGAAGAAGCTCAAGTTCTATGTCATCAATGGCTATGAAGTCGCGGAAAAGACAGGCATGGGTCAGCGCATGAACACCATCATGCAGACCGCCTTCTTCGCGATTTCCGGCGTCCTGCCGCGTGAGCAGGCGATCGCCGAGATCAAAAAAGCCATCGAAAAGACCTACGGCAAGCGCGGTGAAGCCGTCGTCCAGAAGAATTTCGAAGCCGTGGATGCGACCGTTGCGAATCTTCATGAGATCAACGTACCGGCGAAGGTAACGTCAAAGATGGCTCTCCGGGCTCCGGTCCCGAATGAGGCGCCTGCCTTCGTCAAGGATGTACTTGCTGAGATGATCAGCTTCAACGGCGATAATCTTCCCGTCTCTGCCATGCCTGTAGATGGGACGTTCCCGACGGGAACCGCGCAATGGGAGAAACGCAACCTCGCGCTTGAGATCCCCGTGTGGGATGCCGACCTGTGCATCCAGTGCGGCAAATGTGTGATGATCTGCCCGCATGCGGTCATCCGGCACAAAGTCTATGATGAAAAAATGCTGGCGGATGCGCCCGAGACGTTCAAGCACACTAAATCGAAGTTCAAGGAATTTTCGGACGGCTACGCCTACACCCTGCAGGTTTCCCCCGAAGACTGCACGGGCTGTACGCTGTGCGTGGAAGTCTGCCCTGTGAAGGATAAACGCGCCGTGGGCCGCCGCGCCATCAACATGGAACCGCAGCCACCCCTGCGCGAAGCGGAAGTGAAGAACTGGGATTTCTTCATGAACATCCCTGACCTTGACCGCAAACTGTTCAACCCTGCAACGATCAAGAATTCGCAGTTACTGCGTCCGCTTTTTGAATTCAGCGGCGCGTGCGCGGGATGCGGTGAAACCCCGTATGTGAAACTGGTCTCGCAGTTGTTCGGCGACCGTGCCGTGATCGCGAACGCGACCGGCTGTTCCTCCATTTACGGCGGCAACCTGCCCACCACCCCGTGGTCAGTAGATGCCAACGGGCGCGGACCTGCCTGGTCGAACTCGCTCTTTGAAGACAACGCGGAATTCGGTCTGGGCATGCGCCTCACCATCGATAAACAGCAGGAATTCGCGCTCGAAATGCTCAAGAGTTTTGAAAAGGAGCTCGGCGCGGACCTGGTGAATGCCATCGTCAACGCCGACCAGAGCGAAGAGGAAGGCATTCAGCTGCAACGCGAACGCGTGGCGACCTTAAAGAGCAAACTCTCCCATTCCAATGACAACCGCGCCAAGGATCTCATCAGCGTGGCGGACAGCCTCGTCAAGAAATCCGTGTGGATCATCGGCGGCGACGGCTGGGCGTACGACATCGGCTACGGCGGTCTCGACCATGTGATGGCAAGCGGACGCAACGTGAACATATTGGTGCTCGACACCGAAGTGTATTCCAACACGGGCGGACAGGCGAGCAAAGCCACGCCGCGCGCGGCAGTCGCCAAATTCGCCATGAGCGGAAAAGGCATGCCCAAGAAGGACCTCGGTCTGATCGCCATGTCCTACGGTTATGTGTACGTGGCGCGCGTCGCCATGGGCGCCAACGACCAGCAAACCCTCAAGGCATTGCTCGAAGCCGAGGCATACGACGGACCCTCCTTGGTCATTGCGTACAGCCCATGCATCGCCCACGGCTACGATATGTCAAAAAGCATCGAGCAGGCAAAACTGGCGGTGCAATCGGGGCACTGGCCCATGTACCGGTACGACCCGCGTCTCGCCGAACAGGGCAAAAATCCGCTGGTCATCGAATCCAAGGAGCCGAGCATCCCGATCTCGCAATATGCCTACAACGAAACCCGTTACAAGATGCTCACCCAGATGGATGAAACCCGCGCCGAGGAATTGATGAAGGAAGCCCAGCAGGACGCCAAGGCACGCTGGACACTCTACCAGCAGATGGCATCCATGCATTACGGAAATGGAAACGGCAACGACGCCGAGGAGAAAAAATCATGACGAATCTTTCCACGACCTATCTTGGTCTAAAACTCAAGAACCCGCTCGTCGCTTCCGCCTCACCCCTCTCCAAACGGATCGACAGGGCGAAGAAATTGGAGGAGGCGGGCATCTCCGCCATCGTGATGTACTCCCTCTTCGAGGAGCAGATCATCCATGAGAGCCTCGAACTCGACCATTTCCTGACCCGCGGTTCTGATGCTTTTGCCGAAGCCCAGTCCTACCTCCCTGACGGCGGCATGTACGGCGTCAGCCCCGAGAAATACCTCAACATGGTGGCTGGGCTGAAGAAAGCCCTGAGCATTCCCGTCATCGGCAGTTTGAACGGCGTTTCCAAAGGCGGCTGGACGAGTTACGCCAAATGCATCGAGGAAGCGGGCGCGGACGCGCTCGAACTCAACCTGTATTACCTCGCCACCGACCCCGACCTGAAAAGCGAGGAACTGGAAGCCGCGCAGGTGGATCTGGTGGCGGATGTCCGCTCGGCGATCAAAATCCCGCTGGCGGTGAAACTCAGCCCGTACATCACCTCCCTTCCAAACTTCGCCAAACGCCTCGTGGACGCAGGCGCGAACGGGCTCGTGCTCTTCAACCGCTTCTACCAACCCGACTTTGACCTCGACGAACTGGATATCATTCACAACCTCGACTTAAGCACTTCGGCTGATATGCGCCTGCCGCTACGCTGGATCTCGATATTGTACGGCAAGGTCAACGCCGATTTTGCGCTGACCAGCGGCGTGCATACCGCCACCGACGTCATCAAGGCAATGATGGCGGGGGCGAAGGTCACGATGACAGCCTCGACCCTGCTCAATCACGGCGAGCAAGCTGTGGGCGGGATACTCCGAGGCGTCGAAGCATGGATGAAAGAACGGGAATACGAGTCCATCGAACAGATGCAGGGGAGCATGGCGCAGAAGAATGTCCGCGAGCCTGCCGCCTTCGAGCGCGCGAACTATATGAAGGTACTTGGCTCATGGCGTGAACTGCCATAAATCCAACCAGATCATAAGTACAAAAAGACTCCCGTTGTGCGGGAGTCTTTTTGTGTGGATACTTTAGCGGAGAGGCTGTTATTCAACAGGAGCCACAGGGGCTTGTTTGCGCTGGCGGAAGGTGATGCGTCCGCGGCTCATGTCGTAGGGCGACATTTCAAGCGAAACGCGGTCACCAAGCAGAATGCGGATGTAGTGCTTGCGCATCTTGCCTGAGAGATATGCCAGCACCTCGTGACCGTTATCTAACCTCACGCGGAACTGGGTGCCCGGCAACGCTTCGATCACCAGACCATCCACCTTGATTTTTCCTTCTTCTTTAGCCATACATGCCTCTCGATCTCGTACCAATGGGTTTGGTACTATTCATTATCCTTGAAGGAGCGCCGCTTGATGCGGCGGATCGCCTTCTTCTTTTCCATACGGCGGGTTTCGCTCTTGGAAACGAACCAGCGTTTGCGGCGAACAGTGCTTAAAACACCGCTCTTCACGACCTTCTTGCGAAAGCGTTTGAGCAGGGAGTCCTGGGACTCGCCATTTCGTAAATTTACAATTGCCACTGTATTCACCTCCTTTCCGTTATGGAAATAAAAAATCGGCGGTCACGCAGACTCAGCCGAGGGCATCCATCAAAACCTGAAACGAACTCCATGACCGTACGTCAAAAATTACGCTTCACACTCCTTTGATTTTAACCAGCGGAATGAACATCCGCAGCCGAATCTGCTTCGAAGATTATACACGATTAATCTGCAGATGAGAAGATTCTCAGCAGAAAAAAAATTAAAAGAAAAGCCCCTTGGCAATGACCTACTCTCCCGGGAGGTCGCCCTCCAAGTACCATCGGCGCTGACGTGCTTAACTTCCGGGTTCGGGATGGGACCGGGTGTACCCACGTCGCTCAAATCACCAAGGGACAATTTCACAAAGTTGTTACTGAACAGCAATTATATGATGTATGGTTAGAAAAGTACCAAGTTCTCCGCACCACAGGAGGAAGCCCTCGACCATTAGTACAGGTTAGCTGAACACATTACTGTGCTTACACATCCTGCCTATATACCAGGTAGTCTACCTGGGGTCTTACTCCCTTAGCGGGAATACAGGGATCTAATCTTAGGGCGAGTTTCCCACTTAGATGCTTTCAGCGGTTATCTCTGCCAGACATGGCTACCCAGCGATGCTCCTGGCGGAACAACTGGCACACTAGAGGTCTGTCCACTCCGGTCCTCTCGTACTAGGAGCAGCTCCCTTCAAATCCCTTACGCCCACAGCGGATAGAGACCGACCTGTCTCACGACGGTCTGAACCCAGCTCGCGTACCGCTTTAACGGGCGAACAGCCCGACCCTTGGGACCTTGTCCAGCCCCAGGATGCGATGAGCCGACATCGAGGTGCCGAGCGAGATCGTCGATGTGAACTCTTGGATCTCACCAGCCTGTTATCCCCGGGGTAGCTTTTATCCGGTAAGCCACGGCCCTTCCACTCGGTACCGTGGGATCACTAAGCCCGTCTTTCGACTCTGTTCGGCGCGTTGGCCTTACAGTCAAGCTCCCTTATGCCTTTACACTCTTTGGTGGGTTTCCATTCCACCTGAGGGAACCTTTGGGCGCCTCCGTTACCTTTTGGGAGGCGACCGCCCCAGTCAAACTGCCCACCTGGCACGGTCCCCCATCCGGATGACGGAATGGGGTTAGGATCTAAACATAATCAGGGTGGTATTTCACTGACGGCTCCACCGACGCTAGCGCGCCAGCTTCAAAGCCTCCCACCTATCCTACACAGATCATATCCAAATACAATGCCAAGTTGCAGTAAAGCTCCACGGGGTCTTTTTGTCCTGCTGCGGGTAGGCCGCATCTTCACAGCCATTTCAATTTCACCGGGTCCCTCGTCGAGACAGTGCTCTAATTGTTACGCGATTCGTGCGGGTCGGAACTTACCCGACAAGGAATTTCGCTACCTTAGGACCGTTATAGTTACGGCCGCCGTTCACCGGGGCTTCGGTTCAAAGCTTCGCTTACGCTAACCTCTCTCCTTAACCTTCCGGCACTGGGCACGCGTCAGCCCCTATACATCGCCTTACGGCTTAGCAGAGACCTGTGGTTTTGTTAACCAGTCACCAGAGCCATTTCACTGCGACCCTCCGAAGCTTTAACACCAAGGAGGGTACCCCTTCTCCCGAAGTTACGGGGTCATGTTGCCTAGTTCCTTAACGAGGGTTCTCCCGTTCGCCTTGGTATACTCTACCCATCTACCAGTGTCGGTTTGCGGTACGAGCACTAGAAAGTTATGCTTAGAGACTTTTCTTGGCAACAAGACTCAACCACTTATGCCTTACGGCTCGCTCTCACCTCAGCTCAACCGGCGGATTTTCCTACCAGTCTCAACGCCTAGATGGATCGCACCCAAATCCAATAATGGGCTGGCCTATCTCGTTGCGTCCTCCCATCGCACTTCCTAGCGGTTCCGGAATGTTGACCGGATATCCATCGCCTACGCCTCTCGGCCTCGGCTAAGGACTCGACTAACCCGACGCGGAATGACCTGGCGTCGGAAACCTTAGATTTACGGCGAACACGGTTCTCACGTGTTTGTACGCTACTCATGCCTGCATTCTCACTTCTGTCCGCTCCAGTCGCCCTTACGATCGACCTTCACCGCTGACAGAACGCTCCCCTACTGCCCCAACAAATGTTGAGACCCATGGCTTCGGTACTATGCTTAGCCCCGTTACGTTTTCCGCGCGAAGTCACTAGACCAGTAAGCTGTTACGCACTTTTTAAAGGGTGGCTGCTTCTAAGCCAACCTCCTGGTTGTTTAAGTAACCTCACCTCGTTTCCCACTTAGCATAGATTTAAGGACCTTAGCCGATGGTCTGGGCTGTTTCCCTTTCGACACCGAAACTCATCTCCCGGCGTCCGACTGCCATGCTATGGAGTACTGGCATTCCGAGTTTGATTGGGTTCAGTAAGCTGTAAGCCCCTTAGCCCATTCAGTGCTGTACCTCCAGTACTAAACGCATGACGCTAGCCCTAAAGCTATTTCGGGGAGAACCAGCTATCTCCGTGTTCGATTGGCATATCACCTCTACCCACAGGTCATCCCCTAACTTTGCAACGTTAGTGGGTTCGGGCCTCCACGAGTGATTAGACTCGCTTCACCCTGCCCATGGGTAGCTCACACGGTTTCGGGCCTAATCCCAGCGACTATACGCCCTATTAAGACTCGCTTTCGCTACGGCTTCGGGTGTCACTCCCTTAACCTCGCCACTGAGATTAACTCGCAGGCTCATTCTCCAAGAGGCACGCTGTCAGGCATAGCAAGGAACATCTGTATTTCTACAGCGCTCGACCTGCTGTTAGCCCTCCAACTGCTTGTAAGCTTATGGTTTCAGGTTCTATTTCACTCCCCTAACAGGGGGACTTTTCACCTTTCCCTCACGGTACTAGTTCACTATCGGTCGCCAAGTGTATTTAGCCTTAGAGAGTGGACTCCCTAGATTCCTGCCGGATTAGCGTGCCCGGCAGTACTCAGGAACACGGCGGAAGACAATCAGTTTTCGCATACGGGGCTATTACCCTCTTTGGCAGGCTTTCCCACACCTTTCCGCTAACTGACTGTTTTGTAACTTCCGTATCGCCGGTCCTACAACCCCGTCTCTGCAAGCAGAGACGGTTTGGGCTGTTCCCCGTTCGCTCGCCACTACTGGGGGAATAATTTCTTTTCCTCTGGGTACTTAGATGTTTCAGTTCCCCAGGTTCCCTTCCTCAAGTCTATGTGTTCAACAAGAGGATACCGTTGGTTCGCAACGGTTGGTTTCCCTATTCGGAGATCCCCGGATCAACGCCTGTACACGGCTTCCCGAGGCTTATCGCAGTGTCCCACGTCCTTCATCGGCACTTGGCGCCAAGGCATCCACCATAAGCCCTTAGTAGCTTCTCCACGTGATGCGGAGAAATTGATACTTTTCTTTCTTTAACTTATGACAAATTGCTTTGTCGGCCTACATCAATTGCTATTCAGTTTTTAAGGTTCACTCACCGTTTGACCGGTGACCGATACTCTCGATCAACTCAAGGGCATCGGTCACCCTTCAACTATTCGGTTTACAGACACAAAACGACCCAGCGCTCACCGCCGGGTCATTGAAAACCCAATCAACGCGGTGCTTTTCTCGAACTTATGTCTGCTTCTTATTTAACAAACTCTTATTACTCTCCATGAAACTCTGGATACAAACTCAGTGGAGATGGCGGGATTTGAACCCGCGACCTTCGCCTTGCAAAGGCGCTGCTCTCCCGCTGAGCTACATCCCCAGGACTTGCCTGGTTAGTGGGCTTGACAGGATTCGAACCTGTGACCCCTGCGTTATCAGCACAGTGCTCTAACCAACTGAGCTACAAGCCCCAGTACTGCCTCAACAACTGAAAAGTGACAGGAAACTCATTCTGCAGACCAGCGCCCATGTTCACCGTGTGGGCAATTGTAGAGCAACTTCCCTTGAGAAGCGCTCACTTACTCTAGAAAGGAGGTGATCCAGGCGCACCTTCCGGTACACCTACCTTGTTACGACTTCGTCCCAGTCACCAGCACCACCTTCGACGGCGCCCTCCTTGCGGTTAGGCTACCGGCTTCAGGTGTTACCAGCTCCCATGACGTGACGGGCGGTGTGTACAAGGCCCGAGAACGTATTCAACGCACTATAGCTGACGCGCGTTTACTAGCAACTCCATCTTCATGCAGGCGAGTTGCAGCCTGCAATCTGAACTGAGGACAGCTTTGGGGGATTGGCTCCACCTCGCGGCTTAGCAACCCATTGTACTGCCCATTGTAGCGTGTGTGTAGCCCCGGACATAAAGGCCATGCGGACTTGACGTCATCCCCACCTTCCTCCGGCTTGATACCGGCGGTCCTGTATGACACATGTAACATACAGCGAGGGTTGCGCTCGTTAGCGGACTTAACCGAACATCTCACGACACGAGCTGACGACAGCCATGCAACACCTGTGCAAGCTCCCTTGCGGGTCGTTCACCTTTCGGATCACTACCACTTGCATGTCAAACCCGGGTAAGGTTCTTCGTGTAGCATCGAATTAAACCACACGCTCCGCTGCTTGTGCGGGCCCCCGTCAATTCCTTTGAGTTTTAATCTTGCGATCGTAGTCCCCAGGCGGTAAACTTATCGCGTTAGCTGCGGCACTGATGGTGTTTAAGCCACCAACGCCAAGTTTACATCGTTTACGGCTAGGATTACCGGGGTCTCTAATCCCGTTTACTACCCTAGCTTTCGCGTCTGAGCGTCAGAAATGGTCCAGAAAATCGCTTTCGCCACTGGTGTTCCTCCCGATATCTACGCATTTCACCACTACACCGGGAATTCCACTCGCCTCTACCATCCTCAAGTCTTTCAGTTTCGAACGGCCTCTCCCAGTTGAGCCGGGAGCTTTTACGTCCGACTTAAAAAACCGCCTGCATGCGCTTTACGCCCAGTAATTCCGGATAACGCTTGCCTCCTACGTTTTACCGCGGCTGCTGGCACGTAGTTAGCCGAGACTTATTCCTGAGGTACTGTCCTTTCTCATCCCTCATAAAAGCGCTTTACGATCCGAAGACCTTCATCGCGCACGCGGCGTTGCTGGTTCAGGCTTTCGCCCATTGACCAATATTCCCTACTGCTGCCACCCGTAGGTGTATGGACCGTGTTTCAGTTCCATTGTGGGGGGTCACCCTCTCAGGTCCCCTACCCGTCGTCGCCTTGGTGAGCCGTTACCTCACCAACTAGCTGATGGGACGCAGGTCCCTCCCAAAGCGGATTGCTCCTTTAGTTATCAGTTTCTAAACCCGATAACCACATGAGGTATTAGCAGTTCTTTCGAACTGTTATCCCACACTTTGGGGTAGGTCACCAACGCGTTACTCACCCGTTCGCCACTAGGATACTTCTCGTATTGCTACAAAAAGCACCTCGTTCGACTTGCATGTATTAGGCACGCCGCCAGCGTTCATCCTGAGCCAGGATCAAACTCTCCGCAAAAAATCTCACTCTTGCGAGTGTGGTTTCTACTTTACGGAATTTACTGGTTCAACAAAAATGTTGTTTCCTATCACTTTTCAATTGTTAAGGTGCTTGCCAATTGAGCGAGCGGTATTCTACTCGCTGCGTCAACCGTCGTCAAGGTTTTTTACAGACTAAAATACCGATGCATTTTCTTTCGCATCGGCTCATCAGGCTGCAAAACCCATTGCTTTGTGTCTCTGATGGAAGACGGTTACTCAGTTGTCAATGATCTGTCTGGGAGACGAAATCTTTTGTTTTGTACTGGCGAATGTTGATTATATGCATTTCCATTCCTTTGTCAATGGTTATTTGACATTTAAACCTTAAAAAATCGCGTCAGTTTTTGGGATGGAAATTTACAAGCGCCCGAATTCTACCACATAAGACTCGATCAACTTGACCGCAGTATCAACTCCTGTTTCGCCTCGTATGCGTTGACCTGTGACCTGCGCACGCTCAAGAATTAAATTCGTCTCCGCCTCAGCCATGACGCTCACCATCTTCTCCACCGAAAGTTGATTCACGCGAATCGGTTTGGGACCAACGCCAACTGTATGGACTCGATCTCCCCAAAATGGTTGATCTGCCATGAAAGGCACAACCACTTGTGGAACGCCTGCGCGTAAGCCAGCGGACGTTGTGCCAGCGCCGCCGTGATGGATAAGCATCTTGCATTTCGGTAGCAACCAATCATGCGGAGCAGACTCAAGATACAGCATGTCATTTGTTGATTCACGATGCGCACTCCCCCATCCCGACAGGATGATGCCGCGATTATTCGTTTGCTTCAGGGACTCACGAATGGTGGCGTCAATCTTCTCGGCATTCTTATTGACCATGCTTCCGAATGATACACAAACAGGCGGCTTACCCGATTTCAGAAATTCGTCCAATTCAGGCGGAGGAGAATAGGATTTGTTTTCGGGGAGAAAATAATATCCAGTGACATGCACACGCGGACTCCAGTCGCTTGAGGGTGGGAGAATGCTTGGGGACCAGGCACACAGGATCGGGGTCCGGAGGCGAGGCGGATCATCCTTGAAGGGGTGATACAGTGTCCGCTTGGGTAATCTCGCGCGGCGGCGGACTTGTTCAAATCCTATCGTCGATGTCAGCATGGTGATCTGCATCGAGAGCGTGTGCGTGAGGCGGTTCAAAAAGCGGTTTCCCAGATTCGGCATGGTGACGTTGGGATAGTCGCCCGTGGGCGCGAACATGGGGAAGGTTTGGATGTGAATATCGGGGATGTTTTTCTCGCGGGCGAGGGTGTGCGCGCCGACGGCATGAGCGAAGGTGTGGATGATGAGATTAGCATCGCGGCAGGCTTCTTCGGTTTGATGGAGCATCTCCACGCCGATGTCCACCGCATGGGACATGAGTTCTTTTACCTGCCTGATGAAGTTGTAGCCCGCATCGTTGAGGCGGCGGCTGAGTTCTTCGGGATCGCCGGGAAGTGGAAAAAATGTGATGCCGTGTTCTCCAATAAGATCTTTGAATCGCGCTGGCGCAGCGAGAGTGACGTTATGTCCGCGGGACATCAAGCCGAGGGATAACGGTAAAAATGGTTGGACGTCGCCGCGAGAGCCGAAGGTGAGGATGGTGATGTTCATTTTTAAAATCGTAGGGGCGCGGTTTTCGCGCCCCATTAGGGATTAGTTCATTTCGTGCCTGCCAGCCAGCGCACGCAGTAATGTGTTTTGATCGGCATATTCCAAATCACCTCCCACGGGCAGACCGCGCGCAAGGCGGGTGACTTTGACTCCCATCGGCTCGAGTTGCTGACGAAGATAGAGTGCCGTCGCGTCGCCTTCCATGCTGGGATTGGTGGCGATGATGACCTCCCCCACCCCCCCACGCGCTATGCGTTCGGCGAGCTGCTTGATCTTCAAGTCGTCGGGACCAATGCCTTCGATGGGAGATAAAACTCCCTGCAAGACATGATACCTGCCTTGAAAGCCGCCTGTGCGTTCGAGCGCGAGGACGTCCAAGGCTTCTTCGACGACGCAGATAAGGGACGAATCACGCTTTTGGGATTCGCAGATCTCACAGCGTTCGCGTCCTGCGTCGGTGATGTTGAAGCATTCGGAGCAGAAGGCGGTATTGGCTTTGAGATTCGCCAACGCTGTAGATAAATCTTGCGCGACATCTTCAGACGCACGAAGAAGATAGAACGCCAGCCGCGAAGCGGACTTTGGTCCGATGCCGGGCAGGCGTTCGAGGGCGGTGACGAGGGATTGAATGGATTCGGGGAGAAGCATAGGTGTCAGGTGTCAGGCGTCAGGTGTCGGGTGTCAGGTGTCAGGTGCAAAACTTGACACCTGATACTTGGAACCTGAAACTTAAAATGGAAGCCCACCCGCCAGCGGACCCATCAACTTTTGCTGGAGTTCACGCGATTGGTCGAGTGCCATGTTGACGGCGGATAAGACCATGTCTTGCAGCATTTCGGCGTCTGCATCTTTGAGGAAATCGGGGGAAATCTCAACCGATTTGCATTTCTGGTCGCCCGTCATGATGACTTTGATCGCGCCGCCGCCCGTTGTGACGGTGACGGTCTCTTCGGCGAGTTTCGCCTGCGCTTCTTCCATTTGTTGTTGCAGTTTTTGCAACTGCTGCATCATTCCGCCCTGTCCGCCCATGGCGGGTCCTTTGTTGAATCCTTTTGCCATAGTGCAATCTCCTAAATTATGGTCCAGAAATACTGCGCATAAAAAGCTCATTTGCCATAAAACAAAAACTTCCAACCAAGCCAATCAATAAACCATTTCGCGCCCAAGATATACCGTTATCTTTTAACGACTCGTTATACTTACCAAAAATGCCGCCTACAATGCTACCCATCATTCCATATGTGCCTGGATTCAATTCCAAGAAATAAGGAGCATCTGCGGATCTAATAAGTCCATACGACGAAGGAGGTTCCACATTTATCAATGCCCAGATAACATAAACAACTAAGCCTGCCAAACTCCACGGAATGCTTTTTGCTGCTCCAATCAATACTATCACACACATTCCTGCCAATAATACATTCGCAACAATTGACACACGCGAAAAAACATTTTGCTGTGTCGGTGTGACAGAAATATAAACATTTATTCCCACAATTAGAGCAACAAAAACTATCAGTAAGATTATTCTATACATATCAACCTCCAAAATCTTGCTAAAGGTCACTCATCCATATCCACGATCTCGCCGCCGTGTTGAATTGCGGCGGCGACCATGCCGTCTTGCGAAACGTGCGCGGGGAGTTTGCCTTTGGCGTTGGTGACCACACAGCGCACGGACAAATCCACGTGGAAGTGGTCTTTGATGAGTCGCTGGATGATCTCGATCTGGTCGGGCTTGTTGAGTTTTTCTACGAGCACGTCACTTGCCATGCCGAGGATCAGAGTCTTACCTTGCACGTCGATCATCTTGACCGAATTCATCAACGCGCCGAGATTCGCCTGCGCCTTGGGAAGCGTATTGATGAGCGACTTCCATGCCTTGACGATGTCACCTGAACTGACCGCCGGCTTCTCTTCGGGACTCGGCGCTTCGCTCTTAACCTCGGGCTTGGATTCGGCTACGGGAGCGGATACAGGCTGAGGCTTGGTCCGAGGCGTCGCCCCCTGCGGGGATGATACGGCGACTTGGGCAACTTCTGCCGGAGCGTCGATCACTTCCGCGAGGGCGAGTTCCAGACTCAAAGATGGCTGCCAGCCGCCGCGCAGATCCGTCGCCGCATTGTTGAAAATTTTCATCATGCGCAAAACATCGGAGGTGTTGAAGGCGTTGGCGTGCGCTTCCATTTGGGTTTTGACTTCGCGCGTGGCTTCGACTTGCTCGGCGTTGCCCATTTGAATAAGCATCAGCCCGCGCGTGTACTCCACGAGTTGACGCGCCAGCGAACGCGGATCGGCACCCGAGTCGAGCGCGTGATGAATGGTTTCAAGTCCGCGTGCCGGTTGATGATCGAAGATCGAATTGATGACATCGAGAACGGTTTGGCTGGTTGCCGTGCCAAGCACTTGTTGCGCGAGGGCGAGTGTGATCTTTGTACCCGTGGACGCAAGTTGATCGAGCAGTGATTGCGCGTCGCGCATGCCCCCTGCTGATTGACGGGCAATCAGCGTGAGCGCCTCGTCATCCGCTTGGATGTTTTCGGAGGCGGTGATGGTCTTGAGATTTTTGACGATCTCATCAATGGGAACGCGGCGAAACTCGTGACGTTGACAGCGCGAAAGCACCGTGGCGGGAATTTTGTGAATTTCGGTGGTGGCTAAAACGAAAATGGCATGCGGCGGCGGTTCTTCGAGCGTTTTGAGCAGGGCATTGAACGCCGCTGTGGAAAGCATGTGGACTTCATCGATGATGTAGATTTTATACTTGCCTTGCGAGGGCGCGAAGTTGATCTTGTCGCGCAGATCGCGGACATCATCCACGGATGTGTTTGACGCGGCGTCGATTTCGATCAGGTCGAGGAAGCGATTTTCATTGACCGCTTTGCAATGGTCGCAAGTATTGTCGGGGCGTTGCGTCGAGTCTTCATTGAGACAGTTGACCGCCTTCGCCAGCAAACGCGCAACAGTGGTCTTGCCCGTTCCGCGTGGTCCCGCGAAGAGATAGGCATGACCGACCCGATCTGCCTTGATGGAGTTGGTCAGGGTTTGGATAACGTGGTCTTGTCCGATCACGGTATCCCATTGTTTGGGACGGTACTTTCTATAAAGAGCCTGTGTCATGTGTGTAAGTATCAGGTGTCAGGTTGAAGTTCGAAAATCGATAGTCGAATCATAGCACAGAAAGCCGGAGATGAAGCGCCATTATGGGATGTCCGTCAACAGGAAGTCGTCGAAGGAGACGTCGGTGCGGGAGGCTTGGGCGGCGCTCCAGACGAAGAGTCCGACTCCGCCTGCTGTGTAGGTTGTGTCCGCGACTGATGCGATCTGAACACCATTCACATACAGGGTCAATGTTCCGTTTCCACAGTCTGCGCCGAGGCGGTAGGACGAGGCGTTACGGGAGATCATGCCTGAATCTCCCCACTGACCGTTGTTGGTGAGGAAGGCATCCGATTGATTTGCAGAGGTCTTAGCGATCACATACTGCCCGGCGGGCGTTATCGCAAAGTAATAGAAGGAACGTCCGTCCGCTTGCAGGTTGCACATCATACCAAACGCGGTGAATTGGTCGGTGCCGTTGTTGATGGCGTTCACTTCCATGCGGACGTTCGAGTAGGTTTGATTATTCGGGATGCTCCATGTGAACCAATCGTCGGTGGAGACAATGAAGCGCAGGGTGTTCGTATCATATTGAATTGAACCGTTCGAATCGGTTCCCGTTCCCCAGGTAGTGGCAGTCTGTGAGAAATCATCCTGCAATAAAATCGTCGCAGCGGGGATGACGGGAACTTCAAGTTCAGGGGTAGATACATCCATTGGAGCGGAGCTTTCCACAACAGGGACCGAAGGCGCCGGGGCAAACATATTGGATGCAAAACGGAATATTCCAAAACCAGAGAGCACGATACAGAAAAGAGCAACACATCCCACTGCCAGTCCCGTGAGCGCTTTTTTGGATACGGGTTGGCTTGTTGCGGGAGGTTGGTATTGGGACGAAGATTGGGAAGAATCAACTTTGGGCAGCCGATCGGTCATTGTTGCATCGATGGGCATTTGATCAACAACGGTCTGCATGGAGGAGACCGAGTCCACCATGGTGTTCATGGAGGAGATCGTGTCCATTCCCGCAAGGGCTTGCTTCCAGGCGGATAAAAACTCAGCCGTGTTGGCAAAGCGGTCCTCCGGTTTCTTGGCAAGGGATTTAAGAACCACCTGCTCTATCCCAGGCGGGATATCCGGCTTGAGCGACGATGGCGGAGGCAGGGGATCGCCCAGATGCTTAAGAATGACGGCAAGCGGTGTATCTGCAACGAAGGGGACGCGTCCTGTGACCATTTCATAAAGGATGATGCCAAGCGAATAAATATCGGAGCGTTGGTCAACGGTCAGTGCCGCCGCCTGTTCGGGGCTGATATAGGCGGGTGTGCCGAGGATGGCGTCGGTCTGGGTAAGACGCGGGGAGGCGCTTTCGAGCAGTTTGGCAATCCCAAAATCGGTGAGGAACAGATTCCCGCTCGAATCGATCAACGCGTTGGCAGGTTTCAAGTCACGGTGGATGACTCCCTGCGCATGGGCGTACCCGAGCGCGTCGGTCAGTTGGGTAAAGATGCGGTCGATCTCCTCCCATGAAAGCGGACGCGCCTTCATTTTATCCTTCAACGTCCCCGCTTCGAGATAGCGCATGACAAAATAAGCGACGCCGTCTTCTTCGTCGTAGTCAAAGACAGGCAGGATATATGGATGTTCAAGTCTGGCAATGATGCGTGCTTCCTGTTGAAAGCGCTTAACGAATTCTTCACTCTCCGCAAGTTGACCGGGCAGAACCTTGATCGCCACGTTGCGGTCCATCGAAGCCTGGTACGCTTTATAAACAGTCGCCATCCCCCCTGAACCAACTTCGTTAATAATACGGTATGGTCCCAGCATTTGTCCCGGTTGAAGTTTGTTCATTCCTCTCTCCTCTAAATCGTAGTTGATGCTTCCCCATTATTCCATGGTTTTCTATGGTACCCGATATTCTGCCCTCAAATTGCCTTGTGAGTCGAACAGCCTGGCAATCTCACCCGAATTCCAGACAGACTCGCCGATGCCCCAGTACAAATCAATCATAGAGTCAGCTCCTGAACTGGTACGCACCTGCACCGCGCCATCCCGGTAAAGCGTGAGTTGCGGAAAGATGAACGTGTTGCCGTTCTCATCTTTCAATTGCCATGAGGTCAAATTCAGTTGCCCGTCACCTTCGAACTTGATGACCACCACTTCCATTTCGAGCGTGCCCGCGCCAATAACACTGCTGATCTTCACAGGGATGTCGGATCGGAGTTCGACGCTGGCAGAATCACCAATGGTCGGCTGTACGACGGCGGGCTGGTTGACAGCGCGATAGTTGCGGTCATACCAGAATAGGATTCCCCCGGTCACACTCGCCGAGACGAAAACGTTCAACAACAGGTATTGGATGAGTTTACGGCGATCCATGATGCACGAATCATAGCACAGAATTGCGAATTGTCATTGCGAGGGCAGTGTTCTTCCACCCGAAGCAATCCCCTGGCAATGGGTAGATTGCTTCGCCCTATCGGACTCGCAATGACATAACTATTTTTTCATGGAAATCGCCACCCAATCCTTCATTTGACGGATCTCGCCTCGTTTCAGACCTCGAGCCTGCCCTGCCTCTATGACATTTTCCGCCTGATGATCCAGAATCCCGCTTAAGATGATCTCCCCATCCGGCTCTATCAAATCCGCCAGCCCCGCGTCGAAGAGACGGATGAGCACCGGCGCGAGGATGTTCGCCACAACCAGCGGCGCGGACTTGAACGCAAACTGCCCCGCCAGCACTTCGCTCACAGAGCCTTGACCAAGAACAAGCTCATCCCCCACATCATTAACATCCGCATTCTCGCGCGAATTCTTGACGGACTCCATGTCAATGTCCACACCGAGGACGGAGGCTGCACCAAGTTTGAGCGCGGCGATGGAGAGAATGCCCGAGCCGCAGCCAACGTCGATGATATGCAGGGGCGACGCATGCGTCGTCCATACGAAAGAGATTTCCATGAGTTCCAAACACAACTGCGTCGTCGGGTGTGTCCCTGTGCCGAACGCCATGCCGGGGTCGATCTTGATGGGGATGCGGTCCGGGTCCGGGTTCACCAGCCAGGCAGGGAGAATGAGGAGGCGTTCTCCGACGAGGATCGGCTTGTAGTGTTGTTTCCAGGCTTCCATCCAGTTTTGATCCACGATCTGCTTGTAGATTGGAGTCGGCACGGGCGTGATCATTCCCAAATAGTAAAGCGACTCTTCGAGTTTTTGCCGCGTCTCTTCGAGTTGTTCGTTCACTTCCAAATACGCGCGGACGGTGATGGGACCCGCCGCCGTGCCTTCGTCCTCGTCGTTGACAAAGCGCACACCCTGCTCGGTCATCACGCCGTTGGGGGCAAAACGCGCCAGCACATCCGCAACGGATTCGGCAAGTTCGCCGTCCACGGTAAGTGAAACTTCGAGCCAGTTCATGCACCATCTCCATTTTTGTTTTTCTCGGCGCGGTAAAATTTGATCTCTGCGCTTTCCAATGTGACCAGTCCCGCCTTGATGTGCGGATCGATGATTTCGAGGAAGGCTTCAAGTTTTTCCTTCGTATCGATCACTTCCACCACCATTGGCAGGTCTGTGGAAAGGCGTTCGATTTTAAAAGTCTGGATTGCGCGGGTATTGGCTCCAAACCCCATTAAACCGCGCAGGACAGTTGCACCCGCCAGTCCCTGATCGCGAGCCTGAATGACGATCCATTCGTAAAGCGGCGTGCGTTCGTGCCTATCGGATTCGCCGATGAAAATACGCAACAGGTAACCTTCTTCAGGGAGCCGCATATTACCTCCAGATCATATATGAAACCGTGCGCCCCAGCCACACGGCAACGAGCCCAAGGATCACATTCGCGCCGATGTTCGCAAACGCATTCAGCATCTGACTGTCACGCACCAGATTGAAGGTCTCGTTTCCGAACGTCGAGAACGTGGTGAACCCGCCAAGGATGCCAAAGAAGATGAATGTGCGGGTTTCGCCTGTGAACGCGCCGCGCGCTTCAACCAGTTGGGCGAGAAAACCGATCACAAAACACCCGATGATATTGACCGCCAGCGTTCCAAACGGAAAACCGACGCTTTTCGCAGTCTGCTGTACGTATCCACTAAGCAGGTAGCGCAAGACTGAACCGATAAAGCCGCCGATGCCAACGAGAAGAATATTCGTCATTTAATTTCCTTCGCCGCCCAGCGGATCAGATCCTTCTCCGCGAAGAGCATGACAGGCAGGTCGTCTGGGTCGAAATATTTCATCTCCGAAATCTCATGCGAAGGTTTGAACTCACCGCCTGTAATTTTACACAGATATACAATACCAAGATGGGGAAATTCCCTCGCGCTGGAGACTCTCAGCAATTTCTCAATCTCGATCTTCATCCCTGTTTCCTCATGGAACTCGCGCACCATTGCATCCGTAGGCTGTTCTTTGTACTCAAGCCCACCGCCGGGGATGCCCCACTCGAACTTCCGATACGTGTGTTTGAAAAGAAGCACTCTTCCCTGTTCATCGAAGACCAACGCCGAGACACCCGCGTTGAATTTTGGTTGGGTCAGCCTTGTGGCAAAGACATGCACCCACATGGGCAAAAGACGCCAAAGACGGAATAAAGATTTGAGCATGGTCAAGGGATTATAAACGACGGACAACGATGAAATAAAAAACGAGCGGACTCTCATCCGCTCGTCACTGCATTCCGCTTTCTGCCTTCTGACCTACCCGCCCAGCGCCTCGTTCAACCAATCCAGAAAGCCCTTCTCCTGCGGCTTGACCGTCGTGCCGAGGCTCTCCGCAAGTTTCTCGAACAACTCGCGCTGTTCCTTCGTTAACTTGGTGGGGACCGCCACATTGACGATCACCAACTGATTGCCACGATCCTTGCGGCGCAGGTACGGCACGCCTTTATTTCTGAGAGTAAAGACCTTGCCCGGCTGTGTCCCCGCAGGGATTTTCAGTTTCTCATCGCCATCCAGCGTCGGGACATCGATCTCCGCGCCAAGCACGGCTTGCGCTACGTTAATGTCAAGGTTGAGCAAAATGTCATTCTCGCGCCGTTTGAAAAATTGATGCGGCTTCACATCCAGCACAAGGAACAGGCTTCCGCTCGGTCCACCGTTCTCACCGGGCGCACCCTCTCCCGCCAAACGGATCTGCGTGCCCATGTCCACACCGGCGGGGATGGAAACCTTCTTCTTTACTCGCTTACGCTCAAGTCCGCTGCCGCGGCAGGTGTGGCACGGCGACGAAATCGTCTCGCCGCGACCGTTACAGGCGGGGCAGGTTGCCGTTTGCACCATCTGACCGAGAAAAGTCTGGCGAACCTGACGCACCTCGCCTTGTCCGTTACATGTCCCGCATTTCACTGGAGTTGTGCCGGGCTCCGCACCATTGCCGTTACAGGTGGAACAAGTCTCATCGCGCGAGAACTCGATCTCCTTCTCCACGCCGAAGACCGCTTCCTCAAAGGTAAGCGAAACCTGCATTTGCAGATCCCGCCCCCGGCGCGGAGCGTTGCGCGAGCGTCGTCCCGTGGAGAATCCAAATCCGCTGAACAGGTCTTCAAAGATGTCGTTGAAATCGACGGTGTAATCGTGATAACCGCCGCCCATGCCGCCCAGCCCCGCCTTGCCGAAACGGTCATAGCGCGCACGCTTCTCCTTGTCGGAAAGCACGCCGTACGCCTCGTTGATCTCCTTGAACTTCTCCTCAGCGTGAGGCTCCTTGTTCACATCGGGATGATACTGGCGCGCGAGTTTGCGGAACGCGGCTTTGATCTCATCGTCGCTCGCGTTCCGTCCCACGCCCAGAGTTTCGTAATAATCGCTACTCATAGTTTCCAGAAAGTGGAAAGTAGAAAGTGGTTACCCGCCACTTTCCACTTTCTATTCTTTAACTTCACCATCAACAACATCGGGATTTTCGCCAGACGACGAATCCGCTTCGCCCCCACCCGCAGCCTGCCCCTGCTCATAGACGCTGGCGCCGATCTTCTGGATCGCCTGCCCCAATGCATCAGTGACGGATTTGATCCCTTCCACGTCCTCGCCCTGCGCCGCGGACTTGACCTCAGCCACCTTGGCTTCGATCTCGCTTCTCACCTCCGCAGGGACCTTATCGCCAAATTCGCGCAGCGCCTTTTCAGCGGCATATGCCGTGTTATCTGCGTTGTTGCGCGCTTCGATCAGATCCTTGCGCTTGCGATCCTCCTCCGCATGGGATTCGGCGTCCTTGCGCATCTTCTCCACTTCCGCTTCGCTCAAGCCGGAGGAGGCTGTGATCGTAATATGCTGGGAGCGCCCCGTCGCCTTATCCTGCGCGCTGACTTTCAAAATGCCGTTCGCATCCACATCGAAGGTTACTTCGATCTGCGGAACGCCGCGCGGCGCAGGTGGAATACCGTCTAGGATGAACTTGCCCAGCGACTTATTATCCGCCGCCATCGGGCGTTCGCCCTGCAACACGTGGATTTCAACCTGTGTCTGATTATCTGCCGCAGTGGAGAAAACCTGCGAACGGCGGGTCGGGATGGTCGTATTGCGTTCGATCTGCGCTGTGGCAACACCACCGAGCGTTTCAATTGCCAGCGTCAAAGGCGTGACGTCGAGCAGAAGGATGTCCTTCACTTCGCCGCCCAGCACGCCCGCCTGGATCGCCGCGCCAATGGCAACCACTTCATCGGGGTTGACGCCCTTGTGCGGGTCCTTGCCAAAGAACGCGCGCACACGATCTTGGATGGCGGGCATACGCGTCATGCCGCCGACCAAAACGATCTCGTGAATATCGCCCGCATTCAATCCAGCGTCGGACAACGCCTGTTTGACAGGAGCAATCGTCCGGTCGACAAGATCCGCGGTGATCTGCTCCAGTTTGGCGCGGGTTAATGTCATGACAAGATGTTTCGGACCGCTCGCATCCGCCGTCAAATACGGCAGGTTGATCTCGGTCTGCATCACGGTCGAGAGTTCGATCTTCGCTTTTTCCGCCGCTTCCTTCAAACGCTGCAACGCCTGACGATCATTGTTCAGGTCGATGCCGTTGTCCTTTTTGAACTCCGCGATCAAATGATCCATGATGCGCAGGTCGAAGTCGTCACCGCCGAGGAAGGTATCGCCGCTCGTGGCGCGGACCTGGAACACACCGTCGCCGACATCCAGGATCGAAACATCGAACGTGCCGCCGCCAAGGTCGTACACGCAGATAATTTCATTCTTCTTCTTGTCCAAGCCATACGCCAGTGACGAAGCCGTCGGCTCGTTGATGATGCGCAGCACTTCCAAGCCTGCGATCTTGCCGGCATCTTTTGTCGCGTTGCGCTGCGCATCGTTGAAGTACGCAGGAACGGTGATGACCGCCTGCGTGATGGTCTCACCGAGATACGCTTCCGCATCCGCTTTGATCTTCGCAAGGATCATCGCCGAAACCTCCGGCGCAGAATAATCCTTGCCGCCCAGTTCCACGCGCACATCGCCGTTATCCGCCGCCTTCACCGCATACGGGACGCGCTTGCGGGTACGCTCCACTTCAGGGTCATCGGACTTGCGCCCCATGAAACGCTTCACTGAAAAGATGGTATTCTGCGGATTCGTGATCGCCTGGTTGCGCGCCACGCGCCCCACCAAACGCTCACCGTTCTTGTTCATCGCCACCACCGAAGGGACGAGACGCTCGCCCTCCGCCGATGGAATGACGATCGGTTCCCCGCCCTGCATCACTGCCGCAACGGAATTGGTCGTGCCAAGATCAATGCCAATGATTTTTGCCATAATATAAGTTCTCCAGTATCAAGTATCAGGTGTCAGGTTTCATCACCCATCAAGCAACCTGACACTTGACGCGCGACACCTGACACGTTGTCTTACTGCGCCACCCGCACCATCGCTGGACGGATCACACGTTCGCCGAGCATATATCCATTTTGGACGACTTCGATCACATGTCCGCTTTCGACATCTTCAGAAGGTTCATGCGAGATCGCCTCATGGAAGTTCGGGTCAAACTCCGCGCCTGCGGCTTCGATCTTCTTGACACCTTCCATCTCCAAAATGGACTGGAACTTGCGCGCGACCAACTCGATGCCGCTCGCCCACGCATCGTCCGCGGGGCGGTTTTGCAGAGCACGCTCCATATCATCCAGCACGGGCAGCACCTTCTTGATGATGTCGCCCTTCATCGTGGATTTCATCAAATCATTGTCACGCTCCACGCGCCTGCGGTAATTCTGGAACTCCGCCTGAGACCGCATCCAACTGTCCTTGAACTCGGACACCTGTGCCTGCGCCTCCTCAAGTTGACGGTTCAACGCTTCCACGTCCGCCGACACCTGTTCGGTCATCTCAGGCATTTCTACCTCTGCGGCTTGAGTCTCGCTTACTTCTTCCTCGGATTTCTTATGCTTCTTCTCGGTCATATTCTCACTCTCGTTATCATGTCATTGCAAGCGACGCCCGCAATGACATAGGATTTTATTCTTCCGAAATCGTGTCGTTGACCAGGTCGCTCAACAAACCGGCTACGTAACGCACGGTGGGAATGGTCCGCCCGTATGCCATGCGCATGGGACCCAGCACGCCGAGCGCGCCGGTCGCCATGCCGGGCACGCCATAACGCGCGATCACCATCGAACACTGACGCAGATCTTCCCATTCGCCTTCACCGCCGATCAACACCTGTAACCCGCCGATATTGCTATTCAACGTCGTGCGGGCAAGGATATCCTGTAACGCGGCGGGTTCGTCAAAGATGCGTAACGCGCGCCGGACATCATTCGACTCGGCGAATTCAGGCTCGGAGAGCACGTTCGTCAAGCCGTCGGTGTAGACTTCGCCTGAAGACTTATCCGAGATGCGGTGCATTTCCTGCACAATAAGCAGGAGAATATCCTGATCGAGCGGGTCGGGGCGGGCTGTCAGCGAAGAAATGGCTTGGGTGGTCAGACCAGCCAAAAGTCCATTAAGACGCGCCGCCGCCTGGCTGAGTCGTTCCTGCGGGACAGGTTCCGCCAGGGTCAGGATCTGCTGGGAAACTTCCCCTCCCACCATGACCAAGACCATCAAAACCTGCCGCCCTTGCGTGGAAATGAGTTCGACGTGCTTGAACTTTGCCTGCGCCACATGCGGAGCGGTCACCACGGACAAGCCCTGCGACTGATGCGCGAGAATGGATGCCGCGAGGGTCATCCACTGGTCAAGCTCGGGGCGGGATTGGTAGAACTGGTGCGAAATGGTGTGTTGAACGCTTTCAGGGAGTTGCGCACTGTGCACCATCTGGCTGACAAAGTAGCGATAGCCTTCCTCGGTCGGGACGCGTCCCGCGGAGGTGTGCGGCTGGCGCAGGTATCCCATTTCGGTCAACGCCGCCATCTCATTGCGGACGGTGGCGGAGGAAAGATTTAAATGATAATGCTCCGCCAGCCGCTTCGAGCCGACGGGCTGGGCAGAGTCGATGTAGTCACGGATAATAAGAAGAAGCAGGGTCTTCTGGCGTTCGGTAAGGTTGGTCATATTCAGAATTTAGCACTCCCGTTAAGAGAGTGCCAAGGTTGCAAGAATAATGATAACAGCCGCAAAAAGGGAAGTCAATAAGAAGAGTGTAAGAAAACTCCCGCTTGCGCGGGAGTGATGTTGTCATGGTTCTCGAACGACGGGTCGCCATGCGGCGTGGAAATCCTGCGCCCTGTCCGTGGTAAGCCGCACGCGGTCACCGCCGGAGACGGTCATGTAGAAGATATCGAGATTGCCCGCATCCGCCACGCCTTCATAGCTGACGTAAAATCCATCGGGCGAATAATCTATGTTTTGAATGAGTCCAATGTTCAACCTAACCCGTAACGCCTGCTCGGAGGAACGATCCGTGGCGGAGATGCTCATTAAGTAGGGATTGCAGAAGGTCGTGGCGCAGCGCTGGGTGAACAGGATCAGGTCGCCTTTGGGTGACCATGAGGGAAGATAGTCATGGTAGGAAGGTCCACTGCGGACGATCTGTTGCGGCTCTGTACCATCTGCATTAATCATCCAGATCTGGTGCACGCCAAACCGCTTGACAACATAAACGAACCGGGAACTATCCGGCGACCAGGCTGGCATGCGGGACTCGACCAATGAAGCACCTCTGGTAATCTGCGTGACGGTTGTGAGGTCGCTGACCTCGACCGTGAAGATCTCCATCTGACCGGTGCGCAGGGAAGTGAAAGCGATCTTCGATCCATCCGGCGACCAGGCTGGGTCGAAGTTCCCGCCGGGGGAAGCATCCAAAGCGACCAAGCCGCTGCCATCCGCATTGACAACATACAGGCTGGCGTTTCGATATCCAGCAAGGTCATCCAAGCTTCTACAGGGGGCAACGAATACCATTCGTTGTCCATCCGGCGACCATGAGGGTTGGCAGGCTCCATTGGGCATTTCTGTGATCTGGATCGCTTCATCCCCATTCAAGTCGGCAAGAAATATCTGCGGGAGACCAAAACGAGTGGAGGCAAATGCCATCTGACCGGAACCTCCGCCGAGATAAGACACGACAGGCATAGGGATCGTCGGTGTGCTATTAAGCGAGATCGGCGTCACTGTCGGCGTAAAGGTTGGGAGCGGGGATGGCGTCAGAGTAATTGTGGCGGTGGGTTCAGGAGTCAACGTCTCGGTGGGAGTCAGCGTCGGCTCGAGGGTTGGAGTCGATGTGCTGGTGCTGGTCGGCATGATCAACGGCAGCATCGCGCGCACATTGGCAGGCAGGATTCCGGGCACAAAATACAATACACCCGCCAGAACTAAAAGCAGGAAAAATGATGTGATACCAAAGCGCACCAATGCCATGCGCTTCTTTCGTTCTCGTTCCTTTTGCCGCTTCAGCGGGGAAACGAACGGCTGTTCCTCATGGGAAAATTCCGGCGGAACAGGTCCCTTGCGAGGCGGAGCCTTCTTCAGTTCCGCATTTGCACTGGAGCCTTTTATTTCCTCGGATTCAAGTTCTTCCAGCGGCGGAGGTGCGACGGTATAGTGTCCCGGCGGCTGTTGCGTTTTGGATTTGGATGCAAGCAGCGCCTGCTTGAAATCGTCGGCAAACTGGAAGCGGTCACTCGGGTCCACCGACATGGCTTTTTCGATGGCTGCCGCCAGGCGGCGTGAGACCTTCGGGTTGCGTTTGCGCAATGGGGTCAACTGCGCATTGTCCATGGCACGCGCCAGCCCATCTTCAGGGATGACGCCACTCAATGCCGCGTACAAGGTCGCGCCGAGCGAATAAATATCCGTGCGCGGATCCGTGCGCGCCGTGCCGTATTGCTCCGGCGGGGAATAACCGGGCGTCATGGCACGCGCGCCGGTGGTGGTTGCCTGATGCGCATTTTGATAGACTTTTGCCAGACCAAAGTCCACCAGAAAGATATGACCGTCCGGGGTGATCTTCACATTGCCCGGCTTGATGTCACGGTGCAAGATCGGAGGCTTGCGTGTGTGCAGATACATCAACGCATCACAAATGGATGCGCCAATATGAATGGCATCGTCCTCGTTGAGCATGCCATCCCGCTCCATGCGGGCGCGCAGATCCTCCCCCTCGATGAAATCCATGATCAGGTATTGTCCCTGATCGCCGAGCACAAGATGGTCGGACACACGCGGTAAATTCGGATGCCGCAGGTTCGCCAGAATGACCGCCTCCAGGCGAAACTGACGCGCATATTCATCCGTGGTAAACAGGTTTTCTTTGAGAGCAACTGGCACGCCAAGATTCTCGTCAATGGCGCGATACACCGATCCCATCCCCCCCTGACCCAGGATCTCAATTATTCGGTAGCGGTTTTGCAGTATCGTATCTTTTTCCAACGTCATCGATGAACTCTAAGCCTGCCCAAAGGGGATGTGCCCAAACTCCGTTTTTTGTGAAATTACACTGGAATAACAAACGAGGGCGATTATATCAGATTGAACTATCGCCCGATGCAGATGTACTTAATTTGAAATGTTGGAAAATCCACGGCGCGCCGCCGGTCACCCACCAGCCCACCAGGGTGTAGCGGATGAAGCGCAGGGTGTACACCAGCAGATCGTCACCGCGCGGGAACAGTTCCCCCAGCCCCATCCACAGGATGAGCACGCCGATCAAGCCGATGACGTAACGGAGAGCACGCTTCCATACCGGACCCGAAACCTGGTGACCGCCCATCGAGTTGATCCACGCGAGTCCGAACGCCAGCCCAAAGAAGGATCCAGCCGAGGTGAAGACTCCGTTCAAATCAACGGGAGCAGGCATATCGGTCCCGGTAAGAAGCGCGGTATCCAGCCATGAAGCGGGGACTTGGAAATCACTTCGCATCGCCGTAACCGCCCACCCTGCTGTCACAAAGATCATTGAGACAATAAACGCCATCAACACCTGCTGGCGGAAGGTCTTCCCTGCCAGCCATACCGAAACCGAATCCCAATACCGGATAAACGCCCACAGGATCAAACCGCCGATCAGCCAGCCGAGTATTACATCATGCGGGAAGTGCGCGCCGAGGTAAATGCGGGAGATACCGACCATGAAGATCAGGAAAATGCAGATCGCGCGCACCCATTTTTCGCGGTTGGACGCGCCGATGATGCCCCAAACGCTCATGGCATGCTGTGCGTGACCTGACGGCGAGCCGAACGAAGTTTCGGGCCACCACGCACGAACGTGAGAACTCACCCAATAGGGGCGCGGTCCGGCAAAAATCAACTTGAAGACATAGTTAAAGACATTGTCCACAGCCAGGATCATGCCAACCCGCACACCCAATCCGGCGTCGATGCTCCAGTAGATGAGCGGCAGAACGATGAAAAAGAAGTCTTCCGTGCCAAGTTGGCTAAAGAATTGCATGGGGGCGACCAGCCATTCCCCTATGCCCTGCAATGCGATGATAAGTGCGATACCACTGTCAATTATGGGTTGCATATAGTCCTCCAGTAGGATTTTTTTACGATTTCAATTGACGGTTTGTTCTCATCATTGTACACTCAAAGAATGGAAAAATCACCTTCACGCTGGTGGGACCTCCCCTCCGCGTTTTTCCTTTTCGCTCTGGTCCTGCTCGCATCTTGGAGACTGGAAGCCACCAATTGGGTGGACGGGTTGAACCACGTCCGCACTGTGGCAGTTCTTGGTTTGCTGACCGGGTTGGCACTGGGGAAAAGCTTGTTCCAGAGGCGCACCGTCATTTTGCTTGCCATTGGCTACATGGTCGTTTTTTTCATCTGGCAATTGCTGGGGTTCATCGATTTTCCCCGCGATCAAAACTATCTGGGCGACCAGTTATTGATCCTGTCCGGCAGGCTTTGGGTCAGTTTGAGGGATTATGTAACAGGCATCCCTGTATCCGATCCGCTTCTGTTCATCGCCATGTTGAGCATCCCCTACTGGTTTGTCGGGATATTCAGCGGTTACCAGCTGGTCCGCCACGCCAAAACGTTGATCTCCATCCTGCCAAGCGGCATTTTGATGCTCATCATCCACCTGAATCATTACACCCAAACGGACTATACCTGGCTGTTCGCCATCTATGTGTTCATGGCGTTGATCCTGATGAGCCGCCAGAAGTTTTTGCTCGATAGATCGAGATGGCAGCAGGAACGCGTACTGGTTTCCAGCGAAAGCAGCCTGGATATCAACAATACAACCATGATCGTTGCCGCCGTGGTGATCGTAGCGGCATGGATGATACCGCTCAGTCTGCCTCTCACTGCGCAGGCGCGGGAAGCCTGGCGGGAATGGTTCGGCGAAAGACAGCAAGCGGATGAGGTCTTCACTTTCCTGAACCGCGAGCCGGTTCCTGCCGCGCCGACCAATCTGCTGCAAACCGAACTGACGCTTGGCACCGAGGCATCGCAGGGCACGCTGGTGGAATTTCTGGTATACGCACCAGCCGCCTCGCGGACTGTCCCGCGCATGTACTGGCGTGGTTATGTCTATGATGTCTTTGAAGACGGGCGTTGGCAGATCTCCGAAACAGACCGTGTCTCCTTTGTGCCGCAGGACGGAGAATTCGATCTCCCAAGGTGGTCGCAGCGTAGAAGCCTGACTTTCACATTCGACATGTATGAAAAAGGGCAGCGTGTCATTTACACACCATCGCAACCCTTATGGACCAATTACACTGCCAACATCTTATATCATGCCGTCTCCGTCGAAGATGATGAATTGGTTGACATTATGGCATTGCAGGCAACTCCCGCCCTGTTACCGGGAGATGTCTACCGTGTAACGTCCCTGCTGGCTGACCCAGCCATTGCCGAATTACAGGAGGCTGGCGAGGAGTATCCCGACTGGGTACTGGAACGATATCTTCAATTGCCCGATGATTTTTCGCCCCGCATCCGTGAACTTGCGCTTGAGATCACCAGCGAGCATGAAACTCCATACGACAAGGCAGCTGCGATTACCGAATGGCTGCGGAGCGAGATCGAATATACGCCCGTCATGTCTTTCCCGCAGGAAACCGTGGATGTGCTGGAATACTTCCTGTTCGAAAGCAAACAGGGATTCTGCAACTACTACGCTAGCGCCGAAGTGCTGATGCTGCGTTCCATCGGCATCCCCGCCCGGCTGGCAGTGGGATTTTCCCAGGGGGAACTCGATCTGCAAAACACGCTCTACACCGTGCGCGAGCGCGATTATCACGCCTGGCCCGAAGTGTACTTCCCCGACTACGGATGGGTCGAGTTCGAGCCGACAGGAAACCAGGAGCCGATCGAACGTCAGCAGGTACGCGCGGACCGAGTCGTTCTCACGCCAACTCCGTTGGCAGAATCAAATATCCCCGGGCTTCTGGATGAAGAACTCGAATCAGCTTTTACCGATACAGATGATACCAACCAGATAACCGCTCAAACCCGCAGCCTGATCCTGCAAATCGGCATCCCGATTGGAGTGATCCTGCTTGTTGCACTTGCGTTCTTCCTTAAAAAGCGCTACGCCCCCACCTTTAAGGCGACAACGGCGCTGAAAACCGCGATCGAACGTAACGGCTGGAACGTCCCTGTCTGGCTGACCAACTGGCTTTCATGGAGCACCGCGCCGCCCATCGAACGTCATTTCCAAAGCATCAACCTCAGCCTGCGCTGGATGGGCAAGCCCCAACCCGTCCATATAACCGCCGCCGAACGCGCCGCGCTTCTGCAAACGCTTCTCCCGTCCGCTGCTGAATCCATCGGAATCCTTTTGCGTGAGCATCAATCCAGCCTGTTCAGTCCGCGCGGAGGTGACGAGGTCCTTACCCGGCGCGCATCACGACACATCATTAACCAAACGTTAGCCAACCGTATAAAAATCGGCATATTGGGATACAATAAGGAAACTTAGAGGCAGTTTCACTGGTACACCCAATATGACTTCTGAACGAACGCGCCCCACCACCATACATGACCAATTACTTGCTCTCAGCGCCCAGGCGGGAAAGATTCGCACTGAGTTGGATGCGGGCAAGATAAAACTCCCCAAGAATACAGCCGAAGACCTCAACAGCCTGCAAACCGCGCTAATGCAGGTCGGTGAACGGATCGAGATCTTCCAAAAAGAACACAGCAACATGCTCGCCCTCGCCGACGTGGGACAGGTCATCAATTCCTCGCTCGAACTGGACGAGGTGCTCCGTATCGTGATGGACAACATCGTGCGCCTCACCAAGGCGGAACGCGGATTCCTGATGCTGCGCGATGAAACGGGCGAAATGGTCATCCGCATGGGACGCAACTGGGAAATGGCATCCATTGAATCGACCGAAAACAACGTCAGCCGCACCATCGTCCAGCGCGTGATCGAGACAGGCGAAGCCATCGTCACCACCAACGCACAGGAAGACCAGCGCTTCGTCGGTCAGGAAAGCATCGTGGCGTTCAACCTGCGCTCCATCCTGTGCGTGCCGCTCAAAGTAAAAAACGAACTTATCGGCGTGATCTATGCCGACAACCGCATCCGCGCCGGCATCTTCGCCGAAAGTGAAAGGGACCTGCTTGCCGCATTTGCAAATCAGGCGGCAGTCGCCATCGAGAATGCGCGCCTGTTCTCCTCGCTAAAAAACACACTCGAGGAAGTGACCGCGCTCAAGAACCTGATGGACAACGTCTTCGAATCTATTGTCAGCGGGGTCATCACCGCGGATGTGCAGGACCAGATCACACTTGCGAACCGAGCCGCAGAAAGCATCCTCGGCGCATCCACACAAGACATCATCGGTCATCGTCTTAACGAGGCGCTTGCTTCTGTTTCCAGTGAACTGGAGCCGCATCTGACGGAAATCCGCAAAACCGACAAGCCCGTGGTGGGACTGGAACTCAGCCACACCCTGCCCCAGCGCGGATTGGTGAACTGGCGTTTGAATCTCTCTCCGCTAAAAGATGCCGGGCAAAAAACCCAAGGCGTGGCGATCGTTCTGGACGACCTCACAGAACGAAAGAAGTTGGAAGCGCAGCGCCGTCTGTTCGAGTTGATGGTCTCGCCTGCCGTCATCGAACAGCTCGACCCGAACAGCCTGCAGCTCGGCGGCAAGCGCGTGGACATCACCGTGTTGTTCGCGGACATCCGCGGTTTCACTACATACAGCGAAAACCTGCCGCCGGAACAACTGGTCAGCGTGCTGAACCGTTACCTTGCCGCCATGGCGGAAGCCGTGCTGGCGCAGGAAGGCACCATCGACAAGTTCATGGGCGATGCCATCATGGCATGGTTCAACGCGCCCGTACCGCAAAAGGACCACACCCTGCGCGCCGTGAAGACCGCGCTTGCCATCCGCGAATCGGTCGAGAATTTATACAAGGAAATGCCCGAGGAGGCGCAGCTTGCCTTCGGCGTGGGCATCCATTACGGCGACGCCGTGCTCGGCTTGATCGGCACGGAAAAACGGCTGGAATATACCGCCATCAGCGACAGCGTCAACACCGCCAAACGCATTCAGGAAAATTCCGCGAAGAACCAGATCCTGATCAGCAAGGATGCCTACGAACGCGTCAAAAAGCATGTGGAAGTCAAGCCGCACGCGAACATGAATATGAAGGGCAAGACCCAGCCCATCGATGTATATGAAGTGTTGGGATTATTAAAGTAAATTTGAAAGAAGAAGATGCTCTCAAAAGATGAGAGTTTTTATTTGATCGTCTCCCCCACACGTTCCACAAACTCGATCACTGCTTGCAATCCCCTTGAAATTGGTTCAAGATTAATATATTCTTCCACCGTATGCGCCCCTCCGCCCGTGGAAATCCCCATCACCACGGCAGGGATGTTTTGACTTAATGGAATATTCGCATCGGTTGACCCAGTTGTGAGCGCAGCGCTCGTTCCCTGCCCTGCCATGCAATCCACCGCCAGTTTCACGAGCACATGGTCGGCGGGAATCTCTCCTGCGGGTCGTTCGCCAATCACCTCCGCCGCAATCTTCACCCCTTCGCGCCCGGCATGGATCAGGATGTCCTCCACTTGTTGGATCAATTCAGCCAGCATGAGCGGATCCTCCGAGCGCAAGTCCAATTCGCATTTCGCTTCCGCCGCCACCACATTGATACCCGTCCCGCCGTGGATCGTGCCGACATTCATCGTGGTACGCGGCTCGCGCGGCAGATGGATCGAAGTCAACTGCGTCACCACTGACGCCAGTTCATGCACCGCCGATGGCTGCCCATAATCCGACCAGGAATGTCCGCCCGCCGTTTTTGCCGTGATGCGATACCGCTTCACACCGATCGCGCGATGATAGACATGCCCGTATGCCAGCCCTTCCAAAACCAGATAGCCCATCACATCCGCGCCGAAGCGCTCGACCACGCCGCGCATCCCGCTCAGGTCGCCCAACCCCTCCTCGCCCACATTCGCCGAAAACCAAACATCGTGTGCCAACTCGACGTTTCTCTCGCGCAGTGACCAGATGATCGCAAACAGCGACGCGACGCCGAGGGAATTATCCCCGATACCCGGACCAAAGATGCGCTGCGCTTCATTCCTAATCTGCAGGTTGATACTCGCCGGAAACACAGTGTCCAAGTGGGCGGATACGATCAACGCCTTTGCTTTTTTCTGCTTCCCCGGCAATCTTGCAAAAACGTTCCCCAGCGAATCCATCGAAACATCCTTTAGCTTTTCATTCACAAACAGTCCGCGCACGAACTCCCCACGCGGACCTTCGTGAAAGGTCGGCGCGGGAATCTGCTGGATCTGCATGGTCAGGTCAATGAGACGGGGTATGATGGTCATCTGTTAGATCTCCCTTGCCATTTCTTTTAATGCTTGCAATCGCGCTTCCGCGAGCCCCGGCATAACATCCAACGGATAAAAGGGACCCGTGCCCTCTATTTTAAGGGAAGCGGAGACATTTCCGTACATGGCTGCCATCAACGGGTCGTTCGTCCTTTGCATGCCTGCAAGAAAACCACCGCAGAAGGCATCCCCCGCTCCTGTTGGGTCTGCAACGCGCGATGAATACGCGGGAATCTCAAAGCGTTGGTTCGTGTCCGCTTTATAAATGTATTGCCCCAGCGCCCCGCGTTTAATGACGATAATGTGCGGTCCATAATCGCTGATGCGGCGCGCCATTTCCCACAGGTCGTTGGTTTCACCCCAGAACAACGAGCGCAGTTCTTCTTCCGAGGGTAGGAATGCCGTCAGCCCTTGCAGAACAACCCGCAGGTCACGCCAGAAGCGGGGCTTCATGTAGACAGGGTCCGGGTCCAGGCATACAGTCTGATTTGAACTGCCTTTGAACAAGGTCACCATCTGGCTCTGGCTGGTAAAGTCAAAGGGACAAATATGCGCCCAGCGAATTTCGCGAAAGTCTTTCGGCACATCCAATGCCGCAGGAGAAAGCGGATCGAGGTCACGCAGCGTTTTGTTTGCATCGTCGGGATGCTGGTAATTCAGCAGGGACTTGGGGAAGGTCAGTTGCCGGCGCGCAAAGTGTGAGACGGGGCTGGAATGACTGCGTTCGTTCTTATCGGTATATGCGATGAAACTTCGCAGGTCAGCATGTTTCAGTTCAGGGTGGATGCGAATTCCATGAATATCAAAACCGTGTTTTTCAAGGTCGTTCAGCCATTCGCTCGGATATTCGTTATCCACACGTGCGATCAACCCAATGGACGAATCCCATACAGCGAGTCCACCCGCTGCATATAACAGACTGCCGCCAAGGGCATCGAGGCGCGGGTTTCCGGTTG
This sequence comes from Anaerolineales bacterium, assembly GCA_023382595.1. Lineage (GTDB taxonomy): Bacteria > Chloroflexota > Anaerolineae > Anaerolineales > Villigracilaceae > Villigracilis. The sequence goes on along the minus strand of JAHDWB010000004.1, from coordinate 144,147 downwards.
GCGGGAGAAGATATTCGCGGGTAAGTTTTCCGGCGATGGCGAAAGTTGGCATCATTGTCTCAAGTATACAAGGCGACGGTCACTAATGAAAGTGACCGTCTCTTAAATTATCTTTTCATCCACGCCGGTTTCTTTGCAGCGACTTTCTTGAAAATGGGGCAATCTTTTTGGTGCGCGCCGGGCAGATACCCTGTGGACATGAGAAATTCGTTCACGATCTCGCCGCCGGTGAAGATAAATGTCTTCTTGAAGAGTTTTGTCCACTCATCTTTTGTCAGCGGATGATGCGCATCCAACCAGCCTTTGAAGGAGCCGTATTCCTTTCGAAGTTCGACGATCTTTTGTGCGTTGACAATCGCCGCATTGACCTTCAACTTATTACGGATGATACCCGCATCTGCCAGCAGACGAGCGCGATCCTTTTCAGTATATGCGGCAACCTTTTCGATCTTGAACTTGTCATATGCCTTGTGAAAATTATCGGCTTTCTTCAAGATCGTGATCCATGAAAGACCCGCCTGATTGATCTCCAGGGCGAGACGCTCAAAAAGTTCATCGTCGTTCCGGAGCGGGAAACCGTACTGGGTATCGTGGTAATTTTTATTATAAGTATCTTCGGGATGAGAATTACAATAGTCACAATACGTGGTCACAGGGTGATCTCCAATATGGGAAGTTAAAACTCCATCAACGTTCGGGGTAATTCCAATGGCGTTTCGCGGCAACGGCAATCCCGGTCAACGCGCTGGCATGCTCAGGCAGTGCGGAAGCGATAAGGACATCCATTGTGTTCATTCTAACTGTAACGGTCTTTGAGTTTCAAAATCGGGGTTTCAAACCATTTCCACGAAAGGATTGCCAGCAGGTACGAGAGACCAAACGTAAGGATGACTTCAGTGATGTAATAGAGGGTATCAGGCTCTCCGCCCACGGTCTCCAGTGCTATCAAGTCGGCAGAGACGAAAATGGGATAATGGTAAAGATATAAACCGTAGCTGATCTTGCCAATATGCCTAAGCCATGGATGTTCCAATACGGATTTCAGCGCAGACTTAGAAAAAATCGAGACATATAGCAAACTGGCAAAGAAAATGGACATCAAAGAGAACAGTATCAGATTAGACCGGGAATTTCCCCATCCAGCCGGGACCCAATAGGCATCATATCCGGTCCGCAACGCCAGAGCAACGATACCCATTCCTGAGAGTAGAAGAAGCCCGGTGCTCCAAGTGGACAATCGGCGCAGAGTTTGGGCATTTCCCTCGCGAAGAATTATCGCAAGAAAAGAGCCTGCAGCCAGCGCATCGACCTGCGTGGGCAAAATCATGAATTGCAGGTTCGGATTCTGCGTTAAAAACAGCAGGAATGTCCGTGACAGAAGGGCGAAAAAGAACAAAAAGATTGTCGCAATCTTTAGTTTTTTTACATCCAACGCATAGACGATCAGGGGCCAAAGAATGTAAAACTGCTCCTCAACGGCAAGCGACCAACTGTGATTGAACAACGCAGGGAATTGCACCCTCCAATTATTAACCGCCAGAAGATGATTCTGAATGTAAAGAACATAGTACCAAACATCTCCGATGCCCCAGCGAAAAATAAGGGCGATCACGATGACAGCCCCCAGCCCGAGGTAATAGACCGGAAATATCCTGATAAAACGCCGGGCATAAAAATTGCGGAAATAATGAGAACTTGTCTTTGTATCCAGCAAGATTCCCGTAATCAGGAAACCTGATATCACAAAAAAAAGCTGAACCCCAGCCCAGCCCATATTAAATCCGGGAATCTGCTGATGAAAAAACATCACACTCAGGATAGCAACAGCCCTGAGACCATCCAACTGAGGTATATATTTGGGAAGAACCGGCGTTTCGAATGTCGAAGATGTTTTCATTGCCTGTTATTTGAGCTCTACTTTACTCGCTTATCCGACTACTCGGATCTCTCTCGGCATATCAGAGAGACTCTCGGCGCCATTTTCCGTTATCACCATATTATCTTCGATGCGCACGCCATTGCGACCCGTCAGATAAATGCCGGGCTCCACGGTAAACGCCATGCCGGGCTCGAGCAATTGCATATTATCGCCGCGCATGTATGGCGCTTCGTGCCCTTCCATGCCAATGCCGTGACCAGTGCGATGCGTGAAATACTTGCCATAGCCCGCCTTCTCGATCACATCACGCGCAGCTTTATCCACATCCGCGCAGGGAACGCCGGGCTTGGCAGCGGCGCGTCCTGCGGCGTTTGCTTCCTGCACGATCTGATGAATCTTTTTATATTCCTCATCCACTTCGCCCACGGCGAAGGTGCGCGTCAGGTCAGAGATATATCCATCGTACGCCGCGCCCCAATCCACAACCAATAAATCGCCCGCCTGCAATTTTCGCTCAGTCGGAGAGGCATGCGGATTTGCCGAATTCGGTCCGGCAGAGACGATCGGCGCAAAAGGGATTTCCGACTCAGAGCCATGCTTCAACAATTGCATGACCAACTCAGAAGACAATTCATGCTCGGTCATGCCGATTTGAATCTGCGGGATAACCGCTTCCAGCGCATCCTGTGCAATCTTCACCGCCCTGCGCATCGCATCCACTTCGGCTTTATCCTTTTTCAAACGCAACTCCGACAAAACATCACTCGCATCAGGGAAGTCCGCTTCGGGGACGCCCGCCTTGACATAACGGAATTCCAACAGCCGCAATTGACGCGGCTCGACGCCGATGCGCTTCCCATCCAGACCGAGAGCCTGCGCCGCCTTGCGAAAGGCATCATCCCACTCTGACGGATTCTCCCCATAAGGAATCGCCTGCACTTTGTAAGGGAACAGATCCACTTTTGGTCTTTCGAGTTCGGGCAGAACCAGCACGGGGTCTTGATCTGCCGTGACGAACAACACAACGGGACGTTCCATCAAATGGAAGTTCAATCCGCTGAGATATTTCAGCGTGGGACCCGGATTGAGAATAACAGCATCCAGGTCCGAGGTCCGAAGTGAAGCGGTGAGTTTTTCGAGTCGTGTTTGGGTCATGGATCGTCTCCTTGAATTCCGAGTCTATCAGATTTCGGACATCTTTTATAATGTCTGCATGAGCGATGGATATAAAAAATCACTGGCGGCGGGGACGTTCCTGGTATGGAGCGCCGTCATCCTTTCAGCATTTTACATCACGCAGCGACCGCTTTTCCTGCAAGTGATCGAGGGAATGCTCGCGACATTTTGGGCAATTGCACTGACGATGATCCTGCTTCTCAATGCAATTGGAATCGGATCTTTTATTCTCAAACGCAGGTGCGTGGATGCCAATGCGCACGAGCGGTTGATATTGGGAGCGGGTCTTGGTCTGGGCGTATTGGGACTGATGGGATATGGGCTGGCGGCGTTCGGGGCTGCTGATGCGTTGATCCTGCTTGCGATTTTATTTATGTTCTTGATCTGGCTCTTTGTTTCAAAAACGTTCCTGCAGATTTTGGGAGACCTGCGTTCCCTCATCCGTTCATTTAAGGATGACAGAGATGGAATTCCCGCATGGCTTCCGCCAGCCGTCGTCATCGCCGCCCTGCTGGGATTTTTCTTTTCGCTCCTGCCGCCCGCCGAAGGGTTCGATGGTTTGTTCTATCATCTCACATTGCCTGAACATCTGTTGGCGGATAAACAGATTCTTCCATATATCATTCCGCAGTTTTGGTTCCCAAGTTTGATGGAAGGAAATTTCATCTGGGCGCTCGGCTTGGGAAGCGAACGCACCGCGCAATTGATCCATTGGTCGTTTTCAATTCTCACGCTTGCGCTGGTTTGGGAATGGTCGCGCAGCGCATTGGGAAGCAAACCTGCATGGTGGTCGCTGGCGGTTCTTGTCTCCATGCCGTCCCTGCCGTGGCTTGCATCCTGGGCATACAACGATTTCGCGCTCGTCTTTTATGGGCTGGCGGCGCTGTACGCCATTTGGAAATGGGATGGCACGGATGCATGGCTTTTCATCGGCGGCGCGTTCGCAGGCATGGCAATGGGCATCAAATACACCAGTTTCATCCTGCCTGTTTTTTGCGTCATCTTGATCTTCCTGTTTGGAAAAAACTTCCGCGCGCGCATCACCGCCATCCTCTATTTCTCCCTAACCGCCACCGTCATCGCATCGCCATGGTACTTCCGCAACTGGCTCGTCATGGGCAATCCGTTCTATCCGTTCGTGTTTGGCGGGCGCGGCTGGGATGCCTTCCTCGCGGAATGGTATTCGGGCGGCGGCACAGGCATCGGCTGGAACATCATCGAACTCATCCTTCTTCCGCTCAACACCATGCTCGGTCACCGCGACCAGAATTATTTCGACGGGCGCATCGGTCCGCTTTTCCTCCTGTTTCTGCCGTTCACGCTTTGGGCGCTCTGGCGAAAACGCCGCGACCTGCAAGGCAGGATGCTGTTCATCCTGTTCGGCTTTGCCCTGCTCAACGCCATCGTATGGACTTTCGGCGTAATTCAGACGAGTCACTTGTGGCAGTCCCGCCTTTTGCTACCGGGACTCGTTCCATTCACCATCCTAATCGGATTGGGAATCGCGCTTCTCCCCGACTTGGACCTGCCTCAACTTCGAGTGAGTTTTATCTCCGCTGTGATTCTGGGACTCGTCATCGCGTTGACGCTGTTGGATAACTCCCTCAGCCTGATCGCCCGCCGACCTTTGCAATACGCTTTCGGCATGGAATCGCGCCAATCACACTTCCAACGCTGGCAGCCGCGTTATGCATCCGCGTTGAAGTTGGTGGAGTCAACACCGCCCGATTCGTTTGTATATTTCATTTTCGAGCCGCGCAGTTACAACATGCCGCGTAAAGTCCAGCCGGATGCGATCAACAGCAACCTCGCGCATGATTTTTATTTACATGGGGATGCGGAAATGATCCATGCAGATTGGGAATCCAAGGGCTACACCCACGTTCTCGTTTATACGACCATGCTGGATGAAGATTTTTCAAGTCAATTCAACCAACTCGTTCCCTTCATACAACTGGAAATGGAAGATGGAAGTTTCAGACTGTATTCCATCCAGCCGTAAACACGAGGCAAGAATCACGCCAGCAAGCGGATTGACTCCATAACTTCTTAATCCACTTTATGCTTGATTTTTGAAAAAAGATACAGGATCCAATCCACGACGATGGGGAAGAGCAGGTCAAAGGTCGTGATGATGCGAAACCACCACGGGATGACCAGACTCCGGCGCGGACGTTTGGCAACATCCACGACGCGTTTGGCAACGTATTCCGAACTCATGCGGATATTGATCTTATTGCGGAACGAGCCGTATGCCTTGTTCTTTCCGATGTGACGCCCAAACTCCGTGGTGGCGGGACCGGGATAAATGCCGCTGACCTTGATGCCGAACGGCGCGACCTCGCGGCGTAACGCATCGGTGAAGGCGCGCGCGCCATACTTGCTGGCAGAATAACTGCTGATGAGCGTCGGGGAGATCAATCCCGCCACCGAGATCATGTTGATGATATGCCCCTCGCGGCGTTGGATCATGTGCGGAAGCACCATGCGGGTGACCTGCATCATGCCGATCAGGTTGACACGAATGAGCATGTCGATGTCGCGTTCGATGGAATGTTCCTCGAACCATGCCACCCTGCCGATGCCCGCATTATTGAAGAGGATGTCGATGCGCCCGTATAAATCCAGCGCGGATTTGACCATGTTGTCGATGTCGTCGGGGTTGACGATATCCATCGGGACGGCGATGGCTTCCCCACCTTCGTCCTGAATACGGGAGGCGAGCGTTTGCAGGCGGTCAATACGGCGGGCGGCAAGCACCAGTTTACAGCCTTCGGCGGCGAAAAACCAGGCGGCGTCCTCGCCAAAACCGGAGGACGCGCCCGTGATGAGAACGACTTTATCTTCGAGCGGGATGGGGAAAATGTTCATGGCGCGGCAATTGTAAAACGAAAAACGCAAAACGCTCCATGACAATTACGTTTTTGATGTTTGGGCATTCCTTTTTTTAAATTTTACAAAAATTCGCCAAATGCCAGTAAATCCATTTCTTCAAAACGGTGTAGAATTTTATTGTTATCGACGGAGTTTCAACGATAATCCCAACCAGATACAGACTCTCGCTACACAATATCCTTACGATTCGATGAAAAGTATAGAAAAACAGAGTTGAATTAAGGTCAACAGAAAGGACAAGAAAAATGTTCGCAAAAACCAAAGTCTCTATTGCCGTTATTGGATTCCTTGCGATGATCGCCATCGCATCCATCGTCTGGTACGCATCGAGACCACAAGGGCAGGCAAGCGCTGGAAACTCAATCAATGTCTTCCAGGAAAGCAATCCAATATCCGAGAATCCTGTAGCGAGTGATCAGAGCGGATATCCGCTTTCCTCTACAGTGAACGAGACAACTGTCAGAGTCGAATTCGCCCGAATCATCGAAAGCGGCGTCGAAATTGGCGTATGTTATCCCACCCCGGACGCCGGTGACTGGTACCCAACGCCCGGAAGCATTATCTACGGCACAAATGAAATTCATCCGGACGAGTTTGAATTTACCAGCGAGAATAAAGCCGATGGCGCAAATCCCGGCACGCGCTGCGTAACCATCCGCTATCAGGTTGAGGATGTTGAGATCATAAAAACACCGATCAAATTCACATTGCTGGGTTTCTGGGCGGTTCCAAGAGAAGGCCCGCCCTGTGCGGACTTCCAGACAAGGTTCGATACAAACTGGAAAGCCAGAACCGCAAAGTTAATTGCAACATGCACTGAAAATGAAAACGGCGATATTTCCACAACGCTTCTTTCCCACGACACATCCATTACCTCTGAAGAAGCTCAAGCGCTGCTGGATGAAATCGTCAAAGGTGAAGTAAATGGACCCTGGGAATTCACAATTGCAGAATTAACAAAATAAAAGGGTCGTAAATAAACACAAAAGCCCGTTACAGAAGTTGGTTCTGTAACGGGCTTTCTTAATTATCGAACTATTCTTCCTCCTGCCGCTCCTCTTCCTTCGGCAGTTTCTTCGGCTTCGGCGGCTTGACCACTGCCTGCTTGCCGAGCGCGATCTCCAGCACCTCATCCATGTGTTTGAAGGGAATGATCTTATTTCAGATTTAGCAGTCTTGGGCATCTAAGCACTTGTCTGACAACCTCGAATAATTCCCAAGTGAAAGACTGGTAATTTTACTGGGGACAAAGGACAGAATCAGACATAGAATTTACTTGTAGATTAACACAAACAATCCAATCATAAAGTAAGGAGAATATTATGAAAAAGACATTCAAGATCGTCAATTCGCTTCTGGTTTTTGCTCTCTTGTTTTCGTTAACGGCTTTTCCTGTTCAAGCCAAACCAGCGAACAATCCAATTTTCACTGATACTGATATTGCACAGCTTAAGCCATATATGAGCATAAGCGCGGATGGATTCTTTGTCTTGGACGAAGAGAAAATCCCCGCTTCCTTGAAAGTTTCTCAACAAACTATAGAATGGGTTCAAAACGAGTTTTCGGAAATTAATGTTCACTTAAAAGAAATCCCTTTAGAGGAGCGTCCCACTATTATCAAAGACGACCAAGAGGAAAACCAACTTCAAGATTCCGAATCTAGTGTGACCCAAAATGCTATAGAAGGGTGTGTATTTGTTGACAGGTGGATTCTTGATACAATTGCATGGACAGCTATAGTTGTTGGCACTGGATATGTAACACTTGGTCTTTTTGCAGGCGGTACGATTTATGGAATTCCAATTGGAGCTATTTTGCAGGCAGAGGGCTTATGGATCGGTGTCTCAGGCACGTATATGCTTTGGTATACATCTACATATTACCCTAATGGAGTAAATGTTTGTTGGTAAAAGTAATTTGATTGTATTTGTTCAGAATAGACCAGCAACACTGAACAATAAAATAAAGAAGGAACAATCTTATTCCGCGGGCATAAATTGTGTTTCTTTGAGGAGTAAAACATACAGTTTATGCCCGTGATCGGTAAATTATTGCCGACCATGAGAATATCAAAATTGTGTCGCTAATTGTTTTTCTTAAGGAGAATCTCTTAATCCCATGTCAGCATTACAATCAGTTCTAATTTCTCTTTTGTTTTTTCTTGGGGTAGTGGGATCGGGCTTGTTGCTTAAACGGATTTTGCCTGCTGGCGCTACATTACACTTATCGAAAAATATGGTTATTGCCTTAATCAGCGGCGGAGCAATCCTTGCCGTGATTCTGACTGTCCTCGTTGTTATTATTCTTAAAAATTAAAAACGGGATAGTACTCGTCTCTTAAGGACCATCAGGACGGACGAGTAAGAACCATCATCACAATAGCCTATTTAACACTACTCTTCCTGATTATCCTCACGTGCTACCTTCTTCGGCTTCGGCGGCTTGACCACCGCCTGCTTGCCGAGCGCGATCTCCAGCACCTCATCCATGTGCTTGACGGGAATGATCTTTAATTCCGATTTTGCAGTCTTGGGTAAATCCACCAAATCCTTGAGATTCTTTTCGGGCAGCAGAACAGTTTTCAGCCCGGCGCGATGCGCGGCAAGGACTTTCTCGCGCACACCGCCGATGGGCAGCACGCGTCCGCGCAGGGTGATCTCGCCCGTCATGCCGACGTGGCGGAAGGTGGGACGCCCCGTCAGCGCGGAGATGATCGCCGTCGCCATCGTAATACCCGCCGATGGTCCATCCTTCGGGATGCCGCCTTCAGGCATGTGGATGTGGATGTCCATGCGCTCGAAGACTTCCATGTCAATTTTCAAGGTTTCGGCGCGCGATTTGATATACGTCAACGCAGCGTGCGCGGACTCCTGCATCACTTCGCCCATCTGACCGGTCATCTGCACGCCGCCCTTGCCTTCAAGAATGGCGACTTCCACCGCCATGATCTCGCCGCCGTTCTCCGTCCATGCCAGGCTGGTAGCAACGCCGACCTCGTCCGTGCGTTCGGCTTCGGGCGGGATGACTTGTTGTGGTCCGAGCAGTTTTTCGATCATCTCCGGCGCGATGGAGGTCGGATATTTCTTCCCCTCCGCTTTGAGACGCGCGATCTTGCGGCACACGCGTCCGATCTCGCGCTCGAGGTTGCGGACGCCCGCCTCATACGTGTACTCGCGGATGATTCTCTGCAAGGCGGGAATCTCGAACTTGATCTCCAGATCTTCGATGCCGTTCTCTTCGATCTGGCGCGGAATGAGATAGCGGTTGGCGATCTCGATCTTTTCCTCTTCGATGTAACCGGGAAATTCAATCACCTCCATGCGGTCGAGCAGAGGGGACGGGATGCTCCCCAGCGAATTCGCCGTCGTCACGAACATCACCTTGGACAGGTCAAACGGCATTTCAAGGTAGTGATCGCTAAAGGCGTAGTTCTGCTCCGGGTCCAGCACTTCAAGCATCGCCGAAGCAGGATCGCCGCGGAAGTCCGAATATAGTTTGTCGATCTCATCCAGCATGAACAGCGGATTGGAGGTGCCAGCCCGTTTCATCGTCTGGATGATGCGCCCGGGCAGCGCGCCGATGTAGGTGCGGCGGTGTCCACGGATCTCCGCTTCATCGCGCACGCCGCCCAACGAAACGCGCACGAACTTGCGTCCCAGCGCATCGGCGATCGAACGCCCGAGCGAGGTCTTCCCCACCCCGGGCGGACCGACGAAACACAGGATCGGCTGGCGTTCCTTTTTGGGTTTGAGCGAGCGCACCGCGATGTATTCAAGGATGCGGTCTTTAGCTTTCTTCAAACCGTAGTGATCGCGCTCGAGCGTTTTGGCGGCGTTCTTTACATCGAGGTTATCCGGCGTGGAATTGCTCCACGGCAGGTCGAGGATCCAGTCAATATATGTGCGGATGATGCCGACTTCGGGCGCCATGGGCGGCATCTGGTTGAGGCGTTCCAATTCCTTGAATGCAACTTTCTTCGCCTCTTCGGGCAGGCTCGCCGACTCGAGTTTCTTTTTCAATTCCGCCGCATCGCGCGTGAAGATATCACCTTCGCCCAATTCGGTCTGGATCTGTTTCATCTGCTCGCGCAAGTAGAACTCACGCTGGCTTTTATCCACTTCGTTCTGCACACGCGAGTGTATCTCATCTTCGAGTTCGAGCACATCCACTTCCTGCGCCAGCAGGTTGTTCAACTGTCCCAGCCGCGCCTTCGGGTCAAGGATCAACAACAGGCGCAGTTTCGCTTCATAGGTCAACGCCAGCGACGTGGCAACCATATCTGCCAGCCAGCCCGGCTCCGAAATATTCAACGCGAACAAATGCGCTTCTTCGGGGATCGAACGATCCAACTGGATACAGCGCTCGAACAGACTCAATACTGAGCGCATCAACGCCTGTGTCTGCCGGTCGGCGGTCACAGGTTCATTGATCACCCGCGCGCGCACTTTGATATACGGCTTCAAACGGATGAACTCGACGATCTCCACGCGGCGGCGTCCCTGCACCAGCGCGGAACGCGAACCGTCCGGCATATTCAACAAGCGTCCCACCGCCATTTCCACACCGATGGGCAGGAAATCCTCCGCGCCGGGGTCATTCACCTCGGGGTCGCGCTGGGTTAAACCGATAACCGTCTGTTCCTTCGTCTGCGCTTCATGCACCGCCATCAGCGACGCCTCGCGCCCGACGAAGATCGGCGAGACCATGCGCGGGAAAATGACCATGTCGCGCAGCGGCAGGACAACCGCCTCGATCAACCCGTCCGCTTTCGGCTCGAGGTTGGGGATGCGGTACAACTCCTCCGTCCGCTGTGAGAGCGTCAGGTCAAAATTATCTTCTTCAGTCCAGTTGGGTTGGGTCATTCAAAACTTTCCATTCTCTCATTACTTCCGCGGTCACGAACATCGAACCGGCGGATAACACAATGCTACCATCGTTTGACGACAATTCAAGAGCGCGCTTCAACGCCTCTCGGACAGGAACCACCGCCTCCGACTCCACCCCAGCCTGTTCGGCGAGACCCTGAACATGCTCCACGCTCAAGGCTCTTGGATGATCGGCGCGCGTGATGATCAATTTTTGAATCTTCGGTTTCATCACCGCAAACATGCCGGGAATGTTCTTGTCCTCCGACGCGCCGAAAATGAGATAAACCATTTTGCCGGGGAAATAGGTTTCGAGCGTTTCAAACAACTTCTCGAACGAATCCTGATTATGGGCAGAATCAAATATCAGCGGCGGGTCGAGGCGGGCGATCTCGAAGCGCGCGCGCCATTGTACCTGAGAAAATCCCTTTTGGATGTCTTCATCTGTAATGGGAATTCCGCTGGCTTTCAACGCGGTGTAGGCGGTGGCGGCGTTTTCGATCTGATGCGAGCCGAGCAACGGAATTCTGAACGCTTCGCGTGAATTCTGAATTCTGAGTTTTTGTCCATCCAAAGACGACTCGACAAACTCAAAGGGTACATCCTTCCCAACCAGCGTAAACTCGCAATTTTTTGACTTGGCTACGCGCAAAAGAACTTCGAGCGCTTCATCCTTTTGCGGGGCGGAGACGACAGGCACGCCATCTTTGACGATGCCCGCCTTCTCCCCCGCAATGAGCGCAAGCGTGTTGCCGAGCACTGCCATGTGATCGTACGACAACGAGGTGATGACCGAAACCTTCGGCGTGACAACATTGGTCGCATCCAGCCGCCCGCCCAAACCGACCTCCAGAACCGCCGCATCCACGCCGAATTTGGCAAACGCCATGAAGCCCAACGCGGTGGTGATCTCGAAGGTGGTCAGTTTGGGAATCTTCGCCACGTATGGTTTGATCTCTTCCACCAACTCGATCAATTGCTCATGCGAGATCGGCTCGCCGTTAATGCGAATCCGCTCAGTGTAATCTTCCAAATGAGGCGATGTGTACAAACCGACCTTGTATCCCGCCGCACGCAGCGCGGACGCGCACAACGCCGAGACCGACCCCTTCCCTTTCGTCCCTGCCACGTGGATGATGGGATATTTCTTTTGTGGCTCACCCAGCGACTCCATCAACGCGAACATGCGGTCGAGGTTGAAATCCGCCTTGGCAAGTTCGGACGAATGTTTGAGGCTATAATCCACGAAGGAATACAGGTAATCAAGCGCTTGGTTGTATTTGGTTTCGATGTCCATAAATGGGATTGTAAGACGTAATTGGTAATTCGTAAATTGGCTATACCTGATCTCTTTATTTAGGTCTTCCACCTGCCCCCCTCAAACACCACTCCCTCCTGACTCTCTGACGTATATACTACCCGCACCCTCTCCCCGCCTTGCCCGTATCCGTTAGCCCACATAAACGCGTTGACCCGCCAGTCAGACACCACAAACCGCTCACCCGGTATTTCGTTCTCAACCGTCACCGGCGTCCACTTCCACCACCCCAACCCTGCCAAAATAGCAAGTCCCCCCACCGCCATCCACACCCACTTACTGCGCCTCATATAGTACGAGTGTAGCCCACCTCACACTATCTATTCACAATAAACAACTCCTCTTTAGATTTACCTCCATTCAAACTTATCAATGCCTCGGTTAATTTCATACCTGAAACATCCACATATCCAGGGGGATAGTTGGGCGCACGACAACCCCTATTTCGTATGCACTGATCAGGAGTCGCCGCCATTGCAGTCGAAAAAACATCCAGCGCATCCCTAACAAAAATATTATCTAAGACGTTTCTGGCATATATGTCAGAATTATAAGACCTCTTATCCCCAAAAAATCTGCACTGATTAGTTTGGAACTTCACCCCGCCCTTCTCATCCACTTCCCAGCCAAACCCCAGCCCGGTCGCATACATCACCGGCATATCTTTCTCATCGCCGCATGCTACCGTCACTCCCCGTCGCGGATCTACTTTCACCTTGCTCGCTACCCCACTTCTACCTAAAACCACTATCTCCACCTGCCCCTTACCCTGTTCCACCAGCTTTAGATACTCGGCTAGCGTCACCTCAGGATTGCTCATATTATATCTCTCCATAAAAGCGTGCATCCACAGCCACGCGGTCGCCTCCGCTCCCAATTCAGTCATCTCAATTTTTGTTAATCTATTAACCGACTTGCCAGTCATATCCTTTGTCACTCCCAACGTCATCGGGATAGTCACAGACACCCCATCTACCTCCACAGTTCCTGTCGTCTCAAATAGCGACCTGGGATCCACCCCAAAACTCTCCGGAAACACCATCGCCTTCGGCTCCCGCCACTCATTCGTCTCCGCATCCAACACATACAACACATTATTCAAACTGTCATACACCCTGCCCGCCTCCGCATCCAGCCGCGCGCCTTCAGGCAGCCCCGCCGCAAACTCCCGCCACTGCTCCGGCACCGCCATCATCCACTCCCCCGCCGCACTCAACTCATATATTTCAGCATTGTTAGCATCCAGCGCCACGATGCGCCCATCCCCCGTCACCGCCACGCGCTCAAACTCCGCATCCAACTCCGGCAGCGCCACCCATTCCTGCGCGGCTTCATTGAAAACGTAGAGAACGCCGTCAATGGTTGCGACGCCGTCCACGGCAATGGGAGTGGGCGTTGGGGCGGGGGCGTCGGGGCGGGGGCGTCGGTTGGCGGTGGAGGTGTTTCCCTCATCCCCTGCCCTTCTCCCGGGGGGAGAAGGGAGTCAGTTTGCGGGGCGGGATTATCCCCTGAAGGGGACAGGCAGGCGGCTAGAACTAAAATCAGCGCAGAAAGAAGAGTCTTTTTCATGGTTTCCTCCAAAGCCTTGCATGTGGGCGGTCGGCTGTGTCTATTTTACACAACAAATCGCCGCATTCCACCTAGGAAACGCGGAGACAGGTCATGGTATAATCACTTTACATTATCTTTTCGATAAGGAGAAAGTAAAATGGAAGCGGTAACCATTTCGAGCAAATACCAGGTAGTCATTCCACGCGAGGTGCGGCGGCAGTTCAACCTCAAACCCGGGCAGAAAATCGTCTTCATCCCCTACAACGGGACGCTGCGGGTGGTCATTCTCCCGCCTGTAAAAAAAATGCGCGGGATGTTAAAAGGCATGGATACAAAGAACATCCGTGAAGAAACGGATGAGGAACGATGATGAACGTGGTCGACTCCTCTGGCTGGATCGAATACGCAACCGACGAAGAAAATGCGGATTTCTTCGAGCGCCCCATCGGCGACAGGGATAACCTGCTGGTCCCCACGGTCTGCATTTACGAAGTATTCAAACGGGTCTTGCGCGAATTCGGCGAAGAGCGCGCGCTGGAAGTCATCGGGCAGATGTCACTGGGCGAAGTTGTGGAACTTGACCGTCAAATTGCCATCAATGCCGCGCAAATCTCCAACGAATTGAAACTTGCCATGGCAGACAGCCTCATACTTGCCACCGCCCGCCTGCACAACGCCACCCTCTGGACGCAGGACGAACACTTCAAAGACCTCGATGGGGTGAAATATATCGAGAAGAAATATTAACCTTTACCCATCCACAAATCCCTTGCTCGCCACACTCACCATTCATCTCCGAATTCCCCTCTGCACTTCGCTGAAAGACAAGCGCGGACGGATCAAGCCGCTTATGTCGCGTTTGCGGCGCGAGTTCAACGTCTCTGTGGCGGAGATGGATCTGCACGACACATGGGACGAAGCGGTCATCGTCTGTGCGATGGTGGGGAATGATCATTCTTTTCTGCAATCCGCTTTGCAAAGTGTGGCAAAATGGGTGGAATCGAACTGGACGGATGGGGATGTCTGGGATACGAAGATTGAGATGGTTATGTAGGGGCGAGGTCATCTCGCCCCATCACAAGGGCAGGGAAACCCTGTCCCTACGGAGAAGATATCATGGACTTAAGACTCAAAAACAAACGCGCACTTGTTACCGGCTCTTCACAGGGATTGGGCTATGCCGCCACGCTGGGATTGGCAAAAGAAGGCTGTCAGGTCGCCATCAACGGGCGGGATGAGGCAAAGATCAACGCCAAGGCAGAAAAACTACAAAAAGAGACAGGTTCACAGGTCATTGGGCTGGCTGGAGACCTCAGTTTGCCGGATGTGCCGGAAAACCTGGTGAAACAAGCCGCAGAATCCCTCGGTGGGCTGGATATTCTCATCACCAACACGGGCGGACCGAAGCCCGGCGCTCTCGAGTCACTGAATGAAGCCGACTGGCAAAAAGGCATTGACTTGTGCCTGATGGCTCATGTACGTCTGATACAATCGGCGCTTCCGTACTTGCGGAAATCGGATTCGCCGAGCATTCTGACGATCACCTCGCTGTCGGTGAAACAGCCGATTCCCAACCTGATCCTTTCGAACAGCATCCGTCTGGCGACCATCGGCTTGACCAAATCCCTTGCGCTGGATCTGGGCAAGGAAGGCATCCGCGTCAATTCGATCATACCGGGCTGGACGGAGACGGAACGGGTCACAGAGTTGCTGGAGGTCCGGGCGGAAGCGAACAGCACCACGGTCGAGGAAGAGGCGAAGCGGCAGGCGGCGGAGAGTCCGTTCGGGAGGATGGCAACGCCCGAGGAGTTCGCAAATGCCGCGGTATTCCTCGTCAGCCCTGCCGCATCCTATGTCACCGGTGTGATGTTGAGCGTGGACGGCGGCATGATCAAGGGAACATTTTAGGAGAACCATGAACACACAAATTGAAAAAAACTGCCTGAACTGCGGACGCAATGAAGAACAAGTGCCTTTGCTGCACATGACATTTAAAAATGAAACCAATTACATCTGCCCGCAATGCCTGCCGGTGCTGATCCACAAAACGCATTTGCTGGCTGAAAAATTACCGGGTATCGAGTTGGATTCACCTGAGACAAAATAGCGTTACAGGAATTGAATGAATAAACTTTCGCGTCTGGCGCGCAACTCGCTGATCGTTGCGTTCTTCTTTCTGATCAATAAAATATTTGCCTTTGTGCACACCGCCATCGTCTCACGCATTTACACGGACGAAGTGCATCTGCTGGATACGTTCAACGCCGCAAACAATCTGCCCGACATGTTGTTCGCGTTGATCTCCGGCGGCGCATTGGCGATGGCATTCATCCCGCTGTTGACGGAATATCTCACGACCAAAGACCGCGCCGCGGCGTGGGATCTGTTCTCGCGCGTGGCAAATTTTGGGTTTATTGCAACGGGTGTTGCCGCGCTCATCATTGCCATTTTCGCGCAGCAGATCGTGGATGCGGAGATCGGCATCGCGCCCGGCTTCGGCGTGGAACAGCGCACCCTGCTGGCAGAGTTGATGCGGCTGAATTTAATTGGCACGCTCATCTTTTCCATCAGCGGTTTGGTGATGGCGTCACTGCAGGCGAACCAGCATTTCGTCATGCCTGCCATTGCGCCAAGCATGTACAACATCGGCCAGATCTTCGGCGCGATCTTCCTTGTACCGCATTTTGGGATCTATGGTCTGGTCTATGGCGTGATCATCGGCGCGGCAATGCATTTGCTGGTGCAGGTTCCCATGCTCTTCAAATTCGGATTCCGCTGGACGCCGTCGCTGGATCTCCGCCATACAGGTTTGATCGAAGCGGTCAAATTGATGGCTCCGCGCCTCTTTACGATGGCAGGCATCCAACTCATCTTCATCGCGCGCGATAATCTCGCATCACGCTTGGATCAGGTTGGCGCGGTCACGTCCCTGACCTTCGGCTGGATGATCATGCAAGTCCCTGAAACCATCCTTGGGACTGCCATTGCCACTGCGCTTTTGCCGACCCTTTCAGAACTCGCTTCAAAACGTGACTGGAAGGAGTTCGGCGCTACGGTCGAACGCGCCCTGCGAGTCTTGATCGCACTGACCCTGCCCGTCGCGGCGGTCATGTCGGCGGGACTTCATCCGCTGGTGCGCGCCGTCTTCGGCTTCGATGAAGCCACCTCTGTGCTCATCACCTGGACCACGCGCGCCTACCTTGCCACGTTGACGGGCTATGTCATTCACGAAGTGGCAGTCCGCGCATTCTACGCCCGCAAGGAACCAATGGTCCCGTTGTATGCGGTCCTTCTGCGGCTTGCCATGTTTCTGGCGATCAGCATCGTCGGCGTTTTCCTGTTTGCCGATATCGGCGCGCCCATCATTGCGTTTGCCGAGATTGCCCTGCTGATCGAAGCCATCATCCTGCTCGTCTGGCTCTCCAAACGGACGCATGAACCCCTGAAAACGAACAGCGCCGTATTCAAAGGCTTGCTGGCAGCGGTCGTGGGCGGAGTGATCGCCTACCTCATCGCAGTCTATCTGCCCGGCGGCGCCATCGTCACCGCACTGATCGGGATGGCAGTTGGAGGATTGGTCGCGCTGGCAATTATCTGGTCCGAAGTGAAGCTCTTGTTCAGAATGTAGCTGAATAAAACCAATCTAAGAAAAAATCGCAATTTTTCAAAGGAATGTATAATCAGCCTCATGTCAGAACAACTTGGAAACACACAACCCAATCAACCCTATCAGGAAGAAGATACCCAACCGATCAAGGCGGTGAAGAAAACCCCGCACTGGCGTCCCATCCTTATCAGCGTTCTGGGGTTCCTCCTGCTCATTGGACTCGGTGGATTGGGCGGCTATTCCTCCGGGATCGGAGCGCGCAGGACAGCGGAAAGATCCATTCTTGCCGAACAACTCACCGAACAGTTTTCCTTCGCACTGGTGGACATCGAATTTGGACGCTACGAAAACGCCCGCCAGCGCCTTGAATTCATCATTGACAAGGATCCGTCCTACCCCGGCGCGCGGGATAAATTAACGGAAGTGCTTGTCCTGAGTTCCGTCCCAACCCCGGCGCCCACCGCCACCATCACACCCACGCCCGATTTCAGCGGTGCGGAAAGCGCCTTCGGGCGCGCACAGGAACTCATCCGCGCACAGGATTGGGCGGGCGCACTGGAAGCGCTGGACACCATCCGCAAGCTTGACCCAACCTATAACACCGCCAAAGTGGACGGTATGTACTACTTCGTCCTCCGCAATTACGGATACAGCCTGATCACACAGCAGGGGAATCTCGAAGGCGGCATCTACTACCTGACCCTTGCCGAACGCTTCGGTCCTCTCGACAACTCATCCATCGGGCTTCGTGAAGGCGCACGCGCCTACATCACCGGCGCAAGCTTCTGGGAACTGAACTGGGAACAAGCCGTCGTGTACTTTTCACAGGTTGGCGCAGGCTGGCCCTCCCTTTGGGACGGCACCATGACCGCATCACAGCGCTACTACTTCGCGCTCATGCGCTATGGCGATGAACTTTACCTGCGGGGCGATTACTGCGGCGCAGTGGATCAATACAACAATGCCGCCGCCATCGGCGGACTGGACGCCGCTGCCGATGCAAACTATAGAGAAGCGCTGTTGATCTGCTTCCCGCCCACAGCCACGCCGGAACTCATCATCACGCCGACGCCCACGGTGGATGGATCGCCCACGGAAGGTCCCACCCCGGAACCAACCGAAACCCCGACTCCATAACATATGGAAGCACCTTCCACTTGGACATTGGCAGTCATTTACTGGCTGCACATGCTGGCAACCGTAGTCTGGATCGGCAGCCTCGCCGCCATCAACATCCTCGTCCTGCCCGCCTCCCACCGGACCTTGAAACTGGGCGACCAACTCAGCCTGATCTCCGCCCTGCAAAAACGACTTGAACCGCTCGCATGGTTCTGCATGGGCATCCTGCTGGTAACGGGACTCTTCCAACTCAGCACCAGCCCGCACTATGACGGCTTCCTCTCGCTCAGCACGCAATGGTCGTTCGCCATCCTCGTCAAGCATGGATTTGCTGTCCTCATGGTCGTGGTCAGTGCCATCCAAACCTGGGAAGTACTCCCCGCCATCCACCGCACACTGATGAAAAAGGAAAAAGCGGAGGAAACCGAACTCGCCAAATTGCAGAAAAAGGAATTGCTCCTCCTGCGGATCAATCTCGCGCTTTCCGCCCTGATCCTCGGAGCGACTGCGCTTGCAAGAGTATCTTAACCAAAAGACCGCTGCTTTTTGTGCAGCGGTCTTTTTTTATCGATTGTACAAACCTACAATTGGATCAATGTTTTCTCTTCCGCCGGCACGCCCGTCAAGTCGTATGCCAATGCGCCGGTGATCCGCACAGAGACAATATCACCGACCTCGGCTTTCCCCTCGATCAGGACCAGCCCGTCAATTTCGGGCGCATCTCGATAAGAGCGCCCGATTGAAATATTGTCGTTGTAGCCCTCCACCAGCACATCCAGCGTTTTGCCGACATAGGACTGATTCACCTGCAGCGAAATCGTTTGCTGGAGTTCCATCAGACGGTTGTATCGTTCCTCTTTGACGGAAGCAGGCACGGGGTCGCCCAGAGGCGCGGATGTCGTCCCCGGCTCGAAGGAGAATTGAAAGCCTCCGGCTCGGTCGAATCGAATCTCATCGATAAAATCATACAACGCTTGGAATTCCTCGTCCGTCTCGCCGGGGTAGCCGACGATGAAAGTGGTGCGCATGGCGATGTTCGGCATGGCGGCGCGCATTTTTCCGAGCGTCCTGTGCACCCAATCCATGTTGGACGGGCGCTTCATGCGGTAGAGCGTTTTGGGGTGCGCGTGCTGGAGCGGCATATCGAGATACGGAAGCACCTGCTTGCGCGTCGCCATCGCTTCGATCAGGCGGTCGGTGACGTAACCCGGATAGGCATACATGATGCGGATCCAATCCACATCGGGAACAGCATCGGTCAACTGCTCCAGCAAAACCGCGAGACCATCTTTTATACCAAGGTCATGACCATAATCGGTCGTATCCTGGGCAATGAGGATAAGTTCGCGCACGCCGTTGTCACGCAGTAGGCGCGCTTCATTGATGATAGATTCAATCGGACGCGAAACCGCCGTACCCTTGATGAGCGGGATCGCGCAGAACGCGCACGGGCGGCGGCAGCCATCGGCTATTTTGATATATGCACTTGTCCCCGCCACACTGACACGCAACGCTTCATGTTCATCCGAGCCGACGGTGGGCGCTTCGGGCAGATGATAGATCGGTTGGGGGTGTTTGCTCTTGCGTAATTCGCTCACGACTTGGACAATATCCATCCAGCGGCGCGTGCCGAGGATGCCGTCAATACCGGGGACTTTCTGAGCCACTTCCACGCCGTAACGCTGGGTCAGGCATCCCGCCGCGATCAAGACCTGGTGTTTTTTCTTGGAGCCTGCCAACTCCCCCAACACCTTGTACGATTCTTCCTTTGCAGGACCGATAAATCCGCAGGTATTGACGATCAATACCGAAGCCTTGGCGGGATTATCAACAGGAAGATACCCGTCCCGTTGCAGCAACTGCGCCATCGAATCGGAGTCGACCGTATTTTTCGAACAGCCCATGGACACTAAATGAAATGTATTTTTTGACACAAAACCTCTATTATATGTAAGCGTTACTGACTTGCCGGCGGCGTCACCGTCGGTGTGGATGTCGGTGTAAACGTCGGCGTGACCGGAGGCGTGTTGGTCGGTGTGGGCGGGATGGTAGCTGTCGGCGTCGCCACCCCGGAGATCAGATAGACGCGGCTGACCACTTCACCTGCGCCGCCCATCAAGCCCAGATCACGTCCATTATACGTAATTCTCAGCGCCGAGCCATTACCAGTTAGTACAACCACCTGATCATCCGCTTCGAACACTTTGGTCTCGCCCGGAGCCATCCTGCCTTCGAACGCCACTTCCCCATCCACAGAGATGCGCACAAATGTGCGCTCCACCGCAAGGACGGACACCACCACATTGGCTGAAGCACCGAGTGCCGGCTCATCCAGTATTTCAGGGATTTCCTCGCCCGCAGGCGGAGTCCCCTCGCCTTCAAAAGCAAACGTCGCAGCCAGAGAAACCGTCGGCAAAGGCAGGTCGCCAAGCACATCGACAATCGACGGTGCGGTCGCCTGAATCTGCTCACGCTCACTCTGCAAGCGGATCACACGTCCGCCGCCCCAGACTGCCAGCACCACGAGTGCGGCGATCATCACCACACCGAAGATCAAATCACCTGCAATGAACGCCCGCAGGAACGGCATGGAGGTTTGCACCTGTGTCTGGATCTTTTCGCGCGGCGTTTCGGCATACTTCTCCCGCCGCCTTGCCTGCAACGCATCGGCAAAACGCAACAGGATCATATCCACATCCAAGTCAAGGAAAGTGGCATAATTTGTCAGCATTCCGCGCGTTTGCACCGGCGACGGCAATTTGTCGAACGCGCCGTCTTCCAACGCTTTCACAAATACCGCGCGCAACTTGATATGCCGTTCCACCTCATCGATCGTCAAGCTGATCAACTCGCGCCGCTCACGCAACTGCGCCCCGATCTCCGCCAGAATCACGTCCGCAGGCAGGGATGGAACGACGTCTTTTTCTTCAACCGGATCAGGCGCGGTCTCTTCCACCTCGACAGCGGGTTCAGGCTCCACCTGCTTGGCTTTGGGACGAAACAGCGAAGAGATCCTCGCGAACAGACCCGGCTTCGCTTCATTCTGAACGAGAACCTGCTCTATCTCTTCCGGCAGAGTCTCCACTGGAGGCTCTATCTCCTCCGCCTCCACCTCAACTTGTGGCTGAGGTGGTTCTTCTTCTATTGTCTTTTTCTTGCGTCCACGCGGCTTCGGCTTTTCTTCCGGCAACTCCGCTGCCATTTCATGACCAAGCGCGGATGGCTGCTCCGTGGTCTCTTCGGCAACAGGCTCCGGGATCGGCAGCGGGGTAGATTCGGCTTTGGTCCGCCGGGCAAACCAACGGGTCCAGAAAGGACGCGCGGGTTCTTCTTCCTTTGATTCGGTTAAGGGAGGAAGTTCCGTCTCAACGAGGTTGACTTGTGGAAGCGGTCCGCTGATCTCAACGGGTTCCGGTGCAATCCTCTGCATTTCCGAGATGATCTCGTCGATGTTGAGGTCGAGATATTCGGCATAATTGCGCAAAAAACCACGCCCCTGTGCGGCGGAGGGCATGACCGTGTGATCGTCTGCCTCCAATGCCTGTAAAAATATTGTGCGAATGCGCGTATCTGCCGATGCTTTTTCAATGGTAAGATAGCGCGCCTCGCGCGCCTTTTTGAGGCGCTGACCTATGGTTTCGGGCATGATTGTATTGTATTACAAACATCACCGGCTTGAGCCGGTGATGAGTTTACAATTTTATTCGGCTGTTTCGGCTGGCGCTTCTGCAGTGGGTTCTTCCTGTTGTTCTGAAACGGGTTCCGGCTTCGGCGTTTCAGCTGCCTGCAGTACGCTCTCAGGGCTTTCACCTTCTCGGTACACGATGACCTTGATCTCAGGGACGAGGTCCATTGTGAGGCGCACGTGCGCCGTGAATTCGCCGAGGTTGCGGATGGGTTGGGTATCCACCTGCTGGCGTTTGATCTCAAAGCGGATCTTTTCGGTGAGCGCGGTGGCAATATCCTGCGGGGTGATGGAACCGTAGAGTTTTCCGGTTTCACCGGCTTTGGAGGGAAACGTGAGGGTCACTTCGCTGATCTGATCGGCGATGCCCTTGAGTTCCTGATTCTGGGCATTGCGGCGGATCTCCGCCTGTGACTTGATGCGTTCAATCTGCTTCATGGCGCCTTCGGTGGCGAGCACGGCAAGCCCCTGCGGAATGAGGAAGTTGCGGCCGTATCCGTCGGCGACCTTTTTGATATCCCCAGCACGTCCGAGTTTGTACACATCCTTAACAAGCAAAACTTTCATTTTCTTTAAGCCCTTTCTGGCATGAGATGTCAGGACGAAGGGTACAACGCCCTGCGGGGCAGGATTGTACCACAAAAGGGTTTGCCAACACGGGCGAATGGGATTAAGATAAAGCCATGTTTCAGATTCCCATCCAATTCCGACGCGTGGCTATATTTGCCGGGATCTTCATTTTGATCCTGTTCATCGTCGAATTCAACTCCCGGCTGGAGGAGTTGAACCGTTTGAACGACCAGCGCAATCAGGTGCAGGCGCTTGCCACACAAGCCATGCAAACCCAAAACGCTTTGCAAACCCAGGTGGCATACGCAGAGTCGACGGAAGCGGTGGAGGAATGGGCGCGTACGGAGGGACATTTGCTCCAGGAAGGCGATCAACCTGTCATTCCGCTCGGCGTGCCGGGCAGTGAACCGGTGATCGTCAACACCCCGGTGCCAATACCAACCCCGCTGCAAAACTGGGAAATATGGTGGACACTGTTCTTCGACGAATAAGAATAAAATCTACATTCCATGGAACTCAGCCTGCCGGTCTACCTGATCTGTCTTGGGTCGATGGTCGTATTGACCATCGGCATTGCCGCTCAGGCATTCCTTAATTGGCAAAGACCCGGCGCGCGCACGCTGGGTTTCCTGATGCTCTGCATGTCGATCTGGGCAGGATTTTACATGCTGGAGATCCTGCATCCCGAGCTGTCTGTAAAGATCACCGCCAGAAAAATGCTGTACCTTGGGATGATGCTCTCGCCTCCGCTGTGGCTGGGGTTTGCTTTGCGGTACACAGGCATCAGCGCCTGGTGGTCGAAGCGCAGACACGTCATTCTGTTGACGATTCCGGGCTTTATCGCATTTTTACTGGGAACAACCAATGACTGGCATTCGCTGATCTGGAGCTCGATGCGGCTGCCGGCTTCGCAGCCCGGTGCGCTCCTTCTGGACCTCGAACCTGGTTTCTGGATCTTTGCTTTTATTGCCTACATCCTAATCGGGATCGGACTGGTGGTTTATACGTTCGTTTATTTTCAAAGCGAGAAAGCGTTCCGCGTGAAGACCGGCGTTATTCTCGTCGGCGCGTTGATCACAACGCTCGTCAACATTTTTTTCCTGATCGAAGACAGCACGCCCGCGCTTGACCCCACCCCCTTATCATTCGTAATTTCCGCCCCCCTGCTCGCGTTTGGATTCTTTCGATACGGCGTCTCCAGCCTGCTCCCACTTGCATCGAACATGGTCATGGATGGACTCCGCGATGCCATCATCATTGTCGGCACCGAGGATCGCATCACGGATGCAAATCTGGCTGCAAAAAAACTGCTGGGCATCGAAATCATCACGGACGATATGGATATCTTCTCGTTCCTGCCGCAGCAGGAACGTTTCAGAGAAGTCTGGAACGAGAACAACGCCAATCTAATTCTGGAACTGCCTCAGGACGAAGGCATTACATGGTATGAAGCCAGGATCATACCGCTTACGAAACACAACAGGGAACTCATCGGTCGCGTGATCATCTTCCATGATGTCACCACCGAACAAGCCCTGCTTAGGGCGGAAAAACGCCGCTCCGAGCAATTGACCCTGCTCGAGGAAACCGGCAGGATCGTAGCCAACAGTTTCGACGAAAAAGAAATCCTTCAGCGCGCAGTGGATGCGATCATCCAGCGCTTTCGCTATCCCGAAGCAGCCATTTCGGTTCTGACTCCGGATGATATGCTCGAAGTCGCTGTCATTGCAGGGACGGAGGATTTTGGATACCAGCCGGGATACCGCCAGAAATTGGGGGAAGGCATCATCGGTCATACCGCCATGATACAAAAAACCTACATCGCCGAAAACGTGGCAAATGACCCTTACTACTTCTCCAATGAACAGCATTTTGGCGCCGCCATCTGCACGCCGATCTGGAAACAGGAAAAACTCTTCGGTGTTCTTTATGTGGAAAGCCTCGAGCCGCATGCGTTCGATGTGCTCGATATCAAAACCATGGAGACACTATCCAGTCAGATATCCGAATCCCTGCAGCGGGCATCCCTGCACGCTGAAGCACAGGAAAATTTGCACATTCTTTCCGTCATACAGGATATCTCCAAAAGCATTGCATCCTCGCTGGATATGGAAACTGTTGCGAATCTGGTCATGAGCGGATTAAGGGATGCGTTCGGCTACACCCACATCAGCATCTACCTGCTGGAAACAGAGTATCTGCAACTTGTTGCCGAGGTCGGGTATCCTACCGAAAACACCATATCAAAGATCCACGTCAGCCAGGGAGTGAACGGGAAAGCCGTCCGAACAAAAGCGATCCAGTTCATCGAGGATACGACGAAGGAAACCCTCTTCCTGAAATCGGACGAGAGCATCACCAGTGAGATCTGCATCCCGCTCATGAAAGAGAGCACCGTTCTCGGGACGTTGAACGTGGAAGCCAACTCTTCCCGTCCATTAACCGAAACAGACGTCAATCTGCTTGCAACCATCGCCGGTCCAATTGCACTCGCAATCGATAATGCCAGATTGCATGCTCAGATCAAAAAACTGGCAACCACCGATGCCGTGACGGGTCTGGCAAACCGTCACGTATTCGAACAATCCCTTGCATCCGAGATCGAACGCGCCCAGCGTACCGGCGGCAACCTCTCCCTCATCATTTTCGACATCGATTCCTTTAAGGAATACAACGACACGTGGGGACATCCAGCCGGCGATTCGCGCCTGAAAGCGGTTGGGGAGATCGTGCAAAAGAACCTGCGCAAATACGATGTTGCCGCGCGCTACGGAGGCGACGAGTTCGCCGTCATCCTTTCCAATACCGACTCAAAAAATGCGCAGGCGTTCGCAGAACGTTTATATCAGGCGGCACAAGCGGGCGCTCCGCCATCACCATCCGGAACCGGCGTGCCGGGCTACACGCTCAGCATGGGCATCGCCACCTTCCCACAGGATGCGTCCAACCAGCAGCAGCTTCTTGTCGCCGCCGATAACGCCGCGCTTCGATCAAAACACCTCGGAAAGAATCGAATTCAACTTGCCGGCGATCTTGAAAATGGACCGAATTGACATCTTCCCCATTTCGACGAAAATCGAAAACGATTCTCTGACCATTGCGGGACATGATCTCGCCTCTCTCGCGGACCGGTACATGACTCCGTTATATTTATATGACCGTTCCACCCTGGACTTCTCCACCAAATCCTACACGGACGCGTTATCCGCCCACTACCCTGCATCTTCGCGTATCACCTACGCAGGCAAAGCTTTCCTGTGCAAAGCCATCGCCGAATGGACGAAAACCCACAAGTTGATGGTGGATTGTACTGGTGAAGGCGAGATCGCAATTGCCGTCGCTGGTGGCGTGCCACGCGAAAATATTCTGGTTCATGGAGTAAATAAATCGCTTGACGACTTAAAATCCACAATTGAATATGCGGGGACAATCGTTGTCGATAATTTGGCGGAACTCAATCGGCTTTATGTCACTCTTCACTCCGCTCACAGTGACATAAACATCTGGCTGAGACTCCTGCCCGGCGTTGCTGTTTCAACTCATCACGCACACACACAGACCGGTCAACACGACAGCAAATTCGGCATGACGCGCGATGAAATAATTGAAGCCGCAAAGTATTGTAGGGAACATGATTTGCCATTGAATGGCATTCATTTCCATCAAGGCTCGAATTTCCGCGACCCGGAGCCGCTCATCCCCGCCATCGAAACGGCATTGGATCTTGCAAAGGAAATCGGTTTTACAGGCGAATGGCATTTTTGTCCCGGCGGAGGTTGGGGTGTGGCTTATCACGAGGATGAATTGCCGAATCCGTCCATTGAAACCTATGTGCGCGGAATCGCCGAAGCGGTGATCGAAGGCTGTCAGTCACGCAGACTTGCTCTCCCCCACCTGCAACTCGAGCCGGGAAGAAGTCTCATCGCGCGGGCAGGAGTAGCGATCTATCGCGTCGGCGCGGTGAAGAGGCGCGGGAACAAGACCTGGTTGCTCGTTGACGGCGGCATGGCGGACAATCCGCGGTTTGCGATGTACGGGGCGAGATATTCCTGTTTGCCGGTGTCAGGCGTCGGGAGGGAAAGAAGCGAAGTCGTCTCCATTGCGGGTCCGTTTTGTGAGTCGGGGGATATCGTCATTGAAGATCTATCCATGCCGAACATCAAAGAAGGGGAATTGATCGCCATCCCTATGTCGGGCGCGTATCACTTGAGCATGTCGTCCAATTACAACGGCGCGCGCAGACCGGCGGTTTTGATGGTGGAAGAGGGGAATGTCAACCTGATCCAACGCAGGGAAACAGCCGAGGATTTATTACGGCGGGACGAGAGTCTTTAACTCCAGCAAGCTTGCTCTTCAAAGGGAACAAACTGCGATAAATATGTGTGACATAAGTCACAATATTTATTACACAACATGTGCGATAATTCACGAACAGGAGGGGTTACGATAAGTCTGACACATCCTGCTCCCTTTGCCGACAGGATGCGCCCTCCTGAAAATAGTACAAGGTGTTAATACTTACCGCCGACCGCGGACGGTTGACAGGCTCTGTCAGCGGTCAGGGGTCGGCGGTTGATTTTGGAGGAATGGATATGCAGTTTCTCAAAGACCGTTTTGATTATCTCTTCCGCTCCACGCGCGGGCTGACGCTGGTCGCCATCGCGGTGGTTTCGCTCATCACTGCCATCTTTGGAATGCTCTCCGGTCCGATGGTCGAATGGGGCATCCGCGATGTGGTCGTGCGCCTGCTGAAAATGGAACTGGTCCCGGCGGCGCGCGAAGGCCGCATCATCATGCTGTACCACACCATCGCCATGACCATCGTCGCCATCGAGGTATATTTCATCACCGAACTCGTCCCAATGAAGCGCCACGAGCAGACGATGATCAATGGCACGATCACTGTCGGCTATCTGATCTCGGTCATCTTTGGCATGGCGTTCGCCTACTGGGGACGCAATTTCGCCTTTCACGGCTTATTCCTGCTCGGACAGTCGCTGGTGTTTTTCGCGGGCATCCTACTTGCGGTCGCGCTCGCTCCGTGGAAGAAGGAATACCGCCTGCCTACAGACTCGCCCTTCGCCCGCACCAAAAGCGGACTCGACCTTGAGCGCGTCGCTTTCTTCGTGATGGCAGTATCCACACTGCTTTCCGCCGCCTTCGGGGCGGTCTCCGGCTCGTACTGGAGCAACGGTCACGAGACCTTCCTCGCGGAAGACCTGATCCGCAACCCGTTCAAGACCTATCTGCAAAAAGCCATCATCGGTCACCTGCACATCATGTTGACCCTGATCGCCATTGCCATCACGCTCATCGTCGGGCGCTGGCTGAAGTTCCAAGGCACCTTGCATCGCATCGCCATGCCGCTGATGATTTTCGGCACCATCATCATCACGGCAGGCGCGCTCTCGGTGGTATGGGTGGAGGCGGCGCACACCATCATCTACGTCGGTTCGGTCTTCGTGATGCTGGCGGCGTTGTTCTTCGTCATCTACTCGTGGGGGATGCTCATCCGTGAAGGCACGGCGGGCATCGAAAAGCCGACCTTCGGGCAGAAGATTCAAGCCCTGCTCCGCGACCCGATCAAGTTCGGTCCGGGCTGGCAGATGGTCTTTATGAATTTCACCGTCAGTGGGGTGGGGATTTTCATGGCAGTCAAACTGACCGAGATCTTCCGCGTCTGGCCCCATCGTGAGGAACGCATCATCCTGACGGGACACTGGCACATCCTCGCCAGCCTGATCGCCACCATTATACTGTTCTACTTTGCCGATCTTTCGGGGCTGAAGGGTAAAGCCCGCAAATGGTTCGGCTGGACGATCATCATCATGTCCAACCTCGCCTTTGCCTCCGTCACGATCTTCTCGATGAAGCGTCTGTTCGCGACCGAAGCCGAACAGCAGAACATCGTCAACTGGACAATGCTGTTGACCGATATCGGTCTTGCGACAGTGCTGGTCGTGCTGGCGATTTTCATGGTCTGGCGTCTGATAGACCTGTTCAAGGCAAAAGGCTGGTGGACACAGGAATATAAATCGGAACTCAAGAAGTCAGCGGAAACCGAAATTCAGGAGCAGAAACGCAAACTCAAAGAACTCGAGGAGACTCTCAAGGAGGTGGAGAAATGAAAAACAAACTCATGTCGCTGCGAGCGTTTTTTGCGAAGCAGCCCCCTTCCTCTAACAGGAGTTTGCTTCGGATTATCGCCCTCGCAATGACATTGATTCTGATTTCATCCTGCGCCTCCGCGCCGAGCGTCGCCGCCATCACGCCTCCCTACATTGACACGGGAATTGATCCCGAATCCTGGGCATTGATCCCCGCTGGAAGTTTTCCCTATGGACAGCACGACCTCATCACAGACGTGGATTACGATTACGAGATGATGGTCACAACTGTCACCAACGAGCAGTACGCACGCTTCCTGAACGAAGCGTCCGCGGCAGGCGCGATCACTGTCGGCGAGGTGGAGGTCGAGACTGGCGAGCAGGTTTGGGCGGAGTTTGGAGCGCACGGTTTTTATCCAGGCGATCCTTATGACGGGTACAAGCACGAGGAGGAGATCAAGCCCGGCGACAAACTT
Organism: Anaerolineales bacterium; assembly: GCA_023382595.1. Classification (GTDB taxonomy): domain Bacteria; phylum Chloroflexota; class Anaerolineae; order Anaerolineales; family Villigracilaceae; genus Villigracilis. Next base: position 114,899 of record JAHDWB010000004.1, on the reverse strand, counting down.
TTCTTCCCGACCGAAGCGGACGGCGTGCGCATCACATTCGATGGGCAGACTTTTCACGCGATCCATGAATACAGCAACCATCCCGCCACAATGGTGACGTGGTTCGGCGCGAATGCTTATTGTGAATTCTATGGCTGGCGGCTGCCGAGCGAGATCGAATGGGAGAAAGCCGCGCGCGGCACGGAGCTGGTGGATGGGCACGGACTGCCCTTCCCGTGGGGCACGCACATCGAACGCAACAACGCTAACTATTATTCGTCGTTCGATCTGTTCGTGAAGATGTTCGGCAAACTGGGCAATACCACACCGGTCGGTTTTTACAACGGAAACACATACACGCTCCCAGAAGGAAGTTACACCACGCTGGATTCCGCTTCGCCTTATGGACTGTACGACATGGCGGGCAACGTCTGGCAGTGGACGGGCGATGATTACCCCAAACAGCATTACCGTCACATGCGCGGTGGGAGTTTCTACTCGTACGAAGTGGACCTGCGCGTGTGGAAGTTCAACAGCGCAGGACCCCAGCACTACAGTCCGCAGGTCGGGTTCCGCTGTGCGCGGTAAATTTGCCGAGATTCGATATTCGGTTAAAATGTCTGCTCACTGAATAACGAATATCAAACATCGCCTTAGGAGTTACCATGACCAACGCCGCTCGATCGAAAATCGCCCACTACTGGGCATTGACCAAACCGTCGCAATCGGGCTTGCTGCTTGCTACGGGTCTGGCAGGCTATATGAGCGCGCGCTGTCCTGTTTTCAATGTTGGCACGATCCTTGCCCTGGCGGGCAGTCTCTTCCTTGCGATCGCGGGAAGTACCGTCCTCAACATGTGGTGGGACCGTGACATAGACGCCAAGATGGGACGCACGCAAAAGCGCGCCACATCGAAGGGGCTGGTGGAGGAAAACGAAGTCCTGCGCGTCGGTTTGATCCTTTCGGTCATCGGCGTCGGCTGGGCGGTTGCAATGGACGCGTTGTACGGTCTCATCGTCTTCGCGGGTCTGTTCTTCGACGTGGTCGTATACAGCATGTGGCTCAAACGCCGCACCGCGTGGAGCATCGTCTGGGGCGGCATTTCGGGCGCGATGCCCATTCTCGCGGGGCGCGCGCTCGGTCTCGGCGCGATCGATTGGATCGGTGTCACGCTCGCGCTCGGCATCCTGTTCTGGATTCCCACCCATACGCTCACCTTCAGCATGAAATTCGCCAAAGACTACGCCGACGCCTGCGTGCCGACCTTCCCCTCCACCTACGGGCTGACGGTCACCCGCATCACCATCGCGGTCTCGTCCGTGCTGGCGGCGGCGGCAATGGTCGCGGCGGGCTATGGCATCGGCATGGCGTGGGGCTTCCTGCGATTGCTCGGCGTGCTCTCGGCAGGTCTGCTGATGCTGGCGGTAACGGTCACGTTCAACCCATCCGAGCGCGTCAACTTCGGTTTGTTCAAGTACGCGTCCATTTACATGCTTGCCGCGATGATCCTGGTAGTGATCGAAGTGATGTGATGAAACTCTCCCCCCTCGACCGCATCCTCCTGCTCCTCACCACAGTCCTCGCTTCGTATCAGGTGGCGGTCGGCATGGACGATCTCGACACGCTGCCCATCATCGCCTTCACCATCGGCTTCGGCGTTTTGCTCGTCGCAGTCCTGTTGATGTTCATCCTCGGATTCGACGTACTGGATTCACCCATTGTGGTCATTGTCTCGACCGTCATCCCGCTTGCGCTTTCATTGGGAATCATCTGGCAATACCTCGCCTCATTTCGGACCCCGTACCTGATCTTCACCATCGTCGGTTTCCTCGCCGTGGCGTTGACCCGCTCGATCCCCATGCAGAACAAGTTCCCCGTTTTCGTCCTCGCGGTCACGCACGGCATCGCGGGCATGACGATTTTCCTGCTTCCCATCATCTTGTCCATTCAGGGGAACGCGCCTCCGCTGTTCTCGCTCGTCAGCATCGGCGGCGGGTTGATCGGCATCGGCGGTTTGTTGTTGTCGTTCTTGAAGGTAGGCAAACCGATCCTGCCAAGAGAGACCATCCTCAGATTGTTCCCAGCCCTGCTATTGCTGACAACAGCATTCTTCGTAGCAGGTTTCAAATTTGGATGAGAAGAGTGAGAGAGATCTCACTCTTCTTTTTTTCTCTACAAAAGGAGTAAACAATGTCCAGAAACAGTTTCTTCGCAAAGTTCCTGCGCTTCATCGGCATCCTGTTGATGGGGCTGACGGGCGGGTTCACCCTGCTCGGGGGAATCGGCACGACCTGCGCCGCGCTCTTTCCCACCAATTATGAGAGCATGACTCCATTGGCTCCGTTCCAATGGCTGTACATTCTGTTCGTGCTCTTCGGCATCGCGCTCGGCGTGATGGGCATCCGCGCTACGGTCATGCTCGTGAGGGGCGCGGACAAGGCATACGATGAGGCGGTGGGGGTATTGCTCGCGGGTGCTGTGATCGGCTTCATGCACATTATGGCATCTCGCTCCCTGCGCGGCGCATCCATGCCGGTGGATGCAGTGGTGTACACGACCGTCCTTACGCTGGTCATCTTCCTGCTCTTCCGCATCCCGTTCATCTGGCAGGGCGTGGACTTCACCAAGGGCAATACCAAGAGCAACCTGCCCGCAGGCGGCGCGGCGGCTATCCTGCTTGGCGTCATGACGCTGACGATCCAACACACGATGGCATCCACGCACACGTGGGGCGGTGTGAACTATGCGAACGTGTTCAACACGTCCATGACGGTGATCGGAATGGGACTGCTGCTGTTAGGCGCGGGGCTCCTCGTCAGGGCGGCGATGCTTCGGGTACCGGCACGCAGGCTCCTGGTCGAGGAAAGAAGCGCGTAAGTCGAAACATCCCCGTCATTCCGACGGGGATGTCTTCTTTTTCGAATCGCGTTTTCTGCGGATAACAGGCTTTTCCAGCGGCAGGATGATATCATCCTGCCAGGGCGGTTCATCCCGCAGTTTGGCTTTTATATATTTCCCCAAGACGCCAATGGTCGCCATTAGAGGGATGATGACAAGCGCGCCGAGAATACCCGAAATGGTCAACGCGCCAATCACGCCGACAAAGACCAAACCTGGATGCAATCGAAGCGTTTGCCCCATGATCTGTGGACGCCACCAAATGTTTTCGATCTGCTGGATGACAATGAAAATCATAACGACAATCGCAGCGAAAAAGGCGTTGGAAATGTTCAAGTAGGATGAACCAAAGATCAGCGCTACCAGCCCGGCAATCACTCCCGCCACAGTTGGACCCAGCGATGGGATCAAATCCAAAACACCCGCCAGAATGCCAAACGCGATTGCACCGCGCAGCCCGACCGCGGACATGGTGACCGAGGTGGTGATGGTAATGAGCAAGACAAGGATCAACTGTCCGCGCAGAAATGCACCCCAAATACGGTTCATTTGAGCCAGAAACATGCGCGCATCTTCGTGATATTCCTGCGGCAGCAATTCAATGAACCAATTCGACAAACGGGCGCTGTCCTTGAGAAAATAGAAGGTGGCGACCAAAATGACGAGCAGCCAAGCCAGATTCGAGGTGATCTCACCGATGCGATTGAAAGCGCCCGAGGATGCCTGGATGATGAAATCCTGAAGGAATTGATTGAGGTCTTCGGGGATGAGAGCGGGCAGTGAAAATGAAAAACCGCCGAGGGTGATCGTCCGGCTGAGAAATACTTCGATCTGCTGTTCTATCTCGAGCAGGTCAAAGGAGAGATTTAACAATTGGGGAACAACAAACGGGAGAACGCTCGACGGGATGGCGATCACCAACACCAGAAAAATGATGTACACGATCACAACTGCGACATCCCGCCGCAAACGCCGGTAGGATGCAAGTCTCTCGACAAGCGGAGTGAGAACGAATGCCAATATCGCAGAGATGATCAAAGGCCCGATCAATGGTCGGACAAAATAAATTGTTGCAACTATTGCAACGATCATCAAGGCAAGAACAATGTATTTTGTTGGTAGATTCCAGCGGGGGGACATGGGTGTGAGTTCTCTCTAAAGGTTGATTCGTCAGCGGTGTCTTAAAAAGAAATCATCCCCATCAATTGACAGGGATGGGCAATTTATTCCAGGGTATCGGAAGTGCTCGTCGTTGCGGTCTTCCGCATCTGGTCTTCCTGCACCATGCGAATCCCATTCGTTACCTGGTTGCCGAGCTTTTCGATCTGTTCCTGCAGCTGCATGAGCGTATCCAGGACGTAGTTATCGGCGTCGGCGCGGACAGCTTCGGCTTCGGCACGCGCTTGTGCAAGGATCTGGTCCGCCCGGCGCTGCGCATCCTGCGTAACCATGTCCTTTTGCACCATCTGGTCCGCTTTATCGCGCGCGATCTGGAGGGTGCGGTTTGCCTCCTCCTGTGCCTGCGCCATGACGCGTTCGCGCTGGGCAACGACCTGCTGCGCCTTCTTTACCTCCTCGGGGATGGCAATGCGCATCTGGTCAATCAATTCCAGCATCTTGTCCTCGTCCACGACGACGTTGTGCGTGAACGGCACGGCTTTCGCGTCGTTGAAGAGTTCTTCGAGTCGGTCGATCAATTGCAGGATGTCCATAGGATACTCGCAAATATAGGGTTACTTTCCCAATTCTAGCACAGATTAATCGCGCAACGCATTCGGCGGGGACTGTTCCCCCATTCCCAGCACCTTCTCCTTGAGAGCCTTTTCCACATGCGGCGGGACCATGCTGGAAACATCACCGTTGAGCATGGCGATCTCGCGCACCGTGGACGATGACAGGAAGGTATGTTGTTCGGCGGTAATAAGCGCGACCGTCTCGACCGCATCCTTTGCCAGACGTTGATTCGCCAATGCCATGCGGAACTCGAACTCGAAATCGGAGAAGACCCGCAGTCCGCGCACAATGACCTGCGCCTCGATAGCGCGGGCAAAGTCAATCGTCAGACCGCTATAGCCCGTAACCTTGATCTTTGGATTGTCCTTGAACGCCTCGGTCACAAGGGAGATGCGTTCATCCGGCTCGAACATCAGCGTTTTCAGCGGTTTGTCATAGACCGCCATGACGATCTCATCGAACAGCTTGGAAGCGCGGTTGGCAATGTCAATATGACCGTAGTGGATGGGGTCGAACGTTCCGGGAAATAAGGCTCTGACCATGGTAGTCGTTTTGTCCTTTAGTCTGATAGTTTTTTGGTCACCCGTCGAAAGTCGTTAGCCCAACAGTCAACCAGACTAGGTGACTATCCGACCAACCGACCATTCAACTAACTCACATCGCTCGTCGTGCCTTTCCAAAATCTTTCAAAGGCTTCGGCAAGCAGGGCATGTTCGGGTTGACTTAACTCGGGGTCGCGCTCGAAAAGGGACTTGGCTTGTTCGCGGGCTTTTTCGATCAACGCCACATCGGTGATGCTCGCCATCTTCAGCGAGGATGCAAACCCCGCCTGACGCGTGCCAAGGAATTCGCCGGGTCCGCGCAGTTTCAAGTCAAGATCGGCGAGTTCAAAGCCGTTATTCGTGTTCGCCATCGCCTGCAAACGTTCGTTCTCTGCCGCATCTTCATGCGTGGGAATGAGTAGACAGGTGGACTGTATCGAACCGCGTCCAACGCGCCCGCGCAACTGATGCAGCTGCGCCAAACCGAAACGATCTGCACCTTCGATCAGCATCAGCGTGGAGTTTGGCACATCCACGCCGACTTCGATGACCGTGGTCGAAACAAGGATATCGAATTCCTTATCGCGGAACTTCAACATCACTTCGTCTTTTTCGCTCGGTTTCATACGTCCGTGCAGAAGACCGAGTTTCAGGTCGGGGAACACCTGCTTGGACAAGGTCTCGAAATCATCCACCGCCGCACGCACATTAATCTTCTCACTCTCGTCGATCAGCGGATACACAATGAACGCCTGATTGCCGTTCTTCACCTGCGCATGGATCATCGTGTACGCGCGCTCGCGTTCCTGCGGGCGCAGCACATACGTGGCGATCGGCTTGCGCCCTTCGGGCACCACATCCATCACGGAAATATCGAGATCGCCGAAAACCGTCAGCGCCAGCGAGCGCGGAATCGGAGTCGCCGTCATCACCAGCAGGTGCGGGTTCGTGCCTTTGCTTCTCAGTTCGGCGCGCTGTTCAACGCCGAAGCGATGCTGTTCATCAATAACGACGAATTGCAGATCTTTGAACTGCACATCGGGTTCGATGACCGCGTGCGTGCCGATGACGACTTTGATCGAGCCGTCTGCCAGTCCTTGACGGATCGCTTCTTTCTCACCCTCAGGCGTGCTCCCCACCAGCAGGCGGATCTCACTCTCTTGCAGGATTCCGTTCTCACGATCCAGCAGATTGAGAAAACTTCGGTAGTGCTGTTCCGCCAGAATGGACGTGGGTGCCATCACTGCCGCTTGCGCTCCATTCGTGACGACCATGCTGAGACCGAGCGCGGCGACCACCGTCTTGCCTGCGCCGACGTCGCCCTGGATGAGGCGGTTCATCGGCTTGCCCGAATCCAGATCGCGGCGGATGTCGTCCAACGCGGTTTGCTGGGCGGAGGTCAGGGTGAAGGGTAAAGCTGCTAAACGCGAATCAAGCCACTCGTCCGAGACGGTGAAGCGCCTGCCTTCCACCGCTTGCCAGTCGCGTTTCTGGCGCAGCACTCCCATTTGCAGATAAAAAATCTCATCGAAGGCGAGCCGTTCCCGCGCAAGCTTAAGGCGGTCCTGCGAATTCGGGAAGTGCGCCTGCGTCAGCGCTTCGCTTAGAGAAACCAGCTTGGCGGAAAGACGGATGTTGTCGGGCAGCGCATCCACCACGGCGGGCGCCCAATAGGTGACGACCTGATTCATTTGGTTGCGAAGCCACTTCTGCGTGATGCGTTCGGTGAGCGGATAGATCGGCACAATGCGATTGGTGTGCAGATGTTCCATCTCCACGGGTTCCCAATCGGGGCTGTTCATCACGATGCGCCCAAGATACTGGTCGATCTTTCCAGAGACCGAAATCGCGTCACCCTGCTTGAAGCGGTTCATCAGCCACGGCTGGTTGAAAAACGAAACGCGCAACGCGCCCGTGCCGTCGCTGATGATGACTTCGATCAGGCTGCTCTTGCCGCCGCGGATCGGGCGGTTGTGCACGCTTTGGATCGTACCGATCACAGTCACCACATCGCCGTACATCAACGATTGGATCGGCTTCAACTGCGAATAATCTTCGTAACGGCGCGGGAAGTTATACAGCATGTCGCCCAGCGTTTTCATGCCAAGCCGTTCCAGCGATTCAGCGTTCTTGGGTCCCACGCCCTGCAAGACCGTCAACTCCGCATCGAGCGCAGCGGGCGTCTGACTGTGCTTCGCGCCGGCAGTGGATTCAAACTTCGACGGCTTTGGCTTGGATTGACTCGGCTGTCTTTGCTGTGGACGTTCGCGCTCGCTTCTCTCCGGACGGGGAACCTGCTCCTGCTTCGGTGACTGAGTCTGCGCTTTGGGCTTTTGACCCGCTTCGGGGTACGTCTCTCCGATGCGCTTCCACAATCCCTTGAGAGACTCCGCCCTTCCCTCCGGGCTGAGTTTTTCATACGAGCGCAGGCGCGCCACGACGGCTTGGATCACCCCTTCATCGATACTGTCCGCGCGGGCTTCGCCTTCCCAATAATCCAGCATGCTGGCAAGTCCGCCGATGACGGCGGTATTCTGATACTTGTTTTCGTGTTCGAGCCGAAAGAATTTGCGTAATTTTTCCAGTGAAGGTTGCATATTGTCAATTTTATCATGGGGCGAAACGAATTCCCTTTCAGGGCGTATAATTTGCAATTCAAGTTACAGATTGCAAGGTTGAAAATTGTGCAACTCTCAACCTTTATCTTTCAACCTTAAACAAGGATTCCCACTCATGCACTGGTTCAAGGACAGCAAACTCTTCGACCTCGCCCGGCAGGGACAGCGCCTGACGCATATCGCAGCGGTCATTCCGCTTTCGTTCGTCTTTTCCTTCGTAGCCCAAATGGGCGCCATTCCCGTATTCGTGGTCATAATGGTATTGTATGGATTCAATGAAGATGCCATTTCCATGAAAGGCATCCTTCCATTGGAAGCAGGCTTCTGGATGGGCGCGCAATTGGTCAGCGCGTTCATCCTTGTGTATTTCATCTTATGGCTGTGGGTTGCCCTTGTGGAGAAGCGTCGCCTCTGGACAATGGGCTACGAATTGAAACACGCCATCCCCCAATACCTGCGCGGATTTTTGATCGGCGCAGTGATGTTCAGCGGCGCGGTGGGATTCCTTGCCCTGTTCGGCGCAGTGGAAGTGGAAGCGGGCGACCCATCCCAGGTTGGGTTCGCAGCGCTGGGCGGCGTGATGATCGTGCTGGTCGGTTGGATCGTGCAGGGGGGCGCGGAGGAAGCGCTCACCCGCGGATGGGTACTGCCCGTCATCGGCGCGCGTTACAAACCGTGGATCGGTTTGCTGGTCTCATCACTCATCTTCGCCATCATGCACGGACTCAACCCCGGCTTGAACGCCATTGCCCTGCTCAACCTTGCATTGTTCGGCGTGTTCGCGGGCTTGTACGCCATGCGTGAAGGCTCGCTATGGGGAATCAGCGCCTTGCACAGCGTTTGGAATTGGATTCAGGGGAATTTCTTCGGCTTCCAAGTCAGCGGGATGGACGTGGGCGGCGGGTCACTGCTCAACCTGAAAACCGTCGGCGCGGACTGGCTGACGGGCGGGGCGTTCGGTCCCGAAGGCGGAGCAGCGGTGACGATGATTTTGATAGTTTCAATTGCTGTGACGATTTTGTGGAAAAGTAAAAATAGTAAGGCGGGTTTGTAATCCACAAAATAGGGAATACATGAAGACGTCAGGCTAAAAGCCTGACCTACGATTATATTATTTTCTAACCGCCGCAAAGCCGATGCCGTTTGGTCCCAAATGCGTACCGATGACGGCAGTGACGTTGACGAACAAAATATCCCTCGGCACGGACATGCGCACGGTGTTCATCAACTCGGTCAACAGATCCCTTGCACGGGGTTCAGCGTTGGTATGCAAAATGGCAAGGCGTTCCATCTCCCCCATCTCCAGCAGAAATTTCAACATGCGTTCATCCGCCTGGCGGTTGGTGCGCACCGCGCCAATCGGTTTCGCCTCTCCGCCCATCAACTCGACCATCGGTTTGATCGAGAGCAATCCGCCCAGGTTTGCCACCAGCCCGGGGACACGTCCGCTGCGCTTGAGATATTCCATCGTATCCAGCGCGGCATAGACTTGTAATCTGCGCCTCGTGGACTCAACTGCCTCCAACGCGGACCTCAAGCCTGATTCTGCCTCCTCAGCCGCCGCCAACACTTGGAATCCCAGCCCCATCGAGAGTGAACCGCTGTCCACGCAGGTGATTTTGCCGGGGAATTCCTGCGCGGCTTGACGGGCGTTGTTGAGGATGGCGGTCAATTTCGCGGAGGCGTGGATGGAAAGGATGTGGTCACAGCCTGCGTCGAGCAGGGTCTGATACGGGGAAAGAAAATCTCCGATGGATGGCGCAGCAGTTGTCGGCGAGGTCCGAAGCGAGGGCAGACGTTCATAGAACTCTTCGCGGGTGATGCCGATCCCATCCTTGTATTCCCGCCCTTCCAAAACAAGCACAGACGGGACAACTTGAATTCCATGCTCTTCGATGAGGTAGGCGGGCAGATCAGAGGTCGAGTCGGTGACGATTCCAAGTTTCATGGCTGAAGTTTAACATGTTTCGTCAGGCGGCAATCCCATTGAAGGTGACTGCCGCCTGATACTTTCCTCTTGACATACTGTATATTACACAGTATAATGCGACAAAGGTTGAGATATGGCAAACACAGAATCGTTCGAAAATGTTGTTTTGGAACTGAGGCGCGGGGTGATCGTGCTCGCGGCGCTCAGCCAGCTGGGAACCGAGGAATATGGTTATTCCCTGTTGAAGAAACTCGCCGAACTCGGCTTGGAAGTGGACCAGGGAACGTTGTATCCGCTGCTCCGCCGGTTGGAGGCGCAGGGAATGCTGGAATCGGTTTGGAAGCTGGAAGAGTCGCGTCCGCGCCGTTATTACGTCGTCAGTGTGGAGGGAAGGAAACTCCTGCCGAAACTGAAAAAAGAATGGGCTGGCATCGTGTCCGTGATGGATAAGATGCTGTCGTAAGAGGAGAATGAAATGAGTTTAATTGATCGATATGTTGCCGAGGTCGGCAGGCATTTACCAGCGGGCGAACGCGCCGACATCGAAGCGGAGATCCGCTCGACGCTGGAGGATACGGTCGAGGAGCGGGGCAAGCCCGCCTCTGATGAAACCGTTTCAGAAGTGCTGCAACAATTCGGCGACCCGGAATTGCTTGCCCAAAAATATTCGCAGACCAAGAATTACCTGATCGGGACGCATTGGTACGTCATTTACATGGAATCGCTCAAGCATGTTCTCATCACCGCCCTGCCGATCTCGTTCCTCGCCATCTTTTTTGTAAAATTTGCCGAGGCAGATAAAAATTTCATCGGCGTCACCCTGCAGGCGGCGGGACAGACATTGAACATCTGGGTGTACATCGTGTTCTGGATGACAGTGACATTCGTGATACTGGAACGGCTTGGAATCAAACCTGGTGAAATGGAACATTTGGGCGTCGACCCGGTGGAATCAGGCATCCGCAAGACCCGGGCATGGACGCCGGATCAGCTTCCGCCGCTGCCCAAGCCGCGCCAGATCAGTGTCGGTGAAGCGGTCACGGATATCCTTATGTCCCTGTTCGGGATCGGGTTCGTCGCGCTCTCCACGTCATTCCTGCGAGTGCAAGGCGGAGACGGGAACATTCCGCTTCTCCATCCCAGACTTTGGGATTTCTGGCTGCCGCTCTTCTTTATCATCGCAGGCTTGACATTGGTCCATGAAATGTTCAAACTAAAAATAGGCAATTGGACTCCCGCCCTGACAATCACGAACGTCATTCTGAGCCTGGTCTCGATCGGATACCTGCTGGCGCTCGTGTTCACCCAGGAAGTGGTCAACCCCGAGTTCCTCGCCGCACTTGAAGGCGGCGGAGTGACGCCCGAAATGCAAATATCCGCTTCATGGTCCGTCGGCATCACTGCCGCGATCATCATCGGTATTTATGTATGGAACATCGTCAATTCAATCGTTATGGCAAGGCGTCTGCCAAAATAAATGGACGCGAAGGAGAATGAAATGAAACTTATAGATCGTTATGTGACCGAGGTCGGCAAACACCTTCCGCTGGTGAAGGGGCGCAAGGACATCGAGAAGGAACTGCGCTCCACGCTGGAGGACATGCTCGAAGACCGCGCCCAAAAAACGGGACGTCCCGCCAATGAGGAGATGGAGATCGAGCTGCTCAAAGAATATGGCGCACCGCAAACCGTCGCGCAGACGTACAACCCGCATCCATATTTGATCGGTCCGCGCCTGTTCCCGTTCTTTGTGATGGTGTTGAAGATCGTCGTCAGCGTCGTGACCGTCGTCCTGTTGGTGTTGACAGGCTTCAAGATCGCATCCATTGCGCCGACAATGGCAGGACCTGAATTCGCCAGAGCGATCGGCGAAGGACTGGCAGGCATCGTCTCTACCGCCATCACCGTCTTCGGACACATCGTGCTGGTCTTTGTCATCCTTGAACGCTACGTCCCCGCCTCCGAATTCAAGATGGATGATGAGAAGGAATGGGATCCCGCCTCGTTGAAGAAGGAACCCGAATCGGACGAAGTGAAACTCTGGGAGCCGATCCTTGCCATCGTATTCACCTTCATTGCCATCAGCATCTTCAACTTCAATCCGCAGTGGCTGGGTTTCTACATTTTTTCAGGCGATACATCCGCATTCATCCCCGCATTGACCGATGCCTTCTTCCGCTGGCTGCCATGGATCAACATCGGCTGGGTGGCGGAGATCGTGATGAACGGCATGTTAATCCGCTCCGGACGCTGGACGATATCCACCCGCATCTTCTCGATCGCCATCAAGATCTTCCAGAGCGTGATCCTGTACTTCCTGCTGACGGGTCCCGCCATCCTCGCAGTGGACGGCGCAGCCTTGCAATCCACCGGCATTTTCGAAGCGGACGCGGCACAGCGAGTAGCCGAACTTGCCCAAAACGGCATCCGCATTGTGCTCGGGCTGGCGATCTTCGGCACGCTGATCGAGATCGTAAAAAGTATCTACAAATTAATCACGCAGAGGAACTCTGCAGAAGGGTAAGTGACATAAATCAAAAACGGACGCAAGTTGCGTCCGTTTTTTAATTTGCCTATGTCATTGCGAGCCGCTTTGCGACGAAGCAATCCCACAACTTGAGAAGATTGCTTCGTCGCGGCACGGAGTGCCGCTCCTCGCAATGACATGTATCACTCGATCGAAATAATGAACTGATAGTGCGGCTGCCCGCCCTCCTGCAATTCAACTTCAAGGTTGGGATATTTCCCGCCGATTGCATCCGCAATATGATTGGCATCCGCATGAGACATGCCTTCGCCATAGAACAGCGTGACGATCTCATGCCCGGCGGCTCCGGCTTTTTCGAGCAGGTCCATGACGCTCTGCTCAACAGACTCAGCCGAAACGACCAGTTTTCCATCCAGCAATGCAATGACCTGACCATCCCGAACCTTCACGCCATCGATCTCCACCGAACGCGTCGCGACCGTGACCTCGCCGGTCTTGACATCGCTCATCGCGCGATTCATCTTCCCGGCAACCGCTTCCACCTCCCCATCCGGCAGGAAGGAAAGCATCGCGGCGAGTCCCTGCGGGACGGTGCGCGTCGGCACGACCTGTACATTCTTCACGGTCACTTCCTTTGCCTGGTTCGCCGCCATGATGATGTTCTTATTGTTCGGCAAAATGATGACTTTATCGGTCGGCAGGTTTTCGAACGCCGCCAGAATATCCTGCGTGGACGGGTTCATCGTCTGCCCGCCCGCCACCACAGCCGCAACGCCCAAACTGGCGAAGATCTTGCTCAAGCCCTGTCCCGGCGAGACGACTACCACGGCGATATGCCCGGGTTCCACAGTCGCAAATTTGATCTGCGCGCTCTTTTGGATGTCATCCATCTGCGCCAGCAAATTCTCGATGGCAACCTTCGTCACCGTGCCGATCTCCATAATGTAATCGATCGGCGTATAACGGTTCTCGGTCGGCACATGGATGTGCATGCGGTACATCCCTTCGCCCTCGCCCACCTGAATGGACGTGCCCATTTCCTCGAGTTTTCCATAGAACGTGCCCAAGTCCAACTCGCCGTTCGGCACGAAATCCACCACCACTTCGTAATCCTGCCCCTCCTCCACTTCATCGAGCGCATCCTGCAAATTCATGGCGGACATCGGCTGGACGCTCACGGTCGGCGTTTCCAGCGACTCGCCATACACATGCCGCAACATGCCCTCCAAAATAAAGAACAGACCCTTGCCGCCCGAATCCACCACGCCCGCCTGTTTGAGGACGGGAAGTTGTTCCGGCGTGCGCTTGACGGCTTCATCCGCCGCCTTGACCGCAATTTCCAGGATCTCTATCGCATCCTTCGCGGACCCGAGAGCTGCTTCTGTTGCATTGGCAACTTCCTTAATGACGGTCAGGATCGTGCCCTCCACCGGGCGGACGACGCCCTTGTATGCCGTATCGCGCGCCTCGCCCAATGCCTTGACGAAAGTTTCCTTATCCAGCACGGCTTTCTCATGCACGCCGCGCGAAAATCCGCGCAGGATCTGGCTGGTGATCACGCCCGAGTTGCCGCGCGCGCCCATCAATGCGCCCTTGGAAACCGCCGCCGCCATCTCGCCCAGGTTGCGCATGCCCAAGTCCTTGATCTCGTTCCAGGCGGATTGCAGCGTCAGGGTCATGTTCGTGCCGGTGTCGCCGTCCGGGACGGGGAACACGTTCAACGAGTTGACCACCTGCTGGTTGGTGCGGAGCCAGGTCAACCCTGCGTCCATGAGGCGTTTCATCGCCAACCCGTCTATGGGCTGCCTGCGGAGTTTTTCCACGCGTGCGGTATCGATAGCCATGTGTCGTTGGTCTCCTAATCCATGTTGCTGATGCGCAGTCCCGCCACATGCACATTGACCGAGTTGATGCGCAAACCCAGCGCCTTCTCCACGTGGAAGCGCACCGTGTTCGCCACACTGTCCGCCACCGAGGTGATGCGCGTGCCGTATTCAACGATGACATGGATGTCGATGTTGATCTCCCCGTCCTTGTAATGCACGGAAATGCCGCGCGAGGGTTCGCGCGTGATCTGGGAGACGATGCCGTCCGCCAGATTCTTCGGCGCCAGCCCCACCACGCCATAGGATTGCAGGGTGGCATGATATGCGATCGTCGCTACTGCGTTCGGCGAGATGTGGATCCCGCCCATGGAAGTCGTTTCTTCGCCCATAGAGTCCTCTCAATATACGTCGGTAGTCCGCCCCGCGGGGGAAATTGATGCCCGGGCACGGTTGTTTTCTGTAATGCCTATTTTAACATCTTAACTTGAAGTTGGTTGCGTTGTGTGGTAAAATGCCGTGCCTTTGGGTAAGGCAGGTCAACTGGAATTATTGCAAGGAAAGGATGTATCACAATGGCTAAGTGCAACCACTGCGGCAAGACGACCACCTTCGGTCACAACCGCTCCTTCTCCCAGCGCGCCACCAACCGCAAATTCAAGCCGAATTTGCAGAAGGTCTCGTTGATGGAAAAGGGACGGATGGTCAAGAAGACGCTGTGCGCCAAGTGCATCAAGACACTCGGCAAATCCGCGGCTTAAGTTCGCTCTTCCCTCTTACAAACAGGAATCGCGGCGCATTTTGCGCCGTGATTTTTGTTTTAATCTTTTCTGACACAGCAACGCTGTTGCCCCTACGAGGATATGATGTTTTTTAAAGTCCGCACGCCTTCAAAAGCTCCCTGCGGATGTTTGAAGGCGGCATTGCCGGTGACGAACACATTTGCGCCCGCCTTTTTCATGAGCGGAATGGTCTCGGCGTTCATGCCGCCGTCCACTTCGAGGTGGGCAGTGGAACGCAGGGCGTTCAGCTTGTTGCGGATCTCCTCGACCTTGGCGATCATCTCCGGCATGAACGTTTGACCGGAATAGCCGGGGTTGACGCTCATGACCAGGACCAGGTCTGCGAACGGCAGGGCGGAATCCAAGGCGGAGGCGGGGGTGGCGGGGTTGAGCGTGATGCCCGCTTTGCACCCCAGCGCCTGGATTTTCTTCACCGCTGCGGGCAGGTCTGCGCAGGTTTCGACATGTACGGTGATGTTGTCCGCACCTGCTTTTGCGAACTCCTGCAGATATTTTTCGGGTTCAGAGATCATCAAATGCACGTCGAGCGGAAGTTTTGTGACGCGTTTACAGGCTGCTACGAAGAGCGGACCGATGGTGATGGTCGGCACGAAATGACCGTCCATTACGTCCATGTGGAGCCAATCCGCGCCGGCGGCTTCGCAGGCATGGATCTCTTCGGTGAGACGGGTGAAATCGGAGGCGATGATGGAGGGAGAGATGAGATACTGGTTCATGGAATTAAAAAGACCTGACAGGCGTTGAAGTCTGTCAGGTTTATTTTATCGAATGGGCGGATTGTAGGTGAGATACACCATCAACCAGAATGGGATAAGTCCGCCGACTGCCAGCACGGCGAGCAGACCCAGCCCGACGGCAACCCAGTCAATGTCCACTTCAGGGGTGACTTCTGCCGGGCGGATGTAGGCAGGTTCCGGCTGAGTCGGAGGCGCGTATTGGGGCTGGTAAACCGGCGCGGGGGCGGGGTGAGGCTGAGGCGAGATCCGTTCCGCCACATCCGGTTTGAGGGTGATGACCGCCGGCGGGGCGGGGACGGGTTCGGGCTGTGGATCGGGTTGCGTGCCAAATTTGTGCAGGACACGTCCGAGTTGGTCGGCGGTGCGATAGCGGGCGGATGGCTCCTTGGAGAGCACTTTCATGACGATCTCTTCGAGCGCGACGGGGATATCGGGGATGTATTCGCGGATGGGGATCGGGCGGGCGGTGATGTGCATGCGCGCGAGTTCGTCGGCGGTGGATGCGGTGAAGGGCGGCGTGCCGCTGAGCAGTTCATACAGCACAACGCCGAGCGAATACACGTCGGAGGCGGGAGTGGGCGGTTCGCCTGCCGCCTGTTCGGGCGCGAAGTAGAGCGGAGAACCCCAGACAATATCGGTGCGTTCGGCGGGGGTGATGCTGGCAAGCGCGCGCGCGATGCCAAAGTCGGTGACTTTGAGCCGCCCGTCTTTTGCGACGAGCATATTGTGCGGTTTTACGTCGCAATGGACAAGACCGGCGCGGTGGGCGTAGCCGATCCCGGCACAGGCTTGCACCATGAGCGGGATGCCGTCCTGCACGGAGAAACGCCCGCGTTCGCGGATGAGCTGCTTGAGGTCTTTGCCGGGGATGTGCTCCATGACGATGTAGAGCAAACCGTCGGCGAAGCCGAAATCATGCACGGTGACGATGTTGGGATGCGAAAGGTTCGCGGCGGAGCGCGCTTCGAGCCGGAACTGGTTCTGGAATTCGTCGTTGTTGGAGTAGTCCTTGCGCAGGACTTTGATGGCGACGTCGCGGTCGAGCACCACGTCGCGCGCGCGGTAGACGTATGCCATGCCGCCCGTGCCGAGTTGTTCCAGCAGTTGATAACGGTCGTTGAGAAGTGCGCCTTCGGTCATGATGGGAAGATTATAACGTAATTCGTAATTCGTAATTTACAAAAGGGATTATCTCACCCTTCTTAACGTATCAAATCTCATAAATCAAGTTGTAAATCAAACTGCATCCTGCCCAAACAGCGTATGAACTCTTTCACCTTTCGGGTACAATCAGTTAAAGGGAATCCACACCATGAGCGCACCCGACATCATCCATCAGCGTGTCCAACGCCTTGTAGGACATCACGACGCTAACTACATATCAGACAGGTATTATAAGTTGTACAGGTTGACGGACGAAATAATAAAGATCGTGGAAGAAAGGGAGTAGAGTATGGACATATTACGAGATTCGGTCTGGCAGTTTTGGGGAGTTGTTGTCGCGATCATCGGGGTGGTTCTGTCTGCTATATTTTTCCTGGCTCAGAAAAATAAGAAGCGCCTAGCATATCAAGTTTTAACTGATACGCCCTTGTTGTCTGTAAGTGATGAGATCAAGGGCAAGATAAAAATAGAATACGAAGAAAGAAGCATCCAAAATATCCATCTTGTGATATTAAAAGTAGAGAATATTGGAAATATTGATATTCCAGCTTCGGACTATGAAAAAGGGATTGTCTTTAATTTCCCTAACTCAGAAATATTAAGCGCCGAGGTATCCGAGACGTCTCCCAAGAACCTAAAGCCAGCATTGAAGATCGAGCCATTCAGTTTAATCATCGACCCCATCATGTTAAATAAGAAGGATCACATTGTTTGCAAAATCATCTTTGCGAATTTTGGGGATGTGATCGAAGCGGATGTCCGAATTCTCGGTGTGAAAGACATCGAAAGAGCGTCTAGTAGCGACGGCACACCTCCGGCTTGGTACGGCTATTTTTTGATTGTTGTTGCAGCTTTAGCAACATATGCTTCAGGAGTTTTTAGTTTAGCCTATTGGGGAATATCTGCCCAAGAGAGTGGTGACCCAAAAATTTTATGGTCTGCCATCATATCTGGTTTTTTAGCACTCATTTATTACATAACAATAGCCTTTGATTTAATAATATCAAAAACAAAAACCTAACTGTTTTTTCATAAAGCTATTAGTTGAGGGTCACCATAAAAACATCCTCAGCTTTCTTACCGGCTTGCCCAATGCGAAGGTCGCAGCGCGAAATATTGGATTGCCATGCCAAAAGTGAAAATTTCAACTGCGCGGCTACAATCCCCGCCATGCGCAAGGGACTATTCCCGGCGGCGGAACGTTACCCTGTCCGCCGTTTTGCAAGGCGCAAAATCTAATTTGCTACCTATAAAAGTTTAATTTGCTATATAGCAAAATTTCGTTTGCTAGCTATCAAAAATTTAATCTGCTTTATAGCAAAGTTTTGTTTACAAGTGGGCAAAATACCGCCATCCGGTTGGAAAACACCTGAGAAGGCGCATTTCATATCCCCTATCACGCCGGAAGCGCATCGTCTTGTAAAGGACTTGGCGGCGACGCCCACCAGAATCCCAGCAAAACAATGCCGCCCACTGGAACCAACAGGAACAATTGCCACCATCCGCTCTTGCCGCTATCGTGGAGTCGGCGCGAGCCCGCCGCCAGCAAGGGAAGCAACACAGCGATCAGAAATATGTTGCCAAAAATCTCGTTCAAGAGCGTCAACGCCGAGGCGGACAATACG
Organism: Anaerolineales bacterium; assembly: GCA_023382595.1. Lineage (GTDB taxonomy): Bacteria > Chloroflexota > Anaerolineae > Anaerolineales > Villigracilaceae > Villigracilis. The sequence goes on along the minus strand of JAHDWB010000004.1, from coordinate 96,558 downwards.
ACGAACAGCGCAAACCACCAGAATTCCGAGCGCGATGCCCGCCCATTGAATTCCGCATATTTTTTGAAACACTCGCGGATCGATTCAAAGAACGTCAGCGTGCCTCCTTCGTTGCGAACGTTTTCATTCGAAACAGTTTTCATTATCAACTCCTTGCCGATTCTAGAGACGGCTCTCATCAAAGATGTGACCTGATCCTTTAAATCAGATCCGTCCCTATTTTCGGCAACTTCCCCCCTGCCCGCAACTGTGGAATCCCCCAGTTTTAACACCAATTCAACCCTGGAACTCACTTGAAACTTGTCATAGATGTTTTTCAGGTGAAATTCAACGGTGCGGATGGAAATATTAAGCGCTGAAGCGATCATCTTGTTGCTTTTGCCTTCCAGCACAAGATCCACCACATCCTTTTCACGCTTGCTCAGTTCATGAACCATTAAGTTTTTTTCCTTTTTTACGGATCAATTTATCAATTATATCCAAGAACAAACCCATCCTAATAAACGGAGAAGGCGCAAGAGCGCGGGTATAATCCCCGCCATGCGAAAGGGACTTCTACTCTATAACCCGGCGGCGGGACGTTACCCCGTCCGCCGTTTTGTGCGCGGAATCATTAAACCGCTGCATGCCGCAGGCTGGAGCATGGACATCGCCGAAACCCTCAGCGGCACACACGCCATCCAGACCGCGCATCAAGCCGCGAGCGAGAACTACGACGCGGTCTTTGCCATCGGCGGCGACGGCACAGCCGGTCAGGTCGCCAGCGGATTGGTGGATACCGAAACGGCGTTGGCGGTCCTGCCGGCGGGCACGACCAACGTCTGGGCGATCGAGCAGGGACAAAAGCCCTTCAGTTGGTGGCAGTGGTGGAACCTGCGCGAGAACGCCCGCCTGCTGGCGAACGTCGAGCCGCAGTACGTGGATGTCGGCATCTGCAACGAGCGTCCGTTCCTGCTGTGGGCGGGCATCGGCTTGGATGCGCAGACCATCCAACGCATCGAGCCGCGTCCGCGTTACTTCAAGCATGTCTCCGTGCCGCATTATTTTGCCACCACCGTCATGGAAGCCACCTTCTGGCACGGCATGGACCTGCGCGTGTACGCCGACGACAAACTGGTCGAAGGTCATTATCTTGTGGCGGTTGCCAACAACATCCGCCATTATGCGGGCGGGCTCTCGGTGCTTTCGCCCGAGGCGTTGCTCGACGACGGCGAAATGGACATGTGGCTGCTCAGCGGCGACAGTCTTGCCGATACCTTCCGTCACTTCTTCGAACTGGCATCCGGGCGGCATCTCAACTCCGAACATGCGCGGCGCATCCCCTTCCGCAATGTGCGGGTCGAGTCCGATGCGAATTTTTCCATTCAAGTGGACGGCGACCCCGTGCTCGGCGGCAAGACGGCGGAGATCAGCGTCCGGCATCGCGCGCTCAAAGTGCTCATGCCCGAAAACGCCTTATACTTGCTCCAAAACCCAAAGAGATGACATGGACTTAAGACCATACTTAAACCGCTTCGTGATCTTCGGCTCGCTCGGCATCGCGGGCATCCTTTTGCTCATCACATTGATCGTCATCGGCTGGACCTCGCCGCGCTTCTCTCCTGAAGTCGGGTTTGCTCCTGCCGACCTGACCATGATCCCCGCCCCGACCCACACCCCCGCTGCGACGGAGATCCCCACATTTGACGCGAACGCCACCCCTGAATTCGACCCAGACACCATCCACATCGACGGCTACGTGCAGATCAGCGGCACCGGCACCGACGGTCTGCGCATCCGCTCGGCGCCCGGCTTGAACAGCAATACCGTCTTCCGCGGCGAAGAATCGGAAGTCTTCCTCATCAAGGACGGTCCGCAGGACGCAGACGGGTATACTTGGTGGTATCTCGTCGCTTCGTATGACGAAACCCGCGCGGGCTGGGCGGCGGCAAACTTTCTGGCGGTCGTCCCTTCGCCGTGACCCCCACCCCTAACCCCTCCCCCTACATGGGGAGGGGAATATAAGGAAATGAAATGTCTGAAAAACCGACCAATGTCACTGCCAACAAGAGCAAACGCGAGTTCACCATCACCTGGGACAGCGGACATGTCAGCGTGTATCCGTTCAGCCTGCTGAGGGCGGCATGTCCGTGCGCTTCGTGCCGCGGCGGGCACGAGAATATGAAATCCGAGCCGGATGAGGAAGTGTTCAGTCTGCCGATCGTGCAATCCAACGCCACGCAGATCTCCAACATCGTCGCCACCGGCTCCTACGCGTTGACCATCGTCTGGGAGGACGGGCACGATTACGGCATTTACAACTGGCATTACCTGCGGGCGTTATGTCCGTGCGAGGAGTGCCGCAAGAAATAAAACAGGGCGACCAGATGGTCGCCCTGTCCGTTTATGGTGTGGGAGTTCGGGTCGGGGTGCGCGTTGGGGTTGGCGTCGTCCGCGGCGTTTGCGTGGACGTGGGCACGCGCGGCGTGGATGTCGAGAAACCGAGTTCCTTCAAATGTTCCAGCGCGTCCGCCCTCATTTGCGGGGTCATCACATCTTCATCCAATGCGAGCAGGGCATTCCACGTTTGAATGGCATCGCGGATCTCGTTGCGGTGTTCCTGGATCAAGGCACGCCAGTACAGCGTCAGCGCCCTTTCCTCATCCGTCTCTGCAAAGGTGCGCATCGCCTCCACCTGCAGGAACGCGCTGCCGAATTTCTCCTGCGCGTAATATCCGCGCGTCAGCCCGAAGCGCACTGTAAATGACCGGTTATCCTCGCCCAATGCTTCTTCCAAGTCACTGACGGCTTCGTCGGCATTGCCAAGTTCGAGATGGGCAAGCCCGCGATAGAGCAGGAAGCGGCGCAGTCCGGTGCGGTTGAGCGTGGTCGCCCGGTCAATGACGGAGACAGCAGCATCGTAGTCCTTCAGTTCGTATAACACCTGTCCAAGTTCCGCCAGCGCCAGCGCATCCTCGGTCTCGTAAGTGACGTAGACTTCCAGCGCCTCCAGCGCGCGCTGATATTGTTCGTTTTCCAGATAAAGTTCGCCCATCAATCTATACACAGGCAGATGCGTGATATCCAATGAGTACGCCCGTTCCGCCGCTTCGATCGCGGATTCTAATTCGCCGGTCGCGCGGTAGAGGCTGGCGTACGCCATATAGACCTCCGTCGAATTGGGCAGGAGTTCCTCTGCGCGTTCAAGGTCTTCGAGCGCATCGTCATGATCGCCGCGGGAAATGAAAAAACGGGCGCGTTCCAGATAGGCTTCGCCATAGTTGGGGTCCAGCCGTATCGCATCATTGAATAGGGCAATGGGATTTGAGCGGGGGTTTATCTGCAATTGCGCGCGCGCGCGACCAAGATACGCCGGCGCAAAGTTCGGGTCGATCCGCAGGGCATCATTGTAGGCGCTTTGGGCATTTGAACCCTGCCCCTTGAAGCGATAAGCTTCCCCGATCAGGTAATGAATATCCGCCGAGTTCGGCTCAAGCGGAAGCAACAGCCGCATGTTGGCAATGAAGGCGTCCCAATCACCTGCTTCGTACGCCTGCCTTGCAATGCGGTATTGGTCAATCGCCTCGGGCACGCGCGGCGTATTGACATACAGCGGCGTCGGCGTGTAGGTGGCGGGGAGAAGCATCCACAACGGCGTGGGACCCGTAATGGCTTGGGTGGGAGGCACGATCTCGCCGATGCGGGTCGGGGTGGTGGTAAAGGTCGGGGAAGGTCCGGGGGTATGGGTTTGCGTGGGGGCGGTACTCGTCTGGCGCGGGAGGATAAATCCGAAGATCACCGCCGAGACCAGCGCCGCGCCGATCACCAAAAGCCCCAACAGCCGCACGGCGGGATTTCGCGCAAACGCCCGCATCCCTTTTGGTTTCGGCTGTTCGCTCGCGAGCAGTAACTTCGCCTCCCATGCGCGCGGACGGTTCATCGGGAACGGCTGGATGCTTTCATCGGGAGCCAAAGCTCCGAGCAGGATCAAGCCTCGTTTGGCGGTGGCATTTTCAGGGTCCAGTTTGAGCGCGGTTTCGAGGCAGTAGATGCGTTCCTTGGGCGAATCCACCGCCACGCTGAGCCAGATCCAATACTTTGCGTTGTTCTGATCGGACTTGAGCAGGCGTGTCAGCAGATCCTTTGCGCGCACCTTGTCGCCGCGGCGCATGGCATCCACTGCATCCTTGAAGATGGTATCGTTCGAATGCTCCCTGAAATCATCGGACATTCCCGTATTCTACCGCTGATTGCATAATTTCATAAGTTCGCCCGCAAATTGTTACGCAGTGCGGCGCTGTTTTCACTCATGAAATTCCTCCACCTGATAGACCAGGACCTGCAATTTTGTGTCGCGCCACAGGCTTGCATGCGCGCCCATTTTGTAACAAAGCTGGTTCAGGAATTCGGCGGGATTGGGAATCTTCTCCCAGACCTGCGGCAGAAACGTGGCGCGGCGGTGACCGTGTTTCAGGATGACCCCATCCACATGCGGATTCAACTTCTTGAGCAGGTCGTCGCTGGAGGCGTATTCCAGTTCACGCGACGCGGTCAGGCGCGAGACCTCGATGCTGATCCTGTCCAGCTCGCCTTCGCTCACGGGCGGAAAACGCGGATCCTGCAACGCCGCCGCGACGGCATGTTCGCGGACATCCTCCACCAGCGGCTGATACGCTTCCAGCGCACCGATACAGCCGCGCAGGTCGCCGTGAATCGTCAAGGTCACGAACGAGGCGCCGTCTTCCCACAAAGCAGGTGTCAGAGTTGATGGATCCAGAGGCGGCAAAGTTTTTCCTGCCACCGCATGTTCAATGGATGTGCGCGCAAGGCGCAAAAGCGTTTGCTTCTCCCCATCGGTCAATGTTTCGGACATTTTCCCTCCAGTCAAGCCATGCAATGAAGCACGGCTCACTTCAGTTGGGACAACTTCCAATACTCGCGGTTGTGGTAGACCAGCGGCTGACCTTCGCCCGTCCCGCTTGCCGTGACCACTTCCGCAATGAAAAGGGTGTTCATGCCGGCGTTGAAGGTTTCCACTACGCGGCAATCCAGCCATGCCAGCCCGCCCTTGAGCAACGGCGAGCCGGTGACCAGCGTTTCGGTCTCCAATCCCGCAAAACGATCATCAACATCCGCGACACGCCCGGCAAAAGTATTCGAGATCTCCGTCTGATCCGCGGAAAGGATGGTCAAGCCGAATGCGCGCGATTTTGATACCAACTCATGTGTGCGCGAACCGGTCTGCAGAGAAATGGTGATCAGCGCCGGGTCCAGTGAAATGGAGGTGAACGAGTTGACGGTCATGCCGTGGCGCTGACTTTCATGAACGGCGGTCACCACCGTCACGCCCGCCGACCAGGCACGCATGGCAGAGCGCAGCGATGCGGCATTCAAGGTTGTAATCGGGAAATTTTCCATGGTCACTTTCATCATAATTGCCCGTTTTGGGCGAGTCAAGTCAAAAAAGGTAACTCTTTGATTGAACGGTGAAAGGAATCCTTACCTTAAAACCATTTCATTTATGCATGGTACACTCCCGTTCATGTCCGTAAAAGCAAGAAATATCCTCATCGCGCTGGGAGGTCTCCTCCTGCTTGCGGTGTTGATCTATCAAATTCCCGCCGTAAAATCGCGCCTTGCATGGCGCATGGAAGTGTTCCAGATCTACGTCAAGAACATCGTTGACCCTGTCGGTCCCGTCCCGACGGCGTTGCCGTTCACGCCTCAACCCTCTACGCCGATACCTGCTCCGACCAGCACGACTGTTGTCCAACTCCCGCCCACCGTCACGCCCACAGCGACCTTCCCGCCGCTCCCGGCACAGGTTCTGATGAGCTCGCCCGCCTACGAAAAGCAGACTCCCAATAACTGCGGTCCCGCCACGCTTTCGATGGCGCTCAAAATGTACGGCTGGGAGGGAAGCCAGAGCGACATCTCCGACGTGGTCAAGCCCATCCTGCAAGACCGCAACGTCAACCCGGAGGAACTCCGCTATTACGTCCGCACGCGAGCGGGCTGGCTCAACCTCGAATACCGCGTCGGCGGAACCATTGAAATCCTCAAGCGGCTGCTGGCGGCGAATTACCCCGTCATGGTCGAAAGCGTCACCTCGCTAAATCCTGACGACGCGCTCGGTCCCAACGACGATCTGTGGGCGGCGCACTACCTCCTGCTCACCGGCTACGACGACACAGCGCAGGAGTTCACCGTGCAAGACTCCTACCGCGGACCCGACATGACCATTTCCTACGCCCAACTCGAGGAAGAGTGGAAACCGTTCAACAACCTGTACATGGTGATGTACTTTACGCAGTATGAGGAGGAGATGATTTCCCTGCTCGCCTCCGATTGGGACCCGAACCTGAATCGCGAACGGACACTGGCAGCCACCGAAGCCGCCATCGCATCCCCCTCCGCCGATGCCTTTGACTGGTTCAACTATGGCAGCAACCTAGCTTATTTCCGCCGCTATGATGAAGCCGCCGTCGCCTACGACAAAGCGCGCGAACTGGGACTGCCCCTGCGCATGTTCCGCTATCAGTTCGGTCCTTTCCTTGCCTACTTCCACTCTGGGCGCAATGACGACCTGCTGGCACTGACCGAGTACGCCGTCCGCATCACGGACATGTCCGAGGAAGCCTGGTTGTGGCACGGATACGGCTTGTATCGAAAGGGCGATAACGCCGGAGCGCTCAAAGCCTGGCAAAAAGCGGACAGCATCAACCCCAATTTCTTCGAAGACCAGGCGCGCAACGCGATACAATTGCTCCCATAACTTCCACCATGAAAAAGATCATCTTCGCCATTCTCGCGTTGCTCATCGCAGCATGTCAACCCGCGCCCACAGCCCCCCCGGAAGTTGTCCCCACCTCCACGCCGCGGGTGGAGGCAAGCATCACACCACCGCCCACGCAAACACCCACGACAATCCCCGCCTCCCCCACCGTCGAGCCAACCTCCGCGCCGGAGACTGTGAAGATCTCTCCCAAAGACGGCATGACACAAATATTCATTCCGGAAGGCGTATTCACCATGGGCGGCATGGATGTGCATCGGAAAGATAATGAACTTCCCGTGCATGATGTTTATCTGAGCGCCTATTGGATGGACCAGGTCGAAGTCGCCAACGGCATGTATAACTTATGCGTGCAAGCAGGTGCATGCAGGCCACCCGCCCAAGTCCGCTCGGATAATCGCGCGGAGTATTTCGGCAATCCTGAATTTCAGGATTATCCTGTCGTTTTGGTGACATGGTTCGATGCGAATGCCTACTGTCAGTGGGCGGAACGGCGTCTGCCCACCGAAGCGGAATGGGAACGCGCCGCGCGCGGCGATGACAAACGCAACTTTCCGTGGGGCGACGAACTGCCGAATCAATACAATTCGAATGCATTGAACATCGTCGGGGATACGACTCGCGTGGGGTCGTACGCTGAGGGAGCAAGTCCATTCGGGGTGTTGGATATGGCGGGCAATGTTGCAGAGTGGGTGGCAGATAGATACCGACCGGATTATTACAGCGTTTCCCCATTCGAAAACCCGAGCGGACCGGATGAAGGCGCAGTCTTCAATGACCTGCGCGTGATACGCGGCGGGTCATTTCAGGATGATTGGACGAGATTGCGGCTTGCGAACCGTAACTTTCTCGCGGGACCGAATCCGTTTGCACAGCCGACGGAAGACGCTTATTACGGGAGCAGTTCGGTCTTCATCGGCTTCAGGTGCGCAGCGGATCATTAAACAGAAACAGGCACGAAGGAGGAACGAGGCGGGTCAATCTTCCACGAAGCTGTATCCGCCGGGCCAAGTCTTGATGAGGTGCGACTCGCCGGATTCCTCTTCCAGTTTTTTTCTCAACCGATAGATGACATTTTTCAGCAGAATAATATCGCCCTCCGCGCCCCATACGGTTTGGATGATCTCATCGGAGGGGAAGACATAACCGGGGCGGCTCATGAGCAGATGCAGGAGACGAAATTCGAGATTGGTGAGTTTGATCTCGCTCTTGTTCGCGCCCACCGCCGACCGATGAGACGGGTTGAGACGCAGGCGTCCGGTTTCGCGGGGTCGCATCGGCTCGCTCCAACTGCGGCGCGACCAGGCGATGATCTTGGCGAGGAAGATGGCAGGACTGATCGGCTTGACCACGCACTCATCCACGCCGTTTTCATACGCTTCCAGAATCTCCGTCTCGTTGTTGGACGGCAAAAAGAGCAGGATCGGGCTGGCACTCAAGGTCCGGAATTTGCGACACAACTCCATGCGTTGGGGATGAGGCGCGTTCACGTCAATGACGATAAGATCGGGAATTTCCTCCGCCGAGCGTTCCATGGCACGCTGGACAGATGTTTCCAAAATGGCGACGAGCCCGCGGTCACGGATGATGTAGCCCCAAATTGGCGCGGTCGCGTCCTGGTCACAAATGATGAAAACGCGGGGAGTATTTTGAGATGTGTTCAATTGTAGGCTGGTCATATATGCTGATGTGAATACCTGCTTCCAGAAGGGATGGTCGGCTAACAAAGTTGTAGGTGATTATACGTTAGAAAGGTCGTAAAAAGTCGTAAAATTTAACCAAAATATTACCTTTGGGGGATTAGGAAATAAGTCATCCCTTTGTATACTGAAATCATCTTACAAAGGAGAATCGCATGAAAAAACTAATCCCAATCCTTGTTTCTCTGGCTTTATTCCTCTCAGCCTGTGGAGCTGGAGATGCACAGCCGACCGCGATCCCCATCGCCACCGCCTTCCCCACCAACACGCCTCCAGCCATCAACCCGACCGCCGCCGTCTCGAGCGGGCAGGCGGGCGAGGAACGCGTTTCATCCGTGGATGGCATGCCCCAAGTATACATCCCAGACGGCACGTTTCGCATGGGAGCCTTGGACCCCGACCAGCAGAAGGATGAGGTCCCCGCTCGCAATGTCACCTTGAAAGGCTTCTGGATGGATAAATTGGAAGTCACCAACGGCATGTATATGTTGTGCATGCAGACAGGCGCATGCGAACCGCCACAGGATTTCAAATCACAAACGCGCAACTCTTATTTTAACAATGCCGAATTCAACGACTTCCCCGTGGTGTATGTGACCTGGCTGCAAGCGGATAACTATTGCAAATGGGCTGGACGCCGCCTGCCGACCGAAGCAGAATGGGAACGCGCCGCGCGCGGCGACGATTTCCGCACCTATCCATGGGGCGATGAACGTCCCGACTCATCCCGCGGCAACTTCAACTACTTCGTTGGAGACACCACCCGCGTGGGCAGTTTCCCGGCAGGAGCCAGTCCGTTCGGCGTTTTGGACATGGCTGGCAATGTGACCGAATGGGTCCTTGACTTTTATGACGCCGAATTCTACAGCAAGGGTGCAACCATGAACCCAACCGGTCCCGGCGCGCGCAGCACCTACTTCAACCGCGTGGTACGCGGCGGAAACTTCCAGGACGAATTCAGAAATATCCGCCTCTCCAACCGCGGATCGGTACGCGGCTCGAACCCGAATGCGTCTGACCCATTTTCATCCGATTACCTCGGTGATGTTTCAAACAAGATCGGCTTCCGCTGCGCTTCCGACTAAGCCGAAACCTGTCTGCCAGCAAGCCGCCGGTTCCATGCCGACGGCTTGTTTTTTATTTGACGCGTAATTTTTGCTATGGTATCATCTGCGCACAATTAAATAGACCCAAATAGACGCTCTTATCCAGAGAGGCGGAGGGACCGGCCCTGCGATGCCTCGACAACCGATGTGTTGGTCAGATGGTCAGACCAAACGACCAACACACACGGTGCCAATTCCGACAGGATACGCTGGAAGATGAGAGGGTAAAACAAGCATGATTCGAATTGCCCTTTCTGCACGTCTGAATGGGCAATTTTCTATTTCCAAGGAGAAATAAACAATGTCCAATACTTTTATGACATCCCCCAACCTGATGTTCACATCAGAATCCGTTTCAGAGGGGCACCCGGACAAGATCTGCGACCAAGTCTCGGATGCGGTCCTCGATGCGTGCCTCGAGCAGGATCCGCGCTCGCGTGTGGCGTGCGAAACTGCGGTCAAGACCGGCTACGTCATGCTGTTGGGAGAGATCACCACCAACGCCACCTTCAACTACGATGAACTCGTCCGCAAGGTGGTCAACGAGATCGGCTACGACTCGAGCGAAAAAGGCTTCGACGGAAATTCCTGCGGCGTGCTGGTTGCGATCGCCAAGCAATCCGGTGACATCGCCATGGGCGTGAACCACGCGCTCGAAACGCGCGATGGACACCACCTCACGGATGAGGAAGTTGAATCCATCGGCGCGGGCGACCAGGGCATGATGTTCGGCTATGCCTGCAATGAAACCCCCACCCTGATGCCACTGCCGATCTATCTCGCGCACAAGCTCGTCCGCAGACAGAGTGAAATCCGTAAAAACGGAACCCTGCCGTGGCTGCGTCCCGATGCGAAGAGTCAGGTGACGGTGGAATACGCTTTCGGGAAACCCAAGCGCATCGATACCGTCCTGATCTCCACCCAGCACGCTCCTGAGGTTTCACAGGAAGAGATCCGTGACGGCGTGATCGAGCACATTATCAATCCCGTCCTGCCCAAGGAATTGGTGGACGGCGACCTGAAGGTCTTTGTCAACCCGACGGGACGATTTGTGATCGGTGGACCGATGGGCGATGCGGGCGTGACCGGGCGCAAGATCATCGTGGACACCTACGGCGGCATGGGACGTCACGGCGGCGGCGCCTTCTCCGGCAAGGACGCCACCAAAGTGGACCGCTCCGCCGCGTATGCCGCGCGCTATGTGGCGAAGAACGTGGTCGCCGCCGGGCTGGCAGACCGCGTGGAAGTACAGGTCTCTTATGCCATCGGCGTGGCGCACCCGCTCTCGGTCAACGTGGAGACCTTCGGAACGGCAAAAATTTCCGATGAAAAAATCGCCGCGCTGATCAACGAGCACTTCGACCTGCGCCCCGGCGCGATCATCCGCGACCTCGGCTTGCGCAAACCGATCTTCCGCCAGACCGCCGCCTACGGTCACTTCGGGCGCGACGACATCGAATTCCCTTGGGAGAAGACGGATAAGGCGGAAGCGTTGAAGAAAGCCGCTGGTGTGTAGAAGGTAGGCCGCTGGTGTGTAGAAGGTAGAAGGTAGAAGGTAGAAAGTGGAAAGCGCTTCTGATTTCTCAGAAGCGCTTTTCGATACAACAAGTTTGCATTATTACCATTTCAGATTCAGCTTTTCGATAATTCGTGGCGCTGTAACTGGCCAGGTCAATATCATTAGACTTGCCACTAAAGAACTTATGAATGTGAAAATCAACAACCATGTTTCTTTCACTTGAAACCAAAGAATTATCCCTGCTAAAAGGATAAGCACTCCAAAAGACGCTGAAAAAAGTCGAACCGAAGCCCATCCTTTCCTGGAAACCCAAAACCAAAAAAACATAAAGGGAATTACCAGTCCGAATCCCGATATTAATATGATCAGAAATAACTGCATGAAAGGGTCATTTTCCATTTATAAGTTTCCCTTTGCTACATAAATTAGGATAGACATTGACAATCGCTTGATTTGCTTGAACTACTGCCGCCCAATTCCCACTAATGATCAGTACTACTATTGCAATCAAAATTACTATCCAATAATGACTTGTTTTATACATTTTCTCTCCTTACAATATTCAAAGGATCACGGTATGGGCAATATCGGCGACGTAGTCGTTGGCATAGCCTCTAACTCTTGCAGAAGCATATTTATCTCGTTCAATATCTCGTTAGTAGACATACCTGGCTTTCGATACCGTCGCCACCAAGCATCCCAGTAAGTATCAGAGACGATTTCCCATTGACCTTGTTCGTATTGCAAAATGATTTGATGGATTTGGTCTCCCCTGGTGATACTGGGCATATCAGGATTTTGTTCCATGGCTCGTTCTGTGACGATCACAAAGTCTTCAAGTAAAGCCACTGTTGCAACTTTTGCAGAAGCATCAAGCGCAATATTTTTATATTCCAGAGAGTATTCATACTTTGCATATCGAAACCCATTCAATTCAGCCCATTTTCTTTCTACAGACAATTTAGCCATCTCAGTGACTAGGAAATCCCTTGCATCGGGTTCTTTCGAAATTAGGTTGCCAAAACTATTCCTTTGAAAATCTTCTGGTGGTGAAATGCTGAGTGCCTGATAACGAAGTTCAAAATAGGACTCAATGATGTTTTGTATTTCGCTCCGTTGATGGGCATGAACAGGGTCAGGGGTCACTGTGGCGGTTAGATCTGGTGGTAGTGGGGACGGTGTGAAAGTGAAAAATAACTCGGTGGGCGTAGGCATTGCCGTTGGTGAGATTATGACTGGAGTTGCTATTTCTGTAGGACCAGGCGCACAGCCTGCCAGAATTACGATTAGCATCAAAATGAACTCAAAGCGTTTCATCATGCTTTCTCCTTTTTATTTACTCGGTATTTTGGGGGCGTATTTCATCGTGTCCCCCCTTCTAGGTGTCTGGATTCTATTCTGCAATTGTGGAGCATCCCGATTGCATGAAAAATATACTGTTTCTTAATAGTATCGCTTAAAGGCACTCGGCATCAAAGTGACTAATGTCACCGATGGACAATAGCTTTCAACTCCTCCTGCTCTTCCTCAGAAGGAGTTGCGGATAAACTCGTGAGTGATAACAGTAGGAAAGTAGCCATCTGGGCGCGAATCACATTAGTTTGCCTTACGGCTTCTCCAGCCCATGCGCCGTCAACAGCGCCTCATCCTCCAGTATATCCTGAGTCAATCCATCCGCCACCACCCTGCCTTCGTCCATCACGATCGTGCGCGGAAACAACTCCTGCACCAGTTTCATATCATGCGTAGAGACGAGCATCGTGATCGGCAGGTCGCGCAACAGGTTGATCAACGTCCGCCGCGCGCGCGGGTCGAGTCCCGCCGACGGTTCGTCCAATACCAATAAACTCGGCTGCATCGAAAGCACCGTCGCGATGGCGATGCGCTTCTTCTCGCCCACACTCAAGTGATGCGACAGGCGCTCCCGATAGCCCGACATCCGCACGGCTTCGAGCGCGGCATCCACCCGCGCGCGCACCTCGTCCTCGGGCAAGCCCATGTGCAACGGACCGAACGCCACGTCCTCGAACACCGTCGGCGAGAAGAGTTGGTCGTCCGGGTTCTGGAACACGAGTCCCACCATGGCGCGGATGGCAGGCAGGTTGTCACGTGTGAGACGCATGCCCGCGATCTCCACCTCGCCGCGCCCGTGCAAAATCCCATTCAGGTGCAGCATCAGCGTGGACTTCCCCGCACCGTTCGGTCCCACCAGCGCCACCTTGTCACCGCCGCACAACTTCAAAGAAACGCCATGCAGGGCGGCGTGCCCATCGGGATAGGCGAAATGCAGGTCGTTCACCGATAAAACATCGCCGTCACATTCGGGCGGCGCAAACTGACTCTTGATATGCGTAACGGGCATCAGAACCTTCCAACCACTTGCAGGATAAAAATAACGGCAATCGCGAACGCCGTCGCATAATAATCGGATGACTTCATCTCGTGCGGATTCAACGTATAAAGATGACCGGCATAGCCGCGTGCCACCATCGCATTGTAGATGCGGTCACTGCGCTCATAACTTCGCAGGAATAATTGACCCGCCATATTCCCCGCGACCTTCGCCCGCCACAACACGCCTCCCCCCGACCTCGAACCTGGGGCGGCTCCCGAGCGGCTTTCCCTTGCTCTGAGCAGACGCAAGACCTCGTCCGTCAGCACGAAGAGATAGCGGTAGAGAAAGGCGATGATCGTGGTGAGGACGGCTGGCACGCGCAGATGCTCCAACGCATGGACGAGATCGGGGAAGCGCGTCACCGCCACCAGCAGGATCGCCATCTGCACCGAAAGCCACGAACGGATGAGGATGCTCACAAAACGCAGGAGCCCGTTGTCTGTGATGGTGAGTTGCCACGCAATAAAATTAAACGTGGTGAGCGGCTCACCGGGGATGGAGAAAAGGACGGTAATCGCGATCAACGCAAACGGCAGGGCGATGATCGAGCGCTTGAGGGTGTAGCCGATGCCAAGTTTGGAGATCAAGTTGTTAGCGAGCAAAAATATCCATACAGAGACAAACGCCAGCCACGCCCCGTCCGGGAGCAGGGCATTGGAAACGATAAAGATGACCGTCACCAAAACCTTCACGCGCGGGTCGAGGCGGTGGAGAAAACTTTGGGTTTCGTGGTAACGGTCGAATGCGTCGAAGTGCATTATTTTCGATATGTTACGGTGATTGAGTAGTGGCGCGTAATGTTCGCGCCACGTATCGAAACCACTGTTACGATTTCGCCTTCATCCCGCGCCCGATCAGGATCATAATGACCGCCACGACAATGATCCCCACCACACCGGCAAGGATGGTCGAGAGCGCGGTCTCGCCGAGGAAGGGAATGGTGTAATCCGGGATGATGGAATAGGGCGCGTCGAGACCGGTTCCAATGAAGCCCAAATCTTCAGCGACACGTTCCAAGCCGTCGGGGTCGCCAGAGGCGAATGGTGAGATCAACACGACCAGCAGGGCGACGATCCCGCCGACCCAGATCCAGTTGCGGCTTCCCTTCGCGGATTCGGAACCTTCGCCGAGCAGGTCGGGGCGGGTCTGCATGATAAACGCCAGCGCAAAGACCGTGATCAACGCTTCGCCGACGCCGATCAGCGCGTGGACTCCCATCATGGCGGGGATGACGATCTGCAATTGCGACGTGCCGCTCAACCAGAGCTGCAAGGCGGTGAGCAAGGCGCCCGCCATCACCGAAAGCCACGCAGCAAAGGCAACCACGCCGAGTTTCACTGTTTTGGATTGCCCCATGACCGAACGATATAATCCATACCCGATGGCGGCGGTGACAAGTCCCATGTTGAAGATGTTCGCGCCCATCACGAGCAGACCGCCGTCTTGGAAGAGCAGCGCCTGCACGGCGATGACGGCGGTCATCACGAGCATCCCTGCCCACGGACCGAGCACGATGGCGGCAAGCGCACCGCCCAACAGGTGACCGGAGGTGCCGCCCGCCACCGGGAAGTTGATCATCTGCGCGGCAAAGATGAACGCCGCCATGATGCCCATAAGCGGGATCTGTTTTTCACCGAGCGATTTGTTCGTTTTGGAAATGGCGAATCCAAGTGTGACAATGGTGGTGATCCAGAAAATCACAGAAACTACGACATTCAGAAATCCATCCGGGATGTGAAGCGGGGCTGGTGCATACAACATTTCTATTCTCCTTTTTGACAGTTGGGACAAAGACCGAAAAATGTAACATGGCTGTCCGTCAGGCGGTAGCCGCTTTCAAGTTCAAGTTGACGATAAAGTTTTTCCAATAGGGCGTGTTCCACCTCCATTTCATCCCCACAGTTTCGGCATTTCAGGTGATGGTGCTCATGCCCTGCGATCTCATAGACGAGACGTCCGCCAAACATATGAGCGGCGCGCGCCAAGCCGTTCTTCGCAAGGAATTCCAGCGTGCGATACACCGTGGATTCGGTCAGGCTCGGCAGTTCCGTGCGCGCCCGCTCGTACACCTCCGT
The DNA here is from genome assembly GCA_023382595.1 of Anaerolineales bacterium. Taxonomy (GTDB): domain Bacteria; phylum Chloroflexota; class Anaerolineae; order Anaerolineales; family Villigracilaceae; genus Villigracilis. The sequence goes on along the minus strand of JAHDWB010000004.1, from coordinate 80,988 downwards.
TGGGGAGAGATGTTCCCCGGAGTGATGGAGCACATGCAAAATCGCAAGCCGCTGAGGCGTCATACGATATCCGCGGGCGCGAAGTTGGGGGGCATAGGAATCAGCACAGGACATGAAATATCCTTATTGCAACTTTTTGCAATAATATCTTTTATAGAATATCACAGGGGGAGATTTCTTACATTAACGGACGGATGTAGGTCGCGCTTGAAGCGCGACCTACATTTACGGCTCCCACACAAAGGGAGAGAGAGCAGTGATGTACAGCGTGCCATCTACGGGAGCCATGCCAATCGCCCAAGTTTGCCAATCCAAGCCATCGTATTGCGAGGTGCCGGGGAAATGGACCGAATAAAAGTCCATGTCGGGATATTGCCATTCGGGAATGTACGTCGCGCCGCCGGTCTTCAATTCGTTGCAGATGATCTCGGTCTCCACAGAAAATATCTGTTGCAACGAAGGCAGAATGATCTCCTGAAAGGAGCCGATGGTCAGTTCGCCGCTGGCAAAATGTAAACCCCAGTCCGCTTGGAAGGTGGTTTCAAACACGAACGGGGCGTGCTCCATATCATAGTTGATGACGTTCCCGTTTCGGAAGATGCGCACATCCATGCCTTCGGCTGGGGAGATGAGCGATGCCAGCAGTTTGCCATCCTTGGTCTGGACGGCGGTGCGCAGGGAGTTGATCAACTCGCGTCCGCGCGGGTCGGCACAAAATCCGGGGACGGAGGATGGAGAGGCGACGATAGCTGAGGTGGAGGTCACAGCCGGTGGAGGCGTGACAGATGGCAGGGCGGTGGGAGGCGGGGGCGCATCCACTGGGACAGCGCAGGCGGCAAGAGTGAATGCGGTCAGGATTAAAAATAGCGGTTTCATTTTCATCCTTTCGACAAAAAAACTGGCGTTTCCGCCAGTTCATTGTACTACTTTGGGGCGACTCATTCGCCCGCTTCCTCCGCCATTTTTTTGGAGATGCGTTTGACGACCTCCGCCACGCCGCCGATGGGATTCTTCAGCGTCTCGAAAGCGACCTCCACGATCTCGGGAGCCATGCGTTTGATGTTGCGGAAGCGGCGCGCGATGAAGGTTTCATCGGGTTGAGGTTCTTCCAGCGCGGTCTGGATTTCCTGCAATTCGGCTTTGACATCTTCCTTTTCGGCAGGCGCAAGTTCCTGTTGTTTCTCAACGACCTGATAGATCGTTTCAAACAGCGGGGCAAGGTGGACGCTCTGATTGGAAACGACATTATTATCTCCAACCACGATATTGCTCCGCTCCACATTGCCGCCGATGACCACACTGCCGTTGCCTGCGTTCAAACCATCTTTTTTCGATTTTCCAGCCATGCTTCCTCCTACGTATCCTTCGGGGCGATCACTACACGAAAACCAAGGTCATCATTGAACATCAACGGGATCGACCAGTTACAGAACGACGAACGCGCGAACCACTGATAGCCGATCCACGAACCGCCGCGCACAATGCGGTATTTCTTTTCGTCATCATACCACGAGCCTGTCCATTCCCAGGCATTGCCGCTCATATCCCACGCGTCGGTGGGGCTGACACCCTGCGGGAAGGTGCAAACCGCCGTCGTGCCGCCCAACCCGCTGCCGGACGATTCGCTGTCCCATGTGTTGGCGGCGGCCTTGTCAAACCCTTCGCCCCACGGATACTCGCGTCCGTCGGTACCGCGCGAGGCGCGTTCCCATTCATCGTCACGCGGTAAACGGATGGTGTATCCATCCGGCACTGCCACGATCTTCTTTGCCAGCCATTTGCAATAGGCTTCCGCTTCGAACCAGCTTACGCCCACCACCGGCACGATCGGATTGCTCAACTCGATGCTGTGCCAGTAATACGGCACGTTCCGTTTTGCGGGCGGACGATGCTCCAACCATTCGGTTTCCACATCCTGAAGCGGGCGCAGGTCCAGCTTGCCGGTGCGCCATTCCCAGCCGACCTCGCTCCAATACTCGCGCGTTTGATACCCATCCTCCTTGACGAAGCGCGCATACTGGATGTTCGTGACCGGATATTTGGCAAAGAAATACATATATGGGATCTCCCCCGCCTCTTTCTTAACTCCAGCCTGATACTCACCAGCCGGTATTTCCACAAACCGATCCAGATCTCCCGGCCGCCAGCCGAGACGTCCCAGCAGCAAACCGGCATGACGCCGCAATTCCGGACGGACTGCGCCATCCTGCATGGTATGCACCAGTGACTGAATCACCCGATCCCTGCTTTGGACGGAGACGCCGCCGGGCCAGGTATCCAGCACGGCATCGCCCGCCAGCACAACCGCTTCACCGGGCGGACCCGGCTGCTGCTCCACCAACGCTTCCACCACCTCGCCCGCGATCTTCGGCAGCTGCTGGCGGATTCCAAGATAGCCGATGGTCAGCAACGTCACTTCGCGCCAGGCTTGTTCCCCCACATGGCGGGACAAGGTCTCGATAATGGGTTTGGAATCGCCTTGTCCGAGCAGGGCAAGCGCCACCGCCGCAAGGTATTCCTCGAACGTCAGGTGGATGAAGCCATATTCACCGGGACCCCGCTCGAGCAGGAGCGCGGCGTGCTCGCGCACATCCAGCAAAAACTGGCGGGCGGCTTGATGCGGGGAGGCATCCCCGCGCTCGGTGAACAATTCCTCCAGTTTGCGGCGCATTTCCTCGCGCCCGACCAGCCCGACACCGGGGCTGACCTCGTGCATCCACAAGGCAAGCGGCGCGAGGATGCGGACAGTTTGGATCTCGTCAATGTCGCGCCCGGGTGCGCGTCCGCTCAGGGAACGGGCGCGATTCCACGTGGAAAGCAGGGTGTTGACATATTGGTCATACAACTGCACACGGCGCTCGGGAAGCGAAACGCCTTGCCGCTTCATCAACGCCAGAATGGTCAACAACAGCGGCGTGGACGCCAGTTGCCGGACACCGGGGTTGTGATTGATGGCATCCAACAGTTCGCGGCGGTCGGTTTCAGCGTCGGTCTGGGCAACGGCAGTGTTGCCCTGTACTTGTTTCTCGATGGCGGTCGTCCAATGAGCGACGAATTCTTCGATCTCGTCCTCTTCAAAATCGACGATGGTACATTCCGCCAGTCCCTCCGCCGAAGGGCGGACGGCGCGATACCCAACCACGCGGCTGGTCAGCACAAATTTGTTTCCTGTGCGGCGGTGGAAGGCGAAAAAGTCCAGCACCCGCTCCACGACGGTGTTGCGCATGTTGATGTCACGGACTTCGTCCAGCCCATCCAGCAGGATGAGCGCGCGCCCGGCTTTGAGCGCCTCGCTCAACATGGGGCTGATGGGCAGGTCCAAGCCGATACCGGTGAAGTACTCGGCGATGAAGTCATCCAGCCCGATGTCGCGGTTTTGGAGCGCATTGGCAAACGCGGCAAGCGGCAGGAGAATGGGCAGGTAGTCATCCAGCCCGATCTTTTTCCCTTCGCCGCGCGCGAGGCGGAGCGCCAGATATTTAACAAAGGTGGTCTTGCCTGCGCCGGGGTCGCCCAGCACGATCACCCCCGAGTTCTTTTTTAGTACGTTCAAAAGCGGAACAGGCTCACCAAAATGCAGGATTTCCTGTTCGTGGTCGGTGATCTCCCGCCCGGCTAGGCTGATGTCGCGGTTCCAAGTATCGCCCTCGGGCAGTTCCATGCGCGCCTTGAGCGGGATGTATAGATCGAGCAGTTTCAACTTGAGCGGGACCCTGTCCGAGACACCCATGCCTTTCAGGCTAAGGTAATAGTGGCGGTCGGTCAGGTAGGCGAGGTATGCCGCAGTCGCCTCGCGGATCGTCTCGGCAGGCAGGGCAGGCTTGAGGTCCCGCCAGAAGCGATCTGCCAGGACAATCGTCTGCCCATGGATGATGGCGCTGTCGGTGACAGCTCCACCCACGGCGACGCTCTGGTCACCTGCCTGGATCTCCTGTAATGTTTTTTTCTGTCTGCTTTTGTTTGGAATGGTCTTTTTCTCGGGCATATCCGACCTCTTTACTTAGAAATCAGTATACAATAATTCGAGAAAATCGGGGTTTACCAAATTTGAAAGGTGTTCCCCATAAAAAAAGCCCCGAATTCGGGGCTGGTTGTCTAGTTGTCTTTCGATTCGCCGAAAACGATGACGACCATGTGCTGGTTCAGGAATTTTGGTTTGGAATTCTCATCCGAGGTAACCTGACCGAGAGTGTAACCGCCCGCGATGGGAATTTCCCCTAAAATCTCCCGCAATGCGGCAATTTCGACGCCCGGCTGCGCTTTTAAGAGCATTTGCCAGGCAATATCCACCAAAACGAAGGCAAGCACGGGTTTTGTATCGCCGAGTTGACGCAGTGCTTGCTGGGCGGCATTTCGGGCAGCTCGCTCGCAGGCGGCACGGCTGCCCACTAGAAGATGAGCATCGATCCCGTCGCGGATGGAGGCATTCATGCGAAAACTGCCGTCCGCCTCCACGCGGATCGGGGCGCGGACGATAAGCCCGTCACTTTGCTCCACGCCGAGCGGATACAGGCGTGCAAGGTAACTCAACGGGGGGAATGCCCAATCGCGGGCGGGGTAGCCGAACAGACCGGCGTAAGTCTCCGAGGCAGGGCGTCCATCCAGCGTGCGGAGCCAAAATCCACGCGAACGGGTGACCCGGAACTGACTGCCGACAGGGTCCCAACCGTGGTCGGTCCCCACCCCCATTTTCAGATTGCCGCGCATGAATGCTGCAACCAAGCTGCCGGAGCCGGTCTGACTCCCTGCCATCTGGTACGTGTTCCCTGTGTGCAAATCTCCGCTGGAAAGTCCGCCCGTGACGTGCAATGCAGAAGTGATGCCGCTGCAAAATTGCTCGGCGTCGCCGTTGAAGCCGTCCGCGAAGAAGATCATGGAATGGAGATCGGAACGGGCGGAAACATGCTGTTCGATCTTCGCGGCGGTTTCCCGTCCCGATTGGGCATACCCCGGCAGCCAGAGCGTTTCGGCTTGGAAATCGCCGCTGAGCAGAGCCACCACCACAGAATGCGGATGATGCCCTTCGAGTGTCAGCCCTGCCGGGGAACTGAATCCGAGTATCGGAGAATCGCCCAGAAGGCTGGAAACGCCGTTCAATACTTCGCGCGGCTGGTATTGGTGAGAAGCTACAACGAGGGCAAGGTTCGGGACGTTCGCACCAAGCCGATTTAAAGCCTGATGCGCGGCTTGTAATCCCGCTTCACGCCCGTCAAGTGCCTGCGCAGATCCCACAGATGCGATCATTGCCATCCTATTCCTCCGCCACCGGAATGGTGAAATGGAAGGTGGTCCCCTCGCGGTATTCGCTTTCGAACCAGATCTTGCCGCCCTGCATTTCCACAAGGCTGCGTGTGATGTTCAAACCCAAGCCTGTGCCGGGCACTTCCCTTGTTTTGGGGTCATCGGAACGGAAGAATTTCTGGAACACTTTCTGCTGGTCTTCGATGGTCATGCCAATGCCATTGTCCCTGACCCACAGATGAATGACGCGCGGCGCCCCGTCGGGATCCCATTGATTGGAGGAATCCTCCACCCCCACCTGCAGTACGCCGCCCTCAGGCGTGTATTTGTGCGCGTTGCTGATCAGGTTAGTCAGCACCTGTGAAACACGAACGCGGTCCGCCCACATGAGGGGCAGGTTTTCGGGGATCAACATATCGAGGGTTTGATTCTTCTCTTCCAGTTGACGTGAGAATGTGCGCACCACCTCATCCACAAGGTCGGCGGGACTGGTGGCTTTATATTCGAGCCGCAGGCGCCCGGCTTCGATCTTGGAATTGTCGTTGAGGTCCGAAACAAGCGTGGACATACGCTCGACATTGGATTTAATGGTCTGCAGGAATTTCGTTTGCATGTCGTTGATCTGCCCGACCGCGCCGCCCGAAATCAGTTCCGTATAGCCCTTGATGGATGTCATCGGATTCTTCAGTTCGTGTGCCACAAACGAAACGAAATCGCTCTTGGCAAGGTTGGCTCGCTGGACCTCCGCATACAATTGCGCGTTCGAGATCGCGATGGCTGCATGGTCCGTCAGACGGTTGAGGAAGTTCATATCCACCTGCGAGTCGTTCATGCTCTCAAGGAAGAGCAAGCCGATGACCGTATTTTCGCGGCGAATGGGGATCACCATTTGGGTGTGGGAGGTGGGAATCAGCCTGTGACCGGGCGCGTCCACCGTGATCTGTTGCGGGGAGCCGGTCTCAACTGCTTTTAACATCGACGGGAATTCCATCTCCATGGTCTGGTCTGGCAGGGATTGGAGCTGCTCGTCAAATCCCTGCTGCGCCATGATGCGCAGTTTTTCTTCATTCAAAATTCCGATCAATCCCGCCTCTGCGCCGGATTGCCGTAACGCCCAATCCAATGTAATGCGCATGGCACGATCCACTTCGAGGCTGGCATTCAGTTCCCGGTCGATGCGCTGCATGACCGAGAGTTCCTCCACGCGGTCTGCCAGCGCCTGATCGGTCAGGGTATAGAGACGCGCGTTCTCGATGGCAACCGCGGCTTGACCTGCAAAAGCGGTGAGCAGGGTTTGGTCGTCATCCAAAAACGGGAGACCGTCACGGCGGTTGATGACTTCGATGACACCGATCACACGGTCTTTGACCTGCAAGGGAATCGCCATCAGCGAACGGCTGACGAAGCCTGTTTGCTGGTCGATGCCTTTAAAGCGGTTGACAGAGTTTTGGTCTTCGTTTTCGATGACAGGACCACGCGTCTCCACGGCACGTCCTACAATGCCTGTGCCGGGCGCAAGACGCTGACCGATAAGATTCGACGCCACCGGACCAACCGTCACTTTGAAAATGAGTTCGTCCGTGTTTTCATCCATCAGGAACAAACTTCCGGCTTCACAGTTCAAAATGCCGACCGCATTTTCAAGGATGTTCTGCAACAACGGTTCGAGCTCAAGCGTGGATGTCAATTGGCGCGTGATCTCGTTAAGCGTGGACAGCTGGCGCGCGCGTTGTTCGGTCTCTTCGAGCAAACGCGCCTTGACGATGGCGCCTGCGGTCTGGTCGGCAATGGCTTGCAGAAGCTCCAACTGTCCGCGCGTGTACACGATGGCGCCGTCACGGCTGCCAACACTGAGCGAACCAATCGTCTCGGCTCCGGCATTAAGCGGTACGCCCATCCATGCAAAGGCGTTATCGAGCGCGGGCGTGTGGCTGCGCGCCTGACATTCGCGGATGTAATCCTGCGTAATGATGGAACGGCTTTTCCGGATCACTTCGGGAGTCAGCCCCATATTCAACGAGAAGGGTTGATTCTCGCGGTCGATGATACGCTCATTATTTTCCAGACAAAATGCATAATAGAAATAATCACTGATCTTGTCATAGAGCGTGATGTGAAAGTGAGAAGTGGGGATGATCTGGGCGGTCTGGGCATAGATAAGTTCCAGCACATCGTCCAGCGTCAATGTGACGTTGACACCCTGCGAAACGCGCGTCAACGCATTCATTTCCTGAATGCGCCGCTCCAGGTGGGCAACTGTCTGCACGCGCTCGATGGCAACGGAAGCCAAGTCGCAGATGTTTTCGAGGAAGCGCAGGTCACGCGGCGTATATGCCTGACCAGCCAGACGCGGACCCAGCGCCAGCCAGCCGTTCGGGCGTTCCTTGCCCGGCAGGACGATGAACAGACGCGCGCCTAACAGCGTCAGGCGGGAATGTTCGGATTTCAATACATCCGGCAGGGCGGAGGTGTTATCCAAATATAGGGGGAGGCGTTCTTTTTCGAAATATTTCACCAGCGGACTTGACGAAGTGAAACGAATGTCACTGGTGGGACGGCGGTCATCGCCGGGGAGGGCAGAGAAAAAGTCGTTCAGAGAATCATACGTATAGATGTGAATCTGGCTCGGGGTTAAGGTCGAGGCGATCTGGTCACGCAGGGTCGTTCCAATGGTGTTGAGGTCGAGGGCGGTGGTCAGTTTATGTGAGAATCCCTCCAACTGTTCGGCAAAGGCACGCGCGCCGCGGAAGAAGAGTACATCCACAAGGTTTTGCAAACGGGTACGGACCGGTTCAAGCACAATTGCAAGCAGGAAGATGATGCCGCCGACCAGATAGGGGTTATTTGCCGGAACCGCAAAAAGAAATCCCGCGCCGGTAACGATCAATGCGTATCCAAGCGTGACAAGAACGGCGAGGACAACGTACATGAAGCCGCGGCGGACGATATCGTCGGTGCGCAGGAAGCGGAATCGCAAAATGGTGTAGCCAATCACAATTGGGAAGAGAGCCAGCGGCAGGAAAAGATAAGGCGAGAAATTAGTAGGATTAATGAAACTGAATACGAGCCACACTCCAACCGGCACAAAGGCAAGCAGCGTGCCAAGAAGAATGGTGCGCGACTGGGTCTTGACCACCGGCGACGGGTCGGTCAGCGCGTGGTACAAGTTCATGAAAATATAGAAGAGAATCCCCAGCGCCACAAAGCCATAAATGACCTGCCAGTTGCGAATGTAATCCGTTGGCTGGCTGAAATTGAACAAGTTGGGCAGGGAAAATACGTAAAGAAAGAGACCAAAAACGATCCCGACCCAGCGCAGGTAGGGGCGCGTCATGATAACGCGCGGCTCCACAGGGAAGACCAATGCCAGGTTGATCAACGCCCCCCCCGCAAGCGCGCACGCCAGCACCCACATGAATGTGAACTCATGTGTAGTGATCAGGTTGAAATATGTGCCGGTGACAATGGCAAGCGATGATGTGAAAAGAGAGAAAGCGCGTCCCGCCGGTTCCGTGCGACGGAAACCAAAGATCCATAAACTGACGAAAAGAAAAACAGCGCTTAACAGGGACGGCACAAAAAAGTAAACTGTTCGGTTGGATTCGGGGAAGGCATACAGGACAATGTCGATTTTTCGTGTCGTCCCGTTCTCTGAAAGGACTGTAACCGCCGCAGTCTCTCCCGGGAATCGGTTCTGCAAAATGTCCCGCACATCCCCGGAACTTCGAACAGGCATATCGTCAATCGCGATCAGTTGGTCACCGACCTGCACCTGCGGGAACAATGACCATGCAGGTTCAGACTGAGCCGGTCCCGTACCATTGAAAACCATCGTATGCTCATAAAATGCCCCCAAAAACGGCTGCTGGAACCAACGATTCGCAAAGAACAGCGACACAAGGAACAGGAGGATCGCCACCGCCTGATAAGCAAATACGATCCACTGCAGTATTCGATCGACCAGAATACCGTACCGTTGAAAACCGACCTCCGCGTTACGCGGCAAACTTCGCGCCGTCATGATCAGGAATTTTACTCTACAACCCCGCCCATAGAGTATGCTACTTTCATGACAAAGACGAAAGACCGTGAAACCTGCCTGTATAGAAAAACCTTCCCTGAAGATGATTTTCAGGGAAGGTTTGCAAATCAATTTGTCAACGAAATACTACGGCTGTCATCGTGTGAATTAGTTACCGTCGTATGGGATCGATGAACAAGCGCAATGCGGATAGGGCCAGAAATATGGGGCATTGGCATCGCAGTCTGCCGGAGTGATCATACAACCAGTGGAGGATGGCGTGTCGCCAGCCTGACCAGGCGCAGCCGTCGGCTGAACAATCGGCGGACAGACCATCGGCTCAAAACCCGTTGACGCGAACCCAACTGCCTCACGGCAGGTATTGTCCACCGAATGAAGCGCCTGCAGCGGATAAAACTGCTTGCTTCGGATGGGTGAACCAGCCTCCCTTTCGGTGAAGCGGTCGACATAATCCAACTGGGAGATATTCTTCAACCCCGCATCCGCCAGCACGCCTACCATGAACACATTACCCGACCAGGATTTCTTGAACGCGAATTGGATCGTGACCTTATCATCATTTACCATGCGAATCCAGGCAACATCGGGGTCATCGCCAATTCCCTGCGCGCTGTCTACGATGAGGATCTCATATCCATCACTGGAAATCGGCGCGTCCGATTTGGTCGCCGAGACGCCACTTGTGTCCTTGTTCTGGTCGGCAAAGATCTGTACATTAGATGCCGTCCATTCACTGGAATAAGGCGGCTTCGCCAATACAATGAAGTCGCCAAAGCCATCCTTGTTCATGTCAAATTCCATACCAAAGTGAATCCCGAGCGGATTATTGGGATCCGTCCCGACCGTCTTGATCGAAACGTAATACCAATCATCATCCTGAGCCAGGGTAAAGTATTTGATATCCAGATCGGGAACATAGGTCATATCCTGCAGGAAAGGACGCTCAAGGCGATTAATATCATAGGAATCACCAACAGGCGCGCGCTTCTCAGGAGCGGTACCGGACGAATCAGTATCATGGACAAGCCTGCCGCCGCTGACATCGGGAAACGGGGTCTGCAAATGGGACACAACCGGCTGAGCCTCAGATGATGCCATTTCCTGGGTCGGTTCCACCGTCTGTTGCGGGATCGGTGAAGGCTCAATCACGTCCGGAGGGGAGGTCGGCTCAGCGCCGCCAGCAGGGGCGTTGCAAGCCAAAGCAACAATAAAAAGAAGTGCGAACAAACTATATATCTTATTTTTTGCGTTCATGGGATTATCCTTTCCAACGTTAAATATCGCCTGATATTACCCCGCCTTATTAAAAAAGTTATCACCCAAAATTCCCAGTCACTCCAATACAAAAGTACTATCGAATGATGGACAGAGACGCATCACTCTGACTTCAACTTGATCCTGTTGTTCTCAATGTTTTCCTCCCCGTTTATTTTCCACATCATTGACCCAACGCATCGTACACAGACTCGGGAATATCCACGATCTTATAAATGGATATATATTCGATGCCATCGATAAAAAGCGTTCTTTCGGGAACAATATCCTGCAAGATGCTTAATAGCTTTTCCGTTTCAGGCTGGCTTTCCCGTACAACTGTATACATCACGAGATAATCCGAGATGCGCATCTCATTGCGGATCGTGGTGAAATCGCCTTCCACTAAATATGCCCGTTTTAGCACCAGAGTCTCGCCGGGAAAAAAGAAGGAGAACGTCCCCATGCCATTATGAGCATAGACGCGCAGATCTTCCGCATTCGGCTTCTGCGCCAGATAATCCGCCGCTTCTGCCAGCCCCTCGCCATATCTGAAGGTGGCGGCTTGGCTTGCAAACGGATTCCGATAGGTGAAATAATACGGCGCATAGGGCAATCCGAAACCAATCTGCCCGATGACAAGAAGAACGCCGACGGCAATCCCCGCATACATGCGTTTCAAGCCTGCCCAGCGGCTTTGCATCTGAAGCCAAGCATATCCCCAACCGATGCCTGCCATCACATCGAAACTGACGTAACTACTGAGAATGTAATGCGGGGAATTTCGTCCCTGCGCGATGCTGAACATCAGGATGAACAATCCGCCCAGCATTGCCAGATACACAAGCGTGGATTTGACGGGCGCGGGTGTCTTTTCACCGTCCCGGGAGAAAAGTGCCAGCAGGGCAAAGACCAGCCCAAACCACGTCAGAGGCGTAGTGGAAGATATCCAGTTCCGAAGATACAACCCGATGACGTCCAATCCGTTTGCGAGGCTGAAATTGGACGGCTGCAATTCCTCGGTCACATCCAGGCGCGCGCCTTGAAAAGCGTAACTGAAGGCATTGCCGTACACGCCAAACAGCATCTTCCCCGGCGCAACCCACATACCGGGCCATAGAATGAAATACACCAGCGCCGCGCTCGCCAGCCAGATGGCGACGGTCTTGACTGCATCCCATAATTTTGCTTTTAAAGTTTGTTCATTTTTTCGGAATAAGCCGACCAAAAGTATTCCCCCCACCACCCCAACCAACACAATGGACGAGGATTTTGTCAATTGCGCCAGCCCGAACGATGCGCCGGAAATGAGAAGATAAATCAGTTTGCGGTCTTTGTTGAGGTACGCCTGCATCCCCAGAAAAGACACCAGCACGAACATGGACAACATGCCTTCGTGGTTGAGCAGGCGCGAATGACCAAGAAAAAATGGCGCGGTCATCGCCAGCGCAACCGAGAGGAATGCCGAGTGCTGTCCCGCCAGCAACTGCAGGAGGAAAAAGACTAGAAGCGCCAATGCAATCACAAGCGCGGATTGGATCAGGCGGCTGTTACGGAGCAGATCCAGCGCCTCTTTGCCGTGCTCGCGCATGAACTCTTCGAAATGCGGCTTGCGGACATCGAAATAGCCCTGCCCATATCCGCGATACTCGGGGAAATAGGAGAACATCCCGGCAGTGACCATCCAAGTAGTGGTGACGGCTGGGTGATAATCGTAGATGGTGTTCTCAAAATCGCGCTGTCCAAGCGCGTAGTAAAAATTCGAGCCGGAGATGACCCACCATGGCTCATCCACCGTGACGACACGGTCAATGGCGATCATATGCGAGGGAACGATCAATGCGAGCAGGAGCACAAAGAACACCAGCCGGCTCCATACATTTTTATTCAGGAGATTTTTCATAGATCAGCAAGCGCTTCAAGAATCTCGGGCGTGAGGGAATCTACATCGTAAATCCGCACATACTCGTAGCCGTCCATCCAAACAACATGGATGGGCTCGACATTGGAAAGGATCTTCAGGTAGGTTTGGTAATGCGGGAGTTGTCCTTGATTGGCGTAATAGACAATCATATAATCCGCGTTCTCGATGTGAAACAGCAGATCTTCCGCGTGATTCCCGTCCACATAATAAGGGCGAAAGGCGGTGGTGGTTCCAGAGTAAAAATAGGAGAAACATCCGCGCGGATAGTAGGAGAAGGCGGTTTCGTTCTCTGCATCCGGCATTTCGGACAGATATTGCGCGGCATATTCCAAACCTTCGCCGTACGGGAATTGCGGAAAATCCCTGTGCCAGCCGAGGGAATACAGGATTGGATTGCGGTAGGTGTAATAATAAGGGAAGAAGGAGAGCGCGCTCCATACCTGAACGATCAAAATAAAGGAAAGCGCGCCATACTGCCAGTGTATCCACGAGAAGCGGCTCCCAAACCATTGAATGAATACGAACCAACCCAAACCTGCCAGCAAGTTCAAAGCCAGATAGCTGGAAAGGATGTAATGCGGAGAATTGCGTCCCTGTGCGATGCCGATCATGAGAATGAAGGCAATCGCAGTGACAAGCAACAGCGTGAACAACTGCCGATAAGGACGGACCAGTTCCCGGTCGCGAGTGAACGGGATGGCGAATCCGAACAAGACACCGAGCCAGGTCAAGGGTGTGATCCGATAGAGCAATACACGGGTCACTTCCCATAATCCGATCAAATTGGTGTCGAGACTGAAAGCGGCGACATCCAACTCTTCGGTGATCTTCAGGCGCGCGCCTTGAAAGGCGTAACTGAAGGCATTGCCATACACTTCGTAAAGCATTTTGCCGGGCGCAACCCACATGCCGGGCCAAAAGACAAAATAGGTTACGACCAGCGCCGCAAGCCAGATCAGGAAAGTTTTTGTACTCCCCCAAACCGCCTTCAGGATCCCGTCACGCCGTTCCTGATAGATCTGTATCAACAGCAAAACGCCGACCGCCGCCAGCATGGCGATAGCGGAGGATTTCGTCAACTGCGCGAAGCCCGCCGAAACGCCTGAGAGCAGGAGAAAAAACAATCGGCGGTCTTTGGAAAGATAGATCGCAAGAGATAAAAGGGAAACAACGACGAACAGCGAAACCATCGCTTCGTGATCGAGCATGCGCGAGTGACCCAGTGAAAAAGGATCGAACGAAGCGAAGAATACGACAAAGGCGGCAACGAGTTTGGGGATAAGACGCTTAAGCAGGGCGTATAACACAAGGAATAAAAAGACTACGACGAGAACCTGGATCAGCCGCGAGATCTCCAACAGTTTTAGCGGATCGTATCCATGACCATACATGAACGGGTCGAGCCGCCCTTTTTCATAATCGAGATACCCCTGACCAAATCCGCGAAATTCCGGAAAGTACGCCAGCATCCCAAAGGAGATGATCCACATGGTGGTGACAGCGGGCTGATATTCGTACACGGTCTGGTCGAATTCCCTCTGCCCAAGCGCATAATAAAAATTCGCGCCTTGACTCAGCCACGACGGTTCATCCAACGTGACGAACGACCCAAGTTGTGGAAGACGCGGTGCAAGCAAAACGAGCAGCAGTACGAAATAAATGGCAATGTCAGCGAACTTTTTACGGACCATGCACGAGATTATACCGCAGGCACTTGGGCAAGCCTTGGGTGGTAAAATCGCATCATCAAGGATGAAATCGTGAAAGAAACCCTCAAAAAAATTCTTCAAAACCAAAAGATCACCATCCCCAGCCTGATCCTCCTGCTGATCCTGCCGGCGTACGGCTTGCTCGTTCCATGGATGGGGTTTTACTGGGACGACCTGCCCTTCGCCTGGTTCCTGCATTTTTTCGGTCCCGTTGAATTCATTGAAGCCTTCCGCCCCTTCCGCCCACTGCTCGGACCGATATTCACCGTCACCACCTCCATCTTTGGCGGACATCCGCTCACATGGCAGATCATCGGACTGGCAACCCGCTTCCTGCTCGGACTTGGAGTCTGGCACCTGCTTCGGATGGTTTTCCCCACCCGAAAACAGGACGCGCTCTGGGCTGTGTTGTTCTTCACGGTCTATCCCGCCTATGGACAGCAATGGGTGGCGTTCACCCACGTCAACCAAGAAATCATTCCGCTGCTCTTTTTACTATCCTCGTTCATTCTGAGCATCTGGCTTCTCCGCAATGGACGCGACTCCAAACCTATAATCACGCTTGCCCTGTTATTACAGGCGTTGGGACTATTTTCCACGGAATATTTTTTTGGCTTGGAGATCCTGCGCTTCTTCTTCCTGTTGGCGATCTTCGCAGAAACGATCAAAGATCGAAAAGAACTATTGCAAAAAGCCGGGAAACAATGGCTTCCCTACTTTATTGTGTGGATTCTGAACGCTGTCTGGACGTATTCGTATCATCAATCCACTGCTTATGATTCGTACAACGTCAGCGTGCTGTCCAGTTCCACCCTGTCACCGCTGGCACTCGTCAACGAGTTCATCACAACGCTCTCACTTTCCGGGTTTACTTCCTGGCTGGGAACATTCCACATTTTCTCCACCATTGATGGGTCTGCCACACAGGCACTTGCGTTCGTGATTTTGGTCGTCACTGCGATTGCCGTTTACATTGTCATGCAGGCGCAACCGAACGCTGAGCAGTCATCCAATTCATGGGGCTGGTGGGCAATGGGGATCGGTCTGGTCGGCATCTTCGCGGGCAGGCTTCCCTCCTGGGCGGCGGGCTTGCCATTGAAAATGGAATTCGATTACGACCGCTTCTTTATCTCGATCATGCTTGGGGCGAGTTTATTCGTCGTGGGGCTGGCAAGCCTGATGTTAAGAGAAGGGAGGCGCAAGGTCGTCATCCTGAGCATTCTGATCGGCATGTCTGCGGCATATCAATTTACGGTCGCGAATACCTTCCGGCGTGACTGGGCAAACCAGCAGTACTTCTTCCATCAACTTGCATGGCGGATGCCTGCTTTGAAAGAAAATACCGCACTACTGACATATGAGTTACCGCTGAAATACGCTTCAGACCATCAGTTGACCGCATCCCTGAATTGGATGTACGCCCCCGACCTGGACAGCCGCGACCTTCCATATATGCTGCTTTATCTGAAAACAAGATTCACACCCGCGCAGATCCGCGCCGCTCAACCGATACAAGTCGAGTATCGGACGGTGAATTTCAACGGCTCGACATCCAACAGTGTGGTGATCTACAAAGAGGCAGACGGCTGTCTGCGCGTGCTCGACCCGGTCTACGGCAGCGCAGAGACCGTGCCGGGCGCAAGTTTTTACCTGACCGATGCCATTCCGCTTTCCAACCCGAATGAATTGATCTCAGACTCGCCCGAACCAGTTTTGGATGAAATTATTTTTGGAAAAGAACCTTCGCGCGGATGGTGTTATTACTACGCAAAAGCGGAATTGGCTCGCCAGCAAGGAGATTGGGAAAGGGTCACAGCATTGTATAAGGAAGCACAGAGGGCAGAGTTAAACCCAGCCCTGCCCGTTGAATACCTGCCTTTCATCGAAGCCTTTGCATTGACGGGCGATACGGATACCGCCGTCAAACTAACCGAGCGCACGATCAAAGGACAGCCGGCTTTATGTCCCGCACTTGCATCGCTCTGGAGCAGGGTATACCAAAAGATAGGAATTTCTGAAGACAGCATGCAACTTCTTCAGAAAGAATGCGCGCCTTGATTCTCTTTTAGGGGGCTGGCGGAGGACAAGCTAATTCCGAGGGAGGAAAGCGATGATAGACATACGCCGGTTCCAGCGAAATGACGACCAGCGCATCAAGGAATTGATCCTCCCTGCAACCGATCACCACCACATCGTTTGCGTGCAAGGAGAAATTCGGATTCAAACCGGCGATCACCACATTTTCCGTACCGCTACCAAACGGACCGATCAGAATAAACGCCAGCCGCGCATAATCCAACGGCTGATAGGGATAGATGCGCTTCGACTCGCCAACCCCGGCAATGAAATAGCGCGGATAGAGCACCCTGCCCATGAGTATCCGCGATTGTGGATCGGATAGAAACTCCGTTAACTCGGCGGGGGCGATCTGCGCCTGCTCAAGCCATCCGTGTTCTTCCAGCATGGCAACGATATCATTCTGCGATGTGGTCTGATAGCGCATCTCGAACGGCATCTCTGCCAACGGCACGAGCGACCCGATAAAAAGAATCAGCAAAAAGGATGCAAAGACTTTTGAATATTGAAACGGGCGCGGCGGAAGGGCTGTCGCGTCATCCCCGGGCAAGTCAACAGCAGGGACGACATTCCCCCACCGCAAAAGCCAGTATCCCAACTGGAAAATCCCCAACATAAAATAAAAGGCAACGATCCAATCAACGGGGACGATATACCGTCCGCCGGAGGTAAATGCCAGCGCGTTGGATGCCCCATATGCTAAAAAGATTCCAACCGGCAGGATGCCGATCAGTTTATTACGCCGCCATGCCGCGCCAATCCCCAACGAAACCAGTACCAGACTAAAGCCGAGGAAAACCTTTCCATTTGTGGACGCGCCCTCACCCAGCCAATTCTGCTGCCAAAAAGGTTCACCCTCCTTGACCGTATTCCACACTCCATCGAAGGTAAACGAGGAAGGAAAGAATAACACGGATGTGTATAAATTATGAACAAAATGGTTGAAAAGCGAACAGATACGCGAATCACAGTTATCGATCTGCAGAGGGATTGGTGAAGCATATTCCTTTACGTCTTGCGGAACAAGGCTGGCACGAATCTTTTGCACCGCATCCGCTGTTATGGACGATGGGACATGCGCATCATCCTGTATCCCGTAGCGTTCCTGAAGGATCAGTTGGATGCGGGAATAATAGATGTAAAACATCGGAACGCCGTTCTTTTGGTTGCGGATATCCCACGGCGTGGTGGCAGCCAGCATCCCTGCAACCAGCACCAATGAGCCTGCAATCCGATGGTCCCAATTCATACGTATGACCGGAACGACGATGAACAGGATCAACAGCGGCGCAAGCAGAAATACATGCGTCCGCAGCATCAAGGTCAAGCCGAGCATGCCGCCCGCCCACATTGCAAGCGACAACCTGGACGGGTCTTTCAACCACTTCACAAAAAACAAAACCAGCAGGGAAACACCGATCGCGGCAGGGAAATCCGTCAGCATCATTTTAGGGCTGGCGGTATCGATCCAGCGGGCGGCGACGATCGCATTCAGTCCGCGCAGGGAGAGCAACCCCGCCACAGACAAGCCAAATGCACGGCTGTGCAACTCCCTGCCCAGCAGATAAGTGATAACCGGAAAGACCGCAAATACCACTGCCTGCGCAGCCATCACCCCTTCCGTATCCTGCCCAATGAAAACATGCAGGTAGGTCAAGAAAGCGCTGTACAGCACACGGTCAAAATATTGCCCGTTGAAAAGCCCCTGCCCGATCAACGCAAACTGACTGCCGATGTCAAACGTTGCACTGTCGGAATACGGGTAAATCGCATTATTCCCCGCGCTCGGGAAAAAGTAATTGGAAGCCAGCGGCTCACGCGCCCATAACCAGGCCGTCACCAACCAGACCGCGAGGCAGATGAACACATCCAGCCTGCGCTCGTTCTTTATCTTTCGCGTATTCTCGATCCACAACGCCAGCGCACCGAGGGACGCCGCAAACAAAACCTGCGATACCAGCACCGGCACACCCGCGCCATACCAGTAATCTTCCCAATGGCGGATACCAAGCCCGGTGACAGTCATCAGGATGCCAATTGCTGAAAAGATCGCCAGAACGACCAAAGCGGACCAAAGAGCCGTTCTGTCTTTCAAGAGAATGGACTGAAGAGATTCCCGCTTCCTTTCAAGGATGAGAATCAGCATCATGACCGCGCCGACAACTGCCAGCCAGATCAATGCGGGATACACTCTGGAAATATATCCGGCTACCACCCCTGTGAGACGATAGGATGGAATGAACAGCAAAATCCAGCAAGCCACAAAAACGAAGAAAACCACCCAGAACGTTATCCTACTCGTCTTATGCTCATGGAAGAGAACCAGCCAAAAGCGTTGCGAATGTTCGGGTCGGCGAAGCAGGTGCAAGGTCAGGACAAGAAGCGACAGGAATAGGAGCAAGAATCCTGCTCCAAGAACAATCCGTTCCAGGGAATATCCCAAAAAAACAGCGTTTTTCGGGTCTGATGGCGCACTCATGACGCTGAAGAAAACAACCAGCCATCCGAGCGTCAAAAAGGAAGTAAAGATGGGAGAGCGGAAGACGGCAAGTTTATGCATCATCGCCTCCGGCGGGGAGTTCCTCGAGGGTGGGCTTGGGCTCAAACCAAAGCAATAATGCCGCGCCAAGCAAAATGATGGCGGCAAAGAAAAGCAGTGCTCCCCATGGTGGGAGATAGAGCGTCAGATAGGCGATCAAACTGACCAATAGAGACGCCAAATGTACCATCAGGACAGCGTTTCTGGGCGAGAAGCCGAGGGCAATAAGACGGTGATACGTGTGGTCACGCCTGCCGCTGCCGATCACTTGTTTTCTTTTCAGGCGTGAGAATGCCACGAGCGTGGTGTCGAAGATCGGAATCCCCAGCACCATGATGGGAACGATCCATGATGACTCGGGGCTGCGGTCAAGAGGGGTATATATCATGCCGAACGAAGCCAGCAAAAAACCGATGGGCTGTGTTCCGGAATCGCCAAGGAAGAATCTGCCTGCAATCCTGTTCCAGTAGTATAGTGACACACAAATCCCTGCCAGAACCGCGGACCAAAACGCAAGGATGGATTGTCCTGCCAGCACGGCAGCTCCAAAAAAACAGATGAAGGCGATCACTCCCAGCCCGGCGGCAATGCCGTCCATGCTGTCTATCATATTGAGGGCATTGGTGATGCCGATCAACCAAAACAGGGTAACAATGATATTCAAGAGTTGGGCAACCTGCGGGGATATGTATCCCGCAATGGAGAGAACATTCATGAAGTAGACTTGAACGCCAAACCAGATCAGAATGCATGACGCGATCAATTGTCCAAGCAATTTTGGAGCAGCCGGTAATCCCTTGCGGTCATCCCAAATGCCAAAGAGGAAGATCACTGCCGTTCCGGCAAAGATGACCAATATCTCGCGCGATATCCACGAACGAAAAAACAACGCTGTGATCACGAGTGAAGCGACCAGCACAAAACCTCCTGCCAGCGGCATGGGGCGGGCATGGATCTTGTGAGATGCCGAGCCGGGGATGTCCATGAGGTTCAGGCGTTTTGCTAAAAGCATGGCAGGATACCCCAAGCCGAGGCTGAGCAGGAGGTTGAGAATGAAGGATGATGCTAATATAAACATGTCACTGGATTAAAAATCAAATACAGAACTGCGTTCTATAAAATCGAGACTTGAATTTAAAGTAAATACCTGGGTTGTCTTTTATGTGGTAATCATTCATATTTCTTGACCCTCAGCAGGTCAGCATATAAATTGAACGTTTGAACATTAACATACCTACTGCTAAAACGCCTTTCCGCTATTCGCCTTCCTTCCCTGCCCATTTTATACCGCAAGGCGGAATCATCAAGTAATCCTTCAATTGCTGAACATAAAGACATTGGGGCATTTAGTGGGACCAGCAATCCATTAACATTATGGATCACAACATCGCGACATCCCGGCACATCTGTAGCCACAATAGGCCGCCCGCATGATGCAGCTTCCAGCAAGACGGTGGGGATCCCCTCCCCAAAACTTGGAAGCACAACCACGTGGCATGCAGCAAAAGCTACCCGCATATCAGATTGCCATCCCCACCACTCAATAATTCCATCATCTTGCCACTCATCCAGCACATCGCGACTAATACTACTTGGATTCCCTTGGTCGGGTTCTCCTACTAGAACAAAACGAACATTTCTATCTTTTTTAAGAAGCCGCGCTGCATCAATAAACGTTCCGACCCCCTTATCCCACAACAATCTTCCCGCCATTAGTACTGTTGGCATCGTGTCCGGTTCGGGTAATGGTTGGTAGTAATCTGTATCTACGCCAACACCTTCAATCAAGTGCGCATTGACCGAATTGATGAGGGAATTATCGATGAAGTACTGACGATCTGCACTGTTTTCAAAGACCGTTGCCCCGGAGCTCCCATTAACGACGAGGCGATACAAAAATTTAACAAGAAACCGTAAAATGCTTGCCTTAAAATCGGTTCCTAAAAAAATATAACCCAACCCTGTAACAGAGCGAACCACCGCTGGCACATGAAGCAATCGAGCAGCTATTGATCCATAAAGTACAGGTTTAATCGTGTGCAAATGCACCAGAGATGGTCGCTCCCGAGCGAATATCTGCCCCAACGCAAAGATATTCAAAAGTTCGGTAAATGGATTAATAGCTTGGCGTCGCACCGTCCATTCCACCCAACGAAATCCCTGTTCCTGTATCCTTTGAACATACGGACCAAATGGGGAAACAAAGACTACATCCACCCCTTCAAGGCGCAGATAAGATGCCAACGACATGCGAAAGCGATAATTATACCAATCCGTATTCGCAACAATGATAATCTTCATTCTTGCCGAAGAATTTTTCTGTAAAGTCCAAGCAGCCGCGAACGCATAATGTGCCATCCATATTCTGTATTATATGCCACACGCCCATTCTCCCCCAACTGTTGCCGCATCTCCGGGTCTTTTTCCAATTGTGTCAATGCCATTTCCAGAGCATTGACATTACCATAAGGGGCAATGATCCCACATTGATATTTCTCAACCATTTTATCCATGTTTGTATGTTCAGCGACGATGATCGGCTTCGCCAACATCATTGATTCGAATACCTTATTCGGACTGGAAAAGCGATGGTTTGGGATATTTGGATCATAAGTTGCAAACAGGACATCTGCAACAAAACTCAACCGCAGAGCAACATCATAGGATACACGACCCAAAAATCTTACATTTTCCAACATTCTGCTACGTGCGGCAATT
Organism: Anaerolineales bacterium; assembly: GCA_023382595.1. Classification (GTDB taxonomy): domain Bacteria; phylum Chloroflexota; class Anaerolineae; order Anaerolineales; family Villigracilaceae; genus Villigracilis. The sequence continues at coordinate 59,485 of JAHDWB010000004.1, read as the reverse complement.
TCAGTTTCATCCCCGCCAAATCCAGCTATTACAAGACTCCAATTGCGGTGTCGTTCCATCACCTGCAAAATTTCAAACAAACCACGCTCCACCTGCAACAAGCCGACATATGCGATTCGGAGATCAGCTCCAGAAGGAAATACAAAATCATCTTGCTTGAGAGAAGACCGGACATCATCAGGCGAGTTATAAATAACCTCAAGATGGCCGGGTTTGGAGCCACGAATCTGCTCACGGCGAGCGTCATCCACAATGATCACCGCATCTGCACGGGAGATTGCCCAATAATCCACCGCACGAATCAATCTTTTAATCCATTCAGGTGTACGCCGTAAATGAGCGGAATAAAAATCAAAAATATCGTACACTAATGTTTTCCCAAACAGCATTTTCATTATTATTGCAGGAAGGACAGTGTCAAAATCACAAGCATGAATCACATCATACATTTTGTGGTTACGAAAAAACCACACCGCCAACCCAAGCTGCCAGCGGAGCAATGAAGGAAGATTCCCCAATCCATGACCAAACCTTGCACGAATATGTAGACGTTGGACTTGGACCCCAGAGATCTCCTCTACGAGTGGAAGAGATGCGCTTCTATCCCAACCGATGGCTTGCACTTCATATCCAGCATCTACCAATGCCTTCGCCTCTTTCTCTACACGCGGATCAGGGGCAATAGGATTGGAGCGGCAAAACACCACGCGCATTACCGAGTCTCCTTCTCAACACATTTCACAACGAGCAGTCATCGCTTTCTGACATTCCAATATGTTATTCTATGTTGTCAGATCGAATTAATCTAATCAACGCATCAGCATCAGGTATATGGTGCACACTTAATGCATCAACATCTGAATGTTTATCTCCAGAAATAAAATAATCAATGGAAGCAGCAAGATTGTCATGCTCTCTTTTTGTAAATCCGCCTGTTACATCACAAATAATGACTGGCGCTTCATATCTATCAAGCACATCGGAATTCGCCATACCATCAATGATCACCCATGGATTCCGTAAATATAAATCATCGGTAGGAGATAACAAATGCACCCTTTCATGACCACTTCTCTGGCGCCCAGAAGCCTGAACCCAATATATATCGACACCTTGATCAGCTAATTGCTCTCCTAACAATCGCAAACGGTGTGTGGATGACAAATGCCACTCTGCTCCGTCTGTAGGGTAGAAAACTGCCACAATAGGCTCTTCGACGACTGAGGTACGAGCAGGAAGGTACCTTTGCAGTACTTTTTTCCAACGCGAACGCCATTTCTCGATATCAAATGTCTTCGCCACCTCTATTCCCTGTAATGCGAGACGGCTGCGTAAGCCCGGCTCATCGATCAAACGTCGGAGTGCATCGCGCAAAGAATCTACGTTTGGTTCGATTAACAATCCATTGTAGTCAGGAAAAATGAGGTTGGGCAGACCGCCAACATTGGTCGCAATCACTGCATTTCCCGATGCCATTGCTTCAAGGCAGGATAGGGATGTCCCCTCACTCTGCATTGTCGGGATTAGAGTGATATCCGCCTGCTGATATGCTTCATGCATCCGCTCCGGCGGGAGAAAATACCATTTGACGCGATCGGGAAAAGCCTCAACCAACTTGCGGACAGCGTGTTCTTCGCGCTCATCTGCCTTGCCTACAAAATGGAAGGCAATGTTGTCGTATTTTTCGAGAAATTCTGCCACCAACGGCTCAATCAGCCAGAACCCTCGCGGGGCATACAGGCGGCGTGGATATAAAATCACCACTTCATTCCTGTTTTTTCGATCATCGCCACTTGCACGAAATTGATCCAGATCCACAAAGTTGGGAATATACAAACAACGATCCCCCAATTCCCATCGGGTTGCACGAAGCCAATTGATGGTATTTGTATCTACCGACACAAGAGAGGTAACATTAACAATAGATTTCAGAATATTGTCCACCAGTGCCCTATGCGAAACAGTTTGCATATTTACATCATCCCAGTAAATTCCATGGCTGATGCCAATGGATGGGGGACGATGAGCCAGAGGAGACGCAAGAAAGAACGCAAAATAGATCGTCAAACTGCCGTCAGGGACGAATTGATGAAACTTATGATTTAGCGTTAAGTGATTTCCTTTGGTATCCAAGCCCATCACGCGGATGTCATGATAATATCTAACCCAATTGGAATTGGCGGATTGATAGACATTCACCTTGTAGCCAAGCATCTGCACCAGCCTGACCAATTCAATCAGGTACCTTTCCGCTCCCCCAAAGAACATGTTATTCCCGTCAAAATCGAAGAAAGTATGAACAACAAGATTGACCACAGGGTATTGAGCCAGTTTGCTGGTTGTAGTTTCCAAGAGGAAATCTTGTTCGACCTTGTCAAGAATCCCCCTGTATTCTTTCGCACGCTCATCCCAACTGTTTTTCTCTGCAAGCAGCGCAAGGCGAGCCTTATAACCAGAATCATCCTTGACCTTAATCGCCGAGTCCAATGATGCAGAAATCGTTTGTGCATCATGCCCGGAAAAGACCTCCCCAAAAGCAACACACTCGTCCATAAAAGATGTGGTCACGACTGGTTTCTCAAGAGCAAAATATTCGAACAATTTCAACGGCGATGTGGTATGTGCAATTTCCCCAGGGGCAAATGGGATCAGACAGACATCGAAAAGCCCGGCATATGCAGGTAAAACTTCATAGTTCACTGCGCCCAAATAAAGCATATTCTCACTTTGTGGAAGGCGGCGAGCGCTCTCATGATAGTCCGGACCAATAAACACAAATCCCACATCGGGGCGTGAGAGAACTAATTGTTCGATCATCTCATACCAAAGCCAGGGAGCAATAGCGCCAAAATATCCCACAATAATCTTGTGGCGCCGTCGAAAATTTATAAATCTGTCAGGAACTTTTACATCCGATCGTGTCGAATTACGATAATGTTCAATATCCACCCCATTCGGTATATAAATAACTTTATCGTCCCCCAAGGAATCAGCAGCTTCTTTTTCCAACTGGCGCGCGGAAGCAACAACATAATCAGCGCCACCTTCAAAGAAAAAGCGTTTTAATTCTTCAAGATGGTTCACTGCACTGTTCGAACCATTAATGAGCGGGCTTATATGATCTATGTATTCATAGATCAGTAAACGCCCCGACTGATGCTTGTTTTTTAGCATATCCAGATCAACATTGTAGGATGTGCTATATATCGAATATACGGCATGATCAATATCAACATCCTGATCCGTGACCCAGACATTTGGGAACATCTCGCGGAATCCATGAACACGATCAATATGATTGGGTGTTCGATAAATGACAAGATACCCTGATTTTGCCAAAGCAGAGACGAGCGGTTTCGGACGCTGGGCAAGCGGAATATTCCAATCCACGGCAGGATACACAACATATACACCCTTGTATTGCTTTCGCAGCGAAAGCACTTTTGATTGGAATTCATCCCACGTTAAATCTGATGTGATCCGCCACATTTTTTTAAGCACATTCGACTTGTTTCGAAAGGATGCGAACTTCCCATACAAATATGATGTCAACTCTACAAATCCCTGCCGCGGGCTTTTAACCAGTCGCTTCAAGAAGCGAAGAGGGCGTGAAACCTTCCAATACTCGCTCAATTCCAAAATGCCGTTACGCGGGTTTTGAAGGAAGCGCCCGGCAAAGCGAAGCGGGCGGGTTATCTTCCAAGAGGATGTATTTTGTAAAGCATAAATATAGGAATTAAGATGATTGATCTGTTCATGTCTGGAAATAAGTTCATTATTAAGCGTTACCATTTTCCCCTGCTGCTCAAGGATTTCCTGATTTAAAGCATCAATCTGTTTTAGTGAGCCCAAACTGTTTTCAATGAACAGAGATCTAATCAAATGGTCAGCATTGACGGGAAGAGGTGAAGGAAGCGGCTGATACGCTTGAGCCAACTTTTCAAGGATCGCGCTGTTTTTCATTACAGACCTGGACATGAAAACAGCTTTCTTCGAATAGAATTTCCGCAAATCCCCTGCATCACCCCAAGCCTTCTGCAATTTGGCTGTCAGCAACTTAGCATTTAACTTGCGCATGTCCAACACATACTTCTTTTGCTCGACCCCAGCAAACAGATTCGTTACTTTGGGATCGTACGCAAGTCCGACCGCAGGGATGCCGTACCTCATGGCAAGAATATTGGCATGTAAGCGCATCCCCAACACCACATCACAATGACGTAAAATGCTGATCTTTTTTTCTAAACCGATATTTGCAGAAAAGATATGGGCAGAGTCAGCATGTTTCATCAAACCACGAATCTTTTGAGACTGGATGTGATCATTAACAGATTCGGAACCCGCATCCTTATGAAATGGAATAAATAATACCGTTCCATGTTCCCGTTCAATAAAAGCATCCAGGGCGCGCGCCACTTCAATTTCCCACTCAGCATTTCCAGGGTTGTTCCATGGCCGGACAGCAACACCAAGCACAGGGGAAGAGAGATGCGCATCAATCTGTTGGATCAGATCTTTCGCAACATCAGTGGATATATCGGGGAAATTCCAAACAGGGTCTGCGGTGACCTGGATTTTTTTTGCCGCAATACCCAACGAAACAAGCAAATCCTTCGATTCATTATCCCGCACTGTAATGGCATGGGCTTGTTCAAAAGCAAGACGGGTATAGTGCTTTGCCTCATCTGAAATGAGGGGACCCACACCAACAGAATACAGCATTAAAGGTTTATTCAACAGTGTGGACAGTAGAGAGAAGCCCACATAAATCCCGACACCAACGTGATCGGGTGTTAACATTTTATCGATCGAGAAACCCCAATGATCATAGAATAGACCGCCGCCGCCAAGAATCAACAAATCGCTCTGCCGGGCAAATTCGATAATTTCAGTAATATTCTTAAACGGGATTTCCCGCACTTGATATCCGACCAAAGCTCCTGCAGGGTTGGCGGAAACAACACCAATCTCTGCCCCCGGAAACCGAGTCTTCAGTTGCTGTATCATGGCAACAAAGATCGCCTCATCCCCTGCATTCCACCATGCGGCGGTTCCCGCACCGGCGATCAGAATTTGTCTCACATGAGATGACATACCTGAAATTCCCATATATTCTTATCAACCTGTTTCAGTTTGTAATGAGCCAAGGCTTTGATAATACCACCCGCAGCCAATACAGTGATAACCATCCGCCAATGCCAATAGCTCTCCGTCACAACGCCGACACCCTTGACGCCCTGGAAGCAATGTGCCTTTTCGGTTGAGTGCCCAGTCCCAATATCCTGCCCAGACCTTTGCCATTGTATCCCAATCCCAGGGGATGTTCATGGCGTTGCGACGGATGTAGGCGGCAAGTTGGGGATCTTGGTTGAGCCGTAGAATCCATTCCGCAGCCAGCGAGTGCGCTTCATCGGAGGCGTAATCGCCTTCGATAAGTATCCCATTTTGTCCGTGTGACACCAATTCGGGGTATGCGCCGACCGGGGATGCCAGCGGAATTGCGCCATGCAACATCGATTCGGTCAGGACCATACCAAACGGCTCCGGACGCGCCTGTAACTGGAACGAGACCAAAGATGTTCGCAACGCGGACAGTGCTTCAGCATGCCTACGCGTCCCAAAATAAGTCACTCCCGAATGTACATCAGGCGTAGAATCCTTCCCACCATACATGCTGTCACCGCCATATACAAAAAGATGATAGCGTTTATCCACACTCCGCAGTTTTTCTAAAACGGTAATCGCTGCTGACAAACCTTTGGATGGATGACTGGTATAAATCAAGCGACATGGATTTCGTTTCACGAGTTTACCAAACAGACTAGCCTGAGGGTAAGGTGCGCCATTATAAATGGTAAAACAATTCGGCTCAGAAAGAGCCCATTCGGTATTTATCATAGTATGAATAAAATTACTGCATGGAACAATTTCATTCCATGCAAGTTTATCAACACCTCGAATAAAAGGAGTACCCTGAACCCATATACTTCGCCATTTGGCGTTGAGTTTTATATTCAAGGCTGGTTCCAAGCTCAAATCCCCGCCGCTACTAATCAAAATCAGTATATCAGTCTCCCGTTTCTCAGAAGCATTATCTAGTGGAATGTAATCTACGTTGGCATGTCGATGTCGATGAGTAACATGTGCAATAATAGTAACCTGATGCCCCATACGCGTCAGCGCTTGAGCCAAACGGATACGTGCCATCAGTCCTCCCCCAACACCTTTTTGATCGGGAACAGCGGCATTGTAAAGAATGTGAGTATCGGGGCAATAAATGGTAATGTCAAACATTTTCAGATAACCTCGTTCCAGTATGAGTACACAACAGATTAAAGGTCTCTTGTTGAGCATCAGAAATATCATTACGTAATGAACCATCCGGCAAAATACGAAACGCATCAAAGCCCAGATCTTTGATCAAAGTTAACAAATCCACGGGCTGAAAACCGCCGGACCGCAACGCAAGGGGGTTATACTCCACCAACATATGAACTTCCGAAGAATTTTTCACAACATTCATCAGACCATTGAGAACATGTATCTCAAAACCTTCCACATCCACTTTTATAAAATCCACCCGCGAAATTCCCTGCTGGCTTAAAACCAGATCAAGGGGAACAATCTCAACCTGCTCCTGTCCAACACTTTCGGTAAAACCGGCGTTCAGGCTGTGATTGCTGTGCCCAGGGGAGACGAAAAGCGTGCCTTTCTCATTTTTCGCACCAACAGCCTTGTTGAAGAGCGTTACATTTCGGTACTTCCCAGCAGAAAGATTTTTCGATAACACGGGGAAGTTTTCCGAAGAAGGTTCAAAGGAAAATACCTGCCCCGAGTTACCCACAAGACGCGAAAATATGCGTGTATAGTAACCGATGTGCGCACCCACATCCACAACCACCATACCGGGCCGGATCAATTTCCGGCACCACATTACCGATTCTTTTTCGAGGCGATTTGCCAAGAAATCCAAACGCCACCGATAGACCCACTCATCCCCACCCAATTGCCGGACAGGAAACTGTACGCGCTGGATGCGCATCAGCAGGTTAACCAGGGCTTTTTCCCATAACAATTTCAACGAGCGTTCCATCACCTAATCTCCATTAGGCGACAATTCAAACTGGGGGTCAACGACAAGCCAGCCCATTCCCTGATTCGGCACCAGCAAAACATCGAAATGCCCCGCATAGGGCAGGGCATGGATGCGCTTGTACTCACCGCCTTCGATCTGTCCAATTCCAATTGCAACAACATAACGACTTCCCATCATGTTTGCGCGCAACCGCCAACGCAAACTGTATTTGCCGGGCTTTAGCGGGGGGAGTTCCATATCCATGAGTTTGGTTGTAATACTCCATAGCGCAATGCCGTCTGGTATGGAAATCTGAACACCAAAACAAGGCAGAGGGATATATGATCGTACCCGAAACCTAACATCCACATGGAATTGCTCATTTTGTTCGAACAGGTTGATGGCGCGTCCATCCATCTTCCTGAATTCCACCTTGGTGATCTCCATGGGTAATCGATCAGTACCGTCCTGTTCAGCATCTTGATCATCTTCATCGTCATCTATTTGATAGTTTTCCTGATCAGGAGGGTGAAAAGCCAGCGCAGGCGCCTTGCCTCCTTCATCTCTTAAGACGTCCAGTCCATAGGCGCGGACAGCATCCTTGGCATCTCCATCGAACATTGCCCTTCCATTCTTCAGGAAGATACCACGATCACAGTATTCGAGCAGGATATTGTTCGAATGGGTGACCAACAGGATCGAAACACCCTGCTCCTGCATTTCGCGAATTCGATAGAGGCATTTTTGCTGAAAAGCGGTGTCGCCCACCGAGAGCGCTTCATCTACGATCAGAATATCCGGGTTGACGTTGATAGCAGTGGAAAAGGCAACGCGCACATACATGCCGCTCGAATAGGTCTTGACGGGCTGGTCAATGAAACTGCCAATATCAGCAAACGCGATGATCCCCTCGATACGCTCGTCCACCTCATGTCTGGTCATGCCTAAAATGGAGGCATTCAGGTATATATTTTCACGCCCGCTGAACTCGGGGTTGAAGCCGGCTCCCAACTCCAACAAGGCAGCGACCCGTCCGTGAATATGGATCTCGCCAAACGTTGGGTTAAGCGTACCTGCGAGCATCTGCAAGAGAGTGGATTTGCCGCTTCCGTTCCGCCCGATGATCCCCACCGTCTCCCCCTTGCGCACATCAAAGGAGACATCCTGCAACGCCCAGAATTCACGGAAGTAACTACGCGGGGACCTGCCCAGCAAGCGGCGTAAACGCGGATATACGAACTGCTTCAAACGGTCTTCAGGGCGATCATACAGGTTATATATCTTGCTTAAATTCCTGACAGAAATCACATTTTCCATTGCAGACGATTGGTTCACCTTAGATGACATCTGCGAATCCCTTTTTAGTTTTCATAAACCAGATAAATCCAACCCAGGCAATCAGAAGTGAAACCAGACAATATATGCCCCATCCCATCCATCGAATACCTTCGCCCCATATCATCACCTGGCGAGCCTGCTCGATGACAAAAGTCAAAGGATTCAGCATCATAAAAACCTGAAACTGCTCAGGCAGGGCGGAAATGGAGTAAAAAAGAGGCGAGAGGAACATCGAGACTGTTACCAGCACACCAATGATCTGATTGACATCCCGCACATAGACACCGAGAGAGGCAAGCATCCAACTGATCCCTAAAACGATCAGAAAAAACGGCAATAGGACCAGCGGCAAAAGGAAAATTGTCAGAGGGGGAACACCGCGAAAGATGATGAAAAACAGGAGCCAGACAATAAAGCTGATGGAAAGCTGAAATATGGCTGTACCCAAGGAAACCACCGGCAGGATCTCGAGCGGGAAGACCACTTTCTTTACATAATTGGCGTTCCCGAGCACCAATCCGGGCGCCCTGTTGATGGTCTCAGAAAACAGATTGAAGATCATCAAGCCGGCAAACAGGATCAGCGCAAAGTCGGTTCTGGAGGCTTCATCGCCCCCCCAACGTGCCTGGAAAACGACACTAAAGACAAATGTATAGATCGCCAGCATCAACAGGGGGGTCAGGAAAGACCACAAGACACCGATCAGAGACCCGCGATAGCGCCCCTGTATCTCACGGCGGGTCAGGTTTAATATTAGGTCGCGGTTTGAATAAAATGTCCGAAAAGAGGGGGGTGACAAAAAAGAATCCATGTGAGTAGGCTTGATGCAAATACGAGAAAAAGATTCTACCATGATTCATTATGCTAGATTTTAGCGGACTACATTCACGACAATAGTATGGAACCATATTCTGATCACTGCACAGCATGCACGGTTTCGCATCCATCATCCGTATTTTGTCGATATAGAAAAGTGTTATACTTATTTTTCGAATTTCCCACTTAGACCGGATGGAAAAATGCACTTTTCGATATACACACCTACTCACCAATCTGATTTCTGGAGAAGGTAACATATGGATCAATGGAAGAAATTACTAATCCATACAACCCTGGCTGCTTATCTTTACATATCCATGGAGTGGCTGTTCTTCGCTACAAAGCCGTCGTTCCTGAACGGGATGAGTCTTTATGAAAATCTGGTGGTTTTGTTCGTCTCCGGAGGTATGGCAGCACTTCTTTTTATTGTCCCCATCCTTGTGTTATTTGCAGTCAAACTTGCCATCAAGAAGGAAAATGTATCGAGGGTCATTTTCCGGCTGGCGGTCTTTTCACCGGCGCTTTTATTAAGTTCTTTGATTTTAGTCCTTGTAGACAACTTCACTTATACGGTGTTCAAGTTCGGGATCGTTACATCAACGGGAATCTGGCGCGGGATCTACGGCTTGGTTTTCCTGTATTTAATATGGGTAAGCAGCCAATGGATCCTTCAATCTATTCGCGCAACCACTCTACCAAAGTTCTTGCAGTTTTTACCATTAGGGCTGATCGCAATTTCCTCCCTTCTTGCCGGAGAACAATTTCTCACCCGACGCCTGCCAGATGGCTCAGAATCAACAGCCACGCTTGATAACCGCCCAAATATCCTGTTGATTGGCAGTGACGGCATCAATGCCGAGAGCATGTCCGTTTATGGGTATCAGCGTAATACCACGCCTTTCCTCGACGAAATCGCCTCATCCACGCTTTTCGCTGAGAACGCCTTTGCCAATTGGAACACATCCGCTGGTTCCACAACCTCGATGCTGACAGGCAAACACCCACTAGAAACAGAGGTCTATAACGCCCAAGGTATCCTGACAGAGGTAGACTCATACCAGCATCTTCCCGGCATCCTGCGAAGATACGGGTATTTTTCGGTTCAGCTGGGGGTCCTATCTTTTGTTGACGCTTATGCCGTAAATCTTCAGGATGCTTTCGATGTGGCAAATGGACGCATGATAGATCAAAATCCCATTTTTCAAGCGGCTCGAAAACTGGGACAGGGAGACTCAACCTATTTTATTATGCGCATCTTTGAGCGTATCATCGATCGCTTGCTGCATATTTATTATGTCCGCCAGATGACAAATCCATTCAGTCAGGTGATCTTAAGCGGCAACGAGGTCGCGCTCAGCGATGACGAAAAGATAGAGGAAACGGTCCGTTTGGTCAATAATACGGAAGCCCCCATATTTCTACATGTGCATCTAATGGGAACCCATGGTCCCAGGTTCTCGCCTGCCGAACAAGTATTTTCAGCAGGAAAAGAACAAACACAGGAATGGATGCCTGACTTTTACGATGATGCAGTCCTAACATTTGACAGCCATATAAGGAAGTTATACGGTGAACTCGAAAGATCGGGTGAACTCGAAAACACCATCATTATTATTTATTCCGATCACGGTATGGCATATCAGATCCAGCGCGTGCCGGTCATCCTCCATTTTCCTGATGGCGCGTTTGCAAGTCAGATCCAGACAAATGTCCAAAACATTGACATCGCCCCCACCCTCCTGGATTACCTAGAGATCCCCATCCCATCCTGGATGGAAGGGCATTCCCTCCTACGGGGTGCGCCGCATCGAGATCGAATCCTGGTCACCGGAACGTCCCCTGACACGCTGCGAATTGTTCAATGTGAAGTTGTATACATGGTTAATACAGATGCGCGAGCATGGCTGATCGGGGAAGTAAAAGAACATTCAGCGCCGTGCAAACAAACGCCTGAAAATACCTCTGACATTCCCAAGGAAATCATCGATCTTTTTTCCAACATCAATGAACAATACGATGGCCTTGAGAATTATCTTGTGTTCCATTTCTTTGATTATGGTATCGCCACGCGCGCAGACCTCTCAAGGCTGATTTTGTTATACACAGGCACACCGAAAGATGAACTTCCCGCACCGCAGGGGATCTTTGCTGATGTGCCCATGGATAATGACAACGCATCCATCATCGAATATGCATATCAACAAGGCTTGATGGACAGCTGTCAGACATCCCCGCTATCTTTCTGCCCACAAGAATATGCAACCCGACAGGAAGCTGCTGTTGCCATGCTGCGCGGATTGTTGGGGGATGATTACATACCGTCGTCCGCAACAGGGATGTTTTCTGATGTTCCAGTTGAGTCACCTTATGCCCCCTGGATCGAGGAACTTTATCACCGGGAGATCACTGCCGGATGCTCAAAAAATCCATTAAAATATTGTCCTGCTTCGCCGTTGCTTACAGAACACCTTCTGGTTTTCCTGGCAAAAACGTTTTCCGGCGATGAAAAGTAATTCATCCACAAAAGATCAAAAAAGGAGCATACATCATGCACTATTCTGAAATCCCAAAAACATTAGCTTATCTTGACCCGGGTTCCGGTTCGATTATTCTTCAACTTATCCTTGCAGCCATACTTGGGATCGGCGTATTTGTACGAGTGCAATGGAGCAGAATAAAATCCCTATTCGGGCGTAAAGACAATAACGATGATGATAAAGAATAGAGAACTTCTGGGCGGATCCTTCCGTGACCCAAGCGGTTTCTTGTTCACCTATGAAGAGGTCTTATACCGCCAAGTAAATCAAATCTACAAACAGGACTACGACCTCCTGTTTGCCTCTGGTCTGTATGAAAAACTAGCTGAAAAAAGACTGCTTGTTTCGCACACAGAAGCGGATGTGGAAGCAGCTGATCCAGAAACAGTGTACAAGGTCATTCAGCCCAAACGTTTGCCATTCATCTCCCATCCTTATGAATGGTGTTTTAGTCAGATAAAAGATGCCGCCCTGACCACCCTCAGGATTCAAAAAATTGCGCTCAGACATGGCATGTCCCTTAAGGACGCCAGCGCATACAACATCCAATTTCATCAGGGAAAACCGTTGCTGGTGGATACGCTTTCGTTCGAAACCTACAGAGATGGTGAGCCTTGGACAGCTTACAGGCAGTTCTGCCAACATTTTCTCGCTCCCCTCGCATTAATGGCAAAACGGGATGTACGTTTAAGCCAGTTACTACGTGTCTATATAGATGGCATCCCGCTCGACCTTGCCAGTAGATTACTACCCCCTTCAAGCAGACTCAATCTTGGTTTACTTACTCATATCCATCTGCATGCCCGGGCACACATCCGCTACGCGGGGAAAGATGTGAAATCCGCACACAAAAACCGGCGCATGAGCAGGGAGTCCCTGCTGGCATTGATCGAGCATTTGGAGGGCACGGTCAAAAAATTGGAATGGAATCCCGCCGGGACTGAGTGGGCGGAGTATTATAGCATCACCAATTATTCCAATGCTGCCTTTGACCATAAAAAAGAGATCATTGCACAATGGATGAAACGAACATCCGCTTCCTCAGTATGGGATTTGGGCGCCAACAACGGTGAATTCTCCCGCATCGCCAGCCAGCTAGAAATTCCCACCACCGCATTCGATATCGACCCGGCAGCTGTGGAGAAAAATTATCGAAAGATAAAACAAAATAAGGAGACCAATCTACTCCCTCTGCTATTGGATCTCACAAATCCCAGCCCGGCACTGGGCTGGGACAACCAAGAGCGTACATCCCTGCTGGAGCGAGGACCCGCGGAAATGGTTTTCTCACTTGCCCTTATTCATCATCTTGCCATTTCAAACAACGTTCCGCTGGAAAGAATTGCAAAATTCATGTCGCGTGTCACATCAAAATGGTTGATAATAGAATTCGTCCCAAAATCGGATTCACAAGTAAAAAAACTACTTGCAAACAGGCAGGATATTTTCGATCACTATGACCAACATGAATTTGAACAATCCTTTAACCTATTTTTCACCATTCAGGAAAAATCAGCAATTCGAGAATCAGACCGTACTGTTTACTTGATGAAGAATGAAAGTGCATGACAACACGAACTGGCGATGAAATGTTGTGAACAAGGATTTGGCGATCAGCTCGCGCATCTGGAGCTGTATTTCCCTCGAGAACAGATGGTGTCACCAAATCTGGACTGGACGAACAGAATTCACAGTTAGGAATACCTAAGATCAAAAATACAATTTCTTTATGAGGGAACGTAGCGAAGAATCCCCGCCTTAAGGCGGGGATTCTTCGCTACGTTCAAGATGGCACACGATCGTCTTTTGCGTTAGGCACACTTGATAACTTGGCATGAAAAAACATCCATGAAAACACCTATGGCAAATTGAAAGTCCGAACCAAGAAAATCGCCATTTGCGCACGGGTAACCGGATTGTTGGGACAATAATTCCCGCCGCCACATCCGCCTGTAATCCCCTCCGCTGCCAGCTGCTTGATCCATGCCGCCGCCGAATGGCTTACCGGCACATCATTGAAACCAGTATCGCCATTCACTGAAGGTGGAGTGTAACTACTCCCGTGTTTGGCACGCAGGAGGAAAATTGCCATCTGCGCACGTGTAACGGGATTGTTAGGGCAATAGATACCAGCACCACATCCACCTGTAATCCCATCTGCTGCCAGTTGCTTGATCCAAGCTGCAAAGGGATGGGTCACTGGCACATCACTAAAACCAGTACTGCCCCCCACCGCAGGCGGAGTGTGACTGGATCCATGAATACCACGCAAAAGGAAAACTGCCATCTGAGCACGGGTCACTGCATTATTAGGACAGTATTTCAATGGCGAGGTCGCACAGCCACCAGTAATACCTGCCGAATAAAGCCTCTCAACCCATTGCCATGCAGAATGAGTTGTGGGAACATCTTGAAAGGTATTAACACCGACCGTTACATTAACCGGTCCATAAACATTATTCGTTTCGATGCTTTCCTGATTAATGCAAGTCGCATCAACATATACCCAAATCTGATGAATACCAATCGTAAGTCCATCAGCAACTGAAACTGCTTTTGTATCTATGGCATCTGGAGGGAGACCGTCGTTGTAATCGGATCGAAAATAATCCCCTTCATCAAAAGGACACCCGGTTTCGGGATCGATAAATTCCGATGGATCATTACCAATATAAACATCCCTATAGACGATACTTTCGGTTGTAATTCCGCCCTGATTTTTAACAGTAATGTTCACATCAAAAGCATCTTCAGGTTTTATGAAGGTTGGCGAAATGGTCACATTGGTAATTATAAGATCGGATTTTTGACCAATTTCAGTGGGGTCTTCAGAAATATTATTAGTGGTATCCCTCTCTCCACCGCCACTAACAACCACGGTATTAGTTAGGTTGGTTGGCGCATCGTAATCCACATTTACTGTAAGGGTGATCGTATCGTAGCTCTCCCCTACTGGCAAAACACCAATCCGAGTACAGGTCAAAGTCTCGAGATCACAATCCCAATTATCTCCCTCCAAATACAAAGGTGTTAAACCAGCAGGCAAAGTGTCAACGACAGTCACCAGTGAATTGTCTGTAGATGCATAACCGCTATTGGTCACAATTATGGTATAAGTTTTGTTTTGATCTCCTTGGGAAAAAATATCGGTATGACTCTTGCTTATTACAAGGTCAGGGACTTGTGTAATTGTTGTGGGTTCCGCGGCTTCATTATTTGCATATTCCACATCCCCTCCACCCTCAACAATGAATGGAACCACAACCTGTGGCGGGGCATTTAATGCAACATTTACAGTCAGCGTAATTATAGGATAACTGAATGCCCCGCCCGGCAGGACGTCATTGCGAGTACATTCTAGGATTTCCACACTACATGTCCATCCGAATCCCGACATGCCAGTTGCTGTTAAACTCTCGGGAAGGTCAGGGAACACTTTGGCAGTCACTTCTCCACTTGTAGGAGCATCCCCTATGTTCTTCACTGTAATAATATAAGCAACTCCTGTATCCCCCTGCGTAAAGGAACTGCTCTGAGTTTTTTCAATTATCAGATCCGGTCCGCCCTCAGCATGAACAGAAGTAAACACCATCGCAGACAAAATTAATGTCCCCACAAATAAAACACGGAAAGCGCGGATACCCTTTGCAAGTAGCAGCTTTTTAAAATTCATCACAACCTAGCCTCTCATTCAGACAACAACAAACAACTTTATATAGCTTGATAAAAGTCGTAATAATTATTATATAACATTTTATTTCCACACAGTTTGCTTTTCAGTAAAGGAAACTCAACACCTTTCACTTTTGTAAATGCCGGCGAGGAATACACATCAATCTTGCATACATCAAAGATTATCACCAACAAGTTTCAAGAGATAGTTGCCATAGCTATTGTCGCCAATCCGGCGAGCTAAATCGATTAACTGATTACCATCAATAAAGCCTAGTCTATAGGCTATTTCCTCAGGCGAGGAAATCATCAACCCTTGACGTTCCTCCACAGTCTGAACAAAATTTGCGGCTTGTAAAAGGGACTCCGGCGATCCCGCATCCAACCACGCAACCCCACGTCCAAATTGGATCACCTGCAACTCCCCCAATTCCAAATACATGCGGTTTAAGTCCGTGATCTCAATCTCGCCTCGCGCAGATGGCTGTAGTTGCTCTGCAAATTTCACGACTCTTTCATCGTAGAAATACAACCCTGGAATGGCATAATGCGAACGTGGTTTTTTGGGTTTTTCCTCCAGATGAATTGCCATTCCTTGTTCATCAATTTCTACCACACCGTACCGCCGAGGATCGTGTACCGGGTAGGCAAAAATCAACGCACCCTTCTGCAAGGCGGAAGCTTGTCTTAATTGCTGAGAAATACCCTGCCCGAAAAAAATGTTGTCCCCGAGAATTAAACAGACCTTTTCGCCTGCAACAAAATCTCTGCCAACTAGAAAAGCATCTGCCAATCCGCGCGGTTCGTTTTGCGCAAGATAAGTAAACTCCAACCCCCAAGTTTTTCCATCTCCCAAGAGTTTTCGTATAGCAGGCAAATCGTCAGGAGTACTGACAATAAGAATATCTTGAATTCCCGCCAACATTAGCATCGATAGAGGATAGTAAATCATCGGCTTATCATAAACAGGCAATAATTGTTTACTCACCGCCGTTGTTAATGGATACAAGCGCGTACCGCGTCCACCTGCGAGAATGATACCTTTCATATGTGACGAATCTCCTAACGTGATTTGTAGTTCGCTTCCAGCCAACCCTGATATTCCTGTTGTTGACGGATGACGGAAATCCACTCAGGGTGGGAGAGATACCAGTTGACCGTGTCCAGCAGTCCCTCGGTCAGGGTGTGACGCGGGCGCCAGCCCAATTCCGCGCTGATCTTGTGCGTATCCATGTCATAACGGCGGTCATGCCCGGGGCGGTCCGCCACAAATTGGATCAAGTTCCCGTGCGGTTTGTGAGGCGAGTCGGGAGAGACTTCATCCAAAATCTCACAGATGGTCTCAACAATGGTCAAATTGGCAGGCTGGTTTTCGCCTCCGATATTATACGTCGAACCGATACTCCCTTTTGTCAGAACAAGGTGGATGGCTTCACAATGATCTTCCACATGCAGCCAGTCGCGAATCTGCTGACCATCCCCATAGACAGGCAGGGGCTTCCCTTCCATGGCATTCAGAATCATCAGCGGAATGAGTTTTTCAGGAAATTGATAGGGTCCGTAATTATTGGAGCAATTGCTGATCGTATAAGGCAATTTGTACGTCTGCCCATAGGAGCGGACAAGATGGTCGCTTGCAGCCTTGGATGCGGCATAGGGCGAGTTGGGTGCGTAGGGCGTGTCCTCCGTCCAGGCAGGTTCGCCGGGGGCGAGTGATCCAAAGACCTCATCGGTGGAAACGTGGTGAAAACGTACATTCTTCAGATGCTTATCTTGAAGCCAAACTTTGCGCGCCGCTTCCAGCATGGAGAACGTTCCCATGACATTGGTTTCGATAAATTGTCTTGGTCCAAGAATGGAGCGGTCGACGTGCGACTCGGCTGCAAAGTGGACGATGGTATCAATATTGCGTTCTCTCAACAACTGCTCGACCGATTCCGTATCACAAATGTTTCCCTGAACAAAGGCATAGCGCGGATCGTCCGCCACATCTTTGAGATTTTCAAGGCTGCCAGCGTAGGTGAGCGCATCAAGGTTGACGACATGAACATCCGTTTCTGCGTGAAGCAAATAACGGATAAAGTTCGAACCGATAAATCCGGCGCCACCGGTGACGAGTATGTTTTTCATGAAAAATATATCAAAAACTAAAACATTCTTATAGTCAATTTACAAATACCATAAATGCCGATAAAAGCAGTGAACTATTATTTAGTTCACCGCTACTCTAATAATCGTATAAAAATTTCATATTCATTATATCTCTGCCGTTAATCATTATCAACATCAATCCCATTATTTATTGACAAACCCTGTTTGCTTGGGGTATAGTTGTTATAATGTTATAACATTTAGCCTGTGGAGGCAGTCTTTGGCTGGAAAAAATAAAATTCGAGCGGCGGCGGTGCAGTTTGGCGTGGTGGCGGATGTCGCTGCGAACCTGCAAACCTGCCTGCGGATGATCGATGAAGCGGCGAAGGTCAAGCCGGATGTGATGGTGTTGCCTGAATTTGTCAATCACATCGCCTGGTATCGTGACGCGGATCATTGCTACGGGGTGGCTGTTTCGCTCGACGATGAATTTATCCAAGCGATTGGCATAAAAGCCAAAGAATATGGCTGCTATATCAAAATCAACGTCACATTGAAACGGGATGACGGCAAGGTTTCGGGGACCAATGTTTTGTTCGACCCAGCGGGGAATGTGGTCGGGTTGACCGATAAGCAGATTTTGATGGGCAATGAAAATAACTTCCTTGAAAAGTCCACGACCATTGCGCCGATTTTGGAAACAGAAATCGGGCAGGTGGGCATGTACGCCTGCATGGACGGGATCATCCCTGAAGTGGCGCGGGCGTTGGCGGTGCGTCGTCCGCAGTTGTTGCTCAATAGCCTGAATTCATTTGCGCATGATGAAGCGTCGCTGCATATCCCTGTGCGGGCGGCGGAGAATAAGGTATTCGTCGTCGCGGCAAATAAGGTTGGGTCGTTGGTGCCTGAAGAGATGCGCGAGGCTGTTGCAGCGCGGTTGAAAATTGACCCAAGTTTTCTCGAAGGCGCTGGCGAGAGTCAGATTGTCGCGCCCGATGGGACGGTGTTAGCCAAGGCGCCGATGAAAGGCGAAGCGGTGGTCTTCGCGGATATTGACTTGAGCGAAGCTGATAACAAGTTGCGCCCCGATGGCACGGATATTTTGTCCACGCGCAGACCTGAGTTGTATGCGCCGCTTGGGGTGGAGTCGACGAGTGGCGGGAAAAAGCCTGGAGCGGAGAGTCTGCTTGCGGGGGCGGGGCAGGTTTCAGGTCAAGGCAAAGAGGCGGTTGCTTCAGCGTTGAAAATGATTGCGGAGGGGGAAAAGGCTGGAGTTAAGTTAATTGTCCTCCCAGAGTTATTCCACATCACGAATTTAGAAAGCGCTGAAAAAGAATCGGTTGAGATGATTCTTGTGTTGCAAAGTGAGTTGAAAGATGCATATGTGGCGACGTCTATTGTAGAAGACGGTGCGCATGTGGGTGTGCTGTTCAATAAGGACGGTGTGGTGCTGAAACAGCCGCAGTTGCATACGTCAGGCAGACATGCTTGGTCGAAGTTGGGCGATGAGGTGAATGTCTTCGATGCTAAATGGGGGCGCGTGGCGTTGGTGATCGGCAATGATGCCATTTACCCTGAGACGTTTCGACTCGCGGCATTGAAGGATGTGGAAGTGGTAGCGGTACCGACGTTGATTCTGGAGAAGTGGGAAGTGGAATTGGGTTTCAAGGAACGCGCTGCCGAGAACCGCATGAACGTGATCGTGGCGAGTAAAACCGATAGCGGCATTTTTGCAATCACTGAAGATTTCACGCTGTGGACTGAGTGGAAGAACCGACCGTTCGACGGCAATATCAATTACCCCGTGGTGACGATGTCGCAAGATGATGGTTTGACGGTGGCTGAAATTCATCCTGCGGCGGCGGTCAATAAGATGGTTTCGCATCGCACGGATGTTTTGAATGGCAGACCATGGAAGTTGGCAGAGCCGTTGATTTCAAGATAATGGAAGACTAGAGAATAGATGAATAGTCTCTAGTCTCTAGTCTCTACTCAACTAATAAGGAGACAACCATGAGCGGAGATACAGTTCAACACCTGGCAGATGTGCTTGATTCGCGCAAGCCTGTGGACAATACGGAAGTGTTCAACTATTTGTTGAACGTGCGCGAGCAGGCGTGGGAGATGGTGAACAATGGCTTGAACCTGCGGCGGGACATGAAATGCGCGGACATTGAACAAATTCCCGATTTGCAGGGCAATGTGGTGGGAAATATGTTCACCTACACGGACGACAAAATTGATTGGATCGTCCGCTCGTGGATTGGCAAACCTGAAACAGGTTTTACGAATATTCATCTCACTTGCTGGGTGAACGATGAAATTGATGTGCCGCATTTGGGCATGGCGCTCGGCACTGCGCCCGATGTCTTTTGTTATGTCGATTATCTGCCGCGCTATGAGCCTGTCATTTCGCCTGATCATCTTGACCAGTATCATGAAGCGATGAATCAAAAGTGGATCGAACTGCGCCGCAACCCTGCGTATAAAACCTTCAACCCCGTTCATCTTTATACGCGCGGCACGCTGTCGCCGATCGCGATTTGTGGCTTGCTTCCGTTTGCGGATTTCAAAGCACATGTCGAGTCGGTCATGTTGGATTACGTTCGCAACTGGGTGGAGTTGGTGAAGAATGCCAAGCCGGTCTCGCCTGAAAAACGCGCGGCGTTGAAGCAACGCGATGAACTTGTCCGCAGAACCATTGTGGAGAAAGACCCTGCGAATGTTTTGGCAGACCGCATGCTTGGTGTGCCGATGCGCGAGCGCTTGGTGCGGATTTTGCATGCGGGGGAAAGAGAGTAGTGCAAGGTACGAGTTACAAGATGCGAGTTGTTAGTGAACAGTAATCAGTTGCCCATCCTCATTGCTGGCGCGGGTCCTGTGGGGCTTTCGTTGGCGTTGGCGCTTTCCCGTGCGGGCATTCCTGCCGAGGTTTTCGAAATGGACGCGGAACTCAACACGCAGATCCGCGCTAGCACCTTTCACCCCAAAACGCTTGAGATGTTCAAAGAGTGGGGCGTGGTGGAAGAGATCATCCAGCATGGATACAAAGTAGATCGCTTGCAATATTGGGAACGCGCTCCGCGCCGCCTCATCGCGGACTTTGACTATGGTTGCATTTCAGACGACACTCCCTACCCGTATCGTTTGCAGTGCCCGCAGCATATCGCCACGCGCGTGCTGAAGCCTGCCGTCGAAGCGACTGCGACGGGAAAAGTCCACATGGGGCATAAACTGATTGACTTTGTTGACCACTGCACACACGTTACGGCGCGATTTGAAACTGCGAGTGGAATTGTCGAACGCGAAGGCTCGTACATCGTCGGCGCGGATGGGACGCATAGCGCAGTCCGCAAGCAGTTGAAGATTGGCTTTCAAGGCAAGACCTACGAAGATCGCTTCCTGCTCATTGGCAGTGACTTGAATACCGAAGACCTGCTCCCAGGCGCGGCACAAGTCTGTTACATCTTTGACCCGCAGGAATGGGTCATCATTTTGAATCTGCCTGATATTGTCCGCGTGGTGTTTCGGATGACGGATGATGAAAAAGAAGATGTTGCAATGAAGGAAGAAAATTTGCGGGCGCGGATTTCCAACTTCTTTGGCAAAGTCCCTGATTACAGAATCAAGACCACTCAGCTGTATCGCGTCCATCAGCGTGTGGCGGATACCTTCCGTGTGGGGCGGGCGTTGCTGGTAGGCGACTCGGCGCACAACAATAATCCGTCAGGCGGCATGGGCATGAATAGCGGAATCCACGACGCGGCGAATTTGACAGAGAAATTCATCCGCATTTGGAACGGCGAGTCGGATTCCATTTTGGATGATTACTCGAATGAACGTAGGCAGTATGCGGTGGAGTCTGTGCAACTCTATACCGACCAGCAATACAACAACATGGTGATGAGCGCGGAAGAAGAACGCGAGCGCAGGAATACGTCGCTTTCAGGTGCGGCGAGTGACCCCGCGAAGGCAAGGGCGTATTTGTTGCGGGCGAGTATGTTAGAGGAAAGAATCTAAAAATTCTTAACCGCAAAGCACGCGAAGAGCGCAAAGAAGAAAGAACTTGGCGACCTTGGCATGCTTTGCGGTTCATTGAGGTCTTATGAAAATTTACGGACATTTCATCCACGGACGAGAAGTCCCTGCTGCGAATGGCGAGACGTTTCCAAGTTACGCGCCGATGACGGGCGAGATTCTTGGTCATGCCGCGCGGGGCGCGGAGGCGGATGTCGAAGCCGCGGTTTCCTCTGCGCGGAAGGGGTATGAGCATTGGTCATCACTGCCATCGTATGACAGAGAGAAGATTCTGCTAAAGTGCGCGGATCACGTCGAAGCGAATTATGACCGTCTGCTGAATCTACTTATTGATGAAAGTGGATCATCCATTATCAAGGCGAAGTATGAAGTGTTGTACACGGCGTCGGTGTTGAGGGCGGCGGCGGGGGAGGTGCGGCGGTTGTTTGCTGATACGCTGCCGAACGAGAAGCCACATCGCATGTCGATGGTTGTGCGTGAACCTGTGGGTGTGGTGTTGGCGATATCGCCGTTCAATGCGCCGTTGGTGCTGCTGGCGAAGATGATCGTTTTTCCACTCGGAGCGGGCAATGCCGTCATCGCGAAGCCGTCAGAGGAGACTCCGCTGATTGCGGTGGAACTGGCAAAGGTCATGAAAGAGGCGGGGCTGCCTGATGGAGTCTTCAATGTGGTGACGGGATTCGGCGCAGAGTGCGGAAGTCCGCTGGCGAGACATCCAAAAATAAATGGCATTGCGTTGACGGGTTCGACGGCGACAGGCGTGAAAATCGGCGAGATCGCGATCCAATCCATGAAGCGAATGCAGTTGGAACTCGGCGGGAAAAACCCGCTGTTGGTGCTGAACGATTTTGATGTGACCAAGGCGGCGGAGATCGCTGCGGTGGGCGCGTTCACACATGGCGGGCAGATCTGTATGTCGAGCGCGAGGATTTTGGTCGAAGCGCCGAATGGACGCGCGTTTGCCGAAGCGTTGGCAAAGAAGGCGGCGAGTTTACATCTTGGTGATTTGCGTGATGAACGCACGGCATATGGTCCGTTGATCAATCAACGCGCGGTGGATAAAGTGTTGCGGCATGTGGGTATTGCAAAAGATGGCGGCGCGGAAATTCTCACGGGCGGCGCGGTGCATAGCGGACTTGTGTTTCAACCGACGGTGATCTACAACCCGCCGATGTCGGGTCCGTGTTGGGATGATGAGACGTTCGGTCCCGTGGCAATGGTGATGGAAGTGCCGTCGTTCGAGGAGATGATCGCGATCGCAAACGAAAGCGATTACGGCTTGAGCGCGGGTGTGCTGACGAATGACCTGTTGCGCGGCATGACCGCGGCGCGACGCATCCGCTGTGGGTCGGTGCATGTCGGTGCGCACTCGTTCCAGTCTGACCCGATGGCGCCGATCGGAGGCTATGGCATGTCTGGCATTGGCAGAAGCGGCGGGAAGTATTCGGTGGAGCATTTCACCGAGTTGAAGTGGATCAGTTTGGAACTTGGAGAAACGCCAAGATCTTTTTAAACACGAAGGGCACGAAGTACACAAAGGAAAGAAGAAAGATAGATCGCAGACTGTCGCCCATCATCTTATTTTTATGAGGAAAGAACACATGGCAACTGCAACCGAAACAAAAGGCATCGTCTTTGGCAAGGTGGAATTGCATCGCGGCGTATCCCGCCTAAACATGAGCGCGTTCTATTTTTCGGCGTTCATCACCATTTGTTTGCTTAGTTTTGTCAACCTTGTCCAGCCATACTTGCTGACCGAAGTTCTCAAAGTCCCGCTGGCAGAGCAGGGCAATGTGACAGGCACAGTGTTGTTCTGGCACGAACTCGTCATCATCTTTATCATCGGGCTGGCGGGCAGTTTGTCCGATAAAGTTGGCAGACGGCTGATTTTTGCAGGCAGTTTTCTGATCGTTGGCGTGGGTTATGTGCTGATGATTCAGTCTGGGGCTGTCTGGCAGTTGGTGCTTTTCCGTATGTTCTTTGCCATCGGCGCGGCGGGGGCGACCAGCATGTTGTCCACCGTACTTGCCGATTATGCCGTGGATCGCGACCGCGGCAAAGCCAACGGCATTCAGGGTGTGATGAATGGACTGGGCGCAATGACTGCGGTCTTTGTGCTGCTCAAAATGCCCGAGTGGTTCAAACAGGGAGGCATGGATACTATCTCCGCAGGGCAGGCGACGTATTATGTCGCGGCAGGATTGGCGGTGCTCGCCGCTCTCTTGCTCTGGCTTGGTCTGAAAGGACCGGGCATTCGCGAACACACCCAGCCTGAACGCTTCTTTGAGTTGATCGCCAAAGGTGTCAACGCGGCGCGTGACCCTGGTGTTTTGCTCGGTTATGGCGCGGCATTCGTCTCACGCGGTGACCTCGCCATTGTTGGCACGTTTCTGGCGTTATGGATCAACAAGTACGGTGTTACGTCGGGGATGGGTGCTGCGGACGCGCTGGCGCGTGCCAGTATCATCGTGGGCGTTTCGCAATTGGCGGCATTTTTGGGTGCGCCTCTTTTCGGCATCATGGCTGACCGCATGAACCGTGCCACAGCGCTCGCCGTGACCAATATCATTTCGGGCTTTGGCTATATCTCCCTCTTTTTGGTTGACGATCCCTTCAGTGGAGCGATGTTCGCGGCGGTGGCAGTGGCGGGCGCTGGCAACATCGGTACCGTGATCGCTACGCAGGTGTTGATTCAACAACAGGCGCCTGCCGCCATCCGCGGTTCGGTGATCGGGTTCTTCGGTTTGTGTGGTGCGATTGGGATTTTGATCGCCACCAAATTTGGCGGCTGGCTGTTCGACAAATGGACGGAGTCGGGTCCGTTTGTGGTCTTTGGCTTGCTCAGTTTTGTGCTGGCAACCTGGGCGTTCGCCGTGCGGAATAAAGTGCAACCTGTAGCGGAATAAGCCTTTTTAATCCCTTTATCAATAATCACGCACAAAACTGATGTGTTATTCAATCAAAACGGCAGACCTCAATTTGTCTGCCGTTTTGATGAGAGATCTCTAAAATTCTATCAGGACTCTTTCCGGCTGGTTTTGCAGCCGCGCCTGCATGGACCAGGGTCCCGTCCAGGTGACGGTGACGGGGAGTAACTTGCCGCGCAGGTCTTCATCGGTCTCTACGAAGACAAGTTTGTTGGTGGGGGTGCGTCCGCGCCAGCGACCTTTTACTTTTTCTTCAAATAAGACATCCACAGTTTCGCCGAGATACTTTTTGTTGATCTCGCCCACGATCTGTTCCTGCTGGTCTTCCAACATGCGGAAGCGGCGCATCTTTTCCTCGTCTGTGACGTTGTCCTCCATGCGGCGGGTGGCAACGGTCCCTTCACGGACGGAGTAACGAGCCAGATGGGCAACATCCAGTTTCAGGTCCGATAAGACGCGGTACGTCTCCATGAATTGTTCTTCGGTCTCGCCAGGGAATCCAACGATGATGTCAGTTGCAATGGAACAATCTGGAATGCGGTTACGGATTTTAGCGACGAGGTCGCGGAAATTTTGCTGGGTGTATCCGCGTTTCATGTTCTCAAGCACAGTGTCATCGCCCGCTTGGATGGGCAGTTCGATGTGCGGCATGACGCGCGGAAGGTCAGCAATGGCTTGAATGAGGTCGTCGTCGAAGTAATTCGGATGCGAGGTCAGGAACCGGATGCGCTCGATGCCTTCCACCTCATGAATGATGCGCAGAAGCGCGGCGAGATTGGGACCATCCGGGATGTCCTTGCCGTAGCGGTCCACGATCTGACCGAGCAGGGTGACTTCTTTCACGCCTTGCTTCGCCAGCGAGCGAACTTCTGCCACAATATCGCCGACGGGACGGGAACGTTCGACGCCGCGTTTGTATGGGATGATGCAGAAGGTGCAAGCGTGCGAACAACCATACACGATGGGCACATGAACGCTAACAAGTTTGCCTTGCTCGGCTTGCGGCAGGATCAGTTCCTCGTCCATCATCAGGAAGCGGCGTGTCGTTTCGGCATCTTCCATCGATTGGATCTCGCCCTGCGTGAGATGCGAGATCAACGGTCCAGGATCGGATGGCGGCGAGAAGACATCCACATAGGGAAGTTTCGCCTTGAGTTTTTCCGCCCCGCGCACGCCGACGAGACATCCCATCAGGTTGATGACAAGCTCGGGCTTTTGTTCTTTCAGTTTCTTGAATGAACTGACGCGGCCCAGTGCCTTGTCTTCCGCCGACTGGCGCACGACGCAAGTGTTCAGGACGATAACGTCCGCTTCTTCGGGTTTTTCAGTAAGAATGTAACCAAGATGTTCAAGTGACGAGCCGACCCGCTGGGAGTCAGCCACGTTCATTTGACAGCCTTCGGTCCAGATGTGATATTTCATGCGTGCTCCTAAATCGTAGGCGGGAATTATACCAAGAGTGGTCAGGATTCGTTTTCGATCCAGGTATGCAAAAAACTCAAGCCGCCGAGTAAACCGGCAGCTTGAGTTAGAGATGCATTATGTCCGCATCAAGCCGGCAAAAAGCGGCTTAATCGAACCAGGTACACAAACCACTCGGTGGATGATAGGTAAAGTTCGAGCAATTGTTGCTGGCGGCTAAATTAGAGCATGCGGGTCTATTTTGAACAGTAGCGCTCCCCGGGGTACAGACAGGCGCTGATGGGGTGAAAGTGCTGGTGGGTATCGGAGATGCGGTTGGAGTCGCTGTGGCAACTTGATAGATCTGACAGGTTTTTGCGACCCCAAAAACAGGATCGCCAAAGACCGCATTTGTGCAAGCAACGCCATCCGTGTGGGTTTGGGTGACCCAAGTGTTGTTCGCCCCATATCGAACCAGTGTCGTGCCGCTAAAACTGCAAAATCCATTTTCGTTCGCGCAGGTGACCCAAGCGCCGACGGGAGTGACAGTTGGCGTGGCAGACGGGGTGAACGTGGGAGTGACAGTGGATGTGTGAGTTGATGTGAATGTTAAAGTGGGCGTGAATGTGGATGTGAACGTGAAGGTGACGGTGTGGGTGAACGTGGCGCTCGGAACAGCTGTAAACGTCCGGGTCGAAGTAGCGCTTGGAAACACGGGGATGATCGATGTTGAGGATGCCGCCGGAGCAGGAGTGTTCGGAGTTGATGACGCGATTGGAGTGCCCGGAGTGAGTGAGGGACCCACCCCCGGAAGAATCACAACCCCATCACGAACACTATACCCAAGTTCCGCCATAAGTTCATCCGCTGTTGCTTTGATCGTAGGACCGAAAGCCGTCAGCGCCGCTATCAGCGCAATACCAACAAAAACTGCAATAAGAACATATTCCACCAATCCCTGCCCCTTTTCGTGTTTTTTCTTTGCGAATGGTCTCTTCATCCTTTTTATTCTTGTTTCCTTTCGTAAATTTGAGGTGACCGGGGCACGCAGTACCTTTCCATTATTGACCGCCAAACCCCAACTCATATAAATTGATCGAACTACTCCCATAGTACCTTTCAGCCAAGGATTAATCCATACTGAAACCTTGCAATTCCGTTAATGGATTGTCCACATTACAGGGATGAAAGGTCGGGGGGATATTTGTCTACATGAAAATGACGTGCTCCGCTTCAGACTCCGCTCCCGCCTGCTCCTCCCCATCAAACGATCCAAAAATAAAAAAACAGCGCGAGCCTTTCAGCCCGCGCTGTCACTTGTGTTAGACCGCCTTACGCGTCCAACAGTTCTTTCGGAATATTGCCGCCATTCTGAGCAATTCTCTTCAATACCTCTTTGTGAAGCCAGGTATTCATCTTGGCGGAGTCGCCCATCATATCTGCAGGGCAGTCAAGCTCGGTCGCCAATTCCTTGCGCGCATCGAAGCTGCTATCCAGATCCAACAACTTGAGCAGATCAACGATCGAGGTCTTCCAGTTGAGTTGTGCCGGATTTGCGGCAGCCATCTTTTCAAGGTTGGCAACCACATCCACCACCTCAATCGGGGCTGGCGCAGCGACTTTCTGCTCTGCATGGGGATGCACCCCTTCCTTCTGCGGGCGGCTGATCGTGGAGGCAGCCGGTTTGGTCGCAGCAGCCACAGGCTTTGATGCTCCTGTGGTCGTCGCGGCGGTCGAAGCCGGCTTATCTTTGTCCTTCTTAAGACCGATCTTCTCTAGAATTTTGCTGAAAAAACTCATGGCGTAATATCCTTTCGTGGTTGGTATTGAGAAACAGAAGTGAAAGATGTTTTACATTTCACATCCTTCCGTTTCATTATAACATTTATTACAAGCATAACCAAATTTAAAAAAACAAGATTATTTTTACCTGCACCAATCAAAAGCAAGTCGCATATAAATACCCGCTTGTTTTAAGGTAATATTATGTAGAACATGGAATCTACAAAGGAACGACGTCCTCCTCGCAAACGCAGACATCGCATCCCCAACGCTTTTTTTTCGACGCTGGGCATTGCGGTATTGCTTGCCACCCTTTTCACTGCATGGACTCCCAACAGCATCTTCGCCAGCAACCTGCAGGAACAACTGCGCATCCTGCTCACGCCGCAGGCGGAAACCGTTCCCGGACTGACCACTCCCCAGCCTCAGCTTCGCATCGGCATTGTGGCGGGACACATGGGCAACGATTCCGGCGCAGTCTGCATGGATGAAAATGGACAGGTAACATTAAGGGAAGTGGACATAAATTTCCAGATCGCAACTCTCGTGGAGAGAAGCCTGACAGCGAAAGGCTATCAGGTGGACCTGCTCAACGAGTTCGACACACGCTTGAACGGTTATCGCGCTGTGGCGCTGGTCTCCATCCATAACGACTCCTGTCAATACATCAACGATGAAGCGACCGGCTTCAAGGTGGCGGCGTCGCTCGATACGCGCGACGTCAACCGCGCCCAACGCCTGACCGCCTGCCTCACCGACCGCTACCAACAGATCACCGGCTTGACCTTCCACGCCAACAGCATCACAAGAGACATGCGCGAATATCACGCCTTCTCCGAGATCGACCCGAACACCATCACCGCCATCATCGAAACCGGCTTCATGTACCTCGACCGCGACCTCCTCACCCAGCAGACCAACCTCGTCGCCGACGGCGTGATACAAGGCATCTTGTGCTTCATCAACAACGAAAGCATTTTCCCGACCGCGATCCCCGTCCCAACCTTTGCACCATGAACAGACCTGACGCTTCGCCCCGCCGCCTCAACCTGCTTCATCCAGCCTTGATCCTGATCCTCCTGCTGACAGTGATCGGCGTCACGGCATGGTCGGCGGTGGCAGCCCGGGAATTCGGTTTAAGTGAGATGGTTTTTGCCACTCCCACCGAAGCGCAATCATTTGGCTTTGCGCAAATGGCAAAACCGACCTACACCCCGCTCCCAACCGCCACGTTGATCCCAACACAGCCTCCCACCGAAGTGGTCGCGCAAGCGGAGATCGTTTCCGAGGCATTGACGTATGAATACGTCACGTCTGTGACCGGGAACGAGCCGCCTGCACCCGTCTATACTGGCGGCAAATCCATCCTCGTGGATATTTCCGAACAGCACATGTACGTCTACGACGGCGATTACCTGATCTACAGTTTCGTCGCATCCACCGGTATGAACAACGCGACGCGCGTCGGGAATTTCAGCGTCCTGAACAAAATTCCCAATGCGTACGGCGCAACGTGGAATATCTGGATGCCAAGCTGGCTGGGAATCTACTGGGCGGGCAGTCTGCAAAACGGCATCCACGCCTTGCCGATCCTGCCGAACGGCGCCACACTCTGGGCGGGCTATCTCGGCACGCCTATCTCATACGGCTGCGTGGTGCTTGGCTCGTATGAGGCACAACTTCTCTACGATTGGGCGGAAGTCGGCACGCCGGTCAATATTCAGTGGTAAAAAGTCGATTTTTTGCTTTATAATGATTACACGCATTTGAGCGGCTTTGTGGATTTTGGCACAGGTGAATGATGACTGACTCGCTTTTAAAACTACGTGAATCGATGACAAAAGAACCCCAGCCTCAGGGTGGACATGGTCCGGAAAACAGGGAACAGGCTGGAGGTCCGGTTCGAGGCGATGCCTCTGGAAAAACGAAGAAAAAACGAAGCATCGTGCTTCCCGTCCTGCTGATCGTGATGGGATGCGCGGTCTTTTTATTTGCGGCATGGTCGGCGGTCAATTCGCCGGTCTTTGCTTCCATCATGAATTTTGTATCTGCGCCGCAGACCCAGCCGCAAGCTGATCTGCCATCCTTCGCACAGGTGGACATCGCCAAACCGACCTACACGCCCGCGGTTCAACTTGTTGCGCAGGAGATCCTGCCGACCGCGACCTTCACGACCGTCCCGCCAACCGCCACATTGACCGAGGTTCCCCCGGCGACGGACATCCCCCCCACAGACCTGCCTCCCACTGCCACCGCGGAACCCGAGGTCGCTTCTTCGGATGAAGGAACGAGCGATGAAGCGACGAGCGAATTCGTCGCCATCGCAGAGATCGTCCCCGATACGCCCACACCGGAATACGTGGCACCCACCGCCGCGCCGAACGTCCCAGCGGCGGTGAGCGGAAACGGCGAACGCTGGATCGATGTGGACCTTTCGGAGCAGAGGCTGTATGCCTACGAAGGCGATACACTCGTCCGTTCTTTTGTGGTTTCCACGGGCACATGGCAGACACCGACCGTGACGGGCAAGTATCGCGTCTGGATCAAGTTGCGATCCGCTCCCATGTCGGGACCCGGCTATTACCTGCCCGATGTGCCGTACATCATGTATTTCTATAAAGGCTATGGCATCCACGGCACGTACTGGCACAATAATTTCGGTACGCCGATGAGTCACGGTTGTGTCAATATGACCATTGCCGATGCGGAATGGGTTTACAACTTCTCAGTGGTTGGCACAGTGGTGAACGTGCATCATTGATCACTCCATTTCCTCTTTCTTCTGCCAAAATAAGGAGCAAGAGGGAAACCCGTAAGAATGAATCAACCATTATCACGAAGAGATTTTCTGAAATTGAGCGGACTTGGGCTGGCAGGCTTGCTGGCGGCTCCGCTCAATTTTGATTTTGACGACCCGTTCACAGCCCAGCAGGGACGCGTGACCGTCCGCACGGTTTGGGTGTATGAAAAGCCGTCCATCGAGTCAGCAAAGGTCAGATTAAGCCAGCGCGACGCGCTGCTCAACATCACGAACACCGCCGTCAGCGACGATGTCACCGCGCATAACCGCGTCTGGTACAAGGTCGGTGACGAGGGGTTCGTCTATTCGGGGAACATCCAGCCTGTCCGCACCATCTTGAACACGCCGCAATTGGAAATCCCAAAAGAAGGTTTGCTCGCTGAGGTCAGCGTACCGTTCACGGATGCGCATGTCGCGCCGGACAAGGATTCCAAGGTCATTTACCGCATGTATTATGAGACCACGCACTGGATCAAAGCGGTGTTCACAAATGACAACGATGGGCAGGTCTGGTATCAAGTCCGCGACGACAAATGGGACAAACTGTATTACGCCCGCGCCGAGCACATCCGCGTCATGAGCGAGGACGAACTTGCCCCCATCTCCCCCGATGTACCAAACCGCGAGAAAAAGATCGTCGTGCGGCTCGGTCAGCAGGTCACCATCGCCTATGAAAATGATGTACCTGTCTTCGTTGCGCCCGTTTCCACAGGCGGACTCATGCGGGTCGGGAAATACACCACGCCGCAAGGCAACTTCATCACCTACTATAAACGTCCCTCGCGGCACATGGCGGCGGGCGACATCGCCGCCACCGGCTTCGATCTGCCCGGCGTGCCCTGGGTGCAGTACATTACTCCCAACGGCATCTCCTTCCACGGCACATTCTGGCACAACGATTTCGGCAGACCGCGCTCACACGGCTGCATCAATCTTTCCATGAACGCATCCAAATGGCTCTATCGTTGGAGCACTCCGCAGGTCCCATTCAAAAAAGAACTCACTTTCGGCGGCGTGGGGACGAACGTCGAGATCGTTCTCTAGTACCAAAGAGACATTCTCTAAACTTCCTCTCAACCTTTATGATTACAATCGCATCATGAGTATTTCCCAGCTTTCCCGTCGTGACTTTTTAAAGCTCACCGCTTCCGGCGTGCTCGGGCTTGTTCTCTCCGAATTGGGCTTGGACCGTGCTCTTGCCGCTCCCCCCACTTCGCAGGGACGCGCCATCTGGAGCGGCGTGCAGATCTTCGACGCCCCCTACCTGACCGCCAACCGCATCCATCTCCTCCGCATCGACGAGGTCGTTCCACTGCTCGGCGAAGTGACAGGCGACAACATTGATAACCAGTTCAACAACACCTGGTATGAAATAGATGGCGGCTTTACCTTCTCCGGCTGGCTGCAGCCGGTTGAAACGAGATACCAGAAACCGATTTACGAAATTCCCGCCGAAGGCAAACTCGCGGAAGTCACCGTACCGTTCAGCCCAACGCATCTGGCGCCTTATCATTACGCCAAAAAGGGACACCGCATCTTTTACGAAACCACACACTGGGTAAAGAAAGTGGTTGTGACGCGTGAAGAGAAAAGCGTTTGGTACGAGATCTATGACAATGTGCTCAAGAAATCCTTCTACGTCCCGTCCTACAACATGCGTCTCATCCCTGACGAGGAACTGACACAACTCTCTCCCGAAGTCTCGAACGAACAGAAGCTCATCCACGTGGACATTGCCACGCAGATGGTCACCGCCTTCGAAGGCGACAAAATGGTAATGTCCGTCCGCTGTGCCAGTGGAGAGCGCGGCACGGATACGCCCAAAGGCGAATGGCGCACCTATCACAAGGGACCGTCTGTGCACATGACGAACTTTGGCGATGCCGTGGCGAACATCTACAACCTGCCCGGCGTGCCGTGGTGCTCGTTCTTCACAGGCTCCGGTCATGCCTTCCACGGCACATACTGGCACAACGATTATGGACATCCGCGCAGTAACGGCTGTGTCAACCTGCCGTCCAGCATCTCCAAATGGTTGTACCGCTGGACCAGTCCCGTCCTTGCTCCAAATCAAGAGTATGTGAACATCCCCGGTGATGGGACGCGTGTGATCATCGAATAGTATCAGGATACATACCTGATCTAAAAACCAAACTCTCAGAGGAAATCATATGAATCCCATTTTTCAACACAACCAATACCTGCTCAAGCGTCAGGTCTTCGCGCTGACAGGCAAATTCCGCTTTTACGATTCAAGCGAGAACCTTGTCATGTTCAGCGAGCAAAAAATGTTCCGATTGCGCGAGGACATCCGCGTGTATTCCGATGAAAGCAAAACCCAGGAAGTGTTGATGATCAAAGCCCGCCAGATCATTGACTTCTCCGCTGCGTTCGATGTGATCGACAGCGTAACCGGGCAAAAGGTCGGGGCGCTGCGCCGCAAGGGATTTGCATCCATGCTGCGCGATGAATGGGACATCCTTGACGTGAATGACAACGTCATCGGCAAATTGTTCGAAGACAGCATGGGCATGGCGCTGCTGCGCCGCTTCCTGAGTTCGCTCATCCCGCAGAATTACGACATCGTCATCGGCTCCAACCGCGTGGCGGACCTCAAGCAGAATTTCAATCCCTTCACCTATCAACTGAACGTCGATTTCAGCATGGACACCGCCCGTCAACTGGACCGCCGCGTGGGAATCGCTGCGGGGATCCTGCTCGCCGCCATCGAAGGCAGGCAGGGATAATCCGTTGAGCAACCAGCCTCTTTTCGCCGGACTCGTCGTGGATGAAAACGGCAAGCCTGCCGAATCCGCATTTATCGGAAGCGAACCTGCTTACGTCGTGGACGACGACGGTTTCCGCCGCCACATCCCTGCCGAGCAGGTGGACCGCGCCGTGCTCAACCAAATGGCAGAGATGATGAAAGGTAGTGAAGACCTGCTCTCCGCCGAAACCGCGAAAATGCTCGGTCAGGACGATCCCTTCTCGAAGGCGATGATCGAACAGCAGTTGAAGAACATCGACAAGCAATTCGATGCCATCATGCAAACCGGTCTCCCCGAAGACATGCGCGCCTATCTCGGCATGATGGGCTTCAAGGTGGTTATCAATTATCATGGCGACGTGCTGCGGGTGGAACAGCCGG
Source organism: Anaerolineales bacterium (assembly GCA_023382595.1). Lineage (GTDB taxonomy): Bacteria > Chloroflexota > Anaerolineae > Anaerolineales > Villigracilaceae > Villigracilis. Next base: position 25,857 of record JAHDWB010000004.1, on the reverse strand, counting down.
GCGCGAGCAGCGACGAAGGTGAATGACAAAAAACTCCGAAGTCTTTGAGACTTCGGAGTTTTTTATATTTTCTCCACCACCCAGAAATGGGACAAACCCAATATCTTCAATGGCGTGGTTTCCAAAAACTGCAAAGTGGCGCGCAGGAACTTTCCAAATGCGCCAAAGCGAGCAATGATGTTGTCGTATGCGCCGAAAATGACTGTCCGTTCGATGAATTTCACGGGCAAATTATCGAATAGTTTTTGCATATCGCGCCGTGAATATACGCGCACATGCGGGGCGAGTCTGTCACGCCATGCGCGCGGCAGGTAGTTCACGAACAATTTATTTCCAAAATGATACGTCCCTTTCCAAAAGATGCCGTGCGTCTCGAAGGGATAACCGATGTTCGGGCAAAAGATCACGGCACGCCCGCCGGGCTTTAATACGCGCACCATCTCTGCAATCGCGGAGCGGTCATCCTGTACGTGTTCGATCACTTCATGGCTCAGGATCAGGTCAAAGGTCGATGAAGGAAGCGGAAGGAATTCCCCGGCGGCGTTGACGATCTTCTCCGAATTGACTCTCGCATCGCGCGCGCGCTCGAAGTCATATTCCAGACCGGTCACATCCGCGCCGAGGGCTGTCATCTTCTCCACATACATCCCCACCCCGCAGCCGTTCTCAAGCACACTGCCCTGCATGCGCTCCCCCGCAAATTTGACGATCATATCAAGGCGGCGTTGCTGCCCCGCGCGCCAGACGTAAGATGGTTCGCCGCGCAAGGCGGCTTTCTGCATATCTCGTTCAGTCATGGCAGGGATTATACCCAGCGCAGTCATAAATTTGGCTTTTGCGTGAATATTTGAGGCCGCGAGCATCAAATCCCTTGCGCCTTCAACGCCTTTATGCTAGAATTTCGCGCGTACGGACAACCCAATAGAGAAGACACCGAGAAGTGGGTAGCCCCCACTTCTTCGCTTATATAAGGAGTCATGGAGCAAGGTAGGTATGGCAAAAACTGATTTTGCGTTAGCATTCAACGAAGTATTGGAAGAGAAACAACTCGCCAAAGATGTGGTGGTCTCCGCGATCGAGTCGGCGATGGTTTCCGCATATCGGCGCGCTGTGGGCGCATCCACTGCCCAGCATGTGGAGGCGAAACTGGACCCGGAGACGGGGCTGGTCACGGTCTATGCCGAGAAGGAAGTCGTCGAGGATTCCATTGTCGATGACCGCACGGAAGTTTTATTGGACGAGGCGCGCAAGGTCAACCCCGAGGCGCAGCCCGGCGACATGGTGATCGTTGAAACCACTCCCGCCGACTTCGGACGCGTGGCGGCACAGACCGCCCGCCAGGTCATCCAGCAGCGCATCCGCGAGGCGGAACGCTCGAACCAAATGGAATACTTCCAGCGTCAGGAAGGCGAGATCGTTTCGGGTCTCGTTCAGGCGATCAACGCGCAGGGCATCACCATCGGCTTGGATATGAAAGCCGAAGGCTTGATGCCGAACAATCAGAAAATTCCCGGCGAGCGTTTGAAACTGCATGACCGCGTCCGCGCGGTGGTGATGGAAGTGAAGGACGGCACGCGCGGTCCGCAGATCATTCTCTCGCGCGCGCACCGCAACTTCCTGCGCCGCCTGCTCGAGAACGAAGTCCCTGAGATCTATCACGGCATTGTCGAGATCCGCGCCATCTCACGCGAACCCGGCGCGCGCGCCAAAGTGGCGGTCTCCGCCACCCAGCCCGGCATCGACCCGGTCGGCGCGTGTGTGGGCATCAAAGGTGTGCGCATTCAAGCCATCGTCAAGGAATTGCACGACGAGAAGATCGACATCATCCAATGGGACCCCGATCCCATCGTTTATATTTCCAAAGCCATCTCCCCGGCGCGCGTCAGCGGCGTGTATCTCGCGGAAGACAAGGATGCCCGCACCGCCACCGTGGTGGTCGGCGAAGACCAATTGAGTCTTGCCATCGGGCGTGATGGGCAGAACGCGCGTCTCGCCGCCAAGTTGACCGGCTGGCGCATCGACATCAAGTCGTTGACGGAAGCCGCAGGCGACGCTCTTAACAAACTGAAAACTGATTCTGAACTGGCGGCGATGCTCCCCGCGGCTGTGGAACAGATGCCGCAGATCGAAGAGATCCTTGCCAAGAAGGCGGAAGACCGCGCCGTTACGCCGGAGGAATATTCCTTGCTCGGTCAGTTCGTGGACCGTGTGGAACGACGCACCATCCAGATCAAGGAAGAAGCCGCCCGCGTGGAAGACGAACGCCTGTCCGCCGCACGCGCAGAGATCCCTGTGGCGGCATTCAATATGCCGCTTGATCAGGCTGGCATCAAGGAACATATCTTCAATATCCTGACCGAGGCGAATTATGAAACCATTGGTCAGTTGATGTTCGATATGAAGACCGATCCCAACAAGGTGCTTGGGTTGGCGGGCATCGGCGCGAAAGCCATCCAGAACATCGAGGAAGTGATCGCTGCGCTGACCTTCCCCGAGCCTGAACCTGCGCCTGAGGCTGTGGTCACGGAAGAACCCGTCGCTGTGGTCGAGGCTGCGGTTGAGGCGGTAGCGGAACCCGCCCCAGTGGAGGAAGCGCCCGCGGATGAGAAACCAGCCGAACGGAAGAAAGATGCGAAGAAAGTCGTCGAAGAAGAAGACGATGAACATGCGAAGGATGGGGTCTCACTGGATGAATTGTTCCAGATGAAGCCTGAGATGTTCCAATCGCCTGCCGATGCGGATGAAAGTTCGTCCGACGACAAGAAAAAAGGCAAGAAGGGCAAGAAGAAGGGCGTTACGCTCGAGTTCGATGAGAGCCTCGGCGAAGTTGTGGGCCGCAAGAAACATAAACGCGGCGGTGATGGCAACGAAGAGGAATGGTAGAAAAAAGTCCCTCCTCCTGAACGGAGGAGGTGGATGAATTGAAGGTGAAGAAAAAACCTGCACAACGTGTAAAACATGTGCCCCAGCGCACCTGCGTAGGATGCCGTGAAGTCCTGCCGAAGCGGATAATGTTGCGGATTGTCCGTTCGCCCGAGGGCGTGCGCGTGGATCCGACCGGGAAGCTGGCTGGGCGGGGCGCCTACCTGCACGACCGCCGCTCCTGTTGGGAGCGCGGATTGAAAGGCGCGCTGGCTCATGCGCTGAAAACGGAATTGAGCCATGATGATCGCGCGCATTTGGAAGAATTCATGAACGGTCTTCCACCTGAAGAAGAAACCAGCGGTTAAGACCTGTGAACGATTAGCCACTCGCTCACAGGCTGCCTGATGGAAACCGAATTTTGAGAGATGTTTTTCAAGAAGGAGGTGGCTTATGAGCAATAATGGCAATAAACTCGAACTGCCCGCCAGCATCGTGATCCGCGACCTGGCACAGAAGATCGAAAAAAGCCCGATTGAACTGATCAAAAAATTGATGACGAACGGCGTGATGGCGACCATCAACCAGTCGGTGGATTTTGACACGGCTGCGATCGTGGTCGCCGAGTACGGATTCGAAGCGGTCCTTGAAGCAATTGAAGAGGAAGTCAAGGAGGAGGTCGGCGAGGTTCCGCTCTGGCGTCAGATGATCGCCGGGGAGGACAAATCGCAGTTGAAGCCGCGTCCGCCGGTGGTGACTATCCTCGGTCACGTGGACCACGGCAAGACCAGCCTGCTGGATGCGATCCGCTCGACGGAAGTGGCGGCGGGCGAGGCGGGCGGCATTACCCAGCACATCGGTGCGTATCAGGTCGAAATGAAGGGACGTTTGATCACCTTCCTTGATACGCCCGGTCACGCCGCGTTCACACAAATGCGCGCGCGCGGGGCACAAGGCGCGGATATCGTCATCCTCGTCGTTGCCGCGGATGACGGTGTGATGCCGCAGACCCGTGAAGCGATTGCCCACACCAAGGCGGCGCGCGTTCCGCTGGTGGTGGCATTGAACAAAGTGGATAAGCCGAACGCCAATCCCGAACGCGTGAAACAGCAGCTTGCCGAACTTGAGCTCGTCCCTGACGATTGGGGCGGCAGCACGATGGTCGTGCCGGTTTCGGCAAAGAACAAGCAGGGCATTGACGACCTGCTCGAAGGCGTCCTGCTCGTAGCAGATAGCAACGAGATCAAAGCCAACCCGAATGGAAAAGTTATCGGCACGGTCATCGAAGCCGAGTTGGACAAATCCAAAGGCGTGCTGGCGACATTGCTCGTCCAGAACGGGACACTGCAAGCCGGAGATGTGGTCGTGGCTGGCAGCGCCCACGGAAAATTACGCGCCATCACCGATTACAAAGGCAAACCCATCCGCAAGGCGGGACCGTCCACGCCGGTGGCGGTGATGGGCTTGAGCGACGTTCCATCTGCGGGCGACCTGTTCGAGGTCGTGAAGACCGAGAAGGAAGCGCGCAGTATCGTCGCCGAACGGCTGGAAGCCGCCAAGACCCAGGCGCAGGCTCGGAAGAAGGTCTCGCTCGAAGATTTGTTCGCAAACGTCCAGGCGGGCGAAGCGAAGGAACTTAATCTCATCGTCAAAGCGGACGTTCAAGGGTCGCTCGATCCCATCGTCACTGAACTGAACAAACTCGGTGAAGGCGAGATCGGTTTGAAGATCCTGCACGCAGAAACCGGCAACATCGGCAACAACGATGTCATGCTCGCGTCCGCTTCAAAAGCCATCATCATCGGCTTCAATGTGCAAGCGGACGTGGACGCCCGCCGCATGGCGGAAAAGGAAGGCGTGGACCTCCGCCTGTACGAGATCATCTACCGCATGACCGAAGACATCGAAAAAGCGCTCAAGGGCATGCTCGAACCAAAACTGGTGGAAAAGATCCTCGGACGCGCACAGGTCTTGCAGGTGTTCTCCGCCTCCAAGTTCGGCAGGGTGGCGGGATGCAAGGTCACGGACGGCGAGTTGAAACGCGGCGCAAAAGTGCGCCTCTATCGCGGTTCAGACATCGTCTATGAAGGTGACCTGTCCTCCCTGCGTCATGAGAAGGAAGATGTCAAAGAGATCCGCCAGGGATACGAATGCGGCGTCGGCTTCAAGAACTTCAGCGACATTCAAGCCGGTGACACAGTCGTGTGTTACATAGTAGAATAGGGGCAACCGGGGCGGGGAAAAACTCCGCCCCAGTTAATCATGCCATCAGGAATACGATTACAACGCATTGCAGACCGCATACAACAGGAACTTTCCGAGCTGCTCATCCGTGAGATCAGCGATCCGCGCCTGCAACAAATCTTTGTCACGGACGTAAAGATAGACAGGGAACTTGCCTTCGCGGATGTGTACGTCTCAGCCATTGAGGGCGCTTCACGCTCCGCCGACGTTCTTGCCGGGCTCGAATCTGCCTCCGGTTTCATCAGGCGGACTCTCGCCTCGCGCGTGGACCTGCGCGCATTTCCCAAACTCAGGTTCCACTGGGATCCGACTCCCGAAAACGCAGACCATATCGAAAAGTTGCTGGCAGGGTTAAGAAAGAAGTGAGCCCTGTTGACGGGACAACTCGTACAACTTATTTCTCTTTGAAGGACATACAATAGTGGACAATCAGCTCACAGGGGAGATAAAGAATAGATTACATTCTGCGAAGAAGATCGTCATTGCTTCGCACGTGCGCCCGGATGGGGATGCAATCGGCTCAGTGCTTGGTCTGGGACTGGCGCTGCAAAATGCAGGAAAATCTGTTGAAATGGTACTGGCAGACGGCGTGCCGTCCTCCTTCAAGTACCTTGAAGGCAGCGAGCTTATCAAGAAGGAACCAAGCAGGGAACATGATACGTTCATCACCGTGGACTGTGCCGATTTTCGGCGCGTGGGGAAAGTATTTCAGGATCTCGGTCAACCCGATATCAATATCGACCATCATGTTACCAATGAAAAGTTCGGCAAACTCAACCTGATCGAAGCGGAGGAGGTCGCCACGGCGGCGATCCTCACCAATCACCTGCCTGAATGGGGCTTTGACATCACCAAACCCATCGCCGCCGCCTTGTTGACCGGCATCCTGACCGACACGCTTGGCTTCCGCACATCCAACGTCACTCCCGAGGCGCTGCGTCAAGCCGCGGATTTGATGGAGACTGGCGTGGACCTGCCTGAGATCTACATGAAATCATTGGTGCGGAAGACCTTCCCCGCCGCCAAATACTGGGGCGCGGGACTTACCAGCCTCGAGAGCAAACATGGAATCGTCTGGGGGACGCTCACGCTCGAAGACCGCAAACGGACAGGCTACAGCGGAAACGATGACGCGGACCTGATCAATTTGATCTCCGCCATCGACGGGAACAAAGTGGGCATGGTTTTCGTCCAGCAGAATAACAATCATGTCAAGATCTCTTGGCGCGCACTGGAGCCGGGCGTGGATGTATCCCCAGTTGCAACTTATTTCAAGGGCGGAGGTCATGCCGCCGCCGCAGGAGCAGATATCGAGGGAAGTTTGAGCGAAGTCCAACAGGAAGTTCTTAGTAAGACAAGGCAGTTGTTAAATTTGTAAGGACGAACGATAAAAATAGTTCCAATGTGCTAATTGCATATTCCGACAATTATGTCATAATTAACTCGAATCATGAAGCAGGAGGATTGTAATGAATAGTCAGGATATAAAAAACGCCATCTCGGGCGCTCTTGTGGTGGATAAACCTGTCGGGATGACATCCCACGATGTTGTACAGGCAATCAGGAACGGTACGGGTCTGCGGCGCGCAGGACATACCGGCACGCTCGACCCGCGCGCTTCCGGCGTGCTGGTCATCCTTGTGGGACCCGCCGTGCGCTTGAGCGAGTACGTCTCCGCATCGGATAAACGCTACCAGGCGATCATCCGTTTGGGCGGCACCACCGACACCTTCGATGCCGAAGGCAAGTTCACCCCCACCAAAGACCCTTCCAATATCACCGAAGCGGAATTTGAAGAGGCGCTGAAGACGTTCGTCGGTGAAATCGAACAGACGCCCCCGCCCTATTCCGCCGTCAAAGTGCAGGGACGCAAGGCATACGAAATGGCACGTAAAGGCGAAGAGGTCGATCTCGAACCGCGCAAGATCACCGTTCATCATCTCGAAGTGCTCGAATGGACGCCGCCCGAAGTCGTCATCGACGTGCATTGCTCGTCCGGCACCTACGTCCGTTCGCTGGCGAACGACCTCGGTAAAACACTGGGATGCGGCGCATATCTGGTCGGCTTGCGCCGTACCAAGAGCGGAAAATTCACCCTGCGCGATTCTGTGCCCCTGCGCAAATTGCAGGAAGCCTTCACCGCAGGCAACTGGTATCAATACCTGATCCCCGCCGCCGAAGCGCTTGGCGATTGGCCCGCCGTGGAACTCAACCCCGATGAAGTGGAAGCTGTGCGCCATGGGCACCGCGTCAAAGCCAAGGAAGCCGACACCGTCTACGAAAAAGTGCGCGGCGTCAGCACACAGGGCGAACTGGTTGCCCTCATGATCCCCGCCGCCGGTGAAGACGGCGCGCCCGAATGGCAGCCCAAGAAGGTCTTCTTCACTTCAGATTAGCAACTGGAATAGGATAAAATTAAGCCGCCGTACAAGGCGGCTTTTTAATATATGGAACATTATCACTCACTCGAAGAACTTTCCCTGCACAATGCCTGGCTCACCATCGGCGTGTTCGACGGCGTGCATCGCGGACATCGTGCCATCATCGAAAAACTTGTCCGCGAGGCGCACGAAGCGGATTCTCCCGCCGTGGTGCTGACCTTTCATCCGCATCCTGCCAGCGTATTGACCGGCAAAGAGATTCACTGCCTGACCACGCCGGATGAACGCGCGGATCTGCTCGCCGCGCTCGGCGTGGATGTGGTCATCACCCAGCGCTTCACCCGCGACCTGTCCACTGCCACTGCCCATGAATATATGTCCACGCTCAAGCGGACTCTCGGACTCAGCCGCCTGCTGATCGGCTATGATTTTGCACTCGGCAAAGGACGCGAGGGCAACGCGGCGCGCCTGACCGAGATCGGCTTGGAGCTGGGATACAGCGTCGACGTGGTGCCAGCCGTCAGCGACGAAAGCGGCGTGATCTCATCCACCGAGATCCGCAAATTGATCTCCACAGGCAATGTATCCGAAGCCGCAAGCCTGCTCGGTCATCGCTATCAGGTGGGCGGCGAGGTCATCCACGGCGCGGGGCGCGGGAAGAAGATCAACTTCCCGACCGCGAATATTGATTATCCCGATCAGAAAGTGATCCCTGTCAACGGCATTTATGCATGTTGGGGGGTGCTCGGCGCGGAGCGATTCATGGCGGCGACCAACGTTGGCTTCAACCCCACCTTCACGCCTGAACGGAAGGTGGCAAGCGTAGAGGCATACCTACTGGATTTTGACCGCGACATCTATGGTGAGCAGTTGAAACTCGAATTCGTAACGCGCCTGCGCGATGAATTGAAGTTCGATTCGGTGGAGGCACTGGTGGAACAAATGCACCGGGACGTTCAACAAACGCGCGAAATTCTGGAAGGAAATCGTTCGTGACACGACCGCGCGCTGGCATCATTCTGATCGAAGACGGCAAACTCGCGCTCATGGAACGCCATAAGCAAGGCAGGCATTACTTTGCCTTCCCCGGCGGCGGTGTGGACGAGGGTGAAACGGAAGAGCAAGCTGCCGTCCGAGAGGCGTATGAGGAATTAGGCGTTCACGTCGAGGTGGTGGGACTTGCGGCGGAGGTTTTACGCGAAGGCAGGCGCAAGCAGGTCTATTTTTTAGTGCGGCGGACAGGCGGGGAATTTGGAACCGGCACAGGCGAGGAATATGATGAGCCCGATGAAATCAATGGAACTTATCACCCGATGTGGATGCCGCTGGAAGATGTGGTAAAGGAGAACGTCGTGCCGCGCGAACTGGCGGAGTTAGTGGTGAGGTCACACAGGGAAAGGTGGGGGAAAAGCGTGACGATCCACGAAGGGTAAAATGACCGTTGATCGTGGACGGCAGACCATGGTGAGATCTTACAATTTAATTCGCCACAGATCCATCGGTTCGTCATATCCGCGCAGATCACCTTGAAAACGCGAGAGCGAATTTGGCGGGGCATTTTTCTCCAGGAACTCCACCACCTCATGATCATTGCGGATCGATTCGGAAAGGATCATCTCGCCGCCTTTGGAAAAATGCGGCAGGCGCGCGGCGATGTTCACCGTGGAACCAAAATAATCCAGCCGGTCGTTCAGATTGACGGCAATACACGGTCCGCTATGGATGCCCACCTTGATGGACAACGGCGGCTCCCCCCGCGCCGACAACTGCTCCTGCACCTTCCAAACCGCACGCAACGCAGACACCGGGCTGCGGAACGCCGCCATGACCGCATCGCCCATGGTCTTAATGATCGAACCTCCCTCCGCCGCCACGGCTTGCTCCAGAATCTCGAAATGCTCGCGCACCCTGCCAAAGGCGGGCGCATCGCCGATCTCGCGATATAACTTTGTGGACTGACGCAGATCGGTGAACATTAACGTCGTCGAACCGACCGAGATCTCCTCGCCGGGGCGCAGCACTTCACTGGAAAACAGATCGCGGAAGATCTGCAGGGTGGTCACATCCGCCGCTGTTGCCGCCTGGTCCGACCAGACGGTATGCTCCAATTGAAAGGTCTGAGCGAAGTCCGTGCCGTTGATGAGACGGATTTTTGGCGCAAGTCCGATGGGTTCGATCTCCTTACTCCAGCCGACTGAATCCGCATGGAAATCTTTGACGTCGGGCGCATCCGCTGAAGCCGCCAGCATCTGCGACCCTTCGATGCCCGAAGCAGACAGGCGATACCGCCCCGCGCCTAACATGGTGGAAATTGGCAATTGCTCGCGCGGCGGGACGATCAACGAAAAGACGATGTGCGGCTGTCTCTGCGGACTACCGACACAGAATTCGACAGTCGCATCCACCGCCCGAATGGACGGGTTCGGGCGGAAGATGACTTCCACATTGTGGTCAAAGTTGGCGTTGAAATCGATCTGACAGGTACTGCAGTGCGCGGACGAATGAACGTCCTCAAGGCGCGCATGGCCTTCCGCCATGCCGCGGCACTCGGGGCACAGCAGGTCCCAATACATATCCAACATGCCTGCGCGCGTGGCGCGTAAAAAGGTCTCCAACACAGTTCGGCGCGGCAAACCCCAGCCGTCCGCCAACGCGTATGGGCGCATGCGCTGAATGGACAAGTCATCGGCGCGGTGCAAATATTCATGGAGATGGTCAAGCACACGTTCATCCGCACCTTGCTGTTTCAAGCGCTCGCCCAGGTTTTTGAATCGGTCGCTTCCAGCTCGGGTGAGATCCCTGCCCGCAGCGACGACCAGCAGCGGGTCCCCGCGCGAAGCGATGCGGTCATACATCCTGAACGCGTCACCAAATCGTCTCGCGCTTACAACCCCGATCACCAGCGGAATGGCGATATTGCCCAAAACATTCCTCGGGGTTGCCCAAACCTCATACGTCAACCGCGTGCCTGCGCCGTGCCGTTCGAGGCGGCAGTCCACGCGCATTTCCAAAAGCGGACCCGTGCGATAGCGGCGCAAAATTCCAAAGCGATAGGGGTACGTCCACTCGAACGGTTCCTCCTCCCAGATCACATTCACGAGCGGAATGTTGAACTTGACCAGCTTCACTCGGTTTTCGATTCCCAGCAACTGCATCGGCGGCAGACCCGTATCGCGGTTGAAGCGGTTGGTATCCGAGACAAGGGTCCACAACGCCTCCGGAGACGAGGCGAAATCCCATTCCCATGTATAGTGAAATTCTTTAGCCATGCAAACCAGACGAGTGAAAACAGGAGGATTTTACTCGTCTTTCCGCCCTGAAAAATTGCAGGTGAATTAAAGCGAGATCAACCCCAGTTCGAGTCCCCGCCGCACCGCCTCGGTACGGCTGGATACCCCCAACTTCGCATACAACGACGAAAGATGAAACTTGACCGTATGCTCGCTGATGTTCAACGCCAGCGCGATCTGTTTGTTTGCCAGCCCCGCCGCCATGCGTTGCAGGACTTCCATCTCCCGCGCGGTAAGCGGCTCGATCAGGGACTCTTCCCCCAAACCGTCCCGTCCCCTCGGCAGACGCATCAACCCCTCGACCAAACCTGGCGCACCGACCCAAAGCCCTTCCGCCACTGCGACGATTCCCGCTGCAAGTTCATCCCCGCCTGCATCGGCGGAGAGCACGCCCCATGCGCGCAAATTGGACGTCAACATCCCGCGTATGGATTCAATGTCATCCGTCATAAACAGGATGGCGAAATTGTAGTCGGCGGGGATACGCGCAGATGAGACCGAGGCGAGCACAGCCACCTCGGTCTCATTGTCGTCCACATCGTCAAGCGTCGTCGCCTCGCCCGTCACGCGGATAGCGGGGTGCCCGGCGAGCATTTCGCGCAAGCCGATCCGCAGGGCGTGGCTGGGAGAGACGATGGCAACTCGAATCAAGAATATCTCCATGTCATTGCGATGGCGAACGCCTGAAGCAATCTCCAAATTTCAAAACGAGAGGTTGCTTCGCCGTGCTCGCAACGACATCAGCGCTCTCCAACCACCACATTCACAACTTGCAATTTGCCGCCGCGCAGCACATCCATCGGCACGGACTTGCCGACCACGTCTCCGCTCAGGCGGGCGAAGAGTTCGTCGTGGTGTTCGATGGGCTGTTCCGCCACACCGACAAGAATATCACCGACCATGATGCCACCTTTGCCGGCGGGGCTTTCGGCTTCCAAGCCAACAATCAGCAAGCCTGTCTCCTGCCCGCGCTTCAGTTCACTCTGCGCTTCGGCAGGGATGTTCACCGTCTGGCTGCGGATGCCAAGATAGCCGCGTTTGATCTTGCCATGTTTGGAAAGCGTTTCGGCAATCTTCCATGCCACGTCAGCAGGGATCGTGATCGCCCCGCCGCCGCGAAAGCCCGAGGTGTTGATGCCATGCACCTGTCCTTCGCCGTTGATAAGCGGTCCGCCGGAGAAACCGGGGTATGAGACCACATCGGTCTTGATGTATTTTTCGAGCATCCCGCCGCGCCCGGTGCGGACCGGTCCGCCGATGGTGTTGACCGTGCCGAAACTGGATTCGATGCCATTCTTTGAGGGGCGTCCGATCGCAAGGACGAACTGCCCCACCCGCGCTGGCGACTTGGCAACTTCGGCGGGAACGGCTGAGGCGGAGTCCAATTTCAGGACGGCAAGATCAGTTCCCGGGTCCCGACCGGCGAGGCGAGCGGTGGTTTCTGTCCCGTCGCCGAGAATGACGCGGATGTCTTCGTCACGTTCCACTACATGGTCGGCGGTCAGGATCAGGTCTTTGGCGATGGCTATGCCGCTGGCAGGGATGCGGCGGCGAGCATCCACCAGCACGGTGGATTTGCCCGCGCGTTCGGCGGCGTCCGCCATGGCTTCGGAAAGTTCGGTAAAAATATTTTTACTCATGGGTTACTCCTTTGCGTCCATTCTAGCGATTCCGCATTTGGAGTGTATCGGTGAAACGGGTGGATGGATACTGGACGTTTGGGTAGGTGGATGTTGGTTATTGGTGTCTGGCTTTCTGTTCGAGGGGAAGCAGTTCAGCGTGGATCTTTTCGTGCGTGGGCGTCGGGACGCCAACCGCCCTGCCCATACGGATGACCGCGCCGGTCTGTTCATTGAGTTCGGAGGGGCGACCTTCCATCATGTCCTTTTGCATGGAAGCGAGCATTTGCGGCGGGAGGTTGTCGATGCGCTGCATGGTCGCTTCCACAAAGTTTGGCGGGATGTCCGCGCCGCGCGCACGCGCGACGGCGGCGGTTTCTTCCATGGCAGCGATGAGCATGGCGCGCGATTCAGGATGTACGCGATACTCGCCGACGGGCTGGCGGGTGAGCGCGCCAATGCCGCTGGTGCCAGAGATGAAGATGAATTTCTCCCACATGGCGGCGGTGATGTCTGCAGGGACTTCGGCAGTGACACCTTTTGATGAAGAAAAGACCTCATACAGCGATTCGATCCGCCAGCTTTTGGAATTGTCCAATTCGCCAAAGGCAATGTACGGCGGGACGCCGACGTGTTTGATGTGTCCCGGCGCGGCAATGAACACACTTAAGCGGCAGAATCCGCCGATGAGATGACTCCCAAAATGCTTGTGCAAAACGTCCATGTGCTCCATGCCGTTGAGCAGGGGCAGGATGATCGTATCCGTGCCGATGAGCGGAGCCATTTGCCCGATGGCGGAAGCAAGGTGAAAGCCTTTCGTGGCAAGGAGCACCGCATCCACCGTGCCGACGGCTTGCGGAGAGTCGGTCGCTTTGGCAGGCTGGATGTGGAAATCGCCGCTGATCGAGTCAACCCGCAAACCCGATTCTTGTATTGCCGCAAGGTGCGCTCCCCTTGCAATAAAGGTGACGTCCTGTCCGGCTTGCGCGAGCCGCCCGCCGAAATATCCGCCTACGCCGCCCGTGCCAAATATCGCAAATTTCATGGGTTTCTCCGATTTTCTCCAATGGATATAAAATACAGAAGCTGAAAGAAAGTATATCTTACACCACAGGATGCGTCATGGAAACTTCACCCGTCCAAAAGATCGTCGTCACAGAAAGATTGACCTTGCGCCCATTCCACACAAATGACCGCGAGCGATTGCTTGCGATCACGCAAGAGCCGGATATTTTTCAATATTTCCCAATTACAGCGGCGTGGCAAATGGAAAAAGTGGAACGCTATATCAACCATCAAACCGGACAATGGCAGAGATTTGGCTACGGTCATTGGGCGGTGACCATGACGGAGACCGGTCAACTCATGGGGTGGTGCGGGTTGGAATTTCTGCCGGAAACAAGTGAGACCGAGGTGGCGTATCTCATCGGCGGCGAGTTTTGGGGCAGGGGCTACATGACCGAAGCGGCGCGGGCTTCGGTGAATTTCGGGCTGACCGAGATCGGCTTGCAGGAGATCATCGGGCTGACCGACCCGCGTAACATCGCATCCCAGCGCGTGCTGGAGAAAAGCGGGCTGACGTTCAGGCGCAGGCAGGTCTATTTCGGGATGGAAATGTTCAAGTTCTCCACCCAGCCGTCGGGGCGAAAAGAGGCGTGAATCAAAAGAGCCGGGCAATTTGCCCGGCTCTTCGTCAATGTTTATCAGGCAGGAACCGCATCCGCTTTGGGCAGTTCGTCATGATCGGGCAAAACCGTCTCCGCATTGTAAATGGCGGGGATGAAATATCCAGCCGCACCAACCCCCACGGCGAGCAAACCGCAGAAGAAAATGATCAACCCCATGCCCGCGCCGGGTCCCGTGCCGACCAGCCCGCCAAAGGTCTCGGAGAGCGCGCTGGTCGTGCGCATTTGCGGCTCAAGCACAAAGTCGGCGAGCGTGCCCGCGATGATGGGCGAGATGGGATTGGTGAACCACGCGATCAGGCGGCGGGCGGAGAAGACGCGTCCCTGCACATCCGGCGCGACCTTTGCCTGCCAGATGGCTTGGTTGGATGCGTTGATCAGGGAGCCGACAAGCGAACCGATGATCATACCCGCGATCCAGACCGGCAAGCCTCCTGCCAAGCCGAGAATTGCCATGCCAACCCCGGAGATCATCCACCCCGTCAGCACCCCGTGGACGCGGCGCTTGAAGCCGCCCCAGGCGCTCATCAGAATCCCGCCGATCAGCCCGCCGACCGCGCCAGCCGTCTGCACCGAGCCGAGCATGAGACTGTCATTGACGGTTCGTGAAAGCACCATCGGTGCAAGCAGTGTGTAACCAATACCGGAAAAGAGATTGCCAACGAAGAAGATCAACTGCAAGCCGAGCAGGCTTGGGCGGGCAAAGATGTATTTGAAACCGTAGGCGGCTTCCTTCCAGATGCTCCCCTGCCCCTGCCTGCCTTCCTCGGTGCGCGGCGGCTGGGGAATGTGCACGATCATCAATACACCGACCGCAAACAGAAAGGTGACAACGTCAAATAGCAGCAGACCGGTGAGACCGACGACCGGGAGCAAGGCGCCCGCAAGCAAAGGGGCGATTACGCCGGGTCCAGCCTCGATCAAGGACATCATGCCGTTGGCGCGGGCATATTGTTCCTTGGGGATCATGGTGGTGATCGCCGCAGAGTAGGCGGGCCACTGGAACGCCATCCCCAACCCGTAGATGACGGAGGCGAAGTACAAATGCCAGAATTCAAGGATGCCCAGCGATTGAAAGACAAGGATGAGGATCGTGGCAATGCCCGCCACCACATCGCTGACCATCATCATCATTTTTCGGTTGTGACGGTCCACAAGCACACCGGCGATCGGCGAGATTAGCAGGAAGGGAGTGATAAAGAAAACCTGCATCAACCCGAGGGCGGTGGCGCTTTCGGTCTGCTGGAACATCCAGATGGTCAGACCGAACTGGCTCATGGCGCTTGCAAGTACGGATACGATCTGACCGATCCAGACAAGGGTGAAACCAAACATACCAGTAGGGCGTTTGGAATGCTTTTCTTCCATACAATATCCTATAAAGTAAACTTTCGTTTTAAATTAAAGTTCATTTGAGTTCATCCGCATGCATTGAATGCAACAAAATGGATATCCGGTCCCAGTGCAGGCGCATGATGACGTCTCCGACGCAGGAACGGCGTCCCGTGCATTCTGGGGATGGCTACATCAAAAATCTAAAGAGTGGATGGTAGAAATACATGTTGCTGCTCCTTTCGTTTCTAAAGAAACATCCATCCGGCAAAATCGCTTTTGCTATTCTACAAAGATCTCGACGTGTTCGCCGTCTTCCTCGTCCGTGACATCGATGATCTTGCCGGTCACACCCATGCGCAATGCTTCCATTACGTTGCTCATGTCCACGCCCTGCACTTCCGGCGCAAAATGCGCGCCGATCTTCATGCCGGCATCGACAAGCGCAAGCGGGATCTGTACGGAGGCTTTCGAGCGTCCGGTGCGCGTGTCCGTAACGCGGACTCGCAGCCAGCGCGCACCACCCGGCGCTCCGGGCGGACGCGGCGGCGTGGGAATTCCGCGCCGGGTATCGCTCAAAGCTGCCAGCAATTTCGCGCCCTCCTCCGCGCTGATCTTGCCTTCTTCGATCAGTTTCAATATCTTCATTCGTTCTTCACTGTTCGCCATAATCGTCATCTCCTTTCGGATTTTTCTTCCGTATTTTTGTTATTGATGTTAATCCGCCGCCACGGGAACACTCTCTTCGAGCGCTGGTTCTTCCGCTTTTGGCGCTTTGAATTTCAACCAGATCGGGATCACGGAGAGCAGGATCACCACCGCCGTGATCGTGAACGGGAAGGTCGGTCCGATCCGGTCCCACATCTGCGCGCCGATCCACGGGGCGGGCAGGGACACCAGTCCCAGACTGGTACTGAACAATCCGAACGCCATGCCGCGGTTCTTCTGCGGGACCGCCTTGCTGATCAGCGATTGATAGGCTGGACCGGAAATCCCGGCACCCATGCCTGCCATTCCCCAACCCAGGAAATACATCCACTGATTCCCGGCGGGGATGTTGACCAAAACCAATAAGGCGCTGGACATCAAGACCATTCCAAGTGCGATCCCCACGCGCTCACCCGCTTTATCAGAAAGCCAGCCGCCGGGAATTGTGGTCAGCATCATGGACAAGCCGAAGAACGACATCACCCAGCCGATCTGCTGAAGAGACAGTCCGCCGAATTCCTGCATATACACCGGGAACAGGTTCTCGGAAAACTGGAAGGAAATATCGCGCAAACCGTCAACCACCAGCATCCAGGTGATCAAACCGCCGGAAAAAACCAAAACTGCCATCGCACGCAGATTAGTCGTCAGGCTGGAAAAACTCAATTTCTCCATCTTCTTGCCAGCCGCGGCTTCGCCCTTTGCCGCCTCGCGCGCCATGCCCAAACGCATGACCGTGGCAATGAAGTAGAAAATGCCCGCCACCAACAGCATCAACTTGAAGCCATACATGCCTGCCAGCAGACCACCCAATGGCGGACCCAGCACAGACACGATCATAAAGATCGCCTGCGAAATACCGAAGACCTTGCCGCGATTCTCCTCGCTGGAGTGCTCCGCAATGAAGGCATCGAAGCTCGGTCCCACCAGCGAACGCGCCACCGCGCCGATCGCCACAGCCAGCAAAAGCCATTCCCAGCTATCCGCCAGCACAAGCGGGATAAAACCAATCACACCGAACACGCTTCCGATGGCGATGGCGCGCAGGCGTCCGAGCGTATCGGAAACCCAGCCGCCCAGGATCTGCAACGCCAGCGGAACGATTTGCGAAAGCGTAAAGAACAGACCGATCTGCGTGATCGAAGCATCCAGATCCTTGAGATACAGCGGCATCAGCGGACCGTACATATTCCCGCCGATATTGGCAAACACCATTGCCGCCAGGAACAGGACCAGCAATCCACTCAATAAAGGTTTTTTCTTAACTGTTTCCATTCTTATCCTATAAAGACTTGCACCTTCTCGCCGTCATCGGCATCGTCCACATGCACGATCAACGGCTCGGTCATATTCTTCGCCATTGAAATGGCTTGCACGACTTCATCCACATTCGTGTTGCGCAGTCCGCTGATGCGGCTGCCGAAAGTTCTCAGGAACCAGCCAACAAGCCCGAGCGGAAGAGGAAGCGCGATCGTGATCTTCCTCGGTCCATCCTGGTCGCGGGAGCGGGTGCGGTCCACGTTCACATAGATCCAGCGCGACGTCCTGCTGCCCGCGCCGAGCACGATCAACAATATCCCGAGAAACAACGGCATACCCAGACAGTAAAACCAGAAATTCATGCCGGAATTCTGCTGGATGGCGAACATGCTCCATGCGCTGAACACTGTGAACAGGATGCCGAACCACAGGAATGCGCCAGAGAAACGCATTGCCCGCCGGCGGACTTCGTCAAACTCCGGGGCTTCGCTTCGCTCCCCGCCCATGCCTGAGGGGACACCCAAAACTTCGACCTCCGCCTCGGCAGAGTCTTCGTCCAGCGCGCGCATCAGCGTGGCGGCTTCCTCAGCGCTGATCTTGCCGTCCGCGACCATTTGTAAGATTTTTTTGCGCTCCTCTGCTGACATTAAGAGCCTCCTTCCAAGGCGGAAAGCAGTTTCTCGGCTTCTTCGGCTGTGATCTTCTTTTCCTGAAGCATTTTCAGGATGGCAACCCGCTCTTCATCGGAGACGGGAGCCTTGGGCGGCATGGGCACGCCCTTGGGGGAAAAATCCCAGCCCCAACGCCCGATCTCAAAAGCAGTTCTGCCGCGACCACGTCGTTCAGCATCGCGGGCTTTGCGTTCGATGCGGCGCGCAGCTTCTTCCACTTTACGCTGGGCGCGCTCGGTGGCTTGCTCCACGCGGCGGGAGATGCGCTCGCCAAAACCGGACCAATCCATGCCGACACCTGCGAAATTGCCAAAATCTTCGGCGGATTCGCCCGCATCCGAGCGGTTGGAAACGCGGATATCGCCGCCTGCGCTCAAGGTGATCATGGCAGAGCCATCACCGAGTGTGACCACGCGGCTGGTGGCATCTTCATCGCCTTCAACGCCTTTCCAGTCAAAGTTGATCTCATCGGCGCTGAGCGTGAGGGTGACATTCGCCTTGGGCGGCATGACCAGTAGAATGTCATCGCCCGCAGTGACAGCATAAGCATTGCCAGCCTGCGGATTCAAGTACATGACCACATCCTCCGCCACGTTCGCGCTGATATTGCCGCGCACATCGCGCAGGGCAAGGTCATCGGCGACCGAATCAAGGGTGACATTTCCTTCCACATCGCGGATGGACACATCGCTGTCCGCTTTTTTGACGTACACGTTTCCCTTTGCACCGCGAATGCTGAAATCGGAGTGGACCGAGTCGATCGCCACGGAATTCACATCGCGCATGGAGAGGTCGCCGCCGATATCCTTCAATTCGATGCCGCCCATCACGCCTCGGATGGAGGCGTCGCCGCCGATGTTGGAAATGAAAACGGAGGCGCCTTTGGGGACTCTCAGGGAGAGGTCATCGTCACAGGATAACTGGACCAGGTTCCCTTCCTGGGTAACGCGGGTTTCTTCGTCATCGGCTTTGATGAGGATGTCGTCCCCTTCCCAACCGACGAGGCTGAGATCTCCACCGATCGAATCGATCTGAATATTGGGTGTGCGTCCCGCAGAAATTGTTTTGGACATGGTTTACTCCTCTTCTCCGCGCAGCATGCGCATGGCTTGGTCGGCAGTGATCTTGCCGGCTTCAAGGTCTTCGATCACGCTGATACGTTTTTCCGCATCCACCTCGGGGGATTCATCCTTGCCGGGTTCGTACCCCAGCGCGCGGATGACTTCGTGCAGGCGGTTGCGGATGGTGGGGTAGGACAAGCCAAGTTCCTGCTCCATGCGGTTGATCTTGCCTTCACAGCGAACGAAGGTGAAAACAAATTCCATCTGTTCCTGCGACAAATTCGAAAACTGCCCCATTGCGAAATGTCCATCGAGGGACGTGTCGCAGGAGAGGCAATGCAGGCGAACGATTTCCAGTTCAGACTGGCAGATTGGACAAAGGGTGGGCGCAGGTCTCATAATTTGGCTTCTCCGATTTATAATTAGACAGGTGACTTCATTGATTTGGCAGAAAGCATGATTCTTGAAAACAGGTTCGACGAAATTAATGTTCTTCAACTGATTTCTAATAAAATTATACATGGTAATTAAGTTTTGTCAAGTTAAAAATCAATAATTTCAACAGAAACTTCAATATTATTGATTTAATTTGTAAAAATCCTGTTTTTGGAGGTTTCCCTTGATCCGCTCCCTGTTTTTCACCCCCGGAAAACCCATCCGCACCGATATTCCGCCGGCAGAATTCCCCCGCCTCCTGCGGGACCGGCGAGGCGTGCTCTGGGTGGATTTCGTTGACGAGCCTCCACAGCTTTCAGAACCGATCCTGCGGCTCTTTGGTTTCCATCCGCTTGCGATAGATGATGCCCTGCAAGAAACCCACACTCCCAAGATAGACGATTGGGGCGACTATCTCTACATCGTCTTCAATATCATGAAACACAAACAGGAAAAGGGCGTGTTCGAAGCGGAGACCGAGGAGTTGGACGTCTTCCTTGGGCGCAACTACGTCGTCACGCACCATGACCAACATCTGACCGCCGTGAACGATGCCTGGTCCGCATGTCAGCGCGATACCCGCCACCTTCAAGATGGTCCCGACCATCTGCTTTACCGCATTGTCGATGCGCTTGTCATGGGGTACATGCCGCTTGTCGAAGAGATCGACGAACAGATCGACCGGATCGAAGACCAGGTCTTTGACCGTCCGCATCCTTCCACGCTCGAGCAGATATTCGCACTAAAACGCCTTTTGCTTGCCATGAGGCGGATCCTGCTCCCCCAGCGCGAAGTGCTGAACAAACTCGCGCGCGACGATTACCGCGTCATCGACCCGAAAGACCGAGTCTTCTTCCGCGACATCTACGATCACCTTGTCCGCCTGCACGACCTGAACGAAAGCCTGCGCGATCTGGTCAGCGGCGCGCTGGATACCTATCTCTCCGCTGTCAACAACCGCATGAACGAGGTGATGAAGACCCTCACGATCATCACCACGCTTTTCATGCCCATCACGTTCGTCACCGGCTTCTTTGGCATGAACTTCTTCGAACCGGCAGCCCGGCTGCTTGGCTGGACGGGCGAACAGGCATTTCACGTCACACTGGGCATCATACTCATGCTTCCCGCCGTCATGTATCTGTGGATGCGCCGCCGAACCTGGGTTTAACCCGAAAATTCGAGTCTCCTTCCCAGCCTTGACACAGAACAAGCGTTCGAGTATTATTACTAGCACAAATGAGCGAATAATGCTCACCCGCGCCAGTGAACTGGCAGGAGGCTCAACATGATGATGATGGTTCGAAAAAGCAAGGGACTTGGCGAACGCCACCAGAAAATTCTGGAATTTATTGAAGTCTATCAACGCGAACATAAACACCCCCCTTCCATACGGGAGATCGGTGAACACTGCAATATTTCATCCACCTCGGTGGTGAATTACTACCTCGATCAACTCGAGAAATCCGGGCATATCGAGCGCGACCGCAAGATCTCGCGCGGTATGAGGCTGGTCGGCAACAGTCCGCTTGGCGATATGATGCGCGTGCCCGTGCTCGGCGTCATTCAAGCCGGTGAACCCATCCCGATCCCCGCATCCGATTTCAATCCCTTTACGGCGGAAGACTCGGTGGAGATCGCCTCATCCCTGATGCCCACGAAGGAAAAGGGCAAGGGACTATTCGCGCTCCATGTGCAGGGAGACTCGATGATCGACGCCATGATCAACGACGGCGACATTGTCATCCTTAAGCCTGCGCAGGAAGCCCGCAACGGCGAGATGGTGGCAGTCTGGCTTTCGGACAAGAACGAGACCACGCTCAAGTACTTCTACAAGGAAAAGGACGGCTACCGCCTCCAGCCCGCCAACCCGACCATGAAACCCATCATGGTCAAGAAGACGGAACCGCTGGAGATCAAAGGCAAAGTTGTCATGGTCATCCGCAAACTGGAACGTCAACTGGCGTAAGAAAATGTATTAATAAAGAGGCGGCAACAACAAGCCGCCTCTTTTTGATTCCCGGGGTGTATTTACTTGTGAATATCTTGCCCGCAAAGACCAAAGGAGAGACAATATGTATGGAACCATTGCAAAATTCCGCGTAAAGCCCGGCGTAGATAAAAACGAGTTCAAAAGAAAAATGGACGAGTTCGACTCGTCGGATATCCCCGGCTGGGTCGCGGACTATATCTTCCAAATGGATGCGGATTCAGACGAGTATTATCTCGTTGCGGTATTCAAAGACAGGGAAACGTATCTGGCAAATGCGGATGACCCCAAACAACACGAACGGTACTTGATCTTCCGTTCCTTCCTGGCAGATGACCCCAAATGGAATGACGGCTTCATCATATCGGCAACAGGTCCAGGGTCCAGACTAGAGGCGCAATAGAATCAAAAAGAGACCATCCAAGCGGACGGTCTCTTTTCATTCTTGCAGGAATTACTCGACGACGACGTTCGCGCCGGCTTCTTCGAGCTTCTTCTTGGCGTCCATCGCGGCATCCTTGCCGACGGCGGAGAGCACCTTGGAGCCGGAGGTTTCGGCGAGGGTCTTGGCTTCGCCGAGACCGAGGCTGGTCAACTGGCGGATGACCTTAATGACGTCGATCTTCTTGGCGCCGGGGTCCTTGATGACCACATCGAACTCGGTCTTCTCTTCGACAGGTTCGGCAGCAGCGGCAGCGCCGCCACCGACAGCGGCGACAGCTACGGGAGCGGCGGCGGAAACGCCCCACTTCTCTTCGAGCATCTTCACCAATTCAGCCGCTTCGAGGACGGAAAGGGTGGAAAGTTCTTCCATAAGTTTTTCGAGCTTTTCAGACATTGTTTAGCACTCCTAGCTAAGTAATTTTGATTTGATTGAATATGCGAGACGAACTCGCTGAAATGACCGGCATTACGCGGCGGCGGGGGCACCGCTCTGCTCTGAAAACGCCTTGACGACAGCCGCCAATCCGCGCGCAGGTTCTGCGATCGTGCGGACCAGTTTGCCGGCAGGAGCCTGCAAAACGCCGAGCAATGTCGCGCGCATAACGGGCAACGGGGGCATGTCAGCCAGCGCCTTGACCTGCGCGGCATCGAGAGCTTTGCCGCCCATCAAACCGCCCTTCACCTTGACGAACTCATTGCCCTTGGTTGCGTCGGTCAATGCTTTCGCGGTGGAAGCCGGGTCTGTGAACGCAAATGAGACCGCGGTGGATTTCAACAGGTAATCCTGAGGAACTTCCAGTCCGTTCTCTGCGAACGCGCGGCGAGCCAGCGTGTTCTTGATGATGTGGAATTCGCCTCCGGCTTCACGGATCTTGGCGCGGATCGCGTCGATGGATTTCATGTTCGCGCCGGTGTATTCCACAAGGATCACGGCTTCACTGCGCTTGATCCAGTCAGCATACTGGGACAGCACTTCTTCCTTGCGTTGCTTTGAAATTGCCAAAAGATTTCACCTCCTTTCATGAAAAAAGTCTTTGCCACTATCGCAGGCAAAGACTTTTCGCATCCCCGGAGGGGATTCAGCACAAACGCGCTGAAATTTGCTTTTAGTCTTCACCTGAGCAGGAAATTAAGTTCCGCAAAAGCCTAACGGTCTCGCACCGGCTTTATTTGGAACACCCGCCTTCATCAGCGAAGCGACCCTATGGTGGGTCGGCGAAGTGGTATTCAGGAATTATCGGATATTATCCGGCTCCTTGTATGTGTTCATTGGGATCGGCTTTCACGCCGGGTCCCATCGTGCTGGCGACGGTGATGCGTCGGACAAAGTTACCCTTCGCACCGGATGGGCGGGATTTGTTGATCGCGTCCATCAACGCCACGTAGTTCTCGTACAATTTGTCGGCATCGAACGAAGCCTTGCCGATCGAAACATGAATGTTATTGGTCTTATCGAGGCGGAATTCCACACGACCCGCCTTGGCTTCCTTGATGGCGCGTTCCATATCCTGCGCGGCAACCACCGTGCCTGCCTTCGGGTTCGGCATCAAACCGCGCGGACCGAGCACACGCCCCAGGCGTCCCACCTTACCCATCGCATCGGGCGTGGAGATGGCAACATCAAAATCCAGCATGCCGCCTTCGATCTTCTTCAGGGACTCGTCATCATCCGCAACAAAGTCCGCACCGGCGGCGCGCGCCGCGGTGGCGCCTTCACCCTGCGCAAAAACGAGCACACGCACGGTCTTACCCAACCCGTTGGGGAGCACGACCACATCGCGCAACTGCTGGTCCGCCTGACGCGAGTCAAGCGTGGTGCGCATGTGCACTTCAATGGTCGCATCGAACTTGGTGATCGAAGTTTCCCTCGCAAGCGTAACCGCCTCGCGGGCGGAATACACCTTGTCAATATCAACTTTGGCGGCAGCCGCCATGTATTTCTTTCCGTGTTTTGCCATTTTATCCTCCGTGGTGCAAGCGGACAGCGAACGCCGTCCTCCCACAAAAATTAATCGGTAATCGTAATGCCCATCGAACGGGCGGTGCCTTCGATCTGCTTCATCGCGCCTTCAAGCGAGATCGCGTTCAGGTCCTTCATCTTCAACTCCGCGATCTCCTTGATCTGCGCGCGGGTCACTTTGCCGACCTTTTCCTTGTTCGGCACGCCGGAACCCTTCTCCACCTTGGCGGCTTTGCGGAGCAAAACTGCCGCAGGCGAGGTGCGCAGCACAAATGTGAACGACCCATCACTGAAGATGGTGATCTCTGCAGGGATCACCTCGCCCGGCTTGTTGGATGTGCGGGCATTGTATTCCTTGCAGAACGCCATGATGTTGATACCATGACTTGCCAGCGCGGGACCGACCGGAGGCGCAGGATTTGCCTTGCCAGCCTCGAGCTGAAGACGAACGATTGCTTTTAACTTCTTTGCCATTTCTGATTTAACTCCTTCGTGGTTTTAGCGGGTCATTTGGGAGACCCTCCCACCGCATCAGGCTTACGGGAAGCCTGCTACTGTCCATTTAACTTTTTTCTACCTGCAGAAAATCCAATTCAACCGGCGTTTCACGTCCGAAGAAACTGACCATTACACGCACTTTGGTGCGCTCCATGTCGATCTCGGCAACTACGCCGCGGAAATCATTGAACGGTCCGTCCACAATGCGGACGCGCTCGCCGACCTTGAACGTCACCTTTACGGTCGGGGCTTCGGCTTCCATGCGCTTGACGATCTGCGCAACTTCTTCGGGGCGAAGGGGCGTGGGGTTATTGCCCATCCCGACGAAACCGGTCACTCCGGGAGTGTTCCGAACCACATACCACGACTCTTCCGTGAGCATCATATTCACCAGCACATAACCGGGGAAAATATGGCGCTCCACCGTTCGGCGTTTGCCGTCCTTGACCTCGATCTCTTCCTGGGTCGGGATGACCACATCAAAGATCATGTCCTTCATGCCCATCGTTTCGATGCGCTGTTCGAGGTTGTGGCGGACCTTGTTCTCATATCCAGAGTAACAATGGATCACAAACCATGCTGGCCCTTCCACGATCATTTCGACGGGAGGCAGGTCAGCGGGGATCTGTGTTTCGGGAGCAGGAGCAGGTGTCGGGTCCGAGGGGGAAGCGGAAACATCCGCAGGAGCAGCCTGCTCCTCGGTTTGTTCGTCCATCGGTTCCTGTTCAAATTGCTCTTGCTGTTCCGGTAGATCCATCAGTTCCTCGATTCAAATTACAAGCCAAGTACGAGAGCGATCAGTTCGCTGCCGGCGTAATCCACAAGGGAGAGGAAAATTCCTACAACGACCATCACCAACAATACGAGTCCGGTCAGGCGTTTCGCTTCGGGCCATGTGGGCCAGTTGACTTTGCGAAGTTCGCCTGTGGTTTCACGAAAATAACGCTGGACGGCGTTCTCGCTTTTCTTGACTTTTTTTGCTTTCTCAGCCAAGGCAATGCTCCTTCTTTCATTTTACGGCTAAAACGCCGCGGGTCGCGGCGTTGCCTGAGGCAGGCCAGGTAGGACTTGAACCCACAACCGCTCGTTTTGGAGACGAGTGCTCTGCCAATTGAGCCACTGGCCTAAACTGGTTGGGCAGTTGCACTGCCCAACCATCATTCTACACTACTTCGTTTCACGATGTACTGTGTGCTTCTTGCAACGCGAGCAGTACTTTTTGAACTCCATACGATTTGGGTCGTTGCGACGATTCTTCTCGGTGGTGTAGTTGCGTTCCTTGCAATCACTGCATTGCAGGGTAATCACCGGGCGAACGTCTTTCTTCTTGGATGCCATTCTATCTTACCAACTTTCCTAAAACTTACTCGATGATCTTGGTGACGACACCAGCGCCGACGGTCAGACCGCCTTCACG
>JAHDWB010000003.1 GCA_023382595.1 Anaerolineales bacterium | reverse complement strand
CGCGCACAGATGGCGATCTTCATCCAGCGCACCTTCGACCTAGCACGTCCGTAAGATAGGCGAAACGCTAAATAATAGGAGCGCGGATTCTTAAAGAATCCGCGCTCCTAAATTTATTAAAAATGACTACTTAACCTGCTTTATTTCTCAGCATATTAAACGGGCGAAAACTTTTATCTTTTAAATTTTATAAAAATGAGAGCTATATAGACAGGTACATTCTCAAGCCAGCTCCTATTTGCTTAGGTTATCTCTTCCTCTTCACTGCGTGATGCGAACCAATACCCCCGTCCCCAATGGGTGCGGATATAACGATGGCCATGTTGCCCATCCTTCAGTTTCTTTCTGAGATAGTAGATGTATAGGGACGTTTCAGATGGGTCGTTGGCATACACATCTCCCCAAACCTCCCGCGCCAGTTCATGATGCGACAGGATCTTTCCCTGTTCCCGCACCAGGCAGGCGAGCAGGTCATACTCCTTCGGGGATAGCTCCACGATCTTTCCCAGGAGCTTGATGGTCCTGGTCGAAAGATCGATATCCAACACTGGGTCGATGTATGCAGTAATATATGAATTTCCATTTGTATTTTGATTACTTGAAGAACGTCTTAATAATGCGCGTATGCGCGCCTGGAGTTCACTCTTGTTGAAGGGTTTTCCGAGGAAATCATCCACCCCGACGTGAAAACTATGCAGCATGTCATTCTCATGAAATCGGGCGGTGAGCATCAGGATCGGGACGTTGGAAAACTCGCGCAGGCGTGAACAGACTTCAAAGCCGTTCAGGTCCGGCATGTTGATGTCGAGGATGATCAGGTCGGGATGAATTGCATATGCTTTTTTGAGCCCATCCATCCCTGAATAGGAGAGATAGGCAGTGAGCCCCAAAGGCTTAAGGATCGCATCGATCAATTGTCCCAGTTCAGGGTCGTCGTCAATCACGAGCACTTTTTTATTCAAATGATTTCCCTCCAGGAAAGTAATCGGACTTCATATGCAACTCAAGCTCATTCTATATGAGAAGATAATCCGTAGAGGATGCAAATACAAATGATTAATGACCTTGATGGGAGTGATAAATGTAATTCAATTATCACTCCCGCAATAATTGCCCTCAAATTATAACAAGGAAAACGGTAAACCGACACTGCCCCAGAGAACGCGGCGACTTCCTTCACATCCCTTGTTTATGAGCAACTGTTCAAACCTGAGGATGTATACATAGTTTATATCTCGGCAGGCTCGCGAAATGGATTAGCATGTGGGTCATCGAGTCAGGCTTGTTTGTGTATAACGTGATGAACGAAGAGACGATGCATCACTATTACACAGGATTATGCGTCTGCCGCGAGTTGCGCCGACCGTGGAGCGAAATATGGTAGGAGATGCAATGGTTTTAATAGCCTATCCATCCGGATAGTCGAAAACTCCCCCAGCGGCGGGGGAGTTTTTTATTCCCAGTGACTATGATATATGCGAAAGGATATTCAACAATGAAAAGAATCTTCCTGTTCCTGTCCATGCTTATTCTCGTAACCCTGGCATGTGATATTCCGGTGAACCTTGCCCCTGCGAATGACGTTCCCACCGCTGCGGAAACGCCCGTGCTGGTCGAGCCGCCCACCACCACGCCCGAGGTCTTCATCTCATTGACTCAGGCGATTCCCAGAACACCTGTGCCAAGCACCTTGGTGACCTTCGGACGCTTGACGCTCGAGATACCGGCGGGCGTTGCCGACGGCGCCAGCGGCAGTGACATTCCGCCCGCCACCGGTGACGATGTGCCCGTATGGGGCAAGACCCCGGGGCATTTGGAGGTCTCGCTGGGTGATTATTACATCCTGCAGGGCAAATTCCACCAGCCGCGCATCTACGTCTATCCCGCCACTGAGTATGCGCTTCTCTCCCCCGGTGCTTTCGAAAGCATACATCGTCTGCGCAACCTGATCAGCGGCGTCGTGCCGCTTGCGCCCGATCAGCTCCCAAGCGTGCCGTTCTTCAACGCCGCGCGGGTCTTTGCCTCGGACATTCAGACCATCTCCTTCCAGAACGGGAGCGGCGTGCGCTTCCTGACCGAATATGCCCAGTATTTCGCGCCGGTCAACAACCATGAACTGGTCTATCACTTTCAAGGCTTCAGCAACGACGGCGAAACCTACATCATCGCCATTCTGCCGATCACGGTCCCCGTGTTGGCAGAGACCAGCGATCCCGGAGCGGTCATCCCCGCTGGAGGGATTGCGCTTCCCGATATTAACGATCCCGACGCCGATTGGCAGGGTTACTACGCCTCCGTTACGGACCTGTTGAATGCCGCGCCGCCCGAAGCCTTCACCCCCGCCCTCAACCAACTGGACGCGCTGATCCAATCTATGTTCGTCGCGCCGTAAAATACACTTGCATGTTGACTGATAACCATTTCAAAAAGGATGGTTAAAATGATGACATCCCAACTCAGCATCGCTGACATCATTCGAATGACGGCGGAGGCTGGCGAAGGCTGGGCGCTTGCCCACGCCAAACGCCTGATCGAACTCGTCGAGCACATCGGCGCCGACCTGCCCCATGATGCGCACATCATGGAACTGGCGGCATACCTGCACGATTGGGGCGCATTTCCCATCCACTATCAAAAGGATATCGAGCATGCGCTTCGTTCGCGGCAGGTGGTTGAATCTGAAATCCTGCCTTATCTGCCGCTGACAGCGGCTCAAAAAGACATCCTGCTCGAAACCATCGAACTGCACGACTACCGCGACCCGCGCTCGACAGGCTCGAATGAGGCTCTGCTCTTACGCGAAGCCGACATGCTCGAACTGCTCGGCATAATCGGCATGGCGCGCGAGTTCAGTTGGGGACCGAAGAATGTGGAGACCTGCTACAAGCGTGTCTTGTCGCGCCGCAATGGCATTCAGAATCGCTTCACGTTGCCGCGCGCGCAACAGATCGCCAGAGTCCGTTTGGAACGGATGGAGGTCTGTCTGGGGTGGTTGGTGGAGGAAAGTTTTGGGGTGTTGTAGAGAGTCGGTCACGCTAAGTGCCGCGAAGGGGTATCAAGCGTGACCGACTGTTCGTTAAACAGGAATCAATTGCCGGTTATGGGGGAAGCGGGTTTATATCATCAAGTAAACCAGTACGGTTGTCACATCCAACAGCGCGTGGACGATCACGAAATAGGGCAATAGTGCGGGACGGAATTTTAGGGCAAGTCCAGTGAAGAGGGCGAAGGGCAGGAACATCCCGAAGCGCCAGAGGAAATAACCGCCGTTCAGTATAGTAGGCAGGAACATGTGTTGCGCGGCGAGGAAGAAGGAAGAGATGAGCCAGGCGAGCCAGCCGTTGATCTGTCCGCTGAGGCGCGGCATGCCGTATGCGAAGTAGGTCGGGAGTTCGGCGAAGGCGATGGTGAGCGGGAAGAGAAAACTCAGCATGAACGCCCAGGTTGGCAGCGGACGGAACAACAGGTTGTTTGCGATATTCACGTCACCGAAAAGCGCTTTGGCAAGCGGCTCGCGCGGCGCGGCGACGAGGGGCATGGCGATGAGGCTGAGAAAGATGAACCAAAGTAAATCTTTCTTCCATGTTTCGCGAGAGAACTTGAAGAGGTCGAGGAAACGTTTGCCTTCTGCGTTGTACAGGTGCACAAGCAGGTAAATGGAGGCGAAGTTGGCGAGGAACGCCATGAACGTCCACCAGCGCGCGGATTCGTCCCATGCCTGCGCAATGGTTGCTCCACTTGCGATGAAGATCACCGTAATGAGGATTTGAAAGAGGAGGAATAATACTGAGCGCGAGATGAGCATCAGCCACGGACGGGAGAGTGACTTTGAATCTGTAACGGGCACGGAATTGGATTGGGCGGTGGTTTGCATGATTCATCCTTTTGATCTTATTCGATTTTGAGGTAGACAGATATGGCACCTGGGCTTTGGTGGGAGGTGAGCACCACTTGATAAGTGCCTGCGGGAAGGTTCTCCTCCCATAAGCCGCCATCCTGAAAAGCGTTGTAGCCTTCACCATGTACAACCACTGAACTATAACCGTCTGCGCCTGTGACGGTGATATCAAAATAGGTGGTATTGATCTCGCGGACAATGACGAAGACTCCAACCCAGGTTGGCTCGTCCAGCGTGAATTGTGTCAGTGTCACGGACGGATAGGCTTGTTTTGAAAGGTCAAGTTGAGCGATTAGATCAAACCCTTGCGGCGGGGAGAACTTACTTAAGGGGCTGTCTCCAGAAAAACCGTTCAGTGCGAGAGCGGTAACGACACAGAGTATCATGAGGCTTGCCATTGTCAGGATCGTCTTTTGCACTCCGGCGGCGAGTTGTCCGTGGTCTGTGATGCGAAACAGGAGGAGTTGGTTTCGCAGTCCGTTTATTTTCGAGAGGAATAATATCCAGCCGCCAACATACAGGACGAATGCAATAAAAGTCAGAAGCAGAGGTGGCATCTGGCTGTATCGCAGAAAGTTGGTCACGTCATCGGACGGGGCTTTTTGGAGGAAGAACAGGATCGGGAGGACGATCCACGCAAGCAGGGTGTTGACGACCGCCATCGAGGAGAGCAATTTCAAAACTTCAAGAGAAAAATTGGATTTACGCGGGACGAGGCTGATGAAGACCGCCCAGACGATGAGCGGTAGACCCGCTCCTGCCACCGCCTGGACTGCACGCTGAGTCTCGGTCAACGCGCCGCCAGTCAAACCGACATGTGCACTGAAATCCCAAAAACTGACATCGAACTCGGTCAACGATTGACCGAAGATCACGCCCGTCAGAGCGTGTCCACCTTCGTGGAGGAAGGTGTAGGTGAAGAAGACGAATAGCGCGACGAAAAAGGTCAAGGCGATGAGTATCAAAAAGACGATGGGTGATTTGTGATTCATTTTTCTCCTTACACGACCTGGAGCATGAATAGAACGGATGACAAATCCATGAGCCAATGGGCAACGATCACCGGCACGAGCCTGCCAAGCCGCAGGTAGATCAGCTGCAGCGCCAATGTCAACGGCACGAACATGATGAACAGGAACAGGGCATGTTGGAAGTTGATAAAAGGCAGGAAGCTGTGTTGCAATGACCAGCCGAATGTCACCCAAGCCATTGCCAGCCATTTGTGTTTGGTGAGCGCCTGCAAACGCGGCAGCGCATAACCCTGAAAGGTCAGTTCTTCGGTGAATGACCAGATGATCCACCAGAGGATGCGGCTGTACAGAACCGCCCACAACGGCAGGGATCGAATAAACGCGCCTTCCGGTAAGGTTGGCTGAAATGTTCCGTATGCCAGGATACCCGCCAACAGGCTTCCGCCAAAGACTGCGAGCGGAAACACAACGATGAAGATACCAATTCCCAGCGGGATGTCTTTTTTGAGTCTGCTTTTATCGAAGGAAATCAAACTGAAAAGGTTGATGCCCTCGGTTCGTGTCAACCAGAAAATCAATGCTAGACAAACGATGTCGATCAATGTCCCGTACACCGTCCACCAGTTTCTGACAGCAACGGTCGGTGATTGGATTTGCAATTGACTGAACAGCAGGACGATAATGCCCTGCATGATCAGCGCAAGCGCGGGACGCACAAGCACCATCCATACAGGCGCGAGTTGAACAATGGATGGTTTGCTGTAGGATTGTTTCGCTACTGCGCGCGGTGCATTCATGAGGTGATTTCCTTTCATTCCCTGCCTGGACGAGTCTTCCCGCCCACCAACCAGAACAGCTTGACAAATCCCTGCACGTAATCAGGTACCGAGCCGACGATCATCAGGATCGTGATGTCGGTCAATGTGCGGGACATCATGACCAATTGATAGGTCAGGTTGAAGCGATAGCCATAGAAGGCTTTGAGTTGGCTGAATACAATGAGGAGAATAATAGTCGGTATCAAAAAACTAATGGCGGTATCCCAGACCTTTTTCCCCGTTGACCAGTCCCGGGCGCGTTCCCTCCAGCCGCGCAGGGACAGGAAGTTGCGGATGTGCAAAGCGCTCAACGCCAGCACGAGCGCCAGCAGCGCCCAGCCGATATGCTTCACCGACCAGCCTTGTGACACCGACGGCGGGACGCGTCCCAGCACGATGGCTTCGACACCTTCAAAGATCTGCGGAGCCGAAATGTAATGGTCGAGCATGTATCCCTGATTGATGAGCAGCACAATGCTCATATCTTTCAGCGGATAAATATCCACATACGTCTTGAAGGTCTCGTTCGCGCCGCCGTGGAAGATGTGTCCCTGCTCAACGAACCAGCCCATGCCGTAGCCTTGCACGGGATTGAAGAGCATGTCCATGCCACGCACTGTCAACAACTGATTGCCCTTATAGAATCCCGCGTTGTCCATCGCCATCGCATAATGCGCCATGTCTTCGGCAGTCGAAATGATATATCCCGCGCCGACCTCGTACACGCGATGCGGTTGTCTTTGCGGCACGGTAAAACCAAAGAAGCGGCTGTAGCCTTGCGAAAGTCCATTCTCGCGAGCGAGTTCGGGATCAGTATAGGTGCGCGTCATTTCGAGCGGGTCGAAGATGTTTTTCTGAATGTAATCTTCATACGTCATTCCACTGACGTTTTGCACGATCATCGCCAGTACCGCATAGCCCATGTTGAAGTATTGGAACTTCGCCCCGATGGGTTCGGTCAATTTTGCGGATGCTAGCGCGCGCACGGCTTTTTCGTTGGTTGCATCTTCGGGTAAAACAACCGTAAACCCCGCTTCGGAGAGTCCGCTGGTGTGGTGCAGCAAATGTCCCACCGTGATCTTCGCCGAAGCCGTCTCGTCCGCCACCCGGAACCACGGGATATGTTTTTGCACGGGGTCGCTCTGACTCACCAGCCCCTGCTCGATCAATTGCGCGATCGCCAGCCCCGTGAACGACTTGCTCTGCGACCCGATATACATCGGCGTCTGCGGCGTCATCGCGCGCCCTCCGCCCGCGGTGCCGTAACCTTTGAGATAGACGATCTCTGTTTTGGATGTCACGGCGAGGGAGATTCCTCGAATCCCATGCTTTGACATTTGACCAGAAATGTACGCATTGAGAGCCTCCGCGTCAAACCCGACCGAGGAAACTGTCTCTGCCTCAACAGGTGTTATCCACGCTGACAGCAAAATTAGCCCCAAAGCGATACACATGAATTTTCGCATCGTATTCACTTCTCAATTCCCATCAGCCATGCCGCGACGACGCCTGTGAGGAAATTCTGCAGGAAGATCTCGACCGCGCTGGCGGCAAGCAATGGCAGCGGTAGGGAACTGATCTGCAACACGAGCGGAACGATGCCGCCGATGGCAAACAACAGCCAGCCTGTCTTTAACATCAATTGGCGTTTCGTTCCACGCACGGAGAGCAGATAGAACAATATCGACAGCACGATCAACGGTGCTCGGATGCTTTCAGCCATAAGCACAACCATCGGGGCAGGGACGGCCAAACCGCCTGCGTGGGATTCGTAATACGGTCCCGTAACAAGTGAATAATTCAGCGCGCCGAAGATGAAATAGAACACGAGATAACTCATCGCACTGACGATGAACTGCCACAGCCACGAATACCACGGGCGCGTGCGGAACGAGTCAGCCCACGTGAAAGCAGGTTTGCCCACCGCCGCAAATACCAACACAATAACCAGCGCCGCACCGATTGAAGCCAGCAGTTGCTGGGTAAACAATACGGGCAATGGTACCGTAACCAATTCTGGCACGAAGTACGCGCCTTCGATGGCAACCGAACCCAGGTTGAAGAAGATCAGGCTTCCCCAGAGAATGAAATGCTGGAGGCGGGTGAGCGTGAGGCGCGCCGCCAGCGGTCCCAAAAACACACCCAGCAGAATACTCGCGACGAATAACCAGGTGAATGAAGCGCTGTCGCGTGTGCTGGATGCCATCTGCGCGCCCGCCATTGCGCCGATCATGCCTGCCAGAATCAAGCCTAGAACATAACCTAACGCAACGAAAAGACTGCGCCAGGTATTTTTCCAGAAGATTTGGAGTATGTACATCATATGCTCCTTCCTTGTCAACGTGGGAGAAGAGTTATTGCGAAACGCGGATGGACTGGACCAATTCATCCAGAACATTCAATGCGGGAGAGAACCTGTCCTCTGCTTGCACATTCAGTTGGTTGAGTTGTTCGGTGAGAGTCGCTGTCCATTCTTCAAAAGGATTGTAGGTCGGGTCGCCGCATTGTGGGCAAGCGTGTGGCTCTGTGGGGAAAACGCCCGTTTGGATAGGGAAGAACGCCGAGATATAAAACTGCCCGTCATCTGTGATGCCTTGGAAGGTATAAAAGATCTGGTTTTCGAGCGCGGGGCTTGGGTCCTGGGCGTAATAGGTCAGGTAGCGGATGCCTTTGCCCGATGCAAACTCGATCACTTTGGGCTGGGCGCAGAAGGCTTGTTTGGAATTCGTCCACGGCAGGAAAGGCAGCGCGGATACGTAATCCATCAAGGGTTGCGCACAACGATCCGTACCCACGCCGTTTAGCAGGATATTTGCAAGGGCTTGTGACTGGTTCACAAATCCATTTGAACTGTCATCGCCGTAGCCGGGGAAATCGGAAATGCGGAAGACCATCACCTGCGCAACGCGGTTCTCGGCGTAGATGGGCAGGTCGTATTTCCAGCCGTTCAGGAATCCCATAAAACGGATCTGCGCGAACGCGGGATGCGACTCCGCGAACAGGACTTGATCGCTCATCGGCACGGCGGGGACGGTTCCCGTTCCCACGTTGGACGTCAGGGCTGGATCGTACACGAGCGAGATGGTCCGCCCGAATTCGGACATGCTCACGGTCTTTCCATTGGATGCAGGCTGAGAAACTTCCATACTCTCAGCCCGTTCCTTGATGCCCAGCATCATGCGGCTCATCATGACGAACTCGCCGGGGCGGATCACATCCCACATCCAGCCTTCTTTTGCATCACGCGAACGCAGGATGAGGCGCGTCGTACCGTCATTTTGCGGAACGAGGATGAACTGCCAGACGTCGCTCCAAATGCCATCCGTCTGATGTCCCATGACGATGGCGCGGTTCGGTTCGATCTTCGCCACTTCATAGCCGGGCGGCATATCGTTTTTGCACATCAATACTTTATCGCCCACGTGCAAGTCCTGCCACTCTTCATGGATGCGGTCCGCGTTGGTTTGCGGGCACTGGATGAGCGACTCGAGCCAGGTGTAACTATACATGCCGCCTTTGTCCGCGCCGAGCTGGACGATCCACGGGTAGATCTGTTCGGGCGCGGCGTTGACGGTCACGGCTCGGGTGTAGGAAATGCGCGGGTTTGGGACCAACTCATCACCAGTCAAAGAAGCGGCGAGTTCTTCGTCCGTTGTGCCCCAACGATCCATCCATGGCAGGAGGGCGAACATCGCGAGTACGGTGAGGATTCCAAGTCCGGCAAGGATTCCGATGGTTTGAAAAAATCTCTTCATTGTGGCAATCTCCTGTCTAAGATGATAGCCAGCCTCAACAAAAAACTCCCCCATCACTGGGGGAGTTTTATCCTATCCATGTGGACAGGTCATTGCTGTATCTGTTTCGGACGCAGGGCAGTGTAGAGCAGATACGTGCCGCCCACGATGATCGCGATGGGCCAGAAGATCTCAGTCAGGGATGCGAAGAAGATGGAGACCACCGCCACCAGCGCGAGGATGATGGTGACGACCTTCGCCCAATCCTTGGCATGCCGCAGCCAGACCACAGCGAAGGTCGCGGCGAGTCCACCCATCAGGATGGCGTTGCCATATCCGCCGGTCTGCGTGTCTTTGATCCAGCCTGCGATACCCAATACGGCAAGCACGGCGAGGGTGGTCATCACACCGGCGGGGATGATCGCCCACCAGTTCTTTGCCTCGCGGAAGTAGAGGACGAAGAACGGCAGACCGACCGCGAAGAGGAACACAGGTCCGAAATACGCCGCCGTATCGCCGCTAAAGGAAGCCATGGCAGGCGCAAGGCTCAACACGAACAGGATGTAGGCGACAAGCAATGCCCAGGTGCGCGTGCGGTTGTTCAGGTACACGACGAAGAAGCTGAGCCCGATCAGGAACAGGAACAGAGAGCCGACCCATTCACCGCCGACAGTATCTACCATTAGCGTGACCAGCGCCAGGAACAACATCACGCCGCCGGGGATGAGCGCCCACCAGTTCTGCTTACGGTCGGTGAGATACGCCGCCGCAAACGGAATGAGCAAACCGATGAACAGCGGCGAACCGACTGCGGCGCTGTCCACGTTGTTGGTTGCCAGCGCAATGGTCACTGCCAGCCCGCCGAATACGCCCGCCGGGAAGAGCCAGCCCCATTCCTTGAAGCCGCTGACCGCATAGCTGAGGAATGCCACAAGGCTGATCCCCGCAAAGACCCACATCCATGCGCTGTCGGGGAATTGGTTTAAGTACCCCAATTGCTGGGCAAGCGCCAATCCGCCGCCAACGATCAACAATATCCCCCAGAAGAGACTTGATCGATTAGCTTTCATAGAAACCTCCTTTTGATTTCTAACAACAGTATACGCTTTCAGGGGCGAAATGCCTCATGCAACAGTAGGGTTTATGCCTGTCCACACGGACAGTCCTACACGTCCATCTTACTGAACCGCCAGACCGCCAGCACGAAGAAGCCCAGCGCATAAGCCAGCAGGATCAACGTCGGCATCCACGCGGATTCAAGTCCCAGTCCGCGCATCAGGATGTTCTGATAGCCTGTCATCGCCCAAGCGGAGGGCATCGCCTTGCCGATCGCCGCGAACGCGCCGCTGGCGACCTCCAGCGGGAACCATGTCCCGCCCAGTGCCGAGAAAATGAACATCGCCATCAGCGCGAACAGCACCACCTGCGAATCGTCCTTCACGATTGTACCGATCAACAGTCCCATCGCCGCGACCCACAAACTCAACGCCACAGAGACCAGCAGTGTGCCGAGCGGCGCGCGCAGGTAATCCACGCTCAACGCCAATTGACCGAACACCACCAGCAGCGCGATCTGGGCAAACACCACGGCGAACATCGCCAGCGTGTGTCCCGCCACGATCTCCCACGGACGCATCGCCGTGGACATCAACCGCTGGAGCGTGCGCGTCTTGCGCTCCTGCACCAGGATCTGCCCCGACGCCACCAATCCCATGATCGCGAACTGCACCAGAATCCCGGGCGACGCCTGATTGTACGGATTGTCGCCGTACCAATCGCCGAGGAACGACTCTTCCATCACCAGCTCCACCTTGACCAGCGACGCGCTATCCGCTTCGGACCAGGCTTGGGAGGCTGAAGCAAACGACTCGGTCAGTTCTGAAGCGTCGTTCGGTTTGCCGACCGTCTCCGCGCTCAGCCGCGCGATCTCCACCGCGCTCATCACTTTCGTGACAGACGTCCGCACGAGTTGAAAAAGGGATTGTCCCTGCGCGGAACTGGTGTCGGTGACGAGAGCCAGTTGCGCGTCTTTCCCCGCTGTTACCTGCTCGCTGTACCCGGCGGGCACGATCAACGCCCCAGCCGTTTCGCCCTTGCGGATGGATTCGTCCACTGCCTCAGGTGTTAATTCGACGAGCCTGACGGAGTCGGAGTTCGAGAGCATCTCGAATAGTTGTCCCGACACGTAGCCGTTCGGGTCGTTGTTCACCCAGCCGAGCGGGATGCGGGTATCTTGAGTCGCGTCCTCATCCTTGCCGCTCTTGTAGGCAAAGCCCATGAAGAACGTGAAGAGGATCGGCATGGCAACGAGGAACATCAGCGAACGCTTGTCGCGGAAAACTTGTGAAAGGTCTTTGAGGGCAAGATCAATAATTCTCATCATGATTTCTCCGTAGGGGCGAGGTCATCTCGCCCCAGGGCGGGGTTCCCCCGCCCCTACTTACGCAAACCGCCTCCGAAACAGCATCGCGCCGATGGCAAATGTCACGATGCCCATCGCCGTCAACACGAGGAACGGCACGACCAATTCGCCCGCAGGCTGCCCCGCAAGGGACAGTTTCCACGCCTTGAGCACCCAGCCCTGCGGCGTGAAGTTGCCCATCATGTCAAACGCTGCGATATTGATATTGGTCGTGAACAGACCGCTGATCATGCCCAGTGCGGTCAACGCGCCGCCGAAGACGAAACCCGCCTGCTTGCTGTTGCTGACGAACGAAACCAGCAGTACCGCCAATCCCACAGAGGCGAACATCTGCCCCATGAAACTGAGCAGGAAGGATCCCACCTCGCCCCAGTTGATTTTGAACAGGTAATGTCCCGCGGTCATCAACACCGCGCCTTGGATGATCACCGTGAGCAGAACTGCCAGGAACTTCCCCGCCAGGATCGTCGTGCGGTTTGTCGGCGTGGTGAAGATACGCGCCAGCGTCCCTTCCTCCGACTCCTGCAAAATGGACATCATCGCATACGCGCCCGTGAAGAACGAGAAGAAGATCAACTGTCCCGACATGACCGTTCCCATAATATCCCGGACTGGGTCACCCATATCAGCTTTATCCGCAGGGGAGGTTGTCACCAGCGCGGCTTTCTCAGGCGAGTGGAACAAGGCGCGTTGGAAATCGGCATACCAGTTTGAGTATTTCTCAAAGAACGTCGGGATGGTCACAGGGTCGAGCATTTGACCGCTGACTTCCACACGTTCGTTCAACACCTTGAATGCCACCCCGCCACCCGCGACTCCATCCAGCAACGAGGTGACCATGTCTCGCACCACCGTCGGACCGACCGACAGTGTGGGGTCTTGCAGGATCGTGATGACCGTACTTTTTTTGCCCGCCAGATAATCTTCTGTAAACGTCGCGGGGATGATGACCGCCACGCCGATCTCCCGATCGTTTATTGCGGCACGCGCCGCGGCTGCATCAAGGTAATCGCTGGCATGAATCCACGACTGGACACTCTCGTCGAAGAACATGCTTCGAATATTTTCACCCAGCGGCACATCCAGCGGAGCGTCCGCGGGCAGGACGTCCATGTTCACCACGCCGACATTTATATTTGCCAGGCTCAGTTCGCCGCCAGCGATACTGCCAAAGGAAAAATAGATCAGCGCGGTGATCAACAGCGGCGCCGCAAACGCCATCCCGACCAGGAACAGACTGCGCGTCGAACGCACCAAATCTTTGAAGGCAATGTCGAGTATTTTCATGATCTCTCCAGATATTGGAGAATAGATGACTAGAGAATAGTGACTAATCTCCAGTCTCCAGTCTCTAGTCCCTAAGCGCCCGTCCCGTCAGATGCAGAAACACCGTCTCGAGGTTCGGCTCCTGAATATCCACGGACGTGATGCGCACACCGGCCTTCGACGCGGCATCGAACAATCGCGGCAGGACGCGGTTGGAGTCATCCACCAATGCGGTCAACGTTCCATCCAGCGGATCGATCCGCGCCACGCCTTCCACTGCTCGCCACGCCTCAAGGACTTTTCCTCCCTCGGCATTGATCGTGATGTCAATGCGCGTTTCCTCGCCGACCAGTTTGATCAATTCCTCGTGCGTGCCGTAGGCGATCACCCTGCCCTTGTCCATGATGGCGATGTGATCCGAGAGTTCGGCGGCTTCCTCCATGTAGTGCGTGGTGTATAGCACGGTCATGCCCTGCCGATTCAACTCTTTGACATTATCCAGAATATGCCGCCGCGATTGCGGATCGATGCCCACGGTCGGCTCATCCATGATGATGACCGATGGCTTGTGCAGCAACGCCGCGCCGATGTTGACGCGCCGCTTCATGCCTCCCGAAAACTTGCCGACGTGGTCCTTCTGCCTTTCCGTCAGCCCGACGATCTCCAGCACATTGTCCACCGCTGACTTCAACGCCGCGCCGCGTAGACCGTACATCTTGCCCCAAAAGACCAGGTTCTCGCGCGCCGAGAGGTCGGGATACAGCGCAATATCCTGCGGCACCACGCCAAGACTCTTCTTCGCGGCTTCAGGCTCACGGATCACCGAATGCCCCATGATGCAGGCGTCGCCTCCAGTAGGTGCGAGCAAGCCTGAGAGCATGGAGATCGTGGTTGACTTCCCCGCCCCGTTCGGGCCGAGCAGGCTCAACACCTCGCCCGACTCCGCCGAAAAACTCGCATCCTGCACTGCGACTAAATCGCCGAATGACTTCTTTAGATTCTTGACTTCTATGGCTTTCATATAATGCTCCTAACTCCCCTCTCCCTGTGGGAGAGGGGTTGGGGGTGAGGGAAAATTACTCCTTCTGCAAAGCGGCAAGCGCCAGCGCGGTCAAACCGATGCTCAACAAGGAGATGGCGGTCTCCACAGCTAACGTGCCCAGCACATTCAACACGATTACGGCAACACCCATGCCGAGCGCAACAGCCTTGAAAATGGTGGTCAGCAGATTCTTGTTCATGTCATTCTCCTTGCTTCATTGAGTATAGGGCGGGGACCCCGCCCGCACATCTTCCACTGGTTCAGTCTTTACCTGTCCGAATGGATAGCGTCTCGAACTGCCCACAGTATAGGATTCCCCCGCTCCCGCCGCAATTGCGCCTTTGGGCGGACGGGGATTGTACTTTCGTACAATGTCCGCTCGAACGATTGTGGAAAAAACCGTTTGCGATACAATCAAATCGCCATGAACACCTCAAAAGAGACTCCGCCGAAGGTCGAACAGGACTATCGCATCTTCTTCATCTTTATGACCGTCGTCCTGGCTGGCATGTACTTTGTGTCCATCTCGAACAACGCCGCCCTGCATCAATTCTGGTACGGCGCTCCCTTCACCGTCCTGATGGTCATTCACATCTCACTCCACTGGCTGGTCGTCCGCATCATCCAGGTCCCGAGGCGCAAGGTTCTGTATATCGTCGTCCAGGGTCTGCTCGCCCTCTTCATCGCGGCTATGTCCCGCAACACAGGCATGATCGTTGCCCTCTACATGGCGCTCATCGGCGAGACCATCGGCTTTCTCGGCATCAACCGCTGGAGTGTTCTCTCAACGCTGTATTTCATCGCTCTCTTTCTGCTCAATCTGGTCATATTCACGAACCTTGAAAGTGCCATCTACTGGCTCGCCACCATCATCCCCATCATCATTTTCGTCGGCATGTATGTCACCATGTATGTGCGTCAGGCGGAGGCTCGTGAAAAGGCACAGGCGCTCGCCGCAGAACTGGAGACCGCCAACCAGCAATTGACCGATTACGCCGCCCGCGTCGAGGACCTCACCATCGCCAACGAACGTCAACGCATGGCGCGCGAACTGCACGACACCCTCTCGCAAGGGCTGGCAGGTCTCATTCTCCAACTCGAAGCCGCCGACGCCCACCTCGCCAGCCAACGCCACGACAAGGTGCAGTCCATCGTTGCCAATGCAATGGAAGGAGCGCGCCTCACCCTCGCCGA
Source organism: Anaerolineales bacterium (assembly GCA_023382595.1). GTDB lineage: Bacteria > Chloroflexota > Anaerolineae > Anaerolineales > Villigracilaceae > Villigracilis. The sequence goes on along the minus strand of JAHDWB010000003.1, from coordinate 328,224 downwards.
TGCCCGCCGCGTCATCGATGACCTCCGCCAGCCTTCCCTGGATGATCTGGACTCTGCCCTGCGCCTCGAACTTGACCGCTTCACGAACGCCACCGGCATCCCCATCCGCTTCCACGCGGATCCGACTCCACCCCTGCCTGACTCCACCAAAGAGACTCTCGTCCGCGCTGTAGCCGAATCCCTCACCAACATCGCGCGTCATGCCAACGCTCAAAATGTGGAGGTTGATCTCAGGATGAAAGACAAAAGCCTCTTGCTCACGATACAGGATGACGGTCAGGGTTTCGACGCGACTGCCATCCCCGCAGGTCACTATGGAATTCTGGGAATCAAGGAACGCGTCCGTTTGGTGAATGGAAGTTTTGACATCCAGAGCGAAAAAGGCAAAGGCGCGCTGTTGAAAGTTGAAATCCCCCTATGATCAAGATCCTCATCGCCGACGACCATCTCCTCATCCGCCAGGGACTGCGCCTCGTCCTTGACACCGAACCCGACCTCGAACTTGTCGGTGAAGCCTCCGATGGCAACGAGGCGTTGAGCCTGTGCAAAAAACTCAAACCTGACGTGGTCCTGATGGACCTGCGCATGCCCAACATGGACGGCTTGACTGCCATCGAAAAACTGCGCGTCGAACAGCCAGAGATCGCTGTTGTCATTTTGACCACCTTCAATGAAGATGAACTCATGTTGCGCGGGTTGCAAGCAGGCGCGCGCGGCTACCTGCTCAAAGACACTGACCGCTCGACCCTATTCGATACCATCCGCGCCGCCGCCCGAGGCGAGACACTGCTCAAGCCTGAGATCATGAGGCGCGTCCTTTCGCAAACAAATGCGCCCAAAGCGACTTCGAGCGAACCCACCAATCTGACCGAGCGCGAACTCGAGGTGCTCGAAGCAGTCGCACGCGGCGAACGCAGCAAGGAGATCGCCGTCCAACTCGGCATCTCCGAACGGACGGTCAAGGCGCATCTGGCAAGCATTTACAGCAAACTGGGAGTCGACTCCCGCGCCGCCGCCATCGCGGTCGCTGCGCAAAGGGGGTTGTTGGAAAATAGTCACCTTTAAGCACATCCCCGTCGAGGTTTTTTATATTGCTCAGATGAATTGGCACAATTCCGGCAGGTTGGGATGATGCCATTCCCCGGCTATTTGATGTCTTTCCTCTATTATTCCATCTTTGAAAATGTGGGTCTCAAAGCCGGATACAGTTCTCGATATACCTCGTAGTATTTCTGATAGATATCCACCTGCGTGGGATTTGGCGATATGCTCCCTGTGATCTTCACTGACGTATCACACGCGGACTCGACGCTTCGGAACGCGCCCGAGCCTGTCGCCGCCAAAAGAGCCGCTCCATACGCTGCGCCTTCCGTCGTGTTGACGGTGACAACCTCCGCCTTAAGTACATCTGCGAGAATTTGCCTCCACAGCGGACTGCGCGCCCCGCCGCCCGTGACGCGTACCTGCGAGATGTTCTCCAGCCCCGCGCCTTTCATCAACTCGAAACTATCGCGCAGACCGAACGACACGCCCTCCAGCACGGAGCGGGTGAGGTGAGGCAGGCTGTGGCGGACGGTCAGGCCGATGAAGGCGCCGCGAGCCAGAGGGTCGGGGTGAGGCGTGCGTTCGCCGGTCAGGTATGGGAGGAAGAACAGTCCGTCGCTTCCCGCTGGGATTTGAGCGGCAGGTTTGAGCAGGGAGTCGAAATCGGTGCCTGGGGCGAAGGTGTCGCGATGCCAGCGCAGGCTTCCCGCCGCCGAGAGCATCACGCCCATCAAATGCCATTTGCCCGGCACGGAATGACAGAAAGCGTGCAGGCGTCCGTCGGGTTCGATGACGGGCGAATCGGTGGCGGCGAAGACCACGCCCGAGGTGCCGAGGCTGACAGAGACCACGCCCGCACGCACCGCGCCCGTGCCGACCGCGCTCGCTGCCTGGTCGCCGCCGCCGCCGAACACAGGGATGCCCGCAGGCAGTCCCAGTTCCTTCGCGGCAGACGAGGTGAGCCCGCCGGTGACGTCCGTGCCCTCGAAGGTGGGGGGCAGGTATTCGGCGGGGATCTCCAACGCGGAGGTTACCTCCGCAGACCAATTGCGCTTTGTGAGGTCGAAGAGGATCGTCCCCGCACCGTCGGCTTTGTCGATGCCGAACGCGCCGGTCATTTTGTAGCGGACATAATCTTTTGGTAAAAGGATATGGCGCGCGCGTTTCCATACGACGGGTTCATGCTCTTGCACCCACAGGATCTTCGGCGCAGTAAAACCCGTCAGCGCGTCGTTGCCTGTGATGCGGATCAGGTTCTCCCGTCCGAGTTTGAGGCGGATGGCGTCGCATTGCGAGGCGGTGCGTTGGTCGTTCCACAGGATCGCTGGGCGGAGTACCTCGCCGTCCTCATCCAGCAGCACCAACCCATGCATTTGACCTGTCAACCCGATACCTTTGACCTGACTTGCATCCACACCAGTTTTTTGCAGCACCTCGCGGATGCTTTGGACGGTTCCGCGCCACCACAAGGACGGGTCTTGCTCGCTCCACAACGGATGCGGTGTTTCGTAGGTATATTCGCTGGATGCCACGCCGAGCACATCCCCGCGTTCATTCATTAGCAGGGCTTTGGTGGCGGTGGTCGAAGAGTCGATGCCGATGAAAAAAGACATGTCTTACTCCAATCCCAATTCGTTGACGATTCTTTTCGCAGCCGCTTCATCCGCAGGGAAATCGACGTCCGCATAAAGTTCCCACGTCTCAATGTGCGTGACGGACGCACCGGGTTCAAGTTGACCGATGGGCGCCAGTGTTTCCAACTCAATGAAGTGACTGTTGCAATAACACTCACTCGAACTGTTGAAATCATAATACTTCGCATGCAGATCGTACGCGGCGCGCTTGACGAACAGCGTGCCAGCCAGCCAGTATCCCAACCAGCCGCGCGGGTTTGGAAAACCGACCTTGAATGGCGGTTGGATTTCAGCGCGGACAAGGATGTATTCGTTTCCCCATGTCACATGCGGATTGGCGATATTTGTGTAGGACCAAAGCGCCAGTGAGCGGTTCGGGAGCAGGTTGGTTTGCTGGCACGATTGCGGCAGGATCGCCGCTCCGCCGGTCTTGAACTGCGTGATCGCCCACGGCGCACATTCCACAGACCAGAGTCCGCGGTTGGTGATGATATGATGGATGACGACCTGCGCCTTGTCCTTCGTTAACGAAATGCGCATGGACTTCTCGATTCCCGTCTCCGCTTCAACCTGCTGTGTGACCGAGATGCTGTCCCCAGTCTGGATGATCTCCACGGGATCGTCGTCCAGCGCGTAGGTGCGCGGCATGGATTCCGGCGCGTGCCACAGGCGGTGCCCGCCGCGGAAGTGGAAATCCCTCCCGTCGGGGCGTTTTGTTGTGAAATCGGGCAGTTCGGCGAAGAGATTCTCGCCGCCATTCAAACGCAGGGAGATGATGCGCGGTCCAACAGATTGCGTGACCAGCAGGCTGAGGTGTTCGTTTTCGAGCGCGACACAATCGTAATCAAGGAATTTAGGCATGGATGGTTTTACCAAAAGGAAAAGGTGACAGTCACTTATAAAGTGACTGTCACCTTTGTATTATCGAACCCCGAGCAGCAGTTCGATGGTCAACTGGTCGAGGCGTTCGTAGGGCAGTCCGCGCGTGCCGAGGGCGGGACGGTCAAATGCCTGGGCTTTGAGTGACTTCGCTTTTTCGGGCGTGTACTTTCCGAGGTAGCTGTTCATCGCGCCGTCGTCGGCGTTGATCTCGGCGAGGAGTTGCTGAATTTCACCGTCCGCGTTCCATTGGGCGGCTTTTTCTTTCAGGATCAAATACGTCCGCATACAACCGCGGGCGAAATCTTTTACGCCTTCGTAATCCTCGGTGCGGTAGGCGTGCGCGTCGAAATGACGGCTGGAGTCGTATTTGTTGTCTTCGAGCAATTTGACGAGGAAGAATGCGCTCTTGATGTTGACCGCGCCGAAGCGGAAGTCCTGGTCGTAGCGCCCGAAAGCCTGATCGTTCAGGTCAATGTGGAACAGCTTGCCCGCCTCCAGCGCCTGTGCCACGCCGTGGACGAAGTTGAGTCCCGCCATGTGCTCATGCGCGACCTCGGGGTTCACGCCGACCATTTCGGGGTGATCAAGCGTCTCGATGAACGCCAGCATGTGACCCGTGGTGGAATTGTAGATGTCGCCGCGCGGTTCATTGGGTTTGGCTTCGAGCGCGAACTTCAGATCATATTTCTGGTCGCGCACATACTCGCACAGGAAGTTCATCGCCTCGCGCGAGCGTTTAATGGCGGTAATGGGATCTTTTGCCGCGTCGGTCTCGGTCCCTTCGCGCCCGCCCCAGAAGACGTAGATCTTCGCGCCGAATTCCACGCCGAGGTCGATGGCGTTCATCGTCTTCTGCAGGGCATAGGCGCGGACGTTGGGGTCGTTGCTGGTGAACGCGCCATCCTTGAAGGCTGGGTCGCTGAACAGGTTGGTGGTCGCCATCGGCACGACAATGCCTGTCTCATCCAATGCTTTGCGGAAATTCTTTTTGATGGCATCCGCTTCGGCGGGTGTGGCGTCGATGGGGATCAGGTCGTTGTCGTGGAAGTTGACGCCGTACGCGCCCACCTCGCCGAGCAGGCGCACCAGATCGGCGGGGGATTTCTGCTCGCGCACGGGTCCGCCGAACGGGTCGCGCCCGATGTTGCCGACGGTCCACAGTCCAAAAGTAAATTTGTGTTCGGGTTTTGGGGTGTAATCAGACATGGGATACTCCTTTGAAAAGTCTTCCTTTTGCCCTCATCCCTTCACAAGGATGAGGGCATTAAGGAGGAGGAAGAAAGATGAGCAATGTTATTGAACGTCCACAGGACAGACGAAGACGCGGTCTTTGACGGGAATGCTTTCCTTGCCGACGATCTCGAACTCGCCCGTCAGGCGGATATCGTCGCTGGAACTTCCGACCATGAGGAGGATGCGTCCCGGCTCGAGCACGAGTTTCTCGTCAGCGTTGTAAAAAGCCAGTTGGTCAACGGGCAGTTTGAAGGTCACGGTTTTCGAGGCGGACGGTTCCAACGTCACCCGCGCGTAGCCTTTGAGTTCCTTCATCGGACGCGGCGTGCTGGCGATTTCATCCCGAATATATAACTGGACAATTTCATCGCCGCAGACGCTTCCCATGTTGGTGACCTTGATCGAGATTTCCACGCTCTCACCAGCCGACGCTTGCTTCTGTTTCACGGACAGATTTGTGTAGCCGAAGGTTGTGTAGCTCAGCCCGTGCCCGAACGGATACAACGGCGTCGCCTTCTCGCTGACGTAATCGCCGTACCAGTGCGACTTCATGCCCGAAGGTTTGTGGTTGTAGTGAATGGGGAACTGCCCGACGTGGCGCGGGAAGGTGACGGGCAGTTTGCCGCCGGGGTTGGATTTGCCGAAGAGCGTTTCGGCGATGGCGGTGCCGCCTTCTTCGCCGGGCAGCCACGCTTCGAGGATGGCGTCTGCTTTTTCATCCAAAAATGGAATTGCATATGGGCGTCCATTTATTAATACAGCTGCTACTGGCTTGCCTGTTGCAAGAATTTCTTTTGCCAGATCTTCCTGCACACCGGGTAATTTGATGTCAACGCTGTCGCGTGTTTCACCGGTGGTGGAAGTTGGCACCAAACCGGAAATATCTCCCAACACCAAAACGATCGCATCGGCTTCTTTTGCGATTTCAATTGCTTCCGTAAATCCGCTTTTATCGGATGATAAATTGTCGCAGCCTTTGGCGTAAACAATTTCAGCGGATGACCCTGCAATTGTTGTGATGCCTTCCAACACCGTGACAACTTTAATACCGTGTTTTGTAATCGTGTCATGATCTGGATTTACAAAAGCTGAATTTTCAGGCGATTGATATATCAATAATTCTTTTGTGGCGTCATACGAATAGTCGCCCAACATGCTTCGTACTTGATGTGCATTCGGTCCAATCACTGCCAATGAGCCAATATCTTTTTTGAACGGCAGTAATCCATTATTTTTTAACAAAACCATGCTTTGTTGTGCGATCTCTTTTGCCAGTGTTCTTTGTTCGGGTGTTTCAAAGACTTCGAGCACCTTGCCTTCATCTACAAATGGATTCTCGAACAGGCAGAGTTCGAACTTCTTTTGCAGGTGACGGCTGACAGCGATGTCCACGGTTTCGATGTTCAAATCACCCGCTTCGAGCGCTGATTTGAGCGGGTCACCGTAGCAGACGACGGTCGGCAGTTCGACGTCGATTCCCGCAGTGATGGCGAGACGCCCGGCAGCAGCTTTGTCCGTGGCGGCGTTGTGGAAGTAGTGAATCATGTCCACGGCTTCGTAATCCGAGACGACCACGCCGTCAAAGCCGAGTTCGTTCCGCAGAAGATCGGTCAGGATGCTGCGCGAGGCGGCGACGACCTTGCCATCCAGTTCGGGATACGAATTCATGACCGATGCCAATCCCGCATCGCGGATCGCCGCTTGGAACGGGGCGAGGAAAATGTCATACAGTTCGAGCATCCCGATATGGACGGGAGCGCAGTTCTGTCCGCCCTGCGAGAGGCTGTGACCGATGAAATGCTTGCCCGTCGCCATCACGCCGTTCGAGAGATCGTCGCTCTGCAGTCCGCGGATGTACGCCGTGCCAAAGTGACTGACGAGTGTGTGGTCTTCGCCGAAGGTCTCTTCGATGCGCCCCCAGCGCGGGTCGCGTGAAACGTCCAGCACGGGTGCCAGCGATTGACGTGCGCCGATGGCGAGCAGTTGTTTACGGATCTCGGCGGTCATCTTCTCCGCCAGTTCGGGCTGGAAGGTGCTGGCAAGCCCGATCATTTGCGGGTACGCCGTTCCGCCTAGGATCATGGCGCCGGAGCAGCTTTCCTCGTGCAAGATGGCGGGGATCTTGAGCCGCGTCTCTTCGAGTAGGAATTTCTGGATCTGGTTGCCTGCCTTCGCCGCCGCGACGGGATCGAGTGTGGACGCGCCCGCCACGCGGGTGATCTGCCCGATGCCGTTTCCGAGCTTGCCTTTCAGTTTGGAGTGATCCAATTGTCCTGCGGTCTGCAATTCGTACATCCACCAGGAACCGAGTTGGGCGAGTTTTTCGTCCAGCGTCATTTGTGAGAGCAGTGTCTCAACACGTTGTTTTATTGATGTCATGCATGCCTCTTGAAAGATACGCCACGAAGGGTGACGGGATTTATCCGCAAATTATGCGGATTTCACCGATTTTTTTTATTAATCTGCGCAATCGGTGAAATCTGCGGATATGGTTTTAAGTTGTTTCGTCCACATCCGCGCTATGTGCCTGGATTGCTTTGCGATACCACTTTGCACTGGATTTGAGCGTGCGCTTCTGTGTCTCGAAATCCACGCGGACGATGCCGAAACGCTTGGAATAACCGAAGCCCCACTCGAAATTATCTAACAGCGACCAGACGAAGTACCCCTTGACCGGCACGCCGATGCGAATGGCTTCATTGACTTTCTTCAAATGTTCCTTGATGTAGGAAACACGCGCCGGATCGTGGACCTCACCATCCGCGCCGACCTCATCAGGGAAGGATGCGCCGTTCTCGGTGATGTAAATGACGGGGAAGGAATACTCGAAATGCAGCCGTCCCAGCAGGTTGTAGAGTCCCTGCGGATACACTTCCCAATCCATTTCAGTGATCGCGCCTTCACGGAAGACAGTTTGCGGATGGTTGTCAACCTCGTCGGAGCGGGCGATGTTACGGGTGTAGTAATTGACGCCCAGAAAATCGACCGGCGCTGTGATCGCTTCCATGTCGCCATCTTTAACGAAATCCATCGGATTGCCGTAACTTTTCACCATATCCTGCGGATAACCGCGCCCTGTCAGCGAATCGAGGAACCAGCGGTTGATGTAGCCATCCACCCAACGCGCAGCTTCCCTGTCCGCGGCGCTGGGGGAGGCGGGCACTTGCGGCGTCAGGTTCAGGGTGATGCCGACGTGTGCATCCCTGCAGTTGGCGCGGATGACCGGCACAGCCCGTCCGTGTGAAAGAAGCAGATGGTGGGAGGCAGCCACGGCTTCGTCCAGAGACGTATGTCCCGGGGCGTGGCGTCCATCTTTGTAGCCGACGAAGGCGCTGACCCAGGGTTCATTGAACGTTGTCCAATTTTTTATGCGGTTGCCCAAAGCACGGGTCATCACATCTGCGTATTCGACGAACGCATCCACGCTCATTCGATGCGCCCAGCCGCCTTCGTCCTGCAAGACCTGCGGCAGGTCCCAGTGATAGAGCGTGACGAACGGCGTGATGCCGGTTTCGAGTAGCGTGTCCACAAGCTGACTGTAGAAATCAATACCCGCCTGATTGACCTTTCCCCGACCTTCGGGTAGGATGCGTGCCCACGCGACTGAGAAGCGATAGGCGTTTAATCCCAAATCCTTCATCAGCGCAATGTCATCGCGCCAGCGGTGATAATGATCGCAGGCAGTGTCGCCCGTGTCGCCGTTCAGCACCTTGCCGGGTGTGTGGCTGAATCGGTCCCAGATGCTCTCGCCCTTGCCGTCTTCGTTCCACGCGCCTTCGATCTGATAGGACGCGGTCGCCGCGCCCCAGATAAAATCCTTCGGAAATTTGTTGTCTTTGCTCACGATATTTTCCTGTTTTTCAAAGTTATGCTTGCAGCATGACTGTCACGTTGAAAACGCGACCTACAATTTCAGCCCAGCCAGGCGGTTACCTGAACGGTTTGGAGGTCCTCAGCAGGGAGGGGGATGATGTTGCTGTCGATCGGTTTGCCATCCACTTCCAATCGGACTTCGTTCCCCGCGCCTCTTCTCCTGACCTGTATCTCGTATCGGACTCCCCGGAACCTGCGCACCGCGCTGAAACCTTCCCACGCTGACGGGATGACCGGCGCAACTTGCAAGCCTTCATACGTCGGGCGGATTCCCAAAATCCACTGCGTGATGGCGGCATAGTTCCATGCCGCGGTTCCCGTCAGCCACGAGTTCTTGGCTTCGCCGTGTGTGGGTGCATCCCTGCCTGCGATCATTTGCGCATAGACATACGGCTCGCATTTATGCACTTCACTGATCCCTTCGCGCTTCGATGGGTTGATGCGCATATAATGCTCGAACGCCTTATCCCCGCGCCCGACCATCGCTTCCGCGATCATCACCCACGGATTGGTATGACAGAAGATACCCGCATTTTCCTTGTACCCGGGCGGGTAGGATGAGATCTCGCCCAAGTGCAGGTAATATTTGCTAAAAGCGGGCTGTTGCAAAATGATCCCATGCGGCGTGGCGAGGTGCTCCTCCACCGAATCCAACGCCTGTGCGGCGCGTCCATCGTCCACGCCCAAGCCTGCCATCACACACATCCCCTGCGGTTCGATGAAGATTTTTCCCTCGTCGTTTTCGTTCGAACCTAGCACATTCCCGAAATCATCATACGCGCGGCGGAACCATTCGCCGTCCCAGCCGTGCTTCCAGATGGCGGACTCCATGTTCTTTGCATGGCACTCATAATCTTGGGATGAAAGCTGAGATACAAAAGAATCCCCTCTTGTTTCTTTCAACTTTCCTGTCAACTCCGCCATTTCCTTCGCCGCCAGCACGAACAAGCCCGCGATAAACACGCTCTCCGCAACTTTGCCATCCTTGTTGGTCGTCGTCTGAAACGATTGACCGGGCGTATCCGAAAAGCAGTTCAAGTTCAGGCAGTCGTTCCAATCCGCGCGCCCGATCAGCGGTAGTCCGTGCGGACCCAATCTGTCCAGCGTGTATTGGATCGAACGCTGCAAATGCCCGTAAAGTGCTTCTTCCGAGCCGGGCTGGTTATCGTACGGAACGGCTTCATCCAGAATGCTCCAATCACCGGTTTCTTTCAGGTAAGCCGCCACCGCCAGTACGAGCCAGAGTGGGTCGTCGTTGAAATTCGAGCCGACATCGTTGTTGCCGCGTTTGGTCAGTGGTTGGTATTGGTGATACGCTCCGCCGTCCGGGAGTTGTGTCGCGGCGATGTCCAAAATCCGTTGCCGCGCGCGTTCGGGAATCATGTGGGTGAACCCAAGCAAGTCCTGGTTGGAATCACGGAACCCCATTCCACGCCCGATGCCCGATTCAAAGTACGAAGCCGAGCGAGACATGTTGAACGTGATCATCACCTGATACGCGTTCCAGATATTTACCATGCGGTTCGTGTGTTCGTCAGGCGTATCCACTTCCAACTTGCCGAGCAGGTCATCCCAATATTTTTTCAATCCCTGAAACGCAGACTCCACCGCATCGGGCTGGAGATACTTTTTAATGACAGGCACCACAGTCCGTTTGTTGATCGTCTGTGAATGCGGCGGGTCGAATTTTTCATCCACTGGATTTTCGTGATAACCCAGAATGAAGATGACCTTTTTCTGTTCCCCCGCCTCCAACTGGACTTTGATATGCTGCGCCCCAACCGGCTGCCAGCCGTGCGCCTCAGACCCCGACGTTTGACCTGTTTCGACAGCCCGGGGCGAATCCCAGCCGCGATAGGGTCCGAGGAAGGCTTCGCGCTGGGTGTCGTATCCCGTCAACGGTTCGGAGCAGGCGAAGTAAGCGAAGTGATTCCGCCGCTCGCGGTATTCGGTCTTGTGGTAAATGACTCCATCCACAATCTCGACCTGCCCGATGGAGTAGTTGCGCTGGAAGTTGGTGGCGTCGTCCATCGCGTCCCACAGATTGAATTCGATCGCGGAAAAGACGGATAGCTGCGCAGGTTTGTCGCGGTGGTTGGTGAGTGACAATTCCCAGATTTCGAGCGTTTCACCTAACGGGACGAAATAGCGCGTGGAGGCTTCAATCCCGTTCTTTTGGGATGTGATGACCGTGTATCCCATCCCGTGGCGGCACTCGTAGGAGTCCAATGGGGTGCGGGTTGGTTGCCAGGTTGGCGACCAGTAAACGGGTCCGGAAAGATGCGGGTTTTCATCCCGCAGGTAGATGTAACGTCCACCAGAATCCAGTGGGGCATTGTTATAGCGATAGCGGGTGAGACGTCTCAGGCGGGCATCCTGATAAAAGGAATATCCGCCTGCGGTATTGGAAATGAGTCCGAAATATCCTTCCGAGCCGAGGTAGTTGATCCACGGCAGGGGAGTGTCCGGCTGGGTGATGATATATTCGCGCTGGGTGTCGTTGAAATTGCCATAACGCATGTTGACTCGATACAGTCCGTTATTCTTTGACCGCGCCCATGGCGATACCGCTGATGATGTAGCGGGAGAAAAGCGCATAGAGGATGATGACGGGCACGACTGTGAGGGCAAGTCCGAGATAGATCGCGCCATATTCCGTGCGATAAACATCGCCGCGCAGGGTCTTGACCAGCATCGGCAGGGTGTATTTGTCCAGCGAGGTGATCAGGATGAAGGCGTTGAAGAAGTTGTTCCATGAAGCGACGAAGGCAAAGATGCCCATCGTGGCGGCTCCCGGCATGGCAAGCGGGAACATGATGCTGTGGAAGATCTTCAGTTCGCTTGCGCCGTCGATACGCGCCGCGTCGATCAGGTCCTGAATGACCATTGACTCAAGATATTGCTTCCCGAAGAATACGCCGCCTGCGTTGGCGATCAATGGCAGGATCAGGGATGCGTAGTTATCCGTCAGCCCGAGCCTGGACATGTATTGGAAGAAACCGATGATTGTGAGCTGCATGGGGATCATCACCAGCACGACGATGAAGTTGCTGAAGAATCTTTTTCCTTTGAACTCATACACTACGATGCCGTAGGCGGTCAACAGGGAGAAGTACACAGTGACAACCGTGGATGCCAATGCCACGAACAAGCTGTTTGAAAAGCCTCTCGAGACATTGAGTCCTTTGCTGAGCAGGATTTGGTAGTTGTCTATGAGATGCGTACTCGGCAGAATGCTCAGTCCCTGCTGGATCTCGGTGGTGGAGCGGGTGGCGTTCACGAGCAGGAGCCAGAGCGGAATGATGGTGATGATGACCAGAATAACCAGCACAACGTACACAAGGATGCGCATTAAGGTTGTGTTGAATTTATAGTTATTAAGCATGTCGGTTATCCTTTCCCATTTCCGTTTCCATTCTTTCTGCCGAACCACTTCCGTATGGATTTATCGAAAGTCGATTCATCTCTATCACGCATGAAAAAGAAGATGCCCAGCGCACAAACTGTCGTCATGATAAATACCAACACGCCGACCGCGGATGCGGCGCCGATGTGTCCGCGGCTGCTGGCGAACTTCATGTACATGAGGATGTTGTTGGTCATGATGGAATTGCTCGGCGCGCCTCTCCCGTCCGTGAGGAGGTAGGGGATGTCGAACATCTGCATGCCGCCGACGAGGGATGTGACGAAGATGTAGATCAGGATGGGCTTAAGCAGCGGAAGCGTGATCCGCCGAAACATCTGCCCCGATGATGCACCGTCCACCATGGCGGCTTCATACAGGTGTACCGGAATGGACGTCATGCCAGCCATGACGATGATGATGGTCTGCCCGAACCACATCCACCATTGGATGAATACCACGATACCGCGTGTAACGACGGCGTTCTGCAGGAAATGCATGGCTTCCGGCATGAAGCCGGACCTGACCATGAACTGATTGATCGGTCCGTAAAAAGCGAACAGGCTGTTGAACAACGCCGCCACCACGGCTGGGATGATGAGGTTTGGCAGGTAAAAGATAGCCCGCCATACGCCGACTGCCTTGATCCGCAGGCGGATATTTGTGAACCAGGCGGATATCAACAGCGCAGCGCCGATCTGCGGGATGAAGTTCAACATCCATAACAGCCATGTGTTCCCGAGCGCCTTCATGAACAACTGGTCTTCGAACAGGACTTCGAAATTTCTCAGCCCGATGAACGAGCCATCCCGCGACATCAGCGTATAGTCGGTAAAACTCAATGCAAGAGTGTTGTAGATGGGATACAAGCCAAAGGCGAGAAATCCAATAATGAACGGCATGATGAATAAATAGCCGTAATAATTGCGATTGATCCCGGTCAGCTTCATGGCAACTCCTTGATAAAAAATATCAGCAACCCAACAATAAATGCGATTGTGGGTGGGGCGGCGCCAAATCGACGCCGCCCCAAAAATCGGTTGGAAACTTACTGTACGGGCGGTTCAGGAAGTTTCAGGTCGGGGAATTCACTGCGGACCAGATCCAGCCACTGCCGCCACATCGTGGCTACGTCGATCTCGCCGTTCAGGTACTGGTCGCGCTGGCTTTCGAGCGCGCGCTGAATGGCATCGTCAGAACCAGTGAGCAGGGAGCCGTTGACGCGCGGAGCCGCCTGTCCAAATGCTTCATAGTTGTTCTGACCGCCAAGCCAGTTATATAGTTCGGAGCCGTCGAATGTGGATGTGATCTTCTCAACCACCACCTGGCTGGAAACAAAGTCGCCGGGAGCCTGAGCCTGGTCATCGGGCACAGTGGGATCGATGGCTTTTAGATATTCGTTGGTGTACACGCCGGTTGCCCAGTTGGTCAGGTTCTCTTCATTGAGTGCAACGAACTTGATGAATTCCTTTGCCAGGTCAAGGTTCGGGCTGTCTTTCATTGCGCCCACCCAAGTGCCGCCCCATTGATAGGCAAGGGGTCCATTGATCATCGCCCAGTCGCCGCCGGTATCGCCGGAGTTGGGGATCAGGACGTAGGGAAGACCCCAGGTCGGCAGGAAGTAACTGAAGACTTTCTTGGGGTTGCCGTCGGCGCCGACCAGTGAGTCACTCATGCCGGCGAACCAGCCTTCGGTCCACTGCTGAGCCTGTGACTCATATCCGTTCTCGCGCATAAGTTTGGCGAACTCAATGTATTCCACTACCATTGGGTCGATCACCAGTTCGCCGTCAACGATCCAAGGTTGGGAGCGGTTGGCAAGGAACGGGTTGAACAATTCACCAGATGTACCGACCGTGAAGTAATCGGGGTTGCATTCTTTGATCTTGGCGGCGGTTTCGACGAATTTATCGATGTCAGCAACCATCGCCTGGACCTGGTCGGGGTCGTCGGTTCCAAGGCATTCCTGTGCCATGCTGCGGCGATAGAAGAACGCGCCGGGGGTTGCCTGGTATGAGAAGCCTTTTGTCACGCCATCATGCGAACCAACTTGGATCACGGCAGGGAAGGTCCCTAATTCTTCTGCCAAGGGCAGGAGGTCGTTCAGGTCGGCGAGAAAATCCGCCTCGACCCACTCTTTTACAAAAGCGGCTTCCAAGGCGACCACATCAGGCGCATCAGCGGTGCCAATGGCTGCCTTCAACTTGGTCTGGTATTCGCCATCGGTCATCGGGATCATGGTGTAGACGACATCCACTTCCACATCCGGATAGAAGCCTTCAAACGCAACAGCCATGGTGCGGATTTCATTGGTGAAAGACCACACCTTCAGCACCCTTTTACCGTCAGCAGGGGCATCTCCTCCACCCGATGTGGATGAGCCGCTATCTCCGCCGGTGGACGGCGCTGGTGTGCTTCCGCCACAGGCGGCTAACAGCATACTTGCAAGAACCAACAGGCTCAGCACTACAAAGATTGACTTACGCATGTTCTTCTCCTTCAAGATTGATTTTTAATGGGTTATACTGCGCACGTGTGGAGTTATCTCCGCACGATGGTGCAGGTCTTCCTTCCCGCAGAAAGGTTATGGAGGACCTGCTATTTTGTTTTTGCGGTTTTCAAATCACCTCCTTTCATTTCTCCGGTAACGTTACCGGAACGATTAAAAAAATACCATTTGCCGGCTTCTTTTTATCCCGGATTTGATATGGATAAAGCCCGGCATGAACCGCGTTTGACCAATTGTGTTGGGACCTTGTGCACATGCACATCCAGTGCCTCCTTATTTACCATCTTGATCAGCATCTGGGTGGCAATGTATCCCATCTCCGAAAGGAATTGATCCACAGTGGTCAGGTTGAAGTATTTTGCTTCTGAAATATTATCAAACCCGACAACGGAAAGATTGTCGGGGACCCGTAATCCCATTTCATCCGCAGCTTCAAGCACACCGATCGCGGATTGGTCATTCGCGGCAAATATGGCGGTGGGTGGTTCATCCAACTCTAATAGCTGTAAAGCACACAGACGGCCGGTCTTTGTAGAGAAATCCCCCTCATGAGCGATTAACTGCTCATCGATCTCGATGCCCGCCTTTTTCAACGCATCCTTATAACCCTTCAGGCGGCGTTCCGCGCTTCCGATCTCGGGGCGACCGCAAATAAACCCGATGCGCCTGTGCCCGAGACTCAGCAGATATTCCATCACTTCGATGGCGCCGTGGTAGTTTGTTCCCTGAACGGATGGGTAATTTGGATTAACGATATGTGGATCAACCGCAATAATGGGGGCGTCCGTGATGAATTCGGCGGCAGCCGATGCGACGATGATGACGCCGTCTGTGATCGAATTATTCAAAAGTGAAACATAATGTTGTTCGTGAAGGATGGTGCCTGTTTTATGAATATCCCCCGTGGTGTAAACGAGCAAATCGAATGATGATTCTGCAATTGCCTGGTTGATGCCTTTCATGACTTCCTGTGAATAGGGGAAACCGATATCCGGAACCACCAGCCCGAGCAGATTATTGCGGCGGCTGCGCATGCTCCGTGCCGCAAGATTTGATGTGTATCCAAGCCTGTTTATGACCTTAAGGATCTTCTTCTGCGTATCTCCTGCTACATCCACCTTGCCGTTTAAAACGCGCGAAACCGTAGAAACAGACACCCCTGCTGTTTTTGCTACATCCTGAATAGTTACAACACGTTTCCTGGTCGCCATATCAGAATTCCGCTTTCGTGTAGTAACGATTCCGGCAACATTACCGGTATCGTTATCGGTAAACCCATTATTGCATAGAACAAGAGAAAAGTCAACAAATTTTAAGGATTCTCGATTATCAGCACTTCGGAGTGTAAAGCGAATAACGCGGTTGAACTAAGAATGGCAGGAGGCATATTCAGCTATGTCAATTTGTTAAGCACCTCATAAAAAAGAAAATGTCTTTTGATACTCATTCGCCGGACATCTCCAAACCAGTGCGACGATATTCAGATCAGCCGTTCCCGTTTTATAGATGAAGCGCGGCTCCCCTCCATTTGACCTGATTCCACTTAAGAAACTTTGTACCAGCTTTGTATTTTCTCATATCCCCATGCCAAGACAGCGCAACCAATCCGCTCGATTTCTGTGTCACCGACAATTTCCCCCAACATCATATACCAACCATCAGATGAAACCTGCATTGTGAACGGACACCTGCCCTCAACTTGATCGCGTCCTTTGCTCGAAATCATCCGTGCCTGATTCCATGCCGCGTAAAGTGAGCAGCAAATTATCGTAAACTTTCTGCTTATCTGTGTTGACAGAATGGAGCGGTCTAAAACTTGGTATACGATTCGCTCATCTTGCGGTATTCGATGAACGGTTCGTCGATGAGTTTCGCGTACAGCATGATCTGACAGGCTTCTTCCAAAATGGATGTCCACAGGAAGGCTTCTTCAAGGGTTTGACCGGTGGCGAAACTGCCATGTCCGCGCAGCATGATGATCTTGTAATCTTTGAGCGCATTTGCGACCTTGTTCGCCATCTCAGGCGTGCCGGATGCGAATTCCTCTGCGACGACGGGAATCTTCTTTAATAAATATGCGGCTTCGTTATCAATCGGGACGATCTCATCGCGCGAGAGGGAAAAAGCAATTGCGGTGCGCGGGTGACAGTGGACGATCGCCAGCGCGGGTGTGCTCATGTAGATGGTGCGATGCGCGAGCAGTTCGGAGGATGCCAATGCCACACCGCTGTCGTTTTTTTCTATGCCGGTTTCCACAAGATCGTGCGGTTTGAGTTGTCCCAGCATGGCGCCGCGCCGTTTGATGACCAGTTTGTCACCGAGGCGGACGCTCAGGTTGCCTGCATGGGAGGAGATCATATTGGCGGTATACAGGTCGCGTCCAATATCGCGAAATTGTTCGTAGATGCGTTGGTCGGTCATAATAATGCCTCCAATTCCAATTCTGCCAGTTTCTTCTTCGTTGGCACGCCGTGCTCATCCCAGCCGCGCCCGCGATAATATTCCTTGAGCATGGAGTCGAGTTGTACGACCCAGCCTTTCGATGGACCATCGGTCGGCGCTTCGTTCAACAAACGCGGCGGGAGCGTATCGTCCTTGTTGGTGAATCCCTCACGCAAGTTGTAAAGTCTCTCCAAATTCCATACGCGCTCACCGACCTTGATCATATCGCCGGTGGAGTATTTGATGCCCGTCACTGCCGAAAGCACGCGCGCGAAATATTCCTCCGCCACGCCGTAGTTGGTGAACTTGCACAAGACGAGCGAGTCGATCGCGGCGGCGGTGTTCTGGTGCAGGATCACAAAACTCGATTTGCCCTGTACCTGAAAGCGGTCGATCAACTTCGGCGCGCCCAGCACTTCGGGACCGACCATGTTGCCGCGCATGTGACATCCGCCTCGATTCGACGTGGCGTACAGCAAGCCCTGTCCCTGCATGCCGCGCGGATCATAAGCAGGCATTTCGAGTCCTTTCGATGACATGGATAGCTCGGGATGTCCGTACTTCGTTGCCAGACGCAGACTGCCGTCGGCAAGGTCTGCGCCGATACCGCTTCGGGTGGCAATCGCTTCGATGGTGGGAGCCAGTTGGTCGGCGCGTCCGAAGCGGAGTTCTGAATCCATGAAGCCTTTTTCGGAAAGTTCCATCGCGCAGGCAATTGTCGAACCGACGGAGATGGTATCCAAACCCAGGTCATTGCATAGCGCGTTGGCTTCAATGATGGCGGGCAGATCGGCGATGCCGCATTGCGCGCCGAACGCCCACGTGGACTCGAACTCGGGACCCTCGCCTTCGACCTTTTCGGTGCGGCTGATGCGCGTACAACCGATGGGACATGCCCAACACGAGGCGTTCCTGACGAGGTAGTTGTCGGTCAGTTCTTCGCCGGAGATCGCCTCCGCGCCTTCGAACTGGGTCTGCTGATGGTTGCGGGTTGCCAGTGCGCCGACATTGTTCATGATGTTCATCAGCACGACCGTGCCAAACTCGGGCAGTGCCTGGCTGGTGAGCGGACTTTGCGCGAGCGACTTGCGCGCTTCATAAAGTAAAAACTTGAACTGATCCTTATCCACGATCTCGGGGCGGTCTTTGCCTTCGACGACGATGGCTTTGAGATTTTTCGACCCCATCACTGCGCCGGGACCGCCGCGTGCCAACGCGCGTTCGCGGTCGTTCATGATCGCGGCGATGCGGCTGAGGTTCTCGCCAGCCGGTCCGATGCACAGCACATTGCGTTTGTTGTTATTCTGCCCGAGTTTTTCCGTCAGCGCGAAGACGCGCATGCCCCATAAGTCGCTTGCGTCGTGGAAGGTGATCGCAGCGTTCTTGATTTCGATCCAAACGGGTTTATCAGATTTCCCGCGCACGATCATCACATCGTAGCCGGTTTTCCTGAATTGCATACCCCAGAAGCCGCCGGAGTTCGCATCGAGGATCGTTCCGGTCAACGGGCTTTTTGTCGTCACCGAAAAACGGTTACTGGTTTGATAGCCCGTCCCCGTCAGCGGACCGTTCGTAAAGATCAACACATTTTCGGGCGAGAGCGAGTCCACATCGGGTCCTACCATGTCCCACAACAAGCGCGCGCCAAGTCCGCGCCCGCCGATGTATAAACGTGCCATATCCATATCCAGCGGATAGGTTTTGTACGTCTGCGTGCTTAGGTCTATCTCCAAAATTTTTTCAGACCATCCAGCCATTTGTTTCTCCTATGATCCGCCTGCAATCGGCGGGAAAATTGCGATCACATCCTGCTCGGTGACCGATGTATTCAAGTCAAGCGCGTTATGTCCATTGATGGTGATGACAAAATGTGGACGGAGTGCGCCATCTTCCAGGATGGCTTCCACGAGGAGTGGATTCTGCTCCCGCAGTCCGTTCAACACATCTCCGACGGTTGTCCCTGCTGCGGACAGTTCCTTCGTCCCTGCGATCTTACGCAGGTTGGCAAATATCTTTACTGTTGGCATCGTATATGGAAATTTTATCAGCGATGGCAAGGGTTGGGGAGACGTTGCGGATTCCAATAATTGCGCTTTGTACATTCGCTAAAATGATACAATTTTGTCAATGCAAACGAATCTCATTGGACATATCTCAACCATTTTCCGCGAGAAGTTCGGTCATGTACCCGCCCATATCGCTCGTGCGCCGGGACGCGTCAATCTTTTGGGCGAGCATGTGGATTACAACGACGGATTTGTCCTGCCCGCCGCCATTGACCGTGCGACGTACATCGCTTTCTCCCCGACCGGTGCGCCTCATTCCACTCTTTGGGCTGCAGATTTCGACCAGCAGGTTTCTTTTTCCCCCGAAACCATTTCAACCAAGTCCCAGGTTGACTCATCTCCCATACCGGAATGGGGGCTTTATCCGGCTGGGGTGATGTGGTCATTGATGGAGGAGACCCTGCCGGCTTTTTCCATGAATGCAGTCTTCGCTTCGGATGTGCCGCGGGGTTCAGGTTTAAGTTCGTCTGCTTCCGTCGAGATGGCGTTCATGCTTGCGTGGCAAACCCTCGGAGGCTGGACATTGCCTCCCATGCGGCGCGCCTTGCTTGGTCAAAAAGCCGAAAACCACTATGTCGGCGTCAACTGCGGCATTATGGATCAGTTCGCGTCCGCGTGTGGAGTGGAAAATAAATTGCTTCTGCTCGATTGTCGTTCGTTGGAGTGGAAGACCATTCCTCTGCCGGAGCATGTCTCCATCGTCATTGCAGATACCACTGTGCGCCGTAAACTTACATCGGGCGAATATAACAAACGCCGAGCGGCATGCGATGAAGCAGTACGTTTGTTGCAGCAGGATTTGCCTCATATAGAGTCCCTGCGCGATATCAATGTCGAGGAATTCGATCGGTTGGCGAAAAAGCTTCCGGGGGAGATAGAGAAGAGAGCGCGTCATGTGGTGGAGGAGATTGAGAGGTCGAACCAGGCTGAGGCTTTGCTTGAAGCGGGGAATGTCCGAAACTTTGGAAGGCTGATGAATGAATGCCACGTCAGTTTGCGTGATCTGTATGAAGTTTCATGCCCGGAATTGAATGTGATGGTGAATATCGCACAATCCATCGATGGCTGTTACGGTGCGCGCCTTACGGGTGCAGGCTTCGGAGGCTGCACGGTTAATCTTGTTGCGAGGGAAAACGCGGTCGAATTTTCAAGGACCCTGGCAAAAGGGTACGAATTAGAAACGGGGCTCGCCCCTGAAATTTATATTACGCGCGCATCCAATGGGGCTGAGTTGTTAAGATAGATCGCTGTCCATAAGGACAACCTCATCGCGCAAGTTCATAAAGTTCGCGTCCTAATCTCTTTTGTTTGTCTACTTGAACCCCGCCTCGCGTGCGCGGACAATGGCTTGGGCGCGGTCAGCCACCTGTAGTTTGCTGAATATATTTGTAATGTGGTTACGAACTGTCTTGTGGCTTAACACAAGCTTCCGCGCAATCTCTTGATTATTGAGTCCCTGCGAGATCAGGCGCAGAATTTCCAGTTCGCGTTCGGTCAATTCGGGAAAGGGTGCGCCTGAGATGGCAGGTTTGGCACTTAGCTCCTTGAAGTAATTCATCAAACGGGTGGCAATCGCCGGACCAAACAACGCCTGCCCCTCTGCCGCCGCCCGGATGACGCTCAGCACTTCCTGCGGGTCTGCGCCTTTCAACAAATAGCCTCGCGCACCAGCCCGCATCGCGTGGAAGATCGAGGCATCATCCTCGAGCATGGTCAGCATGATAATGCGCATCTGTGGCTGTTTCTCCAGGATTTGCTCGGTCGCTCGAATGCCGTTCAAGCCCGGCATGTTGATATCCATCAGAATGACATCCGGCTCGAGTTCACGGACTTTTTTTAGCGCGGCATCCCCATCTTCTGCCTCCCCAACGATCTCAATGTCATCGGTGACGGCAAGCAGGGCTTTGATTCCCTCGCGGAATAATTTGTGGTCATCGGCGATCATCAATTTGATATTCGTCATTTCGTATGCCTTTGCTAAGAAGATAACGGTAGTCTGACGGTAATACGGGTTCCGTGCGGTTGGACTGGATCAACACTGAGATTGCCACCGATCTCCTCGGCGCGCGCGCGTATGGAGCGCAACCCCACACCAGACCGGTAGTCCTTTGGCATGCCAACGCCATCGTCCTGAATGGAAATGGCCAGCATATCTTGCTCTGCCTGAAATTTTACGAGACAGCGGCTTGCGTGTGAATGCCTGACTGCGTTATTCCAGGCTTCGAGAAGGATGCGATAGGCATTGACCTCCACCGCAGCGGGCAAATGTGGAAGTCCATCTGACGGTGCAATGATTTCTAGCGCCAGCCCTCCGCCATGATTCCGTGCCAGATCCCGAACCGCCTCCACCAATCCCAGTTGATCGAGCACCGGTGGGCGCAGACCATGCACCAACCGGCGAACATCTGCGACGGTCTGCTGGCTTTGGCGAATGACCTCGTCCACGAGGCTCTCCGCTTTTTCGGGCTTTGTGCGCATCATCTGTCGCGCCGCAGACAGTTTCAGCCCCTGGGCAGCGAGCATGGGACCCAGCTCATCGTGCAGGTCGCGGCGGATGCGCAAACGCTCGTCTTCCCGTTCATTGACGATCTGCGCCCGCGAGCGGACCAACTCGGCGTGCAAACGGACTGTCTGCGCGGCAGCCCCAGCCTGTTGTGCGATGTTTTCGATGAGGCGCAGATCCGCCTCGGAAAATTCTTCATTCTGCGCGCGGCGGGCGACTTCGAGCCTGCCGATGGTCTCTCCCTGATACACGAGTGGGAAGGACACCAGGTCGGTTGTCTCTTCGCCAAAGGAGGCGGCTTTGTTTTCTTTCCCATCCTGATCCAGCCAGATCGCCACATGCGGAATCTTGAGCGAATGGCTGATGGTCTCTGCAATGGACGGAAGGACTTCATTGGCAGAAGGGGTGGTTTCCAGAGTTTGTACCAGCTGCGAAAGGACGGCATAGGGATCGTCACGCTCGCCATACATCCAGCGGTTGACCGCGCGTTGCAAGCGCTGCCGCAGGGGTTCGAACAGAATCGCCACCACTCCTGCTGAGAGGAACGAAATCACGGGGTTGGAAAGCCCGGTGAATAACACGTGCAGTACAAAGATCGTTCCCAGATAGCCAAGCATCGTCAGCACTGAGAGCGAACCATACACGAGCACACGGTTGAGGATGAGTTCGATGTTCCACAGGCGGTAGCGCAGGATGGCAAAGGCGATGGAAAGGGGGAGACAGGCTTTCAACAATTGCCCCAACGGATACAGCAGAAAATCATGGATGACACGCGCCGTAGCATTCAGGTTGAAAACAGGAGGAAAGACTTGAAGCATCAGCCCCACGGCGCTGGCAATCGCGCCCCAAACAATCCAGCGGATTTGCTGGCGTTGAAATGGGTCTCCAAGTTGATAGCGGTGTATCATGGCGACCATTCCGGTGGTGATCCAGAATACAGCGGCTGATATGTACAACACGCGTGGCAGATACCAGATCAACAGTGAACGCTCAAAAAGCCCCAGCGTCAGCCAAAGTCCAAGTACGAGAGCCAGCCCAAGGGTCAGGTTCGAGGCGAAGCGTCCTGCAGGAAATAGATAAAAGAACAGGATCAGCAATCCAAAGCCGAATGCGATCCAGGCATCCATCCAGTATGGGTAAGACCCGCTGAACAGGCTGTTCGCAAGAGCCACTACGGGCAGGGACAAGCCGGTCAGGAGCACGATCATCAGGAGGGCGGAGAGCAATGCCATCCAGTCATCCGAGCGGTAGCGGACGATCACAATCGCGATGCCGACACACAGCACAGCCAGCAGGAGTTCACTTGCCAGCGCGAAGATGACCGCAAATTGACTGGATAAGCCGTACTCGAGGAGAATGCCTCCCGCCCAGCTTCCGCGCGTGACTGTGACCTGCCGCGCCGGAAAATTGCCGGTCCGCACGCTGACGGTGACCGGCGCGCCGATCTCGCCAGTGAGCAGTTCATCCGCCTGCTCTGCTGAAGTGATCTCCACTCCATCCACCGCCAGCAAAATATCCCCCTCCAGAATGCCCGCCTGCGCCGCGGTGGAAGGTGCATGCAGTGACAGGAGCACCTCCCCATTTTGATTTTGAGTCAACCATGCCTGGATGTCGCCGCGATACAACTCGTGGATTTCCCGCGTATGCAGGGGCAGACCCGCAAGGAACAGCCCCAGAGCAATCAGCGAACCTGTCAGCCAGAGGAGGCGCGCTGGAAGCAACCAGGGCGTTTTCAGATGGGTGTTGATGTTCGATGCGGCAGGCGCTTGTTCCATGATTGACCTTTGATAAAACTCAGTTAACCATCCAAATGTGCTAGGGCAAACACGCGGCTTGGGAATGGAGCCAATCCATGGCGGCAAGGATGACCGGGTCTTGTTCTGTGCCGAATTTCGACCAGTCGGTTTCCACGAATACATCCGGTGAGATGGGACTATTGTAAATCGTCCCGTTGCGGTCGAAGGAAAATGCGCCGCTCACCAACAACTTGGAGCCATCACTCAGGTCGGTATGGGTGATCAGCGTGGGCAGTCCGCGGGTGGGCTCGCCAAAGGAACGAATATCCGCGCGTCCTTGAAAGGCGACCAGCAACAATTCACCAGCCGCCTGTGTTGCGGGGCTGACCAGCAGCGCCACGGGGGTAACTCGTTTCGGCTTGTAGACCGAGCCGTCGATCTCGCTCTCGTAACGGTATTCATTATTCCAGAACACCTCACCGTTGCGATAGGTCCACGCTTCCTGTCGCCCGTCGCTGTATTGGAACCCGCCCAGGTCGCCTTCGCCCAAAACCGGACCGACCGCCGCAATGTACGACCAGATATCCCCACCTGGGATGCGGCGCAGATCGAGCATCCAGCCGCAGACGGGCGTCCGATCCATGCTCCGCATCAATTTTTGGACATCTGTCGGGTATGGAAGATGCGAACCGGATTCTAAGGTCAATTCAAGATAGCCAACGCCGCGCTCATCCTCACCCAAGCGCTGACCAACTGGAGAGTTGTAAGGATCCCTGCCGGCTGTGATTTTATTTCTGGCAACATTGATCTGCATGGACTGTCCATCCCGCTGGATGACGAGCTGTTCCTCGGTGGATGTATCGATCTCCTTTGCGTTGCAGGGTGGATACGCATCCGCTTCTGCATAGGGAACCGGGGTCTGTCCATTGACCTGTTCGATGCGGTCGCCGACCTGCAGCCCGGCTTGTTCCGCAGGGCTGTCCCGATCGATCCGGATGATCACCTGATTCTCCGGATACAGAGTCTGGTAGCCGGTATAGAAATTGGGGATTTCCAAACTGGGAACCAGCAACCAGGCATTGCCGTCCTTCATTTCCCGAAGCGCCTGGCAAATGGCTGGATACGTATCAGCGGTGGTTTGGGCATTGGCGATGACTTCGGCTGTGTCGGCGCGGAGAGTCGTCCAATCCACATAACCGCTCATCATGGCGTGGGTTTCCAGCCACTGGAAGGCGCTCTCTACATGTTGAGCCGGCGGCAGGGGCACGGGAGTAGGTGTGGGCGCAGGCGCGATCGCGCTACAGGCGGAGAGGACGATGGTAAGAAGCACTACGGATAAACGCTGGAGTTTCATTGGGTTTTCCTTTCAATTATGGCACAGAAGGCATCGGTGCGGGAATAGGCTGGTGCACCAAAGTGGCTGCAATATTCCCAGCCGGTTGGGGTGTGGTGGTGACGATCACCGATTCCGCCGTGGGAGCTATAGGCGCACGAACGGCGACCGGCAATTCGCTATTCTCCGTATATGCCGCCGGCATGGACGTGGATGGAGCAGACAGACGGATCGCAATGTGACGGCTCAAGCTCAGGGTCATCATCAAGATCGTGAACACAGCGAACACAACCAACAGATAGGTAAACGACTGGGACTTTCTCTCGACTTGTTGAAAATGGATGTTCATGCTGCCTCCAAAAGGGTTGCTCGTGTCTTGTATCCATACTATAGCAGGCAGGCTGTCCCGTTGTCATGGGAGCAGTGTCCCGATTCAGTCCTATTTCTGTAGTGCCATATTCAATTTATGGAAACCGTAAGGTTTTTAAAGGATCGTTGGATGTACGCAGTTGATAAGACGTGATGAAAAAAACGCGCCCGCTAAAGAAGCAGGCGCGTCATGATGCAGATTTCAGCGGCGGATCAGGTTATCTCAAACGGCAGATATCTATTCAGTCAACATTCTTTGAACATCTAACGGAAACGGGTCTAAACTCGTGGATATTTCCCAAACTTCAGTGTGCGATATGGATGCACTTGCATCTAACTTTATCAAGGGTCCCAGGCTTTCGAGTTCCACAAATTCTTCATTGCAATACAATTCGGCATTGCAATTATTGTCAGGGTGAACGGCACCGCTTTGTACGTTGAACGATTTTTTGAACAGCACACCATCCACCCAATATGCGAGCCAGCCGTGTGGATTGAAATAGCCCATCTTGAAGGGCGGCGATGCGTCAGCGTGGAAAAGGATAAAGTCATCGCGCAGGTTCAGGCGCGGGTCATCGAGGCGGGCATAGGACCAGAAGGAAAGCTGTCGGTTGGGTAAAAGTCCCGCTTCATCCACCTTATCAATAGGCATTGGCAGGATTGCCGTGCCGCCCAAACGCAGTTGCGTGATTGTCCATGGGGCGAGTTCCACTGCCCATAATCCGTCGTTGATGAGCGTGTGGGTGAGGCGGACGATGGGCGCATCGGGCGCAAGCCGAATCTCAATGCGCTTGCGGATGCCCGTGCCCGGTTCGGTGTTCGTCTCCAGCATCACACCATTGGGCAGATCGGTGATTTTCAATTCACCCGTATCGGGCGCGTAGGTGCGCGGCATGGTTTCGGGCGCATGCCACAAACGATGACCGCCGCGAAAATAGAAATCTCCATACGGCGTGGCGATCGGCGTCTCACTGCCGAGGTCCGCGAACAGATTGCCTTTGCCCTTCGTCGTCAAACCAGAGATGCGCAGCGAAGCGGTCAGGTATTCGAGTTCAAGAAAATCGTTTTTTAGCGTGCGCTTATCCATGCGGATGAGATCTACCAGTAGTTATGCACGAGATTGCGGATTTTGGAATTGTAGAGTGCGCGAATTTTTTCCATCGCTTCGGGACCCAAGGGATGCTGGTCTGCCGCCCTGACATTATCCTCCGCTTGGGCGGGGTTCTTCGCGCCGGGGATCGTGCAGGTGACGGCATCGTGCATCAGGATCCAGCGCAGGGCAAATTGCGGCATCGTCCAGCCATCGGGGATAAGCGCGCGCAGTTCTTCCACGGCTTGCAAGCCTGTTTCATAATCGACACCTGAGAAGGTTTCACCGCGGTCAAACGATTCACCGTGACGATTGAAGGCGCGGTGGTCGTCTTTTTCAAACGTGGATTTGGCAGTGAGTTTGCCTGTCAGCAATCCGCTGGCGAGCGGTACGCGTGCCAGAATGCCCACCTTGCGGCGTATGGCTTCAGGGAAGAACAACTCAGCAGGACGCTGGCGGAAGATATTGAATATGATCTGCACGGTTTGCACGTTTGGGTATTCGATTGCTTTGAGCGCTTCTTCCACTTTCTCCACGCTCACACCGTAATGACGCAATTTTCCCGCCTTGACGAGATCGTCCAACACGCCGAAGGTTTCGGGCATGTAAAAGACTTCGGTGGGCGGGCAGTGCAGTTGCAAAAGGTCAATGGCTTCGGTATCCAGGTTTTTCAAACTGCGCTCGACGAACGCAGTCAAGTTGGCGCGGTTGTATCCATTTGCCACATGCGGATCGAGTCGCCGTCCTGCTTTGGTTGCCACATAAATGGTTTCGCTGCGTTCCTTGCGGAGTTGCGCCACGAGCCGTTCCGAGCGCCCGTCGCCATAGACATCCGCGGTGTCGATGAAGTTCACGCCCAAATCAATGGAGCGGTGCAGGGCGGCGAGCGAGTCTTTATCGTCTACACTGCCCCACGAGCCGCCGATTGCCCACGCTCCAAAAGAAACAGTGGATACTTTCCAGCCAGTGCGTCCAAGTTCGCGATATTGCATATTGAATTCCTTAATTTGCCCGCCTGAGGGCTCAACCCTCAGGCGGGCGTGAGGAGAAGATTACAAACCCTTATTGAGGTGATAGTACAGGTCGTTCCAACGTAATTTTTCGCGGAACTCGGGAATGCGTGTGTGCTCGTCGATGAGCAGGAATTCGATGCCTGCCATATCGGCGAAGTCTTGCAGATGTTCTGCCGTGACCGAGTAACTGAAGCCCGTGTGATGTGCTCCGCCCGCGTAGATCCACGCCGCAGCGCCGACCTTGAGATTGGGTCGTGGAATCCACAGTGCGCGCGCCACGGGAAGTTTTGGCAGCGGCGCATCGTTCGGGACGACATCCACGGCGTTGACCAAGAGTCGGAAGCGTCCGCCCATGTGCAGGATGCTGGCATTCACCGCGGGACCCGTCTGCGCGTCGAACACGAGGCGCACGGGGTCTTCCTTCCCGCCGATGCCGAGCGGATGAATCTCCAGTTTGGGTTTGCCGTTCGAGATGGATTCGCAAATTTCGAGCATGTGCGCGCCGAGTACTTTATCGCCTTGCGCGTGCATGTGATAGGTGTAATCTTCCATGAAAGAGACGCCGCCGCTCAAGCCGTGGTTCATGACCTTCATGGCGCGCACGAGCGCAGAGGTCTTCCAGTCGCCTTCGGCGCCGAAGCCGTAACCGTCGCGCATCAGGCGCTGCACGGCGAGACCTGGCAGTTGTTTCAGACCATGCAGGTCTTCAAAAGTGGTGGTGAAGGCTTTGAAATTGCCAGCCGCAAGGAAACTGCGCAAGCCAAGTTCGATGCGCGCGCCGTATTTCAGCGAGTCGTGTTTTGCGCCGCCAGGCTTGAGTTCGCCGACGACTTCGTACTCATCCATATAGGTTTGGACGAGTTTGTCCACATCCGCATCGCTGGCTTCGTTGACGTGCTTGACCAGGTCGCCGATGCCGTAGCCGTACACATCGTAGCCGAGTTTGATCTGCGCCTGCACCTTGTCGCCTTCGGTGACTGCCACATCGCGCATGTTATCGCCGAAGCGGGCAACCTTCATGCCCTGCCAATCTGCCCACGCGGATGCAGCCCGCGCCCACACACCAAGTTCGGACTGTGTTGCGTCGTCGCCCCAATGACCAACCACCACCTTACGTTCGATGCGCAGGCGGCTGCCAATGAATCCGAATTCGCGGTCACCGTGCGCGGCTTGGTTGAGGTTCATGAAATCCATGTCGATCTCTGCCCACGGAATTTCGCGGTTGTATTGCGTGTGCAAATGGGCGAACGGTTTTTTGAGCAGGGTCAAGCCTGCGATCCACATTTTGGCGGGCGAGAAGGTGTGCATCCACGTGATGAGACCGATGCAGTTTTTGTTGGAGTTGGCTTCAAGGCACAACTCTCGAATCGCATCGGGCGTGGTGAGCACGGGCTTGAAGACCACCTTGATGGGGAGGTGCTTCGACGCATTCAACGCCGCCGCGATCTCCTTCGAGTGAACTGCCACCTGTTCCAGTGTCTTGGGTCCGTACAGATGCTGACTCCCCGTCACGAACCAGATTTCATATCCTTTTAGATCGATCATGACAATCTCCTTTTGTTATGTTTGTCATTGTCCGTAATAGGCGTTTGCGCCGTGTTTCCTTAGATAGTGTTTATCGAGCAATTCCTGCTGCATGGGTTGAATATCGGGGTTGAGCATCAACGTATGCAGGTTCATGAACGCGACCTCTTCCATCACCACCGCATTGTGGACGGCGTCCATCGCATCTTTGCCCCATGCAAAGGGACCGTGACTGTGTACCAGCACAGCGGGAATGGCATCGGGATTTTTATCCTTGAACGTTTCGATGATGACCGTGCCCGTCACTTTCTCGTACTCGGCTTGAATCTCCGCTTCGGTCATTTTTCTTGTGCAGGGGATTTCGCCGTAAAAATAATCGCCATGCGTAGTGCCGAGCGCGGACAGTCCGCGCCCTGCCTGTGCAAAACTTGTCGCCCAGCGGCTATGCGTGTGGACAATGCCGCCGATGTTCGGGAAGCCTTTGTATAGTTCAAGATGCGTGGGTGTATCGGAGGACGGCTTGAGTTTGCCATCTACGACCTTGCCTGTTTCCAATTCCACCACCACCATGTATTCCGCTTTCATCGTCTCATACGCGACGCCTGAAGGTTTGATGACGACCAGTCCCTTCTCGCGGTCGATGCCAGAGACGTTGCCCCACGTGAAGGTGACAAGTCCGTGCTTGGGGAGTAATAGATTGGCTTGGAATACTTGTTCTTTTAGTTTTTTCAACATAATTTCTCCGTAGGTCACGCTAAGCACCCAGATATGGTTGTACAGCGTGACTGTCACGTTACAAACGTGACCTACCGTAGTCCTTCCACCGCCGCGCGTTCGATGCCAAGACCTGCTTTATAACGTGCCATGAATGCGGCGAAGCCATCTACATCTTTTTGGTCAGGAGCAATGGTCGAGCCTTTTTCACTGGCAAAAACCTTGCCATTCAAATAATCTTCGAGCGTTTCATTTTCTGCTTTGTTTGCCATAAACGCCGCTAGCAGGGCAATGCCCCACGCGCCGCCTTCGCCTGCGGTTTCCATCACCGAGACGGGCACATTCATCGCCGCCGCCATCATGCGCTGACCGACTTCCTTTGTCTTGAAAAATCCGCCATGCCCAAGCAATTGGTCAAGCTGCACTTTTTCCTGCTCGAACAAAATGTCCATGCCGATCTTCAACGCGCCCAGTGACGAAAACAGATGCGCGCGCATGAAGTTCGCCAGATTGAAGCGGCTCTCAGGCGTGCGCACGAACAATGGGCGACCTTCTTCCATGTGGGTGATGTGTTCGCCCGAAACATAGTTGTATGCCAGCAACCCGCCCGCATCGGCATCGGCTGTCAATGCCTGCTTGTAAAGCGTTTCATATAATTTTGATTCGCTCACATCCACACCGAGCACTTTGGTGAATTCCTGGAACACATCCACCCATGCGTTCAAATCAGAGGTGCAATTGTTGCTGTGAACCATCGCCACAGGTTTGCCTGTGGGCGTGGTGACCATGTCAATTTCGGGATATAGTTTGGATAGCGCCTTCTCGAGTACGATCATGGCGAAGACCGATGTGCCGGCGGATACATTTCCGCTTCGCACCGCGACGCTGTTGGTTGCCACCATACCCGTGCCTGCATCTCCCTCAGGCGGACACAACCGAATCCCAGCCTTAAGTTGACCTGTCGGGTCGAGCAGTTTCGCGCCTTCTTCGGTCAACGCGCCAGCGGATTTACCTGCCACCAAAACTTTGGGCAGAATGTCCTGCAATGTCCAGTTGATTTTCTCTGCTTTGAGCAGATCGTTGAATTGCCCAAGCATCTTTTTGTCGAAATCGTTGGTTGTGCTGTCGATGGGGAACATGCCTGATGCTTCGCCCACGCCCATCGCTTTTTGCCCCGTCAACTTCCAGTGGACATATCCTGCCAGCGTGGTGAGATGCGCGATCTCACTGACATGCGCCTCTTTATTCAAAATGGCTTGATAGACGTACGCAATGCTCCAACGTTGCGGAATGTTGAACTGGAATAAGTCCGTGAGTTTTTCTGCCGCATCTCCAGTGATGGTGTTGCGCCAGGTGCGGAAGGGGACGAGTTGTTTGTCTTCTTTGTTGAATGCCATGTAGCCGTGCATCATCGCGCTGAAGCCGATCGCGCTGACAGTGCTGAGTGTCACGCCGTATTTCTCGGCAACGTCTTTACTGAGACTGCGGTAGCAATCTTGCAATCCGTTCCACACGGCTTCGATGCTATACGTCCACACACCGTTTTCATATTGGTTCTCCCACTCGTGACTGCCCGATGCGATGGGGGAATGGTCTTCGGCGATCAACACCGCTTTGATGCGGGTCGAGCCGAGTTCAATACCGAGCGTGGTCCTGCCGCTCTCGATGGCTTTTTGGATTTCGTTTTTATCCATGTGTGTCTCCTGTCTTGGGAGTTGTCTATTGAATGAGAATGTCATGCTGAAAGCGTGACCTACCCAGGATACCAAACCTTGCGCGGATCATCTTCCGCGCGCACGTAGTCGAACGCTGAGTCGATCATCTTTTTCAGATCATATTCAGGTCGCCAGCTGAGTAAAAATTTTGCTTTGGTGTTATCGAGCCATGTGGAGTGATATTCGGTTTGAATCTCCACAGTGGGCAAGCCGCGAGTCTCGTGCAGATATTTGCCCATCTCGCCGTAGTCCACGGGTTCGTCCATGCAGATGTTGAAGAGTTGCTGGCGGGCTTTGGGATTGTCGAGAGCCAACAGGAGGGCGCTGACCAAATCGTCAACGTGGACAAAGTTTCGTTTAACGGGAACAGCTTGCGGGTCCAGCATGATCGGGATGGTCTGCATCCGCACATAGTCATCCGCGGTTTTCTCATCCACAAAATCACGCCAGCGCGGACCACCGAAGACATCCTCTCCGAAAGAGAGTTGATATTTGAAATCATCCTTTTCCATGATCCACGGCGCGCGCAAACAGCAGCCGTTGAGATCATATTGGATGTAATACTGCTCAAGCATGACTTCTTCGAGAACTTTGGAAAGCGCGTAACAGCCAGGGTACGCGGAATGTTTTTGCGTTTCAGTGACGGGTATTGGATGCGGATAAACGAAATGCCCCATGCCCGCATCGCCGCCAACCATGATGAGCTGTTTGAAAGTGGGGGAGGTGCGGCAGGCTTCGAGCAGCCAGAAGAGACCTTTGACCGCCACATCCATGATCTGCTCAGGCGTTTCTTTGACGGTCGCGAGATGCAGGACATGCGTGACGCCGTCCATCGCTTTTTCGACGTGGTCGCAGTGTTCGATGGAGCCATGAATATTTTGAATGCGCGGGTGGGGAGGAAGTTCGCGGTTATGGCACAATGCGCGAACTGTGAAGGAGTTGAAGCGTGAATCGTTTAACAGGCGATTGATAAAAGTTTTCCCCACTTTGCCTGTTGCACCAGTGACGAGGATGATGTTGTTCATTTCACATCCTTTCGCGCCCTCGCTCTAGCCCTCTCCCATTCGGGGGAAGGGTTGGGGAAAGTGCCCCGAATGGGTATGAGGGAGATTTTTAGCATTTCGTCCATTGACCATTCGCTTCGCTGGATTTGATGACCGCATCCACAAATCGCACGCCCATCAAACCATCGAACGAGTCGGGGAAGTACAAAGCGAGCGGGTCGGCTTGTTTACCTGCGCGTCGTGCAGCAATGGCTTCGGCGGCATCGGAATAAATATTGGCAAAGCCATCGGGGAAGCCTTCAGGATGACCTGCGACAAGCCTTGTGCAACGTGCGGAGAGTGGCAATGTATCGGGTCCGTTCGGAGTGCGGTTTTGCGAAGGTCCGCTCAACGGCTTGAAGGTCAGCGCCTGTGGAAATTCCTGCATCCATTCGAGCGAGCCTTTCGTTCCGCTCACACGAATGCGCAGACAATTCTCCACGCCCGCCGCGGCTTGCGTCACCCAGAAACTTCCGCGCGCGCCGTTCTCAAATCGGAGCAGCGCCCCGCCGAAGTCATGGATGATGCGCTTCGGCACGATCGCGCCGATCTCCGCCGCCACTTCATCCACTTCCAAGCCGGTGATGAATCTCGTCAGGTTGTGCGCATGCGTGCCGATATCGCCCATCACGCGCGACGGTCCGCCGCGCACGGGGTCAAACTTCCAATCGCTGGGCGAAAAAGTTTTCGTCTCGTCCGCTTTGCCGCCTTGCACATACTCCACCTGCACGAGCCGGATCGTGCCGAGTTCGCCCGCTTCCACCATCGCCTTCGCCTGCCGCACCATCGGGTAACCCGTGTAATTGTGCGTGAGGCAAAACACCAAACCCGTCTCCTGCACTTTCTTATGCAAGGCTTCGGCTTCGGCAAGCGTGTTGGTCATCGGCTTATCACAGATCACATCAATGCCGCGCTCAAGCGCCCACATTGAATAATCAAAGTGGCTGTCGTTGGGCGTCATGATGGCAACTGCGTCAATGCCATCTTTGCGGGATGATTCTTTTTCGTAGAGTTCTTGGACGCTGGAATAGATGCGATCTG
Source organism: Anaerolineales bacterium (assembly GCA_023382595.1). Taxonomy (GTDB): domain Bacteria; phylum Chloroflexota; class Anaerolineae; order Anaerolineales; family Villigracilaceae; genus Villigracilis. The sequence goes on along the minus strand of JAHDWB010000003.1, from coordinate 295,057 downwards.
ACTCGAAGCCAAGTCTTTCCGCATCTTTCTTCGATTTGACCGGATCTGACGAAAAGATGCCTGTTACTATCTGATAGCGGTCATCGCGCCGCGCGGACTGGCGATGCATGGCGCCGATGAACGACCCCGTCCCACCGCCGATGACGGCGAGTCTTAATCGGCGACCTAAAAAATCAATGACTGGATTCAACGACATCTTATTTCTCCTCTGCTAAAAATGCGCGGATCGATTCGACGACAAACTTATGGTCTTCTTCCTGCGGCAAGCCAGAGACGGTAATCGTCCCGACCATGCCTGTGCCTTTTACGATGATGGGGAAACAGCCGCCATGGGCGGCGAATTCACTTTCGGGAATAAGGTAACTTTCTTCGATGCTCTTGCCTTTGTGTTTGAGCATTTGCCCCATGTAATACGAACTATGTCCAAAACGATTTACCAAACGCACTTTTCGTTCCACCCACTCATCATTATCTACTGAAGTGCCGGGTAGGCTGGCATGAAAGAGTTGATGTTCGCCTCTGCGAATATCGATGGTCACGGGCAGATTTTCCCGCAGCGCACGTTCCACCATGTGACTTCCGAGCCGCCAGGCGGTGACTTCGTTGAAACTGGAGAACTGAAGTTCATGCTCCTCGTCGAGTAAATTCTTCAGCATTTCTTCCATTTCATATCCTTATGTGTCTCATGCCGCTGAATTTTGGCAAACAAAACCAAGGCGACAACTTAATTCGCTTTTTTATCGTGCAGGTTACTGGTTGTTGAAAAACTTTTAACTTTGCTGGCTCATACGCCGGGCGGATAAAACAATAAGTGATTGACGATCATCCGCCTTTATTCTTGTTGTATACGTCAAAGAAAACTGCAAGCAGAAGCACGAAGCCTTTGATCGCCTGTTGCCAGTCAATGCCGATGCCGAGAATGGACATTCCGTTGTTCATCACTCCGATCAGAAACGCCCCGACCACCGCGCCGATGACCTTCCCCACACCGCCGCTTGCTGATGCGCCGCCGATGAAACATGCGGCGATGACGTCCAATTCAAAGCCGACACCTGCTTTGGGCGTTGCCGTGTTGAGGCGGGCGGTCACGATCATGCCTGCCAGAGCGGCGAGCACGCCCATGTTGATGAAGGTTCCGAACAATAATCGAGGCGTGTTCACGCCTGAAAGGCGGGCAGCCTTTTCATTGCCGCCCATTGCGTAAATACGGCGACCAATGACTGTCTGGCTGGTCAGGAATGAGTATCCTGTAACCAGCAGGAAAAGGATGATCAGAACGTTCGGCAAACCTTTGTAGGAAGCCATGAGGAAGCACAACCACATGATCGCAAATGTGATGAAGACATTTTTTGCTACAAAAAAATAGAAGGGTGTGACTTCGAAGCCGTACTTTTGTTGATTTTTACGGGAACGTAAATCAAGGAAGATCAATACACCGGACAGCAGAAGCCCGATCAGCATTGTGGTAATGTGAAAGCCTGGATAATTGAAAAAATCTGGGATGAAGCCGGTGCTGAGCCGTTGGAATTCGACGGGGAAGGGACCCACAGCTTCGCCTTGCAGGATCAACAGGGTTAACCCGCGAAAGATTAACATGCCTGCCAGTGTTACGATAAATGCAGGGATCTTCACATATGCAACCCAGTATCCCTGCCATACGCCGACAAGTGCGCCGATCACGAGGGCGATCAGCATGGTCACACTCCAGTGAAAACCGAATTTGACCATCAACACCGCAGCAATTGCGCCAATGAAAGCCGCGACTGAGCCAACGGATAGATCGATCCAGCCGGAGACGATGATCAACAACATGCCGAGCGCCATCACGATGATGTAACTGTTTTGCAGGACGAGGTTGGTTATATTGATCGGTCTCAGTAATATCCCCCCTGTTTGATACTGGAAGAATGCCATGATCGCGATCAGCGCGATCAGCATGCCGTATTCACGGACATTGTTCCTGAAAAGGGTCGCCAGAGTTTTCATTGTTCGATAACCTCTTTTTGTGCCATTATGTGTTTCATGATAATTTCCTGTGATGCATCTTTTGCAGGGAGGTCGCCAACAATTCTCCCCTCGCTCATCACGTAGATGCGGTCGCAAACCCCCAAAATTTCCGGCAGTTCAGATGAGATCAAAATGATTCCCTTGCCCTCGCTTGCAAGGCGGTTGATGATGGTGTAGATTTCATATTTCGCGCCGACATCGATGCCTCGGGTGGGTTCATCCAGGATCAGGATCTCCGGGTTTGCGAACAGCCATTTGCTTAGCACCACTTTTTGCTGGTTTCCGCCGGAAAGGTTTAGCGCCAGTTGTAAAATGCTGGAACATTTGATGTTGAGACTGTCTCGATAGGTGGATGTAACAGTGATCTCTTTTGGTTCATTGACTACACCGAATTCCGAGATAGCCTTCAAGTTTGTCAGGGTGATGTTATTCTTGATTTCTTCGATCAGGATCAACCCATATGCCTTGCGATCCTCCGTGGCATAGGCGATCCCGTTGGCGATGGCTTTATCGATGGACGTAATGTCGATTTCCTGTCCATGTTTATATGCTTTGCCGGTTATGTCGGCTCCGTAGGATCGCCCAAAAATGCTCATGGCAAGTTCGGTTCTCCCTGCGCCGACCAGACCGGCAATTCCCACAACTTCACCGCTGCGGACTTTCAGGTTGATGTTGCTGCTGACCCTACGTTCCTTGTGAATGGGATGATGCACGGTCCAATTTTGTACTTCGAAGATGATATCTCCAATGCTTGATTCACGGGGAGGAAAACGGTGCGTAATATCGCGTCCCACCATGCCGCGGATGATGCGGTCCTCTGTGAGCACATCCTTGTGGCAGTCAATGGTCTCGACTGTGGCGCCGTCACGCAGAATGGTGATGGAGTCGGCTACTTTGGAAACTTCACTTAGTTTATGGGAGATCAAAATGGATGAGATCCCCTGTTCCTTGAACTGAATGAGGAGTTGGAGAAGTTTCTCGCTGTCACTTTCGCTCAAGGATGCAGTCGGTTCATCCAGGATAAGCAATTTGACCTCTTTTGCTAATGCCTTGGCGATCTCGACCAGTTGCTGTTTTCCGACTCCGAGATCCGTAATCAGTGTATTGGGAGATTCGTACAGCCCAACCGTCTCGAGCAGTTCCTTGGTCTTTGAAATGGATTCGTTCCAGTCAATAATGCCGCCGCGAGCTTGTTCATTGCCAAGAAACAGGTTTTCGGTAATCGAAAGGAAGGGGATGAGTGCCAGTTCCTGATGAATAATAACGAGACCAACTTTTTCTGATTCGGTGATGTCGCGGAAGCGGCATTCGTTTCCCAGAAAATAGATTTCCCCATCATACGTACCGTATGGATAAACACCGCTGAGCACCTTCATCAGGGTGGATTTCCCCGCCCCGTTCTCCCCGACAAGTGCGTGGATCTCCCCCTGACGAACACTAAAACTGACGTTGTCGAGCGCTTTCACACCGGGGAAGGTTTTTGTGATATTGCGCATTTCCAAAATGACATCAGACATGTTTTCCTGTCCTTGTTTGGTTGGTGAGAGATCTTGAGGCTATTCTACCCGTTTTGTTTTTGGAAAAGATGAGAATAGCCGAAAATACCAATAAACATTTATAGTTCGGGCGGCAAGCACGGTGAGTAAACGAACGAATGAAATGAAGAAAGATGTGAGAAGGTATGGAAACCTTCTCACATCTTGTTTGTGTTGCTTACTTCAACTGGTCGGCAGTGTAATATCCGCTTTCGATCAGATACTGTTCGTAGTTGGTGATATCAACACTGAACGGGGTCAACAGGTAGGAGGGGACGATCTTGACACCGTTGTCATACGTGGAGGTATCGTTGATCGGCACTTCAAGACCCTTCAACGCCGCATCGACCATGGCAGCTGTCTGTTTGGCAAGTTCACGGGTGTCCTTGAAGACGGTGTAGGTCTGTTCGCCGGCGATCATGGCTTTGATGGAGGCGATTTCTGCATCCTGACCGGTGACAACGGGCATGGGCTGATCGGCGGTGCCGTAGCCTACGCTCTTCAGCGCGGAGATGATACCGATGGAGAGACCATCATAGGGGGAGAGAACCGCGTCCACACGCTTGTCGGTGTAGAAGGCGCTCAGGAGGTTTTCCATGCGGGCTTGGGCAACGATGCCGTCCCAGCGCAGGGTGGAGACTTTATCCATGCCGGTCTGGCCGGACTGAACGACGAGTTTGCCGCTGTCGATGTAGGGCTGAAGCACGGACATGGCGCCGTCATAGAAGTAGAAGGCATTGGTGTCGTCGGGGGAGCCGCCGAAGAGTTCGATGTTGAACGGTCCATCTGCATTTTTCAGGTCCAGACCTTCTTCGATCTGGGAGCCCATGATAACGCCCACGCCAAAGTTATCGAAGGTGGCGTAGTAATCAACATTCTCGGTGTTGACGATCAGGCGGTCGTAGGCGATCACGAGGATGCCGGCATCTCTGGCTTGTTGGAGCGCGTCGGAGAGGGTCGCACCGTCGATGGCGGCGATGACGAGCACATCCGCACCCTTGGTGATCATGTTTTCGATCTGGGCGAGCTGGTTCGGGATGTCATCATCCGCGAACTGCAGGTCGGTGGCGTAGCCCATATCTTCGAACACTTTGACCATGCTTTCGCCGTCGGAGATCCAACGGGTGGAGGTCTTGGTGGGCATGGAAATACCGACCAGTTTTTGGTCGCCGTCTGATGAGCCGCCGGCAGCGGGGGCGCAGCCTGCGAGCACGAGGCTGACGATCATGAGGACAGCCAAAAGGTTGTAAAGCAATTTCTTGGACATTATTTTCTCCTATGGAAGGTTGAAATTTGATGGCGTACGAATTACACGAGTGGGCAGGGTTAAGGATTTGAGTTACCCTGCTGAGAGATCTGCACACCGAACGCCAGGACCAGATGTACATTCCCTGCTTGTCTTAATACCTATATTCGCAGCGTACCTTCACCTCCTTCCAAATCCTGTGCAACAGGATGGATTTAACCGGCGCATTTCGAACTTTCTCGAATAATGAGGCTCGGTTGGAAAAATCTGGTCTGCGTATCGATCAACCTGTTTTCCTGACGAGCCTGGATCATTTCCACAATGTTTTGAACTGCCTGTTCGCCAATCAACTGCAGGTCTTGAGAAATTGTGGTGAGGGATGGGTAAAAATAGGCGGATTCGGGGATGTTATCGAAGCCGACCACCGCCAACTGTTCGGGCACTTTTATTTCCTGACGGTGCGCCTCGCGTAAAACGCTTAGAGCCATTTGATCGTTGGCTACAAAAACCGAGTCCAGGTATGGGAATTTTTCAATAAGTTGAAGAAAGGCGGTCTCTCCGCTGGAAGAAGACCAGTTCCCCTCTGTGCAACGCTGTTCGGACGCTTCGACCCCATGCTTTTCGAGTGTCTCGCGCCAGCCCCGTTTTCGTTCCTTCGCCTCCCACCAATCCATCGGACCTGATATGTGACCGATGCGCTTCTTTCCACCATCCAGCAGGTGCTGGACTGCCATCACCGCCCCCTCGTAGTTATCGGTCGCAACGCTTGAGATGCCTTCGCGTGGCTGGGTTGCCAGAAACAGGGCAGGCACAGGGACGGTCTCGAGGCGGTCGTCGAGCCAGTTGCGGTTGTCGCCTATCTCAGGGACTGCCCAAATGATGCCGTCCACCTGTCTGGCGAGCAGAGATCCGACTACATCGTCTATGCTGGCGGCGTCGAATTTGTCGAGTTCTTTCATCAACAGCATGTAACCGAGTTCGTCCGCTTTATCTGCTATGCCGTTGAGAGTCCGTGATGGACCGATGTACTTCAAGCCGAATGTGACCACCCCGATGGTGAAACTCCGCTGTTGGATCAGGCTTCGGGCGAGGGTGCTGGGGCGGTACCCCAGTTGCTCCACGACGGTTTCCACCCGCTCGCGTGTCTCATCCGAGACGTAGGAAAACTTGTTCATCACGCGCGAAACCGTCTGGGTGGATACTCCAGCGGCAAGCGCTACATCCTTGATGGTGACACGTTTTCTTCGGTCGGGGAGGGTCATGGTTGATACTTTATGTTATCGATAACATGTTATCGATAACATGTTATCAAATATGTTATGGGAAGTCAAGAGGAGTTTCGTCACGAAAAGCTCGGGCACAGACGTGTCAAGGGGCGTCCGCTTTGGGATGTGGTCTTCCACACGCTGGGGATTGATCTCATCGAAAACCGTACCCCCATATATGGGGGTGTGGAATCGACATGTACGCAAGTTTCAGGGACCTCAAAGCCGCTGAGACCTCAACAGATGTCAACACATGTCAACACATCTCAACACATGTCAACACACCCCAACACGGATAAGGAGACCCCCATATATGGGATTTGCATTTTTGTTTGGAATCAACCTTCTGGTATTCATAGTCACTCGATCTATCATATTCTTCCCCGATTTCGGCTGTGGATTTTTTTAATCTTGGGTACAATTACACACTACGGGAGACCCCACACACTCATGCCCACCCTCAACTGGATCGGTAAAGACGCCGTCATCAATCATCACAAAGAAGTGCCCTTCCGCCTGCTCAAATGCCGCGCGGACTTGTCCGTGGGCGACCCCGATAGCGGGAATTTACTGGTGCAGGGCGATAACCTCGAAGCCTTGAAAGCCTTACTCCCCTATTATGCGGGACAGGTGAAGTGCATTTACATTGACCCGCCCTACAACACGGGCAATGAAGGCTGGGTATATAACGATAATGTAAACAGCCCTGAAATGCGAGAATGGTTAGGAAAAGTAGTAGGCGGTGAAGCCGAAGACCTCTCAAGACATGATAAATGGCTTTCCATGATGTATCCGCGTTTGGTCTTGTTACACCAAATGTTGCGCGAAGATGGAATGATATTTATTAACTTAGATGACAACGAAGCAGCTCATCTAAAGGTTATTATGGATGAAATATTTAAGCCACAAAATTTCATCGCAAGCATTTCTTGGGAGAAAAGATATACAAGAAGTAACAACGCAAAATTATTTTATTCACTCAAAGATGTAATTGTCGCATACAGAAAGTCAGATAAAGTAAGTTTTCTTCGCGAGCCACGTAACGAGAAATCTGACTCGATTTATTCAAACCCAGATAATGATCCAAGAGGGGTTTGGACTAGTTCGTCTTATGTCAACCCAGCAACAAAATCAGCTCGCCCCAACTTGGTTTACACAATAATCAATCCAAATAATGGTAAAAAAATAAATCACCCGTCTCATGCATGGAAATATGAGCAATCTCAACATGAAATTCATATTACAGAAAATCGTTTGTGGTGGGGAAAAGATGGTAATGCAAAATATCCGCGCTTAAAAGTATTTCTAAACGAGTCAAATACTGGTCTAGTGCCTGTAGATATATGGAAACATGAAGATAGCGGCACTACAGATGAAGGAGGCAATGAGGTTAAGCAAATATTTGGTAAAGCAGTTTTCGATAACCCAAAACCGACAAAATTAATACGCCGAATAATAAAATTGACAACAAGTCCTGGCGATATAATACTTGACTCTTTTGCTGGAAGCGGAACAACTGGTCATGCTATTTTAAGGGAAAACGCTGATAGCGAAAGTGAACGAAAGTTTATTTTGATTGAAATGGATAAAGATATATCCAAATCAATAACAAGTGAACGACTCCAACGTGTAATAAATGGCTATGGAAATGTTGAAGGTTTAGGCGGCGGCTTCCGCTATTGCGAACTCGGCGCAACCCTGTTCGACCCCAATCGCCAAATCCGCGCAGAAGTGAAATATAACGATCTGGCAGGGCATGTTTATTTTGTAGAAACAGGTCAACCGTTACCAGAAAGACTTCCGAAGTCTCGAAGACTTCGGAAGTCTGAATTCCCATTGTTGGGTGTCCACAACGGCACGGCGGTCTATTTGTTGTATAACGGCATTTTGAAAGACAAGTCTGTAAACGGCGGGAATGTGTTGACCTATGATGTATTGGAAGGTCTGCCAGCGCATGACGGGCAGAAAGTCATTTATGGCAACGGGTCACGCATCAGCAAGGCGCGTTTGAACGACCTTGGGATTGTGTTCAAGCAAATCCCGTATGAGATTCGGGAAATGTAAGCCTATTCCTCTGTCATTTCGAAGAAGCCCGCCCCTCTTGTCATTTCGACGAGCGGAGCGAGGAGAAATCCTGACCCGTGCAAAGATTTCTCGCTGTCGCTCGAAATGACAAGGAATGCTCGGTCGAAACGACAAAAGCAGCAAGGATAATTGCCGTGAAAGAATATCATTTCTATGTATACATACTCACCAATTGGAACAATGAAGTTATGTATATTGGTATGACCAACAATCTTGAACGCAGGCTTTTTGAACATAAGAATAAATTGGTGGATGGCTTTACCAAGAAATACAATGTAAACAAACTGGTTTATTACGAACACGGCACCGATGTCCATGCCGCGATTGCAAGAGAAAAGGAAATCAAGAAATGGCGGCGAGAGAAGAAAAATAATTTGGTAATAACCATGAATCCTGAATGGAAGGATTTAAGTATGGAATGGGACGTGGAAAAGGTTTCTTCAACCACCCATGTCATTTCGACGAGCGGCAGCGAGGAGAAATCCTAGCGCGTGCAGAAGATTTCTCCCGTTGGTCGAAATGACAAATCACAGGAAACAACCATGCAACTGAAAACCTATCAGCAACGATCTCTCGATGTATTAGGCAAGTATTTCCAGAACTGCAAGCAAATGGGCAATGCCAACCTTGCCTTCTATGCCACCACGCTGGATGTATTAGGCGAAGGCGTCAACTATCACGAAGTGGATGAATTGCCCGGCTTGCCGTATGTCTGTCTGCGTGTGCCAACGGGCGGCGGAAAAACTCTCATGGCGTCTCATGCGGTCAGTGTTTCCACTCGTGATTTTCTCGGTCTCGATCATTCCTTTGTCTTGTGGCTTACACCTTCCACCACCATTCGAGAACAAACCCTCAACGCCCTGAAAGACCGCAAGCATCCCTATCGCTCCGCGCTCGAAAGTACCTTGGGCAGTATCACTGTCTTGGAACTTAGCGAAGCCCTGTATCTACAACCGTCCACGCTCAGCACCGATACCGTGATCTTGGTCAGCACCACGCAAGCCTTCCGTGTGGGCGACCCCGAACTCCGCAAAGTGTATGAAGCCTCTGGCTCGCTCATGAGTCATTTCGATAACGTCCCTGCTTCGGCAGAAGTGGAACGCTACGAAAACGGCAAACCGATTCCCTCGCTTGCCAATCTCTTGCGCCTGCACCGTCCGATTGTGATTGTGGATGAAGCGCAAAACGTCCGCTCGCCGCTTTCGTTTGAAACCCTTGCCCGTTTCAATCCCGCCTGCATTCTCGAATTCACAGCCACCCCGCACCGCGACGAGCATCCCAGCAACGTGCTGTACAGCATCTCTGCGCGTGAACTCAAAGCCGAGTCGATGATCAAGCTGCCCCTGCGCCTTGAAACCCATCCCAATTGGAAGGAACTCATCGGTAATGCCATTCTCAAACGCAAAGAATTGGAAGGCTACGCCGATGCGGAACGCGCCGGAACGGGTGAATACCTCCGTCCGATCATGCTCCTGCAAGCCCAACCGCTTCGTACTGGAAAGCAAACGGTTTCTGTTGAAGTAGTCGAAGCCTGTCTGATGGAGGATTACAACATCCCTGCCGAACAGATCGCCCGCGCCACAGGCAAGGACGACGACATTGCCGATATCGACCTGACCGCGCCCGATTGCAAAATCCGCTACATCATCACCGTCCAAAAACTGCGCGAAGGCTGGGACTGTTCCTTTGCCTACGTACTTTGCTCCGTGGCTGAACAGTCCAGCGCAACCGCCGTTGAACAGATCGTCGGGCGTGTTCTGCGTATGCCCAAAGCCACGCGCAAAAAGACCTCCGAATTGAACATGGCGTATGCTTATGTCGCTTCGTCCAACTTCGTAGAAACTCTCAACACATTGGCTGATGCCCTCGTTGAAAACGGCTTTGAAAAACAGGAAGCCGCGCAACTGGTCACACCGCCCACACCTACTGATTTTGGTCCCTTGTTTGGGTATCGCGCCACAGGCGGCGAAAGCATTGCCTTCAAAGTCTCGGAGCCTCCCGCTCTCGAAAAGTTACCCGAAGACCTGGCAGGCAAGGTCAAGTACGATACCAAGACCCAAACAATGGAACTGCCTGCAAGTGTCACTGCCGCAGAGATAGAAGCCATCAAGCCTGCCTTCAAAGGCATGAAAGCCCGTAAAGCCTTTGAGCAAAGCGCCAACGAAGCCAAAGCGCGTGTTGCCGCCGCCACCCTGACTCCATCCGAGCGCGGAGAAGCCTTCTCTGTTCCCGTTCTGGCATACCGCCAAGGCAAATTCCTGGAACAACTCGAAGAAACTCACTTCCTTGATTTTGAATGGGAACTGCCAAAAAAGGATGCCATTCTCACAGAGACCGAATTCACCCCGGGCATTGCCGCCGTCAAACAAGGTGAAGTGGATGTCAGCGACGAAGGGAAGGTCAAGGCGCAATTCCTGCAAAACCTGAATAATCAATTGTCCCTGCTCAAAGTGGATACAGGCTGGAAGGTCTCTGACCTCGTTCACTGGCTCGACAGGAACTTTGTGCATCATGACCTTACCGCCAACGAGACAGGCGTGTATCTCACTGCGCTAGTCAATAACCTGATCGAAAAGCGCGGCATTCCGCTCGATACTCTCGTCCGCGAAAAGTACCGCCTGCGTGATGCAGTAATACGCAAGATAGACGAGTATCGCCAGTCCGCGCATGGGCAGGAGTTCAAATCCTTCTTCGATGCAGGGAGCAAAGTTGTTGTCACGCCCGAATTAGTCTTCTCTTTCGACCCGCAAGAATATCCCGCCCCCGTCGGGTCACTGTATCGCGGTCAGCACAGCTTTAAAAAACACTACTACCCCGACGTAGGCAAATTCGACAGCAACGAAGAAAAACAATGCGCCGAATTTATTGATACGCTGGACGAAGTGGAATACTGGGTTCGCAATCTCAGCAACCAACCATCCCGCTCCTTCTGGTTCCAAACCTCCACCGACCGCTTCTATCCTGATTTCATCTGCAAGTTGAAAGACGGTCGCTTTCTTGCCGTCGAATACAAAGGCGGTCATCTTTACAAAGACGCAGAAGAAAAACGTCAGATCGGCGAATTGTGGGAGAAAAGAAGCAAGAATCAATGTCTGTTCATCATGCCAACCGACAGGAAATATGACGTCATTGCCGTGAAAATAAAATAGCAACTTATTGAACATGGAAGTTTGCAAACAAAAAGGATGAATAGATCTATGTTCCCCTTATTAAGGCGATATTTCAAAGACGAAGAATTCGAAGAAACCAAAACCCAGCTTGCCGAAAGCAAGGCGCTTTTGGCTGAATACAAGGGATTTATCCTAAAAGAAAAAGGAGCTGGTCACAGTGAAAATAACATAGATAAGGTTGAGCCTGATTTTCTTGTCATCATATGGGCGTCCATTGGTCTTGCCCTGTCAATTGGGGTCGAAGCTGTAAAGAATCTTTCAAACCCAATTTCAACATCATTCAGCATCACTGAAATTACATGGGCTGTAATTGCCTTATACACAGTTTTTTACATAATCATGAATGGTTTATTTGCCATGAACTTGACACTGGATTACGCCAAATCAAAGTTAAATAATGGATATAAAACCTTCGCCTATACACTAATTGCAGGAATTGCATTAGTGTTTATTGGCTTAATGATCATTGCGCAAGTTGGAAGTAACTAATAAATCAATTCTTCCCATGTTATTTGCATAATTGCAAGCACGAAACTTACAGGAATGTTGGGGAAATCCCTTGCCAAATCAGACAAAGATTGTAATAATCATCGCATATTCAGGGAAACACCACAGCCAGCATCCAAGCGCATCCCTGCATAACAGACCCTTGAGGAGAGCCCAACACCGTCCATTCGGTGCGGGGGACCTTCAAGGGGTTTTTTATTTTCAGTTGGCGCTTCCCGTTCCGGGAACGTATTCACCACACTTTACCTAAAGGAGAAAAACCATGCAAGCTGAGTTAGACCCCATCTTCAATTTCCTGCGCGGGGGAGCAGGGAACTTCATCTACCGCAAGATCCGCGGCAAGACGATCATCTCGCCCAAGCCCGTCTACAACGAGGCTTCGTTGAGCCCGGCGCAGTTGGAACAACGCGAGCGCTTTCTGGCGGCAGTGGCATACGGCAAGACCGCCCTCGCCGACAATGAGGCTCGTCCGCTGTACGAAGGACTGGCAAAAAAGAAGGACCTGCCCGTCTTCGCGCTGACCATCGCCGACTACTTCAACGCCCCGGTCATCAATGACGTGAACGCCTTCGGTTACAACGGCAACATCGGCGACACCATCACGATCACCGCCAGCGACGACATCGGCGTGCAGAAAGTGGAAGTTGCCATCACCGACGATCAGGACAACCCGCTCGAAACCGGCGAAGCGATCGAGACCGCCGCAGGCTCGGGTCAGTGGGTGTACACCGCCACCGCTCAGGGTCAATCCGCCGTCCGCATCCAGGTCACCGCCACAGACCGCCCCGGCGGCATTGCCGTGACGAACATCGAAAAAAGCATCTGATCCCACCGCATCATTCCGCCTCTATGCGCCAACAGTGGGGGGCAGGGATGAAAATACAAGACCCTGCGAGGCTTCGAAATCCACTGACATGGAAAGCCTCGCGGGGTCTAGTGGTTTGAATATAACAGAGAAATCGAAAAGAGGGGATTGCAGATCAATGGCAGAGGGAGCGGGGCGAACCATACAAACAGCATGGCAACGCGGGATGTATCCAAAGTGGCGAAGCCATTCCAAAAGATACATCCCGCGTTACACACAAGTTGCCCGCCTTCCCCTGTTGCAAAACGAACGGGCACGCGATGAAGGTAACCCCGTTTCCTATCCCCCCAATACTGCCGACCATCTGTCGGCGGTACCCATCTACTACATATATGCCCGCCCGGTTCTATTTTCTTCCAATTGCATTCGACCAATTTGTGGTTTCAATGGGTATAATTCCACCCAGCCCCGCCCATGCGGACGCCCATCGGAGAACAAAACGAACGTGGAAATGGACGCCCTGCACGACCAACTTGACCAGGCTTTGAAACAACTGGCGGAGATCCGGGGTGGTGAACTTGCCCGCCGAATCAAGCCGATCCTCCTTGCCAATCTGGATCGAGGTCGGATTCACAGATTTATGGAGGGAGACCCCGGTCGTGTCCCAGCCTATGTCTGGCGCGTCGCCGACGGTTTTTCCAACCTCCAAGGTTATCTCCAGCAACTGCAGACCGAGCAGGACCCCGAAGTTTGGGCTCCGCTCTACGAACGGATGCAAACCTGGGCGTACAACTTCTTTCTAAGAAAGAACTTTTTCGCCGACGACCACACGCACGAGATCGCCATCGAATGCGCGACCGAGGCGGCGCTCAACCTGCTCCACTCCCACTTCCCCTACGACACCGAATTCGACCCGTGGGCGCATATCCTTGTTCAGAACGCCTGCCGCAAATTCATCCAAAAATCCCTCAAGAAGTCCGCTGTGCCGCAGGAGAAACAGGTCGAACTCGAAGACGACCTTGCGAACCTGAACGATCCTCCGCTGGAAGCGCACATGTTGATGACAGAACTTGGCGCGGAGTTGGAGTCTGCTCTGGCACAACTATCCGAAGCGCGCCGCAGTGTGATCCGGATGCTCTACTTCGATGAAATGGAGCCGGAAGAGATCGCCAAAAAGCTGGGCAAAAGCGCGGGTGCCATCTACAGTTTACATTTCAACGCGCTGGAAGATCTGCGGAAGATTTTGAACAAAACAGGGATAAATTAAATGAACGAGAATTTGGATTCCCGAAGGTCAGCCGCGCTGAAAAAATTGGCTGAGCATTTGACAGCCCTCAAAGATGAGGGCAAGTCAGCATTACCCATGGAAAGTGATATGTTATCTCTGATTGTCAGCGGGACACTGAACGGCGAAAATCTTGCGAAGCGCTATCCAGATTTTTACAAAAAAATGCTGGAAAACGCCGAACTCAGGCAGGCATTCCTCGACGCATTGGAAAGCATCGAAGCCGAACCCGGGGAACTGACTCCCATACCCGCGCCTGAAACCCGCCTCGATTTTTTGACCAGCCAGCAGCAGTCCACGCCGAAGGTGAGCGTCACGGATGATGAAAAATGGGGTATCCACTGGCAACGATCGCTTGAACAACTGCGAGCCATCTTTTCCCCGCCTGAGCTGGCGTATCGGGCGGAGCAAAGCCTGATCGAAGAGCCTTGGTTCACCTTGTTGCGCGATGAAGTGACAGTTTCCGGGAGCGCCTATACCATTATCCTGGATTGCACCGCTGCCGAAGATGAGGAGAACACACTGGCTGTTTATGTGTCCCTGGCTGTTACGCCCGGCATTTCGCGCGAACCTGCGAAATTCCCACTGCGTGCCAGATTAACATGGGGCGAATATCAACAGGATATACTTATTCCCGCGGAAGGGCGGGTAAGATACCCGAATATCCTGTTTGATACGATCTTCGACCCGGCGTTGGAAAACCTTAAGGCTGGGCTGAGTCTCACACTTGAAACCGCCTCCGAAACTCCGTGATGTCCAGCAGTGCTTCTTTTGATATCTACCTGAGTCTTGCAAATGAACTGTTCGAGGGGCGAATATCCGAATCCGATCTGCCGTCCATCGGGGCAGACCTCCCTGCACTCGACAAAAAACTGCTCGACCACATTGCGGATTACGCGGAAAGCCTTGCATCCGTCAAGCCGCGGCTTGGCTGGGCGCTGACCCGGATCGCGAATGACGCGGTGTTTTCCCAAAACCGTGATCTTTTCCTCCGCTCACTCTCCGCCTGGTATCTGGCGCGTGCTTGCAATCATTGGGCGCAGCCCAAGCGTGCCGCGGATGCGCTGCTCAGCGCACGGCGCGGCTTCGAGGAGTTGAAAGATTCCGCCTGGATCGCAGCTTGTGAGTGGCAGTCCAATGCTTTGGCGTGGAGCAAGCCTGATTTTGCCGAAGCAGTTCGCGGGTTGAAAGAGGCGCTGACCGATCTTCCGCCGGAATTCGTCCCGCATTGTCGTCTCTCCTTGGCGTTTGCCCAAATCCTTGTTGGGGATCATCCCGCCGCGCAGGAGAATATCCGCCTGGGTGAGGAGGCGTATCGATCACGCGGAGATGTTGTGAATCAGGCGCGCTGCTGGCTGACGCTTGCCAGTCTCCTGCGCCGTCAGGATCGTTTTGACGAAGCCTTCCAAAAATTGGATCAAGCCCTGCAGGTTTTCGAGCGGGAGAACGCGCTCACCGATCAGGCGCGCGCGCATTATCAGATCGCGCTCGGTCATTTGCTGCAAACTGACCAATTGCCGCAAGCCGTCGAGCGTTTCCAGCGCGCCATTACCCTTTTCGAGGCAACCGACTTGGATCTGTGGCGCGGGATGTGTGTCAACAATCTGGGGGCGGTATATCTCTACACCGGCGAACTGATGCTGGGAGATCAATGTTTCCGCCAAGCCGAAGAGATTTTTGCGTGTCACGAAATTCCCGGCTTACTGGCAGACAACCTGCATGATCAGGGTGAGCTGAACATCCTGCGCGGCATGCCGCAGGTCAGCATCGAGCACTGTAAACGATCTGCGGCGCTCAGCGAAAGTCTCGGGTCGCGTTTATCCGCAGCGGTCGTCATCACGAACCTGGGAAAGGCATACGGTCGAGCCGGGCGCTATCAGGATGCCCTGCATCATCTTGAACGAGCGGCGGAACGATTGAACGAACTCAACAGTCCACTGCGGCTCGGCACCTGTGAAAGTTACGCGGCATTGATCTGGTCGCAGTTGGGTCAGCCCGATCTGGCACACGCTCATCTCGACCGCGCTGTGCAAAGTTATGAACAGGCGGATCAAAAAGCGTGGCTCTCCGAAGTTCACAACATTCGAGCCAGGGCATACTTCCAACAAAACAAATATAAGGAAGCTATTGATTGCCTGAAGGATGCGCTCGATGTTTCGATCCGGCATGGAATCAAGCCCCAAACCGTCCTTGCCCGGCGTCTGCTCGGCGAGGCGTTGGTGCAGACCGGCGCGTTCGATGAAGCGCTTGATGTTTTGGAGCAAGCACAGACAGACGCTTCGGCGATAGAAATGCAGATGGAATTGGCATTCAGCCTGGTCGCCGCTGGAGCCTGTCATGCCGCCCGCTCGAGGCTGGACGAGGCGCAATCCACTTTTGAGCAGGCATTGCAATGGAGTGAGGGAGTCCTGCCGGAGATCGAATGGCGGGCGCACGCCGGGTTGGGGGATCTGGCTGGCTCGCGTTCGGAAAACGAAAAGGCGCTGGCTTCCTATCGGCAGGCAGTGACTGCCTTTTCCCGCATCCGGCAAAATTTCTGGCAGCCCAGCCTGGCGGGTTCCTACCTGCAAAAACCCTCGCGCACTTTCGATCGCATCATTGCTTTTACTGCCCGCGTGGAGGCTGCCGAAGATGCTTTAACATTTATTGAGTCGTCCAAGGCATCCACCTTGCAGGGACAATTATTGTCAGACCATTCACAAAAACTGGATGCGGACTCCCGGAAGTTATCCGATCTGGAAGCGGAGATTCGCTTCATACAGGACCGCCTCAGGACTCCCCCGGAGTTGTTGCTTCCCCATCGAGCCGGATCCGAGTTTCGACAGATCCGCTCCCGCCTGATGGAGAAGACGAAACAATACGAAATGTTGAAAGCCCGCCTCGAGCGAAAATCCGGCTATCAACGTTCGTCCACGGGCATGAGAGCGGAAGGTTTTGATTCAGATGCATTTCGCGCTCTCGCAGACCGTTCCCTGCAGGGGAAGTGGGCTGCGTTGGATTATTACCTGATGGATGAGGAGATTATCATCACGCTTCTCAGTCCCGGGCGTTGTGAGGTGTTCAGCGTTCCCATTCCATACCGTTTGCGTATGGCATTGGAGGCTTGTCAGCGTGCTGGGCGGAGACCCGATCCACCCACCTCCGCTGATCTCGCTGTATTGGGGCAGGCGCTTCTTCCAAACTCGCTCACGGACGAACTTGCTCCCGATACCTTTTTGCTGCTGTCACCTCATCGGGAACTCCATGCCATCCCTTGGGCGGCTCTCCAGCCCGGCTTCTCCTCGGAACCGTTGGTAAATCTATGTGTGCCGGTGGTCATCCCTTCGATGCAAAATTTGATGGTCATTTGGCAGAGGCGCGCCGAAGGGACATCGTCTCGGCGCGAGGCTGGCTTGGCGGTGGGGTTGTCCACGTTCGATGGCAGACGCCAGGACCTTCCGCAAGTGCGAAGCGAAATCGACTTCCTGCGATCCAAACTCGGACCCGACGGAGTGTGCCTTGCAGAGGAAGATGCGACATGGGGGAATATCCTGCAGCTCACTCAAGGATTGGCAGAAGGATTATCCAGATTCTCGTGGCTGCATATTGCCAGCCATTTCTTTTCACATCCCCAAACGGGCAGACTCAGCGGTCTCACCCTGCAAGATGGAGATGTATGGCTGGATGCCCTGCGCGATCTCGCGCCCCTGCCAAAACTCGTCACCATCTCGGCATGTAACAGCATGTCCAGTTTTATTTATGAAGGCGATGAACATGTGGATTTGCCGTCTGTTTGTCTGGCGGCGGGCGCGGACAGCGTGGTGGGCAGTCTGTGGGGCGTCCTTGATCAGGCGGCGGCTGGGTTCAGCGCCGGATTTTATTCCCGCTATCTGAACGCTCTCGGTCCCGCGGAAGCGGTGGCACAGACCCAGCGCGAACTGATCGAGCGCGGGGAACATGCCAGCCAATGGGCGGGTTTTATTTTCATCGGCGCGCCGTGAATCAAACGTGGTCAAGCTGATCGACATCATCTTGCTCGGTGCGGAAAGCACAGAAACATGAGTGCGTGAATTCTGAACGTGGTAAGCAAGGTGACCAGCGCAAAGTGATGCTTGATCCAAAGCAGAATGGCGGGAATGAAAGCGAGGAAACCCATCCCGAAGCTGTAGACAGGGAGCCACGACAGGATGGTGTATCTGAGTAGATGACACTATAAAATATTTTTCAACTTATTCCCCTCATTGCACCAGCTAAATCTCGTCAACTGGTATACTACGCCTACAGTTCAGAACTAAAGACAATAACATGGATTAAGACCTCATGACGGAACAACCCATTCAGTGGACGAAAAACAAATTCAAGAAAGCGATGAGCGGCTCTCAACAGGAGGGGATACTGCCGCTTGATTTGCCGCGAAAAATCCGCAGTTTTCATCGTCAATTACCAGGCTATCGTATGAGCCCGCTCAAAAGGCTTTCGAACTTGGCTGTGAAATTGGGATTGGGTGGTATTTGGGTCAAGGATGAGTCGGCACGGCTGGACTTGCGTTCCTTCAAAGTGCTGGGAGGCTCGTATGCAATTTACAAGCTCCTGCAAAAACGTTTAGGCATGGAAGAGCAGGAGTTATCGCTTGCTGAACTGACAAATGGTCCACTCCGCGAACGGCTGGGCGATATCATCTTCGCAGCCGCGACCGATGGAAACCATGGCCGCGGTGTAGCCTGGTCCGCGGCGCAGATGGGTTTCAAATCGATCATCTATGTACACAAACTTACTTCAAAGGCACGCATCGAGGCTATTGAGGGCGTTGGCGCGAAGGTGGTAGTCGTGGACGGGAACTATGATGATGCCGTCCGGCAGGTCTATCAGGACGCACTGCAGAATGGCTGGGAGGTCGTCTCGGATACGGCTTGGGAAGGCTACAATGATATTCCCAAATGGGTCATGCAAGGTTACACCACGATGCTCAGTGAAGCCCAGGAGCAGTTGGCAGCGCTGGGTCTGAGCCAGCCAACTCACATCTTTGTCCAAGCCGGTGTTGGTTCATTGGCTGCGGCGACCATTGGCTTATATCGAAACTTGTTTGGAGATAGTGTTCGAACATGTGTGATCGAACCGACCAAAGCCGCCTGCCTGTACCGTTCTGCTTTGGCGGAAGACGGAGAACCTCATAATGTGGAAGGCGACCTCGATACGATCATGGCGGGTCTGGCTTGCGGAGAACCAAATCCCATTGCATGGGAGATCCTGCGAGATCGCGCGGATTATTTTGCCATCTGTCCAGACTATGTGGCAGCCATGGGAATGCGCGTCTATGGAGTTCCGCTCCGAGACGATCCGATCGTCATTTCGGGTGAGTCTGGTGCAGTGACTCTTGGGGCTCTGAAGTACATCATGCAGCATGAAAGCGCAAAAGATTTCTGCAAGGAACTGGAGCTGGGTCCTGATTCACAGGTGTTACTCATCAACTCGGAAGGTAATACCTCGCCCGACGATTTCCGCTACGTCGTTTGGGAGGGCGGAATTCCAGTTCCAGAGCGATACAGGATGTATTCACCCCGTTAGCCAGATGAACACAGTAGGCGTGTTGAAGACGTAATCCAGATCCACATCGACCATGGTCTGACCGAGCATGCTCATTTGCGCGGCGATTAAGTAAGCGAGGGGAATGGAAATCAGGCATCAGATGGCGCTGAATGTTTTTTCAAAAGACTTTGTTATGGGGTTTCTTATGTTGAGAGTGAGATTAATATCAGCACTTGCCAAATCCCATTGAAATGAGTATACTGCCGCCCAATATGAATTATCTGTGCGCGCATGTCCATCATCACATTTGCCCCCCGCATGGTCGGGAGGTTTATTTGCGCGTACCTGAAAATCAATAACAGGTTCCGTATTTTGCCTCATCAAGCCCCGACCATCGTCGGGGCTTTTTGTTTTTCCAATGCGGACGCTGGACGATAAAAAACGGTCGACGATCCGCCGTCCATCATCAAAAAATGAAAAGGAACTTATATGACTCAATCCATCATTCGCCTCTCCCTCCCATCCAAAGGACGCCTCGAAGGCGGCGCGCTTGACTTCCTCGCTGAAGCAGGCTTGCGTGTATTCAAACCAAATCCGCGGCAATATGAAGCGCAAGTCCCGTCCCTGCCTGAACTGGGAATCATCTTTCAGCGCCCTGCGGACATCGTCGTAAGCGTGCGCCAGGGTTCGATTGACTTCGGCATCACAGGCATGGACGTCATCGAAGAAAAGCGCGGCACAAACGGTGACATCCTCGTCCTGCACGATGCGCTCGGATTCGGTCATTGTGCTCTCAAGCTTGCCGTCCCTGAAGCATGGACGAATGTTGCCGACATTCCATCGCTCAAAAAATATTCGACGACTCTCAATCATCCATTGCGCGTGGCGACCAAGTTTCCCGTCCTTACCGAACGTTTCCTCAAACAGCACGATATTCTGCACACATTGATCTCTGCAGAAGGCACGCTTGAAACCGCGCCGACAATTGGATATGCCGATGTCATCTCCGATCTGGTTTCCTCGGGGCAAACGCTGCAAGACAACCGTCTGCGTGCGCTGCCCGATGGTCTCATCCAACCGTCACAAGCCGCGCTAATTGCGAATCGCAAAACGCTGCAAACGAATCCCAACGCGCTTGAGATGGCGCGCCGTTTGCTTGAGTACATCGAAGCGCATCTTCGGGCGAAGGAAAATCTCCTCGTCATCGCGAACATGCGCGGGCGGAGTCCAGAAGCGATTGCGTCCAAGCTGTTCACGCAAACATCGGTCGGCGGTCTGCAGGGTCCAACCATCAGCCCCATTGTCACGCGCGAGACCGATCAAGGCTGGTATTCCGTCAGCATCGTTGTGCCGCGCAGCCGCCTTCCACAAGCCATCACCGAACTTCGCAGAGTCGGTGGAAGCGGCATCATCGTTTCGCCCGTCACTTATATTTTTGAAGAAGAGCCGCCGCGCTACAAAGCCATGCTGGACGCGCTCAAATAGGAGCACCATGTTAAAACAATACACATCTCAAACCGCAAGGCAAACCATCCTCAAACGTACTCCGCCCGATGAATTCCCCGTCAGCGCGCGTGTGATGGATGACATTGAAAAACTTTTTGGCGAACGACTGACCGCCGAAGCTGCCGTGACTCGCATTTTGAAAGATGTGCGGACTCGCGGTGATTCTGCGCTTCAAGATTGGACCAAGCGCCTCGATTCTCTTAATCTCAAGCCTGTTCCCGTTTCGACGGCTTCGATTCAGTCCGCGCTTGATTCGATCCCGCACGCCCAGCGTGACGCGCTCGAAAAAGCTGCCGCCCGCGTCGAAGCCTTTCACAAAAAACAACCGTTAACCTCATGGTTCACCAACGAACTCGGCGGCACCGTCGGGCAGATCATCCGCCCGATTCAACGAGTCGGCTTGTACGTCCCTGGCGGCACGGCTCCGCTTCCTTCAACAGTATTGATGAGTACCATCCCTGCAAAGGTGGCGGGTGTGAAGGAAATTGTTGTAGTTGCTCCACCCAATCAAACCTATGCTGATCTGGAAGTTCTAATCGCTCCCATCATCCTCGCCGCGTGTGCCGTCGCAGGCGTGGACGAAGTCTATGCAATCGGCGGTGCGCAAGCCATTGCCGCGCTTGCGTACGGCACCGAAACCATCCGCCCCGTGGATAAAATTTTCGGACCTGGCAATCTCTTCGTTACACTGGCAAAGCGACAAGTCTACGGAGTGGTTGGCATTGACGGGCTGGCAGGTCCCACTGAAACCGTCGTCATCGCCGATGACTCTGCAAATCCCGCCTGGGTCGCGGCGGACTTACTTGCCCAAGCCGAACATGACTTGCTTGCCTCTGCCATTCTGCTTACTCCCTCCCAAGGGCTCATTCAAAAAGTCCAAGCCGAAGTGACGAATCAGATCGAACAACGCAGCCGCGCAGATATCATCGTCGCTTCGTTGGAAAATCGCGGCGGCGCAGTGTTGACTCGCGACCTCGCCGAAGCCGTTGACCTCGCCAACGAGTACGCGCCCGAACATTTGGCATTATCCGTCACTGAACCGTGGCGTTGGGCGGAGAAGGTCAATAACGCTGGCGGCGTCTTCATGGGCGAACATTCCTTTGAAGTGCTCGGCGACTATCTCGCAGGTCCCAGCCACGTCATGCCCACAGGCGGATCCGCCCGCTTCGCGTCCCCTCTCAATGTGTGGGACTTTGTGAAGATCGTCAGCCTCGTTGCATTGGATGACAAAACCGCGCAGAACGTTGGTCCCATCGCCGCGACTCTCGCGCAGTCTGAAGGTCTGGACGCGCACGCGAATGCCGCTTTGTTGCGGAGTAAAACGTAGGTCACGCTTGTAGCGTGACAGTCACGTTGAAAACGTGACCTACAGGAAACATTATGAAAATCCGAACCCACCTCGAATCCCTTCCACCCTACACGCCCATCGAACCCTTCGAAGTTCTCTCCGCTCGTATCGGACGTGAGCCATCACAAATCGTCAAACTCGATGCGAATGAAAATCCATACGGCATTCTGCCTGCCGTCCGCAAGGCACTCGCGGAGATGGATTTTCCGCACATCTACCCTGACCCTGAGTCGCGTGCCTTGCGCCAGTCGCTGGCACAGTTCACAGGCGTGGACGAAGACTACCTGTTGGCTGGCTCTGGCGCAGATGAATTGCTCGACCTGCTCATGCGCGTCTTCCTTGAGCCGAACGAGTGCATCATCTCCTGCCCGCCGACCTTCGGCATGTATCCCTTCGACGCGGAGTTGAACGCCGCGCGTTGTATCGAAGTGCCGCGCAATGCGGACTTCTCTTTGAACATGGACGGCATAAAAAAAGCAGTGGATGAATACAAGCCAAAACTGCTCTTCATTGCTTCGCCCAACAACCCCGACGGCTCTTTGATCCCATCGAATGTGATGGATGAATTGCTCGCGCTTCCGCTATTGGTGGTGCTCGATGAAGCCTACATCGAATTTGCTGGCGAGAATCTTGGCGCAAGCCTTAGCCGAATCCGCGAAGTGCCGAAGCGGGAGAATCTTGTCGTGTTGCGCACATTCAGCAAATGGGCGGGGCTGGCAGGCCTGCGCATTGGCTATGGTGCGTTCCCCAAGTGGCTCATGCCTACCTTGTGGAAGTCCAAGCAGCCGTACAATGTCAACGTCGCTGCCAGTGTTGCCGCACAAGCATCACTGGCGAACGTGGATGAGTTGAAGGTGTTGGTCGAAAAACTAAAGGATGAAAGAATCCGCCTCCTCTCCGCGCTGATAACTGTTCCGTATCTCAAGCCGTATCCTACGCAATCGAACTTTATCCTCTGCCAAGTGAACGGGCGCGACGCCGCCGAGTTGAAAGCAAGGTTGGCGCAAGAATTCGGAGTCTTCATCCGCTACTTCAACAAGCCCGGGCTGAGAGATCATATCCGCATTAGTGTGGGGCGTCCGAGTGATACGGATGTTTTATTGGAAGCGTTGAGAAGATTGTAGGTCACGCTTGTAGCGTGACGAACTCGCAATTGAAAATATGTCATGTTGAAAACGTGACCTACGAGAATTGGAGCACGAATGAGAACTTCAGAAGTATCCCGTAACACCAATGAAACGCAAATTGAAATTAAATTGAATCTAGATGGAACAGGCAAGCACGAGATTTCCACGGGCGTGGGGTTCCTTGACCATATGTTGACCCATCTCGCCGTGCATGGACTCTTTGACCTGACCGTCAAAGCGCAGGGCGATCTACACATTGACGTCCATCACACGGTGGAGGATGTGGCACTGGCACTGGGTCAAGCCTTTGACAAGGCGTTGGGCGACCGCAAGGGAATTGTCCGCATGGGCGATAGTTTCGCGCCGATGGATGAGACTCTGGCACACGTGGCAATGGACTTGTCGGGACGTCCGTACGCGGTGGTGCAGGTCGAGTGGCACACACCGTACGTGGGCAATATCCCTGTGACGTTGTTCCCACATTTCTTCGAGTCGTTTGCGGTGCAGGCACGATGTAATTTGCATGCACGTGTTTTGTACGGGCGTGATGACCATCATCAAGCCGAAGCCTTGTTCAAAGCCTGGGCACGCGCGTTGGACGCGTCTACGCAGTTTGATTCGCGAAGGGGTGGGACGATACCGTCTACGAAGGGAAGCCTGTAGTTACGAATTACGCAATACGTATTACGTAATTCGTGATGCGTATTGCGTAAAGACAAGGAAATATATATGAAAGAAATAATACTGATAGACGCAGGCACAGGAAATTTACGTTCGGTGCAAAAGGCGTTAGAGAATGTCGGTGCGAGTGTAATGAGAACTGACGACCCGCAAAAAGTTTTGACGGCAAAGAAAGTTGTTCTACCTGGTGTGGGCGCGTTCGGCGATTTTATAGATGGCATGAAAGCCAAAGGACTCGATGACGCTGTCAAGCAAGTCGTTTCGCGTGATGTGCCGATGCTGGGAATTTGCGTCGGGATGCAAGCCTTGTTCGAGATCGGTGAAGAGATGGGCGAGCACGAAGGCTTGGGTCTGCTGCGCGGCACGGTCGTGAAGTTTGCCGATACGCTCTCAGTGAAGATTCCGCACACGGGGTGGAATCAGGTTCAGGTCAAGAAAGAGGCGGCGCTCTTCGATCAAATCCAGGATGGGGCGTATGTCTATTTCAATCACTCGTTTTATTGTCAGGCAGGCGATCCATCGGATGTGATCGCGGAAGTGGATTATGGCATTCGCTATGCGTGCGCGGTGCGGCGTGAGAATGTGTTTGGCGTGCAGTTTCACCCTGAGAAAAGTCAGGCGGTGGGGCTGCGCATTTTGAAAAATTTTGTGGAGGCGTGATGTTTACGATCTATCCCGCGATTGACTTGCGCGGCGGAAAAGTTGTGCGTTTGAAAGAGGGCGACCCTGCGCGGATGACGTCGTACAGTGATGACCCCGCTGAGATGGCAAAGCGTTGGATCGACGCTGGTTCGACTTGGTTACATGTGGTGAATCTCGATGGTGCGTTCGGTGAAAGTGATAATGTGAATCGCGATGCACTTGAGTCGATCTTGAAACTCGGTGCGCGCGTGCAATTCGGCGGCGGGATGCGTTCGTTCAATTCGATTGAAGCGGCGTTGTCGTTGGGTGTGAGCCGCGTGATCCTTGGAACGATTGCGATTGAACAACCAGACATCGTGCGCAATGCCTTGGCTCGTTTCGGCGCGGAACGCATTGCCGTTGGAATTGATGCCCGCAATGGTCTCGTGCGGACTCGCGGTTGGAAAGATAACAGCGGTGTGCCTGCGCTTGACCTCGCGCTTCAAATGTCTTCGTTTGGGCTTGCTACCGTTATCTTTACCGATGTCAGCCGCGACGGTTTGGGTAGCGGGTTGAACATCCCTGCGACGCGAGAGTTATCTGAGAAAAGCGGACTCGATGTCATCGCTTCAGGCGGCGTACATACGATCGACGATGTGAAGGCGGCAAAGGACGCGGGGCTGGCAGGCTGTATCATCGGGCGGGCGCTGTATGATGGGACGGTTGATTTGGCAGAGGCGTTGCAGGTTTAAGGTTGAAAGTTGAAGGTTAACCTGCAACTTTCAACCTTAAACCTGCAACTATCAACCGATTGGAGAACTATGTTAGCAAAACGAATCATCCCTTGTTTGGATATCAAAGACGGGCGTGTGGTGAAGGGTGTGAACTTTGTGAACCTGCGCGACGCAGGTGACCCTGTGGAGCAGGCGCGTCTGTATGATGAGCAAGGCGCGGACGAGTTGGTCTTTCTCGATATTTCTGCCACCCACGAAGGACGCAAGACGACTTTGGAATTAGTCAGCCGCGTGGCAGAGACGGTCTTCATGCCGTTGACGGTCGGTGGCGGAATCCGCGAGGTGGACGACATGCGGAATTTATTATTGGCGGGCGCAGACAAGGTCAGTGTCAATTCGGCGGCGGTAAAGCGACCTGAGTTGCTTTCTGAAGGCGCGAGTCGCTTTGGGGCGCAGTGCATTGTGCTGGCGATTGACGCACGTAGAAATGGCTCAAGTTGGGAAGTATATGTGGCAGGCGGACGAACTCCCACAGGCATGGACGTGGTTGAGTGGGCGGTGCGTGGCGTGGAATTGGGGGCGGGGGAGATCCTGCTCACCAGCATGGACGCCGATGGCACGCTCGCAGGCTATGACTTGGAGTTGACGAGTATCATCTCGAACATGGTGTCTGTGCCTGTCATCGCTTCGGGCGGGGCGGGGAGTCCCAGTCACTTTGCGGATGTGCTGACGAAGGGCATGGCAGATGCGGCGTTGGCGGCGTCGCTGTTCCATGATGGGAAGTTGAGGATCCCTGAATTGAAAGAGGAATTGAGATTGCAGGGTGTGCCTGTTAGGTTGTGAAAATAACGATAGACCGCAGACGATGGAAAGAAATCGGCAATCGTTATCTGTGGTCAATGGTCTATCGTCTATGGTCTGGAGAAAAAGATGAATGATGATTTGTTGAGTGTAATCAAGTACGATGCGAACGGACTTGTCCCAGCCATTGTGCAGGATGTGACGACAAAAGATGTGCTGATGATGGCGTGGATGAATGCTGAGTCTTTGCAATTGACGATGGAGACAGGGGAGACGGTGTTCTGGTCACGCAGTCGGCAGGAGATTTGGCACAAGGGTGCGACATCTGGCAATGTGCAGAAGGTGGTCGAGGTCCGCTTGGATTGTGATGCGGATACGTTGCTGATACTGGTCGAGCCAGCGGGTCCGGCGTGCCATACGGGCGAGCGGACGTGTTTTTACAAATCGGTTGAAGGTTCAAAGTTGAAGGTTGAAAGTTAAGACCAAAACCTGCAACCTTCAACCTGTGACCTGAAACAGGAGAAGTCATGAGCATTCAATGGTTGTTTGATGTGATCGAAGAGCGAAAGAAGAATCCCAACGAGAAATCTTATACAACAAGTCTGTTCAATGAAGGCTTGCCGAAGATCGCGCAGAAGGTGGGCGAAGAAGGGACGGAAGTAGTCGTAGCGGCGTTGGCACAGGAAGATCAGCGTCTCATTGAAGAAGTTGCCGACTTGACCTATCACACACTGGTTCTGCTTGCCGCACGCGGGTTGACTCCGGCGCATGTCATTGCCGAGTTGGAGAAGCGCCATAAATGACAAAAATTATTTTGCTTGATGTTGATGGTGTATTGGTTACACCTGGCGGGTATCGCGCTGCATTACATGCCACCTTGAATCATTTCGCTCATTTGATGGAGGCGTCGCAATATAATCTCGAAGAGGAACAATTATCTGAGTTTGAGAAGCGCGGCATTTTTAGCGAATGGGATATGACTCCGCTATTGATCGGTGCCATGTGGAATGAAGTTCTTTCCCATCATCCGGGTGTGCGCCTGCCCGCCAATCTCACAGCCGCCGCAAAAGAGATCGGGCAAGATTTGAATCACAAGCACCTGCCCGAACATTTGCATATTCCGTTTTTTCAGATTGAAGATGGAAAGTACCCTGCCGAGTCTGCACTGCAACAGGGGTGCTTCCCGAACATCCCGCAAGAACTGCGAGTAAAACTACTCAGCCGCACACGCGATATTCACTTTTCCGAAACCATGCAGGTGTTTCAACAATTTTCTCTGGGAAGCCGTATCTTTGAAAAGACCTATAAGTTGCGAGCAGCATTCGAGACAGAGTCGCTCCTATCAAAGCATGATGTATCAAATCTGACGAAAGAAACCCTCGCTAAACTAAAAAACGACAGATACTATCTTTCAGTGCTCACGGCGCGCCCTTCTTCACCGCCCAGAGAGGTTGAGAATCCGCCATTTGGATACGCCCCTGAAGCAGAATTAGCGTTGGAATTGGTTGGATTGGCAGGTATTCCTATTACCGCCTTTGGCAAGTTGGAATACATTGCCGCGCAGCAAGGGCTTGATCCTGTGGTATTACTCAAGCCTTCGCCGTTTCAAGCCTTGGCAGGGACGCTTGCTGCATGGACAGGCGATGAACTTGGAGCACTGCAAGCTGCCTATGACTGGCACACCACTGGAAAATTGCATAGTCGTTTTGCCGAACTTCCCAAATCGTTCGACTTGATCGTTGTGGAAGATACAATGGGAGGCATTCGTTCAACGCAGAGCGCGGGCGAAATCCTGAAAAAGGCAGGATTTAATGTAACCGTCCGTCCCTTTGGGCTGACTCTGGGAAGCACGACTAAAGCGTCCACATTCGAGAAGGCAGGCGTTCCATATTATGAAGATTGGCAAACACTGGCAGTGGAGATTGGACTATAAAGTGATTAGCTTCGAATCCATCTTGGCAGCAAACTTTGCATCTTAGTGTACTTAATCTGCACTAAGTTTTATTGTTTTTTCTGGTGCCATGCTGCGCCAATTTTTGACGATGGATCGTCTACTCTGTTGGTGGAGAGTTGGAATGCCTAGTTTGCAGCATGATCTACGAATACTGCAAACTCTCGCGCACACTCATCCGCGCGGCTTGACGGGCAGGCACCCACGAAGCGGAAATGGAGATGACCAAAATCATCGCGAGCCAGATGAACACGGCGGGGGTGTTGAAAGCGTAATCCAAATCTATATCGAGTATGGTCTGACCGAGCGCGCGGGCGAGCGGTGCGGCGATGACATAGGCGAGGGGGATGGATACCAACCAACTGACCAACCCCTGCAAGATGCCTTCCATGATGAAGATGGTCATCATCTGGCGGTTGTTCGCACCGATGGAGCGCATCACACCGATCTCGCGCTGCCGTTCCATCACGCTGATGCCGAGCGCCCATCAAGCCGATGCCGCCGACGGTGGCGACCAGCATTGCCAAGCCGAGGAACATGCCGATCATCGATTGAAACTGGTTGTTGGCGTAATCGCGTTCTTCAAAGACCACACTGGTGGTGTATAGATCGATGGATTTGTCTTCGGCTTCGTATACTGCACGTAGGTCGTCAGAGAGTTGCTTGATGTCGCTGGTCATTGTGCGGTCGGTCTGGATGTAAATTTGCGTGCCTTCATCCTGCACGCCTGTCGCGTCATAGACCGCTTCGAGCGGCGCATAAATGGCTTCGATGACAAAGCCGCCGCCATAGACCACGCGATACGTGCCGATCACTTCCCATTCCGAGTTGCCGAGTTCGCCCAAATTCAAGTTGATGGTATCGCCGACTGCGATGTTATTTTTCTCCGCCGTCTCGCCGCTCAACACGATCACATTCCCGTCGCCCGCTTCGAACCAGCGTCCACTGGTGATGATGGGTTGGTAGAGTCCGCTTTCAGCGGGGAGTCCGATCAATTGGGCACCCAGCCCCGCGGAGTCCTGGAGGCGTTCGCCTGCGCGCAGGATGGTCGCGTTGCGGCTGAACCACACTTCGGCGGCGGTCACGCCTTCCACATCCAATGCGGTTTGCACCAAATCTTCACTCGGCTGGTTGCACGTGAAGCCAATGCGGAAGTCATATCCGCGCCGCGCCATGTCGTTGTCAAGTGTCAGCGTGGTGGACGAGATCAGACTCATCACGATCAGGAACATCACGCCTGCGGTGGATAAAACCAACAACGTCAGGATGAGACGACCCTTGCGGCGGAACATGTTGCCGAGTGCCGCGGCATACGGTGTGGATAAGAACACGCTTCCGACTCGCTCATCGAGCCTGTCCAGCCCATTCGAGCCGAAGTCTCCGCCGATGCCGTAACTTGCAATCGCTTCGCGGACCGTGATGCGCGCGCCCTTGAAAATCGGAATCAGCGCGGCGAGCGCAGGCGCGATCAACGCAGCGATGACTTGATAAGTGATGGCGCGAGTGGAGAATTCAAAGGTCGGGTAATCGATATTGAAGAGAATTAAAACCAACGCGTCATGCCGTAGGCGAATGCCATGCCCAACGGAAGCGAGACAATCAACGCCAGTACGCCATACACGAACACTTCCACGAGATAGATGCGTGCCACCACACTTGAACGTCCGCCAATGGATTTGAGGATGCCGATCTGGTCGGTCTGCTGGGTGATGATGGCAGTCATGGTGTTGAGCACCAGCACCACGCTCAAAAAGAGCGAGACGATTGCCATGATCTGCAAGATGAGATTGACGCCTTCCACGAACATGCGCCCCCAGTGGCGGTCGGGATCTTGATACAGTGTGACGATCACGCCCAAACCTTGCTCGCCCAACCGTTCGCCGATGTCGCCCGCGATCTCCTGTGCGCGTTCGAGGCTGTACTCGTCCACGCGCACCAATAATTGACCGTATTGCCCTTCAGGAATGCCAAACTCTTCCAAGCCTTCGGCGCTGACAAAGAAATGCGCCTGTCCGCCAAACTGCGGCGGCTGGACGAAGGGATGGCGAATCTGGCTTTGCACGGTGAACGAGGTCGGCTCACCGTCAATTTCAAAAGTGACATCGTCGCCAATCTCAATGCCGAAGTATTGACCCGTTAGGCATTCCATGCCCAAGTCCAAGCCTGTCGGGTAGCCGCCTTCCTTCAACACGAACTGGTCATAGACCTGTTCGTCGTAATCGCGCATGACCAGCGTGCCAAGTTTCCACGGCTCGTCGTCGCTGGTGCGGTAGCGGACGGAAATTTGGTTGACGGGGTCAATGTCTTCCACACCTTCGATGGTCTTCAAATCGTCCACGATGTCTGCATCCACGAAGTTGCGCAGAATAATGTTGACATGTGATGGGTTGACGTCACGATGCGAAGCATCCATGCCGCTGAGCAGCAAGTCCACCATGCCGAAGATGCCGCCGATGGCGAACACGCCCGAAGCGATGCTGAGAATTACCAACAGCGTGCGCCCGCGGCTCTTCCACAGATCGAACCAGACTTTATGCCAGATCACGCTCATGCCCTATCCTTCACACGGACCGTCGTGCGCGATCAGCCCGTTGCGCACGACCACGCGGCGCGGAGTTTGGCAGGCGAGTTCGTCATTGTGCGTCACCATCACGAGCGTTTTGCCCTGATCCACAAGATGGCTGAAGAGATTGAGCACATCATCGCTGGTTTGCGCGTCGAGGTTGCCCGTCGGTTCGTCTGCAACGATGAGCGGCGGGTCGTTGGCAAGCGCGCGCAATGGCGGCGCGTTGTTGCTGTCCGCCTGAGACGTTGCCAGGCAATTTCTGCGCCTGATCCGCCAAGCCGACCAGTTCCAGCAGGTGCATGGCACGTTCACGGCGCTGCTTCTTCGGCAGGGAGTTGGCAAAGTCCATCGGCAAAATGATGTTTTGCAATAAGTTCAATGAAGGCAATAATTGAAAGAATTGAAAGACGATGCCCACCTGCGTCCCCCGCCAGATCGATAACTGCTCTTCGTTCATGGCATGGATGGGCGTGCCGTTCACGTACACTTCGCCGCTGGTGGGATGGTCGATACCCGTGATCATGTTCAATAGCGTGGACTTGCCATTGCCCGACGGTCCCACAATGGCGAGAAATTCGCCGCGCATGGCTTGCAGCGACACGCCCTTTAAAACACTAACCTTCCATGGGAACGCCTGCAAAAGATGTTCAAATAAGCGGCGTTTCTACTGGGGTACCACAAGGACTTGTCCACGCATGACCAAGTCCTTGTTTTTTTGATTGAGTTATTCGATCAATTTTAATGAGTAGACTCAATTTGTTTTCGAAATTTACACCTGTATATCAGATACGCACCCCGCCGGACAGATCCGATTATGGTTGTGATGCAAAGAATTGAAGGTTGCGCGGAAAAAATTAAGTTTGTCTTACAAGATTGCTTATATGCTGATGTATAATATATGAATTGGACTTGAATAGGTTGAATTCCGCAGGCGTTAGTGAGACACCCTGCTTCAATGCAGCAGGCGTACATTCTGGGTAAAGCGGTTGATTTAAATTTAGCAAGGGATAACGATGTCCATCCACGCTTACCTTCCGCAAGACAGATTACGCGCGATCACGAATGGTGTCTCACTGCCTGATCGGACATCAGGGTCGGCGTTATTCACAGACATTTCAGGCTTCACAGCGTTGACCGAATCCCTGCGCGAAAAATTTGGTGCGAGACAAGGCGCGGAAGAATTGACCAAGCAATTGGATTCGGTGTATTCTGCGTTGATTGCCGGGGTCGAGAGGTATGGCGGGAGTGTGATCGGCTTCGCAGGGGATTCGATGTTATGTTGGTTCGATAAATCGGGGGATGGAGATTGGGGATCAGAACGTAGAGCTTCGAGTTGTGCATTTGCGATGCAAGAATCGATCAGGGAATTTCCTGCTTTGGCATTGAAGGTTTGTATTGCCAGCGGAGATGCGAGGCGATTCGTTGTGGGCGATGAGACGATACAACGAATTGACATATTGGCAGGTGCTACAGTAGTACGGACAGCCACAGGCGAAGGTCTGGCAAACAAAGGTGATGTATTGCTCGATGAAGGGACAGCGAATGCGCTGGGCGAAACGATCCAGATCAAGGAGTGGCGAAATGCCGAAGGAAGTGGCGAGAAATTTGCAGTGACCGGGAGGGGGGAGGCGGGAGAGATGGATCAGATCCATGAACAGAATGTTTTTGGCGCAGAAACGCAAAGTGCGGCACCTATATTACACGCCTTGAAACCATATGTGCATCGCGCCGTGTACGAACGCGAGACTTCCGGACAGGGACAATTCATGAACGAGTTCCGTCCGTGTGCGGCGTTGTTTGTTCGTTTTACAGGCATTGACTACGATTCAGAGTCAGCAGAGTCGGAATTGGATCATTTTATTCGCAGTGTTCAATTGACAGCAAGCCGTTATGAAGGCGTGTTGATAGACATCACCATCGGAGATAAGGGTAGTTATGCCTATATCAACTTTGGGGCGGTGAATACGCATGAGGACGACCCCCGCCGCGCGGTGAAGGCGGCGTTGGAACTGCGGAACAAGACCGATCTTCGGCTGCAGATGAGTATTACACGTGGGGTGATGCTGGCAGGCGCCTACGGCGGAAAAACCCGCAAGACGTTTGGCGCGTTGGGCGATGATGTCAATCTCGCAGCGAGACTGATGACCACTGCCAGGGAAAATGAAATATTGTTAAGCAGTCACGTATACAAGGCGGTCAATGAGTATTTCACTTTTGAAGCGCGCCCTGCGGTGATGGTAAAAGGAAAATCCAAGCCCATTCCTTTATATCAGTTGATGGGCGAAAGCCGGCGGCGAGCCGTGCGCTTGCAGGAGCCGAGTTACTCTCTGCCGATGGTGGGACGGCAGGCTGAGCTGAAACGCATCGAGCAGAAGCTCGATCTGGCAAAAGAAGGTAAGTGCCAGGTGATCGGCATCGTGGCGGAGGCAGGCTTGGGCAAGTCCCGACTCGTGGCGGAGGTAATCCGCAGCGCGAGAAAAAAAGGATTCGTCGGCTTCGGTGGTGCGTGTCAATCTGACGGTTTGACATCCCCGTATCTTGCATGGAAAACGATTTGGAGCGCGTTCTTCGGAATCAACCCCGATGCCTCTTTGGAGAAAC
Organism: Anaerolineales bacterium; assembly: GCA_023382595.1. Lineage (GTDB taxonomy): Bacteria > Chloroflexota > Anaerolineae > Anaerolineales > Villigracilaceae > Villigracilis. The sequence continues at coordinate 261,711 of JAHDWB010000003.1, read as the reverse complement.
AGGTCCGCATATTGGAAAGGGAACTGGGTGAGCATGCCCCCGACCGAATGGAAGCCCTGCCCCTGCTTGGACCGATATTGAATCTCGATATCCCCGATAACGACTTTACGCGTAACCTCGAACCTGAGCAACGCAAGAACATATTAACTACTTTGTTGCGGAATTGCCTCAGCGCCGCCACCAGGTCCGAACCGATCCTGATCGTGGTGGAAGACTTGCACTGGGTGGATGCGCTATCACACGACCTGCTCGAAGCATTGGCAAAGGCGCTGGCGGATTGCCCCATTTGTTTTGTGCTGGCATATCGCCCGCCCCAATTGATGCGCCTGCAAGCGCCGCGCATCGAAGCCCTGCCATACTTTACGAATATTGCATTGGATGAATTTACCCCTGCTGAAGGGGAACAAGCCATCCGAGCAAAACTGGCGCAATTGTATCCCTCGCAAAGTGGGACTGTGCCGCCTATTCTGGTAAAAAAATTGATGCAGCGCTCCCAAGGCAATCCGTTCTATCTCGAGGAATTGCTCAACTATTTACGCGACCGTGGTCTCGACCCGCGCGATTCGACCGAATTGGACAAGATCGAACTTCCTGATAGTTTGCATACGCTCGTCCTGAGTCGTATCGACCAATTAAGCGAACACGAAAAAAACACCTTGCGCGCAGCGAGCATCATCGGGCGTTTCTTCCGCGCCGCCTGGTTGACGGGATACTATCCTGAACTGGGTGACCTGGTACATGTCAAAGCGGATCTGGATAAATTGGAATCGCTGGACATCACACCCTTGGATTCGGAACCGGAACTGGCGTATCTGTTCAAACATATTGTCACACATGAAGTAACGTATGAAAGTCTGCCCTTCGCCCTGCGGGCGCAATTGCACGAACGGTTGGCAGTATATCTTGAACGCATCGGCGCGCCAGTGGAGATGATTGCCCAGCATTACGGGCGCAGCAACAACCAGGGCAAACAGCGCGAGTATTGGCTGAAGGCTGGGGACGCCGCGCATGAAGCATTTGCCAATGAAGCCGCGCTGGATTACTACGAGCGGCTTTTTCCCCTGTTAAGCGAACCAAGAGAGCAAGCCAGTTTATATCTCAAGCGGGCGGAAGCCTACTATGGCAGGGGACGGCTCGCTGAAGCGCGGGAAAATTTAACATTGGGGTTGAATTTGATCGGTCGACCATTGCCGTCGACCGCTTTACAAATACGAGTCGGGCTAATGGGGCAGGCACTGAAGCAATTCTGGCATCGCCTTTTGTTTTCGATCAATCCCATTCCGGACGATGCTGGGCAGGAGACAGAGATCAATAAAGATGATTTGGATTTGTTGCGCGCATATGAACTCCTGATATTTATTGATACACTGGCAAATAAGATAGGTCCTATTGACTATTATCTTGGTATGAAAATTCTCAATATGGCGGAGTCAGCCCGGCAAAAATCGCCGACTCTGGCAAGAGCTTATGCCATCCTGGCGCTGGGCTTTGGCGTGATGCCAATACCCATGCATGCCCTGGCGCAGGCTTATTTCCGCCGGGCGCGCGCCGTATTGACCAGGCTGGATCATTTGTACACTCAGGCTTTTGTCCATTGGAGAGAAGGCCAATATGCGCTCAATAACGGAAAATGGGAAGATGGCGAAAAAGCCTACCAGCAGGCGCTGGAAATCAGCGATCGGCTGGGGGATCGCCGCAATTGGGCTTTTGCGCTCATAAACCAGGGGAGACTCGCTCATTTTCGAGGTCAATTTGAACTGTCCATCAAGCGGTGCGCAGACGTTTATCAAAATGGACTGGCAAGGAATCATTTGGAACATCAGGCATGGGGGTTGAACGGTCAAGCCGTGAGTTTATTCCACCTCGGGAAAACAAACCAGGCTGCCGAACTGCTGGAAAAAGCGTTGGCGTTGTACACCTTGATCACCGATTCGGGGACGGCAGAACAATCGACCCTGGGAACACTCGCCGCTGTATATTTACGGAAAGGTGAACTTGAGAAAGCCCGTAACGCCGCCGATAAAACCGCCCGATTGCTGAGGCAGGCTTCTGTTCGTATCGCTCCATCCTTCGATTCCTATAGTAATGTTGCACATGTATATTTGGCGCTGTGGGAAAATTCGGGAACCCAACGCGAAAAATCCGAGATGAAAGCGCTCGCGAAGCAAGCCCTTGATGCATTGCACAAATTTGCACGGACGTATCCCATTGCCAGAGCCCGGTCATTATTATGGCAGGGACTGTACGATTGGCTGGATGGAAAACCGCGCAGCGCACAAAAGTACTGGCAAAAGAGTCTGTCGGCGGCGCAAAAAATGTCCATGCCGTATGATGAGGCGCTGGTTTATCGCGAAATTGGGCGGCACGCCGCCGGTTCAGAACGGGACCTCAATCTGGCTCGCGCCAACGAAATCTTTGGGCGGCTGGGAGTCGCGTTGCCTGTCGAAAACTAATACTGAAGCAAGCGTTCCACTTGGCAATCGTCTTTAAAACGCGGCAGAACAGTCTCATTTCTTTTAAATCCTGAATTGTCAATCTGAGAGGAGTTTATAGTATGAAGTTTCCCGACTTTTCCTGTCCTGTGTACAAGCTGGGTGATACGAATTACGAAGATATTCGTTACCAGTACGCCACGACATCCCAACCCAAGGCGAATATGTCTCCGGCAGCCATCATCTGCCCAAAATATCCCAACGCGGATCCCGATGTCGAGAAGGCGATCCGTTACGCTGCTGCCAATAACATTGCCATTGCCGTGCGCACGGGTGGACATGCCTATTCAGGCACCTCGTCAACCACGTCCAACAATATCCAACTCGATTTGAGCGAAGCGTACAACGATTGGGATTACGATGCGAAGACCGGCTTGCTCCGTGTTGGCATCAGTCACTCATTACAGGAACTCAACACAAAGTTGAGAGAAAAAGGGCTCTTCATGCCGACCGGTCAATGCTACGATGTCCACGTCGGCGGCCATGCGCAGACGGGCGGTTATGGTCAGTTATCCCGGGCGTTTGGTCTTTTCAGCGACCAAATTGTGTCCTTTGAGATATTCCTTGCAGATGGCACGAAGAAGACCATCAGTGTTGACAGCCCGGAGCAGGCGGACAAGGATCTGTTTTTTGCAGTTTTCGGCGGCGGACCCGGCAACTATGGCATTGTGACCCATATTACCATCCGCCCGTTTAAGGATTCGGACCACAAATACGCCCGTGCGTTCAAGCAAATCATTCCCTATGATGCAACGTTCGACCACAACATTTTGGTGCAGCTGTTCGACCTCGTACAGGAATGGGAAAATGCTCCAGGCGACTATGATTTTTGCGTCACAGTGGCGGCAGGGGAGGAGGACTTTATCGCGAATCGACTTGGACATGCTTCGAAGGACGACTTCATGATAAAGCATTTTGGAGACAAGAACGGCTCATCACTATTCGATGTCCTGATCGTCTACTTCCAATACTCGAACCTGGATAATAAACCCGACACATATGACCCGGCGTGGTGCAACAAGATCGAGGCGGTCATCAGAACCGCAAACCATGGAGGCTCATGGTGGAAGCGGTTCAAGCTATGGGTTGAACAGATGATTCTCAGTCTTATCGTGAAGCGTGATAACAGCGAAATCACACCGATTTCGAAAAGTATCACGCAGCTATGGACCTTCGAGGGGACACGCGAGTTCAACTATCCCTACCTGAAGTACGGTCAGGTCACGGACAAGGTTGCATCGCCCGATTGGTCAGAGTGGGCAGCGTCCCGTATCGATGAGATGATCGGCCGCAGTGAGGAAGGTCTCATGGTGTTTGTGCAATGCCAGAATTTCGGCGGCAGGAACTCGGCGGCGACCAGAAACGGCGGGCGCAAGCAGACCTCCTACGCATGGCGTAACACCACAGTCGGTTACAACCTCGATATTTTCTATAATCGCAACATGCCCAACGCACAAAAACATGCGCAGGATTGGCATAGCGGCAATCTTGCCGAGGGCGTTGGACCAAATGGCAAGTTCTCTACAACTGATCATCGCTGGTTTTGGGCAAGTCACGACAACACCAATATGCATAAGGTGTGGCAGTATTACTACTCTGAGGAGGATTATGCAAAGTGTTGCAAGATCAAAGCGGAGGTGGATCCCAATGGCGTATTCACCCCCAATACGTTTGTCGTAGGGTATCCCGATAGCGCGCCCAAGCATCATACCTTGAACGTTGCGCCGATTACTGAAACGATTATTACTGGCGAGCCCGAAGAGGTATTGGACGATGCTGCGTTCACTAAGGGGCACGCCGACCGCGCTAAGCAACGCGCAAAGGAGAAGGGCATCAATGTAACTAATTTTTTCCGGTGAAGCCTCGCAATATCTTTATGCCGAGCAACATACCACCTATCCAGCGTGCAGAGTCGAGAATGGTCGCTGTCAAACGGATGATACTGTATGGGGTATAGAACTCGCCCGCCCTTTTGTTGGCTGCGTTCACAAATTCCTTGATCAGGATTTTGTTCTCTATGTGGTGGGGATAACAAAAAAAACGGCGTTCCGCAGGAAGTCTTGTTTTATGATATACATTTCATGGAAATTATCCGTGAAGAGTTCACTCTGTAAGCAAAGGAAGTAAAAATGGACGCTCTTGTACCGCCCGGTTTTGATCCTGCCCATGATGTACTCCATTATGGACGCCATCCCCTGGATGTCATCTTTGCGCCGAAAAGTGTTGCCGTCGTCGGGGCAACGGAAACGGCTGGAAGCGTTGGCCGCACCATTGTCTGGAATTTGATCAGCAGTTCGTTCGGCGGGACCATCTATCCCGTAAATCCGAAGCGTTCGAGCGTGCTCGGCATCAAAGCTTATCCCAATCTCAGCGCCGTGCCTGAAGCGGTGGATCTGGTTGTGGTGGTCACTCCCGCCGCGACCGTGCCTGTCATTATCAAAGAGGCAGTGGACTTGGGCATAAAAGGCGCCATTATCATTTCCGCCGGATTCAAGGAGATCGGACCCGAAGGTGTTGAGTTGGAACGCCAGGTCATGGAACACGCGCGCCGCGGAAACATGCGCATCATCGGACCCAATTGCCTGGGGGTGATGAGTCCTATCACAGGGCTGAACGCCACCTTCGCCAGCACGATGGCGCGGCGCGGCAGTGTGGGCTTCATCAGCCAAAGCGGAGCGTTATGCACCGCCATCCTTGATTGGAGTCTGCGCGAAAACGTCGGGTTCAGTGCGTTCGTATCCATCGGCTCGATGCTGGATGTGGATTGGAGCGACCTCATTTATTATCTTGGCAACGATCCGCATACCCAGAGCATTGTGATTTACATGGAGACGATCGGCAATGCCCGCGCGTTTCTCTCCGCCGCCCGTGAAGTTGGGCTGGCAAAACCGGTCATTGTCATCAAACCGGGGCGCACGGAGGGAGCCGCGAAAGCCGCCGCCTCTCACACCGGATCGTTGACCGGCAGTGACGAAGTGCTCGAGGTTGCTTTCCGCCGAAGCGGAGTGCTGCGCGTCAGCCGGATCGCCGAGTTGTTCTACATGGCGGAGGTGCTGGGAAAACAGCCGCGCCCAAAGGGACGCCGCCTGACGATCCTGACCAATGCCGGTGGTCCCGGTGTGCTTGCCACAGACGCGCTGATCACCGACGGCGGCGAATTGGCGAAACTTTCCAATGAAACCATGGAGGAGTTCAACCAACTTCTGCCAGCCGCATGGAGTCGTAACAATCCAGTGGATATTTTGGGAGATGCCAGCCCGGAGCGTTACGGAAAAGCGCTTGAAATCGCCGCCAAGGATTCCAACAGCGATGGCATCCTCGTCATTCTGACACCTCAAGCCATGACGGACCCCACGCGGACCGCCGATGAATTGATACCCTATGCCCAGTCATTGGGGAAGCCCGTCATCGCATCCTGGATGGGCGGAAATGAAGTCGCTCCCGGGGAGGCGATTCTCAATAAAGCCAACATCCCAACCTTTCCCTATCCCGACACCGCCGCGCGCGTCTTTAATTACATGTCGCACTATGCGGAAAATCTGCACAGTTTGTATGAAACGCCCATGCCTGTCGGGGATGAGGCGCAGGGGCAGGTGGATCGCGAGCGCGCGGCGGACATCATCAAGTCCGCGCGGGATGCGGGACGCGTCATCCTGACCGAGTATGAATCCAAACAACTGCTGGCTTCTTACGGCATTTCTACCGTGGAAACGCGCATCGCAGACAGCGAGGAGGCTGCGGTTCAGGCAGCGGACGCCATCGGTTATCCCGTAGTGCTTAAACTGCATTCGGAGACGATCACTCACAAGACAGATGTCGGTGGCGTTCAGCTGAATTTGACCGACGCGCAGGCTGTGCGCAACGCTTACTTGAGAATCAGGCAATCGGTCACGGAGAAGGCTGGGTCTGAGGACTTTTTGGGGGTAACTGTCCAGCCGATGGAAAAGGTCGAGGGATACGAATTAATTTTGGGCAGCAGCATTGATCCGCAGTTTGGTCCCGTCCTGTTATTTGGGCTGGGCGGTCAACTGGTGGAGGTCTTCAAAGACAGTGCGCTTGCCCTTCCGCCCTTGACGACTACTCTGGCACGGCGGATGATGGAAAATACCCGCATCCATACCGCCCTGAAAGGTGTCCGCGGGCGTGACCCTGTGAATCTCGCCGCACTCGAACGCTTGCTTGTTCGTTTCTCACAATTGATCACGGAGCAGCGCTGGATCAAGGAACTGGATATCAATCCCCTGATCGCTTCACCTGAAAAACTGCTGGCGTTGGATGCCCGCGTTGTATTGTATGACCGGGATACGAAGGAGGAGGACTTACCCAAACTTGCCATCCGTCCCTATCCGATCCAATATGTTGGATCGTGGACTGCGAAAAACAAAATGGAAGTCGCCATTCGTCCCATCCTGCCCGAGGATGAGTCGCTGCTCGTAAAATTCCATGCCGCACTGTCAGATCGCAGTGTCTTCATGCGTTATCTGCAACCCATGATGTTCCAGGAACGCGTCGTGCACGAACGGCTTGCCCGCATCTGTCACTGCGATTATGACCGTGAAATTACCCTGGTGGCGGAGAGCGGGAGCGACGACGGGGAACATGCCATTCTTGGTGTGGTCCGTTTGAGCAAGTTGCATGGGACAAATGGCGCGCGGTTGAGCATTCTGATCGCCGATCCATATCAGGGTATCGGACTTGGCGGCGAGTTGGTGCGCCGGGCGGTGGAAGTTGCCAGGCAGGAAAAACTCGACCACCTCAGCGCAGTTTTAACAAGCGACAATCAGGTGATGCAGCATATCTTTCAAAAACTTGGTTTCAGCATCGAGCCGGACGAAAACAAAAGGTTGTTGACAGCCAGGATCGAGTTATAGCGTCCGATTTAATTCTTTAATTGCTCACCGCTTACTTTTAAGTTGAATAATCCTGATCAGATGACTCCTCGCAGAAAAACACCCTTCCGTATCGAAGTGACCGAGACACATCAGTGCTCGGTGGATTTGCGTTTACAAATCCTGCACGGTTTGCCTTTCTTTGCCGATCTCCCTCATGCGGATGTTAAGCATGTGAACCACTTATTCCACGAATATGGATACGCCCCCAACGAAACCATTTGCTTCGCGGGAGATCCCGCCGAGCGCCTCTTCGTGGTGGCAGACGGACGTGTCAAACTGATGCGTCATTCGCTCTCGGGCAAAAACGTCCTGCTGGATATGTTGACTCCCGGCGAATTTTTCGGTTCGCTCTCCGCCCTGAGCGGGGATGTGTACCCGGATACCGCCGAAGCCCAGACCCAATCCTGTGTGCTTTCGATCAGCGCCGCCGATTTTCGACACGTGCTGGAAAAACATCCCAAGGTCGCCCTGAAAGTTTTGGAGACCACTGCTTTGCGATTGCGCGATGCGCAGGAACGCGTCCGACAATTGAGCGCGCTGACGGTCGAGGGACGAGTCGCAAATGTACTGCTTGTCCTGGGAAAAAAGTTTGGCAGGCGAAGCGACGTAGGCTTGTTGATCGAGGCGCCGCTGACGCGCGACGATTTGGCGGCAATGACTGGCACAACCACTGAGTCCGCCAGCCGTGTGATGAGTCAGTTCCAGAAAGACGGCTTGATCCAGACTGGTAGAAAGTGGGTGTCCATTCTTGATCAAAAGGCATTGGAACAAGCCGCCAACGCCGAAGCAGGCTGAAATACCACTGACCCCTTCCAACCAAGTGCGGATGAAAATCCGCACTTTTTTATTTCATGCACTTAATTGATGTGCATCATGGAACGAATCCCTTCAGACCGGTATAGTGTGTGTACATTCAAATTGAGTATGAAAGGAAACCAAGCCATGAAAAAGACCCTTTTACGCAGTCAGGAACTCTCTTGCCCCTCGTGCGTCGCAAAGATCGAGGGCGCGCTCAAGGCGCTGGGCGGTGTCAGCGAGGCGAAGGTGTTTTTCAACACGGGCAAGATCGAGGTCCAGCATGACCCGCAGGTGGTCAATGCCGAAGATCTCGTCAAGGCAGTCAGGTCTGTCGGATACGAAGCACGCGAAGCCATATTCTAAGTTGACAAAGTGGAGAGCGTGAAATTGGTTCCCGCTCTCCAAAAGACCTGATCGAAGTTATCCACAGATTTTTCACTGAACTTCTTCAATCTGTGAAATCTGCGGAGAAGGTTTGAACGAGGTGCAATATGAACAAAATCAAATCGGTATTCTCAAATTTACAACAGCGTCGTAAACTGCTGACCATCATCAGCGGCGCATTGATCCTTATCGCGTTCGGTGCGGATTATTTTTTTGACTGGCGGACAATCTTCAATGTGGCGATGATCGGCGCGGCATTGACCGCAGGTTGGGATATTGCCGTGCGTGCCATCGTCAGTTTGCGGAACCGTCACATCAGCATCGAACTGCTGGTCACGATCGCCACGCTCGGCGCGCTTTGGATCGGCGAATATTGGGAAGCTGCCGCAGTGACCTTCCTTTTTATCTTCGGCGCGTATCTTGAAGCGCGCACGCTCAGCCAGACGCGCAAAGTCTTGAGCGGTTTGCTCGATCTCGCGCCGACAACCGCGGTCGTTGTCCGCGACGGCAAACAAGTGGAAGTGATGCCGAACGAAGTCACATCGGATGAGACCGTGCTGGTCAAGCCCGGTACAAGAGTCCCCGTGGACGGCGAAGTGATAAATGGTCGCTCTGCGGTGGACGAAAGCACCATCACGGGCGAACCCATACCCGAAGAAAAATCAATCGGCTCCAAAGTCTTCGCGGGAACCATCAACCAAAATGGTTTACTCAAAGTACGCGCCACAGGCATCGGTGCCGACACCATGCTTGCGCGCATCATCCGCCGCGTCGAGGAAGCGCAGGACGAAAAAGCGCCCACACAGCGTTTCATCGAACGCTTCGCAAACTGGTATACGCCTTTCATAATCGCGCTCAGCATCGTAACCTATACCATCACACGCAACATCGAACTCGCGCTCACATTGCTCGTGATCGGCTGCCCAGGCGCGCTTGTCATCTCCACGCCCGTTTCGGTCGTGGCAGGCATCGGACGCGCTGCGAAGAGCGGCATCCTGATCAAAGGCGGCGAATATCTCGAGAACGCCGGGAAGATTTCCGCACTGGCATTGGATAAGACCGGCACATTGACGCAGGGCAAACCGCGCGTGACGGATGTGATTCCGTTCGCTTCTTTCTTGGATCCGAACCTGCCCGCCGTTTCTGGAAGTTGGGACTCAGCCCAGGCAACCGTCCTGCATTGGGCGGGCATCGTGGAGGCGGGTTCGGAGCATCCGCTGGCGCGTTCGATATTATCTGCGGCGGAATCGCTGGGCGAAATCCCCACAGCACAACATTTCGACACGTTCACGGGTCGAGGTGTGCAGGCGCAATATGACGGCCACATCATCAGTGTTGGAACGCTTGAATTGATGAGGCAGTTGAAGGTCTCGGTGGACGATCAAGCCCGCGATGTGTTGAACCGCTTGAAGTCCGAGGGGAAGACTGCCGTGCTGGTCGCACTCGATGGGAGAGTCATTGGCGTGCTCGGCATTGCTGACCCGATCCGTGAAACGACTGCATCAATGATTCGCCGCTTGAAAGAGGTTGGGCTGAAGCGAATTGTTATGCTCACCGGCGATGATCGCCTGACCGCGCAAAGCATCGCATGCCAGGCAGGCATTGAAGATGTGCGTGCCGAGTTGCTGCCCGATGATAAACTTTCCGCCATTCGTGATCTACAAAAAGATGGTCACGTGGTCGCGATGGTCGGCGACGGAATCAACGATGCGCCCGCGCTCGCTGCTGCGGATATTGGCATTGCCATGGGCGCGGCTGGAACCGACATCGCTATTGAAACTGCCGACGTTGCGCTAATGTCCGACGATATGATGAAATTGCCCGAAGCGATTCGTCTGTCGAAAGCCACCCTGCGAAACATCTATCAAAATGTCTTCATCGCGCTGACGACCGTGAGTATGTTGCTGCTTGGTGTGTTGTTTGGGAAAGTCCACATGGCGGGCGGGATGTTGATCCACGAAGCCTCGGTTTTGATTGTCATCGTGAACGGAATGCGGCTGCTGAGAGAGCAGCCGTACGAAGACAAAACTCTTCCCTCCTTTTCCATTGCGCCTCAAGCCTCAGCGAGGTCATAACGTCAATTTTTCAAAGAAGGTTTATCTGCCATCTCGTGATCAGCCTGTGATCTTCAGAGTGTTATGTGGGTAATCAAGAGCGGCGGAGAGAAATCTCCGCCGCCTACGTTCGTTTTCTTAACTCCTTAATGATTGGAAAGAGAAATTTATGGAGTATTTGGCAGGTTTGCGATTGGGTGTTGATGAAGAAAACTTGTTGCTCCCCAGACGCCTGAGGAGCAACATGATATTTTTGTGCTTAAAAAACGGGTTGTTGATACTTTGGTTGAGCGTGTTGATATCGATATAGACCGAAATCTTTTTGTACAGATCCGACTGAATCTTCTCGATATTCTACGAAAAGATGCTGAGAGCGGAGGCTCTACTGCTGGGGTACAAAATTTTGAGGTCGGAACTTATATCCATATACAATCAACCCTCTCTCATCGCCATCGTTCCGCATTTTCCTCGTCACCATCTCCACGGGCATGCCGATCTGGACTTCGGAGTTATCCACATCGGTCAACTGCGCGGTGAGCATGGGACCTTCGTCCAGTTTGACGAGCGCGACGGTGTAGGGAGCTTGGGATTCGTAGCCTGCGGGGGCTTCGTAGATGGTGGTGTAGGAATAGACTTCACCTTTGCCGCTGAACGTGAACAGGTCTTTGGCTTCGTCGCCGCAGTTCGGGCAGACGTCGCGCGGGGGAAAGATCTTGTGATCGCAATGCGGACAAACCTCGCCAACGAGTCCGTATCGTTGTTTTTTAAGACGCCAGTGTCGTGGGATTTCCATTGTTTGTAGTTCCTTTCTTCGACGCTAATTCTACGCACGGAGACTCTCAAAGACTATCAGGATTAAATCATGCGCGTAGCCAGATGGAAATGAGAGAGGGGAATTCGAGTGAATCTTTGCGAGAAGGGACTTGACCATGCAGGATCATTCCTCGCCTGCGATCAGCCTGTTCGAAGCGTATCAACCGTCCCGTAGGGAAGAAGCGGTTTATAATCCCAATCCGAATGAAAATCTTGTTGATCAACCAGGTCTTTGTCTCGCCCGAAGAACCGGGGCACACGCGTCATTTCGAAATGGGACAATTCCTCAAGACACGCGGACATGAACTCGTCATCGTTGCCAGTGATCTGAATTATCAGACGGGGCAGCGCACGGTGGATCGCCGCGGACTTTATGCCGAGCAGAACTTCGATGGTGTGCGCGTGTTGCGTTCATATATTTATCCCGCCATTCACCGCAGTTATTTCTGGCGCGTGATCGCCTTCTTCAGTTTTATGTTTTCGTCCATTTGGACTGCCTTGCGCGTCAAAGATTTGGACCTTGTGATGGGCACCACGCCGCCGATCTTTCAAGCGGTTTCGGCGTGGGTGGTGGCGGCATTGCGCCGCAAACCGTTCCTGCTCGAAGTGCGCGATCTGTGGCCCGAGTTTGGCATCAGCATGGGCGTGTTGAAGAACCCTGTCATCATTGCGCTTTCGCGCTGGCTGGAAATGTTCCTCTACAGACGCGCCACGCATATTCTAGTCAACTCGCCCGCGTACCGCGATTATATGCTTGCCAAAGGCGTACCCGAAAATAAAGTGACTTACATCCCCTATGGTACCGATGTGGACATGTTCAATCCGTCCATCGATGGTTCGTCCATTCGCAGGGAACTCAAGGTCGAAGATAAATTCGTGGTTTTGTATGCTGGCGCGCTTGGACAGGCAAATGATATTGATACGCTTTTGCGTGCGGCGGAGAGATTGAAGAAGGAAGAAAGCATCAGCTTTGTATTGTTTGGAGACGGAAAAGAACGCACGCGTCTCGAAGACGAAGCGCAGCGTATGGATTTGCACAATGTCATCTTTGCGGGCACGCGCCCCAAAAAAGATATGCCGCGCATCGTTGCCTCCGCCGACGCCTGCCTCGCCATCCTGCAAGATATTCCCGCCTTCCGCACCACCTACCCGAACAAGGTCTTCGATTACATGGCGGCGGGACGCGCCAGCGTCATTGTCATTGACGGGATCACGCGTGAGTTGATCGAAACTTCGCGCGGCGGTGTGTATGTAAAGCCTGCCGATGATGCCATGCTCGCGCAGAAAATCCTCGCGCTTTCGCAGAATCCTGAGCAGGTCAAAAAGATGGGTGCGAACGCCCGCGAATATCTGGTCAGAAATTTGGATCGGCGCGATAAGTTGAATGAAACGCTCGGTTTGCTTGAAAGATTAATAAAGCAATAATGTCGTTGCGAGCCGCGTAGCGGCGAAGCAATCTCAAAATTACTGGGGATTGCTTCGTCAGACTATCGTCCTGCTCGCAATGACATGAAATGGAGTTTATGAAAGTCCTCATTACAGGCGCAACGGGATTTACCGGCTTGCGCGTCGTCCCACTTCTCTTGAATAGCGGATACGAAGTCTGCTGTTTTGTGCGCGAGACCAGTGACCGCTCACGGCTTGGCAAACTGCCCGTAGAGTGGGTGACAGGTGACCTTTCCGATACAGAAGCGCTGACCTCCGCCCTGCGCGGCGTGGATGCGCTCGTCAACATCGCATCGCTCGGCTTCGGGCACGCAGAATCAATTCTGAGTTCCGCAAAAGAGGCGGGCGTGAAGCGCGGACTTTTCATCAGTACCACCGCCATCTTCACGCAGTTGAACGCGGACAGCAAATCCGCCCGTCTTACCGCCGAAGAAACCATCCAAGCCAGCGGACTGGACTACACCATCCTGCGCCCGACCATGATCTACGGCAGTCCGCGCGACCGCAATATGTGGCGGCTGATTCGTCTGTTGCGATTTTCGCCCATCATCCCCATCTTCGGTGACGGTGAGTCTTTGCAGCAGCCCATCTTTGTGGACGATGTTGCTCAAGCCGTGCTGCTCGCCCTGCAAAACGACATTACCATCGGCAAGAGTTACAACATCGCGGGCAAAGCCCCGTTGACCTACAACCAGGTCATCGACACGGTGGCATTTGCGCTTGGCAAGCGCGTTTGGAAACTTCGCCTGCCGTACATGCCCATCGTCAATTTTTTGCAATTCACCGAGCGGATGCGGCTTCGTCTGCCCATCAAAGCCGAACAAGTGCTGAGATTGAATGAGAACAAGGCGTTTTCGTATGAAGAAGCGCAAAGGGATTTTGGTTTCAGTCCGCGTAGTTTTGCGGAGGGGATTGAATTGGAATGCAAAACTTGACCATTCATATCGTATAATTTGAACCCATGAAAGCTTTAAATTGTCCCAACTGTGGAGCATCTCTGCCAACCAGCGCCGTCAAAGCGGACCTCGCCGTTTGCGAATTTTGTGGCACGACCTTTCGCATATCCAAGACATCAGCGCCCGAACCAGATATGGGCGACCTTCTTCTCGGTGCTGATTTTGGGAGCAATACCCTGCTTGGCTGGGAATTGGTCAAGGATGGGGAGATCACGTTTCACAAAGGCAATCCCTCTGAATTGCGCGGCTTCTATAAACCTCGCATCAATTCGTATTACGTGTTGATCAGTTCAGGCTTTTTAGACGACTTTGACGCGGGCATCACCATCAAATTCACCGATGGGGACGAGAAGTTAATCACTGCTGGCTTTTTCCCCCGCATGAACAGTGAAGGCGGGTATGCGGTGTATATCTCCCCTCAGGGGCAATACAACATCGGTTATTTTACGAAAGATACAAACGGTGATTTCAAATGGAACACCCTCGTGGACTGGACCTCTCACGCCTCGCTCCGCAAAGGCAAAGACGTGACCAACCGCCTGCGCGTCATCATGGACGGCGAAAAGATGCGCGTATATCTCAATGGCGTGCTGGCAACGTCGCTCAAAGACAACCGCTACAAGATGGGTAAATTACACATTATCGCCGAACCCAACGGCGAGACAAATTTGGGCGTCGCTTACTCGGATTTGCAGGTGAGAGAGGTTGTGGGGTAATTTTCGGTATTTGGTTCGCGCAAATTTTAAAAAGAATCTTGTTGATTTTCATGATGCATCTAAATTTTGAAACCTGCGTATACTACAGTAAAGCAAGGATAGAACTGGACGGAGGCACCAAAAGACCATGGATATAAAAAAATTCTTCTCATATGAAAGTGCTAAGATTTATACCACTGCCGCATCTGTGGCTTTTGGCTTGCTGCTTGGTCCAATTCTTGAAAAGATAATAGATCCATTATTCGATGTTCCTACTAAGGCGTTATTAACGGGATTTGTATTTTTGGCTTTTATTGTTTTAATTGCATTAACTGCTGTTTCTATACTAAATAATCATCATAATGAACAGATGAATCGATATGAGACAAAACTATCGGAGATTGGGGAGAATATCAAGTTAACTAACTCGTTTGAAACAGTTGGCATATCTGGGGCAAATCTAAATTTACCAAAAGAGTTGCGCGACGGTTTTTGGGAAGGTTCTCGAAGCGAGATCAAAATTCTTCAAACCTATATTGCTTCTCTTCAACAATTATCTCCAAGTATCTTTTCTGCGGTTAAAAATGGAGCAAAATTTAAACTTTTACTACTAGATCCTGATGGAGTAATGATACGTAAACGTATGAAAGATGTTGGATTGCCGAATAACTCTCATGCACATAAAGATGCTATGGAAAGATTAAAGTTGCTTATCCGAAAAAATAATCCGTCCCCGGAGCTATTTGAGGTTCGTGTTTACGACCAAATACCACCAATGGCAATTTATAAGGCGGATAAGAGAATGTGTATCGGCTTTTTTTGGCATGGACAGCATAGCCCTACAGGTCCTCATATTTTCCTGAATGATTGCGCTTCACCTTTGGGAAAAGCCGCAGAGAATACATTTGATATTATTTGGCAGTCTGCGAAAGTGTTGGATATTCAATCCTAAAACAATAGAGTTGAACACGTGAAAAATATACGTTTGTTGCTGGTAGCAGGAATACGTTCTCAATTTATTAAGATGGCTTCTTTTCTAGAAGCTATTGATACCTACAATCAAAATTCAAGCTGTAAGTTGACTGCGATTCGAATAAATACTGGTCAACATTACGATAATTTACTACTTAGTCAGCAGTTGGCTGATTTAAATCTTTCGTTTGATTATCAGATTTTTCATAAAATCAGAACAGCAGAAGATATCTTTGCCCATTCATTCGTTGAGCTGTCTAAGTATTTTGATAAATTCGATCCAAATGTTGATTTAGTGGTTGTTTTTGGAGATGGTAATCCTGCAGTTATTGGCGCACTCGTAGCAGCTCGCAAGGGTTATAAAATAGTTCATGTAGAGGCAGGTGAGAAGAGAGCGAGTCATGAACATGAAGAAATTAATAGAAGAATTGTTGATGCCCTATCAGATATTCATTTATGTGTTTCACATAGGGCTGTTCAATGCTTGAAAGATGAAGGGAAATCGGAAAATGTGTATTGGACGGGCGATTTAGCTTACGAATTTCTAAAAAATAATATTAATAAAATGACTTTTGATAATATATATCCTGATAAAGAATTTGTTCTAGCAACTATACATAGACCTGAAAATTTAGGAGAATATGCGCTAACTAATATTATTCGAGCCTTGGAAGGATTCTCAAATAAGGTTCATTTTTTCTGCCACCCAAGAACAAAACTTCGTTTACTAGAGTTAGACTTAATGAGTACGAAAAATATTTATTTCTCGGATGCATTACCTTATTCTAAAATGTTGAGTGCAATAACCAATAGCTTATTCTTGTTGACGGATTCTGGCGGTCTTATTCGTGAAGCATCTCATCTGGGTAAACGGTGTGTTGTAAGACGCGATGAAGGAGGATGGCCGGAATTAATGCAAGTTGGATATAACCTGAGAGTAGGTATTGAATTAGAAGAATTGAAATCTTCTCTGAATAAAGTGAAATCTTTGATAGATATTAAGTCTCCACCTCCTGAAATATTGTATCGCCATAATGGGGCGAAATATGCATTAGAAATTTTATGTAAGTTTGCCAATAAATTAGAAATTGGAAAGAATTAAAATGTCGCTAGATACAGTTTTTATACACCCTAAAGCTAAAATTGGTAAAGGGAATAATTTTGGTAATTGGGTCACAATAGGTGAAAATGTTACCATTGGAGATGGCAACAAAATAGGAGATTGTGTTTCAATAACTGGACGCACATCGATAGGGAATGAAAATGTAATAGGTTCCGGTTCTGTTTTTGGTGCTGCTTCAAATCATATATTACGAAAAAAAACAGATTATTACTTAGCTGAAAATACTTTTGATAAGTATATTAATATAGGCAACGACAATATATTTAGCGATGGGGTGACAGTACACTCTCCCGTTGTTTTTATTACCCATGTCGGTAATGGCATTAATGTTGGAACGAGATCGCACATTGCTCACGATGATGTGCTTGAGGATAATGTGATTATTAATGCTCATTGTTCATTTGGCGGATATGTCAAAGTCTTAAAAGGGGCAAATATTGGCGCTAGTGTAAGCATTCACCCAAGATTGGTTGTAGGACAGTATTCAATGTTGGGTATGGGGAGTGTGATAATTCGTCATATTATCCCTGGATCTACGGTTGTCGGTAACCCACAAAAATATCTTAAGCCTAATATTGTTGGAATGAAACGGAATAACTTATCTGATGTGTGTATAGATGAGTTGTCTTATATCTTAAAATCAGAAAGAATAGATATTAACTCTGTTTCAAAAGAAACAAGAGATATTCTTGGATATTTTTTTGGAAAACTTAATGGTGAGTATGTTCGTGAGGTTTCTACAGTGCCCCCATTATTTACGCCTAAAGAAGGTGAAACTTAAGTGTTTTGGCAGTGTAAAAAATATACATGCTTGCGAAGTCAATCATTAATTTATTTAGAGGATAACAGTTATAAAAGTAGGGTAGAAAGATCTAATTGAGCGCAACTGTAGCTTCGCTACTTAACGCTATAATTCACCTTTCTAATACATATAAAAACTCATTAATTAGGGGCACAAGCGGTAGAATCACCCCCGTGACCTCCATCCTCATCTTCGTACTCCTCACCATCTTCTCCGCCCTCGGCGTGTGGATCATCCGTCAATACGCCGAACGCCGCCGCATCATCGACCATCCCAACGAGCGCAGTTCGCATTCTTTACCCACTCCGCGCGGCGGAGGGCTCGCCATCGTCATTGTCGTCCTCGCGGCGGGATGTGTGGTGGCAATCAACTCCAATCTCACGCAAAGCCTCATCTACCTCGTCTGCGGCGCGGTCATTGCCTACCTCGGCTGGCGTGACGACCTCCATTCGCTCAGTCCGCGCGTCCGCTTTGCCGTGCAAGGCTTGGTCGCGCTCGCGTCCGTGCTCGGCATGGGCTATTTCAAATCCGTCACCATTCCGCTCTTCGGTCAGCTGCAACTCGGCGCGGTCGGCTTCATCATCACCCTCCTGTGGATCGTCGGTCTCACCAACGCCTACAACTTCATGGACGGCATCGACGGCATCGCGGGCGGTGTCGCGCTCTCCGCCGCGCTCGGTTGGATGTTCCTCGCCACGCGCACGGACAATCACTTTGTCTATTGGATTGCGCTCACCGTAGCCGCGGGCAGCCTCGGCTTTCTCTTTCACAACTGGTCACCCGCCAAAATCTTCATGGGCGACGCAGGCAGCACCTTCCTCGGTTACACCTTCGCCGTCCTGCCGCTCCTCTCCGCCAACGCAGGCGGCGACGCCCTCATGCTCGGCACCCTCCTGATGTGGACCTTCATCATGGATGCGGGCGTCACCTTCATCCGCCGCGCCATCAAACGCGAGAATGTCTTCGCCGCGCATCGTTTACACCTCTATCAACGCCTCGTCAGCGGCGGCTATAAACACGCAACCGTCACCCTGCTCTACATCTTCCTCACCATCCTCGCCGCCGCCCTCGCCTACGCCTGGTCTTGGGGACGTCCCTTCGCCCCGCCCCTCATCATCATCGGACTTCCCCTTCTCTGGCTGATCCTATCTCGTTACGTTCGTTCTTTAAACACGACGGGCACAAAGGACACGAAGTAAAATACTCTTAACCTTAGTGACCTTCGTGTCCTTTGTGTTTAATCATTCTCATGTTCAATCGGATAAAAACCCTCGCCTCGCTCTTCCTTGAACTTGGTCCACGTTGGTCAGCCTTTCGCCTCGCCTACGCCTTCCGCCTCCGCAGCGGACTCATCCGTCTGCAAACCCCGCAATACGCATGGAGTGACCGTCCGCTCAAACATTGGCTCCAAGCCACCATCCCCTCCGATCCTGATTCCTACGCCACATGGCGTAAACAAAATGCGCCGAAATTTTTCTTTGATAATGTATCCGGTGGTCGAGTAGCCGAAGGCGTATCGAGACCACCCGTTGAAGAAGCAAATCGTCTTTTAAACGGCGAACTCAAATACTTCTCCCACGAATATCGGAAAGTAGGTTTCCCACCTAATTGGCATTCGCTCCCGACGCCGTCTCCGGCGTCGGACGATTACACCAAACACTGGTCTCAGATCTCCGATGACTCCGCCACCGACATCAAATTCATCTGGGAACCGAACCGCTTCGCCTTCGTCTACACCCTCGTCCGCGCCTACGCCATCACTCAAGACGAAAAATACGCGGGAGCCTTCTGGCAACTCATCCAAGACTGGGCGGACCATAATCCCCCCAACACTGGCGCCAACTGGAAAGACGGGCAGGAAATCGCCCTCCGCCTCATGGCATGGACATTTTGTTTCTACGCTTTCATCGAATCTCCATCTACTACCAATCTACAAATCTCCCAATTTACCCAACTCGTCGCCGCCCAAGCCGAACGGATTCATGCCAACATCGGCTACGCCATCTCCACCCGCAGCAACCACACCATCAGCGAAGCCTTCGGATTATGGATGGTCGGTCTACTCTTCCCTGAACTCAAGGGTGCAGAAAAATATTTGGCACTTGGCAAACGCCTGCTCGAAGAAGAAGCGACCAAACAAATCTTCCCCGATGGCAGTTACGCCATGTACTCCCTCAACTACCATCGCTTTATCCTGCATCTCTACATCTACGCCCTCCAACTTGGCGAGATAAACCACTTTCCGCTTTCCACTCAACTAAAAACCTCGATCTCCAAATCTATTAATTTCCTCTCCCACCTCATCGACCCCGCTACAGGACAAATGCCTGTCTACGGCTCCAACGACGGCGCACTCGTTCTGCCCCTCAACAACTGCGACTTCACAGATTACCGTCCGTTACTGCAATTAGGCTCGGTCATCACCACCAGTCAACCCATGTTTGAGTCTGGTCCTTGGGATGAAGATGTCTTCTGGTTATGTGGTGACCCCGCTGGTCGAGTAGCCCCACGTGCTCTTGCGGGGCGTATCGAGACCAGCAAGTTAGAATCCTTTCCTCAAGGCGGCGTCTATATCCTCCGCAACACGGACTCCCGCGCCATCCTGCGCTGCACCGACTTCACTTCCCGTCCCTCCCACGCCGACCAACTCCACATGGATTTGTGGATCGGCAGCGACAACATCGCCATCGACGCTGGAACCTATCTCTACTCAGGCGAAGGCGTCTGGCGCAACGGACTTGCCCGCACATCCGCGCACAACACGGTGACTGTAGATAACAAAGACCAAATGACCATCGTCAGTCGCTTCACATGGACGAATTGGGCGAAAGGCAAAGTTCTCAAGCAAACCGATAATCTTTGGCAAGGCGAACACGACGGCTACAGACCCGTCCGCCACAAACGCACGGTCATGGTATTGGAAGGGGACAGGTGGTTGGTCATCGACGATCTCGAATCAAACGAGCCGCATCACTACACCCTGCATTGGCTGTTGAATGATGTGCCGTTCACACAAAACAAAAACTCGCTTCACCTAAACTATGAAGCGAGTACCTACAAAATTCAAACCGGTCTAACGAATGGCGAAGGAAAATTCTCCATCGTCCGCGCTGACCCTAACTCCACGCGCGGATGGCGTTCGAGCTATTACGGTCATAAAGAACCCGCCATCTCCCTCTTACTCGAGGCTCATCAACCCGCCGCCCGCTTTTGGACGTTCTTTGGATTTGAAGATGATGAGTGTGGGATGTCGAAAAGCGCTTTGAGCATAAATGGGCTGACGATCAAACTCGAGGACTGACCCGTATTGTATAATCCTTCTCCATGAGAACTACCTGGTTTCAAAAAATACCAAAGTTGGATTGGAAATTATTTTTATCCGTGCTCACCGGCACGTCTTTTGTGCTTGCATTTTTTCATCACGAAAGGAATTTTTGGGGATCAAGCCTGTGGATGCAAGCCGCTATTCTTGTTTTTTTTGTTCCGCTCGTATCTGTTCTGATTTTCTTTTTGCTAAAACGGATATGGTCCGTTTGCCAAACCCTTGAAAAAAAACGCTGGCTATACTTTCTCATTCCTGGCGCGATTATCGCCATGATCCTAACGGCGCGTTTTTTTGTAGCCCCGTCTGTTCAACATGAGTTGAAGATCATCCCATCGGAGGGGCAATCCGGTCGGATTGAACTGTATGAGATCAAAGCGCCAGCCGGAAGAGTTGTCAATCTTTCAAGGATTGACAGGGTGGGAGGGTGGACCCTTGAGAACAATACTCTTGTGACCGATGAACAAAACCCCGGAATTCTCACATATTCGTTCTTTGGACCCATCGGGGATGATGTCAGCCTTCTTTTCTCGCAATCTCTGGAAAGCCGGGACGTCACGGTTATTTTGGATGGAAGAGAACAGGCGGTTGAACTCAACAGCAGTGATGCAGGTCTTAAAGCCGTGGAAATCTCCACATCCTACAAGGCGGGCATCCCCGCTATTTTGATCCTGATCCCCGTTGCTATAGTGGATTTTCTGGCATTCTTCTTTTTTCTTTTATTTCTCTGGCTTTTGATGGAACTTCCCCAGACGATGCCTGATAAAACCGAGGGACGTTTTCCGCTCTCGCATCGAACCGGACTGGTGATTCTGCTTGCCGTTTCGCTCCTGCTTCATGTCCCCAACTTTTTTGCCGTCCCGCTCCTCATTGATGCGGACAGCCCCAGCTATTTACAGGGTGCAGTTCACTGGGCGGAACATGGTGATTTGGATGGGGTTCCCTTCTTTCGTGGTCCCGGCACGACGTTCTTGTTCATTCCCGCTTTCCTGTTTTTTGGGAATGACCCGTGGGGCGTGAAACTCGTTCTTCATTTGATGGCGGTCGGCTCTGTTTTTGTCAGTTACAGGCTGGGATGGCAGCTCTTTCAACGGCGTTCATTTGCCTTCTTCGCCGGGCTGATCACCCTGCTGATCCCTGAAACTTTCTTTTATTCGAACTTCGTCATGTCGGATATGCCGAACATGTTTTTCGGTCTGTTATTTTGCTCGCTGCTTCTATCCACTCTGGAAACATTCTCATGGCGTTGGCTTCTCCCAACCATGTTGACGGCGTCTTTCCTTACTTTGCTCCGCCCCGAAAATGTGATCTTGTTGGTCATTGCAGGCGGTTTTCTGCTTGTAAAGCTGTTCATCGAACACGGCAGGGATATGAGCCAATTTCGGCGAGCGGTTCAAATGCTAGGCGTCTCTGTGCTGGTGGCGGTCATCCCGTTGCTGCTCTGGGCGGCGCGCAATGACCGGCTGCATGGTTTCTTCGGCTTGAGCAATTACAGCGGGGAGGTGTTGTACACGGGTTGGGTATATTACGGCGAAGCCAGCGGACTTCCCTTTATAGACACAGACTCCGAAGCAGTTGGAAAAATTAACAAAGCGGTCGAAGCATATAGCGGGGAGATCGACTATCGCGACGTTCCCACCGGTTGGGAGTTGTATCCCGCCTTGGTCGAGTATGGATACACCAGCAGAGAAGCGTTCGAACTGCTGGGCGATGCCGCAAAGGATTCCATGCGCAAGGATTGGAAACTCACACTCGACCTGTTATGGATAAAGGTCAGAAAAAGCCTGGTGCCGGAAAACATTCCCAGCCTCACGTTCCCACTCCCCGAAGAGCGAACAGGCATCCCCGAGGAGCAGGGACAGAAAGCAGGATCAGACCTGAAGGAGGAAAGAAGCGTTTTCCCCGTCTTCATTCAATGGCAGCGGGCGGCGTATGAATGGGTCAACGTCTGGTATCGTTATTTTTATTATCCGGTTTTCCTGCTCAGCCTTGGGATGGTGTTCCTCGCGCTGTATCAGAGGCGTTTTTTCGCGTGGGCTCCGGTGGTCGTCATCACAGCCAGCCGCGTGTTTATTCCCATCGTCTTTGGTCTGGGGAATTGGCGGTATGTGGTTTCCGGGCTTGTTTTTATGCCGTTGTTCTTCCTGCTAGCCGTTCATTCAGTGATGGGGTTTTTGTCCATGTTACGGAACGGGGAACCGATTAATCCAAAGCCTGAATGATGTGACTGACCGCCGTGGATGCGGGACCGCCCAGTGACTGGATCAGTCCGAACCTTGCCCCTTCGACCTGGTTCGCCTCTGCCTGACCTCGTAACTGGATCGTCGCTTCGACGGCTTGATACACACCCGCAGCCCCGCCGGGGAATCCGCGCGCTTTCATGCCGCCCATCGTCGCACAGGGAAGTTTGCCTTTCAGACCGATCGAACCATCCGCGGCGAGTTTCCAGCCATTTCCCTTGATCGCAAATCCGACCGCTTCCAGCTGCAATGCGGCGTAGATGCTGAATGCATCGTGATATTCGAAGAAGTCGATGCCGTCCAGTGTCATGCCGACTTGTTTCATTGCCTTGCCCGCGGAGATTTGTGCCGTGTCGAAGTACAGCATGTCCTTGCGGTCGTGTAACGCCAGCGTATCGGAAGAAGCCGCCGATCCGGCGATCTTCACAAGTGGATTCTTAAAGGTTGGCGGTAGCAGTTCGCGGCGGGTCAAAAGAAGCGCGGCAGCGCCATCCGCATTGGGAGCCATGTCGAACATATTGAGCGGGTCGCTGACCATCTCGGCTTTGGCATAAGTCTCCACCTTGATGGCTTTGCGGAACATGGCGTGTTTGTTTGCAACACCATTTGCGTGCGCAGTGAGCGCGAAACCCGCGAACCCATCCTTGGGGACATCATATTCGTGCATGTAGCGTTTCATCAACAGCGCCGCCTGCGCGGCGGGAGTCAAGCCCTGTACGGCTTCAAAATCCGAGTCGGAGGTGGTGGCGAGCGCTTCGTCCACAGCCGCGCCGACTTTGTCCGTGAATTTCTCCACGCCGACCACGAGCGCCACATCCACTATGCCGCTTTTGACGGCGAGATAGCCCTGACGGAGCGCCGCCCCGCCCGATGCCCCCGCCGCTTCGACCGTCACGGCTTCGATGCCGGGTAGCCCAGAATAATCCGCCAGCAGCGCGCCGACATGCGCCTGCCGTGAGAGATTCGGCGCGAGCATGTTGCCCACGAACAATGACTGCGGCTTGAGTCCGCCCGCATCATGGATTGCGTCATGGATGGCGGCATAGGCAAGGTCACGCAGACCAATATCCCAATGCTCGCCGACTTCGGTTTGTCCAATTCCTGCAATAACGACGTCTGTCATGTTTGATCCCATTTGTAGGGGCGACGCATGCGTCGCCCCTGCGTTTTATTGAATTTATTTCATCGCCAATTTCCCGCGGAAGCGGACGTAGGTGGCGTAGTCGATTTCGGTTCTTCGCGCAATGTATTCCTGCGTCTTTGTGGCAAGACCTTGCTTGGCGGTCACTTTGTCGGTGACGGTAATGTCGAAGGCGTCGGAACCAGCCCCGGACCCGAAAGAGACGACGAGGATTCTGTCACCGGGTTGGGCGATGTCGAGAGTCGCAGTCAAGCCGATGATCGCCGCGCCCGCGTAAGTATTCCCAATGATGGGTACGAGCAGACCGGGTTCGATCTGTTCCATCGAGAAGCCAAGCCCTGCCGCGACGCGTTGCGGAAATTTTGTGTTCGGCTGGTGGAAGACCGCCCACCTGTAATCCTTGGCGGTCGTGCCAGCCGCTTCCATCAGGTGCGTGGCGGCTTCGGTGATGTGCTTGAAGTAGGCGGGTTCGCCGGTGAAGCGCATGCCGTGCTCGGGATATTTCTGATATTCGCGCCGCCAGAAATCGGGCGTGTCGGTGACGTAGGAGTACGAGAAGTTGATGATCGCCAGCGACTCTTCGGCGGGACCGACGATGTATGCGCCGCCGCCCGCGCCCGCGGTGTATTCGAGCGCGTCGCCGGGCTTGCCTTGCGCGGTGTCCATGCCGATTGCCATGGCATAGTGACCCATGCCCGAGCCGACCAGACCCATCGCGGCGACGAGCGCTTCTGTGCCCGCTTTACAGGCGAATTCCCAGTCTGCAGCTTGGGTATTGGGGACAGCTCCAATCGCTTCGGCGACCAAGGTGGAAGTTGGTTTGACCGCGTAGGGATGCGACTCCGACCCAACCCAGACCGCCCGCAATTCAGCCGGGTCGATCTGCGCGCGTTTCATGGCATTCCGCGCCGCTTCGATGGACATGGTGATCACGTCCTCATCGAGCCCGGGCACGGCTTTCTCTTTGATGGGCAATCCGCCCGTCTTGCCCGTCCAAACGCGCGCGACTTCCTTCGCGGGCAGACGGAATCTCGGCACATACGCGCCATAGCCGACAATGCCGACAGGCTTGACGGGTTTGAGTAAGGTGGGGGAGGTTTGGGGAGTTGTCATGTGTTAATTCCTGAATAAGTAGGAGGATTTTAGCGCGGGTAGGCTTTCAAAAGCTATCTTGTTATTTTACCGCCCAATCACCTCAATTAACTCGCGTGGAGAATGAACTACAAAATCAGGTTCTCCGTGTTGCAAAGTCTCCAAACTCTGATGTCCCCATGTGGCGGCGATGCTGGACACACCTGCCTCCTTCGCAGCGCGGACGTCGCTCAATGCATCGCCGATCATAAAGACGGCTTCTTCATGGTTTGTAAAACGCTCGCGCGCCATGGAAATTTTCTGCGCCTTCGAGCCGGGTGTGTCCACACCGTAAACGGCATGGATAAGATTGTCTATGCCGTGGTGGGCAAGAAATGCATGGACGTTTTGCGACGAGTTCGTGGTCACAATGGCGAGTTTGTGATTGGTGGAAAAATACTGAAAGACTTTACTCAGTCCATCGAAAATGGCGGGCGGGGATTCTTTTTCCGCAAACAGATTCAGGCTGATTTTGACGAACTCATCTACAAGGGGCTCAGGTACTTCACACGCCCGCCCGAAGGTGGCAAAAGACATCACTTCGAGATGGCTCAGGTCATCTTTGGTCACCACGTGCTTGATGCCGAGACGATCACAGGCTGCCTGTCCAAACCGAATTAGGTCATCAAGCGTATCTGCAAGTACACCGTCATAATCAAAGATGATCAATGCCATGAAGATAGTGCCAACTAACTTTCGAACCCTTTCAAAATCTCCTCTGCGCGGTCAATTCTAACCACCTTCTCCGCCACCATCTGCGCGGCGACCTTCTCCACCAATTCACCCGTTGCGCCTGCTGCAATCGCCACCTGCCTTGCGTGTAGTGACATATGTCCGCGTTGAATGCCTTCCGTGGCTAAAGCGCGCAGCGCCGCCATGTTTTGGGCGAGTCCGACCGAGGCGATAATCTCCGCGAGTTCGGAGGCGGTTTTTACGCCCATCAATTTGACTGCGGCTTGCGCGGCAGGGTGGACCTTGGTCGCGCCGCCGACGATTCCGACCGCCATTGGCATTTCGAGTGTGCCGACCAAGTTTCCGTCCGCGTCTTTGCCCCAGGTGGAGAGCGAGGTGTACCCTCCGTTTTTCACGGCGTAGGCGTGCGCGCCTGCTTCAATTGCGCGCCAGTCGTTGCCTGTGGCAATGACCACCGAGTCCACGCCATTCATGATGCCCTTGTTGTGGGTCGCGGCGCGGTACGGGTCCACGGCGGCGAAGGCGTAGGCGGCGATGATGCCGTCACGGACTTCTTCGCCCGAAAACGTATCAAACGCCAGATCCTTCACAGGGATGGTACAGCGCGCGCGGGCGATCCTTCGGTCTGCGAGATTGGACAAAATCCGCAAGTGGACTTTTCCGCCTGTAATCGCTTCGATCTTCGGGGCGAGCCGTTCACATGCGGTGTTGACAGCATTTGCGCCCATCGCGTCACGCACATCATAAATGAGATGGACGACGAGGAATCCGCCGATGGGGGAGTCTGCAATGATGCGCACTTCGAGGTCACGCGCGCCGCCGCCGAATTTTTTGAGGATGGGATCAATCGAATCCGCTTCGACGAGCAGATCCGCTTTATTTTCGTAGATTTTCAGTTTCGCTTCGTGTAGATTAACGACATTGATGACCTGCATCTGACCGATCATGTGCGGTTCGGAGGTCGTGGCGTGGAATCCGCCGCCGCCGCGGGTAAGTTTCGCCATGAAGGATGCGCCCGCCACCACGGATGGCTCTTCGAGTGTCATTGGCACGAGCACATCGCGCCCGTTCACCATGAAATTGAGCGCAATGCCCAATGGCAGGCTGTGCAAGCCGATCACGTTTTCGATCATGTGGTCGGCGGCTTCGGGGGAGAGTCCGCCTGAGGTCCACGGGGCAAGATCGGGCGGAGACGAAGAGGCGAGGGCGTCCGCTATTTTTTCGCGGCGCTGATCCAAGGTCATGTTGTAAAAGCCGGAGATGCGTGAAGTTGTCATGGGAATTATCCGAATTGTAGGGGCGGGGTTCTTCCAAATTCTATCAAAAAGCGGTGAATTGATTATAATGTCCGCGAGGTTCTGATGTTATTAACCCGCGAGCAATTACAAGAGCGCCTGTTTGCGCTTCATGCAGCCAGTTTGGAACTGGTGAAGGATGTATCACTGGAAACCCTGCTTGAGCGGATCGCCGCAACGGCATGCGAGCAGGCGGCGGCGCGGTATGCCGCGCTGGGGGTGCTGGACGAGGAAGGCAAGCTCAAACAGTTTATCACCGTTGGAATGACCGACAAGGAGATCAAGCGCATTGCCCACCCGCCTGTGGGACGCGGGCTGATCGGTGAACTGATGGATAGGGACGCGCCCCTGCGCCTGCCCGTCATTCAGGAGCATCCGCGCTCGGTTGGTTTTCCCGCGCATCATCCGCGCATGATCTCGTTTTTGGGGGTGCCGATCCGCACGGGTGAGAAGCAGCTTGGGCAGATCTACTTGACCGAAAAGCTGGATGCGCTGGAATTCACCTCCGACGACGAAATGATCATCCAAATGCTGGCAGGCTACGCCGCAACCGCGATCTCGAATGCGCGCTTGATCGAGGAAATGCGCGAACGTGACATTGCCCTGACGCGCCGCAACCAGGATATGTCCCTGCTGAGCGGTATCGCCTCCACCCTGACCTCGAGCCTGGAACTCGACGAGATCTTGAACAAAACGCTCGGGCTTGTGATGAACTACATGAAGGTCGAAGCGGGCGAGATATTCCTGCTGGAGGAAGACAAGACCACCCTGCGCATGGTCCTGCACCGCGGACAAGCCGCCGAAGCCTTCTGGACGCAGAATGTCTTCAACGTGGGGGATGGCTTCATCGGCATGGTTGCCAGAAACCGCCAGCCGCTGATCGGTAGAAGTCTGGTGAGCGATGCCAACTTCCTGCGTGATGCGGTCGTGCAGGCGGGATTCCAGCAGATCGCGTGCATTCCCCTGCTTTCAGGCGAGAATCTGATGGGCGTGATGAGCGTCGCCACGCGCGCCACCGAGCCGTTCGATGAACGCAACATCCAAATGCTGACGGCGGTCGGCGCATCGGCGGGGCTTGCGATCGAAAATGCGCGTCTTCACGCCAATGCGCGCCGTCTCGCCGTGCTGGAGGAACGCAACCGCATCGGCATGGACCTGCACGACGGCATCATCCAGTCCATTTACGGCGTGGGATTGGCTCTGGAGGGCGCCCAACTCACGTTGAAGGAAGAGCCGCAGGCGGCGAAGAGTCAGATCGCACGCGCCATCGATGGCTTGAATCAGGCGATCCGTGACATCCGCGCTTATATCCTGGACTTGAGACCGCGCCAGCTTGGCACGGAAGGCTTATTAAACGGCATCAAGCGGTTGATCACCGAATATCGCGCCAATACCTTCTCGGAAGTGAACTTTACCGTGCCCGAATCGGACCTGAAAGACCTGACCCAAGCCCAATCCATGACGTTATTCCACATCTGTCAGGAGGCGTTGGCGAATGCCGCCAAGCATGCAAAGGCAAAAAACGTTCAAGTTGCGCTATGGACGACCGATGAACGCGCCCTGATGGAGATCCGCGACGATGGCAAAGGCTTCGATGCGGGCAAGATGGAATCATCCATCGGTCATGGACTTGCCAATATGCAGACGCGCGCTCATGCTGTGGGTGGCGAGATCGACATTTCATCATCCACGGGAGAGGGAACGACTGTATTTGTTTGGGTTCCGCGCGGAATAAAAAACTGAATCGCATGATTCCATTTCACATTGCAAAATGAGTCACAGGATTCAGAGTCTCATGCGTAAGGAATGAAAAAACTTTTACATTATGATTCGTTAAGATAGATATGGCTTCCCTGCCCAAAAACCGCCCTCAATGCCCATATGTGGGGGGTGTCGGCAGGCGGAAGGGTGTTCATGGCTGAAACGTCTGTTCTAAACGAAAAAGCCATTATGATTGAGTACATGATCTTTCTTTAACATAAGCAAACCTTAAAAAAAACAATCTTTTTAACTAGTCGTAGGTTGAACGCCTGTTATCTTTTCCAAGGTTCTGCTAGAATGTAGGCACGCTGATATAACGGATGTCTGCCCATGGCATCCAAGCTCCCGCAAGTAATCTACTTGATAACGAAATATTCCTTGAAAGAAGCCGCAAAAAGGCGGGTTAGTTCAGTCTACGCTAAAAACAAAATAAACAGCATTGAGGTAATACTTTATGAACGCAGAGCAGGCTTGGCACACGGTACTTGCACAACTTCAAATGGATATGCCGCGCGCATCCTTCGATACCTGGGTACGCGACACCCGTCCCGTTGATTATCAGAACGGGATTTTGACTGTTGGAGTCCGCAACGCTTACGCCCGCGACTGGCTCGATAGCCGCCTCGCCACCACCGTCAACAAAATGCTGATCGAAACCCTGAACTCGAAGGTTTCCGTCCAGTTCATCGTTTCGCAATCGGATGAGAATCCCGCCTCCTCCGAAGCCGACACCTCTCCCGCCACGATGGAGATCACACCGCCCGAACCAAAACCCCGCCACGTCACGCTCAATCCGCGCTACACATTTGACACCTACGTGGTCGGCTCGGGCAACCGCCTCGCGCATGCCGCCTGTCAGGCAGTGGCAGATAAACCTGCAAGGGCATACAACCCGCTCTTCCTGTATGGAGGCGTGGGACTCGGCAAAACCCACCTGCTGCACGCCATCGGCAACGCCTGTCACGCCGGCGGATTGAACGTCCTGTATGTTTCCTCCGAGGAATTCACGAATGACATGATCAATGCCATTCGAACCCACACCACCCAAGCCTTTCGCGAAAAGTACCGTTCCGCCGACGTTCTGCTGGTGGACGACATCCAGTTCATCGCCGGCAAAGAGTCAACGCAGGAAGAGTTCTTCCACACCTTCAACA
Organism: Anaerolineales bacterium; assembly: GCA_023382595.1. Taxonomy (GTDB): domain Bacteria; phylum Chloroflexota; class Anaerolineae; order Anaerolineales; family Villigracilaceae; genus Villigracilis. The sequence goes on along the minus strand of JAHDWB010000003.1, from coordinate 231,547 downwards.
CCCTGCACGGACAGGACAAACAGATCATCGTTTCCTCCGATAGACCGCCCAAATCGCTGGTTACGCTCGAAGAACGCCTGCGCTCCCGCTTTGAATGGGGCTTGACTGCCGACATTCAGGCTCCCGATCTCGAAACCCGCCTTGCCATCCTGCGCTCCAAAGCCGAGCGGACCGGACGGCAGATTTCCGACGAGATCCTCGAGAGTGTCGCCAAACAGGTGCAGTCCAACATCCGCGAACTCGAAGGCGCCCTGAACCGCATCATTGCCTTTGCCGACCTGAGCGGCTCTCCCCTTACGCCCAGCCTCGTTGACGTTGCCCTCGCCGACCTTATCCCCTCGCGCGGCGACATTGAGCCCGCCTATGTCCTCGACTTGGTTGCCCGAAAATTCGGGCTGACTTCCGAAACCCTGCTTGGACGCGACCGCACAAAGGACGTTGCCCGCTCCCGGCAGATCGCCATGTATCTCCTGCGCGAAGAGGCAAAAATCTCCTTCCCTCAGATCGGTGAAGTGCTCGGCGGGCGAGATCACTCCACGATCATGTCTGCCTATGAAAAGATCAAGGAACAACTCCACGCCGACCGCAAGCTGGAGCAGGACATCATTTCTCTCAAACAACAATTGTACGAACAAGCCGTGGCGGTCTAACCGCACAGGAACAGGAAACAGACGGGCGCATCCCATTGGATGTGCCCGTTTTTTGTTGCGCCGCACTGCCGGATGAAAACCCCGCCGTCTCTTTCCCAATCCCCAGCCTGACTTTTCAAAAGCAAGCCTAGCTTTTCCAAAAGTAAACCTAGCTTTTCAAAAAGTGAACCTGGGATTTGGAATTGGCAGGAGGAAATGCCGGGTTGCTAGATTTTCCTTTCGTGTAGGCGGGTATTTCTCTTGTTTTCTCTCCGATCTGCTCGATCTTCGACATCTGCGGATTAATATTGATACGCCTAAAGCACTTAAAATCTGACAAGCAAGGACAGTCTGTGCGGCAGTGTAAACACATGATGAAAACTCAGACTTGACAACATCCCGCCTCCGTCATACAATCGCGCCCAACATAAACCAAAAACGCTGACGAGGACGAGTACGTTTCAAAGCGATTTCCAGAGAGCCGGGCAGAAGTGGTCGAAAGACCATGATGGTGAAAGCAAGGCAAAAGCGCAGAAACCGAATGGACCTCCGAGTTGTGAAGAGAAAATCTGGATGGTCGAATAGTTACCTGATTGAGCCGCCAGAACGAGTACCAGAGACGGGAACTGCACCCGTTACCCCGCAGAGTTTCTTAGTGAGATAGAGATCAGATGATCAGAGACCGGATAACCAGTCACTATCCAACTAGCAAACTACAAGAGTGACGCTGGCTACTTTCTCCCTGTTGCATCACACAGGGAGTTTTGCTTAAGGCAGTGTTTAACTTGGGTGGCACCACGAGATTCCCCTCTCGTCCCAATGGACAGGAGGGGATTTTAATTTAATCGATTTGTAGGGGCGGGGTTTCCCCGTCCAATTTGGGCGAGAGAACCTCGCCCCTACGGAATAAAGGAGAAAGAATGTTATTAGAAGCAACACCCACTACCGCGACCCAAACCATCATCCGCGAGATCAGCGCGGACCTTGAGACACCCATCGGCGTGTACATGAAATTGCGCGGCGAAACGCCGTCGTTCCTGCTTGAGTCTGTCGAAGGCGGCGAACGGATCGCCCGTTACTCCTTCATCGGCGTACAGCCCAAAGCGCAATACATCGTCCGCGATACCGAGATCGAGATCAAAGACAGCGCTGGATCGCGGATCGTCAAGCACGAAGGCGACCCGACCCTCTTTTTGCAGGAGGAAATGAGCCGTTTCAATTTCAAACCGCAGGCGGGCGCGCCGCGTTTCATCGGCGGGTTGGTGGGGTATCTGGGCTACGAGTCGGTTCGGTTCTTTGAACCAACTCTCAGGTCAGGGATGAAGCGGGCAGATCGCGCTGACACGATCCTCGATGGCATCTATCTTCTTGCGGATACCATCATATCCTTCGATCATGTGCGGCGCAGCCTTTCACTGATCGCGAACGTGCTGGACGGCGATACCGAAGCTGCGGAACGTAAACTCGACCAGATCGAGTCGCGCATCCGTGCGCCGCTTCCGCCCGCCCAGCCGCGCGAAGTCGGATTGTCAAAGACGCTCTCGAACATGACGCAGGGGCGTTTTGAAGACATGGTGCGCGATGCCAAGGAGCACATCGCGGCGGGCGATATTTTTCAGGTGGTGCTTTCGCAGCGCTTCACGCGCGAAACGAAAGTCGAACCGTTCGATGTCTATCGCGCCGTGCGCCGTCTCAATCCGTCGCCGTACATGTTCTTTTTTGATTTCGGACTCGTGGATGATGCCCCGCTTTTTATCGTTGGATCATCTCCTGAAATGTTCGTGCGGCTGGAGGGGCGAACCGCTTCTCTCCGACCGATAGCGGGGACGCGCCCCCGGGGAGCTGATTCCAACGCTGACACCGCGCTTGCGCAGGAACTGCTTGCCGATCCGAAGGAACGCGCCGAGCATGTCATGCTTGTCGATCTGGGTCGCAACGACCTGGGACGCGTGTGCGAGTATGGCACGGTGACTGTTTCCGACTTCTTTACGATAGAGAAATATTCGCATGTGATGCACATCGTCTCGCATGTTGAAGGTAAACTCAAGCCTGACCTGACCGCCTTCGATCTGGTGCGCGCTTCCTTCCCCGCTGGGACGGTTTCTGGCGCTCCGAAAGTTCGCGCCCTCGAAATCATCTCCGAACTCGAACCTGATGCGCGCGGTGCATACGCGGGCATGGTCGGCTACTTCGGCTTCGACGGCAACATGGACACCTGCCTCGCCATCCGCACGATGGTCGGTCGCGGGAACACGTTTACCGTCCAAGCTGGCGCGGGCATCGTTGCCGATTCCGATCCCAGCACCGAGTTTCAAGAGACGGTCAATAAAGCGTCTGCAATGTTAAAAGCGATTGAAATGGCAGAAACCAACGGTTGACAGTTGTCAGTGGCCGGTTGGCAGTTTTCCGCTGTCAACTAGCAACTGTTAGCCACTAACTGAACTTGAAAGGATAACCACCATGACCACCAAACCCCGCCTTCTCACTGGTGATCGCCCGACTGGGCGTCTCCATCTTGGTCACTATGTTGGCTCGCTTGCCAATCGCGTGCGCTTACAGCATCAATACGAATCCTTCTTCATCATCGCGGACCTGCACACGCTCACGACCAAACCTGAGCCGCAATACATCAAAGAGATTCCAACCTACATCAAGGAAACCGTGTTGGATTATCTCGCCGTGGGCATTGATCCCGATGTCAGCACGATATTTGTCCAATCGGCAATCCCTGAAACCTATCAGTTGAACCTGCTCTTTGAAATGCTGGTCACCGTGCCGCGTCTCGAAAGGATGCCCACCCTCAAAGACATGGCGCGCGATGCCAACATTGATTCCATGCCGTTCGGTCTGCTCGGTTATCCCGTGCTCCAAGCCGTGGACATTCTGCTCCCCCGCGCGCAGGTTGTCCCTGTGGGACGCGACAACCAATCCCATGTCGAACTTGCCCGCGAGATGGCGCGCCGCTTCAACAACCTCTATGGTGAAGTCTTCCCCGAACCCGACTCGATCATCGGCGACGTTCCACTTTTGGTCGGCACGGACGGACAAAGCAAGATGAGCAAATCCGTGGGCAATGCGATCTATCTTTCCGATGACGCCGAGACCGTCAAACAAAAAGTGATGAACATGTACACCGACCCCAAACGTCTCCGCGCCACCGACCCTGGAACTGTAGAGGGCAACCCTGTCTTCATCTACCACGACGCTTTCAACCCATCTAAAGCCGAAGTGGACGATCTCAAGGAACGCTATCGCGTGGGCAAAGTTGGTGACGTGGAAGTCAAGGAAAAGCTTGCCAACGCCATTAATAACTTCCTTGAGCCGATCCGCGAGAAACGTGCGTATTTCCTCTCCCATCCTTTGATTCCCAGCGACGTGCTCGCACATGGCATCAGCCGCATGCAAACCGAAGCCAAAGCGACGATGGAACTCGTCCGCGAGAAGACAGGCTTGTCCTATTCACTCGATCTATTTGTCGATCAGGTGGATATCTTTGGTGAGTACGATTAAAGAATACCTCGGTGGTCGAGTAGTCCTGAGCGAAGCGAAGGACGTATCGAGACCACTATGCCGTAAAGCAACTCTTGTTACAAAAATAGTTCTGGCAACTGTTGGTTTCGATATGGCGGCGGATGCAATGAGTCTCGCAAAGATAAATCGACTCCCGCCGCCTACTCAACCAACGGAGTATGAATAAAAGGAACACCTCATGCTCGTCCTCATCGACAACTACGACTCTTTTACCTATAACCTCGTTCAATACTTCGGCGAACTCGGCGCAGACATCAAAGTCTTCCGCAATGACCAGGTGACGATGAACCAGCTCATCGCGCTGAATCCATCTCATCTTGTAATTTCACCAGGTCCAGGTGAACCGCTCAAAGACGACGGCATCTCCTCCGACGCAATCAAATACTTCGACGGAAAAATCCCCGTGCTCGGTGTCTGCCTCGGGCATCAGGCTTTGGGAGCAGTTTTCGGCGGCAGAGTCGACCGTGCTCCACGTCTCATGCACGGCAAGACATCCAAAGTGACTCACAACGGTCAGGGAATTTTCAAAGGCGTCCCATCACCATTCGAAGCGATGCGTTATCACTCGCTCGTCGTCTACGACCCTATCCCCGCCGAACTCGAAGTCACCGCCGTCACGCCCGAAGAAGAAATTATGGGATTGAAACACAAAGAGCATCATACCTACGGTGTGCAGTTCCATCCTGAATCCATCCTCACTGAACACGGCAAGCAAATCCTCAAGAACTTCCTCGACCTGAATCCCGCTCCCGCTACAAAAGGAGAACCCTCCATGCTCAAGCCCTTTATTGCCAAAGCCATCAACCGCACCGACCTCACCGCCGACGAAGCCGAGCAAGCCATGAACGTCATCATGACGGGTCAAGCCACGCAAGCGCAGATCGGCGCGTATCTCGTCGCGCTCCGCATGAAAGGCGAGACCATCCCCGAGATCACAGGCTCTGTCCGTGCCATGCGCGCCAACGCGGTCAAGGTCAAACTGGACACAACTGAATCCGTTTACGACATCGTCGGCACAGGCGGTGACGGCGCGCACACGTTCAACATCTCCACTGCCGCGGCGTTTGTCCTCGCAGGCACAGGACGCAAAGTCGCCAAGCACGGCAACCGCGCCGCCTCTTCGCAATGCGGAAGCGCCGATGTCCTCTCCGCCCTCGGTGTGAATCTCGATCTCACCGCCGAACAGGTCGCTCAAGCCATCGAACAGGTCGGCATCGGATTTATGTTCGCTCCAAAATTTCATCCTGCCATGAAGCACGCCGTTGGTCCGCGCAAGGAGATCGGTCAGCGCACCATCTTCAACATCCTTGGTCCGCTCACCAACCCCGCAGGCGCGCACATCCAACTCACGGGCGTCTTCGATCCCAAACTCACCGAGCCGCTCGCGCACGTCCTTAACGAACTCGGTTCCAAAGCCGCGCTTGTCATCCACGGCGCCAACGGTCTCGACGAACTCAACACCACAGGCGCGAACCGCGTCAGCCATCTCAAAAACAACACCGTCGAAACCTACGATCTCCATCCCTCTGACCTCGGTCTCGGGCAATCCACCGTAGCAGACCTCCGCGGCGGCACGCCCGACGAATCCGCCGTGATGATGCGCGACCTCCTCTCCAATAAACTGAACGGCGCGCGCCGTGACGCGGTGCTCCTCAACGCCGCCGCCGCCCTCGCCGCCGAGACGGGCGATTTCAAATCTGCGCTCGCCGAAGCCCAAGCATCCCTCGACAGTGGTCAAGCCCTCGACAAACTCAACGCGCTGGTCGAATTTACGCAACAGTTCCAAGCCATTCAATGAACATCCTGGAAAAAATCATCGAACAAAAAAAACTGGAGATAGCGGCGCTCGACGCCCGATCCTTACGCCGCGCCGCAAACTCTTCTCCCGCGCCTCGAGATTTTCTCACCGCAATCAAGCGCCGCCGCTTCGGGACTCACCCGAGCCTAATCGCTGAACTCAAGCGTGCCTCTCCCTCAAAGGGGCTCCTCGCCCCGCACCTCGACCTCTTCCAAGTAGCAGACATCTACACCCAAAACGGCGCCTCCGCCATTTCTGTGTTGACCGATGAAAAGTTCTTCATGGGTAAACTCGAAACCTTGCGTGAACTCCGCGCCCGCAACCTGACACCTGACACCTCGCACGTGACACCTCTTTTGCGAAAAGACTTCATCATCCACGAAACCCAACTCTACGAATCCCGAGCCAACGGCGCCGATGCCATTCTCCTCATCGCAGCCGCCATCCCTGACGACTCCCACTTTGCCGACCTCCACGCCTGCGCTTTGAACTTGGGCTTGACCGCCTTAATCGAAGTCCATGACGAAGCCGAAACCGAGCGCGTTTTGAAAATTCCGAATATCCAACTCATCGGCATCAACAATCGCAATCTCGCCACATTCAATGTCACTCTCGAAACAACAGAAAGACTCCGCCCAATGATTCCGTTTGAGATAACAGTCGTTGCCGAATCAGGAATCTTCACCGCCAGCGATGTCGAACGATTGGCAAAAGCAAACGTTGACGCAATCCTCGTCGGTGAGGCGTTGGTGACTTCGGAAGATATCCCTGCGAAAGTGAAAGAACTTTCGGGGATGGGCGAGTAGGTCACGCTTGTAGTGTGACGCCTACCATGAGCGATGTCACGTTAAAAACATGACCTACGGAAACGTAATGACCAAAATAAAAATCTGTGGAATCAAAACGTTGACCGATGCCCTCGCCGCTATAGATGCTGGCGCGGATTATTTAGGATTCAACTTCTTCCCAAAAAGCCCGCGCTTTATTGAAAAACAAGTCTGTGCTGAAATCACAGCCGTTTTGAAGAAGGAGTATTCGCACATCAAGCTTGTCGGTGTGTTTGTGAATTCATCAGTAGAAGAAGTGAAAGATATATTGGAATCTTGCTTATTGGATCTGACGCAACTGCATGGCGATGAAACACCTGAAATGTTGAAAGCCCTTGATGGAAAGGCGCTCAAAGCGTTTCGTGGAATACCTGAGAGTGTAGATGACTTTGCCAGAAGTGAGCCGCCTGCATTTTTGTTGGATGCGGCTGTGAAAGGCGTCTTTGGCGGGAGCGGTGTCCCTGCCGATTGGGATGGCGCGGCGGAGTTGGCGAGGAAGTATCCGTTGTTGCTGGCGGGTGGACTGACTCCCGAGAATGTCGCGGAGGCGGTTAGTAGAGTCAAGCCGTGGGGGGTGGATGTGGCTTCGGGTGTGGAGTCAGCCCCGGGTGAGAAAGATCCGAACAAGATGAAGGAGTTCGTGCAGGCAGTGCGTGATGGGAGAGTCAGGTTTGAGCGAGGAAAAGGCTTCAATCTCAAAGAGGAATTATGACGACATTATTATCAACAAAATTTGGACCTTACGGCGGACAGTTCGTGCCCGAAACGTTGATGCCCGCGTTGATCGAGTTGGAAGAAGCGTTCGTGGCGGCGAGGGCAGATGTTGGATTTCAAAACGAATTCAACAAGTTGATGGCGTCGTTCGTGGGTCGACCAACACCATTGACATACGCAAAACGTCTCTCGGAAAAATTGGGCGGCGCACAGATCTATTTGAAGCGCGAAGACCTGGCGCACACGGGTGCACATAAGATCAACAACGCGTTGGGGCAGGCGTTGCTCGTGAAGCGGATGGGGAAGCGGCGCATCGTGGCAGAGACAGGCGCGGGGCAGCATGGCGTTGCGTCGGCGACGGCGGCGGCGTTGCTGGGATTGGATTGCGTGGTGTACATGGGCGTGGTGGACGTCGCGCGGCAGGAGCCGAACGTGTTCCGCATGAAGCTGCTCGGCGCGGAGGTGCGACCTGTGGAGTCGGGGACGAAGACGTTGAAGGATGCGATCAACGAAGCGATCCGCGATTGGGTGACGAATGTGCGCGATACGCATTACCTGCTCGGCTCGGCGCTGGGACCACATCCGTACCCGACGATCGTGCGCGAGTTCCAGTCTGTGATTGGAGCGGAAGCACGTGAACAGATGATGCTGGAAGTGGGGCGTTTGCCTGATACGGTCATCGCGTGTGTGGGCGGCGGGTCGAACGCGATTGGAGTCTTTAGCGGATTCGTGGATGATGAGCGGGTGGAGCTGATCGGTGTCGAAGCAGGCGGAAGCGGAATCGAGACAGGCAAACACGCGGCGCGATTTGGCGACCCGTCGAAGGGACGCGTGGGTGTGATTCACGGCACGCGGACGTATGTCTTGCAGGATGAAGACGGTCAGATCGCGGAGACACATTCCGTCTCGGCGGGATTGGATTACGCGGCGGTGGGTCCTGAGCACGCGCTGATGCGGGATACCGAGCGGGCGTTTTATACGTCGGCGACGGATGAGGAGGCGTTGATCGCGTTCCAAACCTTGTGCCACACGGAGGGGATTATCCCTGCGTTGGAGTCGTCCCATGCGGTAGCGGAGGTGATCAAGCGCGCGCCGACGATGCGGAAGGATCAGGTGATTCTTGTGAATCTTTCTGGTCGCGGTGATAAAGACTTGAACACAGTGATAAAGGAATTGGGCGCGGAAAAATGAACCGCCAAGAGCGCGAAGAACGCAAAGATTTTTAAAAGGTTTTTTTGCGACCTTAGCGTGCTTCGCGGTTCAAAGAGGAATGAATTATGAACCGAATCGAAAACGCCTTCAAAAATAAACCGATATTCATGCCCTATTTCCCATTGGGCTACCCCGACCTGAACACCTCCATTGACGTGATCGAAGCCTTAGCCAAAAACGGCGCGGATTTGATCGAGGTGGGGCTGTCTTTCTCCGATCCGCTCGCGGATGGACCTGTGATTCAGCATGCCACACAGATCGCGTTGGAAAGGGGAATCACGGTCAAGAAGTCACTCGAAGCCGTGAGGGAATTGCGCAAGCGCGGCGTGGATATCCCATTGATTCTGATGGGCTACTACAATCCCATGCTGGCGTATGGACTGGAGAAATTTGTCTGTGATGCGGTGGAGGCAGGCGCGGATGGATTCATCGTCCCTGATTTGCCGATGGAGGAAGCGGATGAATTCCATGCCGCGATGAACGGCGTTGATGCACCGTTGATTCCCATGCTCGCGCCGACCTCCTCCCCCGAACGCATGGAACGGATTGCCCGTAACGCAAAAGGATTTATCTATCTCGTTTCGGTGACAGGTATTACGGGGGAGCGCAAATCACTAGCGGAGGGGCTTGGTGATTTGACCGCTCGTGTACGTGAGCACACGTCCGCGCCTGTGTGTGTGGGATTTGGAATCGGCACGCCCGAACAAGCCAGGGAAGTTGGCAAGATGGCAGATGGAGTCATTGTCGGGACGGCTTGTGTGAAGACGATTGGAGCGAGTGAAAAGCCAATAGAAACCGCGAAACAGTTTGCGGCGGAGTTCCGAAGCGCGTTGAATCAAATCCCGAAGTGATGTTCGAGCGCGTGGGGGATGTCGTCACGCCAGCAGGTGTAGTTGTGTCCGCCGGTGAATTCCTGATAGGTGACGTCGTATCCATTCTTACGCAGGATCGGTAACATGCGGCGATTGTCCTCGAGCAGCCAGTCGTAGTGACCAATGTCCATCCACAGGTTCATGGTGTGTGCCTGCTGGTGTTTGATCAAGTCCACGGCGGCGAAGTCATGCCCTTCCGACTCGAACACACCCGACTGGCTGATGACTTTGCCGAAGATCTCCGGCATGCGCAAGCCCGTGTACACGGACATCAAGCCGCTGAAGGATGCGCCCATCACGCCGTATGCGCCGCGCTGTTTTCTCACGTCGAGCAGGTTTAGTTTTTTTGTTGCGAACGGCAGGATGACATGGTGAAGCCACATGATGGTTGCGTCGGAGCAGGCATATTCCACGCCGCGATGCTTCCCGCCATTTTGCAGGAACGCCATTGCGATCGGGCGGATGCGCTTCTCGTGGATCAGATTGTCCACGATCACGTTCAGGCTGGCACGTTGGAGGTAATCCGTACCATCGTACACAACCAGCAAAGGCACGGGTTCCTTGACGGGCGGATGATAGAGATACACGTCGCGTTCGGAATCGTCCGCGAGCATCCATGTATCGAGCAGGTGATGGGTCACTTTGCCGTGCGGGACGTTCTTTCTGCGGGTCGCCAGCGGGGTGGGGGCATGCCCGGGCATGTAGAAGAAATGGTTGTAATGTTTGATGCCGTTGAAGACGGTGTTCTTGTTGAGCGGGTCCTTGACGCGCTTCTTCGCGCGCGGATCGTAAAACGCATATTCGAGATACGCCTTCGGGTAGAGTTCGATTGAATATTCCCACAAGTTTTTCCCCGCCCGCTTCATCTTTTGCGGAGCCTGCTCCCATTGGCGGATGTCGCTGATGAAATGCGGCGCGGATTTGCCTTTCCAAATGAAGGTGGCGGTGTTGCCTGCGATGATCGGGTTTTGGAGTTTTGGTGGCATGGGGGATCCTTTGTTTCAAAGATACTCGGTGGTTGAGTAGCGACGAGCGAAGCGAGGAGCGTATCGAAACCACCATAAATAGAAAATATACTATTACTGGGGTGTCCTTCATCAACTGTTGGTTTCGATACGGGCTTCGCCCTACTCAACCAACGATCTTTCAACGCCATCGAACCTCAAGATAAAATCCGCGCCGTAGGCTTTGCTTGGAGTTTGGAAGCCTGCCTCAAAGTCCGATGCAAGAATCCGCTTCATGATCTCGACCGACGTCAGCGCCGTCAGATGATATGCTTCGGGTGTCCGCAACTTTGCGCGGACGGTCTGTTTTCCATCCGAAACTTCAGCGATCAGCAGGCCAAATCCGTTTTCGTTTTTATATTTCGACGGTCCCGTCGGGTTTAACTTGCCGATCAGCCATTTGAGAAAATTCTTCATCGGGCGCGTGTACAACAGCGGACCAATGACCCGCGTCAGGTACAACGCGTTGATCATCGCGTTCGGAAAACTCATGTACACCACGATGTTCGGGATGCCCGTGCTGTGATACGCCGTGCTGACGTCACCCCAGCCAGTGGAGACGACGCGCGAAGCGCCGCGTCCAAAGTCCACGCGCTTCACCTGCCATGCTGGCGGCATAGTTTGTATTTTCCCATCGCGGCGGATGCGTCCCTGCCTGTGCATGTTCTCGATTCCCGAACGCGCCGTCCCACGCGAGACGCCACTGCCGATGCTTTTTATGTACAAAGTCAAATGCGTTGCGTTCGGAAGTTTTTCCGCCGCGTACGCGCTCAAACAATCGGATGGAACCACGTCAAAGCCGCCGCCTGGCAGGAGCATCACGCCCGCGCGTTTCGCGTCCGCATCCATTTGCGCCAGCGCTTCAAAGCCTTCGATCTCGCCGCTGATATCCACGTAATGTTTTTTATTTCGGATGCACGCCTCCGCCATCTGACGGAACGTCAACACGAACGGACCCGCGCAATGCAGAACCGCATCCACTTCGCGCAGCGCGGCATCCAATGCGGCGGTGTCATCCAATGAAAACGCGCGGTATTCCAACTCATATCGTTCAGCTTGCGCCCGCACTTTGCTTTCATCGCGCCCCGCCAAAATCAAATCCAATCCCTGCTTCAACGCCTGCTCCACGATCAACTCCCCCGTATACCCATACGAGCCGTACACCAAAACTTTTTTCATAGCCGCTCCGTCCATGAGGCGTGCGCGTATTTTTCCTTGACGAGTTCTTCCGCTCTTTGGATTTCAGATGGAGACATTTCTCCACGCTCGAACTGGATTCCCAATTCCGCTTCAAACCCTCGGACGAAAGCCTGTGCGGCGGTTTCCCAAGCCTTTTCCACACCCAAAGCGGACTCAACTGTCGCCGCCCGCGCGAGCAGTCTTTCCTTTGCCTTCTCCCGCGCGGACTCATCGTCGAACACAAGCGCATCGCAAATGCGGGTCAGGTCGCCCATCAACGGGAGTGAGCCGTGTTGCAAAACGCCTTCCTTCTTCCGCGCCTGCGCCGAACCGATGAGTTTCTTTCCATTCACCGTAATTTCATACGTGGATGGCACTTCAAAACAAACTGGATTCAAATTTTGCGAATTTGCCTGTTGCGCATGTTCTTTCACCTCCACGGGCAACCCTAACTCGCGCACCGCGAATAACAATGCCCGCGACAAACGGTTGTACGACTCCAACACGCCGCCCGTAAGGATCGGGTCATCCGCGGGACCGGTCACAGAGTAGGTTAATTCGTCTGTGTGCAGGATCGCCCGTCCCCCCGTCACGCGGCGGACGACATCCCAGCCTCGGAACTTGAGTCGCTCAATGTCCACATCTTTGAGTGACTGCGCGTAGCCAAGCGAGAGACAGGGCGGATTCCAAGAATATAAACGCAGTGTCGGCTTTGATTCGCCGCGATGAATATGCTCAAGAATGGACTCATCCACTGCCATATTCCATGCGCCCGTGGATGGGGGAGTGTGAAGTAAGCGCCAGGTTGTCATAGGTTAATTATAAAGGTGACAGTCACTTTCAAAGTGACTGTCACCTGATTTTACGAAATCTTCGAAAACATCTCCGCCGCGTCTTCCAGTATTTTTTCGCCTATCTCCTCCAGCGGGGCTCTGACCGACCAGCGCGGAAGATCGTGTATCTTATGAAGCAATCCCTTCAGAAGAGGGGCGATGGGAACGAATTGTTCAAGGAAATGCCGCTGTTCCGTGACCTTTGCTTGAACTTCGGACGGGTCTTTGCCTTCTTGAAACAAATCCCAGACCTGGCGCAGGTTGTCAGAGATCAGATTTGCGGGCGCGGTGATCGCGCCTTGCGCGTTGTTCCCCAACGCGTGGTAGAAGTAGGCGTCCGTGCCGTTTAAGACGAGCAATTCCCTGCCGAAGCGCTGACCGACGGCAGCCGCAAATTCTTTATCGTGCGATGAGTCTTTGATGCCTGCAAATTGATTTGGGAATTTTGTTTTGAGTCGTTCGAGCAGTTCCAGCGAAAAGCCGATGCCCGTCATGGGCGGGATGTGATAGCCGAGCAGGTATTTTCCTTCCGGCACGGCTTTTTCAATCAGTTCGCTGAACCAGCCGAACAAGCCGTCATCGCTCACTTTGCGGAAATAATATGGCGGCAGGACGACTGTCCCGTCATAGCCGAGTTCGAAGGCGAGTTTGGTCAATTCGATGGTTTCGCTCAGGCTGGGTGTGCCCGTGCCTGCCAACAGTTTGAATCCGCGCAGTTGCTGGCGGTAGGCGCGCACGGAACGCATGAATGCCTCGCGTTCCTTTGGCGAGAAGGATGGTCCCTCGCCGGTGGTGCCGAAGAACAGCGCGCCGTGGCATCCCCTGTCAGCGAGGAAATGCATGAAGGCGGGAATCGACTCGAAGTCAAAGGAGGATGCGTCTGCTTTTAGGGGAGTCACAGCCGCGGCGTAGACTCCTGCCAGAGGGTGTAGGTCAGTCATGGTTAATCATTCTCTTCGATGAATTGTTTTGCGGCGGTCTCGGGCGGCTGCAGGGGTTGTCCCTGTTGCGACAAGTAATGCTGGTGATCTAAAACCCATAGGTACATATCGCCTTCGGTCCTGCCTGGGAAATCCTTTAAGATTTCGCTTTGTCGAACGACCTCGATGATAGGCATGTAGACCGTGTCGTACCAGTGTGCCACGGCTTCCTCGTCGGAAATGAAGCGTTGATAATCGAGCCCCATAAAGTAGCCGTGTACGGCAATGTGTTCGAGCATGCGTTCGAAACCGTCGGGGATGGTGAGTTTGATATTCGCGTCGGGCCGGACCTTGTCGAGCGATGTGCGCTCGAGGAAATGGACTTTGGCGTGCAGCACTTCAAGGTCTTCGGGTTTGAGGTTGGGGGTGATGTTGACGCGCGTGGCGCATTCGCGCACTTCAGCTTCGATGTAGATCTGTCCTTTTTCCCGCGCAACGGAGACGCGGTGATGACCGTCCACGACGAAATAGACTTCACCGACTTTGTATAAAACGACGGGCGGGAGGTGGATGTCTTCATAGAAGGCGCGGTCGACCTTTTGCCAGCGGCTGGCGAGTTGATCTTCCTTCGGAAGGAAGGCGCGGTCGAATTCATGATAACGGTTCAGACTCCCGACGATCTGATCCACGCGGACGGTCTTTACTCCCTTATAGATCGGACCGCCAATGTGTAATTTTTCCTTGATCTCGTCATAGGAGAGCAGGGTGGTGGTGTGTTTGTTCCCCGCAATGACGGAGAATACCTGATTGATAAAGGATTTAAATCGTGCCCTGCCAAAATCTGCGCGTGCGAGTTCGTTTAATGGATCTGACATTTCTTTACTCACTTTTGGGGCTGGGAACATCCCATTTTGAGATGCCCGGCTCCTTGATCATTATATGTCCAATACTTTGTACGGATACACATTGACGATTCTTGTCGAGCCGACGGTGGTATCCATGTCTTCGAGGTTGTTTCTGTAAAAATGTGTGTGTCCGTGAAGATGATAGCGCGGCTTTGCAATGCGGACGAGCCAGTTCAGAGCTTTGAGTCCCTGATGCGCCAGATCCGTGTCGTCATGGATTCCGGATGGCGGCGAATGGCTGATGAGGATATCTAGTGCGCGCCCGTGGCGGATGCGGTTTATCACCAGTTGGGGGAGCATCCAATATGCCCGCCAGTAGGCTTCCGACTGGGTATACTGGTTTGTGCCGTTGGGTCGGTAGCGGATGCAGCCGCCGAAACCGCCGATCAGGGCATTTTTGCATTGGACAGTTTTCAGGTCCAGGTTGGAGCCGCCTTCGGCTTTCGAGCGCGCATCGCGCAGGTCAAATTGCGGATCGTGGTTGCCTGGCACATAATACATCGGTACGTTCAACATGGTTACGATGTATTCCAGATAGGTGTAGGGCATATCGCCGCAGCCGAGGATGATATCCACGTTCTGAAAATGTCTGCTGGCTGTCAGGGTATAGACACGGTCCACGGTTTGGTCGCTTAAGGCTAGGATCTTCACTGCGTAGGATTGTGCCGTAGAATGCGATTCCGTGCAAGTCCATTTCCCCACAAAATTGCAATCCTCAGCATTTGCATTTCCCCCAAGTGCACACTATAATTCACCAACCAAACGGAAGATTGGAAGGAGCATTCTCTGGAAACGAAAAACATGACCTCCATGGGGTCGGGCTCTTTGGGAGACCGACCGAACCGCCAGCAATTACAGTCTGGTGTAACGCTCGTTAACCGTTACAACATTCAGGATGTGATTGGTATTGGCGGAATGGGGTCGGTGTATCGCGCCCGCGACCTGCACTTTCCGAATGTGGTGAAACTGGTGGCGGTGAAGGAGATGTTGAACCTTGCGCCAGACCCGTTGGTGCGCCAGACCATCGTTCAGAATTTCGAGCGCGAGGCAAACATTCTTGCCACGCTTAACCATCCGTCCATTCCGCGTATTTACGATTATTTCTCTCATAATGACCACTCCTATCTCGTGCTGGAGTTCATTCATGGCAAAGACCTTGAGACGGTGATCAATGACGCCAACGGCTTTTTGCCTGAAGATCAGGTCATTAGCTGGGCGATCCAGCTTTGCGATGTGCTGTCGTATCTGCATGGTCACAAACCGGATCCGATTATCTTTCGTGACATGAAGCCGTCGAATGTGATGATCAATCACAACGGGGATGTGGTGCTGGTGGACTTTGGTATCGCCAAAACGTTTCAATCCGGGCAGAAGGGGACTATGATCGGCACGGAAGGCTACTCTCCTCCGGAACAGTATCGCGGGGAAGCGACTCCTCTGGCGGATGTTTACTCGCTCGGAGCCACCCTCCATCATGCGATCACGCGCCGCGATCCGCGCCTTGAGCCGCCTTTCTCGTTCTCGGAGCGTCCCGTCCGCCGGATCAATTCCAATGTTTCCATTGAATTCGAGTCAGTGATCAATACTGCCTTGCAATACAACCCATCTGACCGCTTCCCAAATGCCAGCGCAATGAAGGACGCGATGATGAACGTGGCGCGCAAAACGGGCGCGCTGTCCAAGATCACTTCCGCATTGCCGGTTTCAGGGAGCGGGATTAAGCCGCTTTGGTCCTTCAAATGTGAAGATGAAATTCGCGGGACTCCCACATTGCAACAAGGTGCGTTATTTGTCGGTTGCTATGACAACAACCTGTACTCTTTAAATGCAGCGGACGGTCAATTTCAATGGAAATATCCCACGGATGGAGGCATTGTCTCCCGCCCGACAGCCTATGAAAACAATGTTTTCTTCTGCTCCGAGGATCAACGCCTGCATGTGATCGGTGCCCGCACCGGCAAGGTCGTGTGGACGTATTACACCGAGGGGAAGATCTATTCATCGCCCCGTATTGCGGATGGACATGTTTTCTTCGGCTCGGAAGACCAGCATCTCCATGCGGTCAATGTCAATAGCGGACGTGCAGTCTGGAAATTCTCGACCGATGCGCCGATCCATTCCACGCCGCTGGTGGCGAATGAAATGGTCTATTTTGGCACGGAAGCCGGTTCCTTTTATGCGCTGGATTTCCGCGGATCTCTGAAATGGCGCTTCCAGGGAAAACGTGCGATCACATCCTCGCCGATCCACAACGGACAGGCGATTTACGTCGGTTCGCTGGATGGAACCCTGTATGCCTTGGATGCGAAGAGCGGGTGGGCAATTTGGAAATTCCGGCTTGGAAAAGGGACCATCTCCTCGCCGGTACTTGCGGATGATTTTATTTTCATCGGTGCTGCGGACGGCTTTATCTACTGCGTGGATATACGGACCGCCAAGGAAGTCTGGCGCTTCCGCACGGAAAATCAAGTGAGCAGTTCCCCGATCGTATACAAGGATTCTCTCTACTGCGGCTCGGTGGATGGCAGTATGTATTGCCTTGAGTACCGCACGGGACGTCTGCGCTGGAAATTTGAATCGCAGGGTCCGATCACCGGTTCACCGATTGTGTTTGACGATATTGTATATTTTGGCTCTACAGATCATCACGTCTACGCTCTGTTCGCCTAAAAGGAGTCAATGTGGCTGATTTTTTCAAGAAATTATTTGGTGGTAAGGAAGAAAAGAAAACGGAGATGGATGCCGCCACAACGGCGCCTCTCACAGACCAGCAGATCAATTCGATCATTGCAAGTCAGAATGTCAAGTACGAAATGAAGCAATTGATCGCGAGTGTTGGGCAGTCGGTGGGCAAACAGCGCGAACATAACGAGGATAGCGTGCTTGCGCTTACCTCCACAATTTCGGGAAGCTCCGAGAATGTTCCCTTCGGCTTATACATCGTTGCGGACGGCATGGGCGGGCATCAATTCGGTGAGGTGGCAAGCAACGCCGCTATACGTCTCATCGCCGGGAACGTGATGAAAAAATTTCACTCCTATCTGTATCATCTGCCGACCCAATCGCTTCAGGAATCCCTGCAGGAAGTGATGGAGATCGCGATCATGGAAGCCCATCAATATGTCCAGCGGGAAGCGCCCGGCAGCGGAACGACGGTCACGGCGGCGCTTGTGCTGGGTCAACAGATGACCATTGCGCATGTGGGGGACAGCCGCGCTTATTCCGTTTACCCCGATGGCAGAGTGGAGGCGCTTACGCGCGATCATTCCCTGGTCAAGCGGCTGGAGGAACTGGGTCACTTGAATAAGGACGAAGTGGACAACTTCCCTCACCGCAATGTCTTGATCCGCGCACTGGGGCAGGGCGAAACCCTCGAGGCGGATATCTTCACCATCCCGTTCCCGCAAGGCGGAAATCTCATGATCTGCAGTGATGGACTCTGGGGAGTGGTCAACGAAAAGGATATTGTCCGCATCATTAACGACGCTCCGAACCTGCATCGTGCCAGCCAGAGCCTGGTCGAAGCTGCCAATGCTGCTGGCGGACCCGATAATATAACGGTTGCACTTATCAACTTAATCGGATAACCCATGTCAGCCAGCAAGCCCGATTATTACGCTGTTCTGGGGGTCTTTCGAGATGCAACGCAGGAGGAGATCAAGCGTGCTTATCTTGAAGCCGCCCAGCGCCTGCATCCCGATAAGAATGTGGCTGCCGGTGAAACTGAACTATTTCTTGGCGCTCAACAAGCCTACGAGGTCCTGTCGAATCCGAAACGACGCAGCCAGTATGATGCCACCCTGCCGCCTGAAGTGGAAATCAACAAAGACATCAAGCACGAACTTCACTTCAGCCGCCCGAACCTCGTCAAATTGGGCGAGGATCAGTTGGTTTACGTCCTGCTTGAGGTTGCGCCGCGGGATGAAACGACTGAAAATATTGCCGCCCCGCCTCTGAACCTGTGCCTTGTACTGGATCGCTCTACTTCCATGCAGGGGGAAAAGCTGGATATTTTAAAAGCCACAGCCATCCAGTTACTGCGCAGTCTGCGCCCGCAGGATGTTCTGAGCATTGTAGCGTTCAGTGATCGCGCCGAAGTGGTCGTCCCTGCCTCGATCAGTCTGGATAAAAAGAAGCAGGAAGGGCGCATCCAAATGATGCAAGCTTCCGGCGCCACCGAGATATTCAATGGATTGGACGCCGGATTAAAGGAAATTCGGCGCACGCTCGATCCATCGCGCGTTAACCACATCATTTTATTGACCGACGGTCAGACCTATGGCGATGAACAGGCGTGCCTGCAGCTTGCCGAACAAGCCGCTGCACAAAATGTCGGGATCACCGGCATGGGCATTGGGCATGAATGGAACGATATTTTTTTGGATGCGCTTGCCGGCAAGACCGGCGGTTCTTCAGCCTACATTTCAAAGCCCAAGGATATTGAACGGCTCCTCGTCGAAAAATTCCAGGCGCTCGTCAGTACGTATGCGGATGATGTCCTGCTTGAATATAAGGAGCAGGACGATGTCAAGATCAATTATGTGTTTCGCCTGCAGCCCGATGCAGGTCCCATAGAAGTCGGTTCTCCCATGCGCCTCGGACCTATCTTGCGTGATGTCCACCTGCAGGTTTTGATCGAACTCGTTGTTAAACCGGAAGCGTTGAACGGAGACAACGCGACCATTCTTAATGGTTTTTTGAAGACATCCATTGCAGCCCGCCCCATGCCTGTACCTCCCATTCGCCTCCACCTTACCCGCGAGGTGCACCAGACACCCTCATCAGATCCCCCCCCGACAAGGATCCTAAGCGCCCTCTCGCGCCTCACCCTGTATCGGATGCAGGAACGTGCCCAAGTCGCGGTTGATGCGGGTCAGTTTGAGGTGGCGGTCCGTCATCTTCAGAATCTTGCCACTCATCTGCTGTCACGGGGAGAACATTCCCTCGCAAAAACCGCCCTGTTCGAGGCGGAGAACCTCGAGCGGATGCATGCCTGGAGCGCCAGCGGCAACAAGGATATCAAATACAGTACACGGGCGCTTTTGTTAGGCGGCGGGAAGGAGAAAAAATAATGATCGTTTGTTCCAATTGCAAACATGGCAATATGGCGGGGGCAATGTTCTGCGCCGAATGCGGCGCACAATTGGTTGGCAAGGACGCATTAACCACCCAGAATATTTCCACGGATAAGTTCAAGAAAGTGACGAATATTCCCGCGGATGACATGTACCAGCCCTTCGATGGGAGCGATGCGTGGGGTAGCCTCCACCTGCTGGATACGGGACAAGTGCTCCCGCTTTCATCCCGCAATGAATTCACAATGGGACGCATCAGTGAGGGGCAGCCCATCATGCCTGATATTGATCTTTCCCCCTATCAGGCGTACGCGGCGGGAGTCTCGCGCCTCCATGCTGTCATTCGGCGGGACGGCGGACGCCTCATTTTTATGGACCTTGGCTCATCCAATGGGACCTATATCAACGGAAAACGCCTGCTTCCCAACGTGGAGCAATCCCTTAGCCATGGTGACGTGGTTGCGTTGGGAAAATTGAAGATGCAGATTTTATTAAAGAGAAACGAATAAGAGAGGCAAGCGGACATGGCACATACAGTGATCCTACACATTCCCAATGAGACATCTGTGGCTGGAGAGGTCGAAGAACTTCCCAAGCCGACTGATACGATTATCGTGGTCTTGAATCCGCGCACCAAAGATGGCAAGGATCTGCACTATATAGATAACAATGTGGTCAAGGTCATCTGGCCCCTGTCGAAGGTGAGTTTTATCGAAGTCCTTGGCGATGCCGAGGAGGAAAAGATCATCGGTTTTGTGAGGGAATAACATGTCTGACATGGATAGACGCCGCATCCTCGTTGTGGATGACGAAGAGCGCATGGTACGCTTCATCCGCATGAACCTTGAGCATGATGGTTTTCAGGTTGGGGAAGCCTTCAACGGCAAACAAGCCATTCAAAAGATCCGCGATTTCACGCCCGATCTTATCCTGCTGGATGTGATGATGCCTGACCTGGACGGGTTCGAAGTGCTGGAGACCATCCGCGAATTCAGCAATGTTCCCGTCATCATGCTGACCGCCAAGGGCGAAGAAGATGACCGTGTGCGCGGACTTGAAACCGGCGCGGACGATTACATCACCAAGCCGTTCAGTCCGCGCGAATTGGTCAGCCGCGCAAAAGCCGTTCTGCGCCGCACCGAAGGCGCGACCGGCTCCATGCACGGACTGCTTGAAATTGACAAGCGTCTCAAGATCGACTTTGACCGCCGCGAGATCTGGCTGGAAGGCAAACTCGTAAAACTCCGCCCGACCGAATACCGTTTGCTCTATCACCTTGTGCAGAATGCAGGCTGGGTCGTCTCGCACGACCAGCTGCTCCAAAAGGTTTGGGGATATGAATACCGCGACGAGCCGCACTATGTCCGCCTGTACATCAACTATCTGCGCCAAAAATTGGAGAAAGACCCCGCCAACCCGGTCTACATCCTGACCGAGCGCGGCGTTGGCTACCGCTTTGTGGATTTTAAAAGAAGCAAAGAATAGCCGGGATTTTCTAACAAAACGAATACAAAACGCTTGCGTTTTTCTAACGCAGGCGTTTTAAATTAACGGGCGTAAGACAAATTCACATTACCTGAAAGGAGGTACCTATGTCTAACTTAATTCGTTGGGAACCTGCCCGTGAAATGATGACCCTGCGTGAGGCAATGGATCGCCTCTTTGACGACGCCTTCACCCGCCCGCTCAGCCTCGCCGGGAACTGGTCTGTCCCTGCCGTGGATATGTACCAGACCGACAACGAAGTTGTGGTGAAAGCCGCCCTGCCCGGCATCAAAGCCGACGAAGTGCAGATCAACATCACCGGCGAAGTGCTCACCCTCAAGGGCGAGGTCAAACAGTCCGAGGAAACCAAGGAAAAGGCGTATCACATCCGCGAGCAGCGTTGGGGCGCGTTCGAACGCTCCATCGTCCTGCCCACCGATATCGTCGCGGACAAAGCCAAAGCCGACTTCGAGAACGGCATCCTGACCATCACACTCCCCAAGGCGGAAGAGGTCAAACCCAAGACCATCACCATCAAATCGAAATAAGACATCACGACCACGAACAGGAGCCGGGACACCTCGGCTCCTGTTTTTTTGATTATGATAGGGGGATAGGAGATTTTGACTCATGTCCCAGACCTTTTCCTCCCTTCGCATCAACCCGGACCGTATGCTTGATTCGTTTAACCAGTTAGCCGCCATCGGTGCGACGGCTGATTCGGGCGTGGACCGTCCGACCTTCAGCGAGGCGCACCTCGCCGCGCGGAAGTGGTTCCGCGAAGAAGTCGGACGCGCAGGCTTGGAGTTTCATACGGACGGGGCAGGCAACCATTCCGCCCGTTTAAACGTTGAACCTTCCAACCTGCCGACACTGATCCTCGGCTCACATTTGGATTCTGTCCCAAACGGCGGTCGCTTCGATGGCGCGCTCGGTGTCATCGCCGCGCTCGAGGTGTTGCGGACAGTCAAAGAAAACGGGATCAGGCTCAAGGTCAATTTGGAGGCGATGGACTTCACGGATGAAGAAGGCACGCTCGTCGGTCTGCTTGGCAGCGCGGCGCTGGCAGGTCATCTTCGTCCTGAACATTTGCAAAATCCGCGCGGCGGACGGGAAAATCTGGTCGCAGGGATGAAGCGCGCAGGGTTATCCGATGAAAGTATGCTGAGCGCGGCGCGGACGAAGGATGCGCTGGCGGGTTATTTGGAGCTTCACATCGAGCAGGGCAAGCGGCTGGAGTGCGCGGGCGCGGACATTGGCATTGTGACCGCCATCGTCGGGATTTGGTCGTATCGCCTGTCGTTTACCGGTAACGCGGATCATGCCGGGACGACGACGATGGCTGACAGGCGCGATGCTTCGCTGGGAGCAAGCGCGTTCACGCTGGCGGCGCGCGAGTTGGTGATGCGCGAATTTCCGAATTGCGTGGTGAACGTTGGCAAAATGGACGTTACGCCGGGCGCGTTCAATATTGTCCCTGCGCGGGTGGATGTGGCGCTCGAATTTCGCTCGCCTGATGCCGACGAGTTCAATCGTTTGGACAAAGCTTTGCTGGAACTGGCTGGGAAAGAAGCCGCACGCTTTGGCTTGGAATTTAAAACGGAATTTCTCGGCAAACATTCGCCCAGTATAATGAACGATATTGTGCGAAGCGCGTTTTCTGATGCGTGTGATGACTTAGGCTTGTCTCACATGCCCCTGCCTTCAGGCGCGGGACATGATGCGCAATCACTCGCGGATCTGTGTCCTGTCGGGATGATCTTCGTCCCATCGGTGGATGGCGCCAGTCACTCGCCGCGTGAGTTCACGAAATGGGAAGATTGTGTCAACGGTGTGAATGTGCTTTTGCAGGCGGCTCTGCGGTTGGGGAGCGGGTAAAATAAGTCACAGATAAACACGGATGGACGCAGATTAAAAAAACATACTTTTATCTGCATTCATCTGTGGTTAAAACAAGGTTGCCCATGAAAAACTTCGACCCGAAATATAACGATATTCCCAAGACTGAGATCCACTGTCATCTTGAAGGCGCGATCCGCACGCAGACCATCATTGACGTTGCGCGCGAATACAACATTTCACTGCCCGCCTATGAAGTGGACGAACTGGATAAACACGTCAAAGTCCTTGACCAGATGCGCGATCTGCAAGCCGTGTTGGAAGCGTTCGATATTTTCCAGCGCAGTATCACGTCGCCAGCCGTGTTCGAACGCATAGCCTGGGAATTGTTCGAAGATTGCGCGAAGCAGAACATCAAACTCTTTGAAGTGCGCTTCTCGCCCGATTGGGCATTTCACGGACATGACCTGAATTGGGATGCCTGTCTCGAAGGTCTGCTCCGCGCGCAGGAACGGGCGGAAAAAGAATTCGACATGGCGATCGGCATCATTGCCATCACCTCCCGCAGTATGGGCGCGGACTCGTGCGTCAAAACCGTGGATTGGGCGATCCGCCATCGCGACCACATCCAAGCCGTTGACCTTGCCGACGGCGAGATGATCTACCCGATGCAGGATTTCATCAAGCCGATTCTGAAGGCGAAGGATGCAGGCTTGAAAGTAACCATCCATTCGGGGGAGGATACGCCTGCTTCGTATGTCATTGAAACCGTTGAAAATTTCAAGCCAGACCGCATTGGGCACGGGATTCACAGCATCGAAGATATGCGGGCGGTGGACATGCTCATCGAGCGGGGGGTCACGCTGGAGGTGAATCCCTGGTCGAATTACCTGACCAACTCCGTCCCGACGATAGAGGCGCATCCGCTCAAGAAGTTGTACGACCTCGGCGTGCGCGTCACCATCAATTCAGACGATCCCGAAGTGCTCGAAACGAACGTCAACAACGAATACCGCATCGCGCGCGAAGTTCTCGGCATGAGCATGGAAGAGGTCGGGGAATGCAACCGGGTTGCTTTTGAGGCTTCGTTCATCGACGCGGCGAAAAAACAGCGGATCTGGGATAAATATTTTATTAATTCCACCCCAAATTCAAATTGACCGATTCGCACCCCATAGGGTAAAATAATGCGCCTGTTAACCAGCCTACCTATCCCGTCGGGGATTGTGTAATCATCTTTTCAGCAATAAAGGAAGAAACGAAGAATGACCAAGCGAACATACCAACCCAAGATCCGCCGCCGCGTGCGTGTGCATGGATTCCGCAAACGCATGTCCACGGCTGACGGGCGCGCCGTGCTCAAGCGCCGCCGTCTTAAAGGACGCCATAAACTTGCGGTCCGAGCCAACGAACACGTCAAGCGGGTTCGCTGGTAGGTCTCCTCGCGTTTTGACGCGGAGATCTCCGAGAGACGCGGGTGCAGAGACGATTTCGACTGTCCCGATCTGAAGACTTCAAGCGGGTGCGGCGAACTGGCAAGTCCTATGCCCATCCGCTTGTTGTGTTAGTAGCGCAAGCCAGTGACGCCAATTCCCGAGTCCGTGTGGGTGTTGCCGCCGGCAAGACGACAGGGACAGCCGTCCATCGCAACCGCGCCAAGCGACTCTTGCGCGAAGCGATGCGTCCGCTGATACCGTCTGTCGCCTCAGGCTGGGACCTGATCCTGATCGCCCGACCCGCGCTTGTATCCGCATCCCTCGAAGATACCCGCTCCGCGCTGACCAGCCTTTTGCGGCGTGCAAGCCTGCTCCTCCCTGCGAATGAATCCTGAAACCGAATTCCATCTCCACGATTATTCCCACGAACCGCGTCTTCGCGATATGCCGCGCACGCTCGGAAATATGCCGCGCATTGCCGTGCTGGGATTGATTCGTTTGTATCAAATGGTGATTTCACCCGGGCTGCCTGCGAATACCTGCCGTTTTTATCCATCCTGCTCTCATTACGGATATCAGGCTGTGTACAAGCATGGCGCGTTAAAGGGATCGTTCATGGCGGTCTGGCGTGTATTGCGCTGCAATCCCTTTAATCCCGGCGGATATGATCCTGTCAAATAATAATTTCATCGCCGCGCGGATTGACCTGCGCGGCGCATCCATGCAGGAGTAGTACAAATTTGAATACAAAAAGATTGCTGTTTTTTTTCCTCCTTGCGCTTGGCGCGCTTGTGCTTAGCGCCTGCGGCACCCAGCCGCTTGCGAACAACTGGCCCGGTCTCGCCGCGGATGATGAACGTGCTTATCTTTCCAGCGGTTCCTTCGTCTATGCGGTGGATGTGACGAATGGCAGGGAAATCTGGCGTTACCCCGCCGAAGCCGATAATAAACTGATTTTCTACGCCCCCCCTGTCTTGACAGAAGACGGTCATCTGCTTATCGGCAGCGCTGGCACAGCTCATCCCTTTGTCAGCCTTGACCCTGAAACTGGCAGGGAAAACTGGTCGGAATCGTTCATGGGTGCGAAAGGCGCCTGGGTGGGATCGCCTCTCGTCTTGAACGAAGTGATCTACGCGCCCAATACTGACGGTTTCCTGTATATGCTTGACATGCGCGGACGTCAGATTGCCGACCCCATTGAACTGGGCGGCGCGCTGTGGTCTGCCCCGGTCACAGACGGCTCTTTGATCTATGTCACTTCCCTCGATCATCATCTTCATATCATTGACCCGTCGAACCTGTCCTTGTCGGAGCCTCTCAGTCTGGGTGGTGCGGCTCCCGGCAGTCCCGCGGTCGGCGATGGCGGCATCTTTGTCGGTTCGTTTTCGGCGAACATGGAGTTCGTCCAATCCAACGGAAATCGCCAGGTGCTTGCCAATGCAGGCAACTGGATCTGGGGCGCGCCCACACTCGACGGCGAAACCCTCTACTATGCCGACTTGGACGGAAAGATCTACTCGCTCGATCTCGCAACCAACCGCCAGAATTGGGATAACGTCCAGCCGGATGGACCTGTCGTGGCGAGCATGCTCGTGTTGGATGACCAGATCTACGTCGCGACAGAATCGGGGTCCTTCTTCGCCCTGGATCGCAATGGAAGGATCGTCTGGGAAAAGATTCCCGGCGGGCAGATTTACACCGCCCCAGTCCTTTCCGGTGACTTGATCCTCGTCGCGCCGTATCAGGCTGATTTTGCCCTTGCCGCCTATGACGCGGACGGCAGACAAGCCTGGACTTTCAAACCCTAATCAATAAGGAACCCGACCCATGTGGGAATCACTTATCATTCAACCCATGACCAACCTCCTGCTGTTCATTTATGACCTGCTGGGGAGCGGTCCGCACATGTTCGGTCTTGCGATCATCCTGTTCACCATCGTCATCAAACTGATTACCTGGCCCCTCAATGCATCGCAG
This sequence comes from Anaerolineales bacterium, assembly GCA_023382595.1. GTDB lineage: Bacteria > Chloroflexota > Anaerolineae > Anaerolineales > Villigracilaceae > Villigracilis. The sequence goes on along the minus strand of JAHDWB010000003.1, from coordinate 205,311 downwards.
GTAAAGGGTGCGCAAGCCATGCAGGAACTTCAGAACGACAAGGATTGGCAGGAGATCCAAAAGAAGTATGCCAAGGACCGCGAGAAACTGGCGCAGGAGCAAATGCGCATTTACAAGGAAAAAGGCATCAACCCCTTCGCGTCCTGCCTGCCGACTTTGGTTCAATTCCCCATCATCATCGGCTTGTACCAGAGCATCATCCGTGCACTTTCCGCGACCCCGCTCGACATGCTGAAACTTGCCCGCACCATCTACCCCTTTCAGGATGTCCAAAGCATCATCCCGCTCAACAGCACCTTCCTGTGGATGGACCTCGGACGTCCCGAATCGATCCAGATCCTCGGCTTTGCTCTGCCCACCCTTGCCATCATCGTTGCAGTGACCACCTGGATTCAGACCAAACTGACCATGCCCGCATCCAGCAACCCGAACGACCAGAGCGCGCAAATGTCCAGAATGATGAGCATTTACATGCCGTTCCTCTTGGGCTGGTTTGCGTTGAACTTTGCCTCCGGCATCTCGGTCTATTTCATCATCAGTAATATTTTGGGTGTCGTTCAATACGCCGCAACAGGGCGTGCCAATTGGAACAATCTCCTGCCCGGCCGCCGCATCCCGGCTGCCGCATCCACAACCAAAAAGAAATAGGGAGGCAATATGAACGAGCGAACCACGCTTGAAGTCATCGCACCGACCGTTGAAGAAGCCATCCAACAAGGCTTGACCCAACTTGGGCTGACGGCGGACGCCGTCTCGGTGGAAGTGCTCGACTCCGGCTCAAAAGGACTGTTCGGACTGGGCGGGCGGCAGGTGCGTGTGCGCCTGACGGTCAACCCGCCTGTTTCTCATGACGCAACTCCTTCCGCCTCCACCCCGGACCGTGAGCCTGCTCACACAAAACGGACCGAATCCAAGCCGAAAGCGAAAGAGTCCAAACCGCGCGCCGCGAAGAAAGCCGTAGTTGAGGAAAAAACGGAAGAGAAGAAACCTGCTGAACAACCCGCACCAAAAAAGATGGCACGCACTGACCATGACGTCATCTTGGACACAACCGAAGATGTGATTTCAAAATTGATCCATTATTTGGGGATGAAGGCTCAAGTTTCCGCCCATTACGACGACACCAGCACCGACGACCGCCGTGTCATCCTTGTGGATGTACGCGGTGATGACCTCACTTCCCTGATCGGGCGCCACGCTGAGACGTTGACCGCTTTCCAGCATGTCGCGTCGCTCATTGTCGGCAAGCAGACCGAACATTGGGTGCAGTTGATCGTGGATGTGGAAGGGTACCGTTCCCGCCGCGAAAAGCAGGTTCGCCAGCTCGCCAATCGCATGGCAGACCAGGTCACAAAGACCGGACGCAGAGTGACCATGGAGCCGATGCCATCCAGCGAACGCCGCGTTGTCCACATCGAACTGCGCGGACATCCCGCCGTCACCACCGAAAGCACGGGTGAAGAGCCGTATCGCAAAGTGGTGATCCTGCCAAAGGAATAGCTCGGCTATAGACCAAAGACCGCGGACAATTGTCTGCGGTCTTTTTGTTTTGACTATCTGTGGTCTGCCGTCCACCATCCTCACGGTATAATTCGCTCCATGTTGGAATTGTCATCCCTTCAGCCTGTGGACTATCTCGCCATTGGTCATGTCGCTGTGGACTTAACACCGCATGGTAAACAACTCGGCGGGACGGTTTCCTACGCGGCGTTGACGGCGCAGGCGCTCGGTCTGCGGGTGGGGATCGTCACCTCGGCGGGGACGGATGCACCGTTGCAGGCTTTGAATGGGATACAGATATTCAACATCCCAACTGAAACCAGCACGATTTTCGAAAACGTCAAAACGGAGAACGGACGCAGGCAGACCTTGCATCATCAAGCCGCGCCGATCACTTTTGAGCAGGTTCCACAAGTTTGGCGGGATTCGCCCATTGTTCATCTTGCTCCCATCGCGCAGGAGGTGGATATGGCGATGGCGGGACAATTCCCGTCGTCGTGGGTGGGTGTCACACCGCAGGGCTGGATGCGAACGTGGGATGAGCAAGGTCGGGTTGTGGCAAAAGCTTGGGAAAATAGCGAGCAGGTTCTCGGTCAGGTTGGATGCGTGGTGATGAGCGTCGAGGATGTGGAACGCGATCTGGAGCTTGTCGAATGGATGGCGCATCATACCCGTCTGCTTTGTCTCACGGAAGGGGAGTTGGGGTCGGTCTTGTATTGGAACGGGGACCGGCGCCGCTTTCGTCCGCCATCCATCGAGGAAGTTGACTCAACAGGCGCGGGCGATATTTTTGCGGCCGCATTTTTTTCACGTTTGCGCGGCACGCGTGACCCGTGGGAGGCGGCGCGGTTCGCCACCAGCCTTGCCGCTCATTCGGTGGCGCGTGCCGGTTTGGATGGAATTCCGACCCGTGCAGAGATCGAGCATTGTTTGATGGAGGTTTTATCTTGACGAAGATCTATACCTTGGTGAACCAGAAAGGCGGTGTCGGGAAGACCACGTCCACGATCAATATCGCGGCGTATCTGGCGCGCATGGGGCAGCGCGTGCTGGTGGTGGACTTAGACCCGCAGGCGAATGCCACATCTTGTTTGGGCGTGGACAAGCTCAATGTGCAGGGCGGCACCTATGAAGCGCTGTTGGGGGATGGGGATGTTTTCCCGCATATTTTGTTGAACGAGCGTTTGCGGCTGTCGCTGCTTCCTTCGTCACCGTCGCTGGCGGGTGCGGAAGTGGAACTGGTGGATGAATTGGCGCGCGAGTCGCGTTTGCGCAAAGCAATCCAGAAGGTGGCGGACCGCTACGATTATATTTTTGTGGACTGTCCGCCTTCGCTCGGTCTATTGACCGTGAACGGGTTGATGGCGGCGATGGATGGGGTCATCGTCCCCGTGCAGTGTGAGTATCTCGCGCTCGAAGGGCTGGGACAGTTGACTCAGACCATTGAGCGGGTGCGTTCGCTGTTATTTCCCGAACTGACTGTGCGCGGCGTGGTGTTGACGATGTTCGACAGTCGTACCAATCTCTCCAACGATGTGGTGGACGAAGTGAACAGGCACTTTCCGAATCAGGTGTTCAAGAACATTATTCCGCGCAGTGTACGCCTTGCGGAGGCGCCTTCGTATGGGCTGCCGATCTCGGAGTATGCGCCCACCTCCGTTGGTGCGCTGGCGTATGAAGCGCTGGCAAAGGAATTGTTGAAAGGCGATAGAGTTTAAAATCACAGATAAACGCAGATGACATGGATTGCGGCTCGATAGACGCAGCCCCTTTCATTTGTGGTTGAAGGAGCAAAGATGGCTCAACGAAAAGGTTTAGGCAAGGGATTGGATGCGCTCATTCCGGGCGGGAAACCTGCTTCTCCGTCTGGGACTGGAGGCGGTGTACAGCAGGTGGCGGTGGATGCGATCAAGATGAATCCGCGCCAGCCGCGCGTGCATTTCTCGCAGGAGGAGTTGAACGAACTGGCGGCGTCGATTCGGGAACATGGCGTAATCCAGCCTCTGATCGTCTCCCCGAACGGTGATGGGACCTTCGTCCTGATCGCGGGCGAGCGCCGCTGGCATGCCTCCCAGCGTGCCGGTTTGCGGACCGTGCCTGTCATCACGCGGCAGGCGAACAATCAGGAATTGCTCGAGATCGCGCTGATCGAGAACGTCCAGCGTTCGGATCTGAACCCGATGGAGGAGGCTGAGGCTTATCATCAATTGGCGGAGGATTTTGGGCTTTCGCACGAGATGATCGCCAAGCGCGTCGGCAAGAGCCGCGTGGCAGTGACCAACACCATGCGTCTGCTCGGGCTCGCGGATGCGGTCAAGCAGGCGTTGGTGGATGGCAAGATCACCGAAGGGCATGCGCGCGCCTTGTTGGCGCTCTCCACCCAAAAGGCGCAGACAGCCGCCTTGCAAACGATCATGAACCTTTCGCTGAGCGTCCGTCAGGCGGAGGAATTGGTGCGCAAGTTGACTGGCAGTAAACCCGTCAAAGCCAGGAAGCCGATGCGCAACGCCAATTTAACAGACGTGGAAAAACGTCTCCAGCGCAGTTTGGGGACGAAGGTCGCTTTGAAGCATGGCAAAAAGGGCGGCACGGTGACGATCTATTATTATTCGGATGAAGAGTTGGATGTGTTACTGGAGAAGTTGACGTGAAACTTCTCTACAACGCTAATATCCGTACTTTTGATTCTGCCAATCCGCTCGCCGAAGCGATCCTCATCGCAGGCGGGCGGATCATTGCAGTGGGTGGCAAATCCACGCTTGAATCTCTTGCGCACGGCAAAGTGGACAAGCAGGACATGCAGGGCAAAACCATCTTGCCTGGGCTGACCGACGCGCACATCCACATTCAGCATTACGCGCTGGGACTCTCCAAAGTGGATTGCGAAACAAAGACAAAAGAAGAATGTCTGCGGCGGGTGGGGGAGCGGGCGAAAACGCTCAAGTCCGGCGAATGGGTCCTGGGACATGGCTGGCAACAAAACGACTGGGATGGAAACTTTCCAACCGCTGATGAACTCGATGCTGTCTCCCCGCACAACCCCGTCTATCTCACTGCCAAGTCGCTCCATGCGGCGTGGGCGAACACCTCCGCGCTGAAACTGGCGAACATCACCGATTCCACGTCAGACCCGAAGGACGGTGCAATTCAACGCGATGCGCACGGTCACGCCGCGGGTATTTTGCTAGAAACCGCCATGGGACTTGTATCCAGCGCGGTTCCAGAATCAAGCATCCCCGAAGTTGCCGAAGCGATTGAAAAGGCACAGCCAATCCTCTGGCGCATGGGCATCACCGGCATCCACGATTTCGACCGCCGCGAATCCTTCATGGCGTTGCAATTGCTTCGCGCGCAAAACAAACTCCGCTTGCGTGTGTGCAAAAATATCCCCGTTGAAAGCGTGGAACAGGCGAACGACCTCGGCTTGCGCACGGGCTTCGGCGACGAGTGGTTGTGGCTTGGCTCGGTAAAAGCTTTTATGGATGGCGCGCTCGGTCCGCGCACCGCGGCGATGATCGAGCCGTATGAGGGCGAACCGCACAACAAGGGCATCCTCAACATGGACGGCGAGGAACTTTTTGAGCATTGCCGAAAAGCCGCCGATGTTGGTTTGAGCATGACCGTCCACGCGATTGGCGACAAAGCCAACCACGAAGTGTTGAATGCTTTCGAGCAATTGCGAAATTACGAAACACAAAACAATCTGCCGCACCTGCGTCATCGCATCGAGCATGTGCAGGTCATCCACCCCGATGACGCGCCGCGCCTTGCGAAACTAAATGTCATTGCTTCGATGCAACCCATCCATGCCACGTCGGACATGCACGCCGCCGACCGCTACTGGGGTAAACGCGCAAAATTCTCCTACGCCTGGCGCGACCAGTTGAACTTCGGCGCGCCGCTTGCTTTTGGATCGGATGCGCCCGTGGAATCGCCCAACCCGTTTTTGGGAATCTACGCCGCCGTGACGCGCAAGCGCGCCGACGCCTCGGACTCCGACCCTGTCTGGTTCCCTGACCAAGCTTTGACCTTGTCTGAAGCGTTCTCCGCCTACTCGTTGGGCGCCGCCTACGCCGCCAACGCGGAGCACCGCCTTGGCAAGCTCGCTGAAAATTTCCACGCCGACTTGATCGTTCTTGACGCTGATCCGTTCGAAATCCCCCCAAAAGACCTGTTGACATTGAGCGTGAATTCTGTAATGATAAACGGAGACTGGGTTTTGCAATAAAATCTTACAGGTAATGACCATGTCCCAAAACCTTCCGAAGCTTACCCCTGAAATGCTAATCCCCCGCATGGGCGAATATATCGTCCAGAAGGGGTTGGTCAGCGAAAGCGACCTGCAAAAAGCACTTGCCTATCAGCAGGAGCAGATCGCCAAGGGGATTCCCTGCCTGATCGGTCAGTCGTTGATGGATTTGGGGTTTCTGGATCGGGATACGCTCGATCAGGTGGTCACCGAACAGATCATTCAGCTCCGCTCTGCTTTGCAGGCGGCGAACCGTAATCTGGAACAGCGCGTCAAAGACCGCACGGCGGATTTGAACGAAGCGCTCAACAGGCTTTCGGAACTTAATCAAATGAAGGCAAATTTCGTGTCGAACATCTCGCACGAGTTACGCACGCCATTAACACATATCAAAGGCTATCTTGAACTGCTGGTGACCGAGTCGCTGGGGGCTATTGCGGAAGAACAGCGGCATGCCCTGTCTGTCAGTCAGCGTGCGGCGGCTCGGCTCGAAGGTTTGATCGAAGACCTGATCATGTTCTCGCTGGCTTCACGCGGCGAGATGAGCATGAAAATGGATAAGGTGGATATCCGCCGGCTTGCATCGCTTGCGGTCAAAGCTGCGGTGAATAAGGCGGAAGATCGAGGCGTCAAATTACAGGTCTCTGCGGCGGATGGCGTTCCCGCCGTGCAGGCAGACCCGGAGAAGATCGGCTGGGTGTTGAATCAACTTCTTGATAACGGGATCAAGTTCACCCCGTCGGGAGGAAGCGTGATGGTCAGTTTGAAGGAGGAGGGGATCAATCTTGTCATGCTTTCCGTAACCGATAGCGGCATCGGAATCCCGCCGCATCGTATGAAGGAGATCTTCGAGCCGTTCCATCAATTGGATGGTTCGTCCACGCGTCATTACGGCGGGACGGGGCTTGGGCTTTCGCTTGTGCGGCAGGTGATTGAGGCGCACGGTTCGCTGCTGGATGTGCAGTCGGTGGAGGGGAAGGGCACTACGTTCAAGTTCCCATTGCTGGCGGTACGTGATTAGATGGACTTATCAACGCTTACCCAACTGCATCAAATTTTTCAGGAAGTGCAAAACCAGCAGGATTGGAAAACCGCGCTGGATAAATTGTTCCTGTCCATGCGCTCTTCTTTTGTGTTCGATAATGTAGCCATCTATCTGGCGGACCGGCAGGCGCGCGGTTTGGATGTGGTGTATGCGCGTGCGATGGGGCGCGGGAAGACTGCCGAGGCGGATGCTGCCTGGGGGGAGAGTGTGGCGAATGATGTCATCTCCAATAGACGCGTGGTATTGCGTGAGCCAAAGGAAAAGAGCGAAATCAAAGATCGTATGTCGCAGACGTATTTGCTGGGTATACCTTTGAGCATTGGCTCGAAGGTGCGCGGCGCGTTATTGTTCGTCCGTTTTGGCGGTCCGCAATATACTGATCTGCATTTGCATTTGGCATCGTTGCAGGCGTTTTGGTCTGCGGCACTGCTCGAACGAAAGGAATTGGGGGAGGCACGCGCTGAATTGGATTCGGTCCAGCGTCAGATGCGCCTTCAGGATGATTTTGTCTCGACCATTTCGCACGAATTACGCACGCCGCTCGGGTTCATTAAGGGCTATTCCACCAGTCTTTTGCGTCAGGACACCACATGGGATGACGAAACGCAGCGTGAATTTCTAACCATCATCGACGAGGAAGCCGACCGTCTCACACGCCTGATCGAGGATATGCTCGAATCTGCCCGCCTGCAGAGCAAGACATTGCAGTTCAAATTTTCACCGATCCGGCTGGACGCGCTTGTGAGGGATGTTGCCACGCGGGTGAAGACGCATCATCCGGAATTGGAGATCGATTTCCAGCTCGAATCCCTGCCGCCGGTGCTGGGAGACGGCGTGCGTCTTTCGCAGGTTTTCGAGAATCTGTTCAGCAATGCCATCAAGTATGCTCCCAAGTCGAAGATCAGCATTGCGACAAAAAGTGCTGATAAGAGGGTCTTGATCTCTTTTGCAGATCAAGGCGATGGTATTCCAGAAGATTTTCTTCCGTTTTTGTTCGAGCGTTTTTACCGCGTTCCCGGCGAACGAACTGTCACGGGCACGGGCTTGGGGTTATATATTTGCAAGCAAATTGTCATGGCACATCATGGTAAGATTTGGGTAGAGTCGGTGTTGGATGCGGGTACGACCTTTTTTATTGAGTTGCCCGCCGATCCAACGCTTTGAGCGGTCCATTCCATTGTTCCAAGGAGATTCATTATGGCAAAGCGTATTTTGATCGTGGACGATGAACCTCGTTATCTGCGTCTTCTGGAAGCAAATTTGCGAACCGAAGGCTATGAAGTTGCGACAGCGCAGGATGGCTTGCAGGCATTGGATGTCTTTTCGGCACAGCCGATCGATCTGGTGCTTTTGGATGTGATGATGCCGCGTCTGGACGGGTTCGCAACCTGTCAGCGGCTGCGTGAGTTTTCCAATGTGCCGATCGTGATCCTGACCGCGCGCGGCGAAGAGCAGGACCGAGTGCGCGGACTGGACCTCGGTGCCGACGACTATCTGGTCAAGCCGTTTTCCGCCACGGAATTATTGGCGCGTGTGCGGGCGGTTCTGCGTCGCGCTCAACCTCCCGCAGATGTTGGTCAGGTACGCTTCTTTACGCATGATGATCTCAAGATCGATTTTGCCCGTGCGGAAGTTTGGCGCGGGGAGGAAGCCATTTCACTCTCCGCCACCGAATATCGCCTCCTTTTGCAGTTCGCGCACAATGTCGGCAAGATACTCACCTCCGAGGATTTGCTGACCAGCGTTTGGGGTCCCGAATACAAAAATGACAAGGAAATTTTGTGGGTGAGCATCGCCCGCCTCCGGCAGAAATTGGAACTGGAAGCCCATACCCCGCGCCACATTGTCACGCGTTCCGGGTTGGGATATCTGATGCCGCCCACTGAATCGTGACACAGGCGCATGTCATTAAGTTAGGCATGTGTGGAAAGTCAGGCTATGCCGAAAAAAAGAATTCTTATTGTCGATTCTGACGTTGCCAGCCGCAATTTTATCGCCCGCACATTGCAGTCGCAGGAGTATGATGTGCTTCAAGCCGGCTCTGGCAAAGAGGGATTGATTTTCGCATGGCGCGACCATCCCGACCTTATCATTGTTGACCCGCTTCTCGCGGATCTGACGGGGGAAGAATTTGCCTCCAAACTGCGGAACGATCCCCGCACCGAGACCATCACGCTGATCGCCTTGAGCGGCGACCATACGCTTGCCCGCGTTAAATCCTGCCAGGATGCTGGCTTCAATGAATACATTGTCAAATCCGGACAGGCAGTCTCCATGCTCACGGACGCCCTCAATCGCACCTTTGGGATATCCGAGGATGCCATGAAACAGGGCGGCTTGTTGATCGTTTTTCTGAGTGCAAAAGGCGGGACAGGCACCTCGTCCATGTGTGCGAATCTTGCCATGAATATCGCATCTCACCAGCCGGAGGCGCGTATGGTTGTTGTTGACCTGGTTTTGCCCATTGGGTCGATCTCTCCCATTGTCGGCTATCAGGGAGAGCAGAATATTGTCAGCATTGCAGATATGTCCGCTTCAGCAACCAACTCCGAGTTTTTCCGACGCGAATTGCCGTTCATGAATATCTGGCGTTTTAGCTTGCTGGCGGGTTCGCCCGATCCTGAACTCAGCAATCAACTCAATGTTGCGCGGATCTGGGATATTGTGACGGCGTTGAAATCCACCTATGATTATGTTCTGGTGGATATTGGGCGCTCTCTTTCGCGCATCACGCTGCCTCTCATCCAGCATGCCGACCTGGCTGCGCTGCTGATCAGCACCGATATCAGCACGCTGCCCCTTACGAAAACTCTGATCGAGTATTTGAAAGGGAAGGGCGTCCATTTGGGCTCGATCTTCTCTATTTTGAATCGTGCAGTTGGGTTGGAAGGGCTTAGCAAGACGGATGCCGAAAACATGCTGGGCATTACCATTAACGCGGCAATGCCCTACCTTGGTACAAATTTCGCTTTTGCAAACAGCCATCACCAGCCTTTTACGTTAAAATTCCCAAAGGATACGGCTTCCATTATCTTTCATGATACGGCGCGGGAGATGGTGAAGTTGGCGCATAAAATGCGCGAAGATGATTAGCGCTGTTTTTATAGGAGTTAAAGATGACCATTGAATATGATGAAAAAGGCAAATACTACACCAACGTGATATCGAAGGTGGCTGTTCCCGCAATTATTCAAACCACAACTCATCTTGTGCGGGGTTCTGTCCATATCCGGCAGGGTGATCGCTTTAAGGATGAACTTGAGAACAATGAGCGCTATGTGGCTGTGACCGACGCCAGCATCTATGACGCGGATGGAAAGATGATCTATAGCGTCCCATTTCTGGCTGTTCAGCGTGAACAGATCGTCTGGGTCATGCCGGTGGAAGACGATGATGAAAACAAGGAAGCGGCAGGATGAATGTCCCTGTAAGTTCTCAACGGCTTACCGGTCAAGATTTGGTTCGTCTGAAGAAATATCTCGCTGACCATCTGTCTCGCGCGCTTGAGATGGAGGGGGTTCCAGCCGCTCAACGCGGTACATTCTTAAAACAAAATATCATGCGCGTCTATGACCAGACGCAGTTGAAACTTCCGGATGACGTCCGTAATGAGATATTCAAACAGGTGTTCGATGACTTGCTGGGATATGGACCCATACAATCCCTGCTTGACGACCCAGAAGTATCCGAGATCATGGTGAACGGTCCGCAAAAAATCTTTATTGAGAAGAATGGAAAACTCGCCAAGTCCAATGTTGTCTTCGACGATGATGAACACGTCGTTCGGATCATAGACCGCATCATTCTTCCTTTGGGCCGCCATGTGGACTGGGACTCTCCCACCGTGGATGCCCGCTTGCCCGATGGTTCGCGGGTTAACGCGGTCGTGCGTCCTGTCGCCATTGACGGACCATCGATTACCATCAGAAAATTCCGCAAGGACAAGTTGCAGGTAAGTGATCTCATTGATTTCGGTTCGATCACCCGGCAAATGGCGGAATTTCTCGAAGCATGTGTCAAGGCGCGTTTTAATATTGTGGTTTCAGGCGGTACCGGATCGGGGAAGACCACTTTGCTCAATGTCCTTTCCGGTTTTATTCCCGAGAATGAACGCATTGTCACCATCGAAGATGCCGCTGAATTGCAACTCCAGCAGGATCACGTCATGCGTATGGAAACGAAAGCGCCCAATTCGGACGGACTTCACTCGGTAACGATCCGTGACTTGGTGCGGAACTCCCTGCGTATGCGCCCCGATCGGATTGTGGTAGGGGAGGTGCGCGGCGGTGAAGCGTTGGATATGCTTCAAGCCATGAATACGGGGCATGACGGATCGTTGACCACCGTCCATTCCAACAGTCCGCGTGATGCGCTCTCACGTCTTGAGACGCTTGTTTTGATGTCGGGCATGGACCTTCCACTTAAGGTGGTGCGTCAGCAGATTTCCTCTGCGGTGGATCTGATCGTACAGCAAACCCGCCTGAAAGATGGTCAACGTAAAGTGACCTCCATTACCGAAGTTGCCGGCATGGAAGGTGATGTTGTTGTGCTGACCGATATCTTTAAGTTCATCCAGACAGGCGTGTCTGCGGATGGAAAGGTGATCGGCGAACTGAATGCCACCGGCATCCGCCCGATATTCACGCCGCGTTTGGAAGCGGCTGGCTATAAACTTAGTGCGGAAGTGTTCGCGCCGAAATTGTCACCTAAAACAGCCGCGCGTCGCTGATACACTCTGCTATAATCTAGGCATCCAACCATTGACGAGGAACCATGACCAACGCTCAAATCACCATACGCGAAAAGAAACTCGGCTTGTTGATTCGGGATGCCCGCATGGCGGAACGCCGCAGCATCAAGGAATGTGCCGATGCGATCGGAGTCAAGCCGGGCATATTCCGCGCTTATGAAGAAGGGCGTCGTTCGCCGTCCTTGCCGGAACTGGAAGCGCTTGTTTATTTCCTGAAACTGCCCATTGCCCAATTCTGGGGAAATGAGACCATGTCTGATGCGCCGTCACCGATGGAAGCGAATGACATCGCCCGTCTGATCGCTCTGCGTCAGCGTATGATCGGCGCGCTTTTGCGACAGGAACGCACCAACGCGAATATGTCCGTTCGCCACCTTGCCGCAGAAACGGGTATCTCCCAGTCGAAATTGAAATCCTATGAACTGGGCGAACGCCCCATTTCTGTGCCGGAGCTGGAGGGCATTCTTGCTGTCATTGGGACACGCATCGACGTATTCTTCGATCAAAGCGGTCCCGTTGGTCAGTGGATGAATAATCAGCGTGCCATGCAAAAATTTCAGGAACTTTCCGAAGAGATGCAAAATTTTGTATGTCAGCCGGTTAACCGCCCCTATATTGAACTCGCCATGAAGCTCAGCGAAATGTCGAAGGATAAACTTCGCTCGGTTGCGGAAGGTCTCTTGGATATAACGCTTTAAGATCCCGGTATTCTTTAAAACCTATGACACTCGAACCCGCTCAACTCGACGCCCAAGGCAAACAAGCCTTTCAGGAGAAACGCTTCGACGAAGCCGCCGAGTATTTTCGCCAGGCGGCGGAAGGCTACACTCTGGAGCGTGCCATTTTGCTCGCCGCCGAGATGAAGAATAATATGAGTGTCGCTCTATTGCAGGCGGGCAAACCGCAGGCATCACTCGATGCCGCCCTTGGCACGGATGAGGCGTTTGCCAGCGCGAACGACATCAAACGACAAGCTATGGCAGTGGGGAATCAAGCCGCCGCGCTCGAAGAACTCAAACGCTACGAAGAAGCCCTCGAACGATACGAACGTTCCGCTGAACTTTTCAGGCAGGCGGGGGAAGATGACCTGCGTTCCATGGTTATGAAATCTGCAGCCGCCATCAAGTTGAAAACGGGCAATATCACCGAATCGGCATTCAAGATGATGGGGTCGCTCGACGCCAAAAGGACGCCCGGCTTTTTCGAACGGATTTTGAAATTTTTCATGCGCTTCATCAAATGATCACTACCAGCCTCCACGTGCGCCGCGCGGTTGCGCAGGATCATCTTCAGATTGCCAGCCTCGTTTTCCATGAGGCAAATACGCATCGTCATCTCGATTGGCGTTCCGCCCTTGAATGGATCGGTTCCCAAAATTATTGGGTGCTCGAAGAGAACGGAATGGTTGCTGCCGCGCTTGCCTGCCCGGAGGACCCGCCAAATGTGGCGTGGATCCGCCTGTTTGCCCATCAACCGCATCTTTCCGGACTTGAAGCCTGGTCTGCGCTCTGGGAACGGGCACACACTGAGATCGAATCTTCCAACCCGCGTACTCAAATCGCCGCCATTATCCTAAAGCAGTGGTTTCAAACCATGCTGCTTTCCAGCGGATTTGAAATGAAACAGGATATCATTCTCCTGCAATTGCGCGGCGAACAATATCGACCGCCCGCAGCGCCAAGCGGATTCCGTATACGCCGCATGGAAATGAGCGATCTCCTCGTTATAGCGCAGGTGGACCTTGAAGCGTTCGGTCCGTTCTGGCATAACACACTCGATGCATTACAGCGCGCGCGTTCACAGGCAATCCATGCTACGGTTGCGGAAACGGAAACGGGCGTGATCGGGTATCAGATCAGTACGGGGAATCCGGTTGGGGCGCACCTCGCCAGGCTTGGGGTTCGTCCCGAGGCGCAAGGCAGGGGGGTGGGGACGGCATTGGTCAGGGATCTTGTTCAATGGCTCGAAAAACGTCAGGCTGTTAACATTTCTGTCAATACGCAGGCGGATAATACAGCCTCCCTGACGCTTTATCAAAAACTCGGTTTCGTTCGCACAGGTGAATATTTTCCGGTCTTTGTGTACCCATTGGAATCAAAAATCGAAAAGCGCTGAAAAAAGAAATAATGTTGGGCGTGCCAGGAGCGCGCGGTAATATGAATTTAAAATCACCGGCGGAGGGTGAAATGAAACATTATGAAACGACTTGGAAGGCGCGCGATGGAGTGGAACTCTTTGCGCAATCATGGGAACCGGCGGCGATCCTTCCCAAAGCGGTTGTCTGTCACGTGCATGGACTTGGGGAACACAGTTCGCGTTATGAGCATGTTGCCAGGGCGCTCACAAAACAAGGATTTATTTTGTTTACCTATGATCTGCGCGGACATGGGCGTTCAGGCGGCATCCGTGGGCATATATCCTCCATCGAGGATTTTATGCAGGATATTGACCTGCTATTTGAGCGGGCGCGTTTGCGCTATCCCGATCTGCCGCTTTTCTTGTATGGGCATAGTATGGGCGGCATTCAAGTTTTGTACTATGGTTTGTCTCGCAAGCCGGATGTTAAGGGTGTAATTGCTACAAGTTCAGGCTTGCACACCGCTCTCGAGAAACAGACCATGAAGGTTTTTGCCGTGAGGATGCTTGGTTCGTTGATGCCGAAGACATCCCTTATTAGTGGCTTGGATCCGAAGGGGGTGTCGCGGGATGAAAAGGTGGTGCAGGCTTATATTAATGACCCATTGGTGCATGATCTGGTATCCTTTGGATTGGGGAAGACCATGTTGGGTGTTGTGCGCTGGACCTTGGAACACGCGGGAGATTTCCCCCTGCCGCTGCTTCTGCTGCATGGCAAGGAAGATGTGATTGCATTTCCTTCGAGCAGCGTGGAATTTGCAGCGCCGTTGAAGGATAAATGCACACTTGTCCTTTGGGATGGAGCATATCACGAACTCCACAATGAGCCGGAAAAGGAAGAGGTATTCCGAACCATGACCATCTGGATGGATGCCCGTCTGCGGGAATAGGAAAATAAGAGCATTCTAAGATATGCTGGACAAATCCATTTCAGCATGGGAAAATTCCCGTCAATTAAAACTTTAAGCATAGGAGCCGGTATGAGCAATAATAAAGAAATAAGCAAAAGACAGGCGCGCAAGCAGCAGGTACGCCGCAAAGAGCAGCGTTCGCGTCTATTGGGTATTGGATTGGTAACGGCAGGGGCACTTTTCATTGCCTTTTTATTCATTTATCCGAATGTGCGACCAATCGGTGAGATCGTGTCTGCGCCTGAGGTTGAGCGCGGGATCGTTGATTTCAATACGGCGGGCGATCCGAACGCTCCGATCAAGATCGAGGAATATTCGGATTACCAATGTCCTTACTGCCGCATTTTCTTTGAGAATACTGAAGATGCCTTGACCCAGAGTTATATTGCCAACGGGACAGTTCATTTCGTTTATCGTTCATTTGGCTCGTTCATTGGCGCAGAATCAGGCAGGGCGGCGGAAGCCTCCTACTGTGCGGGCGATCAGGATAAATTCTGGGATATGCACGATATAATTTTTGCCAACCAGACCGGCGAAAATGCTGGATCCTACACGGATCGCCGCCTGACTGCATTTGCCGAGGAGATCGGTCTCGATATGGATGAGTTCGGCTCCTGTTTCAATGGTGGAAAATACGCAGACCGTGTAGAAGAAGATTTCAAGGATGGGGTTGAAGCTGGTATCCGCGCTACGCCTTCCTTCGTTATGACCTATACCGTCAATGGCGAGACGAAGACAAGAGTGATCGAAGGTGCCCAGCCTTTCGATGTCTTCCAGCAGGAGATCGAAGCTGCCCTGGCGGAGATTGGTCAATAATCTGCGAATATTTCAATGATAAAAAAGACGCTGCTTGAGCAGCGTCTTTTTTGATTCTGATATTGGCAGGGATTATTACTTTATCGAACTTTGGCGGTTTACGATGCCTTGCTGCCAGGCATATACTGCAACTTGGGTGCGGTCTGCCAGATGTAATTTGCTGAGAATATTACTGACATGTCCTTTTACTGTGTTCTCGCTGATCACCAGTTTTTCTGCGATCTGACTGTTGGAGAGTCCGTTTGCGATGAGTTTCAACACATCCGTTTCACGATCGGTCAATTCCGTGAACAGGGGCTGTTCCTCGCTGTTTTCACTGCGGATATTTTGCAAGACCCGTGCGGCTACACGTGGATGTAATGTCACCTCGCCGTGGACTGCGCGGTGCAGAACCTCCACAAGTTTATCCATTTTCATATCTTTCAGAATATAGGAAATTGCCCCCGCCTTCAAAGCTGGGAAGATATGGATATCTTCATGGTAGGAGGTAAGTACCACCACTTGTGAGCGCGGACTGATTTGCTTTATCCGCCGTGTTGTCTCGATCCCGTCCATGCCGGGCAAGATCAAATCCAATAACACGATTTCGGGGATCAATTCGGATACCATCTCCAATGCTTCTTCGCCGGAGGCTGCTTCGCCGATGACGTGAAAATCGGACAAATTTTCAAGATAGGAGCGAATCCCATTGCGGACTACCTCATGGTCATCCACGATTAAGATGCTGGTGCGGTGTTGCTTCATGTTTCACTGCCTCCATTATTTTTTATCGGTACTTGCGCGATCAGGCAGGTCCCCTGTCCCGGGGTGCTTTGTATTTGTACGGTCCCACGCAGGCTGCCGATCCGGTCGCGCATGGAGCGGAAGCCAAGCCCCTTGGCCTTTTGATTCATATCGAAACCGCAGCCATTGTCAGCAATGGTGACTTGCAGGGAGTCTGTGTGATAGATAAGGGAAATATCCACCCGGCTGGCTTTACTGTGACGTGCAACATTCGCCAACGCTTCCTGAACCAGCCGATAGATGGCTTGCTCCAACTCCAGCGGGAGTTGACGATCGTTCAGGATGGTCAGGTTGGAGGTGATGTCGTTGCGGTTTTCCCATTCAAAGATATATTCCCGCAGCGTGGTCTGAAGTCCCTTTTCCTGCAAGGCGATGGGATAGATCTCCTGAATTAGGAAGTTCAATTCCTGAATGACCTCATAGATCAGCGTCTCCGCCTCGTTCAGGTTTGGAGCGATCTCTCCGTTTTTGGATCTGACCAATCCGTTGACGGTTCCCAACTGGGCGAGCGCTGCAAACGCCTTTTGTTTTGCGCTGTCGTGCAGGTCGCGCGCGAGGCGGTTTCGTTCCTCCATGACAGCCAGGTCCTTGGTTTGCTCGAACAACTGCATGTTGGCTATGGATAATGATGCGCGGTTCACGAGCGCGGTAAATAGACGGACGGCATCTTTGTTGAGCGCGTCGGGACGGGTATATGCCACATTGAAGATCGCGACCACTTTGCCATCTATGATGATTGGGAAATGGGCGTAGGAACGAATGCCTTCCCGATCCATGGCGGCTCGTATGTCATCGCGCAGTTCGTTTGGCTTTAAATGGGATACGATCACCGCTGCGCTGGTTTTCATTGCCCTGCCAACCATCCCTTCACCATAATCGAATTGAAGTACGGACAGGGTTTCGGGCTGGAAACCACGGCTGACATGCGGCAGGATCTTGTTTTTTGATTCATTCCAAAGGAAGACAACGCTGCGGTCTGCCTTTAGCATGGTGATGGATACATCCACCAGGGTTTGAAAGACATGGTTCAGCGTGACGCTTCGCAGGATCTTTTCATCCGCCTGATACAGCGCCTCGATCTCGCCCGTGCGTTTTTCCAGATCCGCGGTGCGTTTCTTTACCAGTCGTTCCAATTCCCGGTTGCGCGTTTCGATGTTTTTTATTCCCCAGCGCAAACCGCCAATCAAACTGACACCAAGCACAACGACAGCCAACCCCAGGAACCACCAAGTCTCCCAGAATGGCGGCACAACAATTATGCTGATGGCTTGTCCCTGTTCATTCCATGTGCCGTCACTGTTCGAGCCTCGCAGGCGCAGTGTGTAATTTCCGCCGGGCAGATTTGTATAACGACCGTTCCTTTGCGTGCCGATATTGATCCAATCGTTGTCAAAGCCTTCCAGCATGTACGCATATTGATTCCTCGATGGTTGTTCATAGGCGAAGGCGGTAAATTCGAACTCAAAAGAGTCCTGGGGCCATTTCAGTGTGATGTTTTGCAGATACTCGACAGATAGCGTATCTGCGTGGGGGGCGCCATCCCGCGTCAGGGATGTGAGGGAAACCTTGGGAGCGTAGGGATTATCCTTGATCTCCTCCGGAGAAAATAAGATCAATCCATTAATGCCTCCAAAATACATCTTTCCGTTTTGGTCTTTGGCAAAGGCATTCTGGTTGAATTCGTTGCTCTGTAATCCGTCGCTGACCGTGAAGTTGCGGAAGGTTCGGTCGGCTGGATCGAATTTGGAAAGTCCATAGTTCGTGCTTACCCAGAGATATCCCATTTCATCTTCGAGAATTCCATAAATGATATTGTTCGGCAGACCTTCGTTTTCTGTAAAGTGGGAGAAGGTGTTGTTTCCGGGCTCAAAGCGATCCAGTCCGCCGCCATATGTGCCGATCCAAAGGATTCCATCCTTATCTTCATGGATGACCATAATGGCGTTGCTGCCAAGCGAAGATGGATTCTCCGGATTATGGGTATACCGAGTGACCTCATTTGTCTCAAGGTTGATGCGTCTTAACCCGTCATCGAACGTGCCAACCCAAAGGTTTTGGCTGCCATCTTCGATGATGGCATTGACCTGATGCCCGGAAAAGATATCCGGATTGCCCTCTTCCGGTTCATATTGTTGAAATCCCTGATCGTCTCTGTTGAACAGATAAAGTCCGCGGTTTGTGCCGATCCAAAGATTCCCTGATGTATCTTCATGGATCGCAAAGATCGTTTCTCTTGTGTTGATATTATCGCCGGTTCCAACTTGCTGATAACTGAGAAAGGAGTTCGTTTCAGGGTCGAAGCGGTTTAATCCACGAGTTGTGCCAACCCACAAGACTCCCTGCCTGTCACTGTAAAGCGAGATGACGCTGTCATTGCTGATCGTTGTCGGATCATTGGGATTGTGTTCGAAATATGTGAACTGCTCTGTGAGCGGATCGAAACGATTCAATCCGCCGTCAAGCGTGCCTATCCATACATAACCTTCATTGTCTGCAAGGATGGGGAAGATGAAGTTGCTGCTCAGGCTGGATGCGTTGTTTGGATTTTTGTGATAATAGGCGAACCTGTCCTGCTGGCGGTTATATTTGTTCAATCCGCCGCCATAGGTCCCGATCCATAAGACGCCGCTTGCATCTTCATAGATGGTAAATACCTGGTTGTTACTCAGGCTGTTTGAAACGGTTGGTTGATGCTGGTGATGAATGAAGCGAGCATTTTGTGGATCGTAACGGTCCAGTCCGTTGTTTGTGCCGATCCACAGCCCGCCGGAACGATCCTTATAGAGGGTGTACACGGTGTTCCCCGCCAGGCTGTCGGGGTTGCTTTCAGAATTCGTAAATCTTGTGAAATACCTATCTTCTGTGTGATAAAGGTTTAACCCATTTCCGGTACCGATCCACATTTCTCCTTCCCGCCCTTCGGCGATACTCAGAACGCGGTTATGACCCAGGCTGAACAGGTTGTTTTCGCTGAATTTATGAACCGTGAAACTTTTATCCGTCTTGTCATATACGCTAAGCCCCGCATTGGCGCTTCCGATCCATAGCAGCCCTTTTGAGTCTTTGAATAAGGCGCGGATGGGGATGCGTGTCCTGCTTTGTGCTTCGGGTTGATTGGTGGGAAAGGCGTAATAATGGGTGAAACTGTCTGTTTCAAAATGCAGGAAATCCAGCCCGTTGTTGGTGCCGATCCATAGTCCATCTTCATCAAGGCAAAGGGCATGGATCTCATTTCCGGCTATGCTGTCATCATCTGCAGCGCTATGGATGTAATGTTTGAATTGGTTGGTGTAGGGATCGTAGCGGTTCAATCCGCCTGTTCGTGTGCCGATCCATAGATATCCCTGTTCGTCCTCTACAAGGGTTGTGACGGCACGGTCGCTTAGGCTGGATGGAGTGTTTGCATCGGGTTTATAGACTTTGAAATCGTATCCATCATAGCGGTTCAATCCGTCGTCTGTGCCAACCCAGAGGAAGCCTTTTTGGTCTTGCAGGATGGCATTTACGACACTCTGTGAGAGACCTTCTTCGATACTGATCTGTTCAAAGCGGATGTTTTTTCCGTACGGGATGGATAGGCTGGATGGAGGGTAATCAGGTGCGAGGTTGGAAGGTGAAGCGGATGGGGGTGTTTCCGGCGTGATGGCAGGGAATCCCGTGCCGCATGAAGCCGAGAACGTGACGAGGGTGACCATCCATAAAAGCCAAAACTTTCTCATTACCGGTAATTATATACAATTTGAATGAGACTATATTGTCGAGATACCCCTCTCAAGAGGGGTTTTAGCGCCGACTGACCCATGTAGGTTTGCGGGGGAGGTCAGGAGGCAGTGCGAACGAGACAGTCGCCTCGCATGCGGCTGTCTCGTTCGCGTTTTTACTTTTGGTCCAAAGCTCTAAATCTATGAATAAAATAGACTGCCAGCCCTAAAAGTACGATGGCATTGGCTTGGTGAATTAGCGCAATTACGATATTGACGTAGGAAAGGACGGTCAATACACCGAGCGTGATCTGCAAGACGACCACTCCAAAGAGCCACCACAAACCTTTGTGAATGTCTGCGGGATAGTTTTGCTTTTTGACGATGTAGATTACCAGCGGTACGAGGATCACTCCGATCCATGCCAGCCAGCGATGGATAAAGACGACAGTCTGCGGTGTTTCGAAGAGATTGACCCATGAGTTGAAAAGGTTGGGAGGAATCCACCTGCCTAGCATGAGGGGCCAAGTGGAGGAAACGTGACCTGCTTTAAGTCCTGCGGTCAGACCGCCGTAGGCGATCTGGATGAGCAGGATGACGGTTGACCACAATGCCAGTTTGGAGGGGAGTGACCATTTTGCTTTTTGGGTGGCTGTATGGAAGCCGAATTTATGACCAAGTGCCGTCCACAGGGCGATGCTGAACAGCGCAAGCGCGAAAAGCAGGTGGATGGTCAGGCGGATGTGGCTGACAGCAGGGCGGTCGACAAGTCCGCTGGCGACCATGAACCAGCCCATGAAGGCTTGTGCGATAAAGAGCGATCCCATTACAAAATAGATGCCGAATTCCTTGAAGGGAATGGCTTTCTTAAAAAGGAAGTAGAACACCGGAATGGCATAGAACAGCCCTGCCAAACGGGCGATGAGGCGATGGAGCCACTCGATGTAGAAGATATATTTGTACTCATCCAGCGTCATACCTTTATTGATCAATTGGTATTCCGGTGTTTGTTGATATTTGGCAAATTCCGCCTCCCATTCGTGATTTCCCATGGGTGGGATGGTCCCGTTGATGGGATTCCACTCCACGATGGAGAGTCCTGAGCGGGTGAGACGGACAAATCCCCCGAAGATGACGAGAAATGCCACGATGACTGTGAAAATGAAGAGCCAGTTCATCACGGCATTGTTTCTGGTTTTTGGCATGTTGTTTCTCCGATTTTGTATCGCGGCGATTATAGCATGGAGGTCAATCGGTGTTTGGGACTTTAGTCACAGGCTGGGAGTTGTCCGCATGGCGGAGCAGGTGCAGGTCCCGTACGAAGCGGAGAGATGAAAATGCCCATCTTGTGATGGGCATCCTCTGTCATCCTTTTCGCATCTGGTCGTATAGTTGGCGATAATCTTCCACATTGGGCGGGCTCATCAGGATGATCTGGTTGATGACCTCCATTGCGCCATGTTTGTCACCGTTTTGGAAGAGGGTGTCGCCCAGTTCATCGAGTACGCGGACGGCTTGTGCTGTGCGGTTGGCTCGGTGAAGCTGCGCCGCGAGGGTGCGCTTGAGCAAAGGCTGGTCGCCATGGTCGTTGACCAGTTCCTCGAGGAAGGCAAGCGCCGGTTCATTCTTGTTCTGGCTTTCCAGGTGGTTGATGTAGTTTTCAAGTTCGTTGATGGCTTTGTCCGGCTGCGCCATGCGCAGGTTGAGTTCGATGATCTGTTTTCGCACGGCATCGTCGTCCGGCGAAAGGGTGCGGATCTGTTCGAAGACGCGCAGGGCTTGTTTCCAATCCAGCCGCTGCATGTCGATATCTGCCATGCGTTGCAGGATATGTACATTCCAATCGCGGCTGGCGTTGCCTCGCTGAACAAGCCGTAGGGCGGTGGTAAAGGTTTTCCGCGCCATGTCCAGTTCGGCGAGGCGGTAATAGATGGCTGCGAGTTCAAGATATTCGCGGACAGCATCGTCGGTTTGACCGCGCGCCACGAATTGTTCGATCAAGCGTTTGCGCGCGCTCATATCCATGGGCGAGATCTGGATGATGCGGCGCAGAAGTTTTGTCGCTTGCAGCACTTCGCCGCGAGCGCTATAGGCTTGCGCCACCACGCCGAACTTTGTAATGGCGTCGTTCGGGCGCCCTTCCTGAACGAGCAGATCACCCATGAGCGTGTGGAGCGGTAGGTAGGTGGGGGCGTATTGAAGTGCGTCATACGCCTCGTCCATGGCGGAGCGCAAACTGCCCGTACGCGCCAATTGGTTGATATGGTTCATCGATTCGAGCACCGAACTGGATTGGGCTTGCAGGATGACTTCTGCAAGCGGGGCAGGTAGATCGCCCTCCTGTTTTGGCATTTGTTCGCGAGTTTTGTGAAGTTGTTCCCGCCAGTCGGGACGCATCAGGAGTCCGTGGATGTTCTGACAGATTTTGCGGATCGCCTCTTCATCCGTTTGGTTTTGATACGCTTCGATCAGCGGTTCATATTGCTGACGGATGTCGTCGGCAATTTCGGCAGGGACGGTCATGGCATCGGCGGATTTCAACGCTTCCAGATATTCCAAAGCCGCTTCATGGTGGAGCGATTTTCGTTCGAGCATTTGTCCCAACAGAAGACGGGTTGGAAGCGCGTAGTCGTTATGCTTGACGGAGTTTTGCAGGAAGCGCTGGGCGGTTTCGAAACGCTCGCCTTTAAAACGTAAAAGTCCGAGCGTGAAATACAAGGCTGGATGTTTGAAACCTGCTTCGAGTGCGCCCTCCATTTCCTCCGCAGCCTGCGAATCATTGCCTTTGGACTGTGCATCAATTGCCTGACCGAGATGCAGGACGACCTTGGTCTGTTCGGCGTGCTGCATGGAGAGACCGCCTGTGCCTTTCACAATGGCGGATAGACCGCGGCGTTCCTGTGCTGCGGGGCTGTCGTCGGAATATTCGAAGAGTAACTCCGCCAGCTGGGTCAATGCCTTTTGGCGCGCCTCAGCGACCGGGTCCAGCCCGGAGGAGGCGCGCGAAGCGAGCGGTTTTTGTAATTCCTTGACCTGCGCCATGCGGATGGGACCTGTCCCGCCTTTCCCGCGCACGGGTCTTGGAAGCAGTTGTCCCGTTTTGAGAAGCGTCTGCGCCTGTTTCACTTCGGGACTGTCGGGCAGAAGGGATTGGGCTTTATTCACCATCTCCAGCGTTTTTTCCATGTTACCTGCGCGCTGGATGATGCTGGCAATGGCGAGATACTCCATCACTGCCTGTTGTTTATGCCCCAGTTTTTCGTGGACTTGTGCAAGACGCGAATGGGCGATTGCGTTTTCAGGGTTGATGTTGGTGACGCGCACCCAGTTTTCCAGCGCCTTTTCGGTATCGCGTTGTTTGAGAAAGAGATCCCCTGCGCGGATCGCCGCATCCACGGCGGCTTTTAAGTCGCCGGTCCGCTCGGAAAGTTGTGCCACTTTTTCCATCGACACTGGGTCGTCGGGCGTGATCTTGGAGACGCGCGTATAGATCTGCAATGCCTCTTCGACATTGTTAAGTTGATAGAGCGCAAGCCCCAGGCTGTTTAGCGCCTTGGGATGATCGGGAAACTCCTCCAGCGCGCGGCGGTAGGCATTGGCTGCCTTGCCCCACTCCTGGTCCCAGGCGGCGGAGTGCCCATCGTTCATTGCTTTTTGAAATACGTCGTCTCGTTCGGGCATAGTGAAGTTGATTTTACTTTCGTATATTCAGATTCCTGATGACGATTATGTAATTATAACCTTCATCTCGCCCCAGTTCACACCGGCTCTTGCTTCCGTTTCCAGGGGGATGCTCATTGGGTAGGCGTTTGACATTGTTCCCTGCACGACCTGCGCAGTCTTTTCCATTTCCTTTTCGGGGCATTCCAGCACGAGTTCATCATGGACTTGCAGAAGCATTTTTCCTGTCAACCCCGCAGATTGGAGCGCAGGCGGGATGCGGATCATTGCGATCTTCATGATGTCAGCCGCCGTGCCTTGGATCGGTGCGTTGATGGCTTCGCGCTCCTCGCGGTTCTTCATCTGGACATTGGTCTTGGTCTGCAATGCCGGGAAATATCTTCTACGCCCGAGCAGGGTTTCGACGTAACCGATCTCGGCAGCCTGGCGGCGGATGCCGTCCAGATAGTTTTTTATGCCGGGGAATTTCCTGAAATAGGCTTTGACGAAATCCTCCGCCTCTGCCAGCGTCAACTCGGTGGTGCGGGTGAGTCCAAATGCCGACATGCCGTAGATCAACCCGAAGTTGATGGCTTTTGCGTGGCGGCGCATATCCTTGGTGACCTTGTCCAGCTCGATGTCGTAGATGGCGGCGGCGGTCGTAGCGTGGATATCCTCTCCCGCGCGGAAGGCAGCCAGCATGGCTTCGTCCTGCGCCATGTGCGCGACGATGCGCAGCTCGATCTGTGAATAATCCACCGAGAGCAGGACGTTTCCCTTGTCCGCGATAAACCCGTTGCGGACTCTCCGTCCTGTTTCGGTGCGGATGGGGATGTTCTGCAAGTTCGGGTTATTGGACGAGAGGCGTCCCGTCACCGCGCCGATCTGGCTGTAGGAGGTGTGTACTCGTCCCGTGTTTGGGTTGATGGCGGCGGGAAGCGCATCCACATAGGTGGATTTTAATTTGGAGAGTTCGCGGTGTTCAAGGATGAAATCCAACACGGGATGTTTTCCGCGCAACGCCTCCAGCACGTCCGCCGAGGTGGAGTAAAAGCCTGTCGTCGTTTTGCGCCCTTTGTCGGGTGGTTCGAGGCGCAAATGATTGAATAGCACATCCGAGAGTTGCTGCGGCGAATTAATATTGAATGTCTTTCCGACGTGACCGAATATCTCCTTTTCGATTTCCGCGAGACGGCTTGCCAGATCCTTTGACATTTTGCCAAAGAAATCGGTGTCCACCAGCGCGCCGGTCATTTCCATTTCGGCGAGCACGGCGCTGAGCGGCATGTCAATCTCGTCAAGAATGTTCCTGCCGTTCACACGTTCCAGTTCTCGCTCCATGATCGGCATCAGTCGCAGGGTGGTTTCGGCATCGGCAGCGGCGTAGTTCGCGGCAGTCTCAATTGCAACGTCTGCCATGCTGATCTGCTTTTTTCCCTTGCCGATCAGTTCTTCGATGTGGGTCATTTCTTCATCGAGCTTTGCGGCAGCGAGATTCTTCAGCCCCATATTGCGCGAGGACGGGTCTGCGATGAACTCTGCCAGCATGGTGTCGAACGTCAGCGGGGATGTGACGAGTCCATGCCGCGCGAGGATGATGTAATCATATTTTGCATTGTGCGCGAGCTTGCCGATCTTCGGGTTCGTCATGGATGGCATCAGCGCTTCGATGACCATTTCCAGCAAAAGGTTGTTCCCCGATGTATGACCGATGGGAATATAATAGCCGGTCCCTTCTTGTACGGAAAGCGATATGCCGACCATATCTGCGCGCATTTCGTCCGTGTCGGTGGTCTCAGTATCGAACGAAATGACCTTGGCTTTGGAAAGTTCTTTGACAAGGTCTCTCAACTTCGCTTCCGTATCCACGATGACGACTTCGATGTTCGAAGGCTTGATCTCCGTCACAACCTGCGGCTCGTTGACGAACATCGTCATCTGCCCGCTTTTGGTTTTGGCAGTCTTCGGCGCGGACGTTGATATGGTTTCTGCCACGCCTCTGCTGATGGCAGGGACTTTGCTGATCAGTGTGCGGAATTCCATTTCCTTGAAAAACGCCTCGAGTTTTGTGCCGTCGAATGGCGTGACTTTCGCGTGTTCGAGGTCGAATTTCATGGTCAAATTCGTTTCGATCCGCGCGAGGTCGCGGCTCATGTACGCCATTTCCTTGCTGGATTCAAGTTTCCCCTGCCAACGTTTTTCCACCTGGTCGAGATTCGCATAGACATTGTCCAGCGTCTCGAATTTTTCGAGCAGGGAGATGGCGGTTTTTTCACCCACACCCTTCACGCCGGGGATGTTATCGGATGTATCGCCGACGATGGCTTTGTAATCCACCACTTGACTCGGACGCACACCCAGTTTTTTGACCACATCCGCATCGGTGATGTAGGTTTGGTCATCGCCTGCGAGATAGACCGCCGTGCGCTCGTTGACCAGCTGCAGCAGGTCGCGGTCGCCGGTGATGATCTTCACGCCCAGTCCCTGCCCGGCGGCGAGATACGCCACTGTGCCAAGCACATCGTCCGCTTCGTAGCCGTCCATTTCGAGGCGCGGGATATTGAACAGATCCACCATCTCGCGGATGCGTTCGATCTGCGGGCGCAGGTCATCGGGCATTTTCTCGCGCGTGGCTTTATATTCGGGGAAGATATCATCGCGGAAGGTTTTTCCAACGTCGAAGGCTACGGCGAGGTATTCGGGCTTTTCCTGCTCCAGCACGCGGATCAATTCGCGCGCAAAACCGTAGATGCCTGCCGTCGGTTCACCTTTGGAGTTCACCCAGCGCTGCGAACTTCCACCCGCGGTCAGGGCAAAGTACATGCGGTAGGCAAGTGCGTGTCCGTCGATCAAGTAAAGAGTTGGGGGCATGGGAGTATCCTTAAAAATAAAACGCAGAGTTTATTATACTCTGCGTTTTTGAAAATAGAACTTTTGTTTCAGGCAAATTACCGCCCCGACGAATCTTCCTGTCCCTGCCGCTGGCGCGTCTGGCGGATGTAATCCTTCACCAACTGCGCGGGGTGCGGTTGTGTTCCGCCCATGATGAGATATCCGGGCGCCCAAAAATCGCCTGATGGATTTTCCTTCTTCAAACGCGGGAATTCGCTAAAAATCTTCTCGGACGTTTGCTGTCGCATGATGCGCATCAGGTAACCGGGCGATGTATTCGGCTGGACGTTTACAACCCACTGCAAATATTCGGGACGCACAGCCAAAAATTCCAGCCGCCAGCCGAAGGCAATGCAGATATTCGGCAGCCATTCACCCATATGATCCGCAAGATCGCCGGTGATGTAATGTGACGAAAAGCGCGGCACGAGCAGGCACGCATAGGTCAGGTGATACAGCCCCGCCGTGATCGGCTCCACCACCAATTTCTTCGCCGCCTCGGTGGTCGGACTTTCACGGGTGACGTCCGCTTCGCCGGGCTGCGGGACGGCAACGGGCGTACTGGGTCTCGGTTTCGAGCGGGACGGGGCGGTCACTTCCACATCATCGAACGTGGTCTGGGTTTCCACGCCTCGTTCCTGACTTTGAGATTGCTGCGTCACCTCGATGTTTTGCCTGCGCTGGGGCGGATTCGCATCCCGGTTGAAGACGGATGCGTTCGACAGAGATTCCGCGACACGCGTCTGATTGGGATCGAAATCCTCCTTTTGGCGCGGCACGCTGAAGATATGTGTGGAGGGTGGTTCGGGTGTGGGGGCAGGGATGTCCGTAAGAATGTTCGAGATCGAAGGAATATTGATGTCTTCCTCCTCGTTCATCGCATCGGACAAAACCTGCGCGGGTCGCTGGTCTGCCGTGTGCTCGCTGCCGAGATCGTTCACAAGCTGGCTCGCCTGGGAGCGGATCGTGCTAAAGGGAGTCTCAGCGTCGAAAACAAGAGCAAGCACGGTGTCGGAGGTGAGGCGGGTGGCGTACAGCATATGCTCCGCTTTTGTGCTTTCCAGTCGAATGAAACGCAGGAGATCGGAGCCTTTCTGCCCGTCCCAATTCCGTGTAACAGCTTGCGCAACTTCCTTCGCGGCGTTTTGCGAGAGACCGCCCGCGTATGCCCACAGGTCGCTTTTGCGGGTGATCAGCGCAGCTTGCGCGGACGATTCCAACGTGAGACGGGTGAGGTGCTGGGCGGCTTTGCTCACATCGCTTAACCACGGAATGGTGGTGTGCTGCGTGATGGGCACTGCCGGGGAGGGGGATGGTTGGGGTTTGCTGATTGCGTTCATAAATTCTGCCAATCTAAACGGCTTGCGGACAAGGATCCACGGGCGCAAGTCATCGAATGCGGGCGGATCGCCTTCTTCATCGCACAGGATGATCAGGTTGATGCCCTGCCGGACGGTGCGTAACGCGTTGCCGATTTCGTTCACCCAGTCTTCGCCAAGCGCAGCATCGAGCATGGCAAGCGGGGCGCCGACTTCGTCCGCTCGTACTACAGCGGAAGCCTTGTTGTTGACAACGTGCGCCCGATAGAGGGATGATTCCTCCAATTTACGATGGACGGTTTCTCCAAAGCTGGAGTTGGGAGTGACGATCAGGATGTCCGCTGGCATTTCGTAGAAAGTTTATCACTGAGTAAAAGGGGAATCAAGGCGACTTCGGGGCTATTTTTCGGCTATTTCCAAACAAAATTGTCATGTGCCTGCCAAAAAGTCTTGTTGACCGCCTTCATTGTACTCTGTTTGCAGCTCTTTAATGCCTAATAGCGCCATCAGCACTTCCGGCGGGATGTCGGCTTCAGGCAGATCTGTTTTGTAGGTTTGCCCCTGTTCGGCGCGTTCGCGCAGGCTTTTCCAGAGCAGATTACGCTCTTCGCCTTCCACCACAAGATCGTTCAGCGTTTTCGCATTGAGCAGGCACTCGCCCGTGGAATACAGGAACGTCAGCCGTCTCCACTTATCCGTTTTGACGGGCTCCTTGAGTTTCTCCAGTGCGCCGATTTGGATCTTGTAATATTCCTCGTTTGCGCGCGGATGATGCGGCTCGTCCTTGAGCAATTCGGCGCGGGTGGTGAGTTCGTGTCCTTTGACCTCGGCGATGAATTCGACCTGTCCGCTTCGCTCTCCGAAGGAGGCTGGCTGGTAGAACGCGAGATAATCCACGGCGACAACTTTCGGCGCCGTACGAAGCGGGATGCGATACCAGCCGAGCAGGCGCGCAATTTCCAGATCCCGTGGAGTGGGGAGCAGGCAGACGAGGACGAGGGAAGACGGGGAAAGCGCCATGTGAAGAAATAGAAAGTGGAAAGTGACGAGTTGATTCTACTCTTTACTTTCCACTTTCTACAAACGAATTTCGACCGGTTTACAAACTAGATTAAACCAACTTCCTTGTTGAATTCCACGATCAGTTCGTCGATCTCATCCGCCTGCTTCTGGACGTTGGTCCAGTAATCGGGCTGATACCACTGCGCCTGGATTTCTTCGTAGGTCTTGCCCTGCTGTTCGACCCAGGTATAGTATTTCAGGTTGTGCACGCGGCGGCGGTCGGTGTAGCGCAGTTCAAGCATGTTGTCCGTGGACTGTCCGTGCAGGTAGCGGGCGAAGTCTGCGGAGGCATCGCGCTCGGTGTATTGACCGAACTCCTGATGCATTTCGTGCAGGCGTGAGCGGTAGAGTTCCATCGAGTCGGTGGCGATGGTGAGCATGATATCGTTCTCGCCCATTTCATAATATTTGGCGGTTTTGATCGCAGAAAGTACGTTCGAGATGCCGGAGAAACCGAGCAGGTCGAGATTGGAGATCGTTGCTTCGGGAACGCCTTTTTCAGCGAGGAGCGCGCGTCCATTCTCTTCATTGAAGAGGCGGGCGATGTTGACCACGGCGTTGTCATCGATGGCGACGACCACATCGGTATTCTTGGTGTTATGTACCCACGGCACATGTTTGTCGCCGATGCCTTCGATGCGGTGTGCGCCAAACCCGTTTTCGAGCAGGGTCGGGCATTGCAATGCCTCGCTGGCGACGATCTTGCTTTCGGGGAAGAGTTGCTTCAAGTAATCGCCGCTGGCGATGGTGCCTGCCGAGCCGGTCGCGGATGCCATGCCGCGATAACTGTCGTTCGGTCCCATGACCTGTTTGAGCACTTCCTCCATCGCATGACCGGT
Source organism: Anaerolineales bacterium (assembly GCA_023382595.1). GTDB lineage: Bacteria > Chloroflexota > Anaerolineae > Anaerolineales > Villigracilaceae > Villigracilis. Next base: position 175,648 of record JAHDWB010000003.1, on the reverse strand, counting down.
CACTTCGTAGTGCCAGAGATAGTTGCCGAACTCCTGGAATTGGTCGAAGATCATCAGGTCCTGACCGGAGTTGCGGAGTTCCCAGCATTTGTCGAAGATTTCTTTCACGTTCGATTCGGAGCCGGGGGTCTTGATGGTCTCGCCCGCAACTTTTGCAAGCCATTCAAAGCGTTCCTTTGACATGCCTTCGGGCAGGATGGCGATGGATTCGCAACCCAGTAACGCTGAATCGTATGCGCCGCCGCGGCAGTAGTTGCCCGTGGAGGGCCAAACGGCTTTTTGCGTGGTCGGGTCGAACTGACCGGTGACCAGTCTCGGGACGAGACAGGAGAACGCCGCCCCGACCTTGTGTGCGCCGGTTGGGAACCATTTTCCGACGATGGCAATGATGCGGGCTTTGACTCCCGTCAGCGAGGAGGGAAGCTCGATGAAATTGACTCCGCCAAAGGTCCCGCCGGAAGCGGTGGGTTGATTCTTCCAGGTGATGCGGAAAAGGTTGAGGGGGTGAATATCCCACAGCCCGATGCCTTTCAATTCATCCTGGATCTTTGCAGGGATCTTGGATGGATCCTTCATTTGGGCGTAGGTGGGGATGATGATGTTGCGTTCTTTGGCGCGTTGGATGGCGCGGGCGCGGCGGTCTTTGTGGATGGTCAGGTCGATCGTGGTCATTAGACATCTCCTTGAAATTTGTCAGACAACTTGATTATAGCGCACAAGTTTCCCGGCACAAAGGTGATTTTGGTCACCGTTTCGCAGACTATCATCACATATGACCAATTCAGAGAATGAAAGGAGATTATATCCCCATCATCTTGCTGACGACCGAGAGCAAAATGCCGCCAGCAATGACGCTGCCCAACTGCCCCGCCGTATTCGCGCCCATGGCATGCATGAGGATGAAGTTATCGGGGTCTTCGTCGTTGGCGGTCTTGGCGGCGAGCCGTCCCGCCATCGGAAACGCGGAAATGCCAGCCGCGCCAATGAGCGGATTGATCTTTCCGCCGCTCATCACAGACATCAGTTTGCCGAAGAGCAATCCCGCCACGGTATCGAGCGCAAAGGCGAACAGACCGAGCACCATGATCTTGCCCGTATCCAAATTCAGGAATGCTTCCGCGCTCATCGTCGAGCCGATGGCAAGCCCGAGGAACAAGGTAGCGATGTTGATGATCTCGTTTTGCGCGGCATTGCTCAAACGGTCCACCACGCCAGTGACCTTGAGCAGGTTGCCGAGCATGAGCATGGAGATGAGCGGCGTGGCTTCAGGGACGAGAATGCCGACCACCAACGTGATGACCACGGGGAAGAAGATCAACGTCCGTTTGGAGATGGGCTTGGGCGCATACTCCATTTTGATCATGCGTTCTTTTTTCGTGGTGAGCAAACGCATCAACGGCGGCTGGATGATCGGAATCAAACTCATGTACGAATATGCCGCCACCGCAATGGGCGCGAGCAGTTCGGGCGCAAGTTTGCTTGCCACAAAAATGGATGTTGGTCCGTCGATTGCGCCGATCACGCCGATGGATGCGGCTTGATTAAGCGGGAATCCCAGCCAGATCGCCAGGATCAACGTGCCGAAGATGCCGAACTGTCCCGCCGCGCCGAGCAAGACCATTTTTGGCTGCGCCAGCAGCGGCGAAAAATCGATCATTGCGCCGACGCCGATGAAGATGAGCAGCGGGAACAATTCCGTTTTGATGCCCGCATTGTACAGAACGCCCATCATGCCTTCCACGGCGGTCATTCCCGAAAGCGGAATATTCGCCAGCATACAACCGAATCCGATGGGCAATAACAAAACGGGCTCGATCTCCTTGAACACGGCGAGATAGATCAATATCAATGCGGCGGCGATCATCACGCCGTTGCCCAGCGTGAAATTCGAAAAACCTTTTATCAGTTCGGGGATGAGGGATGATAAATCCATAAGGTTACATCCACGACGCTTCGCCCAGATCGGCGAACTTGATCAGCGCCTGTTTGTGCGCCACGCTCTGACCTTCGCTCACTAGCACATCGCCAACCGTGCCGCTGTACGTCGAGCGGATGCTGTTCTTCATCTTCATCGCTTCGATCACCAGCACCACCTGCCCCGCCTCCACCTTGTCGCCTGCCTTCACAAAGATATTGACGACCGTTCCGGGCAGGGGGGATGTCAGCGAGTTGCCGCTCAACGCGAGATTGGGAGACGGCGCAGGGACAGGCGCGGGATTCGGCTTGTACGATTCGCCCTCCGTTTTTCTGTCCGCTTCTTTTCTTGTTTCAACCTGATTCTGTTTCTCAGGCATGACCTCAAACCGCACACCATCCACATGCACGATGACGGGACGCGCGTTGATATCTTCGATCTCTACTTCATGAACTTGGTTGTTGACTGTGAGTTTTTGTTTCATAATTCCATCTCCCCCTCTCCCGTTTTGGGAGAGGGTAAGGGTGAGGGTCTAACGCCGCTTCATTGTCCCTTTTTCAGACATTTGCCGGGTGCGCATCCCCAATTGCCACGCGGAGACGAGCGCCGTCGGCGGCTGCTCCAGCGGGCGCGCGGAGGTTTGTCCCTGTTCGGCGAGCGCCATTGCGACGGCGAGCAAAGCGACCTGAAGTTTGGAATCTGCCTGGGGCGGTGAATCAGCTTCGGGGGAGTCGGATGCGTTGTCTTGAGCGTGTCGAAGGGCGGGTTCTTCTTCCGCGGATGATTCTTTCTCCGCAGTGACCGCCGTCAAAAGCGCCATCATCCCCCACAACAAGATGATCGCGCCGAAGACCAGCCCCATGCCGAGAGCGGTGATTTCGAGGGAGAGAATAAAGTCAGTCATGTTATTTTCCACGTAGGGGCGGGTTGCCCCGCCTATACAGGAATATTCCCATGCTTGCGCGGGGGAGCTGGCGTGTATTTGTCGCGCAGCGCAGACAATGTCGCGATGATCTTGGGTCTTGACTCGCGCGGCTCGATGATGTCATCCACATAGCCCGTGGATGCGGCGTAATACGGATTGTTGAATTTGGCGCGATATTCTTCAGCGAGTTTTTTGCGCTCTTCGGCAGGATTCTCTGCCGTCTCGATTTGCTTTTTGAACAAAATATTTGCCGCGCCTTCCGCGCCAAGGACGGCGATCTCTGCCGAGGGCCACGCGTAGGTGACATCCGTGCCGAGATACTTGCTGGACATGACCACATACGCGCCGCCATATGCCTTGCGGGTGATGATGCAGATCTTCGGCACGGTGGCTTCGGAATAAGCGTAGAGCAGTTTCGCGCCATGGCGGATGATGCCGCCGTGTTCCTGCGCGATACCCGGCAGGAAGCCCGGCGAATCGACGAAGGTCACAAGCGGGATGTTGAAGCAGTCGCACATGCGCACGAAGCGCGTCATTTTGTCCGCCGCGTCGATGTCGATCACGCCTGCCATAATGGACGGTTCCTGCGCCACGATGCCGACACTGTGTCCGCCGATGCGCGCGAGCCCCACAATCGCATTCCGCGCCCAATCGGGTTGGATCTCAAGGAAAGAGTCCTTGTCAATGATTTTTTCAATGACTTGATGCATCACATACGGCTCGTTCGCTTCGAGCGGGATGATGTGATTGAGTTCTTCATCCATGCGCGAGAGATCATCGGCTGGCTGAACGTACGGCGGATTTTCGACGTTGTTCGAGGGCAAATATGAAAGGAAATGACGCGCCATATCCAGCGCAGCTTTTTCGCTCTTCACGCTCAAATGCGCCACACCACTGACCGAGTTATGCACCGCCGCGCCGCCAAGCGACTCGGCATCGATCACTTCGCCCGTCACGGCTTTGATCACGTCCGGTCCCGTCAGGAACATGAACGATGATTTTTCCACCATGATGACCAAGTCGGTCAGGGCGGGGGAGTACGCCGCGCCGCCCGCGCACGGTCCGAGCATCACGCTCACTTGCGGAACCACGCCCGAATACTGCGCGTTGCGTCGGAAGATCTCCGCATAACCGCCCATCGAGCGTACGCCCTCCTGAATGCGCGCGCCGCCCGAGTCGATCAACGAAATGAACGGCACGCCGTTACGTACCGCCAGGTCCATCACGCGGCAAATTTTGTGCGATTGCATCTCGCTCAGCGTGCCGCCGTAAATTGTAAAATCCTGTGAATATAGATATACCGTCCGCCCATGAATCTGTCCGTAGCCCGTGATGACCCCATCACCGTAAAACTTCTCTTTCAGCAATCCCAGTTCATCGCCCTGATGCGTGATGAACGGTTCGATCTCGTTGAACGTGCCGGGGTCGAGCAGCAACTCGATGCGCTCACGCGCGGTCAACTTTCCTTTGGCTTTTTGCTTGGCAATGCGCTCCTCGCCGCCGCCTTCCAACGCCTTGGCGCGCATCTTGCGCAGTTCCAAAATTCGGGGATCTTCTTGTGTCATATGCATTCCTTTTATTTTCGCAGGGGCGACCCATACGATGAGTGATAAATTTCACAATAAAAGTATATCAATCGGATGTCAGACAAGCCAGTGATGGAGGTCATGCCGCAAATAGGATAATCCGCCTCCTCTTTTTTTTGGGATGGTTGGTTATGTCCATTGGATTTTATCTTCGCTCCCACCTCCCGCCCCGCTACCTCATTGACTACCTCTACCCGCACCCATCCCATAATAAACAAGGCAAATCCCGCCCCTATCAAAAGCCCTACCAGTGTCAGTAGCCACCATCGTTTCTGCATACCTCCAGCCTAACACACTCGCAGTTATCGTTTCAACGTAAACAAGACATCATCCGACTCACCTTCTCTAGATTGCCTAAATCCCTCAAGTATTTTCTTCGCCTACACATCTCGAAAATCATCTGGTAAATATAAAATACCGCATTGCTCATACACGCTTCCTCCCACCATGCACTCATTGGGCGTCCGTCCCAGTGCCGCTGCCAAATCGCTAATTGATCTTGAAACAAAAGTCCTATCCAATTCTCTCCATCCAGGGTCATAATACTTTGGATCAGGAAACAACTTATGTTGGTTTGTCGCAAACAGTAGCCTGCCTGATTCATCCACTCCCATAAAAAATCCCCAGTCGGTCGCATCTTTTACCGGCATATGCTCTTTATTTGTCAGCACCAGCGACACCCCCTGCCGCGGATCCACCAGCATTGTCCGCCAAGTTTTGCCATTCTCCCCCAGCACATACACCTCCACCTGCCCCTTACCCTCCTTCACCAGTTCCATATATCCAGCAAACGTCACGTCTTTGTTGCCCATCAGGTCACGATGCCGTCCCCAAAATGCATGCGCAATTTCCCACGCCGCCGCATCTGCCCCTTTTTGCGTCATCCCCACCTCGCGTATTCGGTGTGTCGGGTGCTTCACTACCTCATTTGTCAAATCTATCGTTATCGGTATCGAAAAACCAAATCCTTCCACATTCCCCTCAAACCGCTCATGCCACACCGCCGGGAAATTCGCCGAATACTCCAACCGTATTGGCTCCCGCCACTCATTCGTCTCACTATCCAACACAAACAAGACATTGTTGAGAGCGTCATACACCCTGCCCGCCTCCGCATCCAGCCGCGCGCCTTCAGGCAGCCCCGCCGCAAACTCCCGCCACTGCTCCGGCACCGCCATCATCCACTCCCCCGCCGCACTCAACTCATATATTTCAGCATTGTTAGCATCCAGCGCCACGATGCGCCCATCCCCCGTCACCGCCACGCGCTCAAACTCCGCCTCCAACTCCGGCAGCGCCACCCATTCCTGCGCGGCTTCATTGAAAACGTAGAGGACGCCGTCAATGGTTGCAACGCCGTCCACGGCAACGGGAGTGGGCGTCGTCGGGGCGGGGGCGTCGGTTGGCGGTGGTAAGGTGACTGTCACTTCCGAAATGACTGTCTCCTGTGGGGCGGGCTGGCAGGCGGCGAGCAATAACGAAACAACGATCAGCAGGAAAAGGCTTCTATTTTTCATGGCAAACTCCCTGTCAGATGGTCAAGACTATAGGTGAATGAACATATTTTATCCCCCGATAGAATCTTTGTGATGCGGTATTACGAATATCTCGCCCTATTCTCGCCGATTGCCTGCAAAATATCCGCCCGGGTGATGGGAAGTTTTATACTCCGCACCTCAAAAGGGGATACCTTTGGCATCGCTTCGGGTCGAATGACAAAAATGCGCCCATCCTTCGTTTTAAACTTAATCTGCCCTTCACGCAGGGCTTTTTCGAGCAGGGCAGAAAACTGTTTCTGCACCTCGGAGGATGTATAAATTGTCATGGCTTATACCTCCAGCGTTGGAACGCCTTCCTTTTGGGCGATATCGATCAGGTTCTTGTCCAACGACATGAGCGGGATATGATTGTCAATGGCGCATTGCAGGATGTAGGCATCGTAGGCGTAGATATTGTATTTACCAGCCAGTCGTATCACATCTTTCAGATCGACCTGAACAACTTCCATGAAAATATCCTGGTAGATATCAATCGCTTCAATGGCTTGCTCAAGGGTGATCCGCGTTCTTTTCAGCATGGCTGAAAAGGCGTTTCCGACTTCCCATTGAACCGATGGCGGCACGACGATGGTCGCGCCTTTAGTGATTTCAATGATCTTTGCCCGTTCGGGCTCATCGGCAATGACCGCTATGATGACGGATGTGTCAACGGCAATTCTCATGGCTGACATGGATTATAACATGCCCCTACATTGTCATTTTAGATGGTTGTTCTACGGTACATACGGTGGCAGGGACAGCACTTTGTAACCGTCGCCGTCTTTTTGCACGCTGACCGCGTATTCCGTGATCGGTTCGGGGAGCGTCTCGCCGCAACAGCCTGTAAACTGGAACAATTCGCCCTCCTTCGTCTTGAACGTGACCGAGAACTCAAAGCCGTTCCCTGTTTCCACCGCGTTGACTATGTCCATCACTTCCATGCAGACGAGACCATTCTGCTCACATCCCCTTTGCCATAAGGGCGCATGATCTGTGGGGGACAGGTCGGGATTCCAGCCTGCAAGGAGTTCGTATTCCCCGCCGTATAACGTCACCGCCTCGGCATACTGCCCATTTGCCAGCGCGCTGAAGAATGTCTGTATGGTGGCTTCGGCTTTGGGCATTTCGGATTCCTGTTCGGCAGATGAACATGCCGCCAAAAGAAGCACAAGCAGAAGGATGAACACCTTTTTCATTTTCTATCCTTTCAGGAGTACGATCTCCCGCTGCGGTTCGCCGATATATAACGCGCCTTCGTCCGTGAGAACGACATCCTCCTCCAAACCGATATATCCATAATTCGGGACTGCCAACCCGGGCTCCAGCGTATAGACTTGATCATTTTCCAGCGTTTGATTGGGCGAGTCGCCATATTTTTCCCACAGCGGACCGAGCAACGCGCCGCCATCGTGTGCCACGCGCCCGAGTTGATGACCGAGCGCGTACTTGTATTCGGGATAGCCTGAATCCGTGACGATCTCGCGCGCGATGGTGTCGATGGAATTGCCTGTCACGCCGGCTTTCATTGTCTCCCGTGACTTCTCGATGGCGGTGCGGATGGTGATGAAACCGCGCTGGACTTCGAGCGGGGCTTCGGTTTCGCCTTCGCGCAGGACATATGCAACGCGTTGGATGTCCGAGCAGTAGCCTTCGTATTTCACCCCAAAGTCAAAGTGGATGATATGCCCGCGTTCGACCTTGATTTCACTGGGTCCGCTGTGCCCGACGATTTTGTCCGGTCCCGCGTTGACAGCGGGATTGTTCTCCGGTGACCACGCATAGCCGACGCCGTATTCCTTCATCAACGCGTGCATGTAATTTGCCACTTCGATCTCGGTCATGCCGACCTTGATGAAGTCGAAGGTCTTTTTGTAGATCTCGTCCGTGATCTCGACGGCTTTCTGGATGCGGGCGAGTTCGGTTTGGGTCTTTCGTCCGCGCAGGGAATTGATGACCGGCTCGGCACTGATGATGCGGTCCGCATAGGGCGTGCCAGCCAGGTATTCCATCAGGAAGCCGTGCATGGCATGGGTCAAACCGTCCGCGTGGGTGTTGTTTCGGGACGTGTTGACCGCTATCTGGTCCGGGTTGAGGCGGGTGATCGTCTCTTTGAAGATGCCGCTGATGGCGGTGTCATATCCGATGATCTCGTTGAATACGCCGAGTTGAGCGATCGCTTCCTTTTCGAGGTTGCCGACGATGGCGATTTTGTCTCCGGCTTTGGTGAAGATGAGCGCGGAGAGCCAGGTGAGGTCGTGCCCGCCGATGAGGAAATCGAGCACGGGGTCGCGCACGCCGCTGGTCTCGCGGACAAAGGTCAGCCAGAGATCGATGTTTTGTTCTTTGAGGATTTCAACGGCTTGGTTTGCTTTTTCCTGAATGAGAGACATAGGGTTTCCTCGTTTGATATTGGATGGGGAACGGTTTACCGCCCGCCGTTTGCGGTCAATTGCTTGCGCGGGTCTTTTACCATAAATAACAAGATGCCGATCATTATGGCGGACAATACGGTGGAGATGGAAAAGGTCGGGATGAAGCCCGCCGCGTCCACGATGAAGCCGCCTATGATGGGCGCGAAGATGGTGGCTGGTGCGGTCAGCGTTTGCGAGAGTCCGATGTAGATCGGGCGTTCCGCTTCGGTGCCGAAGCCGACGGTCATTGCCATGCTGATGGTCCAGATGGACACATTGGCGAGACCGGTCAGGATGAAGATGGGATAGAACCACGTAATGGATGATGCATTCCACGCAAGGATCGCGCTTAACATGGCGGCGACCCCGCCGAGGATAAGCATGGAGCGATGACCGATTTTATCCCCAAGCCAGCCCATGCCCGCGTTGGCGATGGTCTGTGAGATGGTGAGTGTGGCGGTGAGATAGCCTGCCGTGACCGTGTCCATGTTGAAGTTGCGCAGGGCGTAGATGATGTAGAACGCAAATCCCATTGTGGCGAATTGCGAGATGAAACGCACGCTCAGGAACCAGTTGAAGTTCGCATCCTTGCCCATGACCTTTTTTGCGTCATCCCAAAAGTGGGTCTTTTCTTCGGGGATGATCTTTTCCCGGTCTTCCGGCTCGCGTGTCAGCGAGAGCGCGAACCAGGATATGGTGAAGAAGAAGCTGGCGAGGATGAAGCAGGCTGCAAAGTCCCAGGGAGAGGCGATGATATCGAGGATGTATCCCGCAGCGACTGCCGATCCGCTAATGAAGAGGTTTGCCAGCGCAGCTTGCACTCCAAAGAAAGTCCCGCGCGCATCGGACGGGATGATTTTCGAGATCATGGATGTCCATGCATTGGCAGTGAAGCCTCCGCCCAGTCCCTGCCAGATGAGCATGATGAAAGTGAGCACCAGCCCGGCAGTGACCCCGATGTGCGGAATGAATAAAGCGACCATCGCAAGCCCAAAGAATGGAATGCGTTCGTGGATGGTCATCATCAACACGGTCGGTTTGTACTGGCGCAGGCGCGAGACATGGCTGGCGGTGAACAATTGCGGAAAAAGCCAGCCCGCCGAATGGATGGCAGGAACCAGCCCGATCAGCAGGGCGGAGTCGGTCATGGTGGCGACGAAGAGCGGCAGGATGGTGCTGAAGGAGGCAAAACCGAGCGCCAAGCCAAAAAGACCGCCATCCGTGAGGTTGGCGGTGACATTGTGTTTCAGGTTCTTGCGGACATCTTTTTCGAGATTGGTGAGCATGGACTGGATTGTACCTGACAAGCGAAAAGCCCGGCAGAGGATGCCGGGCTTCATTGACATGCTTGTCTTTTACCTTGCTAGGCTTTCGGGTTGTCCTTGGCGGCTTCCGGCGTCTCACTGCTTTCAGCGGGGACGGTGGTCTGTCCCTTCACCTTGCCGAGATACTCGGGCAGTTGCACGCCAGCCATGTCGGAAATATCCTGAAGCGGGGGCAGGCTCTTGAACAGGTTGGAGATGAAGTTCGACGTGGACGAGCCGTCGCCATTCCCGCCCGAATCCCAGACGGTGATCTTGTCGATCTTGAGGTTGCTGATGGCTTCCACCTGCCGCGCGACCAGTTCCTCCAGTTTTTCGATCATCAGCAGGGTCGATGCGGCTTGCGCATCGCCGCCGACGCTCTCGACTAGTTTGCGATAACCGCTTGCCTTGGCTTCGAGCAGTTTCTGCATACCTTCGGCTTCGGCTTGATATTTGAATAGGATGCCATCCGCTTCACCTTTCGCTTCGCGGCGGACGCGTTCCGCTTCGGCTTCGGCGGCGATCTCAACCTTGTTCTTCTCGACCTCTTCGCGCACCACCTCTTCGGCACGAAGGCGTTCCTGTTCGGCTTTGTACAGAGCCTGTTGGATGGCGACCTGCGCCTCAAAGCGCGCGACCTCCGCCTGTCTCAACGCGGCGGCTTGTTTCACTTCCAGTTCGGCATTGTATTCTGCAATCTGCGCCTTGGATGTGTTTTCGCCGCGGACCGCAAGCGCTTCCTGCTCCTGCACGCGCTGGCGCTGGTTCGCGTCGGCGGTTTTTCTACCGATTTCTGCCTCCGCCATGGCTTCCGCAACCCTGATCTCCTGCTCGCGGATGGCATTCGCTTCACCGATCGCGCCTTTTTTGGATTGTTCTGCAACGTCGATCTTCGCCTGGTTGATGGCTTCCGCCGCCGCTTTCTTCCCGATGCTTGCAATGTAATCTGACGCATCGGTGATGTCCGTGATATTGACGTTGATCAACTGCAAGCCGATCTTGTTCAACTCGGGTTCCACGTTGTTGCGGATGGCTTCGAGGAAACTCTCACGGTCCTGGTTGATCTGCTCGATGGTCAATGAAGCGACGGTGAGACGCAGTTGACCGAAGATGATCTCCTTCGCCATTTCTTCGATGGCGTTTTGCGGCAGGCGCAGAATTCTCTCCGCCGCATTGCTCATGATCTCCGGCACGGTGCTGACGCCGACCGTGAACGTGCTCGGAACGTTGATGCGGATGTTCTGCATGGACAACGCGTTTTCGAGTGGAATGTTGATTGTGATGGGGGTCAGGTTCAGGTAGGCGTAATCCTGAATGAGGGGCCAGACGAACGCGCCGCCTCCATGCGTGGTCTTGCTTGAACGTCCCTTTTCCACGCGCCCGTAAATGACCAGCACCCGGTCCGATGGACAGCGTTTGTAACGACTCGCCAGGAAGATTACGAAAAAAAAGACGAGTATTACAAAAGCCATTAAAGACAAAACACCCAACGTGGTAGAACCCATTTCAGCCTCCTTAAAGTATTAGCTTATTTTTTCGACAATCAGGGTATTTCCGCCCGATACATCCACCACGCGGACTTTTTCACCCGTGGCGATTGCGGTCTTGCTTTTGGACGAAGCATCGAAGATCTTTAACGAGCCCTGCACAATGACCTGCACCTGCCCGGTGCCGTTCTTGGGGATGGTCAGATAAACGCTGCCTTCGTTTCCGATGGTGTTGCGGATGTCGATCGTTCCCTCGGTTTGCAGGCGCTTCATCTGCGAAAAGATCAGTCCGATCACACCCACTGTGACAGCGCCTGCCGCCACCCCGCCAATGACGGTCAACAGGACGGGCAGGTCCGCTTTCAGCATTGTCAATCCAACCAACCCGAACATCATGAAGAATGACGTCAACCCCTGCAGGGACATGAATTTGAAACCCACATCCCCGTCCACGGAAACATCGCCGTCCACATCATCGCCGAAGTCTCCGCCGCCGAATGCCAGTAACAACATGCGGAGCAGCAATAGCGTCCCGCCGACGATGGCGGATGCCCAGTAAATGACCTCGATCCAACTCAACCCAAACATGATTTTCCTTTCATGTGCTTGTCTGGTCAAATTATACCTGATACATCTACGTGTAAACTGGTCGGCGGTTGCCGGGGCGGTGACCTATTGACAGAACCTGCGTTTTGGTTAAAATAAAAACGAACGTTCGTTCATTTTAGGAGGCGCAATGCACCCGAAAGAAAAACTGAAGAAAGGGGAGGCTACCCGTCTCGCCATCGAAGATGCCGCCATCGAATTGTTCATGGAGCAGGGCTACCACGCTACATCCATGCGGCAGATCGCAGAACGCACACACCTTGCATTGGGGGGAATCTACAATCATTTTTCGAGCAAGGAAGAAATTTTTGAAGCCATCATCGTGGATAAGCATCCTTATAAAAAGATTCTGCCTATCATCCTCGAAGCGGAAGGGGAGACAGTTGAAGATTTTTTGAAAAATGCGTTGAACGTGACCATGAACGAACTCGGTGCGGAGCCGATGTACATCAAATTGCTGTTTATCGAGATGGTGGAATTCAACGGCAAGCACGGGGCATTGCTGTTGAAAAAGATCGCCCCTGCGGTGCTGCCGGTGTTCGAAAAGCTTGTGCGGTCGAGAAAAAATCTGCGCGTGACCAACCCCGCTGTGTTGATGCGCTCCTTCTTCGGCATGATCATGTCTTATTTCATTACGGATATGTTGATCTCAAATTCGGTCGTGAGCAAGATGCTTCCTAAAAATCAAGTGGATGCCTATGTGGATATTTATTTGCATGGCATCTTGAAGGAGCCTGCATGAACTCCCGCCTTGCCTCCATCATCCGCAAGGAATTCATCCAGATCTTCCGCGATGTGCGCACGCTGGTGATGATTCTTGTCATTCCGATCATGCAGTTGTTCCTGCTTGGTTATTCTGCGACGAACGACGTACGCAACATTCCGCTCGCTGTGTTGGACCAAAGCCGCAGCGCCGAATCGCGCGCCCTGCTGGATGCCTATCGCGCGGCAGACTACTTCCAAGTTGCCTACAGCGTGGATTCTGAATCTGAAATTGAAGCCCTCATCATGTCGGGTGAGGCGCGCGCAGCGATGATCATCCCGCCCGACTACGCCCGTCAACTTACTGATGGCAGCGCGCAGATCGCCTTCATCCTTGACGGCTCCGACCCGACCAGCGCATCCACAGCGTTGGCGGCATCCCAACTCATCGGGCAGGCGCATGCGACGGGCATCCTTGCGCAGAAGTTTGAACGCAGCGGCATGACCCTGCGCCTCCAGCCGCCAGTGGAAGTCCGCACAATGGTGTGGTTCAACCCCGACCTCATCAGCGCGCATTTTATGATTCCCGGCGTGATCGGTATGGTGTTATTCGCTATCGCCGCCATTCTCACCGCCACCTCGGTCGTGCGCGAACGCGAGCGCGGAACCATTGAGCAGCTCATCGTTACACCCATCCGCCCGTGGGAACTCATCGTTGGAAAGCTCACGCCCTATGTCATCCTAGGATTTTTCAACACCATTGAAGTGCTGGCAGTGGGGCATTGGTGGTTCGGTATGCCCATTCGCGGCGACCTCGGGACGATTCTGCTCATGTCGGGAATTTTCCTCGTCACGGGGTTGGGTATCGGGCTTTTCGCCTCCACCATTGCCAACACACAACAGGAAGCAATGCTCACCGTGTGGATGACCCTTCTGCCGAGTATTTTCCTTTCGGGTTTTTTCTTCCCGCTCGAAGCCATGCCAAAAGTTTTGCAATGGATTTCCTACCTCATGCCGTTGCGCTACTACCTCGTCATCCTGCGCTCGCTATTGCTCAAAGGGGTCGGTCTCGAACTGGTCCAATTTGACGTCATTGCCATGACGCTTTTCGCTGTCGGCATCATGATCGCCGCCGCGCTTCGGTTTAGAAAGCGGCTTGATTGATTCCTTTCATCTCTCTTCTTTCCACTTGAAAGAAAGACGAAAGACACTTTCTCAAGGAGTATCCATGAACCACAAACGCCCGCCCATTCCTGCCATCGTCATCCTCGTGCTGATCATCGCATTCAGCATTTACTTCATCGTCACCCAATCCACACAAGAAAAAAACGGTGTTCTGACCGCCTCTGGAACCATTGAAGCGACCCAAGTCAACATTGCTCCCGAATTTGCCGGTAAGGTGATCGAAGTCTTGGTCGAAGAAGGTCAATTCGTGACGAAGGACTCCGCGCTTCTTCGCCTCGACCCCAGCCTGCTGACTGCCCAACAAGCCGTTGCCTCCGCCGCAGTGGACTCCGCCAACGCCGCCCTGGCATCTGCCCGAACCAAATATGACCAAACGCTCGAAGCCGCCATTGCCGCGCAAGTTGATCAGCGCGCCGCAGATTGGCGTGCTTCATCTCCCACTGAATTTGACCAGCCGAATTGGTACATCGAACAGTCTGCACAGATCACCGCCGCCCAAGCCGAGTTGGATTCTGCGCAAACAGAGATCACCGAAGCGCGGACATCTCTCGATAATGTTTTGAACAGCGTAGATAGCGCTGATTTTGTGGCGGCAGAGAACCGTCTCGCCGAAGCGCGGATCGCTTTCCTCGTTGCCAAGGACGTCAAAGCCCAAGCGGATGCCGCCTCTCAAAGTGGCGGCTTGCGTGATGCCGCGTCCGATTATTACGATGCCGCCGTGGACGAACTCGAAGACGCGCAAAAAGAATACGATGACCTACTCGATACCGATGCCGCCGAAGACATCGAATACGCCCGCGGACGTGTCTTCGTCGCCGAACAGCGTTACGATGCGGCATATGCCCGCTTGCTTGCCTTGCAGACAGGCGAAAATTCTCCCGCCGTGATCGCGGCGAAGAATGCCTTGGATCAGGCGCAGAAAAATGTCGCGCAAGCAGAAGCAAGCCTGGCGTTGGTCGAGGCGCAGATCGCCAAACTCACGGTCAACGCCCCGATGGATGGAGTCATCCTGACCCGCAATGTCGAGCCTGGGGAATTTGTCCAGCCTGGCGCAGTTGCCCTCAAACTGGCGGACTTGAATAACCTGACCATCACCGTCTATGTGCCCGAAGATCGCTACGGCGAAATCATGCTCGGACAGACCGCCGAAGTGACCGTGGATTCGTTCCCCAATGAAGTCTTTACCGCTGTGGTCATTTACATCTCCGACAAAGCCGAGTTCACTCCGCGCAACGTCCAAACCGTGGAAGGGCGCAGCTCGACGGTGTATGCCATCAAGTTGAAAGTGGAAAACGCGGACGGGAAGTTGAAGATCGGCATGCCAGCGGATGTGGTGTTCAAATAGGACGTGGTGGTTGAGTGGTGGCGCGTGATCTTCGCGCCATGTATCGAAACCACCCGTACATGGCAAACTCACAATGAATGATGTATTGCTTCGCGCAGAAAATTTATATAAGTCTTTCGGAGATGTCCATGCTGTGCGTGGCGTGTCTTTGAAGATAAAGCCCGGCGAAATCTACGGACTCGTCGGCTCGGATGGGGCAGGGAAGACCACCACCATGCGGTTGCTGGTTGGTGCGTTGCTGCCGAACAAAGGTGAAATCACCATCTGCGGATACGATGTGCTGAAACAGACCGAACTCGCCCGTTCGCAGATCGGCTATCTTTCACAGCGTTTTTCCATGTACGAAGATTTGAGCGTGCTCGAAAACATCCGTTTCTTCGCCGAAGTGCGCGGACTGACGCAAACCGAATGGCTGCCGCGCTCGATGGAAATTCTCGAATTCGTCGGTCTCGCCGATTTCAAAGACCGCCGCGCGGGGCTGCTCTCTGGCGGCATGAAACAAAAACTCGGGCTTGCTTCTGCGCTCGTCACCCGTCCGCGCCTGCTTCTGCTCGACGAACCCACCACAGGCGTAGACCCCGTCACCCGCCAGGATTTTTGGCAGTTGGTGATAAAACTTGTATCCTCACCTCATTTTGATTCTCCCCCTATTTTCGAAGAAAATGGGGGGATGCCCGAAGGGCAGGGGGGTGTCTCCGTCCTCATCTCCACTCCCTACATGGACGAAGCCTCACGCTGTCATCGCGTGGGTTTCATGAAGAACGGAAAGATAATTGTCGAAGACACCCCATCCAACTTGCGTCAACGCCTCAACGGACGCGTGCTCGAGTTGCGCGGCTCGCCCATCAACACCTTGCGCCACATCGCGCATCAAGATGAAGATGTCGAAGATGTCGCCGCCTTTGGCGATAAACTGCATCTGCGTGTGAAAGAGAATTCGGTAAAAAACGTCATGGCGCGTTTGCCAAAACAGATTCAAAAACAAAACGCATCCCTCATCGAACTTCGCTCCGTTCCGCCCGCGCTCGAAGATGTCTTCATTGCCCTTTCGGAGAGCAACCATGACTGAACCCGTCATCTCCGTCCAAAACCTCACACGCAAATTCGGCGACTTCACCGCCGTCGATCACATCAACTTTGAAGTTCACAAAGGCGAGATCGTCGGCTATCTCGGTCCCAACGGCTCGGGCAAAACCACCACCATCCGCATGTTGCTCGGCTTGCTCAAACCCACCGAAGGCTCGGCAAACGTCCTCGGCTACGATGTCTTCAAACAAAGCGAAGACGTCCGCGCGCGCGTGGGCTACATGAGCCAAAAATTTGCGATTTATGATGACTTGACCACGCTGGAAAATCTGACTTTCTACGGCGGCGTGTATGGCATTACGGATAAAGACCGCATCACCCGTACTTTGGAGTTGGTCGGTCTCAAGGGACATGAATCTACGCTGACACGGGACCTGTCCACTGGCTGGCGGCAGCGACTTTCACTTGGCATCGCACTCGTCCACGAACCAAAATTGCTCTTTCTCGACGAACCCACCTCAGGCGTAGACCCCACCGCCCGCCGTGCCTTCTGGGATTTGATCTATGAACTCGCCGAAAACGGCGTGACCATCCTCGTCACCACGCATTACATGGACGAAGCCGAATACTGTGAGCGTGTCGGTGTGATGCGCAACGGCAAATTATTGGCGATGGATACGCCCACAAATCTAAAAAGGACTGTGATCAAGGGAAATGTCTGGGAAGTCTTTACACATCCGCTCGAGCAGGGGTTGGAGATTCTGCACGGAATGGACGGCGTGGAACGTGTCGGGTTGGCTGGCGATCATTTACGAGTCATCAGCCAAAAGGTGGAGAAAGAGGCATTGCAAAGCCTCTTAAGCAAGAACAAGATTCAGATTGAAAAAATCGAGAGGGGAGAGCCAACTCTGGAGGATGTCTTCCTCGCGTTGGCTCGTTAAACCGTAGGGACACAGCGTCGCTGTGCCCCTACAAATTACTGTTCCGGAGTCACAATTGCCATGATGAGATACACCAACAGCATGGCGCCGTTGAAGGTGAAGAATCCCAGCACGAACAAAAGGCGGATGATGGTCGGGTCGATATTGAGGTAGTCGCCCAGCCCCGCGCATACACCCGCGATCATGCGGTTGGATTTGCTCCGCGTGAGGGTTTTGTAGTCGGTCATTGTTTGCTCCTTTCGTTTGTCTGCTAGGTTTACGCAGGCACGCGAAAAGAGTTGCAGTTATTCATCGCCGAGCGGCATTTGATAGGGAAGCATGGTCTCCGGCGGGAGAATTTGGGTTGAACTTTGCAGATTCCTGAGATCGGTCTCTTTGATTTTTTCAAGAATGAACAAGGTTGCTCTCACCGTGTCATATACGACTTGGCTCATGGTGTTTTCATTCAGATATGGATATTTCCGGTCTTCAAACCAGTAAGGATCATATTCCCCGTAGAATTTGCGGATGTAATCATATTGCTGATGCAGAGCATTTTCGCGGATGAACGGCAGATATGAAGGCGGATTTGGCTTGGGATGAATGACCTGCCAGAACAGCCCTTCTTTGTGAGCATGGTTGTAGACCTGGTCGAGTCCGTACCAATCCCTTTTTATCAATTTCCATGCCTTTCCCTCATCTTCATCGATCAATTCGCGAAATGCATTGATGGTCGTATGATGGAGATATTTTGACCACATGATGTCGCTGAATAAGTGGATGAAATATCCCAAACGGAAACTGTATTTTTTTATGTCGTCTTGCGGATTCAGGTCGGCGAGATGCTCACGGTAAAAGTCGAGGTCGCGGATCATCCATTCGCCTTCGCCCTTGTGAAGATAGTGCGTGACCTCTTTGGGCGGTTCGAATTCTGTCCAGTTTTCGTTGGGGATGCCCGAATCAGGCGCGAGATTGCCAAAGGTGAAAAGAGTTTTATCCAGTTCGGGGAAGTGCGGTAGAAGTTTTTCGGCGATTCTGAGATGACAGATCCATGTACCCATTATTTATATTTTCTCCCCTCCAGATAATTGGCAATTGCCGCATACAGTAGAAAGCCGCCCAGCGCAATGAAGAGTACCGCTTGCAAGCCGAGCCAGTTCAACTGCCATAAGCCGAATCCGGCAAACGCCATACCGACCAACCCGTAGAAGACGGCATTCCGCATATACACCGAACTGACCCGCTTGGACTGAAACAGGTTGCGCGCGGTCAATTGTTCCAGCGAGCGGACCTCGTCCTCGTGGCGGTTTTTGCACGCCAGCACATCGTCTACGATGGCGGCACAGTCAGAACACAGTCCGCGCTGACAATATTTGCATTGTCCAACAGCGGGTTGGGTGGGGTGGTAGAAACAGTTCATAAGTCGATCCTCTGACTTATTTTACCCGTAGCAGACCTTCGTACTGTTTCCGATATTTAGTGTCTTTTTCTTTGACGATCAACGCTTGCACCTTCGATACAAGCGTTTCATCTTTTGTTTCCTGATAAAGTGACATAAACGAGCGAATAACATCCTGCCGGAGCAGGTTGAAATGCTTTTCGTCTTCACATTCGACAAAACGCTTTTCGAGGTGTTTTATCACTTTGTCGCGGTTGGGTTTGGTCGTGGCTGCTTTCCAGATAGCTTGAAGGGTTTGGCGCGAGGTAATGAACTTCTCGTCCTTTGTGCAAGCGAGTAAACGATCCAGCGATGCGGCAAGACGATTCTCCGAATCGCTCTTGGCAAGATTGCACAACAGCATGACGCCTATGGATCTTTGATAGGAATTCTCATTGTCCAGTTTTTCCAGCAGAACATCCCAAATTTCATATACCCAATCAACCTTGGAATCTGTGACCTTCAACAGGGATTGCAGGGCATTCATTCGAATCTCGTCATTTGTTGATGCCAGGTCTTCGACGAGGGATTTTGTTTTCTTGTCCATGTTTTCCTTCGATCAGGCTTTTACAACTGGATGCCTGAGAACTGTCTTCATCTTTTCAGGTGCAGCCTTGCGCGGATCGCTCATATAAATTTCGTGGTGTTTTCCGCCGATCGGTCCGACGCTGTCTTTCAGCCCGTTCTCCGCCATGAATTCCTTCATATGGTCGATCGTGGCAGGCTCGGTGGCGTACGGTCCGATGTGCATGGTCTGTACGCACAATCCTTCTTCAAAATGCGCCAGCCGCGCCTTATTGAGCATCTCGCTGTCACCTTTCTTCTTGCGGACTTGCTCACGCGCTTCTTCGAAAATATCCTTTGTAACAATATCCGGTTGCAGGATCATCAGCGTGTAGAACCAGTTGTCTTTGACAGTGATGTCGAAGAACCCGTCTTCCACCCACCACAGTCCCTCCAGCGCCATCACAGGATAGTCGATCGGGTTCGTTTTTCGTTTCTTGAACATGAATTTGAGCGTGTACGACAGGCTGTACAACGCCTGTGTGGCTTCGGCGAACATGGGCGATTTGCCCGGTTCGGAGCCTTTTTCAATGGAGCCGTCGATCATGGCGAATTGCAACTTTGGAACCTGCACGATCTCGATCTTCTTCGCAGACGGCTGGTATAGATGTTTGAATTCTTTTTTCAGGTCAAGTGTTTTCATGGGAGCCTCCCGCCTTATGCTAGCACTTTTGTTCTATGGATTCAAGTGACGTTCATCCTTCGCCCTTGCGGATGACGTTTCTGCCGTATTTTTCCTGCAACTCATCCACCACCTCCTGCAATTTGCGGGACTTTTCGCTTCCGACATCCCACAAGCTGAGTTGACGCATCGGGCTTCCAATTCCGCTGACGCCGACTCCGATCAGTCTGACAGCTTGGTTCTGTTTTCGGACGGTTTTCATCAACCTGAGCGCTGTGCGGAAAATATCATCTTCGTTATCTGTGGATGTGGGTAATGTGATTTGCCGTGTCAATGTGGTGAAATCGCTCCATCGTATTTTCAATTTGACGGTCTTTCCCACAAGATCATTTTTTCGCAGTTGACGGGCGACCTCCCGCGCCTGTTCGCGCAGTGTCTTTTCGAGCGTTTTCTCATCGCGGATGTCCACGCTGAAGGTGGTTTCCTGGCTGACGGATTTGGTCTCGTATTCCGTCACAATGGGGCGGTTGTCGATGCCGTTGGCGTGTTGCCAGAGATCGCGTCCGTTTTCGCCGAACAAATTGGCGAGTTCTTTCTGGGGCCAGTTGGCGATGTCGCCGATGGTGTGGATGCCGAGTTCAGCGAGCCTTGCGTTCGTCTTCGGTCCCACGCCCCAGAGCATGTCCGCGGGGAGCGGCGCAAGGAATTTCGCTTCCTCGCCTGCAGGGACGATGGTCAAGCCGGATGGCGGCTCATCTCTCCTTTTGCTTGATTTCTTGCCCACCTCGTTGGCGATTTTCGCCACGAGCTTGTTGGATGCAATGCCAATGCTCGCGGGTAGATTCAGTTCGGTTCGGATGGCAGTTTGCAGGTCGAGGGCGAGGCGGGCGGGGTCTTGTTGAATGTCCGAAATGTCGAGGAAGGCTTCGTCAATGGAGATCTGTTCCACAAGCGGAGTCAAATTCCGCAGTTTTGCCATCACTTTTTCGGAATACTCGCGGTACAGCTTGTGCCGCCCCGGCACGATGATGAGATTTCTGCAAAGTTGAAGCGCGCGGGACATGGGCATGGCGCTGCGGACGCCCATGGCGCGGGCAGGATAGGAGCAGGAAGCCACCACGCCGCGTTCATTCGGTTTCCCGCCGACGGCGAACGGCTTGCCGCGCAGGTTGGGGTTTTGTATTTCCTCCACGGAGCAGAAGAAGGCGTCGAGGTCCAAATGCAGGATGGTGCGAGGCATGGCTCTATTATAGCGCCGCGGGCGAGGTTGGGCATCTAGGACAAATTAACCAGGGAGAATTCCGTTTAACATATTGAACATTCCCTTAAGAAAAGATATACTATGGTAAGCGTATAGTCATAAGGAACTTTTTAGGATTTTTCGCGTCCTTATTACGCTATAGTCGATGGAGGAAGAAATGAAATCAATGTCAAGAGTTATCTCTGTTTTGCTCCTGCTGGCAATGATGTTTTCGTTTGCCCCGGCGGGAGTATCCACTGCGAGTGCATCGTCCTGTTACTGGGCGCAGTTCATCGCGGATGTGACCATTCCGGACGGCACGAATTTTGCGCCGGGCGCCGCGTTCACAAAGACCTGGCGTTTGAAGAACATCGGCACATGCACCTGGAACAGCAGTGATGTTTCGCTGATCTTCGACAGCGGCGAGCGGATGGGCGCGCCCGCCTCGGTTGCCCTGCCGTCGAATGTCGCTCCGGGGCAGTCCGTGGACATCTCCGTGAATATGACTGCGCCGAGTTCCGCCGGTCATTATTTCGGTTACTGGAAGTTCAAGAGCAATGCCAGCGGCGTATTTGGCATCGGTTCGACGCGCAACCGCTCCTTCTGGGTCGAGATTCGAGTCTCCTCCTCCGCCGGCACCGGTTACGACTTTACTGCCAATGCAGCATCCGCCACATGGTCGAGCGGGGCGGGGGCGTTGTCCTTCCCCGGCACTGATGGCAGCGCCAACGGCTTTGGCATCAAATTGGATGCACCCAAACTCGAAAGCGGTGTCACATCTGCCAATGCGGGCTTGCTGTTCGCGCCCAACAACGTCACGAACGGATATGTGCAGGCGGTCTATCCAGCCTTCCGCGTGCAGAGCGGCGACCGCTTCCAGGCGACCATTGGCTGTGAATACGGCGCGACGAACTGCTATGTTGCCTATCGCCTCGATTATCAGATCGGAACGGGTCCGGTCAAAACCTTCTGGACCTTCCGCGAGAAATATGAAGGCTTGACGTATAACGTCAACTTGAATTTGAGCTCGCTCGCCGGTCAGGATGTCAAGTTCATTCTTGTCATCTCCGCCTATGGTTCGCCGACCGGTGACCGCGCCTTGTGGGTGAATCCTGTCATCTCCCGCGCAGGCGGAGGCACGCCTCCCACTGCCACGCCGACCGTGACCGGAACACCGCCGACGCCCACGCCAACCCGCACCGGGACCGTCCAGCCGAACGCTTGCGACCGCGCCCAATTCGTTGCGGATGTCACCGTCAAAGACGGAACTGCTTTTGCTCCGGGCATCAGCTTCAACAAGACCTGGCGCTTGAAAAACATCGGTACCTGCACATGGACGAACTACAGCCTGATCTTTGACTCCGGCGAGAAGATGGGCGGACCCGATTCCGCGCTCATTCCCACTTCGGTCGCTCCCGGTCAGACGGTGGATATCACCATCCCGTTGACCTCCCCGACCACCGCCGGAACCTATCGCGGATACTGGAAACTCAAGAGCAACACCGGCGTCCCGTTCGGGATCGGAACCGGCGGCACGAAATCCTTCTGGGTCGAGATCAAGGTGACCGGCACGGGCATCAACCCCGGAACCGCCACCAAGACCAACACGCCCGGAACGCCTGCAACACCTGTCACACCGGCTACGCCGATCCCCGGCACAAGCTACGACTTCGTCGCCAATGTCTGCGCCGCAACCTGGTATAGCGGAGCGGGTCAACTGCCCTGCCCGGGGACGAGCGGCGATGCGAAAGGCTTCGTGCTCATCACCAGCCCGTCCAAGTTGGAGAACGGCACAACGGATAACCGTTCCGGTCTGCTCACGCATCCGCAGAACATCAACAACGGTTACATACAGGGTATTTATCCGAGCTATCTCGTAAAGTCCGGTGATAGATTCCGCGCGACCGTTGGGTGCGAGCACAACGCCACCAGTTGCTACGTGGTCTTCCGCCTCGACTACTCCCTCTCCGGCAGCACCTCTATCCAGACCTTCTGGGCATTCGTGGAACGCTACGAAGGGCAGGTCTATAACGTGGATATTGACCTCTCCTCTCTGGCTGGTCAAAACGTGAAATTTGCCCTGACCGTTCTTGCCACCGGTTCTCCGTCCGGCGACCGCGCGCTCTGGACTGCGCCGATGATCTACAATGCATCCTCCTCCGCGCCGACCTCGACAGTCGCGCCAAGCGCTACGCCCACGGTGACCATAACCAATACATCCCCGGCACCCACCGATACGGAAGCGCCAACGTCAACGCCGACTGAAACGCCGACTGAAACACCAACACCCTAAGTGGATTTTCGAAAAGTTCCCGTTGTCGAAAGACGGCGGGAACTTTTTCTTTCCCCAATCGTCCTCCCAAGGAGGATTCCCACATGAAGAGACTATTTATTCTGCTTTTGGTCTTCTTGACCGCCTGTTCGCCCGCTTCATTCTTTAACCGGACACCTGCTCCGCTCGACCTTGACATGGAGTCCACGCCGGAACAGATACAGCGCGCCATGCTCGAAAGCGCCTTGCATTGGACTACTCTGCAAATGAGCGGCACGATCACGTTCACTGTCACCGGACAACCGGAACAGATATTTTCGGAAACTGTCCGGCTTGACCCGATTAACAGCCGCTATCGCGTCGAATTAAGCGACAACGCAGCCACCAACTCCCTGAAAATAAGCGACGGGTCCACGATCTATAATATCAATCTTAATTCCAATCGAATGGAGCAGTCGCCGTACCCCGGTTTTGCGCGTGTGGGACAATACGTCCCGCCGGTGCAGGAAGGCATTGCCTATCCCAACCCGATCTGGGGGCAGATCGGCACCCCGCTTTCAGAGATGGCATTTCCTGCAAATTTTGCTCAAAATGCGGGCATGTTCTCACCCCTCGGCATGGACATGATAGCCGGGCGTGAAACCCTGATCGTCGAGTGGACCTACAGCGGCAACTCCGCTCCCTCATGGAAGATGTGGCTGGATACACAGACCGCTGTCATCTTGAAAATGCAGGAATTCGGCAAAAGCGGCGGCACCGACTTGCAAGCTGAGCGGGTCGTCGAAAACATCATCTATGATCAGGTGTTCGATGCCGCTCTCTTTGTCCCGCCATCCGATTTGGCACGGCCCTCCGAGCCAACTCCGGCGGAATCAAATCCCGTCGTGACAGAATCAGTTTCAACGTCCGAAGATGAGGCGGGGGAGATCTATTTCTTCCTCCAGCCGCGCGGACAAGGCGGGTCTATCCAGCTTGCAAAAGTTTCCGGTCTATGCGTTTTTGATTCCGCGAATTGCCCGCCGCTGGAAATCATCCCCGCGCCGTTCCCGTTCAATTTCACCATCAACGCGCTGGCATGGTCACCCGACGGGAAATATGCCGCGTTTTCCTACTCGGACGATCCGGCTGGCACGCCGACCAAGTTGTGGCTCTTCAATGCCGAATCGAAAACATGGACTTCGCTTGCGCAGGCTCCGTTCATCGATCCGCCATTCTGGTCGCCGGGCGGCGAATGGATTGCCTTCCGCACGCAGGATGGGCTTGGCGGCGAAGATGTGTTTGTGATCCGTCCCGATGGTTCGGGCTTGAAAAGCATTTCCGCCGATCTGCCCGCCGAAGGACGCCCCTACGTGATGGATGGTTGGTACAGGGAGAATATCATGATGCGTCCGGCGTTGCCCGGCAGCAGCGGCATGATGTATCTCGTCCGCGCCACGACCGGGCAGGCTCGCCCGATGTTCGAGTCCCAGTTCACCAAGGCGCAGTTCATGGCGTCGCCTGATGCGGAATTCCTGGCTTACGATGATTACGACGGCGGTTCGCAAACCCATCTTTTGAAAGCGATGAAACCGGACGGTTCGAACGCGCTGACAGTTGCCCAGTTTTCTGGAGGTTCGATCTACCCGATCGTCTGGTCGCCGGACAGCAATTTGATCGCGTTCAATTATTACAATCTCAACGGCACAGAGCCGACCGCCGAAGTATATGTTGTCACCCGCACCGGGGAGAACCTGTCGCTGGTGTACAAAGGCGTAACGGTGGGACGTCTGCTCTTTTCGCCGAATGGAACGTATCTGCTGGTGGAGGAAACAACCTCCATTTCGGGCGGGCATCTCTTCCTGATCGATCTCGCGACATTGGAGCAAAAGATATTGCAAGCTCCGGGCTTATCCACGGATTATGATTGGTACGCGCCTTCGTGGAGACCGTAACATTAAGCAGGTCACGTTGACGTGACCTGCTTTTTTCTTTTCACATCCAATATTGCGATCTTGGTGGAATGATTGAACGGACTCGGATCGGTGATCGGTTTGTCGAGATCCCCAAATCCGATGAACGCCTGCGGAATGGGAATTAACTCGCGGATGCTCAAGTAGCCGTCTTTGCAAAGCTCTTCGAGCGTTTGCATGTAATCGTTTCCACTCAGGAAGACGGCATTGTTGATGGCGATCAATATGCCGCCGTCATTGATCAACGGGCGGACCTTGTTGATGAGCCGCTTGCTTTCGTTGACCAAGTCCACTTTGCCTTTGGATGTGGTTGAAAAGAAGGGCGGATCCAAGATGACGCAGTCGAAAAATTGTTTCGCGCTTTTGAAACGGGCGATCACGGGGAAGAAATCCTGCGCAATGAAATCCTGTTTGTGAATGGGGAAGCCGTTGAGCGAGTATGAGTCCTTTGCCAGATTCAGGAACTGGCGGTTGTGATCGGTTTGTACTACGCGGGTTGCACCGCCTGCCAGCGCCGCCACTCCCAGACTGCCCGTGTAGGCGAAGGTGTTCAATACCGTTTTTCCGCCCATATTATCCATCAGCCATTTTCGCAGATTTGGTGTATCCAGGTAAAAACTGGCATCGCGGTTTAAGGTCAGGTCAATGGAGTGCCAGATGTCGTGTTCCTTGATCTTGCGGTCTGGAGCATCGCCGAAGGTCAGGATGCCGCGCTTTCCGTCTTGTGTGTGACCGTTCCGCGTTTTTACAATAACTGCGCGTAGCCAATTTAGAGAAGCTTGAATATATTTTGAGATTTCCCGTATCAATGTGGTATCAGGCTGTTCAGCGTAATCGTGAACGACCAATGTGCGTCCATACACATCCAGCACGAGGTCGGGACAGCCTTCGTAGAATCCGTTGAAGAGGCGGAACGCCTCCTCGTGGCGGGGATCCATCAGCGTCAGGCGGGAGGCGATAGCTTGGTCAAGCAGGGGCTTGAGGGTTGTAAAATCCATAGGTTGATTGTACTTGATGAAAAATCCCCGCGTTACGGGGATTCGACCTTGCGGATATTTTTCGGATTAAAAACAGAGATTTGGCTGGTTCGCAACATGGCTTGCGCTTCGGCGCTCAACTCCACCCAGTAGAAACTGCGGTGTTCGGAGTATGGGTCAATTCGGATGACTGTGCCTTTATACCAGCCTGCGCGTTCTCCAAATTTGGCGTCCAGGTGGATTTCGACATGGTCGCCGACTTGAATGACCTGGCTCATTTTTTGCGGCTGGAAAACCAGAATAAAGCGATGCCTACCACAGCGGTGATTGAGCCATTGATCACCCATTGTGGGTCGCCGCGCATGAATGTGCCGGGCAGGACGTTGAGTCCCTGCAATGCCCAGATAATACCTGCGGTGATAAGCAGGATTGCCATGATCTTTCCTATGGTTTCGAGCATGTTGCCTCCTTGGATTTGAAAACTCCCCAGCCTGAAATGGCAGGGGAGTTTCGGTTCACTCCGTGCGGACTATGGGTTCGGTGTGCCTTGGACGGCAACCCCCACCCACGTAAAGACTCGTTTTTCGCTGACCGCGCCAGACGCGACCCAGATGGGCTGTCCCTGATCATCCACGCCTGCCTGACGGACGGGGGTGATCCACCAGCGCATGACGTGTGCGACGTTATCCCGCGGGCGGAAGGAGGTCGGCACGATATATTTCGTATCGGTGACGTAATCGGTGATGCGGCGGGTCTGGCTGGCGGTCACATCTTCTACGGTGATTTGATACGCTTCGCCGTCTCGTAACACGCCGACGGATGCCCATTGCAGGGTGACGACGTCATTTGCCAGGGTGAAGGCGGCGCCGTCCGCAGGCAGGAGTAGGTTCGGGGCGGGGTAGGGAGGCGGAATCGTCGCCGTGGGGGTCGGACCGGGCGTGGCGGCGCGTCTACATAACGGGATTTGCAGGGTCGCGCCGAAGAAGACGTTGTCGGTTGTCAGACCGTTGAATTCTTTGATCGCCTCAGGCGGGACGGCGTAGTTTGCCGCAATGCTGGAGAGCGTGTCGCCTTCCTGCACGGTGATGGTGACGGTTTCACATGCCTGCCGGGTTGCATCCACCGGCAGGGGGGTGTTGGTGGGCGGCGGCGGGTTCGTGGCGGTGGGATAGGGGATCAGCAGCCTTTGACCGACCGAAATGGGGCATGTGGACGGCAGGTTGTTCGTGATGATGATACTTTGCACCGAAATTCCGAAATTGAACGCGATCTGCGAACAGGAACCGTCGTTGACAGAGACCGTGTATTCGAACGGCTTCTGCGGGGTTGCGGTGGGAATATCTGTCGGCGGCAGGGTTGCGGTGGGCGGCAGGGTTGCGGTGGGTGTCTCGGTGGGGGTGGAGGTTTCCACCGGGTCGAACGTGCCGGGAGGCGCGCTCGCACGCAGCGAGAAGAATACGATCGCGGCGGCGATGACGATGACCACCAGGAGAACGCCAATGGCAGCCGGCAGGCTCAATGTGACTTGAGGCAGGCTGCTGGCTTGCACCGATTTTTCGCTTTTTTTGGCAACCTTCGGGGCAGGCTGCGCTCCAAATTCCATCCCGCACACGAGACAGCGCACGGCGTTGTCGCTCAGGCGCGTTCCGCAGGTGGGACAGACCTTTGTTTTATTGGAAGTGGGTTCTTGAGCCATACGGGCGTGAATTATACCATCGAACAAAGATATGCTTTATCAGCCGCCGCTGCTCTCCGCGCTCTGCACTTTTTGCTTCGTGGTGACCAGTATCTTGTCCACCCGCCTTCCGTCCATGTCCATGACTTCAAAGCGCAGGTTGTTCCATTCAAAATGGTCGGTGGTTTGCGGTACGCGCCCGAGGGAGGTCATGACAAAGCCGCTTAAGGTCTCGTATTCGCCCTCGTGGGGGAGTTCTTTCAGGTCGAAGATCTCCTTGAATTCGTCCACTTCCAGCATACCGTCCAGGAGCCAGGAGCCGTCCTGCCGCTGGGTGGCTTGTGGTTCCTCGCCTTCCATCTCGCCGACGATCTCTTCGAGGATGTCGTTGATGGTCAACAATCCTTGCAAGCCGCCGAACTCGTCAATGACGAGTAGTAATTCGGTATTTTTCTCTTTCAAGATCTCGAGCGCGCGCGAAGCAAGCATGGTTTCAGGAATGAAGATGGCAGGTTTGACCAGTTCCTTGAGTTTGATGTCCCTGCCGGAGAGGGAGGTAACGAGCAGGTCGCGTGATTTTACGATGCCAATGATCGCTTCCAGCGAATCTTGCCGCACTGGGAAGCGGGAGTAGGGGCAATTCGCGACCTTTTCGAAGATCTCCTCTTTGGTATCGGTAATGTCCAGCCAGATGATCTCGGTGCGCGGCGTCATCAACGAATACACACGCTGGTCGCCCAGGCTGAACACGCCTTCCACCATGTCCTGTTCGGATTCTTCGAAGATGCCCGCCTGCGTCCCTTGATCGATTAGCAGTTGAAGCTCTTCCTCCGTGATCGGCGGTTCGGTGGATGGATTTACCCCTATCAGGCGCAGAACGAAGTTCGTTGCGTTGCTCATCAATTTGATGAGGGGGGAAAACAGCCTTGTGATGAAAAGCATGGGTCCCGCCACCACCTGCGCGATCTGCTCCGGGCTGTTGATCCCGAGACGCTTGGGAACCAATTCCCCCAGCCAGATGGTCAGGATCGTGATCGTGATAACCACGATCCCCAGCGCAATGGACGGGCTGTATGCTCCAATGTAGGGAACATCCTGGAGTAGATAGGCAAGCGGTTCGGAGATGGTGATTCCGCCGACTGCGCCGGTCAACACGCCGATCAGGGTGATACCGATCTGAATGGCGGAGAGGAAGATGTTCGGGTCTTCGATCAATGAAAGTGCCATTGCCGATGACTTGTTCCCCTCATTTGCCTTTTGCTGCAAACGTGCCTTGCGCGAAGCCACCAACGCCGCCTCGGACATGGATAGGATACCGTTGATCAGGATCAATAGTAATATGATAATGATCTGACTGCCAATACTCATGATTTCCTTTTGTTCAGATGATGTGAGAATGTCACTGTCCGATTAAATACATACAACCGCGCTGATTCGCGGCAGATGAAATGTGCCAGATTGAATAAACAAACGGGGGAAAGACTAGGGTCTGGTTCTAAGGGGACTTCGGACATGATGGTTAGTGCAAATTTCTCATCCTTATTGTACCTGAAAGTTACTGTTTTTTTGAAATTTTGCTCTCTATATCTTTCAGCCGTCGATTCAGGCTGGCATACCCGCGGGTGATGATAAGGGGGATGAAAATCGCCAGCGCGATCAAGCCGCACGTGATGCCGAGTTCGATGATCCCAATGCGGAACATTTCTACCGGACCTCGATGCCCGTCCCCTCGCGCGCCTCACCGACCACCCAAAATGGCTGGTTCTGTTTTCTGGCAGCCTCTTCAAACGCCGATAGCTTCTCCCGCTCCAGACCGAACAGCAATCCTCCGCTGGTCTGCGGATCGAACAACAGCATCTGTGACGGTTCGTCCAGCGTTTCTGCGAAGGTTACAGCGGCTTCGAAATATTTCTTGTTGTCAAACGCGCCGCCCGGGAAGATGCCTCGCTCGGCATATCCGCGCGCGCCGCTCAGGAAGGGCAGTTTTGCAAAGTCGATTTGCAGGGAAACCTCGGAAGCCTCCGCCATTTCCATGGCATGACCGAGAAAGCCGAAGCCGGTAATATCCGTCCCGCCGCGTGCGCCAAACTCCACTGCCAGCTCACCCGCGGATTTGTTCAGTCTTTGCATCCATTCGATGGCTTCAGCGACGTGCGCCTCGTCCGCTTTTTCCTGCTTGAGCGCAGTGGTGGTCACGCCGCCGCCCAGCGGCTTGGAGAGCACGAGGATGTCGCCCGCTTTCAATCCACTTTTGCTGATGATTTTCTGCGGATGGACGAAACCGATCACGACCAGTCCGTACTTCGGCTCCTTGTCCTTGACCGTATGCCCGCCCGCGACGACCACGCCTGCCTCGCGCGCCTTTTCCGCGCCGCCGCGAAGGATTTCGCTGGAGATTTCAGCAGGCAGGTTATCGGGTAATGCCGCGATATTCAGCGCAAGGAAGGGTTTGCCGCCCATCGCATACACATCCGAGAGGCTGTTTGCCGCCGCAATGGAACCGTATTCGTAGGGTGTGTCCACTACGGGTGTGAAGAAATCCGTGGTGATGACGATGGCTTGCTCGTCGCTTAAACGCCAGACAGCCGCATCATCCGGGGACGTCAGACCAACCAGCAGGTCCGGGTAGGAAGCGGGATCGAAGATGTCTTTGATGGGACGCAGAACCTGCGTCAACGCGTCAGCGTCTAATTTGGACGCTCAACCCGCGCAGGCGGAAAGAGTCGTCAGGCGGATTTCGCGTCCAGTTTTTGGGATGGGCATGATTTTCAGGAATAGTGACAGCCGCTTCGAAATCGGCTGTCACTGAAAATTATTCGGGAAGTGTCGTGTTCGGTAACGGCAAAATGAACTGGTTGCCGCTCGGAATGAAGATCGTTTGCACGCCGGGGGCGAGTTTTAAAATGTATTGATACTGGATCAATTCGAAGGTCAGGGATTCTGCCAGCAGGCGGTTGGCTTCCGCTTCAGCTTGCGCCTCAATGAGACGCGCTTCTGCCGCGCCCTGCGCCGCGATCACTGCCGCATCCGCCTGACCTTGCGCGATCTGGCGGGCTTGTTCGGCTTCCTGTTTCTTTGATTCAACCACAAAACGAGCCTGTTCCGCCTGCTGTTCGGCGATCTGTTTTTGCTCGACCGCCGCTGCGTATTCTTCGCTGAAGCGGATGTTACGCAGCACGAAATCTCTCAGCACTAAATTATTTTCGGCGAATACTTCGCGCAGTCGTTCGGTGATGATCGCCTGCATTTCCGCGCGCTTGGAACTCACGATCTCCTCCACACCGTATTGCGAAGCCGCGTCACGGATGATACCGCGCGCTTGCGGACGCACAAACCCATCCTGATAGGTAAAACGCCATGTGCGGTACAAATCAATCGATTTCATCGGGTCAATGGCATAAATTACCGAAGCATCCACATATACCTGCTGACCGTCCTTCGTGCGCACCTGGATCGAATCTTCCGACATGGATGCCCCTTCGTCCGCCGCGGAAGCCATTGTGTATGTCTGGTTCAGGATCGAAAACCGTTCCACGCGTTCCACAAACGGGATCACCCAATGCAGACCGGAGTTCAACGGTTGCGGACGAATCCCTTCCCCGCCGACGGCTGTCACCACCACGCCTAATTCATCCGGCTCGATGAACACCAACCCGGCGCCCACGGATGTCAGCAAAATGGCAAAAACCAATAAAACGACCACTGCTGTGGTCAATCCCTTGATGGGTTGGTTGCGGCTGGCGCGAACAAAGATGGCAACGATCACGCCAAATAAACCCACCCATGCAAAGGAGGCAATTCCTTGCAGTAAACTTGAGATATTCATGGTTCCTCCGTGTAATTTCGGAGATTATAACCGTCTTGCAGGAGGCATCGAAGCATGTTAACATTTCTCCAATGAAGATTGCCAAAGGTATCGTCGAAGAGGTCTTTCTGGATGGCTCCGCCCGGATTGCCTGCCCTCCCGAGCTGACCCCCGTGCCCGGGCAGTATCTCCTCGCCCATGCCGACGCCTCCTCCGCGCCGTTGGCTGATTCCGTTTTCGCAGCCGAATCCACCTCGCACGGGTTCCGCTCCGCGCCGCCCCTGCCCGTGGATTGGCGTCCCGGCACATCCTTGACCATGCGCGGTCCCATCGGGCGCGGATTTGCAATCCCGGTATCGGCCCGCAAGATTGCGTTGATCGCCTTTGACGATTCTCCCGCCCGCCTGCGTGGATTGATCTCCGTCGCGCTCAAGCAAAACGCGGAGATCGTCCTAGTCAGCGATGCGGCAGTGGATGATCTCCCCGAAATTGTCGAAGTCCAGCCGTTGAAAGCGATGCTGGAGATCCTTCAATGGGCGGATTATGCTGCTCTGGACACGGCGCGCGAGAATCTGAATCTGTTGCGGGAGATGCTGGGAGAGGGGAATCAAGCAAGGTTAAAGTGCGAAGCGCAAGTTCTCATCCGTGCCCCCATGCCTTGTGGCGCGCTTGCCGAATGCGGGGTCTGCGCGGTGACTGTCCGTCATGAATGGAAGATGGTATGCAGGGATGGTCCTGTCTTCAATCTGAGAGAACTGCCATAAAAAAACTCCCGTGGTCGGGAGTTTTTAGTACCAGATTCTGAACGATGTCGTTGTAGAACCGTTCAACGAATTGTAGTTGCAGGTGATATTGGTGGAGATCAGACTGCCGTAGGGCTGGTTGTTGAATGATAACGAAATGATTCCCACGCCGTTGGTGTTGGTGGAAATGGATGTCGTGTTATTGGTGCCGTTGGACCAGTAAACGATCGCTGTGCAAGTTGCATTGAAGACGGGCTGGTTGTTCTGGTCTTGCACGATGACATAGAACAACTGGCTGTCGGATGGCAGGGTGACTGCCTTCCAGGCAAAGGCGCGCACCTGTAATTTTTGAATTGTTTGAGGGGCATTGCCGATCGGGCTGGCGGGGTTGAGCAGGGCAGGGTCTTCGCGAAGTTTATCGAAGTACACACGCCCAAGGTCGGAAACCACCACGCGCTGACCCTCAGCTCTCCACGGTTGCCATTCCAATCTTGTTTTTTCGAAATACTGCACCAATTTGTTCTCGTGGTATTCGAACTCGGAGATCGGGAAGCCAAACTGCGCTGCGCCGCCGTATTTTTCGAAGAACTCAAGGAATGCAAAGCACACAGAGAAACCCGTCTCTGTGAAGGTGCGGCATCCCATCGAATTGTTTGGAGTTAGTTTTCCTGAGGTGGTGTAGGTTTCCCGTCCAAGCGATGTCAGTTGGACGCGCTGACCCTCGGGCAGGTTGGTATGGAGTTCAAAACGGGCGCGCTGGAAATACTGCACCCGCTTCCCGTCCTTGCTGACAAAACTTTCCGTGATCGGATACCCATAAAGAAAGGTGGCATTTGGGTTTTTTCTG
The DNA here is from genome assembly GCA_023382595.1 of Anaerolineales bacterium. Lineage (GTDB taxonomy): Bacteria > Chloroflexota > Anaerolineae > Anaerolineales > Villigracilaceae > Villigracilis. Next base: position 142,566 of record JAHDWB010000003.1, on the reverse strand, counting down.
TAAAATGCGAGGAATTCTCCAGTAACATTATGTCCCGTCTCGTTAAAATACTGGGATTCCTGTGTTTGCGCGTGTGCAGGCATCCAACCTGCAGTGAGCAGGAAAAGCATGACAATAATGAGCGCAAATGACCTTTTCAACATGGTAGACGTCTTTCATTATACTCAGAAAATTACTGAAAGCTTCTGCGGTAACATTACAACTGGCTATCTCTTTACGTTAATGATAGGTTTACGAAAACCATCTAAAGTTGTGTGGACGTGTGAAGAATTGATCCTTATTAAATAGCACTTTCCCCCACTGTGATATGGGGGAAAGTACCACTTCCAAGCGAGTTAACTATCTTGTAAAGCCCGGACGATTTTCTCTGCAGCATGCCCGTCGCCATATGGATTTGCCGCCCGAGCCATTTCCCCATATGCGGATTCATCATCCAATAGCCGCTTCGCCTCCTCGACGATCCGGCTGGTCTCTGTTCCTGCGAGTTTTAGCGTCCCCGCAGCCACTCCCTCCGGGCGTTCGGTCACATCGCGCAGAACAAGGGTCGGGATGCCAAAGGCTGGCGCTTCCTCCTGGATCCCGCCTGAATCGGTCAGGATCAAGGTGGCATGTTTCATCAAGTGGACGAGCGGCAGATAATCCAGCGGCGGGAGCAGGGTGATATGCTCCTTGTCCGTCAGCAGGCGTTTGACCGGTTCCTGCACGTTCGGGTTGAGGTGTACGGGGTAGACGATCTCCACATCCCCGCGGCTTGCCAGTTCCAGCAGGGCGCGGCAGATATTTTCCATTGGCTCCCCAAAATTCTCGCGGCGGTGGGCGGTGACGAGGATGAGTTTTCTGTCATTGCGAGGGGGGTGGTTTTCCCGACGAAGTAATCTCCCAATAAGTTCAGAGACATCCTGCGGCTCGGGTTGTTTTGCCACGAATTGCAGCGCATCAATGACCGTGTTGCCCGTCACCTTGATGATGGCTTCATCAATGCCTTCGCGCAGAAGATTGTTCTTCGACCATTCCGTCGGTGCGAAGTGCAGGTCAGCGACTACGCCTGCAACGCGGCGGTTGATCTCTTCGGGGAAGGGCTGCCACTTGTCATGTGTCCGCAAGCCTGCTTCCACGTGCCCGAATTTGATGCGGCGGAAATACGTCAGCAGGGAGGTGATGGCGACGGTGGTGGTATCTCCCTGTGCCAGCACCCAGTCGGGTTGGAACTCTGAAAGGACAGGATCAAGATGGGTGAAGATGGAAGCGCTCAAATCTGCCAGGGATTGGTTATCCCGCATCAAGTCCAGATCGTAGTCGGGTTTAATGTCGAACAGATCCAACACCTGGTCGAGCATTTGGCGGTGCTGAGCCGTCACGCACACGCGCGATTCCACGCCTGCCGTTTCTGCCAGCAGTTTGACGATGGGAGCCATTTTTACAGCTTCGGGGCGGGTGCCAAAAACAGATAGAATTTTCATATTAGTTTTCTCACAAACAAAGATGCAAGGTCCTTTTTAGCGATTTTGCGCTACTGTATATATGGGAGAATCAATTTCATGAAACGGATTACAAAGAATTTAGTGCTTGTTTGTATTACATTTGCCTTCCTGCTGGCTGCCTGCGAGGCGCGGACTTCATGCAATATGATGGCTGTGGCGGGTGGTGCTCAACACTGCGCGGAAATGGAAAATAGATAGCTTATTTTCCCACGCCCAGTTTGGTGATTTGGAATCCGGCGTCCCGCCAAAGGGATGCATCGAATCCGTTGACGACATCGACGGCGATGCGGGCATTGGTCTTCCGGGCAATTTCGGCGGGGACGAGTTTCGCGAATACTGTGTGTTTTACAAGCAATAAAAGCGCGTCTGCATCCATAATTGCATCTTCGAGGGTGGGGGACATGGCGATGCCATCCATTTTGGCGTCCGGCTTGAACGGTTCCCATGCCTTGACTTGCGCGCCTTGCTTCTGTAACAGATGTACCACTTCAGTGGCGGGACTTTCGCGCAGGTCATCCACATCCGGTTTGTAGGCGAGACCGAGCGCCGCGATCTTTTTTCCCTGCAAACTACCAAGCGCGTTGCGGACTTTTTCGACGACGAAATGTGGCTGTCCGTCATTGACCTGGCGCGCATGATAGATGAGCGGCGTCAGGTCGGGCGCAGCTTCCACGAAGAACCACGGGTCCACGCTGATGCAATGTCCGCCGACGCCGGGTCCGGGGTTGAGAATTTTCACGCGGGGGTGCAGGTTGGCGATCGAAACCGCCTCCCATATGTCCACGCCGAATTTGTCGGCGAGACGTGAGAACTCGTTGGCGATGGCGATGTTCACGTCACGGTAGGTGTTTTCCATCAACTTGACCATCTCGGCGGTGGTGGCGTCGGTTTGGATGATCTGTCCTTTGACGAAGATGGAGTACAAATCCGCGCCCGCTTGCGCGGATTCGGGCGTCACGCCGCCGATGACGCGGGCGTTCTCGATCAGTTCGCGCAGGATCTGTCCGGGCAGGACGCGCTCCGGCGAATAGCACAGGAAGAAGTCCGAACCAGCTTTCAGCCCGGTACGCTCCAGGATGGGGGCAACCAGATCAATAGTGGTGCGAGGCGGAGACGTCGATTCAAGGACGACGAGATTCCCCTTCCGCAAAACCGGCAAAATGGATTCGGCGGCGGAGATCACAGCGCGCATGTCCGCCAGTTTGTATTGAATGCCGTTGTACTCGCCGAACTTGTTCTCCTGGAACGGGGTTGGCACGGCGATGATGAACGCGTCCGCCTCTTCCGGCTGGGTGGCGGCTTTGAACCTGCCCGTTTGGACGGCATCCGCCACCGCCTCCCTCAAACCTGGTTCGTGGATGTGGATCTCGCCCTTGTTGAGGGTTTCGATGATGCGGGGGTTGTTGTCCACGCCGAGCACGCTGACGCCCTGCATGGAAAATGTGGAGGCTGTCGGCAAGCCGATATAGCCCAGCCCGATGACGCAGATTTTTTGAAACTTCACTGGCACTCCGATTGTTGTTTTGTGTCCGTTATTATACAACCAGTGGGTTTGTTTCCTGCGGCAACTTTCGCGCGCGGCGGACGTATATCAGGTAAATCGGTTTATTTCTTGTTGTATAATGAAGTGGAGGACCCATGGACATTCTGCTTAATCCAAACGTTGCGTACCTGATCCTTTTGGGGGGGATCCTGCTTGCCATGATGTCGCTGGTCACGCCGGGGACGGGCTTTTTTGAGATCGGGGCGTTCTTTGCGCTTGCGCTGGCGGGATATGCAATCTACTACTTATCCTTCAACTGGTGGGCGCTTCTAATCCTTGTCCTGAGCGTTGTACCGTTCATCTATGCCATTCGCAAACCGAACCGCGGACTGTACCTGGGCGGTTCGATCCTGCTGTTGGTGCTTGGTTCCATCTTCCTGTTTTCGGTGGATGGCTGGCGTCCGGCGGTCAACCCGCTGTTGGCTTTTGTTGCATCAGGTTCCTTTGCGGCTTTTCTATGGATTGCTGTGGGGAAATCGGTGCAGGCGGTTGCAGCGCGCCCGTCCCATGATATGGATGTGCTGGTTGGAATGATCGGTGAAGCCCGCACAAGGGTTCATAGCGAAGGAAGCGTGTATGTCGGCGGGGAGTTGTGGTCAGCCAAAAGCGATAAGTCCATTCCTTCCGGCAGCGCGGTCCGTGTGGTTCGTCGCGAGGGATTTGTCCTCGTAGTGGAAAAAGTCAATTCATAACAATATTAATAGGAGAAAATAAATGGAGACCTTTGGCTTTCTTAGTTGTTTGATCGGCGCCATCGTTGTCATTGGGTTTGTGTTCATAGCCAATGCCATTCGCATCGTGCCCGAATACCAGCGTTTGGTCGTGTTCCGTCTCGGTCGTTGTGTCGGCGCGCGCGGACCTGGCATCATCTTCCTGATCCCAGTCATTGACCGCGGCGTCAAAGTGGACTTGCGCGAGCAGGTGCGTGAAATTCCACAGCAGACCTCCATCACCAAGGATAACGCCCCGATCTCGATCGACTTCCTGTGGTACTTCAAACTGATCGACCCGACCCAGTCCGTTTTGCAGGTGGGCAACTTTGAAGCCGCCGCCGCCGGTATCGCCGCGACGACCTTGCGCGCCGTGATCGGTGGTATCCCGCTGGATGATGTGCTCTCCCAGCGTGAACACATCAACACCATGCTCCGCACCCGCCTCGATGAAGTCACCGAGCGCTGGGGCGTGAAAGTGACCAACGTCGAGATCCGTGAGATCATCCCGCCGCGCGACGTGCAGGATGCGATGAACCGCCAGATGACTGCGGAACGCGTCCGCCGCGCCGTGGTGACCGAATCCACCGGTACGCGTGAAGCGGCGGTCAACGTCGCTGAAGGTGAAAAGCAAGCCGCCATTCTCCGCGCCGAAGGTCAAAAGCAGGGCGCCATTCTCGCGGCAGAAGGTGAACGTCAGGCGCAATTACTGCGCGCAGAAGGTTTCGCGCAAGCGCTCGCATCCATCTTCGAAACCGCCAAGGGCATCGACCAGAAGACTATGACGCTTCAATATTTTGAAACGCTCAAGTCCATGGGCATGAGCCCTTCCACCAAGTACATCTTCCCGATGGAATTCACCAGCATGTTGGATAACTTCCTCGGCAAAGACGGCAAGAAGTAAAAACCAATTTGGTATAAAATAAGGTCTCTCGCCAGAGAGACCTTATTTTATGGACATCGTAAAAGCATCCATTCTTGACCTCAACTCGCTCCGCATACTGGAAAGAGAATCTTTTGCGCAGGACGCCTGGCCCCTTTTCGACCTGATCGCCGTCCTGACCTTCCCCGATGTGATTCGACTCAAAGCCATGGAGGGCAAAAAAATGGTGGGATTCGTCGCCGGCGACCCGCGTCCTCGCGACGGGTGGGGCTGGATCGCCACCATTGCAGTGGATCCACGCTTTCAGCGGCGCGGCATTGGACGGGCGCTGCTGGAGCAATGCGAACGTCAGCTTGGCGTGCCCCGGGCGCGTCTCACCGTGCGCGCATCCAATAGCGGTGCGATCTCCATGTATGAACAGGCGGGTTACCTGCCTATCGATGTCTGGAAGGCGTATTACAATGACGGGGAGGACGCGCTAGTGATGGAGAAGGATCTATGAAATTTCAACACAATAGGGGTTTATAATCGGTCAATATGTCTGACGTTTTGCCGCCGCCCGTTTGGGTACATACGACGAAATTATTAAAACAAATGGTGGATGACCTGTCCGCGCAGAGCCGCGTGGCAGTGGACACCGAATCCAATAGTTTGCATGCATTTCGCGAACAAGTCTGTTTGTTGCAATTTTCCACTCCCAAAGCGGATTATCTTGTTGACCCGCTCGCTTTGGAAGATCTCAGCAGTCTGGCTCCCATTTTTTCTAATGCAAATATCGAGAAGATCTTCCATGCCGCGGAATATGATCTGATCTGCCTGCGGCGTGATTTTGATTTTACATTTGCTAACCTGTTCGATACGATGCAAGCCGCGCGCGTGTTGGGATATCCCGCCGTGGGGTTGGATAGATTGCTCGGCGACAAATTCGGCATAAAAATGGATAAACGCCACCAGAAGGCGAATTGGGCGGCGCGCCCTTTGACGAAGGAACAGATCCACTATGCCCGGCTGGATACTCATTATCTCTTCGATCTCCGTGATGCGCTCGAGCAGGAATTATATGAAAAGGAACGTTTGGATTTTGCGCTGGAGGATTTTTCACGCGCCTGCCAGGTTGAAGAAGCAAAGCAAAGGACGAATGGGGATAGCTGGGAGCGGTTTGCAGGACGTAAAGACCTATCCTTGCGCGAGTTGACCATTCTGGCGCAATTGTGCAAATGGCGGGATAGGGAAGCGGAAAAACTGAATCGACCGCCTTACAAGGTGGTGATGGATGATGTGTTCGTTTTGCTGTCGAAGAACCCGCCGGAGAAGAAGGTGGATCTTTCTGCAGCGGGGCTGAGCGAGAAACAGATCCGCTTGTGGGGGGATCTGATCCTGGGGGCGGTTCGGCGCGGGATGGAGGCTCCGCTTGTGGAGCGGAAACAGATTGAACGGAAGAATGATGCGGTTCTCCGTCGGCTGGAGAAATTAAAAGCGTGGCGGAAAGATGTCGGTTTGAAAATGCAGGTTGAGTCAGACATCATCCTGCCGAAGCCGTACCTGACCAAGTTGTCTGAAAATCCACCGAAAGATCTGGAAGAATTGGAACGATTGATGAAAGATACGCCTTCGCGATTCGAGAGATTCGGTGCGCAGATATTAAGTACGATTGGAGTTAAACATGCGAGTTAACTTTCATGGCGCGGCGCAGACGGTGACGGGAAGCCAGCATTTGCTGGAAATTAATGGTAAAAAATTGCTGCTGGATTGCGGTTTGTATCAAGGCAGACGCGCGGACACGTATGAACGTAATTTGAATTTTCGTTATACCCCGCGCGATGTGGACGCGGTGATCCTGTCTCACGCGCACATTGATCACGCTGGAAATTTGCCCAACCTCGTAAAACAGGGGTTTGAGCATTCAATCTATGCCACACATGCCACAGCCGATCTGGCGAGCTTAATGATCGCGGATTCGGGGCATATCCAGGAGGCGGATGCGCAATTTGTGAACAAAAAGCGGGCACAACGCGGTGAACTTCCAATTGAGCCTTTGTACACGAAAGAGGATGCTGAAGTTGTGGCGGGGATGTTCGCAGGAAAACATTACAAAGAAGCGTTCGAGCCGATTCCCGGCGTGGTTGCGCGTTTCCACGAGGCGGGGCATATCCTCGGTTCAGCAAGCGTTTCGCTGGAGATCGAGGAAAAAGGAAGGAAGATCCGCTTCTGGTTTTCGGGGGATATTGGTCGGTTTAACCTGCCTCTTTTGCGTGATCCGATCCTTCCCACCGAAACAGACTACATGATCATGGAATCGACGTATGGTGATAAAAAGCATGATCACCCCGAACTGGCGTTCCTTGAGTTCCGGGATGTGGTCAAGCGGACGGTGGAACGCGGCGGTAAGGTGATCGTCCCTGCCTTTGCGGTGGGACGCACTCAAGAGCTGGTCTATGACTTGAACATGATGATGATGAATGGGGATGTTCCGCGTGTGCCGGTATATGTGGACAGTCCGCTGGCTGTGAAGGCAACAGATGTTTTCAAGAATCATTTGGAATGTTTTGACGAGGAAACCGCCAAATTTGTGGCGGAAGCGCGTCACCCTGCGTTGGATTTCAAGATGCTGACTTACATCCGGTCGGTGGAGGAATCGAAAGCGCTAAACGAACGTACCGACCCGATGGTGATCATCTCCGCTTCGGGCATGGCGGAAGCGGGGCGCATCCTTCACCATATCAAGAACAATATCGAGAATCCGAAGAATACGATTTGTATTGTTTCGTGGCAGGCGCCTCATACGCTTGGGCGCAGGCTTGCGGACCGGGAGGAAGAGGTCCGTATTTATGGCGAGACCTACAAGCGAAAATGTGAGATCGCCACCATCGGCGGACTTTCTGCACATGCCGGGCAGGATCTGCTGGTCAGATACGCAGTGGGAGTGAAGGGCAGCGTAAAACAGATCTTTTTGGTGCATGGCGAAGAAAAGCAGGCTCGAACGCTGAAGGATTTGCTAAAAGAGCAGAAAATGAATCAAGTGCATTATCCCGCCCTGCATGAAAGTGTGAATTTGTAGGATTTTTTCGGGTATAATTTCGCCCGCTTCAAACATTGGAGAGGTGCCAGAGTGGTTGAATGGGACGGTCTCGAAAACCGTTGTGGGCTTCGGTCCACCGAGGGTTCGAATCCCTCCCTCTCCGCTAAGAGTCTGACTCAAGATGGTCAGACTCTTTTCTTTTCCCCCGCGCGCCCTCATTGAGAGGATGTTTCGAGTCCATCCATCTCTCCGCAGTAAGACCCTGAAGGTTTTCAAAACCTTCAGGGTCTTTTTTTAGTGGTAAGATTCGCATCGATGAAACTCAACCTTGCTCTCGCGCAGATCAATACCAAACTTGGCGATGTCGAAGCCAACCTTGCCAAACACCTGGATTACATCGAGCAAGCCAAAACCCAAAAAGCGGATCTGCTGATTTTCCCCGAACTCTCTTTAACCGGATACGTCCTTCAGGACTTGGTCGCCTCGGTCGCCCGTAAGCCGACGGAGGATGACCCGATCTTCAAGCCGCTCCTCGCCGCCTCGCGTGACCTTGACCTGATGGTTGGTTTCGTGGACGAAGACTCCCGTCACCGCTTTTACATCGCATCCGCCTATCTTTCGGGCGGGAAAGTCCTGCACGTCCATCACAAGGTCTATCTGCCGACCTATGGATTATTTGACGAAGGTCGCTTCTTCGCCTGGGGCGACTCCGTCCGCGCATTTGACACGCGCTTCGGACGCATCGGCATGTTGATCTGCGAAGACTTCTGGCACGCATCGCCTCCATACCTGCTCTGGCTTGATGGCGCGGATATTTTGCTCTTTTCCTCCGCCTCGCCCGGGCGCGGACTGAACGATCACGAGAAGCTCGAATCCGCGCGCTGGGTGGAACGAGTGAACAAGGCATACGCCAGTATGTTCACATCCTTTGTAGCGCACGCCAACCGTGTCGGTTATGAGGATGGGCTTCACTTCTGGGGCGGAGCGACGGTCTTCGACCCGAATGGGGAGGAACTGGCACATGGTCCCTACAACGAAGAAGCCATCACCTACGCCGAATTGGACTTGAATCAACTCCGTCGTACCCGTGCGCGTCTGCCTTTACTGCGCGATGAGCGGACTGCGCTTGTCCAAAAGGAATTGGATAGGATTTTGTCCCGTGGCTGATATCAACCTCACGCTTAACACCGATCTTGCCCGTGACATTCTCGCTGGATTCATCAAATCCGAAATTACGCGGGTGGGAATGTCCCGTGCCATTATCAACCTCTCCGGCGGTTTGGATTCCGCGCTTTCGTGCGTGCTTGCAGTGGAAGCCTTGGGCGCGGAAAATGTAGTGGCATTGCGATTGCCCTACCGCGCATCATCTCCTGACTCTTTGGAACATGCCCAATTGCTCATTGACCAACTCGGCATTCAAAGCAAAACCATCGAGATCACGGATATGGTCGAGCCGCTTTTCAAACTTGACCCTGAGATGTCGAAGGTTCGCAAGGGCAACATCATGGCGCGCGAGCGGATGATCGTGTTATATGACCAGTCGGAAGTCTTCAGAGCATTGCCCGTCGGCACGAGCAACAAGACCGAGATCCTGCTTGGCTATAGCACCATTTATGGTGACGCGGCTTGCGCCATCAATCCCATTGGCGATCTGTACAAGACTCAAGTGCGCCAACTTTCGCGCGCCATGAACATCCCCGCGCCGATCATTGACAAACCGCCGTCTGCGGATCTGTGGGAAGACCAGACCGATGAAAAGGAACTTGGCTTCACCTACGAAGAAGTGGACAAACTCCTTTATTTGCTCGTTGACCAGCGTTACAGTCCGCAGGAGGCGGTGGATGCGGGTTTTGATGATGCCTTCGTCAACACTGTCACCGCACGCATCCGCCGCAATCAATTCAAGCGCATGTTGCCGCCCATCGCTAAAGTCAGCAACCGCACGGTCGGATATGACTTTCTCTATCTCCGCGATTGGGGAACGTAAAAAAAGTGTCAGGTGCGAAGTGTCGCGCCTGACCTGACACCTGACACCTGACACCTGGCATTCATATATGCACATCCCTCCATCCCTGAAACACAGAAAATTCTTCTATCTCTGGCTCGGGCAACTGATCTCCGTCACGGGCGCGCAGATGCAGCTCTGGGCGATCTTTTGGCACATCAACCAGTTGAACCCGAACCCGATCGCGCTTGGCGGCATTGGCGTTGCGCGGATTTTGCCCATCGTCATTTTTTCGCTAATCGGCGGCGCGCTCGCGGATTCGGTGGACAGGCGCAAAGTGTTGTTCGTGACGCAATCCGCCGCCGCGCTTCTTGCGCTGACCCTGGGCTTGCTGACCCAATTTGGCAGTATCACCATCTGGCACATTTACGTCATCACTGCGTTACAGGCAGTGACCGTCGCCTTCGATGCGCCGTCGCGTCAGGCGTTGGTTCCCAACCTGCTGCCGAAAAGGGATCTGCCCAATGCGTTCAGCATGACGTTCACAGCGGCACAGGTCGGCTCGGTGCTGGGACCCGCGCTGAGCGGTATCGTGATCGCCGCTTTCGGGCAGGAAGCGGTGTACTATATCAACAGCATATCGTTCGTTGCAGTGATCGCAGCGTTGATCCTGATCGGGCACGTGCCGCAAGCCTTCGCGGAGAAAGCGGCGGGAGTGAGCGTCGCAGCCATCCGTGAGGGATTCCGGTTCATCTTCAGCAAGCCGATCATCTTTTCGACCATGCTCTTGGATTTTGTCGCCACGTTCTTTGCGTCGGCGCACACGCTCATGCCCATCATTGCAAGGGAGGTGCTGAACGTCAGCGTGGTGGAATATGGCTATCTCTCTGCTGCGCCCGCTGTCGGAGCAGTGTTGATCGCGCTTGTCATTTCGCAGGTCAAGGAGATCCGCAGGCAGGGACAGATCTTTCTTGGCTCGGTGATCGTCTTTGGCTTGGCGACGATCATCTTCGGTGCGACGCGCTCATTCATCATTGCCTGGCTGGCGATTGCTGTTACAGGCGCGGCGGATGGGGTCAGCACGATCATCCGCAACACGATTCGGCAGTTGCAAACCCCCGATCACATCCGCGGACGGATGACCAGCGTGAACCAGTTGTTCTTCCAGGGCGGACCACAACTTGGCGAGATCCGCGCGGGCTTGGTCGCGCAGTTGTTCGGCGCGCCGTATGCCATTATCAGCGGAGGGATTGGTTGCATCATCGGTACGCTTGCCATTGCGTGGAAGTGGCCCCACCTGACAAAATACAACGGCGACGAACCCATGCTGGCTGGCGCACCCGCCTCCGCCCCGGCGGATTGATCCGTAGGTCAGGCTTGTAGCCTGACGATTTCCGTATAATCTAAAATTTGGCGGGTTGCAAACCCGCCCTACTTCTTTACAAGAAAATCCATTTGGTGCGCCACATACACCAACTCGCCGCGCTCACTTTGTTCATGCCGTTTTTTCAGCCAATCGGCGAAAACTGCTTCATCCAACTCCGGGTTGCCCTTCAACGACTCTTCAAAAAAATGCAGGATGAAATGTAAAAAATATGCTTCATCCTGCCGATATTTTCCATCCACGCCATACACCACCCAATCCGACGCGCCCGCCGCAAGGATGTCCGCGCCGGCATGATGCAAATGCGAAAACAAATATCGCCCGCTTTTACTGCTTCCGCCCGTGTGGCGTTCGTCCATCGTCTTGTGATACAGCCGTTCGATGTGTTCATCCAACGCGGCATGGATCACCGGCTCCAGCGTCGTCACGCCGTCGAAGTTCAACGTCAGCCAAGCCAGTCCGTTCGTCAGCGTAAGCAGTTTCGTCAAACTTTCGGGCATCGGCAATAAGTCCAAAAATGCGTGCGCGATCAACAAATCAGCAGGCGTTTTGTTGTTTTGGATGAAATCGAAGACGTCTGCCCGCTCCAATTGGATACGGATGTCGCGAGTTGAATCGAAAACCCGCATTTGATTCTCCGCGCTTCGCTCCACGCTCAAACCTGTCTCTTCTGCCCATTGCGGAATCCACGTCTGCGCATATTCGATGTTCTCGGACATCTCGTCCACCAGCACATACTCCGCTGTGCAGACGACATCCCAATTCGTCAACCGCTTGATCATCGTCCCAATCCCCCCGCCGACTTCGATGATGCGAAGCGGTTTCTGCGGCAGGTGTGTTTTCAATGCGTTTAGTACATCTTTATTAAGCGCCCGGTCGTCCACGCTTTGTTTGGAGAGCAGGTACCGGGGGAAAGAATACTCCATACTCATCTGTGTTCATCCGTGTTTATCTGGGATTTGAATCCGCGCCCCGCCAGCAACAGACCAATGCCCCCGTTCAAAATATCGCGCGCCCGCATCAATAATGTCAAACTGATCGCTGCGGATGCAGTCTGCCCGAACGCGCCCAGCGCAAACACCTGGCTGGCTTCCAGCGCGCCGAGTCCGCCGGGCAGGGGCATCAAAAACGCCACCTGCATCGCGGTCAATGCGGCAAAGACTTGAATCGCACTGATCTGCATCCCCAGAAAATTCACCATCAAATAATACTCCGCGGCGATTCCCAGTACCGCCACCAGTGACGCGCCAATCGCAAGGAACATCACGCGCACATGCTTTTGGCAAAACACGGATGCCATCCGTTCGGCGACGATGACCAGCCGCACGCTTTTTTTATCGGGCTTGATGAACGGCTGGCGGAGCAGGATTCTGGAAATGGGCGTGATGCCGTTGTAAAGCAGGATGATATGCACGACGGGACCAATCAGCAAAACCGCCAGCCCAATCAGACTCAGGTTGAGCCTGAGCCCGCTTTCTGGAATCAATCCCACCCTGACGATCGCCCACGCGCCGATTCCGATCAAGATAAAATTGACGAGAAACTCCAGCAGTTTGTCCATAATGACAGCAGAAGTTGCGCGCGCGAACGTCAGCCCGTGATTGCGCTGGAGATATAACACTTGCAAAGGTTCCCCGCCCACCTGCGGACCGGGTGTGAAGTAACTCAGTCCGAACACGGCAAGGCGATATCCAACTAGCGGCAGAAACGGCAGGGATGGATTTTCCGCGCGCAAGATGAGCCACCAGCGCGCTGTCATCAAGCAGATGACAAGAGCATTGATGAGCAGGATGAGCCCGATCTGCCACAGACGCAATCCTTTAAGCGCTTCCCAAATCTCGGTGAGCGGCACATTGCGCAGGGAAAAATAAAGCAATGCGACAAGGATTAGAAACCATAAAGCGCGAAGGAAGTTTCTTTTTATACTCCCTTCTGTGCGCGGAGATGGCGTGGATGATGACGATGCGCTCACAACGCCGAAATCCCTTCATCGTTTGGCTTGTTCAATATCAATCCGCGCATTCGTTCGATCACAACCTTGTGAATCTCTCCCGCATCTGTCGAGCCGACTTCTTCGAGTGTGATCGGCTTTGCAAAACGGACATGCACCGTGTTCGGTCTGGCATTTCGCGTCACCACGATCAGCAACTGGAGCGCCGCGGCGAGTTTCTCGCGTTCTGCGCGCACACGCTTGAACCGTGTCAGCGGATGGCGGGCAGCCCAGTCCCACATGACTCCGCCCACCAAAACAGGGACAATTTTCGCATCCCGTACGAAGCGCAGAAAAACGGCGGCGGAGTCGGTCCACTTGTCGAGCGATTCCAATGCGCCGTCGTAGACTTCGGGGTCGGGTTCGATCTCCCCGGCAGGGAAGGTCAACGCCGCGCCGCCGTTCTTCAAATGCGCCGCGACCTGCCGCACGGCGTTCATGCGTTTTACAGGTTCTTCGTCGATGAAAAAAAGCTGGTTGGTCGTGTTTCTTAATGCTTCAAGGAACGGACGGTGGATGGCGATGATGCGCAGGTCGGCACGGTTGATGGCGGAGAAAAGGCAGAGGGTATCCGACATGCCTGGATGATTCGAAAGAAAAAGTATGGGACCATCCGCCGGAACATTTTCACGCCCATGCACGCGTACATCGCGCACGTAATTCTTTTGCAGGGTTCTGCGTGATGCTTCCGCAAGACCGATCCCGCCGACGAGCGTATCGAATTCGACCATCTGGTTTGCGAATTTTCGCGCAGGTCGCGCAAAAAGGCGGCGCAGTATAGATGCGAGCAGTGGATAGCCTTCCCATCCGAACGATGAAACGAGGTCGTCGAGATTGATGCGGGTGAGCGAGTCGGTTTGGGACGGCATTATTCGGGTTCCATGGAAAATCGTAATGGATAACCTGCGTTGTGCGCTTCGAAATGCGCGCGGCTGATCCTCTTTTCCGCTTCCGGTTTTGAGAGTGTCTGCACATATGCCGAGCCCTTGATATGTGCGGTGAGCATGACATCCGCCGCGCGGTCATTGGCGAGGAAGAAAATGGTCTTAAGCACATGCACCACGAAATCCATCGGCGTCACATCGTCGTTGTGGATGATGACGCGATAGAACGGCTCGAGCTCCGTTTCGGTCTCTTCGATGATCTCGATCTCGGGAAGGGCGTGAAAGGTCATTTCTTCTCTGGGGGCGGATCACTGCCAGGCGTTGGAGAGTTGGGACATTTCCTGTGCGCTCAATTCAATGTCTGCGGCATCGAAATTCTCTTTGATATGCTGCGGGTTTATCGACATGGGAATGGTGATGACACGCGGCTGCATCACCAACCACGCCAGCGCGATCTGGAACGGCGTGGCGGAATGAGCCTGTGCAATTTCATTCAACACCTTGTTCACGCGCATACTGCGAAATTTCACCGGCGAATAGGCTGTGACCAGGATGTCGTTTTGCTGGCAATATGCCAGCACGCCGTTTTCCACGTAGGATTTGTCGGGCAGGCGGTAGGGGACTTGGTTGGTGATGATCGGCGTCTCGGATAGTTCCTGTGAGCGCTGTAGGAATTTGAGATTGAAATTGCTTACACCGAGATGCTTCACTTTCCCATCACGGATCAGCTTGTTCAATGCGCGAAAAGCATCATCGAGTTTTGAGATCGAGCGTGGGGGCCAGTGAATGAGATACAGATCCAGATATTCGGTGTCCAATCTGCGCAGGCTGTCTTCACAGGATCTGAGCACGTCTTCGTAGTTGAGATGCCCGGGGTCCACTTTCGAGGTGATGAAAAGCGCCTCGCGTCGGACTCCCGATTCGCGGATTGCACTCCCAAGCAATTCCTCGCTGTGACCGTCCGCATAGACCTCCGCGGTATCGAAGTGGGTGTAACCAACTTCCAGTGCGGTGCGAAGCGCAGTCAGTGAAGCGGCATCCTTGCTGGAATCTGCGGATGAGCCTCCGCCGATGTTCCAAGTCCCGAAGCCGATCTTTGGCAGTGTTAGGTTGGGGATGGTTTCATACTTCATACCCCCATTCTAACAAAAAGCCCGCCTCCGTCTTAGCCGAAAGCGGGCTCAACTTTTATTCTACAGGTTACGCCGGGACCTTGTCCCATTCCTTCTGCGCGTGTTCGTATCCGCGTTTGAGCGCTTCGTAATTCTTGGGGAGCAGATGTTTGTGACGCGCCGGCAGGTGACCTTCGAGCGCCTTTTCCACATCTTCAAGTTTCAGTTCGGGCAGGGCGGTGAGCAGCGCGCCGATCGCCACCATGTTGAGCAGTTTCTTGTCACCTATCTCTTCGGCGATCTCATTGCATGGAACCATGATGACGTGGATGTCTTCGCGTTTTGCGGTGCGGTCCACCATGGACTGGTTGACGATGAGCGTCCCGCCGGGTGCGAGCATTTCTTCGTATCTGTCAAAGGATGGCAGGTTCAGCGCGATTGCCAGCGGCGGATTCTTTACCAGCGGCGAACCGATCTCAGAATCGGCAATGACGACTGTACAGTTCGCCGTGCCTCCGCGCATTTCGGGACCGTACGAAGGGATCCAGGTCACTTCCAAGCCGTTGTCCATGGCGGCGTATGCCACCACCTGACCGCCGAAAAGGACGCCTTGTCCGCCAAAGCCTGCGATGATGATTTCTTTTTGCATAAAATCTCCTTGTTTACCACGAGGGGCGCTAAGTTCGCCAAGAAAACCTTTTTCTTCTTCGCGTCCTTGGCGCGCTTTGCGGTAATTACACTTTTATCTGCTTGATCGCATCACTGATCTTGTAATCACCCAGCGGATAGGCGGGGATCATATGCTCTTCCACGAATTTCAACGAATTGACGGGCGTCATGCCCCAGTTGGTGGGGCAGGTGGAGAGCAGTTCGACCATCGAGAAGCCCAGTCCACGGACCTGCGTTTCAAAGGCGGTGCGGATGGCTTTCTTTGCCAGCCGGATATTTTTCGGGTCGTGCAGGGAGCGGCGCACGCAATAGCCGACGCCGTCCAATGTGGAGATCATTTCCGAAACCTTGATCGGATAACCCTGAGTCTCCACATCGCGCCCGTTTTGCGAGGACGATGTCTTCATGCCGGGCAGGGTGGTGGGAGCCATCTGTCCGCCGGTCATGCCGAAGTTGGCATTGTTGATGAAGATGACCGTCAGATTCTCGCCGCGCGCCGCCGCATGGACAATTTCACCCATGCCGATGGAAGCCAGATCGCCGTCGCCCTGATAGGTGAAGACCACGCGGTCGGGCAGTACGCGCTTGATGCCGGTCGCCATCGCAGGCGCACGTCCGTGTGGGGCTTCGACAAAGTCCGTATCGAAATAGTTGTATGCGAACACGGCGCATCCCACCGGCGCAACGCCGATGGTCTTGTCGATCATGCCCATTTCTTCGAGCACTTCCGCCACCAGCCGGTGCGCCACACCGTGCGTACAGCCCGGGCAATAATGCGTGGGCATTTCGGTGAAGGCTTCCGGTCGGTCGTAAACAAGATTGTTGGGAGTTGTCATTATGCAGCCATCCTTGTCAGCCAGGAATCTCTTGGGTTGGACTGAACAGTTAAAGGTCCAGATGCGATGCGTTTGATCTCGTCAAGAATTTCATTGTGGAACGGAACCACACCGCCGGGACGTCCATAGAATTCGACGGGAACTCGTCCGCGCACGGTGAGCAGGACGTCGTCCAGCATCTGTCCCATGTTCATTTCAGTGACGAGGAACGCCTCCGCCTGACCTGTGAGCTGGTCCAGCGCTTCATACGGGAACGGGCTGACGGTGATCGGTCTTAACAGCCCGACCTTGATGCCCTGCGCGCGCGCCTCGCGGACAGCCGAGAGCGCAACGCGCCCAGCCGTGCCGAAACCGACGACGACATATTTGGCATCATCGAGGAAATATTCCTTGTAGCGGACTTCATTGGCTTGCACATCCTGCCAGCGTTTGAGCAGGCGCAGGTTGGTTTTTTCTTCGTCGAGCGGGTTGAGATAAATGGAGGAGAGGACGCGGCGTTCGCGGTTCATTGCGCCGGTGGTCGCCCACTCGAAATCCTTGCGTTTGATCTCCATCATCGTTGGCATTTCAGCGGGTTCCATCATTTGACCTGTGGAACCATCAAGGATGATCATGGTGATCATGCGGTATTTTTCGGCGAGGTCGAACGAGAGCGCGGTCAGGTCGATCGCTTCCTGAACGGATGCGGGAGCCAGCACAATGCGCGGATAATCGCCATGTCCGCCGCCGCGAACCGCCTGGTTATAGTCGCTCTGCGCAGGCGCGATGTTGCCGAGACCCGGTCCGCCGCGCATGACGTTCACCAAAACGGCGGGGACTTCCGTGCCGGCGATATAGGACAATCCTTCCATCATCAGGCTCACGCCCGGTGACGAAGAGGTGGACATCACGCGCACGCCGGTGCAAGCCGCGCCGTAGACCATGTTGATCGCGCCCAGTTCGGACTCAGCCTGCACAAAAGCACGCCCAAGTTCGGGCATGCGACGCGAGAGATATTCCAATATTTCCGTCTGTGGGGTGATGGGATAACCGAAATACGCCTCCAGCCCCGCGCGGACGGATGCTTCGGCTATGGCTTCGTTGCCTTTCCATAATTCTTTTGGCATGTGTTTCTCCACAATTTACGCCACAACCGGAGCGGCTTTGGTCACTTCACGGTAGACCGTAATTGCCGCATCCGGGCAGACCACGGCACAGATGGCACACCCCGTGCATCCGTCTTTGAACGTGTGCGCGGGGTGGTATCCCTTCGGGGTAAGTCGTGACATGTCCAGTTCCATCACCCCTTGTGGACAGGCACTCAGGCAAAGTTCACATCCTTTGCAATAGGTATCGCTGACTTCGATCCGGCCTCTGGCTGCCATTGGTTCTCCTTTTTTAATTATTCGAGAAGTTTGACATTATTAGGCGAAATTTTCCGCCACCCTGATTATGTCGCCATCCATCATGGGCGAGTAGTGCCATGCGTCACATACGAAGGTGTACAAAGGTCATTCATTTTTATCCGGTTTATAGATGGTAGAATCGCATATATTGCTCTGGAGGATTCCATGACCGAAGTTGTCATCATCGATGCCATCCGCACGCCGATTGGGGCGTTGGGCGGCATTCTCTCATCCGTGCGCCCCGACGACATGGCGGCGCATGTCATCAAAACCATACTCGCACGAAATCCAATTGACCCGGCGCTGGTTGAAGAAGTCTTCATGGGCTGTGCCAATCAAGCGGGCGAAGACAACCGCAATGTGGCGCGGATGGCGGTGTTGCTGGCTGGCCTGCCTGTGGAAGTGGGCGGCGTGACCGTCAATCGCTTGTGTGCATCCGGCTTGAATGCGGTCAATATGGCGGCGCGCGCGATCAAAGCCGGAGAGGGGGATGTGTACATCGCGGGCGGAGTCGAATCCATGAGTCGCGCACCCTATTCCCTCCCGAAGGCGGAAGCGGGGTTTTCCTTCGGCAATCTCACCGCGTATGATACGGCGCTCGGCTGGCGGTATCCAAATCCAAAAATGAAGGAAATGCACGGCACGGATTCAATGGGCGAGACCGCTGAAAACATCGCCGCGGAGCGTCCGCACATCACGCGCGAAAAGCAGGATGAATTTGCCGTGCGCAGTCATCAACGCGCCATTGACGCCATTGACTCGGGACGCTTCGCGCAGGAGATCGTGCCTGTCCCTGTTCCCCAGAAAAAAGGTGACCCGAAACTGGTGGATACGGACGAACGTCCGCGCCGCGATACTTCGATGGAAAGCCTTGCCAAACTCAAACCGGCTTTCAAAAAAGATGGGGGAACTGTCACCGCCGGAAATTCGTCTGGATTAAATGACGGAGCCGCTGCGCTCCTGATGATGAGTGAAGAAAAAGCTAGGTCTTTAAATCTTAAACCGCTGGCGCGCATCGTGACCTCCGCCTCGGCGGGGGTGCCCCCAAAGGTCATGGGATATGGTCCCATCCCTGCCACGCGTAAAGCCTTGCAGCGTGCCGGATTGAAAACGAAAGATGTCGGTTTGATCGAGATCAACGAAGCCTTTGCCGTGCAGGCGTTATCCGTGATGGAAGATCTCGAACTCGACCCCGAGATCGTCAACGTCAACGGCGGAGCCATCGCCATCGGACATCCGCTTGGCTGTTCGGGCGCGCGTCTGGTGACCACGCTTGTTCACGAAATGAAAACTCGCGGAAATGTCAAATACGGCGTCGCGACCTTATGCGTGGGGGTTGGGCAGGGTGAAGCGACAGTGATCGAATATCTCGGATAAATCCGGGAGTTACAAGGAGAAATAATGAAGAGAATTCTCTTTTCTTTTTTGCTGGTGGTTATGATATCCGCCTGCGCCGCGCCGGTGCCCCAGATGGAGCAGACTGAAGCGCCGATTCCAGTGGAACCTGCTGCCACGCCAACTCTCGCTGAAGCACAACCTGCCCCGCAGTCTGTTGCAGAGCCGCAGGGTACGCCCCTGCCGAATGAGATCGATGCACCATTGATCGAAGCGCCGGATATCGTCAACATCGAGATGATGGATGAAGTCTATGGTTGGGCATTGACCGAGGCGCACGTCATCCGCACCAACGACGGCGGCGTGACTTGGTACAACGTCACGCCGCCCGATCTCGCCGAGGCGGGCTATTCCGTCTTTACGGAATTTCTCGATGTCGACCATGCCTGGATACAAGTCGTTGACCCGAACAACTATCCCTATGGCGGCACGTTGCATCGCACCGCGGATGGCGGCATGACATGGGAATCATTCGAAACGCCCTTCAGCGCGGGTGACTTGGAATTTGTCGATGCGGACAACGGCTGGATTCTGGCTGATCTCGGTGTAGGCGCAGGTTCGATGGCGGTTTCGGTCTTTCAAACTAATAATGGCGGCAGGACGTGGACCCGTGCCTATACCAACGATCCCAACCTTGATGGGGCGGGCGACTCCCTGCCATTGAGCGGATTGAAGGTCATGCTCGTTCCGCTTGATATGCAAAATGCTTGGATCGGCGGCGTGATCTATTCCTCCGGTTCGGCGTATTTATTCCGCACGGAAGATGGCGGCGCGACATGGTCCCAGCCGGGCATCATCCTCCCGGCAGAAGCGCAGGCGAGCGAACTTGCCATCGAAAAAATCCATTTCGTTTCACCCACACAGGGTTTTCTCGTCATCCGTATGGCAGCCGCTGCGTTGCGGACCATCCTCTACTCCACGGACAATGGCGGAGATACGTGGAACCTGATGCCCGATATCCTTCCGCGCATGAGCTTTATTGAGATCCCGTCAGCGCAGGAGATGGTTTTTTATTCCAGCAACCAGTTTCTCGTTACGAGAGACGCGGGGCAAACGTTCGAAGTGATCACCCCCGATGTCCGCTTCGGGGATACCGTCACCGATATGAACTTCGCTAATTCACTCACGGGATGGGTGATCACAACCAGCGCATCGGGGCGCCGCGCTTTTTATAAAACAACGGATGGAGGTCAGACTTGGTCCCAACTTATCCCCTGAGATTCTTCTTGATCTTGACCCTTGCCGCGCTTGCTTGCGGATTACCGGTCGCTTCGCCCTTGCCGACGGCTGAATCTGTTGAAGCAACTGTCCCTGCGCCGACAGATGCGCCGGTAACGTCTCCGTCAGCGCTTACGCTTGAGCAGATCAACAATGTGCAATATCCCGTGCTTATACGGGAAGATGGACTTGTTGTTCAATTGACGGATGGAAATTTTCAGCAGGGAACGGACGCCACGGATATGGATTTTGCGTACGTTCAAGTGACGCAGTTCCATGCATTTGGTGATCTGACCGGTGACGGCGCAGGCGATGCCGCTGTGATCTTTTTGGAAAATTACGGCGGCACGGGACAATTCGGCGTGTTGGCGATCTACGCCAATGTGGCGGGCGAGCCCGTCTTTTTGGACTCGGTCCTGATCGATGACCGCCCAATGATCAATAGTATTTCCATCGAGAACGGCGAAGTGTTCATTGATGCGGTCGTGCACGGCTTTGAAGACGGCGGCTGCTGCCCGACACTCCCATCCACACGCCGTTATGCGTTGGTGAAAAACAAGCTGCGGCTGATGAATTACACAACCGATACCCCCGGCGGTGACAGGCGAAGCATTGACATCACATTGCCCGCCGATGGAACGGAAGTCAGCGGTAGTGTACAGGTGACGGGCACGGTCAGCATTGCGCCGTTCGAGAACAATCTATCTTATTTTGTCTATGATGAGGATGGCAATCAATTCGCGGCGGGACCCATCATGGTCATGGCTCCCGATTTCGGCGCGCCGGGTACATTTGACGAAACCTTCACGCTGGCGGGTATCCCTGCCGGGACGGTGATCTACCTTGAAATTCACGATCAAAACGCAGCGGACGGCTCGCTGTTCGCATTGGATGTTGTAAAATTATTGGTGAAATAGCCCAAGAGAAGAGGAGAGTTCCATGCCACACCTTGTCCGTGATTGGATGTCCAGCCCTGTTGTTGTCGTTGATCCCGATTCGAGCGTCTCGTACGCCGCCACGCTCATGCGCCGCCGCAAGATCCACAGCGTAGTGGTAAAGATCAGTATAAAGGACAACTCGTACGGAATTGTCACCACCACCGATATTCGCGACAAGATCGTCGCCGCAGGACGCAACCCCGCCGAGACCGCTGTGCGCGAGATCATGTCCGGTCCCATTATCACCGGTCGCGCTGATTGGACTTTGATGGAATGTTCCAAGGTCATGCAGGAGCATAAGTTCCATCACCTGCCGATCACGGATGACAGCGGCGCCTTGATCGGGATGATCTCTGCGACGGATATTTTCATGTCAGTGGAAGAGCAAGGCTGGATGGACGAAAAATAATGAATAGGACGGGAGAAAATCCCGTCCTATTTGTTTAACATATTCACAGCCGCCTGTTTCATGTGCGCCAGCACGCCGCGAAACCCGTTCAACCGTTGACCAGAGATGGCGTCTTCCAGTTTCATCGGCGCGTAGAAATCTGCGGGGACGGCAATGATCTCTTCAGGCGTGCATCCATTTAATCCGTTGGCGAGGATCGCGGCAAGTCCGCGCACGGTGGGGGATTGCTTGGGAATGTCAAAGTGAAAGAGCAAGCCGCCGTCATCCGTCTTTTCAGCGAACAGATAAACCGGCGTCATACATTCCGGGATCGGCTCCATCTTGGAGCGCGCTTCCGCGAAGCGCTCCGGCAGTTCCGTGAATGACTCGGCGTATGCGATCAGCGTTTCAATCTTTTCTTCGCGGCTCATGCCCGCAAAGTCATCTACGATATCTTGAAGATTTTTAGGTAAAGACATTCATATCCTCTGTAGGGGCGGGGTTACCCCGCCCCTACAATAAAAATTATTTTTCGATCGGCGCATCCACCAGGTTGCCCCACTCGGTCCATGAACCGTCATAGTTCCTGACCTTCTCATATCCCAGCAGATATTTCAGCACGAACCACGTCAGCGACGAGCGTTCGCCGATGCGGCAATAGGCGATCACATCACCGTCAGCGTTGACGTTCTTTCCCTCGTAGATGGCACGCAGTTCCTCGGGAGTCTTGAACGTTGAATCCGCATCGTTGACCGCCTGGGACCAGGGGATGCTCACCGCGCCGGGGATGTGTCCGCCGCGTGTCGCACCTTCCTGCGGGTAGTTCGGCATGTGGGTCAACTCGCCGGAGTATTCCTTTGGCGAGCGGACATCCACCAGCGGCTGTTTGGTTTCGAGGTGCTTGAAAACGTCATCACGGAAAGCGCGGATGGATGTATCCGCCTCTCTCGCGCTGTAAGTTGTTCGGGGATACTCGGGCACTTCCTTCGCGAGTGGGCGGTTCTCCTGC
This sequence comes from Anaerolineales bacterium, assembly GCA_023382595.1. Taxonomy (GTDB): domain Bacteria; phylum Chloroflexota; class Anaerolineae; order Anaerolineales; family Villigracilaceae; genus Villigracilis. The sequence goes on along the minus strand of JAHDWB010000003.1, from coordinate 119,777 downwards.
TCCCATTTGGCGCGTCCACCGTTCATGATCTTCACGTTCTCATGCCCATAATATTGGAAGAGCCACAGTGCGTAGCATGCAAACCAGTTGGATTTGTCGCCGTAGAAAACGACCGTGGTGTCGTTGGTGATGCCCAGCTTGGAAGCGACCTCTTCGAATTGTTCCTTCGTCAGAAAATCGCGGCGCAGCGGATGCTGGAGCGTGCTGAACCAATCCACCTGCACCGCGCCGGGGATGTGTCCCATCGGGTACAGCAGTGGATCCTCATCCGATTCAATGATGCGGACATTCGGGTCGTTCAGGTGATTGGCGACCCATTCAGTATCAACTAGGTATTCAGGGTGTGCGTATGACATATTTTCTCCTGGGCTAAGGTTATTTGATCGTGTAAGGGCTATCTTGTACCACATCCGCGGAAAAGTTCACAGTCAAAAATTCGGCATTGATGTAAAATTGACGTATGCCGAAACAGAAATATTACGTGGTCTGGAAGGGACGCAAGACCGGCATCTTCACTACCTGGGCGGAGTGTGAAAAACAAGTGAAGGGCTTCGTCGGGGCGCAGTACAAGGCGTTCGGGAGCGAAGCCGAAGCGGAAGCCGCCTATCTCGCAAAGTACGATGATTACAAAGGCAGGGTTTCCTCCGGCGGGAAGTGGAAAACGGCGAGTATTCAACCCCTGCTCCCATCCATTTGTGTGGATGCGGCGTGCAGTGGTTCGCCCGGCAGACTGGAATATCGCGGTGTCAATACCGAGACGGGCGAGGAAATTTTCCATGTGGGACCGTACAATGATGGCACAAATAACGTCGGTGAATTTCTTGCCATCGTCCACGCGTTGACGTGGCAGGCGAAACACAACATGCATGTGCCCGTTTATTCCGATTCACAGAACGCCATCTCGTGGGTGCATCAGGGCGAGTGCAGGACAAGGCTGAAACATTCATCGAAGAACGCCATTTTGTTTGCGATCATCCGCAGCGCGGAGAATTGGCTGGCGGAAAATGAACTGCCCGAAGGCAAGATATTGAAATGGGATACCGGGCTTTGGGGCGAAAATCCCGCCGATTTTGGGAGGAAGTAAATGAATATGCTTCATTGCGATATTTACTTGGATTGAAGGGGCGAAATGAAAATTGTATTTGGTATGTCAATAATCTTGTTGACTTTATTTTCCTGTGTTTCGGTTTCAGATGTAGAAGAAGTAAAGGTCCCATTACTGACCGAGACACTGGAACCTCCGATTGAGTCTGTGGAAACATTCACCATAACGCCGTCACCATATCCAACACTTAGTGACTTTTATTATTCTGACCCGTCACCATTTAATTTGCTCTATATTAAGATGGTCGATGAATTCAGAGGATGGGGATGGGTTGGAAATTATGATGGTGTTGTTTACCGCTTGGTGCGGACTTCGGATGGAGGAAAATCCTGGGTAGATGTCACACCAATTGAGCAATTAGGCGTTACTCGCTTTTTTATCCTTGATTCAAAAACGATTTGGGTAAGTGATGTAAAGAGCGCGGTGCCTAATTTTGGACGATCTTTCTATGCAACCAATGATGGTGGGAAAACTTGGAATTCTCTTTCGGTGCCCCCTGATGGTATTCACAGCCTGCATTTTGCAGATGAGAACACCGGTTGGGCAGCGCACATAAACCTTTATAAAACTATAGATGGTGGCGAAACTTGGAATATTGCTCTCGACACCCCTCTTGTTGAAGATGATAATTTTCTTGTCCGAGAAAATAATAACAATAATATTTGGATCAGTAACTATTATGTCGGAGGGGCAAGTTTTAAGTATCTTTATGTAAGTTGGGATGGGGGAGAATCATGGGAAGAAAAAATTCTGCCATTCCAGCATGAATTGTTTTCTGACTCAGATTTGGAGAGGGTACACCTCCCGATATTTTTTGACGATGGGTTGGGCTATGTGACAGCGCAATATCGCAGGCAAATGAGCGATGATGAAGTTGAAAGATTGATCGCTATATTTGCCACAAAGGATGGTGGCCAAACTTGGAAACAGAGATCGTTCCTAATACAGGGTTTGCCTATGCCGGATTATGTGGATTTTGTCTCTTCGGATATTGTCATTGCCGCTTGTGGTTATGATTTGTGTATATCTAGGGATGGTGCACAAACTTGGCAAATTGTTCCTCTGTATCAATTACATGATGGTTTTTTTTCTTCTATTGATATGTTTGACATGGATTTTGTCTCGGAGAAAAAGGGGTGGATATTAACCTGGAAAATCGGCGTAGGCACGAATTTGTATTTTACAGAGGATGGCGGAGTAACTTGGGCGTATCTGCCGATTATAGTTAATCGAAAGGATTAAAATGAAAACTGTACTGCTCCTGATTGACATTCAAAAAGACTATTTCCCCGGCGGGAAGTTTCCGCTCGTGAATCCCGAAGAAGCCGCGAAGAATGCCTACATGCTCCTGCAATGCTTCCGCGAGCATGGTCCACATAAAGATGCGCGTCACATCCACATCCAGCATATTTCACTAAAACCCGATGCGGCGTTCTTTGTCAAAGGTGACAGCGGCTCGGACATCCACGATTCGGTTGCGCATTTTGAAGGCGAACCGATCGTGTACAAGCATTATCCCAACGCGTTCCGCGAGACAAATCTATTGGAGATGCTCAAAGAGTGGGGGATCGAGCGCGTCGTCATCACCGGCATGATGACTCACATGTGTGTGGACGCCACCGCCCGCGCCGCCGCCGATTTTGGTTTCAAGGTCATCATTGCCGAAGATGCCTGCGCCACGCGGGATTTGGTATATGGTGAAACGATCATCCCTGCGGACTTGGTTCACAAAGCCTTTCTCGCCGCGCTCAAATCCTATGGGCAGGTGATGAAATCAGAAGAAGTGATTGCGATATTGGCGGCGGAGGCTGCCAAGTAGATTTTTTTTATTGTTCCCGCCATGTTGGGAATAATCGTGGAAATACCACAAGGTCAAGAAGCAGGCCAAGAAGTACTCCGCCCGCATACGCAAGAATGTCGAGCGGATCATATGTACTTCCAAAAATTGGATGCCCCGCATATTGAGAAAATTCCACCAGGCAACCTGTTAGAAAAACAGCACTGGCGCGGAAAGCGAGGGAGCGGAGAATGTTGTTTTGGAACAAACCCATGAGTAATACTAAGGTCATAGGCAGGAGAATGTCGATCAGATAACCATTCATAAATATGGCAAATGAACCTTGGTAATTTTCACCTTTTACGAAATGAAGCGCCCCCGTCCCAATTGCAATAGCGGCAATGACCACTCTCTTATTCATGATCTTATCCTTTAAGGAATCCTAATCCAATTTTTCCCACGGTTGCAGCAGGTCAAACTCTTTGCCGAAGACGGAAAAATACAATCTATTCGCCTCATCTGAATACCCGCCGATAGGGGCGCATTGTGACTTTCATGCTTACTCCTTGAGCGGAACAATGTAGTACTTGTAGTCACGGATTTTGTCGAAGCCAGCCTTGATGGCGGTCTTAGCGGACGCTTCATTTCTTTTGAAGCAATGCCAGCCGACTTCGGTAATGCCGTGCGAGAAGGCGTATTCGAGAAAGGCGAGTGTCAGCGCAGTAGCGATCCCGCGTTGACGGAAATCACTGGTGGTTTCGATTCCGATCTCACAGCGCCCGTCCGCGTTGTATTCGGAGAGACACCAACCCGCAAGTTCATTTTCATGGATCGCGCACACGCCGAAACTCTTGGCAAGAAAATCATCCACACTGGGTCGTTCGGATTTCATTTCTTCTTTGAGCGTTTCAAGATGCTTCAGGTTGGTATTTGCCAACAGGTCAGCATCCACCATCTGAAGTTGAAACCCTTCGGGCATTACGTCTTGCCACTTTTGTTTTAACTCCTTGCAGGCATAGTATTCGCGATTGGCATGAATTGTTTCTCTCCCTGTGAGAAGCGCGTCCATTTTTTCTTCCCATGCGGGCGTATCATAGTAAATTCCAAAACCTTCTTCACCCGCTGCAATTGCTTGCGGAAAAATGACATTCGTGAACATTTTTCGAATCCCAAGATTGAAGCTGTCTATCTCAGAATCGCCAGCCAGAATATATCTGTGACCTACCTGTGCAAACAGGGCTTTGGGCTGTTCGTGATTGTCCACGAAGACTTGCGCGGGTGTCTGCTTGGCGAGGATCGAGCGTCCTACGAGGTGAAAATCCATGCCAAGCAAAAGCGGGCGGATGAGTTCGTATGAGTTGGGGTGTAATGTTGTCATAAATCTATTATAGTCCTGCGTGGTGCTATAATTTTTCCATGCAAACCACCCTCGACCCCCAACGCCAAAAGCAGGCAAAAGAATACGCCCGCATCCGCCGCCGCTTATGGCTGGTGGATATCGCCCTCAGCGCCGTTTACATGCTGGCATGGATAGTCTTTGGCTGGAGCATTTCCCTGCGCGCATGGATCGCCTCCTTCGCCGCTGACGATTGGTCCCTGATCGCGATCTTTGCCATCATCTTCGGCGGTGTCTTCTCCCTCCTCACCCTGCCGCTCGGCTACTACAGCGGATTTGTTCTCCCGCATCGTTTCGGTCAATCGAGCCAGACGTTGAAAGATTGGATCATTGACCGCCTCAAGGGTCTCGCCATCGGCGCGCCCATCGGGCTGATCCTGCTCGAATTGCTTTATCTTGCCTTGCGCCTCACCGGTGATTTGTGGTGGTTATGGGCGGCGGGCGGAATGCTGGTCTTTACTGTATTGCTCTCCAACCTCGCACCGACCCTCATCATGCCGTTATTCAACAAATACATCCCGCTTGGTGATGAACACAAGGATTTGGAAGAACGCCTGCTCGCACTCGCCGAACGCGCGAAAACAAAGGTCAAAGGCGTGTTCAAATTCGATATGTCCAAACGGACGAAATCCGCCAATGCCGCGCTGACCGGCATCGGCAACACGCGCCGCATCGTACTGGGCGATACGCTCATCAACGAATTCACAGCGGATGAGATCGAAACCGTACTGGCGCACGAACTCGGGCATCATGTCAACCGCGATATTCCATTGTTCATCGCTTTTGGCACGGTCAGTACAACATTGGGATTGTATCTTGCGTCACTGGCGTTGAACTGGGCGGTGGGATATTTCGGCTTTGCCGGTCCCGCCGACATTGCCGCCTTCCCTGCGCTGGCGTTGATCTTCAGCATATATGGGCTTGTCACCCAGCCGCTCGATAACGCCGTATCCCGCTGGAGGGAGAGAAAAGCCGACGACTACGCATTGCAGGCTACGGGTAAGAACGAAGCGTTCGCGTCCGCGTTTACGAGATTGGCGAATCAGAATCTAGGGGATGTCGATCCCGAAAAATGGGTCGTCTTTATGTTCTATTCGCATCCGCCGCTGGGCGAGCGGATCGAAAAGGCAAGAAGGTTTGTTATATGATAAACGCAGGTCACGCTTCAAGCGTGACCTGCTATTTTTTTACACCAGATCTGCCATCAACTCCATCGGTACCACCGCCGCGCCGACAATGCCCGGACCGGTATGTACACCCAGCACCGGCGAGATGCGCATCACCTCCAATTTGGCGACATTGAGCTTGGCTTGGAATTCCTTTGCGAGTTCGTCTGCTTTCTCAGAAAAACGTCCGTGCAGGACGGTTGTCCACAACGGGGTGTTGCCATACTTGTCGTGCAGATAATCTGCAAGGATGGTCATCGCTTTTCCGATGGAACGCCCCTTTGCAACCGTGCTGTACTTGCCGTCCGTATCCACGCGGATGATCGGTTTGAGATTGAGAAGTGCGCCTGCCATCGCCTGCACGCGCCCGATGCGACCGCCGCGTGCCAGATATTCCAGCGTGTCGAGCGTGTAAATGACCTCGGTCTTCTCGCGGATCTTGGTCAGCCGTTCCTGGATCTTTTCCATGCTCCAGCCCGCTTTGTGACCGAGCGCCGCCGCCATGACCTGGAACCGTTCGCCGCCGGAGAGCGTGAGCGTATCCCAGAATTTGACATTCGCCTCATCCTTGACCAAACTCCCGCCATCCTGCGCCGAGTTGATCGTGCCGCTCAGCCCCGAAGAAATATGGATCGAGAAGATATCCTTGTCCGTCTGGGCGATCTTGCGGTACAACTCCGCAAAGATGCCCGCGGACGGCTGTGCAGTGGTCGGGAATTGCGGACGCATGGCTTCCAGGCGGTTGTAGAAATCGTCCGCTGAAATATCCGCCGAGTTCACTTCGCCCTCGGGGAATTGAATGAACAGAGGCGCTTGCACGATTCCCAATTGTTCAAGTTCTTCATTCGGCATATCCGCCGCGCAATCGGTTACGATCTTCATCTTGTAGTCTCCTGTTTATTTTTCTTATCCAAAAACCACGTCACTGTGTCCCTGATCGACTCGTGCAATGAGCGTGGGGAATATCGTAGTTCTCTTGCCGCCTTGGCATGGCTGATGTTCGAATTGCTTTGCAAGACTTCCAGTGAATACGGTGTAAAACGAGGCGTGGCATGTGCAAAGCGATAATACAAAGGCGTGAACATCGCCGCGAACTTTGCAAGATCAAAAGGGATTTTCATTTGAAAGAAATGCCTGCCCGTGATTTCCCGCACGGTTTCAAGCAAATACCGCACTGAAATTTTCTGTCCCGATAAAATGTAACTCTCGCCGCGCTTCCCATTCTCCGCGGCGGAGATCAACCCGTCCGCCACATCGCGCACATCCACGAAATCATACGCGCCGTCCACATATAATGCAGGCTTGGCGACTGCCGCATCATGGATGACTGCGCCCATCAGTGAGCCGCGAAAATCATGCGGACCGATCACGCCGGTGGGGCAGGTCACAACCGCATCCAGTCCGGTTTGAGCCGCCTTCAACACTTCCAGCGTTGCCTCCGCCTTCGAGCGGTCATACGCGCCGTAGGGGTTGTGCATGTCATACGGGAGATTCTCGTTGATGATGCCATCCTCCACGCGCTGAATGGCATGGATGGAGGATGTATATATCATCTTGATTCCGTGTTCCGCCGCCGCGCGCAAGACGTTTTTCGTCCCATCCACGTTGACCTTTCGCACCTCCGGATTTGGACCCGGCATGATCGATATAACACCCGCCAGATGGAAGACACCGCGTACGCCCTGCATGGATTTGAATAACGCATCCACATTAAGCACATCACCTTCCACCGCTTCGACTCTTAATCCCGAAATCGGTTCGCGGCTTTCGCCCGGCAGGATCAACGCCCGCACCGCTTCCCCGCGTTCCAAAAGTTTTCGCACAAGGACGTTTCCCACATGTCCCGTCGCGCCGGTTACCAGCCACATGGTTTCGTTTCTCACTTCTTCAACATACTATTGACCAGCATGTTCGTGCTGTCGCGCGCCACTTTTTCCCATTTTGCGCCTTTCGGGTCCATCAGGCTTTGCAGCAGCAGACCCATCGCCGTGGAAATGATCATGCGCGAGGTCAACTCGGGATCGACCTCCACGAACGAGCCTTCCTCCACGCCCTTTTTGATGAGCGTGGCGAAATGCTTGTGGTAGCGGCGGTAGGGGGCAACGCTTGCCTGCCAGATTTTTTCATTGCGGCTGGCTTGCAGCCAGAACTCCAGAAACATGGGCAGACCTTCATTCGCGGTGGCGAAAATGTAGGGGAATGCTTCGGTGATCTGCATGAACGTTTCAGGGACGGTCATATCTTTGGATGCTTCGATGGCATTGTCGATGGTTTCCAGCCAGCCATCGAGCAGGGCAAGGAAAAGTTCCTGTTTGCTTTTGAAGTGATGGTAGAACGCGCCCTTACTGACGCCCGCCTCGGCGCAAATGTCGTCTACGCTGGCGGCGTTGAATCCGCGCGCCGAGAACAATTTGATGGCTGCTTCCAGGATCTTGGTCCGTGTCTCTTCACTTCGTTGCTGCATGTTTTCCTCAATTCCCTTTTCCATTGGAAGGGGAGTGTTGAATAAAACCGACTGGTCGGTTTGTTTTTACCCCCGGACGATTGTACTGTCAAGATAACGATTGACACGTTCATATTTCCACATCTGATTTTAAGAATGGAAGCTGCATTGCGTTTCTTCAATAATTCTGTCTAGTGTGATATAACTCCCAAATTCTTATGTTCAAACGCCTTAGAGTTAAGCCTGAACCAAGGACGAATACCATAAATGGGGAAATATCCATCTCCCAATTGATCGGAGATGCGAGCCTGCCTGTCACGATCCGGGCTTTGAATAGTCTGCCTGAAAACCCCAAACTGCGCCTGTATCGCGCCTTGATTCCCGTTCAAGTGCTGGCGGAATTCGATATCAACCCGCGTACATGGAAAAATCCCGATAAACTCCAGCAGGTCAGGCTTGAGGCGGAGGCGGGAAGCGACAAGGTCAAGATCACAGCATGGTACGGGGAGGATATCCGCAATGAGTTTTTCTATCTCGAACTGGCGGATAATCAATATAGCGGCATCGACTTGAACTTTCTGGTTGCGAACAATCCGCTCGCGGAGCGCTTCCGCACAGATGTTGATGATACGGGCAACGAAACACTTTTTGGAACAGTCCATCGTAATCATGGCGAGGAGGAAAAAGCCAAGGGGGCGGGACTCGCCCCCGGGCAGATCCGCGAAGGTCTGCGCTCTTCGAGCATCGTTTTCAATCACATCGAGACCTTTCTGACCATGATGTCGCATCACGCCTTTTTTCTTGAGCCGTTGAGCTATGTCTCTGCCTGGATTTTTGAGAAACGCGGTTTCGCGTATTCCAAGGGGCATCAGTTGATGGACATCATTCACAAGGAATTCCAGCCCGGCGGCGAACTCCATAAAGCCCTGGACGGCAGCACGCCTTTCCGTCAGTCTGATCAATGGAACACCGTACGCGGACGCGCCTGGGCGATCCATGACGGAATACTCGAAAAAATTGACAGGAAGTGGGATGACCTGAAAATGATCAAACAAGTCGGGCGTCATGCCGGGGTCAACACGTTTCCAGATGCAAAGTATTAGGAGTTGCCGATGACCCAACGCTTTCAGATCACCCGCGCCGCCGAACTTAAATCGCTTCAGGTCTTCCGGGGGTTCATCACCGAATGTTGCGCCAGATATGACATCCCGAACGATACCGTATTGGATTTGAAACTGGCAGTGGATGAAGCCTGTACCAACATTATCGAACATGGATACAAAGGCATGGATCCCGGCTCGATCATTCTTTCCTTCCGCATCGAATCGGACCGTATCCTGGTCCAGATCACAGACTTTGGTCATGTCTTTGAGCCTGCCGACGCCCCAAAACCGGATGTGGAAGCTGCGCTTGAAGATCGTCCCTTGGGCGGGCTTGGCTTGTTCCTGATTTACCAGACAATGGATAACATCGACTATCAATCTTCCGATGACGGCAACATGCTGACATTTACAAAATACATAAATCGGGAGATTCATCCCTGATGCAGTTTCAAACAAACCCATACCTGATCTGGCAGGTGATTCCCGGAATGGTCCTGTTTGGGGTCGCCCTGTATGTTCAGAGCCGCCCGGTCAAGAAGCGTGAATCCGGTGCTTTTACATGGATGATGCTTGGCGGTTCGTTTTGGGCGTTTGCGAATGCGATCCAATTGGTCACGCCGGACATGGGTTGGCAATTATTCTGGAACAGATTGACCTATGCGGGCATCATGGTTGTGCCGACGGCGTGGTTCCTGTTTTCTGTCAACCTGACCGGTTTTCTTCGCAGAAATGTCGGGAAGTTCGAAAGATATTCTTACATCCCGCCAGCGTTTTTGTACCTGGTGCTTCTTACAAGCGGATGGCATAAACTGTTTTTTGTTTCATTTGAGTCGGTGTCTGTCGGCGGATATGTAACCCTGGAAAATCACTACGGTCCCATATTCTATGCCCACACTGCTTATTCCTATCTGTTGATGATCGCAGGGATTGTCCTATTGGGCTGGTCTTTGATCACAGATTTTAGGAAGTATGGCGCACAGGCATACGGATTGATCATTGGCGTGCTCGCTCCCTTGCTGGGGAATGCCTACTATCTATTTGGTCCGATCCCTCTTGGTTTTCCAGATCCCACACCGATCATATTCACGGTCACCGGCGCGGCGTTTGCGTGGACGGTCTTTAGTGGGAAGATGCTGGAAGTAGTGCCGCTGGCGCATGATGTCATTGTGCGCAAACTATCCACCGGTATTTTGATCCTGGATCTTGAGAAGAATATTCTTGATATGAACCCGGCGGCAAGGGATATTCTGGGGCTTTCATCAGGTTTTTATCTTAACGAAGCCTTTGTGAAGGTGTTCAGGAATCACCCCGAAATTGTGAATGCGATCCTTTCGTCATTGGAACGATCCTCAAATAACGGACATGAACTGCAAATAACGATCCCGCAGACAAATCGGACCTTCGGCGTGCTTGTATCCCGCATCGAGGATGTCGGGAATACCAATGCGGGCTGGATCATCCAATTCAGCGATGTCAGCGAGAGGAAACAGGCGGAATCGAATCTTGAAACGACAAAGAAGACGCTTGAATCTGTTCTGGACACCCTTCAAGAGGGGTATTTCGAGGCGGATCCGGCCGGGGTGGTCACGTACAGTAACGTTGCCTTTACCCGGAATTTGGGCTTTTTATCCAAGGAAGATGTTGTTGGCAAACATTTCCGTCATTTTACAGACCGGAAGGCGATTCGTGAGATTGCCCAGATATTCAACAGCGTGATGAGATCCAAGGAGCCCTCCGAGGCGTTCCGTTACGACTACCGCACAAAAGACGGCCGGATTTACAATGCCGAAGGTACGGTTACGCCCATTATCGAGAACGGGAAGGTGATCGGTACAAGAGGGGTGATGCGTGACATCACCGACAGGGTGGCGGCTGAGGATGAACTTCTCAAGGCAAAGCAGGTCATCGAAACACGGGCGGAGGAACTGGCGGCGATCAACCGCATTGCAATGATCGTCAATCAGTCCTTGAACTTGAAGGATATTTTGCAGGCATTATGTATAGAACTTACCAGAATATTCCCGATCCGCAATGCGGGTATCGGCTTGTTGAGGGCTCAAGAGGAGCATTTGGAGATTGTTGCCTTCCACGCCATTGATCCGCAGGAGCCCAGCGCATTGGGGTTGACCTTGCCATTTGAAGGGAATACCTCATCACAGGAGGTCATTCAAAAGAAAAAGACCGTTGTGATTCAGGATGCCCAGAGCGACCCGCGCACAATGTCCGTTGCGGATGTGTCCAGGGCGCGCGGCACGAAGGCGATCATGATTGTTCCGTTGTTGACACGCGGTGAGGCGATCGGCACGATCGGCATGCCGGCTAGAGATCCTGACCATGTTTTCACTGCCGGTGAGATCTCGCTTGCGGAGACCATTGCCAGTCAGGTGGCGGTCGTGATCGATAACGCACGGTTGCATGCCGAGACGGAACAGGCGCTGGATGTTGCGGAACGCGACCTGGAAATCGGGCGGCAGATCCAATCCGGTTTTTTTCCCGAGAAGCTGCCGGAAATGCCGGGCTGGGAACTTGCCGCGCATTTTCACGCAGCCCGGCAGGTGGCTGGAGATTTCTACGACGTCTTTCGGTTCAAAGATACGAACTTTACCGCCTTTGTCATCGCTGACGTGTGCGATAAGGGTGTTGGCGCGGCGCTGTTCATGGTACTGTTCCGCAGTTTGCTTAGGGCATACAGCGGAACGGATGTTGACAAAGATAATGTCCGTGAGCGGCTTTTGGAGATCATTCTTAATACGAACAATTTCATCGCGGAATTTCACGGCAAATCCAATATGTTTGCCACGTTGTTCTTTGGAATTCTCGACTCGGATAACGGTGATTTGTACTACGTGAATGGAGGGCATGAGCCTCCCGTTATTTTGGATAAGAGCGGCGCACAGGTTCAACGCCTGATGCCGACCGGTCCGGCAGTGGGTCTTTTTCAAGATATGGAATTCCAAGTTGAAAAGGTTCACCTTAATGAAGGGGATCTGCTGGTCGGGTTTACCGACGGGACGACGGATGCCAAGAATGCGGCTAGCGAGCAGTTTTCCGAAGAGCGTCTCCTCCAGACCATCTCAGCTCCCTGGACATCCACCTTCAGCATGATCTTTGAATTGAATACGGAAATAAAACGACATATCGGCGGTCAGGCACAATTCGACGATATTACTTTGATAGCCTTCCGGCGCAAGGCGGCATCGGACAGGGGCGATCATGCGATTTGCCGTCCTGCAAAAATGGAAGTTCTGGGCGAACTGCGCGAGTTTGTCGAGACCGCCGCGATTCATTATGGATTAGCGCATGACGATGTCTTTTCGTTCAAGATCGCAGTGGATGAGCTTTGCGCCAACATCATCGGGTATGGTTTTGAGAACTCTGAAATGGGCTTGATCTCGCTTTCCTTCGATGTTACGGATGACAGGGCGCGGCTCATCATTCGGGACAATGGAAAGTTCTTTTCGCCGGATCAGGCTCGACGTCCGGACCTTGAGGCGGATTGGGATGACAGGCAGATCGGCGGCTTGGGCATCTACTTCGTCAAAGAATTGATGGATGATGTCACGTATAATAAGTTCGATGAGAACGTGAATCAATTCATCCTTGAGAAAAAGATCCAGATCAAACCTTAAGAGGAGAATTACCAATGGAAATTCATGACAGGCAGGTCGGCGGCGTTACGGTTCTTTCGCTGAAGGGCAGCATCGATGCGATGACTGCTCCGAAGATCACTGAGTTTATTCAGGGACAGGTCGCAAAGGGAAACATCAAACTCGTGGCAGACCTTGAAGGCGTGGATTACACCAGCAGCGCGGGTCTGCGTGTGCTGCTGGGAGCCATTAAGGATACGCGCTCGCAGGGCGGTGATCTGCGCCTTGCTGGCGTTCAACCCGATGTGTTGAAGGTGTTGAGTTTGAGCGGCTTTACCAACATCTTGAAAATGTTCGACAATGTGGATGCCGCGGTAGCCAGCTATTCGTAAACAGAGGCTCTCGATGACAGAGAAAAGGGAAGCACCGCGTGTTGCTCTTGTGATCGGATCGGGCAGTGTCAAATGTGCAGCGGCGCTGGGACTGATGCGGGTATTTGACCGCGAACAGATCGCGGTGGACATGGTGATCGGCTGTTCGGGCGGCTCGATCTACGCTTCGCTCATCGCTTTGGGCTGGTCTGTGGACCGGGCAACCGAGGCAACCCTCCGCATGTGGACGCGCGAAGTGACTGGGAAACGCAGTATGCGTGCGATCCTGCAGATCGTGGCGCCGAAACTTTTTCATTTCGATGAGACGTTCGGGCTGATCGACGACCGCCTGATCAACCGCCGCCTGCGTGAAGGGTATCAAGATGCGACCTTCGCCGACGCGCGGATTCCGCTGTATGTGACGGCGACGGATTTTTACACCGGCGAGCAGGTGGTCATCTCGGATGGGGCGATCGCGGAAGCGGTCCGCGCCAGCATTGCCATCCCGTACATCTTCCCGCCGTACAAGTTGAATGGGCGTTTTCTCATAGACGGTTATCAAAGCGACCCGTTGCCCATCGGCGTGGCGATCAAAGAAGGTGCGGACATCATCATTGCGATGGGCTTTGAAAGTCCGTATCAGGAACAGGTCACGTCACTGATGCGCTATAACTTCCAGATCAGCAGTATGACATCGAATAACCTGCTCAAGACCAATTATTCGTTCCATAACCTTGCGCATCACTCCGAGATCGTGCCCATCCTGCCGGAGTTCAAGCACCGTGTCAAATTATTTGATACGGACAAACTTCCCTATGTGATCGAAGAGGGCGAACGCGCGGCGGAAAAGGAATTGCCGTACATCAAGAAACTGCTGGGCAGATAACGAGGCATTGATGAATACAAAGAAACGGATCTCGCTTGTGATCGGCTCCGGCGGTGTCAAATGCGCGGCGGCGATCGGGCTTTGGCAGGTGCTTCAGGAAGCAGACATTCAAGTGGACAGCGTGGTGGGGTGCAGCGGCGGCAGTATGTACGGCGCGTTGATCGCAAACGACCTGAGCGGGGAGCAAATGCTGGAATGGTCCAGCCTGTTGTGGACCAAGGATGTGATGCAGGGATACACGGAAAGCCTGAAAGCCAGCAAGGATGGCAGTCTGCGTTTTACCGAGCGTAGCGGCTTGGTGGATGATTCGTTCCTGAACAATAACCTTCAAAAGGTTTACGGGAAATGGAATTTTTCGGATCTGAAACTGCCCCTCAAGGTGGTCGCCACCGACTTTCTCACAGGTGAAAAGGTGACGCTCTCCGAAGGGAATGTTTTTGATGCGATCCGCGCCAGTGTGGCGATCCCCATCATCTTTCCGCCCTGGGAGGTGGATGGACGCTTGCTGATCGACGGCGCTGCTTCGGACCCTCTGCCCATTGATGTGGCGATCCAGGACGGCGCGGACATCATCATTGCGATGGGCTTCACGCTCGATTTCCGCGCCCGCTTCCGTTCAATGACCGCCGTGCAGGAACACTTGAACAGTATTTATATGAACAACATCCTGACTTCGACCTACTCGTTTTACAATCTGGCGCATCATGCCGAGATCTTCCCGGTCATTCCGGAGTTCGATGGTTCGGTGTCCATGTTCGATGTGGATAAGCTCCCCGATGTGGTCGAACGCGGCGAGCAAGCCGCCCGCAAACAGTTGCCGCATATCAAAAAATTGCTGGCGAGTTTGTGAGGCAAACCTGCTTCTATGTCATTGTGAGCCCGTTGGGGCGAAGCAATCTCCCGACTAATTTTAAGATTGCTTCGTCGGGCTTCACCCTCCTCGCAATGACATTGGAATCAAAAAGGCAGGACATGTAGACGTCCTGCCTTTTTGTTATCAGGTTATGCGGGTTTATAGGCGGTGATCTTTGCGCTGTACACGGTTTTGTAAACAGCCTCCCGTGGATACTCTTTCACATCCAGTTTCATGTCATCCAGCGCGCTGTCCACGGTCTCCTTGTCGAAGAAGACCGGCTTGATGGAAATATCCGTGAAACCGACCGATTCCATCATGGCGATGTAATCTTTTACCTGCACCGCGCCTGCCACGCATCCCGCCCATGCTGCGAGACTCTGACGGACCGCCTCGGGCAGTTCGCCGTCGGTCACAATATCGGAGACAGCCAGTTTACCGCCCGGCGCCAGCACGCGGAAGGCTTCGCTGAAGACCTTTTCCTTGTCGGGTGAGAGATTGATGACACAGTTCGAGATGATGACATCCACGGTGTCGTTTTCCACGGGCAGGTCTTCGAGATAGCCCTGACGGAATTCGACGTTCGCGGCGTTGACGCGTTCCGCGTTCTTTTGGGCGTGTTCGATCATTTCGGGGGGCATGTCCACGCCGATCACGCGTCCTTCCGGACCGACTTTCTGTGCCGCCAATAGACAGTCGAGTCCCGCGCCGGAACCGAGGTCAAGTACGGTCTGCCCGGGTTGCAGGGAGGCGAGCGTGATCGGGTCGCCGCAGCCGTAACTGGTGCTGGCTACGTCCGTGGGGACGGTGGTGAGCAGATCTGCGGGGTAGAGATTGTTGGAGGTGTCGCAGCAGGCTTCGGGTCCGCAACAGGAAGCGCTGCTCTTGATCCGCTCGGCGTAGTGCTAGCGGACGGTCTCATGGATGGGGGTGGAGGATTGGGTCATGCGTCATTCTCCTTATATAGAAGTTTGTCTATGGATTTGGGTAAAAAATTTTGATAAGTTCTCTCTGTCCATCTTGCGACGGGCAGAGATTGGATCTTTGGTTAGCAGCAGCCGCAGCCACATTCGCTGCAACCATCTTCACAACAATCACTGGTGACGACAGGTAACTCGTTCATGTTTTTCTCCTTTCATATAGAAGCTTGTCTATGAAACTTGACCGCAAAAACGGGATGATGCGCGATGCATATCCCGTCAGGCGTTGTTGATGACCTTGAGAAAATTCTCGGTGGTGTTGGTTTCGGGCGCGAACTTGACCATCAGTTGACCGCAGCAGTATGCGACGCGCTCCTGGTTGAGCGAGTAAAAGGTCTGTTTGCCTTCCTCGCGCGTTGTTACCAAGCCCGCCTCGCGCAGGATGGCGAGGTGGTGTGAGACGGTGGGCTGCGAGACATCCAGCTTTTCCACGATCTCATTCACGGACAGCGAGGCGCAACAGCAGATATTCATGATCTTCTGGCGGGTCTCATCCGAGATGGCTTTGGCGAACAGGACAGGGTCAAATTTCATATTGATGACTTTCTATTTGATATTATATAGATGTTTGTCTATTTGTCAAGGGAAAAGAACCTCCGGGCGTGGAAAACCCGGAGGCTGCGATGAACTTATTTTTTCGCTGTCAGCACGCCGAGGCGATCCACATATTCTTCGAGAACCGCAAAAGCGTCTTCGATGGGCTGGGTGCTGGTCATGTCGATCCCGGCGACCTTGTATACATCCATCGGGGACTTGGACGAGCCCGCTTTCAGGAATTCGATGTGATCCTGCGCGGCATTTGGGACGCCGTCCAGAATGCGTTTGGCGATGGCGTTCGCGGCGGAGATGCCGATGGCGTATTGGAACGAGTAATAGTCGATGTAGAGATGCGTGGTGAACGTGCCCCAGGTGATGCCGACACGCTGGCGGTCCACGTTCATTTCGCCGCCGTAGCCTTCGCTGAACAGGTCTGCCATTAACTCGACCATGAAATCGGCGGTGAGCGGCTGTCCCTTTTCAACACGCTGGTGTGTTTCCAGTTCGAAGCGCGCCAGCGTGGGCATGATGAAGAAGTAGCGGTGGAAGTTGTCCATCGCCTCTTCGAGCAGGGCGGTCTGGAAATACCTGTCAGGGTTGGACTTCAACAAATGGGCGCGGGTCATGGCTTGATGGAAGTTCGAGGCGGTCTCCGCTACAATGGAGGGATACAGGTAGTAGATCATCGGCTGTTCGCGGCTGGAGTAATAGGCGTGCATCGAGTGACCGAGCTCGTGCGCCAGCGTGCTCATGCTGCCGACATCATCCGTGTAGCTCATCAGAATGAAGGGATGTGTGTCGCTGGGGACGCGCGTGGAGAAGGCTCCCTGGCGTTTGCCCGCATTGGGCGACCAGTCCACCCAGCGCTCTTCGAGACAGCCTTTGCGCATGATATTGACATAGTCATTGCCCATCGGCTCCAGCCCGTCACTGATCCAGTCCACGGCTTTCTCGAACGAGACCTTGGGGGCTTTCTTGGTCAGTGGCGCCCAAATGTCATAGGGATGCAGGACCTTGACGCCCAGCGCCTTGCGGCGGATGCGCCAGTATTTGTGCCAGAGCGGCAGGTTCTTCTTGAAGATGTTCAGCAGGTTGTGGAACATCTCCACCGGCACGTTCCCGTTGAAGAGTGTCGCCTCCAGTGACGAGTTGAATTTGCGGGCCTTCATGTTGAAGACGTTCTGTTTGATGGATGCGGCAAGGTTGCTGCCGAGCGTATTTTTGAATTCGAGATATTTGTCGGTGTAATTTTCAAAGGCGGTCTGACGCGCCTTGCGGTCGGAAGTGTTCAGGATCGCGTCAAAGGTACTTTGGGTCAGCATGACCTTTTTACCTTTGCTGTCTTTGGCAGGCTTGAACTGGAAGTCGGCGTTCGCCAGCATGTTCGCGGTGTTGCGGACCGTCCCGAACGGATCGCGCAGCATGCCGAGCAGTTCCTCCACCTCCGCATCGCGGACGTGCGCCTGCCTGCGGAACAGGTCGTTGATGTAGTGCTCGTACATGCCCATGAACTCGTTTTCCGCCAGCCATTGACGTAACTTCGCCTCGCCAATCGACAACAGTTCCGGGTCCACAAAGGAGGTGGCGGCTCCCACCTGAGCCAGCGCGGACATGGCTTTGCCGCCCATTGCCGCGCCTGTCTGGTCAGCCGTATCCACCGCGCTGGACATGGTGGCATAGACCTGCACCTTCATGGCGCGCTGGGCGAGCGCATCCATGTATTGCATGGCTTCGATGAACACATCGGGGCTGTCGCCAAGATGCCCCTGATACTTCTTCACCTGCTCAAGGCTGTTGAGCAGGCTCGTTACTGCGGCGTCGAACGCTTCGGGCGAATCAAAGACGCTTTCCGAATTCCAGGTTTGGTTCTTTTTTACTTTGGAGCGGGGAAGGGGAGTAGGCATGGTGAGATTCCTATGGTTGGATGATTTTCTTTATTTATACATGAAAACCAGCGGAAATGCATCCCCCGCAGGGATGGGGAATCGCCTGATCAGGGGCTCAACAGGATCTCCATGGAGATTTCATCGGTTTTGTCGTTGTAGCATTCGATTTCATGGAAGCCAAGTTTCTTATAAAAGGTGATGGCGCGGGTTTGTTCCGAGCCGGTTTGCAGACGGATGGACGAGTAGCCTTTTTCCCTTGCAAAAGTGAACAGCCTCATCACTACCTGATAACCGATTCCGCGGTCCTGGTATTCCTCCAACAGCCAGAGACGTTTCAATTCGGCAGTGGACGGGTCCATGCGTTTGAGGGCGCCGGTGCCGACCAGCCTGTCATCATCGAGCACCACGAGGAATATGCCGTGATTTTGTTCATAGATTTGCTGAAAATCGTCAATATCCTTTAGCTCGCCCTCCTCTTCAAGGACATCGTAAAAGTATTCGGGTGTTTTGCCGGGATAGTAAATACGCTGTGCCACGGCAGAGATGAGGGATTTGGCGTCAAAAACTTGATGAGGCAGCAGATGGGTGAGGGTGATCATGATGCGGGAGTATAGCAGATGAGAATCAAAGGTAGGAAAGTGACAGATTACAGGATAAAATATCCCGCAAGGGACATTGCACATGACCGACAGAAAACTCCGCGTATTTTTATGCCACGCCTCGCAGGACAAGCCTATCGTCCGCGAACTCTACCAGCGACTCAACACCGAAGGCTGGATCGATCCGTGGTTGGATGAGGAGAAACTTCTCCCGGGTCAGGATTGGGATTTGGAGATCGAGAAGGCGGTTGAATCCGCTGATGTTGTGATTGTGTGTTTATCGAAAACATCTGTTGAAAAAGAGGGTTACTATCAAAAGGAAATAAAGAAAGTTCTTGATGTTGCTGATGAAAAGCCGGAAGGTACTATATTTATAATTCCTTTCCGATTAAATAATTGTAAAATTCCTCGCCGATTGGCTATGTGGCAATATGTTGACTATTTTCCAAAAGATAGAATCGAGCTCGTAATTCAGAAATTAATAGAAGTTTTTGGCATCCGCTTGAATCAGGTTGGCAAATATGAAATAAAAGCATCCGCTCACGAAGGGGTAGAAATGCGTAAGCGTATGGAATCAGAAGAAAAGAAACAACGTCAATTAAAAAAACGTATCCGCGAAGAAAAGTTGCTACGGAAGCAGAAAGAGATTGTAGCGCAGTCATTGACGGAAACACTTGATAAAGTAAGAAAAGAAAAGGATGAAACCGAGATTAATAATCTCGAGTTAATCACGAAGCTTGAAGCAGAAACCTCCAGACGTCAGATAATCGAGAATCAGTTCCTGGAAATAAAAGGACTACTATCAGAATTTCACAAATTGAAATCTGTTCCTTTGAGGGTTTTGGTGGAAGATGTTGATATTAATGAGTTGTTGGCTGAAGTAGTTGAGCGAGTTAAGAATGATCCTGTAAATACACAAAAAAATATTGATACAAAAATTTACTCTTTAATCTATAAAGAAAACCCACCTATAATCAGGGTTGATAAAGAAAAGCTGAGGGAAGTATTTAGATATTTTCTTGCATATGTTTTTTTTCTAATTGACAAGAAGGGAATTGTTCATATCTTTTTGGGTAAGTGCCTGCTTGATGATTTGCAACCCGCATTATCAATATGTATTACATGCGACCCAGTGACTTTTAATGAATCTTTATGGTCAAAGGTGAAATCATATCTTAAAAGGCCCAAAGGGTTGCTTAAGGGTTTTGCGATACATGGGGAACTTGAGCAATTGCCTTTATTTGATGATGCGTTTTTTGAGGAAATTGGCGGTATATTTAAGTTGGATCTTCAAGCACTCAAAATTGATATTAAAATTCCAATTGAACAACCATACATAAATCACAATCAAATGATTTACCCAGAACTCATATAAGGGGTGGATTTAGATGAAAAAAAGGGCAATCAAATAAAATGACCTATCTTTTCACTTCCCCAACCTCGCCCGTTCCTCCTCAATTACACTCTCATCCAACTTCTTGAACAGCGGACCCGGCTGATTCAGCTTCGCGCCTGGTTTCAAATCGCTGGGTTTCCACTGCAAACCTTCAACGGATTTATAACGTAACACTTTGTGCGTTCCCAGCGAATCGGTCACGTCTTCGGTGTATTGCTCGCCGAAGAGCGGAGTCTCGTAGCCGAAGAATCCGTGCAGGCGTTGTGACGTGAACGGCAGGAAGGGTGCGAAGATGACCTTGAGCGAGTCGATCGCTTTCAAGGCAGTGTAGATGGTCTTGGCGGCGGCATCCTTGTCCGTTTTCACCGCAGACCATGGCGCATTGACGTCGAGATATTGATTGACAACCGTGGCGAGTTTCATCGTTTCGCTTAATGCTGAGCGTAGGCGCACGGCGTCGAGTTCGGCGCCAACAGTGTTGAATCCAGCTTCGATGGTGGCAAGCAGGCTCAGGTCGGAGTCGCGAAGCGAGGCGGGGTCTATATCCGGCACATGACCTTCCCAATGTTTATAACAGAACGACAGCACGCGGTTGGCAAGGTTGCCCCACGTCGCCACGAGCTCGTTGTTGTTGCGCGCCACGAACTCCGCCCAATCCCAATCGCTGTCTTTTGCCTCGGGCATATTCGCCGTCAGGTAATAGCGGACAGCGTCGGGGTCGTAGCGGGTGAGCGCATCGCGTCCCCAGACCGCCCAATTACGCGAGCCGCTGATCTTCTGCGACTCAAGATTCATGAACTGATTGGCGGGCACATCGAACGGCAGGATGAGCGGCGCGTTTTGTTCGCCCGCAAAGGACTCCATGAACGCGCTGTCCGCGCCCATCAACTCGGCGGGCCACTGTGACGTGTGGAAGAAGATGTTGTCTTTGCCAATAAAGTGGAATTGCTTCGCGGCGGGGTTGATCCACCACTCGCGCCACGCCTCTTTATTACCCGATAGTTGACTCCACTCGATCGGAGCGGAGAGATAGCCGATGACGGCTTCGAACCACACGTACAACACTTTGGTCTTCCACTGCGGCTCATCCACTGGGACGGGGATGCCCCAATCGAGGTCGCGGGTGATGGAGCGTGCTTTCAAGCCTTCGCTTTCGATCTTGCGCAATGACTCGCCCAAGACCGTGTCGCGCATGTGACCCGAACGCGATTGCAGGAATTTCTTCACGTCCGGTTCGAGCTTGGAGAGATCGAGGTAGAAATGTTCGGTGTCGCGCAATTCAAGCGCGCCGTCGCCGGTCTTTGCGCGCGGATTTTTCAACTTCTCCGGTTCGAGCACATTGCCGCAGTTATCGCATTGATCGGAACGCGCGCCTTCGAAACCGCAGATGTAGCATGTCCCTTCCACATAGCGATCAGGAAGGAATTTGCTCCCGCTGGCGGAGTACCATTGCTTGCTGAACTCGCGGTAGAGGAAGCCGTTCTTCTGCAGGGCAAGGAACATTGCTTGCGAAACCTTGAAGTGATTGTCACTGTGCGTTGTGGTGTACAGGTCGTAGGTGATGCCAAGTTGCTGGAACAACTCGATGAAGCCTTCATGGAAGGATTTGTACACTTCCTCGACGGGTTTGCCGAGTTTGTCCGCGCTCATTGTGACCGGCGTGCCATGCGAGTCGGTGCCGGTGATCATCAGCACTTTGTTCCCTTTCAGGCGGTGGTAGCGGGCGAAAATGTCGCCGGGCAGGTGGGAGCCGGTGATATTGCCGACGTGGATTTCAGCGTTGGCGTAGGGCCAGGCGACAGCGACTAGGATGGTTTCGGTCATGAGGTTTCTCCTTCGGAGAGCTATCAGCTATCGGCATTCAGCTACTGACTGATAGCTGACGGCTGAACGCTGTTCTTATGTCAAACAAAAAGGCTGTCCGCGAAATGGACAGCCCGTTTTTTCAGGTACGACGGTCTAACGTGCTTTCCACTCGGCGCAGTGGGACATTTGCATGCTCATGGCAGGCATCAACATGGTATTTGGCACCATTGGGAAAGCGGATTTGAACATCATGGGCGTTATTTTACAACAAATCCTTCAACTTTGCGAAGGGAGAATCGGATTCGGCAGGGCGGTGACCGCAATCCTTCTCGTTCAGGTTTTGGCCGCACTCGGCGCAGAGTCCTTTGCAATCGGGCTTGCAGACCGGGCTGATCGGGATCTCCAGCAGGGCATATTCGCGCAACAGGACCGCCATATCGAGATGGGCGTCGTCGGGGAGGAGCAGGCCTGAGTCGGTGATGGAGCGTTTGTCGAAGGCGTACAACTCGGTGAAAGACCAGTCCAGTTCCGTGTCGAATTCCGTCAAACAACGGACGCATTCCAGCGTGGTCTCAGCGGAGAAATCCGCCTGCACGATCAGTCCCTGCGGCGTTTTGCCGACATTGATGATGCCTTCGAAGTTGTGCAGTTCAAGGTCATCGCCGAGGGTGATGGAATCGAACGCGAACGGGAAGTCGTGGTTGTAGCCGACTTCTTCATGGATGATGAATCCAACATTGAAACGGAAGGGTTTTTTAGGGGAAGGCATGGGAAGAACTCTTTACCGACAAGATCGCGAAAAAGTTTTTTCTTTGCGTACTCCGCGTACTTCGTGGTCCAAAGGTTTTACACTTTTCTATCTACAATATATCTTGCCAGATTTTCCAACGCGTCGCGCTCGGCGCAGGCAGGCATGGATTGTAAACAATTGAGCGCCCGATATACGTGACTTTCCGCTTCCAGCATGGCTTGCTTGGACGCATCGCTGGCGCGGATGTCCTCCACGAGGCGGGTCATGTGCTCGGTGTTGGTCCAGCCGCCATTGGGCAGGGACTGGATGTTCGGGTCGTCCGGATTGGCTTCAGCGTAGTAAATGGCGGGGAGCGTGACCAGACCGTTCAGCAGGTCCGAGCCGAGCGGTTTGCCGACGGCGTTCTGGTCGCCGGTGAAGTCCAGGATGTCATCCACGATCTGGAAT
This sequence comes from Anaerolineales bacterium, assembly GCA_023382595.1. Classification (GTDB taxonomy): domain Bacteria; phylum Chloroflexota; class Anaerolineae; order Anaerolineales; family Villigracilaceae; genus Villigracilis. The sequence goes on along the minus strand of JAHDWB010000003.1, from coordinate 96,688 downwards.
GCCATGCCGACTTCGTAGCCGAACACGCGCATGGATTCGGTAACCGCCTCATCTGCCGGGCTGACCATTGCCGCCGCGCGGGAGGTCATTTCGAACAAGGAGGCGGTCTTGGCGTAGATGCGTTTGTAATAGTTCTCGCGGTTGACCAGCCCGCGCGAGGTGAACATTTGCGTCAGTTCGCCGTTGACGATGATCGCCAGCGTTTCGGAGAACAATTTCATCAGCGGCAGGTGGTCGGTTTCGGCGGCGAGTTTGGCGGCACGCGCGAACAGGAAGTCGCCGGTCAGCACGGTGGCGGGCGGTGACCAGCGTGCATTCAGCGTGGACATGCCTCTTCGTAAAAGCGCGCCGTCGATCAGGTCGTCATGGACGAGGGTGGCGGTGTGCAGCAGTTCGACTGCGGCGCCGAGCGTGACGAGCTTTTCCAGCGGGGCATCCAGCATGTTTCCGACGAGCAGGCTGAGGGTGGGACGGATGCGTTTGCCTCCCGCCGCCAGCAAATGTTCCAGGGCGGCGCGCAGGTCGGGATGGGATTCATCCGCTTGTGCCCGCATTCGTTCTTCAACGAGTTTGATTTCTTGTGTGACAGGTGATAGAAAAGTTACCGCGTTCAAATCAGTCTCCCCATGCGAAGAGCCGTTCCGCGTTGGCGGTGGTGATGGCGGCGATCTCCGCAGGGCTTTTGGAATGGATTTCTGCTATTTTATCAGCAATATGAGAAACAAAGGCAGGTTCGTTTCGTTTGCCCCGCTGGGGAACGGGAGCGAGAAAAGGCGCGTCGGTTTCGATGAGAATTTTTTCGAGCGGAAGTTGTCTGATGATTTCGCGCTTTTGCTCGGCGTTCTTGTAGGTGACGGGTCCCGTGACGCCAATGTAAAAATTCAGGTCCAGTCCCTTTTGGGCGGTTTCGAGCGTGCCATTGAACGAGTGCAATACGCCGGGCTGTTCTGCCAGCCTGCCGCTCAGTCCGCGATGCCACTCTGACAAAATTTCAAGCAGGTCCACCGAAGCCCCTCCGAACCACGCATCCCCTTCCTCGCGCATGTGGATGACGACGGGCTTGTTCACTTCTTTCGCGAATTGCAATTGCTTTTTCAACGCCTCATGCTGGAAGGCGCGTTTTTCGGGTTCCTTCACCCAATAGTAGTCAATGCCGATCTCGCCGATGGCGACCACTTTTAAGTGCTTCGCCAGTTCCTTCACTTGTTGGAAGGTGCTTTCGGAAAATTCATCCAGATCGGTGGGATGGAACCCGACTGCCGCATACACGCCCGGGTTTGATTCTGCCAGCTTCACCGCCTCTTTACTGGACCTGTGGTGGAGTCCTGGAACCAGAATGTTGACCACCCCCGCTTCGTTCGCGCGCCGGATCACATCCGCGCGGTCAGCGTTGAATTTGTGGTAATCAAGATGGCAGTGGGTGTCGGTTAACATGGTTCAAAGTTTGCAGGCTGCACGTTGAAGGTTGAAAATCGCCGCCTATTTTTCGGCGGCGATTTTCTTTTTTGATTTTTTGCTGACCTTGTATTTACCTTTTTTCTCGCCGATTTTCTTCTCTGGAACAAGCGCGATCAAAGTCCGCAAGGCGTTGTTGACGCTTTCGGAATCGGGAAAATATTCCGCCACATCGGGTTCGAGTCTGACCACTGGTCCAAAATGCTGGACAGTAACTGTGCCATCTTCATTACGGATGCGGACAGTATATCCCTTTTGCATATCGCGGTAATACTTTCCGCGAACGCCTTTTTTGCCCGAAAAATCATATTCGGGCAGCATGCCATCGTCGTATTCTTCAGGATTGATTTTATTTGCCTTCTTCATAAATTTTTCTTTCCGTTGCGGTTGCCTTACGGCAACTGATAATACGGATCAAAACGTGATTTAACTTTATATGCCTTTCAAGGTGAACGACCAGTAATATTCTCTCACTTGTTGATTTTCCCATGCTGATAAATCGCTCTTCATGATCCGAATGTTCATCGTCGGGGATGGTGATTAGGAATGGATCGGTAAAGATTGTCCTGCCTTCATCAAAACTTACCTTATGTTTGGCAAGATTGATTTTTGCTTTGTTCTCATCCCATTCAAATTCGAAATTAACATCATTCCCGTGATCCATATTCCAAATTATACCGCCATTGACCAGTACTTTTGCCGAATTGACCGATGTGCTCCCTCCATGTATATTCGGAAAAAACGATGGAGTTTCCAATGAAAAAAATGCTTTTTCTCCTTGCGATCTTCCTGATTTTCACATCCATTCTTCCACAGGGAATTGTCCTTGCCGACGCTGCGCCGCCTGAAGCGCCTCCGGGGACGACGTTGTTGCCCGGCGAGTCCATCACGCAAGTCCGCATGGTCTCTGAAACGGTGATACTTACGATCTCCAAGCATCCGATCAATCCGCAGAGAGCCATTGCCAGGACCGAAGCCGTGTTCACCATGCGCAATCTCGGCACGGAAGCAGAGACAATGGCGGTGCGTTTTCCGCTCTCGTTCTTCAACGGCAATTCGGATGGCTACGGCGGTTTTCCTGAGATTGGCTCCATCGCTGTCAAAGTGGACGGCAAGTCTGTGCCCACCCGCCGCGAAGTCCAGCCGTTCTCATCCAGCGAATACTCCTTCCCCGAACGAGAAGAGATTCCTTGGGCGGTCTTTGATGTGACCTTCCCACCGGATCAGGATGTGATTCTCGAAGTCGTTTACAACGTCAATGGCTTTGGTTACTATCCCTATGAAGCCTTCAAATACATCCTTGAAACCGGCGCAGGCTGGAACGGCACGATCGGAAGCGCCGAGATCATCGTCCGCCTGCCGTATGAGGTCAGCGAACAGAATCTTGACTTGGCGGGTCAGGCTGGGCACGGCGAATCAACTTCGGGCGGATTCCGAAGCGGGAACGAGATCCGCTGGATATTCAAAGACCTTGAGCCGACCTATCTCGATAACATCCAGATCGTTGTCGTCACACCGCCGCTGTGGGAAAAGTTGTTGAGCGAAAAAGCCAATGTCGAGAAAAATCCCAACGATGGCGAAGCGTGGGGCAGGCTGGCGAAGGCGTATAAAGATGTCATCATGATGCCGAAGGGCTACCTGCGCGAAGACCCTGCAGGTGTCGAGTTGTACGAGTTGAGCAAGGCGGCATACGAGCGCTGTCTTGAGCTGCTTCCGAACGATCCGCTCTGGCATTACGGTTATGCCGACCTGCTTTGGGCGCATTATCAATACGGCATTTATTTTTCAGGCAAATCTGATACCGAGGGGATTCTTGCGAAAACGCTGACCGCGTTGCAAACCACGCTCACGCTCGACCCGAATAACCAGCTTGCGAAAGATATGTTGTTGAACATCAGTTATCAAGTTCCGCAAGCCGTGCAAGCGGATGGGGAGAATTTCATCCTGTTGGGATTGACCGCGACGCCTGTTCCTCCCACGCCCTGGGGCGGCTTTCCGACTGAAACGCCTCAGCCTACACCGGAGCCTGTTGCCGCTGTCCAAACCGAATCCCCGCCGCAAGCACAACCCGCCGCAACGGAAGTCCCCACCGCGCAAAATCCCCTGTGTGGAAGCGCTTTTATTTTGCCCGCCTTGTTCGGGATGGTTTTGGTTGCAAAACGTAAACGATAATCCAATGCTGGCACGTTAAAAAGTTGGCAGGTTGGAACCTTCAAACATTCCAACCTGTCAACTTGTAAACTTAAACCTTCAAACAATCACTTAATCCCCGCCACCTTCAACCCATCCTGCAAAATTGCCTGTACCTTGTCGGCGTGACGTGTTTCGCAGTACACACGCAGGATCGGCTCCGTGCCGCTGAAGCGGATGAGCATCCAGCCGCCATCTTCCAGTTTGAATTGGAAGCCGTCCACAGTGATGAGTTCGGTGACTTTCAAACCGCCCAGCGTGGACGGATTGTTATCCATGATGATCTTCTCGCGTGCCGCGCGGTCACCGCTGAAGGGACTGTCCACGCGGTCGTAGAAATATTCGCCGCCGACTTTTTCGAACAAATCCTTGAGCAATTCAGTCGGTTTCTTGCCCGTCTTGACCATGAAATCGAGCATGAACAAGCCTGCCAGAATGCCATCGCGTTCGGGGACGTTGCCGCGGAAGGCATAGCCGCCGCTCTCTTCACCGCCGATGAGTGCATTCGTCTCGGTCATCTTCGGCGCGACGAATTTGAATCCCACACCCGTCTCATGGACAGGCACGCCATAGATCTCACCGAGTTTGTTCAACATGCCCGTGGTGGACAGCGTCTTGACAATGTCACCACGTTCGCCGCGGATTTCGAGCAGATAATAGGCAAGCAAAGCATACACGCGCAGTTGATTGATGAACTCGCCGTTTTCGTCACCGATGCCGCAGCGGTCTGCGTCACCGTCCAGGATCAAAAGCACATCGGCTTTATTGTCTACTGTCGCCTTCAAGCCCACGTCAATGTTCGGGCGGATGGGTTCGGGACGTTTCATCTCCGGGAAGGACGGATTGCGCTCGTTATGGATTTCGATCACCTTCGTCTTGCCGCCAGCGAGCAGGCGGGTGAACCAGTTCGCGCCATTGCCCCACATCGCATCCACCATCACGGTCAGACCAGCGTCCTTGATCGGCTGAAGATCGATCAGCCCATCGCGGGTGAGATGCTCAATGTAGGGAGTGTTCGCGTCAAATTTGACGATCTCGCCCGCGCCTTCCGCTTCTTTATATGATTTGCGCTTCACGTCTTTCACGTCATCGGGGATTCCACCTTCGATCTGATTCAAACCTTCGGGGTCGATTGCGCCGCCTGTCTCGTTGCGGACCTTGAAGCCGTTATCCGTAGGCGGGTTGTGGCTGGCTGTGATATTCACTGCGCCCGCGGCTTTTTTATCTACAACTGCATACGCAATGACCGGGGTTGGGGTCGCGTCGTCCGTCAAATAGACCTTCAAGCCGTTGCCAGCCAGCACTTCGGCGACGGCGGCGGCGAAATGCTCACTGCCGAAGCGCTTGTCGTGCCCGACCACGATCCACTGTCCCTGTTTGCCTTGCGAAAGCATGTATGATGCAAATCCCTGCGCACAACGGCGGACATTGTCGAACGTGTAATCTTCCGCGATGACTCCGCGCCAACCGTCTGTGCCGAAAATGATCTTATGTGTCATGAATCTTCTCCTAAAAAATGATGACCTGCAAAAATTATACCCGCCTCGGGCATAAATATCGCCTGAAAAAAGAACTCCGAGAATTTTTCTCGGAGTTCTAATTATTACGGCGTTGCCGTTGGCGTGGCTTCCACCGTCGGTTCAGGTGTGGCGCTTGGCGGGACTGGTGTCGGTGTTGGAGTGGGCGGCACATTTCCAGAGATAAGGATCTGCCACGCGATTTCCAGATCGCCCGAAGCGACGACGGGAAAATCGGGCAGGTTGCCGAGCGCCAGATCAATCCGCGCAATGGCTTGCGCCAACGCCGCGTCATTTTTCTCTGCTTGTAATTCCGCCAGCAGGTCGCGCGCGGATTGCACATCCGCTTTTGCGAGCCCGAAATTGCTCTGCGCCAGATACAGCCTCGCACGCGCCAGAATGTCCAGGACGCGGGTGAACATCACTTCCTGTTTCAATTCAACCAGTACCCTGCTATCGTTCGTCCGCAGTTCGGTTTCAAGCGCGGTCTGCATCCCCTCCAATTTTTGGATCGAAAGCGTGTGTGATTCCACCGAAGTTTCCAGCGCATCCACGCGGGTGTTCATCTCGTTCAATTGCGTTTGCAGCGACGCGATCTCCGCTTCCATGCCCTGGATTTCGGCAGTGTTCCGCTCCACCGGCGCGATGAACGTCCGCTGAATGTACGGCAAGCCGTAATACAACCCCGACCCGATCACCACGAACAATGCCACGATCAGGATCAATTTCAACAGGGCTCTCAAAAAATTGACAAATGCCCGCCCCAAGCGCGGCAGGAACGACTCACCCTCTTTGACAGGTTCACGCTCAGGCTGTTTCTTCTCGATCGGTGCGGGCAGCGCCTCTTCCTCGACGGGGATCATGGCTCTGTTTTCTGATTCCTGTTCCTCGCCGGCGGACTGGATCTGCGCGAGCAGATTTTCATCCATGCCGTCCACTTTCAGCACATCGTCCACGGATTCGAATGGGCGCGCGGCGATGATTTTCTCCGCAGTGGATGTTTCCATGCCGGGGATGTTTGTCAATGTATCAAGGTCTGCGGTGTTGAGAAAGTTGAGGAAGTCGCTCATGGTGTCTCCTGTGCTGTCATTGTACAACAAAAGGCATGGGATGAGATTCGGCTCGAGAAAATGGGATCAATTTCAAGGTTGGGCTTGAGGCGCGGAATCCGATTTTGGAAGTTTGAATTTCATCCATACCACGGTGATCGTAATGAGGCTGGCTGTCAGCACGATCCAGAACGGGGTTTGCGGCGAGACGCGCTCCCAGAGTTGCGCGCCGATCCACGGCATGGGCAGGGAAAGCAGACCGAGCGACGTGCCGAAGAAGCCGAACGCCAGCCCGCGTTTTTCTTCGGGGACGACTTTTGAGATGAGCGATTGATAGGCGGGATAAAGACTGCCCGAGCCAAGCCCGAAAAAACACATGGCGAGAATGAAGCCTGCAAAGGTGCTGGAGTTGAGCAGTGTGAACAAGCCCAGACCGTTCAGCGCAAAGCCGACGACCATTGCAAACCGTTCGCTGATTCGATCCACCAGTGAGCCTGCGAATGGGGCGGCGAGGATGGCGGCGACGCCAACTGCCGCGTTGACGATGCCGATCTGATTCAGGTTGAGGTTCCCGATATCCGAAAGGTAGATGGGGAAGAGCTGACCGATGAGACTATAGGATGTATCGCCGACGGCGTCTGTGACCCAGATCCAGGTCAGAATGCCGCCGCCAAGAAGCAGGGCAAAGATGGCGGTGATCTGTTCTTTGAAGCCGCTGAAAGTCGGCTTGACCGCATCGCGGACGGGTTTGAAGCGTTCGTTGGTTGCCATCCACACGCGCAGGATGGTGGCGGCGAGATAAAAGCCGAACGCCACGCGCATCATGAATGCAAAGCCGAATTGATAGGCAAGAAAGCCAGCCAGCGCAGGACCGATGACGGTGACGGTTTGGTAGATGCTGGTGGAGATGCCGAACACCCGTCCGCGCGATTGTTCGGTGGATTGCTCTGAAATGTACGCGCCGAAACTGGGTCCGACCACCGAGTTGGAGACGTATTCGATGCTCAAGCCGATCAGCACCCATTCCCAGCTCGGCGCAAAGGCGAAGATAAGATAACCGATAACAGCAATGGAACTGCCGATTGCCATGATGCGCAGACGTCCAATGGTGTCCGAAAGCCAGCCGCCGAAAATTTGCAGTACCGTCGGCACGAGCGATGCCAGTGTGAAGACCATGCCGACCTGCACCACACTTGCACCGAGGTCGAGCATGTAGAGTGACAACATGCTGTACGCCATTTGACCGGCGATGTTGGCGAAGATCATACCCGCCAGAAACCAGCGCAGGTTGATGTTGATGATGGGCTTGTTGTTCATGGCGGGCTTGATTATATACCACGGTCATACCATGCCCGTAGGGTACAAATCGCGAATTCCCTCTTCCAAAAGGTGCAATTTGTGACCGCGCCGGGTATACAGGTATAATTTCATCCATGATCTATCTTGATTATGCTGCAACAACCCCGCTTGACCCGCGCGTGCTGGATGCTATGATGCCGTATTTCCGCGAGAATTTTGGCAACCCATCATCCATTCATCGGCTGGGACAAAAAGCCGAAACAGCCGTGGAGGGGGCACGGGAGAAGGTCGCGGCGGTGCTGGGATGCCGTCCCGATGAGATCGTCTTCACATCTGGCGGTTCCGAAGCAGATAACCTTGCCCTGCGCGGCGCGATGATGGCGCATCGGACTACGGGGAAGTGGATCCTGACTGCCAAGACCGAGCATCCCGCCGTGAGCAAGACCGCGATCCAATTGGAAAAAGAATACGGCTTTTTACTTGAATGGCTGGATGTGGACGAATTCGGCGGCGTGACAGTGGATGCGCTGACGAAGGCGGTGTGCGATAACACTACGATGGCGTCCGTCATGTACGCCAATAATGAGATCGGCACGGTCAATCCGATTACGGATTTGGCACAGGTCGCAAAAGCGAACAATATCCTTTTCCACACAGACGCCGTACAAGCCGCCGCTTATCTCGATGTGAATATCTCAAAACTCGGCGTGGATTTTATGTCACTGGGCGGGCATAAATTCTATGGACCAAAAGGTGTCGGCGCGTTGTACGTCCGCAAAGGGACGGATCTTCTTCCGCATTTAACAGGCGGCGGGCAGGAGTTCAGTCTGCGGGCGGGGACGCATAACGTGCCGTATATCGTCGGCTTTGCGGAAGCGTTGTCCCTTGCGGCGCAGGAACGCGAAACACGTACAGCACATGCCAAGCCGATGCGGGATCACATCATCGGAACGGTTCTTGAATCCATCCCCGATTCGCAGTTGACAGGTCACCCCGAAAACCGCCTGCCGAATCACGCGTCCTTTGTTTTCAAGGACGTGGATGGCAATTTATTATTGCAATTGCTTGATTCAGCGGGCTTCGCCTGCTCGTCAGGTTCCGCCTGCAAAACGGGCAACCCCGAACCGAGCGAGGTCATCACCGCGCTCGGTTATCCGCGCGAATGGGCGCTCGGCTCCCTGCGGATCACACTCGGCAAAGACACCACCGCCGAACAGGTTGATTCTTTTTTGAAGACTTTACCTTCTCTCGTTGAAAAAACAAGATCGCTGCACCAGAAATGAGACCACAAATCTCTAATCTCCAATATCTACTCTCTAACCTTGAAAACCAAGATCATCACCCTCGAATCCCACGATGACCTCATCTCCGTCCGCGATCGACTATCGTGGGCGAAGACGCCGCGCATCCTGCTGGTGTGGTCCAAGTATGAAAAGGTCACCTTGCGATTGCTGGATCTCAAAGTCCTGCAGCGTCACGCGGATTCGCTCGGCGCGCAGTTGGGGCTGGTCACCCGCCGCGCGAACGTGAGACGCGATGCGGAATCGCTCGGGATTCCCGTCTTTAAGTCTACGGTTTCGGCTCAAAAGGAGCCGTGGGCTGCTCCTGCTCCCCGGACCCGCCGTATCCCGCCGCCACCCCGCCGCGGACTGCGTCAGATGCGGGATGAGGCGCAGGTGCAAGAACCCGCCTGGCGGACGTCGCTTTTGGGACGCGTGGTCGCGTTTACAGCGGGGGTCATGGCTGTTTTGGTGCTGGCAGGCTTGTTCGTCCCGCGTGCGGCGCTGACCCTATATCCCGAAACGCAAACTCAATCCATCCTCATTCCTGTCAGCGCAAGCGCATCTGTGAATTCAGTATCGGTTACAGGGAGCATCCCCGCGCAGGTCATGTCGGTCACTGTGGATGCCGAGCAATCCCAAACCGTGACGCGCGAAATTTCGATCCCGCGGGCAAAAGCGCAGGGCATTGCGCAGTTCAAAAACCTGACGACGAATGAGATCGAGATTCCGGCAGGGACGGTGATTGCGACAGATTCGGTCACACGGTTTGTGACGTTGAACAACGCGCTCCTGCCTGCTGGCGTCAACGAGATCGTGGAAGTCCGTGTGGAAGCATTGTCTGCGGGTTCGCAGGGAAATGTGGAGACCGATGAAATCAAGGTCGTGGAAGGCGCGCTTGGGCTTTCGATGACCGTCACAAACCCGGAGCCGACCACGGGCGGAACGGATACCAGGGCGGTGGGCGCAACGGATGCGGATCGTCTCAAATTGCGTGATGCCGTGTTGAGCGAATTGCGCGATGTTGCCGAATCGCAATTGCGCGCACAGATCGAAGCGGGCGATATGTTGTTATTGGATACGCTGGAAGTTGAAGATATCCTGCTCGAAGAATTTTCGCCGCCGGAGAACGAAGCAGGCAGGACGCTGATGCTAAAAATGGAAGTGGAAATTTCCGCCCGCTTTATCTCCGCCTCAGACTTATCCCAGCTTGCTTCTATGACCTTGGGCGCATCCACCCCGCAGGGATTTGTCCCGCTCGATGAGTTGACCTTCTCTCCGCGCGCGGAACCCGTGACGGATGAATTCGGCGTGACTCATTTTGAATTGGAAGTCACCCAGACCGCCGTCCGTGAATTGGACGCTTTCCGCGTCTTCTCCCTCATCCGCGGACTTGACCCATCCGAAGCAAGGTCTGCATTGATGAATGCCTTTTCCCTGCGCGCAGAGCCTCAGATCATCATCACCCCATCATGGTGGAAATGGCTGCCGCTGATTCCCTTCAACCTTTCGGTAATAGCGGAATGAACACAGACTACGCGACCACTTGACCAATTGACCATCCCATGAGAATCCTCGCAGTTGACCACGGCGAAAAACGCATCGGACTTGCCCTCAGCGACCCGACCGCCACCATCGCCAGCCCCTTGAAAGTCATCAAACACGTTTCGCGTATCATCGATGCCGCACAGGTCGCGGATATCGCCGCGCAGAACGAAGCCGGCTTGATCGTCGTCGGTCAATCCTACGACGAAGACGGCAACCCAAATCCCGCAGGCAGGCGTGCGGGGCGCTTCGCCGATGAGCTCCGCAGCCAGACCGACATCCCCATCGAAATGTGGGACGAATCCCACAGCACGCAGATCGCTCGCGCCGCCCGCATCGAACTCGGCGTCTCACGCAAAAAACGCGCCGGTCATCAGGACGAGTTCGCTGCAGTGGTAATATTGCAGTCCTACCTTGAAGCCAAGCGTACATCGTAAATTGCCATGCGTCGTTACAAAATCTTCTTCGCTTTTATTTTCCTGATCACACTCGCACTTGCCTGCATCTTCGCGTTGATCTACTACATCCCCGCGCAGGCATCGATGCTCTACGGTCCGCCCGCGGATCATCTTTCCGTTTCCAACCGCATCGAATATTCCGCGCGCCTGCTCATGCACAGCGAGATGTTAACCCGCCCGCGCGATTCGAACGGAGTCGAAGCGCGCTTCCGCGTCGAGCCGGGCGAGTCCGTACTTTCCATCTCCAGCCGCCTCGAAGGTCTCGGCTTCATCACCGACGCCGATGCATTTTTCGATTACGTCGTGTACACGGGCATCGACCTCACCGTTCAAGCCGGCGACTTCCGCCTCAGCCCCGCCCAATCCATCATCGAGATCGCCCAGGCATTGCAAAAATTCTCCCCATCGGATGCCTCGCTCGTGATCCTGCCCGGCTGGCGGATGGAAGAGATCGCCGCCTCACTCCCTACCTCGGGCTTGTCCATTGACCCCCAGGCATTTCTCGCCGCCGCAGGGACTCCGCCCGCCGTGCTTGCGCCGTTCTCCCCAGCCAGCATGGAGGGCTTCTTCTTTCCCGATACCTATACCATCCCACGAGAAACCAGTGTAGAGCAGTTGCTCGACATCATCGCCCGCAACTTCGCCCAACGCATCACGGGTGACATGCATGCAGGTTTTGCAAATCAAGGTTTGACCGTTTATCAAGCCGTCATCATCGCTTCCATCGTTGAGCGTGAAGCCATCCGCAAGGAAGAGGCATCCCTCGTCGCCTCGGTCTACCTCAACCGCCTCGCCATCGGCATGAAACTTGACGCCGACCCGACCGTCCAATACGCCCTCGGCTATCAGGCGGATACAAATTCTTGGTGGAAAAGTCCGCTTTTTTTGAATGACCTGCAAGTCAATTCGCCATTCAATACTTATCAAATTGGCGGACTGCCGCCCGCGCCCATCTCTAATCCCGGCATCGAAGCCTTGCAGGCGGTTTCATTTCCCCAGTCATCTCCGTACTACTATTTCCGCGCCGCGTGTGACGGCTCCGGCTTTCATGTGTTTGCTGTCACGCTCGAAGAACAGATCACGAATGCCTGTCCGTAGTAGAGAGGTTATCCATGCTTGAAATATTTATGTTTGTTGCAAAGGAATCTGCCAAATTTGAAGCCAAAAGAAGACAGATAGATATACAAAAAATGGAACTTATTTCGATGGGAAAGAACCATCTCAATTTGGCTATTGAGTCTGGATCAGAATTTGATGAGACAAAAGCCCTATTGGAGTTAGGGAATATTTATGCATATACTGGAGAGTATGACCTTGCATTGACCTATTTTCTGCAGGCAAACGCATTAGCGAAACAAACAGACGACAAAGATATACGTTTTCTTATTCTGGCAAACCTTGGCACACTAAAAAAAGTGAAACTTGAATTCGATGAAGCCGAAAAATATTATCTGCAAGCATTTTCATTGGCACAGGAAATCAAGAGCGAAAAATTTTTTGGGGAAATATCCATACTAATGGACGATCTAGAATACATGAGGAATATGGATAAACTTGGTTAAGAATAATCAGGTGGGATTAGAGTAATAGCGTCTGTAATCTTATCTCTTCACCAAATACCCCGCCCCCGCCATTCCCGCCCCAAGGAATGTCAACGCCAATCCCTGCCACATGACCGGGCTGAGCAACGTCTGCACCATCGCGGAAGCGAGGTCGCCGGCGTAATCCGAAAGGATGGCAGGCAGAAAATTCGGCATTTGTATCAGCAAAATGCGCTGAAAGATTTCGCCGAAGACCGGTCCGCCGAGAAGCGCCATAATGAATGCGGTCCCGCCCGTGAGCGCCAGCGGAATTCCCCACCAGTTCAGCCAGCCCCGCAATGAACGCACACCGAAGATCAGAATCCCCAGCAAAAGTGACAGCGGCAACAGCGGACTGATCCGCATGAACAGCCGCGCCGTTTCCAATCTCTGACGCGGATCGTTCTGCAGCGGCGCGCTGACAATAACCACTTGCTCGGGGAGCACCGCCGCCGTGAACTGCAATTGTCCCTGAATGATGGGTGTGATCAGCGGATGCAGGTCGGCGGGCGGATTGCACAGTTCGATCTGCCCGCCCGAGAACAAATTGAGCGTCATCTGCCCGATCTGGAATAGGTCACAGGCGGGGAGCGTGCCGAGCAGTGACATTACCGCCTGCACGCCGGTCTCACTTGCCAGACTCGCCTTCAGCGGCGAGAGATTAAGTAGAACAGTATCCGTTTCCTGGTTGAAATAGGCGAAGGTCGAATTCAACACATCATCGCCCATCGTCCGCAGCACCTCCGCCGGCAGCAAAGCACGGAAAAAAGACTCCCATGCATCCCTGCCCATGCCTTGCATCACAAGCGGAAATCCGCTCTGATCCGCGCCGGAGGATGTGATGGCATCCGCCATAACGGCGGGCAGCTTGTTGTAAAAATCCCCGCGCGCAAAGGCGCGCTGGTACGTTTCAGGGGTAAAGGCTCTTTGGTCAAAGTTAAAGAGAAAGAGCGAGGCAACAGCGGTAAAGATGAACGCTATCGCGCAAAATGCGGCGATGCTTTTTCGAAAAGTTTCCATAAAGTTTTACCATGTCATTGCGAGGAGGACTTTAGTCCGACGAAGCAATCTCCTCTAATTAGGAGATTGCTTCGCGCCTTTGGCGCTCGCAACGACATTAATTCGCGGTTAACACCTCGATCAGATCCTGCGTCTCGGTTTCGGCATCTGCCGCGCCGAGCAGGGTCAACAATTCAGCGGCGAGTTCCGCCTTATGGTCGGCATCCTTGCGGCTCCACGTGCGGCTCTTGATCTCAAGGAAATGCCCCATCTGCGGCTCTTTCACCTCGTCGATGTTCACGAAGAACTCCGTATCCTTGTAGCGGATGTGCCAGCGCAGACGATTCTTTTCAACGGAAACCTCGCGCGCAGGCTTGAAGTATTCGCGATAGAAGCGCAGGGTGTGAGTGGCAGGCGCAAGGAAGCGGCTGCGCGAGAGCGCCACATCATGCTCCATTTCATCCTCGCGTTTTTGTCCGAGCAATGTCAGGCGCGAGCGCACATTTTCCACCTCGCCCTTTGCGGTGATGAGATTGTCTTCGCGGAAACGCAGTCGTCCCTGCGCTGGATCGTCGAAGAGGAAGTAATTGTCATATTGTTGATAATGTTTGTATGCTGTGACCTCGATCTCCGGCCGCTTCATATTCTGGACGATGATGTCTGGTTCTGTTACTTTGACCTTGACCTGCACCTCGAACGATTCCTGCTCCATCGAGCCGCCCAGCGCGATCAGCTTGGACAACACCGACTGTTCGCGTGCGATCAGGAAAGCGTCGATTTTCTTCGCCAGTTCACGCGCTTGTTGTAGAAGTTCTGCTTCATTCAGCGTAAGCAATTCATGATCGCGCATCAGCCACTTCCCATTGACCATCACATCGGTCACATCGGTGGATTTGGAAGCAAAGACCAATTGGGCGTAGGCATTCAACGGGTCCCGTTTGAAGCGCGGAGAGTTGTGCAGGGGGGAGGTGTCCACAAGGATCAGGTCGGCGCGTTTGCCTGGTTCCAGCGACCCGGTCAAATGTCCGATGTGAAGCGCCTGCGCTCCCATGCGGGTAGCCATCACGAGGGCGGTTGCAGCGGGGAGGACGGTCGGGTCGTTGGAGGCAGCCTTGGCGACGAACGAGGCGAGACGGACTTCTTCGAACATGTCGAGGTCATTGTTCGAGGCGGGTCCATCCGTGCCGATGCCGACGTTCAATCCATTTTCTAGCATTTTGGTCACGGGTGCGAATCCTGAAGCAAGCTTCAGGTTGGACGACGGGTTGTGCGAAATGCCAGCCTTTGCGTGGTGCATGGTGCGCATTTCGCCCACGTCGATGTGGACGCAGTGCGCGGCGATGACCTTGGCTTCGAAGATGCCTTGTTTTTTGACATACGGAATGACAGGCATGCCCTGTTCGTTGCGCATGGTTTCCACTTCGAACGCGGTTTCGGAGATGTGGATGTGAAGCGGGACGTCGTTTTCTTTTGCAATATCGGCGCAGGTGCGCAGGATCTCGGGCGTGGTGGAGTAGGGGGCGTGCGGCGCGATCGCAGGTACGATGAGCGGATGCCCCTTCCATTTTTTGATGAACTCGCGCGCGTACGCGATCGAATCTTCGTATGCCGCCGCATCCGGCGCGGGATATTTCATGATGGATTGCCCGCATACGGCGCGCATGCCCGCCTCGGCGGTGGCTTGCGCGATGTCGTCTTCGAAGAAATACATGTCGTTGAAGGTCGTCACGCCGCTGCGGATCTGTTCTGCGCAGGCGATAAGCGTGCCGAGACGCACGAATTCCGGTGAGACGAACTCGCGTTCCACAGGCAGCATGTAGCCCATCAACCATACGTCGAGGCGCAGGTCATCCGCCAGTCCGCGCAGGAGGGTCATGGGGACGTGGGTGTGCGCGTTGACCAGCCCCGGCATGAGCACTTTCCCGCCGCAGTCGACGATTTCATCGGCGGAATATTCCTTCTTGATATCTGTTTCATTTCCAACGGCGATGATCGAGTCGCCCTTGACAGCGACCGCGCCGGGATCGTATTGGTTTAATGGCTCGTCCATTGTCAGCACAATGGCATTGACAAAGAGTGTGTCTGCTTTTTGTGTCATTCAGTCTCCTTATTTTCTCCAGTTCAGCAAAACTTCCAATGCCTTCAAGTTTTGTTCGAAATCCGTATATCGGTGCGTGGATAATTCCATGTCTACAGCCGTTGCGCCCATTTCAACGGCATAATCGGCAAGTGTGCCGGTATAAATACAGCCCGTATCGATGGGCGGAAAACGGTAGCCGGTCACTTTTGCGAGCGCCTGGGCGAATTCTATCGAGTTTTCCTCCCACGGTTCGCCGCCGGGGAAAACTCCCAGTGCAGCGCTATGATAACTGATAAGCGTCTCCACCCTTTGGCTTTGCAGGAAGTACATCAGGGCGCGTGTTTCTGGTTCGGAGCCGGGTCTTGCACCGCCTGTGGTGGGACGATAATTCCAGCAGCCGTCGCGGTTCCAAGTGGCAGCCCAGTTTGAAGGGAAGTTGCGATTCAAGTCCACACCGTGGTCGTTGACGCGCCCATCCACATTGTGGGCACGGGCATCGCCGTCGGGGTTGAGGTTGCGCAGGATGAAGAGCGTCACGTCGCTGGGAATGATGTCGGGATTATCGAAAATATGCTGGATCAATTCATCGGCTAATGCAATTGTATTCCATTCATATCCGCCATGGATACCCGTCACGATCATCTTCTGTCGTTCGCCGTTGCCAAAGGTATAGACTTCGATCGGTCTGCCCGACACGGAATAACCAATGACTGTGACCCGTGCGGTGCCAGCCCCCAAATTCTTAATGACAAAGGGTGTCGGGGTTTGTGCCACGATCAATGTGGCGCGTGGATTTGGCGTGATGGTCGGCAGAAACGCGGAGAAGGGATCCTGTGTGAAGGTGGGCGGCATCGTCATGGGCATTGGGTTGGTATCTGCGCCTTCTTGCGGTGCGGCAAAGACCGGCTGTAACGCCCAATAGGCAACCAGAATCACCGCGAGTCCGCCCAAGCCGGCAATGTTCAACGTCCATGCAAGGATGACCCAGGGATTCTCCTTCTTAGGTCGCGGGGCGGGCATTATTCCATTTCCTCCATCGTTGTCCGCAGCCAGTTGAGGGCGAGGTTTACGCTCCAGCGTGGCAGGCTTTTGGGCGGTCCGCCGTAGGTGATGCGATGACTCTTCTCGCCCTTCGGCGTGATCATTGCCATCTCGGCGGCGCGTTCGTCCGTGAAGACGGCAACTCCAAGCGCCACGTCCGCGTTGGATTCGGTTCGGGCGGCGCGCAAAGCCTCTCGAAGCGAATCAGTTGTCAGATTGGGGATTGAAGCGGTGTGGGGGATCTTCCGCGCCAGCAGACCATCCAATCCTGACTCAATCGCCGCGAGACTTAATCCCCGTCTTGCCACTGCATCCAAAGCGACTTTTTCCAGCCGATCATCATCCACACCAAAGACATGATTGCCGAGCCGCTCACGGACCTGCGCCTCGACCTGCGCGATCATCGCGTCGGCATCGGCTTCGGTCTTCGCCTTCGCCGCAATGCGGACATCCACCACGCCGGTATGCGCCGCGAGACCAACGGTGGGGTTGCTGAGCCTTTCGAGATCGGCGATCTTTTCGTCGATCGTGCCTTCGCCCAGACCTGCACAATGGAGGATGCGGACTTTGAGAATTTGATCGAGGTTGAAGCGTTCTTGCAGATACGGAATGATGGACTCGTGCAGAACGTGTTCCATTTCGTTTGGTACGCCGGGCAGGGAAATGATTGCGTTTCGCGGCGTTTCGACGATGAAGCAAGGCGCAGTACCGACGGGATTTTTTACACCGATTGCGCCCTGCGGAACGAACGCCTGCCGCTTTTGATTTTCAGATGGCTTGCGTCCGTATCTTGAGATCGTTTCCACCACCTGCTGCCACAAATCTTCGCGGAATTCGGTTTCGACGCCAAGCGCTTTGGCAACCGCTTCACGTGTGGGATCATCCACCGTGGGACCCAGCCCGCCCGTGGTGATGACAATGTCGGCGCGCGCCATCGAATTACGGATCGATTCCGCGATGCGCTCGACGTTGTCGCCGATGGTGATGGTGCGGTACAAGTCCACGCCCAAGCCGCGCAAAGTACGCGCGATGTGGCGCGTGTTCGTATCCACGATCTCGCCGAGTAATATTTCCGTGCCGATGGTGATGATTTCTGCTGAGGTCATAAATTCCTGTCTAAACACAAAGGTCACGAAGGAAAAGCGACGACAAAGCCTATCCCTTTGTGTACTTGGTGTCCTTCGTGTTTAATTACACCACATTGTACTCTTTTATCAAACGCCCCTCTTCAAAGCGTTTCAGGTCGAGCATCGAAACATCCAGCGTGGAGTAACTTCCATCCAAGATATATTCGCTCATCAACTTGCCAGAAACGGGTCCGTGCATGAAGCCGTGCCCCGAAAAGCCCGTGCAGATGGTGAAGCCTTTCACGTCCGTGCCGCCGTAGATCGGATGCGCGTCGGGAGTCACTTCGTACAAGCCCGCCCAATGCGACGCGCGGCTGGCGCGTTCCACGAGCGGCATCCGATCAATCGCTGCTTCCAGGTTGACCAACTCAAAATCTTCATCCACGTTTTGGTCGAAACCAGGCTTTTCATTTTGGTTGCTCATGCCGATCAGCAAGCCTTCGCCTTCGCGGTGGAAGTACAACGACTTGGCAAAATCGATCACAAATGGAAAATCCGGGGGCACTTCGGGCAGGGGATTGGTGGTGAACATCTGCCTGCGGAGAGGGACGATGGGAAGCGACACGTCCGCCATTTGACCGATCAATCCTGCCCACGGACCTGCCGCGTTCAAGACCATGCGCGTCTGGATTTCGCCCAAATTGGTTTGTACAGCCCGAACCTCCCCGCCGCTGACGTTGATTCCCGTCACCTCGGCGTTTGTGACCGCCTGCACACCCATCTTTTGCGCCGCGAGGACGTATCCCATCACGATGCCGTTCGGGTCCACGATGCCGTCCTTCTGGTTGAACGTGCCTGCAATGGCGTCATCGAATTTCATCTGCGGCAGCCGCGCGCGGACGTCATCTCCGCTGAGCAGTTGGGTCGGCACGCCGAGGTGGTTTTGCAATTCCACGTTGTGTTTGAAGGTGGTTGCATCTTTTTCATTGGTCGCCACCAGCAAATATCCGCATTGGGTGTAGTTCACATCCTGCCCCGTTTCTTCTTTGAAATGTTCGATCATCGGCAGGCTTTCCTGCGAAAGTTTCACGTTGATCTCGGTGGAAAATTGATAACGTACCCCGCCCGCGCACCTGCCCGTTGCGCCTGTTCCAAAAAATTCCTCCTTTTCCAGCAGGATGATGTTCTTTGCTCCGCGCTTTGCAAGGTGATACGCGGCGCTTGCCCCCATCACGCCCCCGCCGATGATGACGATGTCTGCTGTGGTTGGTAGATTCATGGTGTCCTCTTATATTGTAGGGCAGGTTTTTAACCTGCCGCCCTCCGCGTGTATTTGAATCGTCACGCTGAAAGCGTGACCTACGGGGCTAAAACTGAATTTCCTGTCCCAATCCCATTGCTTTCGCGTTCTTCAACGCCAGTTGTGCGGCGATGGCATCCTGCACCGCCACGCCGACGGATTTGAAATAGGTGATCTCAGTCTCCGATTCCCTGCCCGCTTTTTTGCCGAGTACGATCTCGCCCAACTCCGCGCGGACGTGCGCCTCGGTGATCAATCCTTTTTGCATCGGCTGGATCAAGTCGCCCGCTTCGGCAAGGACAGCAGAGCGCGAATCCACGAAGACGCTGGCGCGGGCGATGGTTTCCGCGGGCACTTCCACCATCTCTGGCGTGTACGAGCCGATGGCGGAGATGTGAACGCCGGGCTTGAGGTCCGCATCCGCGAAGACGGGGGAGGTGGATGTAGTGGCGGTGCAGATGATGTCCGCGTCTTTGACGGCGGCTTGGGCGGTTGAAGCAGGTTCGAGCGTGGAAGGAATCGCGCCCTGTCCAGCCATGTCTTTGACGAACGCTTCCACCCGCTTTGGGTCTGAATCAAACACCCAAGCTTTTTCCACCCTGCGGACCGAACATGCGGCTTCGAGTTGGGTGCGTCCCTGTGCGCCTGCGCCGAAGATGGCGACGACCTTGCTGTCTTTGCGGGCGAGCAGGTCGATGGCGGCGCCGCTTCCTGCTCCTGTGCGGATTGCAGTGAGTGAACTGCCTTCGAGCATGGCGGAGGCGTTCCCTGAAGCGGCATCGAACGCGAGCACGGCGGCTTGGATGTAGGGCAGTCCGCGGGCGGGGTTGTTTGGGAAGATGTTGACGATCTTGACGGCGAGCGCATCCGCTTCGGAGGTGTGGACGTAGGCGGGCATGAAGATGGCGAGCGCGTCGTGGTTCGGGATTGGCAAACGCGTCCGCAGTGGGACTTCAGCCTGCCCGTCGGAGAGGGAGGCGTATGCCTGTTTCATGGCTTCGATCACGTCGCGCATCGGCAATGCTTTGCGGACGTCCTGTGCGTTGAGTATCAGCATGGTGACTCCTTTTGCAAGACCTGACAGGTTTCCCAAAACCTGTCAGGTCTGATGGATGTAACAAAAACGCAGAGGACATGATTGTACCTCTGCGTTTGCGTGTAGTGCAAATTGGGTTACTCGATGCCCAGATAGGCTTTTTGCACGGTCGGGTCGTTCTTGAGGTTCTCCGCCGTGTCGCTGAGCACGATCTCACCTGTTTGCAGGACGTATCCGCGATGAGCGACGGAAAGCGCCATGTGGGCGTTCTGCTCCACGAGCAGGATGGTGACGCCCTGCTGGTTGATCTGCTGGATGGTGTCGAAGATCAATTCAACCAGTACAGGCGCGAGACCCATCGAAGGTTCGTCCATGAGCAGGACGGTGGGGCGGGTCATCAAGGCGCGTCCGGTGGCAAGCATCTGCTGTTCGCCGCCGGAGAGCGTGCCAGCGACCTGGTTACGGCGTTCCTTAAGGCGCGGGAAGAGGGTGAAGACGCGTTCCATGTCTTCTTTCATTTCCTGCACACTGTTGCGGCTGTAGGCGCCCATTTCCAGATTTTCGGTGATGGTGAGGCGGGTGAAGATGCCGCGTCCCTCGGGAACCATGGAGATGCCTTTGTAGACGACTTCATGCGCCTTGTACTTGTTGAGATTTTCACCGTTGAAGAGCACATCTCCTTCGCGCGGCTGGAGCAGCCCGCAGATGGTGCGCAGAGTGGTGGTTTTTCCTGCGCCGTTGCCGCCGATGAGCGTAAGAATTTCACCCTGTTCGACATTCAAGGTGATGCCCTTCAAGGCATGGATATTGCCGTAGTAGGTGTGAACGTTGTTTATGTTTAATATGGACATCTTGACCTACTGTTTCATGGATTTTTTCTTGTTGAACCGCTCGTGCGCACCTTCCATGCCTTCGGTGGCTGCACCGCGTCCAAGATAGGCTTCGATCACGCGCTGGTTGGACTGGATCTCTTTTGGCGTGCCCTCGGCGATCTTTTCACCGTAATCCAGCACGGTGATCTGTTCGGAAATTCCCATCACCACCCGCATGTGATGCTCGATGAGCAGGATGGCGATCCCCAGTTCATCGCGCAGGCGGCGGATAAAGGCGGTCAGGTCTTCCGTTTCGCGCGGATTCATGCCGGCGCTGGGTTCGTCCAGCAGGAGCAGTTTCGGACGTGTAGCAAGCGCCCGGGCGATCTCGAGGCGGCGTTGTTCGCCGTAGGCAAGATTACGGGCGAGTTGGTCGCCTTTGCCTTTCAAATCTACAAAATTGAGCAGTTTCTGGGCTTCAGCGAGGGCGTTCTTCTCTTCTTCGATCATGCCTTTGGTGCGCAGGATGGCACTGATCCATGAAGAATGCAGGAATTTATGCTGTCCGACCAGGATATTTTCCAGCGCGGTCATGCCGGCAAACAGACGTATGTTCTGGTAGGTACGCGAAATTCCAAAGCGGGTGATCTGATCCGGGCGAAGGCTCTGGATCTCGTTGCCTTCGAAGGTGATCGTACCCTCATCCGCTTTGTTGAAGCCGGTGATACAGTTGAAGAAGGTGGTCTTGCCTGCGCCGTTCGGTCCGATAATGCTGACGATGGATTTTTCTGGAATTTCGAAATCCACCGAGTTGACGGCGACAAGCCCGCCGAAGCGTTTGGTTACTTTTTTGGCAGTCAGAATGGATGTCATCTCTGCTGTCCTTTACGATGTGGTCTCTGCAACTTCGTCGTGATGCAGTTCACGGCTGATGGTTTCGGAGGGCCAAAGTCCTTCCGGTTTGGCGAGCATGACCGCGATCAAGGCTACGCCGTACAACAGGAAACGGAACTCGGAGACCTCGCGCAGGAGTTCAGGCAAACCGATCAATGCGATCGCGCCGACAATCACGCCCGGGATGCTGCCCATGCCTCCCACGATGATCAAGGCAACCACATTGATCGAAACGATCAACTGCATACTGGACGCAAAAATGGAACCGACCAGCGTTGCGAAGATCGCGCCGCCCAGACCGGCAAACGCCGCACCGAGCATATAGGCGAGCAATTTGGCTTGCACCAACTTGATGCCGAGCGCTTCCGCCACATCTTCATCTTCACGGATCGCCATCCACGCGCGCCCGAGGCGGGATTCGCGCAGACGATAGGAGAAGAACGCGATCAGCAGGGCGCTGGCGATCGCAATGTAATAAATATCCTGCGGTTTTCCAAGCTCGATGCCGTTACAGACTCGTGGAATATCCACAGCGACGAATTCGCCGAGCGTGCCGATACATGGTTTTTGGATGCCGATAATACCGCGCGGACCGCCAAGCCATCTTGCCATAAAATCTGAGCCAGCCAGCAGGCGTACGATCTCGCCGAAACCGAGCGTGGCGATCGCAAGATAGTCGCCGCGCACCCCCAGCACCGGGACGCCGAGAATACCTCCGAACAGCATGGCGACCAGCACCGCAATAGGCACCGCCACCCAGAAGGAGACATGCTGCAAGCCGTACTCACCGTAAGAGGTCAGCAAGCCGACGGTATATGCGCCGATGGCATAGAACGCCACGAAGCCAAGATCGAGCAGACCGGCAAAACCGATCTCGATATTAAGTCCAAGTCCCATCAGGATGTACAGGCTGATGATGACGACGACCTGCGCAATGAAAGGTCCTGCCGCCTGCGGGAGCATGATCACAACATAAGCAAGCAGAATAATGCTGAAAACCCGCAGGGAGATTTTTCCCTTTTTGGGAAGTCTGTCAACGGAGTTTTGCACCCTTTCCCGTTGGGTGGACCACAAAACAGAGAAAAGAATGGTGCCGAAGAAGAAAATCAAACCGCCGGTAATGGTCAAACCGGTCTGGCTGAAGATGGTGCGCGCGGTCCTTTCGATCCCGCCGCCCTGATTGATCATGATGATGCGGAACAGGCTGGAGAAAAGCGCCAGAAAGATAATGACCATCAGCGCCTGGACAATGGGCTTGCGGAAGTTTTGGGGGATCAGCAGGAATGCGCCTCCAGCCAAGCCGGAAACTGCTCCCAAAACCGGAAGCTGCCACACGCCGCCAACTCCCTGATTGAAGGTCAGCAATTGCATCAACGCCGGTGTGACGTTCAGGAATACAGCGCGCAGATTGACCTGGTTGGAGAAGAGTACGAAGAATGCCAGAACGGCGCCCATGGCTAAACCCGCGATCGCTCCCGCCAACAGGTTGGACGGGGCTTTGTTTCCATCGAGCAGTTCCGAGGTCCGGCGGGAGGCGAGAAAACCGGCAAGGATGCTTGTGGCTAGTAAAAGGAACATCCCAAGCGTGAGAACTTTCTCGATGACATCCCGTTTGCTGAATACTTCAACCATGCCGACCAGACAAAGGAAGACGGCGATTGCGCCTGCGAGCAGCCCGATCTTGGTGGAACTCCAAATGAAGTTTTCTTTTTTCATTGAACTCACCTTTAGGCTTTCTTGGACGTCAGGCGTTCGCCCAAAATACCCGAGGGGCGGAACAACAGGATCATGACAAGCATGGTGTAGGCAATGGCATCCTTGAGCTGGTAGGGGCGGATGATGCCAAGCCCGTCGAGGAAGAGCGCCGGACCGATGGATTCAAATACGCCAAGCACAAGTCCGCCGAGCATGGCGCCGGGGATATTACCGATGCCGCCCAACACTGCGGATGTGAAGGCTTTGATGCCCGGAGTAAAGCCCATGAAGAAGTTAACCTGGCGATAGATAAGCGCGTAAAGCACGCCTGCGGCTCCCGCCATGGCAGCACCGATGGCAAAGGTGGAGACGATGATGCGGTTCACATCGATGCCCATCAAAGCGGCAGTATCTTTATCCTCGGAGACGGCACGCATGGCTTTTCCCAGCTTTGTGCGCATGACGATGATGTAGAGAAGAGCCATGATGAGCGCGGCGGCAACAGCTACAATGATCTGTACCTTCAGGATGCCTACCCCGAAGATGACCCATTCACCCTCCAGCGCTTTGATGGGGGGGTAGGCATATACGCCGGGTCCAAAAAAACCGCGGAAGGTATATTGCAGAAAAAAAGATGCGCCGATGGCGCTGATGAGCGGTACAAGACGCGGCGCATTGCGCAGGGGGCGGTAGGCGACACGCTCCACAAGCATGGCGATGCAGGCGGACATGAACATTGCAAATAATATGGGAATTAAAAGACCGAGAACGGGATTTGCATCTACAAATCCAATCGTGTTAAGCCAGGTGGCAAGGAAATAGGCGCTGAATGCCCCGCTCATGAAGATTTCGCCATGGGCAAAGTTGATCATGCGCAAAATACCATATACCATGGTATAGCCAAGCGCGATCAGGGCGTAGATGCTGCCCTGTGATACTCCAAAGACGATAAAGTCGATCCACTGCTCGCCTGTGTATTTTCCGCTTTGAAGTGTGAAAAACGTGCCCGCCACAACAATAAAGACAATCAGGATGCGGAACCCCCACATGAAACCGCTTATGGACCAGTCAGTAAGCCGTTCTCCCAGTGTCGTTTTCATTAACCGACTCCTTGCTAAAAGATATGAGTGGTGAGGCAGATACCTGCCTCACCACTTTTCTTGCCAATGGTATTACGAACTAGGGGTAGATCTTCTTGGGGTTCGGGTTGTCGGCGTTCTGGGGATCCCAGGAAGCGGGATCTGCATTCGTGATCTCGTAGATCGCGATCACAGGAGCACCGCAGTCACCGGACGGCGAGCAGGAGAGCGAGCCGGTCACACCCTGGAAGTTCTGGGTGGCGTAGACGGCATCGCGCAGAGCCTGACGGGGAACGAAGATGGTTCCATCTTCTTGCACGACGGCAACCGCTTCGAGGGCGGCGAAGAGCATGTTCGCGGCATCATAGGCGTGTGCGTGGAAGACAGAGAGCGGAGCGCCGCCGTACTTGGCATTATGCTTCTCGATGAACTCAGGATAACCGCCGGGGAAGGCGCCGAAGTCCGGGCTGGAGAGGTACATGCCTACGGTGTTTTCGCCGCCCGCTTCAAGGAAGTCGGCAGTGAAGATACCATCGGAGCCGGCGATCTTGACATCTTCGAGACCGGCAACGTCACGGATC
Organism: Anaerolineales bacterium; assembly: GCA_023382595.1. Taxonomy (GTDB): domain Bacteria; phylum Chloroflexota; class Anaerolineae; order Anaerolineales; family Villigracilaceae; genus Villigracilis. The sequence goes on along the minus strand of JAHDWB010000003.1, from coordinate 71,731 downwards.
TGGTTGACGATAAAACCACCGCCGGCAACGAACACCGGGAAGTACACGAACTCAGGCTGGGCAGCGGCGATCGTGGTCAGAACAGGGCGCATGTCGGTGGCGTCTCTGGCGACTGCTTCCTGGGCAACAACTTCACCACCGAGGGCGGCGAATTCGTCTGCAAAGACCTGCTGGAGGGCTTCCGCGTAGGCGGAGCCGTCATGGATGGTGGCAGCCTTGCGGACGCCAAGAACGTTGTAGGCAAATTCAGCCACAGCCTTGCCCTGGAAGGCATCGCTGTGCGCAGTGCGGAGATAACCGGCGTAGTCAGGACCGCGGTTCGGATCGGTCAACACCGGGCGGGTGTTGGCGGGGGAGATGGTGGTCAGACCAGCATTGGTGATCGCAGCGATACCGCCGACGGTTTCATCCGAGCAGGTGGAACCAACCAAGCCGACGATCGACGTATCGGTCGCAAGCTTCTGCGCGGCAGTGGCGCCGCCTTCAGGCGTGCACAAGCCGTCTTCGGTGGTCAACAGGATGTCATGACCAAGGATCTGTCCGCCGCGATCGTCAATGGCGATCTCGACGCCGCGCTTGGAATCTTCACCGAGGCTGCTGTCAGCGCCGGAGAGAACGCCCCAGAAGGCAACGTGGACGGGTTCATCGGGTCCGATGGTCACACAGCCGAGCGGGTCGGTGCATTCGTAGCCGCTGGCGCCGGTGTCGCCACCGCTGCCAGTATCGCCGCCAGAGCCAGTGTCGCCACCGGTTCCGCCGCCACCGCCGCATGCGGCGAGCATCATGCTGGCGATCACCAGCAACGAAAGTAAAGCGAGCAAACGCTTATTCATTATCTTACTCCTCCAAATGTATGTTAGGTGAAATCAACTTCCCGCATTTGCGGGTGGACAAACAGCAGACAAAGCTACTCGTGTCAGCCTCACCTCCTTCCATTTCGGATTGGTCGCATTGAATGAAAAGAAAGCCCAAAAAACCCTGTTTTGGATTTTTTAAGGCTTAATCCTTTTACACCAGTAATTATTAAAGCCCATTTATATTTAAGCGGCAATAATAAGTCGGATTTCGGTACAGGTCAAGCCTTTGTGTATAGACTTTTAATAATCTCAAAGCTTCAGTTTTTTTCGTGTGGCTTATAGAGCAGTTGCTCGCGGATGCGCAGGTCAGTGTTGCGGATCTTCATCGCAAGTTCCGCCGCGAGGTTGTACATCAGGCGGTAGCCCAGTTGCGGATAGGTTTCGCACAACATAATCAGCTTGTCACGCTGGATCACCAACAGGCGGGTATCCTTTTGGGCGGCGCGCGCCGAAGCGGACCGCAGTCCCTCGTCCACCAGCGCCACCTCCCCGAACGATTGCCCCCTGCGCAGCCGTGCCACCGCCGTCTCGTTCTTGCCATTCCCTGCAGTAATGCGGTTGATCAAAATGTCCACCTCACCCTGCACGATCACGTACAACTCGTTGCTACTGCTGTTTTCCTGGAAGATCGTCTCATTCGCGTTGAACACGACCTCCTGGCACACATTGCCCACCATCTCCAACTGGGTCGGAGTGAATTGATAGAAGATATCGCTTTGTTTCAAGAAGTTGACGATATTATCCATGTCAGGAAAATCCTTTTCACGAGTGTAGCATATTCACAAAGACAGTGCAACGCATCTTTCTACGGGTAGGCTTGGATCAGCCAGTCGAGCGGATCCACCTGGACGCCGTTTACCCACAATTCCCAATGCAGGTGTGCGCCTGTCACGCGCCCCGTCGCCCCTACGAGACCGATCACCTCGCCCTGCCCAACCATCTGCCCCACCTGCACTTGAATGGCAGACTGATGCCAGAAACCGCTGTACACCCCCCAACCATGGTCAATGACCGTTGCATTGCCGCGCACTGTCCACGGACCCGCAAAAACCACCTGTCCCGCCGCAGGGGATGTGATCGGAAGTCCCTCGCCGCCGCCAAAATCCAGCCCGGTGTGAAAGCCTGGGATGGTCAGATCAGTTCCCTGTCCGATGTAGGTGCGGCGGTTTCCATATCGCGAGGTGAAATACGTGGATTCGGCGTAGGAAATGGCAGGAGAGAGGAAGGTCCCCGCCCATAATTTGGTCGGGGTGGCGGGAGTGGTGATGCCGACCAAGAGCTCCTGCTCCGGCTCGGTGGAGGCGGGGTCTATCGTGGCGGCATCCACATAAAGCAGAGGGTCATCGGGATAATTGCCCGAAATGATCAGAATGAACTGCTCGTAGGATTGTTTACTTCCGTTGGGCAGGGTGGCATCCAGCCGCAAAGGATATACGCCGGGGTCAAGCAAAGCGTGAACGCCCTGCAGCGCGACCTGCGTTCCATCGTCGTTCGGGAAGAAATTCAGCGAACGGTCCACCAGAACGCCGCCGAGCGTAACCCCGGGCTGGGTGGTGATCGTGATGACACCTGTGCCGCCCTGTTTGATCGGCAGACTGCGGATTTCCGCATTGATGAATGCAGACGGCAATCCGCTTGTACTGCCGCCGCTGTCTTCACCGGGAGCAAAGAGCGTATCGTTCGGAAGCCCATCCCACGACCCTGCCAGCCCGTTGATGTCGGCAAGCGTCCAGACGTTCGTATTACTTTTAACCGCCACTTCCAGCAGGGATTCGCCTGCGGCGGGTGAAACGCGCTTGTTGTTCGTGTTCTGCTCCTGCACGGGGACGATCATGCTCACGCCGACGTAAAATTCGCTCGGGCTGACCACGCGGTTGAGTTTCTTGAACAGGTCTTCTGGAACCTGTGTCCGGCGGATGAGACTGCGATAGGAATCGCCGAAGTTGATGAATTCGGTGCTAAGGATGCCTGTTACGCCTTCCAAGCCGGGGATGATGAGTTGCTGCCCCGCTGCCAGTTGGTTTGGATTCGAGATGTTGTTGGCGGTCATCAGCTCATTCAAAGCGACATTGAAACGCGAAGCAATGGAGGACAGGCTGTCACCGGGTTGGACAATGTAAATAGGACCTGTCACATCCTGCGCCTGGGCGGGATGGAACGGAAATATTGCAAGTAAAAGAAGGATGACGAACGCTTGCTTACGCATCTTTGAATTCGACCTTGTCCCCGATTTCATAATCCTGCCAGCGGTCCGGGTGGACCTCCAGCGTGTATTTTGCGTCCGCTTTGGGGAGGTAGGCGGGACGCCATGATTTTGCAATGACTTTGTCCACCACCGTCATGTCCGAGTTGATCCAGAAGACTGCCAGATCGAACGGGACGAAGAACATATGGATGGACGTGTCGAGGCGTGAATCACGCTTCTCGACCAGAAGCAAGCCCTCGTCAGGAGAGAGGCGGGAGCGGAACATTAATCCGCGCAGTTTGCAGAGGAATGAGTCGCAAAATCCCACACGGGCAGGCTGCGCGAGAGAGCGGGTCAGGTTGATGATGTGGATGGGGCGGGGCATGGTTTTATTATGAAAACAGGGCGGCGTACCCGCCGCCCTGTCTGGTTGATCGTTTACGGTGTCCGTTGACTGAAGACCTTGTCCACGCTGTCCATCAGTTCCTGCGGGCTGAACGGTTTGGCGATGTAGTCATCCACTTTTGCGATGTGCAAGCCGAGCACTTTGTCGATGTTCTGCGCTTTGGCGGTGACGACGATGACGGGGATGTCGCGCGTGGCAGTGTCCGCCTTCATTTGTTGGTATACTTCCCAGCCATCCATGTCGGGCATCATGAGATCAAGAAGCACGAGGTCTGGAAGAATTTCGCGCACCAGCCGGATCCCCTCTATTCCGCCTGCCGCGCCATGCACATCAAACCCTCTGCGTCCCAAAATAAGCCTGATCAGATCGATCATTTCAGGTTCATCTTCGATACAGAGAATTTTCTTGGCACTAGTTTGATCCATAATTCTCCTGTTGAGTGAAGCAAGTTTACCATAAAACGATAGCGATAAATTAACGATGAAGATCATCACATGGAACGTGAACGGCATCCGTGCCGCGCTTGGGAAGAATGCCTTGAACTGGGCGTTTGAACAAGACCCCGACGCCTTATGTTTGCAGGAGGTGAAGGCGCGCCCTGAACAGTTGAGCGATGAACAACGCGCAACGTTCAAGCTTCCATTTATTTGGAATCCCGCCGAGAAGGCTGGTTACAGCGGCGTGACCACGTTCTATAAAAATGAACCGGATGAGACCGTGCCGGGGATGGGCGAACCAGGTTTCGACGTGGAAGGACGCGTCATTCAGACCCGTTGGGCTGGTCTGCGGCTCTTCAACATTTACTTCCCGAACGGTCAGCGCGGACATGACCGCGTGCAATACAAGCTTGATTTTTACGCCCATCTGCTGAAGTTATGTCAGTCGCTTCATGAAAAGGGGGAGCAGATCGTCATTACCGGCGATTTCAACACCGCCCACATGCCCATTGACTTGAAGAATCCGAAAGCCAACGAAAAGACATCCGGTTTTTTGCCCGAGGAGCGCGAGTGGGTGCGGAAGTTTCTGGAGAATGGCTTTGTGGATGCTTACCGTGCGCTCTATCCTGACAGGGTGCAATACACTTGGTGGACGTACCGGCTGAATGCGCGGGCGCGGGGCATCGGCTGGCGGCTGGATTACTTCCTCGTCTCCGAAGCGCTTATGCCGCGCGTCAGGGATGTGATCGTCCATGACGGGGTGATGGGGTCGGATCACTGTCCCGTGGAATTAATTCTGGATTAGCGGTTCCGGTTTGATCGGTTTTGGAAGCGGAAATTGGGTAAAAATCCCGGTCTTGAACGCTTCAAAACAGACGCGTTAGAAAATCATATAAAAAAACGCCGAGTCACCACATCTTATTAATGGACTTGGTATAATCCATCCGCAAGTCAAATTTGGAGGATTCCGTGAATTCCCGTAGTCAATCGTTTTTTGTGTACTTCCTTCTGCTCGTAGCCATTGGAACCATGCTTTATATGGGATTCCGTGATAATACAAGCCAGAGTGAGCCTCTTACCATCAGCAAAGTGGCGCAGCAGGTCCAGAGTGGGCAGGTTGCCCGTATTGTCGTTCAAAACGACAATACTATCCGTGTTGTGCGTGGGAATGGCACCGAGGAAGAGTCCCGTAAGGAAGCGGATACGACCCTGGTGGAACAGCTCCGCAGTTTTGGGGTGACCACCGAACAACTCGCCAAAGTGGATGTTGAGATCGGCGCGCCTTCGCCTTGGGGGGCGGTCTTGAGCGGCGCGGTGTATCTGTTGCCGCTTTTGATCATGGGCGGTGTGCTGTGGTTCATTTTCCGTCAGGCGCAGGGCAGTAACAATGCCGCCATGTCCTTTGGGAAGAGCCGCGCGCGCATGTTCAGCGGTGAGCATCCCACCGTCACCTTTGCGGACGTGGCTGGAGCCGAAGAATCAAAACAGGAACTCGCCGAAGTGGTGGAATTCCTGAAAGAGCCGCAGAAGTTCATTCAACTCGGTGCGCGCATCCCGAAGGGCGTTTTGCTGGTCGGTCCTCCCGGAACAGGCAAGACGCTTTTGGCAAAAGCCGTTTCGGGCGAAGCAGGCGTGCCGTTCTTCTCGATCTCCGGCTCTGAATTCGTTGAAATGTTCGTCGGCGTCGGCGCGAGCCGCGTCCGCGACCTGTTCGATCAGGCAAAACGTCACTCGCCCTGTATCATCTTCGTGGATGAAATTGATGCGGTCGGTCGTCAGCGTGGAGCAGGGCTGGGCGGTTCGCATGACGAACGTGAGCAGACCCTCAACCAGATGCTCGTCGAAATGGACGGCTTTGACACCGACACGAACGTCATCATCATCGCAGCAACCAACCGTCCCGATATTCTCGATCCGGCGCTTCTGCGTCCCGGTCGCTTTGACCGCCGCGTCACGCTTGACCGCCCCGATGTAAAAGGACGCGAAGCCATCCTTAAGGTACACGTCAAAGGCAAGCCGTTGGATCCGCAGGCAGACCTTGCCACAGTTGCGCGCGGCACGCCCGGTTTTGCCGGCGCCGATCTTGAAAATCTGGTCAATGAAGCCGCGATCCTTTCCGCCCGCCGCAACAAGAAATCCATCGGTCAATCGGAATTGGAGGAAGCGATCGAGCGCGTGGTGATGGGACCGGAACGCAAGTCCCGCCTCATCTCTGAAGAAGAGAAACGCATCATTGCCTACCATGAAGCTGGTCATGCCATCGTGGCAAATGCCATCGCTGAGGCTGATCCCGTCCAAAAAGTGACCATTGTCGGTCGCGGACAAGCCGGCGGCGTGACATGGTTCCGCCCCGACGAAGACCGCCTTCTCATGTCCCGCAAGAAGATGTACGCCACGCTTGCCATGGCGCTGGGCGGACGCGCCGCCGAAGAGTTGATCTTCGACGACATTACTTCGGGCGCATCCAACGACATCGAGCAGGTGACTCGCATGGCGCGCGCCATGGTCACCCGCCTCGGCATGAGCCCCGAACTCGGCACGATGACCTACGGTCAGAAGGAAGAGATGATCTTCCTCGGGCGTGAGATCTCCGAACAACGCGATTACTCCGAAGCCGTTGCCGAGCAGATCGACCGCGAAGTCCGCAAGATCGTGGAAGATTCGTACAAGCTTGCCAAATCGATGGTCAAGAAGTATCGCAAGCAGTTGGATCTGATCGCGACCAAACTGCTTGAGGTCGAATCCCTCAACCGCGAGGAATTCGAAGCACTCTTCCCGCCTCCGCTCGGCAAGAAGAGTGGAACTCCGCAGGTTGCGTAATTTGTAAAACAAAGAGCCTCCCGGTTTACTGGGAGGCTCTTTTGATTCTTGCATGTGCGAATTATGAAGGATTCGTTTCCTTGTGCTGTCTCACCAACTCACGCCGCAGGATCTTGCCGACGGTGGTCTTCGGAAGTTCGTCCCTGAACTCATAATGGGTTGGGACCTTGTACGGCGCAAGATGTTCCTTGCAGAACGCCTTGAGTTCTTCCTCGGTCAGCGTCTCACCCGGCTTGACTACGATCCACGCCTTGACAGTCTCACCGCGATGCGGGTCGGGGATACCGCCCACGCCCACTTCCAACACCTTCGGGTGATCCATGATGACCTCCTCCACTTCGCGGGGCCATACCTGGAAGCCGCCCGGTTTGATGAGTTCCTTCTTGCGGTCCACGATGTAGAAATAGCCGTCCTCATCCATGCGTGCAATATCGCCGGTGAAGAGCCAGGTCTTGCCATCCTTCAGCGTGCGCAGGGAATTGGCGGTCTCGGTCGGCATGTTGTGATATCCCTTCATCACATTCGGGGCATTGATCACGATCTCGCCGATCTCGCCTTCAGGGACTTCGGTTTCGCCATCGTCCAGACTGATGAGTTTCATATCCACATCCGAAAGAGGCATGCCGATGGAACCAACCTTGTTCTCGCCGTTGAGCGGATTGCAGGTCGCGGCGGTCGGCGTCTCTGACATGCCATATCCTTCAAAGACCTTTCCGCCCGTCAGGCGTTCAAAGGCTTCCTTGGTTTCGCGCATCAACGGAGCCGAGCCGGAGATGCATGCCTTAATGGAAGACAAGTCGTATTTGCCTGCCTTCACATCAGGATGGTTGCTGAGGGCGTTATACAACAGCGGCACGCCGGGGAAGAGGGTCGCTTTGAACTTGCTGATGTTCTGCAGCACATCCTTCAAGTCGCGTGCGTTTGGCACCATCACCATGCTCGCGCCGATGGTCATGCCAAAGTTCATGCCTGCCACCATGCCATACACATGGAAGAGCGGGATGCCCATCAGCACCACTTCCTTGCCTTCTTCAGCAGTGACAAACCAGGCTTTCATTTGAAGCGTATTTGCCACAATATTTTTATGCATGGCAACTGCGCCTTTGGGTACGCCGGTCGTACCGCCCGAATATTGGAAGAGCGCCGTATCATCCGGCAGGACTTCCACATTTGGTTTGGGCGAGTCGGCGTGCTTTTTCAACAGATCCTGCATCCACACATCGCCGGATTCGAGCGCCTCTACGCGGTCGCCCTCCTTTTTTTCCTTTGCCAGCGTGAACAGGAAGCGCAGCAGAGGCGGCAGGGTTTCCTTGATATTGGTGACAATAACCTTCTTGAGGTTCGACTTCTTCCTCACCTCACAGATCTTTCCGTAGAAACGGCTGAGCGTGATCATGATCTCGATATTGGCATCTTTTACCGGGATCAATATCTCATCCACAGGATAGGTTGGGTTGATTGCCACAACCACCCCGCCCGCCTTCAGGATTCCAAAATAAGCAATCACGAACTGCGGCGTGTTCGGCAGGAACAGACCCACCCGGTCACCCTTCTTCACACCCATTTCAACCAGTGCCGCAGCCATGCTGTCAGCCATCCGGTTCATATCCTTATATGAAATGACCGCGCCTTTGAAGATCGTACAGGCGTGGTCAGGATATTTGCGCGCGGCTTCCTCTAGAAAATGGAATAACGGCACTTTTGGATATTCGATTGTTTGCGGCACACCTTTATCATAATGTGCCAGCCACGGTTTGTTGCTCATACTTCCTCCTCCATTGATTTGTTGGACTGCTGAAGATGACTAGGCACAAAGTATATACGCGAAGATATTAAAAGTCAATTACAACACCTGTTTTTTCATGGAGTTACGGATGATGGTTTTGATCTCCTCAAGTAAATTTTCGCGTTCAGGATGGAACCAATGAATGCGCGGATCGGACTCCTTGAACCAGTTTGCCTGTCTACGGACGAAAATCCGTGTAATGCGCTTCATCTCCGCCTTTGCTTGCTCGGCGGTCAACTCGCCTTTGATCACTCCGACACATTCCCTGTATCCGATCGCAGACATGCTCGGCAAAGAAGGGGAATAGCCTTTCTCGAGCAGACCTTTTACCTCATCCAGTAATCCAGCCGCGAACATCGTTTCGATGCGTTCATCCACGCGCTGATACAACTCCGCCCGCGGACGCATCAACCCGATAGTGACAAGGTGATACGGCGCATCTCCCTGCCCGCGCTGCGCGGAGAATTTTCTTCCCGTAGTGAAGATGACCTCCAACGCCCGAATGGTGCGCCGATAATTTCGTGCGTCAATTTTCTCGGCGGCTTCAGGGTCGAGCGAATTTAGCACTTCGTATAGCCACTCTTCCCCTCTTTCTTCTCTCATTTTCTCAAGAACCTTCCGCATCGACTCATTTGGCACCACCTCCGGCGGATTCCATCCCTCCGTCACTGCGCGGACGTACTGCCCCGTCCCGCCCACCAAAAACGGAAGTTTTTGGCGCTTGTGAATATCCGCGATGATTTCTCGCGCCTGTTGCTGGAAAACTGCCAAACTCAAGGTTTCGTCCGGGTTGACAATGTCGATCAGGTGATGCGGCGCGCGCGCCATCTCCGCGGGGGATGGCTTGGCAGTGCCGATATCCATGCCGCGGTAGAACAAACGCGAATCGGCTGAGACAATTTCACCGTTCAGCGTTTCCGCGAGTTGAATGGCAAGTTCTGTCTTGCCGACGGCGGTTGGTCCGACAATAAGAATGAGCGGCGGTTTTTTGGACAACTATCTCTCCAGTGCAGACTCGGCAGGGTTGTCTGGATTGTAATAAACAGTGACTGCCGTCCCGATCGGATAACGGTTGACGATCTCCTGTGCCTGTCCCGCGAAGCGGATATTGAGGTATTGCTCGCCGGCTTTAATGATCTGGCTTTGATGGGATTTTCCGTTCACTTCGTATTGATAAACGACTACTGGATAACGGCTTCCCCTGTGCCCCGACTGCACGCTGGACATCATCACCGTACCTGTTGTAGTGCGCCAGGTCTGTGCGGCTTGGCGATAGGATGCCCCTTGCTGACTGCGCTTGTAGATGAAGTACCCAACCCCGCCAATGATCAGTAGAGGCAGGACAATAGTGCATATCGTGCCCGCTACTCCCATGAGGATGCCCAAACCGGTAATGATCAATGTAAGCACTTCCATCTCATCTCTCCTTGTTGTAAAACGATTTCCAAATGTTTTACTGGTTATCTTTCTGGTAAACTCTTGCCGATTGCGGTAATTCTAATTTTAGCACTGAGGGAGCCTTCATGATCAACTGGCAGGAATTGACGATCGACATGTTCGTCGAACAATTGAAGAAATCTTATCAACGTACGTATGGGGACATTAACCCGGATTATGGTCGCATCGTTGCCTGGTGCGGACGGCTTTCTCTTGAAAATATCTCCAACTCGGATGCGTTGTACCACGATATTGACCATACGATCATGGTTTCACTTGCCGGGTTATCCATCATTGAAGGCAAACACCTGCGTGAAGGCGGGGTGACGCCAAATGACTGGATGCACTATATGATCGCAGTGCTTTGTCATGACATTGGATATGTCAAAGGCGTATGCAGGAACGACGTAAAGGATGTGTTCGCCAGCGGACAGGGAAGTGAGATGATCAAAATTTCCCCTGATGGCACGGATGTCTCGTTGACGCCTTATCATGTCGACCGCAGTAAATTATTTGTCCATGAACGGTTTGGGAATGGGCTTCTCGCAAATATGACCGGTCAGCTTGATGCCGGGCGGATCGCTGATTATATCGAAATGACGCGTTTTCCGTCCCCGGAAGATGGGACCTACAGTGATACAAAGGGACTGGGAGGTCTTGTCCGCGCGGCGGATTTTGTCGGTCAATTGGGCGACCCTGATTATTTCCGCAAATCTCCCGCCCTGTATTACGAATTTGAAGAACTCGGCTTGAACAAAAAATTTGGCTATAAATCTCCGAATGACTTGAGAAAGAATTATGCCAGGTTTTATTGGGAGCGCGTCCACCCTTACATCAGGGATGCCATCCATTACCTGAGCCTGACCGAAGACGGCAAACAGTGGATCGCAAACATGCATTCCCACGTGTTCGAGTCAGAACATAATCAATGAGGCGATACTACTTTGAGCCCGATAATGCCGGTGACAATAAATAGCAGAAAGATCACCCGCAATAGGTCAAAAGGTTCTTTGAAGAGGATGATACCAAGGGTAACAGCTCCGACAGCCCCTATTCCTGTCCATATTGCGTACGCGGTTCCAATCGGCAAGACTTTTGTCGCCAGCGCCAGGAAGTAAAAACTTACGATCATTCCCGCCACGGTGATAACGGACGGCAGGGGACGTGTGAAGCCCTGTGTGTACTTCAAGCCGATAGCCCATACGATCTCGAACAGCCCTGCAATGAAAAGATAGATCCAAGACATGGTTTCTCCTTTTGGAAAAACAAAAGCCCGGGAGGTTATTAATCTCCCGGGCTTTTATCCCTCCGTGTGTACAGTTTCCTGTGTGTTTTCTCTAGGTCACACATGAAGTAGAACCCTAGAAAACCAAAATTATTCTTTTGTAAGTCAGATTTATGCTTAAAAAAACGACGCTTGTAAATTTGTTTATCTTACTTTTATCATGTTCTGCCGACAATCAATTTTACATAAGGCATGGGCGATCACCTTCATCGCTTCTCCTGCGAATACGGGCGGATATGATCTGTAACCTCGTCCAATCGTGCCACTTCCTCTTCGTTTAAACTCCAGCCCGCGCCGCCCGCATTTTCCTCCGCCTGCCGCACATTTTTTGCGCCGGGAATGGGAAGTGCCCCTTTACAAATCACCCAATTCAATGCAACTTGCGAGATGGTCTTCCCACGACTTTGCCCGATCTCCTGCAGCAGGCGGAAGACCGGCGGTAGTTTTTTTAGCATATCTGCATATTTGGGTCCGCGTGTACCCGAAGGCGGATTTTCGGATGAGTATTTTCCCGTTAATAGCCCCATTTCGAGAGGGGAATAGGCGATCAGGCGGATACCAAGTTCCTTGCAGCGCGCCAACGTTCCATTCTTTTCCACTTCACGGTTCAGTAGACTGTAATGCACTTGATTGGACGCCAGCGGGATCCCATGTTGTGCCAGCGTGGAGTATGCCCTCAGCATGTGTTTCTGCCCAAAGTTGGAGACGCCCACCGTACGCGTCAATCCCTGCTTGACGCATTCCACCATACCTTCCATCATCGTTTCCGGACTCATCAGCGGGCTGGGCCAATGGATCTGGTACAAGTCCACGGCGTCCAGTCCCAATCGTTCCAGACTTCCCTTCAACGCGCGCAGCAGCGAGCCTTTTGTCAATCTCCACGGCATGGGAAAGAACTTCGTCGCCACCAGCACTGGCTGGTCGATCTCTTTCAGAAAACCACCGAGCATCCTCTCGGAACGCCCCGAACCATAGACTTCGGCAGTGTCGATAAACCGGACACCAAGGCTAAGTGAAACATCGAACGCTTCGCGGATGTCCTTATCTGTATGGGATTGCCCGTATGCCCAGACAACCCGGTCTCCCCATTGCCACGCTCCCAGCCCCATTTGAATGGCATGTAAAAAGCGCGTCTCGCTGCTCACTTCGGTCATGTTATCTCCATGTTGATGAATTGCCTGATTCTATCTTAAAATATCGTTTCTTAAAAAAATTCAGGTTACAATTCAGCGCGCGAAAAAATATAAGGAACTAATGGAACGATATTTCCCAACCCCGGTGGGGGACTATCGCTCCCGGAGTTCCGGGAGGTTCCCGTGACACAAAAATCATCAAAGCGGGACGAAGAGAGCGCCTCAAGCCTTAACGAGAGGCTGGGTCTGTCCTTCGTAGATATATCCCTGCTGACACGTGCTCTTACTCATCGCTCGTATGCCAATGAGCATCCGAACGGCGTGGAGGATAACGAACGCCTTGAATTCCTGGGTGATGCCGTGCTGGATTTCATTGTGGGAGAGTGGGCGTTCCATCGTTTTCCCGAAATGCAGGAAGGTCCCCTGACCAAGATCCGTGCTTCGCTCGTCAGGAACGAACAACTCGCAAAACTCGCCCGTCGTCTGGAACTCGGTCAAGCCCTTCGGTTGGGACGGGGCGAGAAATCATCCGGCGGTCATTTGCGTGACAGCCTGCTCGGATCCACGTTCGAGGCGTTGATTGGCGCCATGTATCTTGACTCAGGTATTGACAAAGTAAAGATGTTTGTCTATCCCCTGCTTGATTGGATGAAAGGCTCGCTTTTCGACGAGCTCAACGATCCGAAGAGCCTCCTGCAGGAGATCACCCAAGCGTTAAAGTTGGGAACGCCGCATTATCGTGTTGTGGAAATCAGCGGACCTGACCATGCCCGTATCTTTGAGGTGGAAGTGAAAGTGGCGGGTGAGGTCAAGGGACGTGGAACAGGTTCCAGTAAAAGCAGCGCCGAACGCGCAGCTGCCAAAGATGCGCTCAGCCATTTCTAAATCCAATATCACAGATCGAATCATCAAATGCCTCTTCGTCTAAAATCACTCGAACTGCAAGGATACAAAACCTTCGCCTCGCGCACCGTCTTCGAATTTGCCGCGGGCATCACCGCCATTGTCGGACCGAACGGTTCGGGCAAATCCAACATCGCTGACTCATTGCGCTGGGTGCTGGGCGAACAGTCCTACGCCTTATTGCGCGGCAAGAAGACTGAAGACATGATCTTCTCAGGTTCCGAGCACCGCGCCCGCGCAGGCATGGCGCAAGCCACCATCAACTTCGACAATACCGATCAGTGGCTGCCGCTCGACTTCACCGAAGTCTCGATGGGACGTGTCGCCCACCGCGACGGTCACAATGAATACATCATCAACAACCAGCAAGTCCGCTTGCGTGAGATGAACGAACTGCTCGCCCAGGCAGGCTTGAGCGAGCGGACCTACACCATCCTCGGACAGGGCTTGGTGGACGCATCCCTCGCCCTCAAAGCGGACGAGCGTCGCCGCCTGTTTGAAGAAGCCGCAGGCGTCGGTCTCTACCGCGCCCGCCGTGAAGACGCCCTCAAACGCCTTGACAATACCGAACGCAACCTCGAACGCGTGCTGGACATCATGTCCGAACTCGAGCCGCGCCTGCGCAGTTTGGAACGGCAGGCGAAACGCGCCATCGAATTCACCCGCGCCCAAGCGGACCTGAAACTGATCCTGCGCGAGTGGTATGGCTTCCACTGGCACCGCGCCCAACGTGACCTGACCGATGCTCGTGAAGCCGTGCGCGGACAGGAAGCTCGCGTCAACGAAGCGCGTGCCATCCACGAAAAGGCGCAGGCGGAGTACACATTCTTCCGCGAGCGGCTTTCAGGTCTGCGTGCCCACCTCAACGAGTGGCATCGCAAAGCCGCCGAACTGCACACCCAGCGCGAAACCATCAGCCGCGAACTGGCTGTGCTCGAAGAACGCCGCCGCGCGTTGACTGCTTCGCAGGCATCCATCCTGTCCGATCAGGAAGCGGCGATGAATGAACTACACCTCGCCCGCGAACGCTACCACGAAGCCGAAGCGGATTTGGCGCGTATGCAGGTCGAATATGACGAAGCCAATGCGCAACTGAACAACGCGCAAAACGCCTTCCACTCGCGCCAGTCGGAGCGCGACAGGTTTGAAGAGCAGATTCAATTCGTCCGCGCGGAGATCGAAGCGTTGACCCAACAGCGCGCCGAAAACAACGCCCGCCTCGATGAACTCAAATCGCGCATCGAAGCGCAGAATCAAAAAATCCAGCAGACCGAAGCCGCCATCGCAGACGCCGAAAAAGAAGCGGAACGCGCCAAAGCGCAATACGAATCCGCACGCGCGGCGCGTGATGAAGCCAGCCTTGCCTTGCAAACCGCGGAAGACACCGCGCTCGCCAGACGGGCGGAAATGGAACGCATCGAACGCGAACGCCGTGCCGCGCTCGAAGAACGCACCAAACAGGAATCCGATCACTCGCGCTTGAAGGCACAGATCGAAGTCATCGAACAATCCGAGCAATCGTTGGCGGGCTATGCCGAAGGCGCGCGCTTTTTGCTCGACGCCGCACGCCAGTCGAAACTCAACGGCGCGCGCGGTGCGCTTTCTGCCGCGCTCGATGTCCCTGCCGAACTCGAAACCGCCATTGCCGCCGCGCTCGGCGACACGCTCGACGCGGTGCTCATCGATCCGAACGAACTCGAGAATGCCTTGCAATTGCTTGAAGCGTATGAAGCGGGTCGCGCCGCACTTCTCCCGCTCATTTCGCAGGATGAGATCCTGCGCTACGAACTCAACGATGAGATTCTCGGAATCGCTTCCGAACTCGTCCGCGCGCCCGAAGAACTTCGCAGCGCCGTGCGCCTCACGCTTGGGCAGACCCTCATCGTGCGTGACCGCACCACTGCCCGCCGCCTTCAAGCGGATTTGCCGACTCACGCCCGCGCGGTGACGTTACGCGGAGAAGTCTTCCGCGGTGATGGTTTGGTCATCGCCGGGAAAACGGCCTCTTCCTCGACCTTGAGCCGGGGTCGCCAGAAACGGGAATTTGAATCCACCCTCAGCGGACTCATCGCCCGCCTTAACGACTCTAATGCCTTGGTCGAGAGCCTGTCCAATGAGTTGGCGGCGGCACAGCGCGATTTGGCATCCGCCGAGACTGATGCGCGCGAAAGCCGCGTCCGCTTGGGAGAGGCTCAGGAAACCGAGCAGCAGGCTGGGTTGGAGGCTGAAGCGGTGGCGCGTCAACTCGAATGGCAGAAAAATCAACTCGGGCAGTTGAAATCCGAATTGGACGAATCGCTTTCCATCCAAAATAAATTGACCGAATCGCAAACGGACGTGGAAAACCAAAGTGTGCTGGCGCAGTCGAATTTGAAGGAAATGACTGCGGGGCTTGCCGCCATCTCCGCCGATGAGCTGAAGGAACAGGCTTCGTATTGGAGCACGCGCGCGGCGGTGACGGAAAGCAGCCTGACTGCGGCGCAGTCCAAACTGGCTGAGCGCAGTGCTGAGATCACCCGTCTCGATGTGCGCCGCGCCGAATTGGTGGCACGTTTACAGGAAGCCGAAGGTTCGTTGAACGGCTTGGATGTGGAAAAAACGAATTTGCGCGAACGCGAAACCGCGTTGACCGTGCAGATCGAAGAGATGCGCGTGCAGATCGAACCCGCCGAAAAGGAACTTGCGGCGGCGGAACAGGAAGAGACGCGTTTGCAGGAAGCTGAAACCAACGCCCAGCGCGGGTTTGCGAATGCCGAGCGTTTACAAGGGCATTTGCAGTTGGAACTGACCCGTAAGCAGGAAGCGCTTGAAAATCTACAGCAAAAGATCACCGATGATTTCGGTTTGGTGATGTTCGATTACGCGGCGGATGTTTCGGGACCCGTGCCTCTGCCGCTGGATGGCATGGTGGAGCAGCTGCCCGTCGTGACCGAACTCGCGCCTGAGTTGGAAGATCAACTGACCCAGCACCGCGCGCAACTGCGCCGTATGGGTGCCATCAACCCCGATGCAAAGGCGGAGTTCGATCAGGAAAAAGAACGCTACGAGTTTATGAAAACGCAGATCGAAGACCTGCACAAAGCGCAAGCGGATTTGAAACAGGTCATTGCGGAACTGGATGAACTGACCAAGCAGGAGTTCGTCAAAACCTTCGATGCCGTGGACAAGCAGTTCCGTGAGACGTTCGTGCGTTTGTTCGGCGGTGGTTCGGCGCGTCTGGCGTTGACCGATCCCGAAAACCTGGTGGAAACGGGCATCGAGATCGAAGCACGACTTCCCGGAAGACGCGAGCAGGGATTGGCGTTGCTCTCCGGCGGTGAGCGCAGCCTGACCGCGATCGCGCTGGTCTTTGCCTTGTTGAAGGTTTCGCCCACCCCTGTCTGCGTGATGGACGAAGTGGACGCGATGCTCGATGAAGCCAACGTGGGGCGCTTCCGCGACCTGCTGGTGGATCTGAGCAAGGATACGCAGTTCATTATCATCACGCACAACCGCAACACCGTGCAAGCCGCGGACATCATCTACGGCGTGACGATGGGGCGTGACTCGGCGAGTCAGATCATCAGCTTGCGGCTGGATCAGGTGACGGATGATATGTTGAAGCGGGGATAAAACGGTGGTTATGAAAAAACGCCCGCAATTTCAATTGCGGGCGTTTTTTTTATCCCTGCCAGCCATACATTTACGGCTGCGGTGTATTGAATTCTTGCAATGCTTCCGCCTGAGCGGTAAGTTGGAATTCCGCAGCCTGGGTGGCAAGCGTGATGAAGTTCGGTTCGGTCGGAACACGTTGCTGCCAGATGTCAAAAGTTTCTATGCTGTATTCATCGCGGATGGTGGTCAGCCAGTCTTGGAATGCGGCATCTTTTGCAATTTCCAATTGATCTGCTGCGAGCGGGCGTTCCTGTTTGGCGATCAACTGGATGATGTGGAATCCGAACTGGCTCTCGACCGGGGTTTCGGTGATATCACCCGGATTTTCCAGCGCGAATGCCGCGGCTTCGAACTCCGCGACCATCATGCCCGTTCCGAACCAGCCGAGGTCGCCTCCGGCTGCGCCCGAACCGGTATCCAAGGAAAGTTCGCGGGCAAGTTCGCCGAAGTCACCGCCGCTCTTGAGCTGCTGGATGATATCCTCGGCGCTTTCCAGATCGCTGACGAGGATGTGGCGCGCCCAGACCTGTGTCTCTGTGGCAGGAACGTCTGCTACGACCACTTCCTTAAGCTTGCGCGAAAGGATCTGTGCTTCGAAAAAGTCGCGGTAGTATTCCTCGTCAAAGCCGAGACGGACCAGGTTTTTACTGGTGTCTTCGATGGTTTTCTGGAATGCCTCGTAGGTGTAAGGCGTGGCGGTCGGGAATGGGGTGGATGTGGGACCAAGTGTCGGCGTTGGTTCAAGCGTGGCAGTGCTGGTCGGCACGAGGGTGGCGGTGGCGGTCGGAGCAGGCTCCGTTTCGCCATCTTCGGAGGTGGATTCCGCCGGCTGGGTTGGAGCAGTTGTCGGCGTAGATGGAAGCGAAGTGGCGCTGACAACCGGGGTGACTGTCACCACGGAGAACGCTTCTTCAGGGATGTCGGGTGCGTCAAATCCAGCCGGGGTTAAGGTGGGAGTCGGCGTGCCGTTCGGGAAGTATCCGAATGCCGCTTCGATCTCGGCGTTGATCTCCTCCTCGGTGGCGGTGATGCCGCGCTTCGCAGCTTCCTGACGGATGATCTCTTCGTTGATCATTTGGTCCAGAACCGACTGACCCAGCACGGAGGGCGAATTCAGGTTGAATTCGATCTGCTGTATCTGGGCGTCCACGTTCATGCCGAAGAATTGCTCGTACTGTTTGTAGGTGTTGTAATCGTTCAACAGTTGCTGACGCTGCAGGCGCACGCGCGGCTCGAAGTCCCTGACGAGGATGGTCTGGTCGCCGATTTTCGCAACGGGGCGGCGGCTCTGCAGATAGTTGATATCCAGCCAGCCGTATATTAGCAAGAGAACGACCGTGCCCAGTATCCCTAAGAAGATGTACAGGATCAGGCGGCTTTGCTGGCGCTCGCGCTGCAGGCGGGCGACATGCTTTTTGTGGGGAACAACGGGCTTCTTGCCCGTATCGTTGGACATATTCATACTCCTTTAAGAAGCAGTATTAACATAAATTCGGGGCATGGAGTTGTTTCCATGCCCCGCGAAGATCCTGCGGCAATTAGGAACGACCGCTGTCGAATTCCCTGCCGGTGAAGGGCAGAAGCGCCACGTGGCGGGCTTGCTTGACCGCGGCGGCAACTGCGCGCTGGTGCCTGGCGCATGCGCCGGTCTGGCGGCGGGGGCGAATGTTGCCGTCCTCCGTGACGTATTTGCGCAGCAGGTCAACCTTTTTGTAATCAATGATCAGGGTCTTGTCGGCGCAAAACTGACAAAACTTGGGCTTGGCAAAGAACCTGCGTTCTCCGCCGCCCTCGCCTCCTGATGAAGTGCGTTCGTCGCTCATAGGTGTACTCCAAATATTTTAGAAGGGAAACTCATCCTCCGCCGCGCCGGTTGCCGGGTCGGCGGAAGTATTCTCGGCTTCCTGTGAATGGTTGTTGTTCGAATCGCGCCGGTCACCCAGCATCATCATTTCGCTGGCAACGATCTCCACGCTGGTGTGTTTGACGCCTTCCTTGTCATCCCAGCGGCGGGTTTGCAGGCGTCCTTCCACATAGACCTGCTGTCCCTTGACGAGATACTGCTTGCAGATCTCCGCCAGCGTTCCCCAGGCAACCACATTGAACCACTCGGTTTCGTTGTGGCGTTCGCCGTCCGCGCTGTTCCAAGAACGGCTGACCGCCACCGTGAAGGTCGTCACGGGCTTGCCTGAAGGCGTGTAACGCATCTCAGGGTCTTTTCCAAGATGACCGATAATCTGAACTTTATTAAGGCCTCGGCTCATGTCATTCTCCTTGGTAAATACCGGGCAATTCCAACAATAAGACTAACCAACTACAGAAAGCATATGTCGCATGATCGATTCTTGAAAGCGTATATTGCGTTCAAGTTCGGACGTGGCTGCGGGATTCATGGTCACGTTCAACAGAACATACTGACCTTCGCGCTGCTTATTGATGGAATACGCCAGCTTGCGGCGACCCCAGATCTCAGCTTTGTCCACACTGCCACCTGCGTCATTGATCCATCCCTTCACCTTGTCGACCATGCCGTTAAAAGCAGTTTCGTCCAGGTCGGGCTGGATGATGAACATCAGTTCATAATTGCGCATTGGGAAAACCTCCTTTCCATGGGTTTGCTCCCGTTCGAACCGTGGGTCAGCCGGGAGCGGAAAGGCACGTAGATTAAGACGTACCTGAATAGCGGACGGTAGTTTACCACAGAATCATCACCTTAGGATGAAAACCCGCCTCATTCCCCGCTGACAGTTGACACCGTCCATGCGGCTTCATCTCACATAGATCGGATTGCTGTAGATCCAACCGCGGCGTTTGCCCAGATACCGCCGGTACGCTTCGATACGGTACACACCCGGCTCGGCGGTGATGTGGGTGCAGGCATCCTTGTTCTTCCAGGTTTGAATGACCTGCCCGTCCTTTAATAGACGGATTTCCGCCGGCGACGGCAGCTTGGCTTGCAAAGTGACGCCGAATTTTGCAGGGATCTCATCGCCCATTTTGGCAACTCCCTCCCGTCCCTGCGCGGTGAAGCGGAATCCGCGGGTGGGAGCGGGCAGGTCATAGCCGACAAAACAATGTCCAGCCGCGAGGGCTTTATAGATGAGGGCTTTGTCGCTGGTCAGGTCCCCGCTCAACGGTCCGGAGAGAAGCGTGTGCGTGTTGACGGTGCGGAAGTGAAATTCGTAGGGGAAGATCACGCGATGGAGCGGTCCCATGTTCATGTGCAGGGCGTGCGCATCCGAGCCGCCGATGGCGACTACTTTTTTTCCGGTTGCCAGCAGTTCATCCCATCTGGAGAGTGTGTTCGGGATGGGTTGGTTGGCGACAAAGGCGGGGAAGTAGGCGTAGAACGCGCCGTGTAATTTGGTGGGAACGACGGTTTTCAACTCGCTAAGGGCATTCCATAATTCGATGCCCGTGTAGTTTTGCACGCTCCAATCCTCCCATGAGATGTCGGTCTCATTGAAGGCTTTGGCTTCCGGGTCGTCGGGATGCGCAAGGAACGCCAGTCCGCCTGCCTCGCGGACCTGGTTGATCAGGTTCTGCGGGTGTTGGGCGAAGGTTGCCATTTCGCGGTTCGCGCCGAAGACGAGAAGGTGGTTCTTTTGCGGGTCGCGCGCCTGGTCGTGCACCTCCTCGCCGATGAGCATCAGTACCTTTTTATTCTTTTCCTTGTAATAGCCCTCAAATCCGTCCACAAGGATGTTGTGATCGGTGACGATGACCGCATCCACCCCGGCGCGCAGGGCGGCGGCGGCGATGTCTTTGTGCGTGCCGCTGCCGTCTGAATAACGTGTATGCATGTGCAGGTTGATGATCGCTTCGTGCATAATTCCTCATTATCAAAATCATTTCCTCTTTCATCTCCGGCGGAACGTGGGATGAAAGAGGAAAAATTCATACTCTCTTAACTTCGTCGTTTGACGATTCTCTTCCCGAACAGGTATAATTTGCCCGCTAATTTCAAGGAGGCACATCGAATGACCAGTTTTTTGGATATTGCTTTGATTATAACCTCAGTGGGTTTGATCCTCAGCGTGATCCTGCAGAGCAAGGGCGCAGGGCTGGGCGGTCTGACCGGCGCGGACACCGGCGGTGTTTTCACTGCCCGCCGCGGCATTGAGCGCATCCTGTTCTGGGTGACGATCGGCTTAAGTGTATTGTTCTTTGCGCTTGTCATCGCTATTCTCATTGTCGGACGCTAATCAATACAAGCCTGAAAGGTCCGCCATTCCACTTGCTCCGGCGCGGGGCGTGGCGGTCCTTTCTTTTTTTCTATAACCTATGAAACGATTACGCTGGCAGATCCTGGTGGTGGCGGTCACGCTTGTGATTGTGACGCTGCTGCTGCTCAGCCAACAACCGGTGAGCGTGATCACCCTGCCCGAAGCCGCGCCCGGCGGTATTTACACCGAGGCGCTTGTTGGCTCCATGGGCAGGCTGAATCCCATGCTGGATTGGAACAACCCAGCCGACCGCGACATCAACCGTCTGATCTTCAGCGGGTTGATGAAATTCGATTCCCGCGGCTTGCCGCAGCCCGACCTCGCGGATGCTTGGGGCGCATCTGCGGATGGGACGGTCTACAATTTCTCGATCCGCCAGAACGCGCAATGGCATGACGGTCAGCCTGTGACGAGCGACGACGTCATCTTTACCATCGAACTCATCAAAAGCAGCGGCTCCCTCTTCCCGCAGGATATCAAAGACCTGTGGTCGCAGGTCGAGGTCCGCAAACTGGATGACAAAACGCTTCAAGTCAGACTGCCTGAGCCGTTCGCCCCATTCCTGGATTATGCCACTTTTGGGATCATGCCGCGCCACCTGCTGGAATCCGTCCCTGCGGACCAGCTTGCTTCGGCAGAATTCAACCTCAATCCGGTCGGATCCGGTCCCTACAGATTTGACCGTCTGCTTGTCAGCGGCGGACAGATCACTGGTGTGGTTCTGGTTGCCAACACGAATTACTATCTGCGCCCCCCGTTCATCGAACAGGTGGTCTTTCGTTTCTATCCCACCTCTGCCGCCGCGTTTGATGCCTATCGACGGGGCGAGGTGCTTGGCGTCAGTCAGTTGACGAACGATGTCCTGGAAGCGGCACTGCGTGAACCGACCCTTTCGGTCTATACCAGCCGCCTGCCTCAAATGGGACTGGTCTTCCTGAACAACAACAATCCCAATGTGGCATTCCTGCAAAGCGACAAAGTCCGCCGCGCACTTATGTTGGGCTTGAATCGCACCATCATCGTTTCCCACATCCTGCAAGGACAAGCCATTATCGCGGATGGACCCATCCTGCCGGGATCGTGGGCATATTTTGACGAGATCGAGCAGTTCGATTACAACCCCGATGCCGCGATGCAATTGCTCAAGGAGGAGGGTTTTGTCATTCCGGTCGGCGGCGGGGAGGTGCGCGCCAAGGATGGTCAATTCCTTTCTTTCAGCCTGCTCTATCCTGATACCCCGCTCCATGCCCAGATCGCCCAAGCCATCCAATCGGACTGGGCGTTGATCGGCGTGCAGGTCGAACTGCAAGCCGTGCCGTATGATTCGCTGGTGAATGACTATCTTGCGACACGCAATTATCAAGCCGCCCTCGCCGATTTGAACACGTCCCGTACACCGGACCCGGATCCCTATCTCTTTTGGCACCAATCCGAAGCGACCGGCGGACAGAACTATTCGCAATGGGATAACCGCACGGCGAGCGAGTTCCTTGAAGTTGCCCGCACAACCGCAGATTTTTCTGAACGTGCGCGGCTGTATCGTAATTTCCAGGTGGTGTTCGCGAGAGATATGCCATCCCTGCCTTTGTATTATCCCGTCTATTCTTATGGCGTGGATGCACAACTGCAGGGTGTGCAGGTTGCGCCCTTATACGACACCAGTGACAGGCTTGCCCTGATCGCTGAATGGTATCTGGTCACGCGTCGCATCCTCGAGACGACGCCTGTTCCCACCAACGCCCCATAATACAAGGAGAACGCATCATGTCAGATGTACAGAAGGCACTGGAGTACGTCCGCGGAAACCGCGAACGATTTTTGAGCGAGTTGAAGGAATTTCTCGCGATTCCTTCGATTTCCACGCTGGATGAGAATAAAGGTGATGTCCGCCGCGCCGCCGAATGGACTGCCGCGCAGTTGCGTTCGATCGGCATGAAGAAGGTCAAGATCATGCCGACGGGCGGACACCCTGTCGTGTACGGCGAATGGATGGGCGCCGGCAAATCCGCTCCCACCATCATGATCTACGGACATTACGATGTCCAGCCGGTGGACCCGGTCGAGTTGTGGAAGTCCGATCCGTTCAAGGCGGAGGTGCGCGGCGACTATCTCTTCGGGCGCGGCTCTTCGGACATGAAAGGTCAGGTGGTGGCATCGCTCAAAGCGGTCGAGGCAATTCTCCGCACGGGCGAAGCGCCGGTCAACATCAAATGGCTGGTCGAGGGCGAGGAAGAGATCGGTTCGGAGCATCTCGGGGATTTCATCAAGAAGAATAAGAAACTGCTTGCCAGCGATTTTTGTCTGAACCCCGATGCGGGCATGATTGCGCCCGACAAGCCGACCATCACCACCGGTTTGCGCGGACTGGCGTACTTTGAACTGCGTGTGTACGGACCGAGCAAGGACTTGCATTCCGGTCTGTTCGGCGGCACGATTCATAACCCCGCCCAGGCGTTGATCGAGCTGGTGGCAGGGATGCACGACAAAAATGGAAAGATCACGCTGCCCGGCTTTTATGACAAGGTGCGCAAACTGAGCAAGAAGGAACGCGCTGATTTCAAACGCCTGCCGGTCAGTAAAAAAGATCTGCTGGCGATCACCGGCGTGCCTGATCTATGGGGCGAACCACAGTTCATTCCCGCCGAGCGTGTTGGCGCGCGCCCGACTTTGGAAGTGAACGGTCTGCTTTCCGGTTTCACCGGGCAGGGATCCAAGACGGTTTTGCCCGCTTGGGCGATGGCAAAGATCTCCTGCCGCCTCGTGCCGGACCAGACACCTGAAGAGGTCGAAAAGCAGATGCGCGCTTATCTGAAGAAAAACGCACCCAAAACAATCAAATGGGAGTTGATCAACCTGCACAATGCCGGCGCGGCGCTGGTGGAAACCGACTCGGCTGGCGTGCGCGCGCTTTCAAGCGCGCTTGAATCCGTATGGGGCAAACGTCCATATTTCAAGCGCGAAGGCGGTTCGATCGGTTCGGTGGTTCTTCTACAGGATTATGTCGGCGCGGACTCGCTCCTGACCGGCTTCGGCTTGCCCGATGACAACGTCCATTCGCCGAACGAGCGAATGCACTTGCCGACTTGGTACAAAGGCATCGAAGCGTTCACCCACTTTTTCTACAATTTCAAATAAGAAGGATGAAACAAACCTGACAGGTCCGAAAGACCTGTCAGGTTTTAACAATCAACATGGAAGATCGAATAATTTCCTACGGCGGTCAAGCCGTTATTGAAGGGGTGATGATGCGCGGGCAGAAAGCCTACGCGGTTGCCATGCGCGCGCCGGACGGCGAGATCGTCGTCCATACCGAGAAACTGGCGAACGTCTATCGCTCGAAGATCACGAAGATTCCCTTTCTGCGCGGCGTCATTTTATTATGGGATGCCTTGGGCTTGGGGATGCGCGCTCTCACGCTTTCCGCCAACACCCAAACAGGTGAAGATGAAAAACTGGAGGGACCGGCTCTTTATCTGACTTTGGGCTTGTCTCTCGCCTTTAGCATTGGTCTCTTCTTTTTGCTTCCTGCCGGTATCGGCGGCTGGGCGGAACATGCGCTCGCGCAGACCACCTCCGCCTTGTGGGTCGGCAACCTGCTCGAAGGTGTGCTTCGCCTTCTCTTGCTGATCGGCTATATCTGGGCGATCAGTTTCATGCCTGACATCAAGCGCGTGTTCATGTATCACGGCGCGGAACACAAGACCATCAACGCCTATGAAGCCGGCGCGGAATTGACCCCCGAGAACGTGGCGAAATATCCCATCGAGCATCCGCGCTGCGGCACGGCGTTCCTGCTGACCTTGGTCCTGCTTTCGATCTTGGTCTTCACGGCGCTGGGTCCGCTGCCGATCGGGTGGCGGCTTGCCACGCGCGTCCTGTTCATTCCCATTCTGGCGGGCATTGCCGTCGAATACATCCGCTGGACGGCGAATCATTTGAAAAACCCCATTGTGCAATGGCTGATAAAACCCAATCTTGCATTACAGCATCTCACCACGCGCACACCCGATCTTGCCATGCTGGAAGTTGCGATCCACTCCTTCCAGTCCATGCGCAAGGCGGAATCGGAGATCGTAACGTAGGCATTTCGTACCCCAAGAGACTGGCATATGCCAGTCTCTTTTTATTTTCCGTTCATCTTGATTTGATAGCATTTTTTCCATGAAACGCTGGTTGTGGTTGATACCTGCAAGTTTGTTGATCTTTGCAGGCGCTTATTTCCTCTTCACGGTCGGACGCCCTGCGCCGGTGCCGGTGAAACGCGAGATTTATGAGGGGGTTGTGTATCGCCGCATCGTCCACTATCTGCCCCATGCGATGATCGCGCATGTGATCGTCGTTGACCGAAGAACCGCTGATGCGGAATTCATCGTCACGCCGCCGGATGAGGTGGAGGGCGGCACGTTGCAGGCGCGGACAACCTCCGCATTTCTGGAAGAATTCGGCGTGCAGATCGCCATCAATGGGGACGGCTTCTTTCCGTGGTGGTCGCGCAGTCCCGTAGATTATTATCCGCACAGCGGTGACCCGGTCACGCCGAACGGATTCGCCGCCCATCGGGGAACGGTTTATGCAGACGGTTTGCAGAACGAGAACAACGAACCCACCATGTACGTCAGCCGCAGGAATGAGATCACGTTTCTGCGCCAGCCGGGTAATCTCTTCCATGCCATTTCGGGAGACCGAATGTTGATCCAGGGTGGCGAGATCGTTGCTGGTCTGGATGATGAGATCATTCATCCGCGCACGGCAGTTGGCATCAATCGCAATGGACGGTTTGTGTATCTCGTGGTGGTGGATGGACGCCAGCCATTCTATAGCGCGGGTGCGACTTTCCTGGAACTGGCGGAGTTGATGAAGGATCTGGATATCCACTTTGCGATGGCGTTGGATGGCGGCGGTTCGTCCACGCTGGTGATGATGGGGGAGGATGGGAATGCAGTTATCCTGAATTCGCCAATCGACAGTTATATTCCGGGGCGCGAACGACCGGTGGCGAATCATTTTGGGGTGTTGATCAGGTGACAGGTCCGGGGCGAAGCGGGGAATGAGAGAATTAAGGGCTTTTATGTCGGAGACTCGATTCGAGCAAATCGAGTCCTTTTTATTCGCAACTATTTTGCAACTTCGCCGCAACCCACCTGCAATGTCCTCAGCCCGTTCCTGATTATAGAATGTAAGTATCGTGCACATGCAGAATGCCGTGATTCGGTAGCTTGGAGGGAATGCATCTTATAAACCCAGGTTCATGGTCGCAACTCGGTTCGTTTCGAGTCCTTCCACCATATCTTTTCTCATCAAGGAGAATGTTCAATGAAAACAAGTATTCCGGTTCGTGTCTTGTTGCTGGCTGTGATGTTGGTCAGCGCTTTGGGTACCAGCACGCAAGCTTTTGCAAAAAGTGAGGCGGCTCCTTACCTCCCTGCGCAGATCATCATCCGCAGTACGACGTTTTGGGATGCCACCTTTAGCGGGACCGTAAATGCGGACCGCTTCGAGCGCTGGTCATTGCAGATCGAGGAGGCAAGCAGTTTCTCTGTGACTGTGACCGCATTGACAGGTGACTTGGTCCCCTCGATCTATTTGTTGGATTCTGGCGAGAACGAGATCGCCAGTGCTGCGGGCGTTTCATCGGAAACGGTTCTGACCACGACGCAGCCTGCGGGGGAATTCTTCATCCAGATCCAACCCGCATCCGGGGGCGGTACGTACAGCATGGTCATTCGGAAGACCGATGCCCCGGTTGTTGACCCGAACGCTGTCATCGTGCTGAATCCCGCCAGCATTGATATCGGTGATGTTTCCACCGCGACCGTGATGCTGAACAATGTGCCGGAAGGCGGATATGCCAGCTCGGAATTCACCTGTTCCTACGACGTCGCTTTTGTGGAAGTCAGCAATAGTTCAGAAGCAGGCTTGTTCGGCTCGGACTCCGCTGTGGTTCTGAATGGACCGCAGGACGGCAGTTTCATCATTGCGATTGCGGGCAGCAATGGTCAGCGGGCGATGAGCAGCGGCGCGGCGTTCACGTTCTCGGTGCTGGGCTTGCAGGCGGGACAGACTACGATCACCTGTCAGGTGCGCGTTTCGACAGGCAACTCCCTGACGACCCTTGACCCGGTTTCAGTCACATTGACCATTGCCGAACCTGAGGGAACGATCACGGGAACGGTTCTTGCCTCCAAGCCGGTCACTGTTACGCTGTACAACCAGGATAGCTCCGTGGCTGCCACCACCACCGCGGATGAAAATGGGAACTTCAGCATGACCGCTCCTCCCGGCTCCTATACGATCGTTGCCTCGGCATTGGGATTCTTGAAGGCACAGGGATCTCCCACTGTGACTGGCGGCGGTACCACCGTCATGCAGACTATCCAGTTGCTTGCGGGTGATATTGACGGCAACGATGTCATCGATCAGTTCGATGCGATGACCATCGGTTTCAACTATGGATTATCAACTCCGGATGCCGCCGACCTGAATAATGACGGCATCATCGACGTGCTTGATCTCGAACTGCTGGCGGCGAACTATCGTCAAGCCGGTGCGTTGAACTGGCAGTAACCATTGAATAGGAGGGGCGTGCTGGCGGGAGTCGGCACGCCCCTTTGGAGTACTTAATGAAAAGAATTGCATCTTTTCTCATCGCGGCATTCTGTCTGTTCTTTGCACCTTCGGCAGGCGCACAGGCATCGGAAAGCATCTGGATCACCGCCAGCGCTGACAGTTTCAAGACCGGTGAGACTCTCATCGTCACTGTCCATGCGGTTTCCGCCACGCCTGTCCAGGGATTTACGATTCAGATCCGTTATGACCCGGCTTGTCTTGAGCCGGTCAATGCCGCCAGCCCGGTCCCCGGCATGAACGGGTTGCTCCTGCCGCAGGGAGCGGGGCTGGCAGACGCGACCTTTGCCAGCACATCCCCTCAACTTGCGAACGGTATCGTGGCGGAAGTCCGCTTCACCACACTGGGAGCCTGTCAGACCGATGTGAAACTTGAAAGCGCGGCGCTGGCGGTCAAAAATGAATCCGGGTTTGCGGCTCCGTTGGAAGGGGTAACGGTCGAGGAACGCATCATCCCGCTTACCATCAGCGCGGAACGCGGCACCCCGCAGGATATTCCTCTGGTTGGAACCCCGCTTCCGCTGAGTGTTGAGGCGGATTCACCGTTCCGCCTTTCGACGGAAATGTCCATCGTTCTGGGCGTCATCGGCTTTTTCATGCTGATCGGTATTTTTGTGCTGATCCGAATTCTAAAAGGGAGCGGATCAAACAGGTGAGTTTGATGACGTATTTCTTGCGCGGTTTCGTTCGAACAGGATGGTCACTATGAAAGCCAAAATGCCGGTTCGTGTTCTGGTCTTGTTTGCCATGCTTTTCTCCGCCTTTCCAGTGGGAGTGCAGGCACTCGCCGCCGCATCCGCGCCGCCGGATATGTTCCAGCTTCCGTGGGAGCAGGGACGCGCATGGGTGGCATACGACGGCGTGGATAACGGCACCAAACGAGCGACCACCAGTCCGCATTATTACGGGCTTGGCGGGGCGATTGATTTTGCCCCGCGCGTTATCATGCAAGTGGGGGAAGATACGTCAAACGATTGGGTGACCGCTGTGGCGGCGGGAACAGTTACGCAAGTGGGGAGCTGCTTTATAAAGATCGACCACGGAAATGGCTGGACTTCGGAGTACTGGCATCTCGACAGAATCCAAGTGATGCAGGGGGATAAGGTCAGCAGGAACCAGCGGCTGGCGATCATTCATAACAATGCGAATGCACAGGTCTGTCTGGGCAATGAACACCCCGGACCGCATCTGCACTTTGTCCTCCGCCCCAGCGTGATGACCTCGCTCCTTGCGGGGTGGAAGGTCAACTTCAATGCGCTGACCAATGTGACCACCTACTCGAAAGGCGGGACCACGGTTGGGCGTCTTCAGCCGCTGATGAACCTTCCCGATCTTCAGATCGTTTCCCGCGGACCGATTGCTTGGGATACCCAATATTCCGGCAGTGTGGATGCCTATCGCCATGAGCGCTGGTCATTGTTGCTGCTGGAACAGACGACCTTCACAATAACGGTCAATCCCACCGGCATGGGTCTTTCCACTGTCATTGTTCTGCTGGATGGGAATGGGAATGAGATCACCCGCGGCAGCGGATCGTTGACCTCGACCCAGTCCGCTGGTTCTTACTTTGTCCAGATCCAATCCGCTTCAGGGACCGGGTACTATAACCTGATCGCCACCAGGGAGGCAGGTTCAAGCCCGACAGCGACCCCGACCATCCCCACGGGCACGGATACGTCCGGAACGGTGACGCCCATCGTAACCGCCACACCAACTTTACCGGGCGGTGGGGAGACTCCTATCGTCACTGAAACCCCGCTGGTCTCCGAAACTCCTTCCGGAAGCCAGACGCCCATCGTCACAACCACGGACACGGTATCCACGCCGGTGGTGACGGAGACCGTGATCACAACCGGAACGCCTCTTGTAACTGAGACGCCTTTGCTCACGGAAACGCCCATCATCACCAGTACGCCGATTGCAACGAACACCGCCGTCCCGACTCCCACAGGTCCATACGTGTGGACGGATGTGATCCAGTCCACGCTCTCGATCGGCGAATCAAGTTTGGTGACGGTCGGCTTGTATAACGTGCCGATCAGCGGTTACACAAGCGCGGAATTGACTTGTACATATGATGCCGCCCTGTTGGAAGCCAGCAATGTGCTGGTTGCCAGTCTCTTTGGACCTGATCCGGTTTCTGCAATGAACGGTCCGCAAAACGGACAGTTCGTCCTTGCCGTGGCGGGAAGCAATGGCAATAAAGCCACGACAAGCGGCACGGTGTTTACCTTCATGGCGCGTGGCTTGCAGCCCGGGCAGACGCCCGTTCAGTGTACGGCGCGTGTTTCCAGCGGACAAGGCACTCTGGATTCCATTGCCTATATTCCTGACAGTGTCACAATTCTTAGGGTTGCGCCATCGCCGACAGGTGTCATTCCCACCTCGGCTGTGGTCAACGGGCAGGTGTTTGCAAGCAAAACAGTCACCATTCAGTTGTACGATGCAGGCGATCAATTGGTTGTCTCCCAGATCGCCAACCCGAATGGGACGTTCAATATCCCGATCTCAGGCGGCGCGTACACCATCGTCGCCTCCGCGGCTGGATTTTTGAATGCGCAGGCGTCCATCACGTTGACGGACGGTGTCATTACCACCATGCCGACGGTCAGCCTGCCGGCGGGCGATATTGACGGGAACGGCGTGATCGACCAATTCGATGCGCTGACCATCGGGATGAACTACAACGCCTCTTTCCCCGCCGTAGCGGACTTGAACAACGACGGCGTGATCAACGTCCTTGACCTTGAACTGCTCGCTGCGAACTACCGCAGGGCGGGCGCGCTTGCCTGGCAATAGAATAAAAAAGCCCATCTCCTGCTTGGGGACACGCGCCACAAAAGGAGATGGGCAGGGGATTCGTCTTCTTAAAACTCGATCTCCCCGATCTGCTCGAAGTTGATGTCGAACAGTTCCTCGGCTTCGGTTTCCAATTCGGCGTCGAGCGCGTCGCCCGCGCGGACGCCTCGGTTGCAATAGGAACGATACGGGCAGTAACTGCACTTCGCCGCCTCATCCGTTTTCGGGTAGTCTGAAGCGGATGCGATCTCCCCGGCGAGACGGCTCAGGGCGTCCCAATCCCGTTTGAACTGGTCGGTTTGATAGGGGAAGACCGCGGGATCATTCGGAAAATCCGAAAACCAGTAACGCATCTCAACTTGCTCGGGCTGAATGGACTTGCCGCCGTTGAGATGCGCACCAGCATGGACAAGCAAGGCGCGATACACCCGCGTCTGCCAGCGGATTGCCAGCCACTCGTTCTTTGGGCGTTTGCGATAGGTTTTCCAATCGTAGATGATGATTTTTTCTTTATCGACGGCGATCAGGTCATATTTCGCCACCAGTCGGAACTTCCCCAACGGCGCGGAGAGAGTGACCTCGGTCTTGAGATTTTTTAGACCCGTGAGACCGGTCAGGCTATCCGACTGTACAAAATTCTCCCACCAGCGCTGCAGGTTGTCCGTATTTGCGAGTTTCGCCACCTGCCCGGCGGGGATGCCGATGAAATATTGCTGTGCCAGCCGGTGAAAATATTCGCCCTCCTGCAGGTGCTTTTCGTTTTCGAGCGCGGGCTCGGTCTCGATGGCGGGATACGCCAGCCGCTGAAGATAGCGCAGTTCGAACCGGCGCGGACAATCGTTGTAATCCTGTAAGGATGACTGGCTCAATGTGGTCAATTGGATGGACATGACCTTATTTTGCCACAGAATTTTATGCCTATGCTATACTTTGAAAAAATTCGGAGTTTTATATGGGACAGGATACGCAGGTAGCTGTTTTCATTGATTATGACAATATCGAAAGAAGCGTAACGGAAATCTTCGGCAAAACTGTCGATGTGGACTGGCATCGCATTTTCAACTATGCCTCGCAGGTGGGGCGGGTGGTGGTGCGCCGCGCCTATGCAGATTGGGCGGAAGCCTCCAGCCGGCAGCGTCAACTGCTCAGCCTCGGCGTGGAATTGATCCACGTCAACAGCAAACGCGGCAAGAATGCGGCGGACATCCGTATTGTGCTGGATACGATGGAGCTTTTATACAATAAAAGCGATTCGTTCACGCACGTCCTGCTTGCTTCCGGTGACGGGGATTTCACGGAGCTGGTGCATCGTCTGCGCGCGCAGGGCAAGACCGTGATCGGTTTGGGGATCAGCGGCACAACCGCGGAATACCTGGTCAATGCCTGCGATAAATTCGTTTTTTACGACAAGTGGCAGGGCGTGAACAAGGTTAAGAAAGCGGGGCAGAACGGCGGGGGGAATCAGACGTCACAGAAACAGCAGCCAGCCCAAAAGAAGATGGAAGCGCCGCGTCCCGCCCCGACCCTTGGCACGCCCGCTCCCATCCCGCCTGAGAAACGGCTGGAGCGCTATTTGACCATCCTTTCAGGGCACAAGATCCGCATGACGCCGACGACGCATCGCCCGCTCATCATGTACAAGATTTTCGAGATCGTGAAAGCCAATCCCGATTTCACGTTCAACCAGTTGCGGGAGTTCGTGCAGAACTTTTTTGCGAACGCCGCGCCGAAGATCGAACCGGCGCTGGTGATGGATGCCATGCACCAGCTTTTCCATACGTTTTGTTTCGAGTTCGACGGCGAATCGAAGGAACGCATCTGGGACCGAAAAATGTGGCTGCCCGAAGACGTGAAGACTGCGGAAGACCTGCTCAATAAATGCGACCAGAAGATCTTGCAGATGATCGCCGGTGAGCTTGGCGCAAGCGAAATGCTCGATAAGGAGATCGCGGCGCAAATTCTCTATGGCGGCGTGCGCAATCCCAAAGTGCTCGATCACATCGACGAATTGCTCAAGGAAGAAAATCAGGTATAATCGCACACATGCGTTATAAATTTTGTGCAGGTCAATCTCCCTTCGCTTCGGCGATCAACGGCTTTACCTCCGCTGAGCCTCCTCGAATCGCGCCTGTACGCTGAATGTTGCATCAACTTTCACATGCCGCAGGTCGCCTGCGGCGTTTTTGTTTAACTTGTAGGTCACGTTTGTAACGTGATTGTCGCTCAAAAGGTAATGCCATGATCCGAATTCAACTCTCCAACATCACGCTTGTGCTCGGCGCCAAACGCATCTTCGAGAATCTCAACTGGGAGATCCAGCGCGGACAACGCATTGGTTTGATAGGTGCGAACGGCGCGGGGAAGTCCTCGCTGTTTAAACTAATCGAAGGGGAATATGCTCCCGAACTGGGCGGAAGCATCACCCGCGCCCGCCTCGTAACGACGGGATACCTGCCCCAACAGCCCGAACTTGACTTTACGCTGACGGCGCTCGACTCCGCGCTGGAAGGCAATCCGCGCGTGGCGCAGGTCCATACGGAGTTGGAGCGCGTCGAGAAAAGTTTGGGCGACCCCGAAGTCTATGGCGACGGGAAGAAGTTACAACGCGCGCTGGAACGTCAACACGAACTGATCGAAGAATACAACGCCCTCGGCAGCGACTCGTATCCCGCGCGCGTGCGCGACCTCTTGCTCGGGCTGGGACTCGCTCAAAGTGAACTGACCAAGCCGCTGTCTGTGTTAAGCGGCGGGCAGAAGAAACTGGTCGGTTTGGCGCGCCTGCTGCTCGTCAAACCTGATGTCTTGCTGTTGGACGAACCGGACAATCACCTCGACCTGCCGGGCAAGGTCTATCTCGAAAAACTCATCCGCGAATATGATGGCACAGTGGTTATCATCTCGCATGACCGTTATCTGCTGGATGCTGTTGTCACGCATATTGCCGAATTGGAAGACGGCAAGATGACCATTTTTGAAGGCGATTACACATCCTACATCAATGATAAGGAAATGCGCCTCGCGCGGCAGGAGGAGATGTTCCGCGCCCAACAGCATACGATCAAACGTCTTGAAGCGGCGATCAAGCGTTTGGAAATTTGGGGAAAGGTGTACGATCAGGAAGACCTTGCGCGCAAAGCCAAGACGATGCAAAAGCGGCTGGACAAAATGGAGAAGGTCGAAAAACCTGTCACCGAACGCCGCCGCATGGACCTTGGGCAGCTCAACGGCTGGCGCGGCTCGAACAAGGTGTTGGAACTGGCGAATATCTCGAAATCGTTCGGCGAAAAAGTGGTGTTCTCGAATCTCAACGAGACTATCTGGCATGGGGAACGTGTCGGGCTGATCGGTGCGAACGGCGCGGGGAAGTCCGTGCTGTTACGGATGATTTTGGGTCAGGAAATGCCAGATGCCGGTGAGGTCAAAATTGGTCCCAGCGTGTCCATTGGACATTATGCGCAGGAGCATGAGACCCTCGATTTCAACCAAACCTTGCTGGACGCAGTCCGCTATGCGGGTGAGATGAATGAATCCAGAGCGACGGCTTTTTTGCTGCGCTATCTCTTCACGTACAAGCAGGTCTCGCAAAGAATCGGTGAACTCTCAGGCGGCGAGCGGAGTCGGCTGCAACTGGCGCTCGTCGTGCTTTCCGGCGCGAACTTCCTCCTGCTCGATGAACCCACCAACAATCTGGACATTGCCTCCGCCGAGGTGCTCGAAAATGCGCTCGAAGACTTCCTAGGCACGGTGTTGATCATTTCACATGACCGCTATTTTCTTGATCGCACGGTGGAGCGGTTGCTGGTTATTGAGAATAAGGGTTTGAAGGAGTATCAGGGGGCGTATAGCGATTATTTGGAGAAGACTCAGTAAGCGGAAGGCTGAAAGCAGAAGGTAGAAAGCAGTAGGCAGTAAGCAGAGTGTGGATTATTTTCTTGGCATGAATTTTTCGGGCATGGACATCATTGCACCGAGCATTTTGCCTACTTCTTCATAACCTTTGAGAAGTTCTGCATGTCGTTCGGGTGAAAGATATTCACAATCTCGCGAAAAGTCCAGCCAAACTTGAGTCTCGGTTGATTCGCCATCTGCATCTGCAAGTTTGCTCAGAAACATTTTAGGATATTGTCTTTTCCGAAATCCTTCAGCTATGTTCGCTACAACGCTGCGAGAAGAACGGCGGATTTGGTCTGTTAACGAATACTTTTCTTCCTTTGGAAAGGACTTTGACTCATCGAAGATTTCCATCGCCAGCTTGTAAGCAAGTTGATAAACCTTTAAGTCTCGATGGCCTTTTAACTCCTGATATGCCATACAATCCTCCTTGATTTAAGAACGAATCTGCCTTCCGCCAGCTGCTTACCGCCTTCTGAACTACTCATACCGAAATCTCATCACTCCGACCCCAAAGAACAGCGCCGCAAAGCCGAGCAGAACGCCTGCTTCGGGGAGAATTTCCACAAGTCCGCCGTTTCTTAGAACCAAGTCCAACATGCCCTGCATCGCCCAGGTGGTGGGAAGGATTTTCACGATGTTCTGCACTGCCGCAGGGAACAACTCCAGCGGATACCAGCATCCGCCCAGCAATGCCATCACCATGCCCGCCATGATGCTCAATCCGCTGGCTTGACTTTCGGTCTTGACGAAGGTTCCCATCGCCGTGCCGATAGCGCCTGCCGCCAGTGCTGCGCATAGCAAAATGACGAAGAGCGCAGGCAGATCACGTCCCCAGCCAAGTCCCATCACGAAAACGCCAAACAACGCCAACAGCGACATCTGGATCAATGCCATGAACACCTGTCCCGCAATCGTGCCGAATAGGTAGGTGGCTTTGCTTGTCGGTGTGGTCAGGATGCGGCGTAGCGTTCCCTGCTGGCGTTCGTATGCGAACAGCGCGGAGATGCCGAACAGCGGAATGAACACCCACGTGATCAACTGTCCCGCCGATGAATTGGCGCGCGGATCATACTCCACCTGGTCGGGCGTACTGCCTTCGATCACGGTCACGCGTTCGGGCGCATCCGCCTGTAATGTTTGCGCGAGTTCCAGCGACTCGTTGAAATAGGCTTGTTCGTCTTCGCGTGATTCAAATGTCCCGCGCGCTTTCGCCTCTTCCAACGCCATATTTGCTGCACCGATTGAACTGCTCACACGCCGAATGGCGGTCTGCACCGCCCGTTCCGCGACGGTGGCGTTCAGGTTATTCGGCTGTTTGCGGAAGTCCAACTCCGCCGTTCCGTTTTGGATGGATGTAATGTCCAAGCCGGCGGGGATGATCAACAGCGACGACGCGCGGCGGGCTTCGAACATCTCTTCCGCTTCTTCCAACGGGAAGTATTCGGGTCGCACCGCAGTGGACTTTTCCAACTCTGCGAATATCTCCCGCGAAATGGACGTATCCGCCTGATCCACAACGACCAGCCGAATGCGGGTATCTTCGTTTCCCGAGGGAGTCCCGCCCGCAAGCAGGAAGGTGAAAAATATCGGTAGGATGATGAAGAACAGCAACTCCGACGAGCTCGCAAATCGGATGATCGCGTCCTTCCATGCAATGGCAAATAATTTTTTCATGATTGCTCCGTACATGTCATTGCGAGGAGCGCTCTTGCTTGTTGCGACGAAGCAATCTTCTTGTACATGGGATTGCTTCGTCGCTTCGCTCCTTCTCGCAATGACATGAGACTACTTTGTCACCAAATTCTTCTTACCGAACAGCACCACCGCGATCCCAAACAGGATCAAGCCCATCGTCAGCAGGGCAGTGATCGGCGTGGAAAGATGCGGGAGCGTCCCGCCGAGCGCGAGAGTTGTAAATCCATCCAACGCCCAGGCGTTCGGCGTGATCTTGCTGACCATCTGCACGACGGGCGGCATCATCTCAAGGCTGATAAAACTTCCGCCGAGAATGCCGAAGATCAACATGATCGCCGAACCGACGCTGGCAACCTGCCCCGGCGTGCGTGCGATGGCGGTGATGAACATGCCCCAGCCCGACGCACCGAACACAGCGGCGAGCACCAGCACCAGCACGCCAAGCGGGTCGCCCCATTTCAATTGGAAGAGCAGGGTGGTCGCGCCGATCAGGATCAGCATTTGCGCCGCGCCCGTCAGGAAAATGCCGAAGACCTTGCCACCCAAAATTTGCGCGGCTTGTGTCGGTGAGACGAGCAAACGCGGCAACGTACCTTGCGCTTTTTCGGCAAGGATCGAACGCCCGCCGTACGTGACCGCGAACATCAGGAACATCAACGCCATGCCCGGCGCGAGATACGCCAGCACGTCGAACTCCACGGCTTCGGCTTCGTTCGTGTCGGTGTTGAGTTTGATCGCCAGCGTTTCGCTGCTGGGACTGTCTTCCAATCGTTCCGCCATTTCCATGCCCGCCTGCTCGCCCTCCTGCGGTGAGATGCGCCCGCTCATGATCATCTGAACGATCGATGTCTGTCCGCTGATGCGCCCCTCCTCGATGCGGCTGATAAATTCATCCACGATGGATTTGACAATGCCCGCACCCGTCGGGCGCGCGGGGTTGGCATACACTTCGATTCTCAGCGCTTCGGGTTCTTCGTCGAAGGCTCCCTGCTGCGGGATGACGCTGCGCGTGAATCCTGCCGGGATGATGATCGCCGCGGCGGCGGTATCTTCGTCAATGGCTTTGCGTGCCGCCTCCGGACTTTCGCTCAGAGTTGGTTCGACCAATCCAGCCAGTTCTTCGCCTGTAAAGACTTCCTCAAGCGCGTTCCCCAATTGCTCCTTGTCCAGGTTGACGATGATGACGGGAATATCAGAAATGCCTGTGGAACTTCCGCTGAACCGCCCTGTCACCAGCCCCATGCCGAGCGTGAGCAGGAACGGCGCCAGCAGCATCAGGATCAATGCCGCGCGGTCACGGAAGATGATTTTCAGGTCTTTGATGCCGATGATGAATAGTTTGAGCATGATATTTCCTGTATTGCGATATTCGATACTCGTTATTCGGGTACGAAGATCGAATTATCGAATATCGTCAATCGCGCAGAGCGCGCCCCGTGAGATGCAAAAACACCGCTTCCAAATTCGGCTCGCGGATGTCGATCGAATAGATTTTGATCCCGCGCTCATTGGCTTTTGTCACGGCGGGAGCGAGCACGTCCTTTGCGGATGGCGTGATGACCGAAATCTCATGGTTGATGGCATTGGCTTCCAGCACACCGTCCACGCCTTTCAACGCGGACACCAGCGCTTCGGGGTCTTCGTTCTCGCTGATGTGCAGCACCAGCGTTTCCGTCTGCCCGACCTGTTTGGTGAGCTCCTTTTGCGTGCCGAGTGCGATCAACTCACCGTGGTCGATGATGCCGACGCGGTGCGAGAGTTCCTCGGCTTCTTCCATATAATGCGTGGTGTACAGGACGGTCATGCCCTGCTTGTTGAGGTCTTTCACCGTGTCCAGGATGGCGCGGCGTGATTGCGGGTCAATGCCGACGGTGGGTTCGTCCATGAAGAGAAGCTTGGGTTTGTGGAGCAAGCCCACCCCAATGTTGACGCGGCGCTTCATCCCGCCTGAGTAGGTTTTGACTCGGTCCTTGGCTTTATCCACTAAACCGATCTGCTCCAGCACTTCGTCCACGCGCGCGGTGAGCGATTTGCCGCTCAAGCCGTACATCTGCCCCCAAAAGATCAGGTTTTCGCGCGCGGTCAGGTCTTCGTACAGCGCGATTTCCTGCGGGACGATGCCGATGGCATTGCGTACCGCCATGGGATGCTGTTTCACGGAGTGACCCGCAATGGTCGCATCGCCCGATGTCGGCGCGTATAGCGTGGAAAGCATCGAGATGGTGGTCGTCTTCCCAGCCCCGTTCGGACCCAGCAGGCTGAAGATTTCGCCTTCCTTGATGTCGAACGAAATGCCTTTCACGGCGGTGAAATCGCCATATTTTTTAACAAGGTCTTTTACTTCGAGAATGTTTTGCATGGTTTCTCCTTGTTTAGTCTGTGCCTATTTACGCAAAAAGTCAACAGGTGGTTTCAATTTATTGTTTCCCGCTCTCTTCCTTTGCGATTTTCACGAGTTGTTTTGCAATGTTTTCTATAATTTCATCAGGCACACCGTCCATTGCCTGAGATTGAACGCGCGTATCGATCTCATCATTGACATAATCCACGACGATGAATTCGTCAGCCAGGGCGATCTCCGTGGAGAACCAATCCAGCTTGCAGATGGATGCGATGCGCTTCGTGACGTCCTGCAAACTGGTTAAGCCGATCCGCGCCTCTTCCTCCGCTGTGACTTTCGCATAGACGTACGTGTGTGGATTCCACCAACTCGAATACGCCTCTCCGTTCGCGTAAAAGACGCGGAACCAAGCGGGTTTCTCGTCAATGATGCGCGGCGTAACGTGTGCCTGTACGAGATATTTCTGCTCGGGGAATTCCATGCGCGCTTTCAATATCTCGTCCACTGAATTCGCGCCGAGAATAACACCCGCTCCCCCACCTCCGTTCGACGGCTTGATGACGAAATCCCCGCCCAGCGGTGCCAGGTCGATGGGTGGGATGACGGGTTGTTCGAGAAACGGCGGGAGCAGGATGGTGTGCGGCGTGTGCAATCCCGCGCTGATCAGTTCGAGATGCATCGTCGCCTTGTCTTCCGACCATGCCGAAACCTCGGCAGGATTAATGCGCCGTGCGCCAAATTCCTTTGCCCAGCGGGGGATCGGGTCAAAGGTTGCGTCACCCTGTCCGCGATGAAGCAGGGTTTTGAAGGTCGTCGCCCCCTTGTACAGTGCAGTAATTGATTCGAGCAGGTTGTCCGGCTTGATCTGCCAGAGCGAGAGTCCTTCCTCGATGCAGGCGTGTTCGACCATGCCTGCGAAGACATCGTCGTATTCCCAGTACCAGGGCAGGCATAGATCATAGCGCATGAGGTGATTATAAAGTACGGGCAAGGCTGGTACAATGGACGCAATAATTTGCGAAAGGAAAATAATATGGGCAAAGATACAGTACAGGACGGCGTGGTCGTCTCGATGGATTACAAATTAACCGTGGACGGGCAGGTGCTCGATTCATCCGACGAGGCGGGTCCGCTGCAATTTCTGGCAGGGTACGGGAATATCATTCCCGGGCTGGAGCAGGAAATGATGGGGATGAAGATCGGTGACAGCAAGGATGTGACCGTTCAGCCCGAACACGGCTATGGCGAATTCGACGATGAAGCCTTTATGGATGTGCCGCGCGGCGAATTCCCGAGCGACCTGCCGCTGGAAGAAGGGCTGGAACTCCACGTCACCGATGAGGACGGCAATCATCAGGCGGCGTATGTCGCCAGTTTTGATGACAAGACTGTGAGATTGGACTTCAACCATCCGCTGGCGGGTGCAGTCCTGAACTTCCATGTGAAAGTGATTGCGCTGCGTGATCCGACCGAAGAAGAACTGGATCATGGTCATGTCCACGAAGGGGATGGACACCACCATTAAGGAATAAAAGTGACAGTCACTGTCAGGCAGAATGCAACAACTCTCATTCCGAGAGTTGTTGTCTTTTTAACTGCCAATTCCAGGCTTGTTTTACGCCAATGACGAAGATGAGAAGTCCCAACACCACGCCGCCGAAGTTACTCAGGAACTCGCTGACCACTTCCCATTGACTGCCGAAGAGATAGCCCAGTCCGCCGTAACCGAGGATCCACACGATCTCACCCGCGGCATCGTAGGTCAGCCATTTTCGGAATGGGTAGCGCGTTGTGCCGGACATCAAGTTGACCGGCAGGGCAATGGCGGTGACGAGAAACCGTGAGAAGAAAATGGAGAGCGGACCCCATTTGCGAAAGGTCTTCTCGGCTTGTCTCCAGCGGGGAGTATCACTGAAACGGTCCAATACTTTTTCGCGGGCATAAAATCCGAACGAATAGCTGATAATGTCACCAAGCACCACGCTGACGATACTGAAAAGGGCGGTGGTATGCCACGGCAGGATTCCCTGACGGGCGAACGCGCCAGCCGCAATCACCAGCACGGTGCATGGCAACGGCACACCCAGTCCGCCGATGAAGACGACGAGCCAGAGCAAAGGCGCGCCAAAATTGATGACTTGGGTGAGCAAATATTCAGACATGAAGATGTCTTACGGCACTGGGGGCGGGATCGGTGTCAGCGGCGGAACGGGCGTAAGAGGTGGAACAGCTTCCGGCGGAGGTTGATGCGCAAGGATCGCGGCTTTGACGAGCTCTTCGGCGAGTCCGATCGATTGAGGGAAATATAGTTTGTCCAATTCTTCCAGGCTTTTTCTGCGATTGCCCTCTTCGGGAATCCCAAGCGCATCGAAAAGGATTTCTTCGGACACACCATATGTGCGTGCGATAAATGGGATCGTCATCCAATCGCGGATGCGTTCCACGTCCGTTTCGACCTCGCCGTGTTGACGCGGAGGAGGGGGAGTTCCGCCGAATTTTCGGAAAGCGTGAAAAGCGCGCAGACCGAAAAACAGAATGAACAAACAGCCAAGGATGGTGAATGCGACGATCAGGGCTCGTTTTATTTTGGATCTTTCCGCCATGCAAAATTAATCCTGCCACTCCAGTTCGAAGTCACCGATGAAGACAGTGTCGCCTTCCTGCACGCCCGCTTCGCGCAGCGCCTCATCCACGCCGAGTTTTTGCATCAAGCGTTGGAAGCGGCGCACCGAGCCGTGATGTTCCCAATAGGTCATCTTGGCGGCGCGTTCGATGGCAACCCCGGTGACGCGCCACTCGTCACCGTTCTCGCGATGGATCTCGAATTGATTCGGATCCACATCCGGTTTGTAGATGGGCAGCGCCTCTTCCTCGCTCAAATCTGGCGGCAGTTCCTGAAGCTTTTTATACGCCTTGAGCAGGACATCGCGTGTGTTGGTGCGCGCCATTGCGGAAGCAGTGATCAATTCCACTTTTTTCTTTTTGAAACTGGCTTGAACTTCCTTTAAACGCGCCTGCGCATCGGGCTGGTCGATCTTGTTCAGCACCACCACCTGCGGTTTGTTGCCAAGTTTTGTATCGAACAGCGACAGTTCGGTGTTGATCTGGCTGAAATCCGCCAGAGGGTCTTCAGATAGTCCGTCGATCATGTGGATGAGCACACGCGTACGCTGGACATGGCGCAGGAAGTCATGTCCCAGACCGGCACCTTCGTGCGCGCCTTCGATCAAGCCGGGGATGTCCGCCAGCACGACGGTGGTGTCGTCATCGATCTTGGCGACGCCAAGATTTGGTTCCAGCGTTGTAAAGGGATAATCGCCGATCTTCGGTTTGGCATTCGTCAGCACCGAGAGCAGGGTCGATTTCCCGGCGTTGGGCAAGCCGATGATACCGATATCCGCTATCAGTTTGAGTTCGAGGCGCAGAAGTTTTTCCTCATGAGGCTCGCCGCGTTCCGCTGTGCGCGGGGCTTGATTCCGCGATGTGGCGAAATGCTGGTTGCCGCGTCCACCGCGCCCGCCTTTGCAAATGGTCAGTTGCTGACCGGCTTGGGTCAGGTCGCCGAGCAAGGCGCCGGTTTCAGCATCATAGATCACAGTGCCGGGCGGCACATGGATGATGAGATCCTTGCCATTGCGCCCGGTCATTTGCGAACCGCCGCCGCCTTTTCCCGGCTCCGCTTCGAACTTCTCATTCGGTCTGAATTTTGACAGCGAATTAAGCGTGGACTTGACTTCAAAAATGACGTCGCCGCCTTTGCCGCCGTCGCCGCCGTCGGGTCCGCCGCGCGGTTCGTATTTCTCGCGGCGGAAATGCACCATGCCGTCGCCGCCTTTGCCTGATCGTACGAAGATGTTTACCTGGTCAATGAACATGGAGGATATTATAAACGCTGGAATGCCCGCATACTGAAAACACCCGATTTAACTTGAGAGTCGGCTTTACAAGACGGACCTGAATAGAACAAATTTTCTGATATAATATTCAGAGAGATTGGTGCGTGCCAACTCACTTTAGAAATGGAGGCAGAAATGGATCTTAATTCTATTAACTGGCTGGCTGTTGTTTTGTGTGTTGTGGCAAGCCTGATCATTGGAAGTATCTGGTTTAGTCCAAAGGTCTTTTTTCCGGCTTGGATGAAAGCGATCGAGAAGACCGGGATGAGCGATTCCAATGACCAGAATATGGCTCCCGTGATAAGAATATTCGGTCTCACCATACTCGCATCGCTGGTCCAGGCCGTTTTCATGGGATTAATGGTGAACCTTATGGGGGGCATATCTGGCGGTGTGACACTTGCCTCCGGCGTATTGACGGGCTTTCTCCTATGGCTTGGCTTTGTCGCTCCATCAAGTTTGACCAACAAACTATTCGCGGATCGGGTCAAGGCTTGGTATTACGAAGCCGGCAACCATCTTGTTACATTTGTCGTCATGGGCGCGATGCATGGCTTGATGGGTTAAGATATATCACCTTGAAGTAAAATAGGCGGACGGCGAAAGTCGTCCGCTTTTATTTTGGAGAGAGAATGATCCGACCATATCAAGAGAAAGATTTTGAACCCGTCGCCAGGTTTTGGTTTGATGCTGTGCAAGTTGCCGAGCCCGAACTTGTCAAACGCATGAACTATGAGTTTCAAGGCGCGCGCGAATTTTTTAAGAACATAATTGTTCCTGAAAACAAAATGTGGGTGTATGAAATCAATCAGAACCCGGTCGGTTTCCTTGCCATGCAAAATGATTTCATTGACCGGTTATATGTCCATCCCCAATTCCATCGTCAAGGCATCGGCACGGCGTTGATCGAGTTTGCCAGAACTTTATCGCCAAATCACCTTTGGCTTTATACCGACCAAGCCAATAAAATGTCCCGCGCCTTTTACGAAAAGAACGGATTCATCGCTGAAAAATTCGGTGTCAGCCCGCCGCCCGAGTCCGAGCCCGATGTGGAATATCATTGGTACTCAAAATAATATGCGCCCCACCTGTTTGGAGATCAACCTCGCTCAACTCAAGCAAAACCTTGACGCCATTCGCACGCATGTAAACGGTGCGAAGGTCATGCCGATGGTCAAGGCGAATGCCTACGGTCATGGCGTGGATGGTGTCGCGCCGTTCATCGAGCCGTATGTGGATTACTTCGGTGTGGCAATTGTTGAGG
Source organism: Anaerolineales bacterium (assembly GCA_023382595.1). GTDB lineage: Bacteria > Chloroflexota > Anaerolineae > Anaerolineales > Villigracilaceae > Villigracilis. The sequence goes on along the minus strand of JAHDWB010000003.1, from coordinate 28,089 downwards.
AGGGAATCCATCTTCGCAACTTGGGGATCAAGAAACCGATCCTCGTCGCAGGCGGGACATTGATCGAGCAATTGCCATTATTTTTGGAACATGATCTGACGCTCACCGCTTCTTCTCCAGACCTATTAACTGCTGCTGACCATTTGGCAGGGTCTTTGGGGAAGCGGTTGACTGTCCATTTGAAAATTGATACCGGCATGGAGCGGATCGGTGTGCATGACTATGAAGCCGAAGAATTCCTCCGACGGTCGATTGCGTGTAGCCATTTAAAGGTTGAGGGAGTTTATACTCACCTGGCAAACTCGGAGATTATTGACAAAAAATATTCGCTTCTCCAACTCGAGCGTTTTCAAGAAGTCCTGCGTTTCTACGAGAAAAACAGCCTGCCGACTCCCCTGCGCCACGTTTGCAATTCGGGCGGAATTGTCAATGTGCCCGAAGCGCATTTTGACATGGTTCGTCCCGGCGTGTTGTTCTACGGTATTTATCCCGGGCGCGAGATGGAACACAAAGTGGATGTAAAAACAGCGGCAACATGGCGCTCGAAAGTGGCATACAGCAAGATCACCCAGCCCGGGCGGAGTGTCAGTTATGGGTCGTTGTGGCAGGTGGAAGGGAGTCCGAAGCGCATTGTCACCATCCCATGCGGCTACGCGGACGGTTACTTCCGCCGTATGACCAATCGTGCACAGGTTGTCATCAACGGAAAGAAATATCCGCAGGTGGGGCGCATCTGTATGGATCAGTTCATGGTCAATGTGGGGGATGATGATGTGAAGGTGGGGGATGAGGTGATTTTACTGGGCGGTGGTATAACACCCGAAGAACTGGCGGACTGGACAGGCACGAACGAATATGAGGTGATGACGAATATTAACGCGCGTGTGCCGAGAGTGTTCGTGGGTGCGGTACAATAGGTGCACTATTTTTGAAGTTGAGGTGAGAGTTGAGTTCACGAGTTAAAGATTATTTGATGCTGTTCAGTGTGGCGGGCACGATCATTGCGCTCGATCAATGGACGAAGTGGCTGGTGCGCGAGAATATTGAGCTCGGCGGTCAATGGCTGCCGGAATGGCTGGCATGGCTCAGCCCGTATGCGCGGTTTGTGCATTGGTATAACAGCGGTGCGGCGTTCGGCATGTTCCAGAATGGGAACATGGTGTTCACGATCCTTGCGTTCATTGTGATCGGCGCGATCATCTATTATTTCCCGCTTGTTGAAAACGAAGATTGGACGCTGAAATTGGCGATGGGATTGCAACTTGCGGGCGCGGCGGGGAACTTGATCGACCGCCTGATGATGGCTAAGGTCACGGATTTCATTTCGATCGGGACGTTCCCGGTTTTCAACATTGCTGATGCCAGCATCAGCGTTGGGGTGGTTGTCCTCCTGTTTGGGGTGTGGCTGAAGGAACGCAAGGAAAAGAAGTTGGCGGCTGAGAAGGCGGCAGACGACCAATCCTTCGATAATAAAGACCAGATCTCTGTGAGCAGTGAGTAAATGTGAGTGACCGGATCGAACGATTTACATTCGAAGGGGGAAAAGCGGAACGCCTCGATAAATTCCTCGTAACCTGTTTGCCTGAGTTTTCCCGCGCGCGGTTGCAGGGTTTGATCGCGGATGGATTTGTTTCCGTGAACGGTGTCCTTGCGAAGAAATCGGGACAGATGCTGGAGCCGGGGGGTGAGATCGAAGTGCGCATCCCCCCGCCTGTGCCAAGCGGGTTGACCGGCGAGGATATTCCGCTCGATATTATTTTTGAGAACGACGACCTAATCGTGGTCAACAAACCTGCGGGGATGGTCGTGCATCCAGCCGCGGGTCATGCTTCGGGAACGCTGGTCAATGCGGTGTTGGGCTACGATCCTGATCTGGAGGGGATAGGCGGCGAGGAACGTCCTGGGCTTGTGCATCGCCTCGATAAAGAGACCTCGGGCTTGATCATCCTTGCAAAGAACGAACGCGCGCACAATTGGCTTCAGGATCAATTCCGCTTGCGGACGGTCGAGAAGACGTATCTTGCGCTCGTGGACGGCAAGCCGCCCACACCTGCTGGGCGCGTGGAAGCGGCAATTGGGCGTGACCAAAAACAGCGTAAGAAAATGGCAGTTGTTTCACCAGGCAAGGGGCGCGAGGCGGTCAGTGAATATAAAACGCTTGAAACCTTCAAGGAGCATACGCTTTTGGAGTTCCATCCGTTAACGGGGCGCACTCATCAAATCAGGCTGCATTGCGCGTTTTTGGGTTGTCCCATTGTGGGGGATTCGATATACGGCAGGAGAAATCCCAGCGTGAATATTGACAGGCACTTCCTGCATGCCTATCGTTTGAAGATCCTTTTACCGGACGAAAAAGAACCAAGAACATTCGAGGCGGAATTGCCGGATGAGTTAAAAAATGCTCTTGAAGAGGTAAAGCGATATGAATGAAATGGATTTTGTCGATCTACGTTCCGATACTGTCACCAAGCCGACGCCCGAAATGCGCGAAGCAATGGCGGAGGCGGAAGTTGGCGATGACGTGTATATGGACGACCCCACTGTCAACGCGCTGCAGGAGAAAGCCGCCGCAATGCTCGGCAAGGAAGATTCGCTTTTTGTCCCTTCAGGCACGATGGGCAACCTGCTCGCTCTTCTCGTCCACTGCCAGCGCGGGGATGAGGTCATTGTTGGAGATAAATCGCATATTTATATGAATGAGGCAGGCGGGATGTCTGCGCTGGGCGGGATTCATCCGCGCCCGGTGCTGAATCAACGTGATGGCACGCTCCTGCTTGATGACATCCGCGCCTCGATCCAGACCGAGGACGTGCACCACACCATTACGCGACTCATTTGCATCGAGAACACGCAAAACGTGTGCGGCGGTGTCCCATTGACCGTGGAATACACGGCGCAGGTGGGGGAGATCGCAAAGGCGAACGGATTGTCCCTTCACATTGACGGCGCGCGGATTTTCAACGCGGCGACGGCTTTGAATGTGGATGTGAAAGAGTTAGTCGCGCCAGCGGATTCGATCATGTTCTGCTTGAGCAAGGGATTGGTCGCGCCGGTCGGTTCGATGCTGGTCGGGACGAGGAAGTTCATCGCGCGGGCGCGTCACTTGCGGAAGATGCTGGGCGGAGGGATGCGTCAGGTAGGAGTGCTGGCGGCGGCGGGGTTGATCTCGCTGGAAAAAATGTCGAAGCGGCTTGGGCAGGATCACGCCCGGGCGAAGAATCTGTATGAGGGGTTGAAACCAGTTTCGGGATTAAGACTCGATGCGAGTCCCGCATCCAACATGGTGTATTTCGACCTGGCGGAGCACATCTCATTGACCGAGAATCAGATCATCGAGGAAATGAGAAAGTTCGGCGTGCTGGTGGATTGGTCAGGTCCGCGCCGTTTCCGTTTGGTGACGCATTTTTGGGTGGACGATGCCGGGGTGGAGAAGACGGTGAAGGGATTTAAGGAAGTGTTGGGGTAACCGCGCTACGCCTCGCTGCGGATGCGGTGATCGGTTCTGTCGTTCGTGAGCATTTCATCGAAAACTTGGACGATGTTCGGATCGAACAGGATGTTTGCCTGTTCGCGGATGTATTGAAGCGCTTCAGCGTCTGAGATCTTTTGGCGGTATGGGCGGTTGCTGGTGAGCGCGTCGAAGGCATCTACGATGGAAAAGAGACGTGCCAAGTGGGGGATTTTTTCACCCGCCAGTCCGCTGGGATAACCCGTGCCGTCCCAGCGCTCCTGATGGTGACGGATGAGAGGGATGGTGTCTTCAAGGAACGGAATCCCTTCGACAATTCTTGCTCCAATATCCGGGTGGAGTTTCATGATCTCCCATTCCTCATCATTCAATGGACCCGGTTTGTGAAGGATGGCATCGCTGACGCCGATCTTGCCGATGTCATGCAGGAGCGATCCGCGCTCCAATACTTTTAACTCATCGTGAGAATAACCAAGCGCTTCTCCCAGCCTCACTGCCAGTTGACTGACGCGGATGCTGTGTCCCTCGGTTTCGCTGTCGCGGGCATCCAGCGCGGAAATGAGCGACGCCAGGGTCTGGTCGTAGGTCGACTCGAGCATGATGTACGCGGCTTTGATCTCCGCCGCCTGCCGGCGGGATTCCACTAATAAAAGTGACCGTTCCAGCGCGATCGCGGCTTGGTTGACAAGTGCCTGCAGATCGTTCGGGTTGGTTGCTTCATTGTGGTTCGGGTCGTCGATGGTGTCCATCCACAACGCGCCATATTTTTGGATTGGAGTCTGGATTGGCATGCAGGTACGGCTTACAGAAAGTCCCTGCGAGAAATAGATCAACTGCCCGGAATCCATTGCATCCTGAATGAGTTTCATTGGGTGGGATGTATTGCCGTTCTTCTCATTCGACTCTGAGATGATTGTCTCTGCAACGATGCTCCCATCCTTGTTCAACAATACGATCCCCGTCGTAATACTTTTTGCCAGTTTGTGCGCGGTCTGTGCAATATCCGAAACGGCTTCCTGCACATTCTCTGCCTGAATGATCTGGTTGCTCAATCGATAGAGCAGGGATGTGATCCGCAGGGACGCGCGCAATTCCTGTTGAAGCCACGTACTTTCGAAAGCGCCGGCAGTTTGAATGGCAAGCAGTTCCGCCAGAGCTTCGTCGTTCTCCGTAAAAAATACCTCGTTCTGTTTTCCAAATGCAAGCACGACGCCGATGTTCATGCGGTGCCAGCGGATTGGAATGGCAAGCATGCTGCGCAAGCCGGCATTGTCAATGACGAGGTGCGATGTGCTGGTGAATTTTCTTACATCCCTCACGCGGAATGGCTGCGCCGCCTGAAATGCCGTCTGGATCAGATTCTCGGAATTACCCGAACTCTCCAGCGATTCCAGCAATTGCGGCGCATTGCCGGATGATGCGCTCTGGATGAAATTTCGTTCCTGGCCCAACTGGATGTGGACGAACGTGAACCTCGCCTGCAGGATTTCCCTCGCGATGGATGCCACTTCCTGCGCCGTCGAACCCGGTTCAACCATAGCCGACAATTGACTCCCAGCCTGGATCAGGTTCATCAGCCGCTGGTGATATCCCGAACGCTCCCACGCCCGCGTCAATTCCGCAGCTACAGCCTCCGCGAGACCGATGTCGATGCTGCTGAAGGCATTTGGATGTTCGCTGGCTAATGAGATCGCACCGTTGACATGTCCGTTGAAGATCAACGGGATCACCAGTGCGGATTGGTTCGTCTCTCCTTCAAAACGGATGTAATCAGCATCCAACTTTATGTCATTGATGATCTGGGTTTTTCGTTGGCGAAAGGCACGCCCGATCACACCCTGCGAAACGCTTTGTCTGTACCCGGATGGGATCAAGCTGGTCTGATGTCCCGTTGCGGCGAGCAGCATGAATTCTTTCCGCTCCGCCTCATGCAGATAGATCGTGGCGAGCGAACAGTTCAGCGCGCGTTCCAGCGTGTTAATAGCCAGTTGCGCCGCAACTGGCTGATCCAGTTGATTTTCCAATTGCTGGCTCAACTCCAATAACAGAACCAATTGCGCATTGCGCTTCTTTTCATTGGTCAGGCGTCGCTCCAACGCGTTGATCTGGTCCATCTGGGCGCTCAAGCGGATCTGTATGCTCTTACGGGTCATCATGAAAGGCTTGATGTATTTCTCAAGCCGTGCACTCCACAAGGACAGATGCCCGCCATCTTCTTCTTCCAGCCGCGCTGCGTCCTCATCGGTTTTGGTCAGCTCTTGCATCAGTCCATTGATGGTCGAGATGATGGTAAAGACTTCATAATAGACCACCACGGTCACGAGCGTGAAAAACAAGAACGCTGCTTCGCGTGCGGTCACAATGGGAACGAACATGCCGGTATCCATATAGTCCAGCACGAACAGAAGCGCGCTGAGGAAGATCAGCAGAGTTAATTCGATTGTCGCTGCGATTATCGTAACCCTGCGCCCCAGCACGTCACTTTCTGGCGCGCTAAAACTTCCCCACGGCAGGAAATCATGCAGAAGGATCATACCGATCACCACCGCAGGCACGATCAGGTTTGCCCCATATGCGGAAGGAATGAACATCACACACCATGCCAGCCATGGAAGTGCTTGCAGTTTTAAGAGTATTTTTCTGTGCCGCAAGGTTGGGATGAAATTTGCGCTTGTCCCTAGAAATGTCGCCAGGAGAAAACCAATTGCAAGATGTGGTGTGTAAGCGGGAAAGCCGAATTGCATTTGGTTGATGTATGAAATTGCAAGATAGACCCCCGTCACAAACCCGAGCAGGTTGAATGTTGTATTCAGCAGGTCAATCTGTGGGAAGCGATTGCTTGATGAAAGGAATATAGTCACCTGCACAACGGCTGCCAGAAGAAGTACCGCGCCTTCCACAAAATATCCGGTTTGCAGATACACTCTGGAAAAGACCAAAAGCAGGAGGATGGATCCCCCCTGTAGAAACCTTGTCCACCGCAGGGAAACTCGTAACACTGAAATAATGTGCAGCGACAGTGCGCTGATGAAACAAAGGATCCCTAAAAGTATGAATCCCCAGTTCGGCTGGTTGGTGTTGATCAACCGCAGGTGTGCAGGAATCAATAGAATGCCGACGCCTATTCCGCCCAACAGGATGGAAACAAAAACATTCAGGCTGTTTTCATGGGGGTGTTTCATCGGCACGGAGGATAGCATAAGAAACGGATTTTTTCTACCTGTAATCGATAACATTCCCATATCAGAGTGGATTGTGATTTCTGATATAATTTCATGGCAGACAGGCTTTTATGGGGTTCAGCCGTTTGTAAAACCACTGCTGATACAGGTACCCGCAAATGCAAAATTATATCTCCCTCTCACAAATTGATGAAATCACACAGACCATCAGGAAGCAGATCTCCATCCAGCCCTTGGTGGGAATTATCCTCGGTTCCGGGCTTAACGGTTTAGCTGATTCCGTCCAGAACGCTGTTCATATCCCATACAGTGATCTGCCGGACTTTCCCGTCTCCACCGTGCACGGACATGCCGGGCGTTTTGTGATTGGCGAATTGGATGGCAAGCCTGTGCTCGTCATGCAGGGACGTATCCATTACTATGAAGGCTACACCATGGGTCAGATCACCCTGCCGGTGAGAGTCATGCAGCGGCTTGGGATCCCAAGCATGATCGTCACGAATGCGGCGGGCGGCGTTCACCCTGATTTCGAACCCGGCGACGTCATGCTCATCACCGATCAACTGAATCTGATGGGGATGTCCGGTCTGAATCCGCTCATGGGACCGAACCTTGATGAGATCGGTCCGCGTTTCCCTGACATGAGCCAGCCCTACGACCGCGAATACTGCCATTTGGCGCGTACGATAGCCGCTGAAAATGGGATCAAACTTCAAGAGGGCGTCTATGCCGGGTTGAGCGGTCCGTCCTTCGAATCTCCTGCTGATCTACGCTTCCTGCGCCTTGCGGGTGCAGACGCGGTCGGCATGTCCACCGTACCGGAAGTGATCGTCGCGCGTCATGGAAACATGCGTGTGCTTGGGCTTTCGGGTATTAGCAATAAAGCCAATCTGGACGGTTCCACGATTACAACTCATGAGGAAGTCATCGAAGCGGGCAAGGTGATCACACCTAAGATCGAAAAGATCATTCGCGGCATGCTGCAAAATCTGTAAGCGAAGTCTTTCGTATGGCAGAATTGTATAAGTTCCTCGCCTCTTATGAGGTGTTGATTTATATCGTGCTCGCGATCAGCGGTTTGTTTGCATTCCGCTGGTTATGGCGCTCCTGGAGCGAGTGGCGGATTGCTGTTTTTAGTTTGGAGCGCGAATTCTCCGCCCGCCGCCTTGGACGCTCCGCTGCGATCTCGATCCTCATTATTATTCTATTCTGCGCTGAATTCTTTATGGCTTCCTTCATCATCCCGGGCTTGCCCGCGGATTTTTTTGTGACCACGCCAACGCCGGATTTTATTTCGACTCCCACCGGGACGCTTTCCCCGGAAATGATGACGCAATTCGCTGCTGTTGTGCCTGCTACTGCCGCACCGGGCTCGGCTGGGTGTGTGCCCGGACAGATCGAACTTACCTTTCCGGAGCCGGGGGCTGAGATACGCGGAGCCATCGAATTGATCGGCACGGTCAACATCGTCAATTTTGGATTCTTCAAATATGAAGTCGCCCCCATGGGCAGCGACATCTGGGCAACGATCGCGGCGGGACGTTCCGTCGTGAGCGAAGGTCCGCTTGGGCGCTGGGATACAACTGCCCTCGCGCCGGGCGATTATCAACTGCGCTTGGTGGTCGTGGATAATCAGGGACAGGAACTTACACCCTGTGTTGTGCCTGTGCGTGTCATACCTTTGCAATAGGAAATGGAAAGATTATGTCTGATATTCAACTTCGTCCCACTGTTGCCAGTGATCTCTCGCGCCTGATGGCGTTTGACCATTCGACCAAAAGCGAATCGGTATGGCAGTTGGAACTGCGCCGTGATGTGGGGCAGATCATTGCCTCGTTTCGAGAAGTGCGCCTGCCGCGCTCCATCAATATAGAATACCCGCACAATCCCTTTGCGTTGGCGGATGATTGGGTAAAAAAATCCATGATGTACACCGCCTCCATTGACAGGGATCCGGTCGGGTACATCAGCCTGCTCGAGCGCGGGTCTGCCTCGGTGGTGTCGGTGACGGATCTGGTCGTGGACGCCGCGCATCGTCGTATGGGCGTGGGAAGCGCTTTGATGGCGGCTGCCCAGGAATGGGCGGAGTCCCGAGCGCATCGCCGCATCATCTTTGAGGCGCAATCCAAGAATCTTCCTGCCATTCGCCTGGCGCAGAAGTTTGGTTTTGAGTTCTGCGGGTATAATGACCATTATTACCTTAACCAGGATGTAGCTTTATTTTTTGCGAAACTTTTAAAGTAGCATGGCGGCACATGCGCCGCTTTAATGGGATGCTTTTTTGGAAGGGTTAGTATGATTAACGGTTGGTCGGGAACGCTTCTGGCGGGGCTTCAAGCACTAAATCAGATTCTGACGGCGGGAATTGCCATTACGGCATTTTCACTATTTCTGTATTCCCTTTCATTCAACTTGCGGGACAGGGTGGCGCGTTCGTTTGCGATCATTTTACTTTGTGTGGTCATTGTCTTTACCGCCGAAGCCCTGCAGGATAAAACCATCTCCATCCGCACGCTCGACCTGTTGTTGCGTGTGCAGTGGCTCGGCATCATCTTTCTTCCCGCCGCATATTTACATCTTTCCGACGCCTTGCTCGTAACGGCAGGGCGCCCCTCGCGCGGACGCAGGCGGTTTGCTGTGCGTGCCGTGTATGCGGTCTCTGCGATGTTCCTTGTTTTGCTTGGAATGGGCTATCTGCTCGGTCCGCTCGTCCCAGACGGCAAACCCGCGCCTTATCTTTTACGAACCGGGTGGACAGAAGCATTCACCGTGTATTACGTCGCGGTGATCGTATGGGCGGGCGTGAATTTTGCCCGAGCCTATAACCTGATGCTGACCCGTTCGGGCCGCCGCCGCATGCTCTACCTGATGGCTGGTGCAACCGCCCCTGCGCTTGGTTCCTACCCTTATCTTTTATTTGGATACAGCCTCGCCGCCCAGCACCAATATCTCTTTTGGACGGGCGCGACGCTCATCAACGTACTGGTCGGCGCATTGGTGATCGTCATGGCGTATGCGGTCGCTTTCTTTGGCGTCTCATGGCCCGACCGTGTCATCAAGAGCCGCCTCTTCAAGTGGATCATGCGCGGACCAGTAACCGCCTCCGCCGCCCTCGCTTTGATGACGGTGGTTCGGCGCGGTGGGGAATTGCTTGGCACACCTTACAATGCATTTGTTCCTTTCGTTGTTGTTGCCTCCATTTTATTGATGGAACATGCCATCACCTTCGCCGCGCCGCTTTGGGAGCGTTGGTTATTTTTCGGGCGTGATCGTGCGGAATTGGTAATGCTCCAGAATATAGAAGAGCGCCTGCTCACACAAAGCGATCTTCAGCAGTTTTTGGAAGCGGTGCTGGCGGCAGTGCGCGATCATTTACAATCACCATCTGCATTTGTGGCGGCATTGGACGATGAGACGCTATTCCCAATTGTCGTGGCGGGGAACCGCACCATGCTCGATCAGGAAGGTTTGACGGAAGCGCTCGAGCAGGTCAATGGGGATGCCCGCCGCGAGTTTTTGTGGGGGGATTTCTGGGTACTGCCGTTGTATCGCCGCCGCCACCCCGAGATGGACCGTGATGAACTTCCGCCATTAATGGGGCTGCTTGGCGTCAACCGCCTCGGCAGACAGACCATGGAGCGAGACCAGCGTGAAGCCCTTTGGCTGCTGGCGGACCGCGCCGCGATTGCCTTGGAGGACCGTCAGTTGCAGCAGCGTGTCTTCCGCTCGCTGGCAGATTTGCAGCCTCAGGTCGAAATGATCCAGCGCATGCGCGCGGCAGGACGCTATGATTCTCGCGCCAGCCTGCTGAACGAGCCTCTCCCGCATGAAGCCGATCTGGCGAACTGGGTCAAGGATGCGCTTACGCATTACTGGGGTGGTCCAAAGTTCATGAACAACCCATTGACCAATCTGCGCGTGGTCCGCGAGTTGGCGGAGCAGGATGACGGCAACCTTTCGAATGCCTTGCGCGCCCTGTTGCGCCGCGCAGTGGATCAGGTCCGACCGAAGGGTGACCGCAAGTTCACCACGGAATGGATTCTTTATAATATCCTTGAAATGAAATTCATCGAAGGGCGCAAGGTGCGGGACGTCGCTTCGCGTCTTGCCATGTCGGAGGCGGATCTGTACCGTAAGCAGCGCGTGGCGGTGGAGGCTGTTGCAAAAGCGATCCTCGAGATGGAAGTAAATCAATTGGATCGTTAATGGAAGAAAGCTACCTTATCTGGTAGAGAGAAGGAGCCTGTTATGGCTGGTGGAAAATCGAAACATGCAAACACGATGCCCGTAATTGACGAGGGCTGGTGGGCATCGGTGCTGGCGGAGGAGAGCCGTTTCACGCTGCCTCCCAACCGTCTGGCGGGGAGCAAGCCTGAGGTCGGTGAAGAAGCGAAGGGGGACGCTTCGGAGAAGATCGTCGTCAACTGGGAGCAAGTCAAGGACTTGTATCTGAGCGACAAGATCGTCGATCTGACCGTGACTGGGCACAACCGTGGGGGTTTACTCGTGGAGGGTGAGGGCTTGTACGGGTTTGTGCCGTTCTCGCATTTGGTGGATCTGGCTGGCAAGACCGAAGTGGACCGCAGCCATGACCTTGAAGCTTATGTTGGCAGGGCTCTTCGCTTGAAGGTCATCGAGTGTGTGCCGGAGGATGGGCGCGTAGTGTTCTCGGAACGCGCGGCGCAATCGGAGCCGGGCAAACGAGCGGAACTATTCCACTCTCTTCTGGCGGGGCAGAAGGCGCGCGGCACGGTGACCAATATCACCGACTTCGGCGTGTTCGTGGATCTTGGCGGCGTGGAAGGTTTGATCCACATTTCCGAACTGTCGTGGGGACGCGTGACGCATCCATCTCAATTCGTGAAGTTGGGCGAGCAGATCGATGTGCAGGTGCTTGACCTTGCTCCCGAACGCTGCCGTGTTGCCCTGAGCCTGAAGCGGCTGCTGCCCAATCCCTGGCTCACTGCGGAGCAAAATTTCCCGATCGGCTCCGTCAAATCCGCAACGATCACAAGCGTACTTTCCTATGGCGCGTTCGCGCGGCTGGTCGAGTTTGGCGTGGAAGGTTTGATCCACACCTCTGAGATTCCGCAAGCGGAAGGCAAGCCGTTGAAAGAAGTTTTGCATGAGGGCGAATCTGTGCAGGTGCGGGTGCTTCATCTTGACGCGGCGCACCAACGCATGGGCTTCAGTATGAGGCTTGAATAAGATCCATGCCGAAATCCCGACCTAAGAACAGGCAATACGAACGGGACGATCAAAGCGACTGGCTCGAGCGGCTCGCGCGCTTTAACGAGCAGTTTGGTCGCTTCGTTCGCGATGCCATCGGTGTGAGCCTGATCGCCTTTGCGCTCATGTCCCTGCTGGCTGTGTGGGATTGGACCGAAGGCTTTCTGCTTACCCCCGTCGCCGACTGGCTGAGCGTCTGGTTCGGATGGGGCAGTCTGCTAGTGATCCTGGCGATTGGATATTTGGGATTTTCGCTTCTCAAACGGGACAGAGGCGAGGTCAACTGGTGGCGCTTGATCGCCCTCGAGCTCGCTTCGCTCCTGACCTTGGGCTTGCTTGCTGTTTTTATCGGCAATGACCTCGTCCGCGCCGAAGCCGGCATGGGAGGCGGTCGTCTCGGCTGGGGGCTCACGGCGTTGCTGTGGCGTTCGATGGGACAGGTCGTCGGTACGCTGGTTCTATTTCTCGTCTGGCTGGTTGCCGCCGCCACAGGCTTTGGCTTTTGGGGATGGCTGGAGAATTGGCTGTTAAAGGTTGCCGGTGAAGCGCCCCCCATCGTTGTGGCAACGCCTGTGCCTGATGAAAAGCATGACGAAAAAGCCCCGTCAAAATCCGGTGTGCCCAAAAAGAAGTCACAACCTCTGCCGCCTGAATTCCGCACTTCACTTAAATCCTCCGCGAAAAAAGAGGAGAAATCCCTCAAACCGTTGCCCCGCGGCGAAGATCTGCCGCCTTTGAGCATCCTGCTCGGCGATTCGACCGTCCGCGCGGATGAACGCACCATCAACCAGACGGCTGGCTTGATCATGAAGACGCTCTCCGAGTTTGGCATCCCTGCCACAGTGATCGGCTATCGCGTCGGTCCGGCGGTGACTCAGTTTGCTGTCCAGCCGGGGTTCATCAAAAAACCAGGCTCGGATGAGGAAGATGCGCAGCAGATGAAAGTCCGCGTGGCGCAGATCGCGTCGCTGGAAAAGGATCTCGCGCTGGCGCTCTCTGCACAGCGTCTGCGCATCGAAGCGCCGGTGCCCGGCAAGCCATATGTCGGCATCGAAGTGCCCAATACGAATAGCTCCGTCGTCCGCCTGCGGGCGTTGCTCGAAGCGGATTCGTTTTATAAAGTCGGCGCGCCGCTCGCCGTTGCATTGGGACGCGATGTATCGGGCAATCCACTTGTGGCGGACTTGTCGCGTATGCCGCACTTGCTGATCGCAGGTGCGACGGGTTCCGGCAAATCTGTGTGTATTACGTCCATTGCGGCGTGCCTTGCCATGAATAACACGCCCGAAGAACTCCGCATGGTGATGATCGACTCGAAGATGGTCGAGTTGATCCGCTTCAATGGATTGCCGCATTTGTACGGCAAGGTGGAGACGAATCTCAACCGCATCATGGGCGTTCTGCGCTGGGTGGTGGTGGAGATGGAACACCGTTACCGCCTGCTCGAAGCCGCTCATGCGCGTGATTTGAATTCCTACAATAAGAAAATATCCCGCAAAGCGGATGGACAGCCGCTTCCGCGTATCGTCGTGATGATCGATGAACTTGCTGATCTAATGATGTCCGCGCCGGACCAGACCGAACACAATCTTGTCCGTTTGGCGCAGATGGCGCGTGCCACGGGTATTCATCTCGTGGTCGCCACGCAGCGTCCCTCCACCGATGTGGTGACGGGTCTCATCAAAGCCAACTTCCCGGCGCGTCTTGCGTTTGCGGTCGCCTCCGGCACCGACAGCCGCGTAATTCTCGATTACACGGGAGCTGAATCTCTGCTCGGGCGTGGTGATATGCTCTTCCTTAATCCGGAAGTTGGCAATCCTGTCCGCGCGCAAGGCGTGATGATCACGGACATGGAGATCGAACGTCTCATTGCGCACTGGCAGAAGAACAGCGACGTTTCGTCGCTGGATACTCCGCCGTGGGAAAAACTGTTGCAGGAACCTGACGAAGATGAGGATGAAGGTCTGATCGAGCAGGCAGTTTCCATCGTGCGGCAGAGTCAACGCGCCTCCGCGTCCCTGCTTCAACGCCGTCTGCGGATCGGGTATCCGCGCGCGGCGCGTCTGCTCGACCAGTTGGAAGAGATGGGGGTGGTCGGACCCTCCCAAGGCGGCGGCAGGGAGCGCGAAGTCCTGATCAGTGAGAACGACGAATTATCAGACGAAGAAAAAGACGAAGCGTAGAGTCGTCATCCAAATGGAAAGGATCACATTTTCGATTCAATGAATTCAAAGCCCACTTTCACCGACAGGTTGCGCAAGATTTTTAAGGGAGTTTTAGATTCCATCGGCGGGTTCTTGAACAGACTTGGCTTGATGCCGAATACGATCACACTGCTTGGGCTGGCGGGCACGACAGTCGGCGCATATTTCCTTTCGCAAGGCAAAATGACAACGGGTGCGATTGTCCTGCTAGCGTTCGTGCTGGTGGATGCATTCGACGGCACGATGGCGCGCCTGCGCGGTGAACCCAGTGATTTTGGCGGTTTTGTGGATTCGGTCAGTGACCGCTATGCCGAACTTGTCACGTTCGGCGGGCTGTTATATTATTTTTTAACGATCGATCATTACACCGGTGTGATGGTTTCATTTGCGGCGGCGGCGGGATCGGTGCTGGTCTCGTATGTCAAAGCCCGCGCAGAGGGGTTGGGCTTCACGGCAAAGGTGGGCATGCTCACGCGCGTCGAACGGTATCTTGTGTTGATTCCCCTGCTGGTTTTCAATCAGCCGTTTCTTGCAGTGGCGATCATTGCAGTGCTGGGGAACATTACTGCCCTCCAGCGCATCCTGCATGTACGTGTGCAGGGTCATGAACGCATGCAAAGCGACCGCAAGAAAAAAGAGATTCTGCATTGACGGAAGGGTTTTCGCTCGGTCCTTTGTTCGTGCGCTGGGGCGGCTTGCTGGTTGCGCTTGGCATTTCAGCGGGCACGCTTCTCGCCGCATATGAAACGCGGCGCCGCAATCACGACCCGGAACTTATCTACCATCTTTTTGTGCCGCTGACGGCTTGGGGATTGATCGGCGCGCGGCTCTGGCACATCTTCACCCCGCCTCTTTCCTCCGTTCAACTGGGTCTGACCACCAATCATTATCTCAGCCATCCACTGGATGCGTTCGCGCTGTGGGTGGGCGGATTGGGGATCCCCGGCGCGCTTCTCGGCGGGACCTTCGGGCTGTGGCTGTTCGCCCGTAAACATGACCTGCCCTTTTGGGAAATGACCGACCTGCTCGCGCCCGGGTTGGCGCTTGCGCAGGCGATCGGGCGCTTTGCAAATTTCTTCAATCAGGAACTGTACGGCTTGCCGACGGAGATGCCTTGGGCGGTATTCATTGACCCGCTCAGCCGCCTGGTCGGATACGAACAGGTTATGTTTTATCATCCACTGTTCGCCTATGAGGTGATGCTGAATCTCGTCAATTTATTTTTGCTTTTGTGGCTGGCGCGCCGTTTTTCGCATATTCTAAAGGCGGGGGATGTTTTCCTTGCATATCTTGCCTTTTATTCTGCAGTCCGTTTCCTGCTCGAATTCCTGCGGTTGGATGTTGCGCTTATCAGCGGAATTAACGTGAATCAGGTATTTTTCGGCATCCTCTTCGTTTTTGTAGCAGTTTTCTTTTACTGGCGGCGTCGCCCTGCGCGGGAATTGTAAGGTTTTTGTGAAGGAAGACCACAGGCGCGGGTAATAAAATAGAAATAGCAAGGTTCTTTAATATCAAGGAAAGATAATGATAGAAACGCATGACTTAAGCAAACAATTTCACGATTTTATGGCTGTGGATGGTGTGAACCTTTCCGTGGAGCCTGGGCAGATCTTGGCTCTGCTGGGTCAGAATGGTGCAGGGAAAACGACCACCGTCCGCATGTTGACGGCTCTGTTGCAGCCTTCGCGCGGCTGGGCACGCGTAGCTGGATATGATGTTGTTAAGAACGGGTATGATGTCCGCGCTTCGGTGGGGGTGTTGACCGAACAGCACGGTTTGTACATGCGCATGACCGCCGTCGAATACCTCGATTTTTTTGGGCAGGTGTACAGCCTGTCTCCATCGGCGCGAAAGGCACGGAGTGAAAACCTGCTCGAATATTTTGGTCTTGCCGAGGCGGCAAAACGCAGGGTCGGCGAGTATTCAAAAGGGATGCGCCAGAAACTGGCATTGGCGCGCGCCATGATGCACGACCCCGGCGTGTTGCTGTTGGACGAGCCGACCTCTGCCATGGATCCCGAGTCCGCGCGGCTGGTGCGGGACGAGATCGCCCGTCTGAAATCATCCAAACGAACGATTGTTATCTGTTCGCACAACCTCAATGAGGTCGAGGCGCTGGCGGATAAGATCGCCATCATCTATCGCGGACGGATCTTGATCCAGGGTACGCTGGATGAACTGGCGCGCAAAGTTCTTGGCGCGCCAGAATACAAAATTCTTTTTTCCGAAGCGTGTGATGTAAACGAACTGAAACTGCCTCAAGGGGTGGAATTGCTCGAGAAAACTGCGACCAGTTTGAAGGTCCGTGTGGAGGCGCCGCAGGAGGCGAATCCGCAGATTTTGAAAGAGTTATCGGTTAAATCCATTCCTGTCATGGCATTTCAGGAGCAAACGCGCACGCTGGAACAGGTCTATCTCAAGGTGATGGCGGATGCAAAAGAGGGCGGATATGTTCAGTAAATTGGGTCCCGTATGGCTTGTGGCGAAGCGCGAACTGCGCGACCAGTTCCGCGATTGGCGCGTGCTTGTTCCGATGACGATCCTGACGCTGTGTTTTCCGTTTCTGATGAACGAGTTCGCAAAACAGACGGTGGAGTTTTTAAATCAGTACAATGCCAACCTGATCCTTGACAGGCTTGTGCCGTTTTCGATCATGATCATTGGTTTTTTTCCGATCACGGTTTCGCTCGTGGTTGCGCTGGAGTCGTTTGTAGGGGAGAAGGAGCGCGGCACGATCGAGCCGTTGTTGAGCGCGCCGCTCGCTGATTGGCAGTTGTATTTTGGCAAACTGCTGGTCGGGGTGATCACTCCGCTGGTCGCTAGTTATCTTTCGATTGCATTGTATTTGATCATGGCCTCGCGCCAGGACCTGAACATGCCGCCATTTTCGATCCTGGTGCAATTATTGATTCTGACGACCGCCCACGCTCTTTTGATGGTAAGCGCGGCGATCGTTATTTCGGTACAATCCACTTCGGTGAAGGCGGCGAATTTGTTGGCATCGTTCGTGGTGATCCCGGTCGCGATCCTGATGCAGGGTGAAGCGGTGATGCTTTTCTGGGGGAATGAGCAGGTGCTTTGGCTGGCGGTTGCAGGTGTGTTGATCATTTCGTTGTTGTTGATCCGCGTTGGGATTGCGCATTTTCAGCGCGAATACCTGCTTGGACGCGAAATTGACAATTTGAACATTCGCTGGATGGGGCGCACGTTCTGGAGAAATTTTGTGGGGGATTCGCATTCGCTGGGAGCCTGGTATGGAAATGTGCTCGGCGCGGCTTTCCGACGGATTTTGCCTGCCCTGTTTTTTATGTTCTTGATCGCCGCTGTCAGCTTGTGGCTGAGCTATGATTGGATCATGCAGAACGTTTCGCAGACCGTTGCGCTTGCTTCTCCTCAAGAACTTCAAGATTTGGAAGGTCGTGTCCGTGACCTTCCCGATCTGGCGAATATCGGCGATCATATTAACGCGCCGTTCCTGTTCATGAACAATACGCGTGCCGTGGCGATCATCTTTCTTGCGGGTTTGGTGTCCTTCAGTGTGCTGGGCATCCTGATCTACATGCTGAATATTGGGCTGATCGGCGGTATTTTTGCCATGTTCGAGTTGCTTGGGCTTCAGCCCGTACCGTTGTTCCTTGCGGGAGTTGTCCCTCATGGCGTGTTCGAGATTCCCGCCTTGATGATCGGGAGTGCCGTGGTTCTGTATTTTGGAGCGGTTCTCGTCACGCCGCAGGCGGGGAAATCCATGGGCGAGGTGATCCTGGAACTGCTCGCGGATTGGGCGAAGATCTTTATCGGTTTGGTGGTACCCCTGCTGGCAATTGCGGCGGTGATCGAAGCATACATCACGCCCGCCATATTGCTTGGAGCATTGGGCAATTAAAAAGGTTACGGGAGATGGCTGCATGTCCAAGGTAATTATTCTAGGTTCGTCCAATGCGATTCCCACAAGGCACAGTGAGAATACACACATGGTCATTTTGGGGCAGGAGCGCATGGTGCTGGTCGATTCGGTCAGCAACCCAATTTTGCGGTTGGAAGAGGCGGGGCTGAATTTCAACGAATTGACCGATATTATCGTCACACATTTTCACCCTGATCATGCTTCGGGAATTCCGCTTCTGCTGATGGATATGTGGCTGATGGGCAGGCAAAAACCGCTCAATATTTACGGCTTGCATTACACGCTCGACCGCGTGGAGACCTTGATGGGGCTGTATAACTGGTCGGAATGGCCCAATTTCTTTCCCGTTGTGTTCTATCGCTTGCCAATACGTGAGATGACCCCCGTGCTATCCTGCCCGGATTTTGTCATCCATGCATCTCCCGTGCATCATATGATTCCCAACATCGGTTTGCGGATCGAATTTCCGAACACTCAGCGCGTCATGGCATATTCCTGTGATACGGAACCATGCGAGGAGGTTGTGCGCTTGAGTCAGAATGTGGATATCCTGATCCACGAAGCGACAGGCGAGTCGCCCGGTCATTCCTCCGCGCAACAGGCGGGGGAGATCGCCGAGAAGGCTGGCGTAAAAAAGCTGTATCTCATCCACTACCCGACGGGAAAATTCACCAAAAGTGATATTGCCGCAGAGGCGAAAACGGCGTTTCAGGGGGATGTGGCGCTTGCGACGGATTTCATGACTTTGAATTTCGAAACAAAACCGCCCTTTCCCATTTTGGAATATATATTCAAAATGGAAGAGAGCGTGGGGAAAACGAACTCAGGCGATAACCAGTTCTACCAACCTGAAATATAAGGCTCCCACTCGCCGTTGTCTTTCAGGTGTCTGCCGAAGATATAGGCGGCATTGGCAGGCGGCTCTTTGGGAACGTGCAGCAGACGCATATGTGCCTCGTCCACTTTGCGCCCGCCTTTGCGGTGATTGCAAAAGGAACAAGCCGTCACCAAATTGTTCCAGATGTGCTGCCCGCCCATATGGCGCGGGATGACGTGGTCAACGGTCAGATTTACCTCGTGTTTGCCGCAATACTGACAGGTATAATTATCGCGGCGAAAGATTTCGCGGCGCGTTAACTTTACACGTGGGCGCGGTCGATGAACTTGCGACGCAAGCCGGATCACGGATGGGCGCGGTAGCAATTCTGAAATTGTACGGATGTGTCCGCGTCCATTTGCGATCATCCCGGCTTTGCCCGCAAGGATCAAGCCAATTGCCCGCCTGGTCGTGCACACGTGGATTGGCTCGAAATTTGCATTGAGTACCAGTACAGGTTCTTGCATGGTTTCTCGGCAATCTGCGTGATTATACATCCAGTTTGAAAAATTCGTAAAAGCCTTTCAGCGCGAATTGTTACAGGAGCATTAGAAAAAATGAACATCTTGATCGCAGGCGGCTCGGGTTACCTTGGGAGCGCGCTTGTAAAATCCTTTCTTGCAGATGGGCATACGGTTCATGTCCTGACGCGCGGCGCGCAGGTCCATGCAGGTGCGCGTGCGGTGAAATGGGATGCAAAAACGACGCAAGGTTGGGGGCATCTTGTCAACGAAATGGATGTGGTCATCCATCTGGCGGGGAAGACTCTTGCCTCCTGGCCCTGGACTGCCGCGATGAAGCGTTCCTTCCACGATTCCCGCGTCCTGCCCGGACTTGCGCTTGCTGAGGCGATCCGAAGCGCGGACCGCCGCCCGGGCATTTTTGTCCAGCAATCAGGCATCAATTACTATGGCTTGCGCGGTGACCTTGCCGATGAATCCACTCCGCCCGCGGAGGATTACCTCGCCCGGCTATCGGTGCAGATCGAAGAAGCCACCAAGTCTGTGGAAGATTTGGGAGTGCGTCGTGTAGTCCTGCGTTCGGCTGTGATCTTGGGAAAAGGCGGAGGGCTGTTGCCCCTAATGGCTTTGCCGATCCGTATGTTCGTTGGCGGTCCGCTTGGCTCTGGAAAACAAGCCATGCCGTGGATCCACATCACCGATTGGGTGGCAGCCGTGCGATTCTTGATTGCGAATGAAAGTGCGCGCGGTGCATATAATTTGATTGCGCCTACTCCCACATCCAATGCCGAGTTCAATAAAACCCTTGCGGAAGCGCTTCATCGCCCCTACTGGTTTCCAATTCCCACCTTTCTGATGAGGACCTTTTTGGGGGAAATGAGCGTCCTTATTCTGGACGGCAGGTTTTCCCAGCCCAAACGGTTGATCGAGTCTGGGTTCAAGTTCCAGTTTGCAGGTCCGCGTGAGGCGCTGACCGATCTGTTCAAATAATTCCATAAGAGAGAAAAGAATCCATGAAAAAAATCGTCATCTTTTTATTGGTTTTTATTGCGGCTTGTGCGCCGCCCGCGCAACAGCAGGTTGTCCTGCCGCAGGTGCTTCCGACCGCTACGGCGTACATTGATGTATCTTCCTACCCGACTGCGGAAGTGGCGCTGGCGGTGCCGAATCAGGCGGCGAGCGGGATCGATGTGCGCATGGAGCGCGTGTGGGTGGAGGGGAAGAGCGTGAATGCGGATGTTTGTTTTACATTGCCTGATACTTCGGATTGGTCGATCTGGTCGGCGAGTTTGACTTATGGCGAAACCGTGATGCAGGAGTACGGTACAACACTGGTGAATGTGCAGGAGCCTGCGGAGGGCGTGCCCGGTTTTCGTTGTGATACCTTGACGTTTGTTGTCCCGCCTGATGCGGATCTTTCCAATGCGACCATTGTGATCCATTCGATCGCGACGACTCCGCGCGAAGGCGAATATTGCTCCGTGTATATGCCGAAGATCCAGCAATCCATGCAGGAACGCGGCATCGGAATTGTGCTGGATTGCGTGGATGTGAACGGTGTTTTGACGATGGAGATCGTCAGTGTGCCTCCGGAAATGTCGCGGGAGCAGGCGGAGCAGATCGTGTACAGCGATGAATACTACACTGTGAACGGTCCGTGGACGTTTCCGTTCAGTTTGTCGCAGTAAAATTCTTGTTGTATAATAGCCGCATGTCTGAAAAGACCTTCAACACTTATTATTACGCTCACCCGTAGAAATCTGCGATGGTGTGCATTCAACGCGCCCCTCATCATCGCGGGCGCGTTTTTGTTTGGAAATTTTTAGACGGAGAATATCACCTTTCTTTTCAGGAGGATTCATGAATATCGATGAACAAGTTGAGCTGTTGATGCAGGGCACCGATTACGGCGATGCAGAGCTGCAAAAAGCCATGTCGGCGGAATTGCGCGAGCGTTTGTTGACCGCACAGAAGGAAAGCCGTCCTTTGCGCGTGTACTGCGGCTATGACCCTACGTCCACAGACCTGCATTTGGGGCATACAATTTCGATGAGAAAATTGCGCCAGTTCCAGGATCTGGGGCATGAAGTGACTTTCCTGATCGGGAGTTACACGGCACTCGTGGGCGACCCTTCGGATAAGAACAAGGCGCGTCCCATCCTGACCGAGGGGCAGGTTGCTGAGAATGCAAAGACCTATGCTGAACAGGCTTTCCGCGTATTGGATCGCCAGAAGACGAAGGTCCGCTATAACGGCGAGTGGCTCTCTGAACTGAACCTCGTGGATTTGATCCGCCTTGGTCAGAACTTCACGGTCCAGCAGTTTTTGGCGCGTGATAATTTTTCCAATCGCCTTGAAAAGGGCGAACCGATCTACCTGCATGAAACGTTCTATGCGTTGATGCAGGGGTACGATGCTGTTGCAATGCATACCGATGTTCAAGTGGGTGGTTCGGATCAACTGTTCAACATCATTGTGGCGGGACGCAAACTTCAGGAAGCGCTCGGACAAAAACCGCTGGTTGGCATCATCACCGGCATCCTGCCCGGCACCGACGGCGTTCAACGTATGTCCAAGTCCACAGGAAATATTGTGCCGATCAACACCGGCGCGAACGATATGTTTGGTAAGTTGATGTCCGTGCCGGATTCGGCGATGGGGATTTACATGCGCCTCGTCACCCGTTGGAGTCCGCAGGAGATCGCGAAGATCGAAGCGGATCTGGCTTCCGGAGCGCTTCATCCACGTGATGCGAAGATGGATATGGCGCAGGAGATCACCAGCATCTTTTACACGAGCGCTGAGGCGGAGGCGGCGCGGGAGAATTTCGTCAAGACCTTCCAGCAGAAGGAAATTCCGGATGAAATGCCCGAATATGAACTCCAAGCCGGTCAAACTGTGGTGGACGTGATCCTTGCGGCGAAACTTGCCGAGAGTAAGAGCAAGGCGCGAGGCTTAATCGATCAGAAAGGCGTTCGCTTGGACGGTGAAGTGCTGGAGCGAGGTGATGCTCCTTTCCCGCATCCCGGTGTGCTGCAGGTCGGCAAGCGGCGTTTTGTGCGGGTGAAGTAGTCGATAAGCAAACAGGATGCGGTTTTCCGCATCCTGTTTATTTTTTGCTATTTGATTTTACTTGTTTTTCTGTCTTTTTGCGAGGTTTATGAGTTTGTTCGCTGGGGAAATTGGAATAAACAAATCCTGGCGTGGTTTCGAGCATTTTCTTGAACGCTTCCACGACGCGCGGGTCGAATTGCTTTCCTGTGAGATTGTTGATGTATTCCATTACATCTTCCTCCTTCCAGGCTTTACGATAGGGACGGTCTGAGAGCAGGGCATCCCAAACATCGATGACAGCAAAGATGCGGGCGGCAAGGGGAATCTCCTCTCCCTTTAATCCGCGCGGATAGCCGTTTCCATCCCACCATTCGTGGTGACAGTAGGGGATATCCAGCGTTGGGCGCAGATAAGGAATTGGGGCGAGCAAGTCGTAAGCGTATTTCGGATGTTTCCTCATTTCGGTCAGTTCTTCATCGGTAAGTGTGCCTGGTTTTCGGAGGATGCTGTCTGGAACGCCCATTTTCCCAATATCATGCAGCAGCGTTCCGCGGCGGATGTGATGGATCTCAGACTCAGAAATGCCCATTTGCCGAGCCAGTTCCACGGTCAGGTTGGTGACGCGTTGTGTATGTCCTTGAGTCTCTTTATCGCGAAGTTCGAGGGCTTTTCCCCATCCCTCGAGGGTCGTATCATAAGCGAGGGAAAGCTCTTGGTTGGTGCGCTGCAGATTCTCGAACAGTTGCGCATTATCAATGGCGATGGTGGCTTGACCAGCAAGTGTTTGCAGGAAATCAAGCCAGTCTGCGGCAGGGGTGAACGGATCGGTGAAGTAGGTTTCCAAAATCCCTTTTGCAGCACCTTTGCTTAATAGCGGGATGGCATAGTAGCTTTTAAACTTTTCTCCTAACATGAATTCGCGCCTTGCATCCAATTCGTTGGCAAGAGATTTTATGTAAATTGGTTGGCGGTTCAAAAGGATTTGTCCCGCAAGTTCGTCGCCGATGCTTATGGATTTCTGAACAGCCTCGTTATGCTGAAAACCTTTGACAGCGTAATAATCCAGCATTTGGCTGTTCGGATTGAAAACCAAAATTGACGCTGCGCTGACGCCCATCTTGGTGATCAGGTGTTCGGTAATGATATTGAGCGTGATCTGCAGGTCAAGACTGGATGTAATTGCGGTATCCATTTCACGAAGGGTTGTCAGGCGGCGCACCTGTTCCTCGCTTCGTTCGTATAAAGTTGAACGGTAGATCGCATTCCCGGCAATCTCCGCGATGGTGATGATCAGGCGTATATGATCGGTTTCGATCTGGCGCGGTTTTTTGATACCGACCGTGATCACGCCAATGGTTTCATTTGCCGTACGGATCGGAACTGTGATCACTCCCCAGCCTTTGCCAAAGATCGGGGCATTTTCAGGATGCGCCCAGGGATCATCCATTAATTCGGGGCTGATATGTGGCTCCCCGCTGGCATATACCCTTCCAATGATCCCTTCGCCGGGCTTGAAAATTTTCTTGGGGATATCGGTTTGCCAGCCGCTTGTGACACGCGGTGTCAATCCTCCGAGCTCATGGTCGTAGAGCAGGATCGTTGCCGTGTCAGTGGCAATGCTTGATTTGATCTCGTTGAGGAGGATGGGAAGCATCTCCTCTGTATCGCGCGCAGCACGAAGCGCGGACGAGATGCGGCTCATCATTTCCAGTTCATCAAGTCGTTGTCTTGTTTCTGTATAAAGCTTGACATTTTCCAGGGATATGCCTGCCAAGTGGGCGAAGGTCTGCGCTGCAATTGCGTCATTTTGTGTGAAGGCGTTGGGGGTGCGGCTGTCCAGTGTGATATAGCCAATTACCTGTCCGCGCGACATGAGCGGGACTCCCATCCATCCGCGCACGTGTGTAGCTTCTCCCCACCTTTCAAAGCGTGGATCATCCTTGCAATCGTCAATGATCAATGCCTGACCAGTTTCGTTGATGATCCTGCACAGTGTGTTGTCTGATGAAAAGACCTGATTCAATGCCTTGTCGGGGGTTGGCAACCCCACAGCAGCGGTGATGCGAAGATGATCATTTTCGATTTCCAAAATGGATGCACTGTCGTATGGCGCGATCTTATGGAGCCAATCCAGAATGGCATTGTGCAGGGATGGCAGGTCGAGTAAATTGGTTAGCGCGGTGGCTGCCTGCCTGACAGTCTCGGCTGTTTCACGGCGCTTTCTTTCCAACTCGAACAGGCGCGCTTTTTCGATGGCGGTTGCGGCTTGATTGGCGAACGTCTGAATGCGGGTGGCATGTTCCTCGGTGTATGCTCCCGGCGTTCGGCTGTCAATGTTGATGAACCCTATCAATGAGTCTTGGGCGAACATGGCAACCGACATCCAACCGCGGATATATCCACTGCCGGACCATTTTTCAAAGATTGCATCCTGTTGCGCGTCCTCAATGATAAGAGGCCTGCGTGTTTTTGCAAGATGGGTCCACTTGTCAGTGAGAGGGAATTCACGTCCGATTTGATATTCATCGGGCAAGCCGCGGCTTGTAGCGAGACGGATGGACTGATCAAATTTCAGCATAATGGAGGCGCTGTCGTATGGAGCCAGTTTTTCCAGCCAGTCTAGAATGTTCTCGAGTAGATTTTCCAAATCCAATGTATTGGCAAGCGATGCTGTGGCTTGACGCAGATCATCCGCCTCCCTGCAGCGGCGTTGTTCCAATTCGAATAGACGAACATTTTCGATTGCGATCGCAACCTGATTGGCAAAAGTTTGGGTAATGGCTGCATGTTCACTGTTAAAGAAACCAGGCGTACGATTGTCAAGGTTAAGGAAACCGATGATTTTGTCCTGCACGATCAAAGGTATACCCATCCAGCTTCGGATGTGTTCTGCCCCTTCAAGTTTGACAAACCTATCATCCTTGTGAATATCCGGAATGATCACAGGCTGACGGAGCTCATCCATACCGCCCCATTTCTCAGCATTGAAGGAATATTTTGTGCCAATCAGTTCTTGGGGAATATTTTCCCCTGCTATGATCTCGGCAAATCCCTGGTTGATCATTTCAACGGACGCGCTGTCATAGTTGATTATTTTTTTCAATAGCGTAAAGATTTTTTCGAACATGAATTCTGGTTTGAAAAAGGCTGTCAGTTCGAGAGTAGTTTCGCGCAGGATCTCCGCCTGTTGGCGGCGCTTCTTTTCCAACTCGAAGAGTTGGATGCGTTCCATGGCATTTGCCAACCCGCCAGCGATCGTATTGAGCAGACGCTCGTCCCTTTCGGTGAAGGCACCCAATTGTTTGCTCTCTACGTTCAAGATCCCAAACACCTTTTTTCCAATGCTGATTGGGGCGCAAAGCTCTGAGCGCGTGTTGTTGGATATCTTGAAGTATTCAGGCGCGAGAAAAACATCATCTATTCGAAGGGACTGTCTGGAAGAGAGCACCCTTCCTGCAATCCCTTTGTCAACAGGTATGCTGTAACACATGTTGTCAGCGTCTGTACCTCGGTACGAATAATGTGGGATCAGAAAATCTCTTGTTTCATTTAATAGAAAAACGCCGCAATTATCCGAGTACAAAGTGTCGCTGATAATATCCGTTACATGTTGGATCAGGGAATCCACATCCTTGGCGGTTGCCTCTGCCTGTGCCGTCAGGTGAAGGACGCTCAATTCCCTCAATTGTTTTTGCAGTGCTCCCTCAGACTGTTTCCTTGCTGTAATGTCATGAGCCAGCGCGAAAACGACATTGCTCCCAAAATATACCCCCTTATAGAGTTGGACTTCCTTTGGAAAAACATCTCCGTTACTTCGTAATCCCCAGAACTCGAACTGTTGCGGTTCGCCGTTGAACGCATCTTGAAACATCTTTAAGAGCTTCTTCAGGTCATTTTTTCCGGGTGCGCTCAGATCCTCAGGGGTTTTTCCGATGAAGTATTCCCTTGGATATCCGTACATTTGCACCACGCCGTCATTGACGTCAAGGAAGCGCCCATCCTGATCTTGGACGTAAATGGCGTCGCGCACGGCATTGAACAGACCTCGGTAACTGATCTCGCTGTTCAACAAGGCTTCTTCATGGTTCTTTTTCTCAATTGCCGTGCCGAGCGTATTTGCAGCGGCACGCAATGCATCTATTTCTGCCTCTGTCCACTCGCGCTCATGCACGCAATCATCAAATCCGATAAATCCCCACCAATCCTTTTCTACCTGGATCGGTATGCATATCAGAGAAAGGATTCCTTGTCCTCGTAGCAATTCCTGTTCCTCAAACGGGAAATCGGTTGTCCTACCGAATATGGGCAAGCCCTGATCGAAGTTCTTTATCCAGCGGGCATATCCCGGTTCCGCAGTGCTGATGTGTTGGAGTTCCTGATTGTGCTTTTGGGGCACAATTCCATTATTACACCATTCATAAACCTGAGACACAAACGTTTCGTCCGACCCTTGCACTTTTTTGAATATATAGACTCGGCTGACATCCGTGGTTTGCCCCAATCTGGCAAGGACGCTGTCAACACTATCCTCCCAATTGGCGGATTTAAGGAACTGCTCTGCAGAAAACCCAACCGCTTTCACAATTTCATCGCTGCGCTTCACCGCCTCCCCCGCCGACTTTTGCTCTGTAATATCCACAAGAATGCCGTGCCAATGGAGGGGGGCTCCGTTTTCATCCGTGATAACAGATGCATCCTCCTTGACCCAGACATAATGCCCATCATGATGGCGCAGCCGATATTCGATGCGAAATGCATCCCCGGTGCTATTGGTGCGGATGTCTTCTGCCAGTACCCGTTCCCTGTCACTGGGATGCAGCGACGCTTCCCACAAGCTGGTATCTGCTTGCCACTCCTCAGCAGAATACCCGAGCAGATCCTTTACACGCGGGCTTATGTATTGAAGAACATGCCCTTCGAACTCTTCTATGAAGACAACCGCAGGCAGCTTTTCGACCAGAATTCGATGACGTTTCTCTAGTTCCATGGTTTCATGTTCCGCCCTTTGTTGTGCCGATAAACCTCGCTTAATGGCAAGGAAAAGCATAAACGCAGTAGTTATAACGAAAAGCCAGCCTTTTAACGTCTGTGCCCTGGAGAGAAGTTCGGGACTTGGGAATAGAAAAAAAAACAGCCGATCCGTTAATAGAATCCATACACTGCCAATGACAAAATAACCAGTGGCGATTTTTAGTGCGGTTGATGCGTTTTGACTCTTCATATTGATATTGCTCTGCTTATTATAGACGCTTTCATGTGCAGTTTCATTCCAAATGAATTGTGGGAATAACACATTTGGATATAAAAGCCCCGCAGAGATGTTCATTTAACTCTAAAAAATACTACAGACTCATACGAGTCTGTAGTAGATGTGTTAACGGGGTTCGTCGCGCAGTATTCCTGGTGGGCACCTGTAAATATGGATTCACGTACCCGTAGTGTATTGCAATCCCTTACACTCATCTTGCCTCTACCCAACAAAAAAAACAGACCCTTGCGAGTCTGTTCAGAGGCGTCGACGGGATTCGAACCCGTGAATAAGGGTTTTGCAGACCCTTGCCTTACCACTTGGCCACGACGCCATATACACAAAAGGATTGCCGACCGAAAACTTCAATCTGCAATCCTCCATGGTTGAGCGGGCGATGAGATTCGAACTCACGACCTTCTCCTTGGCAAGGAGACGTTCTACCACTGAACTACGCCCGC
>JAHDWB010000002.1 GCA_023382595.1 Anaerolineales bacterium | reverse complement strand
GTGGTCAGGTTTTGGAGTTGGGCGATCTCTTTAGGCAGGCTGGCGAGTTGATTGCTTGAAAGGTCAAGTGAGGTAAGGTTTTGGAGTTGGGCGATCTCTTTAGGCAGGCTGGCGAGTTGATTGCCGCCAAGGGAAAGTGTGGTCAGGTTTTGGAGTTGGGCGATCTCGGGCGGCAGGCTGGCGAGTTGACTGCCTGAAAGGTCAAGCGAAGTGAGGTGTTGGAGTTGTACAATTTCAGGCGGGAAGGTGGAGAATTTGAATCCGCCCAACCCTAGAGATTCCCAATCTTTCTTCTCCAGTATTTCAGCAGGGAGGCTTTTAAAGGCATTGTGGGAAATATCCAATTTCTTGAAGGCAGGGAGTTCCCATAATTCGGCGGGTAAGTGGGTAAGTTTATTACGAGGTAGATTATGCTCAATAAAAAGATAATGGCTTGAAAGGTCAAGTGACACAAGGTTTGTAAGCCTTGCAATGTGTGCGGGCAATTCCGTCAGTTGATTATCTCGAAGATTCAATTCCTTCAAGCCTGTCAATTCCCACAATGCGTCCGGCAGGCGTTGCAAGTCCAATCCTTTGAGATCGAGCGTTTCTGCTCCGCTCTCGGCGGCTTGGCGAATGCGTTCAAGGGCAATCTCTTCGGGTGATTTGCTCATCGTCTCCGTCCTCGCTGTGCATGCATGGGTGTATTTTACACTGAAACATCCCGCATCTTCCGTCTCCCTCTCCCGCCCAACTCTCCCCCAATTTCGACGGCACTATCGTCGCACGCGTGCCCGCAAGGGTATTTGGGGACGTGTGCCACGAAGTGGTAGGGTTGGGGTGGGGCAGGCAAGGAGGGTAAATTGGCAAACCCGCCACCCCATATATGGGGGGTATCTTTTCCGCACGACCGAGCAGGCAGTACGAAGGCAGTGTGTAGGCAGTGTGTAGGCACTCCCTGTTCGGTCAACTCCCGGCGGGCTGGTCACACCCCCATATATGGGGGTGGGGTATCCGCTGGAAAAGCGGGTGCCTGGGCGTTTATCTGCGTTTATCTGCGGATAAAAAAAGGGCTTCAGACAGTTTCTAAGGAAATTCCCATCCGCCGCGCCGGTTTCCCTTTATAATCTGCGTTGCTCGAACCGCACCATCACCGAATTCAAAGGATACCCTTCATGACCGACCCAAGACCCAGTTTCTTCCGCACCCTTGCCGCCTACGGCGTGCATCTCTTCACCGCCACCGGCGCGGTGTGGGGGCTGCTCGCCATCCTCGCCATCTTCGACGGCGATTACCGCATGATGATCGTGTGGATGATCGTCGCCATGCTGGTGGACGGCTTCGACGGTCTGCTGGCGCGCTGGGCGGATGTGAAACAATACGCGCCCGGGGTGGACGGCGCACTGCTCGACAATATCATCGACTATCTCAACTACGTGCTGGTACCCGCCATCTTCATCGTCAAAACGGACTTCCTGCCCGCGCCGGTCAAGCTGTTCACCGCCTGCCTGATCCTGCTCACGTCCGCGTATCAATTCACGCAGACCGACGCCAAGACCGACGACCATCACTTCAAGGGCTTCCCGTCCTATTGGAACGTCGCCGCGCTCTACATGCTGTTGATGGGACTGCCGGATTGGGTCAACTTCGGCTTCCTGATGCTCTTCAACGTGCTGGTCTTCGTGCCGATCAAATACATCTATCCCAGCCGCAACAGTTACCTGCGCCAGATCACGCTCGTGCTCACCTATCTCTACGGCGCGATCGGCATCTGGGGCTTGCTACAATACCCGAATCACCCCCAGTGGTTCCTGTGGGTTTCGTTCGTGTACGTCGTGTACTACATCGGCTTGAGCCTGCTCCCCAAAAAGAACGCCCATGCAAATTGAAATTGTGAATAAAGCGGATGACGAACTCCACGACGCCTTCCAACGCCTCGTCCCGCAGCTGACCCATAACAATCCGCCTCCCGCCCTCGACGATCTAACTGCCCTCGTCCATGAAGCCGCTTCCACGCTGATGGTCGCCCGCACCGAGGATGGCGTCATCGTCGGCGCGTTGACGCTCGCCGTGTACCGCGTCCCGACCGGTATCCGCTCGATCATCGAGGATGTCATCGTCGATATCTCCGCCCGCGGACAGGGCATCGGCGAGGCATTGATGCTGCGCGCCATCGAACTCGCGCGAGAAAAAGGCGCGGCGAACATCGCGCTCACGTCCAATCCCTTGCGCGGCGCAGCGAACAGTCTGTACGTCAAATTGGGGTTTCAAAAACGCGAAACGAACGCGTACCAGATGAAGTTATAAAACATACGACCGGCATCCGCCGGTCGTATGTTTGATTATAGGTCCACCAGATATTTCTCGGTCGCCTTGCTTAGGTCCGAGTATTCGCCGCGATATTCCTCGGGCAGGAGTTTGGCGATGCGGTACATCATCTCATCCGCGATCTGCTGGCGTATCTCGGCGGTCACTTTGACGCCCTCCACATTGACCTTGAACGGCTCCCCGATGCGGATGTGGAAATCCGTGCGCTTGAAGGACCTCAGGTTCTTGAGGAACACTTCCCCGCCCCAATGCACCGCCGGCATGACCGGCGCGCCGGAACGGACCGCGAGAATGACCGTGCCGGGCAGGGCGCGCCGCAAACGCCCGGTCTTGTTGCGCGTCCCTTCGGGGGCGATGCCGAAGATATGCCCGTCTTCGATGGCGCGCAGGGCGCGCTTCAGGGCGCTCATATCCGCTTCGCCGCGGCGCACGGGGATGATCTCCCATGCCCAAAAGACCCAGCGCAACAGCAGGTTCTTATATGCCTCCGCCTTTGCCCAGCCGGTGATCCTGCGCGGCTGCATCAGCGTGGCGAGCACGGGCACTTCGATCTGCCCGGTGTGATTGGCAATGACGATCAACGGTCCCTGTGCGGGGATTTTCTGAATATCGGGCGCGTCCAGACGCAGGGTGAAGCGGAAGTAGACGCGCAGAACGAGGGTGATCAACCAGAGGGAAAATGTTTTCATAAGAGCGTGGCTTGAGCTTAAAGCGGATCAGGCGCAGATGATTTCCAACTCCTGCGGGAGCAGTTCCAGGGTCAGGTGTGAGCCGTCAAGGCAGATGAACTCGCCGTCCGCGTGGGCGGGGAAGGTCACATCCAGCGATTTGATCGAAACCTTCTTCGCGCGTTTCATCTGGATCTCGGGCAGGGATTCCTGCGTGCCCTTGATGAAGTGGGGGATCATTTGCAGGATGCGTCCTTTGGTGGCAGTCTCGGCGATGCACAGGTCGAAGTAGCCGTCGTCGGGCTGGCTTTGCGGCGCCATTTGGAAGCCGCCGCCCATGCGCCTGCCGTTCATGACCGAGATCATCAGCGAGGTCTGTTTGATGACATCCTTGTCGTCCAGGACGATCTCGACCTGCGCCGGATTGTAATACAGGAAGACGGTCTTGATGACGCCGATCAGGTATGCCATTAAGCCGCGCGTCCAGCGCACCTTGATGGCTTCGTTGCCGACCGCCGCGTCGAAGCCGACACCGATGCCGTTGCCGAAGTAACGCCCGTCGGGGTAGTCGCCGCCTTTGACATAGCCGAGATCGATCTTTTTGCGTTTGTCCGCCAGCAGCGCTTTCAAGCCGTCGTTCAGGTTGGTGGGGATGCCCGTGCCGCCCGCGAAGTCGTTGCCGGTGCCGATGCCGAGCACGGTGAAGGCTGTGCTGTTGTAGCCCGCCTTTTTGGCGCGCATGATGCCGTTGATGGCTTCGTTGACCGTGCCGTCGCCGCTGGCGCACACGATGACGTTATACTCGCCGCGCGCCGCGCCCTCCGCGAGTTCGGCGGCATGCCAGACGCCCTCCGTCTGTACCAGCGTGAAATCCACGCCGTTCTCCTTTAAGAAACTTTCGATCTGCTGGATGGATCTCCCGCCCAGTCCGCGCCCCGAGGTGGGGTTCACAATGACAAAGTATTTCATAATCGCTCCAGATTTGGAATGGCGCGAGTGTATCTTTTGTGGGGCGGGTTGTCAATCTATTGCGGCCTGTATTTTTGATAATCTTCCGGCGTATCCAGGTCCTGCAGGATGGTCGGGGTGTCGCATTGCACGTACAGGATGTCGTTCGCGCGGCGGTTGAGGAAGTCGCGCATGGTCTTCGGCGCGCGCAATTTCAGGACGTCCTCCCACAATCCCCTCGCGATCAACCAGGGATGTCCGCGCCGCATCTCATAGCTGGGCACGACCAGTTTGGATTTGGTTCTCTGGAACGCATCGCAGACGCCGCGCACGCTTCGTTCCTCGACCTGGGGCTGGTCGCCGAGACAAATGAGCGCCGCCTCCGCCTCCCGCTTCTTCGCGGACAAGCCCAACTGGATGGAGCTGAGCATCCTGCCGTCCTTGTAGTTTTCGTTGTGGATGACCTCCACGGTCCGCCCGACCAGCGCCTCGACGCGCCGGTGTTCACCGCCGGTGACGACGAGAATGTCCTTCACGTTCGACGCCTGAAGCGTGGAAATGACGGTTTGCAGGACGGTGCTTTTCCCCCAGGGGAGCAGCATTTTGGGTTCGCCCATCCGTTTGGATTCTCCGGCGGCGAGAACGATGGCTGTGATCATGGTATGCCTCTTAGTCTTTCCCGATGTTGAGCAATTTTTGGTAATCCTCCGGCTTGTCCACGTCGAAGAGCAGGAGGTCGTCGTGCCAGGGCAGGTATTCGACCTTGTGTTTGGAGAAGACCGCCCGCCCGCCGACATCGCCTGTGACCTGCATGAGGTCGGGAAAGACGTCACGGTCGAACAGGACGGGGTTGGCGCGGCGTTCCTCCAGCACAAGCGGCGCAAGGATGGGGGACAGGCTGCGGGTGTGTGCTTCCGTCAACGCGCGGATGACTTCGACGGGGATCTGCGGCTGGTCGGCGAGCAGGAAGATGGCTGCGCCGACCCCCACCCGTCCTCCCCCAAATCCGCTGGTTGAATTTTGAGAATAATAAAACTCTTTTCTTGCGGATTTGGGGGAGGTGTCCCGAAGGGACGGAGGGGGTGAGGTGAGTGCCTTTATACCCGCTTTCATGGACGTGCTTTGCCCTTGCGCGTAGTCAGGGTTGTGGACAATGAGCACGGGCAACCCGCTCAGCGCGGATTCGACGTCAGCGTGGTGAAAGCCGGTGACGACCACGACAGGCTGCAGTCCGGCGTGAAGCGCGGTTTCAGCGACGTGTCTCACGAAGGGCTTGCCTTTCCAATCCAGCAATTGCTTCGCGGAGCCGAAACGGGTCGCGCTTCCTGCCGCAAGGATGATGCCCGCGACGGGTTCAAAGGTTTGGAAATTATCCGGTTCGGGCAGCGAGCCGAGCACGACAGCGTGGAAGTGAGCCAGCAATGCGTTGACCATGCCGCCGCCGATGGAGCGCAGTTCGGGCGTATCCGCCTGGTTGAGCAGGGCGATGCGCCGCGCGCCGGACGGGATATTCTTCAAGCCGCCTTCGGGATGCGCCAGCACGGCAGTGACCGCCTGCGGCGTGACGGAAGCCGAGAGCGGCAGTCCGCTGAGGTGGGAGAAGCGTGCGGCGCGGTGGATGTGTTCATCGTCGAGCGGAGCGCCGAGCGCGCCCAACCCGCTGACGTGGATGACGAGGTCTGTAAAGGAAGGGATGGCGGGTTCGTGCGCGGCGGGGGCTTTGATCGGCTTCTGGCGCGAACCGTCCGCTTCGATCAGCAGGGGAGTTTCCCTTTCCTTCGCTTCTGCGCGCAGCCAATTCAGGACGCTTTCAGAGACAGGCGCGGTCCTGTCGCCTTCGACCCCGCCGGTGACCAATATCACGCCTGCGGATGGGATGTTCGCAAGATCGCTTTCGTCGTCCGCAATGATGTGATGGTCTGCGAGCGGAATCTGCCAGACTCCGAGGTGGGAGGTGGCGGTGAGGAGGATCGACCTTGGATATTCGGTGTTCGATCTTCGAGTTTCGTTTTTCGAGTTTCGAGTATCGAATATCGCTTTATATTGCCGTGCAAGTTGGAAGAGGGCGGTGGTCTTGCCGCCTGCGCCGACGAGACTGATGACGCTGTGGGACGAGGCGGCTTGGTCGAGCCGCAGGGCGCGCAGGAGCTTCATCTGTGAGTTCTAATTCCAGCCGCCCGTCCTCATGCGGTTGCGGATCTCGCTTTGCAGGATCTCGAGCATTTCAAGGTAGGAAGCCCGGTCTGCGGGGCTGGCGGCGCTGCGTTCTTCGAGCTGCGCCAGAAAATAAACGATCCACGAAAGCCATGTGCGCGGATTGGTCTGCCGTTGGGACAGTTCCTGAGCCGCTTCGTTGAACACTTCGCGCAGTGCGTCTTCTTTACTCATGGTGTATTGCTCCTGGTTGACTTTGCATTAAGTATAACGCTTTCCATCCCCGCCCGTAAAGCGCGGCGCCTGCGTGCTTACTCCACAACATCATTCAAACTGACCTGCTGATGCAAATATCCAGAAGCCGCAAAGAACAATGCAGAGACAATAATCGTGTCTTTGACCTCCAGATTCCGTAAGCGGCTATTGGGTGTACCTGCATGGCGAATCGCTGGATAATCAGAGCAAAAACGATAAAGGTCTTTGACAACTTGTTTCACCGCTGTATGAGGCCAAACCCTATAAGGTGGATTTGTTAATCGATCACATAATGAATTCATATCACTGCCTTGTGTATTTAATGCCGCCGCCGCAATACCTTCCGCATAATTGCTGGCTCGATGAATGGCAGTGGTTAAATCTCGTTGCGCTCTGGTTCGCACAAAAGCTGAGAATGAAATCTCAAAATCGCTCATCAGTTGCAACAAATGCGGATTCGTCGCATTGACCCGCCGAAGTTGCTCATAAATATCGCCGTAAAGTGCGGGCAAGCGGACACGCAAAGTAAAAGGCTCGGCGGTTTCATAGCGAAGATTATATTTTTTCAAGAACTTTGAAACGTACTCGCCATATCTTCTAACTAAAATTCGGGAGCCAAAATCATTAATCAAGCCATGAGCGCGTTCTAAAAATTGGACAACCGCCATTTCATCGCGGAATTGCCTGCCTTGAATGGATTGAAATGCCGACAAAGCAACTTCTGGACTATTTACAATTTCTGCCAGTTCTTGGGGATTTGGTCTCCGACGAAAATAATCAACACTGGTTCGATAAAGTTGGGAATATAGATCATAGGGAGATTGCGGCAAACTGCCCAATGGCTCCCATATGTCAGCCCAAGTGTATTCCCAACGCTCGCGCAAATTTCCAATCATAATTCACCCGCGAAAGCCTTTGCTAGTGATGTGTCATAGAGTCTATTTATTTGCTCTTCGTTTTGTGCCTGCTGAGATACAAGTTTGCCAACATCGGCAATTCGTTTAGAAAAAGCGACTTGAAGTTTCATGGGAGGAAGAGGAACTTTGTAATTCTGCATAAAACTTGAAGGAACTCTTTGCTGTCCTGCCGTTCCTGTGAAGGCAGATTTTGCTTTCTCGCGGAACTCAATTCTTCTTACGAACCAAAGTAACCATTCAGAAGTCACCAAATTCTCTTGAGGTCGTAGTACGTGGAATTCTGTTGATCCATAGCCAAGGTTATTAATCAATTTTTCAGCGACAACTATTTTTCCGTTTTCCATGCAGGGTGTGATTTTTGCGAAAATCACATCGTTATTCTGAAAAGGGGTAAACCCCTTCAACACGTCCTTTAGCGGTTTAACTTCTGGAGCCACAATTTCATATCTATCAGCATCTACTGCCGCCATTGGCACAAATGTTACAGGAGTATCCAAAGGCGGTAAGTCTGTCTTTTTGGGTTTTGGGTTAATAAAGGCAATTTCTGAAAGTTGATATACATCCCATTTTTTGGGATTCTCGTCAGGGTCGCCAAACATCTCGTAAAATATTGCAGGAATTAAGTCTGCGGAACGTTGCCTTGCTTGCGAACGCAGTTGCCGCAATAAATCTATCTCTTGCAATATTTTTACTATGTGTTCTTGTTCCTTCAAAGAGGGAAAATGAACGGGGACACCTGCTAATTTTTCGGGTCTCAGGCTCATATTCGCTGCACCTGTTTGCAGAGGCACAATCAATTGATCTTTGAATGTCTGCAAATAAAGCGCAAGATATCTTGTCGAGAGTTTATTGGGTTCTTTGACGATGAGAGCAGTCAAAATATTGGAAAGTGCAAATTTCCCTTTGATGTAATGAACGCGCTTCAACCCTGGCTTGCCATGCCCAAAGGATGAAATCATCGGCACACAAACGGCTTCTGTGTCCAATTCGTATTTATCCGCCGTCTTATGTTCTTCGCCCATTGTGACCAACGGATATTCCCCTGGCTTGGTTTTCATAATTGGGGCTTTGCCTTTGACCATCTGGCATAGTTCGCCAATGGTTGCCTTATTCCATGTTTCAGGAATCATGCTTTCACCTGCTTTTTCAAGTTCAGCAACCGCGTTTGGATTTCATTTTCCATTTTCAAAATATCATCAATGACTTCGGCAGGGTTATCATGCGAAACAAGGTTGATTTTTTGCGCCTTATATCGCGCAGGCACTAACTCAAAATTTTTACTGATAATCTCACTGACAGGAACCAGAAAAGACTTTTCACTTTCTTCCCGCTTGGGGAAACGAGCTAGAATATCGGGGATGTCGTTCTCTTCTACGGGTGTGCGTGTGTCGGTCATTGAAAAACCATCGGCGCTCAACTCGTAAAACCAAACTTCTTTCGTGACACCTTTCTTCTCGAAAATCAAAATGGCAGTTGCCACACCTGCATAAGGCTTGAACGTTCCACTTGGCAAGGTAATCACCGCCTGCAAATTGCATTGCTTCAAGAGCATTTCACGCAATTTCAGGCTGGCTTTATCTGAACCAAACAGAATGCCATTCGGCACGATGATTCCGCAACGTCCATTTGGAGCAAGATGGTCAATGAACCATTTCAAAAATAACTTTTCAGTGTCACGCGTGGAAAGGTTGATATCTTCGAGAATGCTTTCTTTTTGAATTGCGCCAGAGAACGGCGGGTTCGCAAGCACGTAATCATATTGCTGGCTTGGGTACACACCGCCCAACGATTGGGTCAATGGGTTGAAAAAGCGTATATCGGCTTTCTCCAACCTGTGAAGGTAAAGATTCAAAATGGCAATCTTCACCATGTTGGCGTCATTGTCAAAGCCTGTGAAGGCTTGCGTCTCCATAAATTTCCATTGGGTGGCATCCAGTTTGTCACCTGTCAACCTGCCGCGTTGGATTTCTGCCTTGCTCGTGTTTTGTTCTTTGATGTGGTTGAATGCGGCGACTAAGAATCCAGCCGTGCCGCAAGCAGGGTCAACGATTCGTTTACCTGGCTGTGGATTTACCAATTTGACAATCATGTCAATGATATGGCGCGGTGTGCGAAACTGTCCATTTGTGCCTGATGTGGCGATCTGGTTGAGCAAATACTCATACATATCGCCTTTCAAATCCACGCCTTCATGCTCGCCCAAATCCATTTCGTTGATAACCTGAATGACGGCTCGCAACGTGGGTCGGTCGTAGATTTTCAGCGTGGCTCGATTGAAAAGTAATTTTCCTGTTTGCGGCATACTCGGCAACTCGTGAAGTTTTTCGATGGCTTCACGAGCAGAATCAAATAACTGGTCGCCAGTCAGGGTGACGAAGTTTCCCCATGCATATTTTGCATATTTGCCTGAAAACACGCGCTTGTAATTTTTGCTCAAAGCCGCATATTCATCATCGTTTTCAGACATGAGTCGCAGAAAGAGCAAATAAGATAACTGCTCGATGGAATCCATCGGGTTATTCACGCCGCCCGCATAGAGAATGTTCATCAGTTGGTCTACTTTTTGACGCAGACCAGAATTTTGAAAATTGGCGTTTAGCATTATGCGCTCAAGGCTCCTGAAATGGATTGTCGTATGATGGATGATTGCCGCAAGGCTTCAAACACCTGCTCGCGGGATGTAAATCTTCTCAATTGCTGAATATCACCCAATTGCCTGAATTGGGCGCGGGTAAAGATTTCGGGATTGTCCTCCAAGAATTGTTGCCGTGCTTCGGGATCGTCAACAACCAATTTCGCCAATGCCTGCAACCATTTTTGTTCGCTGTAACGCAAATTGAAGCGCGCCGCCAGCGAATAAACCGTATCGTCAACCACCTGCTCCTTGCTAGGTAGTTTCTTTTTACCAAGCGCGTGATAAATAAAACTTGGCGTTGGTGCAGGTACGCCATAAGTTTTTACCAATTTATCAGGCGAATAGAACCATTCGGGTCTATGGAAGAATCTTTCATTGAGTATCGTTTCAACGGTATCGTCGTCTTCGCTTTCAACAGCTTGTTGAAAGTCCGTGCTCTTTTCGGCAAAGTCTCTTAAATCACGCTCAAACGCGCCGCGAAATGTCATCACGTCCACCTTTTCGCCGTCGGGACCGACAACATAAACCTCTTTCGAGATAACCGTATCTTTTCCCTGCCAAACGGGAATTTCAGGCTTCTCAGACCGAATTGAATCTTCGCCTTCGTATGTGCCTGTTCCATCGGCTACATGGCGGCTTGTGCCTGCGCTTCCGCTTCTGGCTTTGCTTTCTTTCGGTATTGCAAGCGGAATGGTGTAATCGTATTTTTCTTCAAAGTATTCCGCCACACCGCAGAAATCCAGCAAAAAGAAAAATTCCTTTTCGTATTCGGTGTTCCCATCTTTGAAGGTATATCTTCGTGTGCCGCGTCCTTTAATCTGGATGTATTCAGTGGGGGAGAAAATGGGACGCATCAAAACGACATTCAACAGATCACGGCAGTTGTAGCCCGTCGAGAGCATGTCAACAGAAACCGCAATAGCTTCCTTGCGTTTTCCATCTCGAAAATCTTTTGCCAATGCCGAAGATTCGGGAATACGGGAAGTAATCGTAATTGCGCATTCAGGCTGTAAGCCGTTCAGGATTTTGGTCAATTCGGTGGCATGTCTTTGATTGACGGCAAAGATAATAGACTTGCCTAATCTTCCATCGGGGGCTTTTTGCGCATTTTCGAGAAATGCCCTGCACATCAATTCATTACGGGCAGGCGTGAAAATCTTACGTTCCAAGTCCTGCACTTTGTAGTTCTCTTCTTCTTCATTGATAGTCACAGCCCAGCCTGTATCTTCAAGGGCTTGGGTCGTGATGTCAGAGCGAATATCAATGATTTTCGCTCTGCAAAGAAACGGACCTTCGGGGTCTTTTACCGCATCAATGATGTCATATCGAAAAGTCGGGCTTCCAGGTTCACAACCAAAGTAATGATATGTGTCACGCAAGAAACGCGCTTCCAAAGCCTTTGGGTTTTCTGCGCCAAGTTTGTCAATGTCAATATTTCTGAGATACGCCTTTGGAGTTGCGGTCAACCCAATGCGCGTGCCTTGAAAGAATTGCACAACTTCCCTTGCATCACCATAAATGGAACGATGAGCTTCGTCATTGACAACCAAATCAAAGTAGAAAGGCGTAAATTCTTCGCGGTATCGTCTGTCCACCATCAAAGATTGAATGGTTGCAACAACCACGCTTGAACCAAGTAATTCACCTGTGCGGCGGGCATTCTTGTAAATCACTGGGCTGTATTCCCGCAAGATGACATTGAAATCTTCCATCGTTTGCTTGGCAAGTTCAATGCGGTCAACGATGAACAAAACTCTTTCAGCGTTGCGGGTTTCCAAGAAGCGGCGAATCAGAGCCGCGCATAATAAAGTCTTGCCTGTGCCTGTTGCCATTTCGAGCAAAAACTTACGTCGTTTTTCATTGTCAAACTGCTTGGCAATTTCATTCAAAGCGTTGACTTGATACCTATGCAATTGAATATCATCACGAAAACGGCGAATGTAACTGGTATCCACTTTTTCGGTCAACAATGGGCGTGGTGGTTGTAAATTTTTGAGTCGTTGGCGTTCTAAATCTTCACGCGAAGGCAGTCTTTCAATACGGTAAGCATCGGCTTCATCACGCCGCTCGTAATTCCAAAACCAATGTTCTTTTCCGTTGGAAAGAATGACAAAAGGAGCGTTTAGATTTTCAGCATAGCCACGTGCTTGTTCTTTGGCATCATATGGGTCTTTATCTTCCCTCTTGGCTTCCAATACACAAAAAACGCGCCCATTTCTATCTTTTAAGAGATAATCAGCCCGTCCGCTGGCATGGCTGTATTCAAATTCAACTTGAAGAGAATCTAAAATTTCCCAACCGCTGTCGGTCAGGGCTTTATCAATCAATACTCTGGCAAATGCTTCTGATTTTTGTGTCATGGATTTCCCTGAATAAAACCACGAATTCGGATATTATAGCCGAGGATGGGGCAGGGGTCGCAACTTTGCTACCTATCAAATTGGATTTTGCTATATAGCAAACCAAATTTTGCTACCTATCAAATTAAATTTTCCTATATAGCAAACTGGGGTTTTCCTATATAGCAAACCTGCCAACCCTCGAATTCCCGAGGGCGTCAGGTTAAAAACCTGACCTACGAAGCTGCCGCGCCTAATAAAGAAGGAGACAGCCGCCCGCGTGGACGGCTGTCTCTCATTTGGGGTTACTCTTCAGGGATTTCGAGCGGGTCTTCGGGGAATTCGGCATCCCAGAGTTCCTTGTACGCCTCGTTGCTGATGCCGACGTGGTTCTTGTTGCGGATCACGGCGCGGACCGCATTCGGGGAGTTAATGCCGTTCTTCAACGCCATGTCCGCGCGGAAGTTGATCGAAAACTCGCCGTTGCGGTTGATGCTGGGCGTAAACGTCCCCACGCCCGGAATCTTGACCGGCACGCCGTCCTTGTTGAAGTGCAGCAGGGCGTCGCTCATCTCCTGAAAGACCATCATCACCTCGCTGGTGTTCAAGCCGGTGCGCATCGCCATCCACTCCGCCACCACGTCCAGTTGGGCGGTGGTCTTCAACTCCAGCTTGGGTCCGAACAGGTTTACCGCTTGTAGAATCCTTGCCATTTTAGCCTCCTATAGGAAAAGGTTTCTCAGGAGGACATCCGTATCCCCCTGACTTTCCATATTGTATAAGGGGGGTGAAACCTTGTCAGTAGGAAATTTGGGGGAGGCATACATGCGTAAGAAAGTAAGATTCTTGTAACGGAATCAGCCCTTACAATGCGCGCGAAGGTCGTATAATGGGAGTGCGTGCAGGCTGGCGCAACACAGTAGAATCACATTTTGGATGAACCGCACATGGAAAAGCCTTTAGCACTGATCGTGGAAGACGACCGCGACATCGTCGCGTTATTTCGGCACGTACTGGACGTGGCGGGCTACCAGACCGAGATCGTATTGGACGGCAAGGAAGCCATGGAACGCCTCGAGGCGATCCAGCCCAACATCGTCCTGCTCGACCTGCAGCTGCCGAGCCTCTCCGGCGTCGAGATCCTGAAACGGATGCGCGAGAACGAGCGCCTCAAACGCGTCCCGGTCGTGGTCATCACCGCCTATGCGCCCTATGCCGACAGCCTGCCCGTCGAACCCGACCTGCTGCTGCTCAAACCGGTGGACATCAACCAGCTCAGCAACCTCGTCCAACGCCTGCAAGCCACACAAGGCGCACTGCGCCAGCCCTCGCATGAGGACGTCACCGGCTTGTACACGCTCGGCTTCTTCAGCGTGCGCCTCGCCTTCGCCCTCGAACGCATCAAGCAAAGCTCCCTGCGCCGCTTCGGTGTGCTGTTCGCCGACGTCGCCCAACTCTCGGATTTCCGCAAACTGGTCAACGAGGACGACTACAACGACTTCCTGCGGCGGCTGGCAGACCAGTTCCGCATGACGCTTCGACCTACGGACACCATGGCTTGGTCGCCGGACGATGAATTTTTTCTCACGCTGATCGAGGACATCCCCAACCCCGAAGCCCCGCTGCGTATTGCCGGGCGCGTCCGCGACAGTATGCGGCGCTTCCTCGAAAACCACGACCGCGGTCTCGATCTGCGCGCCAATCTGGGCGTCCTGCTGTGTGACGCGGAATACGACGGCATCCAGCACATCATGAACGACGTGGGGCTGGCGCGCATGCAGTTACGGGCGGGACTGTACACCAATCCCGCCACCTTCGACCGCGAAATGCTCAAGACAAAGCGCTAGGCGAATTTACATCCCCCTCTTTCTCATCCGCAGATTGCACCGATACCCGCAGATTCTCTTTCTTCTTTCTTTATAAATCTGCCCAATCTGCGTCATCTGCGGATCAACTACACCGAATTCACTTCCATTTCCCTCAACTTGATCAGCACCGCCTCCAACACACCGCCGCCGATGGACAGAGACTTGTCCGAAACGATGCGGCACATGGCGGGGTCATTGCGCGGATCCACGTCACCGACCTTCATGCCTGCGGGCACGTCCACGCGCGGGTGGATCAATCCGCGCAGCACGCCGTCGAACGGGCTGACGATCGCTCCTCCGTTCACGCTGGCGATGCGTTCACCCTCCCGGCACAGTTCCCCGATCTGCTTGAACGGCTGGACGTTCCCCGAAACCGGCGCGCGCAGGACGCGTTTGGGGTCGCCTTCGGGCTGTCCGCTGTCGGGTTGGGCGGGTCCCTGCCAATAGACCCTGCCGAGCGTATGACTGCGGCGGGTTTCGATCACAGCGTGGCAATTGTCCCCGGCGGAGAACCCGGGTCCAAGTCCGATATGAAGCGGGAGTTCCACCGCCAACGGCTCCGGCTCGGACTTCAACAGACGCGCATCCACAAGGAAGGTCGTGCGCGGGCTGGTCAGGAACTGGTTGCGAAGGATGTTCGCCTGCGGGTCGATCAGGACGGGGATCTCCCCCGCCTCCAACGCGACCTGGAACTGGTCTGCCGACACGAGGCGGGCGGTCACCCCTTCGACGGTTTGCGTCCCTTCGTAGACCGCCTCCGAAAAACTGACGGTGCGGCGCACGGCGAGCGGCTTGTCCAGTTCGAGGATGGCGATTTGAAAGCCGACGCGGAACAGGCGCAGCGCCACACCGCTGGCTAAATCGCCTCCCCCGCGGATCAAGATCAGAGGGTTCATACGCCTTCCTTTGCGATTTCCTTCACCCTGCCCAACTGTTCGTCCAGCATGTGACTGAACGAGTACAACAGCAGATAGATGAACAAAAAGAAGAAGGTGTACAGCAGGGTGAACGCGGCGAGGCGCATGCTCGGGTCAACGACCAAACCGAGGATGGTCAGGGTGACCTCGGCGGGGTTTTGCAGGATGTCCCACGAGTTCAGGCGCACGAAGCGACCGATGTAAATGCCGAAACTACTCAAGCCGGAGATGACGAAGACAAAGGTCCAGCCCGCCGCGCGACCGAAGGTACGCAGGACGATATCCTGCATGTGATAGAGCGAGATCACGCCCAACAGCATGCCGGTCCACGAGCACCAGACGACGATGATGACATCGTACCAAAGCGGCGCGCCGACGCCGCCCGAGCGGGCGAGGTCCTGCAGGTCGGTCAGCATGTAGGGCGCGTTCGGGAAGAACAACAGCCAGAGCAGGGCAATGAAGGGCAGGATCAGGTACAGCCAGAGACGCTTCCACGAGACGGCATGGGCGACCGAGGCAAGGATGAAGGGGATCCACGCGAGGAAGAGATTCCAGATCAAGCCCGTGTGCCGGACGGAGTCGGTGTAGAGCACCCGTGCCGTCACCAGCAAGATACAAACGAGACATGCCACGTTCAGCATCACAAAGACGGCGACGCTGTGACGGTTTTTCGTGAGGTATTGTTTCGTCCTTTCAAGCATTATTTTTTCTCCCGCAGGAACAGGATCATGTCCATATCGCCGGGCGAGTGACCGAATCCGGTCAGCATGGCGGCGGCTTCGCTCCTGTGCTGTGTGCCGTGGTTGACGACGTGCGCCATCGCCTGCCAGAGCACGGCTTCGAAGACATCCCCTTTGGTGTTCTTGTATTGGAAATTCGCGTTCAAACGTTCATCGGTCAGCGACGCGACGAACTCGTTCAGCGCGTTTTCTTCCGCCTGCCAGCGCGCGTGCAGGGCTGGGAAGTCCGCGAACTCTTCGGG
The DNA here is from genome assembly GCA_023382595.1 of Anaerolineales bacterium. GTDB lineage: Bacteria > Chloroflexota > Anaerolineae > Anaerolineales > Villigracilaceae > Villigracilis. The sequence continues at coordinate 439,116 of JAHDWB010000002.1, read as the reverse complement.
CTTGAAACCCGCTGAGGGCGATTCGCCCGTCCAGCGCATGCGCCAAATCCACTCGGCGAACAGGATATGCGTCAGTGTGCCGCGCAGGCCGCCGTACGGGAAGGAAGCGTCCGCCAGAAATTGCTCCGCGCTCACCCGCGAAGCGGCAGTCAAAATACAGGCGTTCGCCCAGGCGTTGTATTGATAAAGCAGTCCTATATCTTGTTTGTTCATCTCGATAAAAACTCCAGCAGGATCGGGTTGACCACATCCGGCTTTTCGTAGTGCGGGATGTGTCCGCAATTTGGGATGGCGTGAAACTCAGCGTGGGGCAGGGCTTCGCGGATGAGCGCATGGTCGGCGAAGGGCGTGGTCGTATCGTTCTCGCCCCAAAAGAGCAGGGTCGGCTTCTTCAACGCGCCCAGTTTCCGGTAGGTCTCCAAAAGCGATTCCAGCATCCCACTGCGCATGGTCGAAAGGATGGCGCGCTTGAAACCCTTGTACTCCATCTGGGCTTTGTATTTCTCCTGGAACTCCTCCACCAGCGCCGGATCGAACAGGTCCGATGCGATGCCCTTGACCATGCTCCCGCTTCCGAACAGACCGATGAGCAGTTCACCCAGAATCGGCAGTTTCGCGACCTTGAGCGTTTTCGGCAACTCGACGCGCTTCGCGCCCGACGGGTCGATCAGCACATGCCTGCGGACATAGCGCGGATACTTCTCGATGAACGCCGCCGTGACGGGTCCGCCCATCGAAAGCCCGACCAGATCCACTTGGGGCATGTCGAGCGCGTCCAGCAGGTCCTTGAGCTGTCTCACGAACGAGCGGATATCATACCGGATTTTTGGCTTATCCGTGAAGCCGCGCCCGATGAGATCGTAGCGCAGAACGCGGAATCCCGACCGGACCAGAAACTCGAACGTCGGGTCATAGATGAAGGATGGTACGGAAAATCCATGCACCAGCACGACGGGGATGCCTTCGTCCCTCCCGGCAAGTTCGTAGTGTGTGACCCCGTCCGAAAGCGAAACGAACGATCCGCCCAGCGCGTTGCGGGCGGATTCGTTCAGTTCTTTGGTTTCACCGAGATAAGGGAAGGGCATTCGTTAATGGAACGGCGCGGTATCGCCGCGCCGTTAACTAGATTATGGGGCACAGCAACACTGTGCCCCTGCAAGGTTATTTTATTTTCCCAAGCGCGCGCAGGACGCGTTCCGGTGTGAACGGGAATTCGTCGATCCATACGCCGGTCGCATCGTGGATCGCCGCCGCGATGGCGGGCGCCACGGGCAGGTAGGGCAGTTCGCCCACACCGCGCGCACCCCACGGTCCGTTCGGGTCCGGCACTTCCACGAGGACGGATTCCACTGTTTCTGGAATATCCCAAATGGTCGGGATGAGATAGGTGCTGAGCTGGTCGGTCAGCACGCGCCCGTCCTTGGTCTTGTATTCCTCGAGCACGGCATAGCCGTGCGCCTGCACGACCGCGCCTTCGATCTGCCCGATAACCAGTTCCGGGTTGATGGCTTTGCCGACATCGTCCGCGGAGGTGATGCGCAGCACGCGCACGTGACCGGTCTCCGTGTCCACTTCCACTTCCGCGCCCTGGGCAACGTAGGCATATTGGAAGTTCGGCATGGAATAGCCGGTTTCCTTGTCCATGGGCGTGGTACGCGGAGCAAGATACTGGAACTCGGCAATCGCCGGGCGTTCCTCGGCGTTCCATTTTTCGAGCGCCATCTCTGCCGCGCCCTTGATGGAGTTGCCCGCCATGAAGGTCAGGCGCGAAGCGGATGCCGAGCCGGGATTTCCCTGCGTGGCAGAGTCGGATGACTTCAATTCGATCTTCGCTTCCGGGACGCCCAACACCTGCGCCGCCATCTGGATCATGACGGTGTGCGTGCCCTGCCCAACTTCCGCGCCGGCGTGATGCAGGACGACGCGTTCCATGCTGCCGTTGCCGTGGATCTCGACCTTCGCCCAGCAGTTCTCTTGATAACCGAAGGAGAAGCCGACGTTCTTGAAGCCTGCCGCAAATCCGCGCCCGCGCGCGATGGGCGACTTATTTTTCTTTCCGCCGTCCAACGTCTTCGGTCCGCGGTTCTTTTTCTTCTTCCATTTGAACGTGTCGCGCGCCTCTTCAATGCACTTGACGATGCTCACCGGTCCCGGTGCAGGCGTGCCGACGCCCATCGTATCGCCGTCGCGCAGGGCATTCTTCAAGCGGAATTCGACCGGGTCCATGCCGAGTTTTTCGGCGAGTTTGTTCATCTGGCTCTCCGCCATGAACAACGCCTGCGGCGCGCCGAACCCGCGGAAGGCAGCGCCGGGCAGGTTATTGGTGTAGATGCCATACACATCCGTTTTGACGTTCGGGACGTAGTATGGTCCCGTGGATGTGATGGCGGCATTGCCGAGCACCTTGTTGGACGTGTACATGTATGCGCCGCCGTCGCCGATGATCTCATTTTCAACGGCGATCAGTTTGCCGTCCCGGGTTGCGCCCCAGCGGGCGCGCAGGATGGCGGCGTGGCGTTTGCCGTGTCCGATCATGGATTCGCGGCGCGACCAGATGATGCGCACCGGCTTCTTTAATTTCATTGTCGCCATGGCAAGCACGGCTTGCACCGACAGGTCTTCGCGTCCGCCGAACGCGCCGCCGATGGCGGGGTAGATCACGCGCACCTGTTCTTCGGGCACGTCAATTGCGTGGGCGATGGATTTGCGGTCGGCATGCGTCCATTGACCGGCGCACACAACGGCGATGCGTCCTTCTTCATCTATATATGAAAGCCCCGCTTCGGGCTGGAGATAGGCATGTTCCTGCACCGGGGTCTGATACTCGCCCTCGACGATCGCATAGGCATTGGCGAAACCCTCGTCCACATTTCCCTTGCGGATCTTATAGTGGACGCAGACGTTGGTGTCGCCCCGGTCCGGGTGCAGGATGGGCGCATCGGGACGCATGGCAGTAAGCGGGTCAAGCAGAGGCGGAAGGTCTTCATAATCCACCTCGATCAATTTCAGCGCCGCTTCCGCCTGGACCTCGGTCTCTGCCACTACGACCGCGACCTGATCGCCCACGAAGCGGACGATGTCCGTGTAGGGTTTGGATGCGCCGGGTCCGCATAACACGGGCTGGTCTGGGATCTGCAAACCGTACTCGTTGACGGGCACGTCCTTTGCCGTGTAGACCGCTGCAACACCGGGCGCGGCAAGCGCCTTTTCCGTGCGGATGTCCTTGACCCTGGCATGAGGGCGTTCGGCGAACAGGATCTTCATGTGCAGCATGCCGGGCATGACGAAGTCGCCGGAGTAGGGCGTTTCGCCTGTGACTTTGCCGCGCGCATCCACGCGCGTGTATGATGAGCCGACAGATTGATTTTGCATGGCTTCCTATCGTTTGTATTTCTTGAATTTGATGTTGGGAGGCGGCACGTCGAGCGGTCCGTATTTGGCGGGACCGACGATGCGGTAGACGACCGCATAGAGTAATGACACGACGCCGCCGAGCACGATCATGTACAGAATGGTTGCCGCTGCGTAGGCATAGAAATGGGGGGTTGCCGTGATCGGACTCAGCAGGGTCATCAACCCGTTGGAGGCATAAAAGAATTCAGGATAGCGCGGGGTGCCCAGTAATTGATAGGGGATCGCCCATCCGTTATTGAGCCCATATTGAACGGTCTCATATCCGGCGGTGGCGGAAATGATCGGAATGATGATCATCATCAGACATCCGATCCCGCGCCAGGCAAAATGCGGTTCCTTGACCTTCTGTCTGGATGTCTTTACCACTGAACTCTGATATTTACTCATAAAAGCCTCTTTTTAATTGGCGGCGTCTTCCAGCGCTTTGACGATCTTGTAATAACCGGTACAGCGGCATAAATTGCCGGTGATGGCTTGCTCGATCTCGTTCCGCGTGGGGCTGGGCTTCTCCTCCAGCAGTTTCGCGCCGGACATGATGAAGCCGGGCGTGCAGTATCCGCATTGGACGGCTCCGTGCTCGACGAAGGCTTCCTGTACGGGGTGGAGGCGGCTGTCATCCGCCAACCCTTCGATGGTGGTGATCTCTGCGCCGTGCGCGCGCGGCGCAGGCACAAGGCAGGACATGACAGCCTGCCCATCGAGGAAGACGGTGCAGGCGCCGCATTCCCCTTCGGCGCAGCCTTCCTTGGTGCCGGTCAACATGCCTTCTTCGCGCAGCAGGCGCAGGAGCGTTTTGCTGTGTCCGCTGGTGAAGGAATATTTCTTTCCGTTTATCGTAGTTTCAATCGGGGATTTTGGAAATTCAGATTTTTGAATTTTGAATTCTGAATTTGTGCGGAGCAGAACAGGCTTCTTCGGCATGCCCTTTTGCTCGGTCTCATCGCGCAGGGCGGTCAGCCCGCGTTTGACGGTGACGCGCACCATCTCGCGGCGGTAACTGGCGGAGCCGCGCACATCGTCGATGGGGGTGGCGGATTTGACAGCCAGCTCGGCAGCTTCGGCGATGTTCTTGTCGTTGAGCTTTTTGCCAGCCAGGAATTTCTCGGCTTTGGTCGCATGCGCGATGATGGGAGTCACCGACCCCAGCGTGATGGAGGCGGATCTGATGGTATCAGATCTCAGGTCCAGGATGAGCGCGGCATTGGCCACGGAGATCGCCTGTGCGCGCCGCAATGCCAGTTTGATGAACGTCCCGCGCTGGTGTTTCGTCAGGGCGGGGAAGGAGATGTCCACCAGCATTTCGTCGGCTTCCATCACGGTCTTGCGCACGCCGGTGTAGAATTTTTTGAGCGGGACGACGCGTTCGCCGCGCGCAGAGAGCAGGGTCACTTTTGCGCCGAGCGCCATCAGCGGGGTGATGGTGTCGTTGGCGGGCGAGGCGGTGATGAGATTGCCGGCGATGGTGCCGCGGTTGCGGATCTGCGGCGCGCCGACCTCCCATGCCGCGCGCGCCAGCGGATAGGCGCGTTTGCGGATGAGTTTCGAGGCGGCGCAGTCGTTGTGGGTGACCAGCGCGCCAAGATGGATGACGTCGTCTTCGTCGATTGTGATCTGATTGAGTTGGGGGATGCGCGTGACGTCGATCAGGGTTTCGATGCCCTTGCGGGCGCCGCGCTCGAGTTCGAGGATCAGGTCGGTGCCGCCGGCGACAACGCGGGCGCGTTCCCGTTTTTCGGCGAGGATCTGAATGACCTCATCGGTGGATGTTGCATTGATATATTCGTGCCACATGGGATTTTGGGGTTTGCCATCGCGAGGGCGGGCTCATTCTGAAAATGGCTTTGCCCCCGCGATGGCATTGGTTGAATTACTGACCGCTGCCGGTGACCACTTCGGAGCGGCGCTCGAAAGTTTCCACGGCAAGGCGTGCAAGGCTGGTCAGGTTACGGATGGCGGCAGGCAGAGCCTCTTCATCGCCAAGGCTGGCTTCGAGATTGTTCAATGCGCCTTCGACCTGGTCGCCGAGCTCGAAGAAGGCAAGATCGAATTGATAGATCGCTTCGAGTTCCTTCTCGTTGATCTTGACCGCATCGAACAGACCGGAATAACCGCGCGCGGCGGTGCTGATCTTGTCGATGAACGTGCGCAGGGCGAGATTGGCTTTCTCCAGGTCGTCCACGTACTGGATCATGCCGTTGCTGACAAGTTCCACCTGCAGGTTGGAAGAGCGCGTCCAGTGTTCGCTGAAACGGCGCGCCACGGTCTCACGCAAGATCTTGTCTGCATCGCGGCGGTTCTGCCGCTCAACATAGCCGCTGAAACCGGGGATGTACGATGCCAGTTTCTTGAACGGGTCGATCTGACTGCTAACTTTTTCAAAAAAATCACTCATAGGAGCCTCCTGCCGTTATATACGTGCAATTGTCCGAATTGTTTCTGCGTACCCTCAATTATATCGTTTATTTCCAGTTATAATCAAGAAACGAACTTCCTGCTTTGCCCATCTATTTGTACCTAATAAAAAGAGGCAATCGCCTTTCGTGGCAGGCTGCCTACTACAAACATCTTTCAGGAGTAAAACATGACTACCGATATTCAATCCCTGTTGGGAGCCCAGGCGGAATCTCTGCTCGGTTTTGATTCCCCCAAGATTCCCAAGGAACGCCTCCATCTCCCCGGTCCTGATTTTGTGGACCGTGTCTACTTCCAATCTGACAGGAATCCCCGCGTGCTGAACAATCTCTCACGGATGTACAACCACGGACGCCTCGCCGGAACGGGCTATCTCTCCATCCTGCCCGTGGACCAGGGCATCGAGCACTCGGGCGGCGCGAGCTTCGCCAAGAATCCCGATTACTTCGACCCGGAGAACATCGTCAAACTCGCCATCGAGGGCGGCTGCAACGCTGTCGCTTCGACCTTCGGCGTGTTGGGGCTGATGTCCCGCAAGTATGCGCACAGGATCCCCTTCATCGTCAAGGTCAACCACAACGAACTGTTGACCTATCCCAACAGCTACGAGCAGATCCTGTTCGGGACGGTGGAGCAGGCATACGACATGGGTGCGGCGGCGATCGGCGCGACGATCTACTTCGGCTCGGATGATTCGCACCGCGAGATCATCGAGATCGCGGAAGCCTTTGCGCTGGCGCATGAACTGGGCATGGCGACCATCCTGTGGTGCTACATCCGCAATTCCGCCTTCAAAAAGGATAAGGATTACCACGTCTCTGCCGACCTGACCGGGCAGGCGAACCACCTCGGTGTGACCATCTCCGCCGACATCATCAAGCAGAAGCTGCCTGAGAATAACGGCGGCTTCCTTGCCCTGAACACGGGCGACAGTTCCTACGGCAAACTGGACAAGCGCATGTACAGCGAACTCGCCAGCGACCATCCGATCGACCTGTGCCGCTATCAGGTGGCGAACTGCTACATGGGGCGCGCAGGTTTGATCAACAGCGGCGGCGCTTCCGGTGAAAATGACTTTGCCGAAGCTGCGGCGACGGCGGTCATCAACAAGCGCGCGGGCGGACAGGGGCTCATCTCCGGGCGCAAAGCCTTCCAGCGCCCGATGGCGGACGGCGTAAAGATCCTGAACACCATCCAGGATGTGTATCTGGACAAGAGCATTGCGGTGGCATAGCAAGCAAAGACCTCCGAAGTCAATAAGACTTCGGAGGTCTTCTGTTACTCACATTATGGTTCTCGTGTTAGCTGCTTATTGTGGCGGCAGGTAATTTCCTGACCTCCATGCTTAAAAGCAGGCTGAAAACGATCTCAACTGCGATCATAAAACCCGCAACGATGTACGGTGGGAAGTTAAGTCCCACGATCAATGCGGCAATTGGAATGACACCCGACAAGACCATATAACTTTTGGATTGATACAGCCAGCCATAGGGGAGCAGGTGGGCTCCAAATATCATCGCTAACACCATGACCATTTTATCCGGAACTGCGTTGTAGATCCACATTGCGATCAGTAAATACAGCATTTGGTTGATCGAGAACAGCACACCCAGATTGGTCAGCGGATTGCCCTTGTTTGTGAAATCGACCTTTATTATTTTTGAAATCAGGTATGCCAGCGGCACAAGCGGGGCTGTAAGACAGAATGTCAGCAGGTTTTTCATCAATATGGGTAATGCAGTCAGGTGGACAATCAAGACGGCGGTCCAAATAAAGACCGAAGCCAGGATAAAGTGCAGCCCCTTTTTCTGCTGGACGGCGCTGTTCAAGCGCAGTTCGTCTAAATTCATCTCAATGTTCCTTTTTATTTATAAAATGGATGCGGAAATAATCGTCTTTAATTATAAAGGAAAGTTTTAAACTTTTGCACGGGATTGCCCAAAACCTTGTGGACATCATCCCGTGTGATCTTCACGGGATGCCAAACACTTGAAATGCAACGCATTGACAATTTTATTTTGCAATAACAAGAATGCTGCTCATATACTTGTTATGCAATGTTCGGTAGATTGCCTTCAAAAACAACAACATCCCGCATGGAAAGGTCCAAAGAACCATAGAATTTTTTTGCAGGCTCATTGTCAGGTTCGGTGGCTACCCAGACTTCTTCACATCCCCTTTTGACGCCTATCGAAAACAATTCTTCAAGCAAGCGAGTTGCGATTCCGCGCCGCTGAAATCTTTCGGAGACCGCCAGGTCATCAATATATAATTCTGTCGGTTTGTCGGGATGCCTGTGGATGACCGCCAAAACTTGACCAATAACAACGCCATCGAGGATCGCCACGAGGATAATATGATTCTGTTCACCCAGCACCGCGGCAAGCCTGTGCGGGATAATTTTCTCGTCATATATGTCCTCATCGTAATTATTGAGAACATCCATATTGCTTTGATCAAGTTGAACGATTTCTACAGTCATTTTTATCCTTGAATGTGGAACCATGCACAAACACGATGCGGACATCGTCCCGCGTGATCTTCACGGAATATGAGTTCCCTCTCCAAATACGACTTGTGCATTCTGCATCCCTGCCCAACTTGAAATGTCGTATTTGGGGAGGGTGTCCGAAGGACGGGAGGGGCACCAGCCAGAAAAGGGACTTGTCCAACCGCCTCGCGGACATCGCCCTGCTTAATCTCACAAGACACCCGTCTCATCTTATGATTTTACATCACAAGATCAATATTCTCATTCCTCTTTGCGGGTTCGCGCTGCTCCAATGACTGCGCCTGCCACTACTCCCAACACTAAGCCGAGACCGATATTGTCCAATGCAGCACCGATCGCGACACCAAGCGCTAATCCGACGCCTATCCATGCGCCTGTTCCATTTGTACCTTTATCGTTATTTTCATCGTTGTTTGTCATAACTCTCTCCTTGTATTGACCGTGGCAGCCCATCCTGTTTTTACATTGCTTTTCGCAGCCCCACACGCCTTGCCGCACGGAACACCCCTTTGGGGTTGACACTGCTGTTCATCGGTAGGCAGTTTTTGCCTTTCACGAAACTTCTATGAGCCGCCTTTCAGCATATTGAGGGTGAGTTCGATCTGTTTAAGGTGGGCGCGTTCATGACGCGCCAGTCCATCGGCATGCGATAACAAGGTTTGTTGGAGGGGCTTTCCCGCTCCGATGAGCGTATTCGTACGTGCCCAGTCTTTTGGTGACAAAGATTCCAATACTGCTAAGAGTTCCTTACGCTGCTTTGTAAAGGCGCGCAGTGAGGACGGAAAATCCTGTTCGCGATAGTCGGTATTCTTGATCCAGGTGCGCGGGTTTCTAGCCTTAATCGTTGGATTATCTTGAGCGATGATTGTCATGATATAGTAACCACCCCAGACATCGGCACACGCGCGCAAGTGGGCAAGCACATCGTTGACGGACCATTTCCCTGCGCCGGGAGCTGTATGCAATTGCACTGGTGCAAGGCTGGATGTAAGATCCGCCAAGCGCGGCGAAGTTTCTTTCAGCATAGCCAGGATCTGATCAGTGGGAAGGTATTTATTTGTCAAACGACCTTTCCTTTCGTATCACCAAAGAAAGCAGCCCAACAAGACTGTCGAAAAACCGTTTTTTTTGAGAGCTTTCCTTGTCCAAGGGCTGACCGGGGAGCCCATTCCTCGCATTGCAGAGTTTTATGTGCTTTTAAGAAGTGTCTCTTGACAAAGCAGAATAAACGTTCTATTATAAAAGATACTCTTACTAATAAGAAAGGAATATTCATATGAGAAAAATAGTGACTTTTCTTTGGTTTAACGACCAGGCAAAAGAAGCGGTAGATTTGTATGTGTCGCTGTTTGAAGATGCAAAAATAATAAACACATCATATCTCACAGAGTCGGTGGCAAAAGCAGCCGGAAATAAACCTGGTGATCTATCATCAATAGACTTTGAACTGAATGGCCAAAACTTTACTGCGCTAAATGGTGGTCCGATGTATACTTTTAGTGAGGCTATCTCAATAGCGGTAAACTGCAAAACTCAGGAAGAGATTGATAGGCTTTGGGAAGTGCTGTCTGAAGGCGGCGAAATAATTTCTTGCGGATGGCTTAAAGATAAGTATGGCTTAACGTGGCAGATTATGCCGGAAAGCTTGGACATCATGATGCGTGATCCAGACACAGCTAAGGCTGATCGGGTTAGCGCTGCTATGCTTCGTATGGATAAACTGAATATAAGCGAACTCGAAAAAGCCTACAAAGGCAAATAATAATTTAACTGGATAAATAACAGAAGATTTTAATAGAGCACCAGAACTTCTTGGCGCTCTATCAGTATGCTTGCTAATTCTAACACCCCTTTTAGGCTATTATCATTTACAGTTGTAAAAGTTTGGCTTCCCAACCACCTCGCGGACATCGCCCCGCGCGATCTTCACGAGATGCCTGCGCCTTGCCGCACGGACGAGGCGCATTACCCCGGTGCTCTTTGGGACGCTGTATTTGGTGTTTCATTGATTAGAAAATTAACTCTCTGAAAAAATGGTTTCATGGGTAGCAAGTAGATACCAATTTCCATCTTGTTTTATCCATATATCTGTAACCCATGATTGAAATTCGTGTTCTCCTGCATTGTCCACCCATTTGTCTACAATCAAGTAGGATGCTATGCCGGTTTGATCAAGCACAAAGACGTGCTCATTGCTGATCGTAGTTGAACCTGTAATTCCTGGAGGAGGGGGTGTTCCCCATTTTTTAACCGCACCATTTTTGTCTCCGAATTTACCGTAGTTATCCCATAATCCGCCTGATCCAGTACAAACATACGTGTCGGAGATGATTTTTTCCAACGTTTCTTTATCTCCAGTTTCTGATGCTGTACAAAGAAGTTTGGCTAATCTGAGTATTTCTTTTTCGTCATCGGTAAGCATTTTTTTCTCCTTGTTTATATCTATAAAGAAAAAGCTTGAAGGAGCAGTTGGTTTAGATTTTTAATGATAAGGTATTTGCAAAGAAACTCCCAACCGCCTCGCGGACATCGTCTCACGTGATCTTCACGGGATGCCAATTCCAGCCACAAAAAGGGACTTATCCCAACCGCCTTGCGGACATCGCCCCGCGTAATCTGCACGGGATGCCAATTCCAGCCAGAAAAGGGATTGGTCCCAACCGCCTTGCGGACATCGCCCCGCGTGATCTCCACGGGATGCCAACGCCAGCCACAAAAAGGGACTTGCCCCAACCGCTTGCGGACATCACCCCGCGCGATCTTCACGGGGTGACTTTGCGCGCCTTGCCGCACGGAGCGCCCCTTTGGGGTTGACACTGCTGTTCATCGGTGGGCAGTTACCTGCGTGGAGGATTTCCAAGAACTAAAACTTACTGCTTTATCGAGTTCAACCGCAAGCGACCACACTCGCTCCAGTCTTTTCTTTACCAACGTTCCATTATGGCATTCATAAATGTAAAAGCACGCCGGATATTCTCGAGAATAACAGCACGCTTCTTGTCATCGATAACTTCTGCTTCAAATGGAGAATCCCATGCTTGGATGGAACTCTCAACGACGGCGATTTCGCTCGCATTCAATACTTCGGAATCGATGTGCATACGTTTTTCGCCCTCGGTATAGCGGAGACCGGTGCGGCCCAGAACCTCCACTGAATAGCCCTCGCCACTCTCGACTAAATTCACGGTTCTTTTGAACATAGCATTCCTTTCTGAAACCGCCAATCAAACTTGATAATCAATAAAGCTGATCGATTGACCTTGCTTTACAATTCGTTAATCGAGAGTATACATCGATCGCATCGACTTAAAAACTGACTTTACTCTGTGACACGACTGCCCAACCACCTCGCGGACATCGCCCCGCGTGATCTTCACGGAATACGAGTTCCCTCTCCAAATACGACTTGTGCATTCTACATCCCTGCCCAACTTGAAATGTCGTATTTGGGGAGGGTGTCCGAAGGACGGGAGGGGCACCAGCCACAAAAAGGGACTGGTCCCAACCGCCCCGCGTAATCTGCACGGGATACCAATTCCAACCAGAAAAGGGACTTGCCCTGCCGCTTATTCTTTCTAACCTTTATTTGCCAAAACCCTTCCGAATATTTGCCCATAAACCACTCCCGACCATTTCATCAGCGACTTGAAGAATTTGTTGGATAAGTTCCAAAATATCTTTATCTCCTGCCCAATGCCGCCTGACAATTTCAGGGTTGATTTTATTAATAAGACTGTTTAAGACCAAAGCAGCCACTGCAACATCATCAATATACCCAAGAGGGCCAGTGAGAGATTCAGGTAGAAAATCAACAGGTGAAATAAAATAGACAATCGCTCCTGCAAGTTTTGCTTTTTCGCTAACAGGAACTTCTTTATCAACAGCCAGTTTACAAAGCAAATGGAACAAGTCAGGCGCAGCCAAGAGATACTCTGCAAATTTGTAATTAACACCTTTACCTTTGATCCAAGTTCGAATACTATCTCGCATTTGCTGATAGAAATCAAGTTGATGATCCAGTTGTGGGTTTTGCTCCGACATATACAAACTCCTTTTGATGTTTAATCAAAGCAAGAATCGCTTAAGTTCCAAGCGTTTTTGCATGTTAGATTTACGTGTTGACTAAATCAGTCGTCCCAACCGCCACGCGGACATCGCCCCGCGTGACCTTCACGGGATGCCTGTGCGCGCCTTGCTGCACGGAGCACCCCTTTGGGGTTGACACTGCTGTTCATCGGTGGCTTGCTTTTTGGATGCTTAGATTTATTTCATTTTGTTCTGACTCTTATTTCATCAAACTTCACTAATGCATCAGTGGCTTTTTCAAAAGGATAAAACCTTAAACCTATTCCACCTGATACAAATGTGTTATCTGGATCTGCAAATGAAATAGTTTTCCCCTTATAAGTAGCGCGATAAACATTATCTACTGAGCTAAAGTAAATGGTTGCCCTTTCATTTCTGCAAGATGTTTCTGTTTGTGTACCTGGAATATCTGTGACATTCCCATTTTTTCTTATTCGCCAGAACATGTAATCACCCGTGTATAAGCTAAAATAATTTCCATTCCAGCCGCACTGCAATATGAACTCAACATAATTATCTGGATTTTGAGTTCGCAACATTACAAAAAGAAACAGATTTTCTGTAACTTCAAATGTTATCTCGCCTTCGTAATTGACCCAAGACGTGTCAACTGAATATATTTTGCTATCCTTTATTTCTGAAGGCGTTAAATGCCCATTCGTCATAAGCCAATTTCCTTCGCTTTGCCATTGATTGCTAATTCCTAATTCAAAGTCATCATGCAATAAGACGGTATAGCTTGGGGTGATTGTGGGTATGACCGCAACTGTTGGATTCGGCGGTGGGGTAAAAACAGTGGGCGTTGGCAGAATTTCGGCTGCAGGTGAATTTATCACAGTTGGATTTGTAGTAGGAGGTGCTTCTATGCTTGGCGGAGTTTCCACATTTTCTTGTGTTGGTGTAGGCTGCGTAAAAGTGATGGGTCCTAGTCCAACGCCTGTAGGAACCATATCAAAGTATATGATAACAAAAAGCGCTACTACAATTAAAATACAACTCCATATTGATGCAACAATAGTCAATAATGCAGTGTCAAGGGGTTTCTTTTTTGGCGTTGGATTAGTCATATTCTTTTACTTTTCCTGTTTAGAATTTTTGCTTGGCAGCCAACTATGGTTATTCGGACGTCCGTATAACTCCTTTTAGGCGGCTTCCGCCTCAGCGCCCCCTTTGGGAAAATCCCCCAAATCCACTTGGGCGTTTAAGTGGAATGGGCAAAAAACGGATGAACAAATTATAAACACACCCACAGCATGGGTCAACGAAACGGAGATTACAAAAAACTGACAGAATCCTTTACCGGCGGGGTCGCGGACTTCAAAAAACATCGGGAAGTTTTTAAAAAATATCGTGATGTTTTTCCAAAAATGTCGTGATGTTTTCCGGAAAACATCACGACATTTTCAAGCGCGCGCCCGCCACCTTCTAAAATTGCCTGCCTATTCGGGGAAAAGTAACTGGGAAAAGGCGGCGGCGCTTACTGCCCCGAAAAATTCCCCAGTTCCACATAGAACCAGTCATTGCCGCGTTGGGCGAAGAATGCCGTCATCTCCCGCGCCTGCAGCGGGTTCAACACCGACTCGCTGCAGCACAGATAGTGGGGGATGCTGTCGTAGGGCAGGGACGCACCTCCGCCGTCGTAGGAAAACCCCAGTTGCCCCGCCTGCCGGAAGAAGTAGAACGGCTTGCCGGAGAGCGTTTGAAACCCGAAGGCTTCCTCGTATCCCTGCGCCTCGTTGACCGATTCCCCGTCGATATAGACCTGTCCCGCCCAGACTTCGGGCGTGGCAAGCACGATCTCGAGCGCCCAATGACCGTCGTACGTCCACAGACCTTGCAGGGGCAGGAGCGGGCTGGGCATACCGGCGGACGCGCTGAAAATGACTTCACCGGCATGCGAGACTTGCACGATCTGCGCCGGGGGCTGGAGGGGATCCGTGAACACTTCCGCCGTCAGCCTGCCGTCGTTCCAGCCCGCCTCCATCGCCGGGTTGCCGTTCACCGTGACGATCGGCAGGGGAATACGCTGGGAGCGTTCGGACGCATGCCGTGCCAGCACCCCTTCCTGCGTGCCTTCCAGCGGCTCGAACGTGAACGAATCCGAACTTGGCGCGCGCGCCAGCACATGTTCCTCAAGCGTCAGCCCGCCGGGCAGGCGCGGCGTTCCCGTCCCGCACGCACTCAGCAGGGCGGTCAACGCGCAGCAAATTAAAACGATACGGCGCATGGTGACTCCTTTATCACGTAACGACCAGACCTGACTCACATTCCCCACGGTCATCATAGCATGCGGCTGCCGCGAATTCAACGGCAGTGAATATCCCTACACGTAATTGATCAGAAATCCGCCCAGCGCGATCAATGCAAACCCGAACGCCAGCCATAACAGCGGGCGCTTCCATGCCGTCCACAACGCGCGCAGGTTTTCCATCCGCGCCTGCCGCAGTTCATCGGGCGGCAAACTGCCTTCCTGGATTCTTGCAATGTTCTCCACCGCCCCCGGTTCCTGCATGGCTTGGAATGTGGCGCGCACGAACCGGAAGCCGCCATACACAAAGATGCCGGTGCCCAGCAGGATGATCGGCAGACCGACCAGATTAAAGATCACCGCCTGCGTATCCCCCGCGCGGATCAACGGCTGCAGCGTGTCCACCCACATCGACCACAGGATACTGCCGACCAAGCCGATCAGCACAAGCCAGCCGAGCCAGCGGAAGACGACATCCGACGTTGATGATTTTTTCCTAGCCATTAAAGACTCCTTGACCTGTTCTCTCACTCGGACTCATAGCCCCCGCGCCTCGATCTCTTGACCTCCGCCCGTTTCTTCTTGCCCTTCAGCCGTTCCTCCTGCGATGCCTTTGTCGGCTTGGTCTTGCGGCGGGTTTTCGGCTTCTCGCCCGCCTTGCGGATCAACTCATGGAACTTCTTCAACGCCTCTTCGCGGTTGGCTTCCTGTGTGCGGCGGGATTTCGCTTCGATCACCAACACGCCCTCCGCGTTGACCCGTTTCCCTGCCAGACGCATCAGGCGTGATTTTAAGTCCGCGGCGAGCGAGGGCGAGTTCAACATATCGAAGCGCAGCTGCACCGCCGTCGCCACTTTGTTGACGTTCTGCCCGCCCGGTCCCGAAGCGCGCACGTACTCCAGTTTGATCTCTGCTTCAAGATTGCTCATTTCCCCGCATTATAACCGCAGGGGCGCGGTCAACGCGCCCCTGCGGCATCTGTCAAATTCTGCGAAATCTGCGGATCAAATCCAATCCATTCTATTTCACGACCCTCGGCGCGAACAGGCGCAGGCTTGCCAAGATCAGTCCGCCCACGAAGAATGGCACGGGTCCGCCGAAGACCTGAAAGAGTGTGCCGTAGAACAACGGCGCAATGGCGTTCGCCGCGCTGTATGCCGCCGCCGAAACCCCCAGCGTCCCGCCCAACTCGGCGGGATTTGCCGATTTGGAGATCAGGCTGTTGATGGCGGGATGCAGTACCGCGCCGCCCACCGCCGCGGGCAGGCTTGCCACCAAAAGCCAGATGACCCCGCCCCAGCCTTTGGATGTCTCTTCGGGCAGTTCGATCTGTATGCTCTGGATCGACACGCGTTGTTCGCCCTGTCCTGCCATGCTTTCGAGCACCCTGTCCCGTTCGTACCACGGAACCGGGCTTGCCGGGGTCAGCGCTGTGCCGATCAAGCCGACCGCCAATGCGCCCAGTCCCATCAGCACCAGCCAGCGGTCTCCCTTTTGCCGCGACCATCTGCCGATCAAACCCGCCTGAATGACGATGATGGTGATGCCCGCCAGCGCAAACAAACCGGACGTGTCGCGCGCGTCCATGCCGAGGCGGGTGAGCGTGAAGAGCGAAAAGAGTTGTTCATAGCCGCCGAAGGCGATGCGGTAAAAGAACATGATGATCAGCAAAAAGCCGATGGCGGGATTCTTGAGCGCGTTGCGCATCGCATCGAACGAGAAGGGACGGCGCTTGCGCGAGGCTTCGGGGTCTTCCGCCTGCTGCACCGTCTCCTTGAACCAGAAGGACGTCAACAAGATGGAGACGAACGAGAAGAAAGCGGCGGTGAACGCCACTGCCTGATAGTTCTGTCCGGTCGCCGCCAGCACGATGAAGGCGATGATCGGTCCCAGCACAAAGCCGACCCCGAACGCCGCGCCGATCAATCCCAGCCCCTGTGTGCGCGTCTTTTCGGTGGTACTGTCCGCGATCGCGGCTTGGGCGGTGGCGATGTTCGCGCCGGAAAGCCCGTCGATGATGCGCGAAAGGAACAGCAGGAACAGCGAGTCCGCGAAGCCGAGCAGGATGAACCCGCCCAATGTCCCGATCTGGCTGACGACCAGCACCGGCTTCCTGCCGAACTTATCGGACAGTCTGCCCAGGATCGGCGCGCCGACGAATTGCATCATCGGGTAGGTCGCCTGCAGGATGCCGATCACCAGCGGGGTGGTCCCGAAGCGCGCGGCATACAGCGGCAATAAAGGAATGATAATGGACAGTCCCATCAAGTCCACTAAGACGATGACAAGGACGGGCAGTATCTGTTTGAAGTTGAGTTTTTCGGAAGTTGTTTCGTTTGTCATGGCGATAACAAAAATCCTCCCCCAAGTCCGCTTTTGGATTTGGGGGAGGTGTCCCGTAGGGACGGTGGGGGCGTGGTTTAGAACATCAACTCGTTGATCTTGTCGATCATGACGCGTTCAGGGCGCAGGTCGGCTTCGGTCAGGCGGTTGAGCGGCGTATCCACAAGGTTGTAGATGCTGGTCAGCGTCGGCTTGGTGGTATTGAGGTAGAGCAGACCCGTCACCAGCCAGTTGTTGCGCTGTGCCTCTTCCATCACGCGCATTGCTTCGACGCGGTCAGTGGGGTTGTAATCCTTTTCGAGATTCTTCAAGATGATCGTCGAGCCGTCGTGCATGGCAACTTCGCGGACCTCGCCTTCCATCATCTCGCGTTCGAGCATGATCTCGCTGCGCGGCGCAATGTAGGAGATCTCGTGCAGGGGTTCTTCATGGTCCTTGCCCCAGGCGTACGAGTGGTAGGCATTGTCCTGATTGTTGAAGGTCACGCACGGACTGATGATGTCCAGCACGGCGATGCCGTTGTGCGCCAGCGCGGCTTTCAGCAGTTCCTTTACCTGTTTCGGGTTGCCTGCGAATGAACGCGCCACGAAGGTCGCGTTGGAGACCAGCGCTTCCATGCAGATATCGACGGGCATGTAGGGATTCTCGCCCTGCTTTTTCAATTGCAAGCCTTTTTCGGCGGTGGCGGAGAACTGTCCCTTGGTGAGACCGTACACGCCGTTGTTCTCGACGATATAGACCATGTTCACATTGCGGCGCATGACGTGCTTGAACTGTCCCATGCCGATGCTGGCGGTGTCGCCGTCGCCCGAAACGCCGATGCCCTTCATGTGCGCATCCGCGAACAGGGCGCCCGTCGCAATGGACGGCATGCGTCCGTGCAGGCTGTTGAAGCCGAAGGTGCGGTTCAGGAAATAGGTCGGCGACTTGGACGAACAACCGATGCCGCTGAACTTCATCACATCTTCCGGCACGATGTTCATTTCGTACAGCGCGGTCACGATCTGGTTCGAGATCGAGTTGTGTCCGCAGCCCTGGCACAAGGTGGTCGGGTTGCCGCGGTAATCATTCTTTGTCAGACCGGCGGCGTTCGTATTTGCTGGCGCGCCAGCCATGGGGAGAGTTTCAGTCATAGTGGTTTACTCCTTTTGGATAACCGTACCGGTAATTATTTCCGCTTCGACTTCGCGGATGTCTTGGACTTGGCGGTGGTCTTCTTCACGGACTTCGCCGCCGCTTTCTTCTTTGGGGCTGGCTTTGCCTTCGAAGCAGTCTTCTTCGCTGGAGCCTTCTTCTGCGCTTTGCTTTCCGCTTTCTGACCTTCATACTTCGCCAGAATCCCCTCGCGCACCCACTTCGCCGCCGCGGGCAGACCGTCCTGATACGCCACCGACTTGAACTTCGCCGCATACTGCGGGTATTCGGTCAGCAGGATCTGATACATCTGTCCGTCGCGGTTCATTTCCACGACGAAGACCTGGTCGTATTTCTCGATGAACTTGGTCACTTCGTCCGTGAAGGGAATGGCACGTATGCGCATCAACTCGGACTGGAGACCATGCTCAGCCGCAAGCTGGTGCTGTGCTTCGAAGATGGCGTTTTCCGTCGAACCGTAGGCAAGGATGCCGACGGTCGCTTTCTTGTTCGTATGCAGGACCGGCGCAGGGACGTACTTCTTTGCGGTCTCGTATTTGTGCTTAAGGCGTTCCATGTTGCGGAGATACACATCGGCGTCTTCGCTGTAACGCGCGTTCTCATCGTGACCGGTGCCGCGCGTGAAGTATGCGCTCATCGGGTGTTTGTTGCCGGGGAAGGTGCGATAGGGAATTCCGTCGCCGTCATTGTCGCGGTAACGTCCCCAGTTGCCCTTGAGTTCCTCGAGGTCTTTTTCGGTCAGGAACTTGCCGCGGTCCATCGGGGTTTCGGGATACTGGAAGGGTTTGCTCATCCACTGGTTCATGCCCATGTCGAGGTCGCTCAACACAAAGACAGGAGTCTGCAAACGTTCGGCAACGTCAAAGGATTTCCAGCCGAACTCGAAGCATTCGTACACGTCACCGGGCAGGAGTGTGACCGAGTGCGAGTCGCCGTGACCGATAAAGTGCGTGAAGGTCAGGTCGCCTTGCGAGGTGCGGGTCGGCAAGCCGGTGCTCGGACCGATGCGCTGCACATCCCAAATCACCACCGGCACTTCCGCGAAATACGCCAAACCTGCAAACTCGGTCATCAGCGAGAGACCGGGACCGGAGGTGGATGTCATTGCGCGCAAGCCCGCCCAGCCTGCGCCGACGGTCATGCCGAGCGCGGCGAGTTCATCTTCCGCCTGCACGACCGCATAGGTGTGCTTGCCGTCTTCGCGCTTGCGGAGCATGGGCAGGAAGTCGTTCAGGGATTCAGCGAGGGAAGAGGCGGGCGTGATCGGGTACCATGCCGCGAACTGAATGCCGCCGAAAATGGAGCCGATCGCTGCGGCGGTGTTGCCGTCCGCCATGATCAAACCGTCGGTTTCGTTCATCGGTTCGAGCTGGAACGGGTCTTTCTTTTCAAGATTTTCCTTCGCCCAGTCGGCGCCGGCTTTCAGGGCGTTGAAGTTCATGTCGATCGGTTTCTGCTTGCCCTTGAAGTGGAAGGTCAGCGCGGCGCGGATCGTTTCGAAATCGATGCCGATCATCTGCGCCAGCACGCCCACATAGACCATGTTGCCGACCAGCTCGCGGAAGTCGGTCGGGACGTTCGGGTCGTTGCGGACGATGGTCTTGACCGGCATCGGGTAGATGGCAATGTCCACGCGGGTGATGGGCTGTTTGATATCGTCGGCGTAGAAAAAGGCTCCGCCGGGCGAAACAGATGCGAGGTCCCGCGCGAACGAATCGGGGTTCATCGCAATGACGATATCGTTGCTTTCCTGCCGTCCGATAAAGCCATCCTTGTTGACGCGGATGGTGTACCACGTCGGCAAGCCCTGGATATTGGAGGGGAACAGGTTCTTGCCCGAAACGGGGATGCCCATCTTGAAGATCGAACGCAGGATGGTGTTGTTGGCGGTGGAACTGCCGGAGCCGTTCTTCGTGCCAACCGTGATCGAAAAATCGTTCACTTTTTTGTTCATGGAACTCCTCGTAAAGTTGTCGTCACTGGGACGATGATAATAAGTGGTGGATCAGATCGGTGTGTTCGGTCAGGGCTTTGTAGCCCGCTTCCACATCGTTCGCACAAATGGCGTCGACCATTTGCTGATGATACGTCCAGACCTGCGTCAGATAATTGTAATCGGTGAAGAAGTTCAAGCCGACGGTTTCGTAGGCGTCCCAATACGATTGCAGGATGCCGGTGACGAAGGGATTATCCAGGCGGCGGTAGATGGTGAGATGCAGTTCGCGATGTTCGGGGTGGGGGATTTCGATGGGGTTGCCGTGCAGTTTTTCCCATGCGCGCGCAACCAGTTCGTGCAATGTATTGTGGTCTTCGGTCGTCAGTAATTTTACCGCCTGATGCCAGTAGGCGATCTCGATGTGCTGGCGCAGGTCGGCGAAGGCGATGAAATGATCCTTGTTGAGTGCGATGGCGTAATCGAGACTCTTCAGAACGGCGGGAGCGAAGGAATACGGCTTGCGCCTCATTCCCGTCCGCGGCTTGACTTCTACAAGCCCAAGCGAACGCGCCACTTCGAGCTGTTCCCGCAACGCCGCCACGCCGACGCCGAGTTCGCGGCTGAGTTCGGTCAACGGCGGGAGTTTATTCTCCGCCTCCGGGTGTGACGCCAGATAGCTGAGAAACTCTGAAATGTTGGGGGAGATCCGCTCACGAAGCATAAAACTTGATTAATCCGATTAATCGCATTTTACGATGCGAACGGCTGGGTGTCAAGGTGATTTTTGTAATGTTAAGTCATCGGGAGCTTCGAAATCGCAGCTGACTCTGTGCCGAATATTTGAATAGGTCCCTTCCATTCATCATCGTTCGACCAGATCTCTTTGAAGTTTCCCTGTGTGTACCCGGAAATGACTTTGCGCCAAAAGGCTTGCGCTGGGTGGTTGTCCTCTGTCTGCGCCACCCGCCATTGCCCCGGAAACATTCCGAAGATCTGATGGGCGGCGGCTTTTCCCACTCCCCGGCGGCGGTATTTTCTAAGAATGAAAAACTCCGCGATCGAATGAACGGGAGTGGTCTCCTCCAGGTTTCTCACCAGTACGAAGCCTGCCAGCCTGCCGTGTGCCCGCACAAGGAATGGATACCGCCCGGCTTCGGTCCAGTAGTGGTCAAGGCGTTCGTACCCAAACAGCCCGTGCTCATCCACATCAGACTGCTCGAACTCGCTGAAATCATAGGCATACAACTCCATCAGGTTGCGCAGGATGGTTTTGTCTTCCAACGAGGCGGGTTGTATTTCGATCTTCATATAAAAAACCTGAACATTCACGCGCATACCTGCGTCTTGCCGCTCACCCCTTTGGGGTTGACACTGCTGTTCATCGGTGGGCGCACTTAACCAATGACTTATCCTATCACCTCTAATCAGAATACTCTGTCTTTTGGTAAGACTGAGGCCCATTCACTGGGATCTTGCTGCCAATTTTATCGAGAAGTTCTTGGATACTTTCCATCTCTGAACGAATCAAGAAGCCTGTTGCAAATTTACCGTATTTGTTCTTGCCATAAAGCAGATGGAATAGTGTGAGCTTCTTCGTTCTAACAAACCACTCAGTGAACACTTCAGGATAATACCTGGATTGGATCATGAGAATTGATTCAACATTTTCCCAAGGGACGGGTATATAGAAACCCAAGAATTCCACTCCTAGCCCTGTTTCGCCTACGTTGATGTTAGGATACAGATTGATCTGATACAAATCATAAATCGTGACAATGAAGGCTAGATACATTATCAACCACCGAACACCCATATCCTCTTGTTGGCTTTGATAATCTACAACAGCGATACTTACTAAAACAAGGAAGAAGCTCAGCGAGAGGAACAGGCTCAGATAATTGCGGTGTTTTGTACGAAAATCCTGAGAGTAGTGATACGTTTTCATAATTCCTCAATTGAACTCCCGTTTAGCGCCCAACGCCTTGCGGACATCGCCCCGTGTGCTTTTCACGGGATCGCGAAGCACGGCCCCGGTGCGCGGACCCGGCGAAGCCGTCCAGCCGAAAGGCATCTGCGCGGAGCGCCTCTTTGGGGTTGACACTGCTGTTCATCGGTGGGCAGTTTTTTGATTTGGCAACAATTATGTTGTAAACAGATTTGCAAATATGAAAGGATTTTGACAAACGTTATTTTACTATTTGGACATCTCGCTGGTACATTTGGATAATACCAAAAGATTTACCTTGTAATAAATTAATCATTGCAACAATAGGAAGTATGTCTATTAATAAAAGACCTGCAATTGTCATGTAATCACTAAATCCAAGATAATGTTCTGCACCTAATAAAAAACCACCAAAAAAGAAAGGTAAAAATGCTTTTTGCTCCACTGAAATTGGCACTTTACGTATTTTCTTCATAACCATATCACAAATTATCCATAATGCCATTAGGCCAAAATAGATGCCGCTCACTAGAGTTGAAGTGGCTAGCGGCATATTTGAGTCTTCAACAAGAAACTGTGGAAATGCGATTTCTTTTATCGCCCAAATTGAGAATATCAACCAGGCTATTTCGGGAATTAAAACAATGTACTTTGCTTTTTGAACCACTCGTATTTTCGGTTTTGTATTTGATAATTGATTATTCATTTTGTCAACCACCATATTTTGCAAGGAACTGCCCAACGAGACTGTCGAAAAACCGTTTTTTCGAGAGCTTTCCCTGTCCAAGGGCTGAACGAGAGCCCCGTTTCTTATGTGGCAGGCGTGTCTAACTCCGTCAGGGGTCAGTGGATCGTCCCAAAAGCGATTTTACGCGGACGAGCCGACCTCGCCCAACAAAGAAAAATGCTAAGAATCTAATATTACCCAATGGCAAGCCTGCCTTTTTGCATTTATATTCTTGGCTCCGTAATTATTTTTCTCAACCAATTTATGACTGGTTCCCCTATTATGAGCAAGAGACCTAAAAGAACAAAAAAGATTATATGTCCAGAATAAGTAAGAAGAATATTGTTTTCATGTGGTCGAATTATAAGTATTGTGGTCGAAAAAGCAATACTATAGCCCACAGCTAGTGATGCAGCCAAACGGGAGTCAATTAGTAAAGCGAACAATATGCTAAGAATAAAACCAATTATTAGTCCATTAGCTTCGTATGGCATTACTATAAAAAGGTAAAACCAAGCGACGTAAGCAGATGGGAAACCAATCGAAAGCAATAAGGCTCCGGTCAACAAACCTATCATTACTCCAAAAGGAAATATCCCAACCATTGTTTTTGGGGTAACTTTTCTTAGAAAGTTTTGAGATGTTGTTGGTTGCTCTTGGTTCTTAGGCACGTTCATTGACTGGGTGTAGCTAATGGCTGATAAGATAATTAACCCAATAGCTGTTGTCGTTAATAGAAAAAAGGGGGAAATCCTCATGGAGTCAGATATTTGGTTTCCCAAGATTCCCATAGTGAATAAAATCAGTGTTTCAATGATTGAAATGACGCCAATTACGTGGTTTTTGTTGGTTGAAGTATTCATTAGTCCTCCTTAGAAAATTTTTGTAGAATAAAAAATTTAGCATAATTAATGGATGCACCTATGATATTCGAGTCAACGCATTAAATTAATTGCAATCATAGATTAAAATAGAATTAGTGAATTATATGTATAATGATAAATTGAGTCAACGGTCCACCAAGCGCCAACTCCCATGAAACTTGTCACCACCGCCCAAATGCGAACCATCGAAAAGGAGGCCGATTCCAAAGGCGTGTCCTATGCTCAAATGATGCAAAATGCCGGGCGCGGACTTGCCGAGATCGTCCATGCCGTGGGGCAGGCGAACGGCTGGGACGAGGTCACCGCCATCGTCGGCTCGGGCAATAACGGCGGCGACGCGCTGGTCGCGCTCACATGGCTGGCGGAAGCGGGCTGGCGCACGCACGCCTGTCTCGTCAACCGCAAACCCGATGAGCTCGTCACGCGCTACCTCGAAGCGGGCGGCGAACTTGTCCATGCGGCGGGGGATGCGGAGGGCGGGTCCCTGTCTGGCTGGTTGACCGCATCCGCCGTCCTGTTGGATGGTCTGCTTGGGACGGGCATCAAACTCCCGCTTAAGGAAGAAGCGGCGCGCGTCCTTGCCGAAACGAATCGCATCCTGTCCGAAACCGACCTGCCGCCCTTCGTCGTCGCCGTCGATTGTCCCTCCGGCGTTGATTGTGATACGGGCGCGGCCGCCGGTGAAACCATCCCCGCCGATCTCACGCTCACGATGGCGGCGGTCAAGCAGGGCTTGCTAAAACTGCCCGCGTTCGAACTGGCGGGCGAACTGGATGTGGTCGGGATCGGTCTGCCTGACGGTTTGGATTCATGGAATGCGCTCACAACGGATGCTGCGGATTGGGAGATGGTCGCCGACCTGCTGCCGGAGCGAACCCCCGCTTCGCACAAGGGGACGTTTGGTACGGCTTTCGTTGTGGCTGGTTCTACACCCTACACAGGCGCGGCTCTGCTGGCTGGGAAAGCCGCCTACCGCATCGGCGCCGGTTTGGTGAGCATGGCTGTGCCCGAGCCGTTGCACGCCGCGCTGGCAGGACACCTGCCCGAAGCCATCTGGCTGCCGCTCCCGCATCAGAATGGTTTCATCTCCGAAGCCGCCGTTGATGTCCTTTTGAACAACCTGGAACGCGCCACCGCGGTCTTGATCGGTCCCGGTCTTGGCGATGTGCCAACGACCGCGGAATTCGTCGCGCAGGTACTGCCCGTGATAAAACTCCCGTTGGTCATCGATGCCGATGGATTGCGGCACGTTTCTGAAATCGAAGATTGGCATAAAAAAATATCCGCGCCTGCCGTGCTGACTCCGCACCCGGGCGAAATGTCCTCGCTGACGGGCTTGCCCGTCAGCGAGATCCAATCCGATCGCGAAGAGATGGCGGTGAGATATGCGCAGGAATGGGGGCATGTCGTTGTGCTGAAAGGCGCGTTCACCGTCATCGCATCCCCCGACGGGCGCTCGACGGTCATCCCTGTTGCCACGTCCGCTATTGCCCGTGCCGGTACCGGCGATGTGCTGGCAGGTTTGATCGCCGGTCTGCTCGCACAGGGACTCGATCCCTATGATGCCGCCATCGCGGGCGCGTTCATCCATGCGCAAGCAGGTCTGCTCGCCGCCGAGTCGCTCGGCACCACCGCTTCCGTCCTTGCCAGCGATGTGCTGGTTGCCGTTCCTGAAATTATTGCCGGGTTGGAATAGCAGAAACGATCCTTTCTTGATATTGTATTAATACAAAAAAGAGACTTTCCGAATGGAAAGTCTCTTTTGCTAGTCGTTACTCGTTACAACTACCCTTTCAAGAACTCTTCCAGCGCCGCCTTGCTGATGCGGTAGGCACTGCCGAGTTTCTTGGCTTTCAGGTCGCCCGCTTCGATGGCGGCTTTCACATCCTCTTCGGAGACCTTCAAGATCGCGGCGGCTTCCGAGGGGGTCATCACATCGGGGATACCGGCAGCGGCAGACGCGCCTCCGCCCGATTGACCGCCTTGCTGGGGAGCTTGATAGCCGCCCTGCAACGCCTGTCCCATGATGTTGCCGATCCCCATTCCGGCACCGATGCCAGCCGTCAGGCCAGCCCCGCCGCCTTCGTTCTGCGCCGCATCGCGCATCGCATCTGCGGCTTGCAGTTGGGTGTAGGTCGCCATGTCGAGCATGCCCATGTCGCGCAGTTCCTGGGCGGATTTCTCACTCGGCTTGAGATTGCCGATGTAGAAGGTTTTGAGCGTGAGACCGATGGCTTCGAAGTCGGGTGCCGCCTTCGCGCGGACTGCCGCGCCGAGTTCCTCGGTCAGACCGATCATCTCCGGCACGGAATTCTTGGCGGCGGTTTCACCGAGCGCATCCTGCAGTTTCGAGAGCAGCATGGTGCGCAGGCGTTCTTCGATATCGGTGGTGCGGAAGGTGTGCTGGACGCCGACGATCTGGGTCACGAACTGTTGCGGGTCCTTCACTTGGAAGGAGTAGGTTCCAAATCCCTGCAACAGCGCCACGCCCAGTCCCATGCCCGGGTTGCGGACGATGATGGGTTGTGGCGTGCCCCATTTTTTGTTGGAAAATTCCTTGCGTGAGACGAAGTACACTTCCGCGGGGAAGGGCGTGCGGTCATTGAACGCCTTGCCGATCAGGTCGATCAACAGCGGGATGTTCGCGGTGGCGATGGTGTGGCGTCCCGGACCGAACACGTCCAGCGCGTTGCCGTCACGGTAGAACACCGCCCACTGGCTTTCGCGTACGATCACCTGTGAACCGATGCGGAAATCCCCGATGCTGTTTTGGTCGGGGAAGCGCCGCACGATCTCATCGGACATCTCATTGGCGTATTCAATGACATCAAAAATTCTAGCCATGTTCATTCTCCTTTTGATGAATAACAATTAGATTATAGTCCAACTGACAGGCAGGGACAAGAACCGTTAATCCTATTTGTTTACGCAATCCGGCGCAAAATGTTGCAGTAAAAAACACAGTCAGCGACTGTGTTTTTTGGAAATTACAGGTCAAAATTCCCGGAGGCTTCCGGCTGGAACAGGATCTTCACGACCTTGATCTTGCGCATCCCATCCGGAACCTGCCAGGAGAAAATATCCCCTTCGCGGTATCCCAGCATGGCAGTGCCGATCGGCGCAAGGATCGAGATCTTCCCTTCCGCGGGCGAAGCGTCCTGCGGGAACACCAGGGTGAACTCCATCTCTTCATCGTCTTCCATGTCCAGCAGGCGCGCGCGCGAGTTCATCGTAATGACGTCCGGCGGCACCTCCGCCGGGGCGACCACCTGTCCGCGCTTCAGCTCCTCCTTGAGTTGTTCCAGGTAGGGGCTGTTGCGGTACTCGGTGCTCATCGCATCGGCGATCAGGTCGCGCAGGCGTTTCAGGTCGTACTCGGTAATATAAATGTTTCGTTGACTCATGATTCTTTTCTTCTCGAATTGTAATGGTCAAAGTGTACCAGAGTTTCAACCTTTCATCGGCTTTCCGGTCCCCTTGTCCTTGAGCATCAGCACTTCCGCCATGATGCTGACCGCGATCTCCTCCGGCGTTTCGGCTTGCAGTTCCAGCCCCATCGGCGAATGGACGCGCGCGATCTTCTCTTCCGCCACGCCCTTTGCCTTCAGCGCCTTGACTGTTGTTGCCCAGCGCCGCCGTGAGCCGATCACGCCGATGTACGCAGCGGACGACTCAAGCAGGGGCGTGATGCCCGCCGCATCCACGCTGGAGCCGCGCGTCGTCAGGATGAGATACGTCCGCTTGTCGATCGTGATCTGCTCCGGGAGTTTGTCCATTGTCACCGGATAATACGCATCAGCCCCGGGGGTGGCTTCGGGCGTGCAGAATTCGGCTCTGTCATCGCTGACAGCGACGCGAAATCCCAGCCATTTCGCCAAATGGACAACTGCCTTGCCCACGTGCCCCGCGCCGATGACGACCAGCAGCGGGGGAGGAAGGATCGGTTCCACAAACACCTCCACCTGACCTCCGCACACGCCGGGATCGCCGCGCGAGGGGTCAGCCATGTTGTAATGCAAATAGCGCGGCTGACCGTCACTGATCGCCATCCACGCTTCATCGAGCACGCGGTGTTCCAGGTCTCCGCCGCCGACGGTTCCGATGAACTTCCCATCGGGGTAAACGAGCATTTTACTGCCCACATGCCTCGGCGTGGAGCCTTCGCTCTTTGTCACGGTGCACAGGGCGGCAGAGCCAAAGTTCTTTTCGATCTCTGAAAGGGCTTGGTAGATTGAAGTGTTCATGTCGTTTTCAGTAGGGGCGCGGTCGTCGCGCCATTGTGATAATTACCGCTCCAGCAGACCCAGCACGGCGGGCAGCAATTGTTTCTTCCTCGATACCACGCCTTTGGCGTCGCGGGTGCGGTCGGGCAGGGGCGGGTAGGGCAGGTCGTTCAGGATGGGTGGAGCGTCCGAACAGGTCAGCAGGCGGCTCGTGCCGCGCACCACGTCCGTGACGAGCAGCATGGCAAAGTCCAAGCCGCGTTTGTCGCGCAGATCGTCCAATGCGTGCTGGAGCGGATCGAGATGCTCGGTCAATTGCAGGATGTCGGTCACCTCGACTTGTGCTACGGCGAACTTGAATCCGCCGCCTTCGAAGGATTTAATATCCGTGCTGACGACTTCCTTCGGATCGCGGTTGGAAAGCCCCGCGCCCGCCGAGAGCACGGCTTTGCCGTACGATTCGACCGTCTCGCCTTTGAGCGGACTTCCGCCGACGAATGCCCAACGGGACAACTTCTCGGCGGCGGCATGGTCGCGCGGCGTGGTCGTGGGAGAGGTCAGGATAAGCGTATCCGATAACAGTCCGGCGAGAAGCATCCCTGCCAGGGCGGGTGGCATGGAAAGACCCGCTTCGGCGGTCTGTTCCGCCACCAGCGTGGAGGTCGAGCCGACGATATCCACCGTAAAGCGGATGGGTTGATGCGTATGCGGATTGCCGAGCCGGTGATGATCGAGAATTTCCAGCAATTCGGCTTCTTCGAGCGCGGCGATCGCTTGGCGCGGTTCATTATGGTCGACCAGAATGACCTTCAAGCGCGGCGGGTTGATGACCTCGCGCTGGTGGGCAATGCCGACGTACGCGCCGTTCTCGTCCACAACCCAATAATCATTGTGTTCGTCGCGCAGGAGTCTGTTCAACACGTCGCGGATGTGGGTGTTGGCAGAGAACTTGGGGATGTCGGTATCGGTCGCATCCTTGCATGGTTCAGACATCATCTCGCGCACGGTCGTATCCCCCGGGCGCGGACCGAGAATTTCAGTGAAATATTTGAACAGACTCAAGCCGTTGATGATACCGTAGGGCATGCCGTCTTCGCCGACGACAGGCGCGATGCCGCCGGTCTTGCTGGCAAGGATCCACGCCGCCCCGAGCTGGGAATTAGGCCGGATGGTATCGAGCCGCCGCATGACAGATCCGAAGCGCGGCGAAGCATCCGTCAGCAGGGTGGGCGCATCCAGATTAAGCGCTTTCAGCACCCACGCCGTCTGCGCGTTCAACGCCCCGGCGCGCGCCGCGATGGTATCTTCGCCGTCCCGCTCGCGGCGCAACCAGGCGTATCCCATGGCAGACGCGATGGAATCGGTATCCGGATTGATATGACCTACGACATAAATTTGGTCGGACATGAACTCGATTTCTCCAAAGATTACGAATGGCGTGATTATATCCCGCCTTTTTGGAAGTTGGGATAAAAAGAGACGCGGCTGGATTGTGCGACCGCGCCTCTTTTCTGACCTTGAAGCTGCTTCTGTTTACTGACTCTTAAGCGCCTTCCAGACCTTCTCCGGCGTGACGGGGATCTCATCCACATTCACACCGATGGCATCCAGAATGGCATTGCCGACCGCAGGCGCAACGCCGTCCATCGGAATCTCCGCCACCGCCTTCACGCCGAAGGGATGGCTTGGCTCGAAGGTCTCCACGAAGATGGTTTCCAGTTCGGGCATTTCATCTGAGCGGAAGATATGATAACGGTCGAAGTCCCGTTCGATGGCGTTCCCCTTTTCATCGTAGCGCATCTCCTCGCAGACCGCGTAACCGAGCGCCTGTGTCATGCCGCCTTCGATCTGTCCCGAAGCCGTGAGCGGATTGACGATCACACCCGAGTCGACTGCCATGACGAGTTTGTCCACGGTGACCTGTCCGGTTTCCATGTCCACGGTCACTTCGGCGAACTGCGCCGCGAACGGCGGAGGTGACACCGGCGAGACGTAACTCGCCACGCCCATGATCTGCTCCTGATTGTTCTTGTGCAGCGTATCGAGCGCGACTTCGGCGAGCGTAACGGATTTGCCGTTCGGCGCGTGCGCCTGCCGGTTGCGCAGTTCGATGGAATTCGGGTCATCCACGCCGAGCATGGTCGCCGCGCGGATCTTGATGCGCTCCGCCGCGATCTGCGCCGCTTTGGTGGCGGCAGTCCCTGAAATGTATGTCGTTGAAGAGGCGTACGCGCCTTTATCGAACGGCGTGAAATCCGTATCCGATGAATAGCAGATGATATCTTCGACCGGCACGCCCAGCACTTCCGCCGCCATCTGGGCAAGGACGGTATCCGAGCCGGTGCCCAAGTCCGTTGCGCCGACGAGCAAGTTGAACGAGCCGTCGTCATTCATCTTGATCGATGCGCCGCCCATGTCGAGATAGGGGATGGCAGTTCCCTGCATGACGAATGCCGTGCCAATGCCCTTGCGTTTTGTGCCGTTTGTTGCCTGCTTCCACTCGTTGTTGCCAAATTTCTGGTCCCAGCCAATTGCCGCCTTGCCTTGCCCGACGCATTGCTCCAGTCCAACCGTGTGGATGATCTCAGGACGCGGTTCGCGTCCTTCGTTCCATGCCGTCGAGAAGGGATGATATTCGCCGGGACGGATGGCGTTCTTCAAGCGGAATTCAATCGGGTCGAAGCCCATTTTGCGGGCGATCTTTTCCAAATGACGGTCGAGGGGCCAGTAGCCCTGCGGCACGCCGTATCCGCGGAAGGCGCCGGCGGGCGGCGTGTTGGTGTACACCACGTCCGCATAGAAGCGGATGTTGGGACTTTTACGGAATTCACCGTCACCGACATACAGCGCCATTGCCTTGTGACCGGTATTGCCCGTCACGGTCAACGCATGACAGCCATACGCGCCAGTATCCGAAAGTGCGTACATCGAATTGGCTGTGATCGTCCCGTCTTTCTTTACGCCGGTCTTCATCTTGATCCGCATGGGATGGCGTGAGCGCGCCGCGATGAATTCCTCTTCACGCGTGTATTCGTAGATGACGGGGCGCTTGGTGGCGATGGTCAGGTGCGCGGGCACGTCTTCCATCAACACTTCCTGCTTGCCGCCAAATCCGCCGCCGATGCGCGGCTTGATGACGCGGATGCGCTTCACAGGCAGACCCAGCACAGGCGCGAGCATTCTGCGCACATGGAACGGAACCTGTGTGGATGTGCGGATCACCAAGCGATCATCTTCATCCCAATAGGTCACTGCCACATGCGGCTCGATATGCGCCTGCTGGACTTTCGGCACTTCATATTCGGCTTCGAAAATTTCATCCGCTTCTGCAAAGCCCTTTTCCACGTCGCCGATGTCAATGCGGATGTGCGCGGCAAGATTTTTATCGGGGTTGGAATCCGCGAAGTTGACGTACTCCGGCTCGTCATGAATTTTTATGGGATTGTCCAGCGCTTCACGCGAATCGATAATGGCGGGCAGGATTTCATATTCCACTTCGATCAGCGATAACGCCTTCTCCGCGATTTCAGGAGTCTCTGCCGCGACGAACGCCACGCGGTCGCCGACGAAGCGGACTTTGTGATCCAGCGAAAACGAATCGAGCGGACCGGGGATTGGGTCGGATTGTCCCGCCGTGGAATACACCACGCGCGGGATGTCTTGCCAGGTCAATACCGCGGCAACGCCGTCGAGTTCTTTGGCTTTCGATGTGTCAATCTTCTTGATGCGCGCGTGCGCGTGCGGCGAGTGCAAGACCTTCGCATGGAGCAATCCGCGCGACTCGAAGTCACCTGCGAAGGCGGGCTTGCCCTGCACCAGTTTGATCGCGTCCACTTTGATCTCGGGCTTGCCGACCGTCTGCCAGGTCTGGCTTTCGGGTGTGACTACCACTTTGGGTCGAACCAGCACGGAGGTCGGAGAAGAGGCGGGCGCATCAGTGGCGGGAGAGTCGGACGGGGGAGTCCCGAAATCCCAATTGATCGAGCGGATGTCGATCGGCTCATCGCCGCGCATTTCCGCCGCCGCTTTCATCACCGCCTGGACGGGTTTGAGATAGCCCGTGCAGCGGCACAGGACGCCGGAGATCGCCTCGCGGACCTCCGCCTCGGTCGGGTTCGGGTTTTCGTCGAGCAGACTCTTCGCCGCAAGGATTTGCGCGGGCGTGCAGTAGCCGCACTGGATCGCGCCGGATTCGACGAACGCGCGTTGGAGCGGATGCAAGCCGTCGGTCTTCTTCCAGCCCTGTTCGGGATGTTCGCCGAGCGCTTCGATGGTGGCAATGCTGTGACCTTCCGCCTGCGCCGCGAGCATCGACCCCGCGTTGACAGGTTTGCTGTCCAGCAGGACGGTGTCTGCGCCTGAAAGCCCGTGCTCGTCGCCGAACTTCACGCCGTGAAAGCCCAGTCCGCGCAGGGCGGCAAGCAGGGTGGTGGATGCGGGCGCGTCTATTATGTGTTCAATTCCGTTGATCTTGAGTGTGATGTTCATGGGGGCTCCTGTATGACAACGTATCTATTTCAGTCGTTTTTTCAGGTCTTCAAAATGGGCAAGGATTTCAGGATGGAAATCGAATTTTCCTGCATGAGGCAGGGAATCCATCAAGATTTGTTCCAGTTTGATCAAGTCTACCTGGTTATTTCGTATTAGAAAAATTACATCTTCCAAGTCAGTCTCAAATCCGCGGTCTATTTTGCTTAGCGCGATGCTGTACGGATCGATCACATAGGCGTTTATCTTCCCGAACTGACCGATATGGATTTTTCGTTGTTCGCTCCCTTTGGGCAAAGGGATGAAACGGTCAATGGGAACTGCCTCTGTTTCCAAATTAAGTTCGGCGGCAACCTCATCGATCACAATTTGAAAATCGTCTTTTCGGGTATCGTCGCCCACGTAATCGATGTCAAGCGTGTCGCGCGAACTGCCCAGCAGGATCAAAGCGCTCCCGCCAAGCAGGTAAAGGTTCGCTTGTTTAGGGTAACGGCTTCCCAATCTTGTGAGAAAATCCTGCAGAATACCTTTGTCCACGTTGTTTACCCGAATTTTTCCATATGTTTGATCAGGCGTTCTGCGGCGTGTTCGTATGTTCCGAGCCAATTAATGAAGTGTCCGCTGAGTATCTGGTGGCGTTTCGACAGATTTAAAAGTGATTCGTTGAGGTCTTCACTCAGTGACACGCCTATTTTTTTTGAGAACAGATCAGGCAGTCGTGTTTGCCTGCTGAACAAGTTGTTTAATCGTTCCCAATATTTGCTTTGCAGGATGACGGCGGCGGTGTAATAGAAGCGAAGGACCAACTGGCTGGGATGTGTCAACAACGCCTCGTCCGCTTTTTCTGCTTCAGTGAAGTATTCAGGGTGTCGCAGAAATACAGGGATTAAGGATAAACGCACGCGGGCGTTTTCGCTCTGCGCCAGTGCGGTTATGAGGCTGGCTGGCGTGAGCAAAGGAGGCGTGGCGGACTGTTGTCCCATTAAAAACCGCACATCCCGCGCCCAAAGTTCGGAAACCAGTTGATCTTCAAATTCAGCCATGACTAATCTCTGTTCTTACAACACTTTCTTCACTTCCAACCCGAGTCCCGCACCCTCCAGCGCGGACTGGGAACCCAATACCACCACCGCATCGGACTGGGCGGCTTTTTCCAGCACTTCGCCGAAATGGATGAAATCTTCGCCGTTCGCCGAAAGCACTTCGTCGCGGACCTGCTGTCGATGTTCATCCGTGCGTCCTGTGATATGGCGCATCATGGATGTGTATCCCTTCGCATCGGGCAGTTGGTAGGCGTCCATCGCGCCGATGGCTTTGATGATGGATTTCTTCAACTCGTTCTCCGAAAGGCGGGATGAATCCAGCCCTTTCAGGAACGCGGCGGCTTTATCGTAATTTTCGATGGTGGCGGCAAGGTTCGGGTCGCGGTAGGAGAGGAATGTCAATACGCCTGTCGCATCGTCGAACGACGCCATTGCGCCGTACGCGCCGCCCTGCACGCGGATTTTTTCCCACAGATGCGTCAGCCGCAGGTAGCCCATCACCACCTCCACAGAACCGTCGTAGGTGTAACCCAGATCATACAGATTCGCGCCCTTGCCCACGTAATTGACCTGCGCGGGGATCGCCAATCCTTCTTTTTTGGTTTCAGGCTGAATGTTGAAGGGCGAAAACTGCGTGTCCTTCACGGGCATGGCAAAGATGAAATTCTCCAAATGCGGCTGGACGGTCTTCCAATTCGCGGCGTCGAGCGTCACGTTGGCGGTCAGCGTTTTGCAATTGATCAACGCGTCGCGCATCGCTTCCATCTTCGCCAGTACCTTCTTCCAATTCTTGTCGATCTCGGTTGCCAGCTCACGCAGGGCAAACAGGTAACTCACGCCGCCAGTCTGCTCGTTGATCCAGCCCGCACCGCCGAATTGCGCGCGTAACCGCATGTTCGCAAAACTATGTCCCGACGGCGCCAGCGCAGATTCCAGCCCTGACTTTTCTTCGAGCACGATCTGCTTGAGCCGTTCCTTGTCGTCGAATTTTGCGGTCAACAGGACATCACGCAGGATGGACAACATCTCGGTGGCTTGACCCGCCGTGGATTTGCCGCGGATCATCAGCATCGCCTGCGCCTCTTTCGTCGGGAGGGCTGTCACACTGACCGACGAGCCGTGGATTCCGCCCGTGCTTTTCCCGATCCGCTGGGACAGCTTGACGTAGTCTTCGGTCTCGGTACCCATCTCGAACAGCGCGCGCGCGAAGACTTCCGTCAACGGGAGCAGTTCGTGCGGCAGGGTGCGCAGGTCAAAGGCAAGGTCAAGGTAGAAGATGCCGTTGGTGAAGATGTCGTGATACAGCACCTTCGCATCCTGCACTTGGATCTCTTCGATGGGGATGGTCTTGACTTCCTTTTCCAGATCATCCAATTCGAGCGTGGGGATGGTATCCAATGCTTCGGGCGAGTCAGGGGTCTCTTGCAATTTCTTCAATTGCTTTGTATTTTCCACATGCATGTGGATGTCGTCTTCGCTCATCGTCCCGCGTGCGGATTGGAGTCGGGTTTGCTCCTGCTCTTCGAGTTGGCGGCCAAGTTCGGGGTCGGGTTTGAAGCGGATGATCGTCCGATGCGGGTTGTCGATCAAATGCGTCTGGATCATCTTTTCGAAGTAGCGCGGATCGGTCCCGAGTCGATTCTTCAGTTCGTTGAGCGGACCTTCGAAGGCGAGCGTTTTGAAGGCGTCGTCATCGTAGAGCCAGGTGGTGAGCGCGCGCAGCATGAGTACGATGCCGCGCGGGAACATACCTGTGTTGTTTTCGCGCAGCGCGAACTCGATGGTATTGAGTGACGCCGCGATGGTGTCGGGGTCGATGCCTTCGCTCGCGAGTTTTTGTAGGGTGTCGAGAATCAGTGTTTCGATTTTCTTTGCGCTGCGGGCTTTGGTGCCTTTGAGACCTGTCGAAAAGATCAACTCGCGGATATCGCTTTCGAGCCCGATGCCCGCCAGGTCTTCACCGAGACCCGAATCGAGCAATGCCTTTTTCAGCGGTGATGCGGGCGTGCCGATCAGCGCGTGCGCAAGGATTTGGAAACTCATGTGGAGGACGGGGTCGGATGTGTCGGGCAGTTTCCAGTTGACCGTGAGATAGTGCTTTTTCGAAAGGTCTTCGCCTTCGCTGGCGATGTAGGCGTGCTCGATGCGTTTCGGACGTTTGAACGGCTTGGCAAGCGGCACCGCGGATTTAACCTTCTTGCGTTTGTACGGCTTGAGATAGTCTTCCATCAATTTCAGGCGCATGTCGGGGTCGTCGTCTCCGTAGAAGAAGATGAACGAGTTGGACGGATGGTAGTAATTCTCCCAGAACGCGCGGAAGTTTTCGTAGGTCAGGTCGGGGATGATGGCGGGGTCGCCGCCCGAGTCTACGCCGTAGGTGTGCTTGGGGAAGAGCGACTCAACGATGACTTTGTAGAGCAGGTTTTCAGGCGACGAGTACGCGCCCTTCATTTCGTTGAAGACCACGCCCTTGTACGTCAGCGGCGCGGACGGGTCTTCGATCTCGTAGTGCCAGCCTTCCTGCATCAAGGTCTGCTCGGTGATGCGCGGATACAAAACCGCATCCATGTACACATCGATCAGATTGTAGAAATCCTTGACGTTCTGGCTGGCGACGGGATAGCAGGTCTTGTCGGGGAAGGTGAAGGCGTTGATGAAGGTCGCCAGCGAGCCTTTCAGCAATTCCACGAACGGCTCCTTGACGGGGTACTTCTCCGAGCCGCCCAGCACCGAATGTTCAAGGATGTGCGCGACGCCCGTTGAGTCCTTGGGCGTGGTGCGGAAGTTGATGGCGAAGACTTTATTTTCATCATCGTTGATGACAGAGAGCAGGCGCGCGCCTGTCCGTTTGTGTTCGTACAATCGCACGAGCGAATTGATCTCGGGGATCTGCTGTTCTTTGATAAGGGTGAAGGATTTTGACATGGTTCTCCTGACTAAACCGCAAAGCCCGCCAAGTTCGCTAAGAAAAACTTTGCATACGTCGCGTGCTTAGCGGTTGATGGTTTTTCGGATTTTCTCTCTTAATTCATCGATCGGCTTAAGTGTACCGCGTTCTGTGTACATCCACATGTCCCAGCCGTTGGCGGGGGCATTGGACAACTCGCTCGCCACTTTATGGATCGAGCCAACGAGTTTTCCGCATTGGACCTGTCCATTGGCAAGGATGACCGCTTCGCGTCTGCCTTTTGCGAATGTGAGTCGTTGCCCGATTCTCAGATAGCCATTCTCGATCAACGCCCCGAATGGGACCCGAACCTGCTTCTGTTTCGTCGGCAGGATCAACCCCTCAGCGGGCGCGGACTTGACCGCCGCGATCCGTTTCTCTGCGACCTTGATGTATTTCTTGTCGCGTTCGATGCCGATGAAGTGCCGTCCCATCATCTTGGCGACTGCGCCCGTCGTGCCGCTCCCGAAAAACGGATCGAGCACCACGTCGCCCACGTCCGTGCTGGCGAGCAGGACGCGGTACAGCAGCGCTTCGGGCTTCTGGGTTGGGTGAGCCTTCGTCCCGTTGGCTTTGATGCGTTCCCTGCCCGTTGCCAGCGGAATGACCCAGTCACTGCGCATTTGCAAATCTTCGTTCAGCGCTTTCATGTCCTTGTGGAAGAATTTGTATTTCGCGCCCTTTTGCTTTTGTGCCCAGATCAATGTTTCGTGCGCATTCGTAAATCGCACGCCGCGGAAGTTCGGCATCGGGTTGGTCTTCAGCCAGATGACATCATTGAGAATCCAAAATCCCAGATCCTGCATGATTGCGCCGACGCGGAAAATGTTGTGATATGAACCGATGACCCAGATCGTACCCGTCTCTTTGAGCACCCTACGACCTGCGTGTAGCCAATTGGTTGTAAACTCATCATACTCGGCAAAACTCGAAAACTTATCCCAGCGGTTATTGACCGCATCCACCTTGGTATTGTTCGGGCGGTACAGGTCGTTCTGCAACTGCAAATTGTAGGGCGGATCGGCAAATACCAGATCCACCGAGTTCTCGGGCAGGGAATTGAGTATCTCGATGCAATCGCCTTGCAGGATCTGGTTGAGGGGGAGGGACACTATCTCACCTTCAACACGATCTTCCCGAACTGCTCGCCGCGTTCGTAGCGTGCATACGCTTCCCGCGCCTGCTCCAGCGGATAGACCGAATCAATGATCGGCGTCAACTTTCCGCTGAAGACATGTTCCATCATCTCGCGGAAATCCGCCAAACTGCCCATCGTCGAGCCGATGTGGGTCTGCTCGTTCCAAAACAGTAGGGACAGGTTCGTGGTCGCTTCGCGTCCCGTCGTGCGCCCGTAGGTGACGATCCGCCCGCCTTTGCGCAGGATCTTCTGGCTCTCGGTCCATGTAGATGCGCCGACGTTCTCGACCACCACATCCACGCCGCGCCCATCTGTGAGGCGGCGGATTTCCTCGAACGGGTCGCCCGCCTTGCGATTCACAGCAAAGTCCGCGCCTGCCTGGCGGGCTTTCTCCATTTTCTCTTCGGAACTGGTGACGGCGAAGACTCGCGCCACAAGCATTTTACAGATCTGGATCGCCGCGACCGCCACGCCGCCGCTTGCTCCCAGCACCAAAACGGATTCTCCCTTTTGAATTTTCGCGCGTGTGATAATGGCTCTCCACGCGGTTTGATACGCCAGCGGAGCCGCCGCCGCGGTGACGAAGTCGAAGCCGTCGGGGATGCGCATGAGTTTGTCGGCGTTTGCGGCGATGAATTCCGCGTTGCCGCCGTTGCCATTCGAGCCGAGAATATCGTAATCGTCGCAGAGTGTCACATCACCGCGCAGGCAGTGTTCACATCTCTCACACGAAAGCGACGGATTGACCACCACCGCATCGCCGACCTTCCAGCCCGTCACATCGGGCGCAAGTTCTTCGATCACGCCCGCGATATCCGAGCCTGTCCACATGGGGAATTGGTAACTTCCATCGTCAGGTCCGTGCAGTGACCACAACTCAAGATGGTTGAACGCGCTGGCATGTACGTGGATCAACACCTGACCAGGTCCGACCTTCGGCTCAGGCACGTCCGCGATCTGAATTTTGGATGCGTCTCCACAGTCGTAAAATACAGCGGCTTTCATTGATAAACATCCTCATCGTCCACCAACTCGGGCGGCGGGGAGGTCATATCGTAGTTCCACACGCCGCCTTCCTTCATCGCGGATGCGACATCATAAGGTGTGGGTTGGAATTCGTACTTCTGCGCTTCCACGAATTCAAGGATGAGTTTGTGCGGCGGCTTTTCGACTTTGAAACTTTTCTGCACGCGGTTCAGGAAGAATTTGGCGCTTTCGTTCGAGATTTGGAATATTCGCGCGATCTCTTCGAACGGCTTGATCTTCTCCGTCATTTCAAGGCTTCCAGCGCGCGTTTTGCCAGTGTCGCAGCGACGTCCATGCGGTATTCAGCGGATGCCCACTCGTCGTTCGCTTCGTGATAGGCGTTCTTTGCGGCAGTTTCGAGACCATCGGCTTCAGTGCCATCCATCGCCAACAGCGGACTTGACCCGTATCCGCCGAGCGTCAGGCGTGCGCGACCCGAATTCCATTGCGCCAGCGCGGCGCACACCAACGGCTTGTCCGCAGGGGTTTTGGACACAAACTCGAAGGCTATTTTCACATTCAGCGGAATGATGATGGACGTGATGAGTCCCTTCGGTCGGGTGAGAATGAATTCCCCGATACTCGATATTCGAGATTCGGTTTTCGAATTATCGAATATCGCCATCTCGATCTTCGCATCCATCGCCAACAACATCGTCGTGAAGGTCGAGCGCCCGTCGCTTGAGACAACCGTCCCCGCGACAGTGGCGGTGTTGCGCAAGTTCAGCGGCGCTTCCAATTTCAGCGCAGAGATCAATGATTCAGGGCAATGCTCCGATTCAAGCAATGACTGCAGTGTGCAAGTCGCGCCGATCTCCAGATCATTGCCTTTGACGGTGATCGAATCCAGCCCGAGATGCTGCAGATCCACAACGGAAACAGGATCCGTTGTCCCCTGAGAAAGAAGCGTCCCGCCGCCAAGCGGAACGGTGTTCGGTTGAGTCAGAAGCGTCAAGGCTTCATCGAGAGTCTTCGGTCGGTGATAAGTCGTGATCATGTTTGCCTCCATGCTGATTATAGTATTACGCGGCGGGGTCGGGGTAGACCTTCCAGCCCAGTTCGTCCAAGCGCGACATGTCGAATTGCTCTTGTGGCACGTTGATGTGCATGCCCGTGCCTTCAGCGAGCAGTTCGTTCGTCTCAGCGTCGTAAATGCCCGCCCACGCTTCGGCAACCTTGCCTTTGCTCTTGCCCACCTTGCCGACGATCTTCAAAAGTTTGCCGATGGGCACATTCTTGCGGTACTTCACTTCCAGCTTGCCCGTGAACATGAAGCGCGGTTTGCCCGGGTCGCTGCCCATATGCGCGCGCCCGCTGATCTCATCGATGAGCGCGGCGACGATGCCGCCATGCAGAACGCCGGGATAGCCCTGAAAATGATCGGGCGCGATGTATTGCGTTTCGACCACGCCCGGCTCGGTTTCGTAGATGTGCAAATGCAGTCCCACTGGATTTTCCAACCCGCAGATGAAGCAATGACGTGAATTTGGTTGTTTTATTTTTGGCATGATGACGATTATACTCTGGACATGACCCGAATTTTCATCACCCGCCTCATCCCTGACCTGGGCTTGACTCTCGTCAAGGAGCATTTCCCCTCCGCCGATATTTGGACTCATGACCTGCCGCCGACGCGCGAACAACTGCTCAAAAATGTCCGCGGCGTGGACGGCTTGCTCTGCCTGCTGACCGAACGCATCGACGCCGAATTGATGGACGCCGCAGGTCCACAGTTGAAGGTGATCTCCAGCATGTCGGTCGGCGTGGATCATATTGACATCGCCGAAGCCACCAAGCGTGGAATCCCTGTTGGCAACACACCAGGCGTGCTGACCGACGCCACCGCCGACCAAGCCTTTGCGCTCCTGCTCGCCGCCGCCCGCCGCATCGTTGAAGGCGTGGATTACATCCGTAATGGTCAATGGACGACATGGCATCCGCAGTTGTTGCTCGGTGCGGATATGGTCGGTGCGACGCTCGGCATCGTCGGTTTTGGGCGCATCGGTCAAGCCGTTGCCAAACGCGCGCAAGGATTTGACATGCGCGTGATCTATCACAGCCCAAATGCGGAGCCTGCCTATGGCGCAAAGCCTGTTGATTTGGATACTCTATTGCGCGAGTCGGATTTTATCTCCCTGCATGTGCCGCTTACGCCGGAGACACGTCACTTGGTGAACGTGGATTTTCTCTCGAAGATGAAGCCGAGCGCGATTCTGGTCAACACTGCGCGCGGGGGAGTCGTAGATCAAGTCGCTTTGTACAACGCGCTGAAATCAAAACAGATCTTCGCCGCTGCGCTCGATGTCACAGACCCCGAGCCGCTGCCGATGGACTCTCCGCTCTTGGAGTTGGATAACTGCATCATCGTCCCGCATCTCGGCAGCGCCAGCAAATGGACGCGGGATCAAATGTCCAAACTTGCGGCGGAGAATTTGATTGCGGGGTTGAAGGGGAAGAAATTGCCAAACTTGGTAAATCAGGAAGTTTATGAAAAGTGACGGTCACTTTGGAAGTGACCGTCACTCCAAATCTGTGTAATTCGTGAAGTCTGCGGATCAATTCTGCGCAAACGTATCGATCAACAGCTTGAAATTCCCGCCGACGGGGTACAGGATCGGGCAGGTACATCCGCGTTTTTCGTATTCCTTCACCTTGGCTTTTGCCTCTTCAGGCGTGCCGGATGCGGTGATCTTCAGCACCAGTTCATCAGGCACAAGGTCTTTCGCCTTCATGACCTGTTCCTTGGTGGCGGGCCAGCCCAAAATGGATTGGATCTGCTGTACCACATCATCCGAGACATTCGAAGCCTTGGCGATGTGCGGCTGTTGGGCAATGTACTGGCACAAGAGCATCTTGGAATAGTTAATCGCCTTATCGTGGTCTTCATCCACCGAGCAGACGATCAACTGCGGGCGGTCGAAATCGTCCATTTTGCGCCCGGATTTATCCAAACCTTTTTGGAGCAATTCCATCGCGTTGTCGTTGTATTCGGGGGCGACGCAGTAATTCAACACTGCGCCGTCGGCGATCTCGCCGGTCAACTCCATCATTTTGTCGCCCGTGGCGCCGATCATGATCGGGATATTGCGCGGTTCGCGGCGACCATAAACAACGTCAAGTTCGATCCCATCCACATGGTGGAATTCACCGTGGAATGTAACGCGTTCCATATTCAATAAGCGGCGCAATACTTCGACAGTTTCCCGCATGGCGAGTAACGGTTTTTTGCGCTCGATCCCGACGTTCTTTGCTAGCGGATCCCACCACGCGCCAATTCCACAGATGACACGGTTCGGGGCGAGGTCATCAAGCGTCAGGAAGGTGGAGGCGAGCAGACCGATATTGCGGGTCCAGTTGTTGATCACGCCCGATCCGACTTTGATCCGATTTGTTACGGCGGCGTATCCTGCCATGGGGACAATGGCATCACGCACGAGGCGGCTCTCCGCCTGCCAGACGGCTTCAAATCCTTTTTCTTCCGCATATTTTGCGTATTCCAATCCATCTCGCAGGTCGTGCGAGTCTTGAAGGTACAGGGCAACACGTTGTTTGGTCATCGCTATCTCCTTAAATTTGGGATGTAAAAATTTTGCCACAGGTTTCCCAAACTTCATAGGGTTTGGTGCGCCTGTGGCAATTGAATGTCTATACTTTTACGGCTTCCATTTTTCGTATCATTTCCAGGTCTTCGGGCAGGTCAAGGTCGAGTCCCAGCGATGGCAGTTCGACGATCTCCAGTTTTGCGCCCGCCTTCTTTATTCGTTCACAATGACGCTCAAAGGAATTTTCGCCGAAGTCATACTCGATTAACCCCGCCGGGACCATCAACAGCGCGTTCGTGCCCTTGCCGTGTCTGTCCGGCGCGATGACCGCCACAGGCGGTTTTGCCGCGCGGTCGATCAATGTCAGCACATCTTCCTGCGTAAGCAGGGGTAGATCGGCGGGCAGGATGAGCACGCCCTGCGTGGCATGTACCTGTGCCATCACGGTGGCGCGGGTCAACGCCGTATTCAAATGCGGTTGACCGTCCTCACGCACGGTCTTCGCGCCGTGGTTGCGCGCGATCGTCAACGCGTGCGGGTCGCGGCTGACCACTAGGATCTGGTCCAGTTCCTTCAGGGGTGAAAGCGTCTTAAGCGTCCGCTCCAACAATTCCTGATTTAAGATGGCTCTTTCTTCTTCTGTAAGCGCCCCAGCGAGGCGGGATTTTCCCCTTCGTAAAGGCTTTACCGGCACAATTGCCCAAAGTGACATGATTTTTTACAAGCTCCCGATGAAGTGTAGCACATCCTGTGCGAGTCGTGCGCGAACTGTAAGGTGATTCATAAGTGTGTCCGTAACCATCGTTTTGATGTTCAATTCCTGAACGCCGCGTTCCATGGATGAGTCTGCATTGTCTAAC
Source organism: Anaerolineales bacterium (assembly GCA_023382595.1). Taxonomy (GTDB): domain Bacteria; phylum Chloroflexota; class Anaerolineae; order Anaerolineales; family Villigracilaceae; genus Villigracilis. The sequence continues at coordinate 396,187 of JAHDWB010000002.1, read as the reverse complement.
ACGAAACCCGTCAAAATGTTGCGATAATGGTTCGCAACCGCCAGCGCGGACGGCTCGATGCCCAGTTCCGCATACATTTTCGCGGCAGGTCCTTTGACCGTCTTCCCGCCGATGATGGGTGAGACAGCCACGACGGGCTTTTTTATTTCTTTGACGACTTTCAAGATCGGATCCACGCTCACCCACGGATTCGACGGACAGATCACCACTGCATCCGCAGTTTCGAGCGCCTCTTTCACGCCGACGGCTGGTTCCGCGGCTTCGACCCCGTCAAACCGAAAGCCTTTGACCTTCGGCTCACAGCGCCTGTGGACAAAATACTCCTGAAACGCCAACTCGCCTTCGTCGGTATCCACCATCGTCCGCACGGGTGAATCGGACATGGGCAGCACCGTATGCTTCACGCCCCACGCTTTGCAAAAGTCTTTCGTGATCTGTGAAAGCGATTGCCCTTCTTTGAGCCGCCGCGTCCGCTCGAGGTGGGTGGCGAAGTCTTGATCTCCAAGCCGAAACCAACTTGGTCCGCCGAGTTTCTCTACGTTGGCGATGGTATTCCATGTTTCATCCACGCGTCCCCAGCCTGTTTCGGGGTTGGCGAGTCCCGCCAGCGTGTAGCAGACCGTATCCAAGTCGGGACAAATATACAAGCCAAGATGTTCAAAATCATCACCAGTATTGACAATGACGGTCAAATCTTCGGGCGGAAGGATCTGGGCGAGTCCGTGTGCGAGTTTCGCACCGCCGACTCCGCCAGCAAGAGCGACAATGCGACGGTGGGTGGCGGTCATATAAACTTCACCACTTTTTCCAACGGCTTTCGCTCCCGAAATGCAGGCGTCTCTGCAGGGTAGCCAAGCAAGAACATGGCTTGCGGTTCCCAAGTGCTGGAAATATTCAGCGCTTTCTGCACGGTTTCCTGCGCGAACATGGGACTGCACACCCACACGCCAGCGAGTCCTTCGGCGTGGGAGGCGAGCAGGAGTTGCATCCCTGCATTGGCGGCGGATTGGGTCGCGATGATGTATTCCGCTTTTTTGCGGCGGGTGTCGGGATATTCGTCCATTTCGCTCATATCGAGGCAGAGGATGACGACGACAGGCGCGCCTGTGATGCGTTCACGCGAACGGCTGACTCGTTTGGCGATCTCTTCGGGCGGGACTTGGTCCTTTTGGAGGTCGCGTTGGAATTCCTCCGCCATTGCGTCGGAGAGATGGATTTTGGCGGAGGGATCTGTCAACACGACAAAGCGCCAGGGTTGGCGGTTATGCGCGGACGGGGCGAATGTGGCAGTGTGGAGAATGTCCCTTAAAACGGAATCAGGCACCGGGTCCGGTTTGAAGCGGCGGATCGAACGGCGAGTCCGCAGGAAGGTGCGCAGGTCAGGCGTGGTTGTCAAATCGAATCGGCTGGATTTTGAAGATGATCCGCTTTTGCCCTTCGCGGTAGGTCCACGGTCTGCCGTAGTAACGGCGGGACAGCATGTCGATGTGTTCGTCCGCACCTTCGCGGGTGTAGGAGACGACCTTGCCGCGGATGCCGAGATAGCGATAAGGATCGCTGGGATCTTGAATGACCATGTGAACGTCGGGGCGTTCCTTCATGTTACGGTCTTTGGTTCGACCTTCGTTGGTGTTGATGAGGATGTGCTCGCCGTCGTGGTCGAACCAGACGGGCGTGACTTGCGGATTGCCTTTGTCGCTGACGGTGGCGAGGAAGAGAAATGCTTTGGTTTCGGGCTTGAACAGGTCTTGAAATGTTTCGGGGAACGGCATCTTTGTTACTCCATTGGTGATTTGTTTCGGAGGGGAGTGTATCAAAGGCTTATAAGATTTCCGTTAGTTTTATCGGAACATGTCCAAATCCTTCGGGCGGATGAGGTCTTGCAGTGAGCCTTCCCCCAATGGATACGGAAATCCGCGCACATGGACAACGGGCGTGCCTTCGGCGGCTTGCCCCATGACGAGCGATGCGGACGCGGCGAGTTCATCTGCCGCGCCGACGACGGTGGCTTTTAGGGTGTAGCCAAAAAGGTCTTTCCAGCCGCGCTCGTCCACCACGGCGGGAATGCCGCTCAAGCCGATGCACACGCCGACCGTTCCGTTGCGCCAGGCGCGTCCATGCGAATCGATGATCATTACGCCGATGGTTTTTCCTGTTTGTCGTGTGACCTGTTCACGCAACTGCCTGGCGGATGCATCCGGGTTTTCGGGGAGCAGCAATACATGATCGGCGTGTTCGCCTCCATCGCCCATGACGTTCGAGTGGTCAATACCGGCATTGGCGCAGATGAATCCGAGTTTGTGCTCGACTACGATCACGCCCTTGCGCTGACGGACGACCTCGTTGCTTTCACGGAGCATCAGTTCCACAAGGCGCGGATCTTTTTCGGTCTGCACGCCGAGTTCAATGGCGCGTTGCGATGCAGTCACATCCGCAAGATTGACCAAACGCCCTTCGGCTTTGCTGACGATCTTTTGCGCAAGCACAAGAATGTCGTTGTCCTGCAACTGCATATCCGATTCGCGCAGGGAGTTAAGAATAATATCCGCCAGGTTGTCGCCTTGGCGGATGAGGGGGATATTCTGAAGAGGGGTAAGTGTTAGTGTCATGAAATAGTGCGTGCTTCGTAATACGCTTGCATGTCACGTATTATGAAGCACGAATTGCGTTCTACTTTTTCGCTCCCGTGATCTTGATCCCCGCATGGGTCGAGCCATATTTCTTATTGATGCCGATCAGAACACTGGTCAGTCCTTCGACCACGACCGAATTCTGGATCGATCCCGCATCCCAGCCGGTCAACCCGGCGGCTTCCACCAGTTTGATGACCTCCTCGCGAGCGGCTTTACTCGTGCCGGTTACGAGCACATCACATTCCACATCGGCATTATCCAGCAGGTGCTCATGCGAAATATTCTGGAACGCGGCACAAACCTCCACGCCTTCGCCGACGATTTCGCGCGCCTCCTGCGCGGCAGACCCGGCGGCGGGCATTTGCACCGTCGAAACCTTCGGCGGCACGAGCGGCACGGTCACATCCACAAGGATCTTGCCCTGAAGTTCATCGCGGACCGCTTCGAGCGTGGAACGATGCGCGGAATATGGAACCGTCAACACGACGATGTCCGCTTCTTTCGCCGCCTCGAGGTTGCCCAACCCATTGACGGAGATCTCGCCCCCGAGCATTTCCCGGACTTCGCCCGCCGCAACATTTGCCTTTTCCGGGTCACGCGAGCCGATCAGAACGTGATAGCCCGCCCGCGCCCAACGATAAGCGAGTCCCTTGCCTTCCTTGCCTGTCCCGCCCAATACTGCGATGGATAATAAAAGATGTTCGTCGTTCATGGTTTCTCCGGTTTACAGAATTTTCCCAACTTCCTCTTCGTATTTTTTCCAAATGCGCGGAGCGATCTCGCGTGCGCGTGCAGCGATCTCAGCTTCATCGAGCGTGAGCAGTTCGCGGTTCTTCATCAGGAACTTGCCCGCCACCATCGTGGAGGTGACCATGCTTTGCTGGAAGCCGAAAATGATGTGCCAGGGCAGGTTGCCATCGGTCAGCGGGGTGAAGGGATGGTAGTCCACAAAGATCAAGTCCGCGGCGGCGCCGGGGACGATCTGCCCGATTGAAGCGTCGGGGAAAAAGACGCCTGCCAGCGCAGAATTGTTGTAGATCGCCATTTGCTGGACGTCATATCCGCCCATGCGGCGCGGATCGCGGTGGTGGATCTTGTGCAGGAGATAGGCGGTCTTCCATTCATCCCACATCGAGTTGGTGAAGCCGTCGTTGCCGAGACAGACCTTGATGCCCATCCTCAGCATGGATTCGATCTGCGCCACGCCGATGCCATTGTTCATGTTCGAGCGCGGCTGATGGGAAAGCCAGGTTTCGGTCTCTTTCAAAATCTCCATTTCACGCGCATCAAAATGGACGCCATGTGCGGTGATGGTTTTCGGTCCAAGGATGTTGTGCTTTTGCAGGCGGTCGATGACGCGCATGTTGGATCTTTGCAGGCTGTCATATTCATCCGATTCATGCTCGGCGGTGTGGACGTGAAAGCCCGTCCCTTCGGGGGCGGCAGCGCGGCACGCCTGCAAGGTGGCGCCGGAAAGCGTCAGGCTGGCGTGCAAGCCGAAGGTCCCGGCAAGACGCGGATGCGGATCCGCGGCAAGACGCTTGAGAAAACGCACGTTCTCGTTGATGCCCGCATTGGCTTTTTCGACCCCGTCACGGTCGGTCACTTCGTAACACAACACGCCGCGCAGACCACTCTTATCCACGGCGTCGGCGATGATGTCGAGCGAGCCGTCGATGAAATTGGGCGAGGCGTGATGGTCGATGAGCGTGGTCGTGCCGTGTTTGATCGCATCCACGAGGCAGACCAGCGCCGAATAGCGCACGCCCTCCGCGTCGAGCGAACGGTCAAGGGGCCACCACAACTTTTGCAGGATCTCCGGGAAATCCTTCGGTGCAGGACCGGGGATCGCCATTCCGCGTGCGAAGGCGCCGTAGAAATGGGTATGCGCGCAGATTCCGCCCGGCATGACGTATTGACCGCCGGCATCCATCGTTTTTGCTTTTGGGTGCTTCGTGGTCAGGGACCTTGTCATCCCGATCTCTTTGATGCGCCCTCCTTCAATGAGAATGGCATGGTTCGACAGGACGCGGTTGGGCGTTTCCCAGGTGATGATGTTGGCGTTTGTTATGAGCATGGTTTATCCTAGTCCAAATTCGCTTGGGTCAGGGAGTTTGACGCCCGAAGCGCCGACCTCCCATAAGGTGTGATAGGCGTACTCCCGCAGTTCGGGATCGTCCTTGTACATCGCATCATACATCTGTGCGATAACGCCTTCGGAAGGCGTGAATTTCAAATAGGGCAGGCTGGCAATGCGCGCATCCGGGTCTTCGCTCTTAAGCGCCAGCAAAAGAATGTCCGTTGCGGGGACGCCGGGGGAAATGCCCATGCCGTTCTTGGCGGCGAACTCGAGCAGCCACGGAGATTCGTGCGGCGGCTTGAGTTTGGTCGGCGCCAGCGCCTGGGTGTTCGCCTTTGCATCCAGCACTTCGGTAGCGGCGTTGCGGACAACCCACTGGTCGTCTTCGATCTGCGCGCGCTGCAGCATCTCGACCGCCCAATCTTCGTGGATGCGTCCCAGTCCATAGACAGTTGCGCGGCGCAGGAGAATGTCGTTGATGGTGATGCCATCCTTCAGCATGGCATGCCCTTCATGCAGATCGTTCGCCAGCGCCTCACCGGCGGCGCGGCGGATGTCCTCATCACCGTGCAGAAGTGTCTGTGCGACGGTTTCCAGCGCCTCGTTCGTGCCGACAGCGACCAGCGCCATGCAGGCAGCGCGCCGCACCGACAGACTTGGCGCTTGCATCGCGTTTTCCAGAACCTTTACTGCCTTGGCGTCGCGGATGGCTCCCAGACCCAGAACGGAGAGATGGACAAGCTCGAACGACATGGAAGTGGCGAACTGGCGGAACAAAGTTGCAGCGCTGGGATCGTTGCTGTATACGAATGCCGCCATGGCTTGTCCGCGCAAGCTGAGAGGGATTCCCTCCGTTTGCAGGATGGCGGCAAGCGTCCCGAACATCTTACTGCGCCATGAAGCATTGCGGGGCGCGTCCCGCAGGAAGCGTGCCGCGGCAAACAAGGGTCGGTGCATGGGCAGACGCGAAAATTCGAGCAATGCTTGCACCAGTTTTCCGGCGTCGCCGTGCGCGGCGAAATAACGCATCGCCAGATATTTACCGATCCAATCGGGTTGGTTGAGAATGGACTCTTCTGCGTTGTAGGTCGTTAGCGCATGTCCAGCCAGATAGCCCGCGAACACGGGATGCACAAACCGCATCTTATTATTGCGATAGGATATCAACAAGCCGCTGGCAGCCATCTTCCCAAGCAAACCGCTGGAGGGAGTGGAAACCTTCTCGACCTTTTTCCCCTTTTTGGGCTTGGTCTCTTCTCCTGCTTCGGATGGTTCTGCCGCCTCGTTCACCGGACTTTCAGCGGATTCGTCTTCCTGTGCTTCATCCACCACCTCAAACGACTTGACCCAGCCGCGCGCCTTGCGCGGATCGAAGACCGGTTCGGCGCTCAGCATCGCCTGCATGGCAAGCGTTTCCAATGCGGCGAGCGGTGTATTGGCTGGCGCGATACGCCGGATGTGAGTGGAGATCGCGTCCAGCACGTGCGGTCCGAGGCTGTCTCCCGCATACGCCGCCCAAACTTTCAGCGTCAGTTCAAGGGGAGATAAATTCAAATTTCCGGCACTCAGCCATGAGTTAAGCAGAAGCGGGTCCACCTGTTCAGGTGCGGTCTCGGACACGATATCCAGTGCGACGGTATCGGACCAAAGCTGCCCCCAGTGTTCGATGAATTTGTGATTTTGCCGTTCAGACCAGCCACACAAGGCGAGCGGCGCAAAGCCGAGGGGAATGAGACCATCCAGATATTCCGGCGCGCCGGTCGTGACGATGCGAGTCTCTGGGTGGGTTTGCAGAACAAGTTTGAGATACTCGGAGACTGCCTGTTGTTCCTGCGGCGTGATCTCATCATATCCATCCACGAGCAGGAGGGCTTTGCTGTGCTTGAATGTGTTTTGAATAAAGTTGGGAATGCGTCCAAGATCGAGCACAGGTGCATGCTCGGATGCGGATTCGACCAGCGGATCGAGAACATGCTTCGCATCTTTGACGGGCAGGTTTAAATCCGCGACATGGACGAGGAAGGGAATGAAATCCTGCAACGCACCCAGCTTTTCGCTCCGATTCGCGGCGAGGCTTGCGAGGTGAGCCAGCGCCACGGTTTTCCCGATGCCGGGTTGTCCGATGATGACGAGGTTGGAATTTCCCGCCAGTGCCTGCGGCAGGGTAAATGTTTGCGGTTGATAGGCGGCGGCAATTTCGGACCAGGCTGGCAGATAGGGCAGGGTTTGCGTGATGACGTCTTCGAAGTTGGGCGGCGTGCCGGGTTCCACCACTTGCGGCGGGACAAGGAGCAGCGGTTCCTGGACGATCTCATCCAGAGCGAAGAGTTGCGCGGCGATATGCATCCCCTGCGCGCGGCGCAATGTGATGCGGCGGTGATTTTCTTCCACCGTGCTTGTTTTGCGGGTCTGTGCGGCTTCGCGTCTTTCGCGCCAGTTTGCGCGCATCTCCTCCCACAGCGGACGTCCGCGGGCAACCAGAAGCCAGAAAATGGAGGCGGTTGCGAAGCCGATAAAGAAGGAGAAGGGGTCAAGTGCAAACTGGAACATGGATGTTTAATTTGCAAACAGGATGCGTCCGCATGAAGGACAGTGGGCAAGCTGCTTTTGGGAGCGTGCGTTCTGTTGGAGCGCCGCATTGATCGTAGTGCCGCAGGATGCGCAGGCTCCATCGTCAACGTCGGTGACTGCCACACCGCGTTTTTGCTGGCGGAGGTATTCATATGATTGAAGCAGCGCGGCATCGATGGGGGCAAGTGCAGCCTCACGCTCTTCTGTCAGGCTCTCCAACTGTTTTGCAAGCGATGATCGTTCGTCGATCAATTTTTTGTGCTCATTGCCAAGCCGCGCCTGCATGAGTTCGAGCGCGGTCTTTGCTTCCTGCAATTCGTTTTCAGCGGATTCAGCTTTGAGCATGGACTCCAATTGCCGTTCTTCGAGCGTACCGAGATGTTTTTTCAGCGATGCGACCTCTTTTTGCAGGTCTTGTAATTCCTTGGGGTTTTTCACGTTCCCGCCATACAGGCTGGACTCGGCTTGTTCGATCTTGATCTTTTGCGCATCCACTTCGGCTTCGGCATTCTTCATTTCATGGAGCGCGCGGTGGTTTTCGGACTGTGCTGTTTCGTGGCGGGCAAGCGCAGATTTTAGCTCGGCATCGTTCTCCAGCGTCTTGCGGATGGTCTCCAGTTGCGCAAGGGCACGATCCATCTGACGGTCCACTTGTTGCAGGCGGTAAAGTCCCAGCGATGCGCTCATGGGTTGAATTATATACGAAGTATCAAAAAAACAACCCGTTTTCATGCTTTTGACAGAAAACGGGTTGTCTGGTCATGATTGGACCGTGATGTTGAAGTAGTTGTACACCGCCTCCGTAAGCCTCACGAAAAGCGGATTGGTGATGTCCCAGATATTCTGCACCGGGTGATAGGTATAAATGGACAGCACGAAATTCCCGCCGGGGGAATACACAATGCCGACGTCGCTGGTGTCGTGCATCACGCCGTCGCGGGGCGACAGGACATATCCATGCTTGTGCGGTACGAAGGTCCCATCCGGTACGCCGCCCTGGATGAGCGCGCCAAGTTTGTCCTGTGCCATGAAATCGATCAACAGTTGGCAGGTTGCCGGGTTGATCTTGTCTGGAAATGCGGCGATCAACGCGCCGCCGCCATTCTGGGCGCAATGATAAATATCCGCCAGCAGGATGCCCATTTCAGAAGGCGTGGTCTGCGAATAGGAATCGGGCGAGGTGGAAATGTCTGTGCGTGAGTTGCCGGGGGTGATACGTCCGGGCAGCAGATTCGGCGCGCCGAGATAGAACATGCCGCCAAGGAAAGTGCTTTCCAAGCCGATGGCTTCCATGTCCCGCGTCACGATCAACGGACCGTTGAACGGGTCGATGCGCTCAAGCACAAGGTCGGTGGCGGAGTTGTCTGACCTGCCCAGCGTGCGCAGGATTACATCGGCAGTGACGGGATCGAGATCACTGCCCTGGTTGATCAGGTAGGATGCCACGACTGGAACCTTGATGGTGCTGGATGCTGTGAAGGCAAGGTCCGGCTCGGATGGGATCTCCTGCTTGTTGTTCATCGTGAAATGAATCTCCTGCCCGGTCTGTAGGTCCATCATGTAAAAACCGATCAAGCCGTCAAAATTGGAGGTGGTGACGATCTGCTTGAGCAGGATCTCAAGATTTTCGATGGTGGGTCTGGCGGCGGCACTGCGCGTAAAGGAAAGTGCTACCGAACGGCTCGATGGGGAGCGTAAAGCGTCGGTAATGAGCAGGACGGCACGGTCAAGGTCGAGAGTCTGACCGGGAGCGCCAGCCAGGAAAGAGGTCCCGCCGGGAACCGGCTGCGCGGGTTCGGGCGGCTGGTCGTAGCGCGAGGAAATCTCGTTTTGCAGGAATTCGCGCAAACGTTCTTCTGAAATGGAAGCGCTTAATGGAATCTGACTCTCAGCGGGGGAACGATTCCAGATGAAATCCCAGAATCCGCCCCAGAATGAACCGCCCGTGCGGGTCAGGTCGGCGGCGGCGAGCATGGTTTCCACGTCGATCTGAAAGCCGACCGTGCCGGGATCGATGTGGACGATGGCATTGTCGTAGCGGATCTCCACCGGCGATGTGTACACTTCCAGCAGGCGCTGCGACGCTTGCGCGGGCGACAAGCCGCCAACGGGCACGCCGGCAATGGTCATGCCGGTGGGGTAGCTGTTTCTCTGGCGGCTGTAGGCGATCAGGGATGTAATTGTGAGGATAAGCGCGGCGGTCAGGAATAAAATTGACACGCCCCGAAGGATGATATTGGTATTTCGGTTTCTCAAACTGCCTCCGAAGACATGACAAAAATCACGCAAAAAGTATAACATACGGAAATGGGGCGCATGTGCTAGAATTAGTACCGGATTAATACATCTCATCAAAAGGATGGATATGCTCCGCTCATTACTCATCTACCTGTCCAAAGCCGCCTGGGCGCAGAAACTGGTCACAAGTTGGGGATTTGCCTGGCGCACCGCATCCCGTTTTGTTGCTGGAACCAAATTGGAAGACGCTGTACGAAGCGTGCGCGAATTGAACGCCAAGGGGATAAATGCCACGCTCGATCATCTCGGGGAACATACCAGCACGCCCGAAGAGGCGCAGCAGGCTACGGATGACATCTTCGCCACATTGGACGCGCTCGGGACCGATCCGTCCCTGCGAGGCAATGTCTCCATCAAGTTGACCCAGATCGGCTTGGGATTGGATGAGACTCTGTGCGCCGAAAACCTGGAGCGCATCCTCGCCCGCGCGCGTCAGAACAAGACCTTCATCCGCATCGACATCGAAGACACTCCTTACACCGACAAGACCATCAATCTCTATTACTCCATGCTTGAAAAGGGATACGATAACGTTGGCATGGCAGTGCAATCCTATTTGTATCGCGCTGAGGCGGATACGCGCCGCATGATGCAGGAAGCCACGCGCATCCGCTTGGTGAAGGGTGCGTACCGCGAACCGCCTGACAAAGCCTTCCCCAAAAAAGCGGACGTGGATGCCAACTTTGACCTGCTTTCAAAAATACTCATCGATACCGCCCTTGCCACTCAATCCCAACTTAGCGACGACGGGCGTTTTCCGCCCATTCCCGCCATTGCCACGCACGACGAGAAGCGCATCGCCTTTGCAAAGAGTTATGCTCAAAAGGTTGGTTTGCCAAAGAACGGCTTGGAACTCCAAATGCTGTATGGCATCCGGCGCGATCTACAGGAACAACTTGTCAAGGATGGTTATCCTGTGCGCGTGTACGTCCCATTCGGCACGCATTGGTATCCATACTTTATGCGCCGCCTTGCGGAGCGTCCCGCCAATATCTGGTTCTTTATTTCGAACTTCTTTAAGGGGTAGATTTTCGAATCGGGGAGTTGTCCCCCAAACCTTTATGATGGATCAGCCTTCGAATGGAGGCTGATCTTCATTTTCAGGGAAAAGGATGGACCAGCTGCTTTCATCTCCTGCCAGCAATCCCAATCCGCCTCGCGACGGTCTTTGACATGATTCTGCTTCGAAAAGCCGCGCCAACCCTGCCGCAGACGGCGAGAAATACGCGACCACCTCGCAATGCAAACGCCCTGATTCGTGGCGTGTAAAGACCGCCATATCCGATGGTTTGCCTGCAGAAGCAAACGCCGCCCGAAATGCTGTGCGTATCTCCTCGGATGGTTCATCTGCGGTCATGCCATCGCCGAGCGGAAGGGAATGCCAGGTATTTTTCATTGACTGCGGCTCAGATTGATCTTGATCACTTCGTAAAGGAATACTTCAAGTGCGCCATTGTAACTTTGATACACCACTTCCGGCGTCTCCTCTGCAGGTGTTCCCACACTGACACTTACCCAATACACCTGCCCATCCTTCAAGATGAGCAGGTCAATGACGGTATGGGCATTCGGATGTTCTCCAATATACACAACATGATCATATTCAATATTCAAACTCGAAGCGACCGGTCTTTCATTCTCAAAAAATTGACCATCGGAGAAAAATGAAGTGACCACATCCTCCATGGTCGATCCCGGAAATGCGTTGTAGATACAGTTCATGCCTTCATTGGGCGTTTCGCTCCAACTTTGACCATTGAAGGCGCGGCAAACCCGGTTTTCACCGGGTATTTCCTGTGTCAATTTCCATTCGATGATACCAAGCGGTTCCGAGAGGGCGTTCATTTCCTGCGCGGTGGCAAGGGCGTTGAGATCGGGAGCGGCAGGCGATGAAGTGGAATTAATAGAAGTTGTGGGCGATAAATAGAGAAATATGCTCGCTCCTCCAACGACGATCGCCGCCAGGCAAAGGCAGAGCAACAGGATGCCCCCAACAATAACCCAGATCCTTGTCGATCTTTTTTGTATTTCCATGCTTTCTTTATTTTCCGACGACGATCACGCTTGGAGGATGGGTGGCGGATCCTAGTTTGTTCCAGCCTTCTTATTAAAACCGTTCCATGCCATTGAGAAAAGGAGCGATCGTTTTGTGGGAACAGTTTCCACGCGCTTGAGCCACTCGGCTTCGGCAGCGCGGCTTTCTGCCAGACATTGCATGGAGAATTTCTCGCGTTCCTTTGCGGGAGAGTTGTGTAGTTTCAGAGCGCCTTCGATGAACTTTCTCTCCAGCGTATCGCGGTCGGATGCGTAGGTTTTGATGCGTTCGGGATAATTGAGCAACGTGGCGCGGTGCAGGCGTTCATGGGACCAGAACAGGGAGTTGGAGTCCGCCTGGGAGGTCGGAACAGGTTCATCGGTCAGGAAGGACGCGCAATCCATCCAGAAGGGTTTGAAGATGCTCGTACACGGGGCGGATGTCCCGGTGGCGAAAATGAGCGGGTTGTTCTTGTCCAAATAGGCGGCTATGGATGCCGTGCTCTGGCTGATGCGAACCGGACCGAAGCCCGCATGCATGCACACATCCGCACCGGTGATGCCTTTTTTGGGATCGAAAATTTCGTCGTTGTGGTGACGGAGCGTTGCGATCATGGTCTCGATGCCGATCTTTCCTTTTTGCGCATCGAGCGCGGTGATGGTGGTCTGGCGGCGCGAACGCCCGTCGGCAAAGGTTGTGAAAAGGAAGTCGGAGTAATCGCTGGCGAACTGGAACTGATTCTTCGATTTGGTCATCCCTTTTCGAATGGCAAGGTCAACCAAATCGCTGGATGCAAGATCGTATTGGTTTCCGATGGTCAGGCAATTGGAAATGGTGTACACATCCTTGACCTGCCGTGCCGCCCATTGTTTATCGACGGTTTCAAGCACCCACGCATCGTCTGCGTTGGCTATCAGGAAACTGTTGTGATAATACATCTCGTTGCCGTGCGAATAACAGTTTCCGCCCTGACCGAATTCTTCGAGCAACGCCACGATGACGTCAATCGCCTCGCGCGGAGTGGCGGCGCGCTCAAGCGCGGCGCGCAGCATGTCCATGCCGAGCAGTGCAGGTTCCTTGTTCGCGGGGATTTTGGAATAGATCGCTTCGTTTCCGATCACCAAGCCGTGTTCGTTGATGCCCATTTCCCCGCCCCACATCCAGAACGGCTTGGAGAGCAGAACGGCGTGCGTTTCTTTAACCTGAGGGATCTCGATATATGTGCATTTTACTTTGCTTCCCGCTGGATATGTTGCGGCGGGAAAATACACCATCGACTGCCCTTCGTTCGGCGGGCGGTCTGAATTCTTTCCAAAGACAGCGACTCCGTCCTTGGCAGCTAATTTTGTGGCGATGAGGGTGTCGCACATGGATGCTCCCAGTTTACATGAATTTCATAAAATTATAACTTGTTCCACAGCGTAATAAGCATTTTGACTCGTACCCGCACGCGCGCATCCCCGCCCGCTGAAACCCACAGCGAACTCGTTTTGCGATATACACTCTCCTCCAGTTTTTCGAAATCCTCCCATTCGCTTTCCATAAACTCCTTCATCTCCGAGGGCGTGTCCCAATAATAGAAAAAATCGAACTCTTTTTCTTTTTCCTTGATGTACCACCCGTTGGACTCCGCCTCCCGCATGGCATGGAACGCCGCATCGTCATCTCTCACCGCCGCAGGCAGATCGCTCAATCTACCCGCAACCTGCCAGCCCGTGGACGAAACCACTTCCACCTGCCAGTTGTCCTCGACAGGGCGCAAGTCAAGCAGTACCCCGCTCGGCTTTAGTGTTCTTTGAATCTCATCCAGAGCATGGACCATGCTCGCGTGTTCCATTCATCAAAGCGACCAGGCGAGTATGGCGATATCGAAAGTCTCTTTCGGGACGGGGATATGCCTTGCATCCGCGTCCGCAAAATGGACGTGTTCGCGTAGATCTGCAGGGCAATCGACGCGGGCGATGCGCAGCGAATCATGATCAGGGTCGAACGCAATGACCTGCCTGGCAGATGAGGCGTACTTCCATGTCAAACGTCCTTCGCCGCAGCCGATCTCCAGTATGACCTTGTTGGCGAAACTGGCGAACGCATGCAGGGTTTTACGCTCGAAACCTTCGGGATCCTTTTGTACGGTCATGCCGTTCTTTTCATGACCTTTACCGATTCAGTAACAAGCTCTTTAAGTACCTTCTTGTCCACATCCGCAAGTTTTTTGATGTACAAGCAGGATTTGCCCGTGGAAAATTTTCCCAGTTTTTTCAACAATGCTTCGTAGCGGTCAAAGCCTGCCATGATATATAGTGTCAGGTTTTGCTTGCGCGGTGAAAAGCCGGTCAGCATCCAGTCGCCTTCGCGTCCGCTGGCGCCCTTGTAATGGTAGCTTCCAAATCCCACGATGCTCGTTCCCCACATCTTCGGCTCGGACCTGGTTGCCTGTTTCATGATTTTTGCGATCTCGAAGCAGTCTTTGCGGGTCTGCTCATTTGGGATCGCATTCAGGAAATCATCCACGCTTGCTTCAGTCTGTTTGGTTTTCAATTCAGCCTGTTTTGCCATCTTCGTCTCCTTACGTGTAAACATGAATTGGAGATATTTCCGTTCATACACTCAAAACTTTGTAATTAATCTGCGGCTCTCTCCGCTCCACCACCTGTTCGGCGACGAGCGCCATGCGCAGCAGGTTGACCTCATCCCATGCCCTGCCCATGACCTGCATTCCGATCGGCAATCCCTTTTGGGTATATCCAACCGGGAAAGAGATGGCGGGTAGACCTGTGAAATTTGCAGCGGTGACGAAGCGCATGATCTCGACGGTGGTCGTCAGGTCTGATTCGCCGTCGGGCAGTGCGCCTTTTTTGATCTCCGGCGCAGCGATGCCCGTGGACGGGGTAAGGATCATATCCACTTGCTGGAAAACATTGTTGAAGTGATTCATCATCCGCGTGCGGACGCGCTGTGCGGCGATGTAATCGGTGGCGGAGAGTTGACGCGCCATGGCAAGATTGATCCGCACGTCAAGCGCATGCTCCTTGTGATGTTCGTCATAGGTCGCGTGCATTGCCTGAGCCATCTCCGTCAGAATGGTCACGCTGTGGGCGACGCGGTTCGCCTCGAGATTGGGGATGACGATCTCCACGATCTCACAGCCCATCTTTTCGTATTCCTTGAGCATCGCTTCACATGCCGCAACGATCTCTGCATCCGCGTGCCGGAACCAGTCCCAGTACACGCCGAGTTTGAGTCCTTTGAAATTCAGGTCGTCCCAGCCTTTCAGCGAAGGCAATGGCTGATGCAATGACGCCGGGTCTTTCGGGTCGGGACCAGAGATCAGGGCGTAGGTCAATGCCGCATCGGCGGCGGACCAGGCTAGAGGTCCGATATGAGCGATGCTCCAATCCAGTGGGAACGCGCCGTGCTCACTGATGCGTCCAAAGGTGGCTTTCAATCCGACCAATCCGCAGAAGGAAGCAGGGATGCGGATCGAGCCGCCCGCATCCGCGCCGATGGCGATAGGGACGAGTCCCGCTGCGACGGCGGTTGCCGAGCCGCTCGAGCTCCCGCCCGTGAAATGATCCGAGTTGTACGGGTTGCGCGTCGTGCCGTGATGCGGGTTGAGACCGAAGACGTTGATGCCGATCTCATGCATGTTCGTCTTGCCGACCAGAAGCGCGCCAGCATTCCGCAACCGCGCCGCAACGGTTGAATCCTCCTTGAAGGGAGTCTTGCCCAAAAACGCGGTGCCAACCGTGGTGGGATATGGCAGCATGTCCATTTCGTCCTTGACCGCCACAGGCACGCCATCGAACATGCCGAGCGGTTTGCCCGCCTTGAAGCGCTCGGTTGATTCATGCGCCTGACGCATCACGTCATCGCGGCTTACGGCAATGAACGCCCGCAGCGGTTTGTCTCCCGTGTCGCTGGCTTGGATGGCGTCCAATACTTTTTGCGCGACTTCTTCAGGCGTGGTCGTTCCATTTCGATAGGTGTCCGCGAAATCGAACGCGCTCGCGAATTGAAACCCATTGGATTTGCCCGCCGCGCGCGGAAGTTCGTTTGCTGGGACTGCCGCCGCTTCCCTGTGCGGTCCGCCTGTGTGGTGGATCGGATAATATGTGGGAGGCTCCTCAAAGTTCTGCTTCCTCAGCCAATTGATACCTGCGCTCTCGAACAGCGACGGCGTGAGCAGTCCGCGTAATGGACCTTCGACAAGCGATGCGAACAACTTCAACGTTCCGCCAGAGAGATACGGCAATTTTACGGATTTCAGATCGTACACGTTTTTCATGATCTACCTCAATGGAACTTCAGTGACCAAACAACTTCATCCCGTGCCGAACTGCCTGTCTCCCGCATCGCCGAGCCCGGGGACGATGTACGCGCGCTCGTTGAGATGGCTATCCACCGCGGCGACGTAAATATCAATGTCGGGATGTGCGGTCTGCATGGCTTTGATGCCCTCCGGCGCGGCGATCAACCCGACGTATTTGATCTTCTTCACGCCCCACTTTTTGAGAATATCGGCGGTGGCAGTGGCAGAACCGCCTGTCGCGAGCATCGGGTCGAGGATCAGGCAGACCGAAACGCGCGGGTCGACGGGGAGTTTGTTGTAATATTCCACCGGCTGAAGCGTTTTCTCATCGCGATACAAACCGATGTGCCAGACTTCGGCAGACGGCATCAACTCCCAGATCCCTTCGACCATGCCCAGTCCCGCGCGCAGGACGGGAACGAGCCCGATCTTTTCCTTGAGCTGCCTTGCCTTCATTTTCTCCAGCGGGGTCTCGATCTCGACCTCCATTGTTTGCAGGTCGGCAGTGGATTCATATGCAAGAAGTCCCGCAATTTCTCGGACGAGTTCGCGGAACTTCTTGGGTTCGGTGTTTTTATCTCTTAATTTCGACAGCTTGTGCGCAACCAGCGGATGTTTGGATTCGTGTACGTTGGACATGGTTCCTCCGGAATTTTCTCTGATTATAGCCCTGAATTAGCGCATGATATTCATAATGAAGGGAAGCGCACCCAATGCAATGCAAAGCACAATGAACACGAGCACCAGCACGAGACAAGCGGGAATCAAGCGCCGAACCCAAGTCCACATGGCGAACGCATTCCATGCGCCCACGGCAACCGGCTGTGCCTTGCGGATGAACTCCGCCGCGTCGATCTCCGGACTTGAAACTGGTCTTGTCTTCGGACGCATTTCCTCGGCTGTGACCTTGGGGGCAGTGCGCAAATGGTCGGGGATGGTCAGGTTCGCGCCGCAATACGCACATCCCATGCGGGTTTGACCCACCTCCGGTTCATTCGGCGCGCCGCAAGCTGGGCAGGAAAACGTTTGTGTCATGGATTCTCCGATCGAGGGCAAGTATACCCAAGCATGGTCACAAATTGCGATAGAATCAGCCAAAACCAACTGAGGAGAGTGTCCATGGCCGAGTTTACATATGGCGGCGAGATCGTCTGGCGTCCGACACCTGAGCATATCGAACACGCAAACCTGACGAAATTCATGCGCCTGCATGGCATCCAGGATTTCGATGAATTGATGCGAAAGTCCACGAGTGATGTGGCGTGGTTCACCGACGCGGTGTTGAGATTTCTCGATATTCGTTTTTATGAACCTTATTCGAAAGTGGTGGATCTTTCCGAAGGGATCCAATTCCCAAAGTGGTGTGTGGGTGGGAAGATGAACATTGTCCATAATTGTATTGATAAATGGACAAGTACGGCAGGCGGAAAGAAGAAAGCAGTGGTCTTTGAGGGAGAAGAAGGGGTTACAAGAATCATCACTTACGAAGAACTTTATAAGGAAGTGAACAAAGCCGCCAATGCTTTGCGCGCCCTCGGGCTGGGCAAAGGCGACGCGGTCGGTATTTTCATGCCGATGACGCCTGAAATTGTTATTGCCTTACTGGCGATTGCGAAAATAGGAGGGATCATCCTGCCGTTGTTCTCAGGGTATGGCGCAGGTGCCATCGTCTCACGCATGGCGGATGCGGAAGCGAAAGCGCTCTTCGCGGCGGATGGCGCATTCCGGCGCGGCAAAGCCGTGGAGATGAAGTCCGTTGCGGACGAGGCGGCGGAGCAGATTGCCACGCTGAAGCACATGATCGTCCTGAAGCGCACGGGGCAGACAATCAATATGAAAGCGGAACGAGATCATTGGTGGCACGAACTGGTGGATGCGCAATCTGATGAGGCTGAAACCGAAATAACCGATGCCGAAGACCCGTTGATGATCATTTACACCTCCGGCACGACGGGCAAACCGAAAGGCGCGTTACACACGCACTGCGGATTTCCCGTCAAAGCCGCGCAGGACATGGCGTTCGGGACGGACGTCCACGCCGGGGATGTCATTTACTGGATGACCGACATGGGCTGGATGATGGGTCCGTGGCTGGTATTCGGCGGATTACTGCTTGGCGCGACGGTTTTCCTGTACGACGGTGCGCCGGATTTCCCCGCTCCGAACCGTTCATGGGAATTGGTCGAAAAACATGGCATCAGCCAAATGGGCGTTTCGCCGACCTTGATCCGCTCGTTGATCCCACATGGTGATGAGCATTTCAAGAAGCATGACCTTTCCTCGTTGAAGTGCTTTGCCTCCACCGGCGAACCGTGGAATCCTGACCCGTGGATGTGGTTATTCGAGAAAGTTGGCGAGGGGAAACGACCGGTCATCAATTATTCAGGCGGTACGGAGATCTCAGGCGGCATCGTGATGGGAAATCCGTTATTGCCGCTCAAACCGTGTGCCTTCTCCGCGCCGTGCCCCGGCATGGATGCGGATGTGGTGGACGAAAGCGGGAATCCCGTCCGCAATGCGGTGGGGGAACTGGTCATTAAAGCGCCGTGGATCGGGATGACGCGCGGATTCTGGAAGGACAAGGGACGCTATCTGGACACGTATTGGTCACGCTGGGAGAATGTCTGGGTGCACGGTGACTTTGCGGCAATCGACAACGACGGTTTGTGGTACATCCTTGGTCGCTCGGACGATACGATCAAGATCGCGGGCAAACGCTTGGGTCCCGCCGAGGTGGAGTCGATCCTTGTGCGCCACGAATCCATTGTGGAGGCGGCGGCAATTGGGGTGCCGCACGAGGTCAAGGGCAGTGAATTGGTCCTTTTTGCAGTGACAGGTCCCGGAGTGGAGCGAAGCGACGCACTTCGTCAGGAATTATATGAGATGGTTGTGGCGGAAATGGGCAAGCCGCTTTCGCCGAAAGCCATCCTGTTCGTGAACGACCTGCCCAAAACACGCAATGCCAAGGTCATGCGGCGCATGATCCGGGCGGCGTACTTGGGCTTGGAGCCGGGTGATACGTCATCATTGGTGAATCCGGGTGCGGTGGAGGAGATAAAACGCTCAAAATAGGGCGTGCAAGGCAGATAAGGCTGATGTGAGAGCGTCAGCCTTGTTTTTTCGCTTGCATTATAATAATTGCCGTCTCGCGCAACTCGCGGGAGAAGGAGATTGAATGAAAAACGTTCGATATACAATTTTTGCGCTCACACTCTTGTTCGTGCTCGTGCTGTCCTCGTGTGCTGCGCCGACCCCGGAAACGGTCGTGGTGGTGGTGACGGCGACGGATTCGCCGGTCACGGAGGAAGCGCCGACCATGGCGCCGCCGCAACCTTCTATATCGGTTTCTCTGACGGGACCGCAGAACGGCGAGACCATGCGCTGGCTCGACGGCAGTACGTTGGTATATATCCCCGCCGGTGACTTCACGATGGGAAACAATGATTTCAATGCGCCCTCTCATAATGTGACCTTGGATGGATATTGGATCCAGCAAACGCCGGTGACGAACCGCATGTACGAGCAGTGCGTGAAATCCGGTTCGTGCACTGCCCCCCGCCAGGAATTGGGCGGACCTGTATTCAGCAATCCGCAATTTGCCAGCCATCCGGTGGTTGGCGTGAATTGGGAGCAGGCTCAGAATTACTGTGAATGGATCCAGGGCAGCCTGCCCACCGAGGCACAATGGGAGAAGGCGGCGCGCGGTACAAACGGAAACAACTTTCCTTGGGGAACTTCGCGCCCCACCTGTGAACTTTTGAACTTTTCCGGCTGTAACGGAAGCACCACCAATGTGACGGCTCATGAGGAAGGCAAAAGTTCGTACGGCGTGTTCGATATGGCTGGCAATGTATTTGAATGGGTCTTTGACTGGTATGGGCAGAATTATTACGGTGAATCCCCATCGGTCAACCCGACCGGTCCGCAGAGCGGCGAGTACCGTGTTGTGCGCGGAAGTTCGTTCGATACTGCTGCGGAGCAACTTGCCTCGGCGATCCGCCGCTTCAATGAGCAGAATGACAGCGGACGCGATCTTGGTTTCCGTTGCGCGGTAAATAATCCCCAGCCGTTCGCTCCGTACTGTCAGTTGACGGCGCACATCCCGACCTCTCAGGCGAGCGCTCCCGCTTCGTGTGCCCTGCCGGAAGGAACGGTCATCAACCAGTATTGTGCCCAGGGTGATGGTTACGCTGTCGCACAGATTTCCTTCAATTCGGTCTGGGATGAACGAGGGACGCGCATTCAATGCGAGGAACGGATAGAGGGCGGACTCCGGACACTGGTATGCCGCGGTCCACGCGGGATCGAATCAACCAATGAGATCGTGGTCTGTAACCCCGCCTGTACGAATCAACCCGACATCAGCGGCTTGAGTCCCGTTTGCCCGTCCGGGTACACCCTCGACCTTGCTTCCGGCGCATGCACCTATACGCCCATCCTGTCCCAGCCCGGTGCGGGAGGTTGCCCGCTTGGATATGTGAGCGTTCAGAACAGCGCGGGTCAGCAGGTGTGCGCGGTCGCGCCGGATGCGGGCGGTTCCTGCCCGACCGGGCTATATTTCGATGAATTGGCAGGAATCTGCGCGCCTCCGAATGGAGAAACATCCGCGCCGTTCGGTGTGGATAATCCCACTCTTGCCGCGCAGACCTTTGCAGGCTGTGCCGCCGGTTACAACTATAATGAGAATTTCCAGTGCTGTCAGGCTGCTGCGGGAGTTGTGTATCCCACCTGTGCTCCCGGCTATAACTTCGACCTCAGCCGCAACGCTTGTGTGCCGTCGTTCGAAGACGACCTGGGCGGCATAGGTTGTATCACTGTGCGCGTGAATACGCTCAAATGTGTGAACCTTGAAGACAGGGTTTGTGCGCCGATCAAGGAGGAGACTTTGTGTGTAAGGCAGGTGGGGTGTAGCTGGAACGAAGCGGAAGACGTGTGTGAAGTGAAACCTTCCCCGTAGTTGATTGGTAGATAAACGGACTTGGTCAACCTCTGACCAAGTCCGTTCTCTTTTTGGATGAAATGCATCAGCGGGGAGCACGTTTGGTTGTGGAGTCAAGCGAAAAGTCCGGCGATGAGGCGTGGAAGCATATCTGGCATTGCTTTGTAAAAATATCCCATATGTGGGGCTTGAAATTGTAGAAAAAATGTTCTAAAATAGATCATATATATCCGCTTTGAGAAAAGGAGAGACTCGTGTCCAAGCGAAATGTTGTCCATGTGGAGATTCCCGCCGCGAACGTGGAATCTGCCGCGAAATTCTATGCCGACTTGTTCGGCTGGAAACTTGTATCAGTGCCAGAGATGAATTACACCATGTGGGAGGCGGGGGATGGCTCCGGCGGCGGCTTTACGGAAGTTTCGGAAGAAAACCCTGTCGGGCAGGTGCTGGTATATATCGCCAGTGACGATATCGACGCCGACTTGAAACGGGTGGAGGAGCTTGGCGGCAAGGTGTTAGAGGGAAAAAGGGAGATTCCCGACACTGGCTGGATGGGCGTGTTCCGCGACCCGACGGGAAATGTGCTGGCGTTATACACAAGCATGCATCCATCCGGGTAGGCTCACATGTATGCAATGACCGGAAGATTGATCGCCCAGGATAGAAAGCGTAACGAACTTGCCAATATACTCAAACAGGCGGCGCAGATCGTGGGGAATATCCCTGAATGTAAAATGTACATTGTGAGCGAGGATATATCCAATACGACGCATGTGTGGGTGTTCGAGATATGGGATCATAAAAAGGCGCACGACGATTCGTTGAGCAATGAACAAGTTCGAGCGCTGATCTCCCAGGCGCGACCTCTGCTCGCCGCCGCTCCGGATGGGGCTGAACTGTCCGTAGTGGGCGGACATGGGCTGGTTAATTTCCCTGCTTGACGAGGGATTGGCGCGGTGGTATCCTTGCGCGCAATGTCCAGCCTGAATATTTCCGCCAACGCCATCAATTCCACCCGCACCAATTCGGTGACGGGGCATTGGTGCTTGTCAGGTGAACGAAAGCAGGTTCGACCTCACTAGGTACACCCAATGCCCCGAATTTCGGGGCATTTTTCTTATCGAAAAGGAGTTCTGATGGTTTCCAATGACACACCCGTCCTCGCTGTTGATGAAAAGCATCTCGTGCCCGTCAGCGATCATCTCAAAAGGATGATGGATATTCCGCCCTCGCGCATGTTCCTCATCAATAAATCCTTGAAGACATACAAAGAGAAAAATCCAGACTCGCCCACCTATGATGCATCGCAGGGAGACGGTGGCGCTTCGCTTCCCGGAACTCCCAAGCCGATCCTGGAACGCGCGCTTCAACTCCAGCTCGAACATGGGACCTCCTACGATATGCCGTTCGGCACCGACGCTTATCGCAAGGCGGTCATCGAGCAGTATTGGAAATTAGATTCATCATCCGGCTGGGGACCTGCCAACGTACTCGGCACCGCGGGCGGACGTGACGCGCTCATCAAAGCCTATCAAGCCATGCTCGCTCTCGGTCATGGACGGCAGGGTGATCTCATCATGGTCTCGCGCGTACCATGGATATCCTACAACTGGGGACCGTACGGCGTTGGCGCGAATGTCCTGTGGGCGCCCGGCGACCCGTCACAAGGTTGGGCATACTCTGAAGATGCCATCCGTGAAAGTGTGAAATTTGCAGAGTCGAAAGGGCGTAAAATTGCCGGTCTCGTCATCACTAATCCGGACAACCCCACCGGCTTGACTATCGCCGTCGAGAAACAAGTCTCGCTCGCCAAAGCCGCATTGGAAGCGGGTGCTGCTTTCGTGCTTTTCGATTGGATGTATCACTACGTGACCGACGAATCCCCCATGGATTTGAACTCTTTCCTAAAGAATTTCACCCCCGAAGAGCGGACGCGCATCATGTTCCTCGACGGTATCACCAAATCGCTGGGCGGATCGAACATCCGTAACTGCCACCTGATCGCGGACGAAGCCGTGATCAAATTCATCAACGCCCGCGCTTCGCATGGAGTCATCCCCTCGTTCTTCTCACTTGCGGTTGCCATGGCGGCATACGAAATGGGATTTCACGAAGCAGCGAAGTCCATCATCGAACCGACCAACGCCAGCCGCGCCGCCTTGAAAAAACTCCTCGCCGAAAGCGGACTTCAACACATTATCGGCAAAGGTTATTACGCTTTTATGAACGTTGGCGAGTTCATAAAAGCCAAAGGCTGGGCGGATACCGAGCCGCTTGGTCAATACCTTGCTGAAAATCATGGAGTCGCCATCGTCCCCGGCGCGTTTTTCTCGCCCTTCGGCGGCGACTGGATCCGCTTTTCCTACGCTACACCGGTCGAACGGACCGAAGGCGCGTTTGGGAGGTTGATAGATGGATTAAATGAACTGAAAAAGTAGAAAGTGGAAAGAATATCTGTGACTATCCTATTTCTGTAATAAGTGAATCTGATCATGAATCAATCCAATGCGATCTTCGTATTCACTTTGTGTCAAAGACACTTTTTTTAATCCAGGATCAATCGGTCTGTTTGGCGCACTGTCAGTAAAATATCGTGGAAGGATGTGTGTGTGCAAATGTGGAATTATGTTTCCAAGAAGGTTGTAGTTCATTTTATCTGCTTTGAAAACCTTCTGCAAAGCACTTGCTGCTAATGCCAAATCGTCAAAATAACTGGCTCGCTCTTCCTTCGATAATTCATAAGGCTCAATCACATGACTGCGACATATCAACACGCAGTACCCTTTGACAAACTGATTTTTTGCAAGGTAAAGACGGCTGCATGGCAGGTCGCAAATATAAAGAAGATGCTCGTCTTCTTTTTTGTCCGAGCGGAATTGTTCGCACACTGGGCAGTTCTCGCCGCTGACCAGAGAGTCCCAGTTTTCTGACTTCCAATTTTCGGGCATTGTAAACCTCATATCGAATTATGTCTTTGTTATAAATTCTACACCAGCTCACTTTCTACTTCATCCTTTCTTTCTTCTTCCCTCTTTCATTACCTCACACATTTCATACCTTAGGAATCAACCATGCCTCAACAATTCGCCGACAAATATCTGCTCGCCATAGAAGAATCCATCAAAGAGAAGCCGCAAAGCGGACTCAACGGCTTTGAGCAGGAATGGAATCTGCTTGATGAAGACCTGCGTCCACTGCTCACCGTCGGCGCGGGACCCAGCCAACAGTCGTTCGTGGATTATCTGCGCGCCGAGTGCATCCCGCCGTGGCAGGCGCAGTTCAGCCAGCTTGAAGTCTTTCATTGGATGATCGAATGGGCGACACGCCCGTATTACAACCCGCGCGGCGCGATCTATGAAGCGCGCCTGATGGAAGCTTCGCTCATCAATGCCCTGCATCGCGCAGGCGTCAACTTCGGCGGGCGCCTGCATTACTGGCACGGCAACCTGCTCTTCCTCACCGATATCAGCCATCAATCCATCCCCGGCAACTGGGAGATCGCCAAGCGCCGTTATCTGCAAAAATGTGTCGACCTGTACGGCGACACCCTCGCCACCGCCGGTATTCACAGCAACCTGTCCCTGCCCGATCCGCTGTTCGCGTGGGATTTCATGCACCTTCCCGCCAGCGAGCGTGAGAAGCAGCATCTCGACGAATTCAAATCCGAATTCTACATCACGGCGACGCGCCTCTTGCGCGCCTTCGCCAGCCTGTTCATTGCCACAGCCGCATCCACGCCGATGCAGGCTCAGGTCAAGGATGGACGCGCTGTCGTCGTCCTGACCGAATACGACTCGGTGCGCAACCTGACCTTCCCAAATCCGCGCGAGCTTGACCTTCCCGATCTCTATCGCTCCTACGGCGATTACCTGCAAATTTCCTATGACCTCGTACGCCGCGGAGTCCGCTTTGGAAATAACAACTGGACTCCCGTCCGCGCCCGTAGTTTTGCCGAACCCGTCGAGCGGATCATCTCCACCACGAGCGACCAGCTCGCTTCGCTCTACGCCCGCGGCTTGTTCGCTGTTGGTCAAGCGACTCCACCCGAGGAGATGGCGCTGCAGATCGAAAAGCAGAACCTGATGGCGCGCATCAACCTGCCGATGGGGCGCGTCGAAGTCCGCGTCGATGACGGCAGTCACAGCCTTGACCTTGACATTGCCAACCTGACCCTCAAGCATCTCCTGCTTTTGCGCATCTATTCCGATCCGCAATTCGCCCGTTCCTTCCGCTATGACCGTGAAGATATTGTCCGCGCCCGCGCCAATGAAAATCTCGCCGCGAAATTCAGCATGCGCGCCGAGATCGAAAACCCGTTGACCGGCAAGCCGATCAACATGCGGGATTTTCTCAAATGGACTCTGGATCAGGTCAAGCCGCTGGCAGAGGCATTGAATTTATGGGATGATCTCCAGCCGCTGGTGGAAATGTCCGCAGGCGGGCGCAATGCGGCGGAGAAATTCCGGGCGCGTCTGCAGGGCGAGTTGGGGGGCGACAATGTGGTGCCGTTGGAGGTCTTGAAAGAATTGCACTTTGAACGCGAAGCACAGGTCAAAGCGGATGTGGAACGGATCGTGTCGGAGTGTGGCATGCTTGGCGCGGACGCATCACGGATCGCCGAATATATCCAGCGTTCGCGCGATATTGTGCGGCAGATCCCCACTGCGCCGATCCGATTCCGTTCGCAGGCGCAGGCGCTGGTTGAAGTTTCGTATCCTGACAAAACCGCCGAGATCCTTGACCTTGCCGGACAATTGATCCGCATTCCAAGCGTGACGGCATCTCCCAATGAGCGCCTCGAAGAAGTTCATCGCGCCGCTTCGTTAATTGACGATTACCTCCGCAACGCCGGTCTCGAAACCAGATTCTTCGATGGTAAATATCCAGCCGTGTACGCCACATTTCCCGGCGCGTCGAAGAAAGATCCAATCCTGTTGACCGGGCATTTTGATGTTGTCGAACCCGAACCCGACGACTCTCAGTTCAGCCCACGTATTGAGGGTGATTACCTGTGGGGGCGCGGCGCGGCGGATATGAAAACCGTCGTGGCAACCTACCTTGTTTGGATGAGAGATGCTTTGCGTGTAGGAAAATCAGGTTCTTCCAGTTCCCAAAGTCCATATCCAAATATCGCCTTGCTACTTGTTGGCAACGAAGAGAACGGCGAAGCCGAGGCGTGGGGCACGCCGCATGTCCTGAACGAATTGAATTTAACCCCATCGTTATTCATTGCAGGTGAACGTACGGGCGAAAAAGGCGACGAACTCTTCGGCGAGATCTGTGTTGAGAATCGCGGTGTGATGCGCTTTGATGTGATCGCGCGCGGGACGAAAGGTCACAGCGGGGTGGCGGGAACGGGAGATTTGAGCGAAAAGCTCATTACCGCGCGCTCGGCGTTGGGTGAGATATTTGTCAAACATCTCACGTTGCGATCATCCGATGGCTGGCAATCGCAGGCAAAATTTCCGTTCATCAATGTGGGCACGCCGGGTATTTATAATGTCACTGCCGGGGAGGGGATTCTCGGTGTGGAAATTCGTTCCATTCCGCAAGACGATATTTTCAAATTGAAGGATGAGGTGGAAGCATATTGTCGTGCCAATGAATTGGAAGTGACATTCCCTGTGATGGAAAACGGCGTGGCGTGCGACCCGAACAATCCAGCCTTGAAAGCGCTCACCGAAGCGGTCAAACAGGCGTCGGGTGGTGTCGAAGCGAGAATCGGGAGGAAGTTACCCGGCACAAGCGCGCGATTCGCTCCGGGTGGGCAGGCGGTCGTGTGGGGACAGTCTGGGATTGGACCACACGCGAAGAACGAGGCGCATTTCATCCCCAGCATCGAGCCGTATTACAGGTCGTTGAACGAGTTGGCGAAGTTGTGGAAACAGACTTAACTGCGCGATAGTTCGAGCTTCAAGCGCATCTTGACGTCATTGTCATTGAAGAGCGTCCCGTGATATTGCTTGACGGGATGGATTTCTGTTTTTGGAAGGATCGCACTATTTTCCGGGACGGAACTGTCGCCGTTCGGAGCCGCGTCGATCAGGACCTTTTGGAATGTCCCATCAGAAGCGCGCTGGATCTTCATCTGTGATGCGGTCTTTAAACCATATCCGAAGATGGACAAAGTTGGGACACTGGAGGTTGTGCCAAGCTCGCGGCGGAATTCACGCGCCATGCGGAGCAGGGGGCGATAGGGTTCCTTTACCCAACTTTCGTCCTCAAAGAAATGAAATGGATTGCCGTTCTGGTCGATGCCGCAGGGATAGAGCGGCAGGATCTGGTAGCAGGTTGGGAAGGTTTCGATGATCTCGGTCAGGCGTTTTCCCATAATTCCGAATGGCAGCAAATCCACGCCGGTCAGGAGGTTGGCGGCGATCTTCGGCACGCCCTGGTGAGGTCCGCCCATCAGCATGAGCCGGTCCACTTTGTTCTTTCCGCCGAGTTTTTCTACATAATAACGACTGACCAGCGTGCCCAGGCTGTGCGCAATGATGGTGATCGGACCTTTGACGTTCCACCCGTCGATGAACATGGCAAGGTCGCGGGCTGACCGGCGGACATCCTGCCTCCAATCGTAGGCAAACTCCATGAAATTATTGCCGCGCTCATATCCCAATTCTTCGACCAGATAATCACCGAGCAGATTGTACTGATCGATGGAAACCAGATTGGGGACAATGACCATTTCATTCAGGATCCCCTTTGGTTTCAGTTTGGTATCTTCCGTGTATCGGAACACATCCGGATGTTTGAGGAGAAAGTTTAAATTAGGCCAGACCCTTTCACTGCCAAGAAAGAGTTGGGAGCCCATTGTCCCGGGTACGAAGATGACAGGTTTCAATCCGGATTGCCGGTGAAGGTCGAGACCGCCGACGACGGTCATTTCCTCCTGTGCAAAACCGCTTTTGAACACAATGCGGGTCGGACCAATTCGGAAGGTGTCGCCGTTTTTTAGCGCGCGCTGTTCAATGCGTTCGTCATGAATATATGTACCGTTCGTGCTTTGAAGGTCGCGCAAAATAAAGTCGCTGCCTTTTCGCTCGAGGCGGGCATGGCTGCGCGATGTTTTCAAGTAATCCAGCGCCAGATTGTTGCTGGACGCCCTGCCGATCGTCCATTCATCACCGGTCAATGGAACTTCCCAGGTTCGGTCTGGGGCATGGACGACCAGCCGCGGCAGGGATGTCTCGTTCAATGAGATCGGCACGGTCATTTGGGCGAGAGTAATCTCTAGTTCTTTTTCCGAGTTGATCAAGGTCGCTTCTTCGCGGGCGTCATCTGCCGGGGGGAGGTACTGAAGAATACAATCGCTGATGCCGATCTTGTCGCCGGGTCGAAGTTCGGTTTCCCGTACTTTCTGCCCGTTGATCCACACGCCGTTAACGGAATTCAGGTCGGTCAGCGTGATGCCTTCCTGCGAACACTGGATCTGCGCATGGGTGCGCGAGACACGTCCCTGAATGAGCACGATGTCGTTGGTTGTCGCCCTTCCCAGCGTCACAAGCGGTTTGTTGAGAATGAACTCCTGATGGAGACCATCCGCTTTGCTGAGGATCAATTTACCAAAATCGGTCATGGTGTAATCCTGTAGACTGCAATCACTGGCTTGGAGCCGTGATCAGAAAATTGTTGAATATCACTTCAAAACTTTGGACGTCCAGCGATGCAGCGACGATTCCGCTGAGACCTGAACTAAATTCGTTGTCGGTTGCCTCAGCGAGCAGTGTGCCGTTCACATATAACCGCAATGTGTTTCCCATGCAGTCCGCTTTCAGGCGGTTGGTTTGGGCACCCTGTTGAATGGCGTTACTTTGCCGCCATCCATCTGTGAAGAAGGATTGGAACTCGGAATCCTTGTATTTCCCCATGGTGTAGCTCCCGTTGGACTGTACCAGAAAATAATAAAAATTGCGGTCATCCTGGATTCGGCAAAGCAGACCGTAATATCCGTTTGAGTCATTGACCGGTCTGGCATCCACGTACAGGCTGACATTGCCATCGCTCCTGCTGGTCTTCGCCCAGATGATCGCATCCATTTGGTCAACCGCGATGTGATATCCATCCTGTTGATAGCTGTAACGTCCCTGATCGTTCTGCAGAATGGGCCAGCCGCTTGCCGGGTCGGAGAAATCGTCTGTGAACAGGATGGTTTCTACTGTCTCGGCGGCAGTTGGAATGGCGGTCGCCTCCTGACTTGCGGAGAAGTTTGGTCTGACAAATTGGAACCAGGTTCCGAGCAAGCCGGCGGAGCCGCAAATGAAGAGTGTGATCAATCCGATGACTGCGCCGAAAATGATCTGTGGAAATCCAATGCGAGACCGTTTTGGTTGAGGCGTTTTTAAATGTGAAGGGGATGAAGATGCTGATGGATCAGAGGCAATTTGCGGGTTAGATCGAGGCGAAGCGGGCGGGTACGCCGCCAGCAGTGATGAATCGTCACCAGTATCAATTTCGGTGGCATCATCGTCGCTGGAAGGGGTCGTCCCTTTGTTTGGCGCGGTGGTTTTGCCCGCCTTGTAGTTGTCAAACACTTCCTGCAGTTCGAACACCAGTTCGGATGCGGTTGCATAACGCATCTCCGGGTCTTTTGCCATGGCTTTATTCAGTACCGCTTCAAGCTCCATTGGCAGATCCGGGCGGAAGGAGTGGATGGGAGGAATTGAATCGGTCAGGTGTTTCAGCGCCACGCTCAATGGTGTTTCCGCCTGGAAGGGACCCCGCCCGGCAAGCATCTCGAACAGGATCACGCCCAACGCATAGACGTCGCTGCGTCCATCCAGATTCGGATCGCTGCGCACCTGCTCCGGACTCATATACGACGGCGTCCCGATGATGGCGCTGCCGGTCAGGTCGGTGGTGGATGCGGTAAGGTGGGCGATCCCGAAATCGGAAATGGCTGGATTGCCGAACCCATCCAGCAGGATGTTTCCCGGCTTCAGGTCGCGATGGACAACGCCTTGAGCATGCACGGCGTCCAGCGCCGGAGCAATCTGTGACATGATCCTGACCGCGTACTCGAGGGTCGATTTCCCTTCTTTTACCTTGCCGGTGAGAGTGCCTCCCGCCATGTGCCGCATGACCAGATAAAGCTGGTCGTTTTGTTCGCCGAAATCATAGACGGGGACGATGGCGGGGTGTTCGATCTGTGCGATCAGGTGCGCTTCACGCTCGAAACGCTCGCGAAACACGGGATTTTCTTGAAGATTTATGGAAATTAATTTGATGGCTACATTACGGCGAAAATTCGGGTCGTACGCAAGATAGACCGAAGCCATTCCGCCCTTGCCGATCTCGGATTTTATCTCATATCTTGCTATGGTTTGTTTGGTCATCGAATGATCGGAGATTGTCTTATAAATTCAAAATATATGATGGGCGATTATATCATGGACTAAAAGGATGAAAATCAGGGTAAATATTTGGGGAAATCAGCAATAAAAGAACGCCAGCGTTCATTGCGCCGGCGTTCTTTGAAGGAAGACACTATGCTTAAAGTTCGATTTGCATGTCCAGTGCGGTCACCAGAAAGGCGTAAATGTCCGCAAGTTCGTCGATCATGATCCTGGTCGGTTTACCGAATCCGTGCCCCGCCTTGGTCTGGATGCGGATGAGCGTTGGCGCATCCCCGCTCTGGCATTCTTGCAGGCGCGCCGCAAATTTGAACGAGTGACCGGGCACCACGCGGTCGTCATGGTCACCGGTGAGGACGAGGGTGGCGGGATAGTTCGTGCCCAGTTTCAGGTTGTGATATGGGGAATAGGCATATAGCGTCTTGAATTGCTCGGGGTCGTCGGGCGAGCCGTAATCGCTGACCCATGCCCAGCCGATGGTGAATTTATGGAAGCGCAGCATGTCCATCACGCCGACGATGGGCAGACACGCGCCAAACAGGTCGGGACGCTGGGTCATGCAGGCGCCGACCAGCAAACCGCCGTTCGAACGCCCTTCGATGGCGAGTTTGGGCGTGGATGTGATTCTTTCGGCGATCAGCCACTCGGCACAGGCAATGAAATCGTCGAATACATTTTGTTTGTTTTTCAACATGCCGCCCTGATGCCATTCTTCGCCGTATTCCGCGCCGCCGCGCATATTGGCGGATGCGTACACGCCGCCCAGTTCCAGCCAGATCAAGCGGCTGACTGCGAACATCGGCATTACTGAGATGTTGAATCCGCCGTAGCCGTACAGCAAGGTCGGGTTTTGCCCGTCGAGTTTGAGTCCTTTTTTGTGGGTCAGGTACATGGGAACTTTCGTTCCGTCTTTACTGGGGACGAAGACCTGGCGCGTCTCATAAATGGAAGGATCGAAGTCGAGTTCGGGCGAATTGACGGCGTTTGCGGTGCGAGTCTTGAAGTCGTAGCGGTACACCGTTGTCGGGTGGAGAAAGGATTGGAACGTGTAGAACAACTCATCGTCCGAGCGTGAAGCGCGGAGTCCAAGGTCGTTGATCTGTACGATGGATCCAAGCACAGGGAAAGGAATCTCCCCATCGGGTGAGCCGTCGAGTTTGAACAGGCGGATGATGTGATGCGCGTCTTCGTTGTAAAGCGCGGCGAACTGGTCATTGACCATTTTCACACCTTCAAGCACCGCCTTGCTTTCTGAAAGGATGGTCTGCCAGTTTGCCTTGTCGGGCTTTGTAATATCCACGGCGATCAGGCGGCCGCGCGGGGCGTCGAGATTGGTGAAGAAGTAAAAGCGGGTACCGTCATTGCCGACGAATTCGTATGTGGCTTCAAGGTCGGGGATGAGTTCGATGAATTTGTTTTCACCCTGCAGGTCGCGGTAGAAGAAGCGGTTGCGGACATCCGTGCCCTGACCGACGATGAGCGTGAGATAACGTCCATCGGCGCTGACATCTGATTGAAAACCCCATTCCTTTTGGTCTGGGCGTTCATAGATCAGTTCGTCCTGTGATTGCGGCGTGTTCAGTTTATGCAGGAAAACTTTCTGATTGTAATTCGTGCTTTGATACTCACCGCCTTCGTCTGGCGCATCATAGCGGGAGTAAAAGAATCCGGAGCTATCACCCAGCCATGCGGCGCCACTGAATTTACTCCATTCGATCTTCTCGTCCAGGTCTTTGCCCGTTTTCACACTACGGACACGCCATGTCAGCCAGTCCGATCCGCTGGCGGATGTAGCGTGGGCGAGCCATTTGCCATCCTTGCTGATCGAGAAGGATGTGAGTGCGACGGTTCCATCTTCCGAGAGGCTGTTCGGGTCGAGCAGGATGCGGGGTTCTGCGCTGAGGCTTTCACTGACGTACAGGACGTTCTGGTTTTGCAGTCCGCTGTTGCGTTCCTGGAAATAGATGTTTCCGTATTTGTAGGGCGCCCATGCTTTTGCGAAATCCCACAGTTCGGTCAGGCGTTTGTTGATTTGGTCGCGTACAGGGATTTTCTCAAGGTAGGAGAAAGTAAGTTCATTTTGCGCGCGGATCCATTCGTGCGTTTCGGGCGAATCGACATCCTCCAGCCAGCGGTAGGGGTCGGCGACGGATGTGCCGTGGTAGTCGTCGGTCTGGTCGACAGTCTTTGTTTTCTGGTAAATGGCTTTCATTTCTGTCACTCCTTGCGGGCGATGGAATAGATATAAAAAGGAATGTTATCCCCTTCATATCCGTCCACCTTTTTCTCGAAGGTCATTCCAATTCTTTCGGCAACCCGCTGGGATGCGATATTCTCGGGATCGATCATACAGATCAGGCGGGATAGATTTAGTTGTTCAAACCCGTATTGAAGGATGCCTTGCGCGGCTTCTGTCGCGAGCCCTTGTTTCCAATATGCCTTATCGAGCAAATAAGCGATCTCCACTTCATCCTGCCCATCAAGCGTCCATGGCAGCAGTCCGCAGCGTCCGATGAATTTTCCCGTTTCCTTATGGATGGTCGCCCACAACCCCAGTTCGGGATGGCGGGGATGCCCGTTCATGTGCCATTCGAGCTCTTCTTTTGTTTCTTCGTAATTCAGGACGCCTTCAGGGAAATATTTCCGGATTTCGGGGTCGCTGTACAAAGCAAAGAGTTCGTCCAGGTCATCCATGATGAGATGGCGGAGAAGTAGTCTATTCGTTTCGAGTATTTTCATATTTAGAACCTGAAATGAATGAATATCCGCCCGAAGTTTTTGTCGTCCTTCTCCACGCGGTGATACAACTTTTTGATGTGCCCTTGATTTAAAAAACGCAAAACTTTTTTCTTGAGCTGTCCGCTGCCTTTGCCGGGAATGATCTCCACCAGCGCGATCTTTCGGTCAATGGCTTCCTCTACAATGCGGTTCAATTCCGCATCGATCTTGTCTCCGCGGTTGTAGATCTCATGCAGGTCGAGTTTCAGTTTTGCCATTATTTTTTCGCCGGCAGGAAATCGAACGGCGGACGCTGGTTCAGTTTCATCAAATGCGCGCCCATCTCATTGACATGCAGTGCGGTGAGCGAGCCGGTGTCACATCCCAGCCGCTGGAATTGATCGAGCGGCATGCCGAGAAAATGCGCCACTGCCAGCTTGATCGGGTCGGCATGGAAGACGACCGCCACAACGTCCTTTGGTTTGTTGTGTTTCCGCACGATCCGCTCCAGCACATTCAC
Source organism: Anaerolineales bacterium (assembly GCA_023382595.1). Taxonomy (GTDB): domain Bacteria; phylum Chloroflexota; class Anaerolineae; order Anaerolineales; family Villigracilaceae; genus Villigracilis. Next base: position 362,731 of record JAHDWB010000002.1, on the reverse strand, counting down.
GATTCGCAATTGCGTTTCAGGGAACGATTCGCCTTCGGGAAAACGGAACCGCGACGGCGCTTCCTGCACGATCTTCCACGCCTTCATCAGCCGCAGCACCTTCCATGATCTGCCCTGCCACTTCCCAACATGCGTATCCATCAAGTCGGGCTCCTGATGAATGGTCAATTTGTGAGACTCGGCGATCGGAGCCGCGGTTTCCATCGCCCGCTCCAGCGGACTTGCATATACCGCCTTGAGCGGGATGCTGCGCAGCGCCTCACCCAACGCCTGTGCCTGCTTTTGTCCCCTTTCATTCAGGTGCACGCCGGGAATTCGTCCCGCCATTTTCCCTGTTTTTACGTAATCATTCTCGCCGTGTCGGATCAACAATAATAAAGGCATTATTTGATCTTCCTCTTCATCTCTTGGATTTGTTCTTCGCTCATGTCAGGGATTTGTTTAATTTCCGTGATCCCCAATGCCTTGCGCTGTGCATCTCTCCACATGTCAAGCCGCGCAGTGACCTGCGCCTCATATCCCTCCTGCGATGGGGAGTAAAAGTACGTGCCGAGCAGGCGCTTTGGTAAATACTGTTGAGGCGTGAAATGCCCCTCGAACTCATGCGGGTAGACATAATCTTTGCCGTGCCCCATTGCGGCGGCGTCGCGGTTGCCGTCCATCAAGTGACGCGGCACGGAGACCTGTCCCTCTTCCTCGATCTTCTTCATCGCTTTGAAATACGCACTTGTAGTGTTTGATTTAGGCGCAGTAGCGAGATACAACGTCGCTTCGACGATGGGGTAGATGCCCTCGGGCAGACCGATATAGTCAAATGCCTGCGCGGCGGATGACGCCACGACCAATCCCATCGGGTCCGCCAGACCGATATCCTCACCAGCCAGAATAATGAGACGGCGAATGATAAACTTCGGGTCTTCACCGGCGTAGATCATTTTTGCAAGCCAATATAACGCGGCGTCGGGGTCGCTTCCGCGCACGGATTTGATGAAAGCGGAGATGGTGTCGTAATGTGCGTCGCCATCTTTGTCGTATAAGACGGCGCGGCGTTGAATGGACTCTTGCGCCACATCCAACGTGATGTGGATGACGCCGTCGTTGTCGGGTGCGGTGGATTCGACCGCCAGTTCTAGGGCGTTGAGGGCATTGCGGGCATCGCCGGAGGAAACTTCAATTAAGTGGGATCTGGCATCGAGGTCCAGTTTGATGCGCTTGTTCCCGTAACCGCGTTCCTTGTCCGCGAGAGCGCGATCCAACAGGGTGCCTGTCTCCGCCTGGTTCAAATTCCGCAGTTGGAAAACGCGCGAGCGCGAGATCAGCGCCTTGATGACTTCGAAATATGGGTTTTCAGTGGTCGCGCCGATGAGCGTGAACGTGCCGTTTTCGACGTGGGGCAGGAGCGCATCCTGCTGTGCCTTGTTCCAGCGGTGGACTTCATCCACGAACAGGATCGTTCTTTCGTTATGCAGGCGGCGGCGTTCGAGCGCTTCGTCAATGACGATCCGCAGGTCGGCTTTGCCCGCCAGGATGGCAGAGATGGTAACGAAATGACTTTTGGTGGTGTTTGCGATGACCTGCGCGAGCGTGGTCTTGCCTGTGCCGGGCGGTCCCCACAAAATGATGGAGGAGAAAAGCCGGTCGGCTTCGATGGCGCGGCGCAGGAGTTTGCCTTCCCCGACGATATGCTCCTGACCGATGTATTCATCCAGTGTGCGCGGACGCATTCGTGCCGCGAGCGGTGCTTCGCTTTTCATACGTTCCTGCATGGCGTGGTCGAAGAGATCGGGCATGCAGTGATTCTACCATGCAGGTTTCGGCGAAATCGGCCAGACGCGCGAAAGCGCGTCTGGTTTATGAACTGCAATTTTGTTTGGCTAGAAGGAAGCGACGGCGGTTGACAGGTCGGTGAAGGTCTCGATGTACATGTCGAACCCGGCGGTTTCGAATGCGACTTTCGTGGCAGGGGAAAGGTTGAGCAGTTTCAGGTGCTTTGATTTGTACGTTCCCGCGCTGATGCCCTGGCGCATCGCTTCATCGTCGATCTCATTGTTAGCCGCGCGGAGTTGGTTGAATATCTCATGAATGGCGCGCAGTCCCGCACTGCTGACAAGGGGCGTGTGGCTGAGGTCCACGAGAACATCCTGTGCGCCGTCGTTGATCAGACCCGTCACTTTATCTTGAAAAGCCTGATAGGTTGAAGAGTCGATATTTCCATCCACATGTACGACTGTGACCGGGATATTCCCAAATTCGGTGGTAACTTTGATTTCCATTGGTATCTCTCCTCTTGTTTTGATGTAACCCTCCAGCGATTTGCGATACATGCCAGGGGCATTGTACCTGACAATCTTACCTGATTTTATCTGATTTTTTATGCGTTCGGCGTTTCCTTCGTCAAGTTAACATGTGACTGGTTGACGATATAAATTCCCGCCAGCGCCACCGCTCCGCCCAGCCATTGGACCGGCGCGGGAATCTCACCGAGCAGGGGAATGGCAAGGATGGCGGTCAGAATCGGCTGACCGATCAATGTCGGCGCGACAACGGATGCCGGCAGATGCCCCAACGCATAGGAGATGGAGAGATAGCCAATCATTTGCGAGATGACGGCGGTGGCGAGGAATACAAGCCAGGTCTGCGCGGAGTACCCTGTGAAGGAGTTTCCCCATACGAAATTGATGACGAACATACAAACTGTGGCGCTGACTCCCACCAGCCATGTGTAGCGGAACGGATCGATGTGTTTGCGTCCGCGCTGGGTGGTGAGCTGGTAGAGCGCGTAAAAGATCGCCGCGGTGCTTGCCAGCAGGTCGCCGAAGCCAAGCGTGGGGTTTTGCAGAAAATTACTGCCCACGACCAGCATTGCGCCGGTCAATGCCAGCGCCAGACCGATCCAGAAACTTCTGCGCAGTTTTTCGCGGAACAGGAACAGGGCGATCAGCGCAACCCATAACGGGGACGTATTTCCAAGCAGGGTCGCATTCGCCGCCGTTGTGTACTGCACGGATGTGTTCCAGAGCGTGAAATCCAAAGCCGTGAACACGCCGCCGATGATCGGGAAGAGCAGGAATTTCCGATCGATTTTTTCGCGGCGGGTTTGCTGCCTGACGAACAAGGGGAACATCAAAATCGTGGAAATGAGCAGACGATAGAAGCCTGTCATGGCGCCGGGTGCGTCCGCCCAGCGTACGAACATGGCGGAAAGGCTGAGCGCCGTGATGCCAAGTGCAAGCGCGGCATATGGAAGGATTCGGTTTTGGGGCATGGACGAGGATTGTACTGCGAACGCGCTCAGCGGCGGGATAGGGAGAGCATATCGAGGGTGGGAGAAAGCTCCGAGAGTTTTCGCAGGCTGAAGTCCGGTTTGATGCGCTGCATGTCCTCGCGTGTGAATTGGGCGCGGCGCGTGATCCAGATCGCGGTCATCCCGACCTGCTTCGCCCCGATGATATCTGCTTCAAGGCTGTCACCGACCATCGCGGCTTCCTGCGGCGTGATGTTCCACTGCGCGAGCGAGATCTCGAACGCGCGTTCATGCGGCTTGCGGTAGAAGCACGCGGCGGATGTCAGCACGAAATCGAAGTGATCGCGGATGCCGAAGTTTTCAATGAGCTGCTGAACGTCCTTGTCATCGCCCGCGTTGGAAAAAATACCAAGCCGATATTGATTGGATTTCAAGGTCTTGAGAGTCTCGACCGCATCCGCTTCAAGCTGCCAGTTGCTTTGGGTGACGGAGTACATCGCATCCAACGCGGACCTGAGGACTGGTTCTGCGACCTCGGCATGACCCAACTCTGTGAGCAGTTCGCGCAGGACGAAATGATAGGTGGTTTCCTGAAAATCCTTTTCGCGTTGTTCGTAGTATTGGTGCAGGCGTGCGCGGAAATGCCGCGGCTCGATGTGAATATCGTGTGTGCGCAGCGAATCGACCAGCGCCTGATCTGCGCGCTCGTGGATCGGCTCCCAATCGCCGTGGGCGTGCATGAGCGTTCCGCCCAGGTCGAACAGGATGTGGCGAACGGGAAAGGTTCTCATGAATACAGATATATCCCTTTTCCCGAGGCGCGTAAATGGTAGTTTGGTGTGATTTTTGCGCTATGCCGCGCCTTTGAGATAAATGCCGGTCGGGTCGAGTTCTTCACGCAGGATTCTCAGTTCTTTTTTGGTGACCGGTTCGGTCGTTTTCAATTGCGCCGAGACTTTCAGATCCCAGCCGGTGTTGGCTTTGGCGTCTTCGGCGCTTTTTCCAGGATGCAAGGCGGTCAGTATCATTTCGCCGGTCTCATCGGGTTCGAGCATGCCAATGTCGGTGACGACAGCGAGCATCCCGCCGCCGCGCAGACCGGCATCTTTGCGGTCATCCTTTCCTCCGATAAACCCGGCGGAGGTCATGAATTCCACTTTTTCCGGGAAGCGGCGTTTCTGGTGGGGCGTCATGATGTAACAACGGTTTGCCCACGCGGCAATTTCCTGCGAGCCGCCCGAACCGGGCAGACGGACCTTAGGTTGCGCGTAGTCACCGATGACGGTGGCGTTGATATTGCCATATTTGTCGATCTGCGCGCCGCCCATGAAGCCCACATCCACGTTGCCGCGTTGGAGATAGTTGGCGAAGATATCGTACATGCTGACCACCGAAAGCGCGCCGCTGACGAGGGTGGGGTCGCCGATGGAGAGCGGCAGGCGGGCGGGTTCTGCGCCGATGACGCCCGCTTCGTAGATCATCACGAGGTTGGGAGCGTGCGTCCGTTTGGCAAGGTTGCAGGCGAGGTTGGGCTGACCGACGCCGACGAAGACCGTATCGCCGTCACGCAAAAGGCGTGCGGCGTTGATGATCATCAATTCGGCGGAAGAATATTTGAGTTCGGGCATGGTTATCCTCTCAGACCCTAAAGGTCTTCAAGACCTTTAGGGTCTTGTTTTATTTTCTGAACGAAATCGTTGATGAGTTCCGCCACTTCCCGCGGATATTCCAGCGGCAGGATGTGTGTGGCATTTTGCATGGTGTCCACTCGTATGTGCGGGTTCTTCTTTTTTACAAGCCGTTCCGCATTCGGCAGGAATGTGTCCGTTTCGGCGCCGCGGATGATGAGCGTGGGCACATCGAGATTCGGAAGTCCGCGCCAGAGATCGAAATCGCGCAGACCTGTCAGGTAGATGTGCGTTTCCCATTCGGGAGTATATGCCAGCTCATAACCGCCGTCCGCTTTGGGCTTGGTGATGCCTGCAATGTACGCTTTCAAACTGTCATCGTTCAAGTATCGAAAGATCGGCTTGCTTCGATAACTGCGGAACAAAACATCAAGATTATCAAATTCGCGGCGTCTCTTCCTGGCGGCGGGGATGAGCGGATGCGTCTTTTCGCCCAGCCCGATGGCGCGGATGAAATTCCAGCCGACCAAAAACGGTGGGACGAAGAAGACCGGGTCGAGCAGGATCAGGGCGCGAAATTTTTCCGGGTTACGCAATGCCGCGCGCAGGGTGACGATCCCGCCGATGGAATGACCAACTCCGATAACGGGATCAGCTCCACGGTCCGACAAGAAGCGCAGCAGATCATCCGAGTAGGGATGCCAGTCTTGAAAATCATCCTTGTTCTGACCTTCCCACAACGGGCGGAGTTTCATCCCAAAGACACGATATCGATTTTGTAAATGTGCGAACAGCGGCTGGTAACATTCGGGCGGATAGCCGTTGGCGTGCAGGAAGTGCAGCGGCGCGCCGTCTCCGCCAAGATCGAAGTGCGGAATATTCATCGATATTAATATTGTCCGTAATTGATCTTTTCGCTGTACCGCGCTTTCACCTTCAGGCGCTTGTGTGTTTTCTCGCCGAGTTTTTTCCAGTAGGCATTCCGGTCTTTCACGCCGTACACCCATTCATCGAGATACGTCTGCACGCTTTCTTTTGATTCGCTGATCTTGTCCCATGCGAGATAGAACTCGTTGTCGCGGTCGTAATATCCCTGTGAATAGGATGGATGACTCGCGAACGGAACATGACACACGGCGCTGACGACGATGCCGGGGATCATCGTGCGGTTCGGGTCGGACCGGATGACTGATTCGTCCACAATTTCTTCTGCCGTCAGGATGACTTTCTTCGCGGCAAACGCGGCTTCCTTTTGTTCGCCGATGATGCCCCACAAGTGGGCATTGCCGTGCTTGTCCGCGCGCTGCACATGCACGATGGCGACATCCGGGTTGAGTGCCGGCACGACGATGACATCCTTGCCGCCGAACGGGTCAGGGATGCGCTTGATGTTCGGGTTGGCACCTTCGAGGTCGGTTGCGCCGGTCTGGTTCATGGGCAGGAAGGGCAGTCCCGCTGCGCCTGCCTGCAGGCGGGTGATCATGCCAAAGTGCGAATATTCCTCCCATTCCAATTCGCCCTTTTCGATCGCGGCACGGACGATGCGCAGTGAGCCGACGCCGGGATTCCCCATGTACGAGAAGATGACCTTCTTCGCACATCCCGCCGCCACCATCTGGTCGTAGATCAGGTCGGGCGTGGCGCGCGCCAGCGTGAGATTTTTCTTTCCCTGACGGATGATCTCATGTCCCGCCGCAAAGGGGATGAGGTGCGTGAAACCGGCGGCATAGACCACATCGCCGTCATTCACAAATTCGGAGATCGCTTTTTTGAGTGAAATCAATTTGGGCATATTATGCTTCTTCTTCGTTTTCATTTGGGGGCGGGGTATTCTTTACCCTGCCTCCTCCTTTTTTATTTTTTCCCATCACGCCCCTGATCCACGTAAACCGGTCTGCGGGCGGCGGCGGGGCTTTCTTGCTGCGCATCATCCAGCCGATACCGATCAGCAGCATGGCGATGAAGAGATAGTCGAAATCCACTTCGTTGGCGAAATCGGACGCGATGAAAATGACCAGCACGCCGGCGCCGATGACCAGAAAAAAAGTTCCCACACGGACAATAAAAGGATCGTCTTCCATACCCGTATTTTACCAAAGCCTTGTTTTTTGACTTCTGCAAAGAAAAGCCCCTTCCTTCAAAAAGAAAGGGGCTTGCGGACATTTGAGCTTACTTGATGAGCGTGCGGATCTGCTCGTGCATGTACAACGGCAGGTAGTAATGACCGCCAGCATTCTTGCCGCTGGAGCCGGAGCCTTTCCATCCGCCAAAGGGCTGGAAGCCGGGCCACGCGCCGGTCGTCGCGCCCTGCGGACGGTTGGCATACGTCACACCGGCTTCGATATGGTCAAAGAACCATTCGGTCTCTTCCTGTGAGCCGTAGAAGCCCGCGGTCAGACCGTAGTTCACGTCGTTGGCGATACGCATGGCTTCATCGAGGTTCTTGACCTTGCCGATGGTGGTGATGGGCAGGAACATTTCGTGCTTCCATAAGCGGTGCGAGAAGGGCAGGTCGATGACAAAGGTGCTTTCACAGAAATAGCCCTTGTCGAACATACCGCCGCTCTTCACATTGCCGCCCACGAGAAACTTGCCGCCGCCCTGGTTGATCTCTTCGCAGAAGTTCTTGAAATCATTATAGGATGACTTGTTGATGACCGGTCCGTTGTAAGTGGCTTTCTCGGTCGGGTCGCCGATGACCAGCTTCTCGGCGGCTTCCTTCAAACGGCTGACCATTTCATCGTAGACAGATTCCTCCACGAGTACGCGCGAAGCGGCGGAGCATTTCTGTCCCTGCAGACCGAACGCCGAGCGGACGATGCCAATGGTGGCGCGGTCCAAGTCCGCATTCTTGGAAACGATGGCGGGATTCTTTCCGCCCAGTTCCAAAATGATCGGGCGCACATAGTTGCGCTTGCCGAAGTCCTGGAACATCTTCATGCCGACGTCGAACGAACCGGTGAAGGTTACGCCGTCCACTTCGGGGCTGTCTACCAGCGCCTGCCCAAGCGTGGAGCCGGGACCCGTGACGAAGTTCACCACGCCGTCGGGCAAGCCCGCATCGCGGAAGCAATCGATCAGCAGGCGCACGATCCATGCGGTATCGGTGGCGGGCTTCACGACTATCGTGTTGCCCGTTGCCAGTGCCGCGCCCATCGGACCGCCCGTCAGCGCGTGCGGGAAGTTGAACGGCGAAACGATCAGCCACACGCCGTATGGACGAAGCACTGAAACATTCCGCGCTTCATAGCCAACCAACGGGTCTTTGCCCATCTCGACGATATAGCCGTCGTTCTTTTCCATCTGGTAGCACGAGTAATAAATAAGGTCGGCGGTTTCCTGCACGTCGCCCAATGACTCCATGCGGTTCTTGCCGACCTCCAGCGCCATCGCCGCGCCCAGATCAAAAATGCGCTGCTCGATCAACGACGCGGCTTTGCGCAGCAGTTCCACGCGCTTCTGCCACGGTGTGTGGCTCCACATCGGGAACGCCTTACGCGCCGCCGTCATCGCCTGCTCGGCATGGGATGCGTTGCCTTTCTGCATTTTCGCCAATACCCAGTCTGTGTTGACGGGTGAACGGTCTTCCAGTTTTTCATCGGCAAGCACTTCCTTGCCGTCGATGTACATGCCATATTCCCTGCCCATATTCTGCTTTAATGCCGCCACCGCCTTGTCAAAACCGGTGTGTAATTCATCGGGCGGGTTGAACATGGTCGCGTACGTAAGTTTGAAATCTGCCATAGGAATTCTCCTTTTGATGTTGGTTGTATGTTGATCTTTAAAACAAGTATAGCGTAGGATGGAACGCGCGTCAAAGAAGTGAGAACCGCTTAAGAGTGCGCTGAATTTGGTGTAAGAACTGACGGATGCAAGGTATCATTTAACCAACCAAAGGAGAGATCATGATGAAACCCCGCCTCGTTTTCCTGACGATGAGCCTGGTCGCTGTTCTACTGGCAGTTTCCTGCGCCCCGGCTGTGACCGCCCCTCCCGCCCCGCCGGCAGCGGAATCCATCCCCGATACCGCCGCGCCGACGGATGTATCCGCGCCCGAAGCGACCGCCGCCCCGCCGACCCAGTTCGTGGATGCGCAAGCTGTCCCCACCTCCCGCGGACCTGACCTGCACGCCACCGACCCGTCCACGGTCAACCTGGCTTCCGGTCAACTGCAATTGGTGGAATTCTTCCGCTTCACCTGAAGTACCTGCCGCTCGATGGCGTCCATGGTTCATGGACTCGAAGTGGAGTACTGGGGCAGGGTCAAATTCACCTATCTCGATGCCGACGATCCCGGCACGCAAGCTTTCCAACGCCAGTTGGGGTTCAGTTATCAACCCGAATTCTATCTGCTGGACGCGGACGGGAATTTGATCAAAAAGCTGATCGGCTTCGTTTCAGCGGAGACCTTCAGGGCTTTGTTCGACGAAAACTTGCAATGACGACTTGAATAAAAAAACAGCGCGGACAGGTGATGTCCGCGCTGTTTTCATTTCTTTAGGTGTTACTCGGATTTGTACGCTTTCGCGTCCGCGATGGCTTTCTTCACATTGACGAACGGCAGGAAGATCAAGCCCATGATGAAGAAGAAGATCAGCGAAAGGATGGCAATGCGCAAGTCGTTGAATATCTGGTTCGCCAGCCCGAACACCAGCGGACCGATCCATGACGTGCCGCGCTCGCTAACCTCATAGAACGAGAAGAACTCGGCTTCCTTGCCGTTGGGGATCATCTGCGCGAAGAGACTGCGGCTGATGGCTTGCGAACCGCCCATCACCAGCGCGATGAAACCGCCGAGGATGAAGAATTCGGTCACCACGGTGTCACCTTTCAAGCCGCTGTAGGCGTAGATCACCACGCCCGACCAGATCACAAGGCTGACAATGACCGACTCTTTTGCGCCGATCCAGCCTGCCAGCTTGCCCCAGAACAAGGCTCCGAAGAACGCCACGAACTGGATCATCAGGATGACGGCGGTCAGAGTTTGCTGGTCAAGTTCCAGCCCGCCCTGAATCAGAGGCGCGGCGGCGAAGGTCGCTGCAACGGCGATCACGGTCTGGATGCCGTCGTTGTAAAGGAAGTATGCCAGCAGGAATTTCAAGGTTTCAGGGAAGTGCTTCACCTCGCTGAAGGTCTTGCGGAGTTGTTTGAAGCCGATGCTGGCATAATTATCGCCCGCCGGGAGAGCGCGCGCCGCGCGGCGCGAACGCAGGCGGGACCACGTCAGGAAGGAAAAGCCCAGCCACCAGATACCTGCCGAAGCGAGGTTGATGCGTACCGCCAGTTCGGTCGGCACGCCCAAATCTTCGCTGAAGATGAAGAACGCCAGATTGAGCGCCAGCAAGATCCCGCCGCCCAGATAGCCCATTGCCCAGCCATAGGACGAGACACGGTCGCGCTCCTCCTCGCTGGCAATGTCCGGCAGGTAGGCATTGTAGAAGACGATCGCCGCGCCAAAGGCAAGGTTCGCCACAATGTACAACACGCCGCCCAGCCACCACAGATTCCCGGTCACCAAAAAGAGCAGGATGGTCGCCAGTGCGCCGATGGTCGCGAACAACTGCATCATGCGCTTGCGCAGGTGCGAATAATCTGCGATCGCGCCAAGGATGGGCAGGAAAAGCACTTGCATGCCGACCGAGAATGAAATGCAGTAAGGTAAAAATGAATCCGGAGCAACCGGAATTCCAAAGAACGAAACGGTTGATGTTCCTGCCGCTTCCGCCGCCGCGCGCGCCAGTGACGCGACATACGGTCCCAAAAATACGGTCCCCACTGTGGTGCTGAAGGCGGAATTCGCCCAGTCGTACATTGCCCAGCCAAAGATCTCTTTTTTATCGTTGACGATCACATCCGTCGCCTGGTTTTCCATGACTCCTCCGCGGGTCGAAAATAGGATGAAAGCAAGAACACGCGCGAGTATAAGGAGTTTCGACTCCATTGTAAAGAAATCTGCAGGATGAGTTCCCCGCCTCTTTCTTGACCCGTACCCTGCCGCTTGCTCTTTCTGACCTTTTGCGCTCACCCCTTGGGGTTGACACTGCTGTTCATCGGTGAAAGAAGAAGCTCGGAATGGATTGACCCACCAGCAATTTGCCCGCTATTACCTGATGAAGATTGGGCTTGGCAAAGAATTGACGCGGATTGCACTTGACCCAAAGCATCCATACCGGCTGGCAAGTGAGGCGGAAGTTCTGGCATTATGTCCAGAACTCAGACAGAGCGAGTAGCCAGCAACCGTCTTCCCGTTCGACCGCGCCAACCCCACTCTGAGAGAAAAAGGGCGGGGGCGGTGAGGGCTGTCTGTATGTGGGGCATCTGGCAACCGGAGACAAAAAAACAGCTCCAAATGGTTTCCATTCAGAACCGTTTTTCAGATTGAGATCATTTTTCAACTTCGTGACCTTCCACCCTTGACACTCCTATTTGTCGGTGGCTGGCTTTCTATTTTATACTCTTTGCGGCATTTTCGATCTTTTGCAATTGTATGGTACTAAAATTCTCGATATCGAGACATATATTTCCAGCATCTAAATCTCTTCCGAGTACTGTGAATGGATATTCAAAGGTGATTAGGATAGGACCTTGAATTGCGAACAACTTAAATATCACATTACTCTTTTTGGGCAAAAGTATCCCAATCCACTGTGTGTCTTCTCCTTTATCTAAATTGTCACACTCTATATGCCTGTATTCATCTCGAATATATTCATTCCAGTTTTCTTCAAGTATTCGATGTGCAGTCTCACTATTTCCATAATGATGCATCGATAAAGTTAGTCTCCCATATCCCCAATGGAATTTTGCACAATCAATCTCACAATCTTTTACTATTTCCGATGTCACATCTACGGGGTTTGGGTCATCAATCTGGAAACCAACCTGAAGATAAAAACTAAAATCAAATTCTTTTTCTTCAAAATCGCTTTCATTGATAACCAGTTCTCTTAAAGGCGGTAAAGTATTGTAATCAACTGCTGTTTCTGTTGACGTAGGTGTTCTTGAAAGAATGGGCGTATTTGTTTCTACTGAGGTTGGAGTACTCGCATCCAACTTTATTACTGTTGGTGGTAATGTTGACGTTGGTTTCTTGGTTACAGGAGGGACAACTGTAGAATTTTCTTGCAGTACGCTATTCGAACTGCAAGAACAGACAAACATCAACAAGAAGATTAATAAAATGGGTTTAGCTTTCATCATGTTTAGCCACCCAACGCCTTGCGGACATCGCCCGCGTGATCTTCACGGGATACCTGCGCTGTGTCTCGACAAGCTCGACAACCAGGGCGGGGACGGCGAAATATTAAAGCCACACAATCAATTATAAACACGCCCACAGGGTAGGTCAACGGATGAAATATTCATACTCATACCAACACGGCGACCATCAATACCATAATATTCATCCTATTTGTAGTAGATTGGTTAAAATTTGACCGAACGATCATCCTATAACCATCCTATAACCATCCTATAGTCATCCTATATGCTCCCATATGGTTCCATATGCTTCCGGGCGCAAACCCAGCACACAAAATCCCGCAAACACCTCCACCGCGCTCATCCTTCGCTCATCCCACAGCCAACCGTCTACTTCCACCTCTTTTCTCTTTCCAACCTTCCGACCTGCAAACTTTCCACTTTCTACTTTTCCCCTTTTTCTTCTTTCCTCTTATCACTTCCGCGACCACCCGACCAAGCGACCAAGCGACCACTCAGACCAATCAAGCCCCAATCAAGCTCCAACCGAGCACCAATCATCCTGTACTGATCCTGTACTGTAGCTCCAATCGAGCTCCAATCAAGCTCCACTCATCCTGTACTGTGGCTGCACCCATCCTGCAACCAAGCTATAGCCAAGCAAAAACGGGACTTGACGCACACTCCATTTCCCCGACCAATCAGACCACCCGACTAGTCAGACCATTTAGACCAATCAGACCACTCCGACCAAGTGACCAAGCGACTAATCGACCAAAGGAAGCCGACTCTAAAGGCGTGTCCTATGCTCAAATGATGCAAAACGTCGGGCGCGGGCTTGCCGAAATCGTCCATGCCCAGCCAAAGATCTCTTTCTTGACCCATACCCTGCTCCGCGCTACAATGCCTGTTCCTACGCCATGTCATTGCGGGCGCAGCGAAGCAATCTACCATAACTGGACTAAACAAAGATGTTTGAAACTCTCACCGGACGACTCAACCAGATCTTCGATCAACTCCGTAAACGCGGAAAACTCTCCGAAGCGGACGTGGATGCCGCCATGCGCGAGGTACGCCTTGCCCTGCTCGAAGCGGACGTGCATTTCAGCGTGGTCAAATCCTTCATTGCCAAGGTGCGCGAGCGTGCCGTCGGCGCGGAAGTTTCAAAGGCGCTCAATCCCGGTCAGCAGGTCATCAAGATCGTCAATGAAGAGCTGATCGGCACGCTTGGCGAGCCCGCCCCGTTGAATCTGACGGGACCAAAACCGCGCGCGATCATGATGGTCGGTTTGCAGGGTGCAGGCAAGACGACCGCCGCAGGCAAGCTGGCGCGCTTGATGAAATCCAAGGGCGAGCGCGTATTGCTTGTCGCCGGAGACCCGTATCGCCCCGCCGCGGTCAAGCAGTTGCAGCAACTTGGCGAACGGTTGGATGTTGAGGTCGAAGCGGATACGTCCATCACGCCGCCGCAACTCGCGAAGCGCGCATTGGAAAAAGGCGAAAAGGGTGGATTCAGTCTGGTGATCGTAGATACAGCCGGACGGTCCCAGATGGATGCGGAACTGATGGACGAGTTGAAAGCCATCGCCGCGAACGTTAATCCCGTGGACATCCTGCTGGTCATCGATTCCATGATCGGTCAGGAAGCGTTGAACATCGCGCAGGGATTCAAGGATGCCATCAACCTGACCGGGCTGGTGCTGACAAAAATGGACGGCGACTCGCGCGGCGGCGCGGCGATTTCCATTCGTTCCGTGACGGGCGTGCCGATCAAGTTCATCGGCACGGGTGAAAAACTCGACGCGCTCGAAACGTATGACCCCGCGCGTTTGTCGTCGCGGATTCTGGGCATGGGCGATGTGATCGGCTTGATCGAAAAAGCCGAGGCGATGTTCGACCAGCAGACCGCCGAAAAGCAGGCGAAGAAGATGATGTCGGGCAGTTTCACGCTGGAGGACTGGCTCGATCAAATGAAGCAGATGAAAAAGATGGGACCGTTGGGGCAGATATTGGATATGCTGCCCGGGCAAATGGGGCAAGCCGCGCGCGGCGTTGATCCCGCTGAGGTGGAAAAGTCCTTCAAGCAGTCGGAAGCCATCATCAACTCGATGACGTTGAAGGAGCGCCGCAATCCCGACCTTTTGAACGCCTCCCGCCGCCGCCGCATCGCGGCAGGTTCCGGCATGGAAGTGCAGGACGTGAACCGCCTGGTCAAGCAGTTCCGCGAGGCGCAGAAGATGATGAAAAAATTCCAGAAAATGGGCGGCAGGGGCTTGGGGAATTTGTTTGGGTAATGCCTGTTTTCTCTGGTACAATACAGCCCGCGATTTCAGCCCGCACAACCCTTTCGTGCCTGTCTGGAACGTAAAACATTCTAAAGGAGTAAGTTTCAAAATGGTTCGTATTCGTTTACGTCGTATTGGTCTCAAGGGCCAACCCACGTACCGCATCGTGGCAGCAGAAAAGGAAGCGCCGCGCGATGGTCGCTTTTTGGAGATCCTGGGTGTGTACAATCCCCGCACCAATCCCGCCACGATCAAGTTAAAGGAAGACCGCATCTACCACTGGATGAAGAACGGCGCCCTGCCGACCGAATCTGTGGAGCAGATCTTCAAATCCGCCGGCACGCTGGAGCGTTTTGAGCGCTTCAAGAAGGGCGAAGCTGTGGAAAATCTGGTCGCCGAAGCCGCCGAAGCGGAAGTCAAGCGCGCCGCGCCGGTCAAGACCCGCAAAGATTAATTTGCCGATCAGACCCTGAAGGTTCTGCGAACCTTCAGGGTCTCTTGAAAGGTAACCATGAAAGACCTTATCGAATACATCGCAAAATCCCTTGTGGACCACCCCGAGGAAGTATCCGTGAAACAGAGCAGCGGAAATCGGGTCCGCATCGAGCTGAGCGTTGCCAAAGACGATATGGGGCGCGTCATCGGCAGGGGCGGCAAGGTGGCGAACTCCATCCGCACGCTGCTGCGCGTTGCGGCGGACCGCAAGGGCAAGCAAGCCACCCTTGATGTAGTGGAACCCTGATGATGTCGAAAAAGGACCCAGGCTCGCCGCAAGGCGAGTCTGTTTATTTGGCAATCGGATTTCTCCGCCGCCCGCACGGGGTGAGCGGCGAGATGATCATGGACCTGCACACCGATTTTCCGGAACGCATCAAAAATGGGCGCAAGGTGTACGTCGGTGAAAAACATGAAGCCGCCGAATTCGAGAACGTGCGTGTGCACGGGCAGGGATTGTTGGTAAAGTTACTAGGATACGACACGCCCGAATCCGCGGGGCGTTTCCGCAACCAGTGGGTGTATGTCAAGTCGAGCGAAGTCCCGCCCTTGCCGGAAGGTCAGCATTACAAATATGAGCTGGTCGGTTTGCTGGTAGTGGACGATAGCGGCAATTCGCTTGGGGAGCTGGTTGAAATTTTGGAAACCGGCGCGAATGATGTGTATATCGTCCGCAATAAAACGGGCGGGGAAATTTTGCTGCCCGCCATTCCCCCGGTCGTCCTCAATGTCGATATGGACTCCCGTGTGATGACCGTCCATCTGCTGGATGGTTTGGTGGATGAAACCTGATTTGTGATCCCCAATTAAAATCGTAAATCGCCACGGGGTGATACAATCTCAAATCAATTCATGGACGATAAAAAATACTGGATCGGCTTCAATCTCATCAAAGGCATTGGCGCAGTCCGCATGCAGGGGCTGGTCGCCTATTTCGGCGACCTCGAGTCCGCGTGGCGGGCTGATCCCGCGTCGTTGGCGGAAGCAGGCTTGGGTGCGAAGCTGGTCGAACGCGTCGTCGCGGCGCGAGAGTCCGTTGATCTGGATCAGGTTTGGGCGAAGATCGAAGCGCAGGGCATCACCATCCTGACGTGGACGGATGAGGGGTATCCATCCCGCCTGCGGGAGATCGATCAGCCGCCGCCCATCCTGTACATCCGCGGCGAATATTTGCAGGATGACCTGTTCGCCGTCGCCATCGTCGGGACGCGCAAAGTGACGCCGTACGGCAGGCAGGTGACGGAGGAGATCGCTTCGTTCCTAGCCGCAAATGGGATCACCGTCGTGAGCGGACTCGCCCGTGGAGTGGATGCCATCGCGCATCAAGCCGCACTGCGAGTCGGCGGGCGGACGATCGCGGTTCTCGGCTCCGGCGTGGACAAGATCTATCCGCCGGAACACCGCGCGCTTGCCGAACAGATGATGGAACGCGGCGCGGTCATCAGCGATTATGCGGTTGGCACACCGCCCGATGCGTCGAATTTCCCGCCGCGGAATCGGATCATTTCCGGCTTGTCGCTGGCGGTGGTTGTGATCGAGGCGGCGGAAACCAGCGGCGCATTGATCACCGCCGAGTTCGCCGCCGAGCAGGGGCGTGAAGTGTTCGCCGTGCCGGGTAGCATCCTTGCGCCGCAAAGCAAAGGCACGAACCGCCTGATTCAAAAAGGCGCGTTGCCGTTGCTGACTCCCGAGGACTTGATGCAGACACTGGACCTGACCCGCATCGGCGAGAAGAAAACGGCGCGGAAGATCCTGCCTGCCGACGAGACTGAGGCGCGCGTGCTGGATGTATTGGGCGGCGAGCCGATGCACGTGGACGAGATCCGCAATCAAGCCAACCTGCCCATCGAAAAAATTTCCGCCACACTTGCTTTAATGGAATTGAAAGGAATGGTTCGCCAGGTTGGTGGTATGAATTACGTGGCAATGCGCGAAGACCAATCCGAATACAAGGTGAATAAATAATGTCCGAACATCATTATGCAGTCATCATGGCTGGCGGCGGTGGGACGCGCCTCTGGCCCGTATCCCGCAAGGAACGCCCCAAGCAGTTGCTGCCCTTGTTGGGGCAGGAGACTCTGTTCCAAAGCACGGTGGCGCGGCTGGAGAATTTATTCCCGCCCGAACGGATTCTAGTGGTGACCGTCGAGGAGCAGGCGCGCGAGATGAGACAGCAGGCGCCCGAAATCCCCGAAGAGAATTATCTGATCGAACCGGCGCCACGCGGAACGGCATCTGTGGTGGGGCTGGCAGCGGCGGTATTGCAAAAGCGCGACCCGGACGCTTCGATGGCGATCCTGCCGTCGGATCACTTCATCCGTAACGTGGATCTGTTCCATTACCTGCTCAAAGCCGCGTTTGACGTTGCGGACGATGATCATCTGGTCACGCTCGGCATCACGCCGACGGCTCCGTCCACGGCGTATGGATACATCCAGCAGGGTGAAACTCTGAATGGGCAATACAACTATCCTGTCTACAGAGTGAAGCGCTTCAAGGAAAAGCCCGATGAGCAGACTGCCCAGCAGCTGCTCCGTACAGGCGATCATTCCTGGAACAGCGGCATGTTCGTCTGGAAGGTGAATACGATCATGGGCGAGATCGACAGGCAGATGCCCGCACTGGGCACAGCGTTGAAGGATATCTCATCCGCGTGGGGCACGCCGCAACAGGATGACACCATCAATACATTGTGGTTCGACCTGAAAAACGAAACTGTGGATTACGGCATCATGGAGAACGCCGAGCGCGTGGCTGTACTGCCGGCGGGCGGACTTGGCTGGAGTGATGTCGGTATGTGGTCTTCGTTGTTCGAGGTATTGCTCCCTGACATGAACGGCAATGTTGCCACAAACGGAAATTTGCATCTTGCACACGAAACGCACAATACCCTCGTCTATGGCGGGAACGGCGAGCGCTTGATCGTGACCATCGGCGTGGACGATATGGTCATCGTGGATGGCGGCGATGTGTTAATGGTCTGCAAAACAGACCAGGCGCAGAAGGTGAAAGACATCGTCGAACACCTGAAAAAACACAAACAGGAAAAATTCCTCTAATAAACGATTTGCGGGATTTGGAAAAATTGCGTAGAATGCGCCCTTACGTTTTGCAACAATGATAATGAAACGATGGGCGCATTTTGCGCTGGAGGTTCGATGGAAGCATATTGCATGAAGTGTAAGACCAAACGGGAGATACAAGACCCCGTTGCAGGGTTCAATGCCAAAAGCTCCCCTGTGACGACGGGGACCTGTTCCGTTTGCGGCACGAAACTGTACCGCATGGGAAAGACAGAAGCCCATGAAGGACTCGTCCCGCCGCCGAAGCCTGTGAAAGTGGAGAAGCGCGAAGGGAAACTGGTGATCGTCGAATCGCCCGCCAAGGCGAAGACCGTCGGGCGTTTTCTCGGCAAGGGATACACCGTCCGCGCTTCGGTGGGACATGTGCGCGACCTGTTGAAGTCACAGTTGTCGGTGGATGTGGAGAATGATTTCACGCCGAAGTACCGCGTGCCGAACGAAAAGAAGGAAGTGGTCAAGGAACTCAAAAAGCTCGCCAAAAAATCCGAGGAGATCTATCTTGCGACCGACCCCGACCGCGAGGGCGAATCCATTTCGTGGCATCTCATGGAAGCGGCGGAGATCGAACCGGAACGGACAAAACGCGTCGTGTTCCACGAGATCACGGCGCCCGCTGTCGCGGAGGCGTTCTCGCATCCGCGCGATATCAACATGGATCTGGTCAATGCCCAGCAGGCGCGCCGCGTGCTGGACCGTCTCGTCGGGTACAGCATCAGTCCCATTCTGTGGGAGAAAGTACGCGGGCGGCTTTCCGCCGGGCGCGTGCAGTCGGTGGCGCTGCGGCTGATCGTTGACCGCGAGCGCGAGATCGACGAGTTCAAGCCCGTCGAATATTGGTCCATTCACGGCGAGTTCATGCCCGAGAAGTCGAAGACCAGTTTCATCGCGAAACTTGTCCGCGTGGATGACAAGGAACCGGAACTTCCCAGCGAGGAGATGGTCAGACCGCTTCTCATCGACATGGAAACTGCCTCGTATGCCATTACAAAGGTCAAACGCGGAGAGCGGAGACGGAAACCCTCCGCGCCGTTCACCACCTCCACGCTGCAGCAGGAGGCTTCTCGCAAGCTGGGCTTCACCGCCAAACGGACGATGGCGCTTGCACAGGGACTGTATGAAGGCCAGGATGTAGGCAATGGAGGCTCGACGGGTCTCATCACTTATATGCGAACCGACTCGACGAATATCGCCAAGACGGCTCAGGAAGAAGCCCGCGAGTATGTGACCGGAAAATACGGCGCAGACTTCCTGCCGCCCGAACCGCCGGTCTATAAGACCAAATCCGCAAATGCGCAGGAGGCTCATGAAGCCATCCGCCCAACATCCGCCATGCGCACGCCGGAAGCGGTCAAGGATTTTCTCGACCCCGCCATGTTCAAGTTGTACCGCCTGATCTGGCAGAGATTTGTGGCTTCACAAATGGAAGCGGCGGTGTACGATACCTTGCAGGTGGAAGTGACCGGCAAAACAAATGAGCATGAATATCTTCTGCGGGCTTCCGGCTCGGCAGTGAAATTCCCGGGTTTTTTGGTTGTCTATGAAGAAGCCAAAAATGAAGATGCAAAAGCGGATGACGAGGAAGAGAATGTAAAGATCCCCGCCGGGGTGGCGGAGGGACAAAAGCAGGAATTGGTGCGTTTGATCCCTGAACAGCATTTCACCCAGCCGCCGCCGCGTTTTACGGAAGCCTCGCTGGTGCAGGCATTGGAGGAGAACGGCATCGGGCGTCCCTCCACCTATGCGCCGACCATCTCCACGATCCAACAACGCGGGTATGTGGTGCGCGAGGACAAACGCCTCATCCCGACCGATACGGGCTTCCAGGTTACTGACCTGATGGTGCAGTACTTCCCCGAAGTGGTGGATTTCAATTTCACCGCCCATATGGAGGAAGACCTCGACAAGATCGCCGATGGTGAAATGACCTGGGTGGATGCGATCCGCGAGTTCTATGAGCCGTTTTCCGCCGATGTGAAAAAGGCGCAAGCCGAGATGCCCGTCACCAAATCCGAGCCGGAACCGATCGGACGCGCCTGCCCTGAAGACGGCGGCGAGCTGGTCATCCGCTACGGGCGGTTCGGCAAGTTCATTTCCTGCGCCAACTTCCCGACCTGCCGCTATACCGAGCCGTGGCTGGAGAAGATCGGCGTCACCTGCCCGAAGGATGGCGGCGACCTGGTGGAACGCAAGACGCGCAAGGGACGCACATTCTTTGGCTGTGTGAACTATCCGAATTGCGATTTCACATCGTGGAAGCGTCCGCTGCCGAAGCCATGCCCCAAGTGCAACGGTCTGTTGGTGGTCGCCAACAAGCGCGAGGCGCAATGCACGAACTGCTCCGAGAGTTTCCTGCTCGAGGAGATCGTTCCGGAGAGCGTCTAACCGGCGTCAGGGTTGCCCCCGCCCTATGCTGCCGGTCAATTGCCGGCGGGGTTGAAGCGCTGTCTTTTGTCCGGAAATGATAACCCTTCTGACACGATAAGCGCCGGAAATGGATGTATAATCGGGCTATCCACTGATTTAAAGGAGTCGCGTATGCAGTTTATCATCGCATTGTTGAAGAATCTGCCCAAGGCTACGATCATTGCCGCATTGGTCGGAGTGCTTGTGGGGCTTTTGATCGGGTGGCAGACAAAGGAATTCAAGGATGCAACGCCTGCCTATCTGCGCCCGGACCTGCAGGAAGATTACCTGCGCATGACGCTTGACTCCTTTCGCCTCAATTCGGACCCGAACCTTGCCGTACAGCGTTGGGTGAATCTTGGCGCCGGGGCACAGGATGCGTTCCTCAAGATCCAAGCCAACCCTGGCAATCAGGAAGTGGATGTCATCCGGGTATACGGTGATCTGGTCGCCAGTGTCCTTTCTTCCGGCGGCGGGGCACCTGTGGATGACGGCAGCGGCGGAATGTCATCCCTCACGCGGACAGCCGGAATTGCCATTGGCGTTATCCTGCTCTTGGGCGTGGTGGCTGCCATTGCGTTGTATATGTTCAAATTGCTTGGGAAGCGCGGCAGCGGTGAAATGACCGCTGCGAAACATGCTTCCGAGATCAACCGCGCCACCGAGCGCACCAATTTTGAAGAACTTGGGCTCGCGCCTCCCATTACGCAAACGATGACAACCTATGTGTTGGGAGACGATTTGTACGATGAGTCGTTCAGTATCGATACACAGGCTGGCGAGTTCCTGGGCGAGTATGGCGTGGGCGTTTCGGAAGCCATCGGCGTAGGCGAGCCAAAGAAAGTGACCGCACTTGAATTCTGGCTCTTTGATAAAAACGATATCAAGACTGCCACCAAAGTGTTGATGTCGCAGCATGCGTTCGAAGACCCGGCCATCCGCGCGCGGCTGGAGCCGAAAGGCGAGCTTGTGCTGGTGGAACCGCATGCGCAAGTGCTGCTTGAAACCGCCACCCTGCAACTGCTTGCCACGGTGGTTGA
Source organism: Anaerolineales bacterium (assembly GCA_023382595.1). GTDB lineage: Bacteria > Chloroflexota > Anaerolineae > Anaerolineales > Villigracilaceae > Villigracilis. The sequence goes on along the minus strand of JAHDWB010000002.1, from coordinate 341,353 downwards.
TCTTGAATACGGCAAGGGACCGATGCCGGATGGCAGTTATTTCGAGCGCATCACATTGGAACTGGCGATCTGGCCCCGCCAGGGCTGATACGAGAATCGAAAAATCCCGTCCTATGCAGGACGGGATTTTTTTGTTATTCGATCTTGATGATCTTGAATTTGATCCTGCCGCCGGGGGCATCCGCCTCCGCTGTATCCCCGACCTTCTTGTCCATCAGGGCGCTGCCAATGGGTGATTCGTGGGAGATGCGCCCATTGCGCGGGTCCGCTTCAGTGGGACCGACGAGGTGATAGGTTTCAGGTTCAAAGCCATCCTCTTGAATGGTCACATGCGAACCGATCGAAACCACTCCTTTTTTAGCGGATTTTTCGATAATGACCGAGTTGCGCAGGATGGCTTCGATCTCTTGGATGCGCCCTTCGAGGAAGCCTTGATCCTCCTTGGCTTTGTGGTAATCGGCGTTCTCTGAAAGGTCGCCCATTTGAATGGCGGAACGCAGCCGGGCGGCGAGTTCCACGCGGCGCGGACCCTTTAATTCCTCCAGTTCAGCCATTAATTTTGCTTCACCTTCCGGGGTCAGGTAGTTGGGTTGGGGCATGGATTGCTCCTTTCTATGGATAAAACTTCATATGCGGGAAAGGGGCATTGGAGTGATGCGCGCCCCCTTTCCAATTGAAAAGCCGGTCTAGGGCTTTTCGAGGGGATTGAATAGTTTTTGATGTTCTTCGACGGCGTATCGATCTGTCATGCCGGCGATGTAATCGCAGATGGTGCGTTCCAGCCCGCGCTTTTCGATGAAGAACTGGAATTGCTCGGGAAGCATGGCGGGTTCTGCGCGGTAGGCATGGAACAGGTCGGAGATAATGCGCTCGGCTTTGACCTGCATCCGCACCACGCGGTAGTGGCGGTAGAGCTTTTTATAAAGGAAATCCTTCAACTCGCGGTTGCGCCGCTGCATTTCTTCGCTGTAGCCGATGACATTGTGTTTCAGTTTCTGTATGTCCATTGGCGAGTTGACCTTGCTCTCGCGCAGGCGTTCATCGGTGGCTTTGACCATGTCGGTGACCATGATGCCGACCAGGTGACGGATCATGCGGTGCCGTTCCATGTCGCCGAGCAGCGCGCCGCGCCAGTTGTAGGTTTCGCGCAATATCTCCCACAATGCCACGCCGTCCAGCGTTTGCGGGGTGAGCATGCCGGAGCGCAGACCATCGTCAAGGTCGTGGGTGGTGTAGGCGAGTTCGTCCGCGACGTTGGCGATCTGCGTTTCGAGATTGCCGCGCAGGTCGGGGTTGAAATCGCGGGCGTCGGAGATGTCGTATTCCGATTCGTGCTTGACCATGCCTTCGCGCACTTCCCAGGTGAGATTCAAGCCGGGGAATTCGGGGTAACGCTGTTCGAGTTCTGTGACGATGCGCAGGGATTGTTTGTTGTGGTCGAAGCCTCCGAAGTCTTTCATCAGCCGCGCAAGCGCCACTTCGCCGGAATGCCCGAAGGGGGAGTGACCGAGGTCATGCGCGAGGCAGATGGCTTCGACGAGGTCTTCGTTGCCGCCGAGGGCGCGGGCAAGCGTCCTGCCAACCTGGGCAACTTCCAGCGTGTGGGTGAGGCGGGTGCGGAAGTGGTCGCCTTCGAAGTTGATGAATACCTGCGTCTTGTATTCCAGCCTGCGGAATGCGGTGGTGTGCAGGATGCGGTCGCGATCCCTTTGAAAGGAGGTGCGGTACTCGGGCTCGCCGTCGAGGTAGGCGCGTCCTTTTGTCTCGCTGCTCTTCATGCCATACGGCGCGAGGGATTTGTTTTCGATCTCTTCAAGTTGTTGACGGGTAAAGAACATGACCAGCCTTTGGGTGAAAACGCCATTGCGGTCTTCGGGAGGCAGCCTCGTGTATGTGAAGACCGCCACGCGGCGCTCCGCACCGCCTACAATGGCATGATGGAAGATGGGGCGAGAGGGGGTCGAACCCTCACGTTGTTACCAACGACAGATTTTAAGTCTGTTGCGTCTGCCGATTCCGCCATCGCCCCGGCGTGGTTGATTCTACTATAAAAACGCGGCGATTTTGTTTTGGATGTTCTATAATGCAAGATGGTAATGGATGCAGTTGATATTCACATTTGATTATATACCTTGGATTCCTTGAAAAGCCAAATATTGGAGTAGAAGCCTGTGAAAAGTAAATCAATAGACAACTTCAGCAATTCCAAAAAAATTGGCAGAACATGGTTCGTTGGCACTTTTGCAGCCGTGTTGATATTATTAATTGTGTTTTCGGGAAATATTCTTCGGGATCAATTGATAAGCGAAGATTTCCCCTTATCAAAACAATGGTCATTAAGCCTGCAAGGCAGTATTCAACAACTATCACTTGCTGGTAACCAAACACTTCTTGTGATGACTCGAACAAAACTATATGCCTTGGACAGCACAACTGGTGATGTATTATGGAAGCATGATTTGCATTGGCAAACTATTACTAAGCCGGCATTGGCTCAAAATGAATTAGTCTTTTTGACGGATGGCCAAGGTATATCAGCTCTTGATTTGTCAGATGGAAATCTCATGTGGCAGCAACCAGTTTACCGTGCTCAAAATGCACAAATTGCGTTTGTTTCTGATGATTTTGTAGCTGTTAGTTATAGACCATACTTAAATGTATATGAGGCATCCACTGGCGATTTGCTGTGGAGTAAACCCGTATGCAGGGAGGCTGTTCATCCTTATATTTATGGTAATACCATATACATTCCTTGCTATGGTGTAACCGCGATGGATGCTAGAACAGGGGAAATTGTCTGGGTAACAGAATCACCAGATAGAATTTGGAATGCGGGCTATTCTGATGGCATAATGTATTCATCTCCCAATCGACGTGCAGTTATTGCATATGATTTGGAGAGTCGCGAAGTTCTTTGGAATACGCCCCTAAAGAGTGAGAGAGTTCAGGAGTTCAAGGTAGCTGGAGATTTTCTTCTTTTAACCGACGCATTGCAATATTGTGTTTTGAGACGAACAGATGGGAAAATTATCTGGTGTGCGAATATAGGTTGGAAGATGCAGAATCCGGTGATTGTAATGGATATTGGATATATTTTTAATGGTCCCCAAACGGTTGTTTATGCATTTGACGCAACAGACGGTACTCAAATTGGGAAATTGACACTGGCACGATTTGCCTTTATTACAATTTATCGACAACTGTTGATTTCATCTGACGATATGTTAATCTTTGCTCGAGGAGATAATATATTTGCGTTTGGAGAGGAAGAGAAATAGAACTTTCAGTGACAAACCGATTTTTGCAAAAGCGAAGTATCTTGACCGCTTTCGCGCAGCGTATCGCGATCCTGAAGGACATCGGGACGATGTGAGAAAGGCTGGAGAGTTGTTCTACATCCTTGGCGACCATTTGGGTTCGACCAGTATCGTCACCGATGCAAATGGGACCAAAATCTCTGAGATACGCTATAAAGCATGGGGTGAAGTCCGTTATGAGAGCGGAGCGACGCCTACAGACGGTATGACCCCGGCATTAACCATTTTCGCGACATCATACCCGAAGGGTAAGCGCCCCGCAGCGCAGTGGGCACCCAACCTGACACCATCGTTAATGAATGCGAAAACTGCTTTTTGGGACGGGTCAATTCAATGTGCTTTCCTATGATAAGGCTTATCTTTAAGTCGGGATAAAGGATATGAAAATATGACCAAAAATTTGATTAGTACCGTGATCGATGAAACAAGAAAATTAAGCACATATCACTTGCTCAACTTGATCTACATAGTATTTAGCTTTCCTCTCCTGCTAGGACTGATTTTTTTTACCGTATTTGTTACTCCTAGAGGAATTGAAGTTGACACGAAAATATTAAAGTTTTTCGTGTTTTTCTCCTTTAGTTTTTTTGGGTTTGGAGGAGGAATTGGCGGGATTGTTATTTTTATGAGAAGGGAAGTGCCTGCCTACATGCCCTTTGCTGGATTAAGTGGTAAACCAGCAAAAGTTTATGGAATAATTCAAACAATTTTATTTTTCCTTGCAGCAGTGGTGTCCGTGATTTCGCCATTTTTTTTGTGAGCCATAGTGGGCTTCGGTCTCATGTTCTATAATGCAAGGTGGTACGACCCTTATCGTAACCACATGACCCAACCTGACAGCATCGTTCCCGATTCGTACAATCCGCTTGATTGGAATAGGTACAGTTACGTCCGATATAATCCGCTCAAGTACACCGATCCAACAGGACATGACCCCGCATGCGGACCCGACGGCATTTGGTGCGGATACGACGGCTCCGGCTATGCAGGTGGGACGGGGTCAGGGTCAACGGGCGGGGGAGGTAAGAACAAGGAAGAAGGAAAAGGGCAATGGCATCAAGAAAACATTGGCGGCGCGACACCAGAAAGCGTTTATCATTGGCAGCATCTTAGCAGCCCAAATGAGGTGAGTGATCCATTCATTGATGTTTTGGACGAATTCATAAGAATAGCGAAAATGCTTTCGCCTACAGCGCCGCCTACTTTAGAAGTGTTTCTTTCCTATCTCACACATGAAAGCGGAGATGTGGTTGGCATGAGAATTACCATAGTCAATGGAGGTGCATCAAGTGCAACGCTGGTGCGTATCGAAATGGCAGAAGAGGCGCTTCCGAGTATGACCTCATGCAGAATAACTACCAATTGTATTTTTAAGCCGTCCTCACCAGTAGTTATAGACCCAGGCGAGATCGAGATCATTTCGATTTGTCAAAACTGTCTTGAAAATCGTTCCACTGTATACAGCCATCCTTTCAGACCGAACAAAAACAACTATATCGAAGTGTCTATGGTTTTATCCATGCCGATTAACCTTGGGTATCAGGGTGTTAAGAAAATACCTGTGCCATTTATTTACACAATACCTCCGAGGTAATAATGAAAATCACGCAGATTAATGTTCTCAAAATCGTCCTCTGTGTAATTCTTATTACGGGTTGCGCAACTAACACAGCGGTTGAAGCGGAGAGTTTATTTACCCAGATGTATAAAAACTGTGAAATGAACACATTGCTAACAATGAGCTTTGTTGGAAAACTATATGAAGGAGATAGGAATGTGAATTTCAGCGTAGAACCCACATCGAATATCTCTGTAATGTTTCCAGTAGATAACAACGTTAAGTTGTTGTGGTTTGATATTGAACAAAGTAAATGGGTGGAAGTAATAAATAATGTTCAATATTTTCCAATTGACGGCAAGTATATTGTCGGAAAGAACGATCCTGCTAAAGAATATGAATACGATCTTATAGGGGTGATCCCCGTTTTAGGCAGAAAAGCGGAATTAAGGATTGTGATACATGGGCATACGTACGAAAATGAGATTGAAACGGATAAATGCGTAGGAGCTTACGTAGATTTTGAATTCACGCCATAATCACCTATAGTGATGCGACCGGCGGTATGATGACCAAGCGCGTGCCGAACTTAGCTGGGAACCGGACCATAGAGTCTACGAAATACCAATGCGATTCCGACCATATATATGCGGCGCTACGAAGTGACGGGCACAGAAATCACGAAACACTATTTCGCGGGCGCGCAAAGAATCACCTTGCACAAGGATGGTGCCTTGAACTTCATCATTGGAGATCATTTTGGCAGTTCATCCCTGATGACCGATGCGGGCGGCAACGAACTCGCCTCCATGCGCCATACTGCATGGGGTGAAGTCCGCTATGAAAGCGGAGCAAGTCCCACCGAATACACCTACACGGGACAATACTCCTACACCGCGGACTTCGGTCTCATGTTTTATCGCGAAGCATCCCGTAGCGACAGCGAAGTGGATAATGCAAGGTGGTATGACCCGTCACTGGGACGCTTTGCTCAGGCGGATACGATTGTGCCATTGCAACAAGGTGTTCAAGCTTTTGATCGTTATGCATACGCAAATAACAACCCAATTCATTATATAGATCCTGATGGGCATTGTGCAGTAAGACCTGGGTTTAAGTGTGCAGCAAATCCAAAACCCATACCCAAAGCGACACTATAATTCTTAACCCTACACATACTGATGAAAATGGGAATACAATAATTGCCGTACCCATCCCTCAGCCTAATGATAGCTCTTCGGTGCCTACAATAACAACCATATCATCTTCTGAATCGTATAGTTTTGAAACTGTATTATTCGAAAAAGGACCCGTTGATGAAGGCACTTTGAGTTACAGTTTGTTTGATGTTGAATATGAACATACAAGAGATGGAGAGACTGTGTTTTCAACAGAAACAGGAGTGGAGATTCGAGTACATTATGTTGACGAGTTGAGGATTGTAAATGAAAACACGGTTTTCGAAACAACAATTACAGTATATGATCAAAACGGAGATATATTAGATATTCGTGAAACTACAAGCAATACAAATATAAGACAGATGCAAGTTAGATTTTCAGAGTCTACCAAATCCTCTTTTCATAAATGGATTCCAATTACTAATTATGCTCCGAATATTGTGTATAGATGAAAGTCTATTTATCTAAAGCGATTCTTGTACAGATTTTAGGGTTAATGCGCAAAATCTGTACAAGAATTTCGATTACATTATTTGTCCGCGAAAATCATAGAGCAAATGCAGAACGATTACCTATTTTTTATTAAATATATTCCTTTCTTAATTGTTTGGGGGGTATTATTTTTTTATTCTTTTAAGTTCAAACTCAAATTTCCTTGGGGTTTTGGTTTTATTTTATTATGGATCATGCTTCCTAATCAAGGAATTAGTTTTCAACAAAATGGTATTATCTATTTTGGAGTTAGTGTTCCGTTCTTAATAGCTGTAATGGGATTGTTGCTAAATGTTTCTAAAACTAAACCTTTGCTCTTTGTTAAGGATGTTCAAACAACTTCTCTTTTTATACTATTAGGCATCTTTTATGTTTTGATAGTATTGTATTTAGCCAAGATTTATTCATGGGATGAAAATTTTTCGGACAGCACAAAAATAACCTTAATGGCAAGTATATTTTTAGCTACACAAGCAAGTTTGGAAGAAGAAGCATTGTTTAGAGGCTTTTTGTTCAATTACCTACGATCATATAATATCAACCCACTTGTTGCAAATTTCCTCCAATCCCTATTTTTTGTCTTATCTCACATTCGAAAATATTCTGATACTCCATCGTTTTTGATTGAAATTTTTATTTTTGGGTTCCTGGCAGGATATTTTACATGGAAAAGCCGAAACCTAATTCCCGCATTTTTTATGCATGTTCTGATTAACACGATTCCATTAATCTTGCGGGCAATGGAATTTAATGTAAATAACCATTTTCAATAAAATACGTTCTGATTGTTTATCTTGCCTGACCCCGAAATAAGTCAGGCAGAGGCGTGTTCCATCAATGGGGGGCGAGAAATTTGACCTAGTCCCACCAGTTATACCTCAAGTAGACCTGACAGGCCTTCATCGCGGCTTGGCGAAATGGCAGATCTTTTCGGATTGGGACGGGGCTTATGATACCTGTCAGGACTGGGGCGAAGTACGCTACAATTCCGGTGTGACTCCCATGGACTACACCTACACGGGACAATACTCTGACAGTTACATTAACTTGCTCTGGTACAACTCCCGGCACAACCGAACAAAAAGCGCTTCGATTCATGAATCGAAGCGCTTTTTGTTCGGGAAAATACACCACTGGCGGTCCCGACGGGATTCGAACCCGCGATCTCGGCCTTGACAGGGCCGCATGTTAGGCCGCTACACCACGGGACCAGTTTGGCAAGCGGGCGCAAGTTTACCATGAGGGATACCCCGTGTCAATATAAAACTTTGACGAGTATGACCGTCCACAAACTGCCCGCCGCTTTGCACCATGCCGAACTTGACACAATGCAGGCCATGTTCTAAAATAGTTGGACAATAATTTTAAGCTGAACGCTCAATGGGTGGGTCGGGCGTTTAAATTTCCCGAGGAGGGCTGGCTTGTCCAAGAACCGTACACAACAAATGGTGGATCGCCTTCGCGAATTACAGGCATCGTCACCGGATATTGAAGCATCGGCGGTGGTAAGTGTAGATGGCTTGAGCATCGCATCTGCGCTTCCGCAAGGCGTGGAAGAGGACCGTGTATCCGCCATGTCCGCGGCAATGCTTTCACTGGGTGAGCGTATCGCTGGTGAATTGGGGCGCGGCTCCCTCGAGCAGGTTTACATCAAAGGCTTAAAGGGATATGTCATCTTGATGTCGGTCGGTGAGGAAGCAGTCCTCACCGCGCTGGCACGCGAACAGGCCAAGTTGGGTCTGATCTTCCTCGATATGCGTCGCGCCGCCGAAGATCTGGCGAAGTTGATCTAGTGGAGTAGCTATGAGCGCCCTTGAAAAATCCGGTCTGTATTATCCCAATAAATTCGGTCTGATCACCATAAAATCCCTCGAAGAAGTGATGGGCAGGAACGGCTTGAATGCCATCTTGAACCTCGGCGGGCTGAGCCATTATATTGAGAACTATCCTCCCGATAACCTGGAAAAAGGATTTGACTTTAGCGAACTTTCCGCCATTGGCTCCGCGCTGGAGGAAATGTACGGTCCCCGCGGCGGACGCGGACTGGCTCTCCGCGCAGGACGCGCCACCTTTGCCGATGCGCTTCGGAATTTTGGAGCGTTGGCGGGTGCCGCCGATCTGGCGTTTGTCGTCCTTCCGCTTCAATCCAAACTGAGAATTGGTCTGCCGGCTTTTGCCAAGATCTTCTCCCAATTAAGTGACCAACAGACTTCTGTCGAAGAAAAAGACGCCGAATGGGTATGGACGATCCACAAATGCCCCTGTTGCTGGGGGCGCTCCGGCGCAGACAAACCCGTCTGCTTCATTGCCACAGGGCTTTTGCAGGAAAGTCTCAAGTGGGTCTCCGGCGGGAACGAGTTCCGCGTGAACGAATCCAAATGCGTCGGCATGGGCGATTCGGTCTGCGAGTTCATCATCCAGAAAGAACCCATTTCCTGATAAGAGTCTGGCATGACAGACCCAAAACAGAAGATCCTTATTGTCGAAGACGACCCCGATGTGGCAGAGATGCTCACGGCTTATTTTCGCAGCCAGGAATATGACGTCTCCACCGTCAACTGGGGCGAGGACGGCGTGCGCTCCGCACTGCAAGTTCCGGCTCCCGATCTCGTCATTCTCGATATCCGCCTGCCGGATATCGACGGCTACGAGGTTGCCCGCCGCCTGCGAGGCGACCGCCGCACAACGGACATCCCCATCATTTTTCTGACCGAGAAACGCGAACGCGCCGACCGCCTGCAAGGGCTGGAACTTGGCGCTGACGATTACATCACCAAGCCTTTTGATATTCAGGAGCTGCGGCTGCGGGTTCGCAATGCGCTCAAGCGTGTCAGTCAGGGCTCGCTGACCAACCCCGTTACGGGTTTGCCGGAAGGCGCGCTCGTGGAGGAGAAACTTTCCGAAGTGCTTGGCAGGGATGGATCCGCCCTGTTGTTCGTCTCGCTCGAAAACATGGACGCCTTCCGTGAGGCGTACGGCTTTGTCGCCTCCGATGATGTGCTTCGCGCCATCAGTTTGATGATCGGCAATACCATGCGCGAATTCAGCCGCGTAGACGATTTCCTCGGCCACTTGAGCGCTACGGATTTCGTTCTCGTACTGCCTCCGTCCAACCTGGCAGCCCTGAGCGAGAAACTGCGTGCGCGGCTTTCCCAGGCAATGGAATACTTCTATCCAATCAAGGACCGTGAGCAAATGGCAAAACGCAGCGACCGCCTCGGCGCGAAACTGGCGGAAGTGCCGTCGTTGAAGAACGCTCCGCTGAACGTTGACCAGCTCAAGGTGGATCTGCTCAGCCAAAAGAAATAAGGATTTCCCTATCCAATTTCTTCACTCTCTGATAATATATCCCTGCACGCCGAAGTATTAAACAAGCCCTCGGCTTCCCAGCCGGGGGCTTTTGTGTGTAAATTTATTCATACGTCCTTTGCGGCGGGAGTTATAAGGAAGAAAATGCAAATCGAACGAACCGATCTCAGAAATATTGCCATCATTGCCCACGTGGACCACGGCAAAACCACACTTGTGGACGGTCTCCTGCGCCAGTCGCATACCTTTCGCGAGAACCAGCAGGTGGCGGAACGCGTCATGGACTCCAATGACCTCGAGCGCGAACGCGGTATCACCATTCTTGCCAAGAATACTGCTATCTCACTCGTTGACCCCGCCACGAACCAGCCCGTCAAAATCAATATCGTGGATACGCCCGGTCACGCCGATTTTGGCGGCGAGGTCGAACGTGTCATGAACATGGTGGACGGCGTTCTGCTGCTCGTCGATGCAGCGGAAGGACCCATGCCGCAGACCCGTTTCGTCCTAAAGAAAGCGCTTCAAATGGGACATAAGGCGGTGGTTGTCATCAACAAAGTGGACCGCAAGGATGCCGAACCGTCACGTGTGTTAAATGAAACCTTTGACTTATTTATCGAACTTGGGGCATCGGAGGAACAGGCGGATTTCCCCGTCGTATATGCGCAGGCGACGGCTGGCAAAGCGGGTCTCTCCGCCGACCTCGGACCTGACCTGCAGCCTATGTTCGATGTCATCCTCAAGCATATCCCCGCTCCCAAAGTAGACCCTGAAGCCCCGCTGCAAATGCTCGTTACCACGCTTGGTTATGATGACTATCGCGGTGTGACCGCCATTGGGCGTATTTTCGCAGGGACAATCAAGGTCGGTCAAAAGATGGCGCGTATCAAACTGGATGGCTCGATCCTGCCTGAAAGTGCGCGTTACTTGTACACCTTCAAAGGTTTGAATAAGGTCGAGGTGGATGAAGTTAAGGCTGGTGATATCATTTCGCTGGCAGGCTTGGAAGGCATCGCCATCGGTGAGACATTGGCTGACCCTGCCAACCCGGTTGCATTGCCGACCATTAAAGTGGAAGAACCAACCGTCCGTATGACGTTTGGGGTGAATACATCCCCGTTTTCGGGCAGGGAGGGGAAGTATGGCACATCCCGCAAACTACGCGAACGCTTAAATGAAGAATTACGCACGAACGTTTCCCTGCGCGTGGAAGATACCGATTCGGCTGAAAATTTCCTCGTCTCCGGGCGCGGCGAATTGCATTTGGGGATTCTCATCGAAACCATGCGCCGCGAGGGGTATGAGTTCCAAGTCTCGCGCCCCGAAGTGATCTATCACAAAGCCGAAGACGGCGCGCTGCTTGAACCGTTCGAGGAAGTCCACATCGAGACCAGCAACGAAACCGTCGGCGCGGTGGTGGAAATGCTTGGGTCAAGACGAGGCAGGATGATGGACATGCAGGATGCTGGTCAGGGGATGACGCGGCTGGTGTACATCGTCCCGACGCGCGGCTTGCTCGGCTTCCGCTATCAATTCCTCACCTCCACACGCGGCGCAGGCATCATGCACACCATCTTCCACGGCTATGATGAAATGGCGGGCTCGATTGCCACGCGTTCCAATGGTTCGATCGTGGCGTGGGAGGCTGGCTCGACGACCGCCTACGCGCTGAAATCCGCGGAGGAACGCGGTGTGCTGTTCGTCGGACCCGGCGTGGAAGTGTACGAAGGCATGGTGGTGGGAGAGAATGCGCGCGGGCAGGATATTTCTGTGAACGTGTGCAAGAAAAAACACCTGACCAATATCCGTGCGGCGCGCGGTGATATGGAGATCCGCCTCACTCCGCCCCGACAGATGTCCCTCGATGAGGCGATTGAATATCTCGCTGACGACGAACTGCTGGAAATCACGCCTGAAAGTTATCGCATCCGCAAACGCCTTCTAAACACGGAAGAACGCGGGAAACAGGTAAAGAAGATCAAAGAACAAATGGAAGAGAGTTAGTTCCATATCAAAAAGCGATGGCTGCAGCCATCGCTTTTTGATCGCTTTACACAGGGTCATGGACAGGTCATCGTTGCCGTTCTGCTGGTGGATTGCCCGGCGGCGTTGTATGCCTGGATCTGGTAGCTGACGCTTTGTCCTGATGTCAGGTTGATCGTCTCGCTGAACGTAGTGGAATTTTCAGGCAGTTCCGCCACCGGTTCGCCGTTGCGGATCACCCGATAACCCGATTCGTTGGTGGCTTTGTCGTTCCAATTCAGTGTGATCTCCGCCTGCCCGTTGGCATTGCAGAAATAGTTCCAGCCGTCGTTCGTGAAGGTCGGCTCGGCGGGAGTGCCTCCCTGCGGCGTGGACGGCGCGGTGACGGTCGGCACTGCTTCGATATTTCCCGATGGCGTGACGAACTCGCCCGATACCCAGCACGGACCGGCATCCGTGTTCACGATCCAATAATTGGGCGGGAAGAAGCCGATGATCTCCACTGAGTCGCTTGGCAGGATCTGTGTCACCCTCTGGTAGTTCACGCCGGGACCCGTGCGGCAATTGGTGACATCCTCCACGCTGGCAAAGGGCTGGGAAAACGATGTCGGTGTTGCGTTCTGGGTGGTTGACTGCGATGCGGCAGTGGGGCTGGCAAGCGGCGTGACATTCAGGGCGGCTTCGACGGTCAATGCGGCGGCAGTAGCGATTTGAACATCGGTCTCGCTTGCGCCGGGCAGGTTGCAGGCGGAGAGGAGCAGGGTCAACGCCAGCCCAAGCAGGGTGATTCTCTTCATATTTTCTCCGATGGAAATTCTCTCAAAAACTGGTACTGCTACACAACAGGTCACGCTTCAAGCGTGACCTGTTGCAGATCAAGGCTTTACTCGCCGTCGCCTTCGAGCCAGGTCTCCATGTAAGGCTTTTCCATTTCGAGCGCCTGCCTGGTCAGGTGCAGGGGATGGAAGGTATCCACCATGACGGCAAGCTCCTGTGTTTCGGTCTTGCCGATGGAGGCTTCGGTCATGCCGGGCTGAGGTCCGTGCGGCAGACCGAACGGATGCAGGCTGATGTCAGAGCGGTCGATGCCTTTGCGGCTCATGAAATTCCCTTCGGCGTAATAGATGACCTCGTCCGATTGGATGTTGGAATGGTTGTATGGCGCGGGGATGCCTTCGGGATGATAGTCGAACAGGCGCGGGACGAAGGAGCAAACGACGAAATTCCAGCCTTCGAAGGTCTGGTGGACAGGCGGAGGCTGGTGAATGCGTCCCGTGATCGGCTCAAAATCTTCGATGTTGAAGATCCACGGGTAGAGATAGCCGTCCCAGCCGATGACGTCGTGGGGATGGTAGTCGAGGATGTGCTGGGAGATGCGGTCGCGCACTTTTACACGGACCTCGAACTCGCCTCGCTCGGTGTGCGTTTCCAACTCTTCAGGGATTCGGATGTCACGTTCGCAGAAGGGGGCGTGTTCGAGCAGTTGACCGTATTTGTTGCGGTAGCGCTTCGGCGGCTCGAGTTGGCTGGGATTCTCGATGGTGAAGAATTTGGTCTCTTCGTTCAGTTCCATCTTCCAGGTGGTGCCGAAGGGGATGACGATGTAATCGCCTTTGCGGAAGGGCAGATTGCCGAACTGACTCTTGAGCGTACCGCTGCCGTCATGTACCCACCAGGTCTCGTATGCCTGCGAGTTGCGGTAGAAGTAATCCATCGTCCCTTTGGGGGCGCGGGAGACGCCGAGGATGACGTCGTTGTTGCCGAGCAGGGGAATCCGCCCGGACACGGGATCAGCCCCGAGCGGAGTCTGAGCCGTGGTAAGGGCGCGGTGGCGGATCGGACCGAAATCCACGTATTCGGGTTTGGCGGGTCCACAATCGGCTGTCCTAGCCACGCGTGGCGGGAGGAAGTGGTGGTAGAGGATGGATTGCAGGGAGGAGAAGCCCTCCAACCCCATCAGTTCTTCGCGGTAGAGTTTGCCGTCGGGCTTTTTGAACTGTGTGTGGCGTTTGTGGGGGATTTTGCCAAGCTTGTGATAAAAAGGCATTGGAACTCTTTTCTACAGGTTGCCGCGGCGCTGTTGTTCGAGTTCGAGCGATTCGAACAGGGCTTTGAAGTTGCCCTTGCCGAAGCCCTGCGCGCCATGACGCTGAATGATCTCGATGAACATGGTCGGGCGGTCCTGAATGGGGCGGGTGAAGATCTGCAGGAGGTAGCCTTCATCGTCCTTGTCCACGAGGATGCCGAGTTCCTGAACGGCTTTGTAATCTTCCTTGATGGTGCCGATGCGGTCAGGCAGCAGTTCGTAATAGGTATCGGGCACGCGCAGGAATTCCACGCCGTTGTGGCGGAGTTTGTCCACGGTTTCGAGGATGTTGCCGGTGATGATGGCGAGATGCTGCGCGCCGGGGGACATGTAGTAATCGAGATATTCTTCGATCTGGCTTTTGCGCTTGCCGTCGGCGGGTTCGTTGATGGGGAATTTTACGCGTCCATTGCCGTTCTGCATGACCTTGGACATGAGCGCGGAGTATTCGGTGGAGATGTCTTTGTCGTCGAAGTGCATCAACTGGCGGAAGCCCATCACTTGATGATAGAAGTTGACCCAGTGATTCATCTTGCCGAGTTGCACGTTGCCGACGATGTGGTCGATGGCGGCTAACCCTGTGGAGTCGGCTTCGTAACTGATGGGCTTGTAGGTGGGGGCAAAGACGCCCTTGTAATCGCCGCGGTCCACGAAGACGTGCAGGGTCTCGCCATAGGTGTAAATGGCGGAGGTGCGGTAGATGCCGAAGTCATCCTTTTCTTCACGCGGCGTCCACGCGGATTTTCCGCCGCGGGAGGTGGTTGCCTGCCAGGCTTTTTCGGCGTCATCCACTTCGAGCGCGATGACCTTCACGCCGTCACCATGCACCATGTGATGTGAAGCGATCGGGCTGGAGGGGGAATAAGGGGCGGAAACGACCAAGCGCGCCTGACCCGATTCGAGCACGTAGGAGGCGAATTCACGGTTGCCGGTCTCAAGCCCGGAATACGCGACAGGTTTGAATCCGAAGGCTTTCCACCAGTAATACATGGCATGTTTGGCGTTGCCGACATAAAAATGTACGTGGTCAACGGATTTGATCTGGAGGAAGTCGGCTTCCTCGGTCATGGGGCGGGATTCGGGTTTATCTTTTGTAACCATAGTCTCTCCTTTGGGTTGGTTTTGGTGATTGTACGATAAAGCGGGGCGGGTTGCAACATAAAAAAAACAGACCCTGACGCGGGCGGCTCAGGGTCTGTGTGTTCAGGCGGCAACTGGCTGGCGTTTGGCGCGCCAGTCCTTGATGAGGAAAGGAACGTAGAGCAGGAACAGGATGGCGAACGCCAGGATCTCTAACTGTGGGATGTACCAGGGCCACGGCGAGAGCACATCCAGCAGGGTGGGGGACGGCGGTTTCTCAGCGATGAACAGGTAGTTGCTGCCGATGGCGCGGTTGAGGAAAAAGATGAACACCATGTAAACATTCGTCCAGATAAAAATGCGCTTGAAGGACGCCAGCGTGGGGCGGTAACCTTCCACCACGGTCATATAAATAGGAATGGCGATCAACAATCCGTGGGCGATGAGCGTCTGCATGATGCGGTAGTGCGGAATATCATACATGGATGCGTCGGCAGGAGTGAGCAGAGCCTGCAATGCGCCGCCAATGCCAAGGAAGTAGGTGAAATCGTATAGTTTTTTATTGCCCGTGAACGCCACATAGACAGTGATCCACACCATGATGCTGCACAGATGCAGCGGAAGGGTGGTTTGGATGCTCCAAATGCCCCAATACACCCACCAAACGTGAATGCTGATCTCGGTGACAGCTAACGCGACAGCAAGCGCAATCCGCATATTTCGTTTTTGTTTTTCGTTCCATGCTTTGCGGAAATAAATAAAAGACAGGTAAAAGACCACGAACGCCGCAACGATGGTCAGGTGTTTGGGTCCGAAAATTTGCAAAGGCACGTCAGTATATTCAACCGAGAAAAAATCGAGCATATTCCACTCCACACGTTATTTGATCGAAACGACCTTGCCGCCCGTCATCTTTTGTAAATCTTCGGTCTTTAATTCGAAGATCGCATTCGGCGTGCCAGCCGCCGCCCAGATGGTGGGATATTGCAAGAAGTCTTCGTCAATATAGGTTTCCATTTGTTCGATGTGACCGAGCGGAGGTACGCCGCCAATCGCAAAGCCCGTCACAGCGCGGACAAAATCGGCATCGGCTTTGCCGATCGGCTCGCCTGCATACTCGCTGATGCGCTTCTCGTTCGCGCGGTTCGGTCCGCTGGTCAGCACCAGGATCGGCTTGCCCGAATCCCTGCCCTTGAAGATCAACGACTTTACGATCTGCCCGAGTTCACAGCCTGCGCGGTCAGCGGCTTCCTGTGCCGTGCGCGTCGACTCGGCATGTTCGATCACGGTGTACGAATAGCCGAGCGAGTTCAATAAATTTTGTATCTTTTGTGCGGAGGGAGATAAGGTGTCCATCCGCCAATTATACCCAGCGCGGTCACGAATTGCGCTTTTTTGAGAGAGGGGAAAGCGCAATTCGTGACCGTGGACATTTATAATGGAGCGATGCCTACACAAGAAGAAATTTACAAGACCGAAGGGGACAAATACGAAGCGCTGATCGCACGCGAGGACCATCAGGGGAACATCCTCAACGCCCTGCGTGAGATCACGCCCTTGGAAAACCGCCTCGTGCTGGACCTCGGAGCTGGTACTGGACGATTAGCCTGTCTGCTCGCCCCCATCGTTGACCATGTCCGCGCGTTCGATATTTCAGAGGAGATGCTGCGGGTCTGCAAACAAAAGCTCACCGCCAGCGGACTCTCCAACTGGCAGGTGGATGTTGCCGACCATCGCCAACTGCCCGTGGACGACCATTCCGCCGACCTTGCTGTCTCCGGTTGGAGCGTGGCATATCTCCATCAGTGGCATCCCGATACTTGGCGCGATGAATTGAGCAAATGGATGAACGAGATGCGGCGCGTCCTCAAACCGAACAGCCACATCGTCCTGTTCGAATCGCTGGGCACGGGAAACGAGTCGCCGATTCGCTTGGAGCATCTCAAAGACTACTATCCCTGGTTGGACGAAGCCGGATTCCAAAGCAAGTGGATCCGCACGGATTACAAATTCGAATCCATCGAAGAAGCCGAAGAACTCTCCCGCTTTTTCTTCGGCGATGAGCTGGGCAACAAAGTGCGCGATAACAAGTGGATCATCCTACCGGAATGCACAGGCGTGTGGTGGAAGAAAATGTAGCAGGGGCGAGACATGTCTCGCCCCTGCGGAAATTATGATTGCTTCTTAAACCCATTCTTCGCCGCCATCACCAAACCGACCAGGATCAATAAAATGCTCGCGCCTGCGAATGCCCACTTGGCCGTGGTCAGGATCATCAACAACCATGCCAGCACGGCGGGCTTGGCGGGAAACATCGAGAGCAATGCCACGATGTTCAGGTTTTCGAGCAGATCGAAGAACCACGCGCCGAGCGGCATGACATTGAACTTCATCATTTTGCTGTTAGGGGAGAAGCCGCGCTGGAACAGCCATGAGATCAGCAGACCGAAGGCAAACAAATAGATGATGGGGTAGATGATGTCCACTGTCAATTCGACGTTGCGGTAGAACGGACGCCCGTACTCACCATAGCGCTCGATCATGTCGAAGGTGCGGTCGGGCGTGGAGAACAGCATCAGATCAAGCGGCTGGACCAAGCCAGTCCCATCCTGCATCATGCCGCCGATCAGCGGCATCAGGAATCCGGCGAAGAAGCCGTCCAGTACCAGCAGGACGAGCACCAGCCAGCCTTTTGCCCATTTATGGAAACGTTCTGAAAGATTGTTTAACATCGTGCCTCCAATAATAAAATAGGTGACAGTCACTTTGTACGTGACCGTCACCTGAAATAAACACGCTGCTCATGAAAGAGTGGCGTGTTTTGTGCCGTACTTAAGTAAGGGGAGAATTGTAGGTCAGGCTTCCAGCCTGACATTGCAATCATTGTATTGTGCGGCGGGCTGCAAGCCCGCCCTGCGATTTTTATTTCATCGCCGCATCGCCGCCGCGCAGGGCATCCTCCACACGGATATGGTGGTTGGCGTGCATCGGCATGGACCGCATCTCCGCAAGCGAGAACCAGCCGAAGGCGGTGGTCTCGTCGCTTAAGTTGAGTTCGCCTTCCAGAATTTCCGCTTCAAAATTCAACACGACAAAGAAGGCTTTGTTGCCGTCCTTGTAGATCACCAATTGGTCGGGGTTGCTGTACACACCAGCCAAGCGCGTGGCGCGCACTTTCAAGCCCGTTTCTTCCAGCACTTCGCGCTCGCAGGCTTCGGCGGCGCTTTCACCCGCCTCCATGTGACCGCCGGGCAGGCACCAATGCCCGTTATCGGCGCGTTGGGTGAGCAATACTTTTTCGCGGTTTGCATCGAAGATGGTCGCGCTGCATCCCACGCGCAGTTCGCCTTGTTTGCCGAGGCGCGGTCCGTAGAGAATTTGAGACATGTGCCCTCACCCCTAACCCCTCTCCCAAAATGGGAGAGGGGAATAATTATTTTATGAACGTGCCATTCCGCAGGTCGCGGATGGTTTCTTCGATCTCTTCGCGGGTATTCATGACGAAGGGACCGTACGGCACGATGGGTTCTTTGAACGGTGCGCCTGCGATGAGCATAAAGCGGACGCCCGCATCTGTCTTAACTTCGACCTGCTCGCCATCGTCGTTGAACACCACCATGCTGACGGATTCAACCGCTTCGCCTGAAAACTCACCAACGCCCTCGAAGACGTATGCGAGCGCCGTGTGTCCGCTTGGGATGGGGAGAGAGAATCGGGAACCGGGATCCAGCTTCACGTCCATGTAAAGAGGCGCGGCGGCGATCTCGGTCACGGGTCCGGTGACTCCGTCCACAGTTCCGGCGACGAGGCGTGTGGTCACGCCATCCTTTTCGACGATGGGAATCTCGCCTGTGGCGATCTCCTGATAGCGCGGTTGACTCATCTTCTGCGCGGCGGGCAGGTTGACCCACAACTGGAAGCCGTAGATGTTGCCGTTCTCGCTGCGGCGGGGCATTTCTTCGTGCAGGATGCCGCGCCCGCTGGTCATCCATTGGACGTCACCCTCGGCGATGGTGCCGGCGTTGCCGAGGCTGTCGCGGTGGCGGACGGTGCCTTCGAGCATGTAGGTGACGGTTTCGATGCCGCGGTGCGGGTGGGTGGGGAAGCCGCGGATGGGTCCTTCGAGCGGGTTGTTGAAGGCGAAGTGGTCGAAGAGCAGAAAGGGGTCGAATTTGTTGCTGACGTGCGGACCGAAGGAGCGCCTCAGTAAAACGCCTGCGCCTTCGATGACGAGTTGGGGTTCGATGATGTGGGAAATGGTTCGGTTGTTCATGTGCGTATAGATGAGGTGGAATTTATGGATATTACTTGTCTGAAATTATCAGCTTGCGTGTTTTGAAAGGAAACTCTCGATATCCTTGATGAACTTCAACGCGCCTTTCTCGATCTGCTTGGTCAAGGCATCCAAGTTGCTGAAATCTGGTTCTTCCACCAAAACACACTCTACGATGGAATCGACACCTTCTATGGTTGGGACAATGGGGTATTTATCCCAGCTGCTTTCTTTGAATAGTTTCCAGTAGTTCGATTGGACTTGTTTGTTGTACCCTGCCAGCCAGATCTCGAACCGAAACGTCTCATGGACGAAAACAATTGCCGCTTTCAGTTTGCGCTGTTTCAATGACACTGGAATAACGGAGAAATAGGTCATATCCATGTAGCCATAATAGATGCTGCCTGACACAAAATGGTGGGGATATTTGCTATCGAAATACGTCCGCAAGCCCATCATGTATTCCATCAGTCCCTTGTAGGCTTTTTGGATCGCGCCCTTCTTCAATAGTTTTCTGTATTCATTCAGGTGTTCATGAAGTGAGTTCATCGTCTTTTCCTACCTCGAATGGAGTCCAGTCGATATTGGCCTTTTCCATCACTTCGACAGATTTTTTCATCCCCAGTTTTTCATAAAACGGGATCGCCTTGTCATTGACATAGGCACACAGGACGATATTCTTCTCTCCGCCTGCGAGTTCGTGCGCGGTTTCGACGAGGATTTTTCCGATGCCGAGGCGCGCGTAATCTCTGTCCACGCCGAGGTCGGTCAGCATCAGCCAGTAGGCGAAATCGGTCAAGCCGAAACATACGCCGACGATTTGACTCTCCGCGTTGCGGACGACGAGGCTGACCTGCACATTTTCCACGAGTGTTTTTATGCGGTTGACGAAGTCTTCTTTGGGATATTGCTGTCCCAAGTTCGTTCTTGCGAGGAAGTCAATGTATTCTTCGGCGGAAATAGTTTCCTGCTTGAAGCGGAACGGCTCGTTGTTTAAGGTGAGGGTGTTCTCGTATTGGATGGATTTAGTCATGATTTATTATACATCTGGAAGCGGCTGGCTGTTCGATAGATCAAGGTTGGTCTTTTTTGCATACAGCCAGATCAGCGCAAGCAGGACGAGTATCGGCAGTAATGCGCTCCAGACATCCGTTCGGAGAAGACTCGCAAGAAAAAGAAGCCCCAAAGACATTATAGAAAAAGCAAGGAAGACAAGGGAAGTTTTCAGGTAGGTGTATCCGTTGTTTGCGAGATAAGCCACGATCAAAAACATGGGGATCAACAAAAGGATCTGATCATAAGCCCAGATATAAGGTGTGACGATAAGTGTTGTTGTGGTCACTATGCCCACATGAAAAGCGGACAATGTCTCTTTTATTCGAAAGGTAAAGATCAAAACCGGCAGTGTCAGCAGAAGGCTGAACGATCCGCCGACAAGGAACGTGCAAACGGATCTGTTTCCACAAACGAAGGCTGATATTCCCCACATTGTGGGATTGAAGCCAAAAGTATGCTGGGATTTCCGGCTTGCGATCTCAAGAAACGTACTGACCCAGGATGAATCTATTAACCACCCAAGAACAAACAACAGAACACCCGAGACGGATAATGCGAGCAGCGCCGGGATTTTTTTGTGTCTCACCAGCCAGATCGCAAGCAGTAACAGGATGGGGATGCCATATTGGGGTTTCAGTGCGACTAATGAAAGCGCGATACTTCCCTGCACCCATTTGTCATTTTCCCAAAGGTAGATGACAAGCGCCAGCAAGAACAGGAACATTCCTCCCAACTGTCCGTTACGCAGGGTTACCAATGCGGGTCGAAACAAGATCACTCCGAGCACAATGGGCAGCAAAAATTGCATTGATGTTGGCGATCTCCATATCCGAAAAAGCAGATACAGCGCTGCGCTGATCAGCCATTGTGACAGGAAAACCCATGCCACATAGGCATGGTCGATGCGAAGAAATCCCAGGGGAATAAATCCGATCGCTGCCGGAAGCGGATAGAGGAAGGTGTTGTCGGATATCCACTCTGCGCCGGATTTGTGATGTCCTTCGATCCATGCATCAACATGATAGGGGTTTTCGCCCGTCAACATCATGCGGCCGGCAAGCCAGAATGAGAAAAAATCCGAATCAATGTATTTCTGGGAATGGACGATCTGTCTGGCTGTTGTAAGGAAGAGAATGGATAAGGCAATAATTATTGTTATGGTTTTGTATTTATGGCGCATCATTTCAGTTTATGAAAACCAATTACCGTTACTGGCACTTTCCAACGACTGCCGACGCAATGTATTCCATGGGGATCTCGATGATACTGGGTTCCAGAAAGTCCATTGGAACGGGCGGCGCATAGGCGGCTGGCAGGTCAAGCAAGGTGACATATGCCTTGATGGTAAAGTCCGCGTTCGGGGAAGCTGCCTGTGGGAAGGCAAACGCCTGGAGCGTACTGACCATGCCGGTCTGGGAATCGAAAATCGGCTCCGCGCGATAGCCGCTGG
Source organism: Anaerolineales bacterium (assembly GCA_023382595.1). GTDB lineage: Bacteria > Chloroflexota > Anaerolineae > Anaerolineales > Villigracilaceae > Villigracilis. The sequence goes on along the minus strand of JAHDWB010000002.1, from coordinate 319,568 downwards.
AAACGTTCGAGAATAATTGGTCGTTTTCCAGAAACAGGATGCTGGTCTCGAAGTAGGTCTCCCCGAATGGATGGAAGTCCTTCCCGCTCAATCGCCAGAGACCTGCGTCGAGGATCGTCTCCAGATACAGGACGGTCTCCGCGCCTTCGATGCACAACGCCTTTGCAGTGACCGTGATCCCATAATCCGCTTCGAAGTTGACCGGCGGGAGGGAGGACTGGTCCGCTTCAACGGGAGCAGGCATCGACGCGGGTTCGAGCGCACTTGCGGATGCGGGACGTTGGGCGCAGGAGAGCAATCCGCTTGAGAGGACGGCGGTCAGCAGGAGATAAAGCGCAAGGTCAAGCTTGCGGCGCATGACAAAGACCGTTCCGGTCTGGTTGGGCACGTTTTGCATGAGTGTCTCCTTTCGGACGGCAGGGACGCGGCACACCAATCTGACGACGCGGTATGTGAGATGCGTCCTGCCGGCAGGCAACTGTGCTAATGAGGCTGTCGAAAAACCGTTTTTTCGAGAGCTTTCCCTGTCCAAGGCTTGAACGAGAGACCCGTTTCTCGGCGGCGGACGTATCTGGTTCTGTCAGGGGTCAGTAGATCGCCCCAAAAGCGTTAATCTTGGCGATATTGTGCACCGGAGCGAACCGCGTACGCGTCCATTGTGCATCCACTTTGCGTTTGGAGCGTAGGGTGAAGCGATGCCTGCGCTTGTGCACAGATGTCCGCAAAAACCGGGCTTCGACAGGCTCAACCACCAGCTCGACAATACCCAGCTGTCTGGCGTAGGCCTGGCTGCCCTGTTCGGCATCGATTCCACCTGGGCATGTAGATGGAATGGGTTAATAATCCGATGAATTAATTATAAACACGCCTACAGGGTAGGTCAACGGATGAAATATTCATACTCATACCAACACGGCGGCCATCAGTACCATGATATTCATCCTATTTGTAGTAGATTGGTTGAAATTTGACCGAACGGTCATCCTATAGTCATCCTATATGCTCGCTATATGCTTCCGGGCGCAAACCCAGCACACAAAATCCCGCAAACACCCTTATCCCTCCCTAAAATTTGTCTGGATGACAAGCGTTGCACCATCCTGGCTCCACTCGAGCCCCAATCAAGCTCCAACCGAGCACCAATCATCCTGTACTCATCCTGTACTGTAGCTCCAATCGAGCTCCAATCGAGCTCCAATCAGGCTCCAATCATCCTGTACTATAGCTGCAACCAAGCTGTAGCCAAGCAAAACGGGATTTGACGTACACTCCATTTCCCCGACCAAGCGACTAACCGACCAGTCAGACCATTTAGACTGATCAGACCACTCCGACCACCCGACTAGTCAGACCAACCCCGCAAATACAGTAAAATCACCCCCATATCTCTTTCATCTTTCTTCTTTCCTCATTCCCAACTTGAGCACAAACACAGGAACAGCACCCATGCCACAATCCGATCAAGGCATCACCCGCGACAGATACATGCTCATTCCGCGCACAGCGCTTTTTTTGCGGCGCGGGGACGAATATTTGCTGATAAAAGGCGCACCAACGAAGCGTTTGTGGGCGGGCAAATACAACGGACTTGGCGGTCATGTGGAACGCGGGGAGGGCGTCCTGTCCGCGGCGCGGCGGGAACTGCTGGAGGAGGCGGGCGTGGAAGCGGATTTGTGGCTGTGCGGCACGGTCATCGTGGATGTTGGGGACGTGGGCATCTGTCTGTTCGTGGTGTGCGGGGAAAATATGCGGGGGGAGGTCCAGCCTTCGCGGGAGGGATCCGTGGAATGGGTCCGGAAAGATGCGCTCGCTCAACTTCCGGTGGTGGAGGATCTGCCGGTCCTGCTGGAGAGGATCCATTCGATGAAGCGCGGCGATCCGCCCTTTTCTGCGCGTTCGTTCTATCAGGATGAAAAAATAAAGGTCGTGTTCGGGGAGTAGCGGCGCGGGGCTATTTCCACTTGAGCAGGGAGATGGTGAAGGTGCTGCCTTTGCCGGGTTCGCTTTCCACGTCCAGCGTGCCGCGATGCTGCTGGATGACCTGGCGCGTGATCGAAAGCCCGATGCCCAGCCCGCTGTAGAGTTGGTCGCCGCTTTTTTCGAGGTGGAAGAAACGGTCAAAGATGCGCGGACGGATCTCCGGCGCAATGCCGATGCCGCGGTCTGTCACGCTGACGATGACGTGGTTGCCCTGTTCCGAAAGCCGGATTTCCACTTCGCTGTTGGGGTGGCTGAACTTGATGGCGTTATCCACCAGCGCGGTGACGGCTCGTTCGAGAGTGGGACCGTCCCCCTGAACCGCCGAAAGGCGTGTATTTCCTTTTAACTTCAGCGTGATGTTTTTTGCCCGCGCGGGCGCATCATATTTCTTGATGACATTCTCCACGACGGTGGTCATATTCACCGGTTGGAAATCGGGCAGCACGAGTTCCATCTCTTGCAGGAAGAGCAGGTCGTTGGTCAGGTTCACGATCTGGTCCACGCTGCGGCTGATGGTCTCGATGGTCACATTCAACTGCTCGCCGGAGAGCATGCCCTTTTTGAGCGCGTGCAGATAACCGCTGGAGACCATCAACGGGGTGCGCAGTTCATGGGCGATGTTCGTCAGAAATTCACGCCGGGCGAGGTCCTGTTCGGCGAGCTTCTGATACGCATCCGCAAGTTCGGAGGCGCGCAGGCGCAGGTCTTCGATGGCGAGCTGATCGTTCTGTCTCAGCCGGTTGCTGATCTCTCCGACCATTGCCATTGCCACGCTGGGGCTGCGCTTGAGCACCCGGTCAAAGCCTTCCCGATCCAGTTCGAGCACGACCACATTGCCCAGGGAGCGCACGGTGGCGGCGCGCGGCGCATTGTGGATGAGCGCCATTTCGCCGAAGAAATCGCCTGCTTTGAGCGTCTTCAGCAGGCGTTTTTCGTTATTATTGATGATCTTGGTGACCTCGAAATCCCCTTCGAGGATCATGTAAAAAGTATGCTCAACAGCGTCCTCCCTGCACAGGACCGTATCGGCAGGGTAGGTCTTGATCTGGCTGTTGATGATGATCTCCTGCACCTCGTCCGGTTTGATGCCGGGGAAGGCGCGCGGGATGATCCTTGCGGGGGTACGGATGGTGGTCATGGGGTACCTGTAAAGCGGATTTTATCCGTGGCTCCGAAAACGGTCTTTCACCCATTTGGACTATTCGTCCTCGCGTTTTGCGCGTACCTGCTGTTCGAGGTCGGCGGGGGTCAGCCGCAGTTCCGCCTTGTTCCTGCGGACCGACCGTCGCGACTGCTCAAGCCAATCTTCGATCCATTTATGTTGTTTGGTGCGCTTTTGCGTTTTGATGAGGCGGATGAAGCCCAGCACGTCGATCAGACGCATTTCGTCCAGTGTCGAGATCTCCTCCATGATGAGCTTTTCCAGATCGTTCATGGCTTTTTCCTTGTCATTCCTTTTGTGATGTGCACGGCAAGTATACTCCGACTTGCAAGCCGGGGTCGAAAATATAAGGCTCCTGAAATGCGCCTCAGGAGCCTTCTTTATAACTGGTTGCCGGTTGTTGTTTTTTTACCCGCAGCCGCCTCCACTTTTATCACGTTTCAACTGCAATTTGATCTTCTCGACAAATTCCAGATGTTCATACGCGATCGGGTCGGGCGAGCATGATTCGTAGCGGTTGCCCAAAGCCGCGGGGAAGAGATAGCCCAATTGGTCGTCGCCGGCATTCGGGTTGGGGCGAAGCGGTTCATCCACGCCGAAGAAAGCGATCCAGTTGTTGACTCCGCCTTCGAGGATGTACACGTTCGGCACGCCATCCGCAGACAGGAGCTTCCATGCCTGCACTGCGGCGATCTCGTCGTTGCTCATCACGAGGAAGATCGTATTGTCGGGCGGCTCGCTCAACAGCGCGGGAATAACCTCCTCGATGCGCGCGAGCGGCACGTTGACCGCGCCGTCGATGTGATACAGGTTGTAATCCGCTTCGGAACGCACATCCAGATAAACAGGTTTGACCTGCTGGTTGTATTTCGCCTTGAAGGCTTCGGCCGGCGTGACGAAGACCAGCCGGTTGGCGAGCATCTGGTCAGCCGTGTAGGTGATGGTGTTGATGATGGGGTCCTGCCCTTCGACCATGATGGTCTCGGTGCGTGTGAAGGTCAGTTTGTTGTAGCGCTGTTCGAAGGAAGGTTCGCCGATGAACATCACCGCGAGGGCAAGTGCGACCAGAGCGCCCGCGCCGGCGATGCGGAGTTTGGGCTCCCGGCTCATGTCCTTCTTGCCGATGATGCGTTCGAGCTGCTCCGCGCCCCAGAACATGAAGAGCGCCATCAGTACGACCAACAGGACGACCACGCCGACGGGAATGCGGAAGACCTGGTCGAGGGTCAGGCGTCCGTAGAAGCCGGCGTTGTTGTACCAGCTCGAGAAGAGCGGTTCGGTCTCGGCAAAGAGCGCCGCGCCGACAAATCCGCCGAGCATGAAGAACATGCCGTCAATTTTGCCTGTGGATGCGGAAGCGAGCGACGTGGTCGGGCAGAACCCGCCGATGATGAAACCGACGCCCATGATCAACCCGCCGAGGATGCCCGACCAAAGATAGGTCGGGTTGACCCACACCTGGCTGAAATTAAGGATGCCGAGCGAGACTGCGCCGAAGAGCAGCACCATCGCTGTGACAATGGCGGTGAACATGACCTTGAGCACGGTCAGCTCGGTGAAATAGAACTGCGCGGCGAGTTTCCGGGAGTCTCCAAAGCCCGACATTTCGAGCACGTAGCCGAAAGCAAAGCCAATCACACCGAAGAGCACATACGTCCACGGGTTGGCAGCGCTGACGACGATAAATTCAGGGAGGGGGAAGTTCATGATAAGTCTCCTGTTTCAGATGGTGGTCGAGTAGTCCCGCATGCTTGCGGCGGGGCGTATCGAGACCACATTCAGTAATTTACTGTTCATCTCAAATTGCTGGTTTCGATACAGGTGAGAAGAACGCTCACCTTACTCAACCAGCGGGTTTGCATCAATTCCACAATTTCCTTACGAAATACGCCAATCCATAGGCGCCGCCGAAAATGGCGAACATGATCAGCCATGAGCCGGCGGATAAGGTCGCGCCGCCCGAAAGCGCCTGTCCCGAGGTGCATCCACGCGCCAGGCGCGCGCCGTAAAGGAAGAGTACGCCGCCGAGAAATGCCATCGTCCAGCGGGTGCGGTCGGAGATCTGCGGTCCGCGTGTGGTCATGAACTTCAAGCGCCCGTTGAACAAACCCGACGTAAAGCCGCCGAGCAAGGCTCCGAAGAAGACAGGCACGATCCAATCGTCCAGCGGATTTTTATCCCCGCCCGCCATTTTCAATAGGTATGTGTTGTTATCCACATGCGAGGGCGAGATGGCGTCTACGATCAGCGCATCGATGCGGCTGGTCGCGCCGGAGGAACCGAGTCCGTTGCCGGTGAGAAAGAATGCAAGGAACAGGACGATTCCCAGCACGACACCGCCAAAGTACGGATGCACATACGGCTTTTCAGGGCGGTTGAAAATTGATTTTCTGGTTTGAGCGGTCATTTGATACTCCTTTGCTTTTTCGCCATTGCGAGAGTTGAGCCGCGAAGCGTCGAAATCCCGAAGCAATCTCCGTTACCGAGTTGGGGATTGCTTCGCTCGCTCGCAATGACGGAACTGTTAGCTTTCATGTACTTCCACTTCCTCCCAGCCTGTGACCATGGCGCGCATGGCTTCGACGGGAGTTGCGCCTGTGGTCGTCATATATACATGGACGAGAATGAACGTGGCGAACATCCATGCTATCAACGAATGGAAGGGCGCAAGGATGGGCAGTCCGCCGAACAGATCGGCGGCGGCGGGGAATTTTTGCACGCCCCACATCAGGATGCCGGTCAGCCCTTGCAGCGGCAGTAGCACGTTCAGGATCATGAAGTAGGTTGTCTTTTGGATCGGGTTCATGCGGCTGTCAGGGCGCTTCTCGAACGGATGCGGCTCGCTCTTGAAGATGCCGTTGATGTAATACTTCGCCTGCAAGATCGCATCATCGAAGAAGCCGTAGGGGCGTGGGATGAATTCCTTCAGGCGGTCGGTCGCAATGTGATAGAACAATGCCAACGCGGCATTGATCCCAAGCAGTACAGCCATTACATTGTGAACCGTCACCATGCCGCTGAACGAGAACGCGCCGAACAGGTCGGGTCGGTGAATGATCAAGCCTGTGAATAACAGGATGAGGATGGTCGTAGTCTGGAGCCAGTGCCAGAAGCGGCGATACGGCTCGTACATATAAATGCGCTCGGTTCTTGCTGGACCTTTTGCCTGTTTCCGCGACGCGAGATAACGCATCGTCCCGTGACCGAACACGCCCAACAGCGAACCGACGAACATCAACGCGCCGAGCCAGTCGATCCAACTGACACGGCTGGAGCCGAAGACGTACATATTGTCATTTTCGGGCTTGGGTTGGTAGTACAGCGCGCCGTCCTCTGCGATGATGAATTCACCTGAGCCGTTGACGTTGTTGCCGATGTCAAATTGCGGGGTGACGGGGGCGTAATCCGCGAGTTTGATGGGCTGGGAGATGCGCGAGTCGGCGTTGTGACAGGCTTTGCAATCGTTGACCGCGTCCCTGCCCTGCGCCACATTGTGGTTGATGCTGTACGGCTGTGTGACGCCTTCGATGCGCGGATTGGCAAGTCCGCGCACGACGATCTTGTTTTTGACGAGACTTTCCTTTTCAGGAGAGTCGATCACCAGTTCCGTCTTGTCGAGTTCGCCGTCGCCGTTCGCGTCGAACGCGGAGACGATGTCGGCGGTGTATCTGCCGTTTTCGAGGTACACAGCCTCAAGGTCCAGAAGGCGAAGCGGGCGTTTGTTCCCGTTGGTGTCGTCATAGACCCAATAGAAGGATGTGATCAGGTTGTACGGCGCGAGCAATGTCTCGCCGTCGATGTTGGTGCGGTTGAGCAGGACGGGTTGGTAGCCTGTGACCAGCGAGGTGATCGCCTGCGGGTCGCCGTCCACGCCGCGGCAGGTTTCAACGGCTGCGCTGTCCGGTGTGACCACGGTCCAGTCGTATGTCTGGATGGCGGGCGCGTACATTTGTGGAATGTGGCAGGTTTCGCAGGCGACGACCGTCATGTGTGTGTCGATGTAGGGCAGCCAACTTGCGTGACCTTCGTTTGCGTCGTGACAGTTCTCGCAGCGACGCATGGTGCCTTTGTATTCAGGCGCGACGGTGAACTGCGCGCTCTGCCCGCGCGCGAAATTGTGGTCGGGGCGTTGGAGATATTCGCCGATGTCGAGCGAACGCGGATCATAGAGCAGGTGGCTGGGATTTGCGCCGCGGGCTTCGCTGGCATGCGCAGGGTTGTTGAGCGAGTAATGACAATCGGTGCATTTCAACTGACGTTGCGCGTGGATGTCCCACGAGCGGGTGATGTCATTTTTTCCTGACAGGTTGATGCCCGATTGGTTGATGCGCTGCGCAGAGACGACCTGTCCTGTTGTGGCGGTCTGCGGAAAGTCGAGGTCGCAGGCGTTGACTGTCAGCGGAGTGTCGCCGGAGTGGATCTCGCCGTGGCATGCCGCACAATTCGAATTCGTGGGATCCTGAATGCGCAAGGTTTCGCTTTTGACTTCGCCCAATTCATTGAACGCGTTTGCATTCCACGTCCAGCCTTCGCCGCTTGACGTGACGAGGTTCGATCCGAGCAGGGTGGCGGTGTTGGCATTGCCAAAATTGCCTGCCTGAATTTCTTTCACGCGCGCTTCATTGTTCGGACTTTCAAGATGGCACAGGAAACAGTTCATTTCCAGCGTGCCGGACTTTTCCCAATCCCATGCGGAGATGCTTCCATCTTTGTTGAGAATGGATGCTTCGGGGTTGGATGCGTGCGCGGAAAGATCCGTCAACACTTCGCCGATCCTGGATGTTGTGGCGGGTCCGCCGCCGACAACCCGCGCGCCGTTCAGCATCAACCATTCGGGAGTGCCGAGGTCTAGGTTCTCGTCCGTGACGGGGGAGAGATAGCGGTAGGTGAGCGGATCCCATTTGCCGAACAGTCCATTGCTGGTGTTGAAGGTGTAACTGCCGGGGTTGTAATCGCTCAAACCAAGGTCGGAGTGGAAAGCGTGCGCGGCGATGAATTCCGTATCGTGGCACTGTCCGCAGGTTTGCATGGTCGAGACGGGGTTTCCGCTTTCGAGTACGTTCGCACCGTCAGCGTCCAGCAGTTTGAAGTCCGGGTGCAGGGCGGATGCCTGGGCTGCCGGAGCAGGTTCAGGCGCGGCAAGAGCCGTTCCGATCCCGATGGCGGAAATGATGAGCAGAAGTCCAATGGCTGCAAAGAGGGTGTATCGTTTCATGGTTTTATCTCCCGCCCCATTTGATGGGATCGCCGGAGTAGCCGAGCGCCAGCCAGTCCAGCCGTCCGTTCTCACCGTGGCAGGAATCGCATTGCAGAGCCTTGTCGGAAGTCTGTACCATGTGGGTGGTGGGCCAGTACATGTAGGTTTCTGCGAAGCCGTATTGACCGCTGTATGGCAAACCCATGCGTTCTTCGGCAAGTTGGAAGCCGCTGTTCCAGTCGAAGGTGGTCCAGAAGCCGTCCTCACCGGCGGTGATGGGAGCGAGCAGGTAGTTGTAGATGATGTCGTAGGGTTGTTTGGCGATGTGCAGTTTGAACGGGTAGATCTTTGCGGTCGAGTCTTGGATGCTGCCCGCCGGTTTGTTCATATAGGTGATGCCGTCCGTGTTGATGGGATCGCCGAGCAGGTAACGGTATTCGTTATTCCCGTTGTACCAAAGATAGGTTGGGGCGAAGTTTTTGTCATAGGTGAATTCGCCCTTGATCTTGAGGTAGGTGAAATGGTCGTCTTCGCGTCCTTCCTGACCTGCCTGCGACCAGTCCCATGCGATCTTGGTCGGGTCTTCGAGCGCGAGCGCGGGGATGTGGCAGGTTTGGCAGGCAACCGCGGCGAGATGCGTGTCGATGCGTTCATCGCCGTGCTGTAGGTTCACATGGCATTGTTCGCATGAGACTTGCTCTTCATCGGGGATGGTGTAGTTGTCGGTCAGCAGGCGCCCGAGGATCTGGTGGTCTTTTGTCCAATGGCAGTCGGTGCAGACCATATTGTGTTCACCGCCCATGTGGACGTCGAGCGCTTCGTTGGGAAAGTACAGGCTTTCGTCGAGGTCGCCGTGTTTGACGCCGTTGCCGCCGCCGCCGTCGAAGTGACAGGTGCCGCAGTTGTCGCGGGTGGGTGCGCGGACGGAGCGTGCCGCGGCGAGCAGGTCAACGCCTTCGGCAGGGTCGCCATATTCGCCTTTGAGATATACGCCCATGTCAGCATGGCAGGCGAGGCAGTCCACGTTTTCCTGCGCGCTGAAATCGTACTCTTCAAATTCCTCCCAGCCGTAGCCGACATGGCAGGTCATGCACTTCTTTTGGTTGCCCTGCGCGCTGATGCAGAAGTTATTGATCTGGTTGGCTTTGCCGATGGTGACGGGTTCGTCACGCCAGGGGACGTTGAACTCTTTGGATTCCCATGTCCAATGGGTGGTTGCCATCACTTGAGTCGCGGCATCCGCGTGGCATTCGAGGCAGGCGCGGGTGACGTCCTGCCCGGTTTCGAATTCGCCTTTGACGATGTCGCTGTGGTCCACGTGGACGGGTTTGATGGGCAGATACGCCGCGGGGTCATTTGCTTTTTGGGCGCGGGGGAGGAAGTAAAGGATCGGGACAAGGATCAGCAATAAGATGCCGAGCAAGCCCAACGTCCAGGAAGGGATGCGTTTTTTCATACATTCTCCTGTGCGGTTTCGTTGATCAGGCTGGCTTGATATGCGAGGCGGTCGCGCATGATGCTGCGCATGATGTCCAATGCCTGAATAAGCCTCGGGTCGGAAAGTTGATAGGTGATGGTGGTGCCCGCGCGGACGGTGGTGACCAGACCGCGATCGCGTAGGATCTTGAGATGGCGCGATGCGGTGGGCTGGTTCAAGTTGACCTCGTTTGCCAGTTCGGTGACGTTGCGGGGCGATTCGTTGAGCGAGTAGAGAATGAGAAGCCGGTTTGGGTCGGAGAGAGCCGCACAGAAGTTGGCTTCGAGCTGCATGATTTCCTGTTGGAGTGTTGGGTTGACCATGAACACCTGCCTATATGTGTATAAACGAATATTTATGTCCTATCATAATATTGTGACAGATTGTACAAAAGTGATGTGTGTCACATGGTTTTTTTCTTAATGTCACATTAATTTGAGGGTATAATTTGAGAAAGTAAATCTAAATTACACTTCGTTTTAATTTGACAGGAGGAATTATGGAATCATTTATCCGCGAGGCGTCATCGGTGAATGTGGCAAATCGCCTGCGCGAACTGCGCGAAGGGCGGGGGATCTCGATGCGCCAGCTTGCCACACAAAGCGGTCTTTCGGCGAATGCGCTTTCGATGATCGAGCGCGGCAAGACGTCGCCCTCGGTCAGTACGTTGTATAAACTGGCAGATGCGTTGGGAGTTTCGATCACGGCGTTCTTCGGCGCGGAGAGCGAAAAGAAGCAGATCGTATTCTTGAAATCGGATGAGCGTACGCGGATGTCGTTCACGCGCGGGGTGTTCGAAGCGCTGGGCGGCGAGAACTTTGCAGGACGGGTGGAGCCTTTCATGCTGACGATGGAAAGCGGCGCCTCGTGCGGTCCGCACGATATCGTCCATTCAGGGCATGAGTTTGTCTTCTGCCTGCGGGGTCAGATGGATTACTACGTGGAGAAGGACTTGTTCCATCTCGAAGCGGGGGACAGCCTGTTGTTCGCCTCCAAACTCCGCCATCGCTGGCGCAACCCCAGCGGCAATGTCACCACCGCGTTGATCATCATTTCGGGCTTTGCCGAAGGCGAGCAGCCGCATGTGATGCATATGAAGAAAGGGAAGTAGTACGAATACAGAGTAAAAAACCAAGACGCCATCCGAAACGGATGGCGTCTTGGTTTTTTATTAAAGTAAACCATCATGGGTATAAGATAATGCGAGATGGCATGAATAGGTTGTTTATTGGAATCAGGAAGCTTGTTCCTGCTCTCTTTTATTTTCCGCAAGTCTCGCTTCGATCAGGACAAAGCAAACTGCCAGCACGACCCAGGCAATGACCTGTCCCTGACGCAGACCTCCGGCGAGCAGGGTGCTGTCGCCGCGAAAGGCTTGGATGATGAGCTGCGACAGCGACGTCAGTGCGGCGAAGATCAGGAAGGACATGCCCGGGCGTGGATTCGGCTTGAGGAACCAGAGCAGGCACAGGATCAGAAGCGATGCGAGAACTTCGTAGATCTGGGTTGGGTGGCGGACGGCATTCCAAAGGTCGATGCCCCAGGGCAGGTTAGTCGGCTTTCCGAAGGAGGTTCCAGCGGCGAGATGACTCAATCCCAATCCGAGCACAACCACGGCGAAGAAAGGGGTTAGTGCGTCAAGTGTGTTCCAGAACGCCAGTTGTTTCCGCTGACCGTAGATCAACGCGGTGATGGCAGCAATGGCGAGACCGCCGAACGGGTCGAAGAGGTCCGGGTTGATCGAGACGATGCCGAGCGGACTTTTCATGAAAGCGGAGATGTTTTGCAGGACGTGGGTAAGCCGCCCGCCGACGACGAAGGCGATCAATGCGTAGAACGTGATGTTGTTGAGGTCATCCTTGCTGATGCCGTGATGTTCCGTCCGTTTTTCGGCGAGCGTGAGACCCAGCCAGGCGGCAATGACGAGCAAGATCATATGGCGGGGCGGGGCGAAGAGATCGCGGAATAGTTCGAGCATGTTATTTCAACGCCTCTTCGATGCGCGTGCGCAGCAATGCCTCGGACATCGGTCCGCCGATGACGACCTCGGTGATGATGCCGTGGCGGTTGATGAAATAAGTGGATGGCAGGGAACGTACTTGATAAGCGCGGCTGACTTCGCCCAATTCGTCGAGCAGGATGGGGAAGGTCAGGTTGTATTCGTCTGTGAAGGGCGTGATCGCCAGCGGGTTATCCTGAACAGTACTGTTGACCGCCAGCACGATGAAGCCCTGCTCCTTGTATTCATTGTACATTTTTTCGATGGCGGGCATTTCCGCGCGGCAGGGCGGACACCACGTCGCCCACAGGTTGACCAGCACAGCCTGCCCCTTCAATTCCGAGAGCGTGTAGGTCTCGCCGGTCGGCGTTTTGAGTGAGAAATCGGGCGCCATGAATCCTTTTTGTGGAGCGGGCGCGCTGGCTGCGAATGTCCCGGTCTCAGCCGACAGGACGATCCACGATCCGCCTGCGATGAGAAGAAGGAGATATAAGATAATGCGTTGGAATCTGGTCATTTTTCGAGTCTTTGATGGGGATTGCCCGTTTTGGAAGTAAAATAGGGGAAAGTTCCTTCTTTTTTTGTTGTTCCAGTTTGGGCATATCTTACTATGTTTTTCACCAACTCTGTATTTGTAGGCATCGACCCGACCTCATCCCAAAAGTCCTTCACGTATGCCGCGTTGGACAAGGGGATGAATCTTGTCGCGCTGGCGCACGGCGAATTGGATGATGTGACCGCATTTCTCGCGGGTCAGCAATCGGCGGTGGTGGCGGTCAACGCGCCGGCCAGCGTCAACCGCGGATTGGTGCGCAGTAAATTGAAGAAGGAAATGCTCACACCGCACAAGGTCCGCGCGGCGGAATACCGCGTGGCGGAATATGAACTGCGCGAGCGAGGCATTACCGTTTCAGGCACGCCATCAAAAGTGGAAGCCTGTCCCGCCTGGGTGCAGGTTGGTTTCTCGTTATACCGCAAGCTGGAAAAGATAGGTTTCAAAAAATACCCCGCTGAGGAAGCAACGCACCAGATTTTGGAGACCCATCCGCATGCCTGTTATTGTGTGATGGCGGGGGATGTGCCACAACCCAAGCCCTCGCTGGAAGGGAAGATCCAAAGGCAGTTGCTCTTATATGAGTGTGGCGTCCGCATCAAGGACCCGATGGATTTCTTCGAAGAGATCACGCGCTATAAGATGACCAAAGGCATCTGGCCCCTCGACCTGTTGTATCAACCCGAGGAACTCGACGCGCTGGTTGCCGCATATACCGCCTGGCTGGCGGCGAACAAACACGAACACATCTCCTTTGTGGGCGATCCAAAGGAAGGGGTCATCGTTTTGCCCGAAAGGGAGTTGAAAGAAAAATATTAATCGAATGGCAGACCATCCCTCATGACAACACAACAACTTCAATCCCGCGCGATCAACGCACTTCGTTTCCTCTCCGCCGACGGCGTCCAAAAGGCGAATTCCGGTCACCCCGGGCTTCCCATGGGCGCGGCGGCGATGGCGTTCACCATCTGGACCCGTCACCTGAGACATAATCCCCGCAATCCAAAATGGATGGGACGCGACCGCTTCGTCCTTTCGGGCGGGCATGGTTCCATGCTTCTGTACTCGCTTCTCCATTTGACCGGGTACGACCTACCTCTCGAGCAATTGCAGAACTTCCGCCAGTGGGACAGCCTCACGCCCGGACATCCCGAATACGGCTTGACCCCCGGCGTAGAAGTGACCACTGGTCCGCTCGGGCAGGGCTTTGCGAACGGTGTGGGCATGGCAATTGCCGCTTCGCATCTTGCGGCGGTGTTCAACAAACCTGATTACGAATTGATCGATCCCTACATCTACGCCATCGTCACGGATGGCGACCTGATGGAAGGAGTTGCCTCCGAAGCCGCATCGCTGGCGGGACATCTCTCGCTCGGGCAGCTGATCTACCTCTACGACGATAACAAGATTTCGATTGACGGTTCCACTGACCTTGCCTTCACCGAAGACCGCGCCAAACGCTTCGAGGCATACGGCTGGCACGTCCAACGCGTGGACGATGGCAATGACGTGGATATGATTGACAACGCCATCCAAGCCGCCAAAGCCGACCCGCGTCCGTCCATCATCATGTGCCGTACGGTCATTGGCTACGGCGCGCCGAAACGACAAGGGACTGCCAAGGCGCACGGTGAACCGCTCGGCGACGAAGAACTGGATGCCGCCAAGGACAACCTCGGCTGGGAAAAAGAACCGCGTTTCTTCATTCCCAACGATGTGTTGGCGTTCTATCGTCAAGCCGTGGATCGTGGACGCGAACTCGAAGCCGGTTGGAAGAAGCGCTTCGATGCCTACAAACAGGCGCATCCCGAACTTGGGGTTGAATTGGCGCGCCGCCTGAACGGCGACCTGCCCGCAGACTGGGAATCCGTACTCCCGAAATTCCCCGCCGACCCGAAGGGCATGGCAACCCGCGCCGCTTCAGGCAAGGTCATTAACGCGCTTGCGCCGATACTGCCCGAACTCATCGGTGGCTCCGCGGATCTGGCTCCTTCCAATAACACCAAAATTGACGGCTCGCCCGCCTTCCAAAAAGACTCTCCCGAAGGGCGCAACTTCCATTTCGGCGTGCGCGAACATGCAATGGGCTCGGTTCTTAATGGCATGTCCATCTTCGGCGGCGTGATTCCCTACGGCGCGACCTTCCTCGTTTTTGCCGATTACATGCGCGCGGCGGTGCGGCTCGCGGCACTTTCACATTACCCGTCCATTTTCATTTTCACGCATGACAGCGTTGGATTGGGCGAAGATGGACCGACTCATCAACCCGTCGAGCATCTGACTTCCCTGCGATTGATTCCCAATCTGATGGTCATCCGCCCCGCCGATGCGAACGAGACCGCCCAAGCGTGGAAGGTTGCAATTGAAAATAGACATGGTCCCACCGTGCTGGCATTGACCCGCCAGGCATTGCCTGTGTTGGAATCACCTGCGTCCGTGGAAAAAGGCGCGTATGTGCTGAAGGATTTTGGAAATCCTGAAATGATCCTCATGGCGTCTGGCTCGGAGGTCAGTCTTATTTTCGAAGCCGCGCAAAAGCTCGCGGACGAAGGTAAAGGTGTGCGCGTGGTCTCCTTCCCCAGTTGGGAACTGTTCGAGAAACAGGATGAGGCGTATCGTGAGTCGGTGTTGCCGAAAAGCATCCAGAAGCGACTCGCTGTCGAAGCGGGATCAGGTCTCGGCTGGGAGAGATACGCGGGGTCCGTTATCAGCATCGAGCGCTTTGGCGCATCCGCTCCGTACAAGGTCATCTTCGAGAAACTTGGCTTCACGGTGGAGAATGTGGTAAAGTGCGCAAAAGAATTATGAACCCGTAGGGGCACAGGACACTGCGCCCCTGCAATTAAGGATGGAAAATGAAAGTAGCAGTCGGTTGTGACCATGCGGGATTTCCGCTCAAGGATGTCGTCGTCGAAGCGGTGAAAGCCGCCGGACATGAAGTGATCGATGTCGGCACGTTCAGCGCGGACGCGGTGGACTTTCCCGATTTCACGAAAAAGGTCGGCGAGAAAGTCCAGAGCGGCGAAGCCGAGCGCGGAATTTTGATCTGCGGATCGGGTATCGGCGCGGCGATCGCGGCGAATAAAATGAAAGGCATTTACGCCTCGATCTGTCATGATACCTATTCCGCCGCGCAAGGCGTGGCACACGACGCCATGAATGTCTTGTGTATGGGCGGGCGCGTGATCGGACCTGAACTCGTGAGAGTCCTTGTGCCTGCATTCCTCAATGCCCGTTACCTTGGGGAAGACCCAAGCGGAGAACGCTATGCGCGGCGGGTGGGAAAGATAAAGAAGATGGAAGAGAGCGGTTAGAAAGTTAAAAGTTGGGAGGTTTACAGGTTGAAAGATGGCTCCGAATACGAAGTCTAACCTGCTAACTTTCAAACTTCCCAACCTTCAAACTGTCAAACATTAAAACTCTTAAAACGGAAATCAACAATGACCCCAATAAAAAAACTCACATCCCTCGGGCAATCCCTCTGGTACGACAACATTCAGAGAAAATTACTGGTCAATGGGGAATTGAACGCCATGATACAGCGCGGTGACATTCGCGGCGTGACGTCAAACCCGACCATCTTCCAGAACGCCATCGCAAAGACCAACGATTACGACGCGGCATTGATCCCGCTGGCGTGGGGCGGCTGGGATGCGGAAAAAATCTTCTGGCAGCTCGCCGTGGAAGATATTCAAGAAGCCTGTGATCTCTTTGCGCCGCTGTACGAAAAGACCAAAGGCGGAGATGGCTACGTCAGCATCGAAGTCAGCCCGTATCTGGCGCGCGATACCGAAGGCACAATTCAGCAGGCGCAGGAACTTTGGGGTCGTGTGAATCGCCCGAACCTGATGGTGAAGATCCCTGCTACAAAAGAAGGCATTCCTGCCATCCGTGCCAGCATTGCGGCGGGCATCAACGTCAACGTCACGCTGATCTTTTCGCTCACGCGCTACGCCGAAGTGATGGACGCCTATCTCGCGGGTCTCGAAGACCGCACATCGAAAGACCTGCCCATTCATCACATCGCGTCTGTCGCTTCGTTCTTCGTCTCGCGCGTTGATTCCAAGATCGATCCCAAACTCCCCGAAGATTCTCCCTTGCGCGGTAAAGCCGCCATTGCCAACGCAAAACTCGCGTATGAATCGTTTGAGTCCATTTTCACGTCGCCGCGTTTTGCCACGCTCAAAGCCCGTTTCCGCGCGCGTGCCCAGCGTCCGTTGTGGGCGTCCACTGGCACGAAGAATCCGCAATACTCCGACACGCTGTACGTGGATGAACTCATCGGTCCCGACACCGTCAACACCGTGCCGCCCGCCACGCTCGATGCCTTCCGCGATCACGGCAAGGCGGCGCTCACCGTCACCCGCGATCTCGACGACGCGCAAAACGTTTTTGTCGATCTGAAAGCGCTCGGCATTTCGATGAGCACGATCACGCAGGGGTTGGAAGACGAAGGCGTGGGGGCATTTGCGGATGCGTTTAAGGCCTTGCTGGAAGCGATTGACGAACGACGTAAGTCCGCGCTCGCTTCTATCGCCCCGATAACTGATTCTGTTTCCGAGCGTTTATCCCAACTCGAAATGGATTCGTTCCCCAAACGCCTGTGGGAACACGACGTGACTTTATGGACGAGTGATTCCGCTGGACAAGCCGAAGTGAGAATCCGCCTCGGCTGGCTGGACTCCGTCGAAGATGCCCGCAAGCGGTTGGATGGCTATCTTGAATTTGCCAGGCAAGTCCACGATGAAAAAATTGACCGCGTGCTGGTGATCGGCATGGGCGGCTCATCGCTGACCGCCGAAGTGCTCAGTTCGTTGATGGCGGGTTTTGGTGTGATGGCAAAACTTTCACTTGCGATTCTCGATTCGACCGACCCGCAGCAGGTGGCTCAGGCGGTGGCGGATTATCCGCCCGATAAAGCCTTGTACATCGTCGCCAGCAAATCGGGCGGCACCGCGGAGTTGATGGCGGCGTTCGATTATCTGTGGGAGTTGAGCAAGGGGAATGGCTCGCGCTTTGTCGCCATCACCGATGCAGGCACATCGCTCGAAAAACTCGCGCAGGAGCGCGGCTTCCGCAAGATCTTCAACGCGGACCCGAATGTGGGCGGACGTTTCTCCGCGCTGACCGATTTCGGCTTGGTCCCTGCGGCCTTGCTCGGCATGGACATGGAGCAACTGATCGGCGCGGCGGAGCGGATGCGTAAACAGTCGCTGGCGGATGTCCCTGCGGCGCGCAATCCTGGCGCGGCGTTGGGCGCTCTGATGGCAGAATCCGCTTTGATGGGCAGAGACAAGTTGACCGTCGTCGCTGATGCGTCTGTGTCCGCGTTGGCGGGGTGGGTCGAGCAAGTCATCGCCGAATCCAGCGGCAAAGACGGGAATGGCATCCTGCCTGTGGCGTTGGAGCCGTTGGGCGCACCCGATGTCTATGGCGACGACAGGCTGTTCGTGTATCTCAAGTCCACTGGCGAGTTGGAAGCGGGGATTGCCGAGTTGAAGAGCGCGGGCTTTCCTGTGGTCGAGTTCCCGATTGAGAGCCCGTATGATGCGGGCGCGGAGTTCTTCCGCTGGGAGGTTGCGATTGCGACGGCATGCCATATTTTGGGTATCAACGCCTTCGACCAGCCCGATGTGCAAGATAGCAAGTTGCGCACGATTGCAAAGATCAAAGATTTTCAGACGACTGGTTCGCTTGCCGAAGTTGATTTGGTGGATGCGGCGAACGCAAAAGGGGAGTTGGAAGCGTTTCTGTCTGATCCGAAATCTGGTGCATTCATTACCATCAATGCCTACCTGCCGCGCACGGGTGAAATGATCGAAGTGATTCAGGATTTGCGTGTAGTCGTTCGTGAGAAAACCAAGCTGCCCGTCACGGCTGGATTCGGTCCGCGCTTCCAACATTCGACGGGGCAGTTCCACAAGGGCGGTCCCAACAAGGGACGCTTCATTCAGGTGGTGTACGATGCCGAGGTGGACATGGATATCCCCACGCAGGGATTGACCTTCGGCACACTGCTCCGCGCACAGGCGCTGGGGGATTACGAAGCGTTGAAGGCGGCGGGACGCAAGGTGCTGCGGGTGAGGTTGTCCACGCTGTCTGAGATGGGAAAATTGACGGAGTTTTTGAAATGACCGACCTTGCCGCTGGAAAATGCATTCCCTGCCGCAAAGGCGACCCCGCGTTGACCGATGCCGAGATCACGGAGTTGATGCCGCAGATCCCCGCATGGGAATTGATCGAAGCGGACGGCATCCGGCGTTTGCAGCGTGTGTTCAAATTCAAGAATTACGTCGAGACGATGGCGTTCGTGAACAAGATCGCGATGACCGCCGAAAAGGAAGACCACCATCCGCTGATGGTGGTCGAGTGGGGCAGGGTCACCGTGCAGTGGTGGACGCATGTGGTGAAAGGACTGCATCAGAACGATTTCGTCATGGCGGCGAAGACGGATGGGATGGTTGGGTAATGGTTCGTGATAATTCAAAGCGTCAAAAAACTTTACCGCCACTAAATCCCGAGCGGGTTTACCAATTCTTAGCACAAAAGAAATGGTCAGAGTTAGTGGATTTGTTTCATGCCTATAGCAAGGTGATTCCTACTGATTATGCACTGGAGGCCGCCTTCAAGGTGGTCGAAAGTGAGTTCATCAGAAACTTTGAAGAATTCCAGCAAGATGAGAAGTTCGAGCGAAATTTGTCAAATCTGTACTTAATTCATTCCGGCAAATTGTACTTACTTTCTGATGTAACCCTAAACAAATTAATTATTGAACTTGCAAAACTTCACGATAAAAAAGGTGATGTCGAGCAGGCATATTATTATGCAGCTAAACTCCCTCAAGATAGTTTTTGTGCCAACATTATAGAGAAATATTCGCAAACTCTACCCAAAGTTATATCACACTCACAAAGTCAAAAAATTCTTGTAACTGAAAACAAAAACATTTCTTCGAGCAATTACACTATCAGCCTATTCAAATCTCCGCAGGAACACGATTTTTTTATGGCTGTTAGAGACGTGTTTCCACTGTTCATGGCTTATCCAAATGTTGCACTTAGCACATTGATCGACTTTGATAAAGTTCAATCGTTTTTATCTTCGGATGAAAAAAGCTATTTCTTCACGGCTGTTGTAGATTGTGTGGTTTTTGACCAACACAAAGAATATATACCTGTTTACTTCTTTGAACTTGATAGTTCTACGCATGATAATGAAAACCAGCGTAAGCGAGATAAAATGAAAGATAATATTCTCGCTGCTGCTGGGCAAAGGCTTTATAGAATTCGCAAGCTCTCACATTCGCAGGGTAGAAAAGTGTTTATGAAATTGGTGAGCGAAGTAGTCTTACAATAAAAATGTCAAATAAGCAATAATCACAATTTCACTTCCACGCCCCAACCCCTGCAAACCTTTGTGGGACGATGTGCGTGATAAACCCTGATTGATTACGAACCGATTGAGGCGGGAATTCCACATTAGGACCGATATAAGAATATGCCAGTTTTTGGAGCAAGTCCGCCGCGCCGCCTTCGGTCAGGTAGGCGTTCCCGTACACGACCAGATATTCCTGCAAGCCCATTTCGGTTTTCTTGTGCCCCAGCATGGATAAGACCACACGCGGGTCGTTCTGAATGTTCCTGACTTTCTGATACGCGGTCATGTGGGCGCAGACGAATTCATCGTCCTGTATGCCAACCCACACCACGGTCACTTGCGGACTGCCGTCTGCGTTGAGCGTGGTCAAATGCGCGAGCGGGGCGGAGGCGATCAATTGTTTTACAGAGTCGGGGATTTTCATCATATTCTCGCAATTCTTTTTCTCAGCGCGTTGTCATCCAGCATTTTCAATATCCGCAGAACGAATTGCCAATTGCCCAGCCAACCAAGGAATTCCGCCCATAATGCGGCAAATCCTTGCGGCGGATTCGGCAATTCCACGGCGGAGGAGAAATCCACTGTGCGCTCATCGAGTTGATAGACGTAGCGGCTGAGTTGGGTCACTTTTGGCTGCGCAAGCAAAAACGTGCGGATCTGTTCGCGTTCTTTGGCGGTCATCCACTGCGGCAGGTCGGAGGTGGCTTTGAAATCGCAGATCAACGCCAGGTCTTGCAGTTGGGTCTTGTGCTCTTCTTCGAGAAGGTTTTCCTTCGACTCAAAATATGCCACGTCAGGGTCAATGTGGACGAGGTCTTTCAGCCATAAGCGGTGAACCACCGTGCGGATGGCGTTCTTCGTGCCGGGGGTGGTGAAGTTTTGCAGGATGGTCTCATTGCGGTAGTTCTCCCACTCGTGCGAAACGTCCGGTCCGATGCGGATGGCGTCGCACATGCCAAGCGCGGGCAGGATCGGCGTGCCGCAGGTCAAAAAGAACGCGCCTTCACCCATCGCTTCACGCATGTATTTCAGGCATTCGCGGTACGCGACTTCACGCGGCATGTCAACGTGCCGTTTGCCTTGCAGCGCGCCCGCATATAAAAAGTCCAGTTTGTAATAGTCAAAGCCCCAGCGGCGCACCTGCTCCATCAGCGCAACCAACCACGAGCGGACGTCGGGATGCGTGGTGTCGAGCGCGTAGAGCGGCTGTCCCCAATTGAATCCCGCCGAAACGAGTCGTCCTTTTTCATCCCGTAAAAACCATTCCTGATGTTCGCGGAACAATCGTGACGATTTTGCGGCGATCAACGGCGCGAGCCACAGTCCCGCCCTTCTTCCCGTTGACTTGATTCTTTCCGCCAGCGCCGCCATGCCCGACGGAAACTTTTCGTTAACTTCCCAATCGCCGATACTCTTTTGCCAGCCGTCGTCCACCTGCAAAACTTCAAAGGGCAGGTTGCCGAGTCTGTCAAAGGTTTCGTGTAAAAGTTTTTCGTCGATCGCGGTGTACAGGCTGTACCACGAACACCACACGCGCGGCGCATGGTTTTTGTCTGCTCTGCCAAAACGGATGCCCAACTCGTCCGCGTAACCCTCGAAGACTTGACTCTCCGCCCCGTGCGCGACGAACCACTCGATCTCACCCGCCTCACTCCGACCTTCGAGTTGATTCCCCGCGAGTAACACATGCGCGTCTGTGGCAAGCGCTCCCAGCAGAAGGATGTTCCCGTCCGCGAACTCGACCGCGCCAACCCATGAGCCATGCGGATTCGTTTCATCCGCATACACGGCATCGAGTTGCAGTGGGTGATAGATGGTCGGTTTTTGGGTGGGCAGGATAGATATATCCGTCCATGCGCTCAATGACCACGACTGCCAGCCGTGCCGGTAAAAACGGACCGGCTTGGACGGTAGTTCGATCTTCAATTCTTTTGCTTTGACGATCTTCGGTTTGTTGATTTCTGCAAATGGGATGGTTTTCATGCAGTGTATTCCTGGAATTGTGATGGGTTATTGTACAAGAAAATGACGGAATGTCAAAAAAATTCCATCTTGACCGTACAAATGGATGGGTGTATAGTACCGCATGTAATTTTCGGAAGCGGAATGGTGGAAACATGTATGAATTCGACAAAATAGATATAAAAATTGTCAATTTACTCCTCGAAGATGGGCGTATGTCCGCTTCGGAGATTTCGCGCCGCCTGGGAGATATCTCCGAGCGCGCCATCCGTTACCGCATCGACCGCATGATCGACGAAGGGGTCATCCAGATCAGCGCGGTGGTCAACCCCGAGTCGCTGGGGTACACCATCAAGGCGGATGTCTGGCTGGAGGTCGAATCGGATATGATCCTGGATGTCGCCAAGAAGATGGCGTCGTTCGAGAACGTCACCTATGTGGCGTGCGGCATCGGTCAGAACGACATCAGCATCCAGGTGGTTTCGAAGGACACATCTGAGGTCTATTATTTCGTAACGGAGGTGATACGCAAGGTGCCGGGGGTCCGCAAGACCACGACCTCCATCGTGCCGATCGTTTTAAAGGATGTATATCAGTGGAGGATTCCTGAAAGAATTGCGAAGGAAACAACCGATAACGAAAACGCATAATTCATAAAGGAGAAAAATCATGTTTGGCTCGAAGACGCAGTCGTTGCAGCAGCGCGCGCAGAAGGTGGCGCCGTTGGGGGTTAATTCCAATTTTCGTTTTTGGGGGGATGGCATCACGCCCTACGTGGAGAAGGCAAAAGGTTCCCATTTGTGGGATGTGGATGGAAAGAAATATATTGACTATCGCATGGCATTCGGTCCCATCATTTTGGGGCATGCGTATGACGAAGTGGATCAAAAGGTCATTGAAGAAATACAAAAGGGAATTCTGTTCGCCATGACAGGCGAACTCGAAGTGGAAGTGGCGGAGATGATTGTGGAGATGTCCCCCGCCATCGACATGGTACGCCTTGCCTGTTCCGGCACCGAAGCCACCATGCATGCCATCCGTGTGGCGCGCGCCTTCACCGGGCGCGAGCTCATCCTGAAGTTCGAGGGCAATTATCACGGCTTTCACGACCACACTTTGTGGTCCACCTATGCACCGGTGGACGCGTACGGCAACCGCCGTAGTCCGATCCCTGTGCCCGCCTCATCAGGCATTCCAAAGTCGATGCGCGAATTCATCATCACTCTGCCGTTCAACGATTTTGAAGGCTTCGAGCGTGTCATGCGCTCCTACGGCGAGCAGATCGCGGCGGTCATTACCGAGCCGTGTCAGGGCAATTGCGCCGCCATCAATCCGCAGGACGGCTTCCTTGAACTGATCCGCAAAAAGACCGAAGAATACGGCTGTGTCTTCATTTTGGATGAAGTGAAGACCGGCTTCCGCATTGCGAACGGCGGCGCACAGGAATACTACCGCCTCACCCCGGACC
Source organism: Anaerolineales bacterium (assembly GCA_023382595.1). GTDB lineage: Bacteria > Chloroflexota > Anaerolineae > Anaerolineales > Villigracilaceae > Villigracilis. The sequence continues at coordinate 296,393 of JAHDWB010000002.1, read as the reverse complement.
TCGTGACGTATGCCAAAGCCCTCGGCAACGGCTACCCGATAGCCGCCTTCGGCGGAAAGAAAGAGATCATGTCCATTATTGGACATGGCGTGGCGCAAGGTGGAACCTACACTAATAACAAACCTGGTGTGGCAGGCGCGTATGCGACCTTGAACCTGCTCAAGACCAAGCCCATTCTCAAGACCATCGAACGGCGCGGACAGCGCCTGATGGATGGTTTGAAGGAAATCTTTGAAGAGAACAACATCCCTGCGGTGTTCACAGGCTATCCTGCCATGTTCTCGTTCTCGTTGAACACTGAGTCTGTCACCTGTCAGCGTGACTGGGCGCAGAGCGATCACGAACTCTATCTGGCACTCGCCGATAAAGCCATCGCGCGCGGCGTCATGCCCGACCACGATGCGCGTGAACCGTGGTTCATGTGCTACGAACACTCCGATGCCGACATCGATGAGACCTTGAACGTCTATGCCGAGATCGTGAAGGAAGTGAAGCAGTAAATCCGTTGGCAGGTTTGAATGTTGGAAAGTTAGAACGTTCAAACCTGTCAACGTTCTAACGTGCGAACGTTACGGAGACGACATGACTAAACTATCTGCCCAGGAAATCGTTGACCTGAACAAGGAATACACCTTTTTCTCATGGAGCGCGCAGGGAGCGGTCAACCCCATCCCTGTCACCCATGCGGAAGGCGTGTATTTCTACAGCGCCGACGGAAAACGCTATCTCGATTTTGCATCCCAATTAGTGAACACCAACGTCGGACACCAGCATCCCAAAGTGGTGAAAGCCATCCAGGACCAAGCCGCCGTATTGACCTTTGCCAGCCCGGGCGCTGCCACCGAGCCGCGCGGTCTGCTCGGCAAAAAACTGGCGGAGATCACTCCCGGCGACTTGAAGAAGACCTTCTTCACCCTTGGCGGTGCGGAAGCGAACGAGAATGCCATCAAGATCGCCCGTCAATACACGGGCAGGCACAAGATTTTGGCGCGTTATCGTTCTTATCACGGGGCGACGCACGGCGCGATTGCGCTGACCGGCGATTATCGCCGTCTCGCCGCCGAGCCTGCCATTTCGGGCGTAGTCCACTTCCTCGACCCGTATTGCTATCGCTGTCCGTTCGGCTGGACGAAGGAGACCTGCCACCGCGAGTGCATCAGCCACGTGGAAGAAGTCATCCAGCACGAAGGTCCCGACCAGATCGCGGCAATCATCCTCGAAGGCGTGACGGGCACGAACGGACTCATCATCCCGCCCGATGAATATTGGTCCCGCATGAGGGAGATTTGTGATAAGTACGGCATCCTGCTCATCTCCGACGAAGTGATGAGCGGTTGGGGGCGCACCGGCGAGTGGTTTGCTGTGGATAACTGGAAGGTCACACCCGACATCATCACCACTGCCAAAGGTATTACAGCGGGATATGTTCCGCTTGGCGCGGTCATCGTGCGTGAACATATTGCCAAACATTTCGATGACCATATCCTCGTCGCCGGGCTGACGTACAACGGGCACGCTCTGGCTTGCGCCACTGCACTCGCCACCATCGAAGCTTATGAAGAAGACAAGATCTTCGAGAACGCCCGCAAGGTGGGGAAGTATCTTGGTCAACGGCTGGAAGAACTGAAAGCCAAACACCCGTCAGTGGGGGATGTGCGCTATATCGGCATGTTCTCCGCGCTGGAGTTGGTGAAGAACCGCGAAACCAAAGAACCGCTCGATATCACCGCGCTCAAGAACTTCCTCATTTCCAACGGCGTGTACGTTTTTAATTTCAAGAATATTTTGTTCGTCGTCCCACCGCTGGTGATCACAGAAGAGCAATTGGACGAGGGCTTAAATCTGATTGACGAAGGGCTGGCGGAATTGATGGATACGCAAACCTCGTAATTCGATACTCGATATTCGGGAATCATATTCGAATATCAAATTCTCGAATATTGTTTTTTGGAGCAACCATGGAAATCCTAAATTACATCAACGGCGAATGGGTAAAACCAAACGTCACAGAATATTTCGACGTCATTAATCCCGCCACGGGGCAGGTGATCGCGAAGACGCCGCTCAGTACCAAGGCGGATGTGGATGCGGCAGCAAAAGCGGCGGGCGAAGCGTTCGTCTCATGGCGCAGAACGCCCGTCAATGACCGTGTGCAGTATCTGTTCAAACTCCGCAACATCATGCGCGAGCACGGCGATGAAATTGCCAAACTCATCACGAACGAATGCGGCAAAACGTTCGAAGAAGCTAAAGCCGAAATGGTACGCGCTTATGAAAATATCGAAGTCGCTTGCGGGATGCCGCACATGGGCAAGGGTGAATTTGTAGAAGACATCGCCCCCGGCATCGATGAGATCATGATCCGCCAGCCTGTGGGTGTGTGTGCCACCATCGCGCCGTTCAACTTCCCGGGCATGATTCCCTTCTGGTATCTGCCCTACGCGCTGGCGGCGGGCAACACCTACGTCATCAAGCCTTCCGAAAAAGTGCCGATGACGATGCAATACATTTTCAAACTCATCGAGCAGGTTGGTTTCCCCAAGGGCGTGGTCAACATGGTCAACGGCGCGAAGGAAGCGGTGGATGGCATTCTTGAGCATCCCGCCATCCGCGCCATCACCTTCGTCGGTTCGAGCAACGTGGCGAAATACATTTACGCGACTGCGGCGCAGCATGGCAAACGCGTGCAGGCGCAGGGCGGAGCGAAGAATCCCGTCATCATTCTGCCCGATGCCGATATGGAAATGGCGACGAAGATCATCGCCGATTCAGCCTTCGGGTGCGCCGGGCAGCGCTGTCTGGCGGTTTCTTTGGCTGTGACCGTGGGCGAAGCCAAGAACGAATTCACCGAATTGATCTGTGACGCCGCCGCTTCGCGCACCGTCGGTTACGGCATGGACTCGGGCGTGCAGATGGGACCGGTCATCAATACGGCTTCGATGCAGCGCGTGGAGGGGTTGATCGGGCTCGGGGCAAAGGAGGGAGCAGGCATCCCCGTGGATGGACGCGGGACGAAGGTCAAAAACTATGAGGGTGGATACTTTGTCCGCCCGACGATCCTGTCCGACGTCCAGCCGGGAAGCGAGATCTGGAAGACGGAGATTTTTGGTCCCGTGCTCAGTCTCATGCACGTCAACACCATCGACGATGCCATCCAACTTGCCAACAGCGGTGTGTATGGCAACCAAGCCAGTTTGTTCACCATCAGCGGCAATGCGGCGCGCAGGTTCCGTTACGAGGTGGAAGCGGGCAATATTGGCATCAATATTGGCGTGGCGGCGCCGATGGCGTTCTTCCCGTTCAGCGGCTGGAAGGATAGTTTCTTCGGCGACATGCACGGGCAAAGCACCGATGCGGTGGAATTCTTCACGCAGAAGAAGGTTGTGGTCGAACGCTGGCCCAAAGAGTGGAGCAGGAAATTCTAGTTCTGGGTATGCGCGGATACCTCGGGAGGGCGTCCGCATAATCTAAACCCGCTGGGTCGGGAAAAGGAGCAATGCAAAGAAATGGAACTGGAAGGCTATTCACATGTTTGGTTGATCTTGACATTCATCGTCGGCTTTTTTGCCGTTCGCATGGGTGTCGGCATTTGGGCTTCGCGAAAAGTTTCAAATGCCGCGGATTATATTGTCGCCGGACGCAGGCTGCCGATCTATATGGTCGGCGCTTCGGTTATGGCGACCTGGTTCGCTGCCGAAACATTGCTGGGGGCGTCTTCGACGGCATATCAATATGGTTTCCAGGGAGTGGTGTTCGATCCGTTCGGGGCGGCGGCGTGTCTCTTCCTGTCCGCATTTTTGTTCACCCGCCTGATGCGCCGCGCCCGCTACCTGACGGTGGTGGACTTCTTTGAGCGCCGCTACGGAAACGGAATGACCATTCTGGCTTCGCTTGCCCAGTTGTTGACGTATTTTGTCTGGACGGGCGCGCAGATCGTTGCGGCTGGCACCATTGTGGTTGCCTTGTTCCCGGATGTGCCGCTCGTGGTCGGGATGGCGCTGGTGACCGTTTGGGTAGTGGGCTATACCATGCTGGGCGGTATGCTGGCGGATACCATGCTCGATTTCATCCAGATGTTCTTCACGGCGGGCGGCGTCACCCTGATCTTTGCCTTCCTTCTCTATCAAGTGGGCGGCTGGGAAGGTTTGACCTCCATTAGCGAAACGCTCTACAACCCGAAACCGTTCACCCTTCTGCCGGATATGACCGAAGGCGGCGCGGGCTACCTTGGGTATTTCAAGGCGACCGGCTGGATCTATTGGATGGCGGCGTGGATGGCGATCGGTCTCGGGTCGGTGCCCACCCAAGACCTGTTCCAGCGCTCGATGTCCGCCCGCAATGAATCGACCGCTGTTTGGGGGACGTACATGGCTGGCGTGCTGTATCTGGTCTTTGGCGTCATGTCGCCGTTGATCGGCATCATGATGTACAAACTTGACCCGAATGTGGTCAATTTTGACGGTGTGCTGGTGATGGCGGCGCTGAACTACGTCCCGCCGGTGCTGGTGGCGCTCTTCATGGCGGCGCTTGCCTCGGCGTTGATGAGCACCGCGGATAGTTCCCTGCTGGCGGGCGCCTCGGTCGTGACCCAGAACCTGTTCCCGTTATTCGGGAAGAAACTCGACTCTGTCAGCGAAGTCAAATGGACGCGCATCATGGTTGCCATCAACGGTACCATCGGCATCGTCATTGCGGTCTCGGCGGCGGTGATCTACGAGTTGGGCGTGGTGGCGTGGTCCATCCTGCTGGTGGGTTTATTTACGCCGTTCGCCTTTGGCATGTATTGGAAGAAAGCCAATCAGTACGGCGCGGTGGCGGCGTTCCTTGGCGGTTTTGTGGCATGGGCGATCGGCATTGTGATCGCCTACAACATCGGCATTGGCGGCGATCCAACCCTGCTCGTCTGCGAAGGCGACACGGATTGCGCGTTTTGGGATGCGACCTACATTGCTTCCCTGCCTGCCTTTTTGACCTCCATTGTGATGATGGTCGTCGTCTCGCTGGCAACCCAGAAGAAGGATGCGCCCAAACCGATCACGGATGTGGATGGCAAGTTAATGGACACCAACCCTGTAAATTATCTTGGCTTGGTCCCCATCAGGGATGCGCTCCGCAAGCTGCGGCCTGAAGAATTGGATAAATAACATCATTTTTTTGGGCAGGTTGTATCCCTTGTGGATATGACCTGCAGTAATTTTTTCATAAGGAGAGATTATGTCCAACGATCTTAACCATGCAATCGAATATTCAAAAAAGTGGATCGATGTCATCCATCAGGCATCCGTCACGGAGGAGGAGGGGAGGTGGATCATCGATGAATCCAAATCCAATTTTGCCGAGCACTACAACCGTAACTGGCTCGAATACCGCAAGTCCGTGACGGAGGCGGGTGACTGGGCGGCGGTGGAATGGAGCGGTTCCGGAGCGGTCTTCAAGGATGTGATCGGGCGCGAATATCTGGATTTCCTCGGCGGGTACGGCATGATGGACCTGGGCTGGAGTCACCCCGAAGTGGTGGGTACCGTCCGCGCCCAGCTTGACCGTTCTCCCATGCCCTCGCAGGAACTGCTCGATCCGCTGCGCGGTGTGCTGGCAAAATTGCTCGCCGATATCACGCCCGGCGACTTGAAGTACAGTTGGTTCGGCGCCAGCGGTACGGAAGCCAACGAAGCCGCGATGAAGATCGCAAAACTGTACACAGGCAAGACCGCTTTCATCGTGGCGGTCAAGGCATTCCACGGCAAGACGATGGGTTCGCTTTCCCTGATGGGTAAGTCCGATTACCGCGCCCCGATGGGCATGATGTATGGAGGACCGGTGTACCATGTTCCGTTCGGGGATGCGGACGCGGTGGAACGTCAGTTGGAGATCTGTGACAAGGTCGGGATCGGGGTCGCGGCGGTGGTGTTCGAACCAATTCAAGGCGAGGCGGGAGCGATCGTCCCCCCGGATGATTTCTGGACCCGCGTCCGCGCCGCAACAAAAAAGCACGGCGTGTTGTTGATCGCAGACGAAGTGCAGACCGGGCTTGGGCGCACGGGGACGCTGTGGGGCGTCGATCATTGGAACGTTGTCCCGGACATCATTACACTTGCCAAATCGCTGGGCGGCGGCGTGATGCCGATCTCATCCGTGACGACGACTGAAGAGATCTTCCACCCGATGATGTATCCGAATCCCTTCATGCATACCACGACGACCGGCGGCGGCGCGCTGGCGTGTTCGGCGGCAATTGCTGCCATTCAAGTCACATTGCGAGATAAACTGTGGGAACAAGCCGCGGAAAAGGGCGAATACCTGATGCCGCAATTGCAAAATTTTGTTGTACAATACCCGCAAATTTTTGATCGCGTGACCGGCAAAGGATTGTTGATCGGAATGCATTTCAAGGACCCGGAGATCGGGTATAAAGTTGCCGCAGGATTGTTCAAGCGTCATGTGCTCGTGGCGGGCACGTTGACCAGTTCGCAGACGGTTCGCATCGAGCCGCCCTTGGTCGTGACGAAAGAGCAATTGGATATATTCATGGAGCGCCTGAGCGATACCCTAAAAGAAACCAGCAAGTCAATGTAAAGCACGCCTCCCGAAGTTTTCATGAGTTTATGATTTCAAACAGAATGTGAGAACTTCGGAAGTTTATATCTCACGACGGAGAAGAGAGATGGCTAGTGAATTTGCAGTTGAAATGCAGGATGTTCTAAAGCAATTCGTAACACCGGAGGGCGGCATTCTGGCGGCGGTCAACCGCGTGACCATGCAGATCAAGGATGGGGAATTCTTCTCCCTGCTCGGTCCATCCGGTTGCGGCAAGACGACTTCCCTGCGCATGATCGCCGGTTTTGAACTTCCCACGGATGGCAAGATCCTGATCCATGGCAAGGAGATGAGTCAGGTGCCTGCGTTTCAGCGCCCCATCAACACCGTCTTCCAGCAGTACGCCCTCTTTCCACACATGACCGTCGAACAGAATATCGGTTTTGGCTTGGAGATGAAAGGCGTATCCAAGGCGGAACGCTCCAAACGTGTTTCGGAAGCGCTGGAAATGGTGCGACTCCCCGGCATGGAGATGCGCCGTCCCAAACAGTTATCCGGCGGACAGCAGCAGCGCATCGCTCTCGCCCGGGCACTGGTCAACAAGCCCGAGGTTTTGCTTCTCGATGAGCCGCTTGGCGCTCTCGATTTGAAACTCCGCAAGGAAATGCAGCTTGAATTGAAGACTCTCCAGCGCGAAGTCGGCATTACCTTCATCTATGTCACGCACGATCAGGAAGAGGCGTTGACCATGAGCGACCGCATCGCCGTCATGAACAAGGGACTGGCGCTCCAGATCGGCGTCCCGGAGGAGATCTACGAACGTCCCGCCGACAAGTTCGTGGCGGACTTCATCGGCGAGACCAACTTCCTCGACGGCGTGGTCAAGGGACAGAACGGGACGACTGTTGAAGTTGACCTCCCCGGCACGGGAATTGTCCATGTTGAATCGAGCCGTAAATTCACGAACGGTCAACAGGTGTCGGTGGCGGTGCGACCCGAAAAACTCACCTTGAATTCGGATGCCAAAGACGGCAATATCCTCAAGGGACGTGTCGAAGAGGTCATCTATATTGGCACGGATACCCATTACGGCGTGCGCTTCCCCGGCGGGCACAAGGCGCGTGTGCGCGAGCAGAATGTCACCCTTGCTCATAAATCCATTGCGAAGACCGGCGACGAAGTGACCATGTCCTTTACCACCACCTCGCCGCGGCTTCTCACCGAATAGCGCGGAGGGATCAAGATGCTCAAATTCTTCCGTGGCAAAAAGAATTTTCAGTTATTTGGTTTGCTCTCGCCGGGCGCGCTGTGGATATTCCTGTTCTTCAACCTGCCGATCCTGATCGTACTCTTCATCAGTTTTGTCGAGCGCGGACGGGCGGGCGGCATCAAGATTCCCCCCGTATATACGCTTGATAACTATACACAACTGTTCAATGCCTGCGCAACGGAGTTTGCCGGACCCGAATGCAACCCGTTCCTGTATCTGGGCATTTTCGGGCATTCCGTCCGTATTGCCTTGATAGTAACCTTCTGGTGCGTTATTCTCGGCTACCCGCTCTCCTACTTCATTGCGCGGCAGAAACCGATCTGGCGTGACGCATTGATGATCTTGGTCATCATTCCGTTCTGGACGAACTTCCTCGTCCGCACATATGCGCTCAAGCAGGTTCTCGCGACCGAGGGGTTGATCAATACCTTTTTGATGAACTTGCATCTTATAAGCCAGCCGCTTGACCTGATGTTCAATGAATTTGCGGTGGTGGTCGGTTTGATCTATGGCTATCTGCCGTTCGCCGTCCTGCCAATGTACGCCTCGATCGAGAAATTCGACCACACTCTTATGGAAGCCGCCGCGGACCTCGGCGCATCGCCGCGACGTGCGTTCTGGCGGGTGATGCTGCCGATGACCCTGCCCGGCGTCTTCGCCGCTCTCGTGCTGGTATTTGTTCCTGTTGTGGGAGCCTTCATTACCCCCGACATTATGGGCGGTGGGAAGGTCGAGATGATCGGCACGCTGATCAACCGTCAGTTTGGTGTGGCGCGCAACTGGCCCTTTGGCTCGGCGATGTCGCTCATGCTGATGCTGCTTGTCCTGGTCGGGGTCATCTTCTACTTCCGTTCCAGCAGTGAAGAGACAAGGAGGGCGATGTGAGCACGTTTCCCGTTTATCCCCGCCAGAAAGTACGGCTTGGAGCCCGCATTGGCAGTTGGCTTCTGGGAACGAATGCCGCGCTGGTATTTGGGTTCCTATACCTGCCGGTCTTGATCCTGATCATATTCTCGTTCAACGATACGCGTTCTGTGGCTGTATTCACCGGTTTTTCAACGGAATGGTACACAAGGCTTTCGCAGAACAATGAACTGCTGGCGGCGGCACGCAACAGCCTGCTGGTGGGGTTGATCACCACCATAGTCGCGACCATCATTGGCACATTGACCGCCATGGCGATGGAGCGTTATCGCTTCAAATTGCGCACGGTTTTCGATGCCAACCTGTATCTACCCATAGTCATCCCTGAGATCGTGATGGGTATCGCCTTGCTGCTGTTCTTCAATCAGGCGTTATTCCCGTTCCTTCAGAATTTGTTCGGGATCCGCGCCACAACGGGTTTGCATACCATTACCATCTCGCATATCGCCTTCGACATTCCATTTGTATATGTGATCGTGCGTGCCCGCCTGGCGGATTTTGACCGCACGCTCGAAGAGGCCGCCGCGGATCTTGGCGCAAACGAATGGCAGACCTTCCAGCGTGTGACGCTGCCCCTGCTCATGCCCGGTATCATCGGCGGCGCGTTGATGGCGTTCACACTGTCCTTGGATGATTACCTGATCACTGTTTTCACCAAGGGTATTCAGGACCAAACCATGCCGTTGTATATTTACTCGCTGGTGCGCCGCGGTGTGACGCCGGAGATCAACGCACTGTCCACTGCGCTTTTGGTAGGCTCCATTGGATTGGTCGGGCTTTCGCTTACCGCTCAAAACGGGGGAGCGGTCTACACGCGCGCCATGGCGTTCGGCGCCGGGCTTGGGCTTGGATTGTACGGCTTGACCAGCCTGTTTGATGTATTTGCCCCCGGCGGCTTTGCTGTCGGTTCCCTGTTGGTTTCCCTCCTGCTCCTGACAGGTTTATACTGGGCTTGGATGTCCTTGTCGGGATATCGCGAAGAATTAATCGAAACGAACACATCGGGAAGAATCCTTGCGTGGATCGCTGTTCTTGTTGTGATGTTCGCGGCGTACATTTCCGCGTTTCTGCTGTTATCAAGATAAAGGAGGTGAGGCGGTTGACGATGATTTGGTTTGCTTGACCGTCATTCATTCCCGAATGACTTAAGACGATGATTCAAAGCTAAAAGGAGTGAGAAAAATGAAAAAAACGCTGATTTATATCCTGATGCTTGCCGCGCTGGTCTTGGCGGCTTGCCAACCTGCCCCCGCTGCTGAACCGTCCACGTCCACAGGCGATACTGTCGGAGAGGTTTCGGAACGGTGTGGGGATATGTCCAGGCTTGCGGACAGGATCTTCCTCTACACCTGGGTCGAGTACATTGACCCCGAGATCAAAGATCAGTTCATGGAAGAATGCGGCGTGGAAGTTGTCGAAACCAATTTCGACTCGAACGAAACGCTTCTTGCCACGCTGCAAGCTGGCGGCGCCGACTATGACCTTATCATCCCCTCCGACTACATGGTGCAGATCATGATCGACGAAGGCATGTTGATGGAAATTGACTTCGATGTCGTCACCAACATCGCCCTCATGGATGATTTGAATGTCAACCAATACTTCGACCCCGAACAAAAATATACCGTCCCCTATTTCTGGGGCACTTCCGGCTTTGCTGTGGACACAAATGCCGTACCCGATTACGAAGAATCATGGAGCATGTTGTTCGATCCGAATTCCCCCTATTGTGGACAGATCAGCATGCTGGACGACCAGCGTGAGACGCTTGGGGCGGCACTCATGTACCTGGGCTATTCGCTCAACTCCACCGATCCCGCCGAACTTGAAGCGGCTAAGAACCTGCTCATTGAGCAATCCAATTGTGTGAAAGCCTACGACAGCCAGACCAATGACGACCTGATCATTTCCGGCGAGACGGTGTTCGGTCATATCTGGACGGGTGACGCGATCCTCGCCGGTCTGCCCGATAGCGGCGGACGCGAGGGCATCGTCTATGTCATTCCGCAGGAAGGCTGTGTAGTTTGGCAGGACAACCTGGCGATTCCCGTCGGCGCGCCCAATGCCTACACCGCGATGGTATTCATGAACTACCTGCACTTCCCTGAAGTTGCGGCACAGAATGCTGAATGGGTTGGATACGGTACGCCAAATGCTGCGGCGAAGGAGTTCATCGATCCTGAGATCCTTGCCGATGAAGGCATCTATCCGCCTCCTGAAGTGGAAGCCCGCCTCCAATGGATCGAAGATGTTGGCGATGCGCTTCAGTTGTACGACCGGATCTGGACCGAGTTCAAGGCATCCGTTGGCAGCTAACTGATTGGCAAGAGAGCGGCAACCGTGATAAGAGCGGTTGCCGCTTTTCATGCCGGACAACGTTTATTCAGAATAAGCATAAAAATGGTTCAAATTGTAATTTTTTGTCATAATAATGTTGACAATTATAAAAAAAAGGAATAACATATAAAATATGGAAGCCGTAACTGATACTGGTTCCGCCCGGCTTGACAAGATAGACAAATATATCATCGAAGCCATGCGATTGGACGGCAGGGAGGCATTTGCCCAGATTGCTGAAAAGCTCAACGTTTCACCCGGCATGATCCGCCAGCGCTACAACCGCCTCGTCAAACTCGGTTATCTCAAGGTCGTCGCCGTCACCAATCCGCTCATGATGGGCAAACGCACCATGGCAATGATCGGCGTCCGCACCGACGGGCGAAAAATGCTCGATGTGGCGAACAAACTCATTAAATTTGACGAAGTCGTGTATATCGTCGTCGTCAGCGGCAGATATGACATCATGGTGGAAGTTTTCTGCCGCGACCACGAAGACCTGCTTGCCTTTATGACCGAAAAACTCGCCAAAGTGGATGGAGTCCGGGAGACGGAATCCTTCATGTATCTGAAAATTACCAAAGAGATCTACTTTTAGAAACGAACGCCTCCACCCCGGCTGTTATCTGATTCTGACCATTTCATACGCTCTCCCTTGAGCGTTTCATTGCAAACTGTTTTGTATTCTAACTCGCCATACGCGGGTTATAAAACCAACGGAGACTGGAAAGGTCATGAGAGTATTGCTAGTAGGAGTGGGCGGAGTGGGTGAAGCCATTGCCGCCATTGCCAAGCCGCGGGCGTGGATGGAGTTGATGGTGTTGGCAGATTACAACGTCAAACGCGCCGAAGAAGTGCAGAAAAAACTTGGGGATGATAAACGCTTTCCCGTCGAGTTCATCGACGCGGGCAACCAGCAGAGCATTGAAGAACTGGCAAAGAAATATCAGGTTGACCTGATCATGAATTCGGTCGACCCGATCTTCAACGAGCAGATCTTCGATGCCGCCTATAACGTCGGTGTGACCTATATGGACATGGCGATGACCCTGTCCAAGCCGCACCCGACGGAACCGTTCAACAAGCCCGGTGTGAAACTGGGCGACTATCAGTTTGACAAAGCCAAAGATTGGGAAAAGAAAGGCTTGCTCGCGCTTGTCGGCATTGGCGTGGAACCCGGCATGGCGGATGTCTTTGCCCGCTATGCGGCGGATCATCTCTTCGATGAGATCGAGGAGGTCGGTATCCGTGATGGCGCGAATATCACCATCGAAGGCTATGACTTCGCACCCAATTTTTCCATTTGGACGACCATTGAGGAATGCCTGAATCCGCCTATTATCTGGCAGGATGGAGACTGGCATACGACTCCGCCGTTCTCTGAACCCGAGGTATTTGACTTCCCCGAGATTGGACCCGTCGAGGTCGTCAATGTGGAGCACGAGGAAGTTCTGCTCGTGCCACGCTGGGTCAAGGCGAAACGCGTGACATTCAAGTACGGATTGGGTGATGAATTCATCAACGTCCTGAAGACCTTGCACATGCTCGGCTTGGACAATAAGGAGAAGATCAACGTCAAGGGTGTGCAGGTCGCGCCGCGTGACGTGGTCGCCGCCTGTCTGCCCGACCCTGCCCATTTGGGGGACAAGATGAAGGGCAAGACCTGTGCGGGGACGTATGTAACAGGCACAAAGGATGGAAAGAAGCGGGCAGTCTATCTGTATCAGGTGGCGGATAACGAGGAATGCATGAAGACTTGGGGCTGTCAGGCAGTCGTCGCGCAGACCGCCTTCTCTGCGGTCATCGCAATGGACCTGCTCAAGCACGGGGTTTGGAAGGGAGCGGGCGTGCTCGGACCCGAAGCTTTCCCGCCTGACCCATTTATGGAAAAAATGGCAGATTACGGCTTTCCTTACGGAATGAAGGAAATGACCAAATAACAAACCAAAGCGGACAATCGAAATCACGATTGTCCGCTAATTTTTTACATCGGAGGATGGCATGGATGGTTACGAGTATTCAAGTTTGATCATTGGGGGGATCGTTGTGATCCTGGTCATTCGTTTGGGGGTTGGATATTGGGCATCAAAACGGGTGGAGACGACCACGGATTATGTGCTGGCTGGACGCCGCCTGCCGTTGTGGATGGCGGCGCCTTCGATCATGGCGACCTGGTTTGCCGCTGAGACCTTGATGGGCTCCAGTTCGGAGGCATATAAATACGGTCTGCAGGGCGTGATCTTCGACCCGTTTGGCGCGACCTTATGCCTGGTGCTTTCGGCATTCCTTATTGTGCGTCTGGCGCGCCGTGCGCAATACGTCACCATCATGGATTTCTTCCAGCAGCGCTATGGCACTGCCATGTCGGTGGTGGGTTCGGTGGCGCAGATCATCGGCTATTTCGGCTGGACGGCGGCGCAGATCGTGGCGGGCGGTGCGATCCTGCAAGCCCTGCTCGGCTGGGACCTGTCAGTGGGAATGGTGTTGGTGGCGGGTGTGGTGACGATCTACACCATGGCGGGCGGTCTGTGGGCGGACACCGCGCTCGACTTCATGCAGATGTTCCTGACCATCATTGGTTTGCTCATCATATTCATCGGCATTTTGTGGGCGGTGGGAGGCTTTGACGCCTTCCTCGGCATGGCAGGGGCGCAATATACCGATTATCCCTTCGCCATGGCGCCGACCGAAGCGGAAGGCTATCTCGGTTACAGCGGTACATTGGGCTGGTTCTACTACGCCGCGGCATGGATGGCGATCGGTCTTGGTTCCATCCCCGCGCAGGATTATCTCCAGCGCACATGCGCGGCGAAGAACGAGAATGTGGCGGTCAAGGCTACTTACATTGCCGCTTTCCTGTATATCACCTTTGGCGTGCTTTCTCCGTTCATCGGCATGGCGGCATATTCAGCCATTGGTCCCGATATTCCATCGGATGAAACCCAGTTCATTATTATCACGATGGCGATGAAATACCTTCCGCCTGTATTGACGGCGCTTTTCGTGGCGGCGCTTGCTTCTGCATTGATGAGCACGTCGGATAGTTCTATGCTGGCAGGCGCAACGATGTTCACTGAGAACATCGTCAAGGTCTTCAAGCCCGATCTTTCTGACAAGACGCAGTTGTTTCTGACCCGCCTTGCGCTTGCGATCAGCGGCATCTTCAGCCTTGCCATCGCGCTGTGGGCAGAGACCATTTACGAGCTGGCAGTGTTGGCGAACACCTGCATCCTCGTCGGCATGGTCGCGCCGTATGTCATTGGCATGTATTGGAAGAAAGCCAACCACATCGGCGCGCTCACTTCGTTCTTCTCAGGTTCTATCTCGTGGGGCTTGCTCTCAGTCTATTACTACCAGCAAACCTTCGTCATCTGCGAAGGCGACCTGTATTGCTCGCTGTGGGACGCAGTGTACATCGCCTCCACACCCGCCTTCATCATTTCGATCATTGCCTTCATTGTGGCGTCGCTGGCAACCGGCAAGATCGACCCGCCGAAGATCCTGAAGGATGTGTATGGCAAGCCTGTGAATATGAAGAATGCGCTGGGATGGGGCAAACTGAACGAACCGCCCGAGTCCATCGCTTCTCCCGCCGGGGATGACTGATTCTGTCCTTGCAAGTTTTTCCTACGGGATGGTGTTTATGTCATCCCGTAGGGTTGCTGTTTTGTAGGTCACGCAACTCCAAGTGTGGAAAAAGCCTTGGCGCGACGAACCCGCTGTCCCTTAAGGAATGATGCGTCATCATTCATGTAGGAAAAAACTTAATCGTATCGGCTTTCTGTCGCTTTCGGAAATGCCGAGTTGTAGGAAGTCAAAGGCAGTTGTTATAATGGCAAAAAAATCCATATGGAGGAGTGCCATGCCAAACGGCTATAACGGGAAGATCTTGCACGTGGACTTGACAAGCGGTTCGCTGACGGTGGAGGAGCCGAACGAGGCATTTTACCGCAAGTATCTGGGCGGCAGTGCGATGGGGATGCACTACATCCTGCGCGATATGCCGAAGGGCGCCGACCCGCTGGGACCTGAAAATGTTCTGACGCTGTTCACGGGCGTAACGACAGGTGCGGCGATCTCAGGTCAGAGCCGTTTGAACGCGAATGCGAAATCGCCTATCAGTGGCGGCATCGGCGACTCGCAGAGCGGCGGGTTTTTCCCTGCCGAGTTGAAGTTTGCGGGCTTCGATGGCATCGTCATCAAGGGTAAATCGCCCAAGCCCGTTTACCTTTGCATTGTGGACGGCGCATATGAACTGCGCGATGCGGCGCATTTGATGGGCAGGATCACGGGGGAAGTGGACGATATTTTGCACAAGGAAGTTGACCCCAAAGCGGAAATTTTACAATATGGTATGGGTGCGGAAAATGGCGTGTTGTTCTCGACCATTGTATCGATGTCCAACCGGCATAACGGGCGCACGGGCATGGGCTTGGTGATGGCTTCGAAGAATTTGAAAGCCGTTGTTGTGCGCGGCAAAAAGAAGCCCGCGGTTGCCAGCCAAAAAGAGTTGACCGCGCTGAACCGCATCGGTCCCAAAGCGATCCCTGAAAACGGTGACATGGATGGTCTTGCCAAGTTCGGTACGGCGGTGGTGGTGCAGTTCAACCACTCCATTGGCTGTCTGCCGACCCGCAACTACAACGAAAGTCAGTTTGAAGGCGCGGAACCGATCAGCGGCGAAGTGATGGCGGAGACCGTTTTGAAGGAGCGTGATACCTGCTACGCCTGCGTGGTCAAATGCAAGCGTGTGGTGGAGATCAAGGATGGTCCGTACAAGGTCGATCCAAAATACGGCGGTCCCGAATACGAAACGCTTGGTACTTTCGGCTCATACTGCGGCGTCGATAATCTCGCGGCGGTTTCGCTGGCAAACCAGATCTGTAACGAATATGCAGTGGATACCATCGCCGCGGGCGCGACGATCGCCTTTGCGATGGAGTGCTTCGAGAACGGCATCATCACCACCGCCGACACGGACGGCATCGAACTCAAGTTCGGCGACCACGAAGCGATGATTGCCGTGCTCTACAAGATGGTGAAGGGCGAAGGCGAATTTGGCAAGACGCTCGGCATGGGTTCTGAGCGTGCTGCCGCCAAATGGGGCAAAGGCGCGGATGAGTTCCTCATCACCGTCAAAGGCGCGGAGGCTCCCGCTCACATGCCGCAAGCCAAACGCTCGCTGGCGCTCATCTATGCTGTCAATCCCTTCGGTGCAGATCACCAGTCATCCGAGCATGACCCGTACTACGAAGAAGGCATTGGCGATTTCAACCTCGACCGCCTCAAGCAGATCGGTCTTGGTTCGCCGCAACCCGCCTACAGCCTCACGGAAGAAAAAGTCCGCTTCGCATATGAGACCGAATGTTTCTACTCGATGCTCGATTCGCTCGAACTGTGCCAGTTCGTCTGGGGCCCCACGTGGACGCTGTACGACGGCAAACAAACTGCTGAAATGCTCAACGCGGTCACTGGCTGGGATGTGACCGTTGATGAATTAATGGAAGTCGGTCGCCGCCGCTTGAACCTGTTCCGCGTGTTCAACGCCCGCGAAGGACTGAAACGCAATGCCGACAAACTTCCCAAGAAGTTCTTCAAGGAGCTGAAGGGCACAGGTCCCACCGCTGGCTTTGCCCTGACGCACGATGAAGTGGAATCCGCGCTTGACTCGTACTACAAAATGGCAGGCTGGACCGACGACGGCGTTCCCACCACTGAAACTCTCAAGAAACACGACATTGAGTGGGCGGCTGAGTACTTGCCCGCTTAATAATTAAACAGGAAGGACGCAAAGGGCACGAAGGAATAAAGCGGGCAGGCACAACCTCCCCTTTGTGTACTTCGTGCCCTTCGTATTTGAAAAAAGAATTAGGAAATCATGACCAACCAACTCTATCAAGAAAACTTTTCCCACATGACTCCCGCATGGAGCCGTATTTTCAACTTCGTTGCCGACCGCGCAGAAGGCGCATACATCTACACGGATGACGGCAAGAAATTACTTGACTTCACCAGCGGCATCGGCGTGACCAACACAGGTCACTGCCACCCCAAAGTGGTGGATGCGATTCGTGAGCAGGCGGGGCTTTTCCTGCATGCGCAGGCGAACATCGTCATCCACAAGCCCATGCTGGAATTGATCGAAGAACTGCGCAAGATCGTTCCACCTTCGATCGATTCTTTCTTCTTCGCCAACTCAGGCGCGGAAGCGGTGGAGAATGCCGTCAAAATTGCCAAAGCCGCCACAGGCAGACCGAACGTGATCGTCTTCAACGGCTCCTTCCATGGGCGGACTCACGTCACGATGGCGTTGACCACGTCCAAGACGGGCTACCGCACGGGGTTTGCGCCTCTTCCTTCGGGGATATATGTCTCGCCGTTCCCGTACGCCTTCCACCTGAAAATGACCGAAGAGCAGGCGGGGCAGTATGCGCTGGAGCAGTTGGAATACCTGCTCGCCTCGCAGACCGCGCCGAAAGATACCGCCGCGATCCTGATCGAATCCGTGCTGGGAGAAGGTGGATACATCGTACCGCCTGCCTCCTTCATGAAGGGACTGCGCGAGATTTGTGATAAACACGGCATCATGCTCATCTTTGACGAAGTGCAATCGGGCTTCGGGCGCACGGGCAAATGGTTTGCGCTCGAGCATTTCGGTGTCGTGCCTGACATCATCACCGCCGCAAAGGGAATCGCATCGGGTATGCCGCTTTCGGGCGTATTCACCCGAACCGACATTATGAAGAAGCTCGATGTCGGTTCCATCGGTGGGACATACGGCGGGAATGCTGTCGCCTGCGCGGCGGGGATCGCTACCATCCGCGCGATGCGTGAAGAGAAGATGTTGGAAAATGCCGAAGAGAAAGGCATCCAATTGATGACGGGACTGCGCAAGTTGCAGGAAGAGTATCCGCAGATTGGCGACGTGCGCGGCAAGGGACTCATGGTCGGCACGGAATTCATCGTGGACGGCTCTCAAGCGAAAGCCAAACCGCTGGTCAAGGATGTCATTCACAAGGCGGAAGAGAAGGGTTTGCTCCTGCTCTCCTGCGGCACGCACGACAACACCCTGCGCTGGATTCCGCCGTTGAATGTGACGACCGAGCAGGTCAATGATGGCTTGAAGATCTTTGGCGAAGCGTTGAAAGAGTCGGTGTAGCATCCAGCTCCTGCAAATAATTTGAAAACAAGAGAAACTATAATCTGGTCACAGGAGCGTCGAATGACCGAACATAAATCCCAGATCTGGCGTGTCAACACCCGCTCGCAGGAATTGAAGCGCGAACCCGTGCCAGAAACCTGGCAGCGCCTCGGCGGGCGCGGATTGATCGCGCGCATCATGGTGGATGAAGTGGATGCGAAGTGTGATCCGCTTGGTGCGGGGAATAAATTGATCTTCACACCCGGTTTGCTGGTGGGGCATATCCTTTCGTCCACTGACCGTATTTCGGTGGGCGGCAAATCCCCGCTGACGGGCGGCATCAAGGAAGCCAACGCGGGCGGGCGCACGGGCTACCACATGGCGTTCATGGGTATCCATGCGCTTATCATTGAAGATATGCCAGAGAAGGATGGCTATTGGGTTTTGCACCTGTCGTTGAAAGACGGAGCGAAGTGGGAGCGCGCTGATGACTTGGTCGGTTTGGGTGTGTACGAAACTTCGCCGAAACTGCTCGAAAAATACGGCGATAAGGTCGCCATCTCCCTGATCGGACCTGGTGGCGAGATGCGCATGAAGTCCGCGGGGATTCAGAACATTGACAAGGATAAGATTCCCGCCCGCATTGCTGCCCGCGGCGGACTTGGCGCAGTCATGGGCTCGAAGGGATTGAAAGCCATCGTCTTTGACCACACAGGCGGACAGAAGCCGTCCGTCGTTGATCCTGAAGCGTTCAAGGTCGCGCAAAAGGATTACACCAAGGCAGTCATGGAGCATCCGCAATCCATCACGTATCGCGATTATGGTACGGCGGCGATGGCGCAGATGACCCAGCGTTTTGCGGCATTGCCCACCCATAATTTTTCGCGCGGCACGTTTGATAATGTGGACGCTGTCAGCGGTGAGCAGTTGCGCGAATTCGCATTGACGCGCGGTAAACCATCGGATCCATCCCATGCCTGTATGGCGGGCTGTACGATTAAATGCTCAAATGTCTTCGGCGGGGATGACGGTAAGATCATCGTCTCGCCATTGGAATATGAGACCGTCGGCTTGATGGGTACGAATCTCGATATTGATTCGCTCGACTCAATCGGACGTTTGAACTGGGAGGTGAACGACCTGGGCTTGGATTCCATCGAAGTCGGCGGGGCGTTGGGCGTCGCGGCAGAGGCTGGTTTGATGCGCTGGGGCAGTGAAGAAGATGCGCAAAAGCTCATTGCTGAAATCCGCGCAGGGACTGAGTTGGGAAAAATTCTTGGTGATGGCGCGGTTACGGTCGGAAAAAAATATGGCATCGAGCGAGTCCCTGCCGTGAAGGGACAGGCCATGTCCGCGTATGAGCCGCGCTCGATCAAGGGCACAGGTGTGACGTATGCCACCACGCCGCAGGGAGCAGATCATACTTGCGGACTGACCATCCGCGCGCAGATCGATCACCTTGATCCGACCCAACAAAAAGATGCTTCGCTGAATGCGCAATTGAACATGGCGGGCTACGACACCATCGGCGCGTGTATCTTTGCGGGCTTTGGTTACGCGGCGACGCCCGATGGCGTGGTGAAACGTCTGCTTAAGGCGCGCTATGGCTGGGATGATGTGCCCGATAATGTTTTGCAAGCACTCGGCAAAGAGACCATCAAGCTGGAGCGCGAGTTCAACAAACGCGCAGGTTTCACAAAAGAAGATGACCGCCTGCCCAAGTGGATGATGGAGGAGGCATTGCCCGAAAACGGCTCGGTCTTCGACGTGAGCGGAGATGTGCTCGATCACATCTTCGATGGGATCGAATAATAGAAAAGACTTCCGAAGCGGAAATTTCGGAAGTCTTTTTGCTTGAGCCACCAGTGGGATACGAACCCACGACCTGACGATTACGAATCGTCTGCTCTACCAGCTGAGCTATGGTGGCATACGGGTTTTTCGAGCGCGCGAAATTATACAAGATTTGAACCAATCACGCAAGTTTTTCGATTTTCGAGTTGTCTGATAGCATGGAGATATGTCGATGCGCATTGCAATGCTTTCTTATCATACTTGTCCGCTGGCGACGCTGGGCGGCAAGGATACCGGCGGGATGAACGTCTACGTCCGCGACCTGACGCGGGAACTGGGCAGGCAGGGCATCCATGTGGATGTGTTCACGCGTTCGCAGGATGAGCACGTGCCGCATATTGTCCATGAATTGGGGTATGGCAACCGCGTGGTGCACATCCCTGCCGGACCCGAAGAACCGAAGAGTAAAAGCGATATTGCAAAATACATCCCTGAGTTTGCCGAGGGTGTCAAAGAATTTGCCGAAAATAAAGGTATCTCCTATGATGTCATCCACAGCCATTATTGGATGTCCGGGTTGGCGGCGGAGGCGCTCAGCGATGCGTGGGGCGGCACGCCGATTGTCCATATGTTCCATACGCTGGGGGAGATGAAGAATCGGGTGGCGAGATCGGAGGATGAACGCGCGGGAAATGATCGACTGGATGGTGAGAGACAGGTTCTCCGTAGGGCGAACCGCATCGTCGCTGCGACCATGGCGGAGTTGACCCAGCTTCGTTTCTTGTATCGGGCGGATGCGCACAAGTTGGTCATTATTCCACCGGGAGTGGATACCTGCCATTTTTATCCCATCCCTGCGGATGAGGCAAAGCAGTTCATCGGATTGAAACCCGAAGACCGCATGGTGCTGTTTGTGGGACGCATCGAACCGCTGAAGGGAATTGATACGTTGATCCAAGCCATGTCCCGGCTGGATCTAAAAGGTGTTAACCGCCCTGTCCACCTGGCGATCATTGGCGGGGATGTGAGTGTGAGCTTTGAGGAAATGTCCGAAGAGATGAAGCGACTGCAAACCATGTGTGATGAGTTATGCATGGGCGGGATGGTGGTCTTTTTGGGAAAACGCGGACAGGACACCCTGCCGTATTATTATTCCGCGGCGGAGGTGTTGGCGATGCCGTCGTTGTACGAGTCGTTCGGGATGGTGGCGCTGGAGACGATGGCGTGTGGTACGCCGGTGATCGCCTCGGATGTGGGCGGGCTTGGGTACCTCGTCCAGAACGGAGTGACCGGGTTTACCATTCCCGACAGTGACCCGGAAATGTTGTGCGAGAAACTATCCCTGCTTTTGGATGATCATGACCTGCGGAATGGGATGGGTGAAAGGGCGGCGGAATACGCGTCTGAGTACGAGTGGGAGAAAATCGCATCCCAGATCGTGGATGTGTACAAGGAAGCTGCTGAAAACAAGCTGGTGGTTTGAAATTCACCAAGAAAGACGCCCCGAATTCCCGGGGCGCTTTTCTCTTATTCCTTGACTTTCACAAAAAACAAGGTCGAGCCTCCATCTATTTCCTGAAGGCGGACTTCAAATTTGTCCTTGAATTTGGTGATCATTTTTGAAAGTTGTTTGTGGCCATATGTGCGCGGATCAAAGGCGGGGTCAAGCTGGTAGAGCGCATTTCCCATCGTTGCCAATGACGCCCAGCCATCCTGCTGGACCGCCATCTCGAATGCCTGGGTGAGCAGGGGAATGGGATTGGAATCAGCATCATCTTTCTTTTTTGCGCCGCTTTTCTGGGCGCGCTGTTGGGTGGTTTGTTTTTTGGCTGAAACCAGATTTTCCGTATAGACGAAAAGATCGCAGGCGTTGACGAACGGCTTGGGCGTTTTCTTTTCGCCGATGCCCATCACAAAAATCCCGGTCTCGCGGATGCGTGTAGCCAGCCTGGTGTAGTCACTGTCGCTGGAGACGAGGCAGAAGCCATCCACTACGTTCGAGTGCAGGATATCCATCGCATCAATGATCATGGCGCTGTCGGTGGCGTTCTTTCCCACCGTGTAACGGAACTGCTGGATGGGTTGGAAGGCATGAAAATTGAGCGTATCCTTCCAGGAATTCATGCTGGTTGTTGTCCAGTCGCCGTAAATGCGGCGGACAGTGATCTGTCCGTGCCTGCCGGCTTCCACCAGCATTTGGGTCAGCAAGCCCGCTTGGGCGTTGTCGCCATCGATCAGCATGGCGATCTTGTTTCGAGCCAGGGATTTGAGTTGTTCGTCTGCCATGCGGTCATTATACCTTTTTATCGGAATTGAAAGGAAATCGCGAGCTTCTCCTGTTGGAATGTGTACTATAATACCGCCTTATTTGGACCAAGACCTCCCGCAGGTTGGATTTGTTAATCGCAATTTGTACGCAAAACAACCTGCAAGCGACGTGGTGTGAGGTCAATATTTCTTTCGAGGCAATGTATGCGGCAACAATTTAGAAAGTGGTTTCCATTGCGACCGGGGGAGGGCGGACTGGTTTTCACGCTTGGTTTTATCCTGTTTGCCAACTATGCCGCCATGGGAATCACCAAGGTCGTATCGGTCAGCGGGTTTCTGAGCGAAGTGAAAGATCATTACATCCTTTTGGTCTGGGCTGTGGATATGGTTCTGTTGATCCTGGCGACGGGCGTGCAGTCTCTGATCGTGGATAAATACGACCGCATCAAATTGATGGCGGGGGTGCTGCTTATGTTCGTTGCCCTGTACGCCTTGTTGCCGCTTACATTTTTGATAAAAGGTTTCCCCGCCTCCATTAGTTATACCCTGATCTATTTGTTGAATGACCAGCAATGGCGCTTCTTCCCCGTTGTGTTCTGGATCCTCGTCAATGACATTTATGACCCTGCAACCGGACGCCGCGTCCTGCCGGTGATCGCGAACTTTGCCTTCCTCGGTACGATCGTCGGGCTGGGAATTGCGGCGGTGGACGCCCAAATGAACTTCGGCACGGTGAATCTACTGCTGTTGAACGCGGGCATATTCCTGCTTGCCTGGTTTGTATCCAGAATTCGGCTTCGCTCCATAAAACTTCCCCCGCCTGTCCGCCCGGCAGAGTCCATGAAGGAGACCTTGACCGAGGGATGGGATTTCATCAAGATGGTCCCCGCGTTTGCCTATTTGGCGCTTGGCATGCTGGCGACCGGCAGTGTGATGACCATTCTGCTTTTTGATGTCCTTTCGGATGCGAAATTCGACCTTGGGAACGGTTTTCAGTCGTTCTATGCCATCTACAATTTGGTCATTGCCATCGTTTCGATCTTCATTCAAAGTTTTTCAGCCCGAATTATCGAAGCATTTACCCTGCGACGCAGTTTTCTGATCCAGCCGTTCGTGATGCTGGTTTCAGTCATTTCCAACTTCTTTTTCCCGGGCTATATGAGCAGCGCCGCTTCACAGGGGATTTCCCGCGCATCATACGATACGCTTGACCTGTCTGCCCGCAAGGCATTTCAAGCAATGGTCCCAAATGAAAAGCGCGGACGGGTGAGCATGTTCATTGACAGCTACCTCCCGTCAGGCGGGACGATCATCGGCAGTTTGATCACGTTTGCGATCATTGTTGCCGGCTTGTGGCTTGGCTTGGAGCGCGCCGTGTACACGAAAATATATCTTGGGGTGGGGATTGTGATCGCGATCGTTGCCGCTTATGCGTCCTATCGTGTCCGCACCACATATGAACAAAGCATGTTGAACTGGCAGTTGAAACGCCGCACACGCGGAGCCAGCGTATTGGACAAATTGGATTTTGGAGATTAAAGGAATTAATGCCTGCCAGATTGGTCGTCAGCGAGGAGCGCGTCTCCATCTATGAAGTAAATGGTTCAGATGACGTTGAACGGATCGAGGCGATGCTTGGGCTTTACCAAAAGCTTTTCCCGCAGTATCAGCATTATGTCCCGAGAATGAGGCGCAGGGTAAGGTTTGGTCCTGAACACCGTCCGGGACATATCGTCCATTATTGGCTGGTGGAGGTGGACGGCCAACCGGCGGGGATCCGCACGTTCCGTTATATTCGCAGCCGCCAATGCGGATTGGCGCATTCGCTGGCGGTTGACCCGGCTTTTCGTAATGTTCATGTGCAGGGTCGGCGGCTTTCCATTTTTATGATCTATGAATGCCTGATGCAGGTCATTCGCGATGCTGCTGAACAAGGCGACCCGCCTCCACTCGGCATGGTCAATGAGGTCGAGCCTGAAAAATTGATGGAATATTATGCCCGTAACGGATTGGTGCAGATGCCGTTAAAATACGTGGAACCCATTTTTCCCCCGGAGATGGAGGGCAGAAGCCGTGCGGAGGAACTGGAGACGACCGTATTTTCTCCAATGCATATGGGGTTTCTGCCCAACCCTGCGGTGAAAGTGGAAACTTACACCAGCGCCATGATCACGAATTTTGTTCTGGCTTTTTTAGTGGATCACTACGGCTTGCCCGAAAACCACCCCATAATTCTTGATGTGTTAAAAACCATTTACGTCCAGGAGAGAGAAGAGCATGAATGAACAAATAACAGAATCAGCAAGGGATAGTTCGGGGCGTTTTCTTAGTCTGCGGGTAAAGATCTGGATCGGCTTTATCCTGATCTTTACGCCCGTGTTCGTTCTCAGTTATTACTGGTTTTATCGATATACCAACGACCGTGTTTTTCAGACGATCACGGAAAACTTGGAAAACACGCTCGGCGGCACGCTCCGTGGAATCGACAAGGAGAATTTCGTGCGTTTGTACGAAGAAGAGAGCACGAACAATCCTATGTGTCCGCCTGCTCTGGGCGCAGAGGAGAACGGTTATTACCCTGAAGATAATCCGCTTTACATGGAGCATGCAAACTGGCTGTATGCTGCTCAGCAACTGGAACCGGGGACAAGAATCTATACCTATGTGAAGGGTATCGAGCCCGGCGAAGTGATTGCCATTGGCAGCACCGGCTACTTCCGCGAGCCGCGCGGCGGATTCCGATTCTGTCAGCGATATACATCTACCAACACCAGAATCTATGACGGTCTGACACAGCGGGTGGATGTTTGGACACCCTATCCGGATAGTTTTGGCAATTGGATCACAACCTACGCTCCGATCGTGGATGACAATGGGCAGGTCATTGGCGCGATCGGCGTGGATATTCCCGCCGACTATGTGGACGAAGTCCGGACCGGGATATTGTTTAGCGGCGCGATCGCATTTTTGCTCAGTTACATTTTGATCTTCTTCCTCGTGTACTGGCTTTCCGGTCAACTCACGAAACCGATCATTGGTCTTGCAGAAGTGGCAAAAAATATCGGTGAGGGAGATTACAGTCACGAATGGGAGAAAAATAAATCGGAGAGCGCTTATCGGGATGAGATCGACACATTGACCAGCGTTTTCAAGGTCATGGTGGACAAGGTTGCACAGCGTGAAAAATCTCTGCGCGCCCGTGTTCAACAACTCGAGATCATGATCGATAAATCAAAATTGACCAAGCAGGTCAATGAGATCGTCGAGAGCGATTTCTTCCAGGATCTGCAATCCAAGGTTAAGGGGATGCGGAACCGGTTCAGTAAGGGCGAATGATCTGCCGGTATCGAAATGAAGACACCCACAATCATCAAGATTGTGGGTGTCTTTGTTTTATGAAGGATACCGTTGACCGCCTCTTCCTACCGTTCAACCTGCCTGCCCGACTGCGGCATTTTTCTACATCTGGAACATCACTCTATTGGCTTAACCGTGCCTACATCCGATGGCACACCGCCAAAGAAACTGATATCCCGGCAGGAATGCCTGTCCACGCGCACGAGGATCAGATCGTTGGATGTCACATCCACCTGAATGATCGTGTCCTGCTGGTAGGTAGAGTCGACTGTCAACTTCAGCGTTACTTGATATTGCGCAGGGAGATTGCTGACGCACACTTTTTTATCGGGGTGTTCGCGTCCCTCATCGATCGCTCGCAGGAAACCGCAGGTGTTGGAAAGATCAACCGTCCCGTTGTTTTTGATGCGCACGTAAGCATTCGTCACTTCTCCCATGCCGCGCAGGATGTCGACGCTGGTGTTGCACCCCAGGATCTCCACATCCGCTGATTGGAAGGGGGATTGGGTAAATGTCTGGGTTGGCGGGACAGGCGAAAAGGTCAGAGTTGGAAGCGGGGTTTCCGTATTTGTTGGTGTGACCGGCGAGATAACGGTCACGCCTGGCGCAATCGTGTTGTCAAATGTGGGAGGGGATATGATGAAAGGCGTGGCTGTGACGATGCTGGGCGTGATCGTGGGGATAGGAGTCCAGACCGGGAATGGCTGAGGCGGGTTCCCCCACGTATCGCAGGATGTGAGGAGAAACATGAGAAAGAAGACAACGGGAATCTTTTTCATACGTTGATTATACTCCCGTGTACTATTGTGGGATTATCCGCCTGATAGCTTTTCCTGCAACTCGTCCCATCCCGGTTCGACCAGCACGCTTCCATCGGGGAAGACGATGGTTGGCACGCTCCGGTACCCGTTGTTCAATTGTATGACAAATTTTGTGGCTTCTTCGTTATTTTCAAGCCCCACATTGACAAATTCGATCTGGTTGGTTTCGAAGAACATTTTGGCGCGGCGGCAGTCGCTGCAATATTCCGTGCTGTACATGATGATTTTTGTTGGTTGAAGGGTATAGAGGTCGCTCAAAGTTGGCTCCAGGGAGATGATCTGCCCGTAGGACGGGTCGCTGGCGGCGTTTCTTACAAGATTGATTGGTATTTTTAATGCTATTTCTGGCTGTAATTACTGAAACCTTCTCGTTTTATGTTAAAATCGTTTTGTTAATCCAAGAAGACATATAATTCCTTAATATAGAGTGCCCTTTCTGGAAATTAGCTCGCAGTATCGTTTTTAACGTGAGCAGGGCCGCTTAATCAGGGGATGCCGGCAAGTCGAGCGGCACTTCTGAGGCCGATTCATTATAAATGCAAGGCTGATAGGAAGACCTGTCAAAAAAGAAAAGTTAAGAGATTTGTTCGGGATTCATTGTTCTAATTATTTGATGGCAGGATAGGTATTATGAGCGAATTAAAAGTTTCAATAACAATTCTTGTTCTATATGTAATAGCCATATTGGGTATTTCAAATATAGATGAATTCCAAGAGAGTGTCATTGACTTCAGTCCGGTCTTTTTTTTGCTGGTGGCATTTGTTGTTTTTTCGGAACTGATTGTGGTGGGGCGGTTGATGCGCGCCGGGGTGAAATTGAATTATTATGCTGTAATTGCATTTTGGTTATTGGTTTACATCCTTGTTTGGGTATATTATCTGGGCGACAGCAGGCCGATAGAGGTGCACATAATCCAGCTGCTTTTGGTGCTGATGTCTTCTGTGCTGGCGTATGATGTTGCCAGAAGAGTTGACCAGGTGGATACTACTTTGAATGGAGTATCTTCAAGCGCTTATCCTAATCGTGCGCGCGATATCCAATCATCCCGTGATTTGATTGCGTCCGAGATCACGCGCAGCAGACGCTATCATCACCCCTTGTCCATACTGACGATTCGTCTCAATAAGCCCGCAGGGAAACGAGGCTGGAAAGACCTCGAGGCATTGGCAGATGACATGTTGGAGCGATTTGCCATTGCGAAAGCCAGCCAGATATTAAGCGATCTGGCGCGCAGTACGGATCTAGTGCTTTTGGATAAAGACGGGCGTTTTGTCCTGCTTTGCCCCGAAACCAATCTTAATAATATCTCCATTCTCGCCAAAAGGATCGAGGGTGCAGTTGATGAAAAGTTGAATATTAGGGTCGATTGGGGGATTGCCGCATTCCCCGATGAGGCATTAACATTCGATGATCTTTTACATGTTGCAAGAGAACGTTCTAGAACCAAGTTAAATCCTGAAGTTACTTTAGCAAGTAGGGAATAATTGAATTATGGCTGTGACCAGTTTTTCAGACGATGATTTTCTTTGGATAAGGTCATTTGATCCCGCAAAACGCCTTTTTGTAGGGCATTCATATTTAACTGTGAAGAGGATCATGGACCTCAGCATTGTTCTGCTGACCCTTCCCTTTTGGGGGCTTTTACTTTTGGTGGTGGGGGGGAGCATTGCCATAACATCGCCCGGCGCACCGGTCATGTTCACGCAGTTGCGTACAGGGAAAGGCGGTAAGAGGTTTCAAATGTACAAATTCCGCTCCATGGTGCCCAATGCCGAGGAGTTGAAGAAGCAGTACATTCATTTGAACGAACTGCAATGGCCTGATTTCAAGATTACCAATGATCCGCGCGTGACCAGGGTCGGGAGGATACTTCGCAAAACAAGTCTTGACGAACTTCCCCAATTGATCAATGTGCTCAAAGGTGAAATGAGTCTGGTGGGACCGCGTCCAACATCGTTTGGCTCTGAGACCTACAAACTTTGGCATACCGAGCGACTGGATGTTATGCCTGGCATAACCGGCTTATGGCAAATTATCGGACGTGCCAAACTTGAATTTGATGATCGATTGCGGCTTGATATTGCCTATATTGAACGCGCAAGTATCTGGCTTGATATTAATATTCTAGTGCGCACAGTGTTTGCTGTCTTTAAGCAAAAAGGTGCTCATTAAGAATGTTGCTTGACAAAACGTTGGAGTGCCGCAACTCTAATTTGGTATTGAAAAACTTTATTTGTTGGGTGGTGATAAAAGATACCCAACAAATAACTTTATGATGGACATTCTTGCATATAATTGGTGAAACTTGAGTCGATCCACTTCGTTGAAGTTTATTTATTATAATCCTGCCATTGACATGTCATTGATTGAAAAATATTGGCAGATGTTATCACGGCGATGTGCTCATCATTATTTTCTTTCCTGGGGATGGATGTCCACATGGCTGGAGACTTTGCCCGCCGAAAATAACGTGCGTTTGATCGTTGGTTTTATTGACGAAGAACCCATGGTGGCTTTTTTTATGGGAACAGCCAAGAGAAGGAAATATGGAATATTTTCATCTCGCATCGTTTCATTGAACACCACCGGCATGCCTTATTTTGATAAGTTGTATTTGGAGTACAACTCTGTACTTGCAGATCCGTCTATTCCACTGGACTCTGATTTGTTGTTTCGATCCATTGACAATATGGTTTGGGATGAAGTGCATCTTCCCGGACTCTCTCTTCAGTTTATGGACAAACTACGCAACCTGCTGGATCGTGACGGCGCAAATTTCTTTGCGCTGATCGATGAACAGTCCAGTGCCGCCTATGTGGATTTAGATGCTGTGCGCGCAGCTGAGATGGATTATTTAAGCTTTTTAAGCTCCAATCGACGTAGCCAGATTCGGCGATCCATCAAGGAATATGAGAAAGACGGCGTGATCGATATTGTGGAAGCTGGAACATTGCAGGAAGCCCAAGACTTTTTTGACGGTTTGGTAGGGCTGCATCAAAAGGAATGGACTGAACGCGGCGGTGCCGGCGCATTTTCCAATGAATATCTTTTTGAATTCCACAAGAAATTGATCGCCAGTCGGTTTTCTGAGGGTGAAATACAAATGCTAAGAATTTCAACTCCAAAACAGGTTTTGGGGTATTTGTACAACTTCCTTTACAATGGCAGGGTTTATTTTTATCAAAGCGGATTTAATTATCTACCAGGAAACCTGTATCGGCCCGGGCTGGTTTCCCATTATTGTTCTATCCTCCACAATGCCCGGTCGGGTAATTCAGTCTATGATTTTCTTGCTGGCGATGCAGACTATAAAAGCAGTCTGGCAACCGGGTTGGATGATATGTATTGGATTCGAGTGTTTCGCAGACCCGTGCGGTATCATGTGGAGAAGCAGGTGCGTTCATTAAAGGATCGAATCAAATCCGTCTCATGGCTTTCGAAGAATCTAAAGAAGATCAGGAATAACATCTTGACGGATCGACTTAAAAAGCCGGCAAATTGAGATTACTTTCTATTCAGTGGAATTTATTGTTTGATGGTTGAAAGGAACGACAGATGGTACTAAGAAAAGATTACCCCTATATTTTACTCGCTGTGATCCTCTCCATTCTTGTTGCCATGGCTGTGTCAAATCCGAGCGAATCGATAGGTACATTTGCCTTGATCGGTTTAGTGGGGATTGGGGCGGTTATGGGGATTGTGATCAAGCCCAGCCTGGGGGCATATATATTGATCGTTGCGGTATTTTCTAATGTTTCAAGCATATTTACGGATAATGGACTTCCGGGGATCATCAAACCCCTGGTTGCAGTTATTTTTGTTGCCATTATTGTTAGGAATTATCACGTCGGGCAAATTCCAATGGATCGTCCCATGACGAGGCTGATTGAGATTTCTTTGATCGCATACTTTATGGCAGTTGCGGCCAGTTATCTTGTAGCAACTGATCGCGATCAGGCGTTTGACAGAATCATTGACGTTGGGAAGGACATTGTTATCATCTATTGTGTTTTATTTTGCATTAGGAAGCCTGAAGAATGGAAACTGGCTGCACTGGCCATGGTCTTGGTAACAGCGGGTGTCTCCCTTCTGGGTGTTTATCAAGTTGCCACTGGCAATACCGGGAATGATTTTTGGGGATTTGCAGGCGTTATCGATGACCGGCTCGGTGGTCCCATCAATGAGCCTAACATGTGGGGGCAGGTTTTGGTTGGCGTTATTCCATTTGTGATATTTGGTTTTTTGCGCGAGACAGCGAACAAAAAAATGTTTTACGGCATCGTTTTTGTTATTCTAGCCATTGTTCTGCTGAACACCTACAGTAGGGGCGCATATCTGGCGTTTATCATTTCTGTTTTTTTTATAACGTTCTTTTTTGCACGATCCAATATTTGGGCTGTTTCCCTGGTTACTGCAATCGTGTTACTGGCGTTGCCCCTGCTGCCTTCACGTTATGTCGAAAGATTTCAGACACTTTCTTTCCTGTCTACATCCGATCAGAGCGGTATTTATCAGGATGCGTCGCTTCAGGGACGAACAAGTGAGATGTTGACCGCATTGACCATGTTTGCAGAGCATCCGCTTCTAGGGGTTGGGGCGGCAAATTATCCGACGAATTATCAAAAATATACTCAGATTATCGGTTTGGAATTCCGTTCTTACGAACGCGAAGCGCACTCCCTGTATCTGGAGATCTTGGCTGAAACAGGGCTTTTTGGCACATTATCGTTTATGGGGATCATGTTTTTTGTATTTCACATGCTGGCTCGTATCAAATCGCAGATACGTAATACAAAGTATTTCTATGAGTGGTCGAACTACATATCTGCAGCCCAGGTATCCTTTGTTGCATATCTTTTTGCAGCAATTTTTTTACACGGCTCTTACATTCGTTTTTTCTGGATTTTTATAGCGCTTTCTCTCGCTTTGACTCAGATTCTTTATGAAATGATTAATAACCAGAATTATTCCAATCGCTGGAGTAAATGATGTAAATGTATTTTCATTTCAGGATGGGGGCATATGAACCAATGCTCAATCAATTGCATATGTATGAACGCCTGAACTGTGCGTATGAATTTTGTCAGGTCGACGAAAAAGCCTTCCCGCGCGGGGAAGGCTTGGGGTGATGAATCAATTGTCAGGGAGAGGGAGGCGGGCTAGAACTCATCCTCGTCGTCGAGCCATTCATCGTCATCTTCATCATCGAGATCTTCGTCTTCCCATTCCTCGTCCTCTTCATCCCAGTCTTCGTCTGCAGCGGCGGCGCCATCGGCTGGTGAATAGGTGGCGCAACCGGTGTCGGGGTCGATCTCCACCGCGGCGGCGGAGCAGTACCCTTCATCCAGAAACACGCAGTCGGCATAATGACACTTAATACGGGGCATTTTTTATTCCTCCTATGATTGGGGGGATTTGATCAGGCGAATGACAGCAATGATGAAGATGATGGTCATTACGACCTGTGAGGTAACGCAGAACGGGCACAGCGCGCGGATCAGGGCGATCTCCACATATACCAGCCACAGGGTGAAGATGAAACCTGTCAGTCCCATGCCGAACAACAGCAGTGTGCCATTCTGTTTGAAGAAGGGGCTGCGGTTTTCGAACAGGTGCACCGCCAGAATGGCAGCATACCCGACGATGCCGATCACCGCCACCGGGATGCCGTTCACTTCGGAGAAGCGGCTGGCGTTCACCGTGGAACATTCGCCCGAGCCGAGGCACATGCCTTCATTGCCCGTGAATTTGTAAACGGTCATGTAAATTGAAACGAACAAACCGACGATCGCAAGCGCAACGGATGCGCGGTACAGCCATTTTTCCATGGGTCCTCTATAAAAGTATCGCGTCCACTTCCTGACCAGCAGGCACGCATTTTACACCAGCGGGGATAATAAGTAAAGCATCCGCTTGTACTAAAGAGAGCAGGTTTCCAGACCCCTGATGTCCTGTCAATCGGGCGGACAGGACACCGTGTTCTTCCCGGATTTTTGCCCGCAGATAGCTCTCCCGCCCGTCAGATTCGATCTGCTCCCCGCATCGCACGCGGACTGTCTGCCTGCCTCCGTCCATCCTGCCGCTCATCCGTTCGAGCACGGGACGCACGAAGATCTCGAACCCGACGAACGCCGAAACCGGGTTGCCCGGCAAGCCGATGAAGTTGATGCCGCGATAATTTCCGAACGCCAGCGGTTTTCCCGGGCGCATGTTCACGCGCCAAAAGTCCATGCCGCCGTTCGTTTCCACAACCTCCTTGATGAAGTCGAACGCCCCTACGCTCACCCCCGCGGAGGACAGGATCAAGTCCGCGTTTTCCGCGGCGGCTTGATCCAGCAATGCCGTCACAGCCTCGCGCGAATCCTTTGCCACGCCCAGCCGTACCGCCTCCGCGCCCGCGCCCTCGATGGCTGCCGCCAGTGTGTAGGAATTCGAGTCGCGGATCTTGCCCGCCTCGAGCGGCGCATCTACGCCGAGCAGTTCGTCGCCCGAGGAAAGCAGCGCCACGCGCGGTTTTTTGTATATGGTCACGTTTGCCAGTCCGAGCGTTGCCAAAAGACCAAGGTCTTGCGGTTTGAGAGTGTGCCCTCTTTGCAGGACGATCTCGTCTGCGCGAATGTCCATGCCGCGCGGGCGGACGTTCTCTCCCACTTTCATGATCTTTGAAAATGAGATCGTCTTCGGCGCGGATGTCCCGGCTGTCTTGTAGTCAAAATCTGTGTCTTCCACGGGGATGACGGCATTTGCGCCTTTGGGGATTTGCGCGCCGGTCATGATGCGCGCCGCCTCGCCGCGGGCGAGAGTCACTGCGGGGGTGGAGCCTGCCGGGATATCCGTGACAACGTGCAGCGTGACAGATGAAGCGGATGTGTCCTCGGCGTGGATGGCGAATCCATCCATGGCGGAATTATCAAAAGGGGGGATGTCATGCGGCGCGATGATGTCAACCGCCAGCACACGGCTGGCGCAGTTTGTCAGCGGAATGATCTCCGCCTCTATGCTTGCAAAATGTGACAGGATGCGCTCGCGCGCTTCGGTAACAGATAGCATGTTGAAGCGGCGCGATTATACCGCGTTTGGAGTGTTGATATGAAAAAAGCCCCTCATGGCCTATATTTTTTGGTATCAATCATAAGGGGCTCTTAATTTCCTGCTATTAAGGACTTGATAGATTGAATGCTTTCACAAGAAACACTGCCATTTCGGCTCGTGTAACGGACTTGCTCGGGCAATAGTTGCCGCTGCCGCATCCGCCGGTAATCCCTTCTGCGGCAAGTTGTTTGATCCATGCTGCTGCTGAATGAGATGCTGGAACATCGTTAAACCCAGTGCTTCCTCCCACTTGGGGTGGAGTATAACTACTGCCATACTTGGCGCGAAGCAGAAAAATAGCCATTTGTGCCCGGGTTACATTGTTATTGGGGCAATAGTTGCTGTTGCTGCAACCGGCAGTTATGCCATCTGCAACCATTTGCTCGATCCATGCGGCGCCAAAAGCATTTGCAGGAACATCGCCAAAGATATTTCCAGTTGCGCCAGGTGGATTGTAGGACGAACCGTATTTAGATCGCAGTAGAAAGATCGCCATCTGGGAGCGAGTCACTGGATTGTTCGGGCAGAATCGGTTTGAGTTGCAGCCACCGGTGATGCCATTGGCGTACAAGGTTTCGATCCAGTCGTATGCCCAATGCGTAATGGATACATCGTAAAAGGTCGTATCCATGGAGACGATCTGGTTATTACTTAGGGTCACTCCGCTTGGGTGTGATACATAGAGGCTGTTGAAGATCAAGTTGTTCCTGACCGCAATATTCTGATTCTTGGTTGTCAGGATCGAGATTGATCTATATGTGCCGGAAGGGATTGTGTTCGCATCAATGCTGACATTGGATGTGAGCCCTCCATCGAATGGCTCGCCAAGCACGATCCCGTATTCGCAATCTGCCACGGTGTTTTGCGCAACAGAAATGTTATGGCGCTGGTTTCCCCAGCCTTGGTAGTATTCGGCGCCGAGGTAGATGCCCTTTGCCCGCTTCCCATTCCTCATATTTACGTCGGAACAGCTTACCGTGTTATTCCGAATCACTATATCTCTTGAATTATCAATGTAGATGTTTGCCGAGAAGTTGTCGTAGACAATATTATTCTCAACCACCGAATTCACGCCGCGGGTGACCGCGATCCCTTCGCCGCAGTTGTTGTAACTGCGGTTGTTTCGAACGACCACATTATCCGCACCGACACTCAATTTGATTCCGCTCTGCCAGCTTCCGCCGGATGTGGAATTGCATTTTCCATTTGTGCTGTTTCCAAGCGAATTCCAGTGGACGATGTTATTTTCCACGATGACATTCTTGCCGGATATGTTTAATCCGTGTCCGGTCGCTCCGGTCACCTCAAAACCGCTTAAGTTAATATTGTTGCCCGAGATGGAAATGCTTCTTGTAACGACCCTGCCATTGGTGCGAAAATTCATGTTCCCGCGCGATATATTGACACTTTCTCCGTAATTTCCTGCTCCCACCTCGATGATCGCGCCGCCCGGCGCGGAATTCGCCGCCTTTTGGATGGTGCGCCACGGCTTGCTTTGCGTGCCGGCATTGGAGTCGCTCCCGTTAATGGAAACATAATGGGTTGCCGTGCTGGCTGTTTCTGGCTCATTTTGGGAACGCGCCTCCACAACCGATGTCTGTGCCGTCAGTGTGAGGATCATGAATATGGATAAGAGTATGGTCATATATTTTTTTGTTGTTTTCACGGGTACTCCCTGTACTTGTTAAATATGGAATTTGGGGAAAATCGAAAGCGGGAATGCTTTTGATTAAAATTTCAACCTTCGCGCTGGAAGGTGATGGCCCCGAAAGATCGAATAATTGTCTATATTATATTAATTGGAGGTCCTTGAATTCAAATTTTACCGCCCGCCTTGCCTTACAAAAATGTTAAGGGCATCCTGTAAGAGTGGAAAATACTCAAAAACAGGTGGATTTTCGACTATCCCGGCTTCGTGCGGTGTGCCTCCATCACATTTGGCAGGTTCTCGATGCGCGTCAGGATGCGGCTGAGCTGGGTGAGGTCCTTCACTTCGACGGTCAGGCGCAGGTCTGCAATGCTGCGATTGACGTTGACCGATACACTGATGATATTGATGTTCTCATCCGCCAGCAGGGTGGAAATGTCGCCCATCAGTCCCTGGCGGTCATACGCCTTGATCTTGACCGGCACCGGATAGGTGCGCTCCACATGCCCCCAGCCGACCTGTAGCAGCCGCTCACGGTCTTTGGTTTTCAGGATATTCGGGCAGTCCTGCCGGTGGATGGTCGCTCCGCGCCCACGGGTGACAAAACCGACGATCTGGTCGCCGGGCATGGGGTTGCAGCATTTTGCCATGATCGAGAGCATCCCTTTGAGACCAACCACTTCCACGGCATTTGTGGAGACCGGCTGTGTGGTTGGCGCATTGACGGCAAGGATATCCTGCGCTTCCTCTTCTTCCGAGAACTGCTTGATCAATTTGCTCGTGGATAGGTCGCCGGTGCCGATCGCGATGAACATCTCATCCTGGGTTCGGAAGCCGAGTTCGCGCGCCAGTTTTTCGAAGTTGATCTCGCCGATCCCCAGCCGCTGTAATTCGCGTTCGAGCGTATCCCGCCCCTGCGCAAGATTTTGCTCGTCCTCCTGCTTCTTGAACCAGACACGGATCTTCGAGCGGGCGCGCTGGGTGCGGACAAGACCAAGGTTGGCATTCAGCCAGTCGCGGCTGGGTCCGCCGCGCTTCGCTGTCAGGACTTCAACCTGATCGCCCGTCTTCAATTCCTGATACAACGGGACAAGTTTACCGTTCACACGTGCGCCGCGGCAGCGATGACCGATGTCCGTGTGGACGTGATACGCAAAGTCGATCGGCGTGGAGCCTGCGGGCAGGTCAATGATGTCGCCGCGCGGCGTAAAGACATATACGCGGTCCTGGAACACATCACTGCGCATTGATTCAACGAATTCAGCGGCATCGTTCACATCCGAACGCCATTCCATCATCGCCCGCAGGGAGTTGATGCGCTGTTCGTAGTTCTTATCGGAATGTTTTTGCCCTTCCTTGTATCGCCAGTGTGCCGCAATGCCGTACTCCGCGTTCATGTGCATATCCAGCGTGCGGATCTGCACCTCCAGCGGGCGCTTGTCATCGTACACGACCGCCGTATGCAGGGATTGATAAAAATTATCTTTTGGCGCGGCAATGTAATCATCGAACTCGCCGGGGATCGGGCGCCATGTGGTGTGGATCACGCCCAGCGCAGCGTAGCAAGATGGCACGTCCGGCACGAGCAGACGCACAGCACGCACATCGTATAGCATGTTGAACGCCTTGTCTTTCTTCTGCATCTTTTTGAAGATGGAAAAAATATGCTTCGGGCGTCCGCTGATCTCGGATTTAATGTTGTTCTTTTCCAGCAGTTTGACCAGTTTTTCCTTGATCTCCTCCAATTGCGCTTCACGGTCTGGTCGGCGTTCCGCGAGCTGCTCCGCGATCTCCTTGTATTTCTCGGGGTTCACATAACGAAAACTCAGGTCTTCCAATTCCCACTTCAATTGCCAGATGCCGAGGCGGTTTGCCAGCGGGGCAAAAATATCCAGCGTTTCCTGCGCAATGCGCCTGCGCTTGTGCTCCGGCATGTGTCCCAGCGTGCGCATATTGTGCAGCCGGTCCGCCAGCTTGATGAGCACCACGCGTACATCCTCACCCATGGCAAGAAAGGTCTTGCGCAGCGTTTCCGAGACCATATCCTCCTTGCGTCCCAGCAGGGCGGGTTCGATCTCGACATCTTCCGGCTCATCACCGTTGTGACCGTTTTCCGCATGTTGGTCGCCGCGGGAGACGCGCGGCAGGTGCGTCAGTTTTGTGACACCATCCACCAGAATTTTTACCGTATCCCCAAAATCACGGCGAATATCCGCCAGTGTGATCGAGGTGTCTTCCACGGTATCATGCAACAACCCGGCGGCGATCACCTCGGAAGGCACTTTTAAGTCTGCGAGAGTTGCAGCCACCGCAATGCAGTGATTGATGTACGGCTCGCCCGAGTGACGCTTCTGTCCGCGATGCGCTTCCTCCGCTGTGTGATAGGCGCGGGTGACCAACTCCCGGTCGGCGACCCCATAGGTTTCAGGGAGCTGTTCCAGCAGTTTCTCGAGCGGAATGGTGGCAGGCATGGACTTCATTGTGGATAATTGTACTACGCAGGATTTCAAGAATCAAAAACAGACGCGCCGCGCATCACGCCCGCCCCGCGCCTGTTCCTGATGGTTTACTCTTAACCTAGATCG
This sequence comes from Anaerolineales bacterium, assembly GCA_023382595.1. Taxonomy (GTDB): domain Bacteria; phylum Chloroflexota; class Anaerolineae; order Anaerolineales; family Villigracilaceae; genus Villigracilis. Next base: position 258,621 of record JAHDWB010000002.1, on the reverse strand, counting down.
TTTTCAGCAATGCCTGACGGCTGTTTCGCAGACGGTCGGCAATGATCTCGGCGATGCGCTTCATCACCTGAAAACCTGCCTGCGGATTCTCTTCCATCAGTTTCATGAACGGCTGGGCAGGGATGATGAGCAGGTTCGAATCCTCGTCACATTCGGCGCTGGAGGTGTAGTGGAACGGCGGCACGATGCCCGACCAGCCAAAACTCTGAAACGGTGTGGAGACGAAGGATACGGTCACGCTTTCCGGGCGGGAGGTCAACTTGACGCGCAGGGCGACGCTTCCGTCTAAAAGGAAGTGCAATTTATCGGCTTTTTCGCCCTCATGGAAGACGAATTCTCCTTTTTTGGCGGATGTCTGTACGCCGATCTCAGCGATCTGCTTGAGGAGCGGTTCAGGCAGTCCGTTGAAGAGACTGAACTGGGAAAGGGTTTGCGTGCTGATCATGAATGCCTCCGTGTCTTTTTGAGGGGTGAAATGACCGGGTGTGGGATCAAGCATCGGCGTGGAATGAGGCGCACCCGTCTATTTGATGTTGTCTTTGATCCTGTCGCGCAGATCCAGTGTGTTGCCGAGTATCGCTCCGAAGACGATCAGGAGCAGCGTGACGCCTGCCCCGGCAAAGATGGCGTATGGAGAGATCCAAAGCATGGGCAGAATGAAGGTGATGGTTACACCGAGTAGAAGTCCATAGAACGGCACCTTGAAGATGTGGGGGATGTCGCTCCAGGCTTTGGCGAAGGAGAACGGTTTGCGCGCCGCCCGCCTTTCCTTGACCGAAATACCGTGCTGGATCTTGCGTTGTTTTGTGAGCGGGTCGCGCGTTTGGAGTTGCTGTTCGCGCAATCTTTTGAGACGCTCCTGTTCGCGATCTGACATTTCAGCCTCCATTGTGTTTATAATTGTACAGGATTTTCACCCCATGTCTATCACGAATAATGTCACGAGGTTTTTGGATGCGCGCAAGGTAAAGTACACGGCGCATGAACTGCCTGCCGAGAAACTGGGCGCGTTGGAGGCGGCGGAATATATGGGCGTCCCGGCAGGGCAGGTTTTCAAGACCATTGTCACGAAGCGCGAAAAAGGCAAGCCCGTGCTGACGGTGGTTCCCGGTCCGCATGTGGTGAATTTGAAACTGTTGGCGTCGTTTTTGGGCGAGAAGAAGATGCACCTGCCCACCGAGCGCGAAGCCGAGCAGTTGACCGGTTTGCAAGCGGGCGGCATTTCTCCGCTGGCGCTGATCAATAAAGGCTTTCAGGTGGTGATCGATGAGGCTGCGCAGGGCTTTGATGAGATCTATATTTCGGGCGGTCAGCGCGGATTGGACATTCGGATTGGCGTGGGCGATCTTGTAAAATTGACGAATGCGCGTGTTGCTCCCGTTTCGACGAGCTAGAATCCATCCCGCAGAATGGGCGACATCTGATTGTTTTAAGTTATAATGACACACAATTAATTTAAGGGTGTGTGCATGTAAATTAATGCCGCATCGCTCTGAGCGATGAACGATTCCTGCTTTCAGGTACATTATCAGGATAAACATAAATCTCTTTGTCACATTTCGGCTCAGAGCATTGTTTGAAAGTGCTTACATGCAAGCCTTTGGAAAGGAGCAGACTGTCCCGGTAAAAAAAATATACTCTTTAACCATTGTATCCAACCTAATAAAACTTTTCTCAAGGAGGAGAAATGCGTAAAACTTTTTGGATTGTGTCGTTGCTGATCGCGGCGAGCCTTGTGTTTGCCGCCTGTGGCGGTGGAGCCGTATCTGGCGGCGGTGAAACCGTGACCGTAGTTGAAACTGTGATCGTGGAAGTCCCTGCTGAAGGGGCTGTGGTTGCCCCCTCTGGCTTTGGCGTGACGCTTGAAACCGTCCGAGCCCGCGGCAACCTGATCTGCGGCGTGAACTCGCAGGTTCCCGGCTTTGGTTATATCGATGCCGACGGTAACTTCTCCGGCATCGACGTGGACTATTGCCGCGCTCTTGCCGCCGCCATCTTTGGTGACGCCACCAAGGTGGAATTCCGCCCCGTGACCGCTGCAGAACGCTTCACTGCCCTGCAGTCCGGCGAAATTGATGTGCTCAGCCGCAATACCACCTGGTCGCTTGTCCGCGACACCGAATTGGGCGGCAACTTCACCGCTACAACCTTCTATGATGGTCAGGGCATGATGGTCCCCGCTGATAGCGGCATCAACACCCTGCAGGACCTGGCTGGCGGCACGATCTGCGTCCAGACCGGCACGACCACCGAATTGAACCTGGCGGACGTGATGGCTTCCTTGGGCGTTTCCTATACCCCGGCTGTCTTTGAAGATGCCGACGCCACTTTCGCCGCCTATGCCGAAGAGCGCTGTGATGCCGTCACGACCGATAAATCCGGTCTCGTGTCCCGCCGCACCGTTTTGGCTGACCCGTCTGCGCACGTCATCATGGATGTGACCATGTCCAAGGAACCGCTCGGACCGATGGTCCGTCACGGCGATGACCAGTGGTTCGACATTGCCCAGTGGACCGTCTTCGCCATGATCGCCGGTGAAGAATTCGGTGTCACCTCCGCCAATGTGGATAGCATCCGTTCCAGCGCCACCAACCCCGAAATTCGCCGCCTGCTGGGTCTCGAAGGCGATATGGGCTTGAAGCTCGGTCTCGACAACGACTGGGGCTACAACATCATCAAGCTCGTCGGCAACTACGAGGAAGTGTACAACCGCAGCCTCGGACCCGATACCCCGACCTACATTCCGCGCGGCTTGAACAGCCTTTACACCGAAGGTGGTTTGCTCTACGCTCCGCCTGTCCGCTAAACTGATGGAAAAAAGAGGGTGGGGATAGCTCCCTGCCCTCTTTTCGTATCCGGGAGGTTTGCCAATGCAGGAAGATACAAGGCAAAAAGCAGCAATTCCATTCTGGCGCGACGAACGCATCCTGAACATTCTGGGGCAGGTGCTGTTTGTCGTTGCACTGCTTTTCGTCGCTTCACTGATCTACCAGAACATGCGGGCGGGACTTGCAAGGCAGGGTATTTCCCTGACTTACGGTTTCTTAAGCGGCATATCCGGCTTTGATATTTCCGAAACCCTCTTCGCTTACAGCCGGACTTCATCCTACTGGCAGGCATATCAGGCTGGTCTGCTAAACACGCTCTCTGTCAGTATTGTGGGCATCATTGCATCAACGATCTTTGGCGTGATCCTGGGCGTCGCGCGGCTCTCCACCAACTTCCTGATCAACCGGCTTGCCGCTTTTTATCTCGAATTGATCCGCAATTTGTCCCTGTTGGTATTTTTGATCTTTTGGTATCTGGGCGTTTTTCTCAAGCTGCCGCGCGTCAGGGAGGCGGTCATCTGGCCCGGCGACATCTATTTGACGAATCGCGGCGTGGGCATCCCTTGGGGATTGCCGACCGATTCATACCCGACCTTCCGCCTGATCCTGCTGGTCGGCTTGATCCTCGCTGTTGTTGTTTTCCTCGCCCTGCGTTCCTATAGCAAACGCACGGGGCGCGCCCCTCTCACCACCGTGTGGACATTATTGACCTTCATTGGTGTTGCGCTGGCTGGATGGTTTATCCTGCCCGAGAACCCCCTAACACTCGATATACCGATCATCGAGGGCTTGAACATGACCGGCGGAAAAGTTCTCAGCCCCGAATTCATGGCGTTGACCTCCGGACTCGTGCTGTACACATCCGCGTTCATTGGCGAGGTGGTACGTTCCGGCATTCTTGCCGTATCAAAGGGACAGGTCGAAGCCTCCCGCGCGCTTGGGTTGAATGCCTTCCAAACCCTGCGTTTGATTGTCTTCCCACAGGCGATGCGTGTGATCATCCCGCCGTTGACCAGCCAGTACCTCAACCTTATTAAGAACTCATCGCTTGCCATCGCGGTCGGTTATCCTGACCTTTTTTACATCTCGAACACGATCCAGAACCAGACCGGGCGGGCGGTGGAAATGATCTCGATGGTCATGTTTACTTATCTCATGTTCAGTCTGATCACATCGGCGTTCATGAACTGGTACAACCAAAGAATCAAGCTGGTGGAGCGCTAACATGACCCAGGAAAATACAGTTCTTCCTCCGCTCACAGAACGCTCCGGCATCCTGCGCTGGCTGCGGAAAAATCTCTTTGGTTCCTGGCTGGACACAATCCTGACCATCCTCGGCGCATTGATCATCTATTGGGCGGTGACAGGCTTGCTTCGCTGGGTGTTCACCGTCGCGGAATGGGAAGTGGTCAGGGCAAATATGCGCCTGATCATGGTCGGGCAGTATCCGCTTGTGGAAGTATGGCGGTTATGGGTCGCGCTTGGCTTCCTGATGTTCCTGACAGGAAACTCGCTTGCCATTTGGGCGCGAAGATCATATGCTGCAACCATCCTTTTGCTTGCGGCTCCCGCTTTAATGGCGCTCCTTCCCTTCGGGGATGAGCCGCGCAAGTGGTTGGTCATTCTCAGCGTGGTCGGGGTTATCGGTTGGGTGGCAGCCCGAAGCAAGCCTGATGCGCTTGGCAGGATCGTTGTTTTCGGGTGGATTCTGTCCCTGCCGATCTTCATCCTGCTGACGCGAGGCTTTACATCTGCAGATGGGGTGATGCCCATTGTTGGGACCAATCTGTGGGGCGGGTTGCTGCTTACGTTCCTGCTGACTGTGGTTGCGATCATTTTTTCCTTCCCGCTTGGTGTTCTTCTGGCACTGGGGCGTCGGTCGGAATTGCCGGTCGTCCGGATCGCGAGCGTGATCTATATTGAGTTGGTGCGCGGTGTGCCGTTGATCACGATCCTGTTCATGGCACAGTTGATGCTTCCGCTCTTTTTGCCAGCCAATTGGACGGTGGACCGTGTTGTGCGCGCGATGGTCGCCATGGTGCTGTTCAGCGCCGCCTATCTCGCGGAGAACGTGCGCGGAGGTTTGCAAGCCATCCCCAAGGGTCAGTTTGAAGCGGCTCATGCACTGGGTTTGAGCGGGCCGCAGACCATGTTCTTCATCATTCTGCCGCAGGCGCTGCGCCTCGTCATCCCGATCCTGGTTGGGCAATTTATCGCGGTGTTCAAGGATACGGCGTTGGTGGCGATCGTCGGTCTGCTTGATCTGGTGGGTATTGCAAAGACCGTGCTGGCACAGCCCGACTTTTTGGGGCTGCAGCGCGAAGTTTACGTTTTCATCTCTCTGATCTATTGGGTGTTGAGTTACGGGATGTCCTATCTCAGCCAGAAACTTGAAGAGAGACTCGGCGTTGGGAAACGATAGTTCCGGAGGAGATATTTAGCATGTCACAGAATCGCGATATCATCATTTCAGCTCGTGATGTACACAAATGGTACGGGAATTTCCACGCCCTGAAAGGTGTGAACATGGAAGTGGAACGGCGCGAGGTGATCGTCATCTTCGGTCCGTCCGGTTCGGGGAAGTCAACCTTCATCCGCACTATCAATCGCCTTGAAGAGCATCAGCGCGGACATATCGTTGTGGATGGCATCGAACTCAGTCATGACGTCCGCAATATCGAACAGATCCGCATGGAGACCGGCATGGTGTTCCAGCAGTTCAATCTGTTCCCACATTTGACGGTCATGCAGAACATCGTCCTTTCGCCGATCCAGGTCCGCAAGTGGACAAAAGAAAAGGCGGAGGAGATCGCCATGCAATTACTGGAACGGGTTGGCATTCCGGAGCAGGCGCATAAATACCCCGGTCAATTGTCGGGCGGACAGCAGCAGCGTGTTGCAATTGCGCGCGCGCTTGCCATGCAGCCGAAGATCATGCTCTTCGACGAGCCGACCTCCGCGCTTGACCCGGAGATGATCAAGGAAGTGCTGGATGTGATGGTGGAACTGGCGAAATCCGGCATGACCATGCTGGTGGTGACTCATGAAATGGGCTTTGCCCGCGCCGTCGCCGACCGCATGTTCTTCTTCGATCAGGGTCAGATCGTGGAGAGCGGCACACCGGAGGATATCTTCAAATCTCCCAAGGAAGACCGCACAAAACTCTTTCTCTCGCAGATACTCAACCATTAAGACAAAACGAGCCGGACACTCCGGCTCGTTTTTTTATCGGAATGAATTTACGCATCAAACTCCGTGATCATTTCGCCGTTGACCCACAGGGTATATTTCCCTTCGGGGAAACTTCCCAGCGGATGATTCAATTCGAACGGCTTCAGAACCTGTGTGCACATGACGCCGGGATCGACGACTGAATAAACATCCACGATCACTTTATTTTCTGTATCCGGCGGGCTGACATCCACGCGCAGTTGATGGCAGGGAGTGGGTAAATTGCCTGCGAGCTCAAGCGAGAACTGTAATGGATGACTTTCCATGGTCAGCAATTCGACTGAGTCGAGATAGACCACGCCGCGCTCGAACGAATCCAGCGACAAAATGGGTGCGGATGTTTCAGTTGGCGGAACGGATGGGGGCTCACTGCTGACCGGCTCGTCATTGTTGACGGGTTCCTCCATGCCGCCCGCGCACGCGGACAGGATCAGCAGCAAGGCGAGCAATATGAAAGTAAGTGGTTTCATGCATCTCTCCTTTTATAGTTGACGCGGCTTACCATCAATAAGTTCCTTAATACACTACAAAATCCCCAACCGGTTCGTTGTTCACCCAGACCGTATACCTGCCATTGGTGTAGGTTCCAAGCAAAATGGTGACCTCGAACTGTTGGAAGACCCTGTCGCAGGTCACGCCGGGGTCCATCAGACTGTACACTTCGATAAAAATCCTGGCTTCGTTGTCGGGCGGCGCCACATGGATGCGCAGTTCATTGCACACGCTCGGCATATAACCCAGAAAATAGATCGCCACACGGCGCGGCGTGAGATCATATCGCTCCGAAAGATTGATTGACGTAAGCGTCACGCCCGCCTGTTGCAGGCTGGCATCCTCCACCTGCGGCGCGTATGGATTTTCGTCCGCTGTGAGCTGGCGGGGAAGGATTACCGTCGCTGTGGGTTCCGCTGTCGGCGCGGCAAGACACGCATTCAACACAAAAGCCAACAGGATGAGATACGCTCGTCTCATCCCTTCTTTTCCCTGTCCAAGCGGACACTCTCGAACAGTTTCGGCGCCGCGACGTAGATCCCGCGTCCACTCACGGCGACAGTTGAATCTGCCAGTCGGATTTCCCCTGTGCTGAAAATTTTCCGCTCGTCCATTTGGGAGATACGTGCCTCGAGAGTCAATGGCTGGTTCAACGGAAGCGGTTTATGATAATTGATCTCCAAGTTGACAGCCGCCACTTTGTGCCCCGCCGCCCAGACGACCAGACCCATCGCTTCATCCAAAATAGCCGCAGATGCGCCGCCGTGTGCATGACCGGGCGGTCCCTGCTGAGCTTCTGTCAGTGTGAATTCGGAGGTCATCACGCCGTTCTCTATGAACCATGTGATACCAATGCTGTGCGGATTTTCGTCTCCGCACACAAAACACCAGCCATGATAGGGGACTTGTCGTTTCATGCTCATAATTTTATCGCCTTTCATGCTACAGAGTGCCGCATAATCATGGAAATTTGAGGATTAAACGCGGCTGAAATAATTCTTCAATACATACATTGTTCTTGAAAATTAGCGGTAAAATTCACAAATGATGATCCGTGTCAAATTAATTGCCAATTATCGCGATGCCCTTCCATCCGACCACAAACACGGCGTTGTGGAATTGGATGTACCCAACGGCACGACGGTCTACGACGCCATCTCCCGCTTTGATATTCCCCTCAATGATGAAAGTGTGATCGTCCTTAACGGTCTCACCGTGGACATGGACACACCCCTCAAAGAAGGGGATATGGTCACAGCATTTTCTGCCATCGCTGGCGGATAAAAAGAATTAAACACGAAGGGCACAAAGCGCACAAAGGAATACCTTTGACCTTCGACTTTTGACTTTTGACCTTCAAACCTGCAACTTTCAAACCTTCCACCCAAGGAGCACACATGTACGGCTGGCACCTCAAGATCCTACGCGTAAACCTCACCACCCGAAAAGTCACCACCGAAGATGTTGACCCCAAGATCGCGCGCGATTATCTCGGCGGGCGCGGATGGGCGATCCATTATATGTACAAAGAAATGGATCCCGCTGCTGACCCGCTCTCGCCCGAAAATATGCTCATCTTTGCCACGGGTCCTCTGACCGCTACGCCCGCGCCGACAGGTAACCGCTATATGGTCGTCACCAAATCCCCGTTGACAGGCGCGCTGGCGCACTCCAACTCGGGCGGCGAATTCCCCACATGGATGAAGCGTACAGGCTTCGATCTGTTCATCTTTGAAGGCAAAGCCTCCGAGCCAGTGTACGTTTTGGTAAACGAAGACCAGATTGAAATCAGGTCCGCGGCGCATGTGTGGGGCAAGGATACGCACGAGACGACGGACATCCTCAAGGCGGAGACATCCGCAGAGGCGCGAGTTGCTTGTATCGGACCTGCGGGTGAAAATCTCGCACTCATGGCAGCCATCATGAACGATAAACATCGCGCGGCGGCTCGCTCTGGCGTGGGCGCAGTGATGGGCAGTAAAAATCTCAAAGCCGTGGTGGCGATGGGAAATAAAAACCCCGCGCTGCACAACCCCGAAGCGATGCGCGCGATCAGTGTGGGTACTTCGAAAGAGGTCGGCGCGGATGTGAAGAAAGGCTCGAACATGCGCATCTATGGCACGTCGTATGTGCCGCAGGTGACCAACACGCTCGGCATTTTGCCGACGCGCAATTTCCTGCAAGGGACATTCGAGCATGTCCACAATATTGACGGTGACGCGCTCAAAGATAATTATCTGATTCGTCACACGCCTTGTTATCGCTGTCCGCTCTCGTGCGGACGTTTGACCGAAGTGCCCGATGGTCCGTACAAAGGCAAGGGCGAAGGTCCTGAATATGAAACGATTTCATCTTTGGGAACGGGCTGTGGCGTGAGCAACCTCGCTGCGTTGGTGAAGGCAAATTATCTGTGCAACGAATATGGCATGGACACCATCACCACAGGCATGACGATTGCTGTCGCGATGGAGATGTACGAAAAAGGTTATCTGACTGAAGAGCAGATCGGTATGCCGCTCAAATTCGGCGACCACGATGCGATGATCGCGATGATAAAGAAGATGGCGTACAACGAAGGCTTTGGTCAGGACCTTGCCATGGGCAGTTACCGCCTTGCGGAAAAATACGGTCACCCCGAACTCGCCGTCACCACCCGCAAACAGGAATTCCCCGGCTACGATCCGCGCGGCTCGCAGGGCATGGGCTTGCTGTACGCTACCTCCAACAAGGGCGCATCGCACATGGAAGGTGACGTCGCTTACGAAGAAGTCTTCGGCGTGCCTGTGAAGGAAAACCCGCTCAGCACCGATGGCAAAGCAGAACTCGTCAAACACTTCCAAGACTCATTTGCGCTCATTGATGCTTCGGGTCTGTGCGTGTTTGTCGCCATCCGCTATGTGTTTGAAAAAGAGCGTTTGATCCTGCCGCGTGTCCTCTCCGAAATGATGAACCTCACCACGGGCGCGGGCTACACTCCTGAAGAAGTGATGAAAGCCGCCGACCGCGTTTACACGCTCGAGCGCATGTTCCTCATCAAAGCGGGTTCGGGTCCCGAATGGGATACGCTCCCAACCCGCATGCTGCACGAGCCGCTGCCAGATGGTCCCGCCAAGGGCAAGGTGGTGGAACTCGACAAGATGCTGCCCGATTTTTACAAGGAACGCGGCTGGGACGAGAAGGGGTATCCCACCCAGGAAAAGTTGATGGAATTGGAATTGCCGTTGAATTAATGGATTGTAGGTCACGCTTCAAGCGTGACCTACTTTTTTCGCTTCATCCTTAAGGGACACCTGATACTGTTTCCTGAATCATTTGTTATCATTCCTGCCATGACCGAATCCCCAGCCAACGCCCTCTGCAAAGCCTGTGGACTATGCTGCTCGGGTCACCTCTTCTCGTGGGTGCGGCTTAACGCCCCGGAACTCGACGATGTTGAAAAACTTGGCGTTAAGGTGATCCGAAACGACCCGCGCCAGCGCGGATTCACACAGCCCTGTCCGCTATGGGACGGGACTTGCACGGTGTACACATTCCATGCCTATCCGCGCAGCTGCGCCAAATATAAATGCAGCGTGTTCCGCAGATTGGAAGATGATGATATTTCCCTGTCTGATGCGCTGTCCATTATTCGGGAAACGCTGGGGCTGATCCGCGAGATCGAAGCGCTTTTGCCTGATCCAAAAACGACCAGCTTCCGCGAACGATTGATCGCCCACAAGGAAGAATTGGAATCAAAAAAGAAAGATCTGGATGGGGAATTTTTGCAAAAGACGAAGATCTTGTTAACCCGCTATGAAGACCTGTTTGGCGTGGATGACTTTATCGATTATGAGAAGTAGAGGCGAATCGGACGTTTTTCAATTATGTATCGCGTCCAGCGTGACCCTTGTTGCGTGGATGCGGCAGATGACGCGTGTTTCCTGCTCCCGTTTTTCGATGGGGAAGACATAGCCATAATATTGCGGATGCTTCGTGTATTGGCGGGTGATCTCATCCAAATGAGATAATGCGCCTTCCTGAATAAGTTCTGCATCTCCGCGGATCTGGAGGAAGCGGGCGGTATTTTCCGGGTCCACGATCAGCAGGGAGACTTTGGGATTGCGGCTCATATTCTGTCCCTTTTGGCGTTCGAGCGAGGTGTTGACCCGGGCGTATTCTCCGTCAAAGTCACACCACACAAGGCTGGATTGCGGCTGTCCGTCGGGCATCAGCGTGGTCAACACGCCATGGATGGGACGAGTTAACAGGTCCAAGTGGGAGGCGGGGATGGGTTTCGTCATGGAGTTGCCTTCTTCTTTCGCGCATCCAGGGCGACGACATGCAGCGGACGGATCCTGCACAATACCGGCGTCTCCTTTTCCCTGAGTTCGGCAGGGACGCATTCGCCAAAGTAGGGCGATCTGCCGGTGTAGAGCAGGGTGAGGTGATCGAGATGCTCCATGGCGTCCTGTTCGGTCATTTCCACCACTTCGCCGCGGACCTCGAGCGAGCGCAGCGGTTCGCGCGGGTCGTAGCAAAGCAAGGTCACTTTGGGGTTGGCGCGCATGTTCTTCTCTTTGCGGAATCCGCGCATGGTGTTGATGCGGATGAACTCCCCGTCGTGATCGCACCAGACCGGCGTGGTCTGGGGAGAGCCGTCTGGCATGAGGGTGGTGAGCGCCGCGACACGGGGAGTTTGCACAAGGTCGAGATGGGAGGCGGGAATCGGTTCGGTCATTTTTTTCAAGATGCTCCTTTATCGAAACGGACAGACATCCGCAGGCTGGTAGATTTTCGCCTGCCAGCCGTGATAATCACTGCCGAGCGGGATCAGAATCTCAGGATGTTCCACCGCGTATTGGATCGCCGCTGCACAGCCGTCGTACATTTTGTTTGTGGGTTGATACGCCTCCCAAAAGGCAGTTGCCATCTCCGCGTAGGGAGCGGCGTAGGGATCGTTACCAAAGGTGGATAATAAGGTTTGGTACGTGGATGCGGCTTCTGCTTCCTGTCCCTGCGCGAGGTGGAGGAGGAGGATACGGTAGTAGGCGTAGGCGGCTAGACGGGGGTATTCGGTTGGGTCTTCACTCGGCTCTGGTACAGGTGTGTACCCCGGCATCCATCTGTAAGATGCGTCTTGTTCGTAGGTGAAACGTTCAAGCGACCACCACTCGAGATTTTTGTTCGAGGTTACTTCTTCGTAAATATTCAGCGCCTTGTCATGCTTTCCATGCTGCACAGCGTTGTCAGCGTCTTGAACGGACTGGAAGCGATATTTTGGGGAAGCAAATTCATTTGATACTTCCACATACCCGCTCCCATTCCAGCTGAGTATAATGGTTCTCTGTCTTTGCGGTCTAAAATTACCGCAACTCAAGCACCCAGGGGTATCTCCAGTGAGTACAATCTCTTTAGTGCCATTTCCATCCATATCAACAATTTCTGTTTGCCAAAGTGCTAACATGTCAGCAGTACCCGAAATGCGGAAAGTTTGTCCATCCCATTCAAATATATAAATTTTGGATTGAGGAAAGCTTACTCCATCTGTCCCAGTAACGATTATTTCGGGAATTCCATCAACATTTAGATCATCAATTTCGAAGGTGTAATCCCAGAAATCATGATCCCTTGATAAGACGAATAACCTTTCATAATATCCGTTCCGACACGAGAAGACAATGGGTTTTCCAGAAAAATTGATTTCTACGAACAAAAACTCAGAGACTTGATCACCTGTTAAATCACGAAACGCGTATCCACCTCGATAATCTGATTTTATATAGATCTCATCGAACCTCTCGGCGAGAAATTCCCCATTTCCTCCTTCGTTCAAGAATTCCGCGATTTTATCTGATGCATTAGGCGAGGGGTATTCTAATTTTTCAGGAAAGTACTCCTTGACATTTACCTTTGAATCAATCGTTGGGCATTCCGCCTTCTCCGCCGGTGTGACCGTGACAATCGTCGAAACATCGAAGGTCGGCGTGAAAGTGGGGATGGTGGGCAGGGGCGTGACGGTGATAGTCGGCGTTTGCGTTGTTGTCGCCGTTATAGTTGGCGTGCCTGTTTGCGCGAGAGATGCGGGCTGGGTCGTTGCCGTTCCGCAGGCGGAGAGGATCAGTCCAAGTACAAGGTAAATAAAGAGCAACTTTTTCATCGTCCACCTCTATTGGAATATCTTCTTCAAATCCTCCACCGTCGCAAAATACTTGCGATATGCGGAGGTTTCGCTCAGCACGCCGCGCAGGGCGGTGAACAGTTCCGCTTGCAGGTAGGGATTTTTCTCCTGCGTCTCTTTTGATAATAGCACGTTGCCATCCTCGATGCTCACGGAGAGTTGTCCGCCTGCGGCGAGCCATTGCAAGCCGAGTTCCACGGCGATCTCGCGCGCCGCCATCGCCGCCGCTAACTCGTGTAGTGTGGTTTTTCCTTCTTTGTTGTTCAACGCAAATTTGCACAAACCTGCCAGCCGTTTCAGGAAGTCGTCGGGCTTTTCTTCGGCGGGCGGGACGGCGAAGACGTGCACAGTTTTCGGCTTGACGATCTCCAGCGCATTGCGCAACTCGACGGGAGAGGGCGGCGTGGTATAGATGGCGAATTCATCCGCCCGGGTCAATGCGAAGCGTGATTTGCCTTTTGCTTTGTCCGCGCCTTCTGCCCAGACCAACGTTTGGATGTTCAAGCGTTCGAACGTTGAAGCGTTAAGCCTCAAATCCTGAATCTCCAACCTCGTTTCTTTTACTTCAATGGGTCTTTCTTCGGTGATGCGGAATTCCTTGAATTGCAGGTTGACTTGTCTTTGTCCGCGGTAGGAGGTGGCGCGCAGGGTGTAGGCGACGTCGAATTTGGCGTCGGTGGGCGGAAGTTCTTCGCCCGCTCCGCTCCACCACAGGAGGCTTTGCGCTTCTCCGTTTTCGTCTTCGATGTTCAAGCGAAGATGCTCTTTTGTCTTGCCGATCTCCCTGACCGACTTCAGCGCCACGTTGCGCGTGGCGAGGGTCAATTCGGGGTTGCCTGCGCCGAAGGGAGCGAGCAGTTCCAAACTGTCGGCGAGGTCAAGGTTCAGGTCGGAGAGGGCAAGCCAGGCATCGAGTTGAAGCGTCGGTTCCTCAAAGGCGATATCCCCCAGTTGGCGTTCGATCGCTTTGCCGAGTCCGCGGCGGAAGGCGGGCAGGTCATTCTTTTTGAGCGACATACCCGCCGCCATCGGATGTCCGCCGAAGCCGAGCAATAAATCTTTTTGGGTGGCAATGGCTTCGGTGATGTGCAAGCCTTCGATGGAGCGCGCCGAGCCGCGCAGAATGCCGTCGTCGGATTCGTTGAAGAGGATCGCGGGTTTGTGATGGCGTTCGACGAGGCGGTTGGCGACGATGCCGACCACGCCGCCGGGCCAGTTGGGATGCGAGAGCACGATGGCGGGCTGGTTGAGCAGGTCGGGATTTTCGCGCAGTTGCGCTTCCGCCGCGTCGGTGACTTGTTTGGTGAGCATGCGCCTCTGGGCGTTCAAGCCTTCGATCTGGGTTGCAAGCAGGCGCGCGCGGGCGGAATCTTGTGTGAGCAAAAGTTCGACTGCGGGGTTGGCGTCGCCGAGGCGACCGAGCGCATTGAGTCGCGGCGCGAAGGTGAAGCCGATGGTCTCTTCGGTGAGCGAATCAAAACTTGCGCCCGCCAGCTCTGCCATTACACGCAGACCAAGGCGACTGGTGTTTCGCAATTGCTCGATGCCTTGTTTTGCCAGCGAGCGGGTTTCGCTTTGCAGCAGGGCAACGTCGGCGATCAAGCCCAATGCCACAAGGTCGAGAAGATTTGCGATTTCAGATTTTTGATTTTCGATTAAGAGCGCTTCGGCGAGTTTGTATGCCACGCCTACACCCGCCAAATTTCGCAGCGGATGATCTTCGGGCAATAACTTCGGGTTGACGATGGCTTTGGCGTTGGGCAGGGTTTCGCCAAGGTCATGATGGTCGGTGACGATGACATCAAGTCCGCGTGAGTTGGCATAATCGATCGCGTCGTGCGCGGTAATGCCTGTATCGCAGGTCAGCAAAAGTTTTGCGCCGTTCTCGATGATCGGTTTGAGCGACTCGATGTGAACGCCGTGGCTTTCGCGTCCGCGCACAGGGATGTAATAAATGACATTTGCGTTCAGCGCTTGCAGGGTCTGCACGAGCAGGGCGGTGGAGGTTTGACCGTCCACGTCGAAATCGCCCCACACGCAGATTTTGTCTCCGCTGCGTATAGCCAGTTTGATAAGTTCAACTGCCGATTCAATTCCAGGAAACTGCGTGGATGCGAATCTCTCCGGATGCAAAAACGCCTCCGCATCTTCGGGACGGCTGATCCCGCGTCGGAGGAGAGTCTGCGCGACGAGGGGAGGCAGCTCGAGGCGAGAGAGAGGCGAGGCGTCAGCAGGTTGTGGGTCGAGCCAGCGGGTCATGGGTCAGTTAACTTCCCGTGCCATGTTTGCGGAAAACGAACGCCAACGGAATGCCAACACCGAGATAGGCGGCGAAGTACAGCAACCCGCCGGGGCGCGCGGAAAAGTCAAAGAGCGGGAGATACACGAGCGCGGCGATGGTGATGAAAACGATCAATCCGTAGGCGGCGTAGGAGTGATGCAGGACGGTTTTGTGACCGATTTTCCAGAAAAACGGGATGACCGCCAGCGCAAGGGAGAGATAGAAAGTGCCGAAACTCCGCAGCGTGAAAAGCGACATCACTTCTGGGAAGATCCCGCCGTTTGTGCCGACGTCGCCGATCTGGGCAACGATGCCATATGCGCCGAGGAAACCGACGAAGACAACAAATGCCGCGGCGGGAATCTTTTGCGTGCTGGTGAGTACGATGCCGTTTGGTGTGTTCGCCGGGCGGATGCGCAGATAATCCACGATGCCGACGGCGGCGGCAAGCACATTGGCGATGAGCGTGATGAGATACAGCCACGCAATTGGATGCTGCAACACGAGCCTGTCACGGAAAGCGAACAGCACGATTAATTCACCAAGTCCGAATAGCCACAAATACAGCAGGGATGTGTGCACGAGTCTCCAGTCCCAGCGGCGGGCGGTGATGTATGCCAGCCAGGCATTGCCGAGACACCAGCCGCCGATGGTCATGGTCATGAAGGCGGTCACCTTCCAGGCAAAGACCGGGGCGAGCGTTTCAGGGAAAAAGTAAAGCAATGCGCCGAGGATGCCATACAGCAGGGCGCAAAGATACGTGAGCAGGCGTGAAGTCTTCGAGAGTATGGGAATCTCCTTTGCCAGAACGGGAACATAAGCGGGAGCACCAGTACGGCGATGCCGTCTCGGTATGCCATGCAGGAATGACCCTATTGTATCAGCGCTGGCATTTGCCCCGTTAGTGAGGATTGTTCGTTTCTTGGGATTGCTTTTTGGATGAAAATCCCGCTTTCGGCTGTGTCAGCAGGTTGGAGCGGAGGACGATGCGTTATGTCCGTTTTCGTTTTGACAATCCGGGCAGGCGTGTGTGCAGGAAATCGTCGGTCTGCCCGTTATGGATGGCAAGCCGAAATACATACCACAGCATCACGCTGACGACGATCATTTCCCCGCCGTCGTCGATCAGTCCGAGTGTTTCCTTGATGAACAACCCGAGGGTAACCCCGATCTCGGCGGCGTCAATGAACGCCCCGAAGAATGTCATGATGCCCACAAGTATCAGCAGGTCTTTTGAAACATTCCTGAAGGCTTGTGTCCCCCGCCAATATGCCCATGTGAGCATCACTAGCAGGATCATCCCTGCAACCGCCAGAACCGTCAGTTCCCCGATATCCTGCAATCGCAAATTGAACGGCGCGATGAAATCGAGATTACCCGCGATACTCCTGCCGATGTTCTCGTGCAATTGGAAGGCATCGTCCGCGAGGAAGTAGGTGAAAACCGCCAGCCATGAGAGATATTCCCAAACTCTTGTTTTTCTGATGATGTAGATCAGCAGGATGATGATCCACAGGAATTTTGTGTACTGAAAAAATTCCGAGTATCCGAGGTCCCTTTTGAGCGAAAAGTAGGAACTGTTCAGGATGTACGTTTTATAAAGGACATGAAGCACGATGAAAGCAAGATCCGCGCTTAGGAACAACCGCAGGAGCAATGACGCGATGATGTCCTTGTTCTCGTCCGACGTGGCAGGAATGGGCGGATTTTGCATGATGTAGTCCTTTTGGTTTACATCATTGTATCAGTTACTTTTTTCCGGGATGAAGATCTCCTCGATCTTCATCCCAAATAACTCGGCGATCTTGAATGCCAACGGCAGGCTGGGATCGTATTTGCCTGTCTCTATCGCGTTGACCGTTTGCCGCGAGACATCCAATTTCTCCGCCAGATCCGCCTGAGACCAATCCCGTTCGGCGCGCAGGACTTTGAGCCGGTTCTTCATTGGTATTTCCTTGAAAAATATCCAAGGCTTATTCCCCAGAATGCGATCAGCATCGGGAAGACCAGAAAGATGGAGAATTTCGGGAAGCCGACATTTTCGAGAAAGCCGTAACTGAAGGTGATGAATCCCGTCAGCGCGGCGGAGAAGGAAACCGCGTAGAGTTGGATGCGCTGTTGGAGTTCGTCGCTGCTGATCAGCATGCGCATGATGGCGATGATGACGAAGGCGGTCGGGATGGCGGGTAGCAGGGCGACGACCACTTGCAGGGCTTTCGAGAGTTCGAAGCGTTGCAGGGTGATGATGCTCGCCACCAGCAGGATGGCATAAGCGATCGAGGCAAGCGCCAATTCCCTGCCATAGCGACTTATGATCTGTTTCTGGTTCATGTTTATTCACCGCTTTCTTTTTTTAGGATGCAGCCGATCCCGTTCATTGCCAGCCCCAACGCCGCGCCGATGCCGACCCAGACTGCCATGTCGCCGGTTGCCGCGCCGATGGCGGCTCCGATGGCGATTCCAAGTGCGATGACTGTACTTTTGTTCATAGTTTCTCCTTGACATGTAAAGTATGCTTGACTTTTGATATTGTAAAGAATACTTTACTTTTTGTCAAGGATGCTTTTTCCGTATAAGCGATACAAAATGCCAAACAAAATGGGAGGAAAGATTGGTTGAAATCTCCTGTGGAATTATGTACTATGTTCAAGTCGCTAAAATTATGTTTGCCAAAGGAGAATTTAAAGGTAATGAAACAAATATTGAAATGGATCGGAATTGTATTGGGGTCATTGATCGGCTTGCTGTTTGTTGTGGGGACGGTGATGTTTCTAATGGGGGAATCTCGCTTCAACAAGACATATGAGTTTCCGCCTTCAGACATCGTTTTGCCCACTGATGAAGCCAGCCTTGAACTCGGCAAGCATCGTGTAGAGTCTTTGTGCGCGGGTTGTCACGGACCTGATCTGGGCGGAGTGGAAAACTGGTTCGATTCGCCCCCGCTCGGCATCATCGACTCCGCCAACCTGACCAGCGGCAAGGGCGGCATAGGCGCCACCTACACGGATCAAGATTTTGTGAGCGCGATCCGTCATGGAATCGATTCGCAGGGCAAGCCGATCTTCATGCCTGCGGTAGCTGCAACGGCATACCTGAGCAATGAAGAACTTGGGGCGATCATTGCGTACATTCGCACTTTGCCGCCCGTAGATCGTGAGTTGAAAGGGGAACGGTTGTCGCCTGTGGCGAAGATTCTGTTGACAGCAGGCATGCTTGGCGATCTTCCTGTTGAGGCGGTACCTCATGAAACTGCAATAACCGCGCCGCCTGCCGGAGCCAGTGTGGAGTACGGCAAGTATATGGTGGATACCCATGATTGCCGCGTCTGCCACGGACCCAACCTGAATGGTGGTCCCTTCCCCGACCCGACCATACCAGTGATTTCTCCGAATATTACACCCGGCGGCAGCATCGCAAACTGGACGGAGGAAGATTTTATCAACACGATCCGGACCGGGATAAAGCCCGATGGATATGGAATGAATCCCTCCTTGATGCCGTGGAAGGATCACGCCAAATTCTATGACCATGAATTGCAGGCGATCTATTTGTACCTGAAATCGCTGGACGCGCTCCCGCAATATACAAAATAGTTTTCGTGCTTCTGAAAAAGCCGCTTCCGTTTTTCGGAAGCGGCTTTCTTTTACACATTGAAACTGGTCTTTTCCTTTACACTCTTTGGCAACCCTGGCAGGTGGCTGCGGTCCACTAGAAACGTGGAAATCTCCGTCAATTCCTTGAAGATGTAATGTTGCCGCAGTGCGCCTTCGAGGTAGCCCGCTCCGCTGGTGCCGCCCGTACCCGAGCGCAGACCGATCATCCGCCGCGCCATCAGCATGTGCTTGTAGCGGAATTGCGAAAGCAGTTCGTCGATGTCGATCAGCGTCGAGAGCAGGTCGAACGGCTGTTGGAAGATCGGCAGGTTGCGGTAGAGCATAATGAACAGCACCGCCCGCATCGCGCCGACCGAAAACTCGCCCAAACCTTCCCGGTAAAAGATGCGCTCTAATTCGTCGAACTGGCGCAGCTCCACCGAGCCCGAAAGACTGTTCTTGTAGATCTGTTTGTAATCGCTCCAGAATTTTTGTTCGCCCTCTTCCACAGGGAATTGGGATTGGAAATCCCGCCACAGTGCCTCATCGAAGAAGGGAGTCCGCTCCGCCCATTTGATGACCAGACCCTTCAACGTCGCCTCGGACTCTACGCTGTTGATTGTTTCGTAATCCTGTTGGTTGAATCCACCCGGACGGGTGTTCTTGTAATAGTTCGCCTTGTAGCGTTGCTCCATTTTCAGTCCCAATTTCGCCTCGATGATGCGGAATTGCAGGCTCTGGAATCCCGAAGATGGCACAAGTAAATCACGAAACTCGAGGAAGTCCATCGGCGTCATCGTTTCGAGAATATCCACCTGCTGGTTGATGACTTCAAATATCTTCGCCACCCGCTTCAACTTATGGACGGCGATACTCATCTCGCCCGCGTTGTCGTTGATGTTCTCTTGTGAAAAGATCTCCCGCACCCGGTCCAGTTCGTGGATGACCATCTTGAACCACAGTTCGTATGCCTGATGGATGATAATGAACAGCATCTCATCGGTCTTCAAATCGCTTTTGGGATGCTGACTATCGAGAATTTTATCGAGTTCGAGATAATCGGTGTAGTATAAAGAGTCCATTAAATATGTATTCCTTTTTTAGGTGGGTAAGTGGGATTGTATCCAGAACCACTCTTCAGGTCTAGCTCAGTCTTATAACCAGATGCATGACTGAGAAGCGGGAACTTCCTATTCTTTTGCAGTCAGTAAAATTTCCCTCGTGGCTGGATAGTAGTGGATCAACCTGCGTTCAGGAAAATCATCCTGCCGGATCGTGTCGGACGAATTATCCATATCGCAGGCAAAGATAAATGGCGTGCTTAGCCAGGGATCCTGAAGAGGGAGCAGTCCTGCGCATTCGGTCCATTCCTGCGCGTGAACAATAACCAAAGCAGGCGTCAGGGATGCAGCTTCATCCGTCAGGAACGGCGTCAGTTGGTCCCGATTAATTGCGTATAGATTCCGCATTGTGTCCATTCGGGCGGGCAGATAAACGAGCAGATTGTAGGAGATCAGCAGAATTGCCAGGACCGGCACTGTTGCATTTGGAAGTCTTGATCTTTTACACTGTTCTGACAACCATAAAATTCCAGCGGATGTCAGTAAACACGCGATCGTTATGCCTTCATAATAGTAACGCGGTCCATAAAGATTGGGGCTGACCCAATAGGCTGTGTAGATCAGGATCAACCCGGCAGGGACTCCAATAAGAAGTTCCACGGAATGATTCCGCCGCGCCGCCCATAGCCCAAAAGGGATGAACAGCCAGGAGGCAGATCCCCAGCCAAATAGATCCCTGCTTCCAGCCATCATGCTCGAGACCAGATTGTTGACGACCCAAAACAGACCGTGTCCGCCGGGCTGAGTGCCGATCCCGTCACCAAAACCGATCCGGTCATATTCCCACCATAATGCATAAAGGTTTTGCATCGGATCGCCGGTGAGGATGTACTGCCATAGGATCTGGATGGATGCAACCGCGGCGGCGATGCCTCCGATTATCAGTACGTTTCTACGGATGATTGAATCCCCCCGCCATAACAAGACCAAGCCATGAATAAAAAATGGCAGCCCCACGCCTATGGCGGTCAATGGACGGGTCAATGCCAAAACCCCGAGGCTGAGTCCGGCAATGCAAATTTTTATCCATTCCGGTGTGAGGCGCTCTTGCTGCGGGGTGTCACTTCGAATGAACAGATCCAGCCACGCCAGTGTAAGTGCGAGGCTCAGAACGAGTGACCAGGAATGTGACAACAGTGTCCCTGAGACCATTAAGAAGAATGGAGAGGCGGCAAGCAGTGAAATTGTGAGAAGCGCCGTGTGGTTGTCGAATATCTTTTGCCCGAGGCGGAAAGTGAGCCAGACAGCCAAACCAGCCAGCAGCGGATTGATCCACGCAGTCAGGCCGGTTAATATGCCAAGACTTAATACCAGGGACCAGCCGGGAGGGTATTTGCTGAACCGAATGCCGTTATGGTCGACCACAAACGGGACAACAAATAATGTTGGATATACGGGTGATGCCATGTAGGTTTGTCCATGCGCAAAAACCTGGGCTTGCCAGATATAGGCAAATTCATCCTCTACATGCGGCGTGCGTTCATAGATATTCTCAGAGACCCAATAAGCGGCGAGAACCGAAAGACAGCTTATGAGCAGTGCAATGCGGCTGGCATAAGGCATATTACAGCGGCTCGAACCTTGCTGTGAAATGACGTAGCAATTCTGGTGCGTAGGTAAATTTGTAGCCCTTGACCTTGTCCGCGCGGGATTTGATGGCGGCGAAAGTGTCAGCCACATAATCAAGATGGCTTTGCGTGTACGTCCGGCGCGGAATGGCGAGGCGCAGAAGTTCGAGCGCAGGGTAATGCCATTTATTATCTTCGGGGTCGAGACAGGCGAACATGACCGAGCCGATCTCCACGCCGCGGATGCCGCCTTCGCGGTACAACTCCACGGCGAGCGCTTGGGCGGGGAATTCGTAATTGGGGATGTGCGGAAAGATTGCGCCCGCGTTGACGTACACGCCGTGTCCGCCAGTGGGCTGCAAGGTCGGAATCCCAGCCTCATTCAGGCCTGAGGCGAGGTACGCCGTCTGCCCGAGGCGGTAGCGCAGGTAATCTTCATCCAAGCCTTCGTACAAGCCAACTGCCATTGCGTCGAGGTCGCGCCCTGCCAGCCCGCCATAGGTGGGGAAGCCTTCGCGCAGGATCAACTCGTTCTTCACGTTCTGGAAGAGTGCATCGTCGTTCATGCAGATCAGCCCGCCGATGTTGACGATGGCATCCTTCTTGGCGGACATGGTCATCCCGTCTGCCAGCGAGAACATTTCACGCGCGATCTCCTTGACCGACTTGCTCTCGAAGCCAGGCTCCCGCTCCCGGATGAAGAAGCAGTTTTCGGCGTAGCGTGCGGCGTCGATAAAGAACGGGATGCCATGCTCGCGGTAGACCTTCGACACTTCGCGCAGATTTTCCATCGAGACGGGTTGTCCGCCTCCTGCATTGTTTGTGACTGTGATCATCCCCAGTGGAATTTGTTCACGCCCATACTTTTCGATGAAGGCGCGCAGTTTGGCGATGTCCATATTGCCCTTGAAGGGATGGCGGTTTTCGGGGTCGTGCGCTTCGTCGATGACGAGGTTGGCGGGGCGGCCCTGCCGCGCGCGGATGTTGGCGTCGGTGGTGTCAAAGTGCATGTTACTCGGCACCCACTGACCGGGCTTGACGAGGCACGCCGCAAGAATATTCTCGGCGGCGCGTCCCTGATGGGTGGGGGCGAAACGCTTGAAACCGAACACATCTTCGACGGCGTTCTTGATGCGGTGGAACGAGCGCGCGCCCGCATAGGATTCATCGCCTTGCATCAGTGCTGCCCATTGATGGTGGCTCATCGCGCCTGTGCCAGAGTCGGTCAGCAGGTCGATGAACATGTCTTCGGCATTCATGAGGAACAGGTTGTAGCCCGCTTCCTTCAAGGCGGCTTCACGCGCCTCACGCGGAATGAGGCGGATCGGTTCGGTCACTTTGATACGGAACGGTTCGGGGGGGTAGGGCTTGGTCATTTTTTCTCCTGAAATTTGAGGTTGCGTCAAATTTTGGGTAGCGAGCCTGGCGTGTGCCCCTGTGTGTTGCCATTCGGTCTCCAATGACAAGACTTATTTTATTACTATTCTCTAATTTTGTTCTGTAACAAATGTCATGAAA
Source organism: Anaerolineales bacterium (assembly GCA_023382595.1). Classification (GTDB taxonomy): domain Bacteria; phylum Chloroflexota; class Anaerolineae; order Anaerolineales; family Villigracilaceae; genus Villigracilis. Next base: position 235,832 of record JAHDWB010000002.1, on the reverse strand, counting down.
TTAGAATTTCTTTAGAACAAAAGATTTTAAGCTGGGCAGGGCTTCATAACTCTGTATAATGGATTTGTGTGTAAATGCAATTTCCATGGGGGTGTGACGTGTTGATCTGTTGCGGGGGGAAGCGTTATGGGCGAGACCAGCCTTTTGAATGCAAGGAATCTCCGCCCGGAAAGGAGCAAACAAATGAATGCAACCATCCAACTTCAAAAGAAGGCTGCCGTTCTGGCAGCGGACGGTCATCCTGTCGGTCTGTTGAACCGCGTGGTGGTCGACCCCGCCGACAAGGCGCTCAACGCCATCGTTGTGCGCGTAGGCAATCTGTTCCGCCGCGAAGAGAAGGTTGTGCCGATCGAACTGATCGCGGAGACCAGCGAGAACCAGATCGTGTTGAACCAAAACGCCGGGGATATCGAAACCTTCCCGCCGTTGGAGGAGGAATACATCGTGGATGAACGGGAGCCGGTCCGCGACCCGCCCTATGCGGGCAGCGCCGGACTTTCAGGGGTCGGGCATGCCGACCTCGGCGCGCGGGCAATGCGTGTGGCGCCCGGTCACGGAATGATTCCGCAGATCCGGCAGAATATCCCGGATGGCACCATCGTCATGGATGAAAACCCGAAGATCATCACGCTCGAAGGTATCCATGTCGGCAATGTTGAACGCATCCTTGCCGACCCGCGAGATGAGCACATGACCGGTCTGGTCGTTTCGAACGGGCTGTTCGTGAAAGAGATGAAACTCATCCCGATCCAATGGGTGACGGAGATGGGCATGGAGCATATCCATCTCTGCGTGAAAAGAGCCTCGGTCGAAGAGCTGGCGGATCTCACTCAGGCTGGGTAGGAAGTGTCACAGGCTTCGGAAGTCGATAGACTTCCGAAGCTTTTTTTATTTCACGGTTGTATTCGCGTTTTCGGGGGGTATAATTAATTCCATCAAATCCGCACGGCATCTGCAAGCCATCCCCATCATAAAAGGATCTGCATGTGACCACCATCTTCTTTGCCACAGACATTCACGGGTCGGATATTTGCTGGAGCAAGTTTTTGAACGCGGGGAAATTCTACAACGCCGACCAATTGATCCTCGGCGGCGACATGACGGGCAAGGCGGTTGTCCCGTTCATTCATCAGGGCGGCTCGAACTACCGCATCACTTTGCTCGAACAGGTGTTTGATGTCTCAACCGAAGACGAACTGACGGACATGAAAAAGCGTGTCCGCAGCCGCGGTTATTATCCGTATATGACCACGCCCGATGAGATCGCCGAACTGGAAAAAGACCCGCAGCGCGTCAGCGAGATATTCCTTGCCGAAGTGCTCAAGGTCGTCCAGCAATGGATGGAACTGGCGGACAAAAAACTGGCAGGCACCGGCATGACCGTCTACTGCTGCCCGGGCAACGACGACATGGATGATGTGGACGAGATCGTTCGTTCCAGCCGCAGCGTGGTGCTCGCCGAGGGGCAGGTTACGTCGCTGAAAAGCGGTCATGAAATGATCGCTTCGGGCTGGTCCAACCGCACGCCCTGGGACACGCACCGGGAAGAGGACGAGGATCAACTCAAGGTCAGGTATGATGCGATGACCTCCCAACTCAAAGACCCGCACAACGCCATCTTCAACATCCATGTCCCGCCGTATAAATCGAATCTCGACGAAGCGCCCGAACTGGACGAAAATCTGCGCCCGAAGATGGCGGGACAGTCCATGAAGCCGGTCGGCTCGACGGCACTGCGCCGGTCCATCGAAGAAGTCCAGCCCTTGCTCGGCTTGCACGGACATATCCACGAAGGGCGCGGCGTTTCGCGCATCGGCAAGACCTTGTGCATCAATCCCGGCTCGATGTATGAACAGGGCACGCTGTTGGGCGCGCTGGTGCGGCTCGGAAAACGAAAAGTGGAAGATTACGTTCTGACAACAGGTTAATTTCCCTCACCCAACCCCGCTCCCGTTTTGGGAGCGGGGCAAGGGGTGAGGGTGAAAAAAAACACCAAAAGAGGAGAGTGTCATGAGTAACTTGTTTGTCCGTAAGGCGACCGGCTTGGTTCGTTCGTGGTCGGTCATGGACGCGTTCATCTACGCGTTGTTCTCCATCAACCTGATCACCCTCGGTCTGTACAGCTTCAGTCAGATGTACTACTTCGAGGGCGGCATGGTCAATGCGCTCATCATCAGCGCCATCTTCATCTTTTTTGAGGTCGTTGTCTATGCCGCGTTGATCTCGGTCATGCCGCGTTCGGGCGGCGATTACGTCTGGCAGAGCCGCATTCTCGGCGGGGCGGTGGGCTTCATCCTTGCCGTGACGGGCTGGTGGTTCATCCTGTGGCTGTGGGTTCCGTTGTACGGCGACATGTTCCGCCACATTGTGCTGGTGCCCTTGCTGGGTGTGCTCGGTGCAAAGGAAACCGCCCTGTGGTTTGCAGGCACGCAGAACGGCGCGTTCACCGCTTCGCTCATCACGCTCGGTATCGTCAGCCTGTTCATCGTGCTCGGCATGAAGACCTACGCCCGCATCCAGAAATTCTCCTTCTACGGCGGGATGCTCGGTCTGCTGATCGTGATCGTCCTGTTGTTGACCGGCTCCCCCGAAGCCTTCAAGGCTGGCTTGGAATCGAACGCCGCCTCGATGTTCGGAACCGAGGCTGGGCTCTACGACCAGACCGTTTCCCTCGGGACGGAGGCGGGCGCGATCACACCGTTCGCGGGCGGGTCGCTGGCACTGGTCTTCCTCGTCATTCCCTACATGGTCTTCTTTAACTTGTGGCCCAACTGGGGCGCGACCCTCTACGGTGAAGTGCGCGGCGCGACGGATTTCAAACGCAACATGGCGGGCATGGGCTCGGCGCTCGGCATCACCACCCTGCTCGGAATCGTCCTGCTCTACGCCATCCGCAACACCATCGGCTGGGACTTTTACGTGCAGGCTGGCGCGGCGTGGTGGAACTACGCCTGGGGCTTTACGGATGTGACTCCCGCGCTTCCGGTCTGGCCCTATCCCGCCCTGCTGGCTTCCTTCCTGACCACGAACAAACTCGTGCAGTTCCTCGTCGTGGCGTTGATGAGTCTGTGGTGGTTCGGCTGGTGCGCGACGGTCTTCCTGTCTTCCACGCGCGTCATTTTCGCCGCCGCCTTCGACCGACTGCTGCCCGAGTCGGTCGCCAAGTTGGATGAGCGCACCGGTACGCCGGTCAACGCGCTGTTATTGATGGTCGTCCCGTCCGTGGTTGTGGCGTACTTGTTCAATTACAACCTGCTCAACTTCCAGACCTTGACATTGTGCTCCACGCTCGTCATCGCCGTGACCTTCCTCGGCACGACCATCTCCGCGATCGTCCTGCCGTACACCAAGCCTGATCTGTATCGTTCCTCCCCGATCGCGAAATACAATGTATTGGGCATTCCGTTGATCACGGTGGCGGGAGTTATCTTCGGCGGCTTCCTCGTGTATCTGCTCTATCAGTGGATCTTTGACCCGAACCTGTTGTACGGAATCGGCATCAGTAACACCAACTCCATACTCTACATGCTCGGCAATTACGTACTTGCCGCAGTCATCTATTTCGGCTTCAAGGCATACCGCAAGAGCAAGGGCATCGACCTGGGCAAGGTGCAGGCTGAGATCCCGGTCGAATAGACCTCCGCAACCAAACCGCGGATAAACACAGATGAACATTGGTGGCTGGATGAAAATATATCCTTTTCATCAGTGTTCATCTGTGGTGATTTTTTCAAGGTGAATGGATGGCGTTGACATCACAGGAAATATTGACGGAAATGCATCGGTTGGTGGATGCGGGGAATCAAAGGAATATCCAGATCCGCGCGATTGGCGGGCTGGCGGTACAGGCGCATAACAAACGGAATCATCCGCTGTTCGCGCGCGAATTCGCCGACCTGGATTTCGCCGTGGCAAAAAAACAGCGCCGCGAGTTCGAAGCCTTCATGCTCGAAGTCGGTTACAGCCCCGATAAGCAGTTCAACATCCTCAACGGCGCCACCCGCCAGATCTACTTCGACGATGGAACGGATATGAAGGTCGATATCTTCGTCGGCGACTTTGAAATGTGCCACAAGATTCCGCTCGAAGAGCGCCTCACCGCCGACCCACTCACCATTCCGCTGGCGGAACTTCTGCTTTCCAAAGCGCAGATTGTTGAACTCAACCGCAAAGACCTGCTTGATATTACGTCCATTTTGTTGAATAATGAAACCGGCGGCGACGACAACGAACATATCAACCTGTCCGTGCTTGCCCGCTTGTGCAGCCAGGATTGGGGCTTGTACAAAACCACCTCCATCAATTTGGAGCGTGTCGAGCAATTCATCGGCACAGAAGAACTTCTCTCGGCGGAGGAACGCGGCATCATCGTTCAGCGGGTGCGCGAGATACAACGCACCTTCGAAGAGATGCCCAAGCCCATCGCCTGGCAATTGCGCGACCGCGTCGGCACGCGCGTCAAGTGGTATATCGAAGTGGAAGAAGTGGATCGATGAAAAAAATCCGGCTGGTGCTTGCCTTCATTCTTCTTTCTGTTTCCATTGCTTTGCTGGTCTGGGGATATGCCCCCAATCCGCGCACAACGATGGAACGGACGATTCCGCCCGCTGAACTTCGACTCCCAACCCCATCTTCGCTTCATTTCAAACTCGACCCTGTTACGTGATCTCTAAACCTTTTTCTCCGCGGCGCTTTTTTCTCATCCCCTTCGCATTGACGGTGATCCTGCTCATTGTGGCGTGCGGCAATGCAATGGAACTTCCTGCAACCGATGAGACATCTGAAGCTCCGCCAACCGCGGGCGCGATCCCCCCGACACAGCCCGCGCCGCAAGTTTCCGCAACGCAGATTCCCGCCATCCCGGAGACCCGCCGCCTGACGCTGGAATTCCCGCCCAAAATGAAGGCGGGTGTCGAAAGTGATATCGTTCGTCTGACGCTCGAAGTGGACGACTTGGGAAATATCACGCCCACCGCTGAGTTTGGCGGCAATGTCGTCACAGGCGAGGTGATCGAGATCCCGAATCTATATGCAACTCATAACGTCACCGCCGAGGCGCGCTTCGACATTGCCGGCTTGATCGTCGAGCCGCCGGGTTCCACATTTCAGCCGTTGAAGCAGGGGGAAGAAGTTACTTTTTATTGGAGCATCCGCCCGCAGGAGACGGGAGTGTATCGCGGCACGGTCTGGCTGCATTTGAATTTCACAGACCGCCTGAGCGGGGAAGAAAGCCGGATGGCGCTGTCAGCCCAAATCGTCGAGATCGAGGCGGTGGATTTCTTCGGGTTTTCGGTCGATTTCGTGCGGACATCCGGCGTGGTCGGATCGGTACTGGGTGTGATAGTCGGTCTTCCTTTCTTTGACGATGTGGTCAAATACCTGTGGAATCGCAGGAGGAAGAAACAGAAGAAAAGGCGGGCGTGATTCAAAAATATGACAAAAATCACCCCAATAATTGACATGCTTTACGGGAAGGCTGTTTGTTCTTTATGGTACAATTTGGGCAATTAAATTCCCATTGGAGCGATTTAGATGAATGAGTGGTTATATGTTGCGCTGTTTCTACTTGTAGGGTTGATTATCCCGATTGGCGCCATTGCAGCCGGTTTCATTTTTGGACCCAAAAAGCCAAATCCCATTAAAGAATCGACATACGAATGCGGTATCGAGGCGGTGGGCGAGTCGCGCATCCAGTTCAAGGCTCAATATTACATCTTTGCGCTGGTCTTCCTCATCTTTGATGTGGAGGCGGTCTTCCTCTTCCCGTGGGCTGTAAAATTGGGGCATCTCGGTTTGTTCGTGGTGGTGGAGGGAATTATCTTTGTTGCCATCCTTGTTGTTGGTTTGGTGTACACATGGCGCAAGGGAATGTTGGAATGGGTGTAATTCTTTTATAAAATGGAAGAAAAGGCTGAACCGAATATCGTTTCAGCCTTTTCTTTGTGTAATAAGGAGAATCCAGCCGCATTCCCCTGGCGCATCAGGGCGGGGAGTGAGGCTGAAATAGGAGCGATTTATGAATTTTTGGAATGACCCATTGAAAGTCGCTGCAGACTGGCTGGAAGGCATTTTCACCGGCTGGGGCATGGACGCGGTCTTTGCCCATGTGCTGGTCGCTTTCCTGGGCGTCATGCTGCTGATCGTACTGCTGATGGTGGTGGATATCTTCCTGGTGTGGGTCGAGCGCAAGGTCGTTGCCCGCTTTCAGGACCGCTTGGGTCCCAACCGGTTGGGTCCCTTCGGTTTGATCCAGCCGTTCGCAGACATCATCAAGCTTATCATCAAGGAAGACACCACGCCGGGCAGCGCGGACAAGGTTGTATATAACCTTGCGCCGATCCTGTCGATGATGTCCGTGCTGATCCTGTGGGCGGTGGTGCCGCTGGCTCCTGTGATGCTTGGCACCGACCTGAACGTTGGCGTGTTGTTCATCATTGCCGCCGGCGCCATTGGCACGTTGTCCATCATCATGGCGGGCTGGTCGTCGGATAACAAGTTCGCGTTGATCGGCGGCTTCCGTCAGGTGGCGGTGATGGTCTCGTTCGAGATCCCCATGCTTGCCATGCTGATGATCCCCGTCATTTTTGCGGGCTCGATGAACATGAACGCCATCATCAATTCGCAGGACGTCTGGTATTTCTGGATCTCGCCGCTGGGCGCGTTGATCTTCCTCATTGCCGCCATCGCGGAACTGGGGCGCGCTCCCTTCGACCTGGCAGAAGGCGAATCGGAACTGGTTTCCGGCTACAACATCGAATATTCCGGCATGAAGTTCGGCATGTTTTACGCAGGCGAGCTTCTACATGCCTTTACTTTCGGCGGCTTTTGGGCGATCCTGTTCTTCGGCGGATACCGCTTCTTCGGTCTGGAGCAGGTCAGCCCGTTCCTGGCAATCCTGATCCTCATCATCAAGGCGATGATCGGTTACTGGCTCATCATGTGGGTTCGCTATACGGTGATGCGTACCCGTATCGACCAGATGCTTGCCTTCAACTGGAAATTCCTGACCCCGCTGGCGTTTGCGCTGGTGCTGGTGACGGCATTGATGAACGCGCTTCTTGCCGGCGCTCCAACCTGGCTCTACATCCTCGGCATGTTCCTCGCTAACGTGGTGACCGGCTGGGTCGCGCTCGAGATCGCCCGCTCCGTTACCCGCAAAGAGCGTGAACAGGTCGAGGGTCCGGCGAAGACGGCGGAGGCTTCCCATTGATCGGGAGAATGTACTATGACTGGTGAACAAATCATTTTTCTCATTACCGCCGGTTTCACCCTCGGCTCCGGCTTGATGGTGGTGACGGCGCGCAACCTTGTCCATGCGGCGTTGTGGCTGGTCTCCACGCTGTTCGGCGTCGCAGTGACGTATGCCCTGCTGAACGCAAACTTCATCGCCGTGGTGCAGGTGACCGTGTACATCGGGGCGATTGCCATCCTCTTCATCTTCGCGGTCATGCTCACCCGCAGGGATTTGCGCGACAGCGGTCCGCAGACGAATAAGAATTGGTGGGCGGGCGCGCTGTTAGCGGTGCTGACGTTCGCGGGGCTGGCGTCCCTGCTTCAGGGGTGGGGCGACTTCTCGAAGACAGGGGCAGCTTTCCCGTCCGATTTTGATGCGATTGCGGCATTGGGCGAGGCGTTGGTCTCGCCGGATGCTTATGTCCTGCCGTTCGAAGTGGCATCCGTCCTGTTGATGGCGGCGCTGGTGGGCGCGGTCTATCTCGCGTTCAATCGAAAATAGGAGGCGCGCAGATATGGTTCCTCTTTCCTGGTATCTCATTTTTGCAGCGGCGCTGTTCAGCATTGGCTTGTTCGGCGTGCTGACGCGCAGGAATGCGATTGCGATCCTGCTCGGCGTTGAGTTGATGCTCAACGCGGTCAACATCAACCTGGTTGCCTTCTGGCGCTACGGCGATGTGACTTCGATGGCGGGGCAGGTCTTTGCTGTCATCGTCTTTGCCGTCGCCGCCGCGGAAGTTGCCGTGGGTCTGGCGCTGGTCATTTCTGTGTATCGCCGCCGCAATACGGTGATCGCAGACGAACTCGATATGATGAAGTGGTAGGGAGTTATGACGACTGAATTACTGATCTGGTTAATCCCGCTCCCGCCTGTACTGGCTTTCTTCTTGATCGTGCTGTTCACGAATAAGAGCAAGGCGCTCAGCCATACGGTGGGTGTGGGTGCGGCGTTCCTTTCGTTCCTTGCGGCGATGGTGGTGTTCGTCCGCGCGCTCGGTGTGGAGCATTTGGGCGAGCATCCGTTCGAATCCGCGGTCAACTGGCTGCCGACGGGCAATACCTGGCTGAAGATCGGCGTGCTGGTCGATCCGCTTGGCGCGGCGGTCTTGTTCTTCGTGGCGATCACGATCCTGATGATCTTCCTGTACAGCGTGGGCTATCACAATTTTGGTCAACCCAAAGGCGATCATGACCATGCCGGTCTGCCGCCGCACGGCGCGACCGTCACCGATGAACACGGACACAAACACACTGTTCCGTCCGTCGAACCGATGTACTCGCGCTTCTTTGCCTTCCTCGGCTTGTTCGCCTTCGGCATGTACGTGCTGGTCGTTTCCGACAACCTGCTGACCATGTTCGCCGGTTGGGAGATCATGGGTTTGTGCTCCTACCTGCTGATCGGTTTCTGGTACGGCAAACCCTCCGCGCGCAACGCCGCCATCAAAGCCTTTATGACCACCCGCATCGGCGACGTGTTCATGCTGTTGGGCATCGCCTTCCTGTACAGCGTAACGGGGACGCTTTCCTTCCGCGAGATCTTCAACGAGACGACACTTAATACTCTCGCTTCGGTTCCTACGGGTGTGCTTGGTCTCTCCGCCGCAGGCTTGATCGCAGTCCTGCTCTTTATCGGCACCATCGGCAAATCGGCGCAATGGCCCCTGCACGTCTGGCTGCCCGACGCGATGGAAGGTCCGACCCCGGTCAGCGCGATGATCCATGCCGCGACAATGGTCTCCGCGGGCGTGTATGCGGTCATCCGCATGTTCCCGCTGCTCACGGCTGGTTATGACGGTCACGGCTTGACGCCCGAAATGACCTTTGTCGCCTTTATCGGCACGTTCACCGCCATCTTCGCCGCGACGATCGCTCTCGCACAAAACGACATCAAGCGCGTACTGGCGTACTCGACCATTTCCCAGCTTGGCTTCATGATCGCCGCGCTCGGCATCGGCGCGTACGTTGCTGCTGCATTCCATCTCATCACGCATGCTTTCTTCAAAGCGCTGCTCTTCCTCGGTTCCGGATCGGTCATTCACGGCATGGAGCATGGCGTTTTGCACACCGGCAACCACAAAGTTGACCCGCAGGACATGTACAACATGGGCGGTTTGCGCAAGAAAATGCCTATCACTTTCTGGACCTTCCTCATCGGCGGTTTTGCCCTTTCCGGCTTCCCGTTGGTGACGGCTGGCTTCTGGTCAAAGGATGAAATCCTTGCGGATGCGTGGTACCACAATCATTATCTGGTGTTCGGCACGCTCGCCCTCGCCGCCTTCCTGACCGCCTTCTACACCATGCGCCAGATCACGCTGACCTTCCTCGGCGAACCCCGCACGGAAGAAGCCAAACACGCGCATGAGACTCCGTGGACGATGACCACGCCGCTCGTAGTGCTTTCGTTCTTCGCCATCACGTACGGCTGGGTCGGCATCCCTGAAAAATTCCCGCTCATCGGCGGTTTGCTCCCCAACTGGTTCCACGATTTTGTCGGTCACACCCTCGCGGAAGTGCCCAAGGCTCCCGAATTCAGTTGGATTCCGTTATTGACGTCCATCGTTGTCGCGCTCGGCGGCTTGGCGGCTGGTTACTTTGTCTATCGCAATGTCAAATCGCCCGAAGAAGACAAATTGCAGATCCCCGTCCTCAAGAACAAATGGTACTTTGATGAGCTGTACGATTTCCTGTTCGTCAAACCCGCTGCGTGGATCTCGGAAGTCTTTGTCTCGAAGTGGATGGATCAAGGCTTGATCGACGGCATTCTCCACGCCTTTGGACCAGGCACGGGCGGAATCGGAAGCGCGATCCGCAACTACTTCGACGTGCCCATTATCAATCGTTTAATCGGCGATGGGTCTGCGGATGCAACCTGGTGGGTCGGAAAAAATCTCCGCCCGATCCAGACCGGTCGCATCCAGCAGTACCTTATCCTTTCGCTCTTCGTCCTGCTTGTTGTGGGCGGATTGCTCTACTTCCTTTTGCTGGCATAGGAGCGCACGATGGAATTTCTCAACACTCATCTCCTTAGCCTGATCCTGTTCGTGCCTGCAATCGCGGCATTGATCATGCTCTTCCTGCCGGGCGGCGAGACGAAGCTCCTGCGCTGGTTCGCATTTTCCGCCAGCCTGATCCCCTTCGTGCTCACGCTTGTGGCATGGACAAATTTCAACCCGGATGCGGCGGGCTTCCAATTCGTAGAAAAGTACGTCTGGTACGAAGCCATCAATTCGTCCTTCCACCTCGGCGTGGATGGCATCTCGCTCTCGATGGTTTTGCTCACTACCCTGCTGACCCCGCTCTCCATCCTTGCCTCGTTCAACATCACCGACCGCGTCAAGCCGTACATGATGCTGTTCCTGTTCCTCGAAACGGGCATGCTCGGCGTCTTCATGTCGCTCGACTTGTTGATCTTCTTCGTCTTCTGGGAGATCGGTCTTGTCCCGATGTACTTCCTCATCAACCAGTGGGGCAGCGCCAACCGGGATTACGCTTCGCTCAAGTTCATGATCTACACCATGGGTGGATCGCTCGGTCTGCTGCTCGCGGTGCAGATGCTTGGCGTTCTTTTCGGGACCTACGACCTGGTTGCCCTCTACGAGCGTTGGAATTCGCTGACAGCGGACTCCATCGTGCTTGGCATGTCCGTTCACACGGTCAAGACCATCGCGTTCTGGGCGTTTGTGATCGCGTTCGCGGTCAAAGTGCCGTTGTGGCCCTTCCATACCTGGCTGCCTGATGCGCATACCGAAGCTCCCACTGCCGGCTCGATGATCCTCGCAGGCGTCCTGCTGAAACTGGGTGGCTACGGCTTCATCCGTTTGATCCTGCCGCTCTATCCGTTGGAAGCGAAGATATTCGCAGGCGCGATGGCATTCCTTGCCGTCGCCGCCATCGTCTTCGGCGCGTTCGGCTCCTACGGTCAGACGGACTTTAAACGGCTGGTGGCGTACTCGTCCGTGAATCACATGGGCTTTGTGGTGCTTGGCATCGCCGCGGCGGGACTTGCCGCCGGTACAGTGGATGCGCACATCGCCATGAGTGGCGCGGTCCTGCAAATGTTCAACCACGGCTTGTCCGCGGCGGGAATGTTCTTCCTCGTTGGCGTCATCTACGAGCGCACGCACACCCGCGACCTGAGCAGGTACGGCGGCTTATTCCCGCTTGTGCCTGTCTTTGGCGGTATTCTGATCTTTACCAGCATGGCATCCCTCGGCTTGCCCGGACTCAACGGCTTCGTTTCGGAGTTCATGGTGGTGCGGGGTTCATATCCGGTGCTGACGATCTACACCGTCATTGCCATGCTGGGTCTGCTGTTTACGGGCGCGTACATCCTTAAAGGGATCAAGAACGTCCTGCATGGACCCATGAACGAGCATTGGGCGCACGGCGAACATAAAATCACCGAGATCAACACGCGCGAACTTTTCGTCATCGTTCCGCTCATGGTCCTGATGCTGGTCATCGGACTGTGGCCCGCGTGGATCCTGGAAGTCATCAACAAAGCCGTTGTGGCTCTGTTCTAAGAGGTGGATGATGAATTTTCCCATCCTGAGTATCATCACTTTCATTCCAATTGCGGCTGGCGTCCTGATTCTGATGATGCCCGCCGGGCGGAAGAATGAAACCCGCGCAGTTGCGCTTGCGGCTGCGACGCTTGACCTTTTGCTTTCCGGCTGGGTCTACCTGCAGTACCTCACGCAGGATATGACAGGCTACCAGTTCATCGAACAATACAACTGGCTCCCGCAATTGGGCATCAGCCTGCACTTCGGCGTGGACGGCATGTCCGCCCCGCTGGTCCTGTTGACCGGCATCGTCATGTTCACCGGTGTGCTTATCTCCTGGGGCGACGATAATCCGCACGTCATGGCGGGCATCCAGGATCGTCCGCGCGAGTTCTTCGCCTTCCTGTTCCTGCTGGCGGGCGGCGTCTTCGGTGTGTTCGTCTCACTCGACCTGTTCATGCTGTTCTTCTTCTATGAGATCGCGGTCTTCCCGATGTACTTGCTGATCGCTATCTGGGGCTGGGTAAAGACCCGCGAATACGCGGCAATGAAACTGACCCTGTACCTGTTCATCGGCTCGGTGGTTGCTCTCGTCGGCGCGCTTGCCATGTATTGGATGCAATACCAAAGCACCGGCGTGCTTTCCTTTGACATGCTTCAAATGGAGAGTGCGGGTTTCTCGGCTGATTTCCAAAATTTCTGGTTCCTGCCTGTTTTCCTCGGTTTTGCGGTTCTAGGCGGCATCTGGCCCTTCCACAACTGGTCACCGGACGGTCACGTTGCCGCGCCGACCGCCGTTTCCATGTTCCATGCAGGCGTGCTGATGAAACTCGGCGCGTTTGCCGCCCTGCGCGTCGGCGTGATGCTCCTGCCCGAAGGCGCAAAGACTTGGGCTCCGCTCATCATGGGTTTCGCCGCGATCGCGGTGGTGTACGGCGCGTATATCGCCTTCGTCCAGACTGACCTGAAATACATGATCGGTTTTTCATCCGTTTCGCACATGGGCTTGGTGATGCTCGGCATCTCCACGCTCAACGCCACCGGTCTGACCGGGGCAGGGGTGCAGATGTTCTCGCACGGCGTGATGACGGCTCTCTTCTTTGCTGTGACCGGCATGATCTATGACCGTTCCCATACCCGTATGATCCCCGAACTGGGTGGCATGATGAAGGTGATGCCTTTTGCTGCAGTTGGTTTCATCATCGGCGGTCTGGTCTCGATGGGTATGCCGGGCTTCTCCGGTTTCGTCGCGGAATTCCCCATCTTCATGGGCGTCTGGCAGGAACAATGGCTGGTGGCGGTCATTGCCAGCATTTCCATCGTCATCACCGCGGCATACATCATGATGAACATTCGAAAGGTCTTTTTCTCTCCAATGCCTGAACATCTCGAGGGGCATGTCGGCGATGTCACCGTTTTGGACAAGGTGGCGATTGTGACCCTTTGTCTCTTCATGGTTGCCCTCGGCATGTTCCCGTCCATCATGGTTCCGATGGTGGAGACCGGCGTCGGCTACATCATGAACCTGCTGGGAGGTGCATAATGTTTACCCCTCTCGTTTTCGCATCCATCCTCCCTGAGATCCTGATCCTCGTACTCGGCATCCTGATCCTCATCTTTGAGCCGTTCTGGAAGGAGGATCAGCGTCGCAACGCGGGCTGGCTCACGGCAGGCGGTCTCTTCATTGCGATGATCGTCAGCCTGCTCTTTGGGCGTCCCGGCGAAGCTGTGACCGTCCTTGGCGGTATGATCCGTTTCGACTGGCTCGGCTTCTTCTTCAAGATGCTGTTCATGTTTGCCGGGGCGGCGACTGCGCTCCTGTTGATGGACCATGACCGGGCGGGGCGCAGAGGCGAGTCCTATGTCCTTTTGCTCGCTTCGCTTCTCGGCATGAACCTGATGGCTGTTTCGTCGGATCTGGTCATGCTGTACCTTGCCATCGAGACCGCATCCATCCCGCTTTATGTCCTTTCGGGCTTCCTGCTCAACGACGAACGCTCGACGGAAGGCGGTTTCAAATACCTGCTGTTTGGAACGGTGGCTTCGACCATCATGCTGTACGGCTTCAGCCTGCTCTTCGGTTTTTCAGGAACGACCAACCTTTCTGAAATTGCCGCCATGTTCACAACGGGCAATATTTCTCCGTTGATTGGCTTTGGTGTGATCATCCTGCTGGCAGTTGGGCTTGGCTTCAAGGTATCGCTTGTTCCGTTCCATTTCTGGGCGCCGGATGTGTATCAGGGCGCGCCGACACCCATTGCGGGGTATCTCTCCACGGCTTCGAAAGCCGCCGGCTTAGCCGTCGTGATGCGCCTGTTCTTTGCCGCCCTGCCTGATTTCGCATCCACATGGACACTGGTCTTTGCGGCGTTGGCGGCGATCACCATGACGGTCGGTAACCTGCTCGCCCTTCCGCAGACGAATATCAAGCGCTTGTTGGCGTACTCGTCTGTTTCCCACGCGGGTTACGCCCTCATCGGCGTGGTTGCGTTCAATCAACTTGGCGCGACCAGCGTGGTCTTTTATCTCGCGGCGTATATCGTCACCAACCTGCTCGCTTTCGGTCTGGTCATGGCGTTCAGCCGCATCACCGGACTGGAAGAGATCACGGATTATGCCGGATTAAGCCGCCGCAATCCCTTCATGGCGCTGATGATGCTCGCCGCATTCCTCTCCCTGGCTGGGATGCCCCCATTTGGCGGCTTCGTGGCGAAGGTCTTTGTCTTCGCCGCCGGCGTGCAGGCGAACTATACCTGGCTGGTCGTCGTGGGTATTCTCAACTCGATCATCGGTGTGTACTACTACCTGAACGTGTTGAAGTATGTGTACCTCTACCGCATGCCAAACGAAGACGAAGAACAGCACCCGGTCCCATTGACGCGCCCCTACACAATTGCGTTGGTCGTTCTGACAATTGGCGTGATTCTGGTCGGTACCGTATTCGCCCCCTGGTTCGGCTGGGCATCCGACGGCGCCTTCCTTCTCTTCAATTGACGCGGATAATCCTTGTGATATAATGCTCAACCATGAACCGTCAAGACGAAGGAGATAAGCGGGACCGCAGGCAATATACCCTTAACCTTGCCCTGGCTACTGTTGCCGGGCAGGTTGGGTTTGTAACTCTGTTTATTATCGCGATCGCGCTGGTCGGCGGGCTGGCTTTGGATAATTACCTCAATACCAAGCCGATGTTCACCGTCCTGTTCATGATCGCAAGCGTGCCGGTCACTGTCGTATTGATGTTCCGCATCGTGCGCGCAGCCACCAGCCGCATCAAACCTTCGAAAAAAACGGAATCCATTATGGAGGATAAGAATCGTGAGTGAAAAACCCATGAAACGGGTATGGGCTCGCTGGGTTGTACTTGCAGCCATTATTTTGGGTTTGTTCCTGTTTACCGGTTTCTTCGGAGCCGGTCTCGGGATCAAGCCGATCATGCCGCATGTGTACCTGCCCGGCGAAAAATTGAGCGAGACCCCGCTTTTCGGTATTGAGGGCTTTTACCTGACCAATACCCTGATCGGTCTGCTGCTTGCCGACCTGATCGTGATCCTGATCGCCATCGGCGTTTCACGCGGCATCAAGAGCGGCAAGTCGGTGCTGACCGGCATCAGCGGCGCAGTGGAGGGGCTGCTCGAAATGCTTTACGGGATCACCGAAAGCACGGCGGGCAAATGGACGAAGCAGATATTCCCTTGGTTTGCCACCATTACGTTGCTAGTTTTGGCTGCCAACTGGTCGGGCTTGATTCCCGGCAACGAAACCGTTGGTCTGGTGCATCATTATGATGGGCATGGGTATGACCTGAAGCAGGTTGGTCCCTTCACCACCATCTGGGACAACTCAACGGGCGGCGAAGAAGCGCATGGCGATTACGCGATTGTGCCGTTTTTGCGTCCCGCCTCGACCGACCTCAACTTTACCTTTGCGCTCGCCATCGTTGCGGTGGTGATGATCCAGGTGTTCGGTTTCCGCTCGCAGGGAGCGGCGTACCTTACAAAGTTCTGGAATACCAAGACCCTGTTCAGCAAGCCGATCTTCGGCGTGATCGATTTTGGCGTGGGCATCCTGGAGTTGATCTCCGAGTTCTCGAAGATACTTTCGTTCGCTTTCCGTCTTTTCGGTAACATGTTCGCGGGCGCGGTGCTGCTCTTCGTCATCGGTTCGCTCGTGCCGGTCTTTGCCCAGTCGATGTTCTACCTGCTTGAGTTCTTCATCGGTCTCATTCAGGCGGTCGTGTTCGGCATGTTGACCATGGTGTTCATGTCGCAAGCCACGCAGGGACACGGTGAGCATCACGACGAAGCTCATTAAATCGTAGTATTCGGGTGAGAATATAGACCCGGGTCGATAAATTACTTATTTGAAATCTAACCACGGAGGATTTTTCTAAAATGGAAGCTGAAGCTGCAAAATTGATTGGTGCGGGTCTGGCGATGATCGGTGCGATCGGTGCGGGTGCTGGTATTGGTATTGTGACCGGCGGCGCTGTTCAAGCCATGTCTCGCAACCCTGATATGACTGCCACGATCCAGACGAACATGATTCTCGGCATTGCGTTCGCAGAAGCCGTCGCCATCTACTGTCTGGTGGTTTCCCTACTCATCCTGTTCGTGTTCTAGGTCGGAGGTTCCCTTGGAAGCATTAGGTCTTAATCTCCCCTTTTTGCTCGTTCAGATCGTCAACCTGATCATCGTTTACACGGTGGTCGCCAAATGGATCGTCGGTCCGATCTCGGGCTTGCTTGAGAAGCGTCGTCAGACGATCGCGCAGGGCTTGGAAGATGCCCGCATTGCTGCGGAAGCCCGCGCCAACGCGGAGAAGGAAGCCGCCAAGATCATCGCGGATGCGCAAGCCGAAGCCGGCAAGGTTGTTCGTGAAGCTACCGAGCGCGCCGAATCCGCCGGCAAGGACGTGAAAGCCGCCGCCGAAGCGGAAGCCGCCAAAGCCCGCGACGCCGCGCTTGCCGAGGCCGAACTCGAGCGCAACCGCATCCTCGGCGATCTGCGCGGACAGGTTGCCGCCCTCGCCATGGCTGCCGCCAACAAACTGGTCGGCGAAGCTCTGGATGAGAAGAAACAGCACGCCCTCATTGACGAATTCTTCTCCGGCGTGAAATCCGGCAAGGTGGTCGTGGTGGAAGGTAGTCTCTCCGGCGATTCTGCCGAAGTGACCAGCGCCCTCCCGCTCACCAAAGCCGAAGAGGAAGCGGTCAAGAAGAGTGTCTCCGCCAAGGAATTCGCCTTCAAAGTTGATCCGTCCATCCTCGGCGGTCTGGTCATCAAAGTTGGTGACAAGGTGCTGGACGGCTCGGTTGCCGGAAAGCTCGAAGGTCTGCGCCAGACCTTGAAGTAAGACACGGAAACGTGAACCAAAGGGTTTTGGTAAAATTACCAAAACCCTTTTTGTTTTAACTTGGCGTCTTTTTAAAATACATTGAGAACGGAGATACCCAAGGAAACATGCAACTCAAGAATTTATTTATTGATTTCCCGCTCCCAATACCCTCCCATATTCCCGATGCGGAGATCAACGGCATTGTCATTGACAGCCGCGCGGTGAAGCCCGGCGATCTTTTTGTTGCCATGCGCGGGCGCGATGCGGATGGGCATGATTACATTCAAAAAGCCATCGGGAATGGCGCCGCCGCTATCGTGGGGGACAGGGATCTGAGCGGATTCTCTGTTCCGTACATTCAACTGGAAAACTCGCGTCATGCCCTGACCTGGCTTGCCACAGCCTTCCATGCCTTTCCCGCCCGAAAGCTGACCGTCATCGGTGTGACCGGCACGGACGGCAAAACCACGACCAGCAACCTGATCCATAAAATTTTGATCGCTGCGGGATTGAAAGCAGGGATGATCTCAACCGTCAATGCCGTGATCGGGGATGAAGTGCTGGATACGGGCTTTCATGTCACTACGCCGGATGCGCATGATGTTCAAGCGTATCTCGCTAAAATGGTCGAGGCGGGATTGACGCATGTCGTGCTGGAGACCACGTCTCATGGATGGTCTCAGCATCGTGTGGATGCCTGCGAGTTCGACATTGGCGTGGTCACGAACATCACCCACGAACACATGGACGAGCATGGCGGCTACGAAAACTACCGTGCTGCCAAGGCGAGGTTGTTCACCAGCCTCGAGTGGACGCGGGAGAAACCACAGGGTAATCCGCGGTTGGGCGTTATCAACCGTGACGATGCGAAGTCGTTCGCTTTCCTGAACGACCATATCAAAGTAAACAGGACCAACTACGGGCTTGGGGAAGAGGCGGATGTCCGCGCGGTGGATATCGAGTATTCCCC
Source organism: Anaerolineales bacterium (assembly GCA_023382595.1). Classification (GTDB taxonomy): domain Bacteria; phylum Chloroflexota; class Anaerolineae; order Anaerolineales; family Villigracilaceae; genus Villigracilis. Next base: position 217,787 of record JAHDWB010000002.1, on the reverse strand, counting down.
GTCGGGTATCCAGTTTGCGGCGACTTCAAAAGATTTTCGCGTAGCCATTTCGAGCAATTTGGTTGGCGCGTACAACGTCTCGAACTGCCTTGCCGCGTTGACTGCGGCGGTCTATGGTTTGGGTATTTATCCACAAGTGGCGGCGCAGGGAATCGCGTCGCTGGAGGGCATCCCCGGACGCATGGAACGCATCGACATGGGACAGAATTTCACCGCGATCGTGGATTTTGCGCATACGCCGAATGCGCTGAAGGTGGCGCTGGAGGCGGGGCGGACGATGACAAAGGGGCGGGTGATCTCTGTGTTCGGCTCGGCGGGATTGCGCGACAAGGAAAAGCGGCGCATGATGGCGGAGACCTCGGCGGAATTGGCGGATCTGACGGTGCTGACCGCCGAAGACCCGCGCACCGAGTCGTTGGATGGGATTTTGGAGGAAATGGCAGCAGGCGCGAGGTCCAAGGGCGGACGCGAGGGCGAGACGTTCTGGCGCGTGGCGGACCGCGGCGAAGCCATCAAATTTGCGTTGCGGCTGGCGCGTGAAGGCGATATTGTGTTGTCATGCGGGAAGGGGCATGAGCAATCCATGTGTTTTGGAAAGACCGAATATTTGTGGGATGACCGCACGGCGATGCGCGCCGCATTGGCGGAATTTTTAGGCGTGGATGGACCGCCCATGCCATATTTGCCGTCGCAGGACAAACCCGAAGCGGAATGGCTCAAAGGTTAGTGTGGTCAGGAGTGCTCTATGGAAGTGAAACCCGTTGTCCTGCAAGGCAGTTACGTCCGCTTGGAACCGTTGCGCGAAGATCACATCCCCGGGTTGACGGAGATCGGCGCTGGACAGGATTTCTGGAATTTCATGTTGTACGGCGATATCAAGTCCGAAGTCGACATGCGGAACTGGGTGTTGGATATTATGGAGCGCGGTAAAAAGGGAGGGGATCTGCCATTCGCCGTCATTCATCTTGCATCAGGGCGCGTGGCAGGCGCAACCCGTTATTTGAACATCATGCCCAATGACCGCGGGTTGGAGATCGGCGGCACATGGTATGGAAAAGATTTCCAGCGCACGGAGGTCAATACCGAGTGCAAGTATTTGCTGTTGAAGCACGCCTTCGAGGATCTGAAGTGCATCCGTGTGCAGTTGAAAACGGACTCGCTCAACGTCCGTTCGCAGAAAGCCATCGAGCGCATTGGAGCGGTTAAGGAGGGCGTCCTCCGCAATCACATGATCCTGCCCGATGGGCGTATCCGGCACTCGGTGTTCTACTCCATCATCGATTCGGAGTGGGGGGATGTGAAGAAGCGGCTGGAGGAGATGCTGTCGATCTAGGTTATGGATCGATTCGAACGATAAACGATAGGACGCTGTCCGCAGCCCTGGCGGTCACTTCCCAACAGCCTTCTGTCGGAAAGAACAGCCCTGAAGATTGGAAGCGCGTTGGGTAACAGCAGGGGATGTGAGCCTCGAATGGAGGCGCATCTCCATCCAACCTGTGAGCTGTTACATCCAGTGAGGCTCCCTCTGGCCGAAACCAGCCCACTTTGACGCCGTCCTGGCGTACACGCCGATACTCCTCGTCCATTGTCCAGCCGGCGGACGCCATGATAGATGAATCTTCATTCACAAAATAGTAGTCGAATTCCGGGTCGTTCGGGATTGCTGCATCTTCCAGCGGCTTGACCCAGACGGGCTCGGTGACCGGGCAGGATCCAGCTTCGGTTGAGGTACCCAAGGGTGCACAGCCGATTACTAGAATGCTGAAAGCGGCTACTGTCATCCAAATATGAAGTTTCATGATGTTTTGCCTTTTTAAGTTTGGGAGTGAAGGTTTACACAACTGTCATGTGCAGATAGATCAACCATTTGTCATCAACTTTCTTGAAAAGCAGAAGGGTCCTGCCGGACACTTTTTGACCGGCATTGTCCGCGTGATATGCGCATAATACGTTGGCGAGCTCGCCGGATTCAACCGCTGACAGGATCTCAAGTCGGTCAATGTGACCGCCCATATTCATGCCCACCTGAAAGTTGGCGATCAGCCTTTCCCGTCCGCTGGCAACCAACCCGGGGACATGCCCGGAAATATATTGCGCGTCCTGTGAATAGAGCGGCGCAAGCTGACCGGCGTCCGTCCTGTTATAGGCGGCTTTCCATGTGTCTGCAATAATTTGAAATTCCGAAGATATGGTCATAATGCGTTCATCTTTCTTTTGTGCACAGCCTTCAGCGCGAGTTCGGTCGATTTGATCAGGTCTGCATTTCCCTTTTGACTGCGGATCTGCAGCGCTTTTTTGAAAAAGGTTTCCGCCTCTTCATAATGACCCTGGTCGAATGCATTTTTTCCGGCATGCTGATAGGCAAAATCCAGATAGGCTTCCAACTCCACATCGGTTTCACAATTTTTGATGATCTCGTCGAACATTGTCGTGCTTGTCCCGAACTGCTTTTCCCATTGGTAAAGGTGAGCCAGACGGAGCTCGTTCGCTGTGACGGACCTTTTTTCATTTGCGATTTGGGCGAGGCGCAGGGCTTGTTCCAGGTTTCGATGCGCAGTTTCAAAATCACGGAGGATGCGTGCCAGGCTTCCCGCGAGCCCAGCCATGCGGATGTGTTGCTGCGGTTCAAAGGAGTTCGCTTCGATGCGCTCCATGATCCAAATCAATGCTCTGCGCATGTCTTCCTCGCTGCAGGGATATTCGTGCAGGTTTTCGTCGAATGTGTACGAAATATCAAAGGGGATGTCGGCGGGTTTCATAGTATCAACTCTACGCGAGGATGACGCGGTTCTTCCCCTGTCTTTTTGCAGTGTAAAGCGCGGCATCGGCGCGCATGAGCAGGGCATCGATGTTGGGCGTCTCGTCATTATAAGTTGCCGCGCCCATGCTGACAGTGAACCCGATGTGGTTCGAGTTGAACGGGACGCGCGATTCTGACAGTTTCAACCTTATACGCTCCATAAATTTCTCGATGTTGGCTGGAGAACAACTGTGGACAAGGATTGCAAACTCCTCGCCACCGTAGCGGGCAAAGAGATCGGAACTGCGGATGGCTGCCGAGCAGATCTCGCTGACAGCCACCAGGACCTTGTCTCCTGCCGCGTGACCGTGAGTGTCGTTGATCTGTTTGAAATCGTCCACGTCAAGCAGGATGATCGAAAAAGAGCCGCCGTAGCGGCAGACGGCGGCCAGCGCCTTTTCCGCCGTTTCGATGAAATACCGCCTGTTATAGGAATTGGTCAGGTCGTCCGTAATGGAGAGTTGACGCAGCCGCTCCTCTGCGACATGGACCTGGTGTGTCAACCGCAGTGTTATGTAGGCGAAGAAGGGCGTGATCGCAGCGGGCACGATGGTTGCGATCATTAAACTGAAAACGCTCACCTCGCCTGCGATGACCATCGTCAGGGATGCGGTGATCAGGATGGAGATCAGAATTGAGAGAATGGTGAGCGCGGCGGTTAATTTGATCGCGCCAAATTTCATCAGCAGCTTTTTCAGCATGATTTGGCAGGGTCCTCCGAAAATTAGTGATGGCGGGATAGCCCGGCAAACGCCAATGATGACAGGTTAACATGTTCCTGTTTTGTGTATGGTGGATGACGTTGAAATTGGAGTGATGTACTCGGATTATAGCAAACTTTGGGCGAGTCAAGTTTCGTTTTTGTACAAAACCACCGCCTCGCCTTCCAGGACGATAACGCCATCTTGATTTGTACACGAAGTGGAAAGTGTGGCAATGGGTTTGCTGGCGTGAAGGGACTTGACTTCGATGGTCGCGGTGACCGTATCACCCGGATAGACCGGCGCTTTGAAGTTCAAGGTCTGGCTGAGATACACCGTGCCGGGACCGGGCAGGTCGTTGGCGAGCGCGGCGGAGATGATACCAGCGGCGATCATGCCGTGCGCGATGCGTCGTCCGAAGCGGGTGCCGGCGGCGTATTCATCGTCGAGGTGGACGGGGTTCATATCGCCGGTGAGTTCGGCAAAATTACGGATCATTTCATCCGTGATGGTTTGTTTGCGGGTGATTTTGTCGCCGATGGTGAGTGTGGGCATTTGGTTTTCCTTTGCCAGGTTTATTTTGGTTGCAACAGATCCCATTTATTACCGTACAGGTCCTTGAACACAACGACAGTGCCGTAGGCTTCGGTGCGCGGTTCCTCCAGAAATTCCACGCCGCGCGATCTCAGGTCATTGTACTCGAGCCAAAAATTGTCGGTGTGCACAAAAAGAAAGACGCGTCCGCCGCCCTGTTTGCCAATGAATGCTTCCTGTTCAGGCATGGCGGCTTTGGCAAGCAGAAGGGACGCTCCAGTGCCTCCGCGCGGACGGACGAGCACCCAGCGCTTGCCATGCCCTAGCGGCGTATCTTCAAGAATGTCGAATTTTAATGTTTCGGCGAAGTACGCGATGGCTTCGTCGTATTCGCGGACGAGATAGGTGAGATGGGCAAGGGATTGGGACAAGGCAAAACCTCCTGTGCGGGGAATCAGGTTTGAGGTCGGGAGCGAAGCGCAGTGCGGGCTTCTGTAATGTTGCGGAGCAGGATCAAGCCAAGGGTGCTGGTCAAGCCGAGCAGCAGACCTCCTATCCAGATCGATCCCGGGGAAATGCTGTCATTGAGAAATCCGCCGATAAGCGGGGCGAGCGTGCGGGAGATGCCCCACCCGAACCAGTACATGCTCATATACCTGCCGCGCAGGTCGGCAGGTGAAACATCCGCCACGTACTTGCTGGCGACCGGCACGAGGATCAACTCGCCGAAGGTTAAGAGGACCATGCTGAGCCAGAAGCCCCAAAAGCCCGTCATGAGGGCGACGCTACCCGTTCCGACCGCGTAGATGAGCATGCCCGCCGCGACGACAGGCAGTGCTTTGAATTTACGCGTGACTTGTGTGACCGCATACTGAATAAAAACGCACATGAAGGCGTTGGTGGTCGGTATCCAGCCGTAGAGCGATTCCGGCACACCGAAATTGGTTTTGGCGTACACGGGCATCAGGATCCATAACAGTGAAGGGGCGATGAGACCCAAGCCAATGAGCGCGACGAATGCCATGTATGCCTTATCTTTGAAAACGCGCGCATACCCGCCGCGACGTTGCGCCTCGTTCTCCGCTCCCGCCTGTTTCTCGGACGATGAGCCTTTCGCTATGCCGACGTGTTTCTCCAGCGTCTCGCGCGCAAGGACGAGTATCAGCAGGCTGTAGATAATGAAACCCGCCGCCGCGCCGTAAAATGCCAGATTGTACGAAGTGGACGCAAGGAATCCCCCGATGGCAGGACCCATGCCAAACGCGGCATTATGAGCGATGCGGTTGAAGGCGTAGGCGTCGGTGCGCTTTTCGGGCGGGATGATATCCGCCAGCATGGCATCCGAACCGACTTGATACAGAGGGTTCGATAAGCCGATCAGGATCATCAGACCAAAGAAGTGCGGATATGTCTCTGCGTGCATGAGCAGGTAATAGGCAATGCCGTTGCCGGCAAGGCTAAAGGCCATTACGGCTTTGCGTCCGATGCGGTCGGAGAGCGTGCCTGCTAAAAAGGAGGAGAACAAGCCTGTGCCCGCATTGACGGAAATGAGCGCGGCGACGGTGCTGAGCGGCATATCCAGCTTTCCGCTGACGTAGATCAGCATGAAGGGCCAGATCATGCTTCCACCAGCTGTGCTGATGACCATTCCCACGGTCATCAGCCAGTATTGTTTGGGGTAGGTATGATAGAGTAGTTTTATCTTCGAGAACATGGAGATGGTGAGTTTAACATAAAAAGCGGACGAAGAATTGCCTTCGTCCGCTTGTGTGCGAGAGAAAGAACTACGCAGGCACCCCTTCGGTTTTCCCTGTCGGAGCGTTACGAGCCATCCAGTAGGCGAGCGCGAAGCCTGTAACATACATCCAGATGGCGTACAAGCCCGGGATGACAGCCATCTCGTTGTTGTTGAGGATGGTCAGCGCGACGGTGATGGCAAGGGTGGAATTTTGGATGCCGGTCTCGATGGCAATGGTGCCGGTCTGTACCGTGTTGATGCCTGCCAGCCGGGCGACGACAAACCCGATCACCAGTGCGGCGATGTTCAACGTGATGAACGCCGGGGCAAAGCGCGGACCATCGTTGACGATCACATCCCAGTTTTGGATGATGAGCGCGAGGATGACGAGGAACAGAAAGCCGCCCGCGAAGATCTTCGACCAGCGTTTGCTGTTCTCGGCGAAATCGGGCTTCCAACTGCGGATGCCCATACCGATCAGTACCGGGATGACGGTCAGCGCGGCAACCTGCACCATGGTGCTGACAACGGGGAAATCAATGCTCAATGCGCCGCTTCCATAGGTGGTGTAGGCGATGCCAAGCAGGAAGGGGATGGTGAACCAGGCGAGCATGTTCGAGATGGCGGTCAGGGTGACGGAGAGCGCGCGGTCCCCGTCCGCGGCGTGGACGATCAGGTTGGAGGTCGCTCCACCGGGTGCGGCCGCCAGCAGGACGATGCTGATGGCATACACAGGCGCGAGGGAGAATGCGCCCGCAATGGCAAATCCCAGCAGGGGAAGCAGTACCAATTGACACAGAAGCCCGATCAGCACCTGCTTGGGCTGGGCGGCGACACGTCTGAAGTCTGCGAGGGTCAGCGTCATGCCCAATGTGACCATGATGATAATGATCGCTAACGGAAGTACGACATTCGAAAGTACACTCTCTTGCATGGTTGGTCTCCTCTGGTTGTTTTGGGGGTGAACCCGTTGCAGAATGAAACCCCAAATGCAGGATTAAGTGTCGGCGTATTGATGAAAAAAGGGGCGGTCTGTTCAATGACCGCCCCTTTTTGGGCTAGAGTTCGGAAATATCCACAAACTTCAGGTTTGGATTTTTCTCGGAGTAATATTTGAGCAGGAAAGGCGTTTGGAAGAGCATCGCCCACGCATTGCGGGAGTCGCGGGCAAGGATGGCGTCACCGCGATTTTGCAGGGATTCGATGTCTTTGTCTTCGCCGATGACCCAGCGCAGGAAAGAGTGCGACATGCGTTCCAGCTCGGTCTTGACGTTATACTCCGATTCGAGACGCGCCTGTACCACGTCGAATTGCAACTGCCCGACCACGGCAAGGATCGGCTCGCGCTTGAAAGCATTGACGTTGTAGAGGATCTGCACTGCGCCTTCACTTTCGAGTTGCTGGAGTCCCTTGGCGAATTGTTTGGATTTGCCCACGTCGAGATTTCTCAGCAGGGCAAAATGCTCGGGTTGGAATCTCGGTATCGGCGCGAATTGAAGCGTTTTTCCGGAGCAGAGCGTGTCGCCGATGGCGAAGGTTCCGTTATTGGGAAGTCCCAGCACATCGCCGGGGAATGCTTGGTCAATGATCTCGCGTTCGTTGGCAAACGCTTTATAGGGGCGCATCAGCTTGAGCGTTTTTCCGCTCTGCGCGTGTAAAAGGTCCATGCCGCGCTCGAATTTGCCCGAGCAGATGCGCAGGAAGGCGACGCTGTCACGGTGTTTCGGATTCATGTTCGCCTGAATTTTGAAGATGAAACCCGTAAACGCCTCATCCTCCGGCGAGACCGCGCCCGCATCGCTGACGTAGGCTTGCGGCGGCGGAGCGAACTGGATGAAAGCGTCGAGGAACATGCGCACGCCGAAGTTGGTCAACGCGCTGCCAAAAAAAACAGGCGTTTGTTTCTCTTTGAGCACGGCGTCGTGGTCGAAGGTCACGCCCGCTTCGCTCAACAATTCGACCGTTTCTTTCAAGTGGTTAAATTTGTCGGGGGTGAGAATGTTCCGCTTCACCAGATCGTCCATTTGCACGAATACTTCCGGCGCGATCTTTTCATTGCGCTCAGTGCGCTCATAAAGATACACCCCATTTTCCCCGCGGTCATACACGCCGACAAATTGCGGACCGTCACCCACGGGCCAGTTCATGGGCACAGGTTCCATGCCCAGCACTTTGCGGATCTCATCCAGCAAGTCCAATGGGTCGCGGGCGGGACGATCCATCTTGTTGATAAAGGTGAAGATGGGGATGCCGCGCTTGCGGCAGACTTCGAAGAGTTTCAGTGTTTGCGGCTCGATGCCTTTCGCCGCATCGATGACCATCACGGCGCTGTCCACTGCGGAGAGCGTGCGGTAGGTGTCTTCGGAAAAGTCTTGATGTCCCGGCGTATCGAGCAGATTGATGACATGCCCGCGATACGGGAATTGCAGTACGGTGGAAGTGATGGAAATGCCGCGCTCGCGCTCCATCTCCATCCAGTCGGATGTGGTGGCGCGTTGGTTCTTTCGCGCGCGAACGTTGCCTGCCAGTTCGATGGCGTTGCCGTACAGCAGCAGCTTCTCGGTCAGCGTGGTCTTGCCTGCATCCGGGTGAGAAATGACCGCAAACGTCCGCCGTGTTGCAATGGCGCTTGCGATGGATTGGGTTTCAGTGATTGGTGCGTTAAGCATGATTCTCCAAAAAAACTTCCGAAGCCTGTTGTGACTTCGGAAGTCTGTTCCTGACTATCTGCGGTTGCGATCCCCACCGCCGCCGCGACGATCTCCGCCGCGATTCCCGCCTCCGCGTGGACCGCCTCTTCCGCCGCCTCCGCGTCCACCGCCGCCCTTATCCTTTTCGCGGGCTTCCTCGGCAGACCAGCCTTCCAGTACCGCCTGACGCGAAAGGCGGATCTTGCCTTGCGGATCGATGTCCGTCACCATCACGGTCAGTTCGTCACCGAGTACACACACATCCTCGACCTTTTCAACGCGTTCGCTGTCAAGCTGGGAGATGTGCACGAGACCGTCCACGCCGGGCATGATGTTCACGAACGCGCCAAATGCCTCAATGCGCACCACTTTGCCGGTGTAGATGTTGCCGATCACAGGGCTTTCGCTCATTCCTTCGATGCGTTCCTGTGCGATCTTTGCACCCTCGGCGCTTGTGGATGCAATGTACACGGTGCCGTCTTCTTCGATGTCGATCTTGACGCCCGTTTCTTCCTGCAGGGCGCGGATGTTCTTGCCGCCCGGTCCGATCAATGCGCCGATCTTATCGACGGGGATCTTCACGGTAATGATGCGCGGTGCATGCGGCTTCAATTCCGTGCGCGGTTCGGAAAGTACCGCCAGCATCTTTTCCATAATGGACATGCGTGCCGTGCGAGCCTGTTCGAGCGCTTCCTTCATCATCTGCGTGCTCAAGCCGCTGATCTTGATATCCATTTGCAGGGCGGTGATCCCCGCGGCGGTTCCAGCCACCTTGAAATCCATGTCGCCGAGATGGTCTTCGGTTCCCTGAATATCGGTCAGGATCTTGTAGCGCCCTGTTTCGTCAGTAATAAGACCCATCGCCACGCCGGAGACGGGAGATTTGATCGGCACGCCCGCATCCATTAATGCCAGCGTCGAACCGCAGACCGAGCCCATGGAGGTCGAGCCGTTCGAGGACAACGCCTCGGATACGACGCGGATCGCATACGGGAAGGATTCCTCGGCAGGTAGCACAGGTTCGAGAGCGCGTTCTGCCAGCGCCCCATGCCCGACCTCGCGCCTGCTCTGTCCGCGAAGAGGTCTGGTCTCACCGACGGAGAACGGCGGGAAGTTGTAATGGTGCATGTAGCGTTTGGTATCGTTGGGGGAGAGGTTATCCAACTCCTGCGCTTCGCCCAGCGTGCCGAGCGTGGCAAAGGAGAGAATTTGTGTCTCGCCGCGGGTGAACAGACCGGTTCCGTGTGCGCGGGGTGAAACACCCACGTCGCACCAAATCGGGCGAATGTCGGTCGGCGTGCGCCCGTCGGGACGCTTGCCCATCCCCAGAATCCGCTCACGCACAACCGCCTGTTCTGCCAGTTCGAATGCCTCGCGGAATTCGTTCACTGCCATGAAATCGGCGGGATTTGCGCCATCCGGCACGGTGCAGAACTCCGCTTCGGCGGTTTCCTTGATGCCCGTCATGCCCGAATAGAATTCCACTTTGGAAAGCGGCTTGTCGAGCAATTCGTTCATCGGTCCGCTGACGCGGTCGAATACTTTCTTTTTAACTTCTTCGCTCGGCAGGTATAGCTTGATCTCACGCTTCGGCTTGCCAATTTCGGCTGCCATCTGCAATTGCAGGTCGATCAACGGCTGGATGGATTTATGACCCAATTCCAGCGCTTCCACCATCACATCGTCGGGGATTTCGAGTGCGCCGCACTCCACCATGAGAATCGCTTCCTTGGTGCCGGCAATTCTCAGGTCCAGGTCGGAAGCGTCCATTTCCGCAAAGGTCGGGTTGATGACGAATTCGCCGTTCACGCGTCCCACGCGCACCGCGCCGACCGGACCACCCCACGGGATGTCCGAGATCATGATCGCGGCGGATGCGGCGTTGATCGCCAGAATGTCCAGCGGGTTGACGCCGTCGGACGAGAACGAGTACATGATGACCTGCACTTCGTTGCGCATGCCGTCCTGAAAGAGCGGGCGCAGCGGGCGGTCGGTCAGGCGCGCGGTGAGGATCGACTCGGTCGAAGCGCGTCCTTCGCGGCGGAAGAACGAACCGGGGATCTTGCCGCCCGCATACAAACGCTCTTCATATTCCACACTGAGCGGGAAGAAGTCGATGCCTTCGCGCACGCCGCCCATGGTGGCGGATGCGAACACGATCGCGTCTTCGATGCCGAGCGTGAGTGCGCCGCCAGCCTGTCCGGCAAGGCGACCCGTCTCGATCGAGACCGTCTTATTTCCAACGACGGCTGAATACTTTTTTCCTTCAAAATTCATTTTTTATCTCCTATACATGGGGCAGGAGGTGGCTCCTGCTTCGACAGTATTGTACTGTCTCAATAACATTCCGCCTTGGGTCAGGGACTGAAGAGTGGGAACAACCATGTTGTTCGCGCTATTCAATTCCTGACTGCGGGTTTACACAATGTAGGGGCACGACATGTCGTGCCCCTACGGGTTGACGTGCTATTTATTTGCGGCGGAGCTGCAAACGGTCGGTGACGTTGAGGTAGCTCTGGTAATTGCTTTTACGCAGGTACGCGAGCAACCGGCGGCGCTGACCAACCAGTTTAAGCAGACCGCGGCGGCAGGATTGATCCTGCTTGTTGGCGCGCAAGTGCTCAGTAAGCTGAGTGATGCGGTTTGTCAGGATGGCGATTTGCACTTCAGGCGAACCGGTATCCTTCTCGTGGCGATGAAAATCCTCGATCGCCTTTGTCTTGACTTCTTTCGCAAGCGGCATGACGTATGCTTCCTTTCTGTAGATTCTTTTGCAGGTCTCCATGCCCACAGCGCGAAACCGTAAGGCAGGACCAGTCACGGGGCAGAATTATACCAGAGAAATTCACCCCGAACGGGCGCGAATTTCCTCTTCGTGCGCATCGAAATGTCCCTTCACATACCGAAACAACCGCTCCACACTGACTTTTCCTGCGAGGTCAGATACATAATCTTTGGGATATATCACCGATTTTGACAAATCCTCCTCCCGAGTCCGCTTCAATCTGGACTTTATGACTGTGTGCGCCTGCCCGTATGCCTTAAGCAGCCCCTGACGGCTGATTCGACGCTTGCGATTGCCGAACCACGCATTTATGCGATTGAACATCCGCGACGGGAAGTAGCGCATAGCCAATTGATAGAGTCCCCGCGCATGGAGTGTCATCCACACTTCCAATGCTAGCGCCCGCGGACCAAGCGTGATGTGAAACAGAACATCACCTATCGTCCAAGCGGGATTGCTAGAGGGGAGAGAATATTTGGATTCAGGGATCAACTCTACTAAAGAGATGAAGCGGGTGTAGGTTTCATCCAATTCCCGCTCAAGTTCATGCAGAATATCCAATCAGACCTCCACCTGTATCGCGCTGCCTGACTCGTATTTCCGCAATCCTGCGCGAAAGATCGCCACTGCCAAAGCGAGGAAGACCGCTGCGCCAGCGGAGATCTGTAACAGGCTTTGCCATGTAAATGAACGCACAAATTCGGCAGGGACCGAGCCGATCAATGCGGCAGGGACAATGGTCAGTAGAACGAATTTTGTGGTTGTGTTGAACAGCACGCTGGGATACAACGAGAATGTCAGCACGGCGCTCAAGGCGATCTGACTGAGCGCGACGGTGTTGCCCAGCCAAAAGGACAGACTTTGGATGATGGTTAGAAATGAAATAAAGATGCATACGCCTGTGAAAACAGAAAGCGCGAACCGTAAAATTCCATCGGGGGTGAGGTAGCCGGAGATGATAAAACTGCCGATGCCATAAATAATATCTCCCATGCCGCTGCCGAGGCTTTTTGATGCCAGCACATGCAGCAGGACCGGCTTCGGCAGGGACAGGTAATAATCCAGCCTGCCGTGCGCGATGACCTCCGCCAGCGTGGTGAAATGACCGAAGAAATATGCCGCAACTCCCCAGGCGGTGGCGGCGATCCCATACAGCAGCATCATGTCACGCAGTCCCCAGCCTTGTACTTCGTTGAATTTATCGAAGAACAAGACCCAGAACATGAAATACGCGCCATTATTGATCATCATGAAGATAACCTGTGTCAGAAATGCGGAACGGAACTCCATGGCGGCTTGCAGGTTGGCTTTCCAAAGTGCGATTAGAAATCGGATGTTTTTCATGTCAGCCGCCGTTCACCGTGAGCACTTTTTCGCTTCCACGATAGGCAATGGTAAGAACGAGTACCAGCGTCGCCACCCACATCCATTGCGCGGAGAGCATCTGCCAGAACAACTCCACGTCAGGTTTTACAAATAGGCGCGCGGGGGCGTACATCATATATGGGAAGGGGAGAAGACGCGCAATTCCTTGCAGCCATTCAGGGAACATATCCAACGGCAGGAGCATTCCGCCGAGGATGAAGACCAGTTTTTGGTAGATCAACTCGAAGGAATTGGTCTCTTCCACGAGAAATGCCGCCAGTCCGATCAATGCCATCATGCAGAAGTGCAGGATCCACGCGCCGATGAGTGTGACCAGCGCCATACCCCATCCCAGCAGAGATGGCGGCGGACCCGCCAGCAGCCACGCGACGAGAACGCCTACGGCGATGTTTATCCCAACACGCAGGAGACTGTCACCCAAGCCGAACGAGAAATGATATAGCAGGAAGTTGTACGGCTTGTTGAGGATGTATGCCACTTCACCGTTCTTGACCTGTTCCGAGATGATGCGGTTGGTGCGCGGTCTGCCGAGTTCGATCGTCTCTGCCATCATCAGGTACCACATCATGTTGGCAAAGGTCAGCCCGTTGATGGATTCTTTACCGACAATGCGAAAGGTCGTGCCCCATAACCCGGCAAAGATGAATAGGAAGATGCCAATGCTGATGGAACGTCCCAGAAAATCGCCGGGGTAGGCGATGTTGTTGATGACCTGCATCGTGGCGATGTAGAGATACTTCCGCATGTGGGCGCTTTAGAATTGCCTGAATTTTCGCAGGGTATTCCCTGTTTCCTTGAAAAGAAAATCGCGGATGGGGAGGTCTTTCGCTTCCTGCAGATATAAATAGAACCCGCGCAGGAAATTTCTGGTGTTGAAAAAGGCGTTGTTTTGCGCCGGGTCTTCGTAAGAGCCTTTCCATGACGGTTCGAGGCAGGATGCAAGCCACTGGCTGTAAGTGTTCTCGTCTAGCAGGTTTCTTTGCACGACTCCAGCGGCAGCCTGCATAAGGCGGTCATCTTCACCGTGGCAATAGACCCAATCCGTGGGTTTTGCCAGTTTGGCTGTGACTGCATACAGGATTCGTTCCAGTTCGGCTTGACCTGTGTCGCGGTGACTGGCGAGTGTGTAAAGCAGGTCGGCGGTGTGGGCGAGTGCGTGTGCCCAACCCTTCCCGCTGACGTATCCGCGCGGATCGCGCTCATTTTTCAAGTACGTAAGAGCCTTTTCGAGAATATCAAGCGCATCATCTTTTTCCAAGGCGGGGGCTTTGTTGTCATGATGCACTGTTTCAGCGAGCAGCAGAGCCGAAAACGAGCGCAGGAAGACCGTGTCTGTATCGCGTTCCCCGATCCCCTCTTCCAGATTGCCGGTAAGGCGGGAAATGCACGAACGGATCAGTACCAACGGAATGGTTTCCAATTTCAGCCAATTAGCATAGGTCTCGTAACCGATGACATCGCGTAGTTCCGGGTCAGTGCTCCCCAGGAAAGACAACAATTCATCGAGCAAGTCTTCGATGGAATGCCCTTCCGGGACGGCGTATTGATTTTCACGGATATTGAGCCAGAATTGTTTATACATTGATTCTCTCCTTATGACGCGGACGACCGATAGATCTTTGCAATCACTTCCTCCAGCGGCGGGTCGGAGATGGTGATATCCACCAGGTCGCCGGATGCAGAAAGATGCGCCAATACTTTATCCACTGGCGTTTTGTTTGTGTCGAAGCGCAGTTTCACGCCGTAACGCCCCACTTTCAATATTTCGACGCCGTTCAACTGAAAGTCCTTCGGCACTTCCTGCGCGTAACGGACTTCCACCAGCTTGGTGGTCAGGTGCTTGCGCTTCAGCGTGGAGACTTTGTCCTCGTAGACGATCTGCCCGTGGTTGACGATAATGACGCGTTTGCAGAGCGCTTCCAGATCACCCGCATCATGGGAGGTGAGCAATACGCCGACTCCCTCCTCCTGATTCATCCTGCGGATTGCGTCGCGGATGTGTTGTTTGGCGACCACATCCAGCCCGATGGACGGCTCATCGAGCAGAATCAACTTCGGGCGGTGAAGAAGCGAGGCGGCAACTTCGCAGCGCATCCGTTGACCGAGGGAAAGTTTGCGGACGGGAGTCTCCAATAGATCCCGAATTTCAAAAGCTTCGGTCAAAAAGTCGATGCGCTTTTTTGTTTCGCGGTCATCCAGCTCGTAGATCTTTCCGAATAAAGTGAACGTGTCTATGGCGGGCAGGTGATACCAAAGCTGCGGGCGCTGACCGAAGACCGTGCCGATGTGAAAGGCAAGTTTTTGGCGCTCCTTCCACGGGATATAACCGAGCACTTTGGCATCGCCGCCGGTGGGATGCAGGATGCCTGTGAGCATTTTTATGGTGGTGGATTTTCCCGCGCCATTTGGACCAATAAAGCCGAGCAGTTCCCCCGCTTCCATCCTGAACGAAATTTTCCGCACCGCTTCCACTTGGCTGTATTCGGGCTTGAACAACGCGCGTGTCGATGCGCCCAGCCCGGCGGCTTTGCGTTTGGTTTGAAAAACCTTGTGCAGGTTATCTACTTCAATGGATGTCATGATGTTGTAAAATTAAGGGTGATATTTCGTAGTATTATAGCGTAAAGAGGTTTTCATGCGCAGATTTTCTGTTGTGATGATATTGGCGATCCTATTGCAGGCGTGTTCGATGAACGATATTTTGTTGCCGCCTGCGAACGAACCCGAACCCACGCTGACGCCTTTCATCACCTATACGCCGATCGATACTCCTGTGCCGACGAACACGCCGCTTCCAAGCGCCACAGCGACCATCGTCCGCCTTCCGACATTCGATCCCAATATGCCGACCGCCACGTTCGAGCCGATCCCGATCTTTATTGGGATGGATACCGCTACGCCGGTCATTCCCGCAACTCCGTCCCGCCCCGGACCCGGGTTTGTGTCAGTCTCCGTGTCCGCGAACAAGATCTTCTGGGGTTCTTGCACTCCAAACAGGACCGTGATCTCCGCTGAAGTGGAAGACCCAAAGGATGTCATCAGTGTGGTGATCTTTGTGAAGGTGCGCTCGACAGAAAAGGACGACTCCACACCCTGGACAACGGGGGATGTCATGTTCAATCACCGCGATGGCACGTTCACCTACACCCTGCGTGCGAACGATACGCGTGGGCATAATCATTACAGAAGTTCATGGGTTATGTTCCAATTGGTCGCCACAAATAACCGAGGGCAGGAGGTCGGGCGCACCCAGATCTACTCAACCGCCATTGACCTTGCCCCATGCCCCTGTCTAACTCCATTAACTGGATGTCCGATTCCCACACCCCGAAGACCATGAAAAAGATCCTGATCATTGCTCTCATTGCCATCCTGTTGATCTCTTGTGCCTTTGGACAGTTCTTTGGACCGTCCGCTGAGGCTGTGCCGACCAGCACGGAAACACACACGCCGCCTCCCACGGCGACGCCGATCCCGCCGACGGTCACTTTTACGCCAACGCCTACGCTCATCGTCTTGAGTTCACCGACCGTGCTCCCGGAGATCGAAACGATCATTGAATCCAGTGTCACGCCGTTGGCATTGATCACGCCGAACACCCCAACGCCCACAGTGCAAATGAAGGGCTTTCTTTCCATCTTTGCGTCTCAGGATGAATTCTTCAAAGGCAGGCAGTGCGAGCCTGCTTCGGTCAAGATCACGGCGCAGGTCACAGATTTCCTTGCAGTGGCGCATGTATTATTATTCGTCCGTTTTAAGAGTCTAACATCGGAGCGCGCCAGCAAGTGGACGAACATTCCCATGCATACGATCGGCGCGGGCACATACGTCCATGACCTGTATTCAGACGAAATGCTGGAGGATGGTTTCTTTCAAAATGCCTGGGTGGAGTATCAGATCGTATCCACGAACCAATTCGGGCGCGAGTTGGGGCGCACTGCCGTCTTCAAGGAAAAGATAAAAATGCTTGAATGTGTCCCGACGCCCACTCCGATCGTTACTGAGACTTTAAAACCATGATGGACATCCCGGCTGAATTGATCCGTTTTCTGACGAAGGCGGACCGCATCGCTGTCTTAACCGGGGCTGGTGTCTCACAAGAGAGCGGACTCCGCACCTTTAGAGATTCCCAGGAGGGTCTTTGGGCGCAGTACAGACCAGAAGATCTTGCCTCGCCTGAAGCCTTTGCCCGCGACCCCAAACTCGTCTGGGATTGGTATGCGTGGCGGCGGGAAGCGGTCAAAGGAGTGTGCCCGAATCCCAGTCATTATGCGTTGGTGGAAATGGAACAGAAGGTATCGGAGTTCACGCTCATCACCCAAAATGTGGACGGGTTGCACCGTTTTGCGGGCAGTAAAAATGTATTGGAACTGCATGGAAACATCCAGCGCGTCCGTTGCGCGGATTGCGGGACCTACGCCGAAACCTGGGATGACGATGGCGAATCCGTGCCGAGGTGTGAATCATGCAACGGGTTGCTGCGACCAGACGTCGTTTGGTTTGGTGAGGCGCTCCCGCGCGGGGAATTGGAATCGGCTGTGCTGGCGGCTCGCGCGTGTCAGGTCTTCTTTTCGATCGGCACATCGGGATTGGTGCAGCCTGCCGCGTCGCTGGCGCGTGCCGCGCGGGATAATGGAGCCGTGGTGGTTGAGATCAACGCGGAACCAACACCGCTCACTCCAGATGCGGATTTTTCCCTTCGTGGCAAGTCGGGGGAGATCCTGCCGCAGTTGTTGAAGGCGGTCTGGGGTGGTTCTGTTGTACAATAGGGATGGAGAAAATTTCACACGAAAGGAGCTTGCCATGAGCGATAAGCAGCTTGACGATCTGTTGGAAAAAGTCCGTGCTGAACTTAAGAGCCTCGATCATGTGGACGAGGAAGGGCGTAAATTGCTGGATGAACTTGACCAGGATATTCATGCGCTTCTGCAAAAGATGGATGCTGAAACCCTGCCCGTCATTGATCGGATGAAAAAAGCGGTCGAACAATTCGAGGTGAAGTATCCTACTCTTACCAAACTGCTCTCGGAAGCTTCCGCCATTTTGAGCAACGCAGGAATATAAAAAATGCTCCCCGTACGGGGAGCATTTTTTATGCCTGCCGGTTTATCCAACACAGCGATTTGGTGTTTGTCATCAACGGCTTGGGGTTTTTCAAACGCGTAAATTCTCGATATCCATTTCTTCGCCCAATTCTCACAAAATCCTGATAGGAAACACACAACCGGAGGATACACTGTGAATGTAATGCCAAGAAAAGGAGATATACATGAAAAAGACAATTTTGATCGTTACATTGGTTTTGATGGCGTTGATTGCTGCCGGGGTGGGTGTGGTTTCAGCACAGGGCGCCAACCCGCCCTCCGGCGGGCGCGGGATGCATGATGGGCAAGATCTCTTGCACACCTTCATGGTGACCGAGTTCGCGAAGAAGCTGGATCTGAATGTGAACGATGTCAACACCCGCCTCGCGGCTGGTGAAACCCTGCGCGACATTGCCGTCTCCGAAGGAGTCCCCGTAGAGGACGTTCCGGCTCTTCTTCAGGAAGTCCGTGCGAATGCGCTGGATGCCGCGGTGGCAGCCGGTGTTATTACGCAAGAGCAGGCGGATTGGATGAAGTCCCGAGGCTTTGGGCGCGGCGGGATGTATGGCAACGGGAGCGGAGACTGTGACGGCACCGGTCCGCAGGGCGCCCAAACCGGCAATGGCATGATGGGGCAGGGACGCGGTTGGCGCAATCAACAGACCAAACCGTAAGTTGAGTAACAAAAAAGAGACGGCTCGCGCCGTCTCTTTTTTGTCCTTTGTCATCGATTGGCTTTTTTTAGCAATCGCGCCGAATTTCCAAGAATACCCAAATCTGGTATGGATTGCAGCGCAGCGGCAAGCATGGGCGGAAGGAATCCGAACGCTGCGAGTGTGAGTCCGACGATGTTGAACGCGGCGGTAAAACCAAGATTGCCTTTTACCACACGCATTGTCCGTTGGGCGGCGGCAATAACTTGCGGGATCAACATCCAATCTTCGCGCAGGAGGGTGATGTGGGCGGCTTCGATGGCGACATCGGTGCCTGCCTTCATGGCAATGCCGATGTTCGCTTGCGCGAGTGCGGGCGCATCGTTGATGCCGTCGCCCGCCATGACGACGATGTGTCCCTGCGATTGATATTCCTTCACGATACGGATCTTGTCTTCGGGCAGTAAGCCTGCGCGGTACAAAATGTTGAGCGAATGCGCAACGGAAGACGCTGCGCGTTCGTTGTCGCCGGTGAGCAATTCGATCGTTTTGATGCCGAGCCGTTTGGACTCCTGTAAAGCTTCCGGCACTTCGTTTCGCAGGGTGTCTGATACAGCGATGAAACCTGCCAAGGTATCATTCAGCGAAATGAATAACACCGTCTTGCCGTGCGCTTCCAATTCTGTTGCCTGTGCGGGCGTGGGGGAGCCGTTCAACGCATGCCGCCCAACCGATATTTTTTTGCCGTCCACATCCGCGTTGACGCCAATGCCTGTGAGCGATTCGAAGTTGGCGGCATCGCGCAAATCCAAGCCGCGTTCCTGCGCGGAGCGGCGCAAGGCGTCGGCGAGGGGATGCTCGGAGTAACGGTCGGCAGATGCGGCATAGGAAAGAAGCGAGTTCTCGTCCATGCCGTTCAATGAAATTACATCCGTCACGATCGGCTTGCCAAGTGTCAGCGTTCCCGTTTTGTCGATCAACAACACGTCGGCGCGCGCAAGCGTTTCAAGATATTTGCCGCCTTTGATGAGCACGCCGCGTTTGGCGTTCGAGCCGATGGTGGCGAGCATGGCGATGGGCGTAGCAAGCGCGATGGTGCAGGAACATGCCACGAGCAACACTGCCGCCGTGGCGAGCGCGTTGCGGCTGATCAAAAACGTGAGCGCGGCGATGCCTGCCACGACGGGCAGGTAATACGCGCTGAATTTGTCGGCGAATCGCTGGACATCCGCACGGTGGGCTTCAGCTTCTTCGACCATCTTGATGACGCGCCCGAACATGGACTGCGCTCCCACGGCTTGTGTGCGGATTTTGAGCGTGCCCTGCCTGAGAATGGTTGCGCCGCGCACCTGTGACCCGACACCTGCTTCCACGGGCATCGCCTCTCCCGTCACCGACGATTGGTCCACTGCCGCGTGGCCCGCAACGACTTCTCCATCCACTGGGATCGTTTCGCCGGGGCGCACAACGACGATGTCGTTCATTTCAACGTCTGCGATGGGAATTTCTTTTTCTTCGCCATCGCGTTCCACGCGCGCGATTTGCGGAGCCATTGCTGTCAGGTCTTTGACAGCGCGGCGCGCGCCTTCGGCGGTGAGACGTTCAGTATAGCTGCCGATGTGCATGAAGAAGATGACCACCATGCCCGTTGTCCATTCGCCGACGACGAGCGCGGCGATCGCGCCAACGCTCATCAGCGTATGCGCGATCACCTGTTTTTTCAATGCTGCGCGGATGACGTTGAAGAAGATCGGCGCGCCGCCGAGCAGCACCAGCGCGGCGCCAACAGGGAAGGGGATGAATTCGGTTAAGCCTTCGAGCAGTCCCAGCCATTCGCCGAGAACAACGATGATGATGACCACGCCGAAAGCAAGTCCAAACGCGGTGAACATGCGGTACGAAAAATCCGCAAGCATGGCATTGGGTGTTTTTTCATCATCATCTTGCGCCACGGAGTACCCCGCATGCTTGATCGCGGCGCGGATGTCCATCATTTTTACAAGCGATGGATTCAACTGCACAATGGCTTTTTCAGACGTGAGGAATACATCCACTTTTTGTACGCCCGTTACGCCCGCGATGGCGTGCTGAACGTGCTGCGTGCATTCGGCGCAGTCCATGCCTGCAATGGGAATCTCGATGGTTTGGATTTGGTTCATATTTATTTTTCGAGCGTCAGACCTGCGGCTTGCCATTCGGTCGTACCGCCGTCCAGCATCCAGAGATTGGTATAGCCCTGTGCGACCAATATGGCAATGGCTTGCTTCGCCATGCCCGATGTAAAGCAGTAGATGACGATCATCGCATCCTTCTCCGCCGGAAGTTGCTCCAGGTTTTGTGAGATCTCATTGTAGGGAAGGTGCAGATCGGTCTGCGGGATATTCCCTTCGAAAGGCGTGTGAACATTGACCATGAAGAAATCCTTGGCGTCCAGCATGGTTTGAAGTTCGGCTACAGATACAACGCGGTAGGGGACTCCGTTCATTTCCGCCTCGATGCCGATCTGGGGCGTCTTTTCCGCTGGCTGGCAGGCAGCGAGCAGTAGCATTGCGAACAATAGGATATGTATGAAGCGAATTTTATTGAACATGTTTATTTGATTATGGTGCAGTCGGGTAGCCTGCATTGATCCAGGCTGCGAATCCGCCGAGTAAAGGAGTGACATTGGTAAAACCGTTTTCGAGCAGAGTGGACGCCGCACGGGCGCTCAATTCTTCGCTCGGTCAGGTGCAGTAGGGGATGATCCAGGCATTTGGGTCGAGTTCGCTGAGACGGATTTGAATTTCCGCGACAGGAATGTTGATCGCACCTGCAATGTGTTGCCCGGCGAACGCATCTGCCGAACGGACATCCAGCAGGATGGCGGTGCCGGATTCAAGTGCGGCTCTGGCGTCCGCGAGAGAGACGCGTTGGATCTCAGGGTAGGGGATGTCTCCGGCGGCTGTCTGTGTCGGGGTGGCTGCATTTTGATTGGCAAGCAGGAACGCCAAAATGAGCAATGCGATTCCGCCTCCAATGAAAAGGAGCAGGGGAAAAGGTTGTTTTTTTCTCTTTCTTCGTGGGGGCATGGCTTATTTCCTTATCTTGTATAAAATTTATCTTCTCAAATTATCCATGTTGAACATGGTCTAATCCCAGGGTGAACAACCGCGCAACATGGTCGTCATCCAGCGTGTAAAAAACCTGCCTGCCCGATTTCCGCGCGCGGACGAGGTGCATCTGGCGCAGTCCGCGCAGTTGATGCGAGACGGCTGATTCGGTCATGCCGAGTCCATCAGCAATGGCGCGGACCGACATTTCCCCGTCCATGAGCAGGGCAATGATGCGGATGCGGCTGGCGTCGCTGAGGGAACTGAAGAGTTCGGCTAACTGGATGGCTTTGAGTTCTGTGAGTTTTATCATTGAATATATGAGCAATTATTCATATATTAGTGTAAAAAGTTGATTTTGTCAATTCCTGCGCATCACCGGTTTGCCGGATGATTGTCATATTTACATTTCACATTATAATGAGCCTTCAAGATTGACCGGCTTTGTTGGGTCGATTTTTTTTATTTATCCCACCTGAAAAGGATTGCGAATTGAATAGTCTACCCATCAATGATGACGAAGCCCGCCTGGGGAAACCATCCCGCCCATTATTCCGGACGATCAAGCGTGTGGCAAGCTACATGGTGTTTCGGAGTATCACGCTGCTCCTCGCGGTTGCGGCTGGTTTGTATCTGACGATCATGGTCGCCAACTTTGGCGGGTACATTGACAAGATCTTCGAGGGGAGAATTAACGAAACGATCCTTGGGATGCTTCGGGGCGGCTGGCTGCGCGACGTCCCGCTTGACCAGCGGGAAGTGCAGATCGAAGCGATGCGATGGGAACTGGAGGAATCCTACGGCTTGCACGAACCGTTCCTCCTGCGCACCTGGAACTGGCTCATACATGGGTTGACGCTGGATTTTGGAAACACCCGCCACAATTACAGCACCACCTATATTTCCTCTACAAGCAGAACCAACGACATCCAGTCCATTCTCAAACTTGCACTGCCCTATACCTTGATCTTGATAGGCGGCGCGAATTTGCTCGTTTTCCTGATAAGCCTGGCAGTTTCCATGCGGATCTCACGCAACTACGGCGGTTTTTGGGACCGCTTGATCGTTGCCCTTTCGCCTCTTTCATCCGTTCCCGCCTGGGTGCATGGAATTTGGCTGATCATCCTGTTTTCCGCGCAGCTCCGCATCCTGCCTTTCCCCAAACATGTGGAAATATTGATGGCTGAAAATTGGGTCGAATACCTTCCCTTTTTGGCTCGATACATGGTACTGCCTTTTCTGGCGATCTTCATCAGCGCCATTTTTCAAACCATCTATTACTGGCGCAGCTACTTTCTCATCTATTCCGGCGAAGACTATGTCGAGATGGCGCGCGCCAAGGGTTTGCCGAACTCCAGACTGGAACGAACGCACATTCTGCGTCCCAGCCTGCCGTACATCCTGACCAACTTTTCCTTAACCATGATCGGGCTCTGGCAGGGGGCGATTGCGCTGGAGGTATTATTTTACTGGCAGGGCATCGGGCAATTATTCCTGCGCGCGGTGCGCTTCTTCGATACGCCCATGGTGGTTGCCATTGTTGTGTGTTTTGCCTACCTGCTTGTAATAACCGTGTTCATTCTCGATGTTCTCAGCGCCATTCTCGATCCGCGCATCCAGATCGGTTCTGTGAGCCAAACCCGTACATCCTTTACCAGATCGCAGGGGATAATTTCCCGGCTGCGGCGCAAAAAAACGGATGCGCCTGTATCGTTAGGCGCCCATTCGACGCGGGAGAAGAAAACATTGGATGAACCCGGAGAGACATCGTATTCGTCGACATCCCGACCGAAGCGTGAAAGTCTCTGGCAGAGGATCTCTCCGGTCTTCCTCATGATCCTTCGCAACCCCGCCGCGCTGATAAGCTCCTTGTTGATCCTGTTTCTCATTGCGGTTTCCATCGGGACGGCAATTCTCGTTCCGTATGATCAGGCTGTGGCGATGTGGCGGCGCGAAGAACGGGCGTTCATCGAGAACCCGCGTCTGGCGCCTCCTGTGTGGACGAATATCTTCCGGCGCGACAAACTTCCTGAAACCCTGGTCATGGACTCGCAGGATGATGTGTCCACCAAGGTCTCCAGCCCGCTTACTGAAGATATGAACCAGATCGATATCAATTTTTCGTTCGACTATGACTATGGAGCCTATCCAAAGGATATGGTCATTTTTATGTCGTCCCAGTACAGCGAAAAACAGCCGCTCATCGATCTGACCTGGATCAAGCCGGACGGCGAAGAATTGAATTTGGGTCGTTTTTCCATTCAGTCCACTACAAGTTTTTATGTGCTGCAGGACGCCCGCGTAAAGAGCAGGTTTGGCGATCAACCCCTGTCCGATAGATTGTTCCGTGATATGGACGACCCGGACGGCAAGCCGTTGAAGGGAAACTATACGCTGCGGCTGCTTGCTTTCACCTTTGAAGAAGATTCCGATTTTGATGCCCGTATGGTCGTGTATGGTCAGGTACACGGCTGGGCGGGCACGGATAACATGCGCCGTGATCTGACGCTTGCCCTGCTGTGGGGGACGCCGGTGGCACTGGCGTTCGGGCTGATCGGGGCGGTGGCTACCACACTGCTTTCCATGCTGATCGCCGCGTTCGGCGCCTGGTTTGGCGGCTGGGTGGATGAAGTTATCCAGCGCATTTCCGATGTTAACCTGATCCTGCCTGTCTTGCCGATGGCGATCATGGTGTTCATCATGTATTCGAAGAGTATCTGGGCGATCCTTGGCGTCGTCGTGTTGCTCAATATATTCGGCAATGGGATCAAAGTGTTCCGTTCGGCGTTCCTTCAGATCAGGGAACAGCCCTATATTGAAGCCGCCCAGGCATATGGCGCCGGGAACTGGCGGATCATTATGAATTATCTCGTCCCGCGCATGATCCCGATCCTTGTCCCGCAGTTTGTCATCATGGTGCCGGGATATGTCTTCTTCGAAGTAACGCTGGCATTCCTCGGCGTAAGCGACCCGTATATTCCGACCTGGGGCAAGATGATCTACGAAGCGCTGACCGTTTCCTGGTTTGGCGGCAACTACTACTGGATCGTCCAGCCTGTTGCGCTGCTATTGATCACCGCGCTGGCATTTGCCATGCTGGGCTTTACATTGGACCGTATTCTCAATCCCAGACTGCGCGAACATTAACTGCTGAATTCCTGACTCGCGCGTGCCAACCCGCTTTCGGTGAGCGTAAGCAGACCGTCTTTCTGGGTCACCAAGCCTGCGCGTTCTGCAATGCCGACAACCTCCATGGCGAATTGCGGCGTCCATTTGAGATGTTCATTCAGGTGAATAACCTCGTTCTCGATCTCCGCTTCCTGCGCAGCGGTATGATTGGCGATGTGCATTGTGAGCATGGTCAGCGCAAACTCGATGCGCTGGTTTTTGCGGCGCCGGGCTTGGGCGATGAGTCCGCGCTCGGGGGCGAGCAGGTATACGGTCAGGAATGAAGCGCCTGTCATGGTTGCCATCGAGCCTGCGATGGATGCATCCAAATAATAAGCGAGCCAGTATCCGCTCAGGGCGGAGAGGATGCCGATCAGTGCAGAGTAGATCAACATGCGGGAGAGGCGGTCGGTCAATAAGTAGGCGGCGGCGGGCGGTGCGATCATGAACGCGACCACGAGCACCGAGCCGACGGCATCGAACGAGCCGACGGCTGTGAGCGAAACGAGGGTCATCAGTGCGTAATGAATGATGGTGGGCAGGAAGCCGAGCGCGGCGGCAAGGGCGGGGTCGAACGTGGCAAGTTTGAGTTCCTTGTAGAACAGCGCGATAAAAATAATATTGAGCAGCAGAATGCCGCCAGTGCTGTAGATCGCCTCGGGACCGAAATCCAAACCAAAAAGCCTTACGCGGTTGAACGGCGCGAAGGCAAGTTCACCCAGCAGAACGGCATCGGTATCGAGGTGAACATCGCCTGCGAAGCGCGAGATCAAAATGACTGCGATGCTGAAAATTGCGGGAAAGACCAAACCGATGGCGGCATCTTCACGCACAAGTTGAGTGCGGTTGAGCAGCTCCACGAGGCTGACGGTGATGACGCCCATCAATGCCGCCCCCACAAGCAGCAGCGGCGAGGTAAGGCTCCTGGTTGCAAAGAATGCAAGCACGATGCCGAGCAACACTGTGTGGCTGATGGCGTCGCTCATCATTGCCATGCGCCGCAGCACGAGGAAGACGCCCGGCAATGCGCACGCGACGGCGACAATGGATGCAATGAGTTGGATTTCGAGTTGTGCGGGGGACATTACTCCGCCTCCTTTTCCGACCCTTTGCCTGCTTCATCCAGCCCGGCTTGAGTCAACGCCCAGGCATCTTTCGACAATTCCTGAGCATAACCCCGCTCCTTGAGTTGGCGCAACGCCAGTGACACGCCATCCGGGTTCGTGCTCATCGCCCGCAGTACCGCGGAGGAATGTCCGCGCTCTTCGTTGGGATGTTGCATGGCGAGCGTATTGAGGTCACCCAGCACCGCCTGCGCCCGCAGCTTCCGTCGGTTCTGCAAATTGCGGAGCCAGTTCCAGACCAGACCGCGATTGGTGGCGAATAGCATTGAGAACAGGACGATGGCGCTTATGCACAAAACGATCACGGGACCCGTGGGTAATCTCTCTGCCGACCCGCTGATAAGCGTTCCGCTCACGCCAGCCAGTGCGCCGAACAGCCCGCCGAGAATGACCATGTTCTTGAGTTTGTCCGTCCATTGGCGAGCCGCAGCCGCAGGCGCCACGATCATCGCGGACATCAAGACCACACCTACCGTCTGCAAACCGATGACGATGGCGACGACCAGCAAAGTGGTGAGCAGAACGTCGAGGAAGCGCACAGGGTAGCCGAGACTCCCTGCAAATTCGGGGTCAAAGGTGATGAGTTTGAATTCCTTCCAAAAGATCATCAGCAAGATAACCGCCAGCACGCCGATGATTGCCATCGTAACCACGTCACGCTGCAATAAAGTGGCGGCTTGACCGAAGAGGAACTTGTCCAAGCCCGCCTGGGTGGCATCGGGTAGTTTTTGGGTGAAGGTCAATAACATCAAGCCGAAGCCAAAGAAGACCGAGAGTACCAGCCCGAGGGCGCTGTCGTCCTTGATGCGCGTGGTGCGGATGACGTTCAACATGAAGAGCGTTGCCAGCCAGCCCGCGATCAACGCGCCAAGCATCAGCACGACGGGCTCGCGGCTGCGGGTGAGTAAAAAGGCGATGACGATGCCCGGCAACGCCGCATGGGATATCGCATCACCGAGCAGGCTTTGTTTGCGGAGCACTGCAAACGCCCCAAGCGCCCCGCTGACAATGCCCAGAATCGCCGAGCCAAGCGCCACCGTGCGCAGGGTGTAATCAAAAAGCAGGTCGTAGAAAAGTTGAGAGATGTCCATAAGATTTTTTATCCGCAGATTTTACAGAATAAGAAATATTGGTGAAATCTGTTCGATCTGCGGATGGTATTAATGCTTTCCATTTTTTCCGTTTTCATCCGCGCTCAAGAAGGCGACCTTGCCACCATACGCCTTGCGCAGATTTTCATCGGTGAAGACCTCACCGACGGGTCCGCAGGCGATGCGGCGCACGTTGAGCATGGTGACCCAGTCGAAGTATTCGGGCACGGTCTGCAGATCGTGATGGACGACGACGACCGTCTTGCCTGCCGAGCGCAATTCCTGTAACAAAGCGACAATGGCGCGTTCGGTGGTGGCGTCCACGCCCTGGAAGGGTTCATCCATGAAATATAACTGCGCATCCTGCACGAGTGCGCGTGCCAAAAAGACACGCTGTTGCTGCCCGCCGGAGAGTTGACTGATCTGCCGCTCTGCAAAGGACTTCATCCCGACTTTGTCGAGGGCATCCAAAGCTGCGGCGCGTTCCGAAGCGCCCGGTCGTTTGAGCCAGCCGAGTGCGCCATAGCGTCCCATCATGACCACATCCAGCACGCTGGTG
Organism: Anaerolineales bacterium; assembly: GCA_023382595.1. Taxonomy (GTDB): domain Bacteria; phylum Chloroflexota; class Anaerolineae; order Anaerolineales; family Villigracilaceae; genus Villigracilis. Next base: position 190,385 of record JAHDWB010000002.1, on the reverse strand, counting down.
GGGAAGTCCCAATCCACACTGCCGCGTTGTGGAACATAGCCTACGAGATGGCGCTGTTCCACATACGGTTTTCCATACACAAGTACTTGTCCCGCGGCGGGTTTGATCAAGCCCAGAATGGATTTGATCATCGTCGTCTTGCCCGCACCGTTCGGACCAACGATCGCCATCAGCGTGCCCGAAGGCACTTCCATGTCCACATCCCACAGCACAGGTTTGTCTTTGTATGCAATGGTCAGGTCGGTTACATCGATCGCATTGACTGTCATCTTATTCACCTTTCAATGCGGCAACGATCGTATCGATGTTGTGACGCACCATGCCGATATAGGTGCCTTCGGGTGTGCCTTCGCTGCCCATCGCATCCGAGAACAACGAGCCGCCGATCTGCACATCGAAGCCCTGTGCCTGCACGGCTGCCTGCACCGCTTCTACATTTCTCTGCGGCACGGATGACTCAACGAAGATGGCGGGAATCTGATTTTCAACGATAAAACTTGCCAGATCTTGCACGTCTGCCGTGCCTGCCTGCGCTTCGGTACTGATCCCTTGCAGTCCGCGCACTTCAAACCCATAGGCTCTGCCAAAATAACTGAACGCATCATGCGCAGTGATGATCACGCGCTTCTCTGGTGGCACGGTTCCTGCCTGACTTAGAACGTATTGATGAAGTTCTTCCAGTTGGGCAAGGAACGCTTGCGCATTCGCCTCATACTCGGACCTGTGGCTGGGATCCGTTTCTGACAATGTTTCCCGCACTTGTTCCACGGCTTTCATCCACATCGTCACATCGAACCAGACATGAGGGTCATATTGGTCGGGATACTGCGGGTTTGCAAGCAAGATGGCGCGGTCGATCTTATCCGTCACTGCGACGGTCCTGATGCCAAAGTCGTTCATCTTCTCCAGCACCTCGCCCAACTGCGCTTCAAGGTGCAGACCGCTGTAAAAGATCAGATTTGCCTCTTGCAGGCGGCGTACATCCCCCTCGCTGGCTTTGTAGAGATGCGGATCCACGCCGGGACCCATCAGGGCGATGACATCCACGTGCTCGCCGCCGACATTCTTGGCGATATCCGCGATCATGCCTGTGGTGGTGACGATGTTCAACTTGCCATTTGAATTGACGTCTGCCTCTGTTGCGCACGCGCTGAGGAGGAGTGCAAACACAAGAACTGCTAAAACGGTTTTCTTCATGAGTCTTTCTCCAATTATCTGAGTTTGGGAAATAAACTTCCCGAGTGTTTAATGTAATTGCGGTACTCGTCACCGAACTGTTCGATGAGTATTTTCTCTTCTTCAGGCACGCGGATGACAATGACTGAAGCAATGATGGCAAGTCCGCAGAAGCCGATGAGCCAGTTCGAGGTGAGGAAGAGAACCGAGATCTGCATCAGCAAAAATGCAAGATAGATCGGATGCCGCATCTTTGCATACGGTCCTTCGGTCACCAATGCAGGGACTTTGAGAAGACGCAATGCGGGGTCAAAGTCAGCGCCGAGTTTTTGGCTGAGGGTCTTGTGGCTCCAAGCGTTAATAACGACGGCAAAGAGACCAAGTACCAATCCCGCCCAGCGTGCCCAAACAGGAAGGGGGATGGAAGACCATTCCATCCATTGTGGAGTGAACGTCCACACGAGAATGCCGAGATAGAACGGGATGCCAAAGATGGTACGGAATTTCAGCAGGAGCGGAACTTCGTTTTCGTTGTGATTTTGGATGCGCTCGCTTCTATCTCTCGCATGTGGCTTCGCTTTCTTGGAGTAGTACGACATCACATAGGCAAAACTAAAGAAGACGACAAAAAACGAGGTCTTGAAAAAGATTTCGAGGAACATCAGGATCTCATTTCTATTTATGATAGTTAAAGTCGTTGGCGATCAAGCGTTTCCAGCGGCTTTGACGATGCCAGAAAAAGAGACTAGTAAACAGCCAAATGAACGGTGTCAGGATTCCGGCTCGAAGGTCGATGCGGTCTGTGTATCTCGCCTTGCCGTGTTCGGCAGAATCCACGGTGATGAAATGCCGCCACTGGCGGATGATCTGCCCGCGTCCGTCGTCGAGCATGACGTAGAGATGCCCTTCTTTTTCGGCTTGGCTTGGCGAGGTGATCACAATCGATTGCCTTCCAAACGGGATGAAACTGAACAGCCTCATGTCAACAAGGTATTCGCCTTCCTTCCACATGCTCGGTAATTCCGAATGAACAGGGATGAACTTGATCACCGGGCTGGCGACATAATGCAGCAGGCGGGTGGTCAGCATTTCCTGCCAGATGCGTTCCGGGCTGGCGTTGAAAATGGACGTCCGTTCGACGATCATTAGCGCAGGTCTTTCGGGGTTTGGAAGATCTTGGGAAAGAATCGCCCCGTCCGCTTCATGTACTCACTATACTCATCACCGAACTTTTCGATGAGGTTGGCTTCCTCCTTCGGCGTGCGGATCGCCATGACGGTGAATGCCAGGACACCGAGCATGATGATGAACCAATTGTCCGCCATCATGCCGAAAGAGATGAATAAGGATGAGCCGATCGTGTACAACGGATGCCGCACCCATCGGTAAATCCCATCGGTGACAAGTTTGTGTTCCTTGCGTGTGGCGCTGACGGGGGTGATGCCGCTTCCGATGCTGCTGAACAGCCAGTAGATGCCAGCTACACAAAGGACGCCGAGTCCAACTCCCAGCCAGCGGACAGCTTCAGGAAGTCCGATCTTCGACCATGCCATCCACGCAGGATTGATCAGATATACAAACGGACTCAGCCACAGCATCAACCCGCCGAGGCGGATGATCGTCATCAGGGCGTTGCCGTCCGCTTTGCGGGAGAGTCTTTCGCCCGACTCTTTATCCGCTTTGATGCGGTAGTAACTGGAGATCGCCATGCCTGTGATCAGGATCACAGCGGCAAGGATTCGAAAAATGTTTTCGTTCATGGATACACCTCTAATTCAAAATGATTTTTAAGATTTTGTCTTGCTGAAGACCGGCAGACGCCACGACCCTTCGCCGCTGACACGGATATCCCGCCGCAGGAAGAGCAGCCAGGCTGCACCAGCGAACAATACGCCAAAACCCAACAGACCCAACAACCAGTTTCCGTTCAGCCCTTCGATGGCATAGCCGCTTTGGTAATACTTCAGCGGCAGGTAACTCGCGGCTTTTTCCAGATTTTCATTGATGGTCGCAAGCGACTGGATGAAATAACTGGCGACCATGATGACCCCGCCTGCCATCGCCGCCATCCCGCGCGAAGGCAGAGCCATGCTGAAGAACAGACTGATCGCGCCGAACAGGAAGAGCACAGCGTACAGGCTGAAGAAGGGGAGAAGTAATTCTCCGGCGGCGACTTCCATGCTCGTTGTGCCGATCCCGCCCACGAAAGCCAGCCAGGAGATTCCCAATATCGCCGCGAGCGAAACTGCGAAACTCAGCAGTCGTCCAGCGAACAACGATGTGCGGCTGATCGGATATGCCATCACCAGATCGAGCAGACCGCCTTCCTCATCGCCGACGATCAAACTGCTCCCAGCCAGCACGGCGTAGATTCCCAGCACGACGGGCATGAGCGAGAAGAATTCCATCGAGAGATAACCGGCAGGTGAGAAGATGTTTTCCGTGCCGCCGAAGAATGCCATCAACTCCGGCGGATATTGCGCGATCAGCTGTTCCAGCATCTCGCGCTGTTCCTCGAGCGTGTCGTAAAAGCCCATCATGAAAAATCCCAAGCCGCCGAGTGACAACCCCCAGCCGAGGATGGCGCCGCGCGAACGCCGCAATGCGTTCTTGAACTCAGTCCACATTTTGATTCTCCTCGTAATACGCCATGAAGATTTCCTCGAGCGAAGGTCGCTCACTTTCGAGATCGCTGACAGGGAAGACTGCCAGGGCTTTGACCAACGCGTCCATTTTGCCTTCAACCTGAAGGGAGATGGATGCGTCATCGTGTGAAAGGATGGTGACGCCCGGGATGCGGCTCAACGTCTCCGCGGCGACAGGCGCATCAAACTGGACCATCAACCTGCGCACCGACTTCCGAATCAGTTCCTCCACCTCGGCAGTTTCGACAACCACTCCATGACGGATGATCCCCACCCGATCGGCGATTTCCTGCACCTCGCTCAGGATGTGCGAGGAGAAGAAGACAGTCGCTCCATCCGCGTGTGCCTCACGGATGATCTTCAAGACTTCATGCTGCATGAGCGGGTCAAGCCCGGAAGTCGGTTCGTCGAGCAACAGCAATTCGGGTCGGTGCATCAGGGCTTGCACTACGCCGACCTTTTGTTTATTGCCCTTCGAGAGATTCTTGAACTGCGGTTTGAGGTCAAGATCAAGCCTTTTCGCCAACTGACGGACATAACCCCAATCGAGTTTGTTGCCTCGCAGGTTGGCAAGGTATTTCAACGCGCCTTCCACGGTCAGTTTGCCTTCGAAGGCGAATTCCCCCGGAAGGTAGCCCGCGCGTGACTGAACCGCCAGCGGATCCTTTTGCGGGTCCACGCCAAGCACTTGCAATGTTCCACCGCTGGGGCGGATCATATCCAGCATGCAGCGGATGGCGGTGGTTTTGCCCGCGCCGTTGGGTCCTAGAAAGCCGAAGATCTCGCCTTTCCGGACTTCGAGGTCCACACCTCGCAAGGCTCGCACCGTGCCATAGGATTTGGTGAGTTTGTTTGAGAGAATGGCGAAGTCCATGTATCAACCTTCCTCAATGAATATCTTGGTTGTGATGTTCAAGCCCAGTACAGTCGTTTTGTGTCCGACTTTCACGGTCAGGTTATGGTCGAAAGGTGAATATTCCTTGACCTCGATCTCCGCGCCGGGAATGAGCCCCAAACCTTCGAGATAACGGAGAAATTCGGTATCTGCGGCTTTGACGGATTGGACGGTGCCGGTCTGGTTTGGGCGCAGGGCTGAGAGCGGAGTCGAATCATCCAGCGGCATCTTCAGGTCGGCGGTGGGAATCAGTTCACCATGTGGATCGCGGGTCGGATGCCCAAGCGCCGCGGCGATGCGCTGCTCGAAATCTTCCGAGATGACGTGCTCCAGACGTTCTGCCTCTTCATGGACTTCGTCCCATGAATATCCAAGCATTTGCACCAGCCAGGTCTCGAGCAGGCGGTGATGGCGGATGACCTCGAGCGCGGCGCGTTTTCCTGCCGCGGTCAGCGTGACGCCTTGATGCTTCTGATATTCGACCATGGCAGGTTTTGCCGAAGCGAGTTTCTTGACCATGCCGGTGACGGATGGCGCGCTGATCTTTAGTTCGCGCGCGAGGTCGTTGGTGCTTGCGGATGAGCCGTCTTCCGTAAGTTCATAGATGCGCTTCAGGTAGTCTTGAACGGATTTGGTAATTCGTTTCGCCATGATGGTTTCTCATTTTGGTGGGAAATTCAAAAGCAGGATATGCCAACAGTGCCGTCTGGTAAGATCATCCAGTGTCTCTAAAAATTAGTCTTAACTAAAAATATTTTAGCCTTGACTAAAATATTTGTCAAGGGGGAAATTGACGTACAATATACGCATGTCCCTCTTTTCTGAAATCTCCGAACAACCTGAACGGATCGAAAATCTGCTTTCATCGCAGCGAAAATCTGTCGAACGGATCGCAGGGGAGATCCGGAAGCGCGATATCCGTTATGTGTTCCTTGCGGCGCGCGGCACATCCGATAATGCGGGCAGGTATGCAAATTATCTGCTCGGCGCGATGAACGGACTTCCGCTTGCGCTGGCTACGCCATCCTTGTTCACGTTTTACAAGCAGCCTCCGAACCTGAAGGACGCGTTGGTGATCGGCATTTCACAATCGGGAAAATCGCCGGACATTGTCAGCGTACTGGAGGAGGGCAGGAGACGGGGGTGTCTGACACTGTCCATTACGAACGAACCCCGTTCGCCTCTTGCGCGGACCTCGGACTTTGTCCTTGATATTCAGGCTGGTCATGAGCGGGCGGTGGCTGCTACAAAGACCTACACCACACAGTTGATGTCCATTGCGATGTTGTCGGCGGCATTGAGCGGCAACATGAGACCGTGGGATGAATTGCGCGATGTGCCGCGCTGGATGAAGTCTGTGCTCGAGCAAAACGCTTTTGTTGAATCTGCGGCGCAGCGTTACCGCTATATCGACCAGACCGTGGTTCTCGGGCGTGGTTATAACTACTCGACCGCTTTTGAGTGGGCGCTCAAATTAAAGGAACTGACGTATATCATCGCCGAACCGTATTCTTCCGCCGATTTTGCGCACGGGCCGATCGCAATGATGGAGAGCGGATACCCCGTCTTTGCGGTGGCGCCAAGGGGCAAAGTCTTCAACTCCATGCTGGAGATGCTCAAACGCCTGCGCTCGGACATTTCTGCCGAACTAGTCGTCATATCCAATGACAGGCGAGCGCTCAAATTGGCGCAGGTTCCGCTGTCGGTTCCTGCCGATGTTCCCGAGTGGCTTTCGCCGTTGATCTGCATCCTGCCTGCGCAGTTATTCGCCTATCACCTCACCCGCGCAAAAGGTTATGATACTGAAGCGCCGCGCAGCATCCGCAAGGTGACAGAGACAAAATGACGCCGGCATTTCTTAAAAATTATCCTGTATTCCGGTTTTAACGGGATAATGCAGCCAACCAAAAACTGGAGGTCTCATGCGCGTCTGTATTCTCTCTGATGAAGAAATCGAGGATTTTAATCCTGCCCCTTTTATGGACGGCTACGAGTGGGAAATGGTGACCATGCTCGCGCCAGTCAAGGAAAATATCCGTGCGTTGGCGGGGAGCGGAAAATACGATATCTTCCTTAACATCTGTGAAGGCTATGAATTCGAGGACATGGAGGACGATGACTGGGGCTACCATGGCATCGAAGTCGTTCAGGCGTTGGAGGAGTTAAACCTGCTGTTCACGGGCGCGGAGTCGCGGTGCTTCGACCCGACACGGGAGGAAATGCAGGCGGTGGCGGACGCGAACGGGATCGGATTTGCAAAGGGCTATCAGGTTCGGAGCGTGGAAGAGGCGCGTGGTCTCGTTTCCAGCTTGCGGTATCCCATCATGGTCAAGCATCCGAAGAGTTATGGCAGCACAGGCATGTTCAAGGAGTCCCGCGCGGATACGCTGGAACAGGTCTTGAAGCAGGTCGAACGCGTCTGTTCGGAGTTTGGCGCGGCACGCATGGAGGAGTTTATTGTCGGGAAGGAATACAACGTACTCGTGGTGGATAACCCCGACGACCTTTCGAAGCCGTTCGCATACCCTCCCGCTGAATTGATCTTCCCGCCCGGCGAGGAGTTCTGGCATACGGACGTCAAATGGGACTACAACGTCCCCTTCGATTTCAAGGAAGTGACCGACCCGAATCTCATTGCGAAACTGCACGATACTGCCGTCCGCATGTACCTTGCCATGGGGGTGGCGGGTTATGGGCGCTGCGACATCCGTATGAATGAAAAAGGCGAGTTGTTCATCCTTGAGATCAACCCCAACCCTGCCATTATGCTTCAGCCCAAGGAATACGGTCCTGCCGATTATATGATCCTGTACGACAGGGATGGCTATAAGGGATTCTTTGATCGTATCTTTGAAGCAGCCAGGGTACGTTATAAGATCCGTCAAAAGACTTAAAACAAAAGGACGCGCCGAGGCGCGTCCTTTTGTTTTTTTTTAATTCTACGGTCTGCTAACCACAAGGTTGTCGAAGTGAACTTCGGCGGTGCGGTTCTCGGACTCAAAGGAGATCGCCGAGAAGGCAATACTGCCGAACGTGGAGCCGTCGGCGATCGTCGTTGCAGAAGCGATTTCCGTGCCGTTGACTTCAAGTTTCAACTGATTCCCATTACAGGAGGCGCGGATGCGGTTCGTGGCATTCCCCTGGTTGATCGCGCTGGAGAATTCATAATCCACCAGCGGGCTCATTGAACTGGAAGTGATGCTGCGGATGGTGTAGTAACCGTCCGCAGTGATCGCGAACATGTAGCCGTCGATGGACGTATCTTCTCGCTCGCTCAAGCGGCAGATCACACCAAAACCGACATTGTTATTGGATGGACCGACCGCCATTGTCGCATCAACTTCAACGACGGTGTCACCGAACTGCGAATTGGATCTTCCCCAGTGCCACAAGTCGCTTATGGCGCGCACGACATAGACGCCGTTGCGGGTTTCGGTGGAGCCGTTTTCATCTGAGAATGCTTCCATTTCCGGGCTGGTAACACTAAAATCATCTGAAAATATCACATTCCCAATTTCCGTAATTGGCTCAGCAGTTGGAGCCGCAGAGGTGGAGTAAATAAAAGGCGGATTCGTCGGCTGGGCGTTGGATGTCGGCAGGCTTGTGGCGGGGCAGGCACAAGCCAAAAGCAACAAGGCGATCACCCCGATTATTAAACGATTTCTTTTCTTCATGTCAACTCCTTTGGTGATTTTTTATAGTATAGCCGTTGATTATTAAATTCCAAAGAACCCTTCGGTACTAAATATGCCATCGAACGCCTGGCGCGCATCGTGCGCCGCTTTCTCGCGCCACTTCGGATCGGATGGAAGGAACAATTCATCGTATTCACGCAGCGTCCATTTCCGTGCTGCGTCACTCCCGCCGAAATGGCGCAGCATATTTTCCAAAACCGTTGTTCGCAAACTGCGGATGCCCTGCCAGAGCGAGTCGCCATACGTGCCAAACTCGAATGCGCCCGCATAAAATTGTTTTTCGGGATGCTTCGCCATGAGCATTTTGCAGAAATACTCGACCATATCCCCGTTAATGGAATAGAACTCATCTGGATTCACGCCCGCCACAGACGGGACCTTGAACCTGCTTGCTGTTTCTGCGGCTGTCCTCTTCTCTGACGGCGGATTCAGCAATGTCATTTGCCAGCGCGGACCGTAGCCGGTGTGAATATCTAAAAAAACAATTTGCGCGTAGTCATTAAGTACAGATGCGAGGATCTTCATCATGACCTGTGTTTCTTCCTGCATCTCGAAACCGCCAAAATACATCCCATCCTTTATGCGGTATTGTCCCATCAATGCCGTTTCGCGGATATGGCTCACGCCTTTTGGGAGCGCCTGTAGCGTATTAAAGAAAAACGCCGATTTTTCATACAACGGGCTTTTCAATGCGCGCGCGGGGTTGAGCAGAAAATCCATGGATTCGTAGTGCGGATTAATGGACTTCATAGTCTCGAAGTTGTCGTTGAAATTGCGGTTCAAATCCACGTTATTCTTGTTGACGCGCATGCGATGTTTCATCCCGTATGGATTGATGGGGTGAACAAGCAGAACACCTGTCGTTTCGGGATCGAAGCGCGGCAGGTATTCTTCGGTAAAGAGTTTCAAAATCCCAGCGCCGACATACCCTTCGATGCCGTGCAAGCCTGTGGTGAGAACCAATACCTTCTGTTTTTCGCGTGTCGCATCTGCGCGGATAATATCGATCGTTAAGCCAGAATCGTCAGCCAGGGGAATGCTGGTTAAAACAGGGGCAAACCCGAGGTCCGAAAAAGAGGCGAGCGAGGCGCGGAATCTATCGCGCGAGGATTCGTACGTCGCAGGGATGTCGATCATTTAGAACGGTCCATACTGGATCATCACCGCGATGGCAAGGAAACCGAGCGAAGCAAGGATGACCCAGATCCATAAGCCCATGACCCACTTCAACCATTTGGGGTAAGTGACGGCGGTCAGCCCGAGGCAGATAAGCAGGACAGCGCTGGTGGGATAGGCAAGGTTGGAGAAGCCATCACCGAAGACGTAAGCAAGCACGGCGGTTCGGCGTGTCACGCCGACGAGGTCCGCGAGCGGAACCATGATCGGCATGAGCAGGAAGGCTTTTGCCGAGCCGCTGGAGACGAAGAACTCGATGCCGAGTGTGAGGAAATAGATCAGCAATGCGGCGGCAACGGGGCTGGCACCTTGAAAAGCATTTGCCGCATTGTACAAAATGGTATCAAGGATGCCGCCCGATGCAATGATGTATTTGACGCTTGCTGCCATCAAGATCAATGGGATGGCGGGCGCGATCCCTGCCAAGCCTTCGCCTGCCGCTGACCATGCGGCTTTTCCCACGCCTGCGATGAGTCCGGACCCGATGCCCGCGATCAGGAACAGCAATCCGACGATGGGCAGCGCAAGGTCGCCGATGGCGGGGACGAATGGCGCGGCGAACAGGGTGACAAACATCAGCGTCATGCAGGCAAGCAGGAACAGGATGGCGGGCGTGGTGCGCGGATTTTCATCCGCGATGGATGCGGCGGTGAAGTGTGCATACTTTTCGCGGGTGGCTTGCTCTTCTTCGTATACGGGTGATGCTTTGGCGTTCGCCTCCACTTTTTTTGCATGACGGGTCAGGAAGATCGCCAGCAAAATATAAAAGAAGATAAAGACAATGATGCGATAGCCCGAACCCGAAAAAGCGGGCAGTTTTGCAATTCCCTGTGCCACGCCGATGGTGAACGGGTTGGTGATGGCGGCGGAGAAGCCCATATTGGTGGCAAGGATGGACATACCCAAGCCCGTCAGCGTGTCCCAGCCGAGGGCGTAGGAGAGCGCGATCATCAACGGCACAAGCGGCACGACCTCTTCGAAGATACCGAAGAACGCACCCAGCGCCATGAAGAAAAAGGAGATGACGAGCAAAAGTATGTATTTCTGATTCTCGAAGCGCTTGACGATGCGCGCCAATGCGGATTTGAGGATCCCGCTTTTGTCCATGATGGCGAACGCCACGCCGACCATGAGAATGAAGACAGCGATGACAATGATGGTCAGGCTGTCGGGACCCGTCAGCACTTCGAGCGGGGCGATGAACCAGCGCCAGGTGGGATAGTCGGGGCGGGCGGTGAAGGCGAACGAATCAGGGACGATGGTCTCGCGCCCGTCCACTTCGACGCGCTGATATTCGCCTGCAGGGATGACGCGCGTCAGAATTCCGGCAACGACCATCAATGCCAACAGGATGAGAACGGATTGGATGAAAGCCTTCCGGCTGATCTGCGCGCCTGATTTTTGTTCCATGGATGGCTCCTGTTATGATCGGAGGCAGATTTTAGTCTGCTTTAGAATTGCGGATTGAAGTCCGCGCCCCGTAAAACAACTACTCCAGCGAATCTAAATACTCCAATACGGCTTTTGCATCTTCACCGCCTGCTTCAGCGTGCGTGATGAGCGGAATGCCGTGTGGACCAAGAGTGTCAATGGCATCGGGGTAGGCGGTCAGCGCGGCTTTGACCACGTCCAATTTGCCGAGCATGGCGGCGGCGAAAATATCCAACCGCGCACCGTGTTCGAGCAGGTAATTCGCGATCTGTTTGTTCCCCATGTGCGAAGCCGCCCCCAGCGCGGATTCAAAATCGCCGCCGCCCCAGTCCCATGCGGCATTGACAAGGCTCGGATGTTGTTCGAGCAGTTCCTTCACGCGCGCAAAATTCCCATGTGCGTTGCCGACAAATTCCTCCACGAGGCTTGCTTCGAGCGCGGGGATTTTATCCATTTTTTCTCCTATACATATAGATCATTGAAATAGTTTATCAAAAACATATTGCAGATCTCATCTGGCAATGCATCCATGACTTCGTTGATGAACGACATTTCGCGGGGAAGGTCGGTGCCCGTCAGCCCGGCGGATGCGGCAAGTTGACCGAATGCCGCCTCGGGGTCCGGACTTTGAATCGCCATCCCGACCATCTGCCGTATCGCGTCTGAATCGATCGGCTCTTTGGCTTTGACGATCTTAACACACTCACGCAGGTCTGCCAGCAGGGAGTCCACGCTGTGGGCGTTGCCGAAGCTGATGGAGATGTGCAGGTTGCGGGGAGTCAGAGGCGTGGAGAACTGTCCTTGTAAATACCAACTGCGTTTGCCCATCTCATCCGCGAGTTGATAGACGTTGAGCGAATCCGATGCGAAGGAGAACATGCTCATCGCCGGCTCTCCCAGCACGCGCAGTTCAGGTATGGCGTTAATGCCGTCCATCAGTTTTTGTGTGGCGTCCTGCACGGTTTGGATGATGCGGGTGTAGCCTTCTTCGCCGAGAAAATTCAACACTGCCCATGCGCCCGCATACGGACCGCCGCTTTTTGTGCTCAGCATGGTGGGATTGATGAGTGTGTAGGCGGTTGTGTCGGTGCAGGCGAAGATCTGATATTTGCGGATGTCCCTGCTGCGGTACATGATGACCGAACAGCCCTTCGCCGCATACCCATATTTGTGCAGGTCGGTAGAAATGGACGTGACGCCGGGGACTGTGAAATCGAAACCAGGTATGTCGTATCCCATCTTGCGCATGAACGAGAGATGAACGCCGCCGACACAGGCGTCCACGTGGAAGAGCAGGTTATGTTTTTGCGCAATTGCGCCGATCTCTGTGATGGGGTCAATGACACCCTGCGAATAACTCGGCGCGGATGCGACCAACAGGATCGTGTTCTCGGTAATGGCTTTCTCCATATCTTCCGCGCGGACTTTGAAGGTCTGCGGGTCAATGTCCACGACGACGGGCTTGACGCTCAGGTAATGTGCGGCTTTGTGGAACGCGGCGTGCGCTGTTTTGGGTAATACCATCTCAGGCTCTTTGATGTGCGGCTTTTCGGCGCGGGCTTTGTCGCGTGCGGTTTTCACAGCGAGCATAATGCTCTCCGTCCCGCCCGAGGTGAGATGCCCGACAGCATTTGCGTCGCCGCGCAGGAGATTGACCACCATGCGTACCACGTCCGTTTCGAGTTTCAGCATGGATGGAAAGACCGTCGGGTCGAGCCCGTTCTCGGTCAGGAATTCGAGATACGCTTCCTTCGTGACTTCGGCTGGATCATCACCCGGGTTGTAGACGTAGCAAAAAACCTTGCCCGCCTTCCAATCCATGTCGCGGGATTTGAAGGCTCGTAGCGTGGTAAGGATCTCCTGTTTGGATAAACCAGTTTGCGGGATGTGCATGTGACCTCTTTTCACCTTTTATTCATTGCTCTCTGTTAAATATATTTGCCACTCACTCCCCCAGCATCCTATTCAACTCCACCACATCGCTGGTGCGTGCGCGCAGGTTGCGGGTCAGCATTTGGATCGTACCCATCGCCACTTCCACGTAATCGCTCATGATTTCGTAAAAAGGCGTCTGGTCAAGCCGAAGAAGCGTCGTATCCTCCACGGCGCGGATGGTGGCGGTACGCGGGGACGAATCCAATAACGAGAGTTCGCCGAAGACCGTCCGCGCGCCGAGTTGATTCAGGACTTTGTTGCCGTCCATCACATCCACTTTGCCGTTTACAACGATATACATGCTGTCGCCTGCGTCTCCCTGCTTTACGATGGTCTCGCCGGGCTGGACTTCCACTTCCTGCAACAAATCCGCAAGTTCAGCGAGCGCCTCATCGGGCGTATCTGCGAACATGCTCAAGGATTTTAAAATGATCACGCGTTCCACGGTGGTTAACATCATTTCCTCCGAATTGATCTGGTTGACCATGCGAATCACCAATGACTCGCTCGACTTCGACAGCATCTGAAGATTGTCATCTTGCGCCAAAATGCCAAAGTCATTCGCGGCTTCGATGGCGGTTGCCACCAGCCAGGGATTGTCCTTTGCCAGGTCGTTCTCCAAAATATCCACCAGTCGTGCGGCGGGCGGATATGCCAATTGTTTGTACGCCATGCCCATCCGTTCGAGCCGTTCCTTTGCGGGCAGGCTTTCCAGCAGGGCGATGAACGGCGTTTTATGTGCCTTCGATAGCGTGGCATCCACAACCTCGATGGCATACGACCTGCGGTTCGCGTCCCGCCGTTTGATGGCTTTTTGCGCCCGCATGATGGATTGCGGCGGATACATGAACCAGAACAACAGGAACAGGCGCTGGATGGTCTCCTCGATGTCCTGATCTGCCGCCCGGCTAACTGCTTCCGTTTTGGAAGATTTGTCCAGATCGTGGAAGCATGCCAATAACCAAGCTGCGCGTCGGAACTCCGCCTCAACCTGCCCCTCGATCCGGTGAAGCGATTCTCCCCCGGGCTGGAATCGGCAATCGCGCAGGGCGGTCAACGCCCGTGATCGGATGTTCGCGTTGCGGTGTGGGATCAATCCCTCCAACACGCGGATCGCCGCCTCGCTCTTGACGTTCGAGCAGGCGCGGATCAGCCGCAGATGGATGCGGCGGTGCAGGGACTCGTCCTCCAGCGATCTGATGATCTCGGGCAATGCCTCGTTCCCGCCTGCCGTCAAGGCGCTAAATGCCAGGCTTCTCGTCTGTGGCGAACCCAATGCGGGGATGACATCCCGATAAATGACAGGATTTCTGGTTTTTGCTGCGGCACGCAGGGCGGCATTTTTGGCGGTGATATTTTCTTCTCGCAGAAGCGGCAGGAGCATTTCGCCGAGCGCGGGGTTGGCGGCTTCCGCGATCAATTGCGCGGCTTCGGTATGATCTTCCGCCTTCCGCGATCTGATCGATCTATTCAAACGTTCCGCCGCATCAGGAATTTCATCCAGCGGCTGGGACTTCAGCAACCCGATCAGCGCCCCGCGTTGGATGAATGCATCGGCATCGTTCAGTAACTCCAGGGATGCGTTCTTGTCTTCACCTAAAACGGTCAGTGTGCGGGCGGCGGCTTCGCGCACGGTGGGGTCATCTTCCATTTTCAATCGCTTTTGTATGATGGGGAGGGCATCCACGATTCTCAGGCGTTCGATGCGTTTCATCACGTTTTTACGGACTTCCGCCAGCGGTGAATCGATCAAGCCGATCAGATCGTCTGGCAGCGTTTTGCTTTCGCTTCGCTCCAGCAGGTCGAGCGCGTATAAAACTTCGGTGGGATGCGGACTTTTGAACGCTTTTTGAATGATCTCGATGCTCGCCATGTCCGTCAGCAGGATGCCCTTGTCGCCGAAACGCCGCTTGTGCAGGGCTTCGGTCAGCGCGATGGGGTAGGCGCGGATGAGCGCGACGGCGACCGCGATCCATCCGGCGGCGGCGATCAAGTAGATGTAGGTTAACTGAATGACGTTGAATTTCAGGATGGTGTTGAACAACAGCAGCAATCCGCCTGCGAGACCAATGGCAAGCGGCTGGACGATTCCTTCAGTGAAGGTCTGGGCGCGGGTGCGGATCTTTTGAATTGGTTGGTATAGGACATTGGTTGCAGTCTGGTCGAGCGAGAAGCCCAAGCCTTCGTTGGTGAACTTCCCTGCAACGGACAGCCAGAAGAGTAACGTGACCAGTGTGGGATCGATTGTGCCGGTGAGCGCCAATGCCACTATGCTGAGAACCGTCAGCGTGGGAGTGGTTAGGAGTCCGGCACGCAAGCCGAAGCGTGAGACGATGCGTCCTGTCAAAAAGGTGTCAGTGATGAATCCGAGCAATCCCACCAAGCCGAAGAATCCGCCGATGAAGCCCGCCAATTCATCTGCCGATGGGAATTGCAGGGCGGCGCGGTCATAGAAGACGTTGTCGAGGATGAAGTAGGAGACGCGCCAAAATGTGATGAGCGCGAAGATCAGCAGGATGTAGCGGTTGCGGAACAGTTGTGTAGTGGAGGTTTTTTGAGTCTCGTCGTCGAGGATTTCCGGGCGGGCGGAGGTGCCGGGATTGGCGCGGACGATGGTCTGCTGAAAGACGAACGCAAGGAACAGACACGCGGCGATGACCAGATACAGGTTCTCGGTGCCGAGCGCGTTGACCAGCGGCGTGGTGAACGGACCCATGACCACATACGCCAGCCACGACCCTGCGTTCATCAACCCGAAGATGCGCTTGCCTTGCCGCACGTCAAAGATGTTACCTGCGAGAGTCCAGAAGGCGGTCATGCAGATGTTGACGAGCGTCTGCGACCAGATGGGCAATGCCAGCATCAGCCACTTGGAGGCAGTCAATGACAGCCCGATGCGGAGGGCGATGCTGCCTGCCAAAAGAAAAAGCAGGCACAGGACGAGGAAGCGCGCCAGCGAGGTGCGCTCGGATATTTTAAGGAACGAGGCGGTGATGGTGGAGACGATGATCGCAATGCCGAGGTAGATATACGGCATCGCGGTGGAATCCCAGGCGGTGAAGAACAACGCCAGCGAAGCGGACTGCACGAACAGCATGGCGGCGCCCATGAAAAAATACTGGACGACCATCAGGAAGACGTTCTTTTCTTCGCCGGGTTGCAGGTTTAGGATTGCGCGAATGCGGGATGCCATAAGGGATTAGTTGTGATGTTCCCGTCCGAGCGGATATTTCCACATGCAAAAGGCGACGATCAGTGCGGCAATAATGGGTGTGATGCCGATCAGGAAACGGATGCCCCAGATCGCAGATTCGGTCTGCACGTCACTGCCCTCTGCGAAACCTGTCGAGGCGGTGACGATGGCGAACAGGATGCCCTGCGCCGAGAATGCCAGCTTTGTGATTCCGCCGTTCATGCCGAAGAAGATGCCTTCGCGGCGATACCCTCCATGCTGCTCGGCGTCGTTGTCAATGATCTCGGAGATGACTGGGAAGGGCATGATCATCGAGTTGGCGAGCCCGGGGATGACCAGCATGGTGCCGAGCAAGCCGGAGTAGAAGTCCGAGGCGAAGGTGACGGCGATCAAGCCCGGGATGAAGGCGAATGCGCCAAGAATCCATGTTTTGCGATAGCCGAGTTTGCGGACGACCGGACGCCAGATCATCACGAAGGGAATCGTCAGCAGGATCGGCAGACCGAGCAGGACGGCTTCCGCGTCACCCGGTCCGAGGTTCATGCCGAACACTTCCACTTCACCCTGGATGTCGAGCGCGTACTTGCGCCAGAACGGGAGCATGGCGGCGAGCAGCAGCCAGATGTATTCCTTGGCGATGTTCGCGCCGAGGAACCAGCGAAAGGGCTGGTTTGCCAGTACGATCTTGAGCGATGCGCGCAAACCAAGCGCCTGCTCTTTCGCTTCGTCGATCGGTTTTTCTTTTACGCCGATCATGGCGATCAAATAGCCCGCCGCGATGAGCGTCCCCATGATCGCGCCCATCGTGATGTAGCCGACCTGTTCTGCAAGGATGGGCGCAAGGATGAACGCCGCCAGCAAAGCGACCGTGGCGAGGATCTCGCGCACCACTGAAAGATCGATGCGGTCGCGCGGTGTGGGGGCGACTTCCGTAAAGAGCGAGTTGTAGGCAATGAGTGTCAGGCTGTAGATGGTATCGAAGATGAACAGGATCATCAGGAAGTACGCTGCCAGCACCCAGGGACTTTGACTCGGCGGTGTCCACAGGAAGAAGAACGATAGTCCCAGTGGTATTGCGCCGAACGCTACGTAGGGCACGCGCCGCCCAAAACGCGAGCGCGTCCTGTCGGAGACCTGCCCCATCAGCGGGTCGTTGACTGCATTCCACAAGCCGTAAATGCTCCATAAAATTCCCGCCAGGCTTGCATTCAATCCAAGAACATCAACGTAATAGAAGTTAATGCGGTTGCCGAACACCTGATAGGCAATGGTGTTTGCAAAATTACCGAACGAATAGCTGATGTGTTTCAGGGTTTTCATGTACTCTCCTCATGAGTAATGTGTATTGGAACGAGAACCCTTTTCCTCTGAAAATCTTTTTGTTCGATGCATTTCTTGCTTGTAACAGGGAGAATCCCTTGTGCCACCCTCGCAGATCTCCCGCCCAAGTATGGAGAGTGCGGCTATTTTAACTGAGGGATGATGATTTGGCTATTGTTTGTTCAAATTTGCGGGTTCGGATGGGTGCCGCTATCCCAAAAAATCAAACGGCTCGGGGACTTTATTCTCCGAGCCGTTTGTTCATGAAGATTGTTTCTGCCATTCTGCCGGGTGAATAGCAGGATATTGTCCGTCTTGCTTTGTATTACGGCAGCGGCAGATTGAAGGTGCGTTGCAGGAAGATCGCCATCTGGGCGCGGGTGACCGGGTTATTGGGACAGTAGTTCCCGCCGCCACAGCCGCCGGTGATGTTTTCCGCCGCCAACTGCTTGATCCACGGCGCGGTCGAGCTCCCTGCAGGCACATCATTGAAACCGGATGAGCCTCCCACGGCAGGCGGGACGTAGTCATCCCCATACTTGGCTCTCAACAGGAAGATCGCCATCTGGGCGCGGGTGACCGCCTGGTTCGGACAGTAGTTGCCATTCCCGCAGCCGCCGGTGATGCCTTCCGCCGCCAACTGCTTGATCCATGCCGCCGCGGAATGGGTGGTGGGGACGTCATTGAAGCCGGTGCCGTCGCCCACGGCGGGCGGGGTGTAGGACGAGCCGTGAATGCCGCGCAGGAGGAAGATCGCCATCTGGGCACGGGTGACGGTGTTGTTGGGGCAGTAGTTGAGCGGAGTGGTGGTACATCCGCCGGTGATGCCGGCATTGTAGATGGCTTCGATGTACTGCCAGGCGGAGTGATTGAAGGGCACATCGGCAAAGGTGGGCGTCTTTAAGATCGTGTATTCTTCACCTGCAAATGGCAGGCCGTTTATCTGATTCCCGCTTAGATCGGATATATCTGCCGTATCCGGCATGTCGAGTTGGATGGTACCGTTTCCGCTGCCTGTGTCAACGATCACTGCGCGGGCATCCCCCGAGCCGGTCACATCGGTCACGGATGCACCGGTGATGCCGCTGGCATCGAGGGAGAAGTCATTGATGTCCACATCCACAACGGGTTCGGAAAAGGTGACCGTAAATTCCACGCTGTCGGAAAAAGCCGGGTTGGCTCCGGCGCGGACAATGGAAACCACAGCGGGCGGCGTCGTTTCGGGTTCGAATTCATATGCGCCCATATCGCAGGCGGCAGTGGCGTCGTTATTTCCGTCTATCGGGCGTGACACGCCGCGCTGGTCGGCAATGGCGCAGGTGGCGTTCTTGCCCGCGTCCACGGCAGGGGAGTCGAACTGCAGGGCTTGGGTCATGGTGGGACCGCCATAATCAGCCAGAGGCGCCAGTTTTGGATCAATGGCGGTCAGGTTGCCGGTTGCATCTCCGTTGACGGTACAGCCCGTTGTGTCCTCGATCAGGTTGTGCCCCAGCGAGTTCAACGTGCCGGAGCAGTCGTGTTCCGTATGATTGCTGGCGGTATTTCCGCCGATGATGGAATTCCCGATGTTGAGGGTGACACCATTTTGCACATAGATTCCGCCGCTGCGCCCTTCGGATGTGTTGTTCGCAACGGTGACGTTGTTTAGGCTGAGCGTTGCTGGTTGGTAGACCGCGATACCGGCGCCGATGGAGGTGTTGAAGATATTGTCCGTCCAGTTTCCGCTGATGGTCACATTGCTCAAGGTTGATGTTGCACTGCCGGAGATGTATATACCGCCCCCATTTCCATTGGCAGCATCGGACAAGGTGTAATTATTGGCGATGACACTGTTGGTGAGGTTGAGCGATGTGTCCGAGTATAGTCCGCCGCCGCCATACGGGGCGGAATTGTTTGTGATCGTCACTCTGTTCAGGATCGCCGTGGTGTTTTCGCGGATGGAAAGCCCGCCGCCCATGCCATTTGGATTAGAAAGATGATTGTTGTGGATCACAACGTTATCGAGCGAGACTCCGCCGTTGAAACCAACATGGATGCCGCCGCCGTTCTGAACGGCGGTATTGCCGCTGACGATGCCGTTCGTCATGATCAGGGATGCACCGTCACTGATGTGAATACCGCCTCCGCGAACGAAGGAAGCTATGCCTTCGATGATCGTGTTGTTGATGACATTGACGTCGTTCAAGGTCAGGATGCCGCGCGACCAGATGCCCGCACCGTAGGAATTTACGACCTGCCCGTTCGCGACCGTGAGACCGGTGATGGAGACGGTGAGATTATTTTGGATGTCGAACACACGTACGGCGTTGTTTCCGCTGACCGTCAGCACATCGGAACCGGGACCGGTGATGGTCAGGTTCTTGGTTATCGATAATTGGCTGGCAAGCGTAATGGTCCCGCTGATGCCGGTCGCGTCGATGGTATCGCCGCTGACCGCGTCTGCGATCGCCTGCCGCAGGGAGCCTGCTCCGCTGTCGTTCGTGTTCGTGACGGTCAGTGTGCCGGCGCGGACGGAGTTGACCGGCGCAACGGTCAGTGCGCCGAGCGCGAGGGCGAATGCCAGCAATAAATTCGTAACACGTGGAAAGAATTTCATATAGATAATGCTCCTTTGATGAACGTTTTTATAAATGAACTCGCCGATTATACAAAACATCGTTTCAAAGGGATGGATTCGCGCAGGGTACGTTGGTACCAATCGTCCCGTTGGAATGAGGCGGGGCGGACATGGATCGGGGAAATAAAAAAAGGCGGCGGGACACATGGTCCCGCCGCCGGTATTAATGGGTATACACTTACGGCAATGGCAAACTGAACGTACGTTGCAGGAAGATCGCCATCTGTGCGCGGGTGACGGAAGTGTTGGGGCAGTAGTTACCGCCGCCACAGCCGCCGGTGATGCCTTCCGATGCAAATTGTTTGATCCATGCCGCTGCGGAGTGGCTGGTGGGAACATCGGCAAAGCCCGTGGTGCCACCGACGGCGGGCGGGGTGTAGCCGCCGCCATACTTGCCTCTCAGCAGGAAGATCGCCATTTGTGCGCGGGTGACGGGGCTGTCAGGGCAGTAGTTGCCGCCGCCGCAGCCGCCGGTGATGTTCTCCGCCGCCAACTGCTTGATCCATGCGGCAAACGGATGCGAGATTGGCACATCGGCAAAGCCGGTGCTGCCTCCCACGGCGGGCGGAGTGTAACCGCCGCCATATTTTCCGCGCAGGATGAAGACCGCCATCTGTCCGCGGGTGACGGTATTGCTTGGGCAGTATTTGAGCGGATTTGTGGTACACCCGCCGGTGATGCCGGCGGCGTAAATGGATTCAATGTGGGCGAAGCCGGAGGCGTTCGGCGCTACATCCATGAAGGTGCGCAGGGTGCAGTCCGGGAAGTTGAAGGAGGCGATGTAGTTGCCGTAGTTCGGGCTGGAGATGCCGTTCTTGGCATATTCACCCATGAACCAGAAGGTCTTGCCATTCGGGTCGATCGCCATGCCGCTGTAATCGCCCCAGCGATAGGGAGGTGTGTCGAAGGATGAATATGACGTTTCACCATCTTTGACGTTGATGAAATTGGGGGTGGCTCCCGTGTGATCTTTTCCAAGAACGCCCATGCCATGGTAGATGCTTGCCCCGCCGCGCCCGTAGCCGACAGCGGTGTCGTCACACATGTTGGCGGTGATGTCGGGGAAGGTGAAATGCAAGCCTGCGCCGCCCCCGTATAAGACCTGGTTCGACATCGGGAAGCCTGCCGCGGCAAGATTGATGCGCGCTGTGCGCGCCCAGTTGCGGGTTCCGTCGCCGCTATTGAAGGAAACGGAATCTGCCACATAGGCATAGCCGTTGCGGTATTCAAAACTGCGGAAGCGCCAGTCATTCGCTTGGATCTGATTCGCGCTGCCGAGCTGGGAAACAGTGAGAGGCGGACCGCCCGCAACCATGGAATAGGTTTTCACGACACTGGGGGCGCCGGCTCCAAGCGCGTTGGGCCACGCCCAGAGTTGGGCGGTGGTGCCATCATAGGGATCGGTGATGAAGTAGTGGGTGTTGAACGGCACTTGCACATGCTTCTGTGTGAAGCCGGTCAGGTTGAGTGGCTGCGGTGTGCCGCCATTGATCCCGGTGCTGTAGGTACGCACGTTCATGGTCCCGCCGGCATAGGCGGCGTTCTTGTCCATGGCATAGATGCGCCCCTCGAACCCGCCGGGAACACTGCCGCCGAACATGTTGGCGCCCATGAAGATGGCATGGTCGCCGATGCCGATATGCGGGTAATCGAAGAACTCGTTGCCGTAGAAGCGGGCATCGAACTTGTATATCCACCATAACCCTGTCGGGTCGGCACCCTGGGTCACCATCAGGAAGAAGTTGGCGCCGTCCTCAATGCCCATTACAAAGCGTCCCACTTCGTCATCATACAGCACGGTCGGGTCGAATGTGCCGGAAGCGCCGAGCGTGGAAAGGAAGTTATCGAACAAAGTCGGACCACTCAGCACGGCGCCGGCTTTGTTGTAAATGATGAAAGCAGAGTTCTCGACCGCGATCAGGTGGCTGGGTCCAGCCGCCAAGTCGGAATCGGGCGGGACGCTCGCACCGGAACTGCAGCAATTGGTGCGGTCCAGCGCCGTAAACCCGCTGAGCAGGGTCAGGGCGTTCATTTCGGGGGCGGATGCGTCTGCGCCGGTGTCATCGAAGATCTCGACCCCTTCAGGTACCTCAGCCGGCGGCATGTTCATCGCCGCTTCCTGCATCTCCCGAAACTCAGCCGGACCCACCCGGTATTCATTTTCATCCAAGTCGAGTTCGCCAGCCAGCCAGCGGTCATACATGGAGGGGACGGGTTCGTACTCGACTTTGCTGAGTTCAACAGCCACGGGTTCGACCGTGAACTCACCGCCGGAGGGGACACCCGGCTCCGGCGGGTTCTGGGCATAGGCAGCCGCAAAGACCGCCCGCTCACGCACCGCGGTCTCCTGCGCCGGTCCGCTCGTGCTGGCAAACGCCCATGCACCGATCGCGAACACGAGCATGATATTAACGATACGCCAAACAATTTTTTTCATGAGGGTCTCCTGAAATAATTTATGTGAGATGAATGAAAGGGAAATTATGTTTTTTGTTTCTCTCTGCCTCCTTCGGTGGTCAGCCGATTTATAAGGAATAAATGGATTGCCTGCCGTTCGATCATTAATGAAACTCCGCCTGTTTCTGCGATATCCCCGCACGGAACTGCATCTGCAAGGCGGCAGAGCGATTAATGTTATTTTAATTGTAACATTAAAAAAAAACATATCCGATTTTTTAAGTAAAAAAGGGAATATTTCTTATGGTATAAAAGTGTTATGCTTCTTCCTTGCGCAAAGCGGATGGGCGTGATAAAATACTGCCCGCTGAAAACCCGTCGATGCATGTTTCTTCTTGGAAGGACAGCTCTTCGGTCACTGGGGATTGGTGCAACGGCAGCACGTCACGCTCTGGACGTGAAAATTGAGGTTCGAATCCTTGATCCCCAGCCTAAGGCTCTCGAAAGAGAGCCTTTTCTTTTTTGTTTTGCAGTGTTGAAAAAACGCGCGCCGCGAGATCGTAGTGTCCGCGCTTATGGGTATACTCACCAAAACTTTATACGAGGAGAGTGTGCCAATGAAAAAGTTCAATGTGTTGATCGCGATCGCGGTGTTGCTGCTGGCATCGCTGGCGTGCCAGGCGCTGGCGGGCGGTGGAGACAGCGATGCCGTGGAACTGCCGCCGCCTTTGGATGGCATGGATGAAAACCCGGCTGTGCCGCCCGCGGACGGATCGGACGATGACGAATCCGCGGATGATTTTGAATTTTCCTTCGGCGGCGAATCGGACTTCCCCCTGCCGGATGATTCCAAGAATGTCATGAGCGTCTCCGGGACGGTCAACTACCAGACCAGCCTCAGCCTCGACGAGGTGATGGAGTTCTATCGCGGCGTGTACGGCGACATGGGTTACACCGAACGCCAGTTGCTGACGGTCGTTTCGGAGGGCGTCTTCAGCATGGTCTTCGACGGCGACCCGAGTGGACAGGCAGTCGTCATTCAGGGCGTGGACTTGGGCGATGGGACCATGAACGTCAACCTCCGCTTGGAGGATACATAAGTCATGCCGAAGGGCATTCTCGCGTTTGCCCTTGCTTTTTTCGCGGCAGGGTTGGTCGGTTGTGCCGCTTTGGGGACGACTGACCAGCCTCCGCCTGAGATCGGAAGCGTTCTCGTCTCGCCTGTGGACGGGATGACGATGGTGTACGTCCCCGCGGGGGATTTTTTGATGGGGAGTGAAAAAGGTCTGACCGACGAGCAGCCCCGGCACGAGGTCTATCTCGATGCGTATTGGATCGACCAGACCGAAGTGACCAACGCCATGTATCGGGAGTGTGTCAGGAAAGGGAAGTGCGAGCCGCCGTATTCGCGCGTGCAATTCGACGACCCCGAGTTGGCGGATCATCCTGTGGTGTTCGTTTCATGGGTGAAGGCGATGGAGTATTGCACATGGGCGGGGCGCCGCCTGCCGACCGAAGCGGAGTGGGAGAAAGCCGCCATTTGGGATGCGGCGCTGAACGAACAGCGCATCCATCCGTGGGGGAATGAATACGATTGCGCGATGGGCAACTTCGACGACGAACTTGAATTGGATGCATCCATCATGCCGAACACGCCCGAAGGCTGTGATGGCTTTGTCCGCACTGCGCCCGCGGGCAGTTTTCCCGCTGGAGCCAGTCCTTACGGTGCGCTCGATATGGGCGGCAACGTCTGGGAGTGGGTGCATGATGCCTTCCTCGAAGTGGACCCGCTGACCACGACCGTGACGAATTATTACGCTATTTCGCCGCGCGAAAATCCGCAAGGCGTCGACCCGTCGCTGACGGATTACCGCGGTGTCCGCGGCGGTTCGTGGAGCATGTTGTTCGGGTTCGGGCGCGGCGCCTACCGCCTGTGGTACGGGCTGGATGATGCCTATGAAGACATCGGTTTCCGTTGCGCCTTGAGCGCGCCGCCGTGATCGACCTTCACCCATTTCCGCAGCGAGTTGACGAGAAAGACCGCTTCGCACTTCCCCAAGTCTGATACTGATATCACTCGTTCCTTGATCTCCCCCGAAGCAAGCAGTTCAGCGCGGAACGTGCCAGCCAGCAGACCGCACTCAATGGGCGGTGTGAGCAACTCGCCGTCTATGTTTACGACCAGATTGCCGATGGTGAATTCGGTCAGTTCGTCGTTCTCATTGAAGAGTAAAACATCATCATATCCTTCGATCATGGCTTGCTCGTATACGTCCCGATTTGTGGTTTTGTGGAAGAGAAATCGATTGTTCGAATCCACGGGCTGATTGGCAAGGCAGATATTGAAAACTTTATCCACCGGTTGAAAATCGCGGACTTCGCCGGATAGTTCCCCCTGTACATTCATCAAAATTTTCACCCGCTTGGGCGAGTCTGCATCGGATACAAGTTCGCTCAAAAAACTTTCGATATCCGTAGGGCGGGTTTGTAACCCGCCATGTGACTGAGTTCCAGAATTTGTCAGGCTGAAAGCCCGACCTACACTTGCAGTAAATCCAAAATACTCCGCCGAGTCCATCATGCGCGCGATGTGACGGTCGAGCAGAAAATATCCTTCTTCGGGCGTCCAGAGCAGAGTTTCGAAAAGCGAAAACTCCTTTTGAGGAGGATCGGTCAGCACGCGGGCTTTGAGCAATGCTTCGCCATACTCGTCCGCAGAGGTGGAATCCCAGACGATGCCGCCGCCGACGCCGTATTCCGCTTTGCGGTTGGCTTTATCCACAAGCGCTGTGCGTATCGCCACGTTGAAGCGGGCTTTGCGGTTTGGGGCAATGTAGCCGATACTGCCCGTATAGATCTTGCGCGGACTGGTCTCCAGTTCTTCGATGATGCGCATCGTGCTGACCTTTGGCGCGCCGGTGATCGATGCGCACGGGAACAAGGCGGAGAAGATCCGCGTGACGGATGCTTTGGTTGTCGCTTTTACGGTGGAGGTCATCTGGAAGAGGGTGGGATACTTCTCGATGGTGAACAACTCAGGGACATGCACACTGCCGACTTCCGCGATGTGCCCGAGGTCGTTGCGGATCATGTCCACGATCATGACGTTCTCGGCGCGGTTTTTCTCGGATGCGCGCAGCCAATCGGAGTTGAGCTTGTCTTCTGCTGTTGTCCGTCCGCGTTTGACCGTCCCTTTCATCGGGCGTCCTGTAATGATATCGCCGTCCAGTTCAAAGAACAACTCATGCGAAGCGGAGCAGATCGCCCAATCGCCAATGTCCACAAAGGCGGCGTATTTGTTCTGGCTTTGGGCGAGGTGAAGGAACAGGGTCCATGGATCAGGCTCAGCGTCGGAAATGAGGCGCATGGTGTAGTTGACCTGATAGGTCTTGCCTTGTGAGATGTATTCCTTGATTTTTCCAATTGCGGCGTTGTACTCATCCCGCTCGATATTTGGCATCCACTGACCTGTCAGACCATTGAGACCTGTTAGACCAGTTAGACCAGTCTGACCATCATACAACCCAAACCACAACAGCGGAAAACCGTGCGAAGGGATGACGCGCAGGGACGGATCGAAGGCGGGCGCAGCCTCATAGCTGACGAAGCCCGCCGCATGCCAGCCGTGCTCGTCCACCAGCCGCTCGGTCTCGTCCAATGCCTTGCGGACGTCTTCAAGTTTGTCGGTTACAATCACGCGGCGCGGACCGGTAAACTTCAGCCATGCGCCGTCGTCTTTGAGAATCACATCACCATTCAACGAAACCTCACATGAAAAAACTGCTTCCAATTGTACACCGTTGGCTTCCGGCGATCCTGCTGATGGCTTTTATCTTTTTCCTGTCGTCGCTCCCGGGCTGGGGCGAGTCGCGCGAGTTCAGTTTCCGAAAGTATCTTTCGATTCGCAAGGTGGGGCATGTGGTCGTTTTTGGATTTCTGGCGTTGTCGTATCTGCAGATTTTGAAGGGAAACCGGAACCGTTATTTTCTGGCGTGGCTGTTCGCCCTGCTGTACGCCGCCACGGACGAGTATCATCAATCCTTTGTGCTGAACCGCAATGGCTCGGCGATCGATGTGCTGGTCTTCGATAATATCGGCGCGGCGGCGGCATTGTTCTGGCATTGGTTGAGAAAGGGGCGAATTAATATGAAGTCGAAAACACGGGAGAATCTCCCCGAACCCAAAAATCCATGAGAAAACCGCTTGATATACTTCCGCGCTGGTTTCCCGCCCTGTTGATGATGCTGGTCATCTTCGGCTTTTCCTCCCGCCCCGGTGATGACCTGCCGAGTTTCGGCGGCTGGGACTACTTCGTCAAAAAAGGCGGGCACGCCGTCGGTTATAGCTTGCTCGCCCTTGCATATCTGCACGCGCTCCCCAGGCGGAATTACGTCCTCGCGTGGTTTCTCGCCCTGCTATTCTCCGCCACGGACGAGTTTCACCAGTCCTTTGTGCCCGGGCGGAATGCATCTGTGATTGATGTGTTGGTTTTCGATAATTTGGGGGCGATGGCGGGGTTGTTCATCCATGCTCGGTGGTCGAGTAGCCGCGAACGGCATGAGCGGCATATCGAGACCACACGTTAATCGAGCGCATTCCTTAATCTGGTGGTTTCGATACGAGCGGACGAATACCGCTCTACTCAACCACCGAAAAAAGGAGTGAAATGTGTAAAAAAACTGAAAATATCCCACCATTAACCATTTTCCCATCATCCCCTACTCAAACTCGATCTCGATTTCCTCATCGTCCTTCCACTCGTCCGCGCGCTCGAACTCGATGTCGCCGAACAACACATCCTGCTTTGCAGTGACGTGGTAACGCTTGACCAACTCCAACAGCGCCAGGAACGTCACCACGATCTCCACGCGCGTGGCTTTGTCTTGGATCAATCCGCTGAAGGTCATGCGCTGGATGTTCTTCAACGTCTTCGTGATCAATTCGATCTTTTCGCGGATGGTCACTTTCGGCGCGGTGATGATCGTCGTCAGCGGTTTCTTCTCTTTTTCCTTGGCGAATGCCGACTCCGCCGCGTTCAGCAGACCTTCCAGCGTGAGATTTGACAGATCGAGTTTCGGCTCCACTTTGGGCGGCGGCGCGACGCGCAGGAACGTCCGCAAGTTGGCATCCTGCCGTTCCGCCAGCCAGCCAGCGATTTCCTTGTAACGCTTGTATAACCTCAACTGCTCGACGAGCGAAATGCCCGGGTCCTCCTCGCCAGCCTCCCGTTCGGGCGGACGCGGCAGGAGCGCCTCCGATTTGATCTGCACCAGTTTCGCGGCGATCACCAAAAACGACGAGATTTCATCGGGCTGTTGGTTCTCCACACTGCGCAAATGCTCAAGGTACTGGTCGGTCACCGATGCCAACGACACCGACGTAATGTCCAACTCCGCGCGTTCGATCAGGCTTAACAGCAGATCCAGCGGACCCTCATACACGGGGGTCTGCACCTTGTAATTGCCGAGTTGCTGTCCGAGAATGCTATCCATGGCGGGCGAATTATATCGCATCCCCATGTCATTGCGAGCCTGAAAGGCGAAGCAATCTCACCGCCATATTGTAGATTGCTTCATGCTGTCGCCCTTGCACGCGTGCCTGTGCACGGTACAGGCAATGACATAAAGGTATAATCTGCCCATGTCCAAACTCACCCATCTCGATGAACACGGGCGCGCCCGCATGGTGGATGTCGGTCACAAACCCGACACCGAGCGGATCGCCATTGCGCGTGGCGAAGTCCACATGAAAAAAGAGACCCTGGATCTGATCCGCGCCGGACAGATAAAAAAAGGCGATGTGCTGACCGTGGCGCAGATCGCGGGCATCACCGCCTCCAAACGGACCTCCGACCTGATCCCGTTATGTCATCCTCTGCCACTCTCGAAAATTGACGTGGACCTCGATCTGGACGACTCGCTCCCCGGCGTGGTCATCACCGCCACCGCCAAGGTGACTGGCAAAACCGGCGTCGAGATGGAAGCGCTCACTGCCGTCTCCGTCGCTGCACTGACCGTCTACGACATGGCGAAAGCTGCCGAAAAGACCATGCGGATACAGAACATCCGCCTTATCGAAAAGCACGGCGGCGCGAGCGGGGATGTGGTGAACGAATAAACCAGAAGTGACAGTCACCTTTAAGGTGACTGTCACTTGGGATTTCTTTATGAACTACTCATCCATCAACCTTCAGCAAAAATTCGCCCAATTCACTGAACACTGGTCGCCGAAGATCATCGCGCAGATGAACGACTACCATCTGAAACTTGCCAAAGTGCAGGGAGAATTCGTCTGGCACGACCATCCCGAAACCGACGAAGTGTTCATAGTCCTCAAAGGTCAACTCGATATTCACTTCCGCGATGGGGCGGTTTCGCTGAACGAAGGCGAGATGTTCGTCGTCCCCAAAGGCGTGGAGCACAAGCCCGTCGCCGGGCAGGAATGTCACATTCTATTGATCGAGCCTGCCGGCACGGTCAACACCGGGAACGTGGAAGATAAACTCTCCGCCCCGAATGATGTCTGGATTTAATATGAACCGCATAAAACTCCTCTTCTTTGCCACCATCCGCGATCGCGCTGGGACCAAATCCATGGAAATGGACATCCCCGCTGATATGACCATTTTGCAGTTGAAGGAAAAACTTGGCACGGATCACCCGAATTTAAAAGAATCGATGATATCTGTGCTGGTCACCATCAACCGCGAATATGCCTTTGACGATGCCATCGTCCCGCCGAATGCGGAGATCGCCCTGTTCCCGCCTGTTTCTGGAGGTTAACTTTCCAACATGCAACCTTCAAACCTGCCAACCGTTTACTCCATCACCGAAGATGAAATTGACCTGAACGACCTACTCGCGAAGATCACGCTCACATCCACGGGCGCGGCGGCGATCTTCACCGGCATGGTGCGCGGAGTTACCTCCCGCGGCGACGCTCACGAGACCGAATACCTCGAATACGAATCCTACGTCCCGATGGCGGAAGCCAAAATGAAACAGGTTGCCGATGAAATTCGGGAAAAGTGGACTGTCATCGAAGGCATTGCCATCGTCCAGCGCATCGGCAAACTGTATCCCAAGACGCCGACGGTGCTGATCGCCTGTACTGCCGCCCACCGCGATACGGGCGTGTTCGAAGCCGCCCGCTACGGCATCGACCGCCTGAAGGAGATCGTCCCTGTCTGGAAGAAGGAAGTGGGACCTGACGGGCAGGAATGGGTCGAAGGCGATTACATCCCCAAGCCGGGCGAGTGATGCGTGTAGCGACTTGTACCACGAAGTGGTAAGCAGTTTCCATGTTAAAAAATAATTATCATGTTTCTTCACACCCAACGCCTTCTTATTCGAAACTTCGCCGACCCCGACCTTGAGCCGTTTCTCGCCTATCGCAACGACCCCGAAGTCGCGAAATATCAAAGTTGGTCATTGCCCTATCCGCGCAGCCGGGCGGAACATTTTATCCGCGAGATGAAGGACGTCCATGCGCCGAAGCAGGGAGAGTGGCTACAACTCGCGCTTGAGCTGAAGGAAACGGGCGAACTGATCGGCGACGTGGCGTTTTGTGTCAAAGAAGAGGATGCCCGCCAGGCGACCGTCGGCTTTACGATCGCATCGGCATTTTGGCAGAAGGGCTATGCCACTGAAGCGCTGTCCGCGCTGCTGGACTATCTTTTCGAAGACATTGATCTGCACCGCGTCGTTGCGGATTGCGATACCGGGAATATCGGTTCGTGGAAGACATTGGAGAAACTTGGCTTTCGCCGTGAAGCGCACTTTGTGGAGAGCCTGCTGATCAATAAGAAATACACCAGCGAGTATTACTACGGTATGCTCCAGCGTGAATGGCGGGCGCGGAAAGGAAATGGATCATGATCCAAATTCGCAAAGCAACACTTGATGATGCGGTAGGTATTGCCACTGTGCACGTCGCTTCGTGGCGGGAAACCTATCGCGGCATCGTCCCTGACGAGTTTTTGAACAACCTGTCGATTCAGCGGCGGACGGAGCAATGGACGAATTCCCTGGCTGACCCTGGGCATACGTATCACCGTGCGTTTGTGGCGGTGATGGATGGGCAGGTGGTGGGATTTTCGAATTACGGTTACTCGGTGGAAAAAGACCCCAATTATGTTGGGGAATTGTTCGCCCTGTATCTGCTGAGGTCCGCGCAGGGGGTGGGAATCGGCGGAGGATTGATCCGCGCGGCGGCGGACGGTTTGCGCGAGATGCGTGTGGAGTCCATGATGGTATGGGTCTTGAAGGATAATCCCACATGCGGATTTTATGAGCATTTTGGCGGCGTCTATCTACGTGAGAAGCCGATCGAGATTGGCGGCGCGGTGTTAATGGAGATCGCGTACGGGTGGCGGGAGTTGACGAGCTTCCAGGGTACGTAACTGTTTGAGGCGGCTGGGCAGGCTGGAGCGGGGGCATGATGCGATGTTTTTGTCCGCGTGACGCTTTTTGTTTTAGGGGGTTTTAATAGCATCTTATTTCATTTCGATATTTTCATGGAGGTTGAATGCAGGAACGAATCGTCATCACGGGCATGGGGACAGTCAATCCGCTGGGGTTGAGCGTGAAGGAATCTTGGGAGAACGTAATTGCGGGCAGGTCGGGCGTGGGACCGATCACCTTGTTCGATTCATCGCCGTTGCAGGTGCATATCGCGGCGGAGGTGAAGAATTTCAAGCCCGAAGAATTCATGGACGGCAAGGAGGCGCGGCGGCGCGACCGTTTTGAACAACTGGCGATTGCGGCGGCGCGTCAGGCGCTGGAGCAGTCGGGCTTGAAGATCACCGAACAGAACGCTGGGCGCGTCGGCGTAATCATTTCTTCGGCGATCGGCGGTCTTGGGTCTTTGCAGGAGGCAACACTGACCAATTACAAGGAAGGTCCGCGGCGCGTCAGTCCGTTTCTCATCCCGATGCTGATGCCGAACGGCGGCGCGGGCATGGCGGCGATCGAATTTGGCATCAAGGGTCCGTGTTTTTCGGTGGCGTCGGCGTGCGCTTCGGGCGCGGATGGGATCGGTACGGCGTTGATGATGCTGCGCACAGGGATGATCGATGCCGCGCTGACAGGGGCGGCGGAGGCGACGATCACATCTACGGGTGTGGCTGCGTTTGACCGCGTTGGGGCGATGTCACGCCGAAACGACGATTACTCAATGACGCCCCAGCCGTTCGATAGGAACCGTGATGGCTTGGTGATGGGGGAGGGCGCGGCGGTGCTGGTATTGGAACGCGAATCGGATGCGAAGGCGCGCGGCGCGGAGATTTTCGCCGAGCTTGCTGGTTATGGCGCGACAGCGGATGCATTCCACGTGACCGCTCCCCATGAACACGGCGCGGGCGGGGCGGCGGCGATGTTGATGGCGTTGAAGTCGGCTGAGGCGAATATCGAAGATGTAGGTTATGTCAACGCGCATGGGACGGGTACGTCGCTTAATGACCAGTCCGAAACTCGCGCGATGAAGGCGGCGTTCGGCGATCTGGCATACAAAATCCCCATTTCTTCGACCAAATCCATGACGGGGCATATGATGGGGGCGACAGGCGCGTTGGAAGCCATTTTCTGCGTGCAGGCGGTGCGCGAGGGCATCCTGCCGCCGACCATCCATTACGAAACCCCCGATCCCGAGTGTGATCTGGATTACGTTCCAAACAAGGCGCGCGAGGCAAATGTCTCGCTTGCACTCAGCAATGCGTTTGGGTTTGGCGGTCATAATGCCGTGCTTGCCATACGGAAAAATCCATGAAATTGGGCTTGTGAACGGTGAAAATGCGTGCTATAATCCCCAGTCGCGAATTTTGACAACCATCATCATAAAGTAAGGAAGAACGGAAATGGCAGACTTAATTAAAGCCGTTGAGGCGAACGATAACGAGAAAATTCCCCAGCTGAATTCAGGCGACTCGGTCAGCGTGCACGTCAAGATCAAGGAAGGCGACCGTGAGCGTATTCAGGAGTTCAAAGGTTTGGTCATCCGCCTGCGAAACAGCGGCAACAACGCATCTGTGACCGTCCGCCGCATGGCATCGAACGGCATCGGCGTGGAACGCACATTCCTGCTCCGTTCGCCGCGCATCGACAAGATCGTCGTGGAACGCCACGGCAAGGTCCGCCGCGCCCAGTTGTACTTCATGCGCTCGCGCACGGGCAAGAGCGCGAGACTTAAGGAAAAATTCGGTTAGGGTTCTAAAGACCCTAAAGGTCTCCCGACCTTTAGGGTCTTTTTTGTTTGGAGAGAATATGTCGAAGCCTTTGATCGGCATCACCACCTATAACGGGAAAAGCCCGAACGATCATCCCATTACGGCTGTCCAGCATACTTACGTCCGTGCGGTGACCCAGGCGGGCGGACTGCCTGTCTTGATTCCGTCCATTTTGCCCGAGGAAGATCTGCAGGACATTTATGCCCACCTGCAGGGTATCATGTTCACTGGCGGGGGCGATGTTTCGTTGAAATATTTTGAGGGTGTGGAGCACGTCCGTATTGCCGGCGTGGACGAAAGCCGCGATACGACCGAGATCTCCCTGCTGAGAAAAGCTGTGGACGACGGCAAGCCGCTTCTGGGAATCTGCCGCGGTGTGCAGGTGATGAACGTGGCGCTGGGCGGGACGTTATACACGCATATCGCCGGACAGATGCAGGGTGCGCTCGATCATGACTATCCCGGTGAACTGTTCACTGCCATCGTGCATCCCGTCAATGTGGATGAGACAACCCGCGCGGCGGAGATCTTCGGCGAGACGCTCCTGCATGTAAACAGCCTGCATCACCAGGGATTGAAAGACATCGCCCCGTCTCTGAAAGTTGCGGGTCACGCCCCCGACGGTTTGGTGGAGGTGGTTGAGATTCCCGACCATCCCTACGCATTCGGCGTGCAGTGGCATCCCGAATGGTTGACGGACCAGCCCGTGATGCGAAGGTTGTTCAAATCCTTTGTGGATGCGGCGGGGAAATAAAGTGTGAGTCATAATGCGTAATGTACGTATCGCGGATTACGCATTATCATTTCTCCATGTCTTCAAATAACCCCATCGGCATCTTCGACTCTGGCGTTGGCGGGCTGTCCGTCCTGCGTGAGATTCGGGCGCAGATGCCGAACGAACATCTCATCTACTTTGGCGATCAAGGACACGTGCCGTACGGTCCGCGCTCGATGGAGCAGATACAGGGTTTTTCAGAGGGGATTACGAAATTTTTACTCAAGCACAATTCAAAAATAATCGTTGTTGCTTGCAACACCGCATCCGCGGCGGCGTTGAAGCATCTGCGGGCGACCTTCCCCGATGTGCAATTCGTTGGTATGGAACCCGCGGTCAAGCCTGCGGCGGAGAAGACACAGACCGGCAAGGTCGGTGTACTGGCGACACCAGCAACCTTCCAAGGTGCGCTGTACGCGTCAGTGGTTGAGCGGTTTGCCAATGGCGTGGAGTTGTATCAAAATACCTGTCCCGGTTTGGTCGATCAGATCGAAAAGGGCGAGTTGGATTCCCCCGCGACGCGCGCCATTCTCGAAGATGCCCTGCTGCCGATGCTTGAAAAGAACATCGATACCGTCGTGCTGGGCTGCACGCATTATCCCTTCGTCATTCCGCTCATCGAGCAGATCGTCGGGGGGAATGTTCGGGTGATAGACCCCGCTCCGGCAGTGGCGAAACAGGTCAAACGTCTGTTGGATGCGGGCGGGATGTTGAATCAAAATGGGGACGAGGGAACTGTACGCTTCATCACATCGGGGGAGGCTGATTCTGTCAAACGACTTTTATCCACGCTGTTGGGAATCGACTCCGAAGTCGAAGCCGTCATATGGCGGGGTGATCGGCATCTTTCGCCTGCGGAGTGACTGCCAGTAAAAGCAGTCTCGTACCGAGCGTCCGCAGGTCATTCTCGTCGTTGAACTTCATGCCCGCCGCGTTCATTACCGCGCGGGTATAAGCGGGCTTGAGCCGGTGGAACTGGACCAGCATTTCGCCCGCGCTCTCGCCGGAAAGTGTGGCGGCGCGCGCATTGAATTTTCTCCGCCCGACCTGCGCCTCGAAGCGTGGATTGACTTTGATGTTGCGGACCCAGTCTGCGTGTGAGCCGTAAGCGGAGATGATGTAGTACGTGTCGGTCTGTTTGTCGTGAAGCAGGACGTCCACCATTGCCTGACGGCGTTTGCCGCTTTTCCTGCCGGTGGTGGTAATGAGCATCCATTGCATGCCCAGCAAGCGTTCCCAGCCGCCGAAGCCGAGTTTGTGAAAGAACAATGGAATTCTGAAGAAGATCTTCAGCAGGGGATGGGGACGTTGTCTGTTCAAGAATTATCTTTCCCGCTCTTGTTTCAATCCGCAGGGACGATGCCCAGATCCCCTGCGCTGATGTGAGCGGATTTCAGCGCCTCGAAACTCAATTGCGATTCGTCCAGTCTGTGTTTCTCCGCCGCGCGCACGAACAAGGCATGATAACTTGCCTTGATGGATGCCTCCCAATTCAAACCAAGCGATCCTGCAACATCCCGCAGGGCGGCGATGTCCTCGCCTTCGATCTCGACGAAATTTCCATGCGGCAGTTCATCCAGCATGATGTGGATGCCGTTCAACTCGAACGTGGCGCGGAATTTTTCGTAGAAAACGATCGTCGTGAACCCCAGCGCGTCGAGGAATTGCCGTGCACTTTCAAAGTCGCTGACTGTAAACTCGATCTCTCGGCGCGAGAGCGCTCCGCCGACTTCCACGCCGGGACCTTTGAACGTGAACTTCGCTTCGGTGTCTTTCCGCAGGCGCAGGACCTTAAACTGTCGTCGCAAATCTCCATTTGGATTGTCAAAACGCAAATTGATCTCATGCACGCGTGCTTGAATCAAATGCGCCTTCAACTCAAGAAGGCGCATTTCAATGCGTTTCAGATCGCGCACGTAAAATTTGGCTTCGGTTTCCTGTCCGTTCATTTCAAAAGTTCCATCCGTAGATTACACAGATTGGATGATCTGCATAATCCTTGAATATTTATTGCACGCTCAACATGGTTTGCTTCTGCTCCACGCTCTCGCCCGCCTTCACGCGGATGCGGTCTACAGTGCCGTCGCGCGGCGCTTTCAGCTCGTTCTGCATCTTCATGGATTCGAGAATGAGCAGGACCTGTCCCTTCTTGACCTGCTGACCTTCCTCCACAAGCACAGTGACCACGAGTCCCGGCATGGGCGCTTTGAGGTGGAACTCGCCTCCCTCTGCCACGCCTCCGCCTGCTGCAGCTCTCAGGCGTTTCTCCCGCTCATCCTCCACTTTGACCTGGAACTGACGTCCGCGCAGCAGGACTTCCCAATCCTCCTCGCCCTGATATACGAACGACTCGTATGATTTTCCGTCAAGGATAAGCGAAAAGACGGGCTGCCCGCTGACCGACTCGAAATCCACGGTCAACAAACGGTCGCCAACGCGGACATGGCGCTCATCCACGATCTCGATCTCAAAGTCCTTGCCATCCACTGTAGTCACATATTTCATATCGTTTCCTCACATGCTGATTCCTACCGGTGCATTCGCTCCCAGCGCCCGACCCATTTCCAGTTACTGGCATCACGTTCATTGCGGCGGACGATCTGCGCGGAAAGTTCAGTCTGTTTGTGGGCAGCCAGCGTGGCAAGGATCGCGGCGATCTCGGCTTCCGGGTTTTCTTTTTCAGATGCCGACTCCATCGAGAAGCGTTCCTCCACAAAGCGTGTATCGAACTGTCCGCCCATGAAGCGGTGCGAATCCATCAAAGTTTGATGGAACGGGATGTTCGTCCGCACGCCAACGATGCGGTATTCCTCCAACGCGCGGCGCATTCGCAGAATGGCTTGGGCACGCGTCTCGCCCCATACGATCAATTTTGCGATCATCGGGTCGTAATACGGCGTGATCTCAAAACCGGGATACACACCCGTATCCACGCGCACGCCGGGTCCGGTCGGCAGGATGCTGTGCGTGATGCGCCCCGTGGACGGCATGAATCCGCTGAACGGGTCTTCGGCATTCACGCGGCATTCGATGGCATGCCCGTTGAATTGGATCTGCTCCTGTGTGTAACTCAGTTGTCTCCCGCGCGCCACGCGGATCTGCTCGGCGACGATGTCCACGCCGGTGACCATTTCCGTCACGGGATGTTCCACTTGCAAACGCGTGTTCATCTCAAGGAAATAAAAATTACGTTCCTTGTCCACCAGAAACTCGATCGTCCCTGCGTTGATGTAATCCACCGCCTGCGCCGCCTTGACCGCCACGCTGCCCATTTTCTCGCGCAGTTCATCATCCATGAAGGGCGAAGTAGCCTCCTCCAATAACTTCTGATGACGACGTTGGATCGAACATTCGCGCTCGCCAAGGTGGATGACGTTTCCATGCGAATCCGCCATGATCTGGAATTCGATGTGACGCGCCCCCTCGACCAGCTTCTCCAAATAGACATTCCCGTCGCCGAATGCGGCTTCCGCCTCGCGTCTCGCGGACTGGAGCAGGGTCGGCATTTCCTCCAGGCTTCGGACTTCTCTCATGCCTTTTCCGCCGCCGCCAGCCGTCGCCTTGATGAGAAGCGGGAATCCGATCTTCGGTGCGACGCGCAGCAGGTCGTCATCGGTCATGTTGCCGACATCTTCCGTGCCGGGCACAACCGGCACGCCCGCCTTGATGACCGTGGCGCGCGCCTTGCCCTTATCTCCCATCGCCGCAATGGACGACGGTTTGGGTCCGATGAACTTGATGCCAAGCTCTTCACATTTTGCGGCGAAATCTTCGCGCTCCGCGAGGAAACCATAGCCGGGATGAATGGCGTCGGCGCCGGATCTTTTTACGATTTCGAAAATTTTATCCGCCCGCAAATAGGATTCGCGCGATGGGGCGGGACCGAGCAAATAGGCTTCGTCCGCATAACGGACGTGAAGCGCGTTGCGGTCGGCTTCCGAAAAAACGGCAACGGTCTCGATGCCGAGTTCGCGGCAGGCGCGGATGATGCGGACGGCGATCTCGCCTCTATTTGCTACCAATACTTTTTTGAACATGACTCTCTCCTCGTCCCTTTACAGCGGAATATTCCCGTGCTTCTTGGCAGGGTTCGAATCACGCTTGTTGCTCAACATCTCCAGCGCATTGATCAAACGCGGACGGGTTTCCTTCGGCTCGATCACATCGTCGATGTAGCCGCGCGATGCCGCCACATATGGATTGGCGAATTTCTCCTTGTATTCCGCCACCAGTTCCGCTTTGCGCTTGACGGGGTCCGCCGCCGCTTCCAATTCCTTGCGGAAAATGATGTTGACCGCGCCGTCCGGTCCCATTACGGCGATCTCGGCGCTGGGCCACGCAAGATTTAGATCACTGCGGATGTGCTTGGACGACATGACGCAGTACGCGCCGCCATATGCCTTGCGGGTGATGACCGTCAGCTTTGGCACGGTCGCTTCGCAATAGGCGTAGAGCAGTTTTGCGCCCGAGCGGATGATGCCGTGATGCTCTTGGAACGTGCCCGGCAGGAAGCCCGGCACATCTTCGAATGTGATGATGGGGATGTTGAACGAGTCGCAGAAACGCACGAAACGCGCGCCCTTTTCGCTTGCGTCGATGTCCAGTACGCCTGCCAGCACGGCGGGTTGATTTGCGACGATCCCCACCGAATGCCCGCCGAGACGCGCAAAGCCGACGACGATATTTTGGGCGTAGTTTTCGTGGATCTCGAAAAAGATCCCATCGTCCACGATCGGGCGGATGACATCTTTGATGTCGTAAGGCTTGTTCGGATCGTCAGGGATGATCTCATTGAGCGACTCGTCCATCCGCAGCGGGTCATCGGACGGAGTGAAGGGGGCATCCTCCATATTGTTCTGCGGCAGGAACCCGAACAGTTTCCGGATGAGATAGAGCGTGTCCGCTTCGCTGTCTGCCGCCACATGGCACACACCAGATTTCTCGGAGTGCACGCTGGCGCCGCCCAATTCCTCCTGTGTCACTTCCTCGTGTGTGACGGTCTTGACCACATCCGGTCCCGTCACGAACATGTAGGATGTGTTGCGCGTCATGAAGATGAAATCGGTCAATGCAGGGGAATAGACCGCGCCGCCCGCGCAGGGTCCCATGATGGCGGAGATCTGCGGAATGACGCCGGATGCCATTGTATTGCGCAGGAAAATATCCGCGTAACCTGCCAGCGAGACCACGCCCTCCTGAATTCGCGCACCGCCCGAATCGTTCAACCCGATCAGGGGAGCGCCATTCTTCATCGCCATGTCCATGATCTTGCATATTTTTTCCGCATGAACTTCTCCCAGACTTCCACCAAACACCGTGAAATCCTGCGAGAACACATACACAAGCCGTCCTTCGATGGTGCCCCAGCCCGTCACCACCGAGTCGCTCATGAATTTCTGTTCGTTCAGCCCGAAGTCATGGGTGCGATGCACCACGAACGGGTCCACTTCGCGGAAGGAGCCTTTGTCCAGTAAAAGGTCGAGCCGTTCGCGCGCGGTCAGGCGTCCTTTCTTGTGCTGCGCGTCGATGCGTGCCTGTCCGCCGCCGAGGCGCGACTGCGCCTTCAATTCATTCAGTTTTTGGATTTTCGATTGTTCGCTCATATGCCTCTCTCGATATTGATCTTACAGCAAGCAGGATGATGGTCATCACTCCCAGATTTACTATAACAGCAAACCATGCATTTGGTCGCGGATTTTGGAGGAAAAGCCGTTCGCCCCAATACCAGACCGTGTAACCTGCCGCGGTCCCGAGCAGCATTTTCCCCGCCCAGGCTTTTTTCTGCCAGATCCCCCAGAGAAGGATCGCTCCTGCAACAGCCCAGAATACCCCGATCCCCGCGCTGACCGCCGGTGCGATGCGGGCAGAGAATTCCGTCAGGATGCCGCTCCATGCAAGCGACGTCCACGCCCGTACAGCGTTCCACATTGTTAGCATTAACACCACCCATAGCGTCAGGGTTTCTGGGAACGGACGCTTCATTTTAGTATTTTGGCTCTTTCAGCAGATAGAGCAGGTCTTTCCCGCCGAAGCTATTAAAGCTCACGAGATATGGCGCAAACTGACCGTAGTAGGGCGACATCGTCAACAAGTGCGGGTTTGCGAATACGATGGTCATGCCATGCTCCACCAGATACGGAGCCGCCTCCCTGTTTTGCAGGGCGATGAAATACTCGTGGCTGTTGATCAAACCATCCATATTGACGATGGTTCGGTCTTTTATCAGGTAGCCGACATTCCCGCCGCCTGTCATGCCGATGACACTGCCGGGCGGCGTATTTTCCTCGAGAAACTCCACCACTTCCATATAGGCGCGGTCCGGCGGGAAATAATCGTGCACCATGACCTTGATGATCACCTGGCTGAGGTTGTATCCAAGGTATACGCTCACAAGAACGGCGGATATTTCCACCATCAGATGGGCGGGTTTGAATCTCTGCAATGGCTTAAGGATGAGATGCAGTAGTAAACTTCCCGCCAGCACGATCATCACCATCTCGCTGACCCAATACCACTCCTTCGCCCCGCCGTAGGATGTGGTTGTGTAGGAAAGGATGTGAAATCCGATCCCAGCCGCGAGCGGGATCACTGCCATGTTCGAGAGCACATTGGTTGTGCGGCGCTTGTTTATGAAAAGAATAACCAGCGCTACCAGAAGAAAGATGAGCATCGCCATGTAGTAGCGGTCTGCGGCGGCTCTCCCTGCGCCGGGATATAGAGGTCGCAACAGTTCCGCGCCCCAGTAGAACAGTTCGGTCAATGGCTGCCAGGCGTTGAAGTGGTCCCTGCCGACGCCGAAGAACGAGAACCAATTGGACGCGGCGCCTTCGTACAACGTGACAGGGATGCTGCCCCACCAGCGTTTGATCTGTCCGCTGACCGGACTGGAGGTGCCGAACATGAGCTTGTTGAACAGCATGTACGCCGCAAGGAAGCCGCCAAGAATGCCGTAATACGTCATGCCTTCGGTGAGCCATGTTTTCCAATTGGCACGAAATTCGTTGACGGGAGTCTCAGCAGCGGATAGGTTCGGGTTGGCGAACCAGCCTGCGGCGAGTCGGAGCGCGAAGAAAAGGTTCAGGCTGATACCCCAGTCCAACAGGAAGGCGCTGCGCGGGAAGTTCGCTCCGATTCCGAATTGAACAAGGATGAGATACAGAATACCGGTGATGATCGTTCCTGTAGTGACCGCGAAGAACAATTGGCGGAATCTGATCCAGAGCGAATTTGCGCGTGGATGTTGGTACGCGCCGAAGAAATACAGCGCGATGACTTTTGCAAAGATCGCGAGTATGGTCGCTTCAACGGCAGAGGATGAATAGAATTCGTTATAAGGCGCGATGCCGGTGCGCAGCGCAACCGAGCTGGTCATGGATGCGAAGATGACAACCAGGTCGAGTAGAAGCAGCGTGCGGAGGGGTTTGCCGCGGAAGATGATCCACGCACCTGTGATAATAGCCAGAAATACCAAGTCCAAACGGCTGAACATGACAACCACTGCGATCAGCGCCAGTTCTGCGATCTGTCTCGTTGTGACCGGTGTTGTGCGCCATTCCCGTTCGAAGTGCGAGAGTTTGTAGATGAAAAGCACGACCGCGAGCGCGGCAAGCGGCGTTTCCAGCCCGAATTCGTAAACAGTGTAATGGATGTAAAAACCAAACGCCCAGAAGGATGCCGCCAGAATTCCGACTGCGCGTGATAGGTTATCCCTGACCAGCCTGTAAATCAGTACAGCCGTCCATGCTTGCATGGCTGCGATGACCATCAGCAGGACACGCAGCGGCAGAATGACATCGAAACGGGCGAGCGCGAAGATGGGAATGCAGACGATCATCCATAACGGATGATAGCCGTTGGTCGGGTTGATGCCGTCGAAAGTGCTGCCGTAGCCTTCGGTGATGTTCTGCGCGACCTTGAAATAATAAAAAGCGTCGTCGCGTTTGAACCAGAAATTCGGAAAGTTGTACGCATCGGAAAGCGCTGCGTACAGATGAACACCCAGAATGCTTACAACCAGCAATACTTCAAAAAGAGATAATCGTTTGAGAAAGTTCATTGTTCCCGGCATATCGCCGTTCATTTTCCTTATTAAATTTCAAGTGTGATCTTGCCAAAATTTTCGCCGTGCCACAAGCGTTCCTGCGCGGCGGCGGCATCTTTCAATGGGAAGGTCTTGTCGATCACAGGCTGGAGTTTGCCCGCCGTGATCAGGTCCATTACCTCGGCGAATTCCTCCAGCGTGCTCATGGTGGAGCCGATGATCGAGAGATGTTTCGCGAACATATAACGGTTGTCGATCTCAAAACGCGGCGCGCCGCTGTTCCCAACCGTCAGCAGCCGCCCGCCTTTTCGAAGCGCGCGTAAACTCAGCGGGAAGGTCGTGCCGACATTATCCACGATCACATCCGCGCCGCGTTTATCCGTGGCGAGAAAAACCGCTTTTGACCAATCCTCCTCTTTCGAGCGGTCGATCAGGATATCCGCGCCGAGCGCCTGCGCGCGTTCCAATTTTTGGACGTTCGAGCCGATCGCGATGACACGCGCGCCGAGATATTTTGCGATCTGGATGCTGGCGGAATTTACGCCTCCTCCCGCGCCGACAACTGCCACAGTTTCTCCAGCCTTTACCCCGCCGCGCCTGACCAGCGAATGCCATGCCGTCTGATACACCAACGCGGATGCGGCGGCTTTGTGGAAGTCAAAATCCGCTGGCAGCTTGTACAACTGTCGGGCGGGCACGCAGACATATTCTGAGTAGGTGCCGCGCACCGTCTCGCCGAGCAGGTGCCAGTTTCGGCACATGTTGTCCTGCTTGTTCAGGCAGAATTCGCATTTCCCGCATCCCAGATTTGCATTGATGACAACACGGTCACCGACCTGTACGCCTGTGGCATTGTCTCCGAGAGCCGCAACTTCGCCTGCGCCATCCGCGCCGTTGATGTGGGGGAGCTCAAGCTTCAGTCCCTGCCAGCCGTTGCGCACCATCACGTCCATGCGGTTAAGCGCGGCGGCACGTAAACGGACAAGCGCCTCGCCATGCTTGGGCTGGGGAGTTGGGAAATCGGTATATTCAAGGACCTCTGGTCCACCATGTTTGTGAAAGAGAGTGGTTTTCATTTATGTGTCAGTGTATTCGTATAGCCAATATAGGGTTTCCCCGTTTGCTCCGATTTTTTCGCTGAGCGTTCCTCCGGGGTATTCGGTCTGTATGAGCGAAAGATCAGCCATATTATCGGGCAGAAATATAAATACAAGATGATTGGATGTGGGGGTGGGATTGTCCGGCGTACCCCAAGGATGTTCGACATCAAAGCCAGTTACCTGCGGCACGAGGTAAGGGATGCTGGGGATGGAATAATAACCCATGACCGAATTCTTGAAGAAGAAAGCCTGCGTTCCCTGCGGTTTCTCAAGGATGTCGTTGGAGATTTCTTGTGCAATCATGCCAGGCTCTTCGCCTAAGGCAATGTGGGTGTGCGGCGTGTATTTGTTGAAATAGAAATTGACATCCCCAATCGCGATGAGGATCGCGATTGCAAGTATGGCGGCTGTCGTATAACGATGTGAGCTTTGCCACATCCTTTCGATCAAAATGACAGTTTCACTGAGTCCATGCGCAAGGATCAGCGCGCAAAGCGGCGCAGCGGCTACATATCGCTGGGACGCGGGTGTCGATTCGCTTAATCCTCCCAGCAGAATGTAAACTCCCAGCCAGACGAACAGGAAGATGGACCTGCTTTCCTTTGGGCGCGAGATCAGATAAACCAACCCCAGCAGGAAAAAACCTGCATACCATGCGCGCATCAGCGGTACTTCGGGACGATACCAGTGCTGCAAGGGGATATATGTAAAAGCCTGGATACCAAGTAAAAGCTGTTTCAGCAGGATGCGCCAGGCGGGCAAGCCGGTGATCAGGATCTCATTCTCCATCCATTCGCCGAGGATGCTGACCCTCTCCAGCGGGGCAAAATACTGCGCCGGGTAGCGGGTGTAATACCACGCGAGCGGAAGGAAAACCACGACAGCGACGATTATCATCAAAAGGATGTTTTTCGCCGCGCGCTTTAATCGTTGCGGATCGAACACACTGCTGATCATGATTCCCCCGAATACGACAGCCAGCAACGCGCGGCTGCTGGGATAGAAATACTGCGAAAGCCCGATCCCCAGCCCGGTCAAGATGTAGGCATTGCGGTCTTCCTTTTCCCAAGCGTACCAAACTGCACCGACGGTCAGGACGAAGAACAGCCCATCCCAGATATTGTTCAAGCCAATGCGGCTGAAATGGATGTGAAAATGGAATCCCGCCAGTGCGATCGCAGCGAGAATACCCGCCCGTTTGCCAAACATGGCACGCCCCGCGAGGTAGACCCCGCCCACGGTCAACGCACCAGCTATCGCCGAGGGGATGCGAAGCGCGGCGGTCGTACTTCCGAGCAGGGAGATGGATGCGGCTGGGATGAAAAAATACAAACCGGGGAAGGCGTACCATCCCGCCGCGAAGGGATTGTTCGCTTCACCCTCGAGGATTTCCCTGCCGTAAATCCCGGCGGATGCTTCATCGCCCATCAGGATGATGGGAATTTCGTTCGTTGCAATGGCGCGGAAAGGAAGCGCCAAGACCGCAAACCCAAGGGCGAGGGCGATCACCTTCCAGTTGGCGCGCAAACTGAAACCGGTGGCGTTCCAACAGCCCATGAGACAGTAGCTGATTCCGATCAGCCATGCCGCCCATGCGGCAAGCGGACTGATCATTAGCGGTGAATAACCCGCAGCGAAATGGGTCAGGATAGCGAAACAAAGGGCGAGAAACAGCGCTACGAATTGCCAGGTTTCAAGCTGCAGCCACTTCACCGGCTTTTGAAGCCAATCCTCCAACCACGGAACGATTCGCTCCTCTCGTGCTGCAAAGATGCCGAGCAGAAAAGCCGCCAGACCGATAAACATCAGGATGAGCGTCTCCCGCCGGCTGTCCAGCGGAAGCGCGGCCTGTGTGATCTGGCTTAAGATGGCAAGCGATCCGCCGCCTGCCAGCAGGCACGTGGCGAGGTTGCGCTGCGAAGCGGACATTTATCGGGTTCCCAACTCAGTTCTCGAAATCACCAATCTTTGGATTTCGCTCGTGCCTTCGTAGATTTCCGTGATCTTTGCATCGCGGAAGTAGCGCTCGACGGGCAGTTCTTTGCTGTAGCCCATGCCGCCGTGGATCTGAACCGCCTGATGTGTGACGTACATGGCTGTTTCCGATGCGAACAATTTCGCCATGGATGCTTCCAGCGAATACCGTCCGCCGGTCTGCTTGGATTGTTCCTTGGCGATCGCGGCGTTATAGATCAACAAACGGGACGCTTCGATGCGCGTTTTCATGTCGGCGATCTTGAAGCCCGTCCCTTGGAATGCGCC
This sequence comes from Anaerolineales bacterium, assembly GCA_023382595.1. GTDB lineage: Bacteria > Chloroflexota > Anaerolineae > Anaerolineales > Villigracilaceae > Villigracilis. Next base: position 145,505 of record JAHDWB010000002.1, on the reverse strand, counting down.
GATTGGCTGCCCGAACGCTTCGCGCTGACCCGCATACTGCCTCGCCGCCTCGTACGCCGCTTCGGCAATTCCAAGCGCCTGTGTGGCGATCCCGATGCGCCCCGCGTCAAGGACGGTCATGGCGATCTTGAAGCCGTCGCCTTCCTCGCCCAACCTGTTCCCGGCAGGGATGCGGCAGTCTTCGAAGATCAATTCACTGGTGGCGGAGGCGCGGATGCCGAGTTTCGGCTCCTTTTTTCCGCGCGTGAGTCCCGGCGCATTGCCTTCCACGAGAAACGCCGTCACGCCTTTTTGTTTTTTGTCGGGGCCGGTCATCATAAAGACGACGAAGTGATCTGCCACCGGTCCGCTGGTGACCCAGGATTTGCGTCCGTTCAGCACGTAGAAATCGCCATCTCGTACGGCACGGCATTTCATTGTGCCTGCGTCTGACCCGCTTTGCGGCTCCGTCAGCGAGTAGGCACCAATGGCTTCGCCTGAAGCGATGGGCATGATGAATTTCTTCTTTTGTTCGTCTGTGCCGAACTTCAGGATGCCGTGGCAGTACAGCGAATTATTGACCGACATGATGACGCCGTGCGAAGCATCCACTTTGCAGATCTCTTCAAGCGCCAAGACATACGCCAGCGTGTCCATGCCCGCGCCGCCGTATGCCTCCGGGACCTCAATCCCCATGAAGCCCAGTCCCCCCATTTTTTTGATGGTTTCCTTTGGAAATTCGCCGCTCTCGTCAAATTCTGCGGCGATGGGTGCGATCTCTTTTTGGGCAAAATCGCGCGCGGCGTCGCGCAGCATTCGGTGTTCGTCACTAAGCGGGTAAATGGGCAGGTCTGTCATTGGTTGGTCTCCAGAATATTTTTGATGATTATACCGCTATGGATGGGGCTCAAATAAGGGTTTCTCACGATTCATTTTTTCTGTATAATCAGCGCCTGTGGAATCACCCATCTGGAAATTTGAAGCCGATTTGACGAATCGTCTGCTTGCGTGGAGCATGCTTTCGCTTCTTGCCGGACTTTATTTCTGCTTCTCTGCCAGTGATTTTTTCCGCGGCTTCGGCATCCAGTGTGCGGCATGGGGGCTGGTGGATGCGGGCATCGCCATTTTCGGCGCAAGGTCAGCCGTCCGGCGCAAATCCACAGCCGTCCCGAAGGATGAGGCGAAACACATCCGCAGGTTATTGTGGCTCAACTTCGGTCTGGATTTTCTATATATCATCGGCGGGTTTTCGATCCTGTTCTTTTTACCAGCATCTTTCTGGCAGGGGACGGGCTGGGGTATCATCATACAGGGAGCGTTCCTGCTGTTCTTTGATCTTATTCACGCGCTGCGCGTGCCAATCGAGGCAATATGACATCTTCTTTCATCAATCCAAAGTGTGAAGCACACGAACATCCCTTTGGCGGTTGCGGCGTGTTCGCTTCCGAAAAGATCCAAAAAGGCGAGTTGGTTTCCATGTGGGGCGGGAAGATCCTCCGCGCTGATCAACTCGACCCTGATATGCCGCGTTTCACCCAGCGCGTTTTACAAGTGGACGAGCAACTGTATTTGCTGACCGCGGAAGAACAGGAACCGAACGATTGCTTTAACCATTCGTGCGACCCAAATTTGGGTTTCTTTGGGCAGATCGGTTTGGTGGCGATGCGTGATATTGAAGCAGGTGAAGAATTAACCTTCGATTATGCCATGTCGGATGGCGGACCATACGATGAATTCGATTGTTATTGCGGTTCGCCGAGCTGCCGCGGCAAAGTGACTGGTAACGATTGGCAGCTGCCGGAGTTATGGATCAAATACAAGGGGTATTTCTCGCCCTATCTCGCGCGGCGTATCGAAAACCTGCAAAGATGAAATTTTCCTTTCCAGTTCGGATTTTTATCGTCGCGCTTGTGTTGCGGCTGATCCCCGTATTCCTCACGCGCGGACTTGGCATCGGCTTGGATGATATGTTCCAATACGATATGCTGGCGCGCAGTCTCGCGTCGGGGAATGGCTTTCGTTGGTATGCGCAGGAAGATCTTGATCTGCTCGCGCCGTACGTGGATTTTGACCTTTCCACCGCGCAGGGATACGATCCTGAATATGGGCTTTACACATCCTTTCGCGCGCCGTTGTATCCCGTCTTTCTGGCGTTTGTTTACTTCCTGAACGGGTTGGATTTCTCCCGCTTCTTCGCCGCACGACTGGCGCAGGTGATCTTTCTCGGCGCGCCGCTGGCTCCGCTGACGTACCTCGTTTCTCGTTCCTTGTTGCCTGCTTCGGATAAAGCCGCCCGCATCTCCGCGTGGATCGTTGCCTGTTACCCGATGCTTCTTGTTTATCCGCTCGGGTTGGGCACTGAAAATCTTTTCTTTGTTCTCCTTCTTTCCTCTTTTCTCTTTCTTTTGAGATCCGCTGAAACCCCTTCAACATTTAATCTGATCCTTTCAGGCATTCTTCTCGCCTTGACCGCCCTCACGCGTTCGGTCATTCTTCCTTTTGTCATACTTTCATTTTTTGTTTTGTTCCTTCTCCATCGCCGCCGCGCCATTCTTTTCATTGTTGCGTTTATTGCTGTTGTTTCGCCCTGGGTGATCCGTAATTCGCTTTTGCATCAAAAACTTACGGGCATTGAAACTTCGATGGGATATAACCTGTACCTTGGTTATCATCCCGAAGGTGACGGCTCTTTCATTTTTGGTCTGTCACTGGATTTACTCACCATCATGGATGATTCCGAACGTGACAAGATCGGCACGCAAAAGGCGCTGGAATTTATCCAAGCCCAGCCTGGGCGATCTGTTCCGCTGGCGGTGAACAGGCTTGGATTTTTCTTCGGGTTGGAAAAACGGGTGCTGATGTACTTCTACTCGAATGACATTTTGGGCTTCATTCCTAAGCCGGTCCTGCTGACTGTTTCTGCGATTCTGCTCCTCCCGTTTATTCTGCTCTCGATTTCCGCAGTATTTGGATTATCCCTTTTGCGGAAAAATCCGCGGACAATTCTCTTGATATTGCTCTTTGCATCCTATATTCTTCCGCATGTGTTCATTTTGTCCGAGGACCGTTTTCACCTGGCGTTGATTCCCTTTTTTGCGATCCTCGCCGCGTATTTCTGGGTTGGCGGGCTGACCGGGGTTTTCTCCCGCTGGCAGGAATCGGCATCCGGCAAAACGGCAGTGACGTTTGCCCTGCTTGCCTGTCTTCTGCTCCTGACCAACTGGGGATTTGAACTCCACCGCGATGCGGCTAAAATTGCCGCCTTGCTCGGACCAGACGGCAACAGAACCTACTTCCCGTATTGAGAGATTTCATGAAATATTTACTTGGCGAAAAACTGAACTTCGATTGGAAAATCGTCACAGCGACCATCGTCAGCACGCTGCTGCTGATGGTGGATCATTATCACAGGATCACACCTTACAAATACTGGGACCGCGTCATTTTATATCTGGTCATTCCGCTCTTGCTTACATTGATCTTATTCCGTGAGAATCCGCGCGAGTATGGATTTTCGCTGGGCGATTGGAAACTTGGGCTGATCTACACCGCGCTGGGGATTCTGCTCATGGCTCCCGTCATTTATTATTTGGGGAGCGGGGACGAGTCCATGAAGGCGTATTACGAACGTTTCCTGCCTGGCTTGCCGTGGACGACCTTCCTTGACCTGATCGGCTGGGAGTTCATTTTCCGCGGTTGGATTCTGTTCGCGTATGCCCGCAAATTTGGCGCGGAAGCTCTTTGGCTCCAAGCGGTCCCGTTCGCACTGGCGCATATGGGCAAGCCGGAAGTGGAGACTCTTTCCACCATCTTTGGCGGATTCGCCTTCGGTTGGGTGGCGTGGCGGACGAAATCCTTTCTGTATCCGTTTTTGATCCACTGGTTCATTTCGACCTTCATCATCCTTGTAGCGGCGGGAGTGGTGTAAGAAGCATGGTCAACTATGCGGTTCGCCCGGCGCTGGAATCAGAATCAGCTCAAATTAAGGAATTAATTCATTTGGTCGGGATCAACCCGGCAGGTCTGGATTGGAGGCGATTTATCGTCGCAGTGGACGAATCCGGCAGAGTCCTCTCCTGCGGACAGGTCAAACCGCATGGGCGCAACAACGAAATCCTAGAACTGGCTTCGATCGCAACACATCCCGACCACCGTAATCAGGGACTGGCGCGCAAGGTCATCGAGGCTTTGCTGGAGCGAACGCCGCGCCCCTTATATTTGATGTGCATGGCACATAATGGACCGGTTTATGAAAAGTTCGGCTTTGCCCCGCTCGCATACGACGAGATGCCGCGTTACTTCCAGCGCATCAAAAAGATCTTCGACGTGGCAAACATTGTCTGGAAAGACGAAGATTTGCTTGTGATGAAGTTGGGGTAAAATCGCACCATATGAAAAGTGCGTTATATGTTTTGGTTGGAGTGATGGCGGGTTTTGCGCTGGCAGGCTTGCTGGTCTTTGTTTCCCGCGCGCCCGCCGGGCAGCCGATTGAGCTAAAGCCCGCACCGACCAAGGCTCCGATTGTCGTGCATGTGGTCGGCGCGGTTCCGCGCCCGGGCTTGTATCAATTTGTGGAAGGAGCACGCATTCAGGATGCCATTGACGCGGCAGGCGGTTTGATGACTTCCGCGAATGTTGATGCCATCAATCTTGCCGCGCTTCTCACCGACGGGCAGCAGTTGAACATCCCCTATAAATCGGGGGAGGAACCGACCGGGGATGATGACGACGATTCGTCCCTCAATTTGCCGGGTTCGGGTGATGAGACCAGCACGCCGCCACCGTCCTCCGGCGACAGGATCAACATCAATACCGCCACGGTGAGCGAGTTGGACAGCCTGCCAGGGATCGGTCCATCGCTTGCCCAGCGCATCGTTGATTATCGCACCCAAAACGGCGCATTTTCTACCATCGAAGGGATCATGGAAGTGTCCGGCGTTGGTCCCGCCACATTTGAAAACATAAAAGATTTGATTACGGTCAACTGATATCATGCCTGGTTTTGATCACTTCGACCTGATCGCCCCCATTTATTCGCGCGTCACCTATTCCAAAACGGATGTGATGCGCGAAGTCGCGTCCCTGCCTGTGCGCGGACGTTTGCTGGATGTCGGCGGCGGCACGGGACGGGTTGCGAACGCAATTCGCGATCTGGTGGATGATGTGACGATCGCCGATGTCTCCTTCGGGATGTTGAAAGAGACGCATCCCGCCGCGCTCAAGCCTGTCTGCGGTTATTCTGAATCCCTGCCCTTCGCGGACGAATCCTTTGAACGCGTCATCATGGTGGATGCCCTGCACCACGTCGTGGACCATGCCCATTCCGCGCGCGAGATGTTGCGCGTGCTGAAGCCCGGCGGCGTGCTGGTCATCGAGGAGCCCGATATCCGCACCTTTGGCGTGAAATTGATCGCGATTGCCGAAAAACTATTGCTGATGCGCAGCCACTTCCTCGCGCCTGATCAAATTGTGAAATTGTTTGAAAGTGGGGAAACGAACATCAAGTCCGCGGATGGGACGGCGTGGGTCATTGTAAAAAAGTAGAAAAAACGGAGGTCGTTGCGACCTCCGTTTTTTTATCACTCACTCGCCAGCACATGCCTCGAAATGACCAATCTTTGAATCTCGCTTGTCCCTTCGCCGATGGTCATCAGGCGCGCATCGCGGTAGATGCGCTCCACATCGTACATGCGGCTGTAACCGTACCCGCCGTGGATTTGGATGGCATCATAGATGACCCGCTCCGCCATTTCGGTGGCGTATAGTTTGGCGATCGCCGCTTCTTTATTGTAAGGACGTCCCTCGTCCTTGAGCCATGCGGCTTTGTAGAGATACGTCCGCGCCAGTTCGATCTCCATTTCCATGTTGGCAAATTTGAATTGCGTTGACTGGAAATCCGCCAGCGACTGTCCGAATGCCTTGCGCTCCCGCGCGTACTCCACCGCCGCTTCCATCGCCGCGCGCGCCAGCCCAATCGACAGCGCGCCGATGCTCAACCGCCCCGCGTCCAGCGTGGACAGCGTTTGCTGCAAGCCCTGTCCCTCCACGCCGATCAGATTTTCGAGCGGGACGCGCACATTGTCGTAGGTCACGGCATGGGTGGGGGAGCCGCGCAAGCCCATTTTTTTCTCGGCGGGACCGATGGTCAAGCCCTTTGAATCGGTTGGGACGAGGATCATGCTCAGCGACTTCGAGCCGCCTTTAAGATCCGTGCGCGCGAGCGTGATGATGTACTCTGCAATGCCTGCGTTCGTGCACCACATCTTCGCCCCGTTGATGACCCACTCGCCGCCGTCTTTTTCGGCTTTGGTGGTCAAGCCGCCTTTCAAGTCTGAGCCTGCGCCGGGTTCCGTCAATGCGAGCGCGGCAAGTTTGTGTTGACCGTCTGCGACCAATGGAAGCCATTTCTTTTTCAACGCTTCGCTCCCGTAGCGGACAATCGGCGTGGAGCCAAGTCCGTTATGTGCGGCAAGCGCCAGCGCGGTCGAGCCGCAGCCCCAGCCGAGTTCCTCCATTGCGATCATGTTCGAGATGGAATCCACGTTCGAGCCGCCGTATTCCTCGGGAATGCTCATCCCCAGCAAACCGACGGGACCGCCCTTGCGGACGGCATCCCAATTGAACTCCTCGTTCTCGTCCACGTCGCGGGCTTTGGGCTTTATCTCTTTTTCCACAAAATCGTGGACGATCTTCTTCCAGACTTTCTGCTCTTCGTTAAGATCAAAATTCATTCTCTCTCCTGTGTGATTATGGAGTCAGCCAGCTGGCTGGCGTGTTAAAGAATTGGCAAACGCGGGAGCAAGCTCGCTGAGTCCATGCACTTATATCGTGATCACTTTCGCGGCTCTTGCCTGCGCTTCGATGATATCCGGCATTCCGCCCACAATGCCGATCTGTACCTGATCTGCAAGCCCCATCATATCGAGACAGGTCGAGCACACGACAAGCCGCACGCCCTTTGCCTCCATTTGCGTCAACTGCTCGAGGACGGGAGAGCCGGACGTTACCAGTTTCACGCCGTCGGTGTAAAAGCAAATGACCGGCGGAAGATCATCGTTCTCCAGTAAAAGCGAGAAATATTTTTGCACCAGCTTTGTGCCCAACTCGCTTATGTCTGTTCGCCCCATTCCGAACCTTGTACATAGAATGACGGTGTCCTTCATAAATTACTCCTGTGTGATGAATATTTCCAGCAATTCCCTGGCTTGCTCGATCTTTTCCTTCGGCACGAAGACCTGCACGCGCCCCAGCATGTCGATTGTAACGGGATAGGCGTTCTGCCCAACCGATTCTTGAAACAATTCCACATCGATGTCGTTCGCTTCGAGGTAACTCTCGAGCAGGTCGGCTTCGAGGCGGCTGGTCAACTCGGTCAACAATTCGTATTTCATTTCTTCTTTCATGGCGTCCTCCAGACCCAAATGAAAAGAACTGTCCACAAGATACTCACGATCAACTGACGGATGCCGATGCGGGTCGGTTTCCAGCCCACAGCGGGGTTTTGGATGCCCCACACCGTTTCAGCCCATTGCAGCAGGAACGGGACGAAAACAAAACGCGGAATGAGATTTGCGACTCCCAATCCAAGCGACAAGACCAGATTGAACGACGTATACAGGAAGGCGCGACTGCCCATCCGCCGCCAATCGCTTCGACTCTTCGCCGACGCCTGATCCGGCTCCAGTTCGCGTTGTCCCAGCCGCAGATAGGCGTAGACGATGCTCGCCGCGGATTGCAGCCACGTCAACGCCCACAGCCACCAGCCGAACGCGTCATACTCGCGGATGCCGACCCAATAGGCGGCAGGCGCCGCCAGTGACAGCACGCCCGTGGCAATGACCTCCACGCCCTCCTGCCGCCGCTCGGCGCGTTTACTGACCAGCCACAAATGCCACGCAAAGACGGGGATGCCGGGAACCGCCAGGTACAGGATGTAGCCAAAGCCGGAGAAGATAAGTCCGAGGAGGGCAAGGGCGGCGATAAAGCCGTAGACCAGCAGCCAGAAACGGGCGGCGGGAAGATCCGTCTTCGGTCGTCTTCCGGAAAAGGCTTTGACAGCGACGGTCATCGGCTGGCGGATCAAAAACGCGGACATTGCCGCGACGATCAGGCTGAAGGTGGCGGGGGAGAAGTCATCGCCTGCGAAGATTCCCACCAGCAGCGGACTGAGAATGAAGACCCAGGAGCCGTGATCCTGCGGGAGCGCGATCTGTTTTTTGAAGAATTGCTTCATCATCGCAAGGATACAGGAAAACGGATGCGGGCGCAAGGTTGGTTATAATTACTGCAAATTCCATGAGGAGATAGAGTGTATGCCATCGAAAAAGAAAACGAGTAAGAAGGCGCAAGTTGCAAAATCGGATAATATGATCCAGTATATTGCCATCGCTGCGATTGTGATCGTGGTCGGGCTGCTGGTATGGACCGCGGTGCGTAATAACCGTGCCGCGGAAGCGAATGAGCCGCAGACGGTTGCCGAGCCGACGAATGTCGTCGATGCGGAGGTCGTTCCGCCCGCTGCCGCGCCTCCGCAGGCAAGCATCAAGCAGTACGATGCGCCGCCGCCGATGACCATCGATGCGGAGAAGAAGTATTTCGCCACGTTCGAAATGGAAACAGGCGGCACGTTCGTCGTGGAGTTGTACCCCGACAAGTCGCCGATCACGGTCAATAGTTTTGTCTTTTTGGCGCGCGAAGGCTTCTTTGACGGCGTGACCTTCCACCGCGTTCTGGAGGGCTTCATGGCGCAGGGCGGCGACCCGACCGGGACGGGCGGCGGCGGACCGGGGTATCGCTTCGTCAATGAAGACAGCGACCTGACCTTTGACAAGGCGGGCGTAGTGGCGATGGCGAATGCGGGACGCGACACGAACGGAAGCCAGTTCTTCATCACCTTTGGTCCTGCTGAATTTTTGAACGGCGGTTACACCATCTTCGGGCAGGTCGTCGAAGGCATGGATGTGGTCAACGGCATCACGCGCCGCGACCCGGATATGAATCCGACTTTCACGGGCGATGTGATCAAATCCGTTACGATCACGGAAGAGTAAGGAGAATGTTTAAACACAAAGGGCGCAAAGGTCACCAAGGAATGGAAACAAGAACCCTTCGTGCACTTCGTGTCCTTTGTGTTTAATTTTTGGAGATTTTGATGACCGAAAAACACATCACGACCGAAACGCGCGGCTGTATCGTATGCGGGAGACAGTATCAAATGCTCGTCGTGCGTGATGCGCAGGGGAAGTTCATCGACGCAAAGGTGATGAGCGTCGGCGGGCGGGTAGTGCAGGACGAAGAGCGCCCGTTGGTGGCGTGTGAATCTCACTCAGATGAAGCGATCGAGTCCGCAGTGGAGAGGGTGTTTGGGGAGCAGGAGGAAGAAGATGAGGATTAATCGTCGGCATTATTGGTTTGTCAGCAAGGCAGAAAAAATTGATGCTGCGCATCACCTGCAGTAAGACTTGCTACCTACCAAAAGATTGGAAATAGCACTTCGGATAGTATGTAGGTTGTGAAAACGGCAAAAAAGAAGTAAATTAACCCTATAAAAGCCGTTGCGCAGCCTCCATGAAAATAATACGTTGATCGCATCTGATGAATAATAACTAGAATGAAACCAAGAAATAAGAAAGCAGCACCTGCTAGAGAAATTAGGGTCGCCAAGAGTTGGAATTGTTTGAGATAACCCGCGACGAATGCAAGACCCAGTGATAGCAGAATACTAAGCCCAGAAGCCCAATTAAGACCCCGATTAAGAGAATCCTTTAAATATCTGATTCGTATTATCGGCATATTGCATTCCTTGAAAGATTGGAGACCATTTGGCTTCGATACATTGCAACCCAACTGAGTATAGACGAACCATTTAGTGAAGTATCATCTGCTGGGCAAAAGTTCCGAAATGCCGTCGTAATAGACTATCCGCCGACCAACAAATTATACATACCGCGCACAACTGGGTCAACGCTCAAGCGCGGTCGTAAAAGACCAGCAGGGTGCTGCCGTACTTTCTCTGCTCGCCTTCCACGAGATTGTTCAATTCCACTTCTTCATATTCCGACGGGTCGATCTGTACGATGACCGTGCCGTCTTCCGTCAGCCAATCCATGTGGTCGTCCACCAGCTTCAACGCATTCGACCACATCTGCTTATATTGCGGCGGCGCGATGTAAATATATTCGAACTGCCTGTCCGCGTGCCCTGCCAGCATCGTGAATGCGTCGCCGCGCTGAATCTCCGCCTGCGCGCTGAACTTGCAATGCTCCACATTATGTTTGACCGTTTCGATGGGTAAACGGTTCAAGTCCGTGAAGCGCACCGACGCCGCGCCGCGGCTCAATGCCTCGATGCCGATCGCGCCCGTGCCTGCGAACAGGTCCCACCAATTTGAATCGATCACATCCCCCGCCAGAATATTGAACAGCGCCTCCTTCACGCGGTCCATCACGGGGCGCGTGGTGTCACCCGGCACCGACGCCAGTTTGCGTCCCTTCGCACTGCCTGAAATCACCCTTAGACTCATTCAACGCTCTCTTTTGCCGCCATGATATTTTCATGCGGCGATCGATAATAGACTACGCATCCCGTGCCGAGGATGAAGCGGCGATCCTTCGTCTGCTCGACGGCGTTCCGCGCCTCTTCCTTGACCTGAGTCGGATTCCCCGAGTGGAGCGTTTCCTGCCTCAAGCCTCCGCACACCACGCCCTTGAAGAGACTCTGCGCCTCCGCCAGCGACGGATGGGTTTCCCGGTCATGCCAGTTGACGATCTGGAAGTCGAACAGGCGTAAAAGCGAGAAGTACACGTCCCTGCCGTGCAGGTGCAGCATATTGCACCATAAGCCTTCTGTCGCGGCGAGCATCCGCTGATCGAACAGCAATCCAATGGATTTGTATTCATCCAAGTCAAGTTGGCTGCCCTGCGCGTGCTGAACGGCGTAGAAAACGCCGTCAATGCCTGTTTCGCGCGCGGCTTCGATGAAACTTCTCGTCGTCTTTGTGATGGTTTTCAATCCCTCCATCACGGCTTCGGGATACTTGCGGATATGCTCGATGAGCAGGTCATTGCCTGCCAGATTCTTCGCCTGTGAAAGCGGATTGAAGATGGTTTGGATGACGGGAGTCTCCGGGCTGAGATTCTGCCTGATTAAACGGAGACAGGCTAACTGTCCGGCAAGATGCGGGGAGGTGGTCGGGTCGAGCGGCTGGAGAGTCTCCCAATCCTGCGGTTTTTGGATCACGCGCTTGGTGTATTCCCGCGAGCCTTCGGGGTTATTCTGCCATTCGTCTTCCACACCCCAATCTTTCACGGCGAAGGACGACGCGGGTGTGACCTTCACGATGTCGAAGTCATAGGTCTCTTGAAATTTGAGCGTGGCGGCGGCGAGCGTTTCGGGATTTTGGTCTTCGTCGGGGAAGTGTCGCCACAGGGCGATCGGCGTGCGGTCGGTCGGTTCGCCGTCGATACAGGCTTGGATGCGTTCGCGGTGGGTGGTCATTTACAACTCGCTTTCCAGGCGATGCCTATGGTAGATGCCTTCGCGGAAGGTTTTGATGATCTTGAAGCCGTTCGCCTGCGTTGCCTTGAGGCTGGCGATGTTCCACGTTTCGACGCTGGCGTAGATTTTTTTATACCCTCTTTTTCGCCCTTCGTCCATGAGCGCTTTTTGCAGCGAGCGCCCCAATCCGCGCCCGCGGAATTTCGGGTCGACGGTGAAATACACGCATTCGATGGTGTTCGCTTCGTACATCTGCCCGCGGATGGTGACGCTGGAAATGACCATTTGCAAGAACGCCAGCGGGCGGGTGAAGATGACTTTGAGAATATTTTTGATGAACCACGCTTTGTCTTCGGTGAGTTTGGATGTTAGTGCAGATGGTTCTGGGGACGCGAGACTGAAACCCATGATCTCATTTGTTTCATCATCCTGTGCGAAAAATCCAAACGCGCGTTCGTCTTTCAAGGCGCTCTCAAAATAACGCAACACGAATGGGTAGCCGAGTTTCGAGAGCAAGCCCGCATCGCCAAGGTGGATCTCCGCAATGCGTGGGAGTTTGTCGGCGGGTAAGGCGGTGAGTGGGTGGAGGGTGTAAGTCATGTTTGGAGTCAAATGGCTTGCGATTTGAAAATCAAGAAATCGTAGGTCACGTTTGCAACGTGACTGTCACGCTCAACACCCATATCTGGGCGCTTAGCGTGACCTACTTTTAGACCAATCCGCGAATCAAATACGGTCCCAGCGGGCGGACGATGAAGGCGGGCAGGCGTTTCCACACGGCGATGGCGAGTTGAAACTTCGGGCTTTTCTGGTTCATCGAAGGCACATCATGCCCGGGTGCGAGCCAGTACCAGTACGCCAGCGTCTCTTTGCGTGGCGCCCACTTGGTCTTGAAAATGTCATTGCCCGAACCGATGAGACTGCGCCCCAGATCGAAGGTCGAAAATCCGTTTTGGATGGCGTACTCGGTCACCGACCAATACAGAAATTCTCCCGCATACAGCGAACGCGCAAAGTGCAGGATGTTGGCATGTAGATTGAAAATCGTCTTGCCTTGATGGATGAAAACTCCGCCACCTGTGATGTGTCCCCGCGCATCGTACGTGACTGCGAACTGGAGCGTGTCCCCCAGCCGTTCCGCCATCTGATGCAGATACCGCTTCGCGTGATACGGTGAGCCGAGTTCGTGCATACTGCGGGCGATGGCTTCGTAAGCGTCACCCAGCAAATCAAGATGCCCAAAGCGGATGGACTGTCCCTTTTTGAGCGATTTGCGGATGTGGTTGCGGTGGTCGGATGAAAAGCGCTTCATCAGGTCGTTCGGGTTGGCGGGGAGGTCGATCAGGTAGGATGAATAAACGGGGTGTTGCACCCAGCCTTGGGGTGGAGTCGAAGCGGAGTCGAATCGCAGGGAGACGTGTTCCACGTTCAATTCTTCCGCAAGGCGGCGGGCTTCATCCAAAAGCAAATCGCGGACTTGGTCATTCTCGAACGCAAATCCGCCGTAACTGCCGAAGGGCGCGGTGGCGAGATAGTGACCGAAAACGGGATGCCTGACTTCGGCAAGTGAAAGCGCGCCAAGAGGTTTGTCGCCATCGGTGACAACAAAACGATGAATGGGATGCCCATACATCTCGTGGACGAAATTCATCCACGAGTCGATGCCGGTGTAACTGAGTTTGGTTTCAAGCGCCGGGGCGTTGAGGGTGTGTACGCGTTCGATGTTCATTGGAGTTCTTCGATGTAACTTTGCATGGTGGACGTGGGGAAGTGGCGCAGCAGGTCTTTGAGAAATTTGGATTTGTTGAATGTAAACGGGTAGAGCAACGGATTGCGGAGCAGGTCTGGTCTGAGACGTTGTGTGAAATTATCAGGAGTGACGATCTCGTAGGGATGCAAAAAGATGACGGGGCTTTTGCCCGACTGGAGCGCGCGCTCGATGATACGAAAGACGGTGCGGGGAAATAAGCCGCTGGTGAAGCTGGAGCCGTAAGGAAATTCGCCCATGATGAGCAGGTCGGGGGTCATGTAGCGCGGCGCGCGGAAGTTGTTTTGGCGTTTTTGCAGTTGCAGGGTGCTGACGGGGATTTCGTAAATCCCGTCTTTGTTGATGATCGTGCCGGTCGGCGCGTAGAGCGAGGAGCTGTACGTCAGCCCGTGTTTTTTCAGCAGGGGATACACACCTTCGATAGTGTGTATCATCGGGGCGCGGTAGCCGCGGATATTGAATTTTTGAATCCAATCGGCGGAGGCAATGAGGTCTTTTTCGATTTCCGTGACGTTGTTCAACCTGCGGTGGACGTGGCAGTGAAAGCCGACTTCGTGCCCTGCGTTTTGGATTTTTTCAGGCAGTTCGGGATGCCATCCCACCATTTCACCGACGAGGTAGAACGTGGCTTTTTTATCGCCGAAGATTTCAAGAATCGGGTCAATGGCGCGGCGCGAATATTCATCATCAAGTTTGCGGCGTTCTTCGGGTGCGATGAAATCATGTCTGCGTGAGAGTGCAAACCAGGATTCGTAGTCAATGGTGAGGAGCAGGCGAGGCGATGGAGTCATGGCATTTGTTTGATGACGCAGAAGGTTGCTCCCATGCGGGAGATTTCCATGAGGCTGGGTTCATCACGCAGGAAACGCAGGTCTTCGTTGGAGCGCGAGTTGGCGAGGTAAAAATCACCTGATTGCATTTCGCTTTGTTCCGTTCGAAAATCGCGGATGGTGATGTTATTACTGGCGTAATACGCGGCAATATACGGCTCGCGGCGGACGAATAACTGCGCTCCCGTAGGCGCTTGTTCATTGAATTGGAGTACGGCTTCGCGGTAGCAGGTCAGCCAGTATTCTGTTTCGTAGCTGCGAAAAACTCCGTCCACGCCGCCTGCAAAGTTGTTGTAGTAGGCGTATTGATAGGGTTGGAGTTGCATGATGGGCAAAATTCCAAATGCAAGAATGGCAAATAGGAATGCGATTTTTTGCCATGTCCCTTTCAGCCATTGGAATAAAAATTGAAAGGCAAAACCTGCAAAGATGAATAATGGCGGAAGAATAAATAAAAAGTGACGATAGCCGTCATACATGGCGGGACGGCGCAGGAGAACGTAGGCGACAGGAATTAGAAACCACAATGCCAGCAGGGCAAGTGCAAGGCGTTGCTTGTTCTCTGATTTCCAGAAGGCAATCAAGCCGCCGAAGATGGTCAACAGCCAGAATGGCTCCGTCAGCGTGTAGGCGAGCAGGACGGGCAAATAGCGGCGGGGGATTTCACCAGCGCGGAAGTTTTCGCCCGCGAAAAGCACATTCAACTGCGTCGGGTTGTCGGACATGAAGATGAAGACTTCGATGAACTTGCCAAGCGGGTCAAGCCAAAGGTAGGGCCAGAAGGCAAACATAATTGCAATAGACAGAACTGCGCATAGCCAGATTGGGGTTGTATTTCGGAGAGCAGACTTAAGTCTGCTCATGCTTTCAGTTTCAGGGCGGACTAAAGTCCGCAGCCCGAAGTAGAGGATGGTGATGACCGCCGCCAATGGACCCAGCACGCGGATGGATGTGGCGATGCCGAGAAAGAAAGAAGCGAGGATGATTTTCGTAATGGGGAATCGGCGGTTCTCGATCCATTGATCCACCATCTCGAATCCAAAGACCACCGAGCCGAGGAAGAATACCAGAAAAGGAATGTCTTTTGGGTTGATGAAAGCATGTCCCCACAAAAGAGGTTGAAAGGAAAATAAAGCCGCCACCGCAAGGGCAGACCAGTTGTCCACCCAGCGCGAAGCGAGGCGGTAGAGCAGGTAAACGCCGAGGTTGAAGGTCAGGAAATTGGTCAGGTGCCAGGCGGAGGCGATGTCGAGTCCGAGCCATCTCAAAAAAGAAACGAGCGGCGAGGCGAGCAGCAGGTAGGCGGGTCCGCGGTTGGCGTGGTCGCTGGCGCTTGCGCCGAAGGCGCGCGTGAGGTCGAAATCGTTGAACCAGTTGGCGGGGCTGTAGGCATAGCGCAACGCGTCGCCGTATTCGTAAAAGAGCGGCTCATCCCATGACAATCCATACGTGCGAAAAATCATCAACCCGATGATGAGGTTGATGATCAGTAGGATAAGGATGGGATGGCGGCGGAGTTTGTCCAAGTTATTTCTGGGAGATGCGGCGCTGTTGACGCATCTTTCCTAGCTCGAGCCTGTCCTTGTCTTCGTCGGTCTCTGCCACCAGCGGGAAGACGGTGGTCGGTTTATTGTCATCATCCAGCGCGACGTAAACGAGATAGGCAGTGTTGGTATGCGTGCGTTCGCCCGTGACGGGATTCTCCGCAATCACCTGCACTTCGGCTTCCATGGAAGTGCGTCCCGCGTAGGTGACTTCGGCAGTGAGCGTGACGAGGTCGCCGATCTTGATCGGTTCACGGAAGACGAAGGAATCCACGGCAACGGTCACAACGCGTCGCTGGGCGTGGCGCATGCAGGCGAGCGCGCCGGCTTCATCCACCAGTTTCATGATCCAGCCGCCGTGCACGTTGCCATGATTGTTGGCATGTTCGGGCTGCATGAGTTGGGCGATGCTGATGTGCGAGGCGCGGGGAGTTTTTAGTTTGGGCGTGTTCATCAGTCCATGTCCTGTCTGGCATCGCCTGTGTCTATGGTGTGGAGTCGCTCCGGCGCTTCCAGAAGCACGTCGACTAGGGAGTTGTTGAGTTCCGCCATCAGCGGGGCGAGCGGGACGGTTGCGGGAGGATAAATCCGCCGGGGGCGCGGAGGCGGCTGAAGGCGGGGTCTGAACGTGGCTGTGGACCGTTTGGATACGATGCGCGGATCGTTCGTCAGTGTGCCGGCATATTCGCCAAGCACGGAATACACTTCCCGTTTCGGGGTGACGAACCCGATCCATTCCCCGCTGCGGTTGAACAAATACGGATATGCGAGAAACGCTTCCGCATCTCCCTTGGTGGTGTAAACAGGTATCAGGGTTGCTTGTGCCATTTGGGGTATGCCTTACGACGGGATATCTTCCATATTGTCAATGTCGCTGTAGGTCCAGTAGCGGTTGACGAAGAAGTTCCATAACATCACGATGCCGATGGCGGTGGCGAGCGTCAGGTTCCTGGCGTAGACCTCGGCTGTCAGGTAGGTGGTGTAAAAAACCTGTTGGACGAGGCGCAGCAGCGGCGGTTCGCCAAAGTGCAGGATCGGCGCACGGATGGCAATGCCAGCCACATTGACAGCAAAGAACATGCCAAGCTGATTCATCAACGGGCGTGACCGCGACTCAGGGTAGGTCCACAAGCGGTTCCAGGTGAAGTTGTTCAGCACGGCGCAAATGAACGAGATCGTGCCTGCCAGTACAAGCGGCATGCCCGCCCAATGGGAGAGCATGTTCATCACTGCAAAGTCAATGACCGAACCGAGCGCCCCGACCAGGGCGAATTTCACGAAACGATTGCGCTCTTTTACATCCGTTAGGATCATACCAGTCCCAGTTTCTCCTTGAAGAACGGAATGGTGCGGCGGATGCCCTCTTCGAGGTCGACCTTTGGTTCCCAGTTCAGAATTGTTCTTGCGCGGGTGATATCGGGCTGGCGCATCTGCGGGTCGCGGGTGCTGCGGGCGTTTTCCTGGAAGACGAGTCCGCCCAGATTTCCTGTGATCCTATTGATGGCTTCAGCAAATTGCAAAATGCTCATCTCCACCGGGTTGCCGATATTGACGGGCATGTGCTCTTCCGAATACAGCAGTTTGACAATACCATCGACCAGATCATCCACGTAACAGAAGGAGCGGGTTTGTCCGCCGTTGCCATAGACGGTCAGCGGCTTTCCGAGCAGGGCTTGCTTCAATAAATTTGGCAGGGCGCGCCCGTCTTCCAGATCCATGCGCGGACCATAGGTGTTGAAGATGCGCACGATGCTGGTGTTCACGCCGTGGAAACGGTGGTATGCCATCGTCAGCGATTCGGCGAAGCGTTTGGCTTCATCATAGACAGCACGTTCACCGACCGGGTCCACGTTGCCGGGGTAGGTTTCCGCTTGCGGATGGATTTCCGGGTCGCCGTAGATTTCACTCGTTGAAGCCAGCAAAAAGCGGGCGTTGTTCGCGCGCGCAATGCCGAGACAGTTATGCGTGCCAAGCGCGCCCGCCTTCATGGTTTGAATGGGCAGGTTGAAATATCCCGATGGCGATTGCGGATTGGGGCTGGCAGGCGAAGCAAAGTGCAGGATGGCATCCACCTTGCCGGGGACGAAAATATAATTCGAGACATCGCGTTTGTAGAACGAAAAATGTTCATTATCGGCGAGGTGGGCGATGTTATCCGGACTGCCCGTAATGAAATTGTCCATGCCGATGACTTCATGTCCGTCTGCCAGCAGGCGGTCACAGAGATGGGAGCCGAGGAACCCGGCTGCACCAGTGATCAAGATACGCATTCTGATTTCCTTTATGCCTTTTATTTCCAGTCAATTTTATTGATCAACCCGTCGCCGGTCACTTGATAGGCGGCGGTACTGCCACTGTCAACGAGCCAGAGGTTACCCTGATAGAGCACTGCAATAAAATCCCCCGATTGTCCTTCGAGCGGCGCGGGCGACCACACGGGAAGTTGAGGTTCGAGTCCGTTCGCGTCGATGGGCGGGAACAGCAGTTTCGCGTTCGAGCCGTCGCGGTCCATCACCATCAAACGATAGCGGCTGGTGTCGCTTTGTTCGATGAAAATGGATTGCAGGTACGCGACCTGAAAAGAATTCTCACTTCCGCTCGAGCGGAGGGGGGAAGCGGACGGGTATGCGAACATCCCTGTCGAGTTTACGAAGGATACCGCCGCTTCGCTTTCAAACGAGATGCCTGAGAGGTCAAAATAAGGCGACTCCTCGCCGGCAATGGGAGCCGGTGCCGGCGCATGGCTGACGAAGTATAAACTATTCCCGTCCGCGCCCCAGGCGATGGGAGGGATCCACGCCCAGTCACTGTGCGTATTGAGCGGCGTGATCTCCAACAGCGGCTTGATGTAGCCTTGATCCTGATCCACGAGCCCGATGCCGTCAGGTCGTGCGTATGCCAGCACCCCGGATGGTGAGTAAATGAAGGACATGCCCCACCAGCCGTACACGCCGCCGCTGTTCGCGTTCAACAGCCGCCGCGGACTTCCACCCGTGATGCTGACACGGTACAGGTCATTGTTCGCCTGCCAGCCGGGGGCGGCGCTGCGCGGCTCGACGGTGGAATACGCCACCGAATTCGTGCCCGGAATCCATGCCGCAAAATGGACGACATTCTTTGCCTGCAGGGAGATCAGTCTCGGTTCGAGATTTCTCGTCCGCACTGCCCACAGGGTGTTGATCTCTTCGTCAGCGGGTTTGCTGGATTTGCGCGTGAAGACCAAATACTCACCGTTCGGTGAGAGCGTGAAGATGCGCCCATCCAAGTCTCCGGTGCTGACGATGACGCGGCGGTTGGCGGTGGAACCTTCCATGATCCAGGCGTTGCCACCGGAAAGATATGCCAATGTGCCGGGAATATTCAACGGCGCGTAGGATGCCTGCGCTCCGATCATGACGATCTCGGGCAGGGCTTCCTTCAGGATGGTGGTTTTTACAACCGTTCGGCTGACTTCGATATTATCTTCTGTGATGCTTCGGTAGGTGACTTCCTGCAAGCCGTTCACGCCCGCCTGCACGAGCCGCGTCTCGCCTTCGGGAAGTGTCTCATTGCGGACGACCTGCCGTTCGAACGGGATGACATCCTGTTCGGTTTGGAACTCTTCCACTACGCGCGTGATGGTGATGACATCCCCGTCGCTTAATAGCGTATAAAATGGCGGCTCGGTGCGGTCGAGACTTCCCGCCGTGATGCCGGCGCTTTGCAGGGCTTGCGAGACCGTGCTTCCCGATGGGATGGAGATTTCCTGTCTTGCGCCATCCACAGCGACGATGACCGTGATGTCTTCGCCAAACTGCGGGGAGCGGCAGGAAACGATCAGCCAAAGGAAAGGTAAAAGCGCGAGGAGCAGGCGCGGGCGGAGTCCGAGGCGGGGCATGTCGGGTATAATCGTTCCGCTATCGGATGCGGAACGTCAGTGTCATGATCCCGTCTGCGATGGTGATCGATTCCAATCGAAACCCGACGGCGACAGGACCGAGCGAACCGGTGAAGGCTTCGGAGATGAGCGCGGTGATGGCGGAGTTGAGACCTTCAGGCGCGGGCAGGGGACCGAAGTCGGCGGAGGCAACTTCGATCTTCGGCTGACCGGTCGCTTCATCCACGCCGACGTTCATGGTGATGAGCATGTTGGCGGTGAACCATCCCTGCGTGACCTTGCCGTACATTTGCATTTGACCGTTGCGCAGCAGGATCTGCGGATCGGTGAACGGCGGATTGGTCTGTTGCGCCATTTTGTCCGCTATGAAAGAGGTCAGTTGACTCTCGGTGATCTGCAGGGAAACGATGCCCGTCTCGGCGCCGGCGATCAACGCCTGTTCGATCTGCTCCCGCAGGCTTTGCGCGTCATCGGTCGTGACCGGGACGGTCTGCGCGGGATAGTCGGGTCCGCCGGCAGATACTGTACACGCCAGCGCGGCGAGCACGAGAACGACGACGAGAAGATACGGTTTGAAGTTTCTGTTTTTCATTTTTGTTTTTGTTCCAATATATAAATTTTAAGCGGAGTAATTATAGCATGAGCGACCCTCAGCCCAATTCAACCAGTGAACTGTCCCTTGCGGCAAAGATCGAAGCGATGCTGTTCGTTTCGGCGGAACCGGTGCCGCTCGGTCAGCTTGCGCAGGCGCTGGATGTGACTCCTTCGGTGGTCGAGCGCGGATTGAAGGAATTGGACGATTCTCTCTTAACCCGCGGCTTGCGTTTACAACGAAACGCCGGGCGCGTGCAGTTGACCACCGCCTCCGAGCTGGCTTCACTGGTGGAGAAGTTCCTCGGTCTGGAGGCTGTCACACACCTGAGCCGCGCCGCGCTGGAGACGCTGGCGATCATTGCCTACCAACAGCCTGTCACCCGTCCGCAAGTGGATGCGGTGCGCGGCGTCAACAGCGATGCGATGATGAAAAGCCTGTTGAGCAAGGGGCTCATCCAGGAGACCGGGCGCACGGATGGACCGGGACGTCCGATCCTGTACTCTACCACACCGGAGTTTCTACAACATTTCGGTTTGAATTCAATCATGGAACTGCCTCCGCTGGCTGTGCCGGCAGAGGCGGAGCCGGAACCTACAGAATTATTGAAGGGTTAGTATTCGTAATGCAGGAAAGACTTCAGAAATTGCTTGCCCAGGCGGGATATGGCTCCCGCCGCGCCTGTGAAGTGTTCATCACGGAAGGGCGCGTGCGCGTGAACGGCAAGGTCGCTGTGTTGGGGCAAAAAGCGGACCTGGCTGTGGATAAGGTCACGGTGGATGGAAAGGCTTTGGCGAAGAAAGAGGCGCTGGTCTACATCGCCTTGTATAAGCCGCGCAATGTGCTCTCCGCCGCCGAGGGGCAGGATGATCGTCAGACCGTCCGGGATCTGATCCCGCTCGAGGGGCATCTCTATCCCGTTGGGCGCCTCGACTTCGACTCCGAGGGCTTGATCCTGATGACCAACGACGGCGAGTTGACCAACAAGTTGACGCATCCGCGCTATGGACATGAGAAGGAATATCGTGTCTTGGTGGCGCGCCGCCCCGACGAGAAACAACTGGAGGCGTGGCGCAGAGGCGTGGTGTTGACCGATGGCGATAAAACCCAGCCCGCTGACGTGCGCTTTTTATCCACGTCCGGCAAGGGCGCCTGGATTCAGGTCATCATGGGCGAGGGGAAGAAGCGCCAGATCCGCGAGGTGGGGAAACT
Source organism: Anaerolineales bacterium (assembly GCA_023382595.1). Taxonomy (GTDB): domain Bacteria; phylum Chloroflexota; class Anaerolineae; order Anaerolineales; family Villigracilaceae; genus Villigracilis. Next base: position 124,207 of record JAHDWB010000002.1, on the reverse strand, counting down.
GCTGGGCTTGCCGGTGGTGAAGATCATCCGTTTGCGGATCGGCACGTTGAAATTGGGCAGTCTCAAGCCGCGCCAGTGGCGGTATTTGACGGAGGATGAAGTCCGCGAGTTGAAAGGCGAAAAGGCCCCGAAGATCGAGCAGAGGGTGCGCTCGAAAAAAACAGCGAGATAATCTTCGCCTTATCTTAACCGCTTCGTCCAGCCAGATACGATAGCCCCAACCCGTCCAATCCGCAGAGTTGGAATCGATATTCCTATGCGGTTAATCACCCCGTCAATTTCAATGACCCAACAGGGCATACTGCAGTAATCCCATTGTTCTATATCGGCATTGTATTTTTCGCTGCTGTGGCCTTGGAGTAACAGCCTATGCTTATAGTAACGATCCAAATTTTCGTGATGCAGCAGATCAAACTGTTGCGATGGCGATCACGGGTAAGGTGTTTTATGAAATCTAACCTATTAAATTTCACTGTTATAACCTTGGTTTTAATTGCCATAATTTTTGGTGGTTATATTGCTTATGTAACATTGTATGTTTATGAGCTTATAGTCAAATTAACATTAACTGGGTTACTTCTTTTTCTTCTTTACCGCGAATTTTTTTATTGGAGAGGTAAATCTAGAGGCTATTTAAATATCAATATTAAGTTGCCGAGGGATTTAATTTTAATACCTTACACATTGCTAATAAGTGTTGTTATTGGATGGGCGTTCAAACAATTCTTTGACACTCTTTTTTATGTGATATACAGTTTTTTGAATTCATTACTATAAGTTGGTAAGTAACTTCGCGCGAAAAGATCCTATGCGATATACCGCTCTCAGCGGCTAGCAGATCCGCGATTACACGTATGATGAAGATCATCCTCATGTTGTGTTTCTGTGAGCGAAAATCTTGGATTTGATGTTCTTGAACTTTAACAAACTATTTTTCTCTCCTGCTGAAGGGCGGGTTCGCCTTGTATAAGGGAGTAGATAATACGAATTCTCCCTGCTATCGATTTTGTAGCTCCTGAACTTTAACAATCTATTTTTCTTTTCCACTGAAACACGGGTTCGCCTTATATTAACCGCGTGAGAAAATAAAGACAGCGCGCAGAAATTTCTGCGCGCTGTTCGTTTTTAAACTTCCAACTAGCTCATCCGAATATCCCAAAACTTCTTGACCACGTTGCTCAGTGTCTTGGTGATGGCATCCTTGCTCATGCCTTCCACCTTGAAGGTGATGACGCGCGAGCTGGTGTCGGGTCCGGAGAACATGCCGAACGAAAGGAAGTTCCCGCCCGCCTCCGCGATGGCTTTGGTGACCTTTGCCAATTGACCGGGCTTCTCGTCAACCAATGCCGTGACGCGCAGGGCTTTGGTGCGCGCGCCCATCAACTCGAGGAAGATCTTGAACAGGTCGGTCTCGGTGATCATGCCGACGATCTTGCCGGAGCGCACGACCGGCAGGCCGCCGATCTTGGAGTCCGCCATCACGCGCGCGGCTTCCTCGATGGGTGTGTTCACATCGATGGTTTTGACCTTTTTGGTCATCACGTTCTTGACGGTCACCTTGCTCATCAGGTAGTTCATTTCCCACACGCTCAGGCTGGTCGCCGGCGAGGGGGATGCGTTCAGCAGATCGCTTTCGGAGATGATCCCGAGCAGTTTGCCGTTCTTCATCACGGGCGCGCGGCGGATGTGCTCCTTTTTAAAGAGCGCCAGCGCATCGTGGACAGGGGTTTCGGGTGTGACGGAAATTACAGGGTGCGACATTCTTTCGCCGACGAACATGGTTGCCTCCAGTTAATGGGTGGTTGTTATTCCAGATATCTGTATTATATGCAGAATCAAGGAAAGGAAAGTCACGAATTCGGATGGAGAAAGGTCACTTTGCAAATTCCCTGATCACCCGCGCCATGTGCTTGGCGTGTTGCGCGTACAGGTCGATGCGGATGTTTTCGTTCGGCGCGTGCGCTTTTGTGTCGGGGTAGCCCAAGCCCATGGTCACAACGGGCAAGCCCAGGTCATGGACGAACGGGTAGTTGGGTCCCGATCCGCCGATCATTGGCACGATCTCCATCTTTGCGTCATACACATCCTCGGCAGTGTTCACCACGATCTTCACGAAGGGATCATCCGGGTCGGTACGCGCGGCGGGTTCGCCTCCAAGGAAATCGATTTTCACATCGCTGAAACCCTCGGCATCGAGATGCGCGCGCAGTTTCTTCAAAATATCCTGCGGCTTTTGGTTCGGCACGAGCCGGAAATCCACCTTGGCGGACGCGAACGCCGGCTGGACGGTTTTCGAGCCGGGTCCCTGATAGCCGCTGGTTAGTCCGCACACGGTGCAGGTCGGCACGAAGACCTCTTCCATTTTCAATTCCGTTCCGCCCTTGATGCCCTTGATGAATTCCTTGACGCCGTAACGTGTTTTGTATTCGTCCGCCACATCGGGGAGTTGCTCCATTAATTCGCGGTCGCGTTCGGATGGAGGCACGACGTCATCGTAGAAGCCGGGGATGCGGATCGCCTCATCCGGACCTTTGAGGCTGTTCAGTGCCCAAATGAGCCTCCACGCCGCGTTGGGGAAGATGCTGCCGCCCACCCCTGAATGGACGTCCGTTCCCAGCGCTGTCACCGACAACTCGACGTAGCAAATACCGCGTAAACCGAGATATTGCAGCGGCTTGTCGCGATGGTCCACGCCGCCGAATTCCCAGATGCAGGCGTCGGCTTTGAGCTTTTCGAGATTGTTGGAAATGAAATCATGCAAGTGGACGCTGGCGGTTTCCTCCTCGCCCTCGATGATGAACTTGATATTGCAAGGCAGTTCGCCTTCCTCGGCAAGGAACGCGTCGATGGCGTGCAGGCGGGAAGTGAGATGACTCTTATCGTCGCTCACGCCGCGTCCGTACATCTTCCCGTCACGGATGACGGGCTCGAACGGCGGGCTATCCCATAACTCCAACGGCTCCGGCGGCTGGACGTCGTAATGATTGTAGATGAGCAGGGTTTTGTCGCTTTTGCCTTTGCGCTCCCCAAACACGACCGGCGCGCCGTCGGTTGCCATGATCTCGGCGGTGAAACCGCGCTTCTCCAGCATTTCCTTGACCATGGCGGCGCATTCTTTCAGCCCCAAATTCTGCGCACTGATGCTGGGCTGTGCCACATAGTGTTTCAGTTCGTCAAGGCTTGCATCAAGATTCTTGTCAATGTATGTATCGATTTTTTCGAAACCTTGCATGGGATGCTCCTTTTGAAACATGGTTAATCATAGAAACTTGCGATCCAGTCGATAGAATATGCACCGGCGTAGGCGAACAACGCCATCTTGATCAACTGCCCGATCCAGCAGAAGAATAGGAAACGCCCGAATTTCATCTTTGCCATGCCCGCCGCGACACCGGCAATGTCAAAGAATGGATTTGGGATGGCGGAAAGGACAAGGATCGCCCAGCCGCCGTATTTCTCGATCCACGGGCTGATGCGTTCGTACACGTCCGTCCGTTCGACTACGGCTTGTCCGCTGAAGCCTGCCAGATAGCCGGAAAGTTCGCCCAGCGCGCCGCCCGTCCCTGCCGCGAGCGCCACGCCAATGGGATTGAAAATGCTTCCCATCGCGAAAACGACAGCCACGCCCGGCGCAGGCAGGAAGACGGTCGCATTTGCCAGCAATGCGACCAGAAAGATGCCGGGATAACCGTAGGCGGCGAAATCCTCCACCCGGTCACGGATACTGTAGATATAGACCGTGATCCCGACCACCGCAAGGATGGCAAGAACGCGCAGGATGTTCGTGGTGAGGCTGGTCGCAGGTTTACGGGCTGGCAGGTGTTCAGGTTCGGACGTGTTCAGGTTCGAAAGTTGGGTTGCTTGAGGCTTGGGCGCGCGTTCCTCTTTTTTCTTTTTTCTTACGCTTTTTCCTTTTTCAACCTTCAAAGGTTTCGGTTTTTCAACTTTCGAACCTTTCGACCTGCCAACCTTCAAACTCTTAACTTTCTTCGATGGTGACACGGATGATCTTCACTGCCGGGGCGTTGACATTGCTCGGGTCGCGCTCGGGGATGGACATGAGCACATCTTCTCCCTCGATCACCTGACCGAAAACGGAATGGCGGTTGTTGAGATGCGGGGTCGGTCCATGCGTGATGAAGAATTGTGAACCGTTCGTGCCGGGTCCTGCATTTGCCATCGAAAGTACGCCGCGCTTGTCATGTTTCAAACTGGGGTGGAATTCATCCTGAAATTGGTAGCCCGGTCCGCCGCGCCCGGTTCCGGTCGGGTCGCCGCCCTGCGCCATGAAGTTGGCAATGACGCGATGAAAGATGACGCCGTCGTAGAATCCCTCGCGCGCGAGGAAAACAAAACTGTTCACGGTGACCGGGGTCTTGTCCGCGAACAGTTCGATCACCATGGTGCCGTTGTCGGTTTCCATATGTGCCTTGTATTTCTTCGCCGGGTCGATCTGCATTGCGGGCGGGGTGCTCCATTGTTTTGTCATTATGTCTCTCCTTGAATTGAGTTGGATTTGCTTACATTCTAGTTTCTTTCTTCTTTCTTATAATAAACGAAAGTAGAAAGAAGGTTGGTCAATCATCCTACTTCAAAAGCGTCTCGATTCGTGCCACGACCATATCCAGTGCGGCTTTGTTATGTCCGCCCTCGGGGATGATCACATCCGCATAACGCTTGGATGGTTCTACAAATTCCAGGTGCATCGGGCGGACGGTGGACAGATATTGTTTGATGACCGATTCGGTCGTCCTGCCTCGTTCGGTGATGTCCCTGTGCAGGCGGCGGATAAAGCGCAGATCGGCGTCGGTATCCACAAAGATCTTCACATCGAACCATTTCCGCAGGTCGGCATCCACGAAGATCAAAATCCCTTCCACCAGGATCACATTGCGCGGCTCGACGTGGATGGTCCTGTCGGTGCGGCTGTCGGTGGCGAAATCGTAGATCGGCACCTCAACAGGTTTCAGGTCGCGCAGAGAAGCGATGTGTTCGATCAGCAGTTCAGTTTCAAGCGAGTTGGGGTGGTCGAAGTTGATGTCAATGTGTTGTGCGGGCGGCAGTTTGGTCAGGTCTTTGTAATACGAATCCTGTTGAAGATATGCGATCCGGTCAGCGCCGACGCGGTTGAGAATTTCCTGAGCGACGGTCGTTTTTCCAGACCCTGACCCGCCTGCAATGCCGATCACCAATGGGATGTTGTGGCTCATATTTGCGATTATAGCCCAAGAATCAAAACGGCTCCGGGCGGACCCGAAGCCTGCTCGCCGTCCATCGGCTTTTAGTTGCGCCGCAGCATTCCTGTGACCGCGTTCCAGATCGGACAGCGGTCGTACACGCCCATGAAGGCGAGGATGCCGCCAATGCCCGCCAAGATCCAGCTGCTGGTGGAGATGCCGATCATGATGAACAAGGTCCCCGCGCCAAGGCGCAGCATGCGGTCAAATGGACGAAGCGGAACTTTGACCTCGCCCCCTTCTGCAAGCGATTTGAACATTACCCGGTAACCGGCTTCATTTTGCGCGCCGGTGATGCGCCCGACTTCCTTGCCGTTGCGGATCGTGATGACTGTCGGGATGCCAAAGACACGGAACTTCTCAAGCACCTCGCGCGATTGATCGGCGTTGATGGGCATGAACCTGACTTCGCCTTCGTATTCTTTTGCGAGTTTCTCAAGGATGGGCTTGGTTCTCATGCAGGGCGCGCACCATGCCGCCCAAAAGTCCATGATGATGGGCTCGTCGGTTTCGGCGATTATTTTCTGGAATTCTGAATTATTCATGATGAATGGTTTGGGCGGACGATTGCCCAGTCCGCCCGGCTTGGTATTATTTCCCGTAGGTGCTGAGTTTGAATAGCGAGTAGAGCGGACAGAACGAGACCACCGAGGTGAGCAGGAAGACGACGCCCAGCACCAGCAGGACAATGCCGAGCGTTCCCGTCACAACTCCGCCGAAATACAGGTAGGCGAAGAGCGCGGCGATCACAACACGGACAATTCGGTCAATATCGGACATATTGCGTTTCATGAGATTTCTCCTTTGGAAAACGGGTAAGATTTACTTTCAAAACATCTGATGCAGTGTGCGCGAAATACTTTACGATAAAAACATAAAATGTGACAAATGTCATATGGCGTATACAAAAAGCCCTTCCTGCATTCGGAAAGGCTTTTTGTTGATAATTGTCTGCACAAAATTTAATCGTGTATGAATGCCAGTCCCACTGTGCCGGGTCCGGCGTGGGTGCCGACTACGGGGCTGAGCTCGGTGAACACGGTTTCAACGGGGGAGAGTTCCGCCGCGGCGCGCTCGAGCAGTTTTTTCGCATCATCAGCAGCGTTGGCATGCAAGGTGGCGAGGCGAATATTCGGCTTTCCTTTCGCCTGCTCTGAAACCAGTTCGAGGATGCGGTCATGCGCCTTGCTCTTGGTGCGGATGCGGTCCACGCCTTCGACCTTGCCTTCCTTGAGGGCGAGGATCGGCTTCAGGTTCAGGGCGGAGCCGATGAAGCGCTGTGCGCCGCCGATGCGTCCGCCGCGATGCAGGAATTCCAGTGTGTCCACTGCAAAGAAGACGCCCGTCCGTTCGTGGGCTTTTTCTGTGAACGCGGCGCACTCCTGCAGGCTCGCTCCAGCTTCCATGGCGCGGGCGGCGGCAAGCGCTTGAAAGCCCAATGCCATGGCGGTGGCTTGACTGTCCACGAGCGTCACTTTTTCTCCGGCGGCTTCCATCATGCTTTTTGCCTGAATTGCCGATTGAAGCGTTCCGGAAAGTTTCGATGAAATGAAGATTCCAAGTACATCCATCCCCTGATCCACCAGACCTTGAAAAATGGACTGCATGGTTGCCGGCGACACCTGCGATGTGGACGGCATCACTTTGGCGGTTTTCAGACGGCTGTAGAATTCATCCGGTTGAATGTCTACGCCGTCGCGGAAGGTTTCCTCCCCCCAGATCAGCACCTGCGGCGCGACGGTGATATTGTATTTTTTTGTAAGTTCTGCTGGCAGGTAGGCAGTGCTGTCCGTAACAATTGCAAATTTCGACATGTTTTCTCCGTATTCTATGGGATTATATTGCGGGCTATTTTACTCCCTTCATGCGGTTTTCGGCTGAAATTCTTTTATGAGCCTCATGGTATAATTTCAGCCGCACAGTTATTCATTGTGGAATCTCATTCTTAGGAGCTTGTTTTGGCCTTCAACCCAATCAACTGGCTGTTAGGCCTTTTTTCTCTGGACATTGCCATAGACCTTGGCACCGCAAACACACTGGTACATGTTCGCGGTAAGGGAATCGTGATCAACGAGCCTTCCTGGGTTACGGTTGACAAAAAGACGCGTCAACCCCTGGCGATCGGACTGGAAGCAAAGGAAATGGTCGGGCGCGCGCCTGCAAATGTGGTGGTGGTTCGTCCCATTCGCGATGGCGTCATCGCTGAGTTCGATGTCACCCGCGAAATGCTTGGGTATTTCATCGGCAAGGTGCATGAGCAGAGCGTTGTGCCGCTCCCGCGTCCGCGTGTGATCGTGGGGCTGCCGACCGGGGTTACCGAAGTGGAAAAACGTGCGGTCTATGATGCAGTGATGGCTTCGGGGGCGCGTCAAGCCATGTTGATCGAGGAACCGATTGCGGCGGCGCTTGGGGCGGGGCTTCCCGTCAGCGAGATCCGCGGCTCAATGGTGGTTGATATCGGCGGCGGCACCACGGAAGTGGCGGTCATGTCCACGGGCGGGGTGGTGGCATCCCGTTCGCTGCGTGTTGCGGGCGATGAGATGGACCAGGACATCGTCCAGTACCTGCGCAATAAATACAATTTGTTGATCGGGCAGGGGATTGCCGAACAGGTCAAATGGCAGATCGGTTCAGCGTATCCGCTGCATCCTGAAAAGACGATGGAAGTGCGCGGACGCAACCTGGTCACAGGGTTGCCTGAAACTGTGGAGATCTCTTCGGTGGAGATCCGCGAGGCGCTTTCCGGTTCCGTGCAGGTGATCATTGATACGGTCCGCGATGCGCTGGATGAGATTCCGCCTGAGATCGTTTCGGACCTGATGGATATTGGTATTTGTCTTGCCGGCGGCGGTGCGCTGTTGCAAGGACTGGCAGAACGACTGACCGACGAATTGAAATTGCGCGTATGGGTGGCGGAAGATCCGTTGACCTGTGTGGCGCGCGGCGCGGCGATGATCTTTGAAGACCTTGAAGTGTATGAACGGTATTTGGTTGGTTTGGAACGCGGCAGTACGCGTCATGCTGGATAAAGATGATTTGGCAGCCCCTTCCCTGGGGTTGAAATAAAAATGAATTCCCGTTCTTTACAAACGACGATCATATTTCTTGTCATGGGGGGCATTTTGGTGCTGGCGTTTGGCGGATATTTGGGTCCCGCCTCACGGCAGTTCAGTTTGGTGTGGATCGATATACAGACCTGGATCGCTTCGCGCTATCTCGGCTTTCAAGATCTTGTGACCGCGCCGCGCGATATCGCATCCCTGCGCGCGCGCAATACGGAACTTGAAACGCAGGTCTCTCAATTACAAGCGCAGTTGATCGAACTTCAACAACGCGTGAACGAGACCGAGATCCTTGCGGCGCTGGTCGATTTTTCGCGCGCCAATCCTGAAAGCACGTATCGTGCCGCCTCCGTCATCGGTCGTGATCCCAGTCCGTTCCTGCATTACATCATCATCAATCGCGGTTCCAATGAAGGCATTCGCCGCGGCATGCCGGTGGTGACGAACCAAGGCTTGGTGGGGCGCATCGATGCGGTCATTGCGGATGCTGCCCGCGTGCAGCTCATCACAGATCCGGGTTCGGCTGTCAATGTGAATTTGCAGAATGCAGATACCAGCGCCATGTTGCTGGGTTCGGTGACCGGGGATATCACGTTGGACATGATCTCCCAAAATGTGCTTGTGGAACCGGGCGACCTTATTTTGACATCAGGTTTGGGCGGCGGATTCCCCTCGGACTTGGTACTCGGGCAGGTCGTGACGATTCGAACCCTTGAATTTGAGCTGTTCCAACAAGCGACAGTACAGCCCGCTGTGGACTTTTCCCGCCTGGAGATCGTGTTGGTGATCACCAATTTCCGTCCGGTGAACATCGCCCCGCTCGTGCCGGATACAACCCCCTAATCTTTCATTATGCGGAATGTGATAGCATTTCCCTTGCTGGGATTGGCAGTTATTTTGCAATCCTCCATCATCAGCCAGGTGCAGCTCCTTTCGGGGTACGCCGATCTGCCGTTGTTGTTGGTGACTGCCTGGGCGCTGCAGGACCGTGTGGAATCAGCGTGGCATTGGGCGGCAGTTGCCGGTTTGATGGTCAGTTTTGTATCGAGTATGCCGTGGCTGGTCATACTGATCGGCTACATTGGCATTGTGTTCATGGCGAGAATTCTGCAGCGTCGTGTTTGGCAGGCTCCCTTGTTGGCGATGTTCACTGTCGTCTTTTTGGGAACCTTATATGTACACTTACTTTCGTTTGTTTCTCTGCAAGTGTTGGGAACGCCCTTGTCGTTTGCTGATGTGATGGGTTTGGTCACCCTGCCCGGGTTGTTGCTTAATCTGCTGTTCTCCATTCCCATCTATGCCTTTATGCGAGACCTGTCGCGCTGGGTGTACCCCATCAAGGAGTATGAATGAGTTCTGAAGCACGTCCCGTACGCTTGGAAACCTGGCGATTGACGACCGTTTATATTGTCGTCGTTCTTGTAATTGTCGCCCTGCTGCTCCGCCTGGTCAATTTGCAGGTGCTTGGGGGGGCAAATTGGGCGGCGCTCGCAGTCGAAAATTACACGCGGGATGTCAGTGTTCCCGCCCCGCGCGGGATTATTTACGACCGGCACGGCTACATCCTTGCCAGCAATGTGGCGTCCTACAATATCGTCGTCACACCCGCCAGCCTTCCTGCTGACGACTCGGATATTCAGCGGATATATCGTGAACTCTCGAGCTTGATCGATGTGCCGGTGGGCGGTCCTGTAACGGCTGAATCGCTGGAAGAGGCGAAGCTATATGCACAGTGTGTGGAAGGTCCGAGTATTGCGCAACTGGTGGCATTGCAGGATACGCTCGCGCCGTACAGCCCGGTCAAGGTCAAATGTAATGTTTCAGAGGAAATTGCCCGGGTGGTGGCAGAGAGGTCGGTTGACTGGTCCGGCGTGGCGGTCGAGGTTGAGCCGATCCGTGAGTATCCAACCGGCTCGTTGACGTCTCATCTAGTTGGTTTCTTGGGTCCTATTCCAGCCTCGCAGGAGGCGGAGAGGCGCGCCCAGGGATTTGTCCCCAACCGCGACAAGATCGGTTATTCCGGCGTGGAGGCGTCTCTGCAGGACATCCTTGCGGGCAGGAACGGTCTGCGGGTGGTGCAGGTTGACGTGGCAGGGCAGGAGATCCGTAGTCTTGAACCGCCCATCCCGCCTGTGCCGGGACATAATGTGTATTTGACGATCGACACGCGCCTGCAAGCCGCCGCGGAAGCCACGCTGATGGAGGAGATCCGTTTTTGGAATACCTTCTTTGGGACGGTGCGTATTTCAAGCGGCGCCATCATTGCGATGAACCCGAAGACCGGTGAAATTCTTGCGATGACGTCCTTTCCGACCTATGAGAACAACCGCCTCGCCCGTTTTATTCCCGCGTATTATTACGAACAGTTGAGCGAAGACCCGCGCAAACCCTTGTTGAACATTGCGGTTTCAGCCGAGTTCCCGCCTGGCTCCGTTTTCAAATTGGCAACGGCTGTTGGCGCCATTAATGAAGGCGTTGTGGATACAACCACCATTGTCCAAGCTCCGGCGCAGTTGTTGTTGTGCGAGCGCTTCAACCCCAATGATATTTGTACCGAGCGGAACACGCGTCCCTTCGTGGACCATATTTACGAGACGATCCCCGAAGGCTTCGGTCTGGTCAATTTCTATCAATGTATCGCGTTTTCGAGTAACGTCTGTTTCTATAAATTAGGCGGCGGATATGAAGATGAAATCCCGCAGGGACTCGGGATCGAGCGTTTGCGCCAGTATGCCCGCGCGCTTGGATTTGATGAACCATCTGGAATCCAGTTGCTGGGCGAACAGGACGGCTTGATCCCCGACCCGCAGTGGAAACGCATCAATACCGGCGAAAACTGGTCCACCGGCGACACCTATATCGCCAGCGTGGGGCAGGGATATGTGCTTGCCACGCCGCTGCAGATCTTGATGTCCGGTGCGGTGATCGCGAACAACGGAAAGTTGATGCAGCCCACCGTAGTGCGCGAAGTCACGGATGGCGATGGCAATGTTGTCCCGATGTGGTTCAACCCTGCGGATTTCACGGTGACAGATTTTGAGACCGAAGGCAGTTACCAGATTTCGCCTTTCACGCCGAACATGAAATGGGATGTGACGGAAACACCGCTCATCCAGGAATATTCATGTGACGGTCCGTATTGCAGTCTGACCGATGACTTCAAGACCATTTCGCCCGCATCGATCCAGGCGGTCCGCGAAGGCATGCGGCTGGCGGTGACCGCTACCCGTTTTGGTACACTGCACGATCTGTTTGGGACATATCCGATCGCGGTTGCCGGAAAGACAGGGACCGCCGAATATTGTGACGATGTGGCGCGCGAAGCCGATCGTTGCAACTTTGGCGCCTGGCCCACCCATTCATGGACACTTGCCTACGCTCCCTACGAAGACCCGGAGATCATTGTCATTGCCTTTGCCTATAACGGCGGCGAAGGTGCGAGCGTGGCGGGTCCCATGGTGGACCGCATGATCCGGGCATATTTCGAGATCAAAGCTGTGGACGCGGCGCAGAGCAATCCGACCGGTCCATAAATCGAGCCCTTTTCATCAGGTATAATTCAACGCGATAAACCGCATGAATCAACTTATGGAACCCACTACATCCATTGTTCAGATCAAGGGAATACGCGACGGGCTTCTCGCAACCTTTTCGGACGCATCCTGGGACGACCAGCGCAGGGCTTTGATCATACAGATCGATGAACGCCCCGCCTTTTTTCAAGGCGCGCGGCTTGCCATGGATGTTGGGACGCAAATTCTGAAGGTCAACGATTTGGTTGACCTGCGGGATCATCTCTCGGAGCGAAATGTAGTGCTATGGGCGGTGATCAGCGAATCGCCGGTCACTGAACAGACCTCGCAGCTGCTTGGGCTTGCCACGCGCATTTCCAAACCTCGCCCCGAGGAACAGCGCCATTTTGCCGATACGATCTCGGATGCGAACACCGCCCTCTTTATTGAACGGACCATCCGTTCCGGTACGCGCATCGAGCATGCCGGTCACATCGTCATTGTGGGAGATGTCAACCCGGGCGCCGAGGTCGTTGCCGAGGGAAATGTCATCGTGTGGGGGCGCGTGCGCGGCATGATCCACGCAGGCTCAAAGGGAGATAGAAGCGCCTACATCTGCGCGCTCGATCTATCCGCCAATCAACTCCGCATCGCCGATGAAGTTTCCGCAATGCTGAATCCGCAAAAAGACCCCCGGCCCGAGATCGTCACTATCAACGCGGAGGGGCGCCTGCAAGCCGAACTCTGGCATACAGGTTAATTCATTTTAGGACTTGCTTATGACTGCTCATGTGATCACAATTACATCCGGCAAAGGCGGCGTGGGAAAAACGACCGCTGTTGCAAACCTTGCCACCGCGCTGGCGATGGACGGCAAAAAGGTCGTCTGCATCGACGGCGATATTGGTTTGCGCAACCTTGACGTGGTCATGGGACTTGAGAACCGCATCGTGTATGATATCGTGGATGTGATCGAGGGACGTTGTAAATTGAAGCAGGCAATGATCCGCGACAAGCATTACTCCAATATGTACCTGATTCCCGCCGCCCAGACGCGCGATAAAAATGCGGTCTCTCCATCGGATATGATTCGCATCTGCAATGACCTGCGGGCTGATTCTGATTTCGTGATCATTGACTCGCCTGCCGGCATCGAGCGCGGCTTCCGGAATGCCATTGCGGCGGCGGACCGCGTTCTGGTGGTGACCAACCCCGAGGTCAGCGCGGTGCGTGATGCGGACCGGGTGGTGGGCATCCTTGAAGCCGAGGAAAAAGGCAACCCGTCCCTTGTCATTAATCGCCTGAACCCCGCCATGGTGCGGAACAACGACATGCTCTCCGCGGAGGATGTTTTGGATCTGCTTGGCATTCACTTGATCGGTATCGTGCCCGAGGATGAATCGGTCATCATCGGCTCGAATCGCGGCGCGCCTGTTGTGACCGAACCCAAAAGCCGTGCGGGTCAGGCGTTCCGCAATATCGCCAGGCGTCTGCAGGGACAGGATGTCCCGTTGATGGATCTGGATAACCAGAGCGGTCTGTGGGGCGCCATTCAACGTCTGACGGGGAGGAAATGATATGCTGAAATTCTTCTCACGGAAAAAGAGTGCTTCGAGCGCGAAGGAACGCCTTCAGCTTGTGCTGGTGCACGACCGCACCGACCTGACCTCGGCGCAGTTGGAATCGCTCAAGGACGATCTGATCAAGGCGATCTCGCAATATATCGACATCGATCCCGATGCGGTCCGCATTGACTTGGAACGGGACGGGCGTTCTCAAAGGCTCGTCGCGGATATTCCCCTGCGGAGCGCGTCGCGTCAGCGCGCAGGTTGATCGTTCATGCTTTGGAGCACGGATCAACCTGACATTGTCAAGGTTCGCATCCGTGTTTTTTTATTATGACTCGTGGACTTTCCTGGCGTAATTTTGACTTCCTTTTGCTTGGCGCAGTCGTGCTGGCATCGGCATTTGGAACGGTCATGATCCGCTCTGCCGTGGCGGGGAACGAGGTGCTTCAACCTTCTATTTCCCGCCAGGTATATTTTGCCATTCTCGGCGTGGCGCTGATCTTCATCCTGGCATCCATTGACTACCGCTACTGGCTGGCGCTGTCCCGCCCCATCCATCTGGTCATGTTGGGCTTCCTGCTCACCTTGACCGGTTTTGGTCAAACCGCATTTGGCGCCCAGCGCTGGTTCCAGGTGGGTGTGCTATTCCTTCAACCGACGGAGTTTGCGAAACTCGTTGCGATCATTGTGCTGGCGCGTTATTTCGATGCAACGCAGGATCAGCCCCGCGACCTGCGCTGGGTGGTTGGTGCGGTCTTCCGCGCGGCATGGATCATCGGCTTGATCCTCCTGCAGCCCAATTTGAGCAATGTCATGGTGCTATCCGTCATTCTGGCTGTCCTGTTGTGGGTCAACGGGATTCAGGTCAAGCATGTGGCAATGGTTGCGGTTGTGGGCGCTTTATCGCTTGGCACGGTGGTTGCGTTGTCAGTGCTTGGGATTCGTATTCCCTTTTTGCAGGCATATCAACAGGAACGAATTGTCAACTTTGTTGTGCCGGACCCCAACGATACCTATGGCAACCGCTACAATGTACAGCAGGCATTGATCGCTGTCGGGTCGGGAGGAGTGATCGGTCAGGGATATGGGCACGGCACCCAGACCCAATTACGCTTCCTGAAAGTCCGTCACACCGACTTTATCTTTGCCGCAACTTCGGAAGAATTCGGCATGATCGGCGGCGTGCTCATCATCTTGGTGATTTCGGTCATCATCTGGCGTTGCATCCGTGCCGCCCAAAAGGCGCGCGACATTGCCGGGTCGATGCTTGCCATCGGCATCGCAACCCTGATCTTTTTTCAGGCGGCGGTCAATATCGGGATGAATCTAAACTTGCTGCCAGTTTCGGGTTTGCCGCTGCCCTTCATCAGTTATGGCGGCAGCGGTCTGACCGCGCTCATGATCGGCGTCGGCTTTGTACAGTCCGTTGTCATGCGCCAGAAAGAACTCGAATTCTAAAGACGTAGGTCACGTTTGTAACGTGACTATTACTGCAGTAAAAATAGTGTCGTCACGCTGCAAGCATGACCTGCACATTGAGGAGTAACCCTTGTCCATCAAACCCGCACGCACCCGCATCGCACCCTCCCCAACGGGACATATGCATCTCGGCACGGCGCGTACTGCGCTGTATGATTACCTGCTTGCCAAAAAGACAGGCGGACAGTTCATTCTCCGCATCGAAGACACCGACCTGAAACGCACCGTCCCCGGCGCGGAGCAGGAGATCTTCGACGGTTTGCGCTGGCTTGGTTTGCAGTATGACGAAGGTCCCGATATTGGCGGGAAGTACGGTCCCTACCGCCAGACCGAGCGCCGCGAGATATACCAGCATCATGCAAAAACCCTGGTAGATAACGGCAGCGCCTATCCCTGCTTCTGCACGCCTGAGCGACTTGAAAAAGTCCGCCAGGAGCAGATGAAGAATAAAGAAAATCCGCGCTACGACGGAACCTGCCGCGACCTCGACCCTGATGATGCCGCCAAACGCATCGCGAGCGGCGAGCCGTACACCATCCGCTTCAAGATGCCGAAGGAAGGCGTCACCGTCGCGCACGACCACCTGCGCGGCGATATCACCACCGACAACAAACAACTCAACGACTACGTCATCCTCAAGACCGACGGCTTGCCAACCTACCATCTCGCCGCCATCGTGGACGACCACGAAATGCAGATCACGCACGTCTTGCGCGGCTCGGAGTGGCTCGGCACATTTCCGTTGCACGTCAACATCGTGCGCGCCTTCGGCTGGGAGGAACCGGTCTGGATCCACCTCTCCGTTTTCCTCAAACCCAGCGGCAAGGGCAAAATGTCCAAACGCGAAACGGCGCAAGCCATGAAGGACGGCTACTCCATTTTCATCAAAGACATGCAGGACCTCGGCTTCACGCCCGAAGGCGTGCTCAACTGGTCTGCGCTCATGGGTTGGGGCGTCCCCGAAGACGATGTGATGACCGTCGAGCAAATGGTCGAACGCTTCACGATCGATTCGTTGACTCCCTCTCCCGCCGCGATCAACTTCCAAAAACTGGATCATTTCAACGCGACGCACATCCGCCTCTTCACGACCGAAGACCTGGCAGCCCGCCTCAAGCCTTACTTCACCCGTGAGGGACTCAATGTGGACGATGGCACTTTGCTGAAGATCATCCCGC
Source organism: Anaerolineales bacterium (assembly GCA_023382595.1). Taxonomy (GTDB): domain Bacteria; phylum Chloroflexota; class Anaerolineae; order Anaerolineales; family Villigracilaceae; genus Villigracilis. The sequence continues at coordinate 108,171 of JAHDWB010000002.1, read as the reverse complement.
TCATCCGCGAACGGCTTGTTACATTGGATGATTGTATTCAATTCGGGGCGTTCTTCTTCAAGGATGAGGTCACGCCCAACCCCGATGATCTGATCGCAAAAGGATTGGACGCAAAGCAATCGGCGGAGATCGCTCGCAGGGCGTATCAAATTCTGGAAGGGGGGGCAGATATCAGTCACGAACGAAGCGAGCCGCCCTTCCGTGAATACGTCGAATCGAGCGGATACAACGCCGGTCAGGTCTTTGGCATCTTGCGCGTAGCCACGACGGGGCAAAAAGTCAGTCCGCCGCTGTTCGAGAGCATGGAAATTATCGGGCGCGAGACATGTTTGCAGAGGGTCAAGAACGCGATCGAGATCCTGGAACGCCGTTGAACAAACATCAAGAACTATCACCAATATAGTTCTCTTATATTTAACTTAAGGGAGTGTCTAATTTCGAAAGTAAAAAGGCTATGTCACCCTGACCCTGAACATAGCGAAGGGGAAGGATCTCCGCCGCAACGCGGCGGGATTCTTCGGTCACTGCGCTCCCTCACATCGTCCCGATGTCCTTCAGGGGGGGGACAAGTATACTTTACTTAACGGAACAACCGAATTATGTCAACAATACATGTATATGAGGTAGAAAGAGTTGTTTAACAATCTCTAATAGGAACACTTAAATAGCTATGAATTCAATAGTACTCACTTCCATCTATTTCTATGTTGTACTAAAGATACTAAAGCTTTTATTATTTGGCCTCTAGTCTTCGCCAAAAGTTCTCAAAGTCCTTGACTTTAACGAAAAACCAATCATACTTATAACCACCAGTTTCTGTATCAATGACAGGAATGAAGAAGATTCTCACATCTGTTGGAAGACCATTATTAAGTACCGACGTCAATGAAATCCAAGTACGTTCACTCGCATTTAAATCCACGAACATACCTATACTTGGTTCACCTCTCTTAATACCAGTCTCATCAAAAAAAGTTCTAACATCTTTATTACCAACATTTGCAGACAGGTGTTCTTGTACAGTATTAAATACAGGGGGATTAAACACACTCTTAATAGCCTCCTTAAGTTTTCCAATACCAGAAGCTGTATTACCATTAAAATATAAGTGTTCGTAATAAAAGGTACCATCAAGGGTCGGAGTAACAAATATTCCTGCAGATGTAAGGGTTACGACTTCTTTCTTTATTAAATCATAACCTACTAATTTAGTACCATCACTATTTTCATCCTGAACCTGTAATACAACAATATTAGGGAAATATTTACTTGCCAATACTCTCTCCCCTTCAACATTCTCAGGAACAAGGTCAAACTTATCTTCATCAGGCATCGTCTCCAAATCATCCATTGTGAGTGGCTCTGGAGTAGGGGTTGGGGTAATGGTAGGTGTGGATGTAGGTTCCGGAGTAGGGGTATGCGTAGCGGTGGGAACAGTGGTCGCCGTGGGCGTCGGTTCCGCGGTCTGCGGGGCGCAGGCGGTTATAAGGATAATGAGAGCGGCGAGCAGAAAATTTTTCACGATGGTTTCCTCCATTTTTGGCGCTTTGTGACATTGTAACATAAGACCTTTAAGTCCTTCAAACGACTACTTTTTCAACGGTTATTTGTACCCATTATCAATGCCTGCATTTGTATTGCATCTACACCACAACCTACTATAATACTTGGTGTTCCTACTCTATCAAATGAGGGAAAATTGACACTGCTGGATTGGATTAAGAGAAAAGCGCTTTGACTTTGGAGGTAATAGGTAATGAACAATCTTGCAAGAGATATTTCACATGTTTCCTCATATACGGTTCGTGTTCTGCATCCGAACGATGTTGAAGAAGGGCTGCTGCTCGCATGGGCGGATCTGGAAGCGCGGGCGGTGGTGCCAAATGCCTTCCTGTCCCCCTATTTTGTAATGCCTGCGATCCGCTATTTGGAAAGCACCTCGGATGTGCTAATGGTGTTCGTGGAGAAAGCTGCCAGTGGAATGAAGGACTTGGTGGGGGTGGGCATTTTCCAGGTACGGAGGCCGACGCGTCAGTTTCCGCTGATGCATCTGTCAACGTTCACGTCCATTCATTCCTATTTGTCCGGTTTTTTGCTGGACCGGGAGCATGCGGGCGAGGCATTGCGAATGATCTATGGATACCTGACGGATGGAGGGTATCCGTGGCACGGGCTGTACATCGATAATTGTCCGGCAGAGCACCTGCTTCCGGATGAGATGAAAGAGGCGGCACGGGATGTTGGAGTGAAGTGGACGACCTTCAGCAGTTGGGAACGGGCTGTATTCCATATGGCTGACTTTGATGAGTTAACTACTGCCTTGCCCGTGTCGAAGCACACATTACGGGATTATCAACGAAATATTCGCCGCTTAAGTAGCCTTGGCATGTTTGAGTGGCGGTTGGTGCGCGGGATGGAGCCGTTGGAGAGGAATGTGGATGAGTTCATCCGGCTGGAGAACATGGGTTGGAAGGGGAGGGAGGAGACGTCATTGTATTCGAATGCGGATCATGTCAGCTTTTTCAGGGAGATGATCGCAGGTTTCAACCGGGTGGATCGGGCGTACTTCACCGAGCTCAGCATCAATGGACACATCATCTCGTCGACATCCAACTTGATATCCGGGAGGGCGGGGTTTGGGTTCAAGTTGGGCTGGGATCCGGAATTTTCCAAATACTCGCCGGGTGTGGTGAATGAGATCCAAACGATTGAACATGTTGGAGAGAAACTTGGCGACCTTGATTATATTGATAGTTCAGCTTCTCCGGATTCGTATATCAGTAAAATCTGGACAGGCCGCCGGGCGATCGTAGAAGGGATGTTTACATTTACGCCCAAGGGACAGGCAGCTCTTGCCGGTGTTCAGATAGTAAAAAAGATAAAGAATTTATTGTTTATCACTTTGTTTCAGATATGGTTGGAGATTCCCGTTGTACTAGTTGTATAGCGGATTTCTCGCTTTGATGGGTGTAAAAAAAATGAATTGAAAGCGCAATGATATGTTTTAGTATTTGATTGATAATACAGGATACGCCTGTTTGTGAATGTTAACAAATGTAAGAGTTCCAAGTTCAGTGCCTGTGTTGCCAACAAGGTTCTCAGGCGGGTTTTGTATATTTCCATGATAAGAACTGTATACAATAGATCACTATATAATGATCTGCTCTGGATTCCCTGGCAGGCTTTTTTATGTGTATCCCCAATTCTCAATATTTTTAAAGCCTTCATAAGGTGAATGGTTATGAAAAATAAACGAAAATATCCATTAAAGGATTCCTCATATACGGTTCGTGTTCTGCATCCGAACGATGTTGAAGAAGGGCTGCTGCTCGCATGGGCGGATCTGGAAGCGCGGGCGGTGGTGCCAAATGCCTTCCTGTCCCCCTATTTTGTAATGCCTGCGATCCGCTATTTGGAAAGCACCTCGGATGTGCTAATGGTGTTCGTGGAGAAAGCTGCCAGTGGAATGAAGGACTTGGTGGGGGTGGGCATTTTCCAGGTACGGAGGCCGACGCGTCAGTTTCCGCTGATGCATCTGTCAACGTTCACGTCCATTCATTCCTATTTGTCCGGTTTTTTGCTGGACCGGGAGCATGCGGGCGAGGCATTGCGAATGATCTATGGATACCTGACGGATGGAGGGTATCCGTGGCACGGGCTGTACATCGATAATTGTCCGGCAGAGCACCTGCTTCCGGATGAGATGAAAGAGGCGGCACGGGATGTTGGAGTGAAGTGGACGACCTTCAGCAGTTGGGAACGGGCTGTATTCCATATGGCTGACTTTGATGAGTTAACTACTGCCTTGCCCGTGTCGAAGCACACATTACGGGATTATCAACGAAATATTCGCCGCTTAAGTAGCCTTGGCATGTTTGAGTGGCGGTTGGTGCGCGGGATGGAGCCGTTGGAGAGGAATGTGGATGAGTTCATCCGGCTGGAGAACATGGGTTGGAAGGGGAGGGAGGAGACGTCATTGTATTCGAATGCGGATCATGTCAGCTTTTTCAGGGAGATGATCGCGGGCTTCAACCGGGTGGATCGGGCGTACTTCACCGAGCTCAGCATCAATGGACGCATCATCTCGTCGACATCGGAGCTTATATCCGGGAGGGCGGGGTTTGGGTTCAAGTTGGGCTGGGATCCTGAATTTTCCAAATACTCGCCGGGAATTGTGAATATAATTCAATTTATGGAGAATGGAAAAGATTTGATTGGCGGCCTTGATTATGTTGATAGTTCAGCGGCGCCCGATTCTTATGTTGATAAAATTTGGACTGGCAGACGGGCGCTCATGGAGGGCATGTTTTCGATTACTTCTGTTGGGCATGCAGCGCTCGCAAGTATTCAGATGATGAAGAAAGCGAAGAAAGCAGTATTCTCTCATTAAGCGACTTTTCTTACGAACTCTCTCTGTAAATTGAACTGGAAAAGCAATGATATAATCTTCCCCCTTGGGGGATAATCAAAAATTGAATTAATTGCAAGAGCATTTGCTCTCGACTTAAGTTAAACTTTTGTAAGCATCCTAAAAAAGAGCGAGCATTTTTGTGGCTAGTATCATTGAAACTGAAGACAAACATTCCATTACCTATAAAGCCGGACGCGGCATCTTTTGGAATTTTCTGACATATGGGTTGAGCAAGGGGGTATTGCTGCTTACTACATCCATTCTGGCGCGCTTGTTGACCCGGGAGGATTTCGGTCTCGTTGCGGTTGCTGTTATCGCGATCAATTATCTGTCGGTGGTCAAGGATCTGGGGCTTGGACGGGCTCTGATCCAACGCAGGCAGAACATTGAAGAGGCGGCCAGTACGGTATTTACGATTAATGCCATTATTGGTTTTGTGCTGTCTTTGATGGTATTCCTGTTAGCCCCCGTCTCTGCGGCTTACTTTGAAGATCCGATGGTGACACCGGTTTTGAGATGGTTGGGGGTGTCTTTTGCCATCAACGCACTTGGTTCAGTGCATATGAATCTATTGACGCGCGATTTGGACTACCGGCGTAGATTAATTCCAGATTTTGGAAATACACTTATTAAGGGAGTGGTTTCGATCGGCATGGCATTTTCCGGATTTGGAGTTTGGTCTTTGGTCTTTGGGCAGATTGCTGGAGGGCTGGCTTCGGTGGTGTTGGTGTGGGTTGTGCTGCCGTGGCGTCCCCGCATCTTTTTTGATAAAACGATTGCGGGGCAATTAATGAAGTTTGGCGCATCTATTACAGGCGTGGACATCCTGTTTGTATTTGCGGATAATTTAAGTTATCTCGTTGTCGGTAAGGTTTTTGGAATGGCGGCTTTAGGTGTTTTCAGCATGGCCTACCGCTTGCCTGAAATGCTTATTATTGGCAACCTTTGGGTGATGACAGGTGTTATCTTTCCGGCCTTTTCATCCATTCAGGACAAGCCCGATGAGTTACGCCGTGGCTTTCTCGTTTCCATCCGCCTGGTCCAGTTGATTGTCATGCCGTTATGCCTGGGATTGTTCATTGCGGCTGAGCCGATTGTCATGGTCGTATTTGGAGAGCAATGGTTGGAAACAATTCCATTATTGAGGATTTTGGCGATCTTTGCCCTTGTTTATTCAGTTGGCTATCATGTCGGGGATGTGTACAAGGCTATTGGGCGCCCTGATATTTTGCTGAAATTAAATGTGTTCAGCATTTTTGTTTCAGTTCCAGCCCTTCTTATCGGTTCTTTGTATGGCTTGACAGGTATTGTGTGGGGATATCTGATAGGCATTATTTTGGATCAGATCGTTACTCTTTATGTTGCGACAAAGTTTGTCTCGGTGACATTTCGGGATATCTTTAATGAAATAAGGCCCGCCGCGCAGGCCGCGCTGTTGATGGTCCCGGTTGCTTTTTTTGTTTCACTTATGACGGAAGATCTAAGCCCGTTCATTCAGTTGACACTTGTCGTGATATCGGGGGGCATCTGTTATCTTGGTGTCGTATGGTGGTTGGAAAGCAAAAGCCTTCTTCGGTTGGCGCAAGTTGTGCTGTCGGGGAAAAAGTGAAGTGCAAGGTTTTGTGAGGAAGAAAATGCGAATATGTGTTGTTGAAATGGCAAACAGCGGAGGCTTGATTCATTTTGATTATCAATTGTGCACTGCCCTGGCAGAGACGGGGGCAGATGTTTCGCTTGTGGCTGGTACGGAGTATGAACTTGCATCTCTGCCGCATAACTTTAAAGTTGATAATATCCTAAAGTTGTGGAAGGGGTTTGACGCCCACCCGCACAATGATATGCCTTTCCCAAGGCGGATTCTCGAGAGAATCTTTCGCAGCATGCGGCGCATCATGCGAGGTATCCTTGTTTTGTGGGCTTGGGTCAAGCTGATCTTTTATTTGGATGGGACGCGCCCGGATGTGGTTCAATTCTCTCGGCTCGGATACAATTTTGATTTTTTCTTTATCTGGTTATTAAGACGAAAAGGATTTAACCTGACACAAATATGCCATGAATTTGAGGAGAGAGAGACAGGTGTTATGTTTTCGAACATTCTCCATAAGCTTGATCTCCTTGCATATAGCTCATTTTCGAAAATATTTTTTCTTGCGGAGAATAGCAGGAGGAGTTTTTTAGAGATCTACCCATCGATCGATAGTAAATACACCGATGTGATCCCTCACGGTAATTCGGATTGGTTGCTAGGGATTCAATCCTCTTCGCGGGATGTAAAGTTGCGCGAGCAGTATGGAATTTCGGATGACGAATCCGTTGTTTTGTTCTTTGGACTCCTTGCCCCGAGCAAGGGGGTGGAAGATTTGATCCGGGCATTTGCCTTGGTGGCGGAAAAGAGTGATGCGAAATTAGTGATTGCAGGATATCCAACAAAGTTCATTAATGCCGCAAGTTTAATATCTTTGGTTGATGGACTTGGAGTTTCAAATAAAGTAGTGCTTGATCTCCGCTACCTGCCGTTGGAGGAGATTGGCGCCCTAATGGAACTGGCAACAGTGGTTGTTTATCCATACCATAGTAGCACTCAAAGCGGCTCGTTGCAAACTGCATATACTTTTGGCAAGCCTGTCATTGCGACAATGGTGGGTGGTTTGCCGGAAGTTGTCGAAAATGGAAAAAGTGGGTTCTTGGTCCCCGCTCACTCCCCTAATGATCTGGCTGAGAAAATATTAGTATTTGTCAATGATCGTGCTTTGGCAGAGGAAATGGGTAAATATGCACGCAGGCTGTCAACTACCCGTTTTAATTGGAATGCAATTGCACAGGAAATACTTACGATCTATGCAGTCGGCAGCGGTTGACGTGAACATCCAAGTCGAAGAGAATGACCTTCTCTGAATGAATATTGAAGAATAAGATATGGTATGAGTAAATATACTATTATTTACGCGATTGATGGCTTGGGTATGGGAGGCGCAGAGAGGCTTACTGCTTCCATCTTGAAGAACCTGCCAGACGTTTTTTCTCCGCGGGTATGCGTTTTTAAAGTGCGGAAGAGGGGAAACCCAATGGCGGAGCAAATCAAAGCACTGGGAGTGCCTGTTGACTTTTTACCCATACCATACGTGCGAGATCTAACAGCGTTACCTCGGCTGGTTAAGTACTTGAAAACTGTGAACGCAGATCTGGTCCATGGTCAGCTTGAACTTGGGGATATTTTTGGAAACATTGCTGCAAAGCTTGCAAGATTGCCTAGTGTATCCACCCTGCATACTATGCCGTCGCAGAAAATGAACATTAAATCTCGTCTGCATCAGGAGGTAGAGTTTTTTGCGCTTCGTCATTTTTGCGATGCGATTATTTCAGTTTCAAATGAGGCTCGCCAATTCTACCTTGACATTAGCACACTACCTCCCTCGAAACTATTGACAATTTATAATGGCGTCGACCTGTTTCATTTCGATAATTTGGACCGCCGGAGGATATCTGATGGTATTCGCAAAGAGTTGGGGGTGCCTCTTGACTCCAAATTATTAACGACAGTGGCAGTTCTGCGAGAATTAAAGGGCATTCAGTATATGATCCGTGGGCTGCCGGAAATAATTGCGCGGTTTCCAAAAGTTCGTTACTTGATTGTTGGTGACGGTGTTTACAGGGAAACTCTGGAGAGGGAGGCGCAACTGGCTGGGGTTGCGGGCCATGTGATTTTCGCCGGGCAGAGAGATAATGTCCCTCATTTCCTAGCTGCCAGTGACATATTTGTTCTTCCCACACTGACCGAGGCATTACCGACCGTTTTAGCTGAGGCGATGGCAGCGCGCCTACCGATCATTGCAAGTGCGGTGGGAGGAATTCCGGAGATGATAGAGGATGGCAAGAATGGACTCCTGGTTCCTGCCGGACAGGTGGATGCCTTGTCGGCAGCCTGTATGCGCCTCTTGTCTAATTCGGACGAGGCTGGTTCCATGGGAGATAAGGGGCGATCGGTTGCAGATCAAAAGTTTAATATTCGCAGGCAAGCTGAACAGCTAGGCGAACTATACCTTGATTTGATAAGGAATTCGAAGCGATTTAAATAGGATCATCTTGAAAAATCAAGTCGGGCGGATGCGGTTGAATGGACTGATCAAGGTCGAGAAATGAGCAAGCGTATGCTTGTGCGAAATGAAGCTGCGCCGGATGGCATAAGGATTCCGCCTTGTTTCACGCAGAGTGGCAGGTCCGTTTTGAAGCGTGAATGCGGTTTTGAATCCAGATTCAGCAGTAATCTTCTCGATTTGAGAATTGACATCAGCTTTCATCCCGTTTGGGTAGGCGAAACTAGTTATTGTTTCGCCGAGTTCTCTTTCAATTTGCACCTTTGACCCTGCAATCTCGGTACGAGCAGCTTCCGGGGCAATGCGCGTTAGAATTGGATGGTTGATCGTATGCCCGCCGAAATCGATCCCATTCCCGTGCATCTCACGAACTTGATCCCAATTCATCATGAGATTTTTAAAGAAATTCTTCGGGATCGAAATATTCAATTCTTCAGGCAATCGTGAGACCCATCCCTGCTTTTCGGTTTCAGGCAATATTTTCATTGCCTCGATCCATTCCTTTGATATCTGCAGAAGTTCATCCGATGTTCCCCAGGAGCGTTCAGTTCCGCCGGGAAAAGAGACATGATCTTTTTTTGTATGTGTAAAACAATAGGCTGCCAGATCCCAATAAAAAGGCTTATCCGTGTCAATGTGCCCTGCGGCTAAATATATGACTGCCGGAAAATTATGTTGCCGCAGGATGGGGTATGCGTTTATATAGTTATCAAGGTATCCATCGTCAAATGTAATAAGCGCGGCAAAATCGGGCAAACTGGCTTTGCCCTCAAGCCAGATTGCAACCTCGCGCACTGAAACGACATTGAACCAACGCTCAAGATATTCCATTTGCCGCTTGAACTCATCAGGATGTGCGCTGATATTGGGTTGGAAAGAGTCAATACCCTTCCGGTAGGGATCGTCAATTCTGTGGTAATTTAGGACCGTCAGGGATTTTTTCCAAATTCCGCGTCCCACCCTGATCAATCCTGTGTTAAATGCAAATGAAATGATTTTCTTACCCAGCGAAGGACGCCTGCTATTTGTTGGGGATGAGATTGTGTGCATGACATGAATCCTTGATGGATAATATAAAAATTATCTTTATACTTTCCTTGACCGTTTGTGGTTATCAAACGCCTTTTGATATGCTTCCCACGTTCTTTTAATTTGGTTTTCCAGATTGAACTGGTTGCTAACCCTTTCCTGGGCTTTTTTTCCCAACTGTTGGGCTGCCTCGGGGTTTGTACATAGCCAAATAAGAGCATCTGCCAAGGCCGTTGGATCTTCAGGGGGAACAAGTAGTGCGTGAACCTCATTTTCGACCAATTCAGGAATACCGCCGCTATTGGATGCTACGATGGGTTTTCCAAAAGCAGCAGCTTCCAAGAGCGCAATTGGCGTTCCCTCATATCGTGATGGCATGACAAAGAAATCGCTTGAGTTTAGAATTGCAAGTACAGACTGCCGATCTTGATAACCTGCCAAAAGGATGCTGCGCTCCAATCCAGATCTTTTAATTTGGTTTTCTAAATTCTCTCTTTCCTCCCCGTCGCCAACAATTAGAAAATATAAATTCGGTGATTTTGCAACGATCTGTTTTGCAGCATTGATCAAAACATCATACCCCTTGATGGGGACAAGTCGCCCGACAGCCGTACAAACAAGGGACTTGGGCGGAAGTTGAAACTTTCTTTGCAACCATTCAGGGCTATCTGGGGTTGCGTCAACATCAACATTGACGGCATTGTAGATTAATTCGATTTTATTTTCAGGGATTTTCGAATTTAGCAATGAAAGTTTGTCTTTTTTTGATACAGTGATGTAAAGATCCAGCCCCCAGTTTGTTAGAAGTTCCAGTTGGGTATAAAGCTTGCCTTTGTTTGAAGTTTTCCCATGTTCATTTGCATACCAACTATTTATCGTAGAAACAAGCGCGGTATTGGAGAAAATTGAAACCAGACTCCCCCAAAATTTTGACTGAACGTTTTGAGTATCCATAACTTGATAATTATGTTGTCGTATCAATTTAAGAATGCGGAAAACGATCATGGGGTCTGTTTTGCGTTTACCAACGACGTGTACAGGAAGTCCTATTTTCGCTGCTTCTGTAATGACTGCGCCCGACGATAATCCTGCCAAAGCTATTGAGCCTGATGGAGAGTCCTTTATCAAGGATATAACCCGGGAGCTAGACCCGCCATATTTTAATGACAGATCGATGATAAGAACTTTTGGCGGAGTACATGATTTTGTGTTGAACATGTAAGTTTTTACTCTAGTGGGCTGTTATTGCCTTTGTATGCGATCCCAAATATGCAGTTGTTGCCCCTGCATGAATTTGAGGAAACCTTTTAGTGCGGCGAAATTGCTGTTGGTCAGGAAAGTAGGCAAATATAATATGCGTCCGAGTTTCCCCATCTTCTTTCCCTCCCCTGCGCGCATTCCCAATATCGCGAGTAGATAAAAAAATAGCTGTAGAACCAGAACAAGGATATTAAATGGATGACTCAGATGTAGAAAATTATCAGGTCTGCTGTAAGGAATCAGAACTGCGGCAATCGACAGAAGGAAAATGATGATCATGTTAAAGGGGACAAGAGGGCGTAGGAATTTATGTGAAATAATCTGCCATGTTAACAAAGGCCGGTTGAACGGCAGGATGTGATGAGCCATTGCGATTGCTTGGTATCTGCCGGCGTTGATCCGGGTTCTTCGTGTAATCTCATCCTGCGCTGACATGGAAGCCTTTTCGCTCGATTTCGCATCAGGCACATAAACGAGTCTGTGCCCTTTTCGAAGTACTTGCATGGCGATAAAAAAATCGTCATTCACAATATGGTTCGGCGGGGAGCTGTACGCACTCTTTCTTACAGCCAAGATCTCACCCGCTACACTTGTGCAGCTATCTACACGGCTCTCTTGTTTTTTTATGTACGATTCGTATTTCCAATACAATCCTTCGGACGAACCTATGCTGCTGTCTCCCTTGTCAATGACTTTTGCGCCGCTCGTTGCTGCAACATCCGGATTGCTAAGCGGCGCTACGAGTTTCGAAATTGTATCGGGTTGGTAGTGATTGTTTGCGTCGGAAAAAACAATTATCTCTCCGCGCGCGTAAGGCATTGCCCGGTTGATGGCGGCCATTTTTCCGCGCCGCTCAGGTTGATACAATAACTCTACCCCCAACTCGGCATATTTTTTTATAATGTTCGGCGTTTCGTCGTTTGATCCGTCTGCAGTGATCAGGATCTGAAGTTTGTCCTTGGGGTACTCAATGGAGAGACTATTTATGATTTTTCTTTCGATTACCACTTCCTCGTTGTATGCGGCGATAAGCAATGTGACTGAAGGCAGGCTTTGTCGATCTGATTTTATTTGATGGTTTCGTTTTGTTGGCAGGAGCGAGATGAGAAGGGGGTACCCAAAATAGGTGTACAAAATGCTGATCAAGTTTAACCAGAAGATTACAGATATTAACGTCGATATTATATAGTTATCATGCATATCAAGCCGGCCTATAAGGTGATGGATGAGACGATTTTGTTAAATTTACTCAATTCCGCCTACGGGATAATTAAGAAAAAGCAAGACGGGTTATTTGCTCGGTGAAAATATTGCAATTTAATTATAACATCACTGGCTTTTGCATTGAGGGGGTATAACAATGGCAGGATTATTGCAAAGTCATTGTTTGAAGCTCGTGATGGAGTGACACATTGCTGGAGAAAAAACATTCATGCGGGGTTTATACGTAAAAAAAGGAATCTGTGACAATGGGTTTTCATGAAGCCACTACTAAAGTACGGGTAATTCCCGGAGTCTTTTGATGGTAGAATCGAAGCGATTAAGCTTTAATAAAATCGATGTGTTGATGATGTAGAAGGAGACAAGTATGGAATTAAGGTTCTTTCTTAAGATAATACAAAGGGGCTGGTGGCTTATCTTGATTTCTGTTCTGCTTTCGGTGAATTTCTCCCTTGCTTATTCTTATTACATAGCAGTCCCGGAATATGAAGCGGTTGCTCGTTTTGTGGTGAGCCCCAGCTTGCAGGGTGATGATAACTATGCAATGGTAAATAGTCTTGAGGCTCTTGATCGACGTTCCATTATTACAACCTATGCGGAATTCCTAAACAGTTATCAGATTACCCAGGATGCGCTTGCCTTGTTGAGGAAAAATCCGGATGAGTTTAAAGACTATACCATGTCTGCCACCATATTACCGGATGCAAATATTATCCGCTATAGCGTGAAAGGACCAAACCCTGAAGTGGCAGCCCTTCTGGCTAATAATATTGGACAATACGCCGTGGATCAGGTTCGCAGGCTCTACGTTGTTTACAACATCGATTTTTTGGATCGTGCGATTCCGCCAGTAGAGCCGGGTAAACCGCGCCCATTTCAGGATGCGGCACTGGCTGCTTTGGTGGGGTTGGTTATTGGAGGAGGGCTGGCGATTTTCCGTGACCAGATTTCGGGGACGATTAATATGTTCAGGCAAAGAAATGTGGTGGATTACGAATCTCAAGCATTTACGCGCACGTATTTTGAGCGTCGGATTCGTCAGGAAATTGCCAAACAGCCGGATGCGGTCATAACATTGGCTTTGGTCCACTTGAACGGGCTTCAGGAAATTTATGATTCCCTTCCGCAGGTTTATATCAATCAGATCCTTCGCAATGTTACCGGTACCCTGAAAAACCAATTGAGAGGGAATGACATTGTTGGACGATGGGCTAAAACACAGTTTTGCATTCTTTTGCTCTCAACAGATGGTGCTTCGGCTTTGAGTAGATTGGAACGTATCTGTGAGATTCTTGACCAGCCCGTGTCCCTTGAGGCTGGGGGGGAATTTGACGTCAACCTAGATGTTCGCATAGGGTTTGCGGACCGCCAGGGCGGTGAATCGGTTAATATTTTGATCAGTCATTCTGAAAGTGCGCTTGACGTTTCTTTGGAATCTGGCACCAAGGTGAACATGTATAAGGTGCGCCCATTTGGATAGCTCAAGTCCAGATTCCGTGAAAGTGAATTATGCTCACTATGAATTGTGGAGTTTTATTATGAAAAAAATCAAGCCAATGATCCTTGCTTTTTTGATTGCCTTTCTGATGCTTCCGTATCAAGTTTTTGCGAAAACGGCAGCACATGGGGCGCATCCTCAACCCGCATCTGAAGTTCAGGTGACAGATAATCGTGTGGTTTTTTTGTTTGAAGATTTGCGCAGGGGAGACAGAAGTCTTGTTGGTCCGTATGATACTGCCACCTATCTGTTTAGCATTCCTCCAAATTGGAAACTCTCTCCGGGTGGAATGATTGAGCTTCAATATGATGTTATGATTCGGGGAGCGGATGCAAATCGTGTCGATGTTGCCAATGTGGTTTCTGGCGTAAATCTTATTGTGCGATTTAATGATGTCGTAATAGGGAATATCTCGGCAGGCGGAACTGGCAGTTATGTGCAGCAACTTCAAATCCCGGTAGAAGCGCTTGTCCCCAGCCGTGAAGATGGACGTTACTCGCTGTCCATTATTCTGGACTCCCAAATGGGATGTTTTTATGATCTCAGCGCCCTTGTAAATATAAAATCCACATCATTTTTTGATCTGTTTTTTCAGGAAAGTGTTCCTGAATTGGATTTCTCACGGCTTCCCTCTCCTTTTTACCTGTTCAACTCGATCATACCTGATGGTGTCGTGATGGTGGTGCCGGATAACCCGCATCCGCTGGAACTCCAATCTGCCATGAATGTTGCTGCCGGTTTTGGGGCAATGATCGGTGGGACTTACGATTTTCAGCTTGTTACCAATGGAAATCTTACCGATCTTCAACTCATGCAAAAACATTTGATTTTTGTGGGACTGCCGGATCAATTCGACAGACTTGCCGATGTGCAGTTCCAAGTTCCGGTGCGTGATGGCCAGCTTGAAGGACTTGCTGATGAATCCAGCGGTGATGGTGTCTTGCAAATGGCATTATCCCCATGGAATCCCTTGAGAGCGGTGTTGCTTGTAAGCGGCAATTCCCTTGATTCTCTATCCAAGGCAGCCATGGCACTTAGCACTGGCAACGTGCTTTCCTATCAGAACCCCACCCTTGCAAATGTTGCAAATATCCAGGTTCTTCCGTCTGATATCCCTGTTTTGGCTCAGTTCTCCCTTGAAGATCTCGGGTATCTTACAGAGACGTTTTCGGGATATGGAACGTCAGCTGCAGCCTATCGTTTTTATATTTCGAGATCCCAGGTTGCCACACAGGAAGGGCATATTGATCTGGTGTACTATCATTCAGGTTTGTTGGCTTATGGCGGCAGTTCTACATTTTCCGTATATATTAACGGGCAGATTATTCTGTCTGAAGTTTTCTCGGAGGAATCCGAACAGGTTACCTCCTTGCGGATACGCATTCCGCCCGGCATTTTACGTTATGGGGAAAATTTGCTTGAGATTGCCCCGACCATGCTTGTGCTGCCATCCTGTGAGCAGCCTTCTACTCAGGAGACCTGGTTTACAATTTCGAATCAGACATCCCTGTCATTGCCTCCAACTACAGATACTCAATTGTCGGGAATTATGTTTCACGATTTGAAGTTCTTCCCCGATTTGTTCATAACGAACAGCGATCTGGGTGATGTGGCATTCGTCGTTTCTCCATCTGATCCGACATCCTGGGCTTTGGCGGCTCAGATCTCATACCTGTTTGGTCAGTCGACCCAATTAGGGTTGTCGAATCTGAAAGTGTTCTACGGTGATGAAGTGCCTGATGAAGCCCGCCAGAATCAGTCGTTGATTGTGGTCGGCGTTGCGAGCGAAATCCCATTTGTGTCTGAAATCAACGATCAACTCCCCGCGCCGTTCGATTTCAGCACCAACACGGCAAGTGAACGTCAATTGCAGATCTCCTATCGCATACCGCCGGGGCAAAATGTTGGATATTTGGAATTGCTGCCATCACCCTTTAATACTGAAAACTCCATCCTGATTGTTGCTGGTAATACAAGGGAGGGTGTCTCCATTGCCGGAAACGTGATATTGGGTGGAGAACTGGCGGGCAGGCTTTCGGGTGTGTTTGCGGTGACAAATGGTGTCCAGATTTCAACGGGCAATGCCAATTCCTTGTTCTCAATTGTAGGCGATGGGGTGCCTGGAGCGGAACAAGTGGTGGTCGAGCCTGCTTCCAATGCAACTGCGCCGGCTGTGCTTGTTCCCCCTGCTTGGCTTATGCCCTTTGTGATTACATCCTTGGTCATCATCGCAGGGATAGTCATTTATATAATCTTCTCGGCTGTTCAAAAGAATCGTCTGCGACTGTTGCGGGAGAGTAAATTTTCTGAGACAGACGAGGATACTGACGAGAGCTAGTCGAGGTGAAGTATCTTGAATAAAAAAAATCGGGCAGATGTCATCTGTCCGATTTTTTTGACAATAACTCTTTTGTGCGATGTTAGGTTGCTCTGATGGATTACTTGACTTTTTCCCGTGCTGCCCGTTCGAGGATGGAAAAACCTGCTTTTATCACCCGCTTCAGGTCGGATCTGGAAACTGTCCTCCCGTTTTCAAGCATTTCCACTGTACGCAACAGGGATCCGCGTATTCCGCTGGCGCGGTGGGCAACGTGAGAATCAGCGGAGATTCGCTCCAGGCGGGCAAGCAGGAGTCGGAGCAGGGAGAGCGTTTCTTGATCCATAAAAAATCGCCTCAAGAGGAGACGAATCGATTGATAACGAGAAGGCGCCCCAGGCAGGAGTCGAACCCACAACCTACTGATCCGAAGTCAGGCGCTCTATCCATTGAGCTACTGGGGCGTGGACAAAATTATACACGATTTGCCTGTGTCGCAAGGCATGATAGAATTTGTGCATCTTTCCTTGAAAGGACTCTTATCTGCCATGGATGTTAAGTCGTTTGGTGAGCGGGTGATGCGTAATTTGGAGCAGGTGATCGTGGGGAAACGACAGTCCGTCGAATTGATCATGATCGGTGTGTTGTGTCAGGGGCACGTGCTGATCGAGGATGTGCCGGGTGTTGGCAAGACCATGCTGGCGCGCAGTCTGGCGCGCTCCATGGATTGTGTCTTTAATCGCATCCAATTCACTCCTGACATGCTTCCCAGCGATGTGACCGGTGTGTCGATTTATAATCAGCAGGAAAATAAATTTGAATTTCGCGCCGGTCCTGTGATCGGGCAGATCATCCTGGCGGATGAGATTAACCGCGCCACGCCCAAAACGCAGGCTGCGCTGCTCGAGGCGATGGAGGAACGGCAGGTGACTGTGGATGGCGTTACGCATCCGCTGCCCAAGCCGTTCATGGTGCTGGCAACCCAGAACCCGATTGAATACGAAGGGACATTCCCGCTGCCCGAAGCACAGTTGGACCGCTTTCTGCTGCGCCTGCGTTTGGGATACCCGAACGCGTCTGACGAAATGCGGATCATGAGCGATCAGCAACTTCAGCATCCGATCGATCAGTTGAAACCGGTTGTCGGAGCTGACGAAGTGTTGCAGGCGGCGGAAGCCGTTAAGCAGATTTATGTGTCGCAGGCAGTGAGAAGATATATCGTGGAGTTGTGTACGCGGACGCGCCGCAGTTCGGATTTGTATCTTGGGGCAAGTCCGCGCGGAAGCCTTTCTTTGGCGCGGGCGGGACAGGCGCGCGCTGCTCTTGATGGGCGCGACCATGTATTGCCTGACGACATCAAGGCGCTGGCAGTATCGATATTGGCGCACCGCATTATTGTCAGTCCGGCGGCGCGCCTGCGTGATATCAGCTCCGACCGTATCATGCAAGAGATCATTGCAGAAACCCCCGTACCGGGCGGCGCATTTGCCCCGGAATCAGCGGTGAACAATTGACCATGAATGCCGGGCGGATTCTGGTCGCCTTGATGTTCGTGGTTGGGGCGCTTGGCGCATGGCTGAATGGGGATGTGCTTTATTCGCGCCTTGTTTACATCAGCATGTTTCTGGTGATCATCAGTTGGGTGTGGACTCGCTGGGTGATCCGGGGATTGTCGCTGGAGCGAAGCACTCGTGAACAGCGCGCCAATGTGGGGGATGTGCTGGAGGAGAACTACCGCCTTGCAAATAAAAGCCTCATCCCCGCGCCTTGGATCGAAGTAGCGAACCAATCTCCCATGCCGCTGGCTGCGGGATCGCGTCTGTTCACGCTGGTGATGCGCCGGCAGCAGCGGAATTACACTGCCCGTTCATGGCTTACACGCCGGGGCGGGTTTCCTCTTGGACCGACGCGCGTCACAACAGGCGATCCATTTGGGCTGTTCAGCGCCAGAAAAACCATCCTGCCGGATGAAACGCTCGTGGTTTTTCCGATCATCTACGAAATTCCATCCTTTCCCTTTCCTTACGGGCTTTTGCCCGGCGGACAGGTCATCCGCCGGAAATCTCCGGACATCACGCCTCACGCGGCGGGAGTGCGTGAATATGTGCATGGCGACGCGATGAAACGGATCCACTGGAGCACCAGCGCGCGCCGCAACCGGTTGATGGTGAAGGAGTTTGAACAAGACCCGAATGCCGAGATCTGGATTTATCTCGATGCCCAGATGTCGGTCCATTACGAAAAGCAGCATCGCCAGCCGGACGTTTCACTTGATTCGATGTTGTTGGTCAAGCGTCCAAAATTCAACCTGCCGCCCTCGACGCTGGAATACTCCGTCAGCGTTGCGGCATCATTGGCGCATTATTTCATCGCCCAGCGGCGGGCGGTCGGGATGGTCAGCGCGGGTCATACATTCACAGTACATTCAGCCGAACGCAACGAACGCCAGGAAGCGAAGATTTTGGAGACGCTGGCATTCGTGAAAGCGGATGGAACGCTTTCCATTGAGGCGCTTGTCGCCGCACAGGCTTCGCAATTGCCTCAGCGCTCCACTGTCATTTTGATCACGCCAACAGTGCGCCCCGGGCTGCTGCAGGCGGTGGATGATCTGCAATTGCGCTATCTTCACCCGATTGTCGTCTTACTCGAAGTTCATACTTTTGGCGGACCGCAAGGCACAAGTGACATTGTCAACGCGCTGCGCGAACGGCAGATCCCCGTGCATGTGATCGCCTGCGACGACAACATCTCGCAGGTGCTTGCCGAGATTCCCGCCACATTCCAAACACAGGGTGCTTTTTCATGGCAAACTCCCGTATTATCACCATAGACTTAAATTTTCAGGATAAGACGCAGGCAATCGCGTCTTATTTGATTCGACATCATGACGGCGCGGTCTTGATCGAAACCGGACCCGGCTCGACTCTTCCTGCGTTGGAGGCTGCCCTGTCAGCCGAAGGTTTGTCCCCCCGGGATGTGACCCACGTGCTTGTGACCCACATCCACCTTGACCATGCCGGCGCGGCAGGTTGGCTGGCGAAGCAGGGCGCTCAGGTCTACGTCCACCCGAACGGTGCGCCGCATTTGATCAACCCTGAGAAACTGATCGCCAGCGCCACGCGCATCTACGGCGATAGGATGGACCAGCTTTGGGGCGAGATCCTGCCTGTAGCGGAGGATCAACTCACAGTCCCGCAAGATGGTGAGGAGATCGTCATCGGCAATCTGCGTTTCCTCCCCGTCAACACACCGGGACATGCAGAACATCATTATTCCTACGTTTTTGAAGATATTTGTTTTTGCGGTGATGTGGGCGGGGTGCGCATACCGGGCTATGTCTATCTGCGCGCGCCGATGCCGCCGCCGGAACTTCATTTTGGGCGTTGGCGCGAGAGCATTGCGCGGTTGAAGTCGTTGAAGTTTCAGCGCATTGCGCCGACCCATTTTGGGATTTTTGATGATGCCGCCTGGCAGTTGGATGAGATGGACAAAACGCTGGCGGAGGTCGAGCAATGGCTGGAGATCGTGATGGGGAATGACCCGTCCATTGATGAACTACGTGAGGCGTTCACTATGTGGATGCAGGAGCAGGGGCAATTGAAAAATCTGAGCGAGGATGTCGTTCGAGCCTACGCATTGGCGAACCCGGTCGCTATGAGCGCCGATGGGCTGATGCGCTACTGGAAGAAGTTCCGGAGTGCGTAATTTGTCATATGGAATGCGTGATGCTTGAAACATGTCAAAATAGGACAATACAGATATACTTTCATCCAAGGAGTTGATATGAAGGATTTTCTGGCAATATCGGATTTTTCATCCGATGAAATTAGGGATGTGCTCAACCTGGCAATAAAACTGAAGAAGGAATATTTTAAAAAAGGTAATAAAAAGATCTTCAAAGGCAAGGTGCTGGGGATGATCTTCCAGAAGCCGAGCTTGCGCACGCGCGTTTCTTTCGATATGGCGATGCGTCATGGCGGCGGCGATGCGCTGTATCTTTCCCCGAACGAGATCGGGCTGGGCAAGCGCGAATCTATTGCGGATGTGGCGCGGGTGATGTCCGGCTATGTGCATGCGCTGATGGCGCGCGTGTTCGATCACGCACACGTGTTGGAACTGGCGAAGTGGTCTGACGTCCCCGTTGTTAACGGCTTGAGCGATTACAACCATCCCTGTCAGGGCATGGCAGATGCGTTGACCATCATCGAGAAGTTCGGCAAAAAATCAAAGGGACTGAATATCAGTTACGTGGGTGATGCGAACAATGTCACCGTTTCGCTGATGCATGTTTCGGCGCTGCTCGGCTGGAATGTAACCGTCGCTTCGCCCGAAGGCTATGACATGAATCCCAATGCGGTCGAGATCGCGGAGAAGATCGCGAAGAAATCGGGCAGTAAACTGACCTTCCTCCGTGACCCGCACGAGGCGGTGAAAGGTGCGCATGTCATCTACACCGATACGTGGACCAGCATGGGACAGGAAGAAGAAACCGCCATCCGCGAGAAGATCTTTCCGCCGTATCAGGTCAACGCACAGTTGGTCGGCGAGGCGGATAAGGATGTGATCGTGATGCACTGTCTCCCCGCACATCGCGGACAGGAATTGACCGACGAAGTAGCCGACGGTCCGCATTCGGTTATCTTCCCCCAGGCGCATAACCGTCTGCACGCACAGAAGGCGATTTTGGCGCGGGTGTTTGGTGTCGGATAATAAATGTCACCGCGAGGAACGACATCGTACCCGAATGGGTAAGCGGTCTCCTTTAACGGGAGATTGCTTCGTTGTGCTCGCACTGACATCATAAAAGGTGAATGAATGAACACACAAGACTATATAAAGATCGAAGAAGAATTTGGCGCGCACAATTATCATCCGCTGGATGTGGTGATCGAAAAAGCGGAAGGGGTGTGGGTGCATGATGTGGAAGGCAAGAAGTACCTTGATTGTCTTTCTGCGTATTCGGCAGTCAATCAGGGACATGTCCACCCTGAGATTTTGAATGCAATGCTTGAACAGGCGAAGAAAGTCACGCTTACATCGCGTGCCTTTCGCAATGACCAATTGCCGCTTCTTTACAAAGAACTCTCTGAAATGACCGGCTACGAAATGTCCCTGCCGATGAACTCCGGCGCGGAAGCGGTCGAGACGGCGGTGAAACTTGCCCGTAAATGGGCGTACGTGGTCAAAGGCGTGCCGCGTCATCAGGCGGAGATCATCGTGGCGGGCAATAACTTCCACGGGCGCACGGTGACCATCATTTCCTTTTCCACCGAGCCTTCCTATCGTGATGATTTCGGTCCGTTCACGCCGGGTTTCATCGTTGTCGAATATGGCAATGCTGATGTGCTCGAGAAAGCCATTACGCCTAATACAGCGGCAGTGATGCTTGAGCCGATCCAGGGGGAGGCAGGCGTCATCATCCCGCCTGATGGATATTTGAAAAAAGTGGCGGAAGTTTGCAAGAAGAATAATGTACTCTTCATTGCGGATGAAATTCAAACGGGTCTTGCGCGGACCGGGAAACTGTTCGCTGCCCATCATGAAGATGTCCGCGCTGACATGACCATCGTCGGTAAGGCACTTTCGGGCGGCTTTTACCCGGTCTCTGCCGTGCTGGCGGACAAAGCCATTATGGGATTGTTCCAGCCCGGCGAGCATGGCTCGACGTTCGGTGGCAATCCGCTGGCGGCGGCGGTGGCGCGCGCGTCCCTGCGCGTGATCCGCGAGGAGAAACTGGCGGAGCGTTCCGCGGAACTCGGTACGTACTTTGTCGAGCAATTGAGTGAGATCCCCAGCCCGCACGTCAAAGAAGTGCGCGGACGTGGGTTGTTGATCGCTGTGGAACTTCATACCAAGGCGCGCCGCTTCTGTGAAGCATTGAAGGAGCGCGGCATCCTTGCCAAGGAGACGCATGACAATGTCATCCGTTTTGCGCCGCCGCTGGTGATCGATAAAGAGACGATCGATTGGGCGCTCCCAGCCATTCGGGACGTGCTCAATCTACAATAAATTTTAGCAACCCTAAAGGTCCTGAAGACCTTTAGGGTTTTTTATGGAGGCACCATGTATATTGGAATACCAAAAGAAAGCAGACCGTTCGAATACCGCGTCGGTTTGCCGCCTGCCGGGGTGGAGATCCTGACCCGGAACGGGCACCAGGTTTTCGTCGAGCATGAGGCGGGTTTGGCGGCGGGATTCAGCGATCAGGAGTATGAACAAGCCGGGGCGCGAATCGCCTACTCCGCCGAGGAAGTCTTTGGGCGCGCCGACCTGTTGTTGAAGATCGCGCGTCCGCTCAAGCAGGAGTTGGAATGGCTGCGCGAAGATTCGATGATCGCAGGCTTCTTGCACCTTGCTTCGAGTTCGCAGGACCAGATCGACCTTCTGCTGGATAAGAAGATCACTGCGATTGCCTACGAACAGGTCTCCGCGAAGGAACGCGATTTTCCCGTGTTACGCCCGTTCAGCATGATCTGCGGCGCGATGGTGGCGCAGATCGCGGCTCGTTTGCTTCAGACCAATCGCGGCGGCAAAGGTATCCTGTTGAGCGGTCTGCCCGGAGTTCCGCCCGCGGAAGTTGTCATTATTGGCGGCGGCGCGGTGGGCGCTTCGGCGGCACGCGCCATGATGCGCGCTGGCGCGCATGTGACCTTGCTGGATAAAAGCATGTCAGTGTTGGAGAAGGTCGCGGACCGTGTTCCCGGTGTGGTGACCATGATCGCTACAGAGCGGAATATCGAACGCGCAACCTCCTATGCGGATGTCGTCATCGGCGCTGTGATGAAGAGCGGGATGCGCGCGCCGATCGTCATCACCCGTGAAATCCTGCGAGGGATGAAGCCCCGTTCGGTCATCATCGATGTCAGCATCGATCAGGGCGGTTGTGTTGAAACATCGCGCCCCACCACGCACGACACCCCGACCTTTGTCGAAGAGAACATCGTGCATTATTGTGTGCCGAATATCCCCAGCCTGGTTGCGCGGACGGCAAGCCACATGTTCGTCAATGCCGCAATTCCCTACATTTTGGAAATTGCGAATACCGGCATCAAAGCTGCGCGGAAAGCGGATCCTGCGATCGAAGCTGCGATCAACACCTATCAGGGAGAAATGGTGCATCTCGTCCGGTTGAGCGCGAAGGATGGTGGAAAATGAACGCGGCTGGAATTTATCAATCCCGCGTGACGACCGCCGAAGAGGCGGTCAAGGTCATCAAATCAGGCGACCGCATCTTCCTTACGGGAAACGTGTCCGTTCCCCAGACGCTTTTGGCGGCGCTGGTGGCGCATGCCCCCAACCTCCAGAACGTGGAAATTTGCCAGGCGCTGACGGTCGGCTCCGCCGATTATGTTGCGCCGGAAATGGAGGGACACCTGCGCGTGAACTCCATGTTCATCAGCGCGAACATTCGCAAGGCGGTGCAGGAGGGGCGTGCAGACTTTACCCCCGTGCTGCTTTCTGAATTCCCGCTGTTGTTCAAGCGCGGCGTACTGCCTGTGGATGTTGCCATTATTCACGTCTCGCCGCCCGATGAACACGGCTTTTGCAGTCTCGGTGTGGAAGTGGGTTTATCCAAATCCCCGGCGGAATCGGCGAAGATTATCATCGCCGAAGTGAACGACCAAATGCCGCGCACGCTGGGAGATTCGTTCATCCATGTCAGCCGCCTGACGCATATCGTGCCGGTCAATTATCCCATCCCCGAGCACAAGATGACCGCCGAAGGCGATTCGGAGATCATTCAAAGTATTGCCGGGCATGTCGCCTCCCTTATTCCGGATGGCGCGACCATGCAATTGGGCATCGGTTCCATTCCCGATGCGGTCTTGAAATTCCTCATGGACAAGAAAGACCTCGGTATTCACACCGAGTTGTTCTCTGACGGTGTGATCGACCTTGTCAATGCGGGCGTTCTGACGAATGCCAGAAAATCCATCCATACCGGGAAGATCGTTGCCGGCTTTGTCCTTGGCACGCGCAAATTGTACGAATGGGCGAACGATAACCCGATGGTGGAGATGCACCCGACCGAGTATGTGAACGATCCGTTCGTGATCGCACAGAATGACCGCATGGTGGCGGTCAACTCCGCCATCGAAGTGGACCTGACCGGTCAGGTCTGTGCCGATAGCATTGGACCGAAACTGTATAGCGGCGTCGGCGGTCAATTGGACTTCATCTACGGCGCATCCCGCTCCAAGGGCGGAGTGCCCATCATTGCCCTTCCCAGCACAGCCACCTTAAGGGACGGAACCCAGCTGAGTAAGATCGTCGCCATGTTGAAACCAGGCGCAGGCGTAGTGACGAGCCGCAACCATGTCCGTTTCGTGGTGACTGAATATGGCATAGCAGACCTGTACGGCAAGACCATCCGCCAGCGCGCGCAGGCACTGATCAAGGTTGCCAACCCGATTTTCCATGACGAATTGGAGAAGCAGGCGAAAGAATTGCACTACCTTTAATAACGAGAGTTTTGCAAGGCGCGGAGCGATCTGCCGTTCCGCGTCTTTTTTGTTAACCTGATGTTGAAATATCCGGCTTGACATTCTTGAACTTTTTACCTATCATCTACCCGTTTTGGCATGAAGCTGGTGGAAGCGGGGGAGCTTTAGGTCATATATCGAAATAAAGGATAATTTTTTATGCGTAGAGCAAAAATTGTTGCAACGATCGGTCCCGCTTCTGATTCGGAAGCGGCGTTGGAGTCACTTGTTCGAGCCGGGATGAATATTGCCCGCCTGAACTTCTCCCACGGCACACATGACCAGCACGAGATGCGCGTAGCCAGAATTCGGGCGGTGGCAAAGAAACTCAATCTTCCCATCGGTATTTTGCAGGATTTGCAAGGACCGAAGATCCGCGTGGGGAAACTGGCGGCATCGCTTCAGCTCTCCAGCGGGGAGGAAGTCTGTTTATATGCCGCACAGGATGACCCGCCGCAGACGGCTTGTCAGCTCCTGCCTGTGGACTTCCGCGAATTGTTCGAATCCGTTCAGGCGGGTGACCGTCTCCTGCTCGATGATGGTCGCCTTGCGTTGGAAGTCGTGTCTGCCAAGGGACGTGTAGTCCATGCCAAAGTGCTGGTAGGCGGAACGCTTTCCTCGCACAAAGGCATCAACCTGCCCGGCGTTAAGTTGCGGATCGCGGGCTTTACGGAAAAGGACAGAGCCGACCTTGCCTTTGGTATTTCCCAAGGTGTGGATGCTGTTGCAATTTCCTTTGTCCGCAGTGCGGAGGATGTTAAGGCGGTGCGTGCCGCAATTGACGAATTTTCCAGCGGAAATCGTGCGCCTTTGCTGATCGCCAAACTGGAAAAGCCGGAAGCCATGAACGAGTTGGAAGCCATTCTGGACATTGTGGACGGTGTGATGGTGGCGCGCGGCGACCTCGGCGTGGAACTTCCGCCTGAGCGTGTGCCAGCCCTGCAAAAGACCATCATCCATGCCGCCAACGCGCGCGCAAAACTGGTCATTACCGCCACGCAAATGCTGGAGTCGATGATCCAGAATCCGATCCCCACGCGTGCCGAGGCATCGGACGTTGCGAATGCCGTCTTTGACGGCACGGATGCAGTCATGCTCTCCGCGGAGACCGCGTCGGGCGATTACCCCAGCGAGGCAGTCGCAATGATGTCGCGCATCGTGCTGGAGGCGGAGTCCCATTTTGCAGAGTGGGGAAGCCGTCAGGATGGCAGGGCAGGTTTGGGCGTGAGCGATGCGGCGTCCATGGCGCGCGCGGCGAACGCGCTGGCACGGGATCCCGATGTGCGCGCGGTGGCTGTCTTCACCATGCAGGGACGTTCCGCATGGCTGATGTCCAAGGCGCGTCCGTCGAAGCAGATCCTTGCCTTTACCCCCGAAAGCTCAACCTTCAATCAACTTGCGTTCCTGTGGGGTGTCGAGCCGCATCTTGCAAGGTATGCGAACACAATGGATGACATGATCTCGGATGTGGATGCCGCGCTTTTGAAATCCGGCATTCGTTCGGGACAGCAGGTTGTGCTGATCTGTGGGTATCCCATCGGCGAACAGCGCCCGCCCAATATGGCGCTGCTTCACACGGTCGGAAGCGAAGCAAGCGTGAATTTGGCGCGCAAACTGGCAGAGAAAAATGTGAAAAATTAACGGCTGGATTTTAAGCCAAGCGGATGCAGTTTCCTCCCAAATTGCATCCGCTTCATGGTTTAACTGCGGCTTGATTCTGCGACCCGGATTTTTCACTCCCTCGTGGCGATCAAAATTCCGATGCTGATCAACACGCCGCCGAGAATGAACAGAGAGGTAATGGTTTCGGCGAGGAAGAACCATCCGAGCAGTGTGCCAACCACCGGCTGGGCAAAGAACGTCAATGAAGCGACGGCGGCGGGCAATTCCGCAAAGGCATAATTCCACAGGAACATCGCGATGGCGGTGGAGACGATCCCCAGAAACAGGATCCCGCCAATGACTCCCCACGTGATCGTGCCGACGCCTTGTGTGTTGATCTCCCAAACGCTGAACAGGATGCTCGAAGGCATGCCGCCCAGGAACATGATCGCGCTGGAGAGCAATAAGTCTGCGGATTTGGAGACCTTGCGCACCAACACGGAATACAGCGCCCATGTCAGCGCCGCCGCCAGCAGGCTCATATTGCCCCAAAACAGGGACGGAGAGAGTTCCGCGTTGCGCGGGTCGATGACGGCGGCTACGCCCAGCGTGGACACGACCAGCGCGATAATGCGCTGTGTGGTGGCGCGTTCTCCCAGCAGAAAGGGCGCGAACAACAGGACGAATGCCGGCGTGGCGGAGGTGACCAGCGCCCCGTTCGATGCGGTCGATAATTTTGTACCGACGAACTGGAAGCCAAGCGAAATCCCGTAGCCGACAAACCCGACGAGAAAACTTTGCCGGAAGAAATCCTTTGTAATGGCAAGTTTCGTACCCGCCCGCTTGTTGCGGATATAAATGACCAGTCCCAGCGCCAGCGCGCCCAATACGAGGCGCAGCGTCAACAGCGAAAACGGCGGAATGACTTCCAGTACGACCTTGCTGACAACGTACATGCCGCCCCAGATCGAGGCGGCAGTAAGACCTGCAATCAACCCTGTGAATGTATGATGCTTTTGCATAGTCCAAGATTATATCGGAATCAGAGTATGGATGGTTGCGCTGAAAATTGCCGATACGGCGCCTGTATGACCGTCAACAAGTCTATTCTATTGGGAAAAGTGTCCGCTGTTCTTATACACATCCCACATCAGGATCGAGCCGGCGCAGGCGACATTCAGGGAATTGACAGCGCCGGATAGGGGAATGCTGATGATCAGATCGCACATATTTTTCAACGCAACGCTCATGCCTTTTGCCTCGTTTCCCAGAACCAGTGCGATCGGCTTGCTTAGCCCATGATCCTTTAATGACACATCTCCGGCGGAGTCCGTCCCGACAAGGCTGATGTTATTCCTTTGTTTTTGTTCTTCCATCCAGCGTTCCAATTCCTGCATGGATTGAATGTTGATGATCTTCGAGTGGAAGATGCTGCCCAGGCTTGCACGGATGACCTTGGGATCGAAGATATCGATCGCATGCCCAATGACGAAGATGGCGTCAACTTCGAACGAGTTTGCCGAACGGATCAATGAGCCTAAGTTTCCGTGGTCGCTTGGTCGGTCAAATATTAGGATGAACGGCTTTTCAGGCAGGGACAGCTCACGCAGGCGCATCGGTGCGGCTTTTACAGTAATGAGCATCTCCGACGGTTCATCCCGGTCACAAAGTTCTTTGTAGAGTTCGAATGGCATTTCGAGCAGTTGGGCATTGCAGTCCCTGATCAAATGTTTTCCCCAATTCGATAACCTTGTTTCGTCATAAATAATGATCCTTGTGATCTCCAGACCGGCGTTGACCGCCTGTTTTATGGATTCGATCCCCTCCACGAAAACCTCGCTGGATTTATGCCGTTTCAGCCGATTGAGCTTGAGCGCCTGGATGATCTGGTATTCGGAATTCCTTGTGCGGACGAGTATTTTTTTCATATTTTGTTCCCTGCTCGCATGATACTTTTTTCAAAACAGACGCTGTTTTCAATTCCCGCATACTGTCCATAATTCGGGATGATCTTATATCCGTTCTTCTTGTAAAGCTCGATGGCTTCAGGTTGTTTCTTTCCGGTTTCAAGGACACATTTTTCATAAGACATCTCAGTCGCCCATTTCTCCAACTCGGCAAGGATCTGACTTGCAATGCCTTTGCCTCGGCTGGCAGGGATCGTATACATCCGTTTGATTTCCATGATCTTTGGTTTATATTCCTTGATCGCCCCGCAGCCGACAGGGCGTTCACCTTCGTATGCGACGACCACATGTTTGATCCTGTCGATTTTGTTGAATTGGGAATAGAATGCGTGTTCGTTACCATCTCGTTCGGCGAGATCTGCATCGAGAAGACGGACGAGTTCAATAAAACCCTGATCGTCCGAGTCCGTTCGTATGATTTGAGCCATTTCTACGATTCCTTGTTTTGTTCGTCTCATGGATAAAATTCAACAAGCCAATTATACTCATGCCAATGACCTCAACTTCCCTCGCCCTCGTCACCGGCTCCGCCCACCGGCTCGGCAAAGCCTTTGCCTTGTCCCTTGCACGCATGGGATATGCCATTGCCCTGCATTACCGCGGTTCGGTGACCGAAGCCGAAAAGACAGTGGATGAGATCCGCGCCCTCGGCGTCGATTGTCTCCCCATCCACGCGGACTTGACCGTGCCTGAAAAGGTGGATTTTCTCTTCTCACTAGTGGATGAGTTTCATGCGCCGCTGAAGGTTGTCGTCAATTCGGCGGCGGTCATGTTCGCAGGGAATCCGCGCGAACTTGAATTACACGACTGGGACGCCTCCATCGACCTCAATCTGCGCGCGCCCTTTCTCATTGCCCAACACGCCGCCAAACGCATGACCGACGGCGGGCTGATCGTCAACATCACTGATATTGGCGCGCAAAAAGCGTGGAGTCTCTACCCGTCCTACACGGTCAGCAAGGCGGGGCTGGAATCATTGACCCGGCTTCTCGCCCGTGCCCTCGCGCCGACCATCCGCGTCAACGCCATTGCGCCCGGGCTGGTGCTTCCCTCCGACGTGGTCAGCGAAGATGTGTGGAACAGACTCGTCGAGCGCCTGCCTCTCAAACGCACCGCCCGCCTTGAAGAAGTGACCTCCGCTCTCGAATTTCTCATCAAAAACGAGTATATTACGGGGCAGACCATCGTCGTGGATGGCGGATATTCTTTAATTTGAATCACAGATAAACACACTTCATGACTCTTTTTCAACGAAACCGCGCCCTCTGGGTTGACATTTTATTTTCCATCATCCTGCTCGCGTCCACCCTCTATTACGCCTTTAATTTCATCGACTTTTCCATCCCGCCTTTTGAAGATGCCGCGATGATCATGCGCTACGCCCAGCACCTTGCGGGCGGTCATGGCATTGTTTGGAACATTGGCGAAGCGCCCGTGGATGGTGCCACCGACTTTCTGTTTATGGTCGCATCCGCCGCGCTCATCAAACTCGGCTTCACCGTCGGTCAGGCAGTGCGCGGCATCGGCTTCGTCTCGCACCTGCTCACCGTCCTGCTCATCTACTGGACGAATCGCCGCATTCACAATGGAAACATTCCCTTCTCTTTTTTAAGCGGACTTTATCTCGCCGCTGGTTCAGGACTCTCCTACGTCTCCGCCTATTTTGGGACGCCTTTCTTTGCCCTCGCCGCCGCCTTCACCTGGACCTTGGGCTTGCTCCTGATGCGTGAGCAGAATCCACGCTGGTGGCTTTCACTCGCCTTCGCCCTGAGCGGACTTGTCACCGGCTTGATCCGCCCCGAAGGCGTGATCCTCGCCTCGTTGATGTTGCTTGCCGTTGTCGTCATGCGCGGACTGAAGAACTCCGTATCCATCATTGTCATTTTTGGCGCGGTTTTCCTGATCCTTGGCGGCGTATATTTCCTCTGGCGCTGGGATTATTTCGGTTATCCGTTGCCCAACCCATTCTACAAAAAGGGCGAGGGCGGCTGGAGTTGGAACACGTTCGAAATTTCCATGCTGAATACTTTGCGGTTATCGCTGCCCGTCGCGTTTGCTTTTATTCTCGGCTTCCGTTCGAAAGAGACGATGAAGACGACGCTTGTGTATCTTATTCCCATTCTTGGTTTTGCCGCCGCGTTTGGCTTGGTTTCGAATGAGATGAACTTCGGCGCACGCTTCCAGTATGCGACCGTTCCGCTGGCGCTTATGTCATGGATTCCGCTTGTGCGTGGTTTCAGGCTCGAAGCGCTGAATCAGGTTTCAGTTCGGGAAAGAAGCGTGTATATTGTCGCGTTGATCGGTCTATCTGCGGGACTCGTCTATTATTCCTGGTTCCAGACTTGTTTCATGGCGCTGCATCAACAGCGCTGTGACGCGCCTTATGAGCGTGATGGGCGTTTGGAAATGGCGCGCATGCTCGCGGATTTCCGCGGCAAGGGTTATGTGATGGCGGTGACCGAGGCGGGACTGCTGCCGTATTATTCGGGCTGGGATGCGGTGGATACGTGGGGGCTGAACGATCAGCATATTGCGCACAACGGCTTGACGATGGAATATCTCGATGAGTATAAGCCGCACATCATCATGTTCCACGATTATTATTCGCCGTTTGTGCCGCCGCGCCTGACGGAAGCCAACCTTGCTCAACGCTGGTTCAGCATGACCATTCTGATGAAGACGTATGCCGAGCAGAACGGATATGTACTGGCGGCGGTCTTTGGCGATAGTCCGTACGATACGCATTATTATTACGTGCGGACGGACTTTGAAGACAGCGAGCGCCTGATCGAGCGCATTTCGGCTTTCAGGAATTATTATTACCCGACGACGGGAAAACGTTCGATTAATTATGCAATTTTTGCAGAGCCGTAATTTTTTTTACCGCGAAACTCGCAAGAATGCTTTATTTTTGCGACCTTCACGCTCTATGGCGGTGAATTAATCCATAGGAGAAACTTATGTCCGAAATTGCCGAACTTGCCGAAAAACTAAAAGCCGAAGGGGAGCGCATGGCGCAATTCTTTTCCGAGTTGAGCGATGACCAGTGGTCGAACGAGGTGTACACCGAGGGCGCGACGTGGAGCATCCGCAATGTGCTCTCGCATTTCGTCACATCCGAGCGCGGATTGATCCGGCTTTTCGAGCGCATCCGTACTTCCGGCGAAGGCGCATCGGACGATTTTTCGATTGACCGTTACAATGCCGCCCAGCAGGAAAAGACCAGAGACCTTTCACCCGCCGAGTTGCTGGAGCAGTACAAGCAGGTCCGTGCGGAGGTGGTGGCGTGGGTGGGCGGCTTGAAGGACGAAGAACTTGAGATCAAGGGACGGCATCCGTTTTTGGGTGAAACCGTCATCCGCGAGATGATCAAGATGCTGTACCTGCATAATCAATTGCATTACCGGGATATGAAACGGGCGTTGAAATAGTATGTCGATGACAGAAAGATGACCATGCAACTTCCTTCATTCAAACTTGAACGTTACTTTGCCAAATACGAATTCAACACCGAGTTCACTCTCTGTTCATCGGACAGCGAAGCCATGACCATTGCGGAGTTGCTTGCGATGGAAGAAGGCGCGGCGGAGCAGTTCCAAAACGTCTGGCTCGGTTACACTGAATCGCTCGGCAGTCCGTCCCTGCGCGGGGAGATCGCGAAGATTTATTCCACGACTAAGCCCGAAGATGTGCTGACCTTTTCCGGCGCGGAAGAGGCGATCTTCATCTTCATGAACGCGATGCTGAAAGAGAACGACCACGTCATCGTCCACGCGCCGAGTTATCAATCCCTCAGTGAAGTGGCGCGCAGCATCGGCTGTTCCATCAGTCCGTGGCGCGCGCGCGAAGAGAACGGCTGGGCGTTGGACATGAGGGAACTGCGCCACCTCACGCGCTCGTCCACGAAGGCGGTCATTGTCAACACGCCGCACAACCCGACGGGCTATCTCATGTCTCGCGCGGATTTCGACGAGTTGAACCGCTTCGCGCAGGAGAATAACCTGCTCCTGTTTTCTGACGAGGTGTACCGCGAATCGGAGTATGACCCCGCCGCCCGACTCCCCGCCGCCGTGGACTATGGCGGGCACGCCGTCTCGCTCGGTGTGACGTCGAAGACGTACGGTTTGGCAGGTCTGCGCATCGGGTGGATCACTACCAAGAATCGGGATGTCTATGAAAAGATGGCGTCGTTCAAGGACTACACCACCATCTGCAATTCCGCGCCGAGCGAATTTCTCGCGGAAGTTGCCCTGCGCCACCGCGGACAACTAGCCGAGCGCAATCTTAATATCATCAAATCCAATCTCGCGGTCATCGACGACTTGTTCTCCCGCCACTCGTCGCTCTTTTCGTGGGTTCGTCCACAGGCAGGTTCGATGGGCTTCCCAAAACTCCACAGGGGACGCGTCGAAACCTTTTGTGATGATCTCGTCAAGAAGGCAGGCGTGTTGTTGCTGCCCGGCACCGTCTATGACGACGCTCACAACCACTTCCGCCTTGGGCTGGGGCGCAGGAATCTCCCGCAGGCGGTGGTGCGGTTGGATGAGTTTCTTGCTTCATGATTAGTTTTCTTAAAGAGCCATGCCAATGCAAATTAATAAGTGTATAAGCGGTATGATGTACAAGTTTAGCGCGGTTTGTGTTTTTTGCATTCTGTGCAGGGCAAAAGAAGAAATTATGACGCTAAGCAAAATTACAGGAAATGATAAATAAATGATGCTAATTAACAGGTGAAAATCGCCCCCATAAAAAATAGCGCCCGGGTATTTATTTTCTCCTACGTTCATAAATATCCCTAGAAATCCACAGCACCCGCCCGCTGTTACCAATATTGCAATAGCAATTGTCGTGACTATATTAAAATATGAATCTAATTTTTTATTGGAATTGTCGCTTGTATTAGTGTCCATTCTTAATTACCATCCTTTGTGGTTTTTTTATCCCTAGTATTGCTAATTAATTATAACCTTACAGAAAAAATATCTTGCTCAAACTCTCCCGTCCCCTCCACCTGCTCCTCGCCGCGCTGACCTATCTGCTCGGTGCCAGCATCCCTGCTTATCTGGGCAGATCCTTCCAACTCGCGCCCTTCCTGCTCGGCTTTGCAGGGATTCTCCTTGCGCAGGCGAGCATGGCATTGTTAAGCGAAGTTTTCCGTCCGCACAATGAACCGCTGGTCGCGGGCGAGACTCCCAAACAAAAAGAGACGCTCCGCAACAATATGCTCTACGTCTCGGTCGGCATGATCGCGACCATCGTCATCATTGCCTTTGTTGCTCATCTCAGCTTCAACCTCACCTTGTCCACGTTTCTTTTCCTGCTTGCGTCCATTCTGCTCATCCTGCTTTATTCCATTCATCCCTTCCGCCTCGTGGATCGCGGCTTCGGCGAACTTCTTCTTGCCGTGCACATTGCCTATATCATTCCGTCCATCGGGTTTCTATTCCAAACCGGCGAAGTCAACCGCCTGCTGGCGTTCCTCACTGTTCCGCTCACCGCGCTCGCTCTCACATACTTTCTCATTCTCAATTTCGCATCCTTTGCCGACGACGAAAAATACCAGCGCGGCACACTCCTGCGCTACCTGACGTGGCAGCGCGCCGTCCCGCTTCATCACAGCCTGATCGCCTTCGCCTATGCCCTCTTCGCATCCGCTCCGCTGTTCGGCTTTTCCCTCACCCTGCTCTGGACGTCCTTTCTCACCCTGCCCTTCGCCGTCTTCCAGATCATCCAACTCCGCGCCATCGCCCTCGGCAGTCCGCCCAACTGGAAACTCCTCACCTCCACCGCCCTCGCCGTGTTTGGATTGACCGCCTATTTCCTGACCATGACCTTCTGGCTTCGCTGACCATGCCTGAATTCCTGACTCTCCTCCCGCCCGACCAAGCCCGCGAAAAACTGCTTGCGCATCTTCCTGCGCCGACAATTGCCTCTGACCATCTGGCAGTCGATTCCGCCCTCGGCAGAGTCACCGCGGAAGACATCCTCGCCCCGCATCCCTTGCCCGAATTCCCGCGCACCACCGTGGACGGTTACGCTGTCCGCGCGCGCGACACCTTCGGCGCAACAGATTCCCTGCCCGCGTATCTTCATCTCATCGGTGAAGTGCCGATGGGAGATGAACCGTCGTTCGAGATCGGCGCTGGTCAATGCGCGATCATCCACACGGGCGGCATGCTTCCCAAAGGCGCGGACGCGGTCGTGATGTTGGAATACACACAAGCGGTAAGGGCAGGTCTTCCCGAATCGGAAAACGGCATTGCAGATCGATCAAGACCCGCCCCTACCGCAGAAATCGAGATTTTCAAATCCGTTGCGGAGGGGGAGAACGTCATTAACATCGGCGAGGACGTGGCGAAAGATCAAATCGTGATCCCGAAAGGGACGGTCCTCCGTCCCGCCGAGATCGGTGGTTTGATGGCGTTGGGAATTACAACCTTGCGCGTAGTCAAATTGGTGCGCGTGGGGTTGATCTCTACGGGAGATGAAGTCATCGAGCCAAGTCAACGCCCGCGCCCGGGGCAGGTACGCGACATCAATTCGTACACACTGGGAGCGCTTGTCGAAAAAAGCGGCGGCGTGGCAGTCCGCTACGGGATCATCGGCGACCAGTTCGAGGTCCTGAAAGAGGCGGCGGCGCAGGCGCTGTCCGAATGTGACGTGGTCATCATCACGGCGGGCTCATCCGCCTCCACGCGCGATATGACCGCCGAAGTCATTCGGGGGTTGGGGGAGCCCGGTGTGCTGGTGCATGGCATTAACACACGTCCCGGCAAACCGACCATTTTGGGCGTGTGCAATAACAAGGCGGTGATCGGCTTGCCCGGCAACCCTGTCAGCGCCTTGGTGAATGGATATTTATTCGTCGTGCCTGTGATCGAGAAATTGCTGGGCGCGCTCCCAAAACCCAAAGCGACCGTGCAAGCGAAGTTGACCGTCAACCTGCCATCGCAGGCGGGGCGCGAAGACTGGTGGGCGGTAAAGCTGCTCCCCCCTCCTGGCAGGAGAGGGGCTGGGGGTGAGGTCTACGAAGCCGAACCCATCTTCGGAAAATCCAACCTGATCTTCACCCTTGCCGCCGCGGATGGACTCTTGAAGATCCATCCCGATGCGACGGGGTTGAGCGCCGGGGAGATCGTGGAAGTGATGCTGATCTAGGTGGTTACTTCAAATACGTATTGAAAAACTCGATTGTCCTGTTCATGGCTGTAGAGAAGAAACCTGAGATATTGTGGTTATCGCCTTCGTAGATGTATAGATCGGCGGTCTGGTTGACGGCGCGCGCCTGTTCGGCGAGCCGGATGGAAAATTCCACGGGGACATCGTCGTCATTGGTTCCATGATGCAATTGCAGAGGTCCGGAGAGATCCGTGAGATAGGAATTTGCGGAGACGGAATCCCAAAAGACGGGATTCTGCTCGGGCGTGCCATACTGATTGATCCATCCTGAACGCCAGCCTCTTCCTGTTGAGCTCGGTGACGGGGTGAACGATCCAGTCCGCCGCCAGTTGTACAGCATTTCAGGATATGAAGCGACGACGCCCGCCCAGATCACACCCGCTTTGATGTCATCGGAGATGACCATTGCGCGCAGCGTGAGATAGCCGCCCATCGAGTGACCCCACATACCGATCTTCTCCGGATTCACATTGGGATGCTGTTTGAGCGACGATACGGCATTCAGTACATCAACTTGATAGCCGGGATTTCCATACGCGCCGGTGGCTTCCCCCTCGGAGCGGTCATGCCCGCGGTAGTCAATGCGGAAAACGACGAAGCCTGCCCGGGCGAGTTGGTCCACGTAGGCAAGGTATCGTTCCGTCGTGCGGTAGACATTGGGCGGAATATATCCGTGATTGAACACAATGGCAGGGAAGCCGCCTTCAGGCGGCGCGCCGTTTGGGATGGTCAGCAGGGCATAGATCTTTAATCCTTCCGAAAGATAATAAGCGTAGTAGCGGCGGTAGTTCAACCCGCGTTCCAGTTCGCGGACGATGGTGATCTCGCTGCCGGGGTAGTCGCCGTTCCGCAGGGCGATGATGCTCATCGGGTGCGGGACAGGCGTCGCGGTGGGGAGAGGCGATGCGGTTGCCGTTTCACTTATCGCTGTTGGGGATGGTGTCTCGGTGATTGTCGATACCTGGGCGATGGGAGTTGGCAGGGTATCGGGGATGGCAGCCTGTGTCATGCAGGCGGTCAGGCTGAAAATGGCGAGTATCAGTATTAAAGTTTTTCTCATCATTAAAATCCTTTACCTATTAAGAAAACAAAAAGAGGCGGAATATTACCGCCTCTTAAAGATACCCCAGTTCTGCAATTACTGCTTTGCCGCCGCTTCTGCTTCTCGCAACTTTTCCGTCGCGCGGAAATATTTCAGATAACGCATCGAGTTGGGATCTTTTCCTAAAAGCAAGTCGGTGGCTTTGATGGCGCCGCCGAGTTTGATCGGGTCGGTGATGGAGCATGTCGCGCCTGCCTGCATCGCGATGGAGAGCATCGCCGCGTTGACCGAATGGCGGTCTGGCAGCCCAAAGGAAACATTGCTTGCGCCCAGGCTGATGTTCACGCCAAACTCGTTGCGGATGAGTTCGATTGCTTTGAGCGTGACCATCGCCGCCTTGCTGTCGTGTCCGACCGTCATCACCAGCGGGTCGATGATGATATCCTCGATGGGAATGCCGACCTTCGCCGCGCGTTCGATGACCTTCGCCGCCGCCGCAAGACGTCCCTCCGCCGTGGGCGGGATGCCCTCGTCCGCGATCGTCAACCCGATGACCGCCGCGCCTCGCGCCTTGACGATGGGCAGGACCGCCGCCAGTTGCTTTTCCTCCCCGTTGACCGAGTTCACCAGCGGCTTGCCGCCCTTGATGGCGTTCAAGCCTGCCTCAAGGATCTTCGGCTCGTTCGAGTCGATGCACAGCGGAATATCCGTCACGGATTGCACGGCTTCCACCACCAGCGGCATGACCTCCGCCTCTTCAATTTGCGGATGTCCCACGTTGACATCCAACACATCTGCGCCCCAATTCACCTGCCGTTTGGCGAGATGCTTGACATAGTCCATGTTGCGTTCCACCAGCGCCTGTCCGAGCTTTTTGATGCCCGTCGGGTTCAGTTTTTCGCCGATGATGACGAACGGTTTGTCAATGCCGATGACGACTTCCTTTATTTCCGATCGTAGAATGGTGTGCATTGTGCCCTCCAAAAAGATCAGACCTGACAGGTTTTCAAAACCTGTCAGGTCTGTGGGTCATTCGTTCAAAAAGCGCAGCGCTGTCTCTGCCAGAACAGCCGTCCCGACGGGAAGAGCGCGTTCATCCAGATCGAATTTGGGATGATGCAATTCGTACACCTCGCGTCCTTCGATCTTCGTTCCCAATGTGAACATCGCGCCGGGTGCATTCTGCAAAAATGCAGGAAAATCCTCTGCGCCGAGTGTTTTGTGCATCGGCTCGACTTTCTCTTCGCCGAGCAGCTCTTTCCCGACCTTCGCGATCGTTTCAGCAACATGCCTGTCGTTGACAAGGGGCAAGCCGCCGAACAGAAAGTCCAATTCGTATTCCCCGCCAAGCGTTTTTACGATCTCGAAGACCCGCGCGATCTCTTCGCGAAGTTTCTTCTCGACATCCATGGATGTGAAGCGCATCGTTCCCTTAAGTTCCACCTGATCCGGGATGACGTTCTCAGTGAACCCGCCGTTGACCGCGCCAATGCTGACCACTGCCGGCTCGAATGGATCAAGCCTGCGCGAGATGATGGCGTTCAATCCCATGATGACATGCGCCAGCATCACGAACGGATCGTTCGACGCCTGCGGGTACGCGCCGTGCCCGCCTTTGCCGCGGATGACGGCAGTCCATGAATCCACGCCGCCGCCGCTCGGACCTTCGTTGATGCGGATCGTGCCGACAGGGCTGGTCGGATCCACGTGCTGGGCGATGATGTAATCCACGCCGTCCACCGCGCCCTCCGCGAACATGCGCTGTGCGCCGCTCTTGCCTTCCTCGTCCGCGGTCTCTTCGCAGGGTTGGAACAGGAAGCGTATCCGCCCGTTCAATTTTTCCTTCGCCAAGATCCGCGCCGCGCCCAACGCCATGGACGTATGTGCATCGTGTCCGCAGGCATGCATCTTGCCTTCCGTCTTGGATACATACTCCGTTACATTTTGCTCGAAGATTGGAAGCGCGTCCATGTCCGCGCGGATGGCGACGACCTTGCCGCCTTCGCCTATTTCCGCGACCACGCCTGTTTTGCCCACCCCGCGCTTGACTCGATACCCCATCTTTTCTAGTTCATCCGCCACGATCCCCGCCGTGCGGTGGACGTCAAATCCCGTTTCGGGGTGCTGGTGAAAGTCACGCCGCCATTCGATAAGTTCTTCCGAAATTGCATGTGCCTGCTTGATCATGATTTCTCCTTGTTTTATGTCGTTGCGAGGGCGTTAGCCCGACGCGTGCCGCGAAGTGGTAAGCAATCTTTCCTTGTAATGAAGAGATTGCTTCGTCGTCTTCGGGCTCCTCGCAATGACGGCAAATTACTTCTTCTTGACAGTCTCTTTCTCTGCCGCTGCCAGAATTTTATCCAACTCCGCTTCCTGTGCGGCGTCCAATGGCGGGACGACATGCTCGCGCAAAATACGCTCGGCTTCATCAACAGCATAATCTGCCATTTGTTTGCGCCCGAGTTTCTCCTCCCAAGTATCCCATGAGTTGCGTTCGGCAAATTTGGTCAGCGCCATTTCGCCGCCGCGCAGATGTTTCATGGTGTGCTTCTGCCCGAGGAAATTACGCGTGCCGTTCATCACGTCCAAAATGATATTCACAGCGAGGTGTTCCGCGTCCGCTGAAAGTCCCTTGCGCAGGCGTTGCACACTGCCCGCCAGTTCATTATCCAAGACCATTTGCGCAAACGAACCCATCACTCCTGCTTCCATTTCGCCGATGCCTGAGAGTTCATCTGCCCCAGCCAGAGCGGGGATGGAGGCGTTGAGTCCGCGTTCGAAAGCGTTTTGGGCGTCGAGAGTGTGGGCATTGGTCGAGAATCCATACACGTTGACGCTGAACCCGTAATAATGTCCGAGTTGAACCGTGGCGGCGGACGACAAGCCAAGTTCCACGCCACCCCAGATCAATCCCGTGCGCGGCTCCAGCATCCCAAGCCTTCCGCAATAGACGAAGCCGCAGCCGGGGTTGATGATCTGCGCCAGCACCAGCGGAGCCAGCGACTCGGCGCTTTGCTGTACGATGCTGCCTGTGATGGTCATTGGCGAGGTCGCGCCGCCTGTGGGGCAGGGCAGGTTGGCATGGATCACGCCATGCTTCGCCATTTCCATAATGGCTTCGGCAGCGATGTCGTGCATCGTCAACGGGCTGACGGGGGACAGCGAGAGAGTTAGTTCTTCGGGCTTTGTGCCGACCACCGCCGCCATCTCCACGGCGAAGCGGACTTCATGCCCAAACTGGATGCCGGGTCCCTGAACAGGCTTGACCGTGTTCGAGAGCGCATGGCGATACATGTACAGGGACAGCATTTCATTGGAAACATCGGGCGGAGTGAAGAACGGCGTGACCGTGTTGCAGTTTGGCAGCGCATCCAACAAGCGGACGGCGTCGGTACAATCCTCGGCTGTTGCCACGCGGCGGGTGTCGGTACGGGCATCGTACACATCCCGCGCGCCGCCGAGGTTGTGGAAATACAACGTGCCATTGCCCAACTCGTTGACCTGCCCATTGCGTCCGCGGATCACAGGGCGTTTATTTGCTTTGGCGATGGAATCCATCACCAACTCAGGCGGGAAGAAGACGCGGTTATCTTTTACAGTACAACCCGCGCCCTGCAAAATATCAAGGCTGGGTTGGTGCGTCCAGAACACACCCGCTTCCTGCAAAACCTGCAAGGTGGCTTCGTGCATGGCTTTTATATCTTCATCGGATAGGAACTTTAATGGTTGCATGGGCTCTCCTCAGTAAAAATTTTTACCACGAAGTGTCACAAAGGGAAGAAACTTAAAAAACCTTTGCCTGCACTGTGCGCATGCACACGTGTGACACTTTGTGCTCCTTCGTGGTTAATCTCTTAAAACTCTCTCCAAAAACTCCACGCGTTTCACCTCCGCGTCCACTACATTTTCGATGTTCAAGAACGAATGCCCTTCATCTTTATACAAATGTAATTCTACTTCCTTCCCCAACTCCACCAGTTTATCCCGCGCATCCAGCGAATCCGATGCAGGACAGCGCGGGTCGTTCGCTCCGCAGATCATTTGCACGGGCGCACTCACGCGGTCCAAAAAGAAATATGGCGACCGTGCGTGCCACAATTCCTTGTCACCTTCGGGGTCACCCATGTTCTCAATATTCCAATGCCTTAGATCTTCGCGCGACTCTTCATGCGATTTGAGCCAATTCAAGAACGGTACGACCGCTGAGCCGCCCGCAAATAATTCAGGATGCGTTGTCAGGCAGGTCATTGTCAAATATCCGCCATGACTGCGCCCCGTCACCGCGATGCGTTTCGCCAGACCCTTCTCCAGCAGATACTTCGCGCCTGCCACGCAATCGTCATTGTCCACGCCGCCCATGTCGTAGCGGCTGGCGTTCTGCCACGCCTTGCCATAACCCGTCGAGCCGCGATAATTCGGCGCAAGCACCGTCCAACCGCGCGCAGCCATATAACTCATGAACGGCTCCCAGCCAAACGAATAATGCCAGTTCGGTCCGCCGTGGATGTTCAACACCGCACACCCATTCCCGCCGCGATACAACAGCGCAGGCACTTGTGTGCCGTCCAATCCCGCATACGAAATTTCTTCAGGCTGCACAAAAATCAATTCTTCATCCAACGACCTCGTGAGTTGCGCCGCTTCGCCGCTTTCCAAATCGATCTTCCACAGATCAGGCGGGTGATTGACATCTTCATAAACAAGGATGACTCCATCGGGTACAAACTGCGGGAAAGCATGCAAGCCATCCCCGACTTTGACTTGACGAACTTCACCGCCTCTTTCTTTAAATTGAAAACTGGTCTTTGCCCCCTCAGCATGTACCCAGCCGATGATTTCTCCGCTCCGCGACCATGCGGGTTGGGTGTCATCGCCTGTGGAGTCGGTCAGCCATGAAATCTCCTGCGTATCCATATCGAACACGCCGATGTTGAACCATTCTCCATTTTCACACGAAAACGCCAGTGACTTGGAATCAGGCGACCATGCGGGCTGTTGGGTATTCAACACTTTGCCATCCAGCATCAGTTGCATCGTGCGCGGACGGACGCCCTTCTTATGTCCGCGTCCCACGGGGACGATGAAAATGCTGCGGTCACTCGCCTTCCACTCCGATTCGACGGCGATCCAATTCCCATCGGGTGACCAGACTGCGTCCCAGCATGGGTGGAAGACGTTGCGCGTCAGGCGCAGTCCGCTGCCATCGAGTGGCAGGGTGTACAGCGAGAACATCCCCTTGGCTTCGGACAGGATCGCCAGCGTCTCGCCGTCGGGTGACCAGCTCATATTTGGCTGATTGGCGTATAGAATGTCGGGCGTCAGGTCAGTGGTGACGCCTGTTTTCAAATCATGCACGCAGATGTGATACGACTCACTGCCGTCAGGGTCTAAGGCAAAAGCGATTTTTGTCCCGTCAGGTGAAAATCTTGGAGAAAATTTTGCGCCTTTCAATGTCGTTGCGAGGGGCGCTAGTCCCGAAGCAATCTCCCCGTTGTCATGAGATTGCTTCGGGACTAGCGCTCGCAATGACAGAGCATGTAATTCCCAACTCCCCGATCTGTTCCACGAAAAGATGATCTGACGTTCATCAGGCGAGACGGTAAAAGGCAAGCCATTGTCAACATTGGGAATGCGAAGGAGTTTCGGGAGGGTCAGCATAAGCAAATTAGTAACTCGAATTAAACGATATCTTTTGTGCGTTCAAGTATTAACTCTTTTAGTCTGGATAGCTCAAATGTAAGTTTTTTGCTCACACCATCTAAGCCAGGGAACAAAGTAGCATAATTAATACCGTATTTATTTAACTCATCTAGCAGATCCTTTTTCTTGTTCCCTGGGACGATAATTGTGTGATATTTGCCGCCTGATTGGAGAGGTTTAATTGGATTTTTGCTAACTGTAAAATTTGCGGACTGAGCGGCAATCCTGGGGGTGATGTGGGGAGGTCGGACTATATAATCTTCTGACACAGAGAATGGATCTGGTTGTGTCTCGGGATTTATAGCAGGAATCTCAGAAATCCTGTAAATTCTTCCGCGCTTCTCAAAATCCTTTTCACATGCAAAATAGAGTGCTACAAGTGGATTCCCTGTCCAGTCGAGTAATCTTGTATGCATGCCATGATGTTGTGCCACCATTAACCATTCCCAGTTGTTTGATGGAATTGGATTGACATAAGCAATTGATTGTTCTCTGAACCTCTTTAAGAATTCCCTTTCCCAATCAATAAGGTCAATCTTTTCGCTCCAATCTCTGCCGACTGATGGGATTAATTCAAAATTTTCTTGTGAAACGCCACGAAATAATTTTGCATATTGATCATCAATGGCTTCTAAATATTGGCGGATAGTGGATACATAGACTGTTTCCATTAAATGTTGTTTTCCTTTTTGAGGGTTATGCAAATTCTAAACCATTTACGATCGGCAATTCTTCCATGCCTGCCTGTTTGGCGAGAGTCAAAACATACGTGTGTAACTCTGCTTCATGGTGAGGATCAAGCACAGGTCGAGAGTAAGAGGCGAGGATTTCCTTCACGTGGACTCGGGCGCGGTCGAAGGTATCCAGTGAGCCAGCTTCCTTCCAGCCGCGGATCGAGTCGCGGTCGATGATCTTGGTGGGCATGTGCTGTTCTTTCGGGAAGAGTTTCATGGTCACTTTTTGTTTGAGGAAGTCGCCGCCTTTGAAGTCCACGCCTTCAAAGAATTCGGTGGCGAGCGTTTCCGATTGGACGAGCATGCCTTTCAACATTCGTTTTGCCATCGCGATACCTTCCGCATCGATGACGAGTTTTTCGGGGCTTTGGCAGAGGAGCGAGTCCAACATGCCTGCGCCGGAGATCATGTTGATGCCGCTCAACGCGCCGACGAGGAAGCCCATGGTGCTGTCCATGCCTGCCTGCATGTCGAGCACTTTTGTGTCGGTTGCGCCGAGGTAGGTGTGGGTGGGCAGACCCAGCGCCTTGCCGACCTGCGCGTAGGACGAGTCGATCATGGCGGTTTCGATGGCGCCGTAGGGCGTGCCGCCTTTGCGCATTTCAAAGATGGCGGGCGCGCCGCCCCACACAATGGGCGAACCTGTGTGCGCGAGTTGATGGATGGTGATGCCCGAAAGACATTCCGCCGCGTGCTGTGTGACCGCGCCAAGTAAGGTCACTGGAGCCGCTGCGCCAGCCAACGGCATTGAGACGATCTCCGCTGGAACGCCCGCTCGCGCGAGTTCGATCAATTGACCCGCGCCGAAGTTCGACCAGATCAATGGCGGTGACGGGCAGGCGTCGAAAATGGCGCGCGGTTTGGTGCGTAGGTTGTCGCGTCCGCCCGCAAAGATGGCGAGCATGTTGATCATCGCATTCACAGTTTGGTTCGTGAATGCGCCCGTGACAATCGGTTTCTTCGAATACATCATGACCAGATACAAACGATACAGGTCATGGATGTCTTTCGGCACATCGTGGCAGACCACCGCCGTGGACTGCGCGTCGTATTGCGGCAAACTCTCCGCCACTTTGATGACGCGCAGCAGGTCTTCAGTTTCGGCGGTCTTGTGTTCCAACGTCTCTGGGATGAGGACGGAGATGCCCGAGGAACCTGGGTCGAAGTGGACTGCATCGCCTCCGTACTGGACTTTGGGATTGCCCTCGTAATCATAGAGATGGAACACGCTGGGAACGGTTTCCAGCGCCTTACGGACGATCTGCTCTGGAATGCGGACGACGTGCGTTTCTTCGTTCACGTCCGCGCCTGCTTCGGCGAGCAGGCGTCTCGCTTCGGCGTTCTGCACCTTGATGCCGGGCTTGAGCATCAGCTGGTATGCCTCGTCGAGGATGCGGGCGATCAGGGCATCATCGAGCAGGGAGAGTTTGGGTTGCATGGTTGCCTCCTTGAAATTATGAATTCAAACTGATGAATTAGGAATTACCAAGGCGCGGCAGATTGACGATGGATGATGGACCATTGACGATCTGCCGCGGTCCGTCATCCATCGTCTGTTATGCAACTTCGAAATCTTCCAGTCCGGGTAATTCTTCGATGCCAGCTTTCTTGGCAAGGTTGAGCATGTACGAGTGGAGACGGGCTATCTGGTCGGGATCAAGTTCAGGGCGGGAGTACGAGGCGAGCAATTCCTGCACGCGGAGTTTGGCTCTGCCGAAGGCATCCAGACTGCCAGCGGCTTTCCATGCGCGAGTCGAGTTGCGGTCGATGATGTCTGAGGGCAGGTGCTGTTCTTCGCGGAAGAGTTGCATGGTGATCTTCTGCTTGAGGAAGTCACCGCCTTTGAAGTTGATCTTGTCGTCGTAGAAACCTGTGGCGAGGGTGTCGGTGTGCTGCTTGACGCCGCCGATCATGCGCTTTGCCATCGCGATGCCTTCCGCATCGATGACGAGTTTTTCGGCGGAGTGACAGGCGAGGAAGTCCAACATGCCTGAGCCTGAGATCATATTGATACCGCTCAACGCGCCGACCATGGCGGTGATTCCGCTCTCCAGCCCAGCTTGCGCATC
Source organism: Anaerolineales bacterium (assembly GCA_023382595.1). Classification (GTDB taxonomy): domain Bacteria; phylum Chloroflexota; class Anaerolineae; order Anaerolineales; family Villigracilaceae; genus Villigracilis. Next base: position 63,565 of record JAHDWB010000002.1, on the reverse strand, counting down.
GACGAGTTTTGAATCTGTTGCGCCGAGGTAGGTGTGGGTGGGCATATTGAGCGTTTTTGCAACTTGTGCGTAGGAGCAGTCGAGCATGGCGGTTTCGATGGCGCCCATTGGGGTTGCGCCTTTTTTCATGTCGAAGATGGCTGCCGCGCCGCCCCAAACGATGGGTGAGCCTGGTTTTGCCAACTGGTGAATGGTGATGCCCGCGAGACATTCCGCGGTGTGCTGTGTGACCGTCCCAAGCATGGTCACAGGAGCTGCTGCGCCAGCGAGGGGAACGGAGACGATCTCGGCAGGGATGCCTGCGCGTGCGAGCGCGATCAGGTTGCCTGCGCCGAAGTTGCTCCAAATGAGCGGCGGAGCAGGACACACGTCAAAGATGGCGCGCGGTTTTTCGCATGAGGCTTCGGCGCTGCCAGCAAAGAGTGCGAGCATGTCGATCATCTCTTGCACGGTTTTGTTGGTGAACGCGCCTGTGACGATGGGCTTCTTGGAATACAGCAGCGCCAGATACAGGCGGTAGGAATCTTGGATGTCTTTGGGAACGTCGTGGCAGATCACGGCGGTGGATTGCGCGTCGTATTGCGGGATTTGTTCCGCTACTTTGAGCAGGCGGATGAGATGTTCGGTTTCGGTGGTGTCATGCTCCAACGTATCAGGGTTGAGCATGGTGATGCCCGATGAACCAGGGTCAAAATGCACCGAGTCGCCGCCGTAGTGGACGGTGGGGTTGCCGTCGTAGTCATACAAGTAGAACTCGCGCGGCACGCTTTCCAATGCGCGTTGGACGAGCGAAGCGGGAATCCCAACCACCTGGGTTTCCGGGTACAGTTTTGCGCCCGCGGCAGCCAGTAGATCGCGCGCTTCTTCGTTTTGGACTTTAATGCCAGGGCACAAGAGAAGTTCGTATGCCTCCTCCAGAATGCGGGCAATGATCTCGTCACTGAGCAGGGTTAGTTTTGGTCTCATTAGACACCTCTAATTGGGATTTGGTTTCTCTTTGGCGAAAGAGAGTTCAGGATATGCGATGGTCGAGTAGGCGGCGTGTTTGTCGCCGCCATATCGAGACCATCACGTTTGCAAAGAGCTTTTCATAAACTAGCGGTTTCGATACGCCCCTCAAAAAGCACACGGGGCTACTCAACCGCCGGGGTTACTTCTTTTCTACCGACTTGATAATTCTTTCAAATTCTTTACTAATCTTCTCATCCAGCGGATCGGGCTTGTGATCTTTCAAAATCTTGCGGGCTTTTTCGAGCGCCCAGTCACGGGCGTCGTCGCCTTTGTCTTCCCATTGAGTGTATGGACGACGGTCGAGGAATTTCGGCAGGAACAACTCGCGCATGTGATTGCGGGTGTGCTTCTGCGCGAGGTAGTGACCGCCAGGTCCAACCGCGGCGATGGCGTCCAGCGCCAGCGTTTCTTCGTCTACGACGATGCCTTGCATCATCTTTTCGATGATGGAGAAAATCTCGCAATCCATCATCATCTCGGCGTAGGACCAGATGCGGCTGCCGTGCAGGAATCCGCAACCTAGTAGCATATCGGACATGACCACACTCGCCATGAAGGTCGAGAGACTTCCCTCAAGCCCTGCCTGCCAGTTCGGTTCCTTCGCGCCTGTGGCGAACGATCCCATCGAGAGCGGGATGTTGTAGAAATCCGCGAGGACATTGGTCGCCGCGCCGAAGAGGAAGTCTTCAGGTCCGCCGCCTGTATACACGCCCAAGCGCGGATCGGATGCGGTCTGTGCTGCGGCGTAGAAGACGGGCGCGCCTGGGTAAGCCAGTTGTAAAAGGGCGGTGGCGGCGATCACTTCCGCGTTGCCGACGGCGAGCGTGCCTGCCATCGTGACAGGTCCCGTCGTCATGCAGGCTGCCATCGTCATGAAGCCGGTCGGGACTCCATGCTCAGCGGCGATCAAGGCTGCGTCGAGCGACCCGCCATCATGTCCGAGAGGAGGCGCAGTGCATTGCATCAACGAGAGGACGGGGCGTTTGCGGAGCGCGTCCTTGCCGCCCGCGAGCAGTATCGCCATTTCCATCGAGGCTTTGGCTTCTTCCACGTTGTAAATGGACTCGGTTTGCACGTGCTTGGTGGAGTTCTCCCACACGGCTTTCAGTTCATGCAGTCCGCGCGCTTCGACGGGCGCATCCTGTGCGGAGACGGGAACCCAGTGGAAGGCAACCTCTTCAGTGGCGTCGGCGACGCGGGCAATATCGCGGACATCCTGCAGGCATGACGTGCGTTTCTCTTTGGTGTGGATGTCGATGACTTCCACGCCGCAGCCGTCCGTGCCGAGGCAGACGTGGTTGCCGTCGAGCGGCAGATCCTGTTGCGGATCACGCGCCGCGAGCGTGTAGGCGGGCGGACATTTCTTCAACGCATCTTCGATGACGTGCGGCTTGACTCTGACGATTCTTTTTTCGTGGTCAACGTCCGCGCCGACGGATTCCCAGATCTCCAACGCCCGTTTGGAAGGGAAGCGCACACCAACCTTTTCGATGATGTGCATCGTCGCATCGTGGATTTTCTTAACGTCCTGCTCGGTCAGCACTTCCAATTTAAGTTTGGGGTTGCTGATCGTTTTTATTTTTTTATGAGACATAGAGCCCTCCGAAGGCTATGCCTCTCTTCTCTCTCTGATTCTTTCTATGTCATTGCGAGGGCGTAGCCCGAAGCAATCTTCTGTTTTAGTCATGAGATTGCTTCGCCGCAAAATGCAAGAGCGCGGCTCGCAATGACAGGACTATTCTTTTCCAACCAACTGCTTTGCCAACTGCACCGCGCCGACTGCGTCTTCCGACGTGCCGTCTGCTTTGATCTTGGTTGCCCAGTCGCGAGTGATGGGAGCGCCGCCGACCATCACCTTGATGCGCGGACGCAGGTTTTCCTTGTCGAGTTCTTCGATCAACTCGCGCTGTCGGACCATCGTGGTGGTGAGCAATGCGCTCAAACCGATGAGGTTGGCATCGATTTCCAGCGCCTTGCCGATGATCTGGTCGGCAGGCTGGTCCACGCCCAGGTCGGTGACTTCAAAGCCCGACGCGCTGAGCATCGTGCCGACCAGCGTTTTGCCGATCTCGTGGATGTCGCCTTCGACTGTGGCAAGCACTACGCGCCCCATGATCTCGCGCGCTTCGCCGAGTTTGAGCAGTTCAGGCTCAAGTACTGCGACCGCGGCTTTCATCGCTTCGCCCGCCATCACCAACTCGGGCAAAAAGGCTTCGCCCGCGCCAAACTGGTCACCGATGTAGTTAACGCCGATCACGAATCCTTTCGTGATGGCATCCAACGGCGGGATTCCCATCTCGATGGATTTTTGGGCGAGTTCCACCGAAATATCCGACTCCCCGTCAATGATGCTTTGCGCCATATCCTTGTACAATTTCTCGATCTCTTCCGACATGCTGCCTCCTGATTATTTTGATTTCTTGATCAAGTGCGAAACTTGTTTTTCTTTTTCACGCAATAATTTTGCAGGAATATCGCGGTACGTTTCCAGCCACCTGCCCGATTCCATCACATGCTCCAGCGAAACCTTCACGGCAAGGTCGGGGTCGCGCTTTTTGAATGCCTCCAAAATCGCGGCATGTTCATCGTGAGTCTGCGCCACACTGCCAGAGACCAGTTCGGGCTTGCGGTACAGTGCCTCATACAAAAGCCAGTCCGGGAAAGCGTTCGAGACGATGGCATATAATTGCACCAGCAAATCGTTCCCTGAAGCCTCCGCGATCGCGGCATGGAACTCACGGCTCAACTGCCTCTCCTGCGGCATCTCGCTCAATTCCACATGCCGATCCATCTCTTCCATGATCGCTTCGAGATCGGCAAGCTGCTCGGGTGTGATGTTCAACGCGGTTTCCCTGGCGATCATCGCTTCCAGGAACAGACGCATGCCGTAGGCTTCGACCACATCCTTGGCGGACATTTCCCGGATACGCACGCCGCGGTACGGGACCCGCTCCGCGATGCCTTTTGCAACCAGCAGGTCCAATGCCTCGCGCACGGGAGTCATGCTCACGCCCATCTGGCTGGCGATGTCCTCCTGCCGCAGCCAGTCGCCGGGAGAATATTTCCCCGCGATGATCTGCCGATGGAGCGCATCGTAAATTTCTTCTTTCAGGGGTTTGTGGGTAAGTTCTTTCTCTGCTATTGACGCCATAATTATATATTATATATAATCACGCCTGATTTCGGAAGTGCCCCGCGTCACGAAAAATGTCACATGCCCTTCGGGTATACTTGTCGTATTGGAGATTTCATGTCTGAAATTGACCTCGCCCCGCTAAAACCTGCCATCGAGAACTACATTCCCCTGGGTCGTTCCGGGCTGTTGCCAGCCTTGCACGCGGCTCAAAAACTGTACGGCTGGCTTCCCGAATCCGTCGCTGCCGAAGTTGCCAAAAGCCTGCGCGTTCCGCTTGCGGACGTGCATGGCGTGATCGAATTTTATGCCTTGTTCTACAATGAACCGCTTGGGCGTAAAGTCATCCGCGTTTGTACCGACCAAGCCTGTGCGTTGAAGGATGCGGACGGGCTGTTGAAAAAACTTTGCAAAAAACATGATGTGGAACCGCATCAGACTCACCCGAAGTTGAACCTGACCATCGAGCCGAGTCCATGCCTGGGCATGTGCGAACTCGCGCCCGCGGTGTGGACGATGGATGGCGAGAAGAGTACCGTTGGATATGGCTCTGAAGAAGAAATTCGTCCGCGATCTTTGGTCTACGGCACGATCCGCGAGCTGACGAAGAACTGCGGCAAAGGCACCACATCCCTGAAAAGATACGGCGCATATAAGAGATTCCAAAAAGCGCTCCAGATGCAGCCCCAAGCTGTGGTCGAAGAGATCAAGGCGTCCGGTCTGGTGGGACGCGGCGGCGCAGCCTTCCCGACCGGCATCAAATGGGAAGGCGCGATGAACGCCGTCGCCGATCAAAAGTACGTCGTCTGCAACACGGATGAATCCGAGCCCGGCACGTTCAAGGATCGCATCCTTTTGCTGGACGACCCGCACTCCACCATCGAAGGGATGTGCATTGCCGCGTATGCGATCGGCGCGAGCAAGGGATATATGTATATCCGCGGCGAATATCCGTATCTGGTGGAAGCCGCCGAAAACGCCTTGCAGGAAGCAAGGGAGGCGGGGTTGCTTGGGGAAAATATTCTGAATTCCGGTTTTTCGTTTGACATTGAAATCCGCGTCGGTGCAGGCGCCTATATTTGCGGCGAGGAGACTGCGCTGTTCGAGTCTATTGAAGGGAAGCGCGGCTTTCCGCGTATCAAGCCGCCCTTCCCGACGACTCACGGCTTGTTCCAAAAGCCGACGGTCATCAACAACGTCGAGACGATGTGCAACGTGCCGCTCATCCTTGAGAAAAGCGCGGCGGAATATCGCAAGATCGGCACGGAGAAGTCGCCGGGACCGAAGTTGTTCTGCGTTTCGGGCGATGTGACCAAGCCCGGTTTGTACGAAGTTCCATTCGGCGTGACCCTGCGTGAACTGATGGACATGGCGGGCGGTGTTGCAAATAAAAAGAAACTCAAGTCCGTGCTGTTCGGCGGCGCGGCGGGAGCGTTTGCCACGTCCGAACATCTTGATGTGAAAATGACCTTCGAGGATCTGCGCGCGGCAGGGCTTCCGCTTGGCTCGGGCGTGGTGATGGTCTTCGATGAAACCCGTGACATGCGTGATGTGTTGAAGCGGCTTGGAAAGTTCTTCGCGCACGAGTCCTGTGGCAAATGCTATCCCTGCCAGATGGGAACCCAGCGCCAGATGGAAATTTTGGATCGCATTGCCGAAGGAAAAATTGAGGAAGGCGACCTGATCCGCTTGCAGGATGTCGGCTGGACGATGACCGAAGCCAGCATCTGCGGGCTTGGTCAGACGGCGGCGAGTGCGACGATGTCCGCGATGAAGATTTGGCCCGAGTTGTTTGCTGTAGGTTTAGAGAAGAAAGATGAAAGCGATGCCCTGAGCCTGCCGAAGGCTGTGAAGAAAGCCGACGCAAAGGTAAAAACTGCGAAAAAGAGCACAACGAAGAAGACAACTGTGAAGAAAACCACAGCGCGCAAAACGACTAAGAAACGCTAAATTAAAATTTGGAATCAGGCGGCTTGCCGCCGAGATTACGGGAGCAAGCTCCCTGACTCCATAATTTACGAAAACGCTAAAGGCTGAGAGATGACCGAAACGATCACACTTACAATTGACGGGCAGGAAGTAACGACCGAACAGGGCAAGACCTTGTTGGATGTGGCGCGCGGGATGGGCAAGGATGTTCCCACCATCTGTTTCCACGAAGCGACCACGGCGAATGCGGTTTGCCGAATCTGCGTGGTGGAGGTGGAGGGGATGAGAACGCTCCAGCCTGCGTGCATCGTCAAAGCGGGAGCAGGCATGAAGGTCCAGACGCGAAGCGAAAAGGTCGTCAGGTCACGGCGGACGATCCTGGAGATGCTTGCATCCACGATGGATTTGTCCGAAGCGCCTGAAATTCAGCAGATGATGTACGAGTACGGCGCGTCGTCGAGCCGCTTCCCCGATGCGGAGCGGCGTGAAACGGACGTGAAGGATGACAACCCGATGTACATCCGCGATTACTCGAAGTGTTTGTTGTGCTGGCGCTGTGTGCAGGTCTGCGCGGATGATGCGCAATATACCTTTGCGATCAATTTCGACGGGCGCGGATACGAGACGCAGATCGGCACGTTCTTCGACAAGACCATCCCCGAAACGTCGTGCGTGCTGTGCGGACAATGCGTGGCGGTCTGCCCGACCGGCGCGTTGAAGTCGAAGCGCGAATATTTGCTGGAACAAGGCATGAGCCCGAACGAGATCAGCGTGATGAACACGGGCAGAAAGCAGAGGAAACCGCGATGATCAAATCTGACCGAGTGACCACCACCACCTGTCCTTACTGCGGGGTGGGTTGCACCCTGCAGTTGCACGTCAAGGACGACTTTATTTACAAAGTGACCAGCCCCTTCGATTCACCCGTCAATCAGGGCAACCTGTGCGTGAAGGGACGTTTCGGCTATGACTTCGTCTATCATCCCAAACGCACGACCAAGCCGTTGGTGCGCCGTTATTTGCTCGAAGGCAAGCCGAAGCCCGAAGGGCGCGAACAGGTCTTTGCCGTCAGCGTGGATGGTAAGCCGATTCCCGATTCGAAGATCTCCAACGACTGGGACTGGGTCGAGACTGACTGGGAGACTGCCCTGAACTTTGTCGCAGATAACCTCGTCCGCATCTACAAACGCGACGGTTCGGACGCGATGGCGGTCTATTGCTGTGCCAAAGCAACCAACGAAGATAATTATCTGCTGCAAAAAATGTATCGCGCCCTGTTCCGCACCAACAACGTGGATCACTGCACACGGCTATGTCATGCGGGCTCGGTGGTCGCGCTTCAGCAGGCGGTCGGTTCGTCCGCGATGAGCAACACGGCTTCACAGGTCATTATGAACGACGTGTTCATTGTGACCGGCTCGAACACGTCTGAGAACCATCCCATCATTGCCTTGCAGATGAAGGAAGCCGTGATGAAACACGGCGCAAAGATGATCGTCGTGGACCCGCGCCGCATCGAACTGGTGGACATGGCGGAGATGTGGCTGCCGCTCAAGCCGGGCACGAACGTGCCGGTCTTCTCCGCGATGGCGCATGTGATCGTGAAAGAAGGCTTGGTCAACTGGGAGTTCGTCAAGAACCGCACCGAAGGCTTTGACGAATTCATCGAAAGCCTTGAAAAATTCACACCCGAATATGCTGAAGAAATATCAGGCGTGCCCGCCGAAGACATCCGCAAAGCGGCGCGGATGTATGCCAATGCAAAGAACGCTGCCATCTATTGGGGCATGGGCATTTCGCAGCTCTCGCATGGCACGGCGTCCGCGCTGGCGCTCATTCATCTGGCGTTTCTCACAGGACACGTCGGGCGCGACGGCACGGGACTGAATCCACTGCGCGGACAGAACAACGTGCAGGGCGCGAGCGACATGGGCGCGATGCCCTTCCATTACCCCGGCTACATGCGCGTGGACAACCCCGACAACCGCGCCAAATGGGAAAAGGCGTGGAACATCGAGCCGGGCGGGTTAAGCCTCAAGCTGGGACTCACCACCACTGAAATTCTCAGCCATGCACACGAAGGAGGCGTCCGCGCGTTGTACATCATGGGCGAGAATCCGATGATGTCCGAGCCGAATCTCAACGAGACGCGCGAACATATGAAGCAACTCGAGTTCATCGTCGCGCAGGATATTTTCATCAACGAATCTGGCGCGTTCGCAGATGTGTTTTTCCCCGCCACGCCCTTCGCCGAAAAGGACGGCACGTTCTCGAACACGGATAGAAGAGTCCAGCGCGTCCGCGCCGCGCACAAGCCGCGCGGGGAAGCAAGACCCGATTGGCAGATCATTTGCGACCTGGCGCAGCGCATCGAATCCCGCCTTGGGGTTGATACCGCCAAATGGACCTATTCCAACCCCGAAGAGATCCTGCGCGAGATGGCGGGCGTGAACGAAGATTACGCGGGCATCACGTATGAGCGCATCGAAAAGGTCGGCTTGATCTACCCTGTCCCGTCTCTCGATCATCCCGGCACACCGACGCTCTTCACGGAAGATTTCCCGCGCGGACGCGGAAAGTTCCACCAGCTCGATTATGTCCCGGTCATGGAAGAAGCGGACGACGAATTCCCGTTCATCCTGACCACGGGGCGTGTGCTCGAGCACTGGCACGGCGGCTCGATGACCCGCAACTCGTCCCTGAACGAGGCATACCCCGAAGCCCGCGTGGAGATCCACCCCGCCGATGCGGACATTCACGGCATTAAACATAATGACCCTGTGCGCGTCAAATCCCGCCGTGGAGAGGTTGTCCTGCGCGCCAGCGTCACCGAGAAAACCACCGTCGGCGTGGTCTTCATCCCTTTCCATTTTGCCGAAGCCGCCGCAAATTTACTCACCAACGACGCGCTCGACCCGCAGGCGAAGATCCCCGAATTCAAAGCCTGCGCCGTGCAGGTCTTCCCCGCGAGGGAAAGCGACCTGCCGAATCCCGATGTGATCTTGGAGCGGGGAAGGTATTAAATCAAATATGTCATTGCGAGCTGCAAAGCGGCGAAGCAATCCCAAAATTATGAGGAGATTGCTTCGCTTTCGCTCGCAATGACATGTAAAAGCAGATCTCCGAGGTTTCCAATACCTCGGAGATTTATTATCGACTGACTTGTTAAGCCCTATTCTTTGACATTCAATCATCTTGCAGGGCACGTTTTTCTTTCATTCTCTGGCGCAACTGATCGAGGCTTGGCGCCCCAAAATTCCGTATTGAAAGTACTGCTGACTCGCCATTTTCCAGTAAGTTGAGCACATCTCCAACTGTATTAATTCCTGAACGTTTCAATGCATTCCATGTTCTTGCTGAAAGTTCTAAAGCCTCGATCGGCACACCCGCAAGTTCTTCAATATCCACTAATGGGGCATCGTTGGAAGCCGCTTTTTGCATTTCAGTTATTTTTTGCGCATCGATTTGTAAAGTGGCTTTAGGTATATCACTTAAGGATTTGTTCAAAAACCGATTACGCAATCTTTCCATGGCGTTGAATACATAAGGGGGGTGTACGGGGAGTCCGTTGTAAGTGCTTAAAATATTGAGTTTGCCAGTTAATGCGTTTTTTACCGCCTGACTACCGAAATCGAAACCTTCCACCATAAATGGAATAATATTTCGGTTTTCGTCTATTGCAGTTTCAATCTCGCGTCGCAACCAATCATCAGGTTTATTGCAGTTGTCAAGTGCGGAAGGTGTAAGAATGACAATGAAATGCGCTCTTGCTCTGATGTTGTCAAGGATTACGCTTTCAAAATTTCCGCTATCAATACTTTCGTAATCCATGAAAACATCATAGCCGTTTATTGTTAGGTTTTGATATACAAACAACGCCCACGGCAAATTTGTCCTGCGGTAACTGATGAAAACAGTCTTCTCGATCCGTCCCATGCGCGGCTCCTTGCGTGGATTATACAGGAAAACATTTGGACCTGATATGTCTCCGCGAAGCGCGGGCGGACTTGACGCTTAGTCCACGCAGATGAGACATGTCAGGTCTGCGCTGGATTCAATGTAAAATTCCCATCATGTCCACCCTTTACCTCGTCCCCCTGACCGAGATCCGCCGCGAACAGACGGTGGTCAACTCGCGCTTCATTGCCACGCTCGCGCCTGCTTTTTTCATCGACGAGGCGCGCGCCTTCATCAAGCGGATTCGCGCAGAGTTCGCGGACGCGACTCATAACGTCCCAGCCTATATCATCGGCGGCGGGAATACGGAAACTGAATATTTTTCGGATGACGGTGAGCCGGGCGGAACATCGGGCAAGCCCGCGCTGACCGTCCTGCGCGGAAGCGGTCTCGGCGATGCGGTTCTGGTCATCACCCGCTATTTCGGCGGAACCCTGCTCGGCACGGGCGGACTGGTCAAAGCCTATACCGAGGCTGCGCAATCCGTGGTCAACGCCGTGGAGCGCGGACGGAGAGTCCCGGTCCACGTGGCGATGGCGGCGATACCCTATAATCTGTTGGAGCGAGTGCGTCTGCTTGTGTCAAAGCATCATGGCAGGATGCTGGGTGAAGATTATGCCGGGGATATTACGCTGACACTGCAATTCCCCGTGGAGAATTACGAGGCATTTCAAACCGATCTGCGTGAGTTGTCGGCGGGGAAGATTCAGGTGGAAGTGATCGAGACGAAAGAAGAGATCGTGAGGGTCGGTTAAACACAAAGAGCATGAAGGCTTTTTCTTTGTGGCACGGTCAACAGCGAAGGGGTGGCAGTCGAGTGCGGGAGAAGCGTTTATTCCTGCCCGCCATCATCTTTCGACCTATACGTGATCGAATAGGCAGGCGTACTTAATCCGCCGATGCTCAGTTCGATGAGCTTTCCCTGAATATCCGCATCGTTCGGGATGAGATCCATGGCATCCTTGGTGATCAATACCTCGCCGGCGTATCCGATATCCTCCCCCATTTTGCAGGCGCGGTTGACCGCGTCGCCGAACATATCCTCGTTGTTGATAAGCAGGATCTTCCCGTAATCGATCCCGATGGCGACGTGGATATCGAGTTCGTCCGAGGTCAGCAGGTTGGCGGCGTGGAAGGCATGCTGCATAGTAGTCGCGGCGCGTGCCGCCAGAAGCGGGTTGGGAAAGACCGCGAAGCAGTTGTCCGCTTCGAATTTGACGATGCGCCCGTTGTGACCTTCCACAATGGGGATCACGGTCTGCTGCATGCGTTGGATCATCGAGAGGTAATGCACGATGCCGTACTTGCGCGTCAGCAGGGAAAAACCAGACATGTCCAATACGAAGACGGTATGTTCCGCGCCGTAACGTTTCCAGATGCCCTCTTCGAGCGCCTTGCGCTCTGTCTCGTTCGTCTCTTGCGAGAACTTGTGCAGAATTTCGTGGAATTGAGAATCACCTTTGAGCATGTGTCCATTATAACGAAAAGACCGCAGGCATGAACTTGCGTTTTCATGTCCGATTTCAATCCGTGTTCAGGCGGGCTGGATGCGTATCGTGTGAATTTCATGCTGCGGGTTGTGTCGGTAGATCAGGTATTGTTCTTGCGCACTTATTTCGTACTCACCGTCCGATACCTGCACCTCACAGCCTTTTGGATATTGAAAGTTTGGCAGAAAGACCATCGTTGGCTCTGTGACGGCGGGATCATGGCGGAAGCGGTAAACAAATTCCCTCGTTCGGACATCGAACGAGATTTGCAGCGGTTCCCCGGCGGTTGCGATGGGGTACGGTCTCACTGCCGCTTCCAGCGCCCGTCCGCCGGAATGGATGTTTTCGGGGTCGCGCTGTTGATCCCTGCTGAAAATGGACAGGTCTTCGTTGTTCCACAGGTCGCCGTGTTCGTTGGTATTGTCGGCGGTGTAATTCCAAAGCGTATAACTGAGCAGGTTCTCGTCCATTGCCTGCAGGGTGCGGTCGAGCGCCTTGATCTGTTCGCCGAAATCGCCTGTGCGATACGCCTTCTTTTTGTTCAGGTCAAAAGCAATGCCAATTTCACTCAGCAGGGTGGGCGCATTGCCCATGTATTTCTCCGCGTGGATTTTTTTGTTCCGCATTTGCTGCGCGAACGAACGGCGGATGTTCCCTGCGCCAAGGACGAGTTTCTTCTGGTCGCGGTCGTAGTTCAAAAATGAATTAAAGGATTTCATCATCAACACGACGCCGTCATACCAGTGTGGTGCGTAGACAATATTGGGCGCGTCGTGTTCCGTCCATGTGGGACCGTGGCTTCGAAAGCCGTGCTCCACGAACAGAATTGCCTCGGGGTGAATCTCGCGGATCTCCTGTGCAAAGCGGTTGAGGAACGGGATGTAATAATCACGGTGGAAATCCACCTCCCGCCCGTTGACCTTGGCAAAATGCTCCGGGCGGAGCAGGCACGGCTGACCCTGAGAATCCACATCCCAAACGCCGTGTTGTTTCCAGATGCAATCGAATCCATCCAGCCAGGCTCGTTCGCCGTTGGGATTCAGTGTTCGTTTCCCGGTCTGCTTGGGTCCAAGGAAGCCGATATCCCAAATTCCCACTTCCTGCGAGATGTCCATGCCCAAAGCCATGGATTGAAGCGGGGTGGGAGTCGCTCCCTTCTCGACGACGGTCTGGATGCTCGTCAGATCGTCCGTGCCGATGTAGCCTTCCCCGGGTTCGTTGAGCGCATCATACCCGATGACATTTGGCAATCCTTTCAGCGCTTTCGCAACTTCCTTTATCGCATTGATGTAATGTCGTTGCAGGAACTCCTGAATGGGCTCGCCTTGTACTTTCGTTAGTGGCGCGAAGTCGTTGCCGCCGAAGAAAAGCGTGAACATGGTTGCCGCCGCCAGTTTGGTGGCGTTGGTGGGCCAGACCATCTGTGGCAGCGGCTCGCCGTGGATTTGATGCAGGAACGCCGCGCCGGTTTCGTGGAAACGGGTGATGTTCATACCCGCCGCTTCGAACGTCCAGCCCGGAGCGCCGTCGCCGCCGGAGAAGCGGCTCCACACATCCTGGTGCGAGTCGATGAAAACCAACATGCCATGCTCATTTGCTTTTTCGATCACGGCGCGGAGATAATCCAAATACTCCCGGTCATAGACACCGGGACCTTTATACTCGATGGCTTCCCACGTGATCACGAAGCGCAGGCAGGTCAATCCCCAAGCCTTCAACCGCGCGAAGTGTTCGTCCGCCTCATCCAATGGAAATGGGCGTCCAACGAACGAAACATCCCGATGATTGAAGAACCCGTCACGAATATAGGTCGCGCCGTTCGGGGAATACGGAACTTTACTGCTCCCACCCAGATTGACGCCGCGCAGGATCAATATGCGCCCTGCTTCATCTTTGAACCACGGACCGTCGATGTGAATTGGATTCATTTTTCCTTGTAAAAACAGATGCAGGTTCGCCGCATCTGTTTGTCTTAAATATCGCCGGGCTCATCCGCCATGCGGACGATCTTCGGCGTGAACTTGCCGACAACATCCACGAGATCATGCTGTGCGGCGATGACTTCGTCGATCGGTTTGTATGCCTGCGGTGATTCATCCAAGCCGCCGCCGAGCAGCGTGACACCGCGCGCCTTGAGATATTCATCCCGTTCGCGTTTGCTGATGGAGTTCAGCGCGGCTTTGCGGCTCATCTGCCTGCCCGCCCCATGCGAAGCGGACTGGAGCGCATCGCTCACGCCTCTGCCTCTGACGACGTAGCCTGCATCACCCATCGAGCCTGGGATCACGCCCAAGACTCCCTCACTCGCGGGCGTCGCGCCTTTGCGATGGACGATGACTTCGCGCCCGTCGGGGAGTTTTTCGCGCCAGGCAAAATTGTGATGGTTCTCGACGACCGCGACTTCCTTGAGTCCAACCGCAGCCGCCACCCGCTTGTGGATGATGTAGTGATTTGCCGAAGCGAAGCGCCCCGCCAGTTCCATCGAGAGCCAGTATTCCAATCCTTCCTCCGAATCGAGCGACAACCACGCAAGGTGACGCACGCTTTTATCGAGTTCGGGATGTAAGTCCATGGCGAGTTTGCTGTAGCGGTCGGCGATCTTGAATCCGACACTACGCGAACCGCTGTGCGAGAGCAGGGCGAGATATTCGCCGGGCTTCAAGCCGAACATCGGCTCATGCAGGCGGAACGAACCCCACTCCACAAAGTGATTGCCGGTGCCGCTTGTGCCGAGCTGCTTGACTGCATTGTTCTGCAAACTTTTCAGCAAGCGGGTCGCATCCCAGGCGGAATCATCCAGCACTTGATGTTCGGCACGTCTGCTGCCCTTCCATTCTGCGCCGATGCCGAAGGCGGTTTCGTCCCACAGGGCATTTTCAAAGAGCGCGGGCTTTTGTCCAAGCAGGATCGGTGAGACTTCATAAAGCGACAGTCTCATGCGGCAGGCGATGTCCACGCCGACGGCGTACGGGATGACCGCATTGTCCGTTGCCAGCACGCCGCCGATGGGTAATCCATAGCCGACGTGGGCATCGGGCATCAACGCGCCCGCCACGCTGACCGGTAGGCGCATGGCGTTGTCCATTTGCGCGAACGAGCCTTCGTCAATGTGCTGCCTGCCCCAGATGGGATATTGGAGCGGCTGGTCGCGCAGTTCGTGATGTTGAATACTCTCTTCCTTTTGCTTGATGCGGATGCACTCACGCGCAAGGCCGGCGAAGGTGGCGTCGGCGAGAAAACTGCCGGGGTCGTTGCGGACCGCGTCCATTTTAGCGAGAACCACATCGCGTTCCATGCCGTTCTCGATGAGTTTGTTTCCAATGTCCTTCGCGATGCCGATGATCTTTCCGTCGGTCCAGTTGTAATGTTTCAGGATCTTTCCTGTGATGATGTCCATGGTCACCTTGCCCATGTCATTGCGAGGAGGAGCGGAGCGACGACGAAGCAATCCTCTCTTAAGGGCGAGGAGATTGCTTCGGGCGGAAGAACACCGCCCTCGCAATGACATCTATTCTTCCAACTTCCACAACTCGTGCATTTCGGCGCTGGTTGTGAGAAGTTCATCCAGTGTTCCTTCTGATTCTACCTTACCATCTTTCAGTACAATGATGTGATTCGCGCGGCGCAGAAGCGGACGGCGGTGGGAGACAACGAGACAGGTCATGTTGTTGTTCGCAAAGATGCGCTCCCAAAGTTGGCGTTCGGTATCCACGTCCAACGCGCTGGAGAGATCGTCGAAGACGACCAGCTCCGTCTCGCGGATGAACATGCGCGCCGCAGCGGTGCGTTGTGCCTGCCCGCCGGAGAGTTTGACGCCGCGTGCACCGACCATGGTTTCAAGATCATCATCGAGCTGCTCAAGGTCGCGGTCCATGACGGCAAGTTTGGCGGCGCGGTAGATGTCATCGTCCGTTTTATTCAAACCAAGCAAAACATTATTCCGCAGGGTGTTGCTGAACAGGCGCGGGACTTGTGCGGTGTAGGCACATCTTGGCGGGACGAAGAAGTTGCCGGCATCGGTGATGACTTGTCCATTCCAACGGACTTCGCCTGAGTCGGCGGGGAGCAGCCCGAGCAATGTGCGCAGCAGCGTTGTCTTGCCGGAACCGATACGGCCCGTGATAACCGTCAGCGAACCGCGTTTGATTTTCAGCGAGATGTCTTCGATGCCGTTGGACGAATCGGGGTAGTGAAAGGTCAGATGGTCAGCGACCAGTTCATCCAGCCGGTCTGATGCGGTTTTCGTCGGATAGGTCACGTCAGGCAATGCTCCCGTCAGGTTGATCGGGCTGTGCTGAACGAGCGCATCCAGCGGCGCGTTTTCCATCAGGCAGTACATACGCTTGACCGAGACATCGAGTTGTTTGTAGCGTGCCCACAACATGCCGCCGAACGTGGTCAGGTCGCCCATGCTTTGCAGGAGGTAGACGAAGAGCGAGAAGTCGCCGAGGGTGAAGTTGCCCGTGCGCATGGATTGACCGACCAGCACGAGGATGACGCCGGTGCCGAGCGTGGAGGTGTTGCGGTATAACGAGCCGAGCACTTCGTCGAATACTTTTTCGCGGATGGTGAGCACGCGTCGTTCGTCGTTGATCTTGTGGAAGTGACCGATGACATTTTTCTCCGCCGACGCCACTTTGACCGCTTGCACCGCGCCGAAGAACTCGCCGATGAAACCGGTCACTTTGCCGCCCGCTTGCCGCGAGGCGCGGCGGTAGTGTTCGATGCGCCCGGTGGCGATGTTGGCGATGATGCCGACGATGACGAGCGGGATGAGCGCCATGATCGTGACGGATGGATTGATGCGCGTCATCAGTACGATGGCAACCGCGATGACGACGAGCCCGACCAGAACGTCGTTGACGAGGATGACGAACAGGGGGATCTCGTTCACGTCCGTTTTGAAGCGGCTGACGGCTTCGCCCGCCGAGTCGGGGAGCTGCGATGCCCCGGGGCGTTTCAGGATATGGCGCAGTAGATTCTTGCGTAACAGCGTGGACATATCCGCGAAGATCGGCACGTCGGCGTAATAGAAGCCGTAAGTTCCGAGTATGCGTCCGACCCAGAGCGAAACAAAGAGGGCGACGACTCCCCAAATGCCGAAGGTGATTTGCGCACCGCCGGTCAGCATGTCGAAGAAGGCTTTGAGGATGAGCGCGGGTGCGATTTGCCAGATAAACCGCATGACGGCGACGCTGATAAAATCCACGAGCCACAGCCAGGGGCGGAAGCGGATCATTTCGTAGATGACCTTCCACGCGGGCAGGGAGGGGATGTTTTCGGTTGGGTTGAGGGTTGTTGATGTCATGATAAATTCCTGTTTCAATCTTTCATCGGTGGTTGAGTAGCCCGAAGCGAAGCGAAGGGCGTATCGAAACCACAACGCACATGCGAATAAGTCGTTTGATTCAAAGCGGTGGTTTCGATACGGCGGACGAACGCCGCCTACTCAACCACCGGGTTCTTACGCCAGCACTTCTTCCATGCCGGTCTGCAGGAGTTGATGGAAGCGCGTGGCGGGGTCTGCGGCGAGCTGTGCGCGGTGCCCATATTCGATAACGTTGCCTTTTTCCAGGATCATGATCTCGTCCGCGCGGTGGATGGTGTGCAGGCGGTGCGCGATGATGATGGCGGTGCGGTCTTTGAGAAGTATGTCCATGGCGCGTTCGAGTTTGTGTTCTGTGGCAGGGTCGAGACGGGATGAGGCTTCATCGAGAATGACCAAACCTGGATTTCGCAAAAAGACCCGTGTGAAAGCCAGCAATTGCGCCTCACCCGCGGACAGTGACCTTGATCCTGCTTCGAGTTCCGTATCCAAGCCTTTGGGCAGGCTGCGATACCAATCGCCCATCTCCAGTTTTTCGAGTGCAGCAATGATGCTTTCGTCCGAGATCGAACGGTCGAAGAAGGTCAGGTTGTCGCGGATGGAGGCGCGGAATAACTGTACATCCTGTGTGACGATGGCGATGTTGCGGCGCAGGGAGTCGAGATTTGTGCTGCGCAAATCCACATTGTTGACTTTGATGGCTCCCGATCTCACGTCATACAGACGGAAGACCAGGCGTCCGAGCGTGGTCTTCCCGCTGCCCGTGCGTCCGAGCAGTCCGAGAACAGAGCCGGGTTTGAGGTCGAATGAGAGGCGGGAGAGGACGGAGTCGCCGCCGTTATAGGCAAAGGTCACGTCGTTGAACGTCAATGCGAGCGGGTGCGCGTTGATCTCTGTTCCCGTTTCGGTTTTGTCTTCAGGTGTGAGCGTGCGGAATTCGGTCAGCCGTTCGACGCATGCGCCGATGGTCTGGAAGCTTTCGATCTCGTGGGTCATTGCCCAGAACGGTTCTTCGAGCAGGCTGAGGTAATGCACGAAGAGATAGACCGTGCCGATGGTGATGACGCTGGCGGTGAAGAGCCAGTAGCCGCTGGTGACGGCGAGCAGCGTGCCTGTGGTAAGCGCGAGACCCATCGAGTTTTCCATGATCCAGCGTTTGAAGTGTGCCTTGCGGTTATGATCGAGAATGACGCTTTGATGGCGGAAGAGTTCACGGATGGAGAAATCCACCGCGCCGCTGGAGCGGATGTCTTCGGTGCCTGCCAGTTGTTCTTCGATGAAACCGTAGTATTGCGCTTCGGCTTCGCGCCTTGCCTTTTGGTGCGGGATGGCGATGTTTCTCAGGCGGCTGAGAATTCCGACCGTGAGGATGGAGTAGACGGTGAATGCCAGCCCTGCGCGCCAGTCTTCGAGGAACAAAGCGCCTAGAATGCCGATGAGCAGGAGTCCGTTCGCAACAAGATTCAGCGCGAACTGCGAGAAGAAGATCGCCAGTTCGGTCACATCGCCGTCAATGCGTTCGATCAATTCGCCGGGTGTGTGGTCATTGTGGAATTTCATGTCGAGGTGCAGGGCGCGTTCCGCCAGTTCGGCGCGCAGGGCGTTGGTGGCGGTCCAGGCGACATTTTCACCGAGCCAGGTCACGCCGATATGGACACCCTGCTGGATCAGCGCCACGCTGATGAAGGCAATGGCGGTCCATGTGAGGGTTTGCAGTGCTTCACCTGCCAGCGCAGAATCGATAAAGCGGCGCATGATCTGCGGGGCGAAGATGCGCAAACCGATGCTGCCAAAGAGCATTGCGGCAAGCAGGATGAACCGTCCGCGTTGAGGGCGGATGTGGTCGGAGAGCAGGTTCCAGTAAGATTTGAGAGAGAGATTCATTTTTCACCACGAAGGTCATGAAGGGGCACTAAGGTTTAAGAAAAAAACACGGCGCAGGTGCGCCGTGTTTTGGAGAGACACAGAGTTTGAACCGTTACAAACGGTCAATAGGCGCACTTCGAGATGGATTCAATTTTCGGTTGGATTTGATGATATGGTAGATCATTTGAAGTACGCTCCTTTCTATAGGATTTCGGTACGGACACGAGTTTACATGAGAGAGGGATGGGTTGTCAAGAGCAAAGTCTCTACGGCATCGGCAGGTTAAAGGTGCGTTGCAGAAAGACCGCCATCTGGGCGCGGGTGACCGCCTGGTTCGGGCAGGAAAAGTTACCGTCTTTCCGTAATCCTACTTCAGGAATTTTACTTCCGCATAGGGGCTGGAGCCTGTAAAAAGATCAGAAGGTTCCCCCTTCAACGTCATCTCAAAGAAATCCAGCAAATAGGCATTGACGATCTCCGTCACGCGCGCGCCATTTAACGGACCCTTCAAGCCAAGTTGCGGCGCGATGGGTGACAAAAGGGGCAGGTCGCTGAAATCGTAGTGTTTTGTCCCGTCGATGCTGATCACGCCGCGGCTGTCGGGGGTGTTTGGATGGAACTGGTTGAACAGGCTGTTGTTTTTGCTGTCTGTAAGGTCTGACCAACTTTGGCTGAACATGAAGAACGACGGCTGGCTCACGCCGTTTTCGATCACTTCGGCAGAGACCGGACGCATGAACGGATCCATGCCGAGCACGGCTTTACAGCGCAGGTCTGTGCCGCAGAATTGGATCGCCGCCCCGCCGCCCGTCGAGTGCCCGTACACGCCGACATGGTTCAAATCCAGCCTTCCCCACCAATGACCTCTTATGTCTGTAACGAGGACGGAGAAAACATCCAGCGTCTCCGCCATATCTCCCGCCCATTGATCAACCAACACGCGCGCCACTTCTTCGTAGTTCGGGTCATTTGCGTCTTCGGGCAGGGCGCGTGGATTATTTGGCGCGACCGTGCCATCGAGGAAAACAGTGATGACCGCACCGTAAGTGTGCTGGATGCCGATCACTACGAAACCGTGACTTGCCAGTTCCAACGCCTGCCCGGTATTCTGCGCGTTGAATCCGTTCCAGCCGTGAGAGAAAAGAATGACGGGAAAGCCGCCATCGCGGACGGCGACAGGCGCATCCTTATAGGCGGGGATGCTCACCAGTTCAAGGTGGTCGAGGAAAAAGGATGGCAGGTCAATATAGGTGGCGATGGCGGGCGCATAGATCTCGGCGTTCGTCATCCACGGCGCGCGTTCGCTGCTTTCGCTTACATCCGCCGGATACCAGACCTGGACCATGAATCGACGCGGCTCATCGCTACCCGAATAGATCTCCGTACGGGCTGTATCGGTGATCTCGTAAATGGATGTGCCGATCTGGTACGGTCCGCTCGGGGTTGGGATGCGCGGAACAGGCAGCAGGGCGGGTAGAACCGTCGCGAGCGCAACCAGAATTACGGTCAAGTAGGAAGCGGCGGGCTTCCAATCTTGTGTGCCTGTGATCTTGGTCAGGCTGCTGATCGCGAGAATCGAATTCAGCAGATACAGTGGAAGCATCTGCCAGCGATAGCCCTCGATGCCGAAATGGATCAGGGTGAGGATCAAGCCCAGCGCAGGCAGGAGGCGGATCAGGTGCGGACGTGGATGCCGCCACAACAGGTATGCGGCAAGCAGGATGGGAATGACGATTTCAAGCGGTCGCATGGGGTTAAGCGGTTTGGGCGAGTTTTTCCCTGCCGTCCCGGTAGGCGATGGCGACCGTGGCGTACATGACGAGTGTGAGGTAGGCGGTCATGGCGGGGACGAAGATGATGAGCAGACAGGCGAGTATGAACGTTGCGACCAGGATCTGCATGATGATGCCGAGCAGCATGGAGGCGATGTAGTAGATGACAATGGCGGCGATGAAGCCGGATACATTGGCGCGGAAGATGCTCCACCATGCCTTGAGTTGAAATGCGGCGGCGAACTCGCCTTTTTCGACAACGTGGACTTCCGCAACCGGGATGATCACGCCAAGCACCAGCGAGACCGGGACAATGAAACACATTGAGCCAAAAATGACGAGGGATGTCAGCATGACGAGGGTTTCTGCATCCCGGCTGTTCATTTCTGTGGCAACGAACGGAAGGACAAAGCTTGCGATCATGATCGGCGCGACCAGAAGGATGATAGGCAGCGAGTAGATCAAGCGCGTGCCGAACAGTTTTAGTCCGTTCGTGAGCATACCGCCCCAGTCTTCCCAAGGGATCATACGCGGAGTTTCGCCGCGCAGGACTTGCTGCGCGATCAGCGCAGCGTATCCCAACAGGGCGAGGTATGGGACGATGGGGATGATGAACGAAACGAACACGACCAGCGTAGCAATGAGGAAATGTTTACGCGCTTCCGCATCTTTGAGCGGGAACATCAGGATTTCAGTGAGATTGATGCCGAATAACATGAAAGTTTCTCCCTTGCGGTTATGGGGGATTTTCTGATCGGTCAGAGCGCCACTCCGAACACAGCCACATAATGCGCGGCGGCGGCGATCAGGACGAAGATATGCCAGACTTCATGGAAACCGAACACGCCCGGCTTGAAGTTAAAGATCTTGGTCGCATAAACGACCGCGCCAAGCGTGTAGATCACGCCGCCGGCAATGAGCCATGCAAACACCCAGGCCGGCAGGGCGGCGAGCATCTGACCGGCGGCGGCAACGCTGATCCAACCCATCAACACATAGATACCCGCATTCAGCCAGCGCGGCGCGCCGATGTAAAAGATCTTGGCGACGATGCCAATCAACGCCAGCGACCAGATGATGGTCAGCATGCCCCACTTCCAAAAGCCTTCAAAAGCGTTGACACAGAACGGCGTGTAGGTCCCTGCGATCAAAACGAAGATGGCGGCGTGATCCACTTTGCGGAAGACCTCCAGCGCCTTGTCCTTGACACGCACCATATGATACGTGGCGCTGGCGGAGAACATGAAGATCAGGCTCACGCCATAAATGGCGAATGAAATGACCTTGGCGGGCGTGTCCCAGCCGACGATGAGCAGGGCGATCAAGCCGATCAGCGCCAGGATCGCCCCACCCCAGTGGGTCAGGCTGTTCACCGGTTCACGTAGTTTCTTTAACATATTATTTCTCCTCTTTCTCTGCGATCACAAACAGTAGTGTGCTTGATTTTACTTCAATCATTTCGATCTCTGCATGAAAATTTACGGCGGCAAATGGTTGCTGTAATCTGTGTTGGATGAATCCGTTTATTTCGGAGGGACTCTCCCCTGTTACCTTGTACAGCCATCGCAAAAACAGATTCTTCGGGAGCGCCACAGGCAAGACGATGAGCCTGCCACTGCTTCGGAGAACTCGTCTCACCTCGGACAATGTCCGCGGATCGAAGATGTATTCCGATGGAAACGTGGCAACGACACTCTCGAACGTTTCGTCGGCGTATGGCAGGGATTGGGCAAGTCCGCGCGTGAGGTTGGCAGAGTCGCCTAGGCGGTATTTTGCGAGCCTGCCCATCTGTTTGGATTCGTCCAGTGCGGCTGCGAACAAGCCTCGGCTGAGAAGGAGGCGCTGCAAATGTCCGGGACCATGACCAAGCTCGAGAATGCGAGTCCCTTTGATGAATGGCACGATGCTGAAGACCCAGTCGTTCCACCTGCCGAACGAGACAACCCATGCAACCAGATCGTAGGTGAAGGCGAATGGATGGTAAAGCAGGTTGAAAAAAAAGCGCATGAAGCGCTGGATGATGTTCATAAATGAAACAAGGGTTTGACGAATTCGTCAAACCCTTGCCTTGTTGGTGTGCTGGCTATGCGGGGGCTTCGTCGCCGCCCTTTTTGGTCTTGCGGACCGCCTCGATGGCGCTTTTGCCGCGTTCCTGCACTTCGTG
The DNA here is from genome assembly GCA_023382595.1 of Anaerolineales bacterium. Classification (GTDB taxonomy): domain Bacteria; phylum Chloroflexota; class Anaerolineae; order Anaerolineales; family Villigracilaceae; genus Villigracilis. The sequence goes on along the minus strand of JAHDWB010000002.1, from coordinate 40,917 downwards.
TGCAATTCCGCTGGCACGTTCCTGCACGCCGTGGGCAAGTTCGCTGGCGCGTTCACGCGCGATCTTTGCAAGTTCGTCGGCGCGGTGCTTGGCTTCAGCGGCTGCGGCTTCGGCGCGCGCAAGCGCTTCTTCAGCGGTGTGTGCGGCACGGTCGCGCAGTTCAATGGATTTATCCTTGATCAGTGCGCGAGTTTCTTCGCCGGTTTGCGGGGCAAAGAGCAGGGCAACCACGGCGCCGGTTAAGCCGCCGACGACAAATCCTACGAGAAAGGCTCCAAATTCATCACGGTCAGACATGGTATTTCTCCTTTTTGTTTAGTTTGGGAGACCCTAGGGTCTTCTTTTTACTTTGGCTTGATACCCAGTAATTCTAACATACGCTTTAAGCCAGCCAGATACCCATTAAGTTTGATGACCGGCTCCACCATATTTTCGCCCAAAAACTCCGCAGTTCCACGCAGGGTGTTGACTGTTTCATTGGTGGCGTTGAGGATCGGGCGTACCTCATTCTGGATCAGGTTGATCAGGCTGGCAAGCTGGACAATGAGCACGATCAGCGCCACGCCGATCAGCAGGGATTGAAGCGCCACGACAATAATGAAAACATCGCGGATCTTGTCTGTGGGGGTGTCGGGCTGCAACAGGGCATAAATCGCCCAGCCGAGCAACGCCAGCAGGATGATGACTCCCGCCACAATTCCTATCATGATCTGCTTCTGTTTCTTTTCCTGCTCACGGAGTTCTGCAAGCTGTTCCGGTGTGAGTGGAGGGGGTTGTTGCTGTTCGGGGAGTGCCATGACTTTATTATAAAGGATAAATGATGATTTTTCCATAAGCCCTGAAAAATTGAATAAAACGTCCCGAAATTTTAGTTTCGGGACGTTTTGTTTTATTTGAAGCCGGTTCCGTTTTACCGAACCCGGATGGATTGACCGACATAGATCTTGTTGATGTCCTTGATCTGCGGGTTGAGCGCTTTGAGCGCGTCCAGCGTCGTGCCGAAGCGGGTGGCGATCTTTCGCATTGTGTCGCCTTTCTGCACAGTGTAGTAGGATGCGGCGGCTGGCAGGTTGATCACCTGTCCGACGTAGATCACGTTCGCATTGGTGATCTGCGGGTTGACTTTCAGGATATCGCTGACCGTCACGCCGATGCGATCCGCGATCTTGCGCAAGGTGTCGCCTTTCTGCACGGTGTAGGTGATGCCGCCGGAAGGCGGAGGAGGAACCGGAACCCCGCTTCCGCTGGGGACGGTGAGGCGCTGCCCTTCATAGATCAGGTTGTAGTTGGCAACCCCGTTCAGCGAGGCAAGCACATCCATAGTCGTGCCAAAGCGGGCGGCAAGCGCTTTCAGGGTGTCACCGCGCGCCACGATGTAGGTGGCGTAGCCGTTCCCGTTATCCCAGAATGCTCCGGGGAGCATCAAAACCTGACCGGCGTAGATGTACTGACCGAGACCCGGGTTGGCGAGTTTCAGCGCGGATGTGGTCGTGCCGCACGCCCGCGCAATGGTGCTGAGCGTGTCACCCTTCTGGATCGTGTAACTGGTTCCGCAGGTGTAGGCGGCGGACGCGCTGCCGGTAAAGCCGACGGCGGCGAACAGCATGGCAAGGATTAAGACAGACTGTATTAAGATTTTGTGTTTCATGTGAACCTCTTGTTCCATAAATAACGAGTACGATACATTAATGACGCAAGGCTGACAAAAAAGTTCCCACTTTCCTCTTGACTCTTCAAAACTGCGAGGGTACACTGTCCCTACCTACCGTTCGGTAGGGAAGGAGAGTCTGTGACCAGAGATGACATCCTCGACGCTGCCGCGCAAGTGATCCGCCAAAAGGGGTTCCACGGCGCTTCCATGTCCGATATCGCGGAAGCGGTCAACCTGCAAAAGGCAAGCCTGTATCACCATGTCGCATCCAAGCAGGAGATTCTGCTTGCGCTTCTTGACCGCGCCCTCGGCTTGCTGACTGACCATATCGCCGCCATTTCGTCCCAGCCCGTTCCCGCCGACCAAAAGCTCAGGCAAATGATCCGCGGATATTTGTCCGCCCTTGCCGATCATGCCGACCTGACCGCCGTCCTTTTATTCGAGCACCGCTCGCTCGATAAAAAATCCCATGCCCGCCATGTCCCTCACCGCGATAAGTTTGAGGCGCTATGGCGGGATGTGCTTAATGAAGGGGTGCGAGACAGAATCTTCGATTGCAAGGATACGGGCATGGCGGTGCGCGCATTGATGGGCGTCATGAACTGGACGCTTACCTGGTATCGTCCTGACGGCGGCAAACCCATCGAGCAGGTGGCGGATGAGTACGCCGACCTGATGTTGAAAGGTTTGTTGAAGTAAATCAGACGATGAACCGTTGGCTATGGTTGCTGTCCATCGTCCAAAATGAAGGAGAGACACATGTATTCGTTCGAACCCAATGAAGAACAACAAATGTTAATCGATGCGGTGGGGAAGTATGCGGAGAACGACCTGCGCCCTGCCGCGCATGATGCCGAAGAAAACCGTGAGTTGCCGAAGAAACTCGTCAGTAAAGGCTGGGAATTGGGCTTGCTGCAAGCATCCGTCCCCGAAACCTATGGCGGCTTTGGCGAGCGCAGCGCGGTCACGGGCGTACTGGCTGTTGAAGAGATGGCATATGGCGATCTGGCGGGGACGCTGGCGGTCATGACGCCGTCTTTGTTCGCCACACCGATTTTGCTTGGCGGCAGTGAAGAGCAAAAACAGGAATATCTCCCGAAGATCATCGAAGGCGAGTGGGCTCCCTACACAGCGGCTTTGGTCGAATATGCGTTCGATTTCGACCCGACCGCGCTCAAGACCACAGCCAAAGCCGAAGGCGGCTCTTTCATTTTGAACGGCGAGAAAGCCTTCGTACCGTTCGCCAAAGATGCCGAAGCGCTCATCGTGTATGCCAATCTCGATGGGGGCACGCAAGGCTTCATCGTCAAGAAAGAAGCGGCGGGGTTATCCATCTCGGAAGAACGTGAAAAGGCGATGGGACTCAACGCCCTGCCGATGTACCGCGTCAAACTCGAAAATGTGACCGCCGAACGGCTCGGCGGCGCCTCGGGTCATGACTTTGAGCTGATCCTGTCTGCGATGCGCGTTGCCTCCGCTGCGGCTGCAGTGGGTGTTGCGCGCTCGTCCTTTGAATATGCAAAGAACTATGCAAAAGAACGCGAAGCCTTCGGTGTCAAAATCGCCCAGAAGCAAGCCGTCGCGTTCATGCTGGCGGAAATGGCAACCGAGATCGAAGCCATCCGCCTGCTGACATGGGAAGCCGCATGGAAGCTCGATAACGGCAAGGAAGATGCTCACACCGCCGCCTATCTCGCCCAAACCGGCGCCGCCGACATGGCGATGATGGTCACCGACCGCGGTGTGCAGATCTACGGCGGACACGGTTATATCCGGGAAAATCCGGTCGAACTGCTCATGCGCAACGGACGCGGTTTTCCGATGTTGTTGGGAACGGCAATTGTCTAGCGATTCTTTCCTCTTTCTTCTTTCATCTTTGTTGCGTAATGAAAGAAGAAAGAAAAGATGCCAAGGAGATAACTCATGACCATTGAATTTGAAGCCCCCAAACCTATCGTGAATATGCAAAACATGCTGCAAACCGTTGCAGAAAACATGATGCGTTCCACCTCACGCGAGATGGACGAGAACGAACATTCCATTCCGTGGGATTACATCGAATTCATGCATACCGCCATGCGTTCGATGGGCGGCGCGGGCGGACTTGCCCCCGTTGAAGAAAAGCCGAAGGAAGGTGCAGAGAAGCGTCCGTCGATCGGCTACCAGAAACTTGCCGTACAAATTGAAATGCTTGCATGGGGCGACGTAGGCTACTACCTCGTCACACCCGGTGGCGGACTTGGCGCGGCGGCGGTGCAGGCGGCTGGCACACCCGAACAGAAAGCCAAATTCCTTGCGCGCTTTAATGAGGAGAAACCAACTTTTGCCGCCATGTGTATGACCGAACCCGGCGCAGGCTCGGATACGTCCGCGATCCGTGCGCGGGCGGTGTTGGATGAAAAGACCAATGAATGGATCATCAACGGCGAGAAGATCTTCGTCACGGCGGGCGATAAATCCTTTACCGAATATGAAAAACTCGGCAAGGGCTTCATCGTAGTGTGGGCGAGCATCGATCCGTCTGCCGGACGCGCAGGCATGCGGGCTTTTGTCGTCGAGGCAGGCACGCCCGGCGTGAAAATCACCAAACTGGAGCATAAACTCGGCATCCGCGCCAGTGACACGGCTTCCATCTCGCTTGTCGATGCGCGCGTGCCGTTCGAGAATCTTCTCGGCAGTCCCACCGTGGAAAAGACCACTACGGGGTTCAAGGGCGCGATGGCAACCTTCGATGCGACAAGACCCCTCGTGGCGGCATCAGGTCTCGGCGTGGCACGAGCCGCGCTCGAATTCCTGAAAGAGAAACTGAAAGAGAACGGCGTCGAGATCCGTTACGGGCTTCCGCGCCAGAAGTTAACCAACGTCGAACGCGAAGTGATCGATATGGAGATCATGCTCAAGTCTGCGTGGCTGATGGTTTTGAAGGCGGTTTGGATGGCGGACAACAAGAAATCGAACGCGCTCGAGTCTTCTATGAGCAAAGTCAAGGCGGGCGACGTTTGCACGAAAATCACCCAAAAAGCCGTGGAGATTCTTGGACCCATTGGCTACAGCCGCGAATTCCTGCTCGAGAAATGGTTCCGCGATGCGAAGATCACCGATATTTATGAAGGCACGGGACAGATCAATCGTCTCGTGGTGGCGCGGCAGATTTTGGGATATAGTGGAAGTGAGTTGAGGTAACCATGAAATATAACATCCACAAAGCAGTCGTCATCGGGTCGGGGACGATGGGCGCGGCGATCGCGGCGCATTTGGCGAATATCGGCGTGCCTGTCACTTTGCTCGATATCGCTGCAACGGATTCGCCCGATAAAAATAAGATCGTCAAAGAAGGCTGGGATCGTTGTTTGAAGGCGCGTCCTGCCAATTTGATGGCGAAGGAATTGGAAACACTCGTCACGCTTGGCAATCTCGAAGATGATTTTGGCGCCGTCGCCGAAGCGGATTGGATCTGCGAAGCCATCATCGAGAACTTGAAGATCAAGCAAGATTTGATGGCGCGCATTGACGAAGTCCGCAAACCGAATGCGATTGTTTCGACGAACACGTCGGGCATTCCTGTTGCGTCCATTGCAGAAGGTCGCTCGAAGGAATTCAAGAAGCATTTCCTTGGCACACACTTCTTCAATCCGCCACGCTATTTGAAGCTTTTGGAAATCATCCCCACGCCTGATACCTCAAAGGAAGTGGTCGAATTCATTTCGCACTTCGGCGAATATCGCTTGGGCAAGGGCATTGTGCTATGCAAGGATACACCCAACTTCATTGGTAACCGCGTGGCGTTCGGCACAGGCGCGTTTGCAATGGATTTCATCCTCAACAACGAATACACCGTGGATGAAGTGGACGCTCTGACTGGACCTTTGATGGGTCGCCCAAAAACAGCCACGTTCAGACTGATCGATCTGGTCGGTGTGGACGTGTGGCATCATGTGGGGGCGAATCTTGCGCCCTTGATCCCGCATGACAAACTTGGGCAGAAATATCTCGCTGCCGAAAAGCCGAAGAAATTGATGGACACTCTGTTGGAGCGCAAGTGGCTCGGCAACAAGACGAAAGTCGGCTTTTATAAGGAAGTCCGCAATGCAGAAGGCAAGAAGGAATTCTGGTCGCTGGATTTGAACACACTGGAGCATGTCCCTGCGAGCAAGCCGCGCTTCGACTCGGTCAAGGCGGCGAAGGATGTCGAGGGGTTGGGAGACAGGCTCAAGGTCATGCTAGAGGCGGACGATAAGGCTGCCAAACTCGTTCAGGCGCTCACATATCAAAGTTTCCAATACGTCTCATCCATCATCCCCGAAGTAGCGGATACCGCCAAACCGATCGATGATGCAATCCGCTGGGGCTTTATGCACGAAGCGGGCGCGTTCGAGATTTGGGACATGCTCGGCGTGAAAGAAACCGTCAAGCGCATGAAAGCGGAAGGTTACCCCGCCGCCAAGTGGGTGGACGAGATGTTGAAGAACGGTTGTGAGACCTTCTATCAATACAAGGGCGATAACAAGATCGGCGCATATGACGTTGCCAAGGGCAAGTATGTGAAGTTCAAACAGCCTTCAGGATTTGTGTTCCTGAAGGATTTGCGCGGCACGAAGAAGGAAGTGAGCAAGAACGCGGGCGCGACGTTGTTTGACATTGGCGACGGCGTGGGCTTGGTGGAATTCCATACCAAGATGAACGCGCTCGATGATGATATCTTTGCGATTGCATCCGAAGCGCTGGACAGGCTCGACATCGATTTTGACGGGCTGGTGGTCGGCAATGAAGGCGAGCATTTCAGCGCAGGCGCGAACCTGTTCATGGTGGTGGTCGCCGCGCAGCAAGGCATGTGGGATACGCTCGATGGAGCCATCAAACGTTTGCAAGGCTTGAACATGCGGATGCGTTACTCGCCCAAGCCCGTGGTGATCGCGCCTGTCGGTTATGCTTTCGGCGGCGGCTGTGAGATTACCATGCACGGCTCGCGTGTGGTCGCTGCGGCTGAGACGTATATCGGGTTAGTGGAACTTGGCGCGGGTGTCATCCCTGCAGGTGCGGGGACGAAGGAATATATGCGCCGCATCATCAACCCTGCGATGAAAGTGGAAAGTGTTGAACCGTTCCCGTTCATTCAAAAGGCGTTCCTGCAAATCGGTCAGGCAAAGGTTGCGACCTCTGCCGAGGAAGCGCGTGGGATGGGCATTCTCGGTCCACAAGACCGCATTGTCACCAATCGTGACCATCTGCTCACCGAAGCGAAGAAAGAAGTGCTGCACATGGTTGCGTCTGGATATCGTCCGCCCGCGCCTGAGTTGATCTACGCCGCAGGGCGTGACATGCTCGGCGCGATGAAGATCGGCGCATGGGCATTCAAGGAAGGTCACTACATCACGGAGTATGACGCACACATTGCATCCAAGTTGGCACATGTCATTGCAGGCGGCGAACTGTCCAAGCCGACGTGGGTGAGCGAACAATATATTTTGGATTTGGAAAGAGAAGCGTTCCTGTCGCTGTGCGGTGAAGAAAAGACGCAGGCGAGAATGTGGTCATTGCTTCAAACAGGAAAGCCGCTTAGGAATTAGGAGAAATCTTATGACAACAAAAGAAGCCGTTATCGTTAGCGCTGTCCGCACCCCAGTTGGCAAAGCCAAGCGCGGCGGACTTGCCACGGTTCGTCCCGACGAAATGGGCGCGGCGGTGATCAAAGAATTGCTCAACCGTACGCCGAATCTCGACCCCGCCCAAATTGAAGATGTGGTCTTGGGTTGCGCCTTCCCCGAAGGCGAGCAGGGCATGAACTTCGCGCGTACCATTTCCATCCGCGCGGGTCTGCCCGATACCGTCCCTGCCGAAACCATCAACCGTTATTGCTCGTCGGGCGTGCAATCCATTGCGCACATCGCCAACGCTATTCAAGCGGGACAAATTGAAATCGGCATTGGCGGTGGCGTCGAGTCCATGTCAATGGTGCCGATGATGGGCTACAAGTTTTCGCCCAATCCGCAATTCGCGCAGGAACTTCCGCATTACTACACCAACATGGGATTGACCGCCGAGAACGTAGCCGCGAAGTATGGCATTACCCGCGAACAGCAGGATGAATTCGCGCTTCGCTCCAACCAGAAGGCTGCTCATGCCGTAGAGAGCGGAATCTTCGACCCCGAGCTTTTACCCATTGACGTCGAACTGACCGAATATGCCGACGGCAAAACCGTCAAAAAGAATTTCACCGTCAAGCGGGATGAAGGTCCGCGCGGCGACTCGACTTTGGAAGGGCTTGCCAAACTCAAGCCTGCGTTCAAGGACGGCGGATCCGTCACCGCTGGCAATTCCTCTCAAATGTCCGATGGCGCTTCGGCGGTGATGGTCATGTCCGCGGAGAAGGCTCACGAGCTGGGACTCAAACCACTGGTGAGATTCGTCTCCTACGCGGTCGGAGGCGTCCCGCCGGAATTGATGGGTATCGGTCCCGTTGCGGCGATCCCCAAAGCGTTGAAACTGGCTGGATTATCCGCAAAGGATATTGACCTGTTTGAGCTGAACGAAGCCTTTGCGGCGCAGTCGCTGGCGGTCATTCAGCAACTGGAATTGGATGCTGATAAAATCAACGTCAACGGCGGCGCGATCGCGCTCGGACATCCGCTTGGTTGCACGGGCTCCAAACTCACCACCCAACTTATCTACGAAATGGGACGGCGAAAGTCGAAATACGGCATGGTCACCATGTGCATCGGCGGCGGCATGGGTGCGTCGGCGATCTTTGAAAATCTTCAATAATTCAAAGGTCTGACAGGTTTTCAAAGCCTGCCAGATCTGAAAATAGAAAAGGAAAATAAAATGGCACTCACGATCGAAACCCTCATGTCCAAAATGCCCGGCGCATTCATCCCTGAAAAAGCTGCGGGGTTGGACGCTGTTATTCAGTTCAAGTTCACCGGCGAAGAAGCAGGTGACTGGTATGCGGTCATCAAAGACGGCAAAGTCACCGTTGAGAAGGGCGAACACGCTACGCCCAAAATGACCCTTACTGCCGACTCCAGTGATTACGTCAAGATATTCACCGGTGAAATCGATGGTATGAAAGCCTTTATGGAAGGCAAGTTGAAACTTGCAGGTGACTTGAACCTCGCAATGAAGTTAACTCAAATGTTCAAGATCAAATAAGTTTCGTGTAAAATTCACCCCGTCATCGTTCCGGTGACGGGGTTTTTCGTTAAAAAATATCGGGAGAATGCAATGGATTTTTTGCAAAACTTAAACTGGCTGCAAGTGGCGTGCGCGGGTTGTCCGATTGTTCTCGCAATAAGCTGGTGGGTGATCAGCAGCGTCATTGACGGACGTATTCGCGACCGGAGAGCGGCTCACAAGAACGCCCTGCGCAAACGCGGCGTGACAGCGCCTGCGGTGATCGTTTCAACCCGAAGGAACATGTTCACGCTCCGTCCGCCCGGCACAGCCAGCAATGAGAGAAAACTGATCTTCGAGGTGGATGTCCAGCGTGAAGGTCATTCGCCGTTTCGGACGACCTTTCAGGATTGGATTCAGGAACACAACTATACCTACATCAACATGCAGCGTATGGATATTGTCGGGCGCAAGATCTGGGTCACATACGACTCGAACAATCCGTCCGATATGGTCTTTGAATATTTTGATGAAGACCGCGAAAAGGTGCTTGCTGCAAATGCATGGAACGAACGCCGCGCCGCTTTTGAACGGTTGGACAAGGAAAATCAAGCGCTATTTAGAACGGGCGTGGAGGCTCCCGCCGTTATTATCGAGACAGAAGATCTTGGTCTTGCGCACCAGTTTGAGGGGACGAAGGTGATACGCCTGAAGCTTGAAGTCACCCCAAAGCTGGGCAGCCCTTATCAGGCGGAAACACAGGCAATGATCGCAGACGGGTCGCTGGCGAAATACTCCGCAGGGAAACGGGTGATCGTAAAATACGACCCGCGCGATGCCATAAAGGTGGCGTTGTTCAAGTCGGCTGATGCATCATAGCATCGCAATCCTGAATTCTGGCATGCAGGCGGATTGAGGAACGGATAAATATCTTGCTATAACCGCCAGGAATCATGGCTTTGGATCAGGCTTCATAAATAGACCGCACATCCCTCTACCCCGTCAACTGATATAACAACACCCCTGCCGCCACGGACAGGTTGAGCGAGCTGACACGTCCCTGCATGGGCAGGGAAATGGTCATGTCACAAGCAGATGATTGTTCAGCGGAGAGCCCTTTTTGCTCGTTGCCGAGCACCAGCGCCCACGGTGATCGCGGGTCAAGTTTGCGATAGTCCTTGTCCGCTTTGGCGGAGGTGGCGATAAGTTGCAGATTATCCCTGTGCGCCCAATCTACGAACTCGTTGAACGACGCCTGCACCACCGGCTTCCAGAATAACGCCCCCATGCTGGCGCGGACGACGGTGGGATGATACAGTTCCACGCCGCCATCGAGCAGGAAGAGCGCATCGACATCGACCGCATCCATCGTGCGCAGAATGGTGCCGACGTTACCCGGGTCCTGAGGGGAGACCAGCGCCACGACCCGCTTGGGGGATTTCAGATCATCGAACGTCCATTGTTTCTGACGCACCACCGCAAGGATGCCCTGCGGATTATCCTTGTCAGCGAGCGATTCCATGACATGGGGAGAGACAGGCTGGAGTTTAAATCCGAGGCGCGAGGCGCGCGCCAGCAGATCTTGCGCAAATTCGCTGGTTAGTAAATCAGGGGCGTACAGGATGACATCCACATCCCAACCGGCTTCGATGACCTCGCCGACATGGTGGATTCCCTCAACGAGGAAGGTGCCGCTTTCGGTGCGGGCTTTTTTCTGGCGCAGGGCGCGCGCCTGTTTGACAAGCGGATTGGCTGTGCTGGTGAGGACGTCCATGCGGGGAATTGTATCCGAAATCAGTTCACGTATTCAAGATAGATCGTGCGTGTTCTCCGCCTGTTATATGACAAAAATCACATCGAAGCGGACAAATGTCACAAGATTTTAGTGAGAAAATTCACTATAATGTAGATAGATAAACCCCTTTGGGGGAACGTGAGCGGGGCATTTTATTTCTTGGGGGGTAATCCATGTTATCCATTCGAACAGGCGCTTCGTGTAACAGCCTGCCTGAATGGAAAAGGAGAGTGCAATGTCCAGGGCAATTTCTCCATCCCCACAAAAGCGGTATTTTTTTCGTTTCCTATGGCTGATTCCTTTGTTGGGCGTTGGCGCATTGGCGTTCCTTGCGCTTGCCTATTACGGAGTTGGTTTCTTGCTCGTCCGTCAAGTGGATTCGCTATATACCGCGCGGGACTGTGTCAACCTTGTCCAACAGGCGGAGTATATTGGACGGTTCTATCCATCCAAAATCGCATCGTTCACGGACCGTTCACAGGAGCAAGCCATCGAATGTGAAGCCTATCTGACGGCAGACTCGCTGTTCGAAAAGCAAGATTGGAAGGCGGCGCACGAGGCGTATCTTGCTTACCGAGCCGCCTATCCAAATGGCATCTATAACTTGGAAGCCCATAATCTGGCGGCAGAGGCTTTGTTCCAAATAGCGGCTGAACAACGAAGCCGGCAGGATTTTGCGGGAGCAGTGGACAGTTTGAAATTGCTTGCAAGCGAATTCCATGATACTCCTGCATTGCAAAAAACAAATACTGCACTTCCAGAAGTATATCTGGATTGGGGGCAGGGATGTCGTGCAGAGCAGGAATTCACCGAAGCGGAGACCGTTTACCTGTCCCTGACCACGTGGGCGGAGCAGGAAAACGACCAGGCGTACACAAACCGCGCGCAAACCGAGCTTGCGCAAACTTACTTTGACTGGGGTATGGCGTTGGAATCCGAAAAGAAGTTCTCACAAGCTGCCGCCAAATTCGACAGCGCGATCCAAACCGACCCTGCCTCCAATTCAATGGGTGGCATTGCCGCAAATACGCGCACCCACCTGCCGGATTTTCAGCGCACTTGGGGAATGCATCTGATGACTCAGAAAAAATACGCGGAAGCCATTCAACACTATGAACTTAGCGTTACCCTTTCGCCTTCGCAGGACATGAACAATGCAAAAGATCAACTTGCACAAGCATACCTGGGTTGGGCGGAATCTCTGCGCTCGGCGGAGGACTTCTACCAAGCCTTGGAAAAAATAGAGGATTCTCAGAATGCCGGAGCCTCAACCGATAGTAAAAAGAAATCCGAGGAAGCCTATGCTGATACCCTTTCTCTTTTCTCCGAGTCCAAGGGGTCGCAGGCACAACAGGTTATCGCCGATGCATCCAACAGCATTTGCAAAAACGGAAAACCGCTCGAAACCTTGCCCATCATCGGTATCTTGGATGAAAAGCGTTTAGCCCTTTCAGGAGTAACACTTACCCTGCCCGTAACCATTCAGGCACGCACGCCGGGCAGCCTGCATTTCGTCGCCTGCGCCGAAGAAAAGGAAATCATTGCCCAGAACTGCCCCTACTCCAGAACAGGGTATGGAATTATGACCCACTGGATCAAACGCATCCGTTACGAATGGCAGATCAAAGTGTACGATGTGCTTACCGGAAAATTGGTGAACCAGCGAACATTCCAAGGCTCTGCGCCCAAATACTGTCCGCGAACCTATTCGTTCGGATCATCGAGCACCGCTTATTTCCGCGGCGATAAACCATCCGGCTCCACGGTGACGGACTGGCTGATGTCCCTGCTGAAATGAGCGGGACATGCCGTAAAAAAAACGACATGCTATTCACTGTACATATATATTCGAAAGGAAATAAGATGCTTGGCAAAAAATCTCCAATGATACCCTGCCTCATTTCGGCTGTGCTCATTTTGCTCGCATGCGGCATACTCCCTGCCCCAGACCCAACAACAGGAACCATTACTGGAAAGGTGCTGGACGATGATGGGAAGCCATTGGGGAATGTATATGATAAGGAGACCTTGATCGTGGCGCTTTATTGTTCCGATAGCGATGCGGATGTCGAGTGTCTGCACGAGGATTTTTGGGATCTGGAAATGGACACACTGTTCAATGCCGTCTGTGAATCGGATGATACATCGAGCGGGTGCCTGCTGCACCTTGGGCAGGGAGCCGCCTCTGTTCAAGCTGACGGAAGCTACACGATAGCAAATGTTCCACCGGGACAATATGGTCTCGTTTTCATGTTTCGAGGGCTGGGGCTAAGCCAAACCTTATTGATGCGTGATGTTGCGGCGGTTCAGGCGGGGGAATCTGCAGAGTACGATATCGCGACGGAATTGCACAGGAAATAAAGGAGCGTAATCCAATGAAAAAATGTCCGGCATGTTCCAAAGAGATAAAAGACGATGCAATGGTATGTGTACACTGCGGCAGCATGGTGTCGAGATCAGCAGTGCCAACCTATAGGAGACCTGCCGGAAGGACGGCAGCCATCGGTGCAGGGTTCCTTGTATTATCCCTGCTGTGCTCTGCGATCCAAGGTTCAATGAGACCCACGACCCAGATGGAAGCGATCATCCCAGGTCTCATGGTCGGCTTGCTGGGATGGGCAGCCATTATATTGTTCATCGTTGCCCTGGTTCAGACCGTGCGCAACCGCATGAACAAGTAAAAAAACGCCGCATCTTCCATCGCGGAACTTATCCCAGCCGATATCTCTGCCTGTGGGGTGTTCTTTTGTAGCGTCAATCATAATGCCCGCTTTGAAACGAAAGGAGGATCTCAATGTTTGATAAAAAAGTCCCGACAACAATCAGTTTAATGCTGGGTCTGTTGCTTTTGTTGGCATGTGGCGTTTTCACCGCCCCACAGCCTACCCAAACACCCAAACCACCGGCTCCCACATCCACATCCACACCCATACCGCCAGCCATTTCCGGGAAATTGGATCCTTGGACGGAAGATACGCCAATCGTAGGCCGGTATCTGGCTCTCTGCAAGATCAGTGAAACTGAGGGAAAAACGAACTGCGATTTGATGACGACATTCGTCATCACGGACGAGCAGGGAGAATTCGAGTTTTTCGATGTGCCAGCTGCCACATACATGGTGATTCACGACTCCGGCGTCGGGTCTTTTGAGGAGGCGATGAAAAAATGGGGGGGGGGAACCGCGATTCGGATTGCCGATCCGGCGTGGTGCGACAAATATTTCGGTGAGTATGCCGCCGCGTCGGGGTGGGTTTCCCTGCACATACCAAAAGGGGCAAACATCGACCCGAACACGATGAAAGCCTACGGACAGTTTTCACTTGGGCTGGGAGATTCGCCTTTCATCTTGGCACACCTGCCCGGAGCCGTTTTTGCGGATGAACCTTTGTTGCTTCGCCATATTACGGTTGAAGTTACCATGGGTGAGACCGCCATGTTGACTGTGCCGATTACATATTACGGCGAATAAGATAGTTTTCACGCTCTACAAAAGGAGATGACACCATGAGTATCATAAGCAAGATTTTTGGAAATCCTGCGAAAATCCAGACGCCAAAGTTTCTTCGGAAGGAACAACATGGGAAGAATACTTATGAGTTGTATCAAGGCCGGGATGCAGAATCCGCTCGTCAATTCCTGCTCACGAAACAAGTTGACAGGCAGTTTTACTATATCGTGGTTGAAACGCCCGAAGGGAATTGGGGAATGGATATCCAGGGGCTGTATCTTGAAAGATTGCTTCCCTGGCAGCTCAGCGGCGGATCCGCAGATTGCACGGGGCAGATCATCCCATTGTCGTGGAGCAATTCTGGGTTGGAGATGGCTGCGAAAAAGTTCAACGATAATTTCATTGTGAAAATCGAATGCGGTTCCTGCGCAAATCACTGGTTGGACGGCATACGATACCAGAATACAACCACGGTGCGTTGTCCTGTGTGTAAAAAAACAAACCAAGTTGACAGTGGCAACATTACGGCTGTCTTTATCTGAGTCTGCTTCAGTCGTTTGCGCGGCTGGTCATTGGAGACATAGCACAACGTGGACTGGCGCGTACGCGCCAAGGAGAATATACGATGTCTGGCAAAAAGCGTCCAAGAACAACTTGCCTTTTCCTGACGGTCATGGTTTTACTCGCGTGCGGTTTATTCCCTGAGATGGAACTGACACCCACGCCCATCCCGCCGACAGCGACCCTCATCCCTACGATTGCGCCAACTCCAACCCCAACTCCCATTATGGGGGCGGTGGTTTGCGAAAAATTCTTAACTGCCCTTAACGATAATAATCTTGAACTTGCGGACGAGTATGTTTGCGAAAGTCAACAAGGGCGGCTGGCGCAAAAACTGCTGGGGGAGAAATCTATACATCCAAAGGGGGACTGGATAGAAGTGGTAAAGACACCGGATGGCGGACACGGTGTCACCAGTCCCGGTCTGGCGGATATTAAATGCGAGGATATCACTGGCGGGGATGTCACCTGCACTTTCCTCAGACCAAACGCATCCTGCACCATGAGTATTCGAGACGGGCAGATAGCGGGCTTTGATTGTTACTTGAAAGGAGGATTGTCCACAGAGGTAATTTTTAAGTTCGACGAAGGGAAAATTTGCGACTATGTTTTTCGCGAACCTTGATGCTTGCGAACTATGATCATTTTCGGCAGTTAGAAAAAATATAAGGAGCGTTTGCAATGCCTTACAAAAGCCGTTTGCAGATGGCGTGCCCTTTCATGGCCGTTTTGATTCTGCTCGCATGTGGCTTGTTCACTGTCCCGAATCCCACGCCCGCACCCATCCAACCGACGGATACCGCTGCGCCGCCAACGGAGACGCCAACACGACTCCCGCCGCCGACAGCAACCCTGCAGCCTCCCTCGCCCCGCGCCACCATCACCACTACACCCGCCCCGGAATGGGTGACGGATTTTGCCGAACCGATCCTTGCGGAAATTTCCAGCCGCCCGCCTGACTTGGAAGATAATTTTGGCTGGGATACAGATGCGTGGGAAATCTCACACCGTGATGTGACTGTAAACTGGAAGAAGTCCTTAAAAAATGGGGAAATGCTTCTCACCGGCGTTACAGTCCAAAATCATTCGATCAAATTTTATGATTATGTTGTTGAAGTAAATATACGACCGACAAGACAAACTACAGACCATGGGTATGGAATTGAATTTAGTAATGGCATGGGCGATTTTAGCGGTAATAATATTGTATCTTGTGGCATTAGGTTCAGGAATAATACGGCTAATTCTGGGACGTTTTTTTCCTATTGCGTGGGGCAACAATTTGAAGGAGAGATAACATTACGCCCCGCCTTTCTTTTTCGTCTGATTGTGAAAGGTGGTCGCATCGCCATATATGTGGAGGATAAGCCACTGGTCTATTACGAAGATGATCGTTATCGGTTATATAGAGGTAGTGCGCCTCAGTTTTATTTAGGGGCTGGCGCGGAAGCTATAGCGTTCTCAAATTTCAAAGTTTGGAACATCACGAAACTAGAAGTGCCCTGAGCCGGATAATTTATTTCATCATAAATAACAAAACTTGAAAGGAAATACTCATGAAAATCCGCTTTGTGATGCTTGTTGTCATAATTGCAATAACTACTGCGAGCTGCTCGGGGGAGGTGAAGCCACCGACGTGTGATGTATATGTCAGCGGTGGGAGCATTAATGTGGTAATCGACCTACCGGCGGAGGAAACAAAATATCGCAACATGCACGAACTGACTCCATCCGGTTTGTCAGGAATCCCAAACAAGGTCACCATCAATGCCGGAGGATCATCTGTGGAATTCCCCCAAACTGGTAATTCCTACAATATCAACTACACAGTCACGTACGAGGACGGCGATATCACAGACTATCACATCTCTATCAAAGGAAATGTGTACGGAGACGTCGAACACACCTGTACAAAATAAAAATTGAAAAAGTGTGGGGCAGATTGATAATAATTGATCCAACAGCACTCCCGCTGAGACGGACAGGTTGAGCAAACTGCGCGCCTGTGCATGGAGACACCTGCATCAAGAACACAAGAGGAGCATACACCATGTTTCACAAAAAACCACTAAAAGCAATAGCCATGCTCTTGGCGGCACTGGTTTTACTCGCATGCGGTTTATTCTCCAGCCCGGAGCCAACACCTGAGCCTGCCCAATCTGTTGATACTCCAACTTTAATTCCAACACCTGTATCACCAACAACCACACCCACAAAGATCCCGCCAACATTGACAAACACGCCAAGTGCACCAGACGACCGGTTTGACGGCAGGCTCGGAATTTCTGTATCCGAAATCGAATTCACAAAAACTCTGCCTGACGAATACAAGCTGCCAAACGCGGGCGACCGCGATACTTACGTGAGCATTCACATAGCAGTCACCCGAATAGTAGGAACGCATATAACCAACCTTGTCGGATTCGAGAAAGAAAAGTCCATATTGCACGATGACAAAGGGCAAAATTACACTCTTGTGTATGGAACGTTTAAAGGCATTAGATTCAGCGATCCAACTAATATCACAAGTTCTTACGAATTCATAAAAGGGGCGGAGGGAGTGTTGGTCTTCGAAATCCCGGAAGATCAGAAGCCCGCAACTCTCGATTTAATCTACACATATCAGGAAAGCCTGGATGATGACTCCGCAAAAAAACGAGGAGAAATTACGATAACCTTTGGGGACACTCACACCAGCCCGTCACCATTGCTCGCGCCGATGGTTCTAAGCGCATCAGAAGCCCGAAAATTATTGGAAAGCGGCAAAAATTACAGAGGTATTTTCGGGATTGCAAGGACACAATATACTGAAGATGAATTAAATGATTTTATCGACAACCTTCAACCAATCCCCATTACATTGACCGAACGAGGTCCTGTCAGGGTTGGTTATGCATGGTGCGCAACAAATCAAGATATCTTGCAAGGCAATCTTGCATTTATTCAAGTTACCTACAAGCTTGAAGACAAGATCGTGCCTTCAAGCAATATTGATTACACATATTTTACTAATGATGAAGGGTGGGAATGTGTTTGGATGACGATTGTGATCGATAATTGGGTATCTGGCACGTATACGGTTTCCCAAGAGTTCAAACTTACGCAGGACATTAATGATGGCGAGTCTGATTTTGAGCCATATACTGATGAAACAATCTTTATAGTAACAGTTCCCTGAAATATTATCTTCACCCTGCCGATCCGCATGGACGGCATAGGTTACGCCGCCGCGATGGAAGCCGCATACAATGTCTCCCGCCCTCCGAACACTGAAGTTTTCATGAACGAGGAATATGCTGCCTGGTGGGTTGTGGGCAGGGAGACATTGGGATTGATCGGGGAAACTTGGCTTCAGAAGGAAACCATGTCGGAAAAGACAGGCTTCAGTCCGCTTGATATTAACCAAGCAATCCAGTTCGGATCGCCGCCCAGTCAGCCGGGATGTTTGTGCTGCCGTCTAACATAAGGAACACACCAGCATTGACCGCGTCCATTACATGGAGGATTGTTCCACTTTTTCAATTTCCCAAAGGTGTCCGTAGTATATAATTACATCCATGAAACATCTTCGATGGCTGGCGTTCGCGCTGTTTCTTACACTAGCCGCGTGCCAGCCGGTCAGCAAATCCATCACCATCCTTGATGGCGAAAAAATCATCAATTTGAATTCCAGCGAGCGCGTACCGCTGGTGATTCTGACGCAGGCTGGCATTGCGCCGAGCATGGATGACCGCGTTTTCGTCAACGGTATTCCGCACACGTTGGAGGATGCCATCGCGGAAGGCGGAACCATTCAACTGCAACTGCGCCGCGCGGTGACGCTCACGCTGGTTACATCGGATGGCGGGCAGGAAATCCGAACCTCCGCGTTGACGGTGGGAGAGGCACTGACCGACGCCGGGTTCCCGCTCGGCATCCATGATGACATTCTTCCGTCTCCCGACTCGCCGATCCTTGGTCCCATGACCGTGAGTTTGACTCCCGCCCGTGACCTGTTCGTCGCGACCGGCGGCGAGGTGATTCATATCCGCTCCGCCGCAGGGACGGTGGGGGAGGCGCTGGCAGAGGCGGGGATTCCGCTCGTAGGGTTGGATACCAGCCGTCCCGCAGAGCATGAAGCGCCGCCCGCGGATGGTCAGATCCAGGTGACAAGAGTCACCGAATCCATCCGGGTCGAGTTGGAAGCCATCCCCTTCGAGACTGAAACCCGGGAAGCGCCCGACCTGCCGTTCGGACAGGACGAGATCATCCAGCCCGGCGTGGAGGGTGTGGCAATGGTACGCACGCGCATCCGCTACGAGAACGGCACTGAGGCAAACCGTGAAGTGGAACAGGAAACGATGCTGAGCGAACCGCAAACGCAAATCGTAGGACGCGGCTTGAAGATCGTGCTTTCGCCGGTCGGCGGCGGGTCTCCGCATGAATACTGGTATGTGACGGAAATGTACGCCACGTGGTATTCGCCCTGCAATATCGGCACGGGCGGATGTTCCTACCGCACAGCGAGCGGCGCGCGCGCCGGGTTTGGCATCGTGGCGGTGGATTATTCCATTTATCCGCAATTGGCGGGTTTACGCGTGTACATTCCCGGTTACGGGCTTGCCACCATCGGCGATACCGGCGGCGGACCGATCATCGAAACCGCGCTGGGAGTTCCGCGCACCAAATGGATCGACCTCGGCTACAACGACGACAATATCGGCGGACTCTCCGGCTGGGTGACGGTGTATTTCCTCGCGCCCGCCCCACCTGTGATCCCGAGCTTCCTGCGATGACGCGTCCACAAAAAACCATCATTGCCATCTTGTCCGTCATCGCCGTGTCGATGGTGGTGATCATCGGCATTAACGCCGCGCAAACCTATCGCGCTTTTGCCAGTCAGCCGCTCGGACCAGTCCTGCCCGCACAGACGTTGCCGCCCACTTGGACAGCTTCGCCCGCTCCATCCCCGGTCGGACAGGTCACACTTGCGCCGACCATTTCCTTCGCCACCAACACGCCTGCCGCCAAATGCGGCGGACCGAATGTGATGAACATTCTCGTCATCGGCGCGGACACACGCGGCGATAATTACACCTATGGGCTGGCGGATGCCATCCGCATCCTGCGCGTGGATTTCGTGACTCCCAAGGTCACTGTATTGGAGTTTCCGCGCGATCTGTGGGTGGAAATTCCGCACATTGCCGACAACCTCAACGGGCAGGATCATGAAAAAATCAATCAGGCATTTCTGTATGGTCAACCCGGCTTCAAATACTGGGACGATCCCAGCGGCGGCTCCGGCCTGCTCGCGCTGACGCTCAACATCAACTTCGGCATCAAGATCGACCATTACGTCACCGTCAACATGCGGACCTTCGTCAACATCGTCAACGCCGTGGGCGGGGTGGAACTCAACATCCCGGACCGGCAGACCGCAAGGAATACCGGACTGCCCATCGGGTTTCACACCCTGGACGGAGATCAAACCTTGAAGGTGGTGCGCAACCGCAGCGGCGGAGCTTTTGAGCGCACGAACAACCAGAACATGGTGGTATGCGCCCTGCAGAAAAAACTCACCAGCCCCATGGTGGTGACGCAGATTCCGAAATTGATCGAATCGTTCAAAGACAATATCCGCACCGATTTCACGCCGGAACAGCTCGGTCAACTGGCGTGTCTCGGCACGCAAATGCCGCTTCAAAATATCGCGTTTGCCAGTTTCCCGCAGGATGTTTTCAAACAGGGACGCGTTTTCGACCCGGTCTTCAATAAACGCATCTATGTCCTTGAAGCCGACTTCGGCGTCCTGCGTGACTACTCCGCGCGTTTCCAAAACGGCACATGGCCCTCGACCATTAGCACAACGACTTCCTCCGAAGAAGAAAGCACCGTCTCGATCTGCGAATGAACAAACCAGCCATCCCTCCGCTCAATGCCGCCGCCGTGCTCAAACGCTACGGTCTGCGCGCCGATAAACGCCTGGGTCAAAACTTTTTGCAGGATGAATCCGCGCTGGAGAAGATCGCTAAAACCGCCGAGATCCTGGAAGATGACTGTGTACTGGAGATCGGTCCCGGGCTCGGAAGTTTGACGCGCCATCTGGCTGTCTCTGCCCGCAATGTGACAGCGGTCGAACTGGACCCGGACCTGCTTTCCCCGCTTCAGGCAGTTCTCGCCCCGTATCCGAACGTGCGTGTGGTACACGGTGACATCCTGAAATTATCCATCGCCGAACTCGTGGATCAGCCGGATTACATTGTCGCGGCGAACATCCCGTACAACATCACCTCTGCGATCATCCGCCATTTGCTCGAAAGCGACCCCAAGCCGCGCCGCGTTGTGCTGACCATCCAGAAGGAGGTGGCGGAACGCATCTGCGCCCAGCCCGGGGACTTGAGTCTGCTTGCGTTGAGCGTGCAGGTATACGGTCAGCCCCGAATCGCGGCGAAGATTCCCGCCGGAGCCTTTCATCCCGCCCCCAAAGTGGATTCCGCTATCCTGCGCATAGACATATACGATCAGCCGCACATCCCAACCGGAATGCTGGATACCTTCTTCAAATTGATCAAAGCGGGCTTTTCTCAAAAGCGCAAAACCCTGCGGAATTCGCTCTCTTCGGGGCTTCACATCTCCACAGCGGAAGCCGAGTTCCTGCTTGTTTCCGCTGGCATTGACCCGATGCGCCGCGCCGAGACGTTGTCCATGGATGAGTGGGGAGCGGTCTGCACGGCGTTCGAACGATAGAAATTCGGAGACAATACCGGCGTTGTACCAACCGATTTAAGGAGAATTCATGTCGTTCAGCATACTATTTGCATTGCTTGCATTTCTTGTTTTGGGAGTCGTATTTTTTGCGGCGCTCTATAAGACAAGGGGATTGAAGGCTGCCATCATCACAACCGGGATCGCGTTGATCATCTTTTGGCTGTTCTACATGATGGTCATTCTTTTCATTTCCGTTTCCATGAATTGAGAATCTGTGCGGATGCCGCCTTCGGTCAATAGTACCAATATCGCACACCCGTCCGCTTGACCTCCCATCAAGTTATGTCATAATCGTTTCAAAAGGAGAGAGAAATGTATCAAAGAAAATTCAATCTATTGCTATCCCTGCTGTTGGTTGCTGCGCTTTCCGCCTGCAACCTGCCCAGCGGCGAAGACCTGACCCCGACTCCAGACCTTGCGTTGACCGTCACCGCGCTGGCTCAGCCGCAGGAGACCGCAACGCCATCCCTGCCGCTGGATACCGCCACACCGGCATTCACCGCCGGGCCGGAGTCCACGCCCACACCATCCGTCCCGACTGTAACGGTCAGCACGAACACGAACTGCCGCACGGGACCCAGCACCCAATACGACCTGATCGGCGGTTTGAACGTCGGGCAGAGCGCGGAAGTGGTCGGCAAGAGCACCTCCACCGGCTATTGGATCATCCGCACGCCGGGCGGCGGCACCTGCTGGCTGTGGGGGCAGTTTGCAACTGTCAGCGGGAATACCGCCAACCTGCCGGAATACCCAACCCCGCCGACACCCACGCCATCGCTGACGCCGACAGCTACGTCTACTCCCAATCCTCCCGCCGCGCCTTCCAACCTAAGTGCAAACAAGGCATGCACCACCAATGGCGCTCCTCCAGGCTTCTACTATGCTGGTGGGAATATCACCTGGCAGGATAATTCCAACGACGAGACTGGCTTTAACGTCTATATTGGAGCCAACCTGAGCGGGACTACTGCTGCTAATGTAATATCTCATCCTATTCCGCCCTTGCTTGTCACTGGCGGACAGCCGATTACTATGGGCGTGGAAGCTTTCAACAGTGGCGGCAAATCCACAAAAGTGGAAATCACCTTCTCCTGCCCTTAAACACGGTTGAAATTCAGACTAGCGAAAAAACAGCCCCGCGGACTTTCATCCGCGGGGCTGTTCGTTTTATAGATTACCTGCTCACCAGAACCGATTAGGTTCCCTCTTCCCATGAGCTCAGGTACTTCAACTGCTCGTCGGTAAGGATGTCGATCTTCACGCCCATCGCTTCGAGTTTAAGGCGGGCGATCTCGTTGTCGATCTCGGTCGGCACGGAGTAGACTTTCTTCTCCAATTTATCGGCGTTCTTCGCCATGTATTCCGCGGACAACGCCTGGTTGGCGAACGACATATCCATAACGGAAGCAGGATGCCCTTCGGCGGAGGCGAGGTTGATCAAGCGGCCTTCGCCGAGGATGTTGATCTTGCGTCCATCCTTGGTGGTGTACTGCTCGACGAACGGGCGGACGAGATTGGGTTCGCCTACGCTCATTGCAGCCAGCGAGGGAATGTTGATCTCAACATTAAAGTGACCGGAGTTGGCAACCAATGCGCCGTCCTTCATCACTTCGAAGTGGTGCTTGTCGAGCACGTTCAAGTCGCCGGTCACAGTGCAGAAGATGTCGCCAAGCTTTGCCGCATCGAGCATCGGCATGACCTGATAGCCATCCATGACCGCTTCCAACGCCTTCATCGGATCGATCTCGGTGACGACGACATGTGCGCCCATGCCGCGCGCGCGCGAAGCGAGACCGCGTCCGCACCAGCCGTAACCTGCCACAACAAAGGTCTTGCCAGCCAGCAGGACGTTGGTTGCGCGGATGATGCCGTCTACGGTGGATTGACCCGTGCCGTAGCGGTTGTCGAAGAGATGCTTGGTGAGCGCATCGTTGACCGCGATGACAGGGAACTTCAACACGCCGTCAGCTTCCATCGCCTTCAGGCGGATGACGCCTGTGGTGGTCTCTTCGGTGCCGCCGATGACGTTCTTGAGCATCTGCTTGCGTTCTTCTTCGCTCAGGCTTTTTGCCCAGGCAGCGAGGGATGGTTCGAGCTTTTCAAAGCGTCCCATCTCGATGAAGAACAGGGAGGAAACGAGGTCTGCGCCGTCGTCCTGTGTCATGTGGGGCATATGCTCCAACGCAGCGCGGATGTGCTTGAAGTACGTAACCTTGTCTTCACCCTTGATCGCAAAGACGGGGATTTCGTATTGATTCACCAATGCAGCCGCAACATCATCCTGCGTGGAGAGCGGGTTGGAGGCAGTCAGGACAAGGTCCGCGCCGCCTTCCTGCAGGGTGATCATCAGGTTCGCAGTTTCAGTGGTCACATGCAAACAGCAGGATAAACGCAGACCCTTGAGCGGCTTCTCCTTCTTAAATCGTTCGCGGATCGAACGCAGTACGGGCATTTCGCGCTCCGCCCAATCAATTCGGCGGCGTCCGCCTTCTGCCATTTGAATATCTTTAATATCGTAATTGCTCATGTAGTGCTCCTTTATTTAACTCTTTGGTTGATGTCACTCCGAGCGGGGCGAAGAGCCTCTGCGAAAAGACATGTGATTCTTCGCTTCATTCAGAATGACGTATGGAATTTACTTCAACAAAACATCCAACTTGCCGCCGTCATCGAAGTGCCGGCGGAAGCGTTTGACAAATTCTTCGCGGGTGTAGGCGTGGTTCTGCGTGCCGCGTTGTTCAAGGCAGTATACCGCGGAAAGCGAGCCGATCTCGCCGCACAATTTCCAATCGAAGCCGTGCGAGTAACCGGCAAGGAACCCGCCGCGGAAGGCATCGCCCACGCCGGTGGGATCCACCACTTCATCTTCGGGCACGGTGGGGATGTGGACGGTGTCGCCGCCGGAGTACAGGTCTGCGCCATCTTTGCCGCGCGTGATGACCAGCACCTTGACGTGTTCGAGCATCTGGTCGAGGCTCCAACCGGTCTTCTTCGAGATCAAACCGAACTCGTAATCATTGCAGAACAGGAAGTTCGCGCCTTCCATGTCACGCGCCAATTCCGCGCCTTCGAGGCGCAAGACCTGCTGACTGGGATCATACAGATAGGGAATATCCAGCTCGCGGCATTCGGCTGGGAATTTCATCATCGCATCGGGCGAACTGGGAGAGACGATGACAAGATCGGGTTTTGGATCCAACTCTTTCAGGGATTGGGTGGCGGAGTGCGCCATCGCCCCCGGGTAGAACGAAGCGATCTGGGCGGAGGCTTTATCCGTCGTCGCGAAGAACGAGGCGGTGAACACGCCGGGGACGACCTGCATCAGGGACGTATCCACGCCCTTGGCTTCCAGCCATTCGCGATAGTCGCCAAAGTCCTCGCCGACGGTTGCCATCACGCGCGGACGTTTGCCGAGCAGCGCCATGGTGTAGGCGATGTTGGGGGCGATGCCGCCGCGCTGTTTGGACATCGACTCCACCAAAAAGGAAAGGCTGATGGACTCGAGGCGTTCGGGGAGAATTTGTTCCTTGAAATGACCGGGGAAGGTCATCAGGTAGTCGTAGGCTACAGAGCCGGTAAGTAGTATATCCATGCACAACTCGCAGAAAAAGGCGCACCCTTGCGGAGTGCGCTGGAATGACGAACGGACGAAAGTTTATCACGGGCTTTTGTGAATGTAAAGTTTTTCAGCCCGCGAGTTTATCAGGTTTTTTTCTCGACCATGTGCCTCAAACTTGCATCGAACGGCGGATACGCCACACCGTTCTCGGTGACGATGCCGGTCACCAAGCGATTTGGCGTCACATCGAATGCGATATTGCGCGCTTTGGCGTTCTGCGGCGCAACGCGCTGACCTTCGAATTCCAGCCCCAGCACCTCCTGCGGATTTCGTTCCTCGATGGGGATCAGGTCACCGTGCGCGAGGGACAGGTCGATGGTGGAGGTTGGCACGACAGGATAGAATGGCACGCCATTGTCGAAGGCGGCGAGCGCCAGCATGTAGGTGCCGATCTTGTTCGCCACATCGCCGTTGGCGGCAGTGCGGTCCGAGCCGACAAAACATTTCTGTACCTTGCCGGCTTTCAGGAAATATCCCGCCGTATTATCGCTGATGATCTCATACGGAATGCCGTATTGCTCCAGTTCCCATGCCGTCAGGCGCGCGCCTTGCAAACGCGGACGGGTCTCGTCCACGAAGACGTGGATCTTTTTGCCCTGTTCATGCGCTGTGCGGATGACGCCCAGCGCAGTACCCCAATCGACGGTGGCGAGCGCGCCGGTATTGCAATGATGGATGATGGTGTCGCCGTCGTCGATCAGTGCCGCGCCATGCTCCGCCATGCGTTTGTTAATCTCCACATCCTCGTCCGCGATGCGCTGCGCCTCCGTCAGAACAGCCTGACGAACATCGTCAGCGCTTCTTTCCTCTTTCATTTGTTCTGCATGGCTCATCACACGGTCCACTGCCCAGGCAAGGTTGACCGCCGTTGGGCGCGCATCCTTCAGGGTGTTGGCGGCAGCTTGCAGGTCAGCGAGCAGGTCACGGGTCGAGGAGGCAGCGGATTCAAATCCAGCCAGCGCCAGCCCAAAACCGGCAGCCGCTCCAATGGCAGGCGCGCCGCGCACCACCATGTCCGTAATGGCGTGCGCCACGTCCCTGTGTCCGCGGTACGACAGCAGCTCAAACTTGCCGGGCAAAATGCGCTGGTCGATCATTTTCAATTCATTATTTTCCCAAAATACAGTTCGCATTACATCATCCTTTGGAGTATTTTTCAGACATTAATGGCAAGATTATAACGCGATTAATAGCCCTGCTTGACGCGCCTGTCTTTTACCAGTATAAAAACAGGATGAAGAAAACCCTGCGCCTCGTTCTTGGACTTTGGCTTGCCGCTGTTATCGCAGCCTGTTCCGCCCTCCCGGAACTTCCCGCCATCCCGCCCGGCTGGACGAGAACGCCAAGCCTTACTCCCACCCCTGAAGCGACCTTCACTCCTACGTTGATCCCGACCCCGATCCCCGCCATGCGCGCCGGCGCGGGAGACCGCGCGCTCTTCAACGGCGACTACGATACGGCGTTGTTGCATTATTCGGTCGCATTGCAGGATTCGCCTGATCCGTCCATCCGCGCGTCGGCGCAATGGGGGCAGGCGCGCATTTATTATGAGCAGGAACGCTACACTGAAACGCTGCGGGAACTGCAAACCCTGAGCGCGGAATATCCACAATCGCCGCAGGCTGCGCAGGCATATTTCCTGCAGGGATTTATCTATTACCGCTTGGAAAATTATTCCGCCGCCGCCGATGCCTGGCAGATGTACCTTACCCTGCGTCCCGGTCATT
Source organism: Anaerolineales bacterium (assembly GCA_023382595.1). GTDB lineage: Bacteria > Chloroflexota > Anaerolineae > Anaerolineales > Villigracilaceae > Villigracilis. Next base: position 14,259 of record JAHDWB010000002.1, on the reverse strand, counting down.
TGGATGCCTACGTCAACGAGTTGCGCGGCGATGCGCTCTTTGGCGCGAAACGCTTTGCGGAGGCATTGGATGCCTACACTGCCGCCATTCAGGCTCCGGCGCTCGGCGATGACATCCATCTTGATCTGAAAGCCGCATCCTGCTACACCCAGCTTGGTCAATACAACGATGCGCTGGCTCTGTACGACGGCATTATCGCGCGCGCGTCGAGCGATTTCATCAAGGCTCAGGCGACGTATGAGGCTGGGCGGGTGCACCAGAACCTCGGTCAGAATGAGGCGGCGCTGGAGAAATTCCTCTTCGCGGTGGAGAACTATCCGCTTTCGTATTATTCCTACCTCAGCCTCGTTGCCCTGCTCGATGCGGGCGGGACGGTCAGCGAACTGGACCGCGGACTGGTGGATTATTTCGCCGGTCAATACGTGGTCGCCATCGCCGCATTCGACCGGTATCTCGCGTCGAACCCCGCCGACAATGACGGCACCGCCTACTATTACCGCGCGCTTTCGCGCCGTAATTTGAGTTTTTATGATGAAGCGCTGGCGGATTACACCACTTTCATCGAAGGCTATCCCAACCATCCGCGCTGGGGCGATGCGTGGGGCGAAAGAGCGTTCATCGAATGGGCGCAAAAGGGAGAATATTCCAAAGCCGCCGAAACCTTGCTTGGGTTTGTGCAGGCGGCGCCGAACACCAATCTCGCCAGTGATTATCTGATGAGCGCGGCGCGCATCTACGAGCGCGATGGTCAGAACGACAAGGCAACCGAGACGTGGGCGCGCGTGGCAAATGAATATCCCGGCACGCTGAACGCCGCCAATGCAGTTTTTCTGATGGGAGTGATCTATTACCGTGACGGAAATTATGCCTCCGCGCTGGAGGCCTTCAACCGCAGTCTGGTGCTGTCCGAATCATCGGCAAGGGAGCAATCGCGGGCGTTGTTGTGGCTTGGGAAGTCGCAGGAAAAACTGGGCAACGCCGAAGCCGCCCTGAACGCCTGGCGCGACGGTCAGAACCGCAACTCGGGCGGATATTACAGCGAACGTGCGCGCGACCTTTTGTTGGAACGCGCCCCGTTCGCTCCGCCCGCATCTGCCAATTACACACCGGACTTGGAAGCGGAGCGCGAGGACGCCGATAGGTGGATGCGCCTGACCTTCAACCTCGGCGATGACGTGGACTTCGACACGCTCGGTCCGCTCGCGGCGGATGCGCGCGTGATCCGCGGCAGGGAATACTGGGACCTGGGGCTGTACGAAAAGGCGAAACTCGAATTCGAAGACCTGCGCTCGCAGCTGGAGACAACGCAGGATGCCGTCGGCAGTTACCGCCTGACCAATTACCTGCTGGACATTGGAATGTACCGGTCCGCCATTTTCGCGGCAAGACAAACGCTGACCATCGCCGGTCTCAACGACCATGCCGCCTCCATGATGGCGCCGATGTATTTCAGCCGCATCCGATATGGTTTCTATTTCTCCGACCTGGTCATCCCCGAAGCGCAAAAGAACGAGCTGGACCCTCTGCTGGTCTTCAGCGTCATCCGGCAGGAAAGTTTCTTCGAGGGCTTTGTCAGCTCGACCGCCAATGCGCGCGGACTGATGCAGGTCATCCCGTCGACGGGCGCGCAGATCGCCGGGGAACTTGGCAAGCCGCTCAACTACACCGAAAAGGACTTGTACCGTCCGCAGGTCAGCGTGATGTTCGGGACGTATTATCTCCAAAAGAACCGCAGCCTGTTCGACGGCGATCCATATGCCATGCTGGCGGCGTACAACGGCGGCGCGGGTAACACCCTGCAATGGAAGGCGCTCGCCGGGGACGACCCCGACCTGCTGCTCGAAAGTGTGCGTTTCGAGGAGACGCGCAATTACATCCGCAATATTTATGAGATCTATGCGGTGTACAAACGGTTGTATGGGGCGGGAGAACAATAACGAACAGGCGACACACAACAAAAAAGGATGAAGCCAAAACGGCTTCATCCTTTTTTTGTTCGATTTCAAGCATCAATCCATGTGCGCCACGATGCGCTGATGGGCGGTCTCCACGTCCATATCCAAAATGGAAACCAGTTTATCCCTGCCCGCCTCGCCTGCCACGATCTCCACGCGGGACTTGGGCACGCCCAATACTTCCGCCAAAAACACAAGCAGCTCCGCATTCGATTTATCGTCCGCGGGGTCTGCCGCAAGATGTACCTTGATCGTCCCGTCGCTCATCACGCTGACGATCTCGTTGCGGTCGGCGCGCGGCGTCACCCGCACTGCCAGCGCAGATCCGCGCCTGCCGTCATGAAGGACATATTTTCTCGTCATGTTCACCTCAGTTATAAGGAAAGGAGTAAGGCGACCAGCGCCCGCGACAGCAAGTCCACTGCCAGGATCAGCACCAGGGGGCTGAAATCGATCATCCCTGCCCGCGGCATAACCCTGCGGATCGGGTCGAGGAACGGCGCAACAATGCGGTCTAGTGCCTCGCGCACAGGGTGGTAAGGCGGCATAAAATAAGAAAGGATCACCGAACCGAACACGATCCAAATGAACATCTGCGCCAGCACGCGCACGATGACAGCCAAAGCATCAAAACTCATTTATCCTCCGTGCCATAATTTCTCTCGCCGACGATCGCCGTGCCCACCCGCACGAACGTGGCGCCCTCCTCCACAGCCGCTTCATGATCGAAACTGGTTCCCATCGAAAGTTCAGACACATCCGCCTGCGGAAATTGCGCCGCAAGGAATTCCTGCAAACGCCGCAAACGCTGGAAGAACGGACGCGAGAAATCTGCCGTATCGCCGAGCGGCGGCATCGCCATCAATCCGCGCACGCTCAAATTTGGCAGCGCGATCACCTGCGACAACTCGTCCAGCAGTTCGCTCCATCGCGTTTCGTCCCATGCCGACCAGCCGCCTTTGCTCTCCTCGCCGCTGACGTTGAATTCCAGCAGCACGGGCAGGTTTCTGCCTGCCTCCCCGCAAAAACGGTCCAGCCGCCGCGCGAGTTTCAGGCTGTCGAGCGAATGCATCAAGTTAAAGTTCCCAGCCACGAGCTGCGCTTTGCGGCTCTGCACGTGACCGATCATGTGCCATTCTACCGCAGAAAATTCCCGCAGAGATTGAATTTTCATGACGCCTTCCTCGGCATAATTCTCCCCCAATATCTTCGCGCCCGCTTCGATCGTGGCGCGCACCACCTCCAGCGGCTGCGCCTTTGTCACCACGACCAGCTTGACGGAATCGGGATTCCGCCCCGCCTTTTTTGCCGCAGATGCGATGACACCCAACGTTTTCAAATATCGTTCACGGATGGATTCGACAAGATCATTCATGCCTTAATTGTACCCCGCCTCATTCCCGACCTCCAACCTGTTTCACAAACCCAAGCAGAATCCACGCTGAAGCATTTATCCCAGCGCCATCAACGCGCCAAAGCGGCCGGTCTTCCCTTTTTCAGCGCGGTGCGAGAACCAGTCATCCAGATTGCAGGCGGTGCAAATGCCGGAAACTTGAATGTGCTCCACACCCGCATCTTTTAGCTGACAGGCATTCGCCGTCCACAGATCGAGATGAATACTTCCATTTTTTTGCTGAAGGATGCTCTCCGCGTGTTCAGGATATTTCTCCTGAAATTTCGCCGCGACTTCCTCTCCCACCTCATAATGATCCACGCCGATGGATGGACCGATACCGGCCACTACATTTGCGGGATCGCTGCCGTACCGCTCCTGCATGCCCCGAATGGCTGTGCCCGCCACGCCTTGAAGTGTTCCCATCCAGCCTGCGTGGGCAATGCCAATAACATGTTTCTTTGGGTCGTGGAACAAAAGCGGAACACAGTCCGCGAAACGCATGAAGAGCGAGACCTCGGGATTGTCGGTGAAAAGGATATCCGCCTTCTCGGAAGGTGCGCCGGGCAGGCGCGGGGCGTCGGCGTAGACAATGTCCGTGCCGTGGACCAGCCACACGTCATGGATGGAGGCGGGGTTACGTCCAAGCGTTTCAAACACGTGCACACGATTCTGCGCCACATGGTCGGCGTCATCCCCCACCGATCCGCCGAGATTGAGCGAACTCCACGGCTGTGGACTGACCCCGCCACGCCGGGTCAGAACGGCGTTGAGAATGTTCTTCGGGAAGATATCGAACTGGTAATAACGCAGTTCGTTCTGTTCATAGAACGGCATTATTCGGAAGCCTGTTTGACGGCGAATTTTTTGATGTAATACTGGCGCGTTTCGCTCATGGATTCTTCGATGTTGGGGTAGGCGAACCAGGCGGTGGCAAAACCGAACAATGCGCCGGTGAGCGTGCGCAGGAAGGGCGTGCTTTCACGATATGGGATGAGGGAATTCAGCCATTCCCATTCGAATTGACTGAAGAGCTGCGAGAAGCCGTCCAAGCCGATGGGACCCATGCCGATAATCAGCCAGAGCATCCAATGCAGGGATTTGAAGCGGCGCCCCGTCGCACCGAAAATGACACCAAACCCCAGAAGCGCGAGATAGATGGCGATGTCGCGTTCGCACAGCGCCACTTTGTAGCCCATGATCTCGTCGCCGACGTGGTTGCGGGCTTCAAAGCGGGTCATGCTGTACGGGTCGCCCAGGTTGGCGATGCCGGTAACTTCCTCGTAGGTCTTGTAGCCTGTCACGCCCGCTTCCGCCAGCGGATAAAAAGGCTGTTCGCCAAAAAGAAAGAAGGAGCGAAAACCAAACTGATGACAGAGCGGTTTGTAGATGCGGTAGATGAGGCTCGCCGGGGCTTCCGCGCCGACCTTCATCAGAGTGGGGGCGAGGAAGGGCAGACCGACATAGATCAGCATGAACAGATTGAGCATCAACAGGTAGCGGCGCGCGATCCAGAACGAGACGCGGTCACCGGTGGTGACGGTCTGCGATTTTTGGGTCTTGTATTTGTAAACAGGGTCGTCCAGTTGTTCGAGTTGGTTGACGCGGTCGGAGGCGGCGCCGAGGGTCATTTGCAGTTTCTGGCGTGTGATGGGAGCTTTCAGGCTGTAGGGACCGATTTCGACGACGGGGATGATCTGCCCGAATTTCTCCTTCAACGCGGAGTCGGTGTCAATGTCCACTTCCACGAGGCGGTGCGGATATTTCTCCTGCAGCGCGTTCAGGTCGGCTTTGACTTCGTCGCAGAGTTTGCAGTCTTTTCGGGTGTAGAGGGTCACATTGAGCATGAAGGCGTCCTGTTTTCTTTCTAAAATAGATTGCGTCCCGCAAGGATGTCCGTGCGGGACGCGGAAGATTTTAATTTGCCGGGGCTAGATGCCGAAATCGATCCAGAAGAATTGTCCCTGCTGGGCGATGAGTTCGAAGATGCCGGTGAAGAGCATGATGCCGACGATGACGAGGACGACACCCATGGCAATTTCCACGTAGCGCATGACCTTGTTGTATTTCTTCAGGATGGTGCTCACCCAGCCGATGCCGAGGGCGGCGATCAGGAATGGGATGGCGAGTCCAGCCGAATAGAAGGAGAGAAGCGTCGCGCCTTGGGAGACCGATCCGCCGTTGACTGCCAGCGTCAGGATCGCGCCGAGAACGGGTCCTACACAGGGAGACCATCCCGCCGAGAAAAAGACGCCCATCAGCGCGGAGGAGAGGTAGCCAAGTTTCGGGTCGGGCGCCTGCTGGACGCGGGTGTCGTAGGCGAGGAAGGGGATATGAAACACGCCGATCATATGCAGACCGAAAACAACGACCACAATGCCGCCGATCTTGGCGAGCCAGTAACGCAAGTCGTAAAGCAAGCCGCCCGCAAAAGAAGCCGCAACGCCGAGCGTGATAAAGATAACGCTGAAGCCCATCACGAACGCCAGTCCGTGCGAGAAGGTAAGCCAGCGGCTTGGCTGGTCGCCTGCGCCAGCCGCGCGTCCGCCGAGGTAGCCGACATAAGCAGGCACGAGCGAGAACACGCACGGCGAAAGGAAGGACGCCAGCCCTGCGAGAAATGCCAGCCAGACGGTGATCTGTGAAATATCCATAAGGTCTCTTGTTAGAATTTCGTTTCTTTTGAATTTACGATGGTGCCATGGTCAGGCAGGGGACTTCGTATCTCGCCGGCGGCAAGGGAAACATGAGGATGCGTCCAGCGGAAGATCCACTTGGCTTCCTCCGGCGTGACGTTGAGACAGCCATGCGAACGTTTTTCGCCGAACGCGCTGTGCCAGAACGTGCCGTGAATGGCAACCCCTTCACCGCTGATAAAGACGCACCACGGCACGGCGGGCGTGGAATAGCCTGAGCCATCCGAACCGGCGGTCATGTTCTTCGAGATGATCTTCCAGTGGGTCAGCAAAGTACCGGCGGGAGTGGAATAATCCATCAACAAACCCGTGGCGGGGTCAGAGACTCTCAATCCGCTGGCGACGCGGCAGAAGAATACTTCACGGTTGCCTTCCATGCAGGAAAGGGTCTGGTAATCCAAATTCAGGGAAATGGTCTTTTCGTTCGGGTCCACATCGGGGCTGATGGGAGCTACATCTTCGTCGGTCAATATCTTAAACCCTGCGCCGTCCGCCCAGAAGAATTCGCCGTACGCGCCATAGCCATATCCGCGTCCGCCAGCGCCTTCATTCCAGCGATACTCGGGAAAACCGTTCACGGTGCGCACCTGATCGATCCACACCACCTGACCGTAGTACAAGCGCGGCGGGAAGTTGAACAGGATCAGGTCACGCAGCCAGGGGGAAGCGACGGCGCCTTCGTGCGCCAGATCCACATACGGAACGGTCACTTCCGCCCAAAAACCAGGTTGACCGGGTAGCATTTCCGTCACCGGCGTGTTAGGGCGGTTGCGGGTCGGTTGAAGAACCGAACCGTAAATATATCCCTGCGGAGTTTCCACATATTTCTGGTTGGAAAGTCCGCCGATCACATTTCCGACCACTTCGCGTCCCCATTCCACAAGAGTGTCGGCGCCAAGCTTTGAGATGGATGTGTTCAAACTCGGGTCGTTCGTGGGACGACTGCGCAGGTCGATATTGGGTTCCACCACCCGCCCGATGATCTCACTGGCAGGGAATTGCGGCAGCCGCTTGGGCGCTGAAAAATATTCGAGTTCGGGAAGTTTGAACGGCTTGAACGCCAATGCGCCCAAGCCAAGTCCTGCCAGTTTGAGAAAATCACGCCTTGAAATTGCCTTCGTCATCTAATCACCTTGTTCATAAATCTCACATACCCGGCAAGCATACCTGCAAACAAAACCAGCGTCAACATCACAGTTAGAGGCAATTAATCTTGCAGATAGGTCTCCAGCGCGCGCAGGCAGTTCGCGCTCAATTTATGCCCGACCTCATCTTCGCAATACATGATCGTCGCGCCAGCCTGCTCCAACAGGTCCATCGATTCTCTCGCGCGCTCGACGGTCACCATCTCGTCCTTCGTGCCGTGTGCCACAAAAATCTGTTTGCCCGCCAGCGATCTCTTCGCTACATACTCGTCCGCGCCGGAGGGGACAAACCCCGCCAGCACGCCCATTTTGCGGATGCGCTGTGGATAAAGCATTCCCAGCACATTGACCATTGCCGCGCCCTGGCTGAATCCCATCACATCGAATTGTGACGCATCCACCTTGACCGAGGCGGCGTACTCGTCCATGAGGCGGATCAAACCTTCGGCGGCGGGTAAAAGCTGTTCGAAGCTGGGTCTGCCCCAGGTCTCGGGTTGAAGCGGACGCCATGAATAGCCGCTCGTCTCTGCGGGGTGAGGCGCGCGCGGGGCAATGATCCAAAAATCGGGCGGCAGTCCGCGCGTGAAGACCCACATGGAGTTCTCATCCCCGGTCCAGCCGTGGATCATCATCAATATGCGCGGGTTTTCAACCTGTGGCGGGCGGACGCGCAATGTCCAGCCGTTGAATTCAATCAATTTCGTGTCAGTCGCGGTTTGCACGTTTTACGATCCAATCCAGCCCAAAAAGGGCAAGCAAAATTAGAAAAATAGGCACGAATGCGCCCAGCAGGCAGAGAAATCCGCTGACCGCTGCGCTAAATCCGTAAATCGCCCAGATCAAGCCAAGTCCCACAACAAAAAGCAGGAAGAGCGCGCCGATAAGGACGCGCACATTTGTATCCTTTATATATTTTCGCAAGTCGCGGCTCATTAATTGGTTCCGAAGATCTTCCTGCCCAGCCGCGCATGCCACGAGACTGCCCGTTTTATCTGCGGCAGGACTTCCTCCACCGCTTCTTCACCCAACTGCGCCACGTTTTCAATGACGACCTTGTCAAGAATGCTCAGGTGATGCACCTGCGGACGAATAAGCACATCGGGCTTGTCCACCTGCAGGCGGAAGTGCGCCACGGCGCGGCTGTTGACATCGACCGAGCGTAGAAAGATATCGAGGGATTGTGCAAGGGAGATGCGCGTAATGCGTTCCGCGATGTTCCGTGGGATGATCCCCGGCACGGGAATGCTGTATTTATGCACAGGCTTGTCCATCGGGTCGTTGAGTACCACCGCCACAACCGGCAGGTCGGGCGATAAGGTGCGCGCCACCGATACAGGGACGGGATTCAAAACTCCGCCATCCACCAATTCCCAACCGTTGATATATTGCACAGGGAAAACACCCGGCAGGGCGATGGTGGCAAGAACGGCGTCCGCCAACTTTCCCTCAGACAGGGTGACTTCACTGCCGCTCTTAATATCCACTGCAGTAACGGCACAGGGGATTTTCAGGTCATCAAATATCTTTTCGCCGAATGCACGGTCGATCATCCGTCGGACGCCCGCAAACCCCAGCAAAGACGGACCATCGGTCGGGTCGCGTCCATAAAGGTGGTTCTGGTCCACGTCCTCGAAGATCTTCTGGATCATATCCGGCGAGTTGCCCAATGCGTACATGACGGCAACGATTCCGCCAAAGGACGTCCCGGCGACGGAACGGATCTTATAACCTTCCTTTTCAAGCCGGCGGATCACGCCGATATGTGCATTCCCCTTGGCGCCGCCCCCGCCCAATGCCAGTGCGATATCCATAATAAAAATACCTCTCTCGAACTCTTACTGATAGACACAATGGAAAGCGGAGATTATACCTTTTCCCCGCACAAGGAATTGTTCCTACGAACTACCGGGGTCGCGGATCAACCAGACCGCCATTCCGGCGCCGACAAAGGCGGCGATGATCAACACGATGACGAGTATCCGCGAGGAGGGAGGCTGGGATGCATTCGCATCAACCGCCCCGACAGTGGGTACGACAGCCATTTGAATCGCTGTGGCTGTGGCAGACGTCGTCATCGTCGGAGGAACAATTTCAGTGGGTTGAAGCGTTGCCGCAGTGACCTCTGCTGCAACCGGCGCGGGCTGGGTGGCGGCTTTCAACACGAGCAATTCCTGCCCTTGATATACGATCAGATCGTCTCCAAGGTTGTTCAACGCCTGAATGTTTTTGATGGTCGTACCATATGTGATCGCAATGCTCCACAACGACTGACCATATTGCACCTGATGGAACACATCCCCATCCGGGCGCGCTGTACTGACCGAGACCGGCACCATAAACTGACTCGCATCCGCAACCGAGCCGGGACCACCCGGTACGCTGGTGAGAATGTCGCCAGCAGAATCCTGCATCTGTCCGCTGTTTGTGACGGCAGCCGTATCCACGGCGTAGTAAAAGGCGTTGTCCGCCCCCTGCGAAATCCCCGCGCCGATATGCGTAAAATTCTGCGAGAGCATGGTGTTCATGTGCGCGGCATCCTGCCAGCCCGGCGGGACGCCATCCCAGTTCAGATAGCCATTGCTGTAGATAATGTTCTCGGCGCGAAATCCGCCGCGTGAGAGATCGCCAGCCAGTGGAAATCCCAATGAAAGCAATTGCTGTGTATAACTTATTCCACCGGGGCGCGTATGGGTCACATTGCCGGTTGCCGCCATGTAATCCGCCTGGGATTGGGCGGTCTGCATCAGGATCGGGTGAACCGACAGCGCAGGCAAGCCATAGGATGCGCGAAGTCCGTTCACCACTGCGATCATCTGGCTGGGTGAGGAGATCTGCTCAAACTGCGGGCGCGCAGAGGCTTCTTGGGGAATGGAAAGGCTTAGTGCGAAACTGGACAACAGGAGCCATATTATCAAGTTGATGGACTTTCTCATGCAATAATCATACCTTGAATCTCAAACAAGCAGGTTTTTCAAAACAAATAACAATCTATCCATATCTCGCCTCGAGTTATACCCCTGGACGGAGAGGCGCATTAATTTGTTCCCATGCCAGTCAAGAAGCGGAATCTCGATGCGAAATTCATTGTACAGCCTTTGTTTCAGGCTCACGATGTCAGTATCCGCTGGCAGAGTGGAGACTGACATTTGAGCGAACCAAGTTTTGGGGTCGGAGTGAAGTGGGGTTTGTTCCGTCAGGTCATGGATGCGTTCCCAAGTTTCCACTGCAAGGTGATGGCATGCGTTTCGGACCTTTGCCCAGTCATGGTCCTGTTGAAACCGTATCGCCGCAGGGACGCTTAAGAACGCCGCAATATCGCGTGTGCCCCACCATTCATGGTGATCGATGAATGTCGAGCCGCTCGGCGTCAGCGACTCGTATCCCCATGAAACGACCAGCGGCTTGAGCAAATGCTGCACCTCGGGACGTGCATACAAAAAACCGGCTCCTTTCGGCGCACATAGCCATTTGTGCAGATTGCCGCCGTAAAAATCCGCGCCGAGCGCATCAAGACTCAACGGAATTTGCCCCGCCGCATGCGCGCCATCAATGATGATTATGATACCCTTTTCCCGCGCGCGTTGAATGACCTTCGCAACAGGAAAAATCGTTGCGGTGGGGGAAGCAATATGGCTGAGAAAGATTACCCGTGTCCGCGGCGTGACCCCGCGCCAGAACGAATCAATGAAAGCGTCATGAGATTCCAAACTTACCGGCTGGTTGATGTAGGCAAATCTGCGCTCTTTCGATAGAAACCGCCAGGTTCGATCCAAAGCGCCATATTCGTGATCTGTAGAAAGCACTTCGTCACCCGCGCCCAGTTTGAGTGAATGCGCCACGATGTTGAGAGCAATCGTCACATTCTGTGAATAGACGATATTCTCCGCTTGCGTGCCAAGATACTCTGCCAGCGCTGCCCGCGACTCGCGCATGAGTCCATCATGCCGCCTGCCTAGAAATTCCACAGGCTGATTTTCCAGTTCGCGCTGCCAGCGTTGGTATTCACGAAAAACAGGTTTTGGAGTAGCTCCAAACGAACCATGGTTGAGAAACGTGACGGTCGGGTCGAGCATAAAGTAATGCTTGAGATTGAACATCTTCCAATCTTAATGCAAAACCATGCCAAACTTCCAAAGTAACAAAAAACGGATATTGATATAATTCCCTGCCTATGCGTTTCAATCTTTTTCGACAGTCCGACATTCCGGAAAAATATCGTTCCAACTTCAGGAACCTCTATTTCGACATCGCCTGGTTTGGCGTACTTAGCGGCACCGCCATCAACTTCCTCAACGTCTACGCCACCCGTCTCGGTGCGAGCGGATTGCAGATCGGCTTGCTCACTGCCACATCTGCCATTGTCAGCCTGTTCCTTGCCATCCCGGCGGGACACTGGATCAGCAAACGACACACGGGCAAAGCCGTATTTTGGTCATCCATCGCCTTCCGAATCGGATACTTTTTGTGGATCCCCCTCCCCTGGCTCTTCGACGCGCAGGGTCAGATCTGGGCGCTCATCAGCCTCACCTTCCTTATGGCGATCCCCTTCACGCCGCTCGGTGTCGGTTTCAATGCACTCTTCGCCGAAGCCGTGCCGGATCGTTTCCGCGCGCGCGTGGCAGGCACGCGCAACATCACCTTTGCCATCGCCTACATCCTCACATCGCTGATCGCTGGTTATCTCCTCAAAGCCATGCCCTTCCCCGGAGGCTACCAGGTCGTTTTCGCGATCGGAGCCATCGGCGCGGCGATGAGCAGTTTCCACATTTACCGTATTCGACCCGTGCCGGATGATACTGCTCCGCTTCGGCTCCCGCCGACACCTGATCCCGAAACCCCGCCTGAATCTCCCCGAGGCATTGCCGCCGCCCTCCGCCTCGATATTTGGAGGACGCATTTCAAGAACGTTGTGCTGGCGCTGTTCCTGTTCCATCTCGTTCATTATCTGTCCAACCCCATCTACCCGCTCTTCAACGTGCGCGTCCTCAACCTGAACGACAGCCATCTTGGGAACGGCACCGCCTTGTATTATCTCTCTGTCTTGTTGACATCCATCCAATTCGGGCGCATTGTCCACAGGTACGGGCACAAAAAAGTGACAGGGTTTGGCATCATCGGGATGGCAGCCTATCCGATCATGCTGGCATTTGCCCAGAACGTCCTGCATTATTACATGCTTTCCTTCATCGGCGGTCTGCTGTTCGCGCTGGTCAACGGCGCCTATGCCAACTATATGCTCGAAAACATCCCGCCGCACGACCGACCCTCGCATTTGGCATGGTACACCATCATGTTCAACTTTGCAGTGCTTGCCAGTTCCATTGCCGGTCCCCTTATTGCGGATGTGATGGGGCTTGCGCCCGCACTCATCCTTTTCGGCGTACTGAGGATCGTCGCGGGGGTCGCCCTGCTCAAGTGGGGATAGGGTTTCAAAGCAGGGGCGACCCGTTCAGCGAAGTCAAAGTGACTTGTGAAACCTTGAAAGGCACCTTGCAATCTGCCTCCATCATTCCATGCTAAAATCATCCCGTGACTGACAATATCAAGATCATCGCCACCAACCGTAAAGCCGGCTTCGAGTATACGCTCATCGAAAAGTTCGAAGCTGGCATCGCCCTGCAGGGATCGGAGATCAAATCCATTCGCGCCGGGCAGATCAGCATTCAAGAAGCCTACGTGGATGTGCAAAACGGGGAGCAAGCCTGGCTGTTGGAGGCGCATATCGCGCCGTATGAGCAATCGGGAAAGTTCTTCAACCATGAACCGCGCCGCAAGCGTCGTCTTCTGCTCCATAAAAAGGAGATCCGCGAGTTGTGGAATAATGTCCGCATCAAAGGCATGACGATTGTCCCGACCCGCGTTTACTTGAAAGACGGTCGCGCCAAGGTGGAGATCGCCATTGCCAAGGGCAAGAAAGCCTACGACAAACGCGCCACCATCGCAAAGCGGGATGAAGCGCGCGATAAAGAACGCGCCATGAGAGTACGATAACCGGAAGGAAGCAAAAAATGTCCCCTTCGACCATTGGCGGTATCAACCTGCTGCCTGACCCTGAGAAACGGGCGTTATACGCGAAGTACATTCCGCAGGAACTGTTGGAGAAGTTCAGCATCCCTCCGCTTACGTCTGCAGCGGGATACAACCTGCTGCAATTCCGTTTTGCATCCGGCTCCACAGACGTGGAGATGCGGCTCTTCCACAAGACCGATTTCCCCGACCCAATTCTATATGCGCACCTCACTGACACGATGAACGGGCAGATTCACGTCCTGCTTTACATTCTTAATGACCCCGACTCTCCCCGCTTTGATGTAGACAAAATGCCGGATGGTACTCCGACCAAGTTCGGGATCTTGAAGAGAAATGTCGAGGCGGAGACAATGGCTCTGGGTGCGGGGCTGGCTCCGGGTCAGGTGCGACGCGGGCTTCGGTTGCTTGGTCAAGCCATTGATGCGTTCGAGGGATTCGTCACAGCGCTGGGACATGACATGTATTTCGTCGAGCCGTTGTACTATCACAATGCGGTCATCTTTGAACGCTATGGGTTTACCTACCAAGTGGGGAAGCGCCTGATGGAGAGCATCCACGCGGGGTTTCAGCCCGGCGGTGACTTGTACGCGCACCTGGATGGTTCAAGCCCGTTCCGTCAACCCGATGCGGCGAACAGTATCCGCAAACGCTCGTGGGCGATTCACGATGGCATTCTCGGTGAGCCGTTCACCAATGTGACGATGTATAAACGCATCGGCAGATCTGCGGGGGTCAGCACGACGCCGGGCTGCGAGTGGTAAAGGGATGGAATTAACCTGACGTTTGTTTCAAAAACCCAGCCCCGGATATGGGGATACTATCGAAGGTTTTTCTTCGCACATCCTTCACTTTCTAAAAAGAGACAGTCATCTTAAAGGTGACTGTCTCTTTGGTTTTGGCATCCCGCTTCGCGTAGGCAAACGTGACCTTCCCAATGCGCAAAGTGAGGCGGGGGAAGTCCCATTTTGTCATCAAAAATTTGTCAGATCGAAGGTTATTCCAAAAGCCCACCCCCCAGATATGGGGGGTGGAATCGGCAT